>NZ_JBBORD010000001.1:2195000-2695000 GCF_038004245.1 Paenibacillus sp. FSL W7-1287 | reverse complement strand
GATCATCAGCTAAGGTCCCCAAGTGTGTGTTAAGTGGGAAAGGATGTGGAGTTGCACAGACAACCAGGATGTTGGCTTAGAAGCAGCCACCATTTAAAGAGTGCGTAATAGCTCACTGGTCGAGTGACTCTGCGCCGAAAATGTAACGGGGCTAAACACACCACCGAAGCTATGGCAGGTACCGTATGGTACTTGGGTAGGGGAGCGTTGAATACGGATTGAAGTCAGACCGTAAGGACTGGTGGACTGTATTCAAGTGAGAATGCCGGTATGAGTAACGAAAAGACAAGTGAGAATCTTGTCCGCCGTAAGCCTAAGGGTTCCTGAGGAAGGCTCGTCCACTCAGGGTAAGTCGGGACCTAACGCGAGGCCGAAAGGCGTAGTGGAAGGACAACAGGTTGAAATTCCTGTACCACCGAAGATTGTTTGAGCAATGGGGTGACACAGAAGGGTAGTGACGCGGACTGATGGAATAGTCCGTCCAAGCAGTGAGGCTTGTCAGTAGGAAAATCCGCTGGCTATAAGGCTGGGCTGTGATGGGGAGTGAAAATTACAGTAGCGAAGGTCATGAGCTCCGGCTGTCAAGAAAAGCCTCTAGTGAGATCTAGGTGCCCGTACCGCAAACCGACACAGGTAGGCGAGCAGAGCATGCTAAGGCGCGCGGAAGAACTCTCGTTAAGGAACTCGGCAAAATGACCCCGTAACTTAGGGAGAAGGGGTGCCCCGGTAGGGTTAATCGCCCGAGGGGGCCGCAGTGAAAAGGCCCAATCGACTGTTTAGCAAAAACACAGGTCTGTGCGAAGTCGTAAGACGAAGTATACGGGCTGACGCCTGCCCGGTGCTGGAAGGTTAAGGGGAGTGGTTAGGGGTAACCCGAAGCTATGAACCGAAGCCCCAGTAAACGGCGGCCGTAACTATAACGGTCCTAAGGTAGCGAAATTCCTTGTCAGGTAAATTCTGACCCGCACGAATGGCGTAACGAATTGGGCGCTGTCTCAACGAGAGATCCGGTGAAATTTTAATACCTGTGAAGATGCAGGTTACCCGCGACAAGACGGAAAGACCCCATGGAGCTTTACTGTAGCTTGATATTGGACTTTGGTACGATCTGTACAGGATAGGTGGGAGCCTATGAAGCATGTGCGCCAGCATGTGTGGAGGCGCCGTTGGGATACCACCCTGATCGTATCGGAGTTCTAACCTGTCACCATGAATCTGGTGAAGGGACCGTGTCAGGCGGGCAGTTTGACTGGGGCGGTCGCCTCCTAAAAAGTAACGGAGGCGCCCAAAGGTTCCCTCAGAATGGTTGGAAATCATTCGAAGAGTGTAAAGGCATAAGGGAGCTTGACTGCGAGACCTACAAGTCGAGCAGGGACGAAAGTCGGGCTTAGTGATCCGGTGGTACCGCATGGAAGGGCCATCGCTCAACGGATAAAAGCTACCCTGGGGATAACAGGCTTATCTCCCCCAAGAGTCCACATCGACGGGGAGGTTTGGCACCTCGATGTCGGCTCATCGCATCCTGGGGCTGAAGTAGGTCCCAAGGGTTGGGCTGTTCGCCCATTAAAGCGGTACGCGAGCTGGGTTCAGAACGTCGTGAGACAGTTCGGTCCCTATCTGTCGCGGGCGTAGGAAATTTGAGAGGAGCTGTCCTTAGTACGAGAGGACCGGGATGGACGTACCGCTGGTGTACCAGTTGTTTCGCCAGAAGCATAGCTGGGTAGCCAAGTACGGAAGGGATAAGCGCTGAAAGCATCTAAGCGTGAAGCCCCCCTCAAGATGAGATTTCCCAATTAGTAAGACCCCTTGAAGACGACGAGGTTGATAGGCTGGGGGTGGAAGTGCAGCAATGCATGGAGCTGACCAGTACTAATCGGTCGAGGGCTTATCCTAACGACTTTGAATACGGAGCGTAAGCGAAGATTCATAAGTCATATCAGAAGCAAATGCTTCTGCTTGATTTACCTTTGGAGATTCACAACTTTCATATCCAGTTTTGAGGGTGCAAGCCCACGTTTGGTGACGATGGCGAAAGGGAACCACGCGTACCCATCTCGAACACGACCGTTAAGCCTTTCAGCGCCGATGGTATTTGGACCGCAGGGTCCTGGGAGAGTAGGACGTTGCCAAGCACGAAGGAAGCCTACTGCGTACGCAGTAGGCTTTTTTGTTGTATACATATGATTCCAACTGAATGTTTGAGTATGCACTGAAATAAGCGAAGAAGGGTATGCGTGTGCCCGCTATATTCTTTACCTTCATTACAGGTAGATCGAATGCAGCACCATGACTGCAGGTCAAAACTATCAGCTTTTTGCGAATGCAGCTTGTATCATCGGAGGTACAAGTTTAATTGGCGGGCTGGTTCTATTAAAGGTCTGATACTACTACTCTTTCATATTAGGAATTTGTTACAGAAATTTTTCTGGTAATAACTTCTATAATATGTTACTATATCTTTATAAGTATCAATATGTAATAATTAGTTTGAATAATTTAATATGGCAGTAGTTACGGTCATCTTCATATATTATGGACTGTAACGGTACCGCTTCTGGTCATGCGACGCAAGAAGAAACCTAGGGCACATAGTGTTCTGTTTCTCTTGCGTCTTTTTTTATTTAGGTGCGCCCAGAAGTATGCATTATCTAGTTGGCGAAAGAAAGGAGATGGCATTGGAGTAGCTATAAATGAATGTATAGACTTCATTGTTTATAACTCGGCGTGCAAACTAATATCGATGTTTCAGTAAAGATATGTAAGGAGTCTACGGATTATATTCAAGTATTTACTAAAGGAATAAAATCTAAGAAGGTGATGTTTCTTGTCTGTTGATGATATAAGGGGGCTCGGTTTGCGGGTTGAATTAGCGAAAGATAATAACGACATTCGTTACATGATCACCGAAAACGGGATTCCTATTCAAGATCCGTGTCTATGGCTTGATTTAGTAAGTATAAATAGCTTTTTGACAGGGGAACGCTACGCTTATGCACTACTACGTTACTTAAGATTTTTAAAAAGAAATTCATTAGATTATAGACAAGTTGTAAGTAAGAGGGTAATCGAAGAATATTTGAAGGAATTATTGGGATTAGAAGAAAAGGTTATTAGCATAGAAAGTAAAATCACTTTCACAGCAATTAATACACACATAACTGTTCTTAAATCCTTCTATCATTGGCTAGAGGATGAAATGAAAGTACATACCAACCCGGTTCTCTATAATAGTAGAAGAACAAAGAGGGCACCATTCGTAAATACAAAATTGTTGTATGGGCAAATATGGAATTATGTGCTTGAAGAAAGTGTTCTGAATAGAGTTACATATCGCAAAAAAAGAAACCATTTAAAGTGGTATACCTCACAAGAAATCGAACGTATTTGCGATAATTTACCATCAATTCGTGATAAGACCATTTTTAGAATCAGTATAGAAACAGGGATGCGAATTGGTGAGATACTAGGTTTGAAATTAAATCATTTTGATGCTTTTGAGCCCTCAATAAGTGTAGTTCGTCAGCAAAATAGTGAAAATCGAGCTTTAGTAAAAACACAAGAACGTATACTATTTATTCCCTCTTCTTTATCAGTCCTCATTCAGAGCTATCTCATTTCAGAACGAGCGGAAGCAGATATCGAGTATTCGAATTACCTATTTCTTAATAACATTGGTGTTCACAAAGGGAAACCCCTAAAAACAAGAAATTTTTTGAGGATCCTAAAAAATGCCGGGGAAGCAGCTGGGCATAATAAAACAGAAATACGCACCCATAGTGGTAGGAGTACTAGGGCGCAACAATTAGTAGAACTTATGAGGGATCACCCTGAACTAGGGATTACCCCAACGTTTATCGATGAGGAAATGGGCTGGAGAAGTCCAAATACTATAAAAATATATGAAAAGGGCTATTCTCAACTTCAGAAAAAAAAGATTTTGGAACGCATTCCTCCTATTCTTTTGTCTAAGAATAAATAAGTATAAAGGAGATTATTTCATTCATGAACGTTATAGTAGTTAGCGAAGGCCTGTTTGAAATCACAATAAATAATTCATCTCTCACCGTTAACTGGCCATCAGATTGCACCTCTCTTATTCACTTTGTTAGTGACTTACCAGAACTATTACACTATGACAAGATTGAAACCCTAAGAAATTTGCAGGAGAAATATAATCTCAAGTCATCTCATCTAGTTCTTTTAATCTGTGAAGAATTTTATCCCGATTTATTAGTTGAACTTGTACTTCAGTGTGGTCAGAACTATATTAGCAACGGCACGGGGTTTAGTAAAAAAATATTCTGCAAGTTAATTTCGCCTTTTGAATCTGATAATTTAGGTGCAGATAGAACTAAGCTATCTTTGTTAGACAAAGCTATGGATAAATTACAAGATGCATTCATTATTACTTTGAATAAAGCTTTTGAAAAAAAAGAGTACAATATTGTACATAATGTACGCAGAGCTATAACAATACATTCATTATTTGTTATTGCATGGAACGAACTACAAGAGGCCTTTAAATTATATGTCAATGAAGCTGCTGAAGAACTATTTCATAGAGATAAAGAGATTACTCATGCTGCTATCTGGAAGTTATGTTTTGGTCCAGTAAACCTACGTTATGCTAATGTTCAAAAAGACAAACCCCTGCATGATTTTATTTTACTGGTTGTAGATACATGGAGAGAAAAGCAGAAAAAACAAAAGATGGAATTGCGGATGAATATCGGAGACGCTTATTGGAGAATTCCTTATAAAGATGTACAAAAAGTCCATACTTCTAAGATGGATTTTTCTTCTATGAGTTCTTATCTGAGGTCCGAAGTACAAGAATACCTTAAAAGTTGGTATACCAAAGGTGAAAATGGTTTAGACATTTCTCGAAGATTTCATCATATTAATGCTATTACAAAAGCAATAAATATTGTACAACCTAACAGCCAATCCTTTCTTAATATATCATACGTAGAAGTTTACTCTATAGTCGATGTTCTTCATCAATTTAAGAATAGTAATGGTAGAAAACTATACAGTGTAAAGACCATACATACTCACATATCCGAGGCTCGTCTTCTCTTTGACTGGTTACGTTCAGACAAAAATAAAAGCTCAATCAGAAATCCCTTTCGTAAATTTAAGATGTTCAACATTGATAACTATGTGAAAAATACTGATCATATCCCAGAATACGTTATACAACAAATCTCATCAGCTATACATGATTGTAGTGAAACAGTACAACGTGTTTGGATTATTCTAATGAATACTGGGATGAGAGCTTCTGAGGTAATTAATCTTCAAGAGGATTGTCTTTTTTACAATGTTCAGGACAATTGTTACTATTTAAAAGCAAAATCTAGCAAAACAATAATCTCTAAGCGAAAGAAAGGCCTAGATGATTATCATACTATTCCCATAACTAACAATAAAGTAATTGACATAATTAACAACCAAATCGAAGATACTAAATATTTACGTGAACTTAGCGGTAGTAAATATATTTTTATTCGGAATGACAACCGAATTACTGGAAATGTCACTGTAACCCGGATAAAAGGAACTAACATTTCTAATTCCATTAATAAATGCATTTTACGTAATAACATCACTGATCATACCGGTAAGCTCTGGCATTATACCAATCATCAGTGTAGAAAAACAATGGGAGTTAGATTGTTGAACGAAGGAAGTTCTATTCAAGATGTAGGAATAATCTTAGGCCATATGGAAGAAAAAACAACAATGCGATACTATCAGGACATAGATAATTTAAAGATTGCGGAACTAGATAAAGACCTCTTTGAATTACTTTTTGAAAATATTGATGCTGACATTCGTAACACATATTCTACCCAGGAGCTAGAAAGTCTAAAATATGAGATTATGATTGGATCCCGTGAAACACCAGAAGGTCATGGAAGTTGTCTTAAACATGTCTCTTTTGGGCCATGTAAAAAGAAATCCTGTGTAGGTTGCTCTCTTTTACTTACTGGTCCTCAAAAATTAACTATGTGGATTAATTTAAGAAATGAACAATTGGAATATTTGGATTCCTTAGGTACTTTAATGCGAACTCAAGGTATAGAGGATTACGAAACTTATCGAGATTATCAGCAGGAAGTTCATTTACTTAACTTATATCAAGATACTATAAATAAAATAGAGAAATTTATTCAAGAAAGGATTCCTAATTATGAATCTACCTGAATCTGAAATCATACTAAGAAAAGATAACTCTCATAAACTGAAATATATTCTGGTTAACAAAATCGATCAATTGGGGGATTTTAAATTTTCAGATGATTCTTGGTATTATAAGAAACTTCATAAAAATAACCTTACACGCGGTAACTATACTATCACTTTCCATCAAGTTGCTAATGAATATAAAGAAGTAGTTAAATTGTATACTCTTAGCTGTTCAGGTAGCGTAAGTCATATACAAAAAAAGGTCCTTAAAATAGCATTATTTCTTAAATTCCTTCAAACACATTATAATTCGATTGAACTGGATAAAGTTACACGTACGCATGTAAATGCATTTGAATTTGAACTGAGACACTCAGAAGCATCAATAAACACCATGCAGTATACTTATTCAGCAATTCAAAATTTCTTTGTGATATTAAGCGACTTCCCTGAAATGCCGAATGTACTACCAGTTAAAAAGATTAACCCTTTCAAACAGATTCGCAGTAAACAAAACAAACTTGTTTCGCCTAATGTAATTAAATCTTGGGACAGGACAATGAAAGATGACAATCTAGCTATTCCTCTTGAATTTAGAGTAGTTTATTGGCTGATTCGTTCATTCCCCAATAGAATAACCGAGGTCCTAAGTCTAAAGCGTGATTGCTTAAAAACCCTATTTAGTGAGTACGTTTTACAAATGCCAACATTTAAGCAAAATGGTGGTTATGCGGATCCTGAGATAAAGCCAATACCAATCATTTATACCGGTCATGGTAAATATGTTATTGATCTCATAAGAAAGTTACAATTACAAACAGAAGAATTAGTCTCCACATTTTCTCCATCTAAGTATACAAATACAGACTATTTATTTACGATGAGATACTGGAATTTCGACCTTTCTAAGAGTTTTGGCATAAGGTATAACCCCAATTATACTTTAGAACTTCGAAACTGGACGGGCCCCAAAGTCAATGAACTTTTTAAACAATTGGCAATTAACTTGGACATAAGGGATGATAATAATGTTCTAGTTATACCCACCACACATTTATTTCGACATCAAGCTATAACTGATCGTTTATACAGTGCAGGTTATACTATCGAACAAATACGGAAACAAACGGGGCATAAAAATCAAGCAATGCCTAAACACTATACACATCAACTTATTGAAAAGCACAAAGAAATTCATCTCGGAATATCAGAACTTAAGAACCCGGGTGAAAGTCCTTATGAATTTCGAGGGAAAATAATAAATCTGGACGAACGCACTACCGCACAATTATCTAAGGATCCTAGTTATTTAACATGGGAAGCCAACGGTAAAAAGGGTGTAGGCATATGCGGTGATATTACTGGATGCAATCCAAAAGGTACCTCGGTCCATTTTGAATGCTATGCATGCGGATGGTTTGTTCCTAAACTTGAATATGTGGAAGATTATAAACAGGAATACGTATATTGGTCAGATGTTATGAATCGCAATTCCGATAACCCTAAGCGTGCTGCCCACTTTGAAAATGCTGTTCGTAATGTTAGTTATCTAGAAAGAATTATTGAAATATGTAATAAAGGCATTGCAGAATATAATGACGATCTTATAAATAAACTCCAAACCGAAAAAACATATACGAATTGGGAGTGACCAATTTGATAAATAATGGTCTCTTACAGGCCCAACAATCAAAAAGAAATGAAAGTATAGAGCGTGTTGAGTGGGCGGTGCAATTTCTTAAAGATACCGAGGGAGTACATGCTAAAATAACCGCAGTTAAAATTGCTGATATTTCAGGGCTGAGTAGAGTAGTTTTATATAAAGCACATCTGCGAAAAATATGGGACGTAAGTTTTAATTCTAACCATTCTGTCAATGGAGCCACGTACGAGCATATGCATCTAGAAAAACAATTAAAAGATCTTCAAGAACAAATTTTACAATTGGATCTTAAACTACAAAAAAAGGAACAACAACTTGCTCGTTCTGTAAAAAATTTAGAAAAAGAAAAACAACGTGCACAAGTCTACCGGGAAGACTATGAGGAATTAAAAGAGAGACATCAACGCCTTTTACATTATAATCTTCGTATTTTAAGGAAGCTGCATATCCATGGTGTGGATACTAGCGATTTAGGTGAACTGCATAATGAATTTGAGAAATCAAAAGGTGACAAATCATATAAATAACATATCAGAGATTGAATGATTTTCACATGAGAATCTATATAGTGTAAAACCGTCAAGAAAGTTCACTGTTCTACAGGTTGCAAAGCAGGGTTATTGGTAATATTGACTATTATACTAAGCTGAATCATAATATCTGGTTGCTAAATCGGGCGCGCTAGTAGCGCGTGGATTTTGTAGATCGTTATGAGTTCACCTACTGAATTATGTCGAACGGCGACTTTTTTGCATTGCCTTTTCATAGATATAATTCATAGATATAAAGCAATATAAATAGTGCGCACGCAGCAACTCTCTGCACTGTATTGAGGAAAATTCTTGATTTCAGTAACACCAACTCCAAAGCCTGACTGTCTTCTCGGTTGGCAGAATAGTGAGCGGTCTGCTTTGCGTGCTTCTCCGTAGTATCATTTGAGGTTCAAAATATCTTAATTAAAATGAAAGATCTCTATCCTAACATTCAGTACCCTCCGTAGGAAGGGGCTGTCATAACCTTTATCCGTCTTAGGTAACGTAGGAGTTGATCCCTACCAAGCGCTAAGATCTGTTGTGGCGGTAAAGCAAGATGGCCCCTATCCATATGCTCCATGTTTTTCCTCCCATCTTAAATCATATAACATACATGCGTTATAAGATTTAACTCTATAAGAAATTGCTCGCATGGACAACTGTTGTACACCGAAAATCTTAAATTGAATCCTGGAAATGACGTATGTCGCGCTCATTTCAGTAGATCTATTTCTGTATTAGCTACTTCAACGTATAGGATGCATATTATATATAATTTGGCAGGTTGTTTAATACTTACAAATAAATACAATTTATTATATATATTTCTATCTCTATTTTTATTTGTATGTTGTGCAAGTGGTTTTTTTTGAGATATTGGTTAGCTGAAATAACAAAAGAAATTCTGATATTGTGGTTGAGATACTAAACAAATTAACTACTATGATTAAAAAATCAAACCAATATCGATGTGCTTAGTAACGCAAGGAAAAAACAATAATCTTGTATAGGAGCATGGTATGTTTCTAAATCGTAAATTGTATCGGTTAACAGATATTGTGCCGGATTTTTTTCGGCTATCTCCATGGATTACATCATTGTATATAGCTAATACATTACTACGTTCATTAGTGCCTTCATTCCTCGTGCTTTCCAGCTCTTACTTCATCGCTCAAGTCATGTATTTTGCTGAGGGCAATCTTGATAAAGCTCACATACTGCAGGGTATTATTCTGTTGCTCGCTGTGGTTGCCTACAACTGGTTTTCCGAGCAAATACAGAACCTTATTACGGCTAGACTTCGATTACAGACACGCAAAGTGTTGTTACCCGCGTTCACCGAACGGCGTGCGCAACTCAAATACGCGCTGATAGAAGATAGTGAAGCCTACAATCTGATTTCACGTGTTGCTGATGCGCCTGATAGGGTTTATCCAGACATCTTCGCCAACATTATGAGTTTTGTCAGCATTATGATTTCAATCTTAAGTGTCGGAATGGTGTTTTTATTTCAGGTTTGGTGGATTTCTTTTCTGTTTGTCCCGAGCTTCATTTGGATTTTGTATCTGTCTTTTAAGGGAGGTGGTGAGCTCTACCAAAAGCAACGTGAGACATCACAGGCGCACCGAAAAGCCAATCATTTGCAGAGTTTGTTAGATCAGCGGCATTCAGCAGATGAACGCGTGCTGTTCCAGTTTGGAGAGCCCGTAAATAAATATTGGTACGGGACCTATGAACAGGCACGGAGACAATTGTTTCGTACGAGTTGGCTGTGGTATTGGCAGGTTCGGCGCAACGGCATTGGTACGCTCATTCTTATCTTGCTTATGTTAGCCTTTTTACTATATGAGACCATCGATGGCAAGGTAGAACTGAGCATGTTTATAGCACTGGTGAGCGGCTCAACACATTTACATGCCTTAATGACCTGGGGTCTTAGTAATTTTGTTAATACTTTTGCCCAGCACCGCGAGCTCATAAAGGATTTATCTATCTTCGTTAACTTGGAGACGGAAATTGGTCATTTGAATGAGCGGGCTGCGAAAAAAGATCTGGAACCGTTTCAATCGTTGGAATTTAAGCATGTTCGATTCAAATATCCGAATATGGAACAATGGGTGCTTGATGATGTTAGCTTTCAGCTTAATCCAAATGTTCACTACGCTTTTATCGGATTAAATGGTGCTGGAAAAACAACCATTATGAAGCTAATGACCGGCTTATATGATCAATATGAGGGTGGTATTTATTTGAATGGAAAAGAGATACGAACGATTCCGAAAGATCATCTAAAGGCATATTTTAGTTTTGTGTTTCAAGACTTTGCACGCTACGAGTTAACCTTGGAAGAGAATATAAAAATTGGATCTATTGAGCATCCAATCGGCGAGAAGAGGCTGGCTGAAATTTCCGAGTTGTTCCAGCTTAAACGTGTAGCTGAGAGATTGGAGCACGGATTAAAGACACCGCTCGGCAGACTTATGGAGAGCGGACAGGATTTATCTGGCGGTGAGTGGCAGCGGGTTGCTTTGGCAAGAAGCTTCACGTCGGATGCGCCTATTCGGATTTTAGATGAGCCTACAGCAGCACTTGATCCGCTACAAGAGAGCGAGATCTATCGATGGTTTGCCCAAATAAGTGGTGAGAAGACGACATTGTTTATAAGCCATCGCTTGGGTTCTACAAAGCTGGCAGATCATATTTTGGTCATTGCCGAAGGCCGAGTACTGGAAGAAGGCAATCATGCTCAATTAATGCAGTTGGGCGGATTATATGCAGAGATGTTTGAAAAGCAAAGGAGCTGGTATCTAAGTGAGCAAGAACAAAAGCAAAGAGCTTAGCTACCTGCGCATGATTGTCCGCATTTTCAAAATAGTGATGAAAACAAGTTCTATCGCATTTTATAGTGTAGTGATTGTAAGCGTTATTTACGCCTTATGTATTTTGGGTACAATGATTTACTTACAGCGGTTTTTGGATCGCGTCGAAGGGGTGATTCTAGAACAGTATCCGATAAGTGCATTGATCCTTATTTTTCTGGTATATGGTGGATTGTTGATCGCAACCGAAGTTATGAATAGTGTTCTGAACTTGATCGGAGAGTATATGGCTCAAAAGTGTGATGGGATATTTGGCAGACATATCAATGAAAAATTGTATAGCATAGAACCGATATTTTTCGAAAATCCTCATCGATTAAATGAATTAAACAAAGCCAATACAGGGAAATCTGCCGTTACGTATACCTTAATGTTGAGTATCATGGTTATCTTTTTTTATGGTGTCTACTTAATCGGTGTTTCCTACTACTTATTCACAGTAAAACCGATTTTAATTCTGGCAGTATTTCTTGTGTTTGCCCCGTTGTTAGTGAATTTCGTCTTACGAAGTAAATGGTTCAGTCAGCTTGTGGATGAATCTGCTCCGTACCAACGTGAGCTTAATCATTATCAAGATTGTCTGGTGGGACGTCCCTATTTTAAGGAGACACGATTATTGGGCGCGATTCCTTTTTTCAAGAAAAAATTTGTGGATGTTCTGGAGATATTGAACGTAAAGGCGTGGCGCACGGATTTTAAGGCGACTCAAAACGAATTAATAATGCGCTTCATCTCTCTTTTAGGCTACGGGATTTTGCTGGCCTTACTTATTGACGCAGTTATTAAAGGAGACATCAGCATTGGTACGTTTGCAGCCGTTTTTGCTAGTATCGCCACTGTCATGGAATTGATTGAAGAATTGCTCGATCAGCAGATCAAGACCATCTTTCAAAGCATCGGGCCTTCTCGCCATTTTTTTCGCGTTCTGGATTGGCCCGAACGTCAAGGGAAGGAGCCCTTCAATGGTATTGAAAAACAAATAGAAGCAGAGAATGTATTTTTTCGTTATCCTAACGCAACGCAAGATGCTTTGAGAGGGATCAGTCTGACTATTGCGAAGGGTGAGACGATAGCTATTGTCGGAGAGAATGGTTCCGGCAAGTCGACGCTTACGAAGGTACTACTAGGACTTTATTTGCCTACCGAAGGCAGTGTGCGCTACGATCAGAAATCTACGGCCGACATATCTTTTTCGACCATATTTAATCATCATTCGGCTGTGTTTCAGTCCTATTTGAAGGTTGGATTAAGCTTAGAGGAAAATATTAAGCTAAGCGATTGGTATTCATCGGCTCATATAGAAAGCGTGGTAACAGAAGCAGGTCTCAATCTGAATAAGGAAACTTTTCCCCAAGGAAAGGATACCGTGCTATTTAGGGAATTTGATGGGGTAGATCTCTCTGGCGGACAATGGCAACGTGTTGCCATTGCTAGAGGTTTATATCGCAGTCATCATTTTATAGTACTAGATGAACCTACGGCTGCAATTGATCCATTGGAGGAGCAAAGGGTTTTTGAACAATTTATAAGGATTTCTAAGGGTAAAACAGCGATTATCGTTACGCATCGACTAGGTTCAGCGCGTATTGCAGACCGAATATTAGTGATGGAGCACGGAAAAATCGTTCAAGATGGAACGCATGCTGAATTGATTTCGAAGGAAGGAAAATATTCACAAATGTTCCATGCACAAGCTAATTGGTATTATCGAGATGCATAGAGAGACTTTGAAGGTAAGCTTTACCCAATAAGGTCAATTTTAAATCAAACAGAGGAGAGTGTTGTGATATGGCTACACCAACCTATTTAGGAGATATGAATACAAAAGAAAAACTTACAGGGTTTAAGGTTTCTAGGTTTAATGTGAGAACAGAGGATAAACACGGTAATCTATTGTTATATAACACATATTCTAATAGTTTTGTTAGTGTACCGTCAGAAGAAAAGGATGCGGTCATAGGAATACTTCGTAATCCTGAAAGCGCATTGACGGAAACCTCACTTTTTCGCTTCTTAAAAAAGAAGGGTTTTATTATAGACAAATCTACGAATGAGTTTAGGAAGTCTGAGATGAGGCATCATCAAACCATAGCAAGCGAGGGTAGGCTTTCCCTTACGTTAATGCCGAATGAGGATTGTAATTTTCGCTGTAAATATTGTTACGAATCATTTGCAAAAAACTACATGAAAGAATCCGTTCAGGATGGTGTGATTTCTTTCATCCGAAAAAACATACGGAAATACAATGAAGTACATATTGATTGGTTTGGTGGGGAGCCCCTTACAGCTGTTCCTATTATAGAAAAAATCTCCCGTGAGGTCATTGAAATTTGTACTCGTAATCGTGTTCGGTTCACTGCTGGTATGACTACAAATGGCTATAATCTCTCGTTGGATGTGTTTCGAAAAATGCAAGCGTGCCGGGTACGGAGTTATCAAATTACATTGGATGGCTTGGAAAAACATCATGACCAATCACGTGTACGGGCGGATGGCGGAAGTACATTCCGACAAATTGTTGATAATTTAAGAACAATCCGTGATGAGGTGAAATCTAGTACTTTTGTTATGGCCATTCGAACAAATGTTACTAAACCAGTCTTTGACGAGATTGAAGATTATTTTGAATTCTTCCAACAAGAATTTGGTAAAGATCCTCGCTTCTACAGTCATCTTCATCAGACAGGTAACTGGGGAGGAGATGCTGTAAAGAGCTTTCAAAACAGCTTCTGTACAAGCAAAGATATTATTTCTGCTCTTCAAATGGGGAGCGAGATGGGGATAAGCGTATCGCCATTATATGACGAGCAGTTAGCCGATTCAGTATGTTATGCAGCTAAAAGAAATAACTTTGTCATTGGCTCTGACGGTATTGTTTATAAGTGCACAGTAGCATTTGATGATGATTATAATCATGTAGGTTTTTTATCAGAGGATGGCAACATGTACTTAGATGAAGATAAGTTTTCTCTATGGGTAAGCGGTCACGAGTCAGTTGACGAAGGTTGTCAAAAATGTTTCTTCCGTCCTTCATGCCAAGGAGCATCATGTCCGCATATTAGGATGCATACCGACAAATCTTCTTGTCCGCCCGTTAAAACGCACATAAAGGATTATCTGAGGATCGTTGCCGCTCAGTCAAATCGAATAGAGCATATGCAGGAGGTTATCCATGAATTTGAACATCAGAGATAAAGTAGAGGATATTATTCACAGTTGTGGTATGGAAGTGACGGAGGATTTATCTGAGCAGCTTGATTCCATGTCATTCGTCACAATAATCGTAGAGATTGAGCAGAGCTTTGGGATTGAGGTACCTGATGATAAGTTAGATTTTATTGCACTGAGCACTGTTTCCGCTATGGTAGATATGGTTAGAGAACTTTCCCAGGATCTGGTGTTTGACACGAAAGGAGGTGAAAATCATGAAAAAATTGGTTAAACCGGCATCATATGAAATGAAGAATGTTAGTGCATACACGAATGAATCTTCTTGCAGTAAATCTAATGCGAAAAACTGTGGTATTTGCTAAAAGGATAGTCTAAGAGGAAAAGTATCACAAATACTAAATTTTGTGATACTTTTTCTCTAATATCAATAACGATAAATGGGAGTACGAGTGATGGAACATACTTTTGAATTAAGCAAAATAAAGACAAGTAATGTTTACCCTAGAATAGCGATCGTTGACAGCGGAATCAATTTGCAACATCCACTGCTTGCTGAGTATCAGTTTAGCGGTGTAGGTATAACGGCGCATGATGATCATATCACTATTACGGATGATTTTACTGACAAAATAGGTCATGGAACTGCTATCACATCAATTATTAAAAAGCTAATTCCGGACAGTGAAATATTCATGGTCAAGATATTTGATTCAGAACTAACGGTTTCGGATAAAATGTTTATGTTCGCCCTGAGTTATATTGCGGATAACGTGAACTGCGACATTTTACATATGAGTTTAGGTATGAAAATGTGTAACGATCTTCCTGAACTTAAAGCAGTCTGTGAAAAATTAAAGAAGAAAGGTGTCATTTTAGTATCTTCTTTCGATAATGAAGGCTCTCTTTCTTATCCGGCTACTTTGCCAAATGTGATCGGAGTCGATCAAAGTGTTGCTTGCAAAAAGGATTATGATTTTGAATTTGTCTCCGAGGGAGGAGGCGTTAATGTCCTTGCTAAAGGAATTGGGCAAAAAGTTGCCTGGGTAAACCCAAGTTATGTTCTGCAAAGCGGTTCTAGCTATGCTGCCGCATATGTCACAGGTTTTATAAGTAATCAAATGATGGTTGGCATAACAACTCACCCTGATATTATGTTATCTCTTAAAAGACAATCTAAGCGGGTGTATGAAGTGGGCAAATATAAAGAGGTAGATCAACTACCAAATATAAAGAGGGCTATATGTTTCCCATTTAATAAGGAAACACACAGCTTGATTCGATTCGCTGACTTATTGCCGTTTGAGCTTCATACAGTTTATGACACCAAGTATGGCGGCAAGCTAAACCGTGATGCTTCAGACTTTATAGGGAAAAATATACATAAAAATTATGTAATACAAGATTATAAGCAGATTAACTGGGAGGATGATAGCTTTGATAGCGTTATTCTTAGTCACACTGATGCATTGACGGTAAAAACAGGTGAAGACTATCAGTCTTATTTTATAGAGCATTGTTTACTACATAACAAACTCATATACAGTTTTGATCGCATCAATCTTGAAGGTACAGACTTAGACGATAAGATTATTTATTATCCGGAAATAACAAGTTCTCATCTACCCGCATCCTCACTTGGAAAATTACGTTATATTGGAAAGCCTATATTGGGGATATTCGGAACAAGCCCTCACCAAGGTAAACTTACTTTGCAACTAAAGTTTAGGAGATTATTGATAGCTCAAGGTTATTCTGTTGGTCAGTTAGGGACAGAACCTTCTTCGCTTCTCTATGGATTTGATTTTCAATATCCAATGGGCTATAACTCGGCCGTTGATACTAGCGGATTTGAAGCTATAAGAATACTAAATCATTTGATGGGGAAAATCGAAGACCGAAATCCAGATATTATAATTGTTGGATCTCAATCAGGAACAATTCCGTACAGTTTTTCCAATCTGAATTATTATACGACACCTCAGATCGAATTTCTCTTGGGCACAAGACCTGACGTTATCGCTCTTTGTGTCAATGCTGATGATGACTTGAATTACGTGAAACGAACGATTTCAACATTAGAAAGTATGGTTGCAAGTAAGGTCATTGGACTGGTTATTTTCCCATATGAAAAAGAGATAAGCTTACTTCAAGGCTACAAATACAAGGAAATTCATCCTGAAAGAAGAGCAGAAATCAAACAGAAGTTTCAGCAGGAATTGAACCGCGAATCCTATTTCTTGGATATCGATGATGAAATAATGGTATTGTGGGATTCAATCGCTTCATATTTACAATAAAATTTATTGTAGGGAGAAAAAAATGAACGTAAATAATGAAAAATCAAATTTCCATATTCTAATTGGTGCTTGTGGAGCCATATCTGTAGTTCACCTCTGTTCATGGATTAATTTTATTAGCACTTCGTTGTCTGCTAATATAACCGTAATTCTGACAAAACAGGCTCAACGCATGGTTCAACCTACGTCAGTAACTCAGTTTACTCATAATCCTACTTATACGGATTTTTTTTTTGATGATGTGGTTGCGCCACATGTTACGCTTCCAGCACGATCCGATTTGTTTCTCATCCTTCCTGCCTCTGCAAATATATTGGGTAAGGCGGCAAATGGCATAGCGGATGATTTGTTGTCTACCGCAATAATAAATTCAAATTGTCCGACTGTTTTTGTTCCATTTATGAATCTTGAAATGTGGAATAAAAAGTCAGTGCAACGTAATGTAAAACAACTAAAAGACGATGGGTACTATATATATCACGAGAGACAAATTAACCTAAAGGTCTCAACCGGTGAACAGGTGGAAAGTATAGGTTATGATTTGAGCAAACTGATTATTAAGCTCAAAAGAATAATTAGTGAAACTGTAAGCTAGTAAATCAGTTTGTAGGAGGAGTCTTTTACTATATGTTAAAGATTAGCTTTAATCCTTTGATAGATTTTATCAATGCCCTGAATATAACTCACAATATATACCACCTATCCGAAGATGCGCTTGTTTCAATACAAGATGCTGATGATTTTACTCATTCCTGTATAGAAAAAGCTTTATTGGATGGGATGTTCGATGCCGTTCAGCATATTAAAATGGGCGATATTATCGAGTTCTTAGCGGGGAAGATAACGGGTACTGAATTTATAGATCGCTCTATTAATAAGACTTCTGCCTCATTCCTGGTTGAACAATTTATGAACGAAAGAAACAGGGATGCAATAAATCAGAAATATCTTTCATTTAAGAAAGAGCTTCAAGAGGCTAAAAATATTGCTGAAACGCTACATTACAATTCAGGTTATGAGAAATCTAACTTACTTAATAGTATAGGTTTAGGACTAGAATATACGATTATCCCGCAATTGTTTATGAGGAGAGCACCTTTTGGCAGATACGGTTATGTTATAGAACAAGATTGTTCGACTACTGTAACTATAATTTTTGGTACTAGCCGAGAAATAAGCCTAGATAATGGTTCTAGATTTTATGAATGGTATCGTTACGGCATCTGGCATTTAATAGCATTACATGCTTTGAAACAGAAAGTGGCTGAAATAATTCCATTGGAATTTCCTGATTTTTTTAGATCAATCGAATGTTTTCATCCAAGCAATCGAATACATCAAAATTTACATGCTTATACGTCCTCACTCTTTGTAAACGCAGTGAAGCTTGTATCGGAACAAAATGTTAATCCTCGAAATACGATCAGTATCTTAATGAAAGAGCCTTACTCCAAGGGGTTATATCACTTGGAATTTTTTGTATCCAATCTACAACGCACTTCTACATTAGCTGACATTGACATTGAAACTATCTTAAAGAAATGGCTGGTACATATTAAAACGGATCGTAGTATGCCTCCTTTCTTAGGACCATTGGAGGCTTGCTTATACCCACACTGGAATAAAGGGATGGTCAGAGCTATATTTTCACCTGGGATATCTTTGAATGTTAGGAATACACTCCTATCTATATATAAGAAAGTATTAAAAATCGAGATACCTGAACACGACATCTCTGAAAATATAATTCAGGATTTAGGGCACTACAATAATCTTATCTTTTTAACCTCGGTCGATACTAAATGGATTCAAGAGGCTTTTTCTGAACTGAAAGTTTTTATTGACGGCCCATTAACACCAGATACAAGTTGCCAGTTTGCGATTCGTAATCCAAGTAATCCTGTTCTGTTTACAAAAATAAGTATCTCTTCCGTGGATGAAAAATTACCGATGCTCAGTCGTATGGGGAAGGCTTCAGACTGGATCGCTATTAAAGATAACCATCATTATCAGGGAGAAATATCCTATCGTTCGGGTGGAGCATACTTCGAATTACCTTAGGAGGAACTAAAATGATTTCTATACAAGAAATGCGATCTCGTCAAAGGTTAAAAAAGTATGATAGTTATCTATGCCATACCAGCCATCCAATTACATTTCAATATGAGTTTCCAAACATCGAAGAAAAACAAACTTATTATCAACAACTGGGTTTAGTAGGTAAAGGTTCTATGGGAGATGAAAGATATATTTTCTTATTAATGGATTGGGTAAATCGAAATATCCCTCATGACGGTTATTCTGACTTTGACGGTATAGCAAACGCTGTCAATGTTTATAAACAAATGAAGGACATTAAGACTGGTGTGAACTGCAAGAATGTAGCAATTGTTATGCGAGATGTTTTATTGCTTATGGGCTACTATGCGCGTTACATCATATGCATGCCGTTCAATGAGGATTATGAAGAGTGTCATGTAGTAAATATTGTTTATTTGCCAAAAATGAAAAAATGGATTTTTATAGACCCTACAATGAACGCATATATCATGAATGAAGAACGTGAAATATTGAGTATTGATGAGATCAGAAGCTCCTTGTCTACGGGAAAAAAACTATTAGTAAGCGATACATTGAAATGGAACGGTCAGTCGTATGATGCTGATGAATACCTTTCTTATCTTGCTAAGAATATGTTTCGTTTCGCTTGTACGGCTACTAGCAATTGGGCTACAGATATGGGTGAATCATCAATTTATGTTGGTTTGGTACCAGCAGGTTATTCTTCGACTGGTCCTTTGAATAGCTTGTTCACTATTGACGGAAAAAAGTTTTACAAAACTACAGATTCAGTCTTTTTTTGGACGCCGCCAATCTGACAGCAGTAAAGTTGTAATAGCAATTGTTTTTAAAGTGAGTTGAGACGAGGTAAACCTGTAATCAACAAGGAGGATCAAAAGATCATGTTCATAGGTGGTGACTTACAAATAAAGATGATTCACGTGCAAGATGCGAGAGCCCTTTATGAATTACTCGAACGAAATCGGTCCCATGTCAGTCAATGGTTAACATGGCCAAACGATATCGGAACTGAAGAAGATATGCTCAAGTATCTCAGAATTGAAACAAAAAAAAATGCGATTCGGTCTACTATACAAATGAGTATTTGGTTTAGAAATCAGGCTGCAGGTATGATCGGATTTGATTTTATCGATCTCCAAAATAAATTAGGGAACATGTGGTACTGGTTAGGAGAGGAATTTGAAGGCAAGGGCATTATGAGCGAGTCTTCTAAATATGCTGTGCACTATGCTTTTTCCAATGTTCAGCTTAATCGTATTGAAATAAGATGTGCGCCTGAAAATAGTAAGAGTCGGCGGATAGCCATAAATAATGGTTTTCTCGAGGAAGGCTTGTTTAGGCAAGCGCAATGGATTAATGGAAGGTGTAATGATCTTGTAATTTATAGCTTATTAAAGTCGGATCAGGAGCATAGAAAGGAAGGTGATACGAAATGGTTAGATTGATTATAGGATTACATCAACTAGGGAACTTATCCAATCATTCGATACTTCAAATCGGAAGCTGTACGTTGGAACAACAAACGTCAGTATCAAAATTTCTTTCTTTAGGACAATCTATTTTTTATAAATCCTGTCAAGTAAACACGATGAGACAGTTTGGTCTTATTTTTATACATGAGGATTTTTCAGGAGATAAAATGCTGTGTAGAGGAAAAATTAAGACTAACGGATTATTAGACATTGCTGAAATTCGATTGTATGGGAGAGGTGACCTGCGTTCGATTAATTCTCAAAGTCTTGTATTAAATGGTATTTACGACATAAACGGATCTATTACTTGCAGATCTTTAAGTGTTTACGGGGGGCTCAATGTATCTGGAAGGGTCAAAGCAGATAGTATCGCGATGAATCTTAATCGGAACAGTTATATACAGCATCTTTCAGCACCTGTAATATCCGTTGTTAGTAAGGAAAACTGCGGTATAGAGTCGGTTATTGGTGATGTAGTTAATTTAAATGGTGCGAATGTTGAGCGAGTAGAAGCGAATGTCGTTTCAGTTACTGGATCTAGTGTTGTTGAAGTGGTTAAGTACTCTCAGGAACTTAATGTAAGTGACGATTCGATCGTGAAAAATATATACAAGATAGAGAATAATATAAAGTAAGCGACAAGTAGTAATACCAACCTTGCCTGGCTGATAATGAATAGAATAAGCTAAACTATGACTTGGACATACGGCAGGTCCGCGGAATAGACTGCGACCAGGTTATGAGGATTCTCTGGATATTAAAGTAGTCAATCGGGCATATATTGATGACGTCATCTTTTAACTCCATTCGGTGATTACTATGATTTATTGTCATAAAATGTAGCGGCTGAAACTGACTCATAGAAAATAACTGAGTTGCTAGTTGAAGCAGATATATACAGAGGCCGATGACGTACTTATAGCTAATCTCTTACTGTCGTAAAAAACGAATAGGATTGAAAGAGGACTTTTCGGTCTAAGTTCATCTGTTAGACTATTCATTCATAAGCAAAGATGTTTTGGCATGGAGATCATCATCTATGCACCGTCGTTATCCTTATTGATAATGAGAACGACGGTGCATAGAACTTCGAGCAGTTGGAAAAAGGCTTGTAATGTGAAGATGACTGATGCAGACTTCAAGAGAAACAAGCTTCGATCGGAAGTAGCAAGGCTATTTGTATGTTATGAGGATATTCCTTGTGCGTAAGCCTTAACAATTACCGAGAGGCTGTATTAAACTAACCTCAAGAGTCCATCGTCAGCATTATGTTTCAAATAATGGGTTTTAATTTTGTGATAATTCATTTTTTATACAAATATTAATTAGAGGTGGAAATCAATGAAAAAAAAATTACCGATAAATACTTCTAATATTATAAAAACATATTCATATCACGCTTATATTTCTTCAATACTTTTAGATGATAAAATGGACGAAGAGCCTAATGTTTGGTTCTCGGACATAAAAATTAGTAATAATGGTGCAGATAATATATGGTATGAACGGCAGATAACTGAAAACAATAGTTTACCGGAGATAGAATTTATTAGCGAAGTATCTCTTGTAGATCGCAATAATGCTTCTTGTAGTCAGGGCGACATTTCCGCTCTAAGTGATAAAGACAATTTTAATTTTATTTATTCAAAGTTAAAAGATACTGGCAGTATTCAAGTGAAGATAGATCATATTAAAAATACAGGTGTCTGGTCAAAAGCAGGTTTGATGTTAAGGGAAACAATTGAATGTGACTCAAAATATGTTTTTATCTTTGCTACTCCATCTGTTAACGGTATAGTAATACAAAAGAGAGTTAAGCAAGGTGAGGTGGCAGATTATCAGAAAGTAAGTGTTTCGAGTTTTCCAATTTGGTTGAAAATTGAACGTATCGACAATTGTGTAAATATATACTGTGGTAGTAAAGAGGGGGAATGGGATTATGTAACATCGGTTCTATTCGAGTTCTCGAGAGAACTTTGTATGGGATTAGCTTTATGTTCAACGAAAGAAAATGCGTACCTGGATTGGTATGCTACGAATTATATTCAAATGTATTGCTATAAAGATTTTAATATACACCTAATACCTATTGATTTTAACGTAGGCCCTCATAAAAGTGAATTTTACTCTTTTTGTCCATATCTTGAAGTTCAGAATTTAACTTATTCTTTGATAGAGAGTCTTAATCAAAACATTATTGATCTAGTGATTAGATCCATAGATGATGGTAACTATATTGACGTTCAATTGGATGAATTTTACGTGCCAAATAGAGAGAATTTTGGAAAACGTTACTTTATCCACACTAATATGATTTATGGGTATGATAATTCCGACAAAACTTTCGACATACTAGGATATGCGGAAGGTAATGTTTTTAGAAGCAGTAGGATATCTTATTATGACTTTGAAAGAGCTTTTTATAAGGGAGAAGACAGTCAAGTTACATTAATTAAGCCTCATAATCATTATTCTTATAATTTTAACTTATCTTTAGTAAAGCAGCAATTATCTGATTACATGTATGCCATTGACTCATTTTCATGTTTTAATATTAATCGAAATGTTGAACCTAATATCGTACACGGAGTGGAAGTTTATGATTACCTAATTGTCAATCTACCTATTAGACCAATAGATCTTAGACCGCTACATTTAATATATGAACATAAAAAAATGATGTTACTAAGATTAGAATATTTCAGGAAGAATGAATTAATAAGTGAAGACTTATTTGAATTCTTATTCGCTGAATATAAATCCCTTGAGAAACTGTCTTTGGTTTCCAGAAACCTACAACTTAAAAACGCAATTAGTCCAAGTTCGAAAAATATGGACAAAATAATCAATAATCTTAAAATGATTAAGTGTAGAGAATTGGAGCTAATCCCTGTATTAATTAATGGTTTATGCCAGATAAAATGACCTTATCTCAAACATTCAGATACGTTTTTTCACTTGAGGCGCCTAACAAGGAAATCTACGGTTTCAGTCGTGATTGTAGGGTGCCTCTTCTGGCATAGTAAAAATATGTCTAGCAGCTATTGAGGTTGAAGAACGTGGCTCGGGAATATTTTTTTCTGCTTGCTCAATTGCAAAAAGGCTTTGGATAAACTTCAACAGACGGCTTGGAGAGGCATGCACCCCTGCATATACAATCAGATACCCTTTTAGAAGTTATGTGGAAAACTGAGAATGGTCTAGATGACTCTAAGTGAATGCTACTTCCAAATCACATGATACTTAAGAGATACATGCAATAATTGAGAGTGACACGATTTTGCAAAGTAATCAATATAAGAACTTGTGTGCATTAATCAAAAAACAGTGCTTGCGGAGCATTTTAATGTCAAGCATGTTTGTCTGTTGATGCTCAATATTTATATTTCGTATCAAAATAAGAATTTGGAAGGAATCTAATTGTATAACATAAATACCCTTGAAGGAAGGAGTTTTTCAGTCTATAATGTCATGGCACACTGTTTTCAAAACGAGCAAACTATTTGCCTTTCTGTTCAGTTAAAGAAAAATAAAAGTTAAATATAAGGTCATAGTGTCCCAATAAGACATTCAAACTTCCTTCACATAAATCGAACACTTACAATTTCGTCAAAATCAATCCATTCAAATCCTTGTTCATTTTGCACTCTAAAATTTTTATTGAACTGGCTTATAGCTGTTACTACACCACAGATTATAAGATCCTGGTACTCATTAAAAACTTTAACTTGGATAGTTTCTTTATAGTGAAGTGAGTGATTTATATTTTGGTTTATCACTTCCAATTCATCTTGATGGATGGATGGTCGACTTTTTTTGTTATACTGTTTTTGATGTTCAATAATGCTCTCTTTATGCTGAGGTAACATCATCCGACTAGATTCCCATAGTCCGTTTCCTTGAAGCTTTATACTCATTTGTAATGCCCCCCAATTTTAGCTGATCTATTAACAGCCTGCCCTGCAGATGTTACTGAGCTGGCTCTTAGAATGGAGATATCCCCAAATCTATCCTTTATGTCATCCATTACCTTATCAACGGCTCTTTGATGCTCTTTATCGTCAAACAGAGTTAACTGATAAGATGTAGTCGAAGATAGCTCGGATAATGAAACGCTGACTCTCCTAACAGGTCGTTTATCCCAAAATTTATGAAAAAGCTTCTTTGCAGCGTCGTATACTTCAGTTGTTATGTTAGTTGGATCATCTAGTTTCATTTGTCTGTGAAATCCAGTAGGATGGTCAAAATCAGCACCGGAAATACTTACGGAAATGACTCTTGCCATTAATTCGTTTTTTCGTGCTCTCCTTGTAACTTCAGTACAGATATCAAGAAGAACAGCTTCTATTTCCCACGCTTCGCTATAATCCCTAGGAAGAGTCATGCCATTTCCAATATTTTTTTGAATATTATGAGTTGTTAATGTTACAGGTGAGTTGTCTATCCCGTTTGCGACACGCCATATTACTTCTCCATTGACTCCCCATTTAGCTCTAAGTCTATCTACAGGTGTTCTAGCTATATCCCCAATTGTTTTAATTCCCATCTTCCATAGGTGCTTTTCCATCTTTGATCCAATTCCCCACATGTCTCTAACTGGTTTATCCCAGATGTATTTATCAAGTTCGTTTTTTTGTAAATGAAATACACCGCCGGGAATTTTTTTTGCAATCATGTCACAGCAGAGCTTAGCTATCACTTTGTTTTCTCCAATTCCTGCTCTGGCAACAACCCTTGTCGTAAGATAGATTTTTTTTTGAATTTGCCTTGCTAAATCAATCGGATTATCGGCAAATAGATGCATTGAAGATGTATGGTCAGAGAACATTTCATCAATCGAATAGGGTTCTACTAGGTCTGTAAATGACTCCATAATATTTAAAATTTGATTAGATACGTCTATATATTCTTGCATATGTGGCTTTACAACAATCAATTCAGGACATTTTTGTAGAGCTTGCCAAAGTGGATCGGCAGTAGTCACTCCCTTTTTTTTAGCTAAAGGGCACGCAGCTAAAATTATACCCGACCTTTGGGAAGGATCTCCTGCAACCGCCAAGGGTTTATTTTCATAAGAAGGTAATTTAGCCTTCTCCACACTTGCATAAAAACTCTGCATGTCAATTAACATAACAATTCTTTGCTTTTGTAACACATGGACCACTCCTTTAAAAAAATAAGAACGTGTGTTCCTATTCCTTGTATTCATATTATATACCAAACAGCCCTTCTTTAATCAAGAGGAATTATTTGTATTCATGAAAGATCGAAATTATATTCTGACGGTAAACACTTTATTAAGGTTTGTATTCGTTCAAAATGTGAAAGATCTCTGTTCTCGTATGAAACAATGGATACACCGATTTAAAGGTGTGTTTATCAAGTATTTACATAACAGATAAACGATGAATTGTTGACTGATGAAAACCTTAACGAAAAATGATGCTTTATTAAACGAGTAGGGTTATTTTAATAAAAAAGAGGAGACCTTATTTTAGAATGGTACCTGTAGTTAAGACACTTGAAAAAGAGTGTGCGAACTACAGGTTTTTTTATATACTAGAAATTAAGATTAGAGGACGAGGACTAGAGGCTACTATGAGTAAACTATTATTTTCACCCAAAGATGTACAGCTACTTCAAAAGAATCCAAATGTACAACAAGTTAGTGAACGTACCATTACGTATACAGATGCATTCAAAAGTAAGTTTATCGATGAATACTTAACCGGGAAAACACCAAGACAAATCTTCAAGGAATACGGATTTGATGAAAAAATGATTGGTATCAAACGAATTGAACAATCTTCATCACGTTGGCGAAAAGCGTATGAAAAGAATGGTTTAATCGGGTTAACGGATACACGAAAGTCTGGATCAGGTAGACCATTAAAGCGTGAATTAACAATGGCTGAAATAATGGAAAGACAGGCTGCACGTATTCAGCTATTGGAAGGGCAGATAGAGCTGCTAAAAAAGCTCGAAGCGACAGAAAGGAGGCTACTAAACGAAGGCCAAAAAATAAGCACAAATAAGATTTTTCAATTACTTTCAGACACACTCACTACGTTTCCATTTGAACGCATGGTAACCTATTTTTGCGAACTATTAAATGTTTCTCGTTCAGGCTATTACAGCTTCTTAAAAGCGCGAGATACGCGAGTAATTAAGGAACAGAAGGATTTAGAAGCACGAGATTTGATTTTAAGAGCCTTTAATCGGCGTGGTTATAAAAAGGGCTCACGTTCAATCAAGATGACGCTTGAACAGGATTACAAGTGTGTTATGAGCCGTAAAAAGATCCAACGCATCATGCAGAAGTACGGGATTGTCTGTCCTCACCGCAGACCAAATCCTTATAAACAAATAGCAAGAGCAACGAAAGAACATCGTGTTGTGTCAAATAAATTAAACCGAGAGTTTAAACAAGGTGTCCCTGGGAAAGTACTTTTAACGGATATCACCTATTTGCCGTATAACGGAAAGTGTATGGCTTATTTGTCGACCATAAAAGATGGCTCTACCAACGAAATATTAGCTTATCATGTCTCGGACCGAATCACATTAGACATTGCAACAAAAACGATTGAAAGGTTAGTACGCAATAAGAAAGTCAAACTCCACCCAAAGGCTTTTATTCATTCAGATCAAGGATTTCATTATACAAGCCCGAAATATCAAAAACTACTAAAGAAACACAATTTAGATCAATCGATGTCACGCCGAGGAAACTGTTGGGACAATGCGCCTCAGGAATCATTTTTCGGTCATTTTAAAGATGAAGTGAACTTTGAATCTGTCCAAACTCTGGATGAACTTAAAGCGAAAATCGATCATTACATCGTCTATTACAACAATTATCGTTACCAATGGAATTTAAAAAGGATGGCTCCTGTACAATACAGAAACCATCTCTTAGTTGCGTAATCTCTTTTTTTTACTGTGTCCTTGACATAGGTACCACTTTATTTAAAGGTTTCCTCTTTTTCTGGGCATTTATCAACATTAAAACTTAACAGAGCCTTGCATAAAAAACTTCCAAAACCGTTAAGAGCGCTTGTCATTATACTTGTGAAATATTATAATAGCTCTTTGAAACCTAATGGCATACTTTATTTTTAATACCAGCGGAAAAGCAACTCGTTAAATCGGTTGTTTTTTTGCGTCCTAGGGATAGCAAGGTTCCTTCTTCAAACTAATACAATTACTTAAGGCTTGAACTTTCCTTGAAATTAGCAAAAAAGGTCCCGGATATATTAATATCATCGGGACCCTTTTTATGTTCGGTATGTTATCTTAAGAACAACACAGATTGTATTAACTACGTGTAATAATTCTATATTGCCTAGAACAATTCTTTATTGTAATGAATCAGCTTAACAATAAACTCAATCCAGTTTTCACCAGCTATTTCAGATCATGTTGCTCCAACTAACTCTATATATCAGGACTATATAATTATTCACTGAGGTGGTTAGTGCGAATGATATAATTCTAAGAATTGTAGGAGCTTCTCTTTTTCCTCAAGTGTCATACTTTCGATTCTCTTTTGAATCATCACATTTGTAACATCCAGAGTATCTAATTTAGGAGATATCATCTTGAAAAAATCTACTAAATTTAGATCTAGAACAGTTACAATTTTATCTAGGTTTTCAATAGAAGGACTAATTTCCCCGCGTTCAATTTTTCCAATATGAGTAGAGTGAAGTCCGCTTAAATATGCCAGTTCTTCGATAGTATAGTTACGGAGCTTCCTTACAGTTCTAATGACATCTCCAACAGTCTTTTTTGATATTTCCATGAGCTACACCTCGAAACAACATTAGCGTAAAGGAGATGCGCTTCCAAGAGATTTTATGGAATGTATATATACCAAATATGGTTTATTTCTGTTATGATATAGTGATTAGTTTGAGAATCAATCAATATTTTATTCGAAACATATGAGGAGCAATAGGGGGATTAAATGATGAAAATTGTGCTCAGAAATATACCATCGAGAGCTCTTTTTTATAATTGTACTGAGGAAGAATTATACAACGTTTATCTTGAGTTTACTAATGGATGGTTAATTGACCCTGTTACCTGCAGTTCCCAACAATCTATAGAGAAAGTAGTGGATACAGAAAGATACTACGAGGAACTGTTACCATACGTTGATGATATATTTATTAAGCGTATTTTAGTAGAATCAATGATTATTGATGCAGAAACAAGCATTAATTACTATAAAGATGCAATAACTAATTCAACGCCAGAAGAATTGGAACGTAAATTGGGAGATCCTGATTCAAGTAAATGGTGGACATGGAATTATCCAACTCGTTTAGAAATATACCAAAGTAATATATACAGTGAAGAGGAGGATTTAAGAAGATATAATAATATGTTAGTTGAGTTAAAAAGACACGAATACTGTGAGATAGTCGAAACCGCTAACTAGATGGAGAGAATTTCAGTTAGTTGTGAATAATGTACTATTATGATAAGCGCTGCTACTGAAAATAAGCGATCATCGAGAAGATAGGTGAACTTTAAAATACGATGTTTCGCTGTTTTGTAAGAAATGTCAATAGTAGAAGCTAAACCATATTGTTTCGATTAAAAGGAGAATGTTGAATGATCTTCGAAATAACCGAAGAAATGCATATTAAGATTAGTAATTGGGACACATGCACAGTAGCTGATGTGACAGGAGCAAAGTTTGCATACACTTTTATTCCAACAAGTATTGGTTTAGTTATCAAAATTCAATGTGATATTTGTAAAAGGGAATTGGATCTTACTGAAAACTGGGGGTAAGAAAGCCAAGGAGGGTATCATTTTTAATAGTGCAGCAACTGATGCCGGCATTAGCAAAACAACGGCTCTTCAATTCGATCTGTTAATTCGAACAGACTATGATGTTAACATTCTTATTGTTAACAACACAGCAGCATTTGGTCCTGTATTAGGTTATTTATCTAAAGAAGCATTTGGGCTAAAGGCAACATATTGGATAGCAGCATTAATCTTGTTATTGCTAGCTCTACAGTGGATAATTTTAAGAACTCGTAAGTCAAAATTATTTAATTTATGAGAATAATCATAAAGCAGGGGCAAATAAATTTATGTAGTTGTTTATGATAGTTAGAAGATAAAGAGGAACTTATATTTAAAAATGGAGAAAATGTATTCTTTGGTGTGTGACACCAATGCGGCAAGGGAATTAATTTAGCAGCATGAGGTTCCCAATTGACACGCCATATGATATGTAGTAAGTTTTATATATACAAGAGGCAAACGCCGCACGACTACTTATCAATGTAGGATCACAAGAAAACACGGGGGTTAATGGAGAGATCCATTAACCCCCGTGTTTGTTTCAAAGAACGGAATTAATGAAAGTCAAAACAAGTAAGTATTAAACTAACGGGATACGTTAGTTCAATTGTTCAATAAGATTCAAAAAGATTCAAAAAGAAACGGCTGCCTAACTGGAGACAGCCGTTTTCTTATTGACAAAAGGTCAAGTTCTTGTCGTCCGATGTCCAATGACACAAAAGAGTCCTCAATAATTGTGAGGAAATTATTATTGTGTTTATAGATTTATATATTTTGCTTAATTGCTGTAGAACGGAACCTCTTGTTGATGCATAACAAGAACTCGTACCGTTTGTAAACAAAAGGAATTCCATATCATACGGAGAATACTTATAAGAAATGGACAAATACGTATTAAGGGGATAGGGAAGTGGTCACAGTACGCCAGTTTGACCTAAATATTGAAAAGGTACTCGAGCATTGGAACATTGCCTTTGCTTTACGTGAACTTATTGCGAATGCATTCGATGAACACAAGTTAACTAAGACTAAGGAACCTGAGATTTATAAAGATGAAAACGGCGTGTGGCATATCCGTGATTTCGGTAGGGGTCTGAGGTATGAACATTTTACACAGAACGAGAATAAGGAAAAGCTGGAGCATCCGGAGCTAGTGATCGGAAAGTTTGGGGTGGGCCTTAAGGATGCATTAGCGACGTTCGATCGAAATAATGTCCATGTACTAATTCATTCCCGCCATGCGGATATCACAATCGATAAGAGTCACAAGCATGGATTTGAGGGTGTTGTAACACTTCATGCTGTTATCCAAACGCCTTCAGATTCCAATCTCGTTGGAACTGATGTCGTTCTGCACGGAATAAAGGATGAGGATATGGATCAGGCAAAAGACTATTTTCTGCATTTTTCAGGCGATAAGGTATTGGAGACTACTACATATGGATCAATTTTAAAACCAAAGAAAAGAAAACATGCACGAATTTATGTAAATGGTCTCTGTGTTGCCGAAGAAGAAAATTTTCTCTTTACGTACAATGTAACATCATTGAATGCTGCCCTTCGTAAAGCTCTCAATCGGGAACGAACAAACGTGGGGCGGAGTGCTTATACCGACCGTGTTAAATCTATTTTATTAGCCTGTTCATCCTCAATGGTAGCGGATGAATTGGCAGCAGATCTGAAGAACTTTGAGGCAGGCCAACTTCATGATGAACTCCAATGGACTGACGTACAACTTCATGCCTGTAAGATCTTAAATGCCAATGAAAAAGTGATTTTTTTGACACCGAACCAATTGCGAAATGGAGGTGCTCTAGTAACTTATGCTCAAAATGATGGACATCGGATCGTGGTCGTGCCCGAATCTATTGCCAATCGATTAGGCAATTTAAAAGATATACAAGGCGAGCCGATTCGTGATTTAGATGGATATCGCACAGAGTTTAACCACAGTTTTGAATTTGATATAGTTCCGCTAAAACAACTTTCAAAAACAGAGCTGAGAGTTTTTGCTGCGAAAGATATAATTTTTAATTGGTTAACCAAGTCCCAGACACAGAACATCAAAGAGATAAGAATATCTGAAACCATGCGGATGGACTTTGTAGGCAATGAGACACTTGGATTATGGGAACCACTGGAACAACGAATTACTATAAAGCGTAGCCAGTTAAGAAACGTTGCCGATTTTGCTGGGACTCTCTTGCATGAGGTTACACATGCGTTTACAGGTGCAGATGATGAGACGATGGAATTTGAGCGTGGATTAACCGAACTACTAGGTCAACTGGCATCCTGTGCCTTACAAAAAGAATCAAAGAAAGGATTCTGGGATTTATTTAGGTGATCTCCACTTAGATCCTCACATGATGGTTTATAAGGAGGCGCAGCATCTGCGATAGTATTACAAGTCATTGAGCTAACGGGCAGGTTAGTTGAAGAGTGATGGTTAACTAGTGTTAAAATCTAGTGCAGATTGTGATGAAAAATAAATACGTAAAAAATATGAATATGAATTTTGAGCAAGAAAGTATACAATATAAACAAAAAATTGGTGTGCACATAATTATATTAGACGCATTGGTAGCAGAAAGGAACGGTCAAATGAAAAGAGAAGAGGTTTTAGCTGCCCTTAAAGCAGGAGAATTTGATGGTATAAGTCATACATATCAACCATACAGTGGTTACGGGAAAAATGGTCATCAAATAGAAATGTGTGTATCCTTTGGGACTATCGAGGTAACGAAAATTACTACAGGCAAAAGCTTTAACGGCAAGGAAAATGAACGATTTGAAGATAGGACAACTGAGGTCTTAAGTGATTATAAAGCGGTTGATTTTATAGAAGCTCGTCCGTATTACTTTAAACAAAGAAGACCAGATTTGTTTTAGACAGAGACTCGAAATATTCAACTAACGGATACGATAGTTTAGTCAGATAATCGTTATTATGAGAATGTATGTTCCCTGACAACCATATGTCAGGGATTTAATGCATATCAAAGATGGTAGTGGTTCGTCACAGCTAGAATGTAAAGGGACCAGTATAACAGGGGATAAAAGGTCAATTCATTACTGCGCCGACTTGATTAATAAAACATAATGAGAAATGGAGGGGCTTGGTGATGGCTACATCGTCCAAGCCCTTCTTCGTGCAAGAAAATCGATCAGTAATTATATCCGCCTAATTTCCATACACCATTTTCTTTAATGAAATGAATGGATGTATAAGTTACACCATACATCCCTTGTTGTTCAAATTCATCGGTCGTTATTCTGAAGGTTTGGGTTACATCAGCCCAAGCCTGGTCATCACGAATTTCTTTGAACTTCAAATTGGTTATGGACACGATGACCCGATCAATCACCGATGATATTTTTTGAGATGCTTGTTCAACAAACAAAGATTGATACTTGTCCACGTCTTTGTCACTGATCGCTTTGGCCGTTTCATTCATTAGCTTAACAAGTTCTAATTCAATATCCTTATATTCATCTTCTTCAATGTACTGGAATATTTCCTTAATTTGTGCCTTCCTTTCATCCTGATTCCAACTCACATCTACGCCTAATAAATCCCCCGTATAGCGCAAAGGAATATACGTGTTTCCCTCGAAATTCAATACAGGCAGTGCGTTTTCTTTAAATGCTTGACCATTAACCTCTATCAAATAGTTAGCTTTTCTCAAAACATATTCCCTAATTTCACTGGCAGCAACGGTTGTCACTGTGGTCAATAATGCAACGGACAATAAACTTAAAAGAACCTTCTTCATTATTAAAAAAACCTTCCCAGCTTTTTAAGTTTATCCTAATACACATTCATCACCCGTTCAAGAACAAATTTGGATTAATAATCCACGCCGAATCGACCTCAAATTTTGTAAAGGACGAAACAAATAATTTTTGAAAGCGTCTTATAAGTAAATAGAGGAGGGATGATTTGGGTGAGAAAAAAGATATTTGCGATCTTAGCTGTGTCAATGTTAAGTGCTTGTACGGTAAACAACAATGCGGATATCGCAACTCCTAGTGCAGAGAACCAATCCTCCAGATCCGAAGATGCTGTAATGGATGAAAACGTTGCTTCAATTAAAAAATGGGATGCTGCTAATACCGAAGAGACGAATACACCTACAGCGACGGAAAATAATCTGACTCCTCAGTACATCGATGAAAGTAAATATGAAGGCGATGAATTAGGGATCGTCAAAACATTAAACAACTTGATGAAAGCAGGTTACGAGAAGGACGTTAATGCAAATAATTCGCTCATTACAGGAGATATGAATCCGATTAAATGGGAACATGAATTTAAAACGCTCATATTAAGTTTTGAAAAAATAGACTTTACTGTGAAACCTGACCTTACACCTCCTGAGGGTGCTAAACCTGTATGGGTTGAATATACAGAGAGTGTTTATGGACAGGAACCAGAATCAGATAAACAACTGTTTGTGTTTTGGTTTGAAGATGATATCTGGAAACTGCTTTATATAACTGATCATTGGCAGTGGTAAGAAAAAATCTGATTATTATGTTTTAGGATTTAAGAAAAAATTATATACCGTCAAAGAAAATAAAAGATTCCGTAGTTGAGCTAAAAAGGAAATCGACTTATTTTAAGTACAAAATTTGTACTATGACTGGATCCACAATTTACATTAAGTAAACATAAAGAAATTCTGTACATGCTTAAACAAGCAAAAGAGTGCAATGTTTAAGTTGACATTCATACTCCTTTAGTGAAATTTAGAAATGCTTCCAAAAAAACCGTGGGTAGACATCATCCCGCGGTTTATGTATGAGTAGCTTATTAAGTAGGGATAAGGGAGCCTATTAGGCTGTGATTACAAGATGGAAGAGGTGTCGTTTTTGCTTATTATCCATTGTTCGAACTGTGAAACACGAAATAACTTAGATCCGCATCGTGCATATTTGGCTAAATGTAAGATTTGCGGATCTTCTAGATATACAAACGGAAAAGGAGCTGCCGTGGTAGCACTTTACATATTCATAAAATAGGGCATTTAGTACATATGTACTGCTGGACGCTAAGCTAACGGGCAAATTTGAGCAACAATTTCATAATAAATTCGTCTGGTGACTAAATATATAATAGAAGGAAGTGAAGTAGAATGCGATGTCAGAAAGTCTTACTCTCTGCACTCATCATTGCTTGTTAATTTTTTGTTGGAACTGTCTCCGCAAAATGGGCATATGCGTTTGTTGTATATGATCATAATATTTATGTTATTTCAAGAGAGCATGTAGAACCTCAAAAAATTGGTTCGATAATTGGAAAGGTTACTAAACATTCAGGTGAGGAAGGTACTTATTCAGGTAATTTCTCGAATCACTACCCTAAGGGAACATAATATTATGAAATAATTGGTGTGAATGTAAGTGATGCAATAGCTGTGAAAGAAAATGATGAACGGTACATCAAAGCGACTTTGAAGGTAAATATGAAGGCAGCAAATATGGTTTGGGAGATTATCTACCTTATGTATTTAGTATTTTGCTACTAGGAATTGCTGCTATATTTTTCTTTAGAAAGAGGCTGAATCGTTAAGCTAATGGATTACGATAGCACAGCGGTGGAACCGATCCATCGCTTGTTTTGCATGTTGGAAATCCGCTCAGCTAACGGGCAGTTTAGTTGAGAACCATAATCTATTTGAAAATTTTACAGAAAAATTTACAGCATTGATATCGTTATGATGATGTGACACTATAGAAATATAAAGATAAGACAAGGGAGGTTACACAATACCAAGAGAGGGGCTAATAATTGAAGAAATATGTTAACGCAAAACAAGTCCTACCTAATTTACTAATTGAAGAAATCCAAAAGTACATTCAGGGATCGTATATCTATATTCCTAAGACTGAGCGGGTGGCTTGGGGAGCTAGTACAGGGATTCGAGATGAACTTAACCAAAGAAATGAACAAATAAGAAAACTATATAAAAACGGGTTTGAGGTATTGAAATTGGCGGAATTATATGGATTAAGTGAGGAAAGAATACGAGCTATTATCTATGGATATATATATCCAATTAAAGAGAACACTGATGAGGTGATTAAAGTGCAAAATGAGCAGCAAGTAAATAAAATAGAGGCAATGAGATTGTTTCAAGAAAAATCACAAAAATACGAACTCCCCTTAGTGGTTGTTGATGTAAAAACTGACATTCTTGATGATAAAAGCATCCTTTTTTTCTATTGCAAATCTAATACGATATTGAAATTGATTGGAATGGCTTGAATTGGCGTGAGCTTGGAAAGGAGCTATCTGAGATATTTGAACATACTATCGGAATCCGTGAAACTGTATAACATCAATATTTTTACTTGCTTCACTAACGGGTACGTTAGTTCAATGAAACAGCGACAGTCTAGGACTTTACTCGTCCATGGAAGTCGCTGTTTCAATTTCAAGGATCAGTGTAAAACTTATTCTATGGGGTCTGGCGGTACATCAATTCGAAAACCCACGTGGAATATAGAGATTCAGTCTAATACTTTTTCCGGAAAGACCTATATGTGTAAGCAGGTGATGCTATCCGAAAAATGGATAATAAAGCATTCCTCTTCCTCAATAACCTGGATGCCATCATAGATATTCATTTTCTCAAATTGCTGGCTGTTAATGATATTACCTTCTTCGTTAATCGTTGCAATGATAAAGCTATTCTGATTGCCGACGCCCCAAAGGAACAAGCCTTGATTCTCTAACCAAAAAGCCATGTTTTGGGAAGGGTTCGGAGGTGTGCTCAACCGCCATTTCAGTTGGCCCGAGAAATCATAATAAATGGACTCCTCTTTAGTAAGGACGAGAAATCCCACTTTTCCTTTGATGATGGAAGAAATATTACCCTTTGTTTTGATATCCCATATCTTCTCAGTCTTAGAGTTCAATAACTGAATTGTTTTGTTCCCAATCCTTATCAAGAGATCAGAAGAGGGAATTTCAAATGCCTCATAAATAGCCGCAGTAACTTTAAAATCAAATTTTTGGTCGCTATGCTTAACCTCATACTTTTTCTTATCTGTTCGTTTCAATTGGAAATGGGGCAAATATATTTCATGAAGACCGGCACCGAACTCATTTCCATCATCCATTTTGTCTTCAACGATCGGCTCCCCGATCGCCCATGAATCATTTTCGTTTTTGTACAAGTAAAATGATTCCGATCCCACTTCTTTTGTAAACGAAATAATTCCACTTTCCGTATTGATTTTTTCGATATAAAAGCGAATCGCTGGTATATTGAACTGCCCGATTTTTTTCCCCTTCTTATTTAGCATAACTAAGTTACCCGGGGCATAAGCCAGCTCATCTTTTAATGTATCACCAACAAAGATTATATTGCCATCCGGGGAGAGTTGAACTGAAAAAATGTACTTATTAAACCGGACGCTCCATTGTTTCCTCACTTCGAAGTCGTAGCAGTGTAGATCATAATTGGTTCTATAGCTACCGATTTTTTTTGAATCTCGCTCTACCATTTGAACAAAGTACATTCTCTTGCTATCAACATCCACGATTCGATTTTGAATATATCGCCTCTGTGGGTCAACGTAATTCCACTTCTTCCTGAAAGGTTTGGTTGCCTTAATTTCCGGCGCCACAATAAGATCTTCCGTGCCTATTGCTGTATCAGCGGCCTGCGTTGCTTCATAGATGGTCCACTGATGATCCTTAGGTGCCAGCCAATAATAGCCCATGGCCGATTGCGACCCATCGAAAAAGACATTGTGGTCGGACAAATTGAACAATCTCATTCCAGGATGACCTTCTGTTCCTGCAATCAATTTTCCAGTAAACTTATCCAGTTCATAAAGACGGTTGTCCTGGCAGACCAAAAGATATTTCTCTTGTCCTGGAATTAGGTCGATCGTCGATGCTTCCATCGGAAGTTTTGCTCCAAAGAAAAATTTACCCTCCCGGTTAAGCCAGAAAGTGTGACCAGATTGGAAGGACACAACGAGCTTATCGTCGAGCCAAGAAATATATCGCCCGCTTTCCTTAAACGTATTGCTCCATACCAGCTTTCCATGCCGATCCCAACCTGTTAATCTACCTTCGGATTCAAGAATGAACAGCATGTCTGTTGCAGGGTCATGAGCGAAGCCTGTGAAGGGTGAGTTAAAGGTTAAACGTCTAAAGCCACTGACAAACTGATCGGCCAGTTCCTCAGCAAAACGATGTATCGCTTCTTGTTCCGTGCGCGGCTGCAGTGCGTTTTTACGTGCCCGCTCTAATTCCTTTTCCCGCATTTCAGCCTCTTTCAATTCCGAAATGGCTATACGAGCGGATAAGGTTCCATCGGTATTAAATCGGTAAAGGCGATCCATGCTTGAAACGATTATGTCGGAAGAGTCTCTTGATACGGTTAGATGATATGTGGTTGCCTCGATAACCCCAAATATGGTATCCAATTTCTCGAGAAACCGGATACCCCACTTGAGGTCCCCGTTCATGGCAAAGCAATATAGTTCTCCTGGACCGTTGTAAGTTTCTCTTGTGCCGACAAGCCAAAATCCATGCCCTATAGCAGCGCGAAATGGCTGCCATTGAAATTCATAAAGGTAACCTGTCCCCGAATCGAACTCGATAAATCCGATCTGTCCCTTATCACTGAAAATCGCACCTTTTTCGTTAGCTTCGATAATCCCCATGTTCTCAAGAGGTGTGTCCTGATACGACAATCTCTTTAACTGATTCTTTTGAATGACTTCGAGCGTTTTGGCCGCCCCGGCAACCATTAAGGAGCCATTCTGATAATAAAGACGGAATTTTTTTCTGGAGCGGTACTCAAATCCAACGTAACGTCCGTCCGTTTTCTTCGTTGAGAAAAAGGTATCCCAAGTGTCGTCGATCTCCACTTGGACCGGGAACGAATGCAGCTGTTTGAATAGTGATCTTTTAATAAACGTATGATATTTGCTTCCTTTACTGATATGGTTAAGAGAGGGGGATGGGAGAGTTGCGATTTGTTTTTCAATCGTATTTGGCAAAGCGGGAGAGGGTGAGAATATATTCTTAATCTTATCGAGAAAGCCCATGGATACATCTCCTTGAATTATACTTTTCTATCATTTTACCACTTCTTGGATTGCATTAGTATGTTATTTGGCCTTCTGTTAATAGCGGCCTTATCGAGCGTCGGCCTGCTTACGCTAACGAGCAGTTTACGGTGGTTGCAGTATGTGATATAACTCTGCTTGATCATATGGTAATGTGGTAATTGCGATTTGAGCAAGATGCCTATTACGAGTCAGAAAAAGTGAAGAGTAGCTCAAATACTAATAAAGGTTCCATATTTAGTTTGGGTATTCATCATAATGTATAATTAACTTATTTTATAACGAGAGCTATCCGGCAACAAACGTAGATCCCTTTGGAGATGTTATATGTACGCCAATCAGTAGGGTTATAGAGTATTTTGCAGGATATTGGTATAGTATAGCGAAATATGTACTATAAATAATTTGGACGGGAGAAGAACCAATGGGTAACGTCAAAAAGTATCATTACTCCGCGAATAGTGTGGGTGATACACTAAAAAGACTAGTCGAATACCATAAGCATCGAATCGAGATATATGCTAGAAAAAAAGCAAAAAATAATCCGTCTACTTATAGAAATTACTTAAATGAATTCCCAGGGTTTGAAGGTGGAAATGATGCCGTATTAATATATCAAGCTAATGGAAACCCTAAATTAAGAATAATTAGATGTGCAAATAGCTTCGTAAACGACAGTACATCAAGCTTCGCAAATATCAGAGTAAGATATACGGGGAAATACGTTCTGATACCAGATTCTTATTCACAACAGTTTAATTATATTTGTACTAATAAACATCGAGATATTGGTATAGGTCACAATAGAAATAATGACACTGAATATAAACTTTTGGAGTATATTACGAGTAGAATTACTCCCCAACAAGTAGGCCACATTGATCTCTTTACTTATTATGAACCCTGTTTAAGTTGTGATTATGTTATTATTCAGTTTACAAAGAAATACCCGCTAATTACAATTGATGTTTATTTTGAGGAAGAATACCGTCCTGAGAATGGAGTGATATAGATGGAATATTACAATAGCAAACCAGAAATCACATCAAAACTCATCCAAGATTCAATAGCAAGTACTTGGTCGAAATATAAAGAACAGAGGACAGAATCGTTTTATAACACTTCTCAGTTAACATATTTTATTTTTGATAATTTATTTCGAGTTGTGAGGCTCAGACCTGAACTTATGAAGGTTACGTACGATACATTAATTCAACTGAACAAAAGAGAAGAGAATATTGACATGGTTCAGCACTTGGAAAATAAGAAACAAGAATACTTTAGTAAAGAAAACTTACAGTACTAACAGAAAGAATGCCTTCCACAAAATAGAATTGACCATTTTTTATGGAAGAGGAACATATAAAATCCCAGGAAAGTGAAAGCGAGAATTTGTATCGAACATTAAGTTTGTTATTCAAGGATCGAAAACTAGTTGTATTCCCAAAAGAAGAAAAACTTTCACTCGCTATGTTTTACTTTTCAAGAGTAAAGGATATGTTCCCGTCCGAATGGATGGACTACAAAGGGCAGAAATTAACGCATATTGTTTGTCTAGACGCATTATCAATAGCCGGTGCACAAGTTCTTAGTAACTGTGTGCAAGAACCCCGAAAACAAGTTGATCTAATTGCTGCTTCGCGACATATTAAAAGGATAAAGGGAATTAAGTGGTCTATTGACGGGCCATTGAAGTATATAAAAGGATTAAGTGGCTCGAGAACGCTTGCTGCAGAATTGGTAGAGCAAATGCTTGATTAGCCTACTAAGCAAACTAAATCATTACTATACTAGTAGAAGTAAAAAACTACATCATGAAACTGTAAACCATAAGAAGGACACTATAGAAGTGTTTCTCTTATGGTTTTTTCAATATTCTAAGGGGAGCAGGAGGAACCATAGATAGTTAATGGTTAGTAGAGCAGTAATCATTATATAGATGTTTATGATGCTGTTAACATTTAAATGCGGTAACAGCATCGGTTGCTTGTAAATCTTTAATATTTGTGAGGGCAATAAACAATGTGAAATTTTGTCGTATGAAAGAGGAAATATGTTGCAATGTAGGGAATATTTATTATGATACAAAAAAGGTGTGGTGGTCGCAGAATGAAAGGAAGTTGTAAATATGTTATCCGAACAGAATTATATAAAGATACTACACTATTTCGACAAATATTTATGGGATGGTAAGACGACAGAAACAAATTGGAACTATTACGGTCTAGTTTTGGACTGGTATTTTGATAATTCCGTATTATGTATTGATTATTTGGATATAGCTGATTACTTTGATCACAATGGTGGCTTTGGATATATAGATGACAAGTACCTATCGGAACAGTACGGTAATATTCCAACTAGTAAGTACCTGCAAGTCTTAGAGAATATACTGAACGTCCTTAAGCATTCAACAGTAAATAAAGAACAAAGCAACCATATGATTGAAGTAATCACCAAGGTTTTAAAAGGGACAACATAAAAATGCATAATCCCGAGATTGGATATTTAACTATAACGCCAGATGACATTCTTGATTCAGGATCATATTGCAATATTATTCGTGTTAGGGAAGGGGTTCTAAGAAAAGAATTAATATCTATATTTCAAAATGACGAGAAGCTTAAGGAGCGTATGAAGTACGAGTTTGAAAATATGCAGAAGCTTCAGGGGTGTCCGGCAATATTGAGTGTGTCTGATTTTAATCTCGAAACTCACTCATATCTTATGGAACAATGCGAAAAAAATCTTTATAAGCATCTGGAAGACGAAATGGAATTGTCTTTTGATGAGAGACTTAAAATTATAATGGATATTCTTACTGGAATGGCATTTGCACATGAAAACTCCATTATTCATAGAGATCTGCATTTGGGTAATATTTTGAAGATAGGTAACGATTTTGTAATTGCAGATTTCGGATTGAGTAAGGATTTGTCCATTGAGCGGAGCATGAAGTCTTCAGCAACAGAGAAAAATAATCATTTGTTTGTTGATCCCCTTGCTATGTCCGACTTTACGAAGTTAGATCAAAAAAGTGATGTCTATTCCATTGGTAAGATAATTGATTATGTATTTACATATAATGCTTCTGATTCTAATCATATGTTTAAGACCGTTGTTGAGCGTTGTATTTCCCGAAATAAAGATCTTCGATATGACTCAGCCCAATATATCTTTAATGAAGTAAAAAGTATTCTGAACGATCAAAATCAGGCAGAAAACAAACAGAATACGATTAATAAGATTCTGAATAATCATTATGATGCGCAAGTGCATGATTTTATTATTGGCTTGACAGAGGACGATAGAATCAGCAAGTTTATAATCTATCATAGGTTGTCAACGTTCTGGAAACTTGTATTGAGATTTGAAAGTGGTTATCAAGCCAAGATTCTACAGTCTATTTTATATAATTATTCGGAAGCGACAGGCCATGGCGGGTGGGCAAATTACGATATCTTCGCTCAAATTTCCTTTAGCTTATGTTTGTACTTGGAAGACCTGGAGGTAAGAAAGATTGCTAGAAGCATACTCGAAGGATGTGCTGATATAAGATACAGCGCTAAAAATCTGTTAGAGAAGCTAGCAGAATAATTTAAAAGCAATGCAGCTACAGTAGATCAGTATTTAGACTCCTATTTGCTCGAGTCACATCTTTCTGAACAAGATAAATAAATTATGGGAGACTTTTCATGAGAAGACTTGACTATTTTTTTAGGACAAGCCGTGGAAATTATGACAGGTACATGGCTCGTTATGCAAGAAGAATTAACTTTTATATCAACCAAGAAACTTATAGTAAGAACAATATGACTCAGACCGAGCAGTTGCGATTTCAGCAAGAGATATCTGCTCATATGGAGAAAAGCCAAAGGAGAGCATTTAAAGGACCCGTAATCCTTAAAATGGATTTTTTTCCCAACAGGGGGAACCCTCCAAGTATTCATAAATTAGCTAAAAATTATTTAGATTTGTTATGGAGACCAACTGAGGGGTTGAAAAACCCTCGACTACTTCTTGTGGATGATCGGCAAATAAGTATTCTTATTGTGAATTATCACGTACAAAATGTAAACCCTACTCCACACATCGAAATAAAATTGGCACCTATGCGGGATTTTGTTGAAGACATTCGATTGGTTGAGAACATCAGGTCTAAAATCAGCTTTCCTGAAGATGACGACCGCACAAGTTATGATGAGAAAGAAATATTATACGGTGATGCTAAAGATCCAATTGAAGGTTTTGAAACCATCCGTGAGTCGCTTATTGAAACTAATGAATTAAAGGGACTTATCACGGATTCTCTTTTTGAGAGAATGTACAATATGAAAATGCGTGAGTTCCAATCTGCTTTTTTCTTAATGGAAAAAATTAAGCCAACTGATCTGATGCAGTTATATCCAGACACAGAGAATGTTACTGATGATATTTTGGGACATATCTTTGAGCAACATAGAAAGATGATACTAACATACTCACTACCACCCCTTAGGACAGAGGGATTACCAATCAGAGCGGGTGAAACTAAACAATTTAAGGATACAATAAGGGGGATGATACTACAGTTTCGGGAAAAATATCCAGCTTTAGTTCCGTTGTTAATTAATCTGAATCTTACCATTCTCTACGTACCTCCAAGAACCCAAGAGATTGATCTAGATAACTTAGCTCGATACATTGTTCCTTTTATAAACGAGGCGTTGGAGCCACCAAATGGAGTTTGGTTTACTGGTTATCAGCATCCTAATCGATTCCCGAAACATACAATAATTCAATACCAAATAATAAAGATTCCTCGATCAGAGAAAGATCCTGAGAATGGCTCAGTCAGATTAGTCTTTGGCGAGTACCGCCCATACAAGGATTGTTGGAGTGATATTGACGATGTAATTAGTAGGTGGCGTAATGCAGTGTTCTAGTGAGTTATGGTGCGGTTGCTCAATTAGATTAAGACGAATTAAGGATGGTGATATTTCGTGCAGGCTATTGCTTTAGAAGATGAGATCAAAGAGTTGATCATAACAAAACGAGAAGATGATTACTGGGACTTCAAGGAGAAGCACCACTCAAATGATGCAAACTTGCTTCACGATATCATCTGCATGGCGAACAATCGAGCGGACAGGGATGCTTACATCATCTTCGGTATTGCAGACAGAACTTTTGAAGTGGTCGGGGTTGAAAATGGGGAGAACCGTAGAAACCAGCAACAAATGATTGATTTTCTGAAGGCTAAGAAGTTTATCTCCGGCATCCGCCCGCGGGTCGAGATGCGGACAATATGGTTGGCTGGACATGAGGTTGATGTCCTAACCATCAAGAATAGCACTGACACACCATATTATCTGACTGAGGACTTCCCTAATGTGGGGAGACGAGTCCGAGCTAACCATATCTACACTCGGATCGGTGATACCAACACCGATATCGATAAAAGCACTGACATAAACAATATTGAGTACTTATGGAAGAAGCGCTTCTTGTTAACACGTTCTCCATTTGAGCAGATCATGAAACGAATTGAAAACAAAGACGAATGGAAGCAAGATGAAGATACATACTACAATATCATCAATCCGGAATTTACGATTACATTGGAGTATGATGAGAATGTACGGGATACACGAGTGGAGTTCTATGCTTATGCAATGACCAACCCATCAACCTTGTATGGAATGTTGAGCATCAAATATTTTGGTACCCAACTCTACGGTAGACAAGTTGCAATTCTCGACAGTGCTCAGTACAGTACTCCTGTTCCAGAGTGGGGATTTTTCACTTTTTGTGAGTATAAATCTAATCCTGACTATGCTATGAAGTATTTTACCAAGGATAGCCCGCACTTTAAATTGAATACATTCTTATATGATGATAATAGCTTCGAGCAGGGGTATGCACGGCAAAAATTTTTTGAAGTTATCTTGTTATTTGAGGATTTGCTAGAAAAAGATGATTTTCTTGGATATGTGCATCTTCATAAAGATAATTTTCTGGACAAATTGGTAGCACTAGATGACGAGTGGTCTTGGATTGAAACAAATACTCAACGCCAACAGGAACAAGTCGTATTCAGACTGAAAACAGGAAAAATCTTGAATCAGATGCTTAAAGAATTTCGAAAAAGTGATCGTTCAGAACATGATTACACGGTTTAAGGAACAGAGGGAGGATCTTATTTTTGTTGGACTTTAAAGAATTGTAAGAAGATGGAACGGATCTGGAACGTCTAGCCAGAGAAATTTTTGTTCGTGAGGGGTATGAGACTCATTGGACTGGAAAAGGTCCCGATGGTGGTAGGATTTATTGGTCTAAAGTTCAAGGACCCTTAAGGTAATTTTGAACGGACTTGGTTGGTTCAATGTAAACATAATGCTCATCCGGAAAGAGTATTCGAAGAGTCGAGTCAAGCTCCTTAGTAACTGATTGTATGAGTGCAAAAGCCGGAGGTTACTTGCTAATTTGTACTACCGCGTTAACAACAGGACTTATAACGACTTATAGAGAGCTGCAAACTAATTATAATATTGTTATTGATTATTGGGATGAAGTCAAGCTAGAGGACAGGTTATTGAAACTATGCAACTTCTCATTAATCGAGCAATTCTTCCCGAGAAGCTCCAATAAAGTAGGTTGGAAAATTCATAATACATATTACCCTTCGTTTTGGACTGCTCACTATAAACGGGCATTTCTTTATTTATCATCTAGATTAAGTGTACATTTTAGAACGGTAAAATATATAACTAAGATTTATAATTATGTGCAGGATGTTTTTGAATCATTGGATCTGGGTGATAAGGATTTCTATAAACAATATATTGATAATTTCAAACATGGGTATGACAGGTAATTGTAATATTAAGAGATTGGGTTGGCTCTAACCACAATACTAACTTTTGATGGAAACTTTTTTGAGGGAAAGTGTTGTGAAGCGCAATCCCTCGTTATTTTATTGATTGACACCTGAATTGTGATACCAAGTATCCTGTGCAAGAGCGTGATACATTGCTGTTTTCCAATAGTTAAGATGCTGCTGTTCACAGCTTTCAGCGCTATCTAACAAATGACTTCGAACAGCATCAGGTCCAGAGGAATGATAAAGCTTATTTAAACGATGTTTGATGTCAGCAAGCTCTGTAGCAGCTTGAATGCTATAGAGTCGAGCCAATCCTAATGATGCAAAATGGTTTTTAACACGGGCTGCTTTAACAGCATCCCACTGGGAGGGCGCTTTCACATGATATCTTAGTGATATTGGATTCCCTTGTATTACTTCTGCGTAAAGCCAACGGTCATTCTCAACGTCATCGAAATACGGGTGAAGTGGTTCTTCTTCAGGGGACGTTGGTTGCTTGTCCAATTTAATCTTATTGCAATCCGAACAGGCTGGTATTAGATTTATTGGTGATACTACGAGAGATGGGTGCTTTGCCTTTGGTAAGTGATGATCAAGAGTTTGGACAATTCTATGACCGCATAGAGGGCAGATTCCATTCTTGGGTGTCGTAATTAGCTTGTCATAAAAGGCTCTTCCAGGGGCAGACTTTTTTGCCATCCTATCAGTATAGACTTTCTCCATTTCAGTCTTTGAAACACCATTTCCTACAACACTCTTTTCAGGTATAAGATGTAGCATGTTCCTCTTTGCATATCGAATAAAGTTTTTCGAATCTTTGATAATTTCTTGTTCGCAGGACTCCAATTGTTGCTTTAAAGCATGGTTCTTTACTTTACTTATACACGCCTTAAAAACAACTTCAGTTTTGTCCACAGGTAGGGGTAATTTTCTCATTTAGACTGGTTCCCTTCAATCTTTAGTAGCGAGTAACGCTCTAATTATAGCTTTAGCTTCCATACCTAGTTCACCATTAAAGTGCTCTACAATATCTTCGTAATTGTCAAATTCATTTACTGCGTCAAGCAACATCTTGTGAAAACCCGAGTTGGTCACTTCAAGTCCAAAGACTTCCCTTGTTAAAGCACCGATATTTTCACCAAATGTTTCGAGTTGTGGGCGATCAACTGCCATTTGGCTGCCACTCCTCCTTAATATAGAGACACAGCTTTTAGGAACTTCCTGTAGTACTACAGGGGAATGAGTTGCAATCAGAGCAACGCCATTCCTTCGAATCAGTAAGTCAGATAACGCTCTTGTAAAAGCGGACAACAACGGTGGATGTAGGTGACCTTCTGGCTCATCCAACAGCACTAAAGTACGTTCCTCGACTGTTTCAACTAATCTTGTAATTGTTAGAAGAATAATCTTGTGACCAGAACTAAGGTTTTTAAAAAGATGACGAGCTTTAGTTTTAAACTTATATTCTGATGTTATTGCAGCTAAGGCACTAACTTCGGCTGCTTTAAACATTGGGTCGGACTCAAGCATACTTATTGCTCGTATCCAACGAACTTTTTTTGCGCCGATTTTGCATATTTTAGCACTTTCTACAAATTCAGATAATAATTCATCTGTACTTTTAGGAAATGAGCTACGTTTATCATTATTGCTTGGATGTCTGAGTCCAACACAGAAATACCTCATTCCTTTTGCCGCATCTTTTTGTTCAGGGGGAAATTCTGCGCTGTCAAAAGCGCTGAACGTAACGGAAACAAGGTTAGCAAAGAAGTCTTCACGTTTTTCTTCTGAATCTGATTCAAAGTAACCTACTTCAACTAAATTGACATCTTCATCCACAAGGGAATGGATCATATTATTTAGTAAATGTGTTTTCCCAACACCGTTTCTTCCAATTAAGATATGCATATTGGTGGGAGGGTTGGATTCAGGTGTTACTTCAAAGCTGAACTCAACTGGTCCAGAAAGGCTGCTCTTTAATTTTGCAGTGGTATATTTGAATTTGTAATGGGAGAGACTCGAATCACCATTGGCAAGCCTTCTATACTGACCTTTTATTGAAGTTGTTGATACATCTCGTAAAAGTGATTTGTATATTACATTTTCATGTTGAACTTTTTCATATAAATCAGGTAGTAAGGCAATGTCGTTTAGTCCACTCAGTATTTCATGACGAATCTCATCACCTAGTTGATTTAATTTTTCGTAATAAGTTACATCTTGACCAAGAGAAAAAAAACGCTCATCCAAAAATTCAAAAGAATCAGGGATACTCGCTCGACCTTCTGTCAGGCCTATTTCACCAATTTTTACACTACCGATATGGTGTGGTTGACCATCGGCATCAACATAGGCGAGTGAGTACATTGTTTTGTATATAAACCAATCGTTCCAATGGTCAGTAATAAGATATGCTTGATTTGTTGGTTCCTTAGGAAGGCGAAATTTATTCGGAGTTACTTGGAACAGCATAAATTAACCTCCTTGAATCTAACATTATGAATATTCTCCAAACTAATATTTCGTAGACTACTATTTATACCACTGAGATAAATACGATCCATCCAACTTCATTATATATCCACAAAAAAGAGTTTCCTTTTGAAATTAGTCCTAATAAGAATATCGGGAAAACAGGTCGATAGTTGTAGGTTTATTGGATAACTTAATTGAAATGGAATCGATGTGACTAGGCAGATTATATGGTTCGGGAGTAATAATTGAGCATTGAGCTAGATTGAAATGATATTTTTTAACAGGTATAGTTTTCTTTTTAATGTATAATAAGAGGTTTCTAGATTGTAGATAGAAGTGATGGTTACATTGAACATGTGAAAAATAGGATTACGTTTCGGGGTATATAGCGAGTTTTGATCTGGCTAGAAGTGATATAGTTGATGAATATGGAAGAAGGCTGCTTGGAAAAATTTAAGAGCAAGTTTATTTTAATCATTATCTAAATATATGGGGAGTGAAGGATTTGAAAAGGGAAATAAATGGAATTGCAGATAGAATGTTGACTTCGGAAGAGATTAGCAATATACAGGTTATATGTCAAAATCGAAAAAACTTATTTTTGGGAATGATACAAATCGATATGAGAATTGGTGGAGCAGGAATTCATAATATAAATTGTGGAAAAACTGGTCGATATGAAATTAAAGATCGAGATGTATTTCGACCAATTCAATATATTTATGCTTATTTGAAAATGAAACCAGATGATTTTGATTGGGTTACTAGAGAAATAATACATATGAGTGGTCTGCACTTAGAATCTTTAGTGAAGAGATTATTTAGTATTAACAGATTCCCATTAGGCCAAGCGTTAGCTATACCGTTAGCTAAAATAAAACTTGATAGTGAGTTGCATACAAATTTAAAGGCGATGGTTGGACCTTATAATAACGCAAAGCATCATTTAGAACAAAAAAAGGATACGCATTTGTTCGATGTAGAGTCTGCCTTGCTATATTACGTTTCAGTAAGAAAATTATCAATAAAAATAATGCCACTTACACATTTATATACCTCTTCTGAAACTTGGGATTCTATAGATAGCGAGCTAACAGAGTTAGTTTAAATTTGCAAAAAGTGTTTTATTACGATAACATTTTTTGGTGAAGGTCCGATTTCTCAAGAGAATAAAATTGGTATAAAATTAATTGTTAACAGCGGTAGCACGGAACTCTGCGTGGGTTCTATGCTCCCGCTTTTTAAATTGGAATAGATTTTTCTAGGTGGATTGGATTTCATCCCACAAAATGAACAGGTAGAGGGATGAGTGCTCGGGGTACCTTGAAATACGAATATCGTACTTATTGTTCATTGAAAATTAAGTTTTAGACTGAAAAATAAAGTATTAGACCGAGAAATAAAGTTGTAGACTGGTCGCGGGCATTAAGCTCCCTCAGTACGCAGCACGGCCACCGTGACAGAAACATCAAAATTATAAGGATAATAATAGCATATATTTGAAAAAATACTAATGATATCAATTAAATTCATGAGGTGTTCGAATGTCAACGACGTCCTGAAGTATTCATGATTGGTGAGGATTATAAAGTTCGACACAGATGGTTATTATCACCAGGCGCTGATTGGTTAAATCCAGTTAATTGGAATAAGAATTTAATGAAATGTGTCTTCCACAAATCAAATTAGCCAATAGTATACAATCGTAAACAATTAGTTGGCAACAGAATCGATGAGCAGCATTTAGATGTGACAGGCACGATCCACCTGTTTGGCGGAGACCCTGCGGTGATGGCTGCGAGAATACAGCAACGTGTAATGCGAGAAACCGGGGTTCGTGTACGCGTCGGCATAGGGAGCAATAAGGTGCTGAGCAAAATGGCTTGTGATCACTTTGCTAAAAAGAACGAATCAGGAATATTCGAGCTTAAAAAGAACAAGCTTGCCGATACGCTGTGGCCGCTGCACGTAAGCAAGATGTTTATGGTTGGCAGTCGCATGACAAGGCATCTGGAAGTAATGGGCGTTCATACGATCGGAGAACTCGCACATACGCCGCTTGCTGTACTGAGACGCCGCTGGGGAGTAAACGGAGAGGTGCTATGGCGGATAGCTAACGGCATCGACGATTCTCATGTAAGCTTAGCGACACATCATACGCAGAAGGAGATCGGGCATCATATGACGCTTCCACGCGATTACAAAACGCTAGAGGAGATCAAGATCCCACTGCAGGAGCTCACTGAGCTAGTGTGTCAGCGTGCACGTGCGAAAGGAATGATGGGCAAGGTAATTTCTGTTAGCTGCCGAGGTGCTGATTTTGACCGACCAACGGGCTTTCATAGGCAGCGTAAGCTGGATGATCCAACCTATGTCGCTGCAGCGATGTACAAAACAGTGATGGAGCTGTTTCAGCTGCACTGGGATGGGATGCCGGTACGGAGCATTGGGGTGTCGCTTGGAGGGCTGGTAAGTGATCAGGTCGTGCAGCTGGCATGGTTTGATCCGTATGAAGAACAGCTTGCTTTAGAGCGTGTCACAGATCAAATTAAAGCCCGCTATGGTAATACTGCGATTATGAGGGCTTCTTCGGTAACGGCTTCAGGTCAAGCACGCGATCGGGCCGAAAAAATAGGAGGGCATTATAAATGAGTAAAAAGCTGCAAGGAAACGGTCTGTTCGAATCGTCTAGAATGATGCTGCCAGAGCATAAGGAGGCGATCGTTAATTATCAACTAGCGTTGAATAAAAAGCAACGACCTGTTCTGGACGAACAAAGATTTGAGGAGCTTTCTTATCGAATGTTCGAAGCTTTATATAAAAACTTAGAAGTAGCGATAACGGTATTTCATCCTTATATGGATACCGTCATCACAGGCATGATCACAAAAATCGATACCCAATTGAAACGAGTAAAGGTCGTTAGTGAGGGTGGAGACGAGGAGCTATGGATTAGCTTTAGCGATCTGCTGGATATCGATGCTGCCGCTGCATCAAGCTAACGGTTGTGCAGCGCTAAATTATCTGTATCAGCGCTGAATTATCTGTAATGTGAGAGCACAAAAATACCCACAGCCTAAACACTATTTTCAAAGTATCCAAGAAGACTGTGGGTACCCATTTATACATTGGCACAATGGCTAGCTCTCAGAACCAGCATTAATTCCGGAAAGGATAAAAGGAATAGCAGACTTAATAAATTGCTCCGGAGAGCGCTGCTCACTTTGGCGTCTCCATTCTACAGAGGCTCCGTACATCCCCCAGCTTAAAATGGCCGCAGTAATTTTAAGTGTGTCGTCCTCTTCAATATGATTTTGTTTCCTTAGCATTTTATAAAATATAATTTCGAGCTGCTCCCTAATAATACGGGCAATGGTGTCCTCATAGCCTCGATGGCAGCGATTGGACAATGATTTTTGAAAATTCGTTATAGCGTTAAAGAGACTTACGAACGTTTCTTCTGATAGCCGTTATTCTGATAGAGTTCATAATTCAAATTGACTAATAAAACCTCAGATAATACCTTCTCTAGCAAGTCATAAATATCTTCAAAATGATAATAAAAAGTTGCGCGATTAATCATCGCTTCTGACGTAATATCCTTGATCGTAATATCCTTAAATTCCTTCTTCCCAGAAAGCTCGATGAAAGAATCCATGATTAATTTACGAGTCCGCAGTACGCGAGGATCGGTTTTCGTTGGCGTCATTCTATGATCCCTCCTACTTTTTAGACAAATACTTAGATGTGTTGTAAAAGCAACAGATTCAGAGAAATATTGGTGTTTATCAATACTATTATGGCTTAAACTACGATTGTAAAGCAAATCAACGGACGAAAAGAGGAATGGATTATGAGCAACAATCAAATGATGTGTGATCTAGCGACAGGTGTTTGTGGAGTAGCAGAAGAGGAAAAAATGGAGATTGTTGATTTCAATCAACCGAAAAAATCCATTGATGTATATTATGTAACCGATCCGATCTGCTCACATTGCTGGGCAATTGAACCTGTACTGAAAAAGTTTAAGGAGCAGTATGGACATTATTTTAACTTCCATGCCGTTATGGGTGGACTGCTAGAAAAATGGGGCGATGGACCAATTGATCCTGCCAATGGAATCTACAAGCCAGCGGATGTGGCCAGTCACTGGAGGGAAGTAGGACAATATTCTCGTATGCCTATTGACGGCTCACTGATGATCGACAACCCTGTTCAATCATCTTACCCGCCATCCCGCGTGTTTAAGGTTATTCAAAGTAAATATAGTGATGCGTTAGCGTATGAGTTCCTGCGTCGCACAAGAGAACAACTATTCGCATTTAACCAAAATATTTCAGATCAGTCTATATTGATCGATATTGTAAATAAGGTTGGGCTTGATGGTGAGGCGATTGTAAATGAAGCGGAACAACCTATCGGACAACAATTATTGAATGAGGACTTCACTCTAGCAGGACGATTAGGTGTTAAAGGATTCCCTACCATTGTTATGATCAATGAGGAAAACAAAGGTGTAAAAATTGGTGGTGGTCGACCGTTTGAGTATTATGTAGACGGATTAAAGCAGATTCTCGATCTGGAGGAACTGCAGCCGAAACAACAGCCTTCTCTATCAAGCTTACTAGAAAAAGAAAAGCTTTTATTCTCAAAAGAGATTGAAGTGATGTACGATGTTGAACAATCGGAAATTGATGCATTCATCGAAAAGGAGCTTTCTGAGGGGCATTATCAAGTGAAGGAAATTGTCGGAGAGCGCTATGTGACCATAAACAATTAACGATGCTGTGCTGTATGGTGTACTGCTCTAGCTCATAAAGCTAAGCAGCTCCTTTGAGCAGCGAAGGTGAACGAAGAAACTTAACTTGGCAAGCGAATAGCCCATGGATCGATTATTATGTGTACAATTTTCGATGTATTCGAGCTTCCTGTTCCTTGCTAGATATTATTAATAGTGCATTTCATAGTGACAAGGTCACGACAAAAAAACGGCTGCATCTTGCAGCCGTTTTTGCGGCAATAGGCGTACACTTGAAGAAGCAGTTACAGAACGCCTTTCTTCTTGTAGTAGTTGTCGTTATAGACAATGCTCGGATGATTCGGGTTTAATGCTTTTGCCTGTTTGTGGTGTTCGACGGCTTGCTCGATATTTCCCATTCGATCATAGCAGACTGTCAGCTGCAAATGAGGCAGCCATGTCGCTGTAGCAGGATTATGAAAGCTCATATCTGTCATATACTTTGATGTTGAAAGTGCTTGGGTATACCAATAAGTGGCTTCAGGATACCGTTTTTCGTGTAAAAACAAGCTGCCAAGCTGATAGCAAAAATCAGGACGAGGTGGCGTGTATTCAAGCGTCTGCAGTAGGCTACGAATGGCAAGCTCCCTCTGTTTTAATTGGGCATAGCAGTGCGCTTTGCGAGAGCAGGCTGCAATGTTATCCTCGACCCAGCCCTTTTTTCCTTCAAGAAACAGATCGTACCATTGAATGGCTTCTTCGTAACGGGCATGGTCGCGCAGCTCATTTGCAAAGTAAAATTGATCACGTGGCGTAAATTCTTCTCCTTGCTCCAATCGAGCTAAGTAAATATCGAGATTACGATTGGACGCATGACGTTCCTTCCGGTGCGTTACAGCAATGTCTGAGTGGAAGCTGGAGCCGTATACAGATAAATATTCATGTACTGGACCAATCCACTCAAAATTCATGGAGCGTTTAACGAGGCGATTGCGGCGATAGCTGTAGGTAGGTTTGCCATTCTCATCAAAGGCAAGATTGTACTTCATCGTAACGGTATCGTAGTTAAAAGGCTCGCGCTGCTTCAGCTCAAGTAAGCGGGCAAGATCCTCTGGCATCAGTACATCATCCGCATCAAGCCACATGATATAGTCACTGGTTGCTTGCTGAAAGCTGAAATTACGAGCAGCTGCAAAATGATTAATCCATTCAAAGTCATACACTTTTGCACCGAGCGAGGTAGCAATCTCTTTCGTCCGGTCTGTTGAGCCTGTATCCACAATGATGATCTCGTCAATAGCCTCCTTCACGCTATTGAGACAGCGAGCAATCACATCTTCTTCATTTTTCACGATCATACATAAACTAATCGTAATCAACAACATCACCCTTTATCAAAGTCTTGTATAGTCTTGTATAGTCTATTAGTCAACCATAAGAAAAGTGCTAGACACGTGGAATGAATGTGCCTGTATACCCCTATGTTTAGACGCAGCTTACAATGCTAGACGTGTTCATCATGAGCAGGGCTATCCAAATGAATAACCGTTTGCTATAATAAACAATAGATTAACCAATTGAATACGACACTTCGGGAGCTAAGATGAACTTGGCTGAGAGGAGAACTGTTCTGTTCTCGACCGTACCTGATCTGGATAATTCCAGCGTAGGAAATGTGCCATAACATTAACCGGCCACGTTTCTATGCCCGGTTTTTTTGTGCTCTGCAGCAGAGCAGATACATATTCGGGCATCGAAAACGATCAATTAACCTGTATGAACGTTTGAACAGCGGGCAAGCTGTTTCATAGCAGGGTAATGACGTTGCTGCAAGGCATCCTTCCTCTACGCGAAGGGTGTCTTTTTAATACCTATGATGATCAGCGTGTCAAAATGGTCAATCTAAAAAGAAAAAGAAAAAGAGATGGAGAGAAAAGCTATGAAAATTCAAAGCACCAAATGGCTCGTTATGGTTGTGCTGCTAGCGATGCTTACAGCATGCGGTAATACGGGGAATGCAGGAAATGCGGAGAATGCAGCAAAGGGGAATGAAGCAGCCTCAGAGGAAAAGCTGCGCAAGGTACAGCTTATGCTGGATTATACGCCAAATACAAACCATACCGGACTGTATGCAGCTCGTGACCTAGGATACTTTGCAGAGCAGGGCTTAGAGGTGGAAATTATTGCTCCAGCAGATGGTGGAGCAGACGCACATGTTGCAGCGGGAAATGTAGAGTTTGGTGTAAGCTATCAGGAAAATGTGACGCTATCACGCATCGCTGGTTTACCAGTTGTGTCGCTTGCGGCCATTATTCAGCATAACACCTCAGGCTTTGCATCGCCTAAGGATAAAGGCATTGTAACACCGAAGGAATTTGAAGGGATGCGCTATGGCGGATGGGGCTCTCCGATTGAGCAAGCCACAATCGAGTCCTTAATGCTTGCAGCAGATGCTGATTATAGCAAAATGGATATTGTGAATATGGGCAATAGTGATTTCTTTGCAGCGGTTGAGCGAGATATAGATTTTGCTTGGATCTTCTACGCTTGGACAGGGATTGAAGCAGAGCTGCGAGGGGTAGATCTTAATATGATCTATATGAAGGATTATAATGAAAATTTAGATTATTATACGCCAGTGCTTGTAACGGGTGAAGCGATGATTAAGGAAGACCCTGAGCTCGTTCGTAGCTTTGTCGCAGCAGTAGCAAAGGGATATCAGTACAGCATCGAGCACCCAGAGGAGGCGGCAGATGTATTGATTGCAGCAGAACCAGATCTTAATGCAGAGCTTGTTAAAGCAAGTCAGCAATGGCTAAGCCCACGCTATCAGGACGATGCACCACGCTGGGGTGAGCAGAAGCTGTCCGTATGGCAAGGATATGCTGACTGGATGTACAGCAATGGCTTGCTAGAGGGTGAGCTTGAAGCTGAAGCGGCATTTACTAATGAGTTTTTACCAGAATAAGTGAAACACGCCAAAGGCGAATTGTTAATAAGTAAACTAAAAAGAGGAGTGAAGGCTAAGTGGCTAATGCATTATTGAGCATTCAAATGATACCAAAAACGAATAACGGGGAAAGTGTCATACCTTATGTTGATCAAGCAATCGCGATCATTAAGGAATCAGGGGTACCGTATCGTGTAGCTCCGCTGGAAACAACAATGGAAGGCAATCTGGATGAGCTGCTGCGCATCGTTCAACGAATGCATGAAGCGATGACGGAGGCAGGATGTCCAGGAGCATTATCTCAAATCAAAATTTCCTACAACCCACAAGGTGCATCGATGGATAAGCTGCTGGAGAAATACCCGGATGGACAGTAGAAAGCGTCTATGGAGCAGCATATGGCCGCCAGCGCTAATGCTGCTTCTCATATTCATCGTATGGGAGTTTATCGTTCGCTATGAGCTGGTATATAGCTGGTTAATTCCGTCTCCCATAGGCGTAGGTCAAGAGATGATCAACAGCTGGTCAAGACTGATGGAGCATTGGCTGGCTACGATGCAGCTCACGCTGCTAGGCTTTGTTGGCGGTGCGCTAAGCGGTATTGCACTTGCTATGCTATTGCACTTTATTCCGATTATAAGACGTGCCATGTACCCTGTACTCATATTGTCGCAAAATATTCCCGTTATCGTCATTGCGCCAATATTAACGATGCTGCTAGGCTTCGGAATGCTGCCAAAGGTGCTGCTGATCGTGCTTGTTTGCTTTTTCCCAATCTGTATCGCTATGCTGGGCGGGCTTGCGCAGATTGATTATAGTTTGAATAACTATATGCGGATGATCGGGAGCAACAAATGGCAAACCTTCATTCATCTGGAGCTGCCAAGCGCGCTAAGCAATGTATTCAGCGGCTTAAAAATAGCCGCATCTTATAGTGTATTAAGTGCAGTTGTAGCAGAATGGCTGTCTCCTAAGGTTGGACTAGGAGGGTTTATGATCTTGTCTTCTCGTGGCTACATGCCGGAACGCGTATTCGCTACCGTGCTCCTGATCGTGATGACGAGCTTATTATTGTTCTGGCTTGTTACGCTGCTGGAGAGGCTTTGCATACGCTGGCGACCTCGGAAGGAGGCGAGCTAATGCTTGAGCTAAAAGGGGTAAGCAAGTCATTTGTAACAAATGGTGAGCGGCATGAGGTGCTGCGCAACATTAATCTCTCCGTTAAAAATGGAGAGTTTGTATCGATGATTGGTCCATCTGGCAGTGGGAAAACGACATTATTTCAATTAATTGGCGGATTAAATGAGCTGGATACAGGTGAGATCTGGCTTGAAGGCAATAATATTACGGGTGAGCGAGGACATATTGCCTATATGCCTCAGCAAGCGTCTCTGCTGCCATGGTATTCAGTAAAACGCAATATTGCATTAGCTTTGCAAATAGCAGGAGCGGGTAAAAAGGAGACTCAGCAGCAGGCCGAGCAATGGCTCGAGCGTGTAGGACTAGCTGAGTACAGTGATGAGTATCCATATAAGCTGTCAGGCGGTATGAGTCAGCGTGTATCGTTTCTGCGTGCGCTGCTGTCACCGCAAAAGCTAATGCTGCTAGATGAGCCGTTTGGAGCGCTCGATGCGCTAACAAGGCTGCATATGCAGCAATGGCTGCTGTCAATCTGGGAGCAGAACCGTCGCTCCGTGCTGCTTGTTACCCATAGCATAGACGAAGCACTTATGCTGTCCGATCGAATCATCGTACTATCGAGTCATCCTGCTACGGTCGTTCAAGAGGTGTCGGTTCCGTTCGACCGTCCTAGAAGCGGAGAGCTTTGGAGTACGGCTGAATTTAACGAATTAAAGCAGCTTATATATGGGTTGTTGCAGGCCCAAGGTGCAGGCTAAGCCTGCACCTTTTTTAGTCCTACTTTGATCACGATGTTAAACTGTTAGCTTATTCGACATCGAATCTTGAATTCAGCCAGTGACTTCGGTGCTCACGTACCAACTACAAGTGGATGCTTCCGTAGTCGTTTTCTGTGAAAACGTTTAGCTCCGCTCCTCAGTCCCTTGCTTTATCCAACTACATCGTTTTGAAGAAACGCACATCGTAAGCATAAACCTTGGTGCTGAAAGTAGGACTTATTGAAGCATAATTATAACCTTTAAGCTTTACATAATGGCTGTTGATATTTGATGATTACGAATAAATGTTCTATTACAAGTGTAATATCACAACCAAGGGAGTTGCGGTTCCTGTACAGCGATTGATGAAATACAAGAGCAGAAGCATAAAGATGGACTTGTTTGCCCGAATTGCAATAATCATTCTGTCGTGCGTTATGGAAAGTACGCTGCAGACCTCATGTTTGGGTTCGCTTTATTGAATGCATAATTGAGGGCTTTGCTTTTCTCTGAGAAAATGTGCAGAGCAGTTAAACGGTGAAGTCACGCATGTCACCTTGTTTTACTGGCGGCATAAGATTCTCTCTGCTCTAAAACAGATTCCAACCGAAGCATTTCAAGATATTGTTGAGATGGATGAGACTTACTTTCTGTACTCGGAAAAAGGCAAACGAAATATCACCCCCAACGCAAGCCTCGTGAACGTGGCGGCAAAGCTATATATCGTGGTATTAGCCACGATCAAGTTTACATACTGGTTGCTCATGACCGTCAGAAAATTCTTACTCTGGCATACTTGGGCGTGGACGCATTCGGACTACAAAATTGGATGAAGCGATTAGTGGTCATCTATCTGACTCAAACATGCTATGCATTGATTCGTGGAGGGCATTCAGTTCCTATGCGAATTCAAAAAGCTTTGCTCATTAATGTTTCAAGTTTCGACGGTAAACAACGTGCGAAAGGCATGTACCATATCCAAACGTAAAGTACTGCCACAGCCGCTTAAAAAAATGGAATGGATGGACCGCTTTAATAGTGTTGCAACCAAATATTTGCAACATTATTTGGCTTGGTTTCGTTATATAGACACAAGGAATATGAGAATACCTCAAGGAATAAGAAAAATATGTTGGTCAAATCGTGCCTGTTTATTCATGTAAGTTAACTCAGTATAAATTTACAAATATATTATTTGGAGATGAATTGAACTTGTAATTAGGAAGGATGACAATATGAGTAAGAAAAGTTATCTTGTTTTGATAGTAGGCGTTGTACTGGGGTTAATTGTTGGATGTGGTAATGCCAAGCAGGAGTATGTACTACAAGCTCCCTCCAGCCCTGTAATACAAGATAGCGGAATAGAGACATCATCAATTAAAGTTGGTAATATTGAAACAAATGACGGAAAGAACCTAAAAATATCAATGGACGGCGGAACAAAAAACAATTTCGGAGAATTGTCATTTCGTAAAGGTGAGACGTTCAAAATTTCTGTGGTAAGTGAAAATGACGGTGAACTTGAGATTGGTATATTGTCTATAGATACCGAAGAAGTATTCAGCGACATCGTGAAGAGCAGAGAAGATGAGGTCATTATTAAAGTCCCAGAATACGGGAAATACCGCATTTATATCAGCAATAAAGATGAGCAATCTGTCACTTTCGATATGAAGCTTAGCAAAGCCATTGAAGGACCAATAGTTTAGACAGTTGGTGGATTAATGGTCTTAGCGATTAAGCTATCGGGAACGATAGCTTAAAAAACCGCCTTTTCACTAAGGAGGTTTTCTAATCATCAAATATCAACATTAGAATTTAACATAGCCTATATAATAAGGAGGTTTGCAATGAACTACGCAGATACCCATATTCATTTGGAGCAATATCATTATGACCAGATTGAAAAGCTTATGGCAGAAGCAAAAGCAGCGAATGTTAAGTATATTGTGGCTGTATCCATGGATTTACCTTCTTCGCAAGCGACCTATGCACTTGCACAGCGTTATCGCTCAACGATAATGCCTGCTTATGGATTTCACCCTGAACAACCACTGCCTCGCGCAGAAGAGTTAGAGCTGCTAATGCAATGGATAAGAGTACGAGCTGCTTACAAAGAACGTTTTGCTATCGGGGAAGTCGGTCTGCCTTATTATCGTGGACTGGAGCTTTTGGAGCAAGGCGAGCAGCTAGATAAGCAACCATATATCGAGCTGTTAGAACGGTTTATTCTACTGGCCAAGGAGCTTGATCGACCAATCGTGCTGCATGCGGTATATGAGGATGCTGCAGTGGTATGTGATTTGTTGCAGAAGCATCAGATGAAACGAGCGCATTTTCACTGGTTTAAGGGAGATGCAGCAACGATAGATCGTATGATTGAACAAGGCTACTTTATTTCTATCACGCCAGACGTCTGTTACGAGCAGGAAATACAAGCGCTCGTTAAACGCTATCCGCTAGAACTGCTCATGGTCGAAACAGATGGACCGTGGCCATTTGAAGGCGAATTTCATGGGAGAGAGACAGAATCCGCGATGGTGGTTAGAGTCGTTGAAGCGATTGCAGACATCGTTGGAAGAGATGTCGAGGAAGTAGCAGCTCAGCTGTATCATAATAGCAACCAGTTTTATCGTTTTGAATAGGGAAGGGAAACAATACCCCCTCCCTCTAAGACATATAGGTATATGTACCAATGTCAAGGAGCTTGTAAGCTAACGCTTATAGGCTCCTTACTGCTTTTTTAGGCGAATATCAGTGCTCTTGAGGTATTCGCCGTTGCCATTCAGGAACTAGAAGCATAAATAGTAGAGATGCTAGATTTTGAAAAAATACAAGCAAAGGAGAGAAGAGCATGGCCACATTAACAAGGCAGCAATTTTTTGAAACGATTGCACCGATTATTGTGTTTATTCGTCAGCAAGGCTCTCCAATTCTACCATCTGTACGATTAGCACAAAGCTTGCTAGAAACCGGCGGTGCCATTCATGCCTGGAACAACTTAGGAGGGATTAAGGTTGGAAGCGGGCGAGTGACCCCTTATTGGCGAGGAGAAACGGTCACTAAAGGGACATGGGAATACCGCGGGGGACAGGAAGTTCGTGAAAGCTCAGCATTTCGTGCATATCGCACACTGTATCATTACTACAAGGATCAAGATGAATTGTTTCTAGGAAGCCGCTACAGCAGAGTCAGAACGGCTACTACACCATATGAGCAGGCCAATGAAATGCAACGGGCTGGCTATGCAACGGACCCGAACTATGCGTCTAAGATTATGTCGTTGATACGACAATATCAGTTAGAAAAATACGATGCAGTTACACCTTTTGTTATGCCTGAAGTATTTAAAGATGCCCAAATCGTGCCGATTTACGTTGAGAAGCAATTTTTTGGAGCTGCTTATTATGAACGAGGTACCAATTATGTACCAGTACGTAAGCTGGCAGAGCATTTCGGTGCAAGGGTTATATGGAGTAATGGCGAGGTATACGTTAACGGCACACTCTTGGAGACTCGACTCGTTGCGGCGACTAGCTATGTACAAGTGAGAGAGCTCGCAAACCTCATTAACTTGACGTTAGAGTGGGATTCCAATGCTAAAGTTCTATTTGTCCATTAATTATGTCGACTTCAAGAACTGGGAAGAGGAGGAAGGCGAAGAGATGAGTGTGAACTATCGAGTAGAGCATATACCGAGATCAACACCGTATAACCGCAGGCCAGGCACGCGAATGGACGCAAGCACGATAACGATTCATAACACAGGTAATGCATCTAGTACTGCAAGCAATGAACGAGCATGGCTAACGAATAGCCTGAATACGAATACGGCATCGTTTCATATCGTTATTGACGATAAAGAAGCGATTGAGGTAATTCCGTTAGATGAAGTAGCTTGGCATGCTGGAGATGGCAGTCGCAGCTCAAGCGGCAATCGTACCTCGATTGGAATTGAAATATGCGAAAGCGGAAATTATGGGCGCACACTGCAGAATGCTGCTCAGCTCGTAGCCGAAATGCTACTGGAACGTAATTGGGGCACAGATCGACTAAGAAGGCATTATGATTGGAGCGGAAAGAATTGTCCTAGAATTATGAATACAGATGGTAAATGGACCGGCTGGAAAAATTTTGTGGATAGTGTGGCAGCCAAGCTGCAACAGCTAAAAGAAAACAATGATGGAGAAGCTGGCAATGACGATGTACGTTCAGGTGGACAGAATCCAGACAATGAGAATGGAGGCGTTACAATGTCAGTGGAGGATGCGAACAAGATTATACGTTTCTTAAGTGCGGCATATATGGCTTCTCCGAATAGAGAAGCTCGTCAGGAATTTAACAGACTAGCAAATGAGCTGCGTAAAGCAAGCGGTCAAGAGCCTGTTACTGACTAGACCCTCAAAAAAATAGCGAGGCCCTATCGCTAGGGCCTCTATCCAAAAAAATGGGAGAGGAGAAACCGGATGAAGAGCTTATGGGGAAACGTAAGTCCTCTACACGGTTTTCTACGGCATCAAAGATACCGATGAGCATATTGTGGACCGAATGAACATCATTTATACATATTCCCAACAAAATTTTAATTTTAGCTAATATGAAAAGCGAATCTTTCATCGTTAAACGTAGTATGGTACGATACAATTGACGAGCATTGAAGGGGGACAAACTGTGAGAGTAATAGCTGGAAAAGCTAAGGGGAGACCCTTAAAAGCTGTTCCTGGACAAAGCACAAGACCCACTACAGATAAAGTGAAGGAAGCGATATTTAGTATGATTGGCCCCTTTTTCGATGGAGGCTTAGTACTGGATTTGTTTGCTGGCACTGGGGGGTTAGGGATAGAGGCATGGAGCCGTGGTGCGGATAAAGTGATTAGTATTGACAAGGAGAAAATTAGCATCGATATTATTCGCAGTAATGTGCAGGCAGCTGGTGCACAGGCTGATTTTGAAATTTATCGCAATGATTCGGCTAGAGCATTAAAGGTACTTCATAAAAAGCAGCTAGCCTTCGACATCATCTTTTTAGATCCGCCATATCGAATGAATGATATGGATCAATGGCTGCATACTATGCAGGAGCTTAATCTAATAGCGACTCATGCTGTCATTGTAATCGAGCACGATTCCAAAGTACAATATGATGAAGTAATTGGAAATTTGAAGCAACAGCGCCATTCACAATACGGAGAAGCAGCTGTTACGATATATCGACATCAGCCAGAGCAGCTTGAGCATGCAAGCTTGTAGGCAGATCAGGCTTACCGAGTCAGGAGAGAGAATATGATCAATAGTACACACGGCCAGGAACGAATTGCAGTATATCCGGGTAGCTTTGACCCTGTTACATATGGACATCTAGATATCATTCATCGAGCGGCAAGGCAGTATGACCGTATAATTGTTGCTGTGCTTAACAATACAAGTAAAAATCCGATGTTTTCGGTAGAAGAGCGTAAGGAGCTACTGCGCGAGGTAACGAAAGATATGCCTAACGTAGAGATTGACAGCTTCCGTGACTTGCTCGTTAGGTTTATGCGCATGAAAAATGCGAGTGTCATTATCCGTGGCATCCGTTCTGTAACTGACTTTGAATATGAGCTGCAGCTTGCATCCACGAATCAAATGCTGGATGATGGCATCGATACCGTATTTATGATGACCCACCCGAAGTATTCGTATCTCAGCTCCAGCATCGTTAAAGAGATAGCGAACTTTCAAGGTGAAGTTTCCAAGATGGTTCCGCCTGAGGTAGAGCAACGATTACGTGAAAAATGTGGTCCAATGCGACCACTTCGATAAAGCTAGAAACAAATAATTGCCCGTTAAACCGCGCATCTATCGCGTAAACGGGCAATTATTATTTACATAACAACAATCATTACACTTTATGGCTATAACTGCGCCAAAGCAGGTGTGCAGTAAGGATAAGAAGGCCAGTGATTAGACAGAGCAGTATGCTTGCTGGCCATAGGCTTTGCCAATGGAGCATGGAGACTTGCGGAGGTGGCTGCACGAACACAGTCTGTTCTGGCGCTCCGGTAAGCTTAGCAATGATCCAGCTTAATGGCTTCCACAGCATAATTAGCAGCACGAAGCTTAAAGCGGCATGGATAAGTCGGTATCCTACGAACGGAAGAAGTTTGATGTCACGATGACGAAAAGTATAATAGGTTACCTGCAGAATACCGCTAATACCAGTAAAGCCTAGGCAAGCAGCAATTAATGCTAAAGCAACAACCGTATTCGTCTGCTGTGAAGCCCATTCGGCAATTGCAAAGCTGCCGACGTGTTGCTCAAGCAGCATTTGCTCTAGAAAAGGCAGCTGTGGCATAACTGCATTAAACACTGGATGTATAAAGGCTGCGAGCACTGAGGCAAAGATAATAAACCCGCCAACGATAAATAGCTTTTGTACGCTCCCATATACACTATCACCTAGTACCTGACCGAACGTTCTTCCGTCAAGCTCTCGTCCAAACTGCATGGCACTCGCAAAGTAAGACTCCATATGCGAAGAGGAAGGCTTGAGAGCTGTCTTGTCGTGCCGCGAGGACAATCGTGTATGTGCAAGCATAAGCAGAAGTGCTGCAAGCCAAACTGACGCCAGTATAATATATCCGTAAAAAGGCAGCTGAAAGACGCCAGCGCCGATAATGACGATAATAAAGATAGGATTAGGTAGATGGATATAGGCGAGAAGACGTTGAGCTTGCGCCTTCGTCAGTTGACCGTCCTCAAGCAGCTTTATCGTAGGTTCAACGCCAGTTGGGAAACCGCAGCTCATACTCATTAGCAGTGGAATGCCTGCAGCTCTAGGTAGCTGCAGCAGGCGTGTGACAAAAGGTGCGAGCATCGCGTTAATGCCATGCAGCAAGCCAAACGCTAGTACTAATTCATATAGAATAAAAAAGGGTAGAAGTCCTGGAAATACAAGATTCCACCAGATCGTTATGCCAGATAGGGATGCTTGTAGTGCAACGTCTGGGGAGAGCACAACGGATAGCACGAGAAACAGCATCGTGAGTGCGATAAATATGGTTTTGTGCAACACAATCTCTCCTTTGAGCATGAAGTTGGACAACTCAGTCCCTTATTGTTACGCGAAAAATTGCAAAATTAGAACAAGCTAGGAGTGAAAGGAATTGAGGCAGTCATATATAAAGATACGGACTGTGCTCATAACGATTGTCGTTACTACTGTCATTATGATGATTTTACTTTATGCCCCTTCTCCCTTTGTCGTACTGAAGCCAGGTATTGCCGTTCCGGCACAGGGGTATATACAGACACATGAGCATACATCGTTGTTTTATGAGCAGAATTCACAGGAGGCTGAGCAACAGCAAGAAGAAGGTGAGCTGCTGCTGACTGCTGTCCTCCTTGCAACGCCGAATTTATGGGAGATGCTAGGGTCACTTGTATCACCAAAAGATGAAGTTAGACTAAAGACGGATGTAATAGGAAGGTCATCGATGGAAGAGTACGCCGCTAGAGTTACCACCATGATGCGAGGTTCTCATAATCATGCGCTTGAAGCGGCGTATCGCTACTTGAACATTCCTTATTCTATACAGCCACAGAAGCTTATTGTTCAGCAGCCAAGCACTTGCTTAATCGTGTGTGGTTTTTTTGAAGCAGGTGATGAGATTGTTGCTGGAGTGAATGCAATAGGAGAGGAAGTAATTATTCATAGCGTTAGCCAGCTCCATGCTTGGCTTACGAACCAAGAGGCAGGAGAAAAGGTTCATCTGATCGTGAAGCGGGGGGATGAACGGCTGCAGAAAACGATCACTCTTCATGAGGATGATTTGCTCCTAGATAAAGAAAAACTCGTATATGATCGACTACAGGTCGAAAGCTATATTGAGCTTAGGTCAGTAATATCAGATGATCCGGACTACCATCTCGATATTGCGACTGATAATATTGGTGGGCCTTCAGCCGGACTTGTGCTTGCATTAACGATAATCGATCAGCTGACACCTGGAGATCTAACGAAGGGCAAGAAAATTGCTGTTACAGGAACGATTAATGCAGAAGGTGAGGTAGGGAGCATTGGAGGAATCGTTCAGAAAGTATATTCCACCAGCGAGCAAGGTGCACAGATCTTTATTGTTCCGAAAGGAAATGAGGAAGAAGCTCGTCGAACGTTAAAAAAGTTAGATCATACGATGGAAATTCATGGTGTATCTACATTGGAGGAAGCGATGCAGGTGCTTGCTTCACTCCAATAGCATATATATACATGTTCCAATACCAACTAAACTAGCTATACGCGAATGGGTGGTCTGCTATAATCAGATAGCTGGAGCTTCGGTATTTCAGACGAGTACGCTTGCATATAACAGCTTGTCGCAGCGATATCAAGCTGTAAAAATACGGAAGGGTCCTTAAACTGCGCAGGGGTATGAATAATTGGGAGCTTCGCTTGTTTCTTCATGTGCTTCAGTAGCTGTTGACCTTTATCTGTAAAGCCAAGTACCCGCAAATACTGTACGCCCGAAGCCAGCGCATCTCTTGTAAAATGCTGCTTATGGTGCTGAAGCAGAACAGCTAGAAGTGCACGTTGCAGCTTTGTCCGCGTATAGCGCTTAGTTTTAGCAGCATCCAGTAGCTTATGGACAGAGTAATGCGATGTATTCATAGCACAATGTTTAAGACGGTGCTCTAGTCCTTCCTCCATTTCTCGAAATGAGGCAAGCTGTGAATCAGGTGTTACTGCAAGCTGATAATACAGCTGTAATGCAAAGTGCTCCCAGCTCATTGCCTGTTTCTTGCTATGTATGAGCTCGCGCTGTAAGATTGAGAAGGTTGAAGCAGGAATGTAGGAGGAGATATCATCTAGCTGGTTACCCTCCAACAGCAATCTGCGAATAGCAGTAGCGCTTGCAATACGATCGTGATGCGGTGAGTCATCGTTGTACTGGGCTTGCTCACGTGCAATCGTATACGGTGTTATTCTGCTTTGTAGTCGCTGAAGTGCGACAAGATAATGTAAACCTAGTGTGTGATTGGGTTGATCCAGGGCAATAGGATTTTGCGACCAAGCTGGTGTATGCTCAAGCAGCTCAGTTAAAGCACTGCTGAATGCTTTGGGATAGCTTACACCTTGCTTAAGCTGCTCCTGGAGTAAATGCTTTATCTCATCACTTGAGTCTGCAGAGATGAAGCTGGCTGCTGCTTGAAGCGGCTTTAATTGTCCGCTTTCCGTGCCAAAGCATATAGCGTCAACGACACCCGTTGCCTCTAATAGAGCAACAGCGCCATAAGCAAACCATTCTGCTGAGGACGTTGCATAAGCAACAGGCAGCTCTAGCACAAGGTCACAGCCACCGGCAAGTGCCATTTCTGTTCTTGTCCATTTATCAACTAATGCCGGCTCTCCTCGCTGTAAAAAGTGGCCGCTCATGACGGCTACGACAGCGTCTCGGCTCGTTATTTGTTTGGATTGTTGCAAATGATGCAGATGTCCATTATGGAACGGGTTGTATTCTACAATAAGACCGACAGCCTTCATCCAATCTTCCTTTCTATGCTATCGTATTACTCTCACTATAGCATAATGCTAAGAAGTGGAACAAAGGTTATGTTCATCCATAAAACAGTGGTAATATTCTTGACAAAATAGGAGCAGGATAGCTATAATAAACTTTGTCTGTTTGGGGTGATATTATGCAGTTTCGTTTGAAAGATCTATTAGCGAAAGATCAAACAGTGATCGTGAATGAACAACTAGATGTATCTAAGCTTTTTTCTAATCGTCAAGATGTAATTAAGACAGGCCCTCTACATATCAACTTAACACTTACTCCTGTGGGTGAGGAAGTTGAAGTAAAGGGAAATCTTGAAATAGATATGGAATTAGCCTGCTCTCGTTGCCTTGAGCCAACGCATACGCACTCAATCATTCCATTCGCTGAGCAATTCAGACCTGCTTCATCGGAAGAAATTAGCGAAGATGAAGACGAGGAAGAAAATGATGTGGTCTTGATTACTGATGACCGCCTAGATCTAACACCATATGTGGAGGAGTATGTGCAATTATTTATGCCTTTTGCTCCACTATGTAAAGAGGATTGCGAAGGTCTTTGTCCGCAATGCGGCAGTAATCGAAACGAGCAATCATGTCAATGTAGTAATGAAAGAATCGATCCGCGATTAGAAGCGCTGAAAGATTTTTTTAAGGAATAATATTCCTTGAATTTGTGAAGGAGGTGGAAAATATGGCAGTACCTCAACGTAGAACATCCAAGACTCGCCGTGATAAACGTCGTACGCATTTCAAACTTGCAGTTCCAGGCATGGTGAAATGTGAGCAATGTGGAGAGCTTAAACTAGGTCACCACGTTTGCAAAGTTTGTGGATATTACAAAACAAAAGAGATTATTTCTCAATAATAATCATGTTTATGGGGCTGTCCCGAAAGTTAACTAAACTTCGGGGCAGCCCTTTTTTTATGCAAAATATTTCGAATGCCACAGTTTTTCTCCGCTATTTCATTTCATGGGTACATACTCCTTCAGTGAAAATGTTCCAAAAATCCGTCCATAAGCTCCAAAGAATCGCGCTGTCGTGCTGCTGAGTGGAATTGCTATACTTTTATCGAATTTAAACATCCATTCATTAGCGATGAGTACATTTCTTGGAGGTATGAACAATGAGTATGTATATAAACCCACTTCAAATTACGGTTGCTCCTGAGGCGCAGCTTTATCGTACGCTTAACGCTGAAGTGAATCCCGATCCTTATGTTTTGAAATATAATGGACGTTACTATGCCTATACAACCTCCGGTGACGGCGTAACCATGCTCTGCTCTACCGATATGATTCATTGGACGCATTGCGGTTATGCCTACCAGCGTGAAGGTCATGCTGATTACTGGGCACCTGCAGTGTTCTATGATAATGGCTTGTTTTATATGTATGTATCTTCGAGACCAATTGGAGAAGCAGATGTGCATTATGAATACTTACAGGTGGCAGTTGCAGAAACGCCATCTGGGCCATTTCGGTTTGTGAAGCAGTTATTTTCAACCTTCACCATTGATGCTCATGTTGTAAGGGATACAGACGGCAGTTTAGTGATGCTGTACTCTACGAATGAAACGCTCGGCATTGATGACCTTCGACCAGGCACAGTTATTTTAGCAGATCGGATGATAGATCCATTAACACCTGAAGGAAACCCTAAGCTAATCGTAAAGCCTACACTTGATGAAGAGATTTATGAGCACAACCGCTTTGGTGATGGACGAAACTGGCATACGATCGAAGGAGCGTTTTATCTAAGGCACCGTGATATGCATTACATAATGTACAGTGGAAACGCCTTTACGAAGCCTCACTATTACATTGGCTATAGCACAGCTCAGCACCAAGAAGGTGAATCTATAACAAACTTATCCTGGTCTAAGCATCCTGATAACGAAACGTATCAGCCCTTACTGCGACAAAATGAAGCTGTAGAGGGTGTCGGTCATAACAGTGTCGTGAAAGGCCCGAACAATGTAGAGGATTGGGTAATTTACCACGGACGAGACCGCGTGCCGGCGCAAGGTGATACAGAGGGTAGCGGAGATGAGGAGCGTCGCCAAATGCGAATGGATCCGTTGCTTTGGCTTGGTAAGGAGCTGTGGGTGCCAGGCCCGAGCAGCACGATGCGATATGCACCAGAGCAACCAAGCTTTCGCGAGTTATTCGATAATAATTGTGATGACACTTTAACCAGCAGCTGGCATCAAACGGCCGGTCAGTGGCATGTGAAGAATGGAGAGCTGCAGCAGCAAAGTACGCTTGGCAAAAGCATGCTGCTGCTTAAGCAAAGATATGCCACTAGCTTATTTGAAGCTAACGTTCGCTGGGAGCCACATCATATGGGTGGTCTGTACGGTGTAGTCATTACTTACGCAGATGACCAGCATTACGCAGAACTGCTGTTAGATGCAGGAAAGCGTACGATCGGTTTATATGAAGTGATGGGCGGTGTTAAGCTGCCTCCGCAAGCAGTGAGTGTTCAGAAGGATTTTTCCTTCGCTGCCTATCACCAGCTGCTTATCGCCGTTCATGGTAAACACATGACGGTAACATTAGATGGGATAGCTGTGCTAACAGCAAAACTTCAGGCATTGCGGTGTGGTGAATTACCATGCTTCGGCTTGTCAACTAACTATACGTCAGCTTATTTTTCGGGTGTTTCATTAACTGGACATCTTGCATTTGATAGGGGCACAGCAGTTGAGCTCATGCGATATATTCGAGCGAAGGAAGGGCTGTGGCGTATTGAAGGTGATGCTCTGCAAGGAAGATCGTGTGGACAAGGGACGACGATCGAATTATATAATCCATTCGCAGAGGCTTCTAGCAAGCTGCGGCTTGATCTGCTCGGAAAACTTGGACAATGTGAGTTGAGGTTGAAGCTGCAATCAAAAAGTCCATCTCAACACGTAGAGCATACGCCACCTACTGCATCGAATGCAAAAGTAAAAAGTGTTGTGCTCCCTACAGCTGAAGGGAAAAGCCATACTACTCTACATCTTCGGCATCAAGCAGATAGATTGGAAATATGGTATGACCGCCAGCTGCTAGTCAGTGAAGAATGGACGGAGCAGCTGCATAATCTGACGCTCGATTGTAGCCATGATCTCACCATAGAGGCATGGGAGTGGACAGTGTTGTCCTCCTAAAAAATTGTCTATGACATCAAAATATATGACATACTTTTCCTCCGGCTCAAGGCTTAACATTATGAGCAAGCACAACAATTAATGTTAAATCATGAGGGGGAAATGAAGATGAGGAAAAAATGGTCAATGCTAGTTACGCTTATCATCATGGTCACACTTATTGCGGCGGGCTGCTCAGGAGGGAAGAATACGAACAATACGACTAATGATAGCACCTCACAAGGCAATAAATCACAAAGCAGTAACAGCGAGAATACGAAAAAGGGAAAAACAAAGCTATTGTTTTGGTCGCCATTCTCTGGCGCAGATGGTCCGTTTATGAAAAATATTGTTGATAGCTATAACGCTTCGCAGGATCAGTACAGTATGGAGTTTGTTATACAGCCCAATGGTGAGTATTACAAGATGCTAGACGTTGCATTGAACGCTTCTAAGGATAGTCCAGATCTCGTTATTATGCATCTGGATCAAATACCAACGTACCAAAGCAAAGGTCAGCTTCAGGCCATAGATGATCTCGCAGCAAATGCTGGAATTAGTAAGGCAGATTACGTCGAGGCGCCGATTGATTATGCAACGATTGATGGAAAGTGGTATGGCATCCCGCTAGATATTCATCCACTTGTCATGTATTACAACAAAGATCTGTTTGAAAAAGCAGGTATTACCTCTGTACCAACGAACCGTGCAGAATTCGATGCAGCCGTTGAAAAGCTTACTGATCAACAAGCGGGTGTATATGGCTACGTTGTACCAACGTTATGGCCGCAGCAATTTATCTTCCCGACTTTAGTGTGGCAAAATGGTGGAGAGCTATGGGATGGTGATAATGTAGCCTACAATTCACCAGAAGCAGTGGAGATGATCGAATGGATGCGAGGTCTTATTGATAAAGGAGTCTCTCCTTCCAATGTACAACAGGATGGCGAAAATACGCTATTCCTGCAAGGGAAAAATGCGATCCAGTTTAATGGACCATGGATGAAATCACAATTTGATGAAGCGGGACTTAATTTTGGAGTAGCACCCGTTCCGCAAATCGGTAAAGCAAAGCCAGCAGTGTTTGGTGGTTCTCATAACTTTGCAATTCCGCAAGGGGTTACAGATGAAGATATTTTAGCGGGAATTGGTGACTTCTTAAAATATGTATCCTCCAACTCTCTAGACTGGGCGGAATCTGGTCAGGCGCTTGCATCTAAGCCAATGCTTGAAAGCGCTGAGTTTAAGGCATTGCCTCAAAGCGCCATTGCAGAAAGCTTCTCTTATGTACAGTTTGCACCGAATGTGTTGAACTGGCCGACTATTTCTGAGCCGATCTGGGGCGAGCTGAACAATGCACTACTAGGCAATAAGCCAGCACAACAGGCGATGGATGATGCTGCAGCTAAGTCGCAACAGGCGATCGGAAAATAATTAGCTTAATAATGGGAGAGGGACGGAATACGACCGTCCTTCCCTTTTTGTAGGAGGTCATGAGTGTGAAACCAACGCTAAAATCCCGAATTAGCTCCTCGCTGTTTGCATTGCCCTATACATTATGCTTTGCGGCATTTCTGCTATTTCCGATTTGCTACGGCTTCTATATTAGCCTGCATGATTTTGAATTGCTCTCGAAGGAGCATCCTTTCGTCGGTCTAAGCAACTATATCGCTATCTTTACTCCGAACAGTTATGAGAATGCACTGTTTTTTCGCGGGCTATGGGCCACGATTCAGTTTGTTATATTCTCGGTGCCGTTGCTTATTATCGCAGGGCTAGCAATTGCGATGCTGGTCAATGCGTTGCCAAGTAAACTAAGAGGTCTATTCCGTACATTTTATTTCATTCCGTATGCGTTGTCCGCATCGGTTATGGCTGTTATTTGGTTAATGATGTTTGATACGAACGCAGGCTTTCTGAACAGCATGCTTCAAAAGCTAGGGGGCCAATCGATACCGTGGCTAACAGGTACACCGTGGGCGTGGGTCTCGCTAATTATAACAACATTATGGTGGACGATCGGCTTTAATATGATTATTTTTATTAACGCACTGAATCAGGTACCAGAGGATTATTACGAGGCAGCTTCAATAGATGGTGCCAGCTCCTGGAGTAAGTTTATATATATTACATTACCTACAATTCGTCCTGTTATGCTGTTTGTAATGATTACATCGACGATTGCGTCATTCAACATTTATGCTCAGCCGTTTCTGTTAACACGCGGCGGGCCTGGCGATACGACTCGTGTACTTCTAATTAACGTACTTGATCATGCATTTATTCGGAAAGAGGTAGGCTCAGCATCGGCTATGGCAATTATTATGGCTCTGATCATCATTATCATTTCTCTCGTTCAATATCGATTAACCTATGGACGAAAGGAGGGGAACTAGTATGCACAAGCTGCGAAAAGCATTGCTTATTATCGTTGCAATTTTATTGGCAGCAGTCATGTTATTGCCACTTGTTTGGATGATATCTACTTCCCTAAAAAATGATTTTGAAGCACTTGCAGGGCAGATGAATTTTATCCCGAAAAAGCCGACCATAGATAACTATATTCAAGGCCTTAATGGTGAATTAATGAATGTACCGATTATGCGCTGGATTACGAATTCCTTATCAATTGGTATCATCGGTACCGGAATTATATTGCTCATTGATTCCATGGCTGCTTATGCTTTAGCAAGACTAAAGGATATGATGTTTCGTAAAATACTATTTTCGATGTTTATCGCATCCCTAATGATTCCTGGCGTTCTAACCTTTCTTCCTATGTATATGGAGTTTAATGGGCTGGGCTTAATTAATACGTATGCTGCACTGATATTACCGTATACAGCAGGTGCTTTTGGTGTGTTTCTGTTATATCAATTTTTCATATCCTTTCCGAAGGAAATAGAGGAAGCGGCTCGGATCGATGGCGCGAATAAGTGGCAAATTTATTCCAGGGTCGTCCTGCCTTCGTCGGTTTCTATTATGGTTACGCTAGGTATCTTCACGTTTATGGGCATATACAATGACTTTGTGTGGCCGTTATACGCGGCAACCTCACCAGATATGCGTACGATTACTGCCGGTATTGCACTAATGTCGCAAGGCAGCTATACACAGGCTTATGGTAAGCTTATGGCAATGACAACCATAGCTGCGTTGCCTGTGCTCATTATTTTTATGATTGGCCAACGTTTTTTTGTAAAAGCCATTATCCAATCGGCGGTTAAATAGTCGTTAAAAGGGAGCTTGCTTTATGAATCAGAAACGTATATCTCTTTTGGCGGCTCTTGTAGCTGCCATTGTAATCCTTGTCTTACTGTGGATCGTGCTAGGTAGAGATCACGGTAATTCGGCAGATCAGAGGGGAGATGCTATAATGACTACCTATTCTGGACATGGTGGAACGTTCAAAAATCCGATCGTCGATATGGATACACCTGACCCGAGTGTTGTTTACAAGGATGGTTTTTACTATATGACATTTACGCACAATGGTGCTGATATTATGGTGATGAAATCTCGAACAATAGATTTTCGTCACGCAAAGCGTAAAGTTGTTTGGTATCCGCCCTTTGGTACGATGTACTCCGCTAATCTATGGGCACCGGAGCTGCAATATATTCAAGGCAAGTGGTATATTTACTTCGCTGCGGATGATGGGAACAATGAAAATCATCGAATGTATGTGTTAGAGGCAGTGAGTGATGATCCGCTAGGCGAATACGAATTTCGCGGAAAAGTTGATGATGGCAGCGATAAGTGGGCCATTGATGGGTTAGTGATGGAGCATGAAGAGCAGTTATACTTTGTATGGTCAGGGTGGGAAGGTGACGTTAACATTAGTCAGAATACCTACATTGCACCGATGAGTGATCCACTGACGATTAGTGGCCCGCGTGTACTGCTTAGTGAGCCTCTATATGAATGGGAGCGAGCAGGGGGGCCGCCGTATATTCAAGAAGGGCAAGCGATATTGAAGCATAATGGTCGATTATTTATTGCTTATTCGGGAGCGGGTAGCTGGACACCGTTTTACAGTATCGGCTTACTTGCCCTGCAGGAAGGCGGTAATCCACTGGAACCAGAGCATTGGAGTAAGGTAGAGCAGCCTCTTATGAAGATGAACGAAGAAATCGATGTTTTTGGACCTGGTCACAATTCATTTACTACATCCCCTGATGGGACTGAGACATGGATCGTTTATCATGCGACAAGTGGTATCCATGACGGCTGGAATAATCGCAAGGCACGTGCTGAACGTGTAGCTTGGGATGATCAGGGCATGCCTATACTAAACGGTCCGTTAGCCATTGAAACAGCAATTGCTGTCCCTGCTGGAGAAGGTATATATTACGCTAAGCATGCTAAGGTTGCGGACGGAGAGCTTCTGTTTGAGTTAATTCCATCACGACATGCAACTGAGATGCCCATCCTGCTTCATTACCGTAGCGAAGGCTCAGACAGCTCTGCAGTATTATTCGTTAACGAGGAGGAATGGGGCGGTGTAGAGCTAGCAGAAACGGCACATCAAGACATTGGCTATGTATGGGTGATTGTCCCGTTTAATGAAGGCATGAATACAATTAAAGTGCAGCTAGAAGAAGGGGCAGCGTTAGAAGCAATAGAAATTACACGATATGAGGCTGAGAATGCACAAGCTGGTAAGGGAGCATATGCTGAAAGTAATCCTTTCGCTTCAGGCTGGGGCGCGGTACTCGGAGATTCCACAGATGAAGGTGAGCTGCAGTTTTCAAATTTTGTAGTACCAGAAGCAGGGGAATATGAACTACGTATCGCAGCCTCCAATCGTGGAGACGCAGAGCAGCAGCTTCAGATCTCCATCAATGGTAAAAAAGCTAAGGTGATAACGATTGAGCCAGGAGAGCGTCAGCATTTCAACACAATTTTACTATCAGTTAAATTAGATAAAGGTATAAATGAAATCGTTATCAAAAATTTGTCGTCAGCTATCGCGCTTGACTATATAGATATATTAAAATCGTAGATACAACAATTAAGTAATAATACATCGTTTGCAGTCAGTTTGCTGGCGAGGGGGAAGCGTCACAAATGTTAGGATATCGGGTGAGCTATGCTAGGCGATGCTTATTGGTGCTAGCGATAGGTATATTGTTTAGTGCTTTAAGTGGATGTTCCAACGAATCTGAGGTGCAGCCTGTTCCTCAGATTCGTAAGGAGGCAGTACTGCTGGAATACTGGACGCCCTTTAGTGGTGGAGACAATCAATTTATGACGGAGATGGTGGAGCAATTTAATAAGGAACAGGATGACATCTATGTCGTTCAGACGAATTCACGTCTTGATGATTACTATTCACGTCTACGTACTGCGATCTTGTCAAGTAACGCTCCTGATATAGCGATTATTCATACGACAAGTATGCCTCAATTCGTTCAGAATGGATACATAGAGACGGTTACAGATATCGCTGAACAAGTAGGCCTTGATCTTAGCCAGCTTAACTCGAACATTCGTGAGTCTACGGAATATAACGAGCAGTCCTATGCTGTTCCATTAGATACCCATGCCTTGGTCATGTATTATAACAAGCAGCATTTGCGAGAGGCGGGAGTGTTAGACGAAGCAACAGGCAGGCCGTTGATAGAGCCTGGTGAAGAGGGGTTTCAGAAGTTTCTAGAAAAGATTCGTGAAGCTGTGCCATCTGACGTGGCGCCGATGGCTATGCCAAGCACTAGAATTGATTCGGTTTGGCTATGGTGGAGCTTATATAATCAGATGAATGATGGTGGATCATTTTATAATGAGCAAGGAAAAGCATCCTTTAATAACCCGCAAGCTTTAAGAGCGCTGACCTTTATTAATGGCTTGTATGAGCAGGAGCTTATACCTCCGAATATTAATGATTCGTTTAAGGCTTTCTATGATGGCAACGCGGCGGTGCTGTTTTTAGGAATGTGGGGTACCGGTGCATTCGAAAAATCAACAGAGCTTGACTTAGGCGTTGTAACCGTCCCTGTGTTGTATGATCGCCCTGCCCAGTGGGGAGATTCTCATTCCTTGGCCATACCGAAAAAACACAATATGACCGATGAAAAACGTAAAGCTGCCATGATATTCTCGAAATGGATGGTTGAGCATGGTGAACAATGGGCGAAAGCAGGACATGTGCCTAGTATGACACAGGTAGTGGAGAGCGAGACGTTTAATCAGCTAAAGTATCGTAGTGATTATGCAGCGGCTGCCGATTATGTTGTATACTGGCCGCGTCATCAAAAGCAATGGTCCATGATTGAAATACTGATTAAAGAATTTGAAAAAATGATATACGGGAAGCAGACACCGGAGCAAGCGCTACAACAGGCAGAACAGCTCGTTAATGCAGCGATGGAGGAGTAGTGGTCATGATAAACAGGATTGCTAATCCGGTAAAGGCCTTCAAAAATCAAGAGCTCGCTCGTAAATTAATATTGATTAACTGTGTACTTATTCTAGTTCCCTTAGCAGCGATGGGGGTATATACGTTTGCCAGCTTTCAAAAGGCTATGGAGAAAAACGTTGGTACTTATCAATTACAAACGTTAAAGCAAGTGACGCTTAACATTGATACTTATATGAATGAACTTGACCGACTGACATTGATGCCTTATTCCTATAAAGAGGTAATGGATTTTATATCATCGGAGCGTGAATCCGGGCAGCCCTTAACGCTTGAGGAGATAGATAGCTTGAACCGCTTCGTTTCCTCGATTTTTATTAACGGACGATTAGATATTATGGGGGTGTCGTTGTACGGCGAAAAAGGAGCATCCTATGTCGTCCTGCCGGAAAGTCAGTATTTGACTACCTATAAGCTGGATGAAAGTGCAGATTGGCTCAAGCAAGCTCGCAGCCGATTTGGCCAGCCAACCTTTATTACGACGCATGAAATTTTATCGACAAGTGGTACAGCCTATCAAGTATTCTCGATAGCAAGAGAGCTGAGGAGCTTCGATACGGGGCGCACGCTAGGATATATTGTTATTAATATTGATCCTGTCAGTGTACGTAAGCTGCTTCAGCAAACAGACACAAGCGAGCAAGAAGTATTGTATATTATTGACGGTCAAGGGATGCCTGTCATTAGACAGGATGAATCTCAGCCCGTTTTAGAGCTTGGAGCATTGAGCGGACAAGGCGTACTGCATAGCTATGGAGCGAGTAAGGATAAGCAGCTAATCGCTTATGTAACGTCTGAAGTAACAGGCTGGACAACGATTAGTGGTGTTCCAGTGAAGGAGCTCATGAAGGACAGCTTAGTTGTTAGAAATTCGATAGCCCTTGCATTGTTTATATGTATTGGTCTAGCCATTCTTGCGTCTGTCGTTGTTGCTTACCGTATTACACTGCCTCTGCGCAAGTTAAGTCGATTAATGCGTAAGGTGGAGCAAGGGGAGTTGCTTGTGCAATTTCCAGTTCAATCTGGAGATGAGGTAGGTCGCCTAGGTCATTCCTTCAATATGATGGTTTCTAAGCTAAGCGAGTTAGGCTATTTGCTCTATGAAACAGAAATTCGTGAGAAGGATGCACAAATCGCAGCACTTCAATTTCAGATCAATCCACATTTTCTATACAATACACTTGGCTCGATCAGTATGCTCGCGGAGGTAGAAGGCAATCGTGAAATTGTGACGATGTCCAACAATTTAGGCCGGCTCATGCGTTACAGCTTAAGTAATCATAGAGATAAGGTAACACTTCGTGATGAACTGATGCATGTAAACGGCTATATGAGTATTCAAAAAATACGCTATGAAGAACGTATTCAATATATAGAGCACATCGATAACGAAGCCTACGATCTACTAGTGATTCCATTAAGCATTCAACCGTTGGTCGAAAATGCAATTAATCATGGCATTGATAAAGGTGTCGGTAACGGCAGCATTTGTTTAAGAGCAGCTATCCATAGAAACACGTTAACGATCATTGTAGAGGATGATGGAATCGGTATAGATCAAGAGAGTCTTGAGCAGCTGCGTAAGCGATTAAAAACCTCGAAGGAGCTGGGTGGACAGTCAGGTAATGGACTATTAAATGTGCATCGAAGAATCTTGCTCCACTATGGTGAAGGCTATGGCATCACACTGGAGAGCATGCCGTATCAAGGTCTGAAGGTCAATATGACGCTACCGGTTCAACGATTTGTTGAGCCACCGACTATTTAGCTGTTACTAAGCAGAAGAGGGAAGGGAGCGCGGGGATATGCCAACAATGATGATTGTGGATGACGAAGCAATTTTCCGTAGAGGCCTGCGAGCTATGATTGCTGCTTCTGATAAGGAATGGGATATAGTAGCCGATGCGCGTGATGGCTATGAGGCACTTGAACTGCTTGAACAACACAGGCCTGATGTTGTTTTAACAGATATACGTATGCCGAGAATGGACGGATTACAGCTGCAGAGAATTGCCCGCGAACGTTTTCCAGAGCTACAAGTAGTTGTCATTAGCGGCTATGAGGATTTTACCTACGCCCAGCAGTCTATGCGAAGTGGGGCAAGGGATTATTTGATGAAGCCAGTAGAGCGTGAGGAATTGCTCAGAGTACTATCGTCTGTAAAGCAAGATTGGCTTAATAAACATAAAGAACATGATCACGACGTAGTGCCAGAAGGGCAAGAGCTGCGACAGCAGGTAGCTGCACAGCTTGTTGCTGGTATTATGCAAAGCAACGTTCAACAAATGCATCTTGATCTGCTATCACAGATTGGGATCGAGCTGACCGATCCTTATTACAACTGTATGGTTATTAAGCTAGATAAGGATTCTGTTGATAATGATCGTTATCGTACAACTGATCCTTCACTTTTCCAGCTCTATATTCAACAATTTGTGCAAGAGATGATTCAATTCCGTATGAAGGGCTTTAGCTTCGTTTTTTCCGATACGGAGGTGGCAGCACTCGTAAATTTACCTGATGCGGCGGAGGGTGAGAGGCAGTTATTGAAGCTGGCAGAGTCTGTACGTATGCAGATTAAGTCGTTATCTAATTTGACGGTTACAATCGGTGTTGGTCGACCAGTAAAAGGATTTGAGTCGATGCTTACAGCGTTTCGCGAAGCGCAGATGGCACTTATCTACCGTCTTGTCGTAGGTGGTGATAAGGTTTTGGAATATGAGCAATCAGTTAAGCATCAACTCTTCCAGTCGGAGCGCAAAAAATGGTCGTGGGAAGCGCTGGAGCGAGCGATTAATGAGGGCCGCTTACATGGAATCGATGACTTAGTGGATTCCGTCATTATAGAGCTATGTCAGCAGGCACAGACACCTGAGCTTGTGCACCAGCAAATCTGTAAGCTGCTGATCCATTATTATGAACGTTCAGAGGATCTAGGCCTTACAAAGGCTTGGCTCGGTGGACGGGATATTCGTAAGCTGCTTATTGATATTTGCTCTATTAGCTCGCGTGGTGAGCTCATGGAGGTGAGCCGTCAGCTGTTTGGCAGTTTAACTGCGGTGATCGCTGCAGGGAATAGGCAACTGGACAGCGATCCAGTTGCAATTGCTTTACACTATATTGAGCAGCATTATGTTGAGCCTATAACTTTAACGGACATTGCAGAGCATGTGTACTTAAATTCAGCGTATTTTAGTACGTTATTTAAGCAGAAGGTCGGAAAAACGTTTATTGAGTACGTAACGGATTTGCGTATTGAGGATGCGAAAAAGAGACTAGCATCAACAGATGAGAAGATAGCCAGCGTCGCTGACGCAACTGGTTTTTCAAACATCCGACATTTTAACCGTGTATTTAAAAATGAAACGGGCTTAGTGCCGAAGGAATACCGTGAACGGGTACGACAGCGGCGGTATAAACATATTTAACATGCTGTTGACATGAGCATCGTTAGGTATCGCAGTCAACGAACGCTTCAAAACAAAAATGGTAGAGCGGTGATCCCTTTCACTTGCCTGCCATTTTTCTGTTCTACGCAACAATGCTTAGTTGTGAGTCTATCTCTATTATGCTATGCGCTACAGTATGAGTCTGTATCCATTATGCCTATATAAAAAATAAATTGCTATGACGAGCAATATCCTCTATACTAATTTAGTACCAGGTATTAAATTGAGCTACTAAATACACATAAAATTTGTGCATTAACCTAACACTTGAACAGGAGAGTGGTGCCCTCATGGCGAAGTTAAATAAACGCGAGCGGCATCAGCTGCTGATCCAATACATTAAAGAAAATCCATTCGTGACGGATCGAGAGCTGACAAGAGCATTGAAAGTAAGCATACAGACGATTAGATTGGATCGAATGGAGCTTGGTATTCCAGAGCTGCGCGAGCGGATGAAGGAAATGGCCGAGCGTTCCTACGATTCCGTGCGCTCATTGCAAATCGATGAAGTAATCGGAGAAATCGTTGATCTGCAGCTCGATCATAGTGGGATATCTCTTTTCGAGATTCGTGAGGAGCATGTCTTTACACGAACAGGAATCGCACGTGGACATCATTTGTTTGCACAAGCCAATTCGTTGGCGGTCGCAGTCATTGATTGTCCCATCGCTTTAACAGCTAGCAGTGATATTCGATTCTTAAGGCCTGTAAAGCTTGGCGAGAAATGTATCGCAAAGGCATATGTTCGCTCGAAGGATGATAGAAATAAATCGAAAGTCGAGCTCAACACGTACGTAGGCGATGAGCTTGTGTTTCAGGGGAATTTCGTTGTTTATCGTTCCGATGCGGCGAACACCCAAGGAGGAGAATAAAGTTGAAAATTGCAATAGATGCTATGGGTGGTGACTTCGCACCGAAGGAAATGGTTGCTGGTGCGGTCGCTGCTGCTAAGGAAAACGAAGATGTTCAGCTATTGCTTGTCGGCGATGAAGCTCAAATAAAAATGCATTTGACTGAAGCGCAGCCGAGTAATTTGCATATTGTTCACGCAACAGAGGTAATTGAATCGGAGGATGAACCAGTCCGCGCCGTCCGTCGAAAGAAGGACTCCTCGATGGTTGTCGCTGGTAAGCTTGTGAAGGATAAAGAAGCTGATGCTATGTTGTCAGCAGGAAATACAGGAGCTTTGATGGCAACAGGCTTACTAGTAGTTGGCCGTATTCCGGGCATTGAAAGACCAGCACTAGCACCGCTATTACCATCATTGGACGGTGTAGGAATGCTTGCGCTTGATCTTGGTGCGAATATGGATGCGACACCAGAGCAGCTCTATCAATATGCAGTTATGGGAAGCATTTATCGCGAGCGCGCACAAGGCATGAAAGCACCGCGAGTCGGTCTGCTTAATGTAGGGACTGAGGATTCTAAAGGTAATGAAGTGTCTAAGGCTACATATGAGCTATTGAAGCAAAGTGAGCTCAACTTTGTAGGTAATGTGGAGTCAAAGCATATGCTTGAGCGTCCATGTGATGTGCTTGTATGTGATGGCTTTGCTGGAAATATAATGCTTAAATCGTATGAAGGAGCAGCATCTGTTATTTTCAAGCAATTAAAAACCTCATTTACCCAAAGCTTCCTGACGAAGGTTGCTGCAGCCATTATGCTGCCTAAGCTTAAAGGCTTGAAAAAAACATTGGACCCGAACGAATTTGGTGGTGCTTTGCTGCTTGGGGTCAATGGATGTGTAATGAAAATTCACGGTTCTTCAGACGCAAGAGCTGTGCAAGCCGCTGTTAAGCAAGCAAAAACAGCGATAAAGGGTAAGCTTATTGAATCGATTACTGCAGAGATCAACAAGGAGTGATTGGAGCTATGAATTCCAAATCAGTAGGGATATTAGGTGCTGGAAAATATGTGCCTGAGCAGGTGCTAACCAACCAGCAGCTAGAGCAAATGGTAGATACAAATGATGAATGGATTGTAACACGAACAGGAATAAAGGAAAGAAGAATAGCTGCAAGTGATGAAGCGACGTCTGATCTTGCCTATAAAGCTGCGGAGCAAGCGCTGCACAATGCCGGCTTAACAGCTAAGGATATCGATCTTATTATCGTTGCGACGGTTACACCAGACATGTTCTTCCCGTCAACGGCATGCTTGGTTCAGGAAAAGCTAGGTGCTACTTGTCCAGCATTTGATCTGTCAGCTGCATGCTCTGGCTTCATATACAGCCTGGCAACAGCTAACGGCTTCGTACAAAGCGGCTTGTATCGTAAGATACTCGTAATCGGAGCTGAAACATTGTCGCGCATTACAGACTACACCGATCGTAACACTTGCATTTTGTTCGGTGATGGTGCAGGCGCCGTTGTCGTCGGTGAGGTCGAGGAAGGTAGAGGCTTCCAATCGTTTGTTCTTGGTGCAGATGGATCGGGCGGCGAGCTGCTAAAGGTTGCAGGAGGTGGCTCTCGTAAGCCAGCTACGGCAGAAACGATTAGCAATAATGAGCATTCAATCCATATGGCCGGCAATGAAGTGTTCAAATTCGCCGTTCGAATTATGGGCAGTGCTGCTGAAGAGGCGATTGAGAAGGCGGGAATTAGCAAGGCTGATGTTGATCTTCTCGTACCACATCAAGCTAATATCCGCATCATTCAATCTTCCTTACAGCGTCTCGATCTTACAGAAGATAAAGCGCTAATCAACATTGATAAATATGGAAACATGTCAGCAGCTTCGATACCGGTAGCGTTAGCTGAAGCGGTAGAGCAAAACCGAATTGGTGAAGGCGATACATTATGCCTTGTAGGCTTTGGTGGCGGCCTAACCTGGGGATCTACGATCATAAAGTGGTAGGAGACAGGCGCAGTATCGTCCTATATAAGGAGAAACGATGCAACCCTTTTGCAATGAATACCGTAATGTAAAGACAATAATGCATAAGGCTAGGGAGGCAAATCGGTGGGCAAAATTGCTTTTGTATTTCCTGGGCAGGGAGCTCAGACTGTTGGTATGGGTAAAGATATATATGAGCATGACGTTGATGCGCGTGCCATTTTAGAACAAGCGAATGAAGCGCTGGGCTTTTCAATTACAGAGCTAATGTTTAATGGACCTGACACGGAGCTTAAGCAGACTGCTAATACGCAGCCAGCGCTCCTGACTGTGAGTGTCGCCTTTTTGAAGCTGATTGATAAGTCAGGTTTGAAGGCAGATTACGTAGCAGGACATAGTTTGGGTGAATATAGCGCGCTTGTTGCTGCAGGTGTGCTAAGCTTTGAAGATGCGGTTCGAACAGTTCGCGCGCGAGGTCAATTTATGGAGCAGGCCGTTCCTGGAGGTCAAGGGGCAATGGCGGCAGTTCTTGGTGCAGAACGTGAAGCACTAAAACAGCTATGTGCGCAGATTACTTCTGAAGGCAAGCTTGTGGAGCTGGCTAACATGAATTGTCCAGGTCAAATTGTAGTGTCAGGCTCAGTAGAAGGTGTGAATGAAGTGGTCGCACGCGGCAAGGAAATTGGTGCTAAGCGTGTCATTCCACTAGAAGTAAGTGGTCCCTTTCATTCCTCACTTATGGAAAAAGCGGCTATCGCGCTTCGAGAAGAGCTGGAGAAGTTGACGATGCAGGATGCATCAATTCCTGTCATCGCCAATGTAACTGCTGAGCCGGTGAGCGCAGCTGCGCAGATTACATCGTTGCTTGAGCAGCAGGTGTGTGCACCTGTTTTATGGGAAGATAGCGTGAAGAAGCTTATTGAGCTAGGTGTCGACACTTTTGTTGAGATCGGATCTGGCTCTGTATTAACAGGACTGATCAAAAAGATCGATCGTAATGTAACGACGGTTACGATTAATAGCTTGGAGTCATTACAGGCATTCACACAAGCATCGCAAGCGTAAAACTCATTCGTGAGTGTCATAATACGGATTGATGAGGAGGAACGGTATGTTTGCAGGCTTAGAAGGTAAAAAGGCACTTGTAACGGGTGCATCGAGAGGAATCGGCAGAGCAATTGCGATTGCACTCGCAGAAGCAGGAGCAGATGTAGCTATCAACTATTCCGGGAGTGAGCAGGCTGCTGCTGAAACGGCAGAAGCGGTACGCGAGCTTGGACGTAAAGCGATTATTATTAAAGCGAATGTTGGATTAGCAGCTGAATTTGAAGATATGGTGAAACAGGTTGTCGAGCAACTAGGCGCGATTGATATATTGGTCAATAACGCAGGGATTACACGTGACAATCTCATCATGCGCATGAAGGAAGAAGAGTTTGATCAAGTGATCGAAACAAATCTTAAAGGTGTCTTCAACGGAATTAAAGCTGTAACACGTCCAATGATGAAGCAGCGTTCAGGTAAAATTATTAATATCTCATCTGTTGTAGGGGTGCTTGGTAATCCAGGTCAAGCGAACTATGTTGCGGCAAAGGCTGGTGTCATTGGCCTGACTAAAGCGAGTGCGCGTGAGCTTGCTGCCAGAAATATTACGGTTAACTGTGTGGCACCAGGCTTTATTCAAACGGATATGACAGATAAACTGCCAGATGATATGAAGCAATCGTTGGCAGGTCAAATTCCGCTTGCAAAGCTTGGCGAAGCTGCTGACATTGCGAATGCGGTTCGCTTCTTAGCATCAGATGCAGCATCCTATATGACGGGGCAAACTATTCATGTCGATGGCGGCATGTATATGTAGGGCTTGTTGATTTAAACTTTCAATTCAGTAGATTGTAGGATAGCTATTTTTTAATCGTTTTCGTATAATACGTAGAGGAGGTGAATCGGATGTCCGATGTACTAGAACGCGTAACAAGCATTATTGTTGACCGCCTAGGTGTTGATGCAGAAAAGGTAACTTTGGAAGCTTCTTTCAAGGAAGATTTGAACGCTGACTCACTAGATGTAGTTGAGCTTATCATGGAACTCGAAGACGAGTTTAACCTTGAAATTTCTGATGAAGATGCAGAGAAGATCACTACGGTAGGAGAAGTTGTAAATTACATACAATCTCATACCTAAAATGATCGAGTCCCGTTAGCTATAACGGGACTCAATCCTTATTTTGCTCGCAAGTTTTTAAGAATTAATTAACTGATAAGTCATGCATAAGGATTGATAAACAATTCTTTTTCGATATAGATGAAAAGATGAATGATAGTAGGGGTGAGCATGAATGAAGCGTAGAGTTGTTGTAACGGGAATGGGCATATTGACATCGTTAGGCTCAGAGCTCGAGCAGTTCTGGGGGAATTTATTAGAAGGCAAGTCCGGTGTATCCCTAATTGAAGCATTTGATGTTTCGGAATATCCGACACGTATTGCTGCGGAGATTAAAGGCTTTGATCTAACCAATTACGGTATAGATAAGAAAGAAGCGCGTCGTATGGATCGTTTCGTTCAATTCGCTGTTGCGGCAAGCCTAAAGGCTATTGAAGATTCAGGCATTAAGATTGGTGAGCATGTCCCTGCCGAGCGAATTGGTGTTGTTGTTGGCTCTGGCATAGGCGGTTTAGGAACATGGGAAGATCAGCATTCCATCTTGCTTGAAAAAGGACCCAAACGAGTAAGTCCGTTCTTCATTCCAATGATGATTGCGAATATGGCATCTGGACAAGTGTCTATGATCGCTGGCGCTAAAGGACCAAACTCAACAGCTGTAACGGCTTGTGCAACGGGAACACATTCTATCGGTGATTCCTTTAAAATTATTCAGCGTGGCGATGCGGATGTCATGATTGCAGGTGGAGCTGAGGCGACGATTCGTCCTACAGGGATGGCTGGATTCTGCTCCATGAGAGCCATGTCTACACGTAATGATGAGCCTGAGAAGGCAAGTCGTCCGTTTGATGTAGAGCGCGATGGATTCGTAATGGGTGAAGGCTCTGGCGTTCTCATTCTTGAAGAGCTTGAGCATGCTAAAGCACGCGGTGCGAAAATTTATGGAGAAGTGATCGGGTACGGGATGAGTGGAGACGCGCATCACATGACAGAGCCAGATCCAACTGGTGCGGCACGATGCATGGAAAGTGCATTGAAGGATGCAGGCATTGATCGAACAGCGGTTGATTATATTAATGCGCATGGTACAAGTACGCCTGTAGGTGATATATCCGAATCAACAGCGATTAAGCATACGTTTGGTGAGCATGCTTATAAGCTTGCCGTTAGCTCTACGAAGTCGATGACTGGTCATTTGCTTGGTGCAGCAGGCGGAGTAGAAGCTGTAATCCTTGCCCTTACCCTTAAACATGGAGTGATTGCTCCAACGATCAACTTAGACAATCAGGATCCTGAGCTTGATTTGGATTATGTGCCAAACAAACCTCGTAAGGCTGATGTTAAGGTTGCGCTATCAAATTCATTTGGTTTCGGTGGACATAATGCGTCCATCATGATGAAGAAATATGAAGATTGATTTGTTTGATGAGCTGCAGCAAAAGCTGCAGCTCAACTTTACAAGGGTAAAGCTTTTACGGCAGGCTTTTACACATACCTCTTATGTAAATGAGCACAAGCGGGGTTCTGTACAGGACAATGAACGACTAGAGTTTCTAGGAGATGCTGTATTACAGCTGCTTGTCTCAGAGTATCTGTATAAAACGTACCCCAAACGCCCTGAGGGTGAATTGACACGTATGCGAGCATCGGTTGTTTGTGAACCTTCGTTGGCACATTTTGCTGAGCGGCTTGATTTTGGCAGCTATGTATTGCTTGGTCGAGGCGAGGAACAGCTTGGCGGTAGACATCGGCAAGCATTGCTGGCAGATTTGTTCGAATCCTTTGTCGGAGCGCTCTATCTTGACATGGGAATCGAGACGACAAGACATTTTCTTGAGCAGCACATGTTCCCTCATATCGATTCGAATAACTATGGCTTGCTCATGAAGGATGCGAAGTCTAAGCTTCAGGAACGAGCTCAGCACATTGGGCTTGGCGCCATTGAGTATCGAATCGTTGAAGAGCGAGGACCTGCTCATGATCGGGAATTTGTTATTGAGGTCTTGCTTGATCAGACCTGCTATGGCGTGGGAATCGGCCGTTCCAAAAAAGAAGCAGAACAAAGAGCTGCCGCAGAAGCATGGGGAAAGCTAGCGGAACAAGAATCGAAAAATATGCAGCATAAGTAATGGGTCCGAACATACAAAAAGCATTTCGTTGGACGGTTGTCCAAAGGGATGCTTTTTGTATGTCAGCGATCATAGAAATGATATCGGCCTAAAACAATCTGTGGTACAATGTACTGTGAGGTGAAAGCCAGACTATGTTTTTGAAAAGAATTGAATTATCAGGCTTCAAGTCATTCGCAGATAAAACTGAGCTTGAATTTGTTAACGGAATAACAGCTGTTGTTGGACCTAACGGATCTGGAAAAAGTAATATTTCAGACGGTATCCGTTGGGTTCTTGGTGAGCAAAGCGCTAAAAGTCTTCGCGGCGGCAAAATGGAAGATATTATATTTGCCGGTAGTGATGCACGTCGTGCTGTAAATTATGGAGAAGTTTCGTTAACACTGGACAATTCTGACGGTGCACTGCCATTAGAATACAATGAGGTAACGGTAACTAGACGCGTTCATCGAAGCGGTGATAGCGAATATATGATTAATAAGCAAGCATGTCGACTCAAAGATATTACGGAATTATTTATGGATACGGGTATCGGTAAAGAGGCGTACTCGATTATCGGACAAGGTAGAATTGAAGAAATATTAAGTACACGCTCAGAGGACCGGCGCGGAATTTTTGAAGAGGCATCTGGCATCGTCAAGTATAAGTCTCGGAAAAAGGAAGCCAAGCGCAAGCTGGATGATACAGAGCAAAACCTGCTACGTATTCATGACCTTGTGACAGAGCTTGAGGATCAAGTAGAGCCGCTTCGTAAGCAATCAGAGGTCGCTCTTCACTTTAAGACACTAAAAGAACAGTTGAAATCGAAGGAAATCTCTCTTTATGTACATCAAATCGAAATGCTACATAATGCCTGGTCAGAGTCAACGGCCAAGCTAGAAGCGCTTAATCAGGAACAGCTAAAGCTTTCTGCTGTTGTAAGCAAGCATGACGCAGTCCTTGAGAGTGATCGTTTGCAGCTTAGAGAGGTCGAAAAAGAGCTTGATGAGCTTCATCAAGCGATGCTTCAAATTAGCGAGGACGTTGAAAAATGCGAAGGCTATAGCGAAGTCATTAAAGAGAGAATGCGTCATAACGAAGAAACTCGTTTAAGCGTTGAGCAGGCTATTGCAGTGACGGATGAACGAATTATGAGCTTGTCTAAGGAAGAGGTAGCTGTACGAGGCAAAGCAGCAGAGCTCGAAGAGCGTTTGGCAAGCCTTCGAATGACGCTTCAGGCAGAAGAGGAGCGAATGCAAGGTGTAGCGAGCGGAAGTGCACAGGATGCTGAAGAACGCTTAAAGGGCGAGCTTCTCGACATTTTGAGCTCGATGGCTCAGCTTCGTAATGAAATTCGCTATTCCGAGCAGCAGCAGGAAGCACTGCAGCGCCGGATGGAGCGTATTGGCGAGGACGAGGCGAAGTGGCTGCAGCAGCAGCGTACTTTGGAAGCGAAAAAGTTTGAGCTTGAGCAAGTGATTGCCGAGCTAGGGAAAGAGCATGATAAGCTTCGTACTAAGATGCTAGAGGAAGCTGACGAAGCACGTAAGCTCAATCAAGCGATCGAGCAAGCGACGACTCAGCTTAGACGCTATGAGCAGAAGCTTGATAGTGATATGTCACGCCGAGATACGATGAAGGAAATGCAGGATGCAATGGACGGCTTTATGCATGGCGTTAAGGAAATTCTTAAAGCTGCGCGACGTCAGCAATCTGCCATTACTGGTGTACATGGTGCTGTAGCCGAGCTCATTGTCGTGCCAGAGCGTATCGAGACTGCGGTGGAGACTGCGCTTGGTGGGGCACTCCAGCATATTGTTATGGAGGATGAGCGGACAGCCCGTACTGCGATTAGCTATTTGAAGCAGCGTCAGCTTGGTCGAGCGACGTTTTTACCACTCGATGTCATACGAGGACGTCGCTTAGGTGAGATGGACAAGCGTATTATTACGGAGCTGGATGGGTTTGTCGGAGTAGCAGCTGAGCTTGTGCATACAGAGGAGCGTTACAAGGAGATTGTATTTAATCTATTAGGGAACGTACTTCTTGCAGAAAACTTGGAGCAAGCTAACCGTATCGCTGCCCGCTGTCAATACCGCTATCGCGTTGTTACATTGGAAGGTGATGTAGTCAATGCTGGGGGTTCAATGACAGGGGGAAGCTTGCAGAAAAGAGGGGCAAGCTTACTCGGTCGACATCGTCAGATCGAACAGCTGGACGAAGCCATTGCAACTGTTAAGCGTCAAATCGAGCAAGAAAGACTGAAGCTGGTTGACCTGCGTAAGGAAATGAGCATTCGCTCACAAAACTCCGAGCAGGCTCGTGAACGACTTGAGCAGAAGCGCTTGGAAGAGCAGAGCTTAAAAGGAGACTTGCAGCAGCTTCAACAGGAAATGAAGTTTTTAAGTGAGCAGCAAGCATTATCTAATAGCGATAAGCAAGCTCAAGTAAGCGAGCAGCAAGCAGCAACATCTCGAATTGAGGGGGCACAGCGTCAGCTAGCAGAGCTGTCCGAGCAGGAAGCTAAACTCCAACAATCGATCAAGCATGCGGAGCAAACGCGTAAAGTGAACGAATCTCAGAAGGAAGAGCTTCAAGTTCAGCTTACCGATCTTAAAATTACTGTTGCAAAACAAGATCAGGAATTCAGCAATTATGAAGATCAGGCAGCTCGATTGCGTAATGATATAAGCCGTGCGAAAGAGGAGCTAAAAGCCCAACAGCAGCAGCTAACACAGCTTCAGGAGCAAGCTGAAAGCTTGAAACAGGAAGCTGAGGAGCAGGTTGCAAAACTTGCTCAGCTTAAGGAGAGCAAGCAACAATGCAGCGATCGTACCGATTCCTTCCGTTTGCAGCGCGTACAGAAGCTAAGCGGGCTAGAGCAGGGAGAGAACGAGACGAAAGAGCAGCGTCAAGCTTTGAGACAAATCGAAGAGCAGATGCGTCAAACCGAAATTGTGCTCAATCGTCAGGACGTTGAGCTGGATCATACGATTAAAAAGCTTGCTGATGAATATGGCTACAGCTATGAGATGGCGAAGGAGCAGTATCCACCTCCAGAGGAGATTAATGCTGTCCAGCTTGATGTGAGAGAGCTAAAGCGGCAAATCAGCTCGCTTGGCGAAATCAATTTGGGGGCCATTGAGGAATATGAGCGTGTAAAAGAACGCTACGACTTCCTAACAGAGCAAAAGAATGACTTGATGGAAGCGAAGGCAACCCTTTATGAGGTCATTCGCGAGATGGATGATGAAATGTCGAAGCGATTTAAGACGACCTTTGATGAAATCCGCAAGCATTTTATCGTCGTCTTCAGTAAATTGTTCGGCGGAGGACGTGCTGATCTTATACTCGTTGATCCAGCGAACATATTGGAAACAGGTATAGATATTGTTGCACAGCCTCCGGGCAAAAAACTGCAAAATTTACAGCTGCTTTCTGGTGGGGAGCGCGCGCTTACTGCGATTGCCTTGCTGTTTGCGATTCTACAAGTTAAACCAGTACCTTTCTGTGTGCTGGATGAGGTAGAAGCAGCACTCGATGAGGCTAACGTTGCGAGGTTCGCCCAATACTTGAGAGAGTTTTCAGAGCTGACTCAATTTATCGTCGTTACGCATCGTAAAGGCACGATGGAAGAAGCAGATGTGCTATACGGGGTTACGATGGAAGAAGGCGGTGTCTCCAAGCTGGTGTCTGTGAGGTTGGAGGAGGATCATGTATTTGACGGTGTGACCGCGTAGAGGTTGTTTAAAAAGTCCGACTTTGATTTCGATGTAAACAAACCGTTGAAGCGTATTCGGCGTCGAATATTGAACGCTAGCGAAAGCTGTGGTGCTCGCGTATTAAAGGCATACGCTGTGCTCCTCGTTTTCTACTAGTGTTCAATCTTCTTGGAACTGAAAGCCGAACTTTTTAAACTCCATTGGAAGTGGTTGTTTATAAAGTCCGACTATGATTTCGATGCTATGCGTTGGAGAATACTCGACGTCGAATAAATTATGAATTGTTATAAACAAAAAGCAATATAATCGGGGGGTGCCAGAGCTTACATGAGTTTTTTTAAGAAGCTAAAGGAAAGTATTGCTTCAAAAACTGAAGCAGTAACAAATGTATTTAAAGAAGGCTTGGCAAAGACAAGAACGGCTTTAGTTGAAAAAGTTGAAGAGCTCATTACTCGTCGTAAAAAAATCGATGAGGAGTTTTATGAGGAGCTTGAAGAAATTCTAATCGGAGCTGACGTTGGGGTTACTACCGTTATGCAGCTTATTGATGAGCTGCGTGATGAAGTGAAAAAACGTAAAATTGAAGATGCTGCAGAGCTTCAGCCTGTCCTATCCGAGAAGCTGGTTGGGATGCTTAAAGGAGAAGACGATCCTAAGCTTGCTGTAGCTCCTTCGGGAGAAATAACGGTATATCTATTCGTTGGTGTCAACGGGGTAGGTAAAACAACGACGATTGGTAAGCTGGCTCATAAGCTGAAAAGCGAAGGGAAGCAGGTGCTTCTTGCCGCTGGCGATACGTTCCGCGCAGGAGCAATTGAGCAATTGGAAGTATGGGGAGAGCGTGTAGGCGTTGACGTCATTAAGCAATCTCCTGGTTCTGATCCGGCAGCTGTTATCTTCGATGCAGTACATGCGGCAAAGCAGCGCAACGTAGACGTGCTTATTTGCGATACGGCAGGCCGCTTGCAAAATAAAACAAATCTTATGGAAGAGCTGAATAAAATTTTCCGTGTCATTCAAAGGGAAATGCCATCAGCTCCGCATGAGGTGCTCCTAGTACTTGATGCGACAACAGGACAAAATGCGTTAAGCCAAGCGAAGCTGTTTGGCGAAAAGAGCGGCGTTACCGGTCTAGTGCTTACGAAGCTGGATGGTACAGCGAAGGGCGGAATCGTTATAGCGATTCGCAACGAGCTGAATCTCCCTGTGAAGCTAGTAGGACTAGGTGAAAAAATGGGTGATCTTCAGGAGTTTGATTCTGAGCAATTTGTTCATGCGCTGTTTGCAGGTCTTATTCAGAAGGCAGAGGAAGAAGAAGCAGAAGCGGAAAATCAATAATAGCAAGGCCGTGCAACATATAACTAAAAGCCATCCAGAATGTAGAATGAACTGGATGGCTTTATTTGTTTGGCTATGTTAAATTCAAAAATTGATATATGACCATAAGAACCGCCTAGGTGTGAAAGACGGCTTGAGCTATCGTACCTGTTAGTTGAATAAACCAGTGTCCCTTACGGTCGTTAGTGTATCAACGTTCATGAGCAAGAATGTTGATAAGCTTACCAAACGGGTCGCGGACATAGAATCGTCGAACGCCCCAGGGCTCATCAACTGGCCCATATTCTATAGAAAATCCAGCTTCCTTCATGCCTTCTAATGTAGCATCTACATCGTCGACTTCAATCGATAGATCAGGCGTAGGCGTTTCTGAGCCACCCTGTGAGGCGAAACTAATTTGAATGTTCATCTCCTCGTTTAAACCATAAGTTCTGATCCAATCATGATCCATCATTAAATCAAGGCCGAGCACATCCTGGTAGAAGCATTTAGCTGCTGTGATATCCTTCGTATTTATATTGGCGACGATTCGTTTGACCTTCATTTTAAACCTCCCAGACATCTTTGATAACTGTTTGCGTTTTGGATATGCTACACACTTTTCACGCGTTGTATTCCGTCGGACTAAAAGCGATAATTAGCCGATCCTTTTGAATTGGCAAGGAACTAAATGCCCTCCACGAATCAAAGCATAACATTATAGAGTCAAATAAATGACGAAAATATGAAGCCACATATGAGGTCTTCTCGTTCGTTACAAGGGGTGTTAGTAAAGTCATTGAACTTTTGGCGACAAGATTTACAGCGGTATCGTTGTCATTTAACTTCTTCAGTACGTGTTTCTACAGGTAATTTCCCAAATCGCACGACAGAATAATCCTGCAATTTGGGGAAACAAGCCCATCTTTATGTTTCTGTTCTTGAAATTCATCAATCACTCGAACTAGAACTGACACTCATTTGATTCGTGACTGCAAAAAGAAGGATATCTCTCTCTTACCGTTATCGTCCAAGGTATCCGCAAGCCATTTCAGTTCTACGGAATATATCAACAACAAGGTTTAACATAGCCATTTGTTAAAGTATTAAAAGTACATTTAAGGTCGATTCACTATTCTCATTGGAAAAATGCTTCCGGATAAACAAGCTCCCCATTTATTACCCCAAGCTTATTCTCTCTAAGCTCATAAACCATAAAGACATCGTCAGGCACTTCAAATTGTGTTAATTCGAGTCCGTAGTTTCTTGCCGGTTTAAAGCCTAACTTAGAATAATAGGTTGGATGACCGATAAGTAAAATAAAATTGTATCCGAGTGCCTTACTTCTTTTGATACCTTCTTCTATTAATGCCTTACCAATGCCTTGTTTTTGGAAAGCAGGTTTTACAGCGATTGGTGCAAGTACTATAACTGTCTCTACTTCATTTTCATTATGTACAGTGGCCTTACTAAACAGAGCGTAACCTACAGTTTCATCATCGAATTGTCCGACTAATGAAAGCTCAGCTATAAACTTATCCGATTGTCGTATTCTTTCGACTAGTTTAGCCTCGTCTTCGCGATTATTAAAGGCTTCAACGTTTATTTCATAAATACTTTCATAGTCCTTTTTCTCTTCCGTTCTTATGATCATGCTCAATGTCTCCATTCTGATTTGGTTGAGTTTTCTTTAATATTAGCAGAATTATGGAAAAAAGTTCTACTCTACTTACTCTAGCTTAGAGAAAAGTAGAAGCCAGCTGTCTTATAGCTAGCTGGCTATTTCCGTATTGTTCGTATGCTGCTTGATCTTACTTTTATTTTTGTAAGTGTTGCTTAACGAATCGGAACACAAATATCACAATACGAATGCTCATCCATTAAGCCAATATAACGCTCGAGAATCGGCTTTTCATCAATAACATACCCGTTTTGATATATCATAGGCATAATTTCATTCCATGCTCGTTGTATTGCCTCCGGTGTATGCTCTATTGAGTATACGAAATACTTGCCCCCATCAATTACTCTTTCCTTCACATCATCATCGATACTTAATTGTACCTGTTCGTCGATAACAATGCATGCATCGTATCTGCACTCCATTGGAGAGACCTGTTGCGGGTTGTCTAGCGAGATGCCGAGTAGAATCGAAGTAGCATTTAATAATTGCTTTTCTACCGCCCAAGTCTTTAATCGATCCATCACTTTGTAATTATCCGGACCATAGGGGCCAACTCGCCTGAAGTATGCTACACGATAAGTCGGAATGGATTGAACAGAATATTCCATGATATCATTTCCTTTCATTTACAGTTTTTTGGGTGCAAATGAATCGTAGCATGGTATAAAATTTATTGCTAATCTAACTTTTTTTCATTGATTGAACAAGTAATTTTGACTGACAAGGAAAAAGACTTGACACTCCCTAATTGATCAGTTATGATAGTTGAGGTTGGTCGGTGTAAAGGGATTTTACTTTACATAGTATAAAGCCGATGCGGAGGGGATTAGAATGGAACGTATAGAGCCAGATGCCCTTACCAAAACGACACATGTTAATTTGCTGCTTGATTTCTATGAGGAGCTCTTAACGGAAAAGCAACGTATAATACTTAACTTTTACTACCGTGATGATTTTTCACTAGGCGAAATTGCTGCAGAATTTGGCATTAGCCGTCAGGCGGTATATGATAATATAAAGAGAGCTGAACAGGCATTAGCCGCGTATGAACAGAAGCTACGTTTGTTAGCTAGAAATGAGCAAACACTTCGACTTACAGAGCAGCTTAAACATAAGATTGATACGCTTGGCTTGCAGGCTGAGCAGCGCAGCGAGCTTCAACAGTTAATTGAGCAGCTGCGAACGAACGACATTATGGTAGGAATGGAGGCGATAAAGGATGGCAGCATTTGAAAGCTTGTCCAGCAGATTACAAAGTGTATTTAGTAAGCTGAAGGGCAAAGGAAAAGTATCTGAAAATGATGTCAATGATGCGATGCGTGAAGTTCGTCTTGCATTACTTGAAGCGGACGTTAACTTTAAGGTCGTAAAAGACTTTATAGCCAAAGTTAAAGAACAGGCAATTGGCCTCGAAGTATCCAAAAGCTTCACACCAGGCATGGTTATCATTGATATCGTAAACAAAGAATTGACTGCGCTTATGGGAGGAACACAGGCAAAGCTTGCAAAAGCGAACAAGCCTCCGACCGTTATTATGATGGTTGGTCTACAGGGTGCAGGTAAAACAACCTCAACAGGTAAGCTGGCTCGTTTATTGCAAAAGAGCAATCATAAGCCGCTACTTGTTGCCTGTGATATTTATCGTCCGGCAGCGATTAAGCAACTTCAAGTGCTCGGAGAGCAAATTAATGCTCCGGTATTCGCATTAGGTGATCAAGTTTCACCAGTTGAGATCGCGCGTCAAGGCTTACAGCATGCGAAGGATAACGGCAACGATTACGTTATCTTCGATACAGCAGGCCGTCTGCATATTGACGAAGCGTTAATGGGTGAGTTGAAGCAGATCCATGAGATCGTACACCCTGATGAAGTATTGCTCGTTGTCGATGCGATGACTGGACAAGACGCTGTTAACGTCGCTCAAAGCTTCCACGAGCAACTAGAGTTAACAGGTGTTGTTCTTACGAAGCTTGATGGTGATACGCGCGGTGGTGCGGCGTTATCCGTTAAAGCTGTTACAGGGCAACCGATTAAATTTGCTGCAATGGGTGAGAAGATCGATTCATTGGAGCCTTTCCATCCAGAGCGTATGGCTTCTCGTATTCTTGGCATGGGGGATATGCTCTCCTTGATTGAGAAAGCTCAAGCAGGCATCGATGCGGATAAAGCTGCAGAGATGGAACGTAAGATGCGTAATGCTGAGTTTACGTTTGAGGATTTCCTAGAGCAAATGGAGCAGGTTCGCAATCTAGGTCCGCTCGATCAGATTATGGATATGCTGCCTGGAATGGGTAAGATGAAGGGCAATATGAAGGATTTGAAGGTTGATGAGCGTCAGCTGTCTCGCGTTGAAGCGATCGTTAAATCGATGACGAAGGAAGAGAAGCAAAACCCTGATTTGCTAAATCATAGTCGTCGTAAGCGTGTTGCAGCTGGTAGTGGTGTGACCGTCGTTGAAGTAAATCGTCTCATTAAGCAATTTGACGATATGCGTAAAATGATGAAGCAATTCAGCTCGATGATGGGCCCTAACGGACCGAAAGGTATGAAGGGCATGAAGGGGAAGAAGGGCTTGAAGGGCCTGATGGGCAAAAACATGAAGTTCCCTTTTTAAGAGGATGTTTTCTGATCGAGCTTTGATCACGATGTATAGCTTCGTAGCTTACTCGACATCGAATATCGCATTCATCGCTAGCTGCAGTGCTCGCGTACCAAATACGTACGCTCCGCGCTTCGCGTCACTAGCTTCACGTGATCTTCTCGGTGCTGAAGGCTCGAACATATAACTTTGATTTGAAGAAAAAGCTTCGTGCTGAAGGCTCGAACATATAACTTCGATGTTTGAAGTAGAAACATAAACCGTATTTTGTTGAAGGAGGTGAAATATCATGGCAGTACGTATTCGTTTGAAACGTATCGGTGCTCACAAAGCTCCGTTTTACCGCGTTGTTGTATCTGATTCTCGTTCTCCACGTGATGGACGTTTTATCGAGGAAATCGGTACTTATAACCCAGTTGCGCAACCAGCTCAAGTATCCATCAACGAAGAAAAAGCGTTGAAATGGCTACAATCAGGTGCACAAGCATCTGACACAGTTCGCGACTTGCTTTCTAAAGCGGGTGTAATGAAAAAATTCCATGAGCTTAAACAACAGAAGTAATAAGCCTTGAGCTTATTACTGTTGAGAAGCGGAGGGCTTTGTCATGAAGGATTTAATTCTTGTCATTGCGAAGGCTTTAGTGGATCATCCGGAAGATGTACGCGTTCAAGTGAGAGACGATGAGCGTAGTACGGTTTATGAGCTTTCGGTTCATCCATCTGATGTCGGTAAAATTATCGGTAAACAAGGTCGAATTGCGAAGGCAATGCGTACAGTGGTGAACTCGGCTGCTACAAAATCGAATAAGCGCGTAATCGTCGATATTCAATCATAGAATGCGTAGCTAGAGGGTTAGGATGAAAATCCTGCCCTTTTTTGGTATGATACGTAATAAGTTTGCGAGTAAGGGATGATGTAATGAGTATGAACTGGTTTAACGTGGGTGTAATCGTTAACACACATGGTATTCGTGGTGAGTTAAAGGTGTTGTCTAAAACGGATTTTCCAGAGGAACGTTTTGCAAAAGGTAATCGGCTAATGATGTTTAATGACGAGACCGGTCAATCTGAACCTATCGAAATTGAGCGTTCACGTGAACAGAAGGGCCTCTACTATATAAAGCTTAAGGGCATTGACAACATTAACGATGTTGAGAAATATAAAGGCTGGGTCATTCGTATATCAGAGGAAGATCAAGGACAGCTAGATGATGGCGAATATTTTTATCATCAAATTATTGGCTGCGAGGTATACACTGAGGAAGAAGAGCTGCTAGGAACGGTCAAAGAAATCCTTTCGCCAGGAGCAAACGATGTATGGGTCATCGAGCCATCTGCACCAGGTGGCAAACAGATTCTACTGCCTGTTATTGATCCTGTCGTTCGTAACGTAGATGTTACAGCCAAAAGGATTACCGTTCATTTGCTTGAAGGGCTGATCTAATATGCGGATAGATGTGCTAACCTTATTTCCGGAAATGTTTACTGGTGTTTTTAACAGCAGTATTTTAGGCAAAGCTCAAGAAAAAGGGATTGTTTCTCTTGAAGCGATTAATTTCAGAGCCTATGCGAACAATAAGCATAATACCGTTGATGATTATCCGTATGGCGGCGGCGGTGGGATGGTTCTAAAGCCTGAGCCTGTATTTGCTGCTGTTGAAGCTCTCCAGGCTGATGCGTCTGAAGCGCCTCGCGTTATTTTGATGTGCCCGCAGGGTGAGCGCTATACACAGCGTAAGGCAGAGGAACTGAGCCAATCAAACCATCTTATATTTATTTGTGGTCATTATGAAGGTTATGATGAACGTATTCGTCAGCATCTCGTTACCGATGAAATCTCTGTTGGTGATTATGTGCTCACTGGTGGTGAGCTGCCGGCTATGACAGTGATTGATAGCATCGTTAGATTACTGCCTGGTGCCCTTGGCAATGAATCTAGTGCGGTGACTGATTCCTATAGTACTGGCCTGCTGGAGTATCCTCATTACACTCGTCCTGCCCAGTTTCGCGATATGAAGGTTCCTGATGAGCTCTTGTCAGGTCATCATGCTAACATTGAGAAATGGAGACGCGAGCAGTCCCTATTACGCACGTTGGAGCGTAGACCTGATTTGCTAGACAACGTAGAGCTGACCGATCGCGAACGCAAGTGGCTGGAGCAATTTAAAGAAACGAAGCTAAAGCAGTAAAATTAGGAATTTAACATTGTAATATATCTTGCTTTATGGTATAGTTTATAATGTTGTTTTCGTATAACGGATGGTCCGCTATAAGTGATGAGAGAATCAGTGGATTAAGGAGCTTATAAGAACATCTACGGTGAAAGGAGTTGAATGTAATGAATATCGTACAAGCAATTGCACAAGAGCAACTTCGTCAAGACGTACCTAATTTCCGTCCTGGTGATACGTTGAAAGTGTATGTAAAAGTTATCGAGGGATCTCGTGAGCGTATTCAGTTATTCGAAGGCGTAGTAATTAAACGTCGCGGTGGCGGAATTAGCGAAACTTTTACAGTACGTAAAATCTCTTACGGTGTTGGCGTGGAAAGAACTTTCCCTCTTCATTCACCAAAGCTTGATAAAATCGAAGTAGCACGTCGTGGTAAAGTTCGCCGCGCGAAACTGTACTACCTTCGTAGCTTGCGTGGTAAAGCCGCAAGAATCAAGGAAATTCGCTAAGATGAAACATCAGGAGGAGCTTGGTTATCAAGCTCCTTTTCGTGTTCCAGGATGATTTTTGACACTAGGAGGATGCAGGAATGGAGCCTAATGATAAATTACCTCAGCTAAACGATGACCAAAGTGAGTCAAATGAAATCTCGAACAAGGATCACGTTCATCCCAATCAAACCGTAGACTCTATCCCAAATCCGAGTGAAAAAGAAGCTCGACAAAAAAAGGCATATCGTGAAATCGTAGAATGGATTAAAGCGATTGCTATTGCCGTTATTTTAGTTCTTGTCGTACGAAACTTCCTGTTCTCTCCATTTATTGTGGATGGTGCGTCAATGGAACCGAATTTTCATACGAAGGAACGTGTTATTGTAAATTTACTTGTCTATAAAATTAGTGAGCCTAGCTATGGCGATGTTATTGTTTTTGATGTTCCTGATGAAGGACGTCGTTTTATTAAACGTATTATTGGTCTGCCTGGTGATACAATAGAAGTACATGGCGATGATGTGTACATAAACGATGAACGTATCGATGAGCCGTATCTTGCTGAGGCGATTGCAGAAAGCCATGCAAGCAATGAAACCTACAACGGGGTTGGTGATTATTTTAGTTTCCCTAACGATAATCATCCCGACAATGTCATTCCAGAAGGACATTACTTCGTAATGGGTGACAATCGAAGCGATAGTAAGGATAGTAGAGCTATTGGTTACGTCTCTGAAGACGACATTATTGGTCGTGCAGATGTCGTAATGTGGCCATTAAATAAATTAAAGTTAATTGAGCATTACAACTAGATGAGGTGAGCAGCACATGGCAATTCAATGGTTTCCTGGTCATATGACCCGTGCGAAACGACAAATACAAGAAAAGCTTAAGCTGATTGATATTGCAATCGAGCTGCTTGATGCACGTGTTCCAATTTCTAGCCGCAATCCAATGATTGATGAGATATTGCTTGGTAAGCCACGACTCATTATATTAAATAAGTCAGATCTAGCTGATCCGCAAATGAATGAACAGTGGAAGCAATATTTTGAGCATGAAGGACATACTTGTGCGATCGTCGATTCCAGTACTGGGACAGGCGTGAACCAAATAGCGTCCCTCACAAAGGAAATACTTAAGGAAAAAATCGATAGACAAATTGCAAAAGGAATGCGTCCAAGACCTGTTCGGAGTCTAATTGTTGGGATACCGAATGTAGGAAAATCAACGTTAATTAATCGCTTGGCGGGCAGAAATGTAGCGATTACCGGTGATAAGCCTGGTGTAACGAAGGGACAGCAATGGATTAAGACGAATCATGAGCTTGAATTGCTTGATACACCAGGGATTTTATGGCCTAAATTTGAAGATCAGATCGTTGGATATCGTCTTGCTATAACAGGAGCCATTCGTGAGCAGATATTGAATATCGATGATATTGGCTATCAAGCCGTAAAGATATTATGTGACCGTTATTGGGACACATTGTCTGAACGTTTTGATCTGGATGAACCGCCTAATGATCTCGAAAACAATATGGAGATTGTACGCATCATGGAAGAGATCGGACGAAAACGTGGCTGCCTAATCAGTGGTGGACAAATCGATCTGGAAAAAACATCGGGCATTATTTTGCGTGAGCTTCGTTCCGGAAAGCTTGGCCGAATTACGCTTGAAGCTCCATTTGACGATATGCCGGTAAGAGAGGTCTAAAATGGAAGAGATAATCGATCAATTAGCCTTTGAGAAGCAGCTATGGCAGCGAGGAATTGAGCTCATAGCGGGCGTAGATGAGGTAGGTCGAGGCTGTTTGTTTGGGGATGTAGTATCTGCAGCAGTTGTCCTTCCGACTGGACTAGTTTTGGAAGGAATTAATGATTCTAAGAAGCTATCCGAGAAAAAACGTGAACAGCTGTATGATCAAATTGTTGAGCATGCCATTGCTTACTCTGTTGCATGTATTCCAGCGCATATCGTGGATATTATGAATATAAAGCAGGCCTCACGTCTTGCGATGAAGCAAGCTGTTGAAGGGCTAACAATCAAGCCAGAATATATGTTAATTGACGCTGAAACGATTGAGCTGCCGATTCCACAGGAGGCGATAGTGAAAGGCGACGCCAAAAGTCAGTCTATCGGTGCTGCCTCCATTCTTGCTAAGGTTACAAGGGATCGTCTATGCAAGCATGAATGGAACGAGCGCTATCCGGAGTATCAGCTTGATAAGCATAAAGGCTATGGTACAAAGCTTCATAATGAATTGATCCTAGAGCACGGGCCTACGCCCATGCATCGTAAGACATTTCTCAGAAAACTGCTCGGTGAGCAGCTTGAGGACAGGTGGAATAGGATGAATGTTCAAGCTAGAGCTAGCGATTAGTAGGGAATACCTGCTAATCGCTAGTTTTTTATATAGAAAATGTCGCCTTTAGTACAAATATGCGCAACAAAATTACGATGAATCTTCACGAATACAGCATGCTCAGCCGATAATAAATAGTAGCAAGAAAAGAGGTGAACGGCTATTGTTGAACGTTAATCGTATGAAAGGCATCCTTGGTGATGCGGTAAGCAATGATGTAAGGACCTTGGAGCTACGTGTAGGTCAAATTGTACGGGGGGTAGTGCTTCAGCAATATCCGAACAATGAAGCTACCGTATCGATCAATGGTGTGCATGTGAGAGCTAAGCTAGAGGTGCCAATTATGGAAGGCCAGGCCTCTTTGCTACAGGTACAACCAGATTCAAGGGGTGGGCAGATCCATCTAAAGCAAGTCGATCCAACAACGATTGGACTGCAGGATCCAATGAAGGACATCCTTAAAGCTTTGAACCTGCCAGATAAACCATGGGCTAATGAGCTTGTTAAAGATTTACGCAAAGAAGGATTTGCTTTAAATAAAGAGACTGCTGCAGCATTTCAGCGTGCAGCACAGCTTGCGCCTGCAGGTGTGAATCAAGAACAATGGATGCAGGCGGCTGCAACGGTATTCAAGCGTGGGCTGCCGATGAGTGCAGCTACCATCTCTGCTATACATCAGCTGCAAAGCGGTACTCCGGCACATGAGCTGTTGGGGCAGCTGCGAGGACTGCTAACTGTGCCAAATAATTCTGCTTCACCAGTGACGAATGCAATCATATCGCAGCTAGCTTCATTACTAGAGGATGGTGCGGAGCTAATACGACAACTACCTTCACAATCTGCAGGTATAGGGCAATCACAGACGAGTGGTACAGGCAATCAAGCAGCTTCACAGCAACAGGGCGGAGTAGGGGTTCAAGCTTCTCAGCAGCAGAGCGTTGTCAGTAATCAAGCAGGAGTTCAACAACTGAGCGGCACAGGTAATCAAGCAGCTTTACAGCAGCTGAGCGGAGCAGGCAGTCAAGCTGCTTCACAACAACAGGGCGTTGTTGGTAATCAAGCGAGTGCACAGCAGGCGAGCGCTATCGGTAATCAAGCAGGAGGGCAACAGGGGAGCGCCGTAGGCACTCAAACGGGACTACAGCAAGGCGCAGGACTGCAAGCAACGTCCGCAGCGGCTCATAGTCAGCAGGCTTCAGCGTCGTGGCAAACTAGCGAGTCTAACGGACTGAACGGGCAAGCCTCCACTACAGCTCAGTCACAGGGGTCAGCAGGTCAACAGCCTGTGGCAGCTAACCAATCAGGCGTGAATGTACCTGGAAATGGTTCGAGCCTATTGCCTCAGCTATTGAAATGGCTAGGAGTGAATTATGAAGCGACGCTAGGCAAGCAGCTAATGCAGCAGCAAGGTACGGTTTCACCACAAATGACACAATCAGCTGAGCAGTCGAGCTTGCAGCAAGTTCACACTAGCACGTCGCAACCTTCTCAGTCGGGTGCTCAAACGGCTACGCAGCCTCCAAATCAACCAGCATCAGCTGCTATGCCGATGGCTGCAACAACGACTCAGCCAGTGGCAAACGCTGCCCAGCTTATGCAGCAAGCAAGTGCAGAGCAAGTGACAAACACTACTACGCAGCAGGCAGGTCAATCGCCAAGTTCAGTCCAAGGGCAAGTCACTGCACAGCTTATGCTTCAGCATGATCAAGCAGGTGGAGCTGCTTCAACACAGCAGCAGTCTACGAGTCAGGTGACTCCGCTTAGTGTGCAGCAAGCTTCAGTTAACAGTGCGCAGCAAGAGCTGAGCCAAGTACAGCAGCAAGCAACGTTGGGGACTCAACAATCGCTACAACAGTCGTCACATGATAATATAAAGTCGGCAATTATTCAATTGCTCGGTCAGCCAGATGTATCAGTTCAGGTCAAGGAGACAGCTCAGCAGCTGCTTCATGCAATTACAGGTCAGCAGCTTATGCTGACGGCAGAACGGAATCACTCATTGTTCTCTCATATTACGATGTACATCCCGATTAAGGATGCGAACAATGGGCAGACAGCAGCCGTTCATATTCAAACACGTAGAGATCGCCGTGGTGAGCTGGACTCCGAAAATTGTCGCATCGTATTCGATCTGCAGATGAAATCGCTTGGTCCGACGTTAGTAGATATGAACATCGTCAATAAAATTGTCAGTCTTAATCTATGGAACGATCATCCGGCAGTGGCACCGATTATCGAATCACTTAAGCCAGAAATTAGCGAGGCATTGTATGACCATGGATACATGCTATCCTCAGTAAGAGCAACACCCGTTCCGATAAAAGAGGATGAGACTGTAAAGCCAGAAGAGGGCAGAGCGGTCATTATCCCACCTGACATCGATCAGTTAAGCTCCACTAGATATAAAGGAGTAGACTTTAAAGTATGAATGAGAAAATGACTAGGCTCAAAAAAGCAGTGGCGATGAAATATGATCCTCTCACTAGCTCTGCCCCTGTCGTTATTGCAAAAGGTCAGGGAGAGCTTGCTGAACGAATATTGGAATCAGCGAAGGAGAATGGTGTTCCGATCCAAGAGGATCAATCGCTAGTAGAGGTATTATCGAAGCTTGATATTGATCAAGAAATACCACCTGAGCTTTTTGCGGTAGTTGCGGAAATATTGAGCTTCGTATATCGAGCCGATCATCGTGCGAAAGTGTGGGATGATGATGAATCGTAAGCAGATCGGGTTGCTTGGAGAAAATTATGCGGCTCAAGTATTGCGGAGGAAGGGACTCACGATCATTGCTCGCAATTGGCGATGTCCAGCAGGAGAGCTGGATCTTGTTGCTAGAGATGGCGACGTGGTCGTATTTGTCGAGGTTCGTACTCGAACGATTTCCACATTACAACAGAACAAAGAGCAACGCTTTGGCTCAGTTCTTGAAGCAGTCACAGTGCATAAGCGCACCCAAGTAAAGCGCATAGCAGAAATATATCTCTATCAGCATCGTTTAGCGGAGCAGTCCGTACGCTTTGATGTTGTATTAGTAGAAAAAGCAGGAGACCAACTAAGCGCTACACATATCGAGCATGCGTTCTAGCTTATGAAAAATTCTAAAGCAAGAAAATAAAACGTGATTCGCTATGCTTGATCAACTATCGGATAATAATAAAAGGCATGTTTTCGAGAAACCGAAAACATGCCTTTTATTGTGATAAGGACTGTTCATTGAATTAATTTAATTGAAAGTTTTGCAATTGTCTTGAAGTGTATTGAAGTTTCACAGTAATATCTGCCTTAAAACAGATCCAGCTTGCGGTATTGAATCGCTTCTGCAATATGAGGAAGCTGGATGCTGTCGTTGCCCTCAATATCGGCGATCGTACGAGCGATCTTAATGATGCGATTGTAGCCGCGCATGCTTAGACCGAGCTTGTTGAAGGCATGCTCCAGAAGTGCAGCGCCTTCCTTAGGGATCGGGGCGTAGACCTTTAAAGCGGAGGATGGAAGCTCACTATTATAGGAATAAGGTTCAGAATGATATCGTTGCTGCTGAATGGCAATAGCTTTAAGAACTTTAGCCTTCAGTTCCTTAGAACTATATGCTAGATCCTGAGTGTTGTGGACAAGTGTCTGTGGACGACCGATATCCAGCTGTATGTCGATGCGATCAAGCAGTGGACCTGAAAGCTTCGAGCGATAGCGCTGAATCATTTGGTGTGTGCATGTGCAGCTAGTTTGTTCTGTTGCAAAGCCGTGATAGCCGCAAGGGCACGGGTTGCAGGAAGCAGCTAGCATGAAGGAGGCAGGGAAAGTAATATGATGCCTTGCACGTGAGATCGTCACAGCTCGCTCCTCTAATGGCTGCCTGAGCAGCTCCAGCACTTGCCGGGAAAATTCAGGGAGCTCATCTAAGAACAGTAGGCCATGATGTGATAGCGTAACCTCGCCAGGCTTAGGGTTGCCGCCTCCTCCAATAAGACCAGCAGTAGAGATCGAATGGTGTGGCGCCCGAAAAGGAGGCTGTCGCTTCAGTGTGCTATCACTTAAAGACAGCTTGCCCGCAACGCTATAAATTTTCATCACTTCAAGCGCTTCAAGCTCTGAGAGCTCTGGTAGTATTGTAGGCAATCGGCGCATCAGCATCGTTTTTCCAACGCCTGGTGGTCCTGATACAATGATATTGTGCCGCCCTGCAGCAGCGATAAGTAATGCTCGCTTCGCTTCCTGTTGTCCGACGATATCGGTTAGATCAAGCATGGATGTTGGCTCATTAGATACCAAGTCAGACTGTGTTTTCAACGATTCGGATGTCTGAAAAGTTAGCTCCTTGAGCTCACTAAGGTGTGTAATGCTGCAAATATCCATTCCTGACAACATTCGTGCCTCATGCTCGTTACCAGCAGGCAGGATCATTTTAATAAAGCCTGACTGCTTTGCATATTGCATCATTGCCAGTACACCATGAATTGGACGTACCGTACCATCCAGGGACAGCTCGCCTATAAGCAGCATCTGAGTTAGCTCAGTTTCCAGCTGGCCGGAGGCTTGCAGTAAGCCTGCCGCAATCGCAAGATCAAGGCTGGTCCCTTCCTTTCGTATTGCAGCGGGTGCAAGATTAATCGTAATCCGCTCCAGTGGGAACTGAAACCCGCTGTTCCGAATAGCCGAACGTACTCGGTCTACGGACTCTCTAACCGCTGAATCGGGCAGACCGACTACGGCAATTTGTGGGATGCCGCTAGATATATCGACTTCAACGGTTATGCCTACACCATCAACACCAACGACGATGGCGCTTTTTACTTCTGTATACAAAAAAACACCTCCATGTATGGAGGTGCTTCCTCACTTCTATGTATTACTCTATTATTGTAGCATAAAGCATATAGTAATAGCATAAAGAAGTCGATAAAATCTTAATAAAACTGCAAGAGATGTCAAATTTAGTAGTAAATCGTGCTATAATCTCAAATTGAGATTAGTATGATAGCAAAAACAGCACACTATTTTTTAAGAAAGAGAGGATAAAAATCTAGAAAGATGTTACAATGTAAGCAGTTTCTTTGAACATATTACTGCAATAAGTCAGTGAAATGGAGGATTTCAACATGAACATCCATGAGTATCAAGGTAAAGCTGTACTAAAACAATACGGCGTCGTGGTACCTGAAGGTAAGGTTGCATTTACAGTTGAGGAAGCAGTGAAGGCTGCAGAAGAGATCGGCTCAGGTGTTGTCGTCGTTAAAGCTCAAATTCATGCTGGTGGCCGAGGTAAAGCTGGTGGCGTCAAGGTAGCTAAAAATCTAGATGAAGTGCGTACATACGCTTCTGAAATTTTAGGTAAAACGCTCGTCACTCATCAAACAGGGCCTGAAGGCAAAGAAGTAAAAAGACTTCTAATTGAACAAGGCTGCGACATTAAGAAAGAGTACTATATTGGTGTAGTGCTTGATCGAGTAACTGGTCGTGTCGTAATTATGGCATCAGAAGAGGGCGGCACAGAAATTGAAGAAGTAGCTGCTCAAACTCCAGAGAAAATCTTCAAAGAAGTCGTTGATCCAGCAATTGGTTTGCAGGCTTATCAAGCACGCAAATTAGCATATGCGATTAACATTCCGAATGAGCTAATTAACAAGGCAGCCAAATTTATCCTTAGTTTGTATAGCGCTTTCGTGGAAAAAGATTGCTCTATTGCCGAAATTAACCCACTTGTTGTTACAGGTGATGGACAAGTTATGGCGCTGGACGCAAAGCTTAACTTTGATTCCAATGCTTTGTTCCGTCATAAGGACATATTAGAGCTGCGTGATCTTGATGAAGAAGATCCGAAGGAAATCGAAGCATCCAAATTCGACCTAAGCTACATCGCGCTTGATGGCAACATTGGCTGTATGGTTAATGGTGCAGGTCTAGCAATGGCGACGATGGATATTATTAAATATTACGGCGGCGAACCGGCTAACTTCCTTGACGTTGGTGGCGGTGCTACAACTGAAAAAGTAACAGAAGCATTTAAGATTATTCTATCTGATGAAAAAGTAAAAGGTATTTTCGTGAACATTTTTGGCGGTATTATGCGTTGTGACGTTATCGCCAACGGTGTAGTTGAGGCTGCTAAGCAAGTAGGCCTAGATCGTCCGCTTGTTGTTCGCCTTGAAGGAACGAATGTTGAGCTCGGAAAGAAAATTCTAAATGAATCCGGCCTAAACATTGTAGCGGCTGATTCCATGGCTGACGGTGCTCAGAAGATTGTCGCACTGGTGCAATAGTTGATTGAGACATAGCTTAAACACGAAAACATTCAGAGGATGTGGGTTAAGTGGCAATTTTAGTAAATCGTGATACAAAAGTAATTACACAAGGAATTACTGGCGCGACGGGATTATTCCATGCCAAGGGCGCCCTTGATTACGGTACGCAAATGGTGGGCGGCGTAACACCAGGTAAAGGCGGTACCAATGTTGAAATTACACTTGAGGATGGCTCCGTTGTTTCCTTGCCTGTATTCAATACAGTGGATCAAGCGGTTCAAGCAACAGGTGCAACAGCTTCAGTTATTTACGTTCCACCAGCATTTGCTGCGGAAGCAATTATTGAAGCGGTTGACGCAGGCATTGAGCTTGTTATTTGTATTACAGAAGGCATTCCTGTGCTTGATATGGTAAAGGTTAAGCGCTATATGGAAGGCAAAAGCTCTATTCTAATTGGACCTAACTGTCCAGGTGTCATTACGCCAGGCGAATGTAAGATTGGTATTATGCCAGGCTACATTCATACACCAGGTCATGTTGGGGTTGTTTCTCGCTCTGGTACATTGACGTATGAAGCGGTTCATCAGCTTACGACACGCGGCATCGGTCAATCAACTGCTGTTGGTATTGGCGGTGACCCGGTTAAAGGCTCTGAGTTCATCGATATTCTGCATCGCTTCAATGAAGATCCTGATACGCATGCAGTTATTATGATCGGTGAAATCGGTGGTACTGCCGAGGAAGAAGCAGCAGAATGGATCAAAGCGAATATGACGAAGCCAGTTGTAGGCTTCATTGGTGGCGCTACTGCACCTCCAGGGAAACGTATGGGTCATGCTGGAGCGATCATCTCAGGCGGAAAAGGAACAGCAGCCGAAAAGATCGCTACATTAGAAGCATGTGGTGTACGCGTTGCTCCAACTCCATCCGAGATGGGATCTACGCTTGTGAGCCTGCTTGAAGAAAAAGGCATGCTTGATAAAGTAAGAACGGTTAAGTAAATGTATAGGGTATGATAGGCAAGAAGCCTTATCTCTGTTAACGGAGATAAGGCTTCTTTTTTATCTATTTGTCTAATTTGTTAGAAAATTTAATCTAATTCTAGAGCAATACTTGCAATTACTAATATAAATAAGGCACAATGAAGAGGTGTTTGCAAGATTTGCTCCTTATGAGGGTGAATCCATGGATAAACTACAGTTAAAGCACTATGTTATTGAGCTTATGAAGCTTGAAGGAATAGGCTGGCACAGTGTAGAACGTATGCTGAAGCACGCTATATTAATGTCTAATCATTGGTCAGAGGAGCAGCTTCAGGAGCTTGGCTTCCAGAAGAAGCATGCTCAGCGTCTCTGTCAATTTCAACTAGACTATGTTCAGCCTAGTATCGATGAATTGCTCGAAAGAGAAGCCAAGCAGCCTTTTCACTCCATCTCAATCTGGGATGATCATTATCCTGAGCGGTTAAAGCATATTGCGCAGCCGCCATGGGTTATATTTGTAAAAGGGCGGTTAGAGCTGCTGAAGCGTGATGCTATTGCGATTGTTGGTACTAGATATCCGACTTCCTATGGCATACGATGTACGAAGCAGTTTAGTGAACAGTTCGCAGAAGCAGGCATCTCCATCATAAGTGGCTTCGCCAACGGTATTGATACGATTGCTCATAAGCACGCTGCCGTGCACCACGCGAGTACAATTGCAGTGCTGCCTAGCGCGATTAATCAATGCTATCCAGCAAACAATTACGCATTATATGAGCAGCTAGCAAGTGAAGGGCTGCTTCTATCTGAGAGCATGTTAAGCTCTCCTATACATCCAGGACAGTTTCATCAACGCAATCGAATAATTGCTGGCTTAAGCTGTGCAACGATCATTATTGAAGGTGAGAAAAAAAGTGGTTCCATGATTACAGCTAGACATGCAATGGATATGGACCGAGAATTATTTGCAGTACCAGGCTCGATTTTTTCTAATAAAAGTGAAGGACCAAACTTTCTTATTGAGAAAGGATATGCTAGAATGCTATTGTCCTCACAGCAGCTGTTTGAAGAGCTACCATGGTTGAACGAGAATGTGAACCGTAATGAAAATTCCTTGAATGAAGAACAGGGCGTTCGACAACAGAATCTTATATTATCTGATGAAGAACAAATGATCTATACATTTATTACAGAACAGCCCCGCTCGATAAACGAAATTCATGAACACACATTAATCCCGTTTGGACATTTGAATGTTCTTCTGCTAAATTTATGTATAAAACAAATCATAGAGCTACAGCCTGGATCGATATATCACGCATTGTAACTTGTTTCAAGAGGAGGCACCTCGAATGGCAGATTCGTTAGTAATAGTAGAATCACCCGCCAAAGCCAAAACGATTGGTAAATATTTAGGTAGCAAATATATTGTGAAAGCGTCCATGGGACATATACGTGATTTACCTAAAAGTCAATTTGGTGTTGATGTGGAAAATAATTTTAGTCCAAAGTATATAACGATCCGCGGGAAAGGGTCGATACTTAAAGAACTAAAGGATGCAAGTAAAAAAGTTAAACGTGTTTATCTAGCGGCCGACCCCGATCGCGAAGGAGAAGCGATTGCATGGCATCTTGCTCATTATCTTGAGGTTGATGGTACAGAGCCGTGTCGCGTCGTATTTAATGAAATTACAAAGCAAGCAGTAAAGGAAGCATTCAAGACACCTAGACAAATAAATATGGATCTTGTAAATGCTCAACAAGCAAGACGTATACTTGACCGCTTCGTCGGTTATAAAATAAGTCCTCTATTATGGAAGAAAGTAAAAAAGGGCTTGTCAGCTGGACGTGTGCAGTCTGTTACCGTGAAGCTCATCATTGATCGTGAAAATGAAATCGATGCGTTCGTACCGGAGGAATATTGGTCCATTACGGCGAAGCTGGAGCATCGCGGTCAATCATTCGATGCAAAGTTCTACGGTTTAAATGGAAAGAAAAAAGAATTAAACAATGAAGCCGAAGTCAATGAAGTATTAAGCTTCATAAAGAATGAAAGCTTTACGGTAGCAGAGGTGAAGGAGAAAGAAAGACTTCGTCATCCCTCTCCACCATTTATTACGAGCTCGCTGCAGCAGGAAGCAGCAAGAAAGCTTGGATTCAGAGCGTCGAAGACGATGTCGGTAGCGCAGCAGCTCTATGAAGGGGTTGAGCTTGGCAAGGAGGGTACAGTCGGTCTAATTACTTATATGAGAACGGACTCGACGCGTATTTCACCTGTAGCACAAGAAGAAGCTCGAACCTATGTGACTGAGAAGTATGGTGCAGACTATATTCCGGCAGAAGCTAGACAATATACGAAGAAGAACAGCGGTGCACAAGACGCGCATGAAGCGATTCGACCAACTTCTATTTATCGCGACCCTGAAACGATGAAGCCCTTCTTATCTCGTGATCAGTTCCGTCTATACAAATTAATTTGGGACCGTTTTGCTTCCAGTCAAATGTCTTCAGCTGTACTGGATACAATGACTGTAGATTTTAAAGTTGGAGAGGCAACCTTCCGCTCTACAGGCTCTAAAATTAAATTTGCCGGCTTCATGAAGGTCTATGTAGAAGGTAATGATGATGGGACTGTTGAGGAATACACCTTCTTACCAGCATTAGAAAAAGATGAGAAGCTATCGCCTGCAGATATTGATCCGAAGCAGCATTTCACTCAGCCGCCACCGCGCTATACAGAAGCAAGGCTAGTTAGAGCACTTGAGGAGCTTGGAATAGGCAGACCAAGTACGTATGCTCCAACGCTAGAGACGGTACAGAAGCGTGGCTATGTTGCGCTTGAAGAGAAAAAGTTTTTCCCTACTGAGCTCGGAGAATTAATTAATCAATTAATGGAAGAGTTTTTCCCGGAAATTCTAAATGTAGAATTCACAGCAAATATGGAAGATAATCTAGACCATGTAGAAGAAGGAACAGAGGACTGGGTTAAAGTATTGAGTGATTTTTACGAAACCTTTGAAAAGCGACTTCAGGTTGCTGAAGAAGAAATGAAGGAAATCGAAATTCAAGACGAAGTGTCTGATGAGCTTTGTGAAAAGTGTGGCAAGCCTCTTGTCTACAAAATGGGGAGATTTGGAAGATTTCTTGCTTGCTCAGGCTTTCCAGATTGCCGGAATACAAAACCGATCGTAAAAGAGATTGGCGTTGTGTGTCCGAAATGTAACAAAGGACATATTGTAGAGCGTCGTAGCAAAAAAGGTAGAATTTTTTATGGCTGCGATACGTATCCTGAATGCGATTATGTGTCATGGGATAAGCCTACGAACAGAAAATGTCCGAATTGTGATCAGACATTAGTAGAAAAACGTAATCGCAACGGCGCAAGATTACAATGTACAGGCTGCGATTTTACGGAAGAAATCGTGGAAGAGCACGAGGATTAATAACAGCTAAAACGACGAATCATCCTCCCTACCTGGGAGGATATTGTCTTTCTATGCGTAAAGTCAGATGAGGAGATGGAAGTCATTGAATAAACAAAAGGTTACCGTCATTGGAGCGGGTTTAGCAGGCAGTGAAGCAGCATGGCAAATCGCAAATCAAGGGGTAGAGGTCGTACTCTACGAAATGAGACCAGTAACAAAAACGCCAGCACATCACACCAATCAATTTGCTGAGCTTGTATGCAGTAATAGCTTAAGAGCAAACGGGCTGACGAATGCGGTCGGCGTACTTAAGGAAGAAATGCGTATTCTTGATTCAATTATTATTAGCAGTGCAGATCAGCATGCGGTTCCAGCTGGCGGTGCACTAGCAGTAGATCGTGAAGGCTTTTCAGCTGAAGTGACTAACCGCCTGCGCAATCATCCGTTAATTGAAGTTAGAAATGAAGAAGTTACTAAAATACCTGAGGATGGCATCGTCGTCATTGCAACGGGTCCACTGACTGCGGAAGCATTATCTAATGAGATTAAAGGCCTACTTGGTGAAGAATATTTTTACTTTTATGATGCAGCAGCACCGATAATCGAAAAAGATTCTATCGATATGAGCAAAGTATACTTAGCTTCACGCTACGATAAAGGCGAAGCCGCTTATTTGAACTGTCCGATGACAGAAGAGGAATTCAATGCATTTTACGATGCATTAATTACTGCAGAGGTGGCGCAGCTAAAAGAATTCGAAAAAGAAATTTACTTCGAGGGCTGTATGCCGATTGAGGTAATGGCTACTCGCGGGAAACAAACGATACTGTTCGGACCTATGAAGCCAGTTGGTCTTGTTAATCCGCACACAGGCAAAATTCCTCACGCTGTGATTCAGTTAAGACAGGATAATGCTGCTGGGACGCTATATAATATGGTAGGCTTCCAAACGCATTTGAAGTGGGGAGAGCAGAAAAGAGTATTTCAGATGATTCCTGGGCTTGAAAACGCAGAGTTTGTTCGCTACGGTGTTATGCACCGCAACACGTTCATTAACTCGCCAAGCCTATTAAAGGCGACTTATCAAACAAAGAAACGTGAGAACTTATTTTTTGCTGGCCAGATGACTGGGGTAGAAGGCTATGTTGAATCTGCAGCATCAGGATTGATCGCAGGCATCAACGCCGCTAAGCTCGCGAAAGGTGAAGAGTTAGTTGAACTACCTCAGGAAACAACACTAGGCAGCATGGCACGTTATATTACAACCGCTGACTTTAAACATTTTCAGCCGATGAACGCAAACTTCGGTCTTTTTCCACCTCTTGAGAATAAAATTCGAAATAAGAAGGAAAAAAATGAAGCTATTGCTAATCGAGCATTGGCGCAAATCGAGAAATTTAAACAGCAACATGTATAATTTGTTATCTCGTTATAGTGTACTTATTGAAGATAACAACTAATTAGGAGGGAAAACGAACGATGGAGATGCAATTTCACGCCACAACAATTTGTGCAGTCAGACATAACGGCAAGGGAGCGATTGCCGGCGATGGACAGGTAACCTTTGGAAACTCAATGGTTATGAAAGGAACAGCAAAAAAGGTTCGGCGCTTATATCGTGGACAGGTTGTCGCTGGATTTGCAGGATCAGTAGCAGACGCCATTACTTTATTTGAAAAATTCGAAGCGAAGCTAGAAGAGCATCATGGTAACCTACAACGGGCTGCTGTTGAGCTGGCTAAGGAGTGGCGCTCCGATCGTGTACTCCGTAAGCTTGAAGCGATGATGATCGTAATGGATAAGTCAGGCATGCTGCTTATATCTGGAAACGGAGAAATTATCGAGCCAGATGATGATGTGATCGCCATTGGTTCTGGAGGAAGCTTTGCGCTTGCAGCTGCACGTGCTTTGAAGCGTCATGCAACAGATCTGGAAGCAAAGGATATGGCAAGAGGTGCGCTAGAAATTGCTGCAGAAATTTGTGTATATACGAACCATAACATTATAGTGGAAGAAATCTGATCTTATCGAAAGTGGGGCGATGTGTATGAATAACAAGGCATTAACACCGCGAGAAATCGTTGCAGAGCTTGATAAATATATTGTAGGTCAAAAAGAAGCAAAACGTTCTGTAGCTGTTGCGCTGCGCAATCGCTATCGTAGAAGTAATCTTGATGAAAGCTTACGTGATGAGATCGTTCCTAAAAATATTCTTATGATCGGTCCAACAGGTGTCGGTAAAACAGAAATTGCTAGACGTCTAGCAAAGCTGGTGAAAGCACCATTCGTTAAGGTTGAAGCAACAAAATTTACGGAAGTCGGCTACGTTGGTCGTGACGTAGAGTCCATGGTTAGAGACCTCGTTGAGACTGCTATTCGGATGGTTAAAGCTGAGAAGGTCGTCTATGTGCAGGACGAAGCTGAAAAGCTTGCAAATGAGCGCATCGTTGATTTGCTAGCACCAGCACAGGCAAAGCAGAAGTCGAATAAAAACCCATTTGAAATGCTGTTTGGCAACATGCAGTCAGAGCAAGATGATGAAAAGGACTCCACCGTAGATCAAGGACTACAAGAGCGAAGAGCTAAGGTCCGTGAAGATTTAGCAGCAGGAAAGCTAGAAAATGAAAAGGTACAAATCGAAGTAGAGGATAACTCGCCATCTATGATGGATATGCTTGCTGGCGGCCAAGGCATGGATAGCATGGGAATGAACATGCAGGACCTGCTGGGGTCATTGATGCCTAAAAAGCCTAGAAAGAGAAGTCTGCCTGTGAAGGAAGCAAGAAAAGTGCTTACTCAGCAGGAAGCGAATAAATTAATTGATATGGATGAAGTTATTACTGAATCCGTTGTACGCGCTGAGCAAAGCGGTATCATATTCATCGATGAGATTGATAAAATCGCTGCCCCTTCTCGCGGCTCAGGACCGGATGTGTCGCGTGAGGGTGTACAGCGAGACATTTTACCAATTGTCGAAGGCTCGACGGTTATAACGAAGTATGGCCCTGTTAAAACCGACTACATACTTTTTGTAGCGGCAGGTGCCTTCCACATTGCTAAGCCGTCTGATCTTATACCTGAGCTTCAAGGGCGCTTTCCAATTCGTGTTGAACTTACATCTCTTTCTGAGGATGACTTTGTAAGTATTTTAACAGAGCCGCAAAATGCACTGACGAAGCAGTATACGGCGTTACTTGAAACAGAAGGTATAACCGTTGAATTTTCTGAGGAAGCGATTAGAGAGCTTGCATCCATTGCTGCTGAGGTCAATCGTAATATGGAAAACATTGGAGCAAGACGTTTGCATACAATTCTCGAGAAGCTGCTTGAGGATCTTTCCTTTGAAGCCCCTGAGCTTACGCTGGAGCATATGACGATTACTCCTGAATACGTAAAAGCTAAACTGGGAGGTATTGCTAAAGATCGAGATCTAAGTCAATATATATTGTAGCAGGAACAGTTTTAGGAGGCACTTCGTAATGAGTCTATTGAGCAAAACAAGAACATTAAATCGACTGTTGCAGCGAGCTGCAGGCAAGCCGGTTAGCTTTAGAGAAATGGCAGAAGTATTAAGCTCCACTATATTAGCAAATGTGTTTGTTATAAGTCGTCGCGGCAAAATATTAGGGTGCGCAGCACTAGATGTCCATGCACATGACTATTTACGTTCTTTACAGACAGAGGAACTGCGTTTCTCGAACGAGATGAACAATATGATGCTACGTATTGATGAAACAAACATAAATTTAACTCCATCCGCGATGCAGTCAGACATCATTAGTAGATTAGGCGTGATGGAAACTATGGCAATAGTACCAATTATGGGTGGTGGTGATCGATTAGGCTCCCTACTCCTCATGCGCCAAACAGAAAGCTTGACTGATGACGATTTAGTGCTGGCAGAGTACGGTAGTACTATAGTCGGAATGGAAATTTTAAGGGAAAGAACAGAAGAGGTTGAGCAAGAGGCGCGAAGCCGAGCGGTAGTATCTGTTGCAATTGGCTCGTTGTCCTATAGTGAACTTGAGGCTGTCGAACATATTTTTGAGGAACTTGAAGGTAAGGAAGGCTTGTTAGTTGCCTCAAAAATCGCTGACCGAGTAGGAATTACACGCTCTGTCATCGTAAATGCTCTTAGAAAGCTGGAAAGCGCAGGGGTAATTGAGACGAGGTCTCTAGGCATGAAAGGCACATACATTAAAATACTTAATCATCAGTTACTTCAAGAGCTTGAGAAGAATAAAGCTTAATAAAAAGGAAAAAATTGTCGTGGTTAAAAAGTCCTAACTCTTGTAGAAGTTAGGGCTTTTTTCTTATTGTGTAATTAGCTGGAATTAAAGAAAATGTAGTTATATGTTTCGACGTATTATTATATTTTTTTAATGTTTCTGTATAAAAATAAAGGATTTTGTGGATTAGTGTTGAATAATTCCTATTAGCAAGTATGAAAGAGAGTGGTGAAACTTAGTGAAACTTGTCAATAACGCTTCTTTTCAGCGTATGGAATCTGCCCTTTTTACTGCTGAAGCTAGGCAACGTGTGATATCCAACAACATAGCAAATGCTGAAACACCTAATTTTAAGCGCTCCGAATTAGTTTTTGAGGACTTAATTGCCCAACAAATGGGTAAATCGAACGAAAAAATCCAAGGTAATCTTACCCATGAAAAGCATATCTCCATTGGTAATGGTAATTTAGGCTTGCCAACTGCTAAGCTTGTTACAGATCAATCGACATCAATGAACAGCACAACGAAGAATAATGTCGATTTAGATGCAGAAATGGCATTACTAGCTAAAAACCAATTAAATTACAACCTATATGTTCAACAGCTGAATCACGAATTTTCGATGATGAGAATCGCAATTACAGGAGCGAAATAGGTTCAGGAGGTAAGAATACATGAAGATTACGAATGGTTTTGATATTAGTGCTTCCGCGTTAACAGCGAATAGAATGCGTATGGATGTTATTTCATCAAATATCGCAAATGCTGAAACGACTAGAGCAGATTTTGTAAATGGGGAATATGTCCCATATAAACGTAAGCTTGTCGTGATGAATTCAAATGAGCAATCATTTTCTCAGCTATTTAATAAGGCGTTAGATGGGAAAGCTGAATCAAATAAATTAAAGGGAGTCAGCGTAGCTAAAATAATGGAAGACTCCTCACCAACGAAGTTGGTATATAATCCATCGCATCCCGATGCGAATGCGGATGGTTATGTACATATGCCTAACGTTGATATCGCGACAGAAATGGTTGATATGATTGCAGCTGTTCGGGCTTATGAATCGAATGTAACAGCACTGAATGCTACCAAATCTATGTTTGTAAAGGCATTGGAGTTGGGGAAATAAAATACGGAGAGGATTGAGTCACTAAATGATCGAGCATGTGTCAACTAAAGCTATCAATGCTCTGAAAACAATTAATGTAAATCAAACTGAAAAATCACCAACAACATCAGAAATAACTAAATCATTTGGAGAATATTTGAATAACGCACTAAATGACGTTTCTGCATTAGAAGCAGACGTTCATAAAAAGAATGATTTATACTTAGCGGGTCAAGTGGATGCTACTGAAGTACTGATTGCAGCAAGTCAATCTCAATTAAGTTTGCAACTAACCTCAGAGATTCGCAATAAAGTTGTGGCAGCGTATCAAGAAATAATGAGAATCCAAATCTAGGATGACTTGTTACCTGCATAGAACGCGGATGAGGTGAAGACGTGAACGAAAGAGTAGCCCAATATGTTAACAAAGTGAAAACCAGTTTTCAGCAAATGAGTAATAAGCAGAAAATATGGTTAAGTGCATCGAGTATTGGACTGATTGTAGCAATCGTATTAATGACAATTATTTTTACAAGAACTGAATATGAGGTTGCTTTCAAAAATTTGGATACGATGGATTCAGCAGCTGTAATTAATCATTTGGATGCTGCGGGAATTCCATATAAGCTAAATGCTACTGGATCAGAAATTTCTATTCCAGCGAAAGATGCTGCCCGAGTTCAGATCGATGTGGGATCTCAGGGTTTAATCCAAAATGGATCGCTAGGCTTCGCTGAAACATTTGGAATAGGGACAAGCTCACTTGGGACGACAGAAAATGAGTTCAACGTGAAAAAACAAAGCGCCATTAATGGTGAGGTTCAGAAGCTGTTAAATAACTTGAATGGCATTGAAAGCTCTAAAGTGCTCATTACAATGCCAGAGGAAAGTGTGTTTTTAACGACTGAGGAACTAAACAAGCCTTCTGCTGCTGTAGTCCTAACCTTTACGAGCGGATATCGACCTTCGCAAAAGGACATCGATGGCTACTATAATTTGATAAAAGCAGCGGTTGGTAATATCGATACACAGGATATTACGATTTCAAGTCAGCAGCTAGGAGAATTGATTTCTTCTGAAGCGAGCGACTTAATCAATGGCGGAACTAACGTTATTGAGACGCAATTTAACATACAACGAAAATATGAGCAAGAGATTAAAAATCAGATTCAACAATATTTAAGTCAAATTTATGGCGTTGATAAAATTGTAGTTAGTATTTCTAGTAGCTTGAACTTCGATAAGAAATCAAGCCAGGAAAGTCTTGTGTTGCCACTAGAAAATAATAACAATAATGGAATTATTATCAGTGAACAGTTAGAATCAAGCTCCAGTACGAATTCACAAGCCTCAAGTGGCGTTGTCGGGACAGGAGAAACTGATATCCCGACCTATCAAACTGGATCAAATGGAGACCAGAGTGAATCCGAAAGTAACTCTACCATTCGAAACTATGATGTAAATCGTATTAATAACATTATTGAATCGCAAGCGTATGTCGTAAAGGATCTTTCGATCAGTGTCGGCTTTGAGGCTTCAGAGCTAGCAAGTGATGCAGATCAAGCTGCGATTACGAATTACTTAGCAAGCTTTGTACGTAGTCAATTGGCTAATTCAGGCCAAGACCTAACAAGTGATGAAAACCTTCAGCAAAAGGTGACGTTAATAGCTCGTAACTTCGATGAAGAAACTGCTGTTGCTCAGGAAGCTGGAATTCCGATGGCTTGGATTATTGGCTTGTCTGCACTAGCTTTAGCAGCGATTATTGCATTAATTGTTGTATTGCTTCGTCGCCGTAAAGCTCAAGCTCTTGAAGATGAGATGGTTGTTGAAGATATTCCTGAACGACCTGCCTATGAAACAATTGATCTTGAAAATCTGCAAAATGATAATCAAGCTCGCAAAAATCTTGAACAACTTGCCAAACGCAAACCTGACGAATTTGTCAACTTGCTTCGTACCTGGCTAGTAGATGAATAGAGGTGCTGTAATGTCTAAACTGGCACAAGGATTATCAGGACGTCAAAAGGCAGCGATCTTACTGATTACGCTTGGACCTGAAGTATCCGCACAAATATTTAAGCATTTACGTGACGATGAGATTGAACAGCTTACGCTTGAAATCGCGAACGTACGTAAAGTCGACAGCAATGATCGTGATTTTATATTACAAGAGTTCCATCAAATATGTATGGCACAAGAGTTTATCTCGCAAGGCGGTATTGCCTATGCGAAAGAAATTCTTGATAAAGCACTTGGTGAAGATAAGGCAAAAGAAGTTTTAACTAGACTTACTGCGACGTTGCAGGTTAGACCTTTCGACTTTGCGCGTAAGGCTGATCCTGCACAGATCCTTAACTTTATTCAGAATGAAAACACACAAACGATAGCCCTTGTTCTATCATATCTGCAGGCTGAGCAAGCAGCGACGATACTGTCCTCCTTGCCTCAGGATAAGCAGGCTGATGTAGCTAAAAGAATTGCGCTCATGGATAGTACTTCTCCAGAGGTCATTACTCAAATTGAGCACATACTGGAGCAAAAACTTTCATCGACCGTTACTCAGGATTACACCAATGCAGGTGGCATCGATTCTATCGTACAAATACTAAATGGTGTTGACCGTGGTACAGAGCGTACAATTCTCGATGCATTAGAAATTCAAGATCCTGAGCTCGCTGAAGATATCAAGAAGCGTATGTTTGTCTTTGAGGATATTGTTAGCATTGATAACCGCTCCATTCAACGTATTATACGTGATGTTGAAAATGCGGATCTTCAGCTTGCGCTTAAGGTGTCAAGTGAAGAGGTTCGTGAAGCGATATTCCGTAATATGTCAAAGCGCATGTCAGAAACATTCCAAGAAGAAATGGAATTTATGGGACCTGTACGCTTGCGTGATGTAGAAGAAGCTCAGACTCGAATCGTTGCAATTATAAGACGACTAGAAGAGTCTGGTGAAATCATCATCGCACGTGGCGGAGGAGATGATATTATTGTCTAATCTAATCAAGTCCTCACATGTTATGACGCTTGAAGAGCTTAAAAAGTTGCGCGTCAACAATCAATATGTTACTCAACAGCCAAATTTTACTGAGAATGCTGAAGAAGTGTCCGAGGTAGAACAGCCGGATGAAGCAACGATTTCGCTTAAAGAGCAAATTATTGCCGATGCGATGGCAGCTGCTGAGGCACGCATAAAGGAAGCTGCAGCTGAATGTGAAAAGATGCTGCAAGATACTGAGCAGCAGATTGATGTGTGGTGGCTAGAGAAACGTAATGAGGATGCTGAGCTGCAAGAAAAGCATAAAAAGGAAGGCTTTGAGGCTGGTTATCAACAAGGGCTTGAAGAGGCTCATGTGAAGGTTGAGCAGGAATGGGAGCATAACTTGTCAGAAGCTGCTTCTATTCTTAAGGAAGCCTATCGAACGCGTGAGCAGATTATTCAAGAAGCAGAGCCGTTTATCGTTGAATTAAGCTGTTCAATCGCAGAAAAAGTAATCGATAAACAGCTTTCCTTAGAGCCTGACATGGTACTAGATATTATTACACGTACACTTTCCCGTAGACGAGAGCAAGGTGAAATCATTCTATGTGTTGCACCATCGTCACTATCGTTCATTCAAGGAGCGCGTGAAGAACTGGATGCAACGATAGATTCACAGGCTGAGCTAGTGATTATACCTGATACAACCGTAAAGGATCATGGCTGTGTCATTCGTTCCAAATTCGGTAGTATTGATGCTCGGATCGATACACAATTATCAGAGATTAAGCGTGAATTGCTCAACATTGCTCATCAAAGTGTAGAGGAAAGAGGTCAAGCCAATGACCAAGCTTAATTTAGAAGTCGACAAATACCGAGAGCATCTGAAAAATGTCGATCCCGTACGTATTAATGGGAAAGTAACACAGGTTATTGGGTTGACTGTCGAGTCGCAAGGACCAGATGCAAGTATTGGTGACCTCTGTTATATCTATCCTACAAAATCTTCGAAGCCGCTTAAGGCAGAGGTTGTAGGCTTTCGTGAAAATAAAGTTATTTTAATGCCGCTAGGAGATCTGCATTCCATCAGCCCAGGCTGTGACGTTGTCGGTACAGGAAAACCATTAACGGTTCAAGTGGGCTCTGAGTTGCTTGGTAAAGTGCTTGATGGACTGGGAAATCCGCTGGATGGCAGCTTTCTCCCAAGCAGAATGCCGAATTATTCAACCCATAACACACCGAATAACCCTCTTGCAAGACCACGAGTCACCAAACCGCTTGGGACAGGTGTACGAGCGATCGATGGATTGCTTACCGTTGGTGAAGGCCAACGTGTTGGTATATTCGCTGGATCTGGAGTAGGGAAAAGTACACTACTAGGGATGATCGCTAGAAATACGACGGCTGATGTTAATGTCATCGCACTGATCGGAGAACGTGGACGTGAGGTGCTTGAATTTATTGAAAAGGATCTAGGACCAGAGGGTCTTGCTAGATCTGTTGTAGTCGTAGCGACTTCAGATCAGCCAGCGCTAATTCGTATGAAGGGTGCAATGATTGCGACTTCTATTGCAGAGTACTTTAGAGACCGCGGATTAAATGTCATGCTCATGATGGATTCTGTAACGCGTTATGCGATGGCGATGCGTGAGGTTGGTCTGGCCATTGGAGAGCCTCCAGCGACAAGAGGTTATACACCTTCGGTGTTTGCTGCATTGCCGAAGCTGCTTGAGAGAGCTGGTACAGGAAAAAAGGGATCAATTACAGCCTTTTACACCGTCCTCGTTGATGGTGATGATATGAATGAGCCAATCGCGGATGCCGTTCGAGGTATATTAGATGGTCATATCGTACTAAGCAGGGCTTTAGCACATAAGGGTCATTATCCAGCGATAGATGTTCTATCGTCTGTCAGTCGTGTAATGAACGAGATCGTCACTGAAGAACAGCTGGATGCTGCAAATGAGCTGAAAAGGTTACTTGCCATATATCGTGATTCAGAGGATCTAATCAATATCGGTGCATATCAGCAAGGATCTAATCAACAAATTGATATGGCGATTCAATATATCGATCTGATTAACTCGTTTACAAAACAGCGAACAAATGAAAAGGTAACGCTGGAGGAAGTTCAGCAGCAGCTAATTGCGAATTTTGCTAGGAGTTGATAATGAATGGCAGCGTTCAAGTATAGCTTCCAAAAGATTGTTGATTTGAAGGAAAGTGAAAAGACTCACGCGGAATGGCTTCTATCTGATGCAATTGGTGAGCTTAATTCGGAGAGAGAGCAGCTTCGATCACTTCAGCAGCAGCAAAGAGAATGGGAACAAAAGCTTGAGCAATCTGTAAAAGAAGCGACCCCTTTAGCTGAAGTACTTGCTATTGACGAATATATTGAATACTTTGCTCAAACGATTAAAAGTAAAATGAAAGATATTGAACGTGCAGAGCGTAAAGTAGAGCAACGTAGAAACGATTTGGCAGATAAGATGAGGGAAGAAAAGGTTTGGCATAAGGCTAAGGAGAATGCCTTTACTAAATTTCGCTATAGCATGCAAATCAAGGAACAGAATGAATTAGACGAGATGGCCTCCATCCGTTTTATGTCACCTACCCCATAAGACCGTGCAAGGGAGTGAATGGATTTGGCAGCCATTGACGAAGAAAAGCAAGAAAGCAGTTTTATAGAAAAAGCTGTATTTATTATTACTCCTATTTTGTTTGTGATTGTTTTGCTCGGACTATTGGTCACTTTTCTCGATGTAGATATACGAAACAAGGCTTTGGAGATCGGTCAAGATATTCCAGTCGTTCGTAATGTATTGCCGGCGCCTAGTACGACGGCTGTAAACTCAGATGATGAAATGAAAAAAGACAAATATAGTGAGCGAATCGTTGAACTAGAAACTCAGCTGGCGACTTTGCAAAACGAGCTGAATGCAGCACAACAGAAAACGATCGAGCAGGAGCAAACCATTGCAACTCTTCAGGAAAAGAGTGAGACAATCAGCGAGGAGCCTGTAACTGAACCAGCTGCGATTACTGATGAGCAGTATACGGCACGAATTCAAGAGCTGGCGAGTATGTTTGCAAAAATGACACCGAGTAAGGCTGCTCCTATTGTGCAAAGTATGACATTGGAGGAAATGGCACTTCTTTTCGGTAACATGCGAGCAGATGATCGCGTGCGTATTATGGAGAAAATGACTCCAAAGACAGCAGCCGATGTTACGATGCTGCTTAAGGACAGTGAAACAGCTAAAGATCTAGAAATTGCAGCTCTGCAATCTAGAGTACAGCTGCTTCAATCGGAAAATGAACAGGAATCTTCAACAAATGAGGTTAGTGATGCAGACCTAGCAGCAACATTTTCTGCGATGGAGCCATCGGCTGCAGCAGATATGCTGTTGAAAATGATGGACGTAAGCTCCAGTAAGGTCCTTCGTATATTGAAGGTTACGGGAAGCACAGCTCGTTCCGCAATCTTAGAAGAAATGACAGCTATTAATGAAACGACAGCTGCATTACTAGTTACAAGATTGATGCAAGACTAATGCAAGACTAATGCGAGGGAGTATCGAAAGGAGGTGACATAATGGACGTAATGAATGTATTGAATCCTGGTACTGTGATTGGAAATGTTGCACAGCTAACCAATACGAATTCTTCCTCAACAAATGCAACATCCTTTCAAAAGCAATTAGTCAGTCTTGTCGAAGGACAGCAAGGAGATGCAGGCCAAACAGCTGAAACAGGTCAAATGGTTGCATCATCTGCATTGCTTTTGGCTGGTAAAGCCGGATCACTGAATGAGGAGCAAGCGTCAGCTGAACAGCTTAATGCTTTGCTTGAGGGCTTGTTAGATCAGCTAGATGAGCTAGAGCAGCTTGGACTAGATAATGAACAGCAATCCGTTGTTGAAGATTTGATTCAGCAAATGGAGGCGTTAATCCAAGTGGTCTCCTTCAATCAAGAAGCTAGCAAGCAAGCTCCTATGCTCAGTGTTGATCAACAGTTAGATAGCGATGCTCAACAAAGTTCATCCAATCAACTAGTTATTAAGCTTCAGGATCAGCTTTTGATGCTTCAACATGCATTGCAAAGCGGTGAAGTTAAGGTATTACCTGGTGTTCAAACTGTAGAAGATATCGTAACTGAACAATTACATATCGTTCAAGCCACAGTAGCTCAGCTGCTTCAGGATGCTAAGCTCAAGCAAGCCGCGGGAACGATTGACAGCAGTAATACGATAGCAGACGATATGGCACAGATTATCAAGTCTGCTACAACAGACCAAGCAACGAATAATAAAGCTGCAGAGTCGCAACAAGATCTAAAGCTTAATCAAGCAGTAGGTCAACAAAATGCTAGTGGAGCTGCGTCAGCTTCCGAGTTTGCTGTGAAAGATAAGTCAGCATCAGATGAACAAGCATCTCATCTACAGCGATTGAATGTAGAAGCAACTTACGCTCAAGCTGCTACACAAGCGAATGATGCCTCAAACTCAGCTACTCAAGCTGTACAAGAGGATACGGCTGTTCAGCCTTCTGCTACGATTGCGCAGCTACGTGCTGACAATGTACGTGAGCTTTTGCCTCATTTCATTCGAACAGGCCCTTCTGTTACTAGTGCTTATGTTCTTGCAGATGAGTTTGCAGATACGATGAGAGGCTTAATTGTGCAAAGATTTAACGTGACCGAGCTAAATGGCTTGACGGAAGCGAGACTATCACTAACACCTGAGCATTTAGGTCATGTTGATGTTAAAATTTCTATGCAGAATGGCGTGCTGACTGCAATGTTCCAAACAGAAACAGCGATGGCGAAGGACGCATTAGAAAATCAAATGCTTCAGCTTCGTGCTTCACTTGCAGCTCAAGGGATAACGGTAGAAAAAATAGAAGTTGCTCAAACTGAATTTGCATCTCAGCTTAGTCAACAGCAAAAGCAACAATCCAATAGTCAAAACGGTAACGATGACAGCTCTAGAAAAGAGCTTGATGAAGCAGCCTTTGAAGAAGAATTACTTATCAATGCAGCTAATCAAGAATTAGGCTTCGGACGAGCAGTTAACGAAACGGTTTAACTAATCCATTAAAGTAAGATGGAGGTGAAAAGATGGCAAGCTCAATACAATCATCTGTTGTGTGGCCTCATTATAATACGTCTAATGTAGTTAAAGCTTCTACTAAAACAAATGAACTTGGTAAGGACCAATTTTTAGGTTTATTAGTTGCTCAGCTTCAGAATCAGGACCCATTATCTCCGATGGATAATACACAGTATATCGCTCAGATGGCACAGTTCTCTTCTGTAGAACAATTAATCAATATGAAAGAAGAGATCTCTCTTCTGCGTTTGAATATCGGAACGGCTTCGAGTTTAATAGGTAAGCACGTGACCTGGAATGAGTATGATAATGCTGGAGAAATTGTTCAGAGAAGCGGATTGGTAGATTCTATTATTTCACAGGATGGTCATCTCTTTGTACAAGTTGGCGGAGAGAAAATCGGTATGGATTTTATTGGACAGATCTCATCTACTCCAATTGAGAATGACAACTCTTCGGATCAAGAAGAAAGCGAGCCAACAGACTCCTCCTCTAGTGAAGAGGTGATGGAGTAATGAATGAGAGCTTTAGAGTTGGTCAGCTCTATCCGATGAAGGTCAATCCTGGCGCTTTTCAACAAGGGCATCACAATGTGCAATCTAATAAAACGGATAAGCCGAGCTTTTCTGAAGCATTAGATCGTGAGATGCTTAAGTTCAGCCACCATGCGGAGATTAGAATGGCTCAGCGAGGAATTAGCCTTCCGCAGGAAAGCTTGAATCAAATTAGTGAAGCGGTTGATTCAGCGGCACAAAAGGGTGCGAAGGATTCGCTGATCGTCTATCGTGATATTGCGATGATCGTTAACGTTCCTACTCGAACAGTTGTCACTGCTTTAGATGGTGGACAGCTGCAAAGCAATGTGTTTACACAAATTGATAGTGCAATTATTTTGAAATAGGCTGGACCGATAAGGGGGCCTACAGCTGCTGACCGACTGATGCAGCTAATAAATACCTAATATTAGGAGGATGAATCATGCTTAGATCGATGTATTCTGGAGTTTCAGGAATGAGAGGCTTCCAAACAAAGCTTGACGTAATTGGTAACAATATTGCAAACGTTAATACGATCGGTTTTAAATCCGGCCGTGTAATGTTTTCGGATATTTTGAGCCAAACCGTTAGTGGTGTAACAGCTCCAGAGGATGGAGTAAGCGGCGGTGTTAATGCGAAGCAAGTAGGTCTTGGTGTTAATATTGCATCTATTGATACGATACATACCGCAGGTAGTGCAATGACAACGAATCGACCAACTGATTTGAGAATCAATGGTGATGGATTCTTCGTGCTGTCAGCAGGCGACGATGCAGAGCAAGTGCTTAGCCGCGCAGGTAACTTTACACTTGATGCTAACCGTCAGCTCGTAAATGGTGATGGACTATTCGTGCTTGATGTTGGTGGTGCACCTATCATTGTAGATGAAGAGGTAACTGCGTTTAGCATCTCACAGGACGGTATGATTGTCGGGGTAACGCCTGACGGCCCTGTTGAAGTTGCACAAATTGGTGTAGCACGTGTCGTTAACCCAGAGGGGCTAGAAAAGCTAGGAGGGAACTTGTACCGCATGACGGTCAATGCGAATCCAGATGGCGAGATTGAGATCGTAGCTCCTAATGATGCAGAGCTTGGTACAGGTGGCATCATCGCTGGTCAGCTTGAAATGTCAAACGTTGACTTAACAAGTGAATTTACAGAAATGATTGTTGCTCAGCGTGGATTCCAGGCGAACTCAAGAATCATTACTACTTCCGATGAAATTCTACAAGAGGTTGTAAATCTTAAGCGATAAGTAATGTAGGTTGAAGGGGGATCCATTGATCCCCCTCTAAGCTAGGAGGCTGCTAATGATTACACTAACGCGCTTAAACGGTCGATCAGTAACCATTAACGCACTTCTCATTGAGTTTGTTGACGAAGCCGCTGATACGGTAATTACGCTAACGACTGGAAACAAAATAGTAGTAAAAGAATCTGCTGCTGAAATTATAGCGCTCAATCAGCAGTTTCTTCAAACAATCGGCCTAATTACTGCGGCCCAAAAGAGTCAAGAATAAAGGAGTCTTTGCCATGAAAAAGATGCTGCCGTGGTTAATAACTATTCTACTTTCAATTACATTAATAGCTGTAGTAGGAATCGTCGTGTATAAGACGATGTTTGATGATTCGAGCTCAGCACTCGCAAGCAACAAACCAGTAGAGGTTGAAGTTCTCAGCGCAGAAAAAAGAGTTGAAGTAACCTCTACATTGACAGATTTCCGTAGAAATTTGAAAGATTCACAATATGTAGTGAGCATAAACTTTGCCTTCCAGCTTGATGATAAAAAGTCTAAGGAAAGCTTTGACAAGATTCTAGACATAGAAGTGAAGCCAATCATCAGTAGAGTGCTCGCTGATATGACTGCTGATGAGCTGAATGGCTCTCAAGGTGAGGATCAGCTAGAGTCACAGCTGCTGAATCTAATCAACCCTATTTTGCCAAAGGGTAAACTAGTGAAAGTTGAAATTACAGATTTTATGATTGCAAAAATTTAGCTTCTAATGAATTCCTCTAAGGAGGTGAGAGACATGGTTGATGTTTTATCTCAGAATGAGATCGACGCATTACTTGCCGCTTTATCATCAGGTGAGATGGATGCAGAAGATTTGAAGAAGGAAGAACCTACAAGAAAAATTAGTGTATATGACTTTAAGCGTGCAGTACGCTTTTCTAAGGATCATATCCGCAGCTTGACTCGAATTCATGAAAATTTTGCTCGTTATTTAACTACTTATTTTTCAGCTCAATTAAGAACCTTTGTACAAATCAATGTCGTTGATGTAGAGCAATTGCCTTATGATGAATTTATACGATCAATTCCAAAGATGACGATATTAAATATCTTTGAAGCTGAGCCTTTAGAAGGGCGTATGGTACTAGAAGTAAATCCTAACGTAGCCTACGCCATGTTAGATCGCCTGCTTGGTGGTCCAGGAACAGCTCCATCGAAGATGAACGCTCTTACTGAGATTGAAACGATTGTCATGGAAAAGGTTTTTGCTAGAGCGTTTGATAATCTACAAGAAGCTTGGAAAACGGTCATTGATATTAAACCGAAGCTTGAAGCATTGGAGACGAATCCACAGTTTATGCAAATCGTGTCTCCCAATGAAACGATAGCGCTAATCTCTTTTAGTACAAAAATTGGGGACACAACAGGGATGATTAATCTTTGTATTCCGCATGTTGTACTAGAACCAATTATGCCAAGACTGTCTGTACATCATTGGTTTGTTTCACAAAAGAAGGAGCGCATACCAGAGGAAGTTGAAATCCTTGAGCATCGTGTGAAGAAGACTAAACTACCAATCATTGCTGAACTTGGAGAGGCAACCATTACGATTCAGGAGTTTTTGGGCTTAGCTCAAGGTGACGTATTAACGCTTAACAAACCAGTTGATGAAGGACTTAAGATAAAAGTAGGAGAAAAGCTGAAATTTATTGGAAGTCCAGGCTCGATAAGGGATCGCATAGCGATTCAAATTGATGAGATTGTAAACGAAGGAGCGGAAGAAGACTATGACGAGTAAAGATTATTTATCTCAGGAGGAAATCGATGCATTGCTTCGTCAATCCTCAGGTGAGCCCGAGCATAGTGACATGACTCCTGCAGAAGCAGAAGAGGTCGTCTTAGAGGATTACCTGTCTACGCTAGAGCAGGATGCTTTAGGTGAGATTGGAAATATTACGTTCGGCAGTGCTGCAACTGCATTGTCAACTTTATTAGGTAGAAAGGTAGATATTACGACTCCTTCCGTATCTATCGTTCGTAAAAGCGAGCTTGGTGACGTATTTCCTAAACCGCATGTTGCGGTAAGTGTTGAATATGTTGATGGCTTTGAAGGCATAAATTCATTAGTCATTCGTACGAAAGACGCACAAGTAATCGCAGATTTAATGCTTGGTGGAGAAGGAGAAGTAACTGACCAAGAGCTGAATGAAATCCATATTTCAGCAGTTCAAGAAGCAATGAACCAAATGATGGGATCTTCTGCTACGTCGATGTCGACGATATTTAACCGACTAGTAAATATATCGCCGCCTGGAATAAATATATTAGATGTAACAAGCGGAGATGGCATTGATCATCTTCCACCAGAAGATATTATGATCAAAATTTCCTTCCATTTAACGATTGGAGATTTAATAGATTCTACAATTATGCAGCTGCTTCCAATTTCTTTTGCGAAGCAAATGGTCGCAACACTGATGGGTACGGATACGGAGCCGATGGATGTTACTCCGGCCCCTGTTCAGGAGACAACTCCACCTGCGCCAGCGCCAATGGCTGCACCGCCAGTAGCGCCAGCAGCTCAAGTAGAGCAGCAGCAGCCAATGGGTAATACATTCCATGCTCCACAACAGGATATGTTTGCTCAGCCAGCGCCAGCGCCTGCGATGAATTATGATCAGCATCAACAAACGAACATGAATCGCAACGTAAATGTTCAACCTGTACAGTTTGCGAATTTTAATCAAGCACCATATACGCAAACCGATGGGACAAATCTTAATTTACTACTCGACATACCATTGAAGGTCACTGTAGAATTAGGTAGGACCCAGAAGCAAATAAAAGATATCCTTGAGCTTTCTCAAGGCTCAATTATTGAGCTGGACAAGCTAGCAGGTGAACCAGTCGATATTCTTGTTAACAACAAGCTCATTGCAAAAGGCGAGGTTGTTGTCATCGACGAGAACTTTGGTGTTCGTGTTACAGATATCGTGAGTCAATGGGACAGAATTCAAAAACTACAATAACGGATTTCTAGGAGGAAGAAAGATGTCTAATCGTATTCTAATTGTTGATGATGCTGCTTTTATGCGAATGATGATTCGTGATATTTTAAGCAAAAATGGTTATGAGGTAGTTGGTGAAGCACCAGACGGTGCTCAAGCTATTGAGAAATTTAAGGAATTGAAGCCAGACCTAATTACGATGGATATTACGATGCCAGAGATGGATGGGATTTCAGCATTGAAGGAAATCCGTAAAATTGATGCAAATGCAAAAGTTATTATGTGCTCTGCGATGGGTCAGCAAGCTATGGTTATTGACGCGATCCAAGCAGGTGCGAAAGATTTCATCGTTAAGCCATTCCAAGCTGATCGAGTAATCGAAGCTATTAAGAAAACACTAGGCTAATGAGTAAGTTTAATATTCGTTCGTATGTGCTAAAAATCGCTAGTAGTAGCTTACTATTCATAACTCTTCCAAACATCGCTGTTGCTGCTTCAAGTAACAGCGAGCAAGGAAGTGGCTTGGCAAGCGATGGGTCTCCAGCGTTTCAACAGACGAACATCGTGTTCGATGTTATTAAGGTATTTGTAGCTTTAGCAATCGTCATTGCGCTTTTAATGATCACTGTAAAGTGGCTGTCTAAAAGAAATCGTGCCTGGGGTAATCAACGTGGCATGCGTTCTCTTGGAGGAGTTAGTCTCGGACAAAATAGCTCAATGCAAGTGATTGAGGTTGCAGATCGAATCTACATCGTAGGTGTGGGTGAATCTGTTACTTTGCTAGACAAAGAAGTAGACCCTGATAAGGTTGCGCAAATCATTGCAGCATTAGAATTAGCAGAGCAAAGCAACATTAGCTTCAGCTCACTCAAGCAATTCGTTGCATCGCGTAAGAAACAGTCTGATTCCACGAATGCTTCGGATGAAATGTGGAATGATCCACGCTCATTCGAAGACTTATTGCAGACTAAGCTTGATAAGCAAGCAGAGCGCAAGCAAGAGCTTGAGTCTTTATTAAAAGATAAAAAATAATGAATGGTTGATGGACAATGAAAAAAAAGTGGATGCTTATCGTACCATTGATAATGATGTTTTTTGTTTTCTTGGTACCATATGCTCACGCTGAACCGCTTCCTGATATCTCCATTAATATTGGTAATGATGATGCTGATGCTTCAGGGACTAGTACACTCTCTATTTTATTGCTAATCACTGTATTAAGCGTTGCCCCTGCAATTTTGGTGTTAATGACGAGCTTTACTCGAATCGTTATTGTCCTTGGCTTTGTGAAAACATCGATGGGAACGAATACGATACCTCCAGCGCAAGTGCTTGTTGGATTGGCAATGTTTTTAACATTCTTTATCATGGCACCGACATTTAATGAGATTAATCAAGTGGCGCTTCAGCCTTACATTCAAGGTGAGTTGACACAAGAGGAAGCCTTTGAAGAAGCTGCAAAGCCTATGAAAAAGTTTATGTTTAATCATACGCGTGAAAAGGATCTCCTGTTGTTCATGAATTATACAGGGGAAGAAAAGCCATCATCGTATGAGGAGATTCCAATTACGACATTGATTCCAGCCTTCGCGATAAGTGAATTGAAGACGGCATTCCAGATGGGCTTTATGATTTTTATCCCATTTTTAATTATTGATATGATTGTTTCGAGTACACTTATGGCGATGGGGATGATGATGCTACCACCGATCATGATCTCGCTGCCTTTCAAAATACTATTGTTTATATTAGTAGATGGCTGGTATCTCATTGTACGTTCATTACTACTAAGCTTTAACCCTTAAAGCTAGATCAGGAGGGGGAAATATTGAGTGCAGATTTTATTATAGGGATAGCTGGACAAGCTGTATTTACTGTATTGAAAGCAGCCGCACCTATGCTCGTTCTTGCACTAGTGACTGGTTTAGTAGTAAGTGTGTTTCAGGCGACAACCCAGATCCAAGAACAGACTTTAGCGTTTGTACCGAAGATCGTTGCAGTATTGTTAGCGGTAGTCATATTCGGACCGTGGATTCTCAATACGGTTGTCGACTTCACGTATACGATATTTAATAATCTGCACCATTATATCGGTTAGGCTGTGAATTCGATGACAGATGTATTTTTAGAGGCAGTCCCTATTTTTTTGTTAATATTTTGTCGAGTAACAGCTTTTTTCGTCGTAACACCGATCTTTAATCACAGAAATGTTCCGGCGATATTTAAGATTGGGCTCGGCTTTTTTATTTCCCTGCTAATCGTAACCGTGCACGGTCCTAGTCAGGCGATGATTATAGATATTCAATATTTCTTGCTTGTCATAAGAGAAGTGCTTATCGGACTTATGATGGGGTTTATTGTGTATCTGTTTTTTGTTACGGTACAAACTGCAGGTGGGATCATAGACATGCAGATCGGTTTCGCAATGGCGAACATCGTTGACCCTGTATCGGGTGTATCGGTACCATTGCTCGGTAATTTTAAGTATATGCTTTTGCTTGTCGTGTTCTTAATGATGAATGGACATCACTTCTTACTTACTGGATTGATGGACAGCTACTTGTATATCCCGATTGAAAATCAATGGTTTTCTAAAATGGGAGATGGAAGCTTAGCCCAATTTTTAACAAACGCGGTCATTTCCAGCATAGTAATCGGAGTTCAAGTCGCGTTGCCGATAATGGTTGCAATGTTCATTACAGATGTTGGGCTTGGCTTCTTAGCAAAGACAGCCCCTCAATTTAATGTGTTTGTTATTGGTTTTCCAGTAAAAATTATGCTTGGTTTATTATTAATTTTCTTGTTAATGCCAGGCATGGCAGTGATCTTCGAGAAAATCTTTACGGTTATGTTTAACTCGCTAGAGCAATTTTTCGGTGTGGTGCAAGGTCCGCCTGCATAAAGAATGGAGGCAAAACAGTGCGTAAATATCGTTTAGTTGTAGATCTACAGCTATTCAATCAAGAAAAAACAGAGAAGGCAACCCCTAAGAAGAAACAGGACTCACGAAAAAAAGGACAGGTTGCCAAATCCCAAGAGCTTCCATCCGCGTTGATTCTTACACTGTGCTTCGCATCCTTTATGATGCTCGGAGATTACTATAAAACACATTTTACGAATTTATTTCATGATTTGTTTGAAAATTGGTTAACGATGGAAGTCACGATTACAAACCTTGGTGATTTCTTTATCAACGTTATACTTCAGGTACTGCTAATTATCGCTCCTATACTTGCGATCGTCATGATCACTGGTGTCATTGGCAATGTTGTGCAGTTTGGATTTCTATTAACGAACGAACCGTTAAAGGTTCAATTAAAAAAACTAAATCCGATCGAAGGCTTTAAGCGTATTTTTTCAATGCGCAGTCTTGTAGAGTTCGCTAAAAGCTTATTAAAGGTTATTATCATTGCTGTAGTTGTCTTTTCGATAATAAGCAATGAATGGGGCACTATTACAGGGTTAGGCCTTCAGCCTATTGAAACTGTAGTATCTTATCTAGCATCTCTCGTTATACGAATGGGTGTAACAACAGGGGCTATATTAATCGTACTGGCATTTTTAGACTTTTTATATCAAAAATATGAGCACGCAAAAAGTATTCGAATGTCAAAGCAAGATATCAAAGATGAGCATAAGAAATCTGAAGGTGACCCGTTAATAAAACGAAAAATCCGGGAAAAGCAATTGCGAATGGCAATATCGCGAATGATGCAGGAGGTCCCTAATGCAGACGTCGTTATTACGAACCCTACACATTTTGCTGTTGCATTGAAATATGATGCTGCAAATATGGAAGCACCGGTCGTTGTCGCGAAAGGGATGGATCATCTTGCTCTGAAAATTAAAGAGGTTGCAAAAGAGCATGATGTAATAACGATGGAAAATAAGCCACTTGCACGTGCTTTATACAGTCAAACAGAAATAGGAGATGCAATTCCTGCTGATCTGTTTCAGGCTGTGGCAGAGGTGCTGGCATATGTATATAAGATTAGAGGTAGGAAGCATGCTAAATAATAATGTAAGGGAGGGAACATCATGAAGTTAAAAGAGCTCATTATAACGTGTGGAATTATCGGGATAATTCTCATGATGATCGTACCGCTCCCAGTTCTATTAATTGACTTTCTTCTAATCGTTAATATTACGATGGCGATCACGATTCTACTTGTAGCTATGAATACAAAGTCAGCTTTGGACTTCTCGATATTCCCAGCGATTCTACTCGTTACAACAATATTCCGACTCGCGCTTAGTATTTCTACCACTAGAAACATACTAACCCATGCAGAAGGCGGAGCTGTCATTGAAACGTTTGGTCAATGGGTAGGCGGAGGCCAGGTTGTTATTGGCTTTATCGTGTTTTTAATTCTCGTGGTCGTTCAATTTATCGTCATTACCAAAGGTTCAGAGCGTGTCGCGGAGGTAGCAGCTCGCTTTACACTTGATGCAATGCCAGGTAAGCAGATGAGTATCGATGCGGACTTGAACTCTGGACTCATTAATGAACAGGAAGCGAAAGAACGTCGTTCCACCATCGAGCGAGAAGCTGACTTTTATGGAGCAATGGATGGTGCGAGTAAGTTTATTAAAGGTGATGCGATTGCCACGATTATCATGATGATTATTAACCTGATCGGCGGTTTCATTATCGGTATGGCTATGATGGGCTTAAGCTTCGGAGAAGCATCAACGACGTTCACAATTCTAACGATCGGTGATGGTCTTGTTGCTCAAATTCCTGCGTTGTTGATCTCAACAGCTTCAGGCTTAATTGTTACTCGTTCAGCATCGGAAGGAAATTTGGCAGAGGATATTACTGGTCAGCTGTTCAAATATCCTAAGCTGCTATATGTAGCAGCAGCAACGATTGCCGTATTAGGCTTAACACCTATTGGAATACTTAGAACATGGCCGTTTGCTATTGGACTTGCGATCGCCGGTTATTTACTTAGTCGTTCACAGCTTAAAAAGGCAGAACAGGATGAATTGCTTGTTGAAGAACAGCAAATCGAAGAGGTTAGAAGTCCAGAAAGCGTCATAAGCTTGCTATCGGTAGACCCAATCGAATTTGAATTTGGCTATGGCTTAATTCCTTTAGCTGATACGCAGCAGGGTGGAGATCTACTAGATCGGATCATTATGATCAGACGACAGTGTGCGCTTGAGCTAGGACTTGTCGTACCTGTTATTAGAATACGAGATAACATTCAGCTTAAGCCGAATGAATACGTCATTAAAATAAAAGGGAACACGGTTGCCAGAGGTGAATTGCTTCTTAATCACTACTTAGCCATGAGCCCGGGTTATGATGATGAATCGATTCACGGCATCGAAACAACTGAGCCGGCATTTGGATTGCCAGCGATATGGATTGATGAGATGACGAAGGAACGAGCGGAGCTGTCTGGTTACACGGTCGTTGATCCACCATCCGTTGTTGCTACACATCTAACGGAAATCGTTAAGCGTCATGCACATGAGCTCATTGGACGTCAAGAAACGAAGGCACTGGTAGAGAATGTGAAGGCGAATTATCCTGCACTTGTAGAAGATTTAATTCCAGGTGTAATGTCCATCGGTGACGTGCAAAAAGTGTTGACGAAGCTTCTCCAAGAAAAAGTTTCGATTCGCGATCTAGTTACGATCTTCGAGACATTGGCAGACTATGGTCAATATTCGAAGGATACCGATATTTTAACGGAATATGTAAGACAGGCTCTATCAAGACAAATTACACAGCAATATGCACCAGGGGGCCAATCCTTGCGAGTTATTACGCTAGGTGCGCAGCTTGAGAAGAAAATCATTGAATCCGTACAGCAAAATGATCAAGGCAGCTATGTATCTCTTGATCCTGTATCATCACAGCAAATTTTTCAACGTCTCACCGAGCAAGTCAATCGTTTGCTGCAATCAGGTCAACAGCCTATTGTACTGACTTCGCCAACCATTCGTATGTATTTGAGACAAATTGTTGCTCGCACGATGCAGGATTTGCCGATTATTTCCTATAGTGAGCTTGAGCCGAATATTGAAGTACAGAGCGTTGGGGTGGTTAATCTGTGAGAGTGAAAAAATATGTCGTAGACGCAATGTCAGATGCAGTTCCGCTCATAAAAAGTGAATTAGGCAAGGATGCAGTCATTCTTGAATCTAGAGAGATTAAAGTCGGCGGTTTTATGGGGATGTTTCGTAAACGTAAGCTGGAGGTCATGGCTGCAGTTGAACCAAATTCAGCAAAGCCTGAAACAAAGCCTAAGCCGAGTAATTCAGCTTTAGATGATATCGATGTTGATCAAGTGATCGAGCAGATCCTGAAGGCTTCCAAAAAAACGAAACCTCAGGACAATGAAAATCCTTCTGCTCCTCCTGCTGCTTTGGCTACGAATAAAAGTAGCAAGGCGATACCCTCAGCAACTGATGGGGCAGCGTCGTTTGCATCACGCTTGTATAATACTGGATCAACCGTAACGAATCCAGTGGACGAGGGCGGCGAGGAAGTAGGCAGCGTGGTTGCTAATCACCTTGAGTCGAAGGTTCCAACACCAAAAGCTACAGCTGCAAAGGAAGCTTCAAACACATCGAATGATATGACACCGACGGAACAATTTATTGTTAATGAGTTAAAAAGCTTGAGATTAGAAATGGTCAGACTATCACAAAAAGACAACGAGGATCGTGAGCCATCAGAAGCTATTATTGCTCTAAAATCGAGATTACAAGAGCAGGAGCTTGATGAGCAATGGATTGATCTGCTGTTCGAGGAGCTTTTGCAGCTAGAAGAGGAAGCTGGTGTTGCGCTAGATACGAATCAAGTGTGGCATCTTACGAAAGAAAAGCTGAAGGAATGGTTATTTCCATATCAGAAATCTACGCTAGCACCTACGAGTCAATTGGTTCAGTTTGTTGGACCAACAGGTGTCGGGAAAACGACGACCATTGCAAAGCTTGCGGCAAATTATTCGATCAAAGAAGGTAAGAAGCTAGGACTCATTACTGCTGATACTTATCGAATTGCTGCTGTAGAGCAGCTTCGGACATATGCCAATATTCTCAATCTACCGCTAGAGGTTGTTTTCTCTCCGCTTGAGCTTGAGCGAGCAATTACAGCACTGGAGCATACGGAGCTAATATTTATGGATACGGCAGGTCGTAACTACAGTAGTGATCTACATGTATCTGAGGTTAACAGTTTACTACCGCGTAATGAACAGAGTGAGTCGGTACTTGTGCTCAGTCTTACAGGTAGGACGGCAGATATGAGAATTATTGCTGAAAAATTCAGTAAATACGGCGTGAGAAAAGTTGTATTTACAAAGCTTGATGAGACGCAGGTGTACGGTTCGATCTTTAATATGGTTATGCAATATGGACTCATGCCGCTATTTATTACAAGTGGTCAAAATGTACCTGACGATATTGCACCATTCGAATTGAACAAGTATATTGAGCTTTTACTAGGAGATCCTCATCATGAATGACCAAGCAGAAGCATTAAGAAAATTAGTAAAGCAGCACTCAGCACAATATAACGAAGAAAAAACAAAATTTATTTCCGTTACTAGCGGTAAAGGCGGTGTTGGGAAATCAAATTTCAGCCTGAACTTTAGCATCGCCTTGCAGCGGTTCGGAAAAAAGGTACTCGTTATCGATGCTGATATTGGAATGGCCAATATCGATGTGCTCATGGGTACAAGCTCTCGATATAATCTGTATCACCTTGTAAAAAATGAAAAGACGATTTGGGATATTATTAGTGTTGGGCCTGAAGGACTTCATTATATTGCTGGAGGCTCAGGTCTGCTAGAGCTTGTGAGACTGTCGGATGATGAGGTTAATCGTTTTGGTACTGAAATTATGAAGCTGCAAGGACATTATGACTATATCATCTTTGATACTGGTGCAGGGCTGTCTAAGGAAACCGCTCAATTTATTACTGCTTCTGACGAGACCATTGTTGTTACGACACCAGAACCAACATCGATTACGGATGCATATGCCCTAATTAAGATGGTGCATTCGATTGATGCATCTGTACAATTTAAGATGGTCGTGAATCGATCTGGTGATCGCTCTGAAGGCGAACGAACAGCTGCAAGCATAGCAAGTGCAACGAAGAGATTCCTGAATGTTGATTTGCCGTCAATTGGCAACATATACGATGACCCTCACGTTTCTAAATCAGTTAAGAAGCAAATGCCGCTGCTTGTTATATTTCCTGAAAGTGATGCAGCAAAGTCAATTATCGCAATTGCGAAGGAATATTTAAATATACCTTCTAATAGCTCTTCAACTGGTATTAAAGGATTTTTACATAAACTGCTGAAGCGTACTAGATAATCCTTAAGATGGAGGCGAGGTTAATGGAGCCATATCGTGTGTTAGTTGTCGATGACTCAGCCTTTATGAGAAAAATCATTACAGATTTAATAGAGAAAGATTCACAGTTTAAAGTAGTAGGTACTGCTCAAAATGGAATAGAAGCTGTGACTAGTGTAGAGACGTCTAATCCAGACGTCATTACGCTTGATCTCGAAATGCCGATGATGAATGGTATTGATGCTATGCAGCATATTTTGAAAAAGCATAAGCTGCCGATCATTATGCTATCTGGCATAAGTGAGGCTAATACGCGCGATACGATAAAGGCGCTGCAATTTGGTGCTTTTGATTTTATTCGTAAGCCTACGATGGTAGGAGCGAATGCGCAGGATATTCATTCAGTCGGCGAGGTTCTGATAGAAAAGTTAAAAATCGCAGTACTAACACGTCGAAAGAAAACTGCGACGACGAACCAATCGACATTGTTCTCAAAAATAGAAAATAAAAAAACAGATTATTCTGCAGAATCTGCGTCAAATCTCCTGAAAGATGATAGAATTATAGGTAAAAAGACTATAAAAAAATCTGCCGAGCCAAAAACTCACCTAGAGCAAAGCACGCCACTCAAACAGACAAACATGCCTGCAAAGTTGGATGAAGTGAAGGTCACAGTACCACCGCCGGCTCCTAAACACGTAGAAGTGGAAAGCGTGAGTAAAGCGAAGAGCAGAAAATCTATCAATAACGGAAGCATTGCTTCTATCATTGCAATTGGAACGTCAACTGGTGGTCCAAAAGCACTGCATGAGGTGATTAGTCATCTACCAGCAGATTTAGCTGCACCTGTAGTCATTGTGCAGCATATGCCACCACGATTCACCAAATCGCTTGCACAGCGATTAAATCATTTTAGTGAGCTAGAGGTTTGCGAGGCTGAGCATGGAATGCAGCTTCAAAATGGAAGAGCATACGTTGCTCCCGGTGGCTACCATATGAAAGTAGAGCGTCAGCAGGATCAATATGTCATTAGCTTAAGCAATGAGCCTCCTCGAAATGGTCACAGACCATCGGTAGATGTACTTTTTGAATCACTACTTGATTTCCAGGAGCTGGAACGTCATATCGTTCTAATGACAGGTATGGGCAGCGATGGCGCACAGGGGATGAAGAAGCTAGCGGATCAAGGCGTTGCATCAACCATTGCAGAAGCTGAAGAAAGCTGTGTGGTATATGGTATGCCGCGTTCAGCAGTTGAACTCGGAGCTGCAAGTAAAGTGCTTCCTCTGTCACATATTGCACCTGAATTAATGAAACTAGTGTTGAAACATTAGCAGTACAAACTTTTAGGAGGTGTCATGTTATGGATATGAATGCTTACTTATCAATGTTTATAGACGAATCAAATGATCACCTGCAGGCTTTGAATGACAATCTGATGAGACTTGAAAGCTCTCCAGAGGATATATCAATTGTGCAGGATATATTCAGATCAGCACATACATTAAAAGGAATGTCCGCAACGATGGGCTTTGAGGATTTGGCGTCGTTGACCCATGAGATGGAAAACGTGCTTGACCTCGTTCGTAATGATAAGCTAAAAATGGACAGCTTTATATTTGATACATTGTTTCAAGGTTTGGATGCACTAGAATCGATGGTTGAGGATGTTGTTCAAGGGGGAACAGGTAAGTCAGATGTTACCCATATCGTTAACAATCTCGCTAATATCGTGAAGGGCGACTACAAAAATAGTTCAACTGAGCCAGCGGCATCAACATCTACTACTGCAGCAGGCCAGGAAAACGGCGGATTGCTAGATCAATATCAATCCTCTGTTTTGAAGCAGTCCATACAAAGTGGTCTTCAAGTTTTCTATATTAAAGTAACCCTTACAGAAAGCTGTGTACTCAAGGCTGCACGTTCTTATATGGTTTTTGATGTGCTTGAGAATACGGGCGAGGTCATAAAGTCAGAGCCTTCCGTTGAGGATTTAGAGCAAGAAAAATTCGACCGATCGTTTACGGTTTTTACTATTAGCTCGGTTAGCCCTGAAGAGTTGACTTCGAAGATTAATAGTATTTCTGAGATTGAGACAGTTGAAGTATTGCCGCTAGATGAGGAATCTCTTGCTACGCTATCTAGTGCTGGTACACAAGCAGCTGCAGCAGTAGAAGCGCCAGCAGCACCTGCTAAAACTGAAAAAGCTGAGGTTAAGTCTGCAGATGAGCAGAAAAAACCAGCTGTCAAAGCGCCTGTTGCTAACCGTACGATTCGCGTTGACATTGATCGACTTGATGCGTTAATGAATTTATTCAGCGAAATGTTGATCGATCGTGTACGCCTAGAGCAGCTTGCAAGTGAGGTTAAACGACAAGATTTAACCGATACGGTAGAGCATATGGCACGTGTAAGCTCAGACCTGCAAAATATTGTATTAAAACTTCGCATGGTACCAGTGGATACTGTGTTTAATCGTTTCCCTCGTATGATTCGAGATCTAGCTAAATCTCTGGATAAGAAAATCGATCTGATCATCACTGGAGCTGATACAGAGCTTGATCGTACAGTTATCGATGAAATCGGAGATCCGCTTGTTCACTTACTTCGGAACTCGGTTGACCACGGTATAGAGACTGTTGCAGAGCGAGTTGCAGCTGGTAAGTCAGAGACTGGTACGGTACATTTACGTGCTTTCCATAGTGGAAACCATGTATTTATCGAGGTTGAAGAAGACGGAAAAGGCATTAATGCTAAAAAAGTACTGGAAAAAGCAATTAGCAAAGGTGTCGTGAAGCCAGAAGATGCTGGAAAACTATCTATTGATGAAATTAACAACCTCATATTCTCAGCAGGCTTTAGTACAGCTGATGTTATCTCAGATATATCTGGACGCGGTGTAGGTCTAGACGTAGTACGTACTAAAATCACATCATTAGGCGGGAACGTTACCGTAACATCTGTAGAAGGAAAGGGAACGAAGTTCTCCGTTCAACTACCGTTAACACTTTCTATCATTTCTGCTATGCTCATTAAGCTTGGAGATGAAAAATATGCTATACCTCTTTCTTCCATTGTTGAGACAGCTATTATTCAGCGCTCCAGCATATTAATGGTTCATGGCAATCCGATGATTAAGTTTAGAAATGCAGTTATTCCACTTATTTCTTTATCTAAGCTATTCGAATCGCCAAGCTATTCCGAGGAGCATGAAGAAGAACACGAAATTATCGTTATACATAAAGGCGATAAGTGGGCAGCCGTCGTTATTGATGAATTTATAGGTCAAAGTGAAATTGTATTGAAAACTCTTGGTAAGTACTTAACTAATATTTCTGGAGTTTCAGGCGCTACGATATTAGGTGATGGACAAGTTGCTCTAATCGTAGATCCAAATGCTTTAATAAAATAAGGAGGGGTTATGATGAGTGAAGAGTTGAAAGTTATCGTTTTTGGTATAGCAAATGAGGAATATGGCATCGAGGTAGATAAGGTTCGAACGATCGAACGTATGATGCCAATTACACGCGTTCCTAAAACGCCTTCCTTTATTAAAGGGGTAATTAATCTTCGAGGCATCGTTGTTCCCGTCATGAATTTAAGTGGACGCTTCAACCTTCCTGAGACAGAAGTAACCGAGCACACACGAATTATCGTCGTCGCAGTCAATGAAATGGAAGTTGGTTTTATTGTAGATTCTGCGAATGATGTAATCGATATTGATTCTGATATTATTGATACACCGCCAGAGATCGTTGGTGGAATTCAGGCAAAATATTTAGATGGCATTGCTAAAATCGGTGAAGATCGTCTGCTTATTATGCTAAATCTTTCTGAGGTACTAAACAAATCAGAAATTGTACAGCTTGAACAGTTAGAGGTGTAAGCCTTGGCCAATTACAATCGTTTTGAAGCTTTCGAGATGGATGTTTTGAAGGAAGTTGGTAACATCGGTGCAGGTAATGCAGCAACGGCAATGTCTACGTTGCTTAATAAGCCAATTGATATGTCAGTGCCAAGTGTACAATTGCTTCCTTTTGAAGAGGTGGCCGAGCGTGTGGGCGGCTCTGAACAAATCGTAATTGCTGTGTTTTTGCGTGTTGAGGGAGATGTTCCAGGCAACATGTTTTTCATTATGCAGGAGCACTATGCACTGCAGTTGATGAAGCAATTGCTGCCTAAAGAGCATTTAGATGATGGCACATATTCTGAGTTGGAACTGTCAACCCTATGTGAGATTGGTAATATCCTTGCTGGTTCATACCTTTCCTCACTTGCAGATTTTACACAGCTGCAATTACTGCCTTCAGTCCCTTCGATTGCTCATGATATGGCAGGAGCAATTCTAAGCTACGGGTTAATGCAGTATGGTGAGATGGGTGACTCCGCACTTCTTATAGAGACTAGCTTTCTAGAGGATTGCAAGTCGTTAGAGGGACACTTCTTTCTTATTCCTGATCCAAACTCATTCGAGATTATATTTCGAGCATTAGGAGTCAGGCTGGGATGATCAGTGAACTTCTAATAAAGGTAGGAATGGCTGATTTGAATACAGCGGCGAATGGTGAGCATCTAAAAACAACAGGTTTAGGCTCTTGTGTTGGATTAACATTGTTTGATCCAACGAAGCATGTTGCTGGAATGGCACATGTTATGCTCCCATCATCTAGCATAGCAAGAGAAGCTCCCATTAATGTCGCTAAATATGCAGATACGGCAATACCTGAACTCATAGAAAGAATGCTGGCACTTGGTGCGAATGTAAGTCGCTTACAAGCGAAAATGGCCGGTGGTTCGCAAATGTTCACTTTACCTGGTCAGACCGATTCCTTGCGAATTGGTCCAAGGAATGTTGAATCCTGTTTAATGATGCTGGAGCAGTATAGCATTCCTTTAATTTCACAGGATACTGGTGGTAATTTTGGTCGAACGATCGAGCTAAGCTCCAAAAGCGGAACGCTTACGATTCGTAGTGTGCAGCATGGGATAAAGGAGATTTAAAATGTATGGAAGCTGGCGTTGGAATTTAGGATTTGGTATCTTTGGTCTTCTTGCAGTCTTTTTTATTGGTCTATCCAATAACCCATGGGCAGTCTCGTTATTGCGAGGGGGATATGCATGTATTGCATTCTTTCTACTAGCCTATCCGTTACGCTACATACTCGGTTTGCTGCTAAGTACAAACGAAGCCCCTGTTATTGACGAAGTTCAGGATGAGGACGAGCAAGCACTCTCCGGTAATACAGTAAACTATGTAACTCCGGATAGTGAGGAGGATCTGAATGCTTTACTGCGGGATCAACTAGCGCCCGGCAGTTCGGAGGAAAAGTTCGAGCCATTAGCTAATAATGAAAAGACGGAGCAATTTAAACCTTTGAACCCAACGAAGCTTGTGTCGACAGATAATATCCAAGCAGAACAGCTGACCAAAGCAGTACGTCATCTAACAGGAGAGTGAGATAATGAAAGATCAAAAAGTTTCTCACCTTACTAATCTTCATTTATGGCAAGCATGGCGTGAGCAGGGAGATATTGATGCTAAAAAAAGCCTGATTGAAAATTACTTGCCTCTTGTTGAATATGTAACAAACCGGATGTCGATTGGATTACCGAAAAATGTAATCAAGGAAGACCTTGCAAGTCATGGTGTCATGGGGCTTATTGATGCAATTGAAAAGTTCGATTATTTACGAGGATTACAGTTTGAAACCTATGCTTCCTGGCGAATTCGTGGTGCTATAATTGACGGTTTAAGACAAGGAGATTGGGTACCACGATCCGTCAGAGAAAAGGCGAAAAGAATTGAAGAAGCTTATCAAGTACTAGAGCAGAAGCATATGAGATCGGTTACAGATGCTGAAGTCTGCGAATTCCTAGAGATTAACGAGAAAGAATTTGCTGCAATGGTACAAGATGTATCCATTTCAGCAGTCTTCTCATTAGAAGAACCATTACGTGAAGAAGAATCTGAGACAAGAATGTCTCTTTTAATAGATCAATCAGCAAAACAGCCTGAATCTACGGTGGACGATGTATTTTTGAAGGCAAGCCTAGAAAAAGGAATTGAGCGGCTTACGGAAAAGGAACGCACGGTCGTTTCATTATTTTACTTCGAGGATCTAAGTTTAAGCGAAATTGCAGAGGTAATGTCACTTTCACCATCGAGAATATCACAACTTCATTCCAAAGCAATTCAACGATTAAAAGGAGTTCTGGAGCAGCACAAAGCCGAACTATTTCGTTAAATGGGAGGGGTGTAGTTATGGACATGAGTAAATATGAATCAAGCGTTAACCTGGAGCTTTCATCCGATAAACTAGTTGCTTTTGTAAGCTTGAAGACCATATATGATGATGAGAAGTATGTTCCAGAGGATTTGGAAAGCTATATTCGTAAGCAGGGCATTGTCCATGGCTTGTTACATGACCATATTCGCTCTATCTGTAAAGAGCCCATTCAATATATGAATCGTAAGATCGAGGTTGCTAAAGGTGAGCCTGCAGGAAAAGGGATTGATGGCAGTGTCGTGTTTGTTGATGTCGAGGATAAGCATCGTGAATCGGATAACTCTGACAACGATGTCATTGACTTTAAACAAGTGACTAAGCTGGATAACGTTAAAAGGGGACAGCTTATTGCTCGCCTTATTCCACCTCAAACTGGCCCTTCCGGCTTAACTGTGACGGGTGAAACAGTGCCGGGTGTAATTGGTAAGCCCGCAAGGTTTAAGGTTGGAAAAAATGTTGTCGTAAATGCAGAGGGGAATTTAATGTACTCTGCCATTGATGGCTTAATCTCTCTGACAGATAAGGATAAAATTAATGTGTTCCCGGTATTCGAGGTTAAGGGTGATGTCGACTATCGAGTTGGGAATATCGATTTTGTCGGAACAGTAGTTATTCGTGGCAACGTGCTAACTGGATTTAAGGTTAATGCAGCAGGTGACATTCGGGTTATTGGCGGTGTTGAAGGTGCTGAGCTTAACTCTGGCGGTTCCATAGAGATTACTGGCGGCATTATGGCTTCTGGTAAAGGCATGGTTACTGCAGCTCAAAATATTAAATGCTCCTTTATCCAGGATGCCAATATTACAGCAGGTGGAGACGTTCATGCATCACAAAGCATATTGCACTCTATCGTAAAAGCGGGTCAAAAGGTTATTTGTGATAGTTCAAAGGGACTAGTTGTAGGCGGAGTTATTCAGGCTAGTGATGGCGTATCGGCAAAAACAATTGGAAATGCGATGTCAACTGCTACTACGATTGAGGTTGGTGTCCATCCTGAGCATCGCAATGAACAATTAAACATACGAGCATCGATTAAGGAGCAAACAGAGCATCTAGATCGTACGGAAAAGGCGCTAGTCATTCTCGATCAACTGGCGGCGACGGGGAAATTAACACCTGACCGGTTGGCGATGAGACAAAAGCTGATTCATACGAAAAATCAAACGACTGTGTTAATCAATGATTTGAAGGACCGCATGTTGGAAATTGAAAAACAACTAGAAGATAGCGAATTAGCTACCGTTTCTATTAAAAATCAAGTTTTTGGCGGTGTAAAAATTGTCATAGGTCGCTATACACGTTATATTAAAGATAGCACCAGCAGCGTTGTATTTAAGTATGAAGATGGTGAAATTGTAATGGTGCCATACTACTAACGGTATCGCTAGGTATCGTGCCAAGGGGGAGTAAGGATGGGTTTATCACCATTGAATCTCCAGCTTTCCGTACCACGTGCTCCTGAGCTGAGTGGTTTACAGCAGCAAGCCATACAGCGTCCAGTGATGGAGCAAACGATGCTTGAAGCATCTGTTGTAAAGGAAGCGGAACACAAGCGATCGCAAGCAACAGCTGTTGATGAAACAGAAAAAGGCATGATAAGAGATCAAGAGAAAGAACAAGGCGGGCAAGACTCACAAAAGAAGCATGCTCGTATTGGCACCCAGCAAGAGAAGGATGAAGAGAAGTCTTCCAATCATCCTTATAAAGGGCATCATCTAGATATTAGACTTTAATTCAAGGCGGGATTTTAATGCAATCATGGCAATATATTGCACTTTTAGGAGCGGTTATTGCAGTCGCAGCTTTGTTGCTTCCAAAAGGAAAAAATGAAAAGCCTGGCGCTAGCTCAAATGCTCAAATGGAGCAGCTTGAGCTAGCGTTTGAGCAATTTATGGATAATATGGAGAATGAGCATAACGATCTAGTAAAAATGATTACAACGTCGTTAAATCAGCTCAAAGAAGAAGACCGCGTTAAAGGTGAAGCGCTTGCTCGTCTGGAACAACGAAACATGATGCTTGAGGAGCAGCTCTCTAAGCTTTCACAGCAGGTCGCTGCAGCGGAGGCTAAGCTCCAGCTACTTCAAGCTAGTCCTAACCTATCCATTAATGCAGGCCATCGCGCTGAAGCTCCTGAGGCTGCTAAGGATGAGTCCGAAGTGGACATTCCTGCAAATAGTATACAAAGCCGTTATACAGAGCTGTTTGAGATGTACAACTCCGGCAAGTCAGTTGAGGCGATTGCTAAAAAGCTAGGTGAAAATAAGGGTGAGATTCAGCTTATTATACAGCTCGCGATGCAGGAGGAGAAGTCTCGCTATGCATAGACGATCACTACTTATCGGAATTGGTATTGGCATTATTATCGGTGTGTTGCTGCTCGAGCTCTTTACAATCGGAGAAAAAAGCCAAGAGCAGCTCAATGCGATTGAACAACAGATTAACGGCGGGGATGCTTCACCAACTCCAACACCTACACCGATTGATGAGGAAACATCTGCTTCTGAGCAAGAAGATGCGCAGGCGCCAGAAGCACCAGCATCAGCAGAAGAACCTCAAGCTCCGACTAACGAACTAGTAGAGCCAGCCGAACCGCCAGTTGAATCTGAAGCGGTTGAGACGCCAGAACCAGCACAAACTCCAGAGCACACAGCTGCAATTTTTCGCGTGCATCCAGGTGACTCAATTACTTCAACAGCTAAGCGATTAGAAAGCAATGGTCTATTCAATGATAGTAGTCAATTTGTTGATTATTTTAGAAACCACAGTGTGGATATTCGCGCTGGTTTTTTTTATATTGAGGAGCAAATGACACTAGATGACCTCAAGAAGCTGTTCACGAGTCAGCCTTTGACAGAAGCTGAGGCCAATGAGCACATCTCAACAAAAGGACTGACGCTCATCCAATAACAGACAAATTGTTTGAGAAGAGTGCTTGCTTCTCGCAATTGCTTATGGTATATTAGATGACGGTGTTAAAAACACACGCTTTTCAATTGATTCACGGGTGCTTGCACACGGTGTAAGTGGTGATTCAAGATGCGAAGAGCGGAGGACACAAATAACCAATATAGGAGGTGCAGATCATGGCGGTTATCTCTATGAAACAGCTTTTAGAAGCTGGGGTTCACTTCGGTCACCAGACTCGTCGTTGGAATCCAAAGATGGATCGTTATATCTTCACAGAAAGAAACGGTATTTACATTATTGACCTACAAAAAACAGTTAAGAAAGTTGACGAAGCGTACAACTTTGTTAAATCTGTAGCTGCAGAAGGCGGCACAGTACTTTTTGTTGGTACAAAAAAACAAGCTCAAGATTCTGTTAAAGAAGAAGCTGAGCGTTGCGGTAACTTCTACATCAACCAACGTTGGTTGGGTGGTACGCTTACTAACTTCCAAACGATTCAAAAACGTATTGACCGTTTGAAGCAGCTTGAAAAATGGGAGCAAGACGGTACATTCGAAGTTCTTCCTAAAAAAGAAGTTATCCTTCTTAAAAAAGAACAAGAGCGTCTTGAGAAGTTCCTAGGCGGAATTAAAAACATGAAAGAACTTCCAAGTGCACTGTTTGTAATCGATCCTCGTAAAGAGCGTATTGCTGTAGCAGAAGCTCGTAAATTGGGTATCCCAATTGTAGGTATCGTAGATACAAACTGCGATCCAGACGAAATTGACTACGTTATTCCTGGTAATGACGATGCAATTCGTGCAGTTAAATTGCTTACTGCTAAAATGGCTGACGCAATTGTTGAAGCTAACCAAGGCGAGCAAACAACTGCTTAATAGCATGAATGGATAAACAACAAAGGGTGGTCAGATGGTGAAAACCTCTCGCTACCCTTTTTTTGAACAAAATTAGACATAGAACATTTAGGAGGTTTTTTACATGGCAGTAAATGCGAGTGCAGTAAAAGAACTACGTGAGAGAACTGGAGCAGGTATGCTTGATTGCAAAAAAGCTCTTGAAGCAACTGGTGGCGATATTGATCAAGCAATCGCTCATCTACGTGAAAAGGGTCTAGCGGCAGCAGCAAACAAAGCTGGCCGTATCGCAACTGAGGGTATCGTTGATTCCTACATCCATAGCAATGGCCGTATCGGCGTATTGGTAGAAGTTAACTGCGAAACTGACTTCGTTGGTAAAACAGACCAATTTAAAGAGTTCGTAAAAGACGTTGCAATGCATATTGCTGCAACTAATCCTAAATACGTTCGTCGTGAAGAGGTTCCTGCTGAGGATATTGAGAAAGAAAAAGAAATTCTAAAAGCACAAGCTCTTAACGAAGGTAAACCTGCTCATATCGTTGATAAAATGGTTGAAGGTCGTATTTCTAAATACTATGAAGAATACTGCCTGCTTGAGCAAGCTTTCATTAAAGATCCAGATAAAACAATTGAAACGCTTGTGAACGAAAAAATTAGCACAATCGGTGAGAATATCTCCATCCGTCGTTTTGCTCGCTTTGAGCTTGGTGAAGGTCTTGAGAAAAAAGTTGAGAACTTCGCTGAAGAGGTTATGGCTCAAGTTAAAGGTTAATCCGAACTCAACTAAGAGGGGCGGGGCTTCTGCCCCGCCTTACTTGTATCATGGAACATAATTGAATACCTCTTATGTTAGAGGTGTAAGATGGAGGTAAATAAGTTGGAACATCCAGTATTTAAACGCATCGTGTTGAAGGTTAGCGGAGAGTCGCTAGCTGGTCAAGAAGGCTATGGTATTGAAGCATCGGTTATTTCTTCAATTGCTAGTCAGGTGAAAGAAGTCATTGCACTAGGTGTAGAAGTGGCAATTGTCGTTGGTGGAGGCAATATTTGGCGTGGAATTGCAGGAACAGAGAAAGGAATCGATCGTGCTACAGCAGACTATATGGGCATGCTTGCTACAGTAATGAACTCGTTGGCATTGCAGGACGCATTAGAGCAGATCGACGTGCCAACTCGTGTTCAAACTTCAATTGCTATGCAGCAAATAGCAGAACCATATATCCGTCGTCGTGCCATTCGCCATCTTGAAAAAGGTCGCGTTGTTATTTTTGCTGCTGGAACAGGTAATCCTTTCTTCTCTACCGATACTACAGCTGCATTGCGTGCTGCTGAAATCGAAGCAGAAGTAATACTAATGGCGAAAAATAAAGTTGATGGTGTATATTCTGCGGATCCTTTCAAGGATGCTTCAGCTGAGAAATTCGAGGAGTTAACATACCTAGACGTCCTCAATAAAAATTTAGGCGTGATGGATTCAACAGCTTCTTCACTTTGCATGGATAACAATATCCCATTGATTGTGTTCTCGATTACAGAAAATGGAAACATTAAACGTGTTGTTCTTGGTGAAAAAATTGGTACAATTGTGAAAGGAAGTGGGAAATAATGCCTCAAGCTATAAAGAAATCTGCAGAAGAACGTATGGAAAAAGCAATTAATGCACTGAAACGTGATTTTTCTTCATTACGTGCCGGCAAAGCAAGTCCATCACTGCTAGATCGAATTCAGGTTGAATATTATGGAACATTGACACCATTGAATCAATTAGCTAACGTTACTACTCCAGATTCTCGCACTTTACTTATTCAACCATGGGATAAATCTTCGCTTGCAGAGATCGAACGTGCTATCTTAAAATCAGATGTAGGCTTAACGCCATCTAATGATGGTGCAATTATCCGTCTATCCGTTCCAATGCTTACAGAGGAACGCCGCGTTGAGCTTGTTAAAACGGCTAAAAAAATTGCTGAAGATGCTAAGGTGGCGATTCGTAACATTCGACGTGATGCGAATGATAGCATAAAAAAATTAGAAAAAGCCGAAATCTCCGAGGATGAATCCAAGCGTCATCAGGACGATATCCAAAAGCTTACGGATAAATATATTACTGAGAGTGATAAAGTATTAGCAACGAAGGAAAAAGAAATATTGGAAGTTTAATGAAGAGCAGCCCCTCCCTAAGGTGGGGTTCTTTCAGTAAATGGCGAATATTCATGGAATTTTGCTGGGAGGGAGCCTATTGTTAAAGCGACTATGGTCTAAAAAAGGGGAAACGGAAGCTCAATCTCCATTACCGATTCAGCTTGATAATATACCAGAACATATAGCAATTATAATGGATGGCAACGGAAGATGGGCAAAGCATAAAGGCCTGCCTAGAATTGCTGGTCATCACACTGGAATGAAAACAGTAAAACGTATTACAGTAGCTGCGAACGATCTTGGGGTGAAGTACTTAACACTCTATGCCTTTTCAACAGAGAACTGGAAGCGACCAAAAGATGAGGTTGAATTCTTAATGAAGCTGCCTCAGCAATTTCTTGAACTAGAAATTGAAGAATTAATGGAAAATAACGTACAAGTTCGAATGATGGGTGATCAGGAGCATCTTCCACCTCATACAAGAAAAGCAGTTGAAGAGGCAATGAATCGGACGGCGGGTAATACAGGTCTTGTACTTAATTTCGCCTTGAATTATGGTGGAAGGCTTGAATTAATTGAAGCTGTGAAAGCAATTGCTGCACAGGCCCAGTCGGGGCAGCTGCAGGTTGATCATATTAATGAGGATTTGTTCTCGACGTATATGCAATCAAAAAATATGCCTGATCCGGATTTGCTTATTAGAACAAGTGGAGAAATACGTTTAAGTAACTTCATGCTCTGGCAGCTAGCGTATAGTGAGTTTTATTTTACTGATGTGTTTTGGCCTGAGTTTTCGGAGGAGCATTTTATGGCGGCAATCCAGGAATATCAGCGGCGCGCACGTCGATTTGGCGGAGTGTAGCGACATCACATAGAGGTGAAGTATTGCAATGAAGCAAAGATTGGTTACTGGAGTCCTGGCGGGTGCTCTCTTCTTAGGATTAATGATCTTGGGTGGACATTATTATGCAGCGCTTATTATCGTTATGGCAATTATTGCAATGTTTGAGTTTTCTCGAATGAACCATCTTAGCTGGAACAATCCATTGCACATTGCAGCATTACTTGGCCTGCTAGCGCTTGTCATTCCCTTTGAATCGTATGGCGTGAGCTGGATCCAGGATACTGCAATTATATGGCTGCTTATGTTTGTGCTACTTGCATTGACCGTGCTTACTAAAAATAAAGTTACGATTAATGAGGCAGCACTTACTTTTTTAGGTACCGTCTATCTAGGAATTGGCTTTGCTGCGATGATTGATGTCCGCTTGATGGAAGAGTATGCCTTATGGTGGAGCTTTATTGCTTTTTGCTCGATTTGGGCGAGTGATATCGGCGCTTATTTTTTCGGGCGTGCTTTTGGAAAACGAAAGCTATGGCCACTTATTAGTCCAAACAAAACCATTGAAGGTGCAATTGGCGGGATAATCAGCTCAATTATTGTAGCGATTCTATTCGCTGTCATTGCTCCTGATTTTATAGAGCTGTGGCGTGCCATTGTGTTAGGACTAGTTGCTGCGATTGCTGGTCAACTAGGAGATTTAATGCAATCAGCTTACAAAAGAGTGCGAGGCATTAAGGATATGAGCAATTTACTTCCAGGACATGGAGGTATCATTGATCGTACGGATAGTTGGATTATCGTGTTTCCAATCCTTGTTCTCACTCAGCTCATTCCGGTGTAGGTGGAGGTAGTCAATTGAAGAAAATCTCATTACTAGGATCAACAGGGTCTATTGGAACACAAACATTAGATATTGTAGATCAGCATCCAGATAAATTTCAGATCGTTGCACTTTCCGCAGGTAATAATATCGAACTGCTTAAGCAACAAATCGATAAATACGCTCCTAGATTAGTGAGTGTAGCTACAAGAGAGCTAAGTGAGCAGCTGAGAGGCTTTATACCGGCTTCTGTTCAAGTAGTCTATGGAGAACAGGGGCTTATTGAGGTTGCTACGGCGCATGAAGCAGAGGTCGTTGTGACGGCGATTATGGGCAGTCGAGGATTACCAGCGACAATAGCTGCTATACAAGCTGGTAAGCACATTGGTCTTGCGAATAAAGAGACACTAGTGACTGCTGGTCATATCGTTATGGCGCTGGCAAAGGAAAAAGGTGTAAAAGTGCTACCTATAGATAGTGAGCATTCCGCCATATTCCAATGCTTAAATGGTGAACGGGTCGAGCAAGCAGAGCGAATCATACTGACTGCCTCGGGCGGATCCTTTAGAGACTATACGAGAGAGCAGCTACATAATGTTACCGTGGAGCAGGCACTGAAGCATCCAAACTGGTCTATGGGAGCTAAAATTACAATCGATTCTGCGACAATGGCCAATAAAGGGCTAGAGGTGATCGAGGCGCATTGGTTATTTGATGTGACCTATGATCAAATTGATGTTGTCATTCATCCAGAGAGCATTATCCATTCATATGTTGAGTTCGTGGATGGTAGTGTCATTGCACAGCTCGGTTTGCCTGACATGCGCGTGCCCATTCAGTATGCATTGACATATCCAGATCGAATAAAGAATACTTCCGAGCGACTAAGTCTGGCTCAAATCGGACAATTGAATTTTCGACCGATGGATTTTGCTCGTTATCCGATGCTTAGGCTGGCATTTGAATGCGGCAAGGCAGGGCTTTCATCCCCTACTGTCTATAATGCGGCTAATGAGGTCGCAGTAGACCGTTTTCTTAAGGGTGAGCTTTCGTTTTTAGGGATTGAGCATGTGGTAGAGTCAGTGCTTTCAAAGCATAATAGCTGCAAGGTAGATACAATTGAAGCTATCGTTGCTGTAGATCAAGAGGCAAGAGCAATTGCATCTGTAATTTAACTGCTTTTAGTTCTCTTGTGTACCATAGTGGAATAATGATAATCTATGTACAGGCCGTAACGATAGGAGGCTAATAGCATATATGCAAATGATTCAAACGGTGTTTTTAACAGTTTTAGTGTTTTTCGTTATCGTAACGATTCATGAATGGGGACATTATTTTTTCGCAAAACGTGCAGGTATTCTTGTTCGAGAATTTGCAATTGGCTTTGGTCCGAAGGTCATTTCATTTAAACGTGGGGAAACTAGATATACATTGCGGCTTATTCCGGCTGGGGGATTTGTACGCATGGCCGGTGAGGACCCAGAGATTGTTGAGGTTCAACCAGGACAAACCGTCGCGGTACGATTAAAAGATGGTGTCGTTCAACGTATATATCTCGATCGTCTGGATGAGCGTAAGGACGTGCTTCGAGGTGAAGTTGTCTCCATTGATTTAGAGCGAAATCTACATATTGATCTCGACGTTGAAGGTGAAGTTGAAAAGTATCAAGTGCACCCTACGGCGCACATTATTGCAAGAAGCACGGAAACACAAATTGCACCGATTGATCGTCAATTCGGGAGTAAAACGGTTGGTCAGCGCGCACTAGCTATATTCGCAGGTCCAATGATGAACTTTATACTAGCTTTTATATTGTTCTTATTGTATGTGCAGATGGCTGGGGTAAGAGAGAATGTACAGATTGGAGCATTACTTCCTGATACGCCTGCTGTAGAAGCCAAGATGCAAGTAGGAGATATTATTACTGCGGTAAATGGTGAGGCAGTTGGGACAGATTACACGCGGATGATTAATATCATTGCAAAGCATCCGAATAAGCCGATTGTTATTGATTTTATCCGTGATGGCAATCCGCAGTCACTAACGATTACTCCTGTTCCTAATGAGCAAGGAGAAGGGAAAATAGGTGTTCAGGCTGCATTCGGAACTCGCGCACCAACCTTAGGCGAAACCTTCACTGGTGGGGTAACACTAATGAAGGAAATGACCGTTCTAATTATGGACGGATTAAAAATGCTCGTTACGCTGCAGGTAGAGCTTGACGATCTAGGCGGCCCTGTGCGTACCGCTGAGATTACGAGTCAAATCGCAAGACAAGGCATCGTTCAGCTAACAAGCTGGACAGCTACACTTAGCTTATACTTAGGGATATTTAATTTACTGCCTGTTCCGGCATTAGATGGCAGTCGATTATTATTCATTGGACTTGAGGCGATTCGTCGCAAACCAATTAGTCCGAATAAGGAAAGCTTTGTACATTTTATCGGCTTTGCTTTGTTAATGCTGCTTATGCTCGTTGTCACCTACAATGATATCGTACGATTAATTCGAGGGGAGTAAAGCTGCTGATGGCTAAAGACAAACAATTTGTTACGGAGATTACACCTCAATCTGAGGACTTCTCCAGATGGTATATTGATGTAATTAAAAAAGCAGAATTGATGGATTACTCACCAGTTCGCGGATGTATTGTATTTCGTCCGGATGGTTATGAGATTTGGGAGCATATTCAGCGCGATTTGGACCGTCGTTTCAAGGAAACCGGACATCGTAATGCATATTTCCCTATGTTTATTCCGGAAAGCTTTTTCCAAAAGGAAAAGGATCATGTGGAGGGCTTCAATCCCGAGCTGCCTTGGGTAACAGAAGCTGCTGGCGAGGTGCTGGAGGAGCGCTTAGCGATTCGTCCTACCTCTGAAACGATGATTGGTCATATGTATTCAAAGTGGATTCAATCTTATCGCGATTTGCCTGTTCTTATTAACCAGTGGGCGAACGTCGTTCGCTGGGAGAAGCGGACGTTGCCATTCCTTCGTACAAGTGAATTTTTGTGGCAGGAAGGCCACACTGCGCATGAAACAGAAGAAGAAGCACGTCAGGAAACGCTTCAAATGCTTGATGTCTACACAGAATTTGTTGAGGAGTTTTTAGCGATTCCTGTTATTAAAGGTGAGAAAACACCTTCAGAGCGCTTTGCTGGTGCGGTTAATACGTACTCCATTGAAGCGATGATGAAGGATGGCCGTGCTGTTCAAGCAGGTACCTCTCATTTTCTTGGTAATAAATTCGCTGTAGCTTTTGATATAAAGTATTTGGATCGTAACAATGAGCTTCAATACTGCCATACGACATCATGGGGTGTAAGTACACGACTTATCGGTTCGCTAATTATGGTACACGGTGATGACCGTGGTTTGGCGCTTCCTCCTAAAGTGGCACCGACGCAAGTTATTATGATTCCGATTGGCCCTGCCAAAACTCGTGATGCTGTCGTCGCTCGCGTAGATGAGCTTTATGCAGAGCTAAAAGCTGCTGGAATTCGCGTTCGTGTTGATGATCGCTCGGATGTAAGTCCAGGCTGGAAATTCAATGAATACGAAATGCGCGGTGTACCGCTTCGTCTAGAGCTTGGACCACGCGATATGGATAATGGTCAAGTCGTGCTTGTGTCTCGAATTACAGGCGAGAAACGCATTGTAGCACAGGCGAATCTGGCAGAAGAAGTTCAAAAGATGCTAGATGAAACGCAAACGGCTATGTTCGAGCGTGCGAAAGCGTTCCGCGAGGAAAATTCATACTCCGTGGACACACTAGAGGAGATGAAGGCTGCTATGGAGAAGAAACGTGGATTCGTAGAAGCAGGCTGGTGTGGCTCCGATGAATGCGAGAAAAAGGTGAAGGAAGAGACCGGTGCTACAAGCCGAAACATTCCATTTGAACCTGAAACACATAAAACGACTTGTCTAGTATGTAATGGCGAAGCTAAGCATACGGTTATTTTTGCTAGAGCGTATTAATCACAAGTATGGTAACATGACTTAGTATAGTAAAGATGAACGTCAGGAGTGGATAACATGAACCAAACCGACGGCAAGCGTCAGCGCTTTGAAATGCTGGTAGAGCAATCAGGGCTGCCGCAGGAACTCATACAAGCTTACTTTAAGGATGGTTACATTGAGCAAGTCATCGTAAATAAGCACAACAATGATTGGACGTTTTGCATTCGCAAGACGTCCTTAGTTCCATTACAAGCCTACAATGGATTTACACATCAAATTAGAAAAAAGTTTGCACATATTGCAAACACATCCTTCGTTTTTATCTATGACGATATGGTAGAAACGGAAAATATAATCATGCAATACTGGCCGGTCTTTTTAGAATGGGCACAAAAAAATATACCTTCTGTTAATGGTTGGCTGCAAAAAGCGACAGTACAGGCAGCTGGCAATCAGCTAGTCATTGGTTTGCTCGATCCTACGGGACTAGAGCTTGCAAAAAGAAAAAGAATCGATGATGAAGTGAAGGGATATTACCAACAAACCTTTAACCGAGAAGTTCTTGTCAAGCTTCAGCTCGCTGAGAATAACCAGGATGTTCTTGATGAGTTCATGGAGAAAATTGAGCAGGAGAATAATGAGGCGATTCAGCAGCTAATGGCCGCTGCTCCTTCGGAGCCAGAGCCAGAGCCGGATGATAGCGGGGATGAGCCGGTTCGTCTAGCCATCGGCTATGATATTCGTGATGAGATCATTCCACTAATGAATGTCGTTGATGAGGAGAAAAAGATTGCCGTTCAAGGTATGGTATTTAACCTTGACGTCAAGGAACTGCGTAATGGAAGCACGCTGTTTGTTTTCAATCTAACGGATTTTACAGATTCTTTATCGATGAAGGTATTCGCCAAAACGAAGGAAGATGTAAAAATCTTAAGCAAGCTCAGCAACAAGAAATGGATCAAAGCTAGAGGTAAGGTAGAATACGATCGCTTCATGCAGGAGCCTGAGCTTGTGATGATCCCTAACGATCTACATGAGATAAGTGCACCGCCTACTCGTATGGATCATGCGAAGGAGAAGCGGGTTGAGTTTCATCTGCATACGACAATGAGCACGATGGACGCAGTCACTCATGTGGGTGATTATATTGCGATGGCTGCTAAGTGGGGCCATAAAGCAATTGCAATTACGGACCATAGCAACGTTCAATGCTACCCTGATGCGGTGAAGGCAGCGAAGAAGCATGACATGAAGGTGCTGTATGGTGTTGAAGCGAATCTAGTAAATGACTCTGTGCCGATTGTCATTAACCCTCGAGAAGAGCTTCTAGCAGAAGCAACTTATATCGTGTTTGATATTGAGACGACAGGTCTTTCTGTCATTAACAATAAAATTATTGAAATCGCTGGTGTTCGGATGCGCAATGGTGTTGAAGTGGATCGCTTTACTTCATTCATTAATCCACATGAAAAAATTCCTTACAATATTCAGCAGCTGACAAACATTACCGATGATATGGTTGCTGATGCGCCCGAGCTTGAGCCAACACTACGCCAATTTATCGAGTTTATTGGCGATGATATTTTAGTTGCCCATAACGCTCGCTTCGATATCGGCTTTATCCAAGCGAATTGCAAAACGCTCGGTATGCCAGAGGTTACGAATCCGGTGCTTGATACGTTAGAGCTGGCAAGACTACTTTATCCAACGATGAAAAATCACCGCCTGAACACATTGGCTGATAAATATAAAGTGAGCTTAGAAAATCACCATAGAGCGATTGATGATACGATTGCACTAGGTGGAATATTGAACGGGCTAGTAAAAGACGCAGTTGAGCGTAATATCGTTAAGCTAACACAGCTGAACGATTATGTCGGCCTCGATCTGTCCAATGCAAGACCGTTCCACTCAACCATTTATGCGCTTAATGCGGTCGGTAAAAAGAATCTATTCAAGCTGATCAGCCTATCACATACAGAATACTTTAAGAAGGTTGCTACGATTCCAAAAAGTAAGCTGATGGAGCTGCGTGAAGGCTTGCTTGTTGTTTCTGGCTGTGAGAAGGGCGAATTTTTTGAGACAGTGCTGAACAAGTCAGAGGAAGAGGCAGAAGAAGTTGCACAATTCTACGATGTGCTCGAGATCCAGCCAATAGACTTCTATATTCACTTGGTAGAAAAAGGACTTGTTGGCAGTCGAGCTGACTTGGAAAATGCATTAAGAAGAATTTATCAGCTAGGTATTAAGCTGAATAAGCCTGTGATCGCAACGGGTAATGTTCATTACCTTAATCCGATGGACAAGATCTATCGTGATATTACGATTCTCGGCATCACTGGCTTTAGTCCACTTAAAAATATGAGAAAGCCTGATGCTCATTTCCGTACAACCGACGAAATGCTGCAGGAATTCAAATTCCTTGGTGAAGAAGCCGCGTATGAGGTCGTTATTAAAAATACGAATGAGCTGGCAGACCGTTTTGAGCAATATCAGATGTTCCCTTCTGAGCTATTCGCTCCAAATATTGATGGAGCAGACGAAGAGATCCGCAATACTTGCTATGAGACAGCTAAATCGATGTACGGCGAGGATTTGCCGCAGGTTGTTATTGATCGATTAGAAAAAGAGCTAGTGCCGATTATTAAATACAACTTCTCGGCCAACTACCTCATATCAGAGAAGCTTGTTAAAAAGTCAAATGCTGACGGCTATCTCGTAGGTTCGCGTGGCTCGGTCGGTTCCTCTGTCGTAGCGACCTTCCTCGGCATATCAGAGGTTAATCCACTGCCTGCGCATTATTTATGTCTGAATAAGGAATGTAAATATAGCGAATGGTTTTTAGATGGTAGCGTGCCGAGTGGCTTTGACTTGCCTAATAAGGATTGTCCTAACTGTGGACAACCTCTAAAAGGGGAAGGTCAAGATATTCCGTTCGAGACGTTCCTTGGCTTCAAGGGAGACAAGGTTCCCGATATCGATCTTAACTTCTCAGGAGAGTATCAGCCAATCGCGCATAATTATACGAAGGAGCTCTTCGGAGAGAAAAGCGTATTCCGTGCGGGAACGATTGGTACTGTTGCTGAAAAAACAGCCTACGGCTTTGCTAAAAAGTATGAAGAAGAGCATGGGAAGAAGTGGAGAGGCGCGGAGCTATCACGTCTAGCTAGTGGCTGTACTGGTGTAAAACGCAGTACTGGTCAGCATCCCGGCGGTATCGTTGTTGTTCCTGACTATATTGAGGTAGAGGATGTTACACCTGTCCAGTATCCAGCGGATGATACTTCTGCAGAATGGAAAACGACGCATTTCGATTATCATGCCTTTGATGAAAACTTACTCAAGCTCGATATACTAGGGCACGATGATCCGACGATGATGAGGATGCTGCAGGATTTAACAGGCGTTGACCCTACGACCATACCGATGAATGATCCTAAGGTAATGAGCTTGTTCAACTCTACTGAGGCGCTCGGCGTAACACCACAGCAAATACGCACGGCCGTAGCAACCTATGGTGTGCCAGAGATGGGGACGAAGTTTGTTCGTCAGATGCTGCAGGAGACGCAGCCATCAAGCTTTGCCGATTTACTACAAATCTCAGGCTTATCCCATGGTACTGGTGTATGGCTCGGGAATGCACAGGAGCTCATTAAAAATCGCACCTGTACAATCAAGACCGTAATCGGCTGTCGTGACGATATTATGCTTTATTTAATCTATAAGGCGGGTATGGATGCGTCACTAGCGTTTAAGATTACGGAGAGTGTTCGTAAAGGTAGAGGACTTACACCAGAGTGGATCGAGGAAATGAAACGCTGTAATGTACCGCAGTGGTATATCGATTCCTGTCTGCGCATTGAGTACATGTTCCCGAAAGCCCATGCCGCAGCTTATGTTATCTCAGCTGTTCGTACTGCATTTTTCAAGCTATATTACCCTATTGAATTTTATGCTACCTATTTTACTGTACGAGCGGATGATTTTGAGCTTGAGCTGTTATGTCAGGGCTACGATGCTATCGCGAAACGCATCGAGGAAATAGAAAGCAAAGGCTTTAGCGCAACTCCGAAAGAGAAAAGCATGCTGTCCCAGCTAGAAATGAGTCTTGAGATGACGGCAAGAGGCTTTTCCTTTAAGCCGATTGATCTGTATCGTTCGGATGCGGTTAAATTCCAAGTGGATGGCACATCTCTTATTCCACCGTTTGCTGCTGTTGCTGGTATAGGAGCCAATGCGGCGCGTAACATCGCTGCTGCAAAGGATGGCGGGGAATACTTATCCATTGAGGATTTCCAGATGAGAACAAAGGCATCTAAAACGACGATCGAGCTGCTCACCAATATGGGTTGCTTTAGAGGATTACCTGAATCGAACCAGCTCTCATTATTTTAGCAACTAATGCAACTAGAAATCATTTCTTGTCACTAACATGCGATTATGTTATAATTTTTGTGGCAATGATGTTGATAAGACTTTCGCGATTAAAGAGTGGGGAAACCCACTCTTTATGTGTTGTATTACCCAATTTTGATGAATGAAAGCTTTTAGGAGGAACGCATTTGAGTACATCAGCAATCAAAACCGCAATCGAGGCAATGATCACACCATTTCTTGAAGAGAATGGCTTTGAATTAGTGGATATTGAATACATAAAGGAAGGCAGTAATTGGTTCCTGCGCATTTTCTGTGACAAAGAGGGCGGCATCGATATCGATGAATGTGTACGTATTAGTGAGTATGTAAGTGAACAGCTTGACATTCACGAGCCAATCTCAGGAGCTTATTTCCTTGAAGTATCCTCGCCCGGTGCGGAGCGACCGCTAAAAAAGCCAGAGGATGTACAAAAAGCGATTGGCAAGAACGTATTTATTACGACCTATGAACCAATCAACAAGATGAAGGAATTTGAAGGCCAGCTTCTTGCATTTGACGGTGAGATGATCACTGTACGTGTAGGAAATAATGAGCATATATTACCTTACGAAAAAGTTGCAAGTGCTAGGCTTGCAATTATTTTCTAGTTTTTATTAGATGAAAGGGGGAACATCGTTCCAATGAGTATGGAGTTTATTGAAGCACTGCAAGAGATTGCAAAAGAGAAAGGCATCTCACAGGATGTGCTTTTAGAGGCGATTGAAGCCGCACTTATCTCCAGCTATAAGCGTAACTTCAATACTGCACAAAATGTTAGAGTAGAAATTAATCGTCATAACGGTGTCATTAAGGTATATGCTCGTAAAACGGTTGTCGAGGATGTATTAGATTCGAGATTAGAAATATCGCTTGAGTCTGCGCGTGAGGTGAATCCGCATTATCATTTAGATGATATTGCTGAGATCGAAGTAACCCCTCGAGATTTTGGTCGTATCGCCGCTCAAACAGCGAAGCAGGTCGTAACACAGCGTATTCGCGAAGCTGAGCGTGGTCTTATCTATAACGCATTTATCGATAAAGAGGAAGATATCGTAACGGGCCTTGTACAGAGACAGGATACTCGGAATTTGTATGTAGACCTCGGTAAAGTAGAAGCAGTCTTGCCACTTACTGAGCTTATGCCTACAGATAAATTCAAGCATCTTGATCGTGTGAAGGCTTTTATTACGAAGGTGGAAAATACGACTAAGGGACCGCAAATTATATTATCTCGCACTCATCCTGGATTGTTGAAGCGTCTATTTGAGCTTGAAGTTCCAGAAATATATGACGGTGTCGTAGAAATCCGATCTGTTGCAAGAGAAGCAGGCTTCCGCTCTAAGATCGCCGTATATTCTCGTAATAGCGAGGTGGATCCAGTTGGTTCTTGTGTCGGACCAAAAGGTATTCGTGTTCAAACGATCGTTAACGAGCTAAAAGGTGAGAAAATTGATATTGTCCGTTGGTCTGACAATATTGAGGAATATGTTGCGAATGCGTTAAGCCCTTCTAAAGTGCTGGAAGTTATCGTGTTTGAGCAAGAAAAGATGGCACGCGTGATCGTTCCAGATTATCAATTATCGCTAGCGATCGGAATTAAAGGTCAAAATGCTCGTCTCGCGGCAAAGCTTACGGGCTGGAAAATTGATATAAAATCTGAAACGCAGGCAGAGCAGGAGTTTGGGCGTCCTAAAACTTCGCAAGAATTGATGCATCAGGACTCGGTATCGTTCGACTAAATTCAGAATGGAGGGTGTGCGATGAGACCAAGAAAAGTACCGCTTCGTAAATGTGTGGCATGTCAAGAGATGATGCCGAAGAAGGAACTCATTCGGGTCGTACGGACACCGGAGGAACAAGTTCTGATTGATCTAACGGGCAAAAAATCTGGCCGTGGTGCTTATTTATGTGGTAAGCAAAGCTGTTTTAAGTTGGCGAGAAAAAGCAAGGCGCTTGATCGAGCATTAAAACAGCCGGTGAGCGATGACATCTATGAACAGCTTGAAGCGGATTTTGTGAAAATCGAGGACGAATTTATTGCAAGCAAGGAGCTAATGGATGAAGACGAATAAAGCTTTGTCAGCCTTAGGTATGGCAATGCGAGCGGGGAAGCTAGCGACTGGTGATGAAATCGTACTGAAAGCAATACGAGCTGGAAAAGCAAAGCTCGTCATTGTAGCGAATGACGCTTCGGACAATACGAAAAAGAAGTTTCGTGATAAATGCGGAAGCTATGACGTTTCGTTAGTCGAGGCTTATGATAGAGAAAGCTTAGGCAGAGCAATTGGAAAAGCAGAGCGAGTTATTATCGCAGTAACTGACGTGCAATTTGCACAATTGATTGCAGGTCATTTAAGCCAAAATATGGAGGTGGATCTTACTTGAATAATAAACAAGATGGTAAGGAAAATAAAGACAAGCTGCGCGTTTACGAGTATGCAAAATCCGTAAATATGAGCAGTAAGGAAATAATCACCATTCTTAAAAGGCTCGATTTACCTGTAAACAATCATATGAGCGTGATGGAAAATGTGATGGTATCTAAGGTAGAAGGCTTCTTTCGTGAGATAAAGGAGAATGCAGCAGTGAAAAAATCTAATGCTGAAGCTCCAGCATCTAAGGCAAAAACAGCTAACACTACAGATACAACACAGGATAAAAAGCAAAACATAGACGAAAAAAGACAGGGGACAATGAATTCTATTAATATGAACGACAATCAAAAACGTGAGCAACGTCCACAAACTAATCAAACGAATCGTGATCAAAAGCCTAGAACAGGGCAAAGCAGACCTCAAGGTCAAGGTCAGGGCGGTAATCGTCCACAAGGTAACCGACCACAAAGTAGTTCGAATTCTCAAGGCGGATCTGGCTTCCAGAACCGTTCGCAAAGCAGCCAAGGCGGTAACCGCGGTCCGAGCAGCAATGCACAAGGTGGCAATCGTGGTCCAAGCAGCGGCGGTGCACAAGGCAATCGTCCACAAGGTGGCAATCGCCCTCAAGGCGGACAAAACCGTGGAACGAGCACGCAAGGCACAGCTTCCAAAGCATTCGAGTCACGCTTTGAGAACAGCAGACCGACTACTGGTGGCGAAGAGAAAAACTACAGCAGTGGTAATAGAGGCAAACACAGCAATAAGCGTTTCGAGGATGGACGATCGAATCCAAACTTTAGAAACAAAAACAATAGAGGGCGTCAAGGACGTAATCAGTCTCAGCCGCCTCGTGAGAAAATTGACAACACGCCGAAGAAAATTATTGTACGCGGTACAATGACGGTTGGAGAGCTGGCTAAGCTGCTTCATAAGGACGCATCTGAGGTTATTAAAAAGCTTCTTTTCCTAGGGGTAATGGCAACGATTAATCAGGAAGTTGATATGGATGCTATCCTTCTAATCGCTGGTGAATATGGTATTGAGGTAGAAGTGAAAATTCCGGTAGAGGAAGATAACTTCGAAACAGTTGAAGAGGTCGATGAGGAAAATGATCTTATGACTCGCCCTCCAGTTGTTACGATCATGGGTCACGTTGACCACGGTAAAACAACATTGCTTGACTCTATTCGTAAATCAAGTGTTACGACTGGTGAAGCCGGCGGTATTACGCAGCATATCGGTGCATACCAAGTAGAAATCAACAATAAAAAAATTACGTTCCTAGATACACCTGGTCACGAAGCGTTTACGCTTATGCGTGCTCGTGGTGCTCAAGTAACGGATATTACAATTATTGTAGTAGCAGCAGATGACGGCATTATGCCGCAAACGGTAGAGGCAATCAATCACGCTAAAGCAGCAAATTGTCCAATTATTGTTGCAGTTAACAAAATTGATAAACCGACTGCAAACGTTGATAAAATCAAGCAAGAGATGACAGAATATGAATTGGTACCAGAAGAGTGGGGCGGAGATACAATCTTCGTTGAAGTTTCTGCGAAACAGCGTATTGGCCTTGAAAACTTGCTTGAGATGATTCTACTCGTAGCAGAAGTGAATGAATACAAAGCGAATCCGAACAAGCGTGCTCGTGGTACCGTTATCGAAGCAGAGCTTGATAAAGGTAAAGGTCCGGTTGCTCGTATTCTTGTACAGCACGGAACGCTTAAGGTTGGAGATGCATTCGTAGCGGGTAACTGCTTCGGTCGTGTAAGAGCAATGGTGAACGATCGCGGTCGCCGTATGAAGGAAGCAGGTCCATCAACACCTGTAGAAATTACAGGTTTAACTGAAGTGCCACTTGCTGGAGATCCGTTCATGGTGTTCGAGGATGAGCGTAAAGCTCGTGCAATTGCAGATCGCCGTGCGATTAAGCATCGTCAATCTGAGATCGGTGCAAATACACGCGTAACACTAGATGATCTATACAACCACATTAAAGAAGGCGAGATGAAAGAGCTGAACGTCATTATTAAAGCTGACGTACAAGGCTCTGCTGAAGCACTTAAAGGCTCGCTTGCTAAAATCGAGGTTGAAGGTGTACGTGTGAAAATTATCCACAGTGGTGCAGGTGCGATTACAGAGTCTGATATTATTCTCGCTTCTGCATCTAATGCAATTGTAATTGGATTTAACGTTCGACCGGAGCCACAAGCAGAATATACGATCGAGCAGGAAAAAGTTGATGTTCGTATGCATAGCATCATTTATAATGCTATCGATGAAATTGAACAAGCTATGAAGGGACTTCTGGAGCCAGTATATAAAGAGGTCGTTACTGGTCATGCTGAGGTTCGTAACATTTTCAAAGTATCGAAAATTGGTGCAATTGCCGGTTGTATGGTTACCGATGGCAAAATCGGACGCAACTCAGAAGCTCGCGTAATACGTGATGGTATCGTCGTATATACTGGTAAAATTGACTCCTTGAAGCGCTATAAGGATGATGCGAAGGAAGTTTCTCAAGGCTTTGAATGCGGGATTACACTGGAACGCTTCAACGATGTTAAGGAATCAGATGTTATCGAAGCCTTTGTCATGGAGCCAGTTGAGAGGTGATTAAGCAATGGCAAAAATACGGGTTGGCCGTGTAAGTGAGCAAATCAAGAAGGAATTAAGCCTGATTATTCAAACAGAGCTAAAAGATCCGCGTATTGGCTTTATTACAGTAACAGGTGTTGAAACGACAAATGATTTGTCACAGGCCCGAGTTTATCTTAGTGTACTAGGCAGTGATGAGCAGAAGGAAGAGACGCTGCGCGCATTGTCAAAGGCTTCTGGCTATTTACGCTCAGAGCTAGGCAAGCGAGTTAAATTACGTCATACACCGGAACTGCAATTCAAATTTGATAGCAGCATTGAATATGGCAGTCGCATTGAATCCTTACTTTCTGATATTAATCAGGATATGGGTCCCAAATGAGTGCTGCAGACAAATATGTATCACAACTCGAAGAAGCAATAGCCTTTATACAAGGCTATTCTTCTTATCTAGTTGTTGCTCATGAAAACCCCGATGGTGATGCGATTAGCTCATGTGCTGCGATGAGTTGGTTGCTGGAGCAATACGGCAAACAGGTAACGATCGTGAATCAGAGTGAATTGCCTGGTCGTCTAAGCTACCTTTATCACTACGAGGACATTGTTCAATATGATGTTAATGCTGAACTTCAGTTCGATGCAGTTATTGCACTGGATTGTGCAGATGCGTCAAGACTAGGCGATGTCATGACATTAATTCAAGAGCGGAAATCACCGCTGCTGAACATTGATCATCATGCAACGAATAATGGATTTGGTACCGTTAATGTCATTCGCAGCGATGCTGCAGCGACAGTAGAGATTATTTATGACATCATTAAGAAAACCTCCTTTACACCGAATTTAGCTTGTGCTAAAGCGCTCTATTCGGGTCTTCTGACAGATACAGGCGGCTTCCGTTATTCCAATACCTCACCAGCTGTCATGTCGATGGCATCAGAATTACTTTCACTTGGTGTCTCTGCTTATGAGTTAGCTGATCATTTGCTTGAAAAGATGACAATGGGAAGATTAAAGCTGCTGCAAGCAGCGCTTGCCCGAATAACGTTTAACGAAGAGCAAACGATTGGCTGGGTTACCATTATGAAGGATGACCTTAAAAATTGTGGAGCTGTGACTGAGGATATTGAAGGGATTGTCAACTATATCTTAAACGTAGAAGGTGTAGAGGTCGGGATTCTATTCAAAGAATCAGATACAGGAATCGTGAAAGCTAGCATTCGTTCAAAGGGCAAAGTGAATGTGTCCGAAGTAGCTCAAAGCTTTGGCGGTGGTGGCCATGTTAGAGCTGCTGGCTGTCGCTTAACTGCTAATATGGATGAGAGCGTTCAAAGCTTGGTTGAAGCGTTTCGAAAGGCGTTGACATAGATGGACGGCATATTGGCTATATGGAAACCTGAGGGCTGGACGTCGCATGATGTAGTAGCTAAAACACGACGTTTATTAGGTATGAAACGAATTGGACACGCGGGTACACTTGATCCTATGGTGACAGGTGTACTTCCTCTTTGTTTAGGGAGAAGCACGCGTGTTGTTGAATATATACAAGAGCGTCCCAAATCATATGAGGCGACGATCTGTCTTGGAGTAGCAACCGATACTGAGGATATGACAGGAGAAATAATAGATTCTGTGGAATCCGTTCAAGTATCAGAGCAGGACATCAAAAAAGTACTGAAGCAATTTATCGGTAACATTGAGCAAATTCCTCCGATGTACTCAGCAGTTAAGGTGGATGGCAAACGTTTGTATGAGCTAGCACGTGAAGGGAAATCAGTTGAAAGAAAAGCTCGCCAGGTGACAATCCATCAGATTGAGCTAATTTCAATTGATTTTGAGAAAAAGCTTCCCCAGTTTACTTTCTCCGTGCTCTGTTCTAAAGGGACTTATATACGTACATTATGTGTTGATATTGGCAGGGCATTAGGAGTACCAGCTGCGATGGCCTCACTCGTTCGAACGATGTCCGGCGGTATCGTTAAGGAGCAATGTGTAACATTGGAGCAAGTAGAGGAGCATATGCAGCAAGGGACGCTTGAGGATATCCTCATCAGTCCTGATCAAGCGATTGATCACATTCCAGCCACAACAGTCAAAAGCATAAAACGCAAATACGCCATTCAAGGGCAAAAGCTCTATTGGACTGATATTGATGGACATCAGCAGCTAGAAGACGGCTCGATCGTGCGTGTATTTGATGAGGCTGGGATATTTTTAGGGATTTTCCAGCTTGATAAAAAACATCATCTAGTTTTGCCGGTTAAAGTATTTTCTTAGTTAAAAATGTTAAAGATGAAATGTAGGTGTGTCAACTTTGAAAATCATAACATTGACTTACCCTATATCCACAAATGATATAGCGCTAGACGACCGTTCCATATCGATTGCGTTAGGTCATTTTGACGGCGTGCATCGTGGGCATCAGCAAGTGATAAACAAGGCGGTAAGCACGGCAAAGGAGCAAGGACTTGCCTCGGCAGTTATGACGTTTGATCCTCATCCGAAGGTCATTCTCGGTCATGGAGAGCAATATACACATTGCTTAACACCTCTTCCAACGAAGATAGAGCTATTTGAAGAGCTTGGTGTTGATTATGTGTTTGTTGTTCGCTTTGATCTAGAATTTGCGGCGATAACGCCAAAGGCCTTCGTTGAGCAATTGCTTCGCGAGCTTAACGTTGTCCATGTTGCTGTTGGCTTTGACTTTCGCTTTGGTGCGAAAGGTGCTGGAACACCAGAAGTGCTTGCACAGCTATGCGAGCCTAACATTATGGTCGATAAGGTAGAAGCTTTTATGATCGACGATGCTAAGGTTAGCAGTACAATTATTCGTCAATACTTAGAGGAAGGTAACATTGAGCAAGCCAATCATCTGCTTGGAAGAAACTTTCAAGTGGAAGGCGTTGTCGTCCAAGGAGATCAGCGAGGACGCACCATCGGTTTTCCGACAGCGAATTTGCGTCTTGATGCCCCATATTTGACGATACGTTTAGGTGTTTATGCGATTATCGCTCATCTAGGCGATCGTATATATTACGGAGTCTTGAACCATGGAATGAAGCCAACCTTCTATGCAGAGGATATTGTACCTGTTATGGAAGCACATTTATTTGATTTTTCTGAGGATATTTATGGTGAGCATATGACCGTTGAATTTGTGAGATTTATTCGACCGGAGCAGCGCTTTACAGGCATAACTGAACTAATTGCACAAATTAATAAAGATGCTGATCAAGTAAAAGCATTGTTCTCGCAACAATAATCTCGACAAACCAATTTCGATTATGCTATACTATGAACTGTTGTCAGGCGTGTATTTAGTACAAGCTTGTTCAACTGAACCTTAGCTTGGATTTCGAGCTCACCGCCGAATGCTAGGCTAATGGCGATTATGATAAGGAGGTGAATCAGGATGGCAATCACTCAAGAACGTAAAAATGAAATTATCGAGACACATAAAACTCACGCTAGTGACACTGGGTCTCCAGAGGTACAAATCGCTATCCTAACGGAAAACATCGTTAATTTGACAGATCACTTACGTACGCATAAGAAAGATCATCATTCGCGTCGTGGTTTGTTGAAAATGGTAGGTCAACGTCGTAAACTACTTGCTTACCTTAAAAAGAAAGATGTTAGACGTTATAGCGCATTGATTGAAAAATTAGGCCTACGCCGTTAAGATCAGTGTAAAGAAAAGCAACCTGCAGTCCTTGGGGTGGTCCAATCATGGATCTAAAGGCTTCGGGTTGCTTTTTATAATAATAGAGGAGGGTTTGAATGCAACATCGAGTTGAAACGACGCTAGGTGGAAGACCACTTGTTCTTGAAACAGGTCGATTGGCTAAGCAAGCCAATGCAGCTGTTATGGTTCGTTATGGTGAAACGGCTGTACTATGTACAGTAACTGCTTCAACAGAACCAAAGGATCTGGATTTCTTCCCGCTAACCGTAAACTATGAAGAACGCCTATATGCAGTAGGTAAAATTCCAGGGGGCTTTATTAAACGCGAAGGTAGACCAAGCGAGAAAGCAATTCTTTCCAGCCGTCTAACTGACCGTCCAATTCGCCCACTATTCCCTGAGGGCTTCCGAAATGATGTTCAAATTGCGAATATCGTGATGTCCGTAGATCGAGATTGCTCACCTGAAATTGCTGCTATGATTGGTACTTCAGCTGCACTTACTATCTCAGACGTTCCGTTTAACGGACCGGTGGGTGGTGTTGTCGTTGGACGTATTAATGGAGAGTTTATCATTAATCCAACAGTAGCTCAGGAACAAGAATCCGATATTTATGTCGTCGTATCTGGTACAAAAGATGCGATTATGATGGTTGAAGCTGAAGCGAATGAAGTGCCAGAATCGGTTATGCTCGAAGCAATTATGTTCGGTCATGATGCGATTAAGGAGCTTATCGTATCGATTGAAGAGCTTCAAAAGCTTGCTGGTAAAGAAAAAATGGAAGTTGTGTTACATACAGTTGATGAAGCTGTGAATAAAGCCGTTCGTGAATTTGCTTCTGAACGCCTTGTTGCAGCTGTAAGTATTGCTGAAAAGCATGCGCGTCAGGATGCGATTGATGCGGTTAACGCAGAAACAGTCGCTCATTTCGAAGAGGTATATGCAGAAACTCCTGAGCTTATTGCTGATGTGAAGGAAGTATTGTACGACATCGTTAAGGAAGAGGTTCGACGCTTAATTACACATGACAAGGTACGTCCGGATGGCCGTGCGTTAAGTGAAATTCGTCCAATCGAATGTGATGTTGCGCTGCTGCCTCGTACACATGGTTCCGGCTTGTTCACACGTGGACAAACTCAGGCGCTAAGCATTTGTACGTTAGGTGCACTTGGTGATGTGCAGATCCTTGATGGTATTTCTGCCGAAGAAACGAAACGCTTTATGCATCATTACAACTTCCCTCCATTCTCTGTAGGTGAGGCAAGACCGCTTCGTCCTCCAGGTCGTCGTGAGATTGGACATGGTGCGCTTGGCGAGCGTGCGTTATCTAAAGTTATTCCTTCCGAGGAAGAGTTCCCATATACGATTCGTCTAGTGTCTGAGGTACTTGAATCCAATGGTTCGACTTCACAAGCAAGTATCTGTGCTAGTACTCTTGCAATGATGGATGCTGGTGTACCGATTAAAGCTCCTGTAGCGGGGATTGCAATGGGTCTTATTAAAGACGGAGACCAATTCTCGATTCTTTCTGATATCCAAGGTATGGAAGATCATCTTGGGGATATGGACTTTAAGGTTGCAGGTACAGCTGAAGGTGTAACTGCGATTCAGATGGATATTAAAATTCAAGGTATTGACCGTGCGATTTTAGAGCAAGCGCTTGATCAAGCACGTGAAGGCCGACTTCATATTCTTGGTAAAATGACTGAGGTTATGACATCATCTCGCTCTAGCTTATCGAGATACGCTCCGAAAATTGTCAGCATGAAAATTAATCCTGATAAAATTCGCGATGTTATCGGTTCTGGCGGTAAGATTATTAACAAAATTATCGAGGAAACTGGCGTTAAGATCGATATTGAGCAGGATGGCTCCGTATTCATTGCTTCATCTGATGAGGAAATGAATGAGCGTGCGAAGCAAATTATTGAAGGCATTGTTAAAGAGGTCGTTGTTGGTGAAATTTATCTAGGAACAGTGAAGCGTATTGAGAAGTTTGGCTGTTTTGTTGAGATCTTACCTAACAAAGATGGCCTTGTTCATATTTCCCAGCTATCTACTGAGCGCGTGGCGAAGTGTGAGGATGTCGTAAAAATTGGTGATCAAATTACAGTAAAAGTAACAGAAATTGATCAGCAAGGACGCGTTAATTTGTCCCGTAAAGCAGTGCTTCAAGCAGAAGAGGCGCCGAAGGCGTAACATATGTTTGAGTTATAGTTAAACATGCGAGGAAGAGTCAGAGTTCATCTGTCTCTTTTTTTGCGTTTCATTCATAAAGCAACCTTTGTCCACATAACATGTACTACAACTGAGCTTGTACGGATTAAGCTGATTAAATGATGATGTGGAGTGAGTAGGTTGAATCGTACATGGTGGAAAAGAGCTTCATTCATTGCAGCGAGCATGCTGATGCTTGCGGTACTAGTGAAAATGAATGGAAACATTTCGAGCTTTATGCAACATATTAAAGAGCAGGATGCTGTATATACATTTGTTCAAGTAAATCGTAGTGATTCTGAAAAAGCCGAGCTACTCAAGCAAATTAAGGAAGAGGCAGAAAAGCTGAGAGTTGAGCCAATCAATGCTCGAATTGACCGCGTGTATAAAGCGATCCCAGGTTACAACGGGCTAGAGGTAGACATTGATGCTACCTATGAATTAAATGTAAATACAGTACGAGGTGCACAGCTGCGATTTATTTATCGTGAGGTAGAGCCCGCAGTGCAGCTAGAGGATTTAGGAAGTTATCCGATCTATAAAGGGAATCCAGAAAAAAGATCGGTGGCGTTAATGATTAATGTGGCCTGGGGCAATGAGTATTTGGATTCAATCCTTAATACGTTAAAGACGGAGGATGTAAAGGCTACTTTCTTCTTGGATGGATCATGGCTTAGCAAAAACAAAGAGCTCGCCCTCCGAATTCAGCAGGAAGGACATGAGATATCTAACCATGCCTACAGCCATCCGGATATGGCGACTTTGTCTCGATCGGAGCAGCAACGACAGATTGTTAAAACAGAGCAACTCCTGAAGGAAATGAACGTCAATAATCAATGGTTCGCACCGCCGTCCGGCTCCTTTAATGCTACGACTGTACAAGTTGCCAGAGAACAGGGACTTCTGACGGTACTATGGACGATTGACACGATTGATTGGCGCAATCCTTCCCCAGAACAAGTAATGGCACGTATTAAGTCTAATCTTGAGCCTGGCGCAATGATTCTGATGCATCCAACGACAGCAACCGAACAGACATTGCCGATGATGATACAATATATGAAGGAGAAAGGATATATACCTGGTACGGTTGCACATACCCTTTCTTCAGAACGATTGCACGATGCAGTTGAGGGAGTAGACATATTTTGATATAGTGATATCATTCACATAAATGCTTGCGATGTAACTTTTCGTTGCAAGGGAGTATAGTAAGAAACTACGAAAAGTATTGGTAATGCTTCCGAAGCAACTTTTCGTTGCAAGGAAGTATCGCTGAACTTACGAAAAGTTTTAGGAGGGCGCTTGGTGGAAAAATACAAGCTTAGCAACGGCATGCGTGTCGTTGTCGAACAAATTCCTACCGTACGATCTGTTTCATTCGGTATATGGGTAAAGAATGGTTCCCGCAATGAAACGGTACATAATAACGGAATTTCACATTTTATTGAACACATGATGTTCAAGGGAACAGGAAAGCGCAGTGCACGCGATATTGCTGATTTATTTGATGGAATCGGCGGTAATGTGAATGCATTTACCGCTAAGGAATACACCTGTTACTTTGCTAAGGTGCTTGATTCTCATTTGCCACTAGCTGTTGATGTATTGGCAGATATGTTTTTTAATTCGCAAATGGATAAAGAAGAGCTCGCGAAGGAGCGTAACGTCATACTAGAAGAGATATCGATGTATGAGGATACACCGGATGATCGAGTTCATGATGAAGTGGCTAAGTCTGCCTATGGCGACCATCCGCTTGCTTATACGATTTTAGGTACGGAGCAGACTCTTGAATCGATGAGCTCCGAGGATTTGTTGCAATTTATGAAGGATCGTTATACCATAGATAATATCGTGTTGAGTGTTGCTGGCAATATTGAGCCGAAAAGCTTACTTGAGCTGTTGGAAACATATTTTGGACATTATCGGAATGATGCGACTGAGAATACGAGCATTACGGCTCCAAGCTTTATTGGTGATTATTCATTCTTCCAAAAGAAAACGGAGCAAAATCATATCTGCATATCATTTCCAGGCTTCGCGATGGGCACTCCGCTACAGAATGCAATGATTTTACTTAATAATGCGCTGGGCGGCGGTATGAGCTCACGTCTGTTTCAAGTGATACGTGAGGAGCGGGGATTAGCTTATTCCGTTTATTCCTATCATAGTGCAGCCGCAGATTCTGGTCTTTTTACGATTTATGCTGGAACTGCACCAAAGCAAACCGAAGAGGTTGTCAATTTAACGATGGAGCTTATGCATGAAGTTGGAAGCAAAGGCCTATCGGAAGCTGAGCTTATACGAGGCAAGGAGCAGCTCAAAGGCTCACTTATCCTTAATCTTGAAAGCACGAGCAGTCGTATGAATCGAAATGGCAAGCATGAGCTTATGCTTGGTAAGCATAATTCGATTGATGCCTTGCTAGCTCGTATTGATGCAATTACGATAGATGATGTTAAAGAAGTGACTAAGACGATGCTCGCAACACCTTTTGCTATTTCAATGGTTGGTGCAAGCGACAAAGCAATTGCTAACCTTAGGAGGGATCAGCTTGTATCAAGTGTTATTTAAGAGAATGCCTGGCAATGAGGATTTAGCTATACCCAAAAGGATGACAGAAGGCTCCGCAGGCTTTGATCTGCAGGCGGCAGTTGATGAACCCATCATTCTTGCTCCTGGTGAGCGCAAGCTGATTCCGACTGGCTTTGCCATGGCAATGCCTAATGAGCTGGAGGCGCAAATTCGTCCGCGCAGCGGGCTAGCATACAAGCACGGGATTACATGCTTGAATACACCTGGCACCATCGATGCAGATTATCGTGGAGAGGTGAAGGTATTGCTTGTTAATTTTGGTAGCGAGCCATTCACGATTGAACGTGGTGAACGAATTGCACAAATGCTGTTTGGTCTTGTACCAAAGGTTGCAATCGAAGAAGCTGATGAGCTGCCAGACACCGTTCGCGGTGCAGGCGGTTTTGGACATACAGGAGTATAGGTTTTATATCGAGCGACAAAAGAGCAGTATGCCGAATAGGCATACTGCTCTTTTTTTGCTTAGTAATTCAGTTGAAGGGGTTTCACCATAAGAGTAGTAACGAATGGTTTTTCCTTTTTCTTTGGCATATTCGATTTCTTTTTTTTACTGCTTCCAATGTAACCATTCACATCAATCACAAATATTTCATCTGAGATATCGATTTTTCTGAAATGAAGATTTCCAAGAAGTTCAGCTTGTTCTTCAGTTATTTCAAAACCTTCACTCTGCTCAAAGAAGGCGAAGCTGATTACAATAGTTCCTTGAAGTGTAAGAAAGTAGCCTGTTCAAATTGTTCCTTGAACTTTGTAGAACCACATAAAGTTATTGTTTTCATAATCATTTTCCTTTCATAAGACTCATTGTGAAGGTATTCGTTTCAATCGAATGGATATCCATCTAAATAACAATTTTTTAGAAAAAGCTATTTATTTGCCGAGCTCTGATGAGTGTACTATACGTTGGATTACTTTAGGTATTATGCTTTTTGAGTTGTGCATTTTTTTTGAATGTGCTTCTGTGTGAACCTATCCCGAAGACAACTGAAGCAGCCTTCATAAACGTTTTACATAACGCTCAACGTGAGCGGAGGAGTAAAGCGATTCTGTAAAACGAAGTGGCTCGCCTTTAAGGCCTGATTCAACCTTATTAAACTGCGAGAAGAATCAGGCTTTAAACGCGAGTGAAAGAACGCTTTGCTCCGTAGCGGCTCCCAATAGCGACCTTCGATAGCTGCTCTACAGCGACCTCGATAGCGAACAACCTATAAAAGTTTCAGCTCTAGTTATACACCTATTTTTGTGCAACCGCATAGTATAGCATATATTTTTGAGCCAGAAAGGAGTGTGCCCCATGTTAACGGGCGTAAATGTACTTCTGCTTGGCGGAGATGCAAGGCAGCTTGAAATCATTAATAAGCTTTGTGAAAACAATGCAACAGTCAGCATCTGTGGTTTTGAACAGAAGAAGGAATTGCCTGAAAAAGCAATTTCAATTGAGCTGAATAAACAGGCTTTTGCTAAGCTTGATGCACTTTTGCTGCCAGCTGTCGGTTGCGATGACGATGGATATGTGCATACCGTTTTCAGCAGCGAAACGATACAGCTAACAGATGAACTGCTTGCTGCCTTACCTAAAACTTGCGTCATTTATGCAGGCATGGCTAAACCTTATTTGAAGGAGCTCTGTGCGCGTCACCAGTTACAGCTAGTAGAGTTGTTCGAGCGTGATGATATTGCAATCTTTAATTCGATACCGACGGTGGAAGGCGCGCTTATGATGGCCATTCAGCATACCGATATCACCATTCACCGATCTCACTCGATGGTTCTGGGGTTCGGCCGAACGGGAATTTCTATGGCGAGAGGTTTGCAGGCATTAGGTTCGAACGTGTGGGTTGGTGTAAATCGAAGCCAGCACTTTGCACGTGCTTATGAAATGGGCTTTCAGCCTTTCTACACAAAGGATCTTGAGCAATATGTGGTGAATATTGACTTGCTTTTTAATACAATTCCGACTATGATTATCACAGCACAAATAATCGACAAACTACAAAAAAGCGCGGTTATTATCGATCTTGCGACAAAGCCAGGGGGAACAGATTTTTCCTATGCTGAGTCAAAAGAGATAAAAGCGTTGCTTGCGCCAGGACTGCCTGGCATTGTAGCTCCGAAGACAGCAGGTCTAATTCTCGCCGATTGCTTAAGCCAATTACTATTGGATCAAATGAAGCGGAGGGAATTATGATGGATTGGAACGGAAAAACAGTTGGTTATGCGCTGTCAGGCTCACATTGCACATTTGAAGAGGTAATGCCGCAAATCCAACGATTTGTTGATGCAGGAGCGAATGTCATTCCGATTGTGTCCAATACGTTGATTACGACGGATACTCGTTTTGGCACGGCCGAAAAATGGCGTAATGAGCTTAATAGAATTACAGGTAATGAGATTGTCTCTACTATCGTGCAAGCAGAGCCGCTTGGACCATCGAAAAAAATTGATGTCCTTACGATCGCTCCTTGTACTGGTAATACAACAAGTAGACTTGCAAATGCAATCACGGATAGCGCCGTGCTAATGGCTGCTAAATCCCAAATGCGCAATGGTAGGCCAATCGTTATTGCGATTTCGACTAATGATGGATTAGGCTTAAATCTAGCGAATATTGCCAAGCTCATTGTTGCGAAAAATATTTATTTTGTACCGTTCGGTCAAGATGATCCTATCAATAAACCGAATTCTTTAGTTGCTAGAATGGACTTGATTATGGAAGCATGTGAAGCGGCCTTGCAAGGTAAGCAGCTGCAGCCACTTTTAGTCGAGCGCCATTAATATATAAGTAATAGAGGGGAGAAGCATCATATGTCAAATCAAAAATTATACAATGTAGCAGTTGTCGGATCAACGGGAGCAGTAGGGGAACAAATTATTAAGCTGTTGGAGACGAGAAACTTCCCTATAAATGAGATCAAATTTTTATCTTCAGCACGTTCAGCTGGTAAAACTCTTACGTTTAGAGGGCAGGAGCATGTCATTGAGGAAGCAACACCAGATAGCTTTAATGGAGTAGAAATTGCACTATTTAGTGCTGGTGGTGACGTAAGTAAGGCATTAGCGCCTGAGGCAGCAAAGCGTGGTGTTGTTTGTATCGATAATACGAGTGCATTCCGTATGGATCCAAATGCTCCGCTTGTTGTTCCAGAGGTTAACGCTGATAAAATTAAAGAGCATAATGGTATTATTGCCAATCCGAACTGCTCTACGATCCAAATGGTCGTAGCACTTAAACCGCTGCATGATCGTTACCGTATTAAACGTGTTATCGTTTCGACGTATCAAGCCGTTTCTGGAGCAGGTGCTCGTGCGATTCAAGAAACACTTGACCAAACACGTGCTGTACTTGACGAAAAACCATTTACACCAGATGTATTGCCAGTTGGGGGACTACCTGTAAAGCATCAAATTGCATTTAATGCGATTCCGCAAATTGATAAGTTTACAGAAAACGGCTATACCTTTGAAGAAATGAAAATGACAAACGAAACAAAAAAAATTATGGGTGACGATTCGATTGAAGTATCTGCTACTTGTGTTCGAATCCCTGTTATTTACGGACATTCAGAATCCGTATATGTTGAATTTGATGAGCAATTCGACGTTGAAGAAGTGAAGGAATTGCTAGCAGCTGCGCCAGGCGTTACGCTTGTGGATGATCCTGCTAATCAGCAATATCCTTTAGCTACCGATTCAGCTGGCAAGCCAGATGTTTTCGTAGGCCGCATTCGTCGTGATATTACGAGTGAAAAAGGCTTGAACATGTGGATTGTGTCTGACAACCTACTAAAAGGCGCTGCATGGAATGCAGTACAAATCGCAGAATATATTGCAAAAGGCTAATGGCCTTCACTTCGTCAACTTAGGCTGTGTACCTTGGAGGCGAAGTAAGTTATGCGAATCATTGTTCAAAAATTTGGCGGTACGTCTTTATCGACTAGTCAAGCTAAGGAACATGTAATCCAACATATAAAGCGCGAACGTGACAACGGCTATGCCGTTGTCGTCGTTGTATCTGCGATCGGTAGAAGAGGTGATCCATACGCTACCGATACACTGCTTGATCAATTGCAGCCCTATGGGCACGCCATTGATCTGAAAGAGCGGGATATGCTGTTAAGCTGCGGTGAACTAATTAGCGCGACGTTAATTGGGGCACAGATACGTGCGGAAGGAATTCCTGCATTGGTGCTCTCTGGTGGAGAGGCCGGCATTGAGACTGATGAGGAGTATGGATCAGCTAAGATCATAGCTATAAAACCAGAGCGGATATTAAAGGCTTTGGAGGCTGGTCATGTTGTTGTCGTCACAGGCTTTCAAGGAATGACGAAGCACGGGGCTGTTACAACGCTTGGCAGAGGGGGAAGCGATACATCTGCGACAGCGCTTGGCGCAGCTCTTAAGGCTGAGATCGTTGATATATATACCGATGTGAATGGAATTTTAACGGCTGATCCCAAGCTAGTAAGCGATGCAAAACCGATTGCACAAGTGAGCTACGCTGAAATTTGCCATATGGCGAGAGAAGGAGCAAAGGTCGTTCACCCACGCGCGGTTGAGATCGCTCAGCAGGCACGCATACCTGTTCGTATTCGGTCAACGTTTTCGAATGAGGAAGGCACATTAGTGCAGGATGCAGCTTGGGAGCATAATGAACACGCTGTGCTGGACCGGCACGTGACCGGTATCGCGTATGCCAAAGGTATTACTCAGCTTTACGTATCGGGAACCGATGAGCGTAAACATGACCCTCAGCTAATATTTGAGACGCTAGCTAATCATCAGATTAGTGTTGATTTTATCAATGTATCAGCTTCACATTCGATATTTACTGTGCAAGCAGAACAGAATAGAATCGCTTATACACTGCTGCAGGAACGTGGCTTTCATGTTCTGCTTAATGATGAGTGTGCTAAAATCTCGATTATTGGCGGTGGGATGAATGGTCAACCCGGTGTCATGGCTCGTATTGTCGCGGCATTAACAAAAGAAAATATTCCAATTCTGCAATCTGCAGATTCCAATGCTGCGATCTGGGTTCTTGTAAAAGAGGAGTACATGTCTAAAGCATTAACAGCACTGCATTCAACGTTTGATCTTAATCGTTAAACACTATACAATGAATGAATATGATGTCTGATATATGGCAAATGGTAGGAGGAATTCGGATGGAGTTCGGAAGATTGATTACCGCAATGGTAACGCCTTTCGATAGCGAAGGTAATATTGATTGGTCGACAACGGAAAAGCTATTGGAGCGTTTAATTGTGGATCAACAAAGTGACAGTATTGTCGTAGCTGGCACGACCGGTGAATCACCAACCTTAACACATGAAGAAAAATTAGAGCTGTTCTCATTTGCTGTGAAGCAGGCTAACGGCAGAGTGAAGATTATTGCTGGTACTGGCAGTAATAATACTCGTGCTTCCATTGAATTATCACGGGAGGCAGAGCAGTGTGGCGTCGATGGTTTATTGCTCGTTGCACCGTATTACAATAAGCCATCTCAGGAAGGGTTGTACCTTCATTTTAAATCCATTGCTGAGAGCACAAAGCTACCAGTCATGCTTTACAACGTTGAAGGTAGAACGGGTGTCAATATTTCTGCTCAAACTACACTTCGTCTAGCAGAGCTGCCAAACGTCGTTGCAACGAAGGACTGCGCTAATTTGGAGCAGCTTACAGCAATTGCAGCAGGCGCACCAGAAGGCTTCCGTATTTACTCTGGCGATGATAGTGCTGCGCTGCCTGCAATGGCGGTTGGAGCATATGGCATCGTAAGTGTGGCCTCTCACATTGTTGGTAAAGAAATGAAGGATATGATTAATAGCTATGTCTCAGGAGACGTTGTAAAGGCTGCTAAGCTACATCAGGAGCTATCACCAGTATTTAAGGGGTTATTCCACTGTCCGCATCCTACACCTAATCCTGTGCCGGTTAAGCACGCGCTTTCGCTTGTAGGTTTACCGGTAGGCTCCGTTCGCTTGCCACTGGCGCCAATTACGCCGGATGAAGCAAGTTTTGTTGCTTCACTCAAGCCGATTAAAGATCAATTACAGTAGAAATAAATGCTTTTGAGAAGGCTGCATGTCAACTTGGCATGCAGCCTTTTTCCATTGCATTATGGTTGAAAAGTGGGGGAATACTACAATCAACAACAAGCTTTATGTTAGCATTTGGTGCGTAAGACTAGGATGATTACGAACTGTTCCATCATTTCACAGGCATATTTTGTATCTCGACTTGTGTAATTACTTTTTAATCATGTATAATGGAGTTAAGTGAATGGGTGCGGCAAGTAAATATTTAATTTTGTAAATTCCGTCAGAGCGGCATCTGACGTTTTTTAGTAATAGATTGTGAATAATCAACGGAAAAATGACTGTAGGAGGTTTAGATTCACTTGTCAAAAAAGAATAGCCAAGATAAATTATTGGTCTTCGCTTTGGGCGGGGTCGGTGAGATCGGTAAGAACATGTATGTTGTTCAATACAATGATGATATTGTCGTTGTAGATGCAGGCCTTAAGTTCCCAGAGGAGGACATGCTAGGGATTGATATTGTCATTCCAGATGTAGCCTATCTTATAGAGAATCATGATAAAGTACGTGGAATTATCGTTACACATGGTCATGAAGATCATATCGGTGGACTTCCATATGTACTAAAAAGCCTAAAGGTTCCTGTATATGCAACCAAGCTAACTTTGGGACTTATTGATGTTAAGCTTAAGGAAGCAGGAATTCTAGGAGATACAAAGCGGATTTTAATTAGTGCTGATAGTGAATTGCAGCTTGGATCAATTAAAGCGAGCTTTTTCAAAACAAATCACAGCATACCCGATTCTGTAGGCGTTTGCTTGGACACACCAGAAGGTACAATTGTTCATACAGGTGATTTCAAGTTCGATCATTCTCCTGTTAATGAGCAATATGCGGATTTACAACGTATTGCAGAGATTGGAAAAAAAGGAGTGTTAGCACTTCTATCTGACTCAACAAATGCAGAACGTCCAGGATATACTCCATCAGAAAAAAATGTAGGTAACCGATTAGAGGAAATCTTCCGTACAGCTACTCAGCGTGTCGTCGTTGCTACGTTTGCATCTAATGTGCATCGTATTCAGCAAGTGATTAACGCTGCGATTGCAACTCGCCGCAAAATTGCAGTCGTAGGTCGTAGCATGGTTAACGTTGTTACGATTGCGAATGAGCTAGGATACTTGAACATTCCAGAAGGTATGCTTATTGAGCCTGAGGAAGTAAATCGTTTAGCTGCTGACAGAGTCGTTATATTGTGCACAGGCAGCCAAGGCGAACCGATGAGTGCATTAACGCGCATGGCACGTTCTACGCACCGTAAAGTCGATATTTTACCTGGAGATACGGTGATCATTGCCGCGACACCTATCCCTGGTAATGAACGTTATGTAGGTAGAACGGTAGATGAGTTGTACCGTCTCGGAGCTAATGTAATTTATGGTTCTGGATCAGTATCTGGCGTCCATGTATCAGGTCACGGTAGCCAAGAAGAACTAAAGCTGATGTTAAATCTTGTTAAACCAAAATATTTTATTCCAATACACGGCGAATATCGTATGCTTCGCATCCATGCCGATTTAGCCGAAGAAGTTGGAATTGAGCCGGAAAATGTATTCGTTCTTGACAACGGAGACACTGTCGAGTTTCAAAATGGTCAAGCTGCAAGAGGACCAAAAGTACCAGCAGGTCGTGTGTTAATCGATGGCCTTGGGGTTGGAGACGTAGGAAACATTGTATTAAGAGATCGCAAGCTGCTTTCGCAGGATGGAATCTTAGTCGTAGTTGTAACTCTAAGCAAAGAAGACGGCACGATATTGTCAGGTCCAGACATTATTTCACGTGGATTCGTGTATGTTCGTGAATCAGAAGGTCTGCTTGATGAAGCAAATCGTATCGTAACTTCTACATTAAATAAATTAATGAGTGATAAAGTGAACGAATGGGCTTCACTAAAAACGAACGTAAAAGACTCTCTAGGACGTTTCCTATATGAGCAAACACGTCGTCGCCCTATGATTTTGCCAATAATTATGGAAGTATAAGATTGCTTTCCATTCACCTAAAACTAGCCATCCGCTCTTAACAGAGCTGGATGGCTAGTTTTTTGTTTCATTAATTGGATTTCAGGTGATGTAGGATAAAAACAGAATAAGTACCCATACTAACGACATAAATTGATATTAGTAAGGGAGAGTAGTGCTACATGTCACCTCAATTAAAGCAAGAGCAGGATATTCAGGAAAATAATAGCCCAAGTGAAAATCCACAGCCTAATCCTATGCCTAATAACCCTAATCAAAATCCTAATCAAAACCAGAATCAAGACCAAGCAATAGCAATGAATGCGATCCAGCAGTTAGGAACTGCTGCACTGCCACAACCGCAGGAAAGTAATATTCATTGTATAACCATCATTGGACAAATTGAAGGTCATATGATACTTCCTCCACAAAACAAAACAACGAAGTATGAGCATATTATTCCACAGCTTGTTGCCGCAGAGCAAAATAGTAAGGTTGAGGGCATGCTCATTATTCTTAACACAGTAGGAGGGGATGTGGAGGCAGGCCTTGCTATTGCTGAGATGATTTCATCGATGTCAAAGCCATCGGTAACGCTAGTTTTAGGTGGCGGACACTCAATTGGTGTGCCGATCGCCGTGTCTGGCAACGTGTCTTTCATTGCCGAAACAGCTACAATGACGATTCATCCGATTCGAATGAATGGGCTAGTTATAGGCGTCCCGCAATCTTTTGAATACTTGGAAAAAATGCAAGAAAGAGTAACAAGATTTGTCGTTGCTCACTCTAATATCTCCGAAGAAACCTTTAGAACGTTAATGCTTAAAACTGGAGAGTTGACGAGAGATATCGGTACAACAATTATCGGAAGTGAAGCTGTTCAGCATGGCTTAATTGATCGAGTTGGAGGAATTGGTGAAGCAATGCTGGAATTAAAGCAGCTAATCGCGATGTCGAAAGGAGAAGTACATTAATGCTGCACACCATTGTGCCCGTTGAATTTATATACGGGGAGCAGGCAACAGAGAATGAGGTTGTCAATTATGTGTACGAAGGAATGCTAATGGAGGTTAAGCCGCTAAAAACAGGTAAAGCATTAGTAGTTAGGCTAATTAATCCTCCACTGGATTGTTACTTAGATACTCGTTATGCCCCTGGTTCTCTTATCCCGTTCCATCAAGAGTAAATTATTAATGGTGTTAACTAAAAGCTAACTTACACATCATCATGTGTAGTTAGCTTTTTATTATTTCAGGCGTGGTACTAGCATCGTATAAGTAATATTAGAGTATTTGTGATGATAGCCCCTCCCCAATCCATGTGATATAATGGAAAAAGGGGGGAGCATATTGGCAAAGAGACGAAAAAAGAAGCGTTCTATAGGAGCGCAATTAAAATATGAAGTTTACGGCATTCTAATTATTACGATTTCCATGATCGCCCTCGCTGGTGAAGCTGCTGTTGGAAGAGCGCTCTCCAGATTGTTTGGTGTAATTTTAGGGAAATTCTATTTTGTTTTAGCTATCGTCGGGATTATTGTCGGACTAGCTGTCATGATAAAGCGAGCTTGGCCGAAAGGCTGGTCATCGCGTAAAACAGGGCTTGTGCTTGCAGTGCTTGCGTTAACGTTAAGCAGCTCAATCTCGCACATTAATGCGAGATATATGGGATTAGATGAAACGGGGATTACGGGGAAATTAATTTTCCAAACATTAGATTTGGAGCTGCGCACCCAGTTATTTTCATCAGAACCTCAAACCGAGCAATCTATCCGCAGCTTATCCATTAGTGGAGGCTATGTCGGAGCAGTTCAGTATTCACTATTGTTTATGCTGTTTGGCTATTATGGAGCATTAATACTCAATATTGTTCAATACCTTATCGCTTTCATGCTTATTTCTGGGAAATCTTATGTCGAGATGCTGCGGTTCGTTCGCACGAAATCTGTACGACTCTATAAGCTTCTCTCGGCTAAGCTGAGCCTGCTTCGTTCAAGGAAGAAAGCATTAGCCAAATATAAGGAACAAGTCATTGATAATGACGATGAGGATGATGAAACCTTTGTAGTGGAGCTGCCTAAACCGAAACGGAAATCTTGGTTCTTTCATATGAATACGGAGCAAAGCGAGCCGCAGGATGATTGGGAGTTGCATCATAATGATCAGCATAATGGAGCAACAGAAGAGGCGAATGATGCTCATGCTCAGATTCTAGAGGGCTATGCTCCTTCATCTAAGGAAGAGTATGATGCAGACCAGCAAAGAGCTCAAACGTCATATACTAATATTCCTGTGAATCAAGATAACGATAATGATTACATAAGCAACGAACTTCAGGATGAACCATACAGTCATGAAGAAGACAATAACACTATTCCAACAGAATTTGTAGAAGATAAACATGCTACGACGGTACCAAGTGATGCTGCGGCCGTGGCGCAATTCGCAGATACATTAATTGAGGAGCAGCAAGCAGAAGCGACCCAGGTAGCTGAGATTAACGATGAAGAAGCCTATCAATACCCAGAGGGACAAGCTGTAACATCCGATGCACTCATTACGGAGGCGGATGTCTCTGATTCGTCTAAGGTGTTTCATGCACCTCTTCATCCGACACCAATTCCATATGAGATGCCACCTTTCTCATTGTTAAGTATGCCCAAGTCAGCGGGCAAGACGACAGATGGCCATGAGATGTATGACGCGAGAAGAAAGCTCGAAGCAACACTTGAAAGCTTTGGTGTTCGTGCCAAGGTGTTAGATGTTGCTAGAGGCCCTGCTGTAACGCGTTATGAGGTGCAGCCTGCAACGGGGGTAAAAGTTAGCCGAATTGTCGGACTTACCGACGATATCGCATTAGCACTAGCTGCGAAGGATGTACGGATGGAAGCGCCAATACCTGGTAAATCTGCGATTGGTATAGAAGTACCGAATGGCGAGATTTCAGTCGTTACGATGCGCGAAGTAATGGAGACTCCAGTCTTTGTGAACGCTCAATCAAAGCTATCCATTGCATTTGGCCGAGATATATCTGGACAAACGATTGTAGGTAATCTTGCTAAAATGCCGCATTTACTAGTTGCAGGAGCAACTGGTTCGGGTAAGTCCGTTTGTATTAACGGTATTATTGCGAGTATTTTGTACAAGGCAAAGCCGGATGAAGTGAAGTTTTTAATGATTGACCCTAAAATGGTAGAGCTGAATGTATATAATGGTATACCGCACTTACTCGCGCCGGTTGTCACCAATCCGAAGCGAGCATCGTTGGCACTTAAAAAGATTGTTGTTGAGATGGAAAAGCGGTATGAGCTATTTTCTAAATCTGGTACTCGTAACATTGAAGGCTACAATCAATTAATGAAGGATAATCCTAACGCAGTGCTGCCTTATATCGTAGTTATTGTGGATGAGCTTGCCGATCTAATGATGGTCGCATCCAATGAGGTAGAGGATTCTATCGCTAGACTAGCACAGATGGCACGTGCGGCGGGCATTCATCTAATTATTGCGACGCAGCGTCCTTCAGTGGATGTAATCACAGGTGTCATTAAAGCCAATATTCCGTCCCGAATAGCCTTCGGTGTATCCTCTCAGGTCGATTCTCGTACGATTCTCGATTCTGCAGGAGCAGAGAAGCTGTTAGGACGCGGAGATATGTTGTTCTTGCCAATGGGAATGAATAAGCCTATTCGTGTTCAAGGGGCATTCCTATCTGATGAAGAGGTTGAGGCGCTCGTTAGCTTCGTACGTGGACAAGGTGAAGTGAAGTATAACGAGGAGCTCGTTCCGGAATTAGATGAAGAGTCAGATGACTCGGTAGACGATGATATGGATGAGCTGTTTGACGATGCAGCTCGGATAGTTATCGAAGGAAATCAAGCATCGGTTTCCCTATTGCAGCGTCGAATGAGAATTGGCTATACTCGCGCCGCAAGACTTATTGATCAGCTAGAAGCTAAAGGGATAGTCGGCCCATATGAAGGTAGTAAACCTAGGACGGTTCTAGTGACTCAGGAACAATGGGAAGCCAAATAAAACATAAATTACAAGAATGAAGTATATTATTAATGCCCTTTTCTCATACTATGTGCATGTCAGCTACTGACTATGAAAATGCATCAAGAGAAAGGCGTATTGAATATGAAATTTCGCAAGATTATGGTGTTCGGCATCGTTGCAATGCTATTAACGAGTCTCATGATATACTCTCGAGTATCCGATCAGCCCAAGACACTTCCAACCTTTAGCTCTGCCATTCTTAAGGTTGGATCGTATGGTGAGGATGTATCTGAGCTGCAGGGCAGATTAAAATACTTAGGGTATTACAATGGAGAAATTGATTCTCAATTCGGCTCCAAGACGAAAAATGCTGTAACATGGTTTCAGTGGGAATTCGGCTTAACCTCTGATGGAGTAGTTGGTCAAGCTACGAAAAATAAGCTCGTTAATGCAACTAAAAATTGGTATCCTGCATTAACAGCTGAATCTAGTCCTGGCACCAATAAACCAAGCGGTAATGCTAACAATAAAAGCTCGGCAGCACAGTCGAATTTGCTTGGTTTTACAGAAAATGATATTCAGCTCATGGCTAATGCAGTTTATGGCGAGGCACGCGGAGAGCCGTATGAAGGACAGGTTGCTGTAGCTGCTGTCATATTAAATCGAGTGAAGCATCCAGATTTCCCAAACACCGTATACGGAGTTATATTCCAGCCACGAGCGTTCACTGCAGTTGATGATGGACAAATTTACTTAACACCTAATGAAACAGCAAAGCGTGCGGTTCGTGATGCGATTAATGGGATGGATCCAACGTATGGCTGTATTTATTACTTTAATCCTGATACAGCAACTAGCGCATGGATCTGGACTAGACAGCAAGTATTAACGATAGGTAAACATATATTTTGTAAGTAAATCAATAAATAGGGGAAGCAATCATTGGGAGGTTGTCTAATGGTTGCTTCTTCCATTTATAATGCGTTAGAATAAATAAACAGGTAAGAGGAAAGGGGCTAGATCAATGGAATTCCAAGTTGGAAAGGTAAAAAATATTACGATTCATGTGCTTCCAACCAATCGCTTTAAAACCTATGCGATTACGTTATTTGCTGGAACCCCTCTCGAGGAGCAAACAGTTACCTCGACCGCACTAATCCCATATGTATTACGCCGCGGTACGGCTCGCTTTCCTGAGACGATTCAGCTACGAGAGCAGCTCGACAATATGTATGGAGCGGGCTTTGGCTTTAACATTGTGAAGCGAGGAAATACACAATTCATTCAGCTTAGAATGGATGTAATTAATGATCGTTTTGTTAACAGCGAGCATTCTTTGTTAAACGGTGCGTTGCAGTATTTGGGCGATGTGTTGACCAATCCATTGATTGAACAAGGCGGCTTTCGTGAAGCCTATGTTGATGCTGAGAAAGGCACGTTAAAAAAGCAGCTTGACTCTATTATTAACGATAAAATTCATTATGCGGCTGAGCGCTGTATACAGGAAATGTGCGAGCATGAACCGTATCGGTTGAATGCATCAGGTAAGCTTGAAGACCTGCCTCATATTGATGCAAATTCGCTATTTCAACGTTACAGCGATTGGCTGAGTGAGGCGCAATTTGATCTATATGTCGTTGGTGATACAACGCTAGAGGAAGTCACGAAGCTTGTCGAGCAAAACTTTCAGATGCCTGCCAGTGCAAAGCCAATTCAATATAAGCCTGCTGAAGCGAGTCATTCAGTGAGCTCCGTCAAGACAGTTGTCGATCGAATGGAGGTTAGCCAAGGAAAGCTTAATCTTGGTTTACGTATGAATGTTGGCTATGCGGATCCAGACTACGTATGTGCGCTCGTATATAATGGCATATTGGGTACCTATCCTCATTCGAAGCTCTTTGTAAATGTGCGTGAAAAAGAAAGCTTAGCTTACTATTGCTCTTCTCGCTATGATGCTCATAAAGGAATAGTTACGATTCAATCAGGCATTGAGTTTGAGAATTACGAAAAAGCACTAGGCATCATTGAGAAGCAGCTTGATGATATGAAGGCTGGACATATTTCTGATGTGGAGCTGGAGCAAACGAAGGCCATGCTCACAAACGCTATGCGTGAAATTCTAGACAACGCTAATGATATTGCAGGTTTTGACTTTAATAAGCAATATGCGAATGTAGATCGTTCAGTAGAATCGGTTATTGAGCAAATTAGTAAGGTGAGCAAGGACGATGTGCAAAGAATTGCTAACCAAGTTGCTCTAGATACTATATATTTCTTACGTGACCGTCAGGAGGTGTAACGAATGGAGACACTTAGTTATCCGCATGTAGAGGAAACGCTGTATCGTGAAGTTCTTGAGAATGGACTTGAGATTATTGTGCTTCCTAAGCAAGGATTTCAGAAAACATATGCAACCTTTGCCACGAAATATGGATCCATTGACAACCACTTTGCGGTTGGTGACGAGACACCGATCAAGGTTCCAGATGGCATTGCTCACTTTTTGGAGCACAAAATGTTTGAAGAGCCGGATGGTCAAGATGTTTTTGCTAAATTCTCCAAGCAGGGTGCTGCCGCCAATGCATACACTTCATTTGACCGTACTGTGTATTTGTTCTCTGCTACAGAAAACATCGACGATAATTTAACGACGTTAATTGATTTCGTACAGCGTCCTCATTTTACAGAGCAGAATGTCGACAAGGAAAAAGGAATTATCGCACAGGAAATTAATATGTACAATGATAATGCCGATTGGCGTGTATACTACGGGTTATTCGAGGCGATGTATCAGAAGCATCCGATATCAATTGATATTGCAGGTACGGTAGAGTCGATTTATAAAATTGATAAAGATTTGCTGTATCGCTGCTACAATACGTTTTATCACCCTTCTAACATGCTGCTTTTTGTTGTTGGAGGTGTCGATGCGGAACATATTATCGAGCTCGTTAAGCGTAATCAAGCAGCCAAATCCTATGTGCCGCTAGGTAACATTGAGCGATTCTTTGAAGAGGAGCCTGGCGCTATTCGGCAATCTCGCGTTGAGAAAAAGCTGCATGTATCGTTGCCGAAATGTATGCTTGGCTTTAAGGAACAAGCCGTGCATAAGCAAGGTGAAGAGCTTCTACGTCAAGAGGTAATCTCCAAGCTAATGCTGGACATTATGTTTGGCAGCAGCTCTCCGTTTTATCAATCTTTATACGACCAGCAGCTTATTTTTGATTCGTTCGGCTTTGAGTATAACTGCTCTGAGCAATACGCATTTTCTGTGCTCGGCGGAGATACACCTGATCCGGATAAGCTAGTTGAAACGATTCGAGCCTACATTACGGAAACGCTGCAAACAGGCATTGACGCAGAACGATTTGAACGTGTAAAACGTAAAAAAATTGGTAACTATTTACGAATGCTTAATTCCCCTGAGGCGATTGCAACTGAATTTACACGTTATCGTTTTAGAAACTGTGATATGTTTAATGTGCTTAAATATTATGAAGAAAGTACACTGGACGATGTGAATGCACGATTGAAGGAGCATTTTGACTTTAATCAGCTCGCAGTGTCCATTGTAGAGTCTCCATCTACTTAAATGGTAAAGCCGTTACGTGAAATGACGGTGTTGATAACCGGGGGAAGCCGAGGCATAGGTGCTGCAATAGCAAAGCGTTTTGCTAAGGAAGGGTATCGCATCGTTATTCACTACTTGCAAGGACATGAGCAAGCGAATGAGACTGCCAGAGAATGCATTGCTGCTGGAGCCGAGGTGCTTACGATATCGGCAGACTTAGGCTCTAGAGAGCAACTGCTAAGAATGAAGGAAAAGCTTGATGCGCTTGGTATCGCTCCAGACATCCTCGTTAATAATGGCGGAATTTCCCATTATGGAATGTTAGTTGATGTAACAGAAGAACAATGGGATACCGTCATGAACATCAACTTGAAGGGGATGTTCATGTGTACGCAGCTGTTTATGCCACATATGATTACACAAAAATACGGAAGAATTATTAACGTCTCTTCTGTTTGGGGGATGACAGGTGCTGCTTGTGAGGTGCTTTATTCGACAACGAAGGGCGGCATGAACGCCTTTACAAAGGCACTGGCGAAGGAGCTAGCCCCTTCAGGTGTAACGGTTAATGCGGTTGCTCCTGGGGTCGTTGATACCGAGATGATGAATACGTTCGATCCATTAGAAAAGGAAGCCCTTGCACAGGAAATTCCAGTCGGTCGCTTTGGTTCGACAGAAGAGATCGCGTCGCTTATATATTTTTTATCATTACCTGAATCATCGTACATTACCGGTCAGGTCATTAGTCCAAATGGTGGTTGGCTAACGTAGTACATTTTCCTTAAGTAGCAATTAATTACTAGCATAGCCTTATGTCTGCTTGCGCACAATAACTTCTGTTGAGTCATTCAACAATTGAGTTAATGGAGGCGAGAGGCAATGTCTACTGTATTAGATCAATTTGAAACATGGAAAAAGTTTTTGAAGGAACGTGTAGCACAAGGTAAAAACATGGGCTTATCTGAAGAGACGATTTCCAACCTAGCATACGAAATCGGTTCCTTCCTTGATGAACGTGTTGATCCAAAAAACGATGAGCAAGCAGTATTAAAGCAGCTATGGGATGCTGGTGACGAAACTGATCGTCATACCATCGCAAAGCTGATGGTAAAGCTAGCTGAAAAGGCATAATTATACGGGTGTTTTACATTTAGATTTATCATTTTTTTGCGAAAGCCTCCAATTGGGGGCTTTTCGCTGATGAATTTACTGATATTGCAGGAAAGTGTTGAATTTTGTAGAATACATAACGTTAGAAAGTTTTACATACATATAGGATGGTGACTGGAGTGGAACGGAAGCAATGGTACATGGAGTACACAATACATAAAAATAGACCGGGTCTACTAGGGGATATTGCTTCTCTGTTAGGTATGCTGGAGGTTAATATTCTTACAATTAATGGTGTAGACAATCATACAAGGGGCTTACTGCTGCAAACGGATGATGATGAAAAAATCGAGTTATTGGGTAAGCTACTTACGAAGGTCGATGATATTACAGTCAATAAATTAAGAACTCCTACCATTGTTGATATATTGGCAGTTCGTCATGGACGATACATAGAGCGAGATTCGGATGACCGTAAAACCTTCCGATTTACTCGCAACGAGCTAGGATTGCTTGTAGATTTTCTAGGTGAAGTTTTTAAGCGTGAAGGTAATTATGTGATAGGGCTTAGAGGGATGCCACGAGTCGGCAAGACAGAATCTATTATTGCGGGCAGTGTATGCTCTAATAAGCGTTGGACCTTCGTTTCCTCCACTCTTCTAAGGCAGACGGTGCGTTCACAGCTATCCGATCAGGAAATGGATGCTAACAATATTTTTATTATCGACGGCATTGTAAGTACAATTCGTTCCAACGAGCGTCATTATGCACTTATTCAAGAAATTATGGAGATGCCTTCCACGAAAGTGATTGAGCATCCGGATATTTTTATACGTGAGTCCAACTATGATTACAGCCATTTCGATATTATTGTAGAGCTACGCAACTCTCCAGATGAAGAAATTACGTATGAGACATTTACCAGCTATTCCGAAGATTTTTAAGACACAGCGATATTAGAACGAAGGAGGTTGTATTGTGTCAGAACTAGGTGCTTTGCTGAAGACAGCACGTCAAGAAAAAGGGCTATCGTTAGATGATGTACAAGAACAAACTAAAATTAGAAAACGTTATTTAGAAGCGCTGGAAGAAGGGGACTTTAAAGTCTTACCAGGCAAATTTTATATAAGAGCATTTATAAAAAATTACGCAGAGTGTGTAGGGCTTGATGCGGAGGAAGTACTGAAGCATTATCAGAATGAAGTGCCTGAGCCTGAAGTACATGTGGCAGAAACACTGCCTGCGAGGAAGCCCAAACGTATGCGTTCTTCAAGGTCAGAGCGCTTTGGAAAAATAGGCTTTTCCTTGTTGATGTGGTTATTTTTATTGCTCGTTATTATCGTTATATGGTATTACAACGTTTATAGCAAGGAAGGGAAACCAGCTAACGAGCCGGACAGCACACCAATTACGGATAATAGTGATATTACCACTACACCAACACCTACGAAGACGGGGGCGTCTCCAACGCCTACGCCAACACCTACACCAACTCCACCGCCAGTAGCCATTACCTTTCAGGAGACAAAAGGGCGTGACGATATTTTTGTCGTATCTCCTGCAAAGGATAGCTATGAACTTCTTGTTACCAATAGCGGCGATGCGAGCTGGTTGGAAGTTTATGAAAATGGGAAGAATGGAACAAAGCTGTATTATGCCAACATTAAGGATGGAGAGCAGGCAGCCTTTACCGTCAAGGGTGATGTCTACCTTGTTCTAGGACGTCCGGGAAATTTAGAAGTAAAGCTTGATAATGTTATTGTAGAAGACGGGGATAACAACAAGGGCAGTAAGCGTATTTTATTACAATTACAAGCGGCAGATACGACAGCACAGTAGCTGTCGTTTTGCTTGAAAGGAGATTCATTGATGAGCGAATATTCGTTTGATATTGTTTCTAACGTAGATCTACAAGAGCTAAGCAATGCGGTTACTCAAGCGGAGCGTGAAATATCAACTCGCTTTGACTTCAAGGGCAGTAAAACGAATCTAACATTGGATAAGGACGAGCTGACAATCGTTAGTGATGATGACTATAAGCTGAATGCGGTTATCGATATTTTGCTAGCTAAAATGGTAAAGCGTAATGTTCCAACGAAAAACCTTGATTATGGAAAAATTGAAGGAGCATCAGGTGGTACCGTTCGTCAAAAAATAAAAATACGTCAAGGCATTGAGCAGGATATTTCGAAAAAGATCAATACATTAATTAAAGATTCTAAGTTAAAGGTAAAAAGCCAAATTCAAGGTGATCAGCTGCGTGTTACGGGTAAGAGCAAGGATGATTTACAAGCAGTTATGCACATGCTGCGCAATGCTAAGCTCGATTTGGATTTGCAATTTGTGAATTTTAGATAGATAATATTGACATACTGAGTGTTCAAAGCAGGTATGTTGGATGCGGATGAACGGTAATGGAGGGAAAGCTTTGAATTTAGCTAACAAAATTACGATAGCTAGAATTTTTTTGGTGCCTGTTATTTTATTTTTTCTGCTCGTTAAGCTTGATCTAGGCTCGGTAACGGTATCTGATATTGATATCTCATACACGCAGATTATTGCTGTTTTAATTTTTATTATTGCTGCGAGCACGGACGGATTAGATGGTTACATAGCAAGAAAAAACAAACTCGTTACTAATTTAGGGAAGCTGCTTGATCCATTAGCAGACAAGCTGCTTGTTGCTTCAGTGCTTATAGCTTTAGTTGAGATGGACAAGCTAAGTGCTCTTGTAGCCATCGTCATTATATGTCGAGAGTTTGCCGTAACAGGCCTGCGTCAAATCGCATTGCTAGAAGGAAAGGTCGTTGCTGCAAGTGCATGGGGTAAATGGAAAACAGCGATTCAAATTACGATGATTATTGTAATTTTGCTCAACAATTTCCCATTCGGTCTTATTGATTTTCCTTTTGATCTCATCTGTTCTTGGGCAGCTGCGCTGATTACACTATATTCGGGCATTGATTATTTTGTAAAAAATAAATCGTTAATTCCAGTGGAATAAAATAATGCACGCTCTCGTATTCTCGAGAGCGTGCATTATTTGACTTATGACTTATAGGTGAATATAAACAAACTTAATTGGAAAATGAAGGGGTGTAGGCATGAAGGCAGAAATTATCGCTGTCGGCACGGAGCTGCTGCTAGGACAAATTGTTAATTCGAATGCACGGGATCTGTCGCTAAAGCTAGCAGAGCTAGGCATTGATGTATACTTTCAAACGGTCGTAGGTGATAACGCAGACCGCATCGAGCAGGCGATTAAGGTCGCACGTACGCGAGCGGATTTACTCATCTTTACGGGTGGTATTGGGCCAACGCAGGATGATCTTACGAAGGATATATTAGCCCGTTATCTGGGGAGATCCCTTACCATTGATGAGCCAGCCATGCGTAAGATCAAAGCTTTATTCGAAGGTCGCGGAGCAGAAATGGTGCAGAGTAATATTCGTCAAGCGCACATGATCGAAGGTGCGACACCGCTTGTGAATGAAGCGGGGCTAGCGGTCGGTAATGCGCTTGTTGAGGACGGCACCTACTATATACTACTGCCTGGGCCACCTAAGGAAATGAACACGATGCTAAACGGCCCTGTCGTTGCATGGCTGCGAGAGGTGCTTGGTCAAGAAAAACCTCTATATTCGAAGCTGCTTAAATTCGCTGGTATAGGTGAATCCAATCTGGAAGCGAAGCTTCTACCGTTAATCGATCAACAAAGTGACCCTACAATCGCTCCTTATGCGAAGGAGGGAGAGGTGACCGTCCGTGTATCAACGAAGGCATTAAGCAGCGAGGAAGCGGATGTGAAGCTTAATGAGACGATTGCTCATATCAAGTCAATTGTTGGTGAGCATCTCTATGCTCTGGAGGATGTACCGATCGAGCGACAGATTGTGCGTATGCTGCAAAGCAAGCACTTTACGCTTGCATCCGCTGAAAGCTGCAGTGGAGGCTTATTCGCTGAATTGATGACGAAGGTGCCTACGGGCTCGTCCTGCTTTGTAGGTGGTGTTGTTACGTACACGAATGAGATGAAGCATAAATTGCTTGGCATCCCAATGGAGCAGCTATCTGGTGAGGGGGCTCCAGGAGCCATTAGCAGCTCTACTGCGCAGCTAATGGCCGAGAACGTTCGTCAGCTGCTTGATTCGACGTTCGGCGTATCGATTACGGGCGTAGCGGGTCCTGGTACAAGTGAAGGAAAGCCTGTTGGACTCGTCTATGTTGGAATAGCTGAAAAGAATAAGCCTACAGAAGTTTTTGAGCTGAAGCTTACCGGAGATCGAGCAACGATTCAGCTGCGTGCTGTCAAGCATCTGCAGTATCGGTTGTGGCTGGCGATAAAGGCACATGGTGTTTCAATCGACATGTAGATGGGAAGTTCAAAAAGTCCAACTTTGATCACGATGTAACTCGTAGTAGCATAGTCGGCATCGAATATGAAACGCTACCGAAATCTCCGGTGCTCACGTACCCAAAACGTACGCTGCGCTCCTCGTCTTCTAGTATCGTTGCAGCTTCTCGGTGCTGAAAGCTGAACTTTTTGAACCCGTATTGGAAGGGAAGTTCAAAATGGTTCAGCTTTGATCACGAAGGAACTCGCTGTAGCATAGACGGCATCGAATCTTGAATTCAGCCGGGTCTTCCAGTGCTCACGTACCAATTGCGTACGCTGCGCTCTTCAGCCCCTAAGCTTCATCCAAGCTTCTCGGTGCTGAAAGCTGAACTTTCGTTGGAGCTGCTAGTAATTAATTATTGTAAAAGAAATGGAAGTTTGCTATAGTAACCATATACATGGAAGAACCGTGGCTAAGCGTTAATCGCATAGCTGCGGTTTTTGCTTTTAAATGATGAATGGAGGTGCGGACACAAAAAATACGAATGTGTGTTCGAAAAAAGTATTGGCAAGAGCTCAGAAGTAGGTTATCATACTAATATAAATATTGAAGGATGTGAATCTCGTGAGTGATCGTCGTGCAGCATTGGACAATGCATTGCGTCAAATTGAGAAGCAATTTGGTAAAGGCTCTATTATGAAATTAGGTGAATCTACACATATGCAGGTTGAAACCATTTCTAGTGGTTCGCTTGCTCTAGATATTGCGTTAGGTATTGGAGGATATCCACGAGGCCGTATCATCGAAGTATACGGTCCCGAATCATCTGGTAAAACGACTGTTGCGCTTCATGCTATTGCAGAAGTGCAAAAAGCTGGTGGACAAGCTGCATTTATTGATGCAGAGCACGCGCTTGATCCGTTGTATGCCAGCAAGCTCGGTGTTAACATTGACGAGCTACTCCTTTCACAACCAGATACAGGTGAACAGGCATTGGAAATTGCAGAAGCGCTTGTTCGCAGCGGTGCAATAGATATTGTCGTCATTGACTCGGTTGCAGCACTTGTACCAAAAGCAGAGATCGAAGGCGATATGGGTGATGCTCATGTCGGCTTGCAGGCGCGCTTAATGTCTCAAGCATTGCGTAAGCTTTCTGGTGCAATCTCGAAATCAAAAACAATTGCCATTTTCATTAACCAGCTTCGTGAAAAGGTTGGCGTTATGTTCGGTAACCCGGAAACGACACCTGGTGGTCGTGCACTTAAGTTCTACTCCAGCGTCCGTCTTGACGTGCGTCGTGTAGAAACATTAAAGCAAGGTAATGACATGGTAGGTAACCGTACTCGCGTTAAGGTTGTCAAAAATAAAGTTGCTCCTCCATTTAAGCAAGCGGAGCTTGATATTATGTATGGTGAAGGTATTTCAAGAGAAGGCAGCATTATTGATATCGGTGTTGATATGGACATTGTACAAAAAAGCGGTGCTTGGTTCTCTTATAGCGGTGAACGCTTAGGACAAGGTCGTGAAAACTCTAAGCAGTTCTTAAAGGAGAATCCGGCAATTGCTGAGACGATTGAAAGTCAAATTCGTGCTGCATTCGATCTAACTGCTGCACAACAAGCTAACTTCTCATCGGATGATGAGGACGAGGAAGATTTGGAAGAGCTGTTCTAATAACTAATAATCGCCGTTCTATATAGAACGGCGTTTTTTGTATGAGGTGAGACGAAAGTGACTAGCGAAAGCAATGAGCTGCTTATCACATCGGTAAAGGTTGATCGAAAGCAAGGAAAGCAGTATAGCATTACCATTGAATCAATACCCGAGCCGATCGTTGTGCATGAGGATTTGTTTATTTCGTACCGATTAATGAAAGGGAGAGGTTTAACTTCTTCACTAGTTGACGAAATTAAAGAAGAGAATGCTAAATATATGGCTTATATTAAAGGGATACGATATTTGGCGCCCAAAGCACGCAGCAGTCAGCAGGTTGCGCAATATTTAAGAAGACAAGAGTTCGAAGAACAGCATATCGCCGTTGCGATTGCTCGACTAATTAATGAAGGTTATATTGATGACCTGGCTTTTGCTGAGCTCTATGTGCAGTCTAAACGCAATCGCCAAGGGAAAGGACAGCTGAGAATTGCACAAGAACTGAAAGCGCTTGGAATATCTAGAGAGCATATTTCCCGTGTGCTGCAGACTATCGATGATGAGCAGGAGTTGGAGGCAGCCTATGAAGCTGCCGTGAAGAAACTAAGAAGTATTCGAGGAGATAAGCTCGAACGCAGTCGAAAACTGATGCAATTCCTTCTTAGACGTGGTTATTCTGGTGATATTTGCCGAAAAACTATGCAAAGAATAGAAAAAGAGAGAATATTCAGTGTAGATGTGGATATAAATGGAGAATTGCTTGACAACTGATTTTATGAACAGATACAATGAAGAAGTATTCCTAAAAATTTTGTTTCAATTTTACTTCCAAGAATTGAACCAAAATCATCATTTTTCGTCAAATGGCGTAATTGAGACGGTTTGAAAGCCGGTTAAACCAAATAACATCCCAAGCAATGCCTTGGTGTATGCAACAAGGAGGTGAACTAGATGCCACCAGAAGTTATCTGGATCCTCATTTGTATCCTTGTTGGCGCAATTTTCTTTGGGATTGGTTACATGATACGAAAGTCGATTGCCGAGGCGAAGATTTCTAGTGCAGAGCAGGCTGCGATTCAAATCGTAGAAAATGCGAAGAAAGAAGCAGATGCTTTGAAAAAAGAGACCGTACTTGAGGCGAAAGACGAAGTCCACAGACTACGTACGGAAGCTGAAAAGGACATTCGTGAACGTCGTAACGAAACACAACGTTTAGAAAGACGATTAGTCCAAAAGGAAGAATCGCTTGATAAAAAGTTAGAAACACTAGAACGCAAAGAAGAGTCTGTAGCCAGCAAGGAGAAACGAATTGAGGAAACACAGCAACAAATCGATTCGCTCTATAAGCAACAGCTCAATGAGTTAGAACGTATTTCCAACCTGACGATGGAGGATGCAAGGTCGATCATTCTATCTAATGTTGAACAAGAAGTACGTCATGAAACTGCACAAATGATTAAGGATATTGAACAACAGGCCAAGGAAGAAGCTGATAAGAAGGCTCGTAACATTATATCACTTGCGATTCAGCGCTGTGCTGCTGATCATGTAGCGGAAACAACAGTTTCTGTAGTCACGCTGCCAAATGAAGAAATGAAGGGTCGTATTATTGGACGGGAAGGTCGAAATATCCGTGCACTAGAAACATTGACTGGTATCGATCTCATTATAGACGATACACCGGAAGCGGTCATATTGTCGGGCTTTGATCCAATTAGACGTGAGATCGCACGTACTTCCTTAGAAAAACTCGTAGCAGATGGACGTATTCATCCAGCGAGAATCGAGGAAATGGTTGAAAAATCACGTAAGGAAATTGATGATCGAGTGCGTGAATACGGGGAACAGGCTACTTTCGAGGTTGGAGTGCATGGATTACATCCAGACTTGATTAAAATTCTTGGTCGATTGAAGTATCGTACAAGCTATGGTCAAAATGTTCTTAAACATTCGATGGAAGTTGCTTATTTAGCAGGTCTAATGGCAGCTGAGCTAGGCGAGGATGTTGTGCTTGCTAGACGCTCAGGATTACTTCATGATATTGGTAAAGCGCTGGATCATGAAGTGGAAGGTTCACACGTAGAAATTGGTGTTGAGCTTGCCAAAAAATATAAAGAGCATCCAGTTGTTATTAATAGTATCGCATCTCATCATGGTGATACAGAAGCGACATCAGTTATTGCAATGCTCGTAGGTGCAGCAGATGCCCTATCGGCTGCAAGACCAGGTGCTCGTCGTGAAACTCTCGAAACCTATATTAAGCGTTTAGAGAAATTGGAAGGAATAACGGAATCATTTGATGGCGTTGAAAAATCATATGCGATTCAAGCAGGTCGTGAAGTTCGCGTAATGGTTCAACCAGATAAAATCGATGATACTGAAGCATTCCGTCTTGCTCGCGATATTACGAAGAAAATCGAAAGCGAGCTGGATTACCCAGGTCACATTAAAGTAACGGTTATTCGTGAAACAAGAGCCGTTGAATATGCGAAGTGATTTGAGAGAGAAGTGGCGAAAGCCACTTCTCTCTTTTGTAGAGGAAGAGGAAGTCAAAACGTCCGACTTTGATGACGATGTGATGCGTTGTAGCTAAGTCGACTTCGAATATGCCACTCATCGGAAGCCTCCGGTGCTCATGTACCCGAAACGTACATTCCGCTCCTCGTTTCCTAGCTTCGTGGCATCTTCTTGGTCCTGAAAGCCGAACATTTTGAACACTTATTGAAAGAGGAAGTCAAAACGTCCGACTTTAATGACGATGTGTTGCGTTGTAACTAAGTCGACTTCGAATATGGAACGCTACCGAAATTGCTTACGAAGTATGTTTTCTACGAAAACATTGTAGCTCACGTACCAATACCGTACGCTGCGCTCCTCGTTTCACTTCTTAGTATGATTACATAGTAATGCTTTGTAGCATATAATGCGTACAATATGGTATGATACGAAGCATGCACTTTACATAAAGGATGAGATTAACGAATGAAAGTATTATTTATTGGCGATATTGTAGGCAGTGTAGGGCGAGAAGCGGTAAAGCAAGTACTTCCAGCTCTAAAGTCAAAGTATAACCCGCACATTATTATCGCTAATGGTGAGAATGCAGCTGCTGGTAGAGGCATAACCCGGCAGATTGCAACAGAGTTTTTTGAATGGGGTATTCATGGGATTACGATGGGTAATCATACGTGGGACAATAAGAACATCTTTGAATGGATCGATGATGAGCCTCGCATAGTACGTCCAGCCAATTTCCATCATTCTGCACCGGGTAAAGGAATGGCGATTATTAACGTTAACGGTAAAAAGCTAGCCATTATCAATATTCAAGGTAGAACCTATCTTCCAGCGAATGATGATCCGTTTACGACTGCAGAACGATTGATTGCAGATGCACAAAAGACAACCTCACATATCCTTGTAGATTTTCATGCTGAGGTAACCTCTGAAAAAATCGCAATGGGCTGGTATTTGGATGGAAAGGCTTCGATGGTTGTCGGTACACACACCCATGTTCAGACGAATGATGATACCATTCTGCCACAGGGTACGGCGTACATTACAGATGTTGGCATGGTTGGATCGAAGGAAGGTGTGCTTGGCATGCAACGCGATGCGGTGCTGCATCGATTCCTGACTGGTATGCCGGCAAGATTCGTCGTTGATGAAGGCAAATGGCATTTGCATGGAGTGGTTGTTGATATCGACGATAAAACAGGACACGCTGTTTCTATTCAAAAAATAAGGCTTACGGAAGAATCATGGCTGCTTATGAAATAAGCAGCTTTTTTACTTGTCATTAAATTCAGAATAATTGAAATTATAAAAATTCAGTGTGCAGGAATCTTTCCCGTTTTCACGAATAGTAATATTAAAGTAAAGTCCATCAAACATTCCAGGGGAGGTTCTTAACATGGATGTATTAAAAGTTTCAGCCAAATCGAATCCAAACTCAGTAGCAGGAGCACTAGCAGGAGTGCTTAGAGAGCGTGGAGCAGCTGAATTGCAAGCAATCGGTGCTGGCGCTTTGAACCAAGCGATCAAAGCAGTAGCCATTGCGCGTGGCTTTGTCGCACCTAGTGGAGTTGATTTGATTTGTATTCCTGCATTTACTGATATTGTTATTGATGGAGAAGATCGGACGGCAATAAAGCTCATCGTGGAGCCTAGATAATGATGGCCAATATGGTCCATGCGGATATAGAGCGGATGAGAATATTAGGCCTGTTTACTTCCACAGTAAACAGGTTATTTGCTTTCATAGTACGGAGCAGAGGAGGCGTACGAAATGCGCAAAATTGACTTTCACTGTGATGTCATAAGTAAGCTGCTCAAGGATAATAGCTTAGATTTTCATAAGGAGCAATTTGCTTCTAGACTGGACGTAACGCTGCAATCGTTATTAGATGCTAATTACATGATCCAAGTATTTGCTGTTTATATTCCTTCAGATCACTCGAAGGATCTAGTAACGATTATGAAGAGCATCGAGATCTTCTATGAGCGTGTAGCTAATCATCCCAATATGATCGTGGTTGACTCTGCGATTGATGTGGAGCGCTGCAAGGCTACAAATAAAGTAGGTGCGATTCTATCGCTGGAGGGAGTAGATGGATTACAGGGCCATTTATTTCTTACTTCGCTGATGCACCGCTTAGGTGTTCGGTTCGCTGGACTTACCTGGAATGGAGCGAATTGGGCCGCAGATGGAATATTAGAGGATAACGGTGCTGGGCTATCAAGTTTGGGCAAGGATTTTGTTCATCGCTGTAATGAGCAAGGAATTACAATCGATGTATCGCATTTGTCAGAAAAAAGCTTTTGGGACGTATACAAAGCAAGCCAAAAGCCAGTTATTGCATCACATTCGAATGCAAAGGCTGTGTGCGATCATCCGCGCAACTTAACGGATGAACAGATCAGAGCGATCGTACGTTGTGAGGGTCTTATTGGACTAACCTATGTGCCATGGTTTGTTACAGATGGTCGAATGGCTACAATGCATGATTTACTAAAGCATATTAATCATATGCTTGCGCTCGGTGCCGAAGACCAGCTAATGTTAGGATCTGATTTTGATGGTATTGACAGTTATATCGAAGGCTTAAAATCACCTCGTGACGTAAATCAGCTGGAAAGCCTACTTCTGCAATACTATGATCGAGAATTTGTAGAGAAGCTGATGTGGCGTAACGCTTATCAATTCCTCATTCGTAATTTAAATTCAAAACGATAGTTCGGCAAAGTCATACTTACATATTAATTAGAAAAAAGACGCCTATAGGCGTCTTTTCTCTTGTTTTCTTGTTTTGAGCTTCGTATTAAGCTTACGACTGCTTGTTCTTATCATGGAAAAAGTGATATGATAAAGGTATATGAACAAGTGTCATATGCCTTACGTGTGTCATACACGAAAGAGATAAAAAATTATTGGAGTGTACAGAGAAATGGAAAAATTAATACCTGTAGGCGTATCAGCAAGACATATTCATCTATCCCAAGAGCATGTTGAAGTGCTATTCGGGAAAGGTTATCAATTAACTGAATTTAAACCATTATCTCAGCCAGGACAATATGCAGCCAATGAAACCGTAGAGGTTGTTGGACCAAAAAGCGGATTTCCTAAAGTTCGTATTCTAGGACCTGCTCGTAAAGCTACTCAATTGGAGGTTTCCCGTACGGATTCATTTGCGCTTGGCGTAAAGGCTCCAGTTCGTGAGTCTGGCGATATCGCTGGTTCTGCTGGCATCACTATTAAAGGACCTGCTGGTGAGGTTACGATCGAAGAGGGCGTAATCGTAGCAGCACGCCATATTCATTTCCATACATCAGATGCTGAAAAATGGGGCATCTCGGATAAGCAAAAGCTTCGTGTTCGCGTAGGTGGCGAGCGTGGTGTTGTATTTGAAAACGTCGTTGCACGTGTATCAGCTGATTTTGCATTGGATATGCATATTGATACCGATGAAGCCAATGCAGCTGGCGTTAACAATGGTGACACAGCCGAAATTATTGACTAATATATCAAAGAATAGCCTCTGATCTAGCTTATGTGATTAACCCATAGGCCAGATCAGAGGCTTTTTTTGTTAATGAACAGAAGTTTCGTGGTAGAAAACAGTGGAACACGTTTACAAGACTATGTAAGAGCTTTTTGATAAGCGTAAAGGGGCGTATGCGCCTTCCAATAGCCCGCATAAAGCTCGTCTAAAAGTAAAATAGTTGTATACTGTATCGGAGTAGTATTATATGATATAATTTGATATTGGTATGATTAGTAGAAGATGAAACGATAATTAAGGGAAGTGGATAGATAGATGTCAACTGGTAAAAAGGATTACTCTAAATACTTTGACTTCTCGAATGTAAAGGTTATAAGTGAAGTTGACGGTAAAAAAACAATACGCGTCAATGGTCGAAATATTCAGCTAAACGCAGCGCCAAACTACCGTGAAGAAAAGCGACGCGGTAAGGAAGAGATTCAAGTCCATTATGACTTTTCTATTCCTGAGGAAATGAAGCAATTTGGTAAAGGCAGATATTACTTAATCTATACGTACGGCTGCCAAATGAACGAGCATGATACGGAAGTCATGAAGGGCATGTTCGAGGAGATGGGCTATCAGCCTACAGAGGATCGCAAGCAAGCAGATGTTATCTTGCTGAATACTTGTGCGATACGGGAAAATGCAGAGGATAAAGTATTCGGAGAGCTAGGGCATCTGAAGGGCTTGAAGGTTGAAAATCCTGAATTGATTATTGGGGTTTGCGGCTGTATGTCTCAGGAGGAAGCTGTCGTTAATCGTCTGCTCCAAAGCCATGCATTTGTGGATATGATTTTCGGAACACATAATATTCACCGTCTTCCTCAGCTGCTACAGGAAGCTTACTTCAGCAAGGAGCTCGTTGTTGAGGTATGGTCCAAGGAAGGCGACATTATTGAAAATATGCCTAAGAAGCGTGACGGAATGCGCGCTTGGGTCAACATTATGTACGGCTGTGACAAGTTCTGTACGTATTGTATCGTGCCATACACAAGAGGCAAGGAGCGTAGTCGCCGTCCAGAGGATGTCATTGCAGAAGTGCGTCAGCTGGCACGTGAGGGCTATCAAGAGGTAACGCTGCTTGGACAGAACGTCAATGCGTATGGTAAAGACTTCGAGGATATAGACTATCGCTTCGGTCATCTAATGGACGATATTTCCAAAATCGATATTCCTCGTATTCGTTTTACTACGAGTCATCCGCGTGACTTTGACGATCACTTAATTGAGGTGCTCGCTAAAGGCGGCAATCTTGTTGAGCATATCCATCTACCTGTACAATCAGGCAGCTCGACGATCTTGAAGAGAATGAGTCGTAAGTACAATCGCGAGCAGTACTTAGAGCTTGTAGCTAAAATTAAAAAAGCGATTCCGAATGCCGTGCTGACAACAGATATTATTGTCGGCTTCCCAGGTGAAACGGAAGAGCAATTTGAAGAAACATACTCACTCGTAAAAGAGGTAGAATTTGATTTTGCCTTCTCCTTTATCTACTCAGCGAGAGCAGGCACGCCTGCTGCGGAGATGGAAGACGATGTGCCAGTTGAAGTAAAGAAGCAGCGTTTATATCGTTTGAATGAGCTGCTTGCATCGATTTCACGTAAAAAGAATGAAGCGATGGTCGGTCAAGAGGTTGAGGTTCTTTTTGAAAGTGTAAGTAAGAACAATGAGAAGGTGCTTTCAGGACGTACGAGATCGAATAAGCTTGTGCACGTTGAAGGTCCACAGGATTGGATTGGTAAACGCATGATCGTTAAAGTTACAGACGCTCAAAGCTTTTACATTAAAGCAGAACCAATAGATAGCTCAATTATGACAAACTAATCGAATAGGAGCGAGATCAATTGATGAAAAGGCTTCAGGATTCAATAGAGGGTAAGCTATTCCAACACGGCGGCGAAAGCGGCGGTGCTTGTTCGCATAACGGGATTCATGCGCAGGTAGAATCCTATGATATTGTAGATTTGCGTGTGAAGGAAGATGTGCAAGAGAAAGCAAGAGAGCTTGCAAGTATGCTTGCTCAATCAGAAGAGGTTTTGCACTATCGTCGCGCAGAGGATAAAATCAACAGTCATCCACGTGTTCAGCAGCTTATTACAGCGATTAAGAAAAAGCAAAAAGAAGTTGTTGCCTTTGAGAACACATTCAAAAATCCAGAGATGGTAAAGAAGATTGAAGCAGAGATGGAAGAGCTTCAGGATGAGCTAGATAGTATTCCAGTAGTAACAGAGTTCCAGCAAAGTCAAGCAGACATTAACTACTTGCTACAGCTTGTCATCTCGATTGTTCGCGATACGCTAACAGAGAAAATTAATCTTGATGATATGCCGAAGGAAGAATCGGATGATTGCCTAGATTAATTGAAATATAAAAAGCATCTGCTCACCGATGCAAGCCTGCTAATACATCGTTATGCAGGGCTTGCTGTGGTGGACAGATGCTTATTTAGTTAGGACATATCTGCGGAATGATTGTTCTGGGATATGTAGCTAAGCTGCTGATTGCGCAGCTTCATAATCGGCTTATACAGCGCGATGAACAGTGCAAGTGCGACTGCAGCCTTAAGTGTATCGCCAATGAGATAAGGGTAGCAGGCAAGTGCAAGTGATTTGGCAAGAGACATATCTAACACCGCCATAAACCAAGGAACGCCAGCAGCATAAGCTAGCCAAGAGCTACATAATAGGAAAAGAATAAGCAGACTAATCAACTTTTTAGCTGTCAGCGTAGCTCCTTTGCCTACAATCGCGTTTATCCCTAAGCTGATCAACAACGCACCAAACGGAAAATAGATCAGAAATCCACCTGTTGGACCTAGCAAATGTGAGAGTCCACTTTTTCCTCCAAAAACGGGTAGTCCGAGTACTCCTAATATAACGACAATAACAACGCTAATAAATGCGTCACGAGGTTTTAGCAGCATGCCTGCAATAATGACAGCCAACGTTTGCAGTGTAATCGGCACTGGAGAAAACGATAGCTTGAGCTGGATGGCTGAAAACACAATAAATACTGCGCTGCACAGTGCAATATACACGAGTGAGCGAATGGGTACTGCCTTCATTCTATTCCTTCCTCTCATCTTGCAATATTATTGTTAACCAAATATAATTTATTTTAGGTTAACAATACGGAGTGTATCATAACTTTTTTTTGTTGTGAAGAGGGAGATTGATATTTTGTCAAAAAATAAAGCTATTATATATGACGCGAAGCAATGTCAGCCGATCAGGCAATCTGACGGTTATATATTGTTTGAGCCTATCTCTGTATCAATACGAGAAGGTGAGTGGATTACGCTAATTGGTCATAACGGATCGGGTAAAAGCACTCTTGCCCGCTTTATTGCAGGTCATCAACGTGCTGAGCTGGCGATCAAAGGAAGGGAAAATAGATTCAATCAAGAGCCGTTTCCTATCATCACTCAGCTGACGTCGCAATATTTGCTTGGCTCCACGCCTTTCGAGGATCTGATCATTTGCTATGAGCAGTATGGTAAAGCTAGTAAGGATAAATCTATCGAGGTGGAGATCGATGAGCTGCTAGCAACATTAAGGCTTCAACACTTAAAGCACGTCCCAATGAATCATCTGTCGGGAGGTGAGAAGCAGCTTGTTGCCATTGCAGGTGCTATGCTGATGGATACCAAGCTTATTGTACTCGATGAGGTAACCTCTATGCTGTCTGAGGACAACAAATGGCATGTATGCAGCCTTATTCGCTCACTTGCCCAGTCGCATGGCATCGCTGTGCTATGGATTACTCAGCAGCTGGATGAGCTTCAGGCTAACGATACAGTATGGGTCATGGACAAGCTGGAGCTTGTATATGATGGTTTAGCTGGACAGTTATTTACTAGCGTGGAAGGGGAAGCTTCCGAAGCAAGGAAAAGGTCTCTAGAGGTGCCTTGGAGCGTCCGCAAAAGCTTGGAGCTCGGCTTGCAGGCTGAACAGCTTCAGTTTAATCCCTATGCTTTAGCAGAGGTGGTGAAGCGTAATGCACGTACAGCAACATAATCAAAAGCCTCAGCATATATCACTAATTCAGGCCAAGCTATTATCTGAGCATTCACAGCCTTTAACCTATACCTTTCATGCAGGTGCTTCTTATTTGATAACTGGAAGTAATGGTGCCGGCAAGTCAACGCTGCTTGATCGTCTCGCAGGTGTTGAAGATATCGCTGCAGGTACGATTACACTCGGCAGCGAGCAGCTTAGCAGCAAAAGCTGGCGTGGCAAATCGAAATGGAATAAAACAGCGCTTCTTCAGATTCAGCATGTATCTCAGCATGTGGAGGACAAATGGTTTGGCGGGACTGTTCAGCAGGAGCTGAAAATAATTAAGCAGCAATATCGAAAGCATCCCGAATTTGTAGAAGCTCAGCTGGATCATCAAGTGCTAGCCTTCGGAATTACAGAGGAGATCCAAGCGCAAGAGCTGATTAGCTTAAGTGTTGGTCAGCAGAGACGTCTCGCGCTAGCAATCGCATTTTCATTGCCAGCAGCTTGGCTGCTGCTAGATGAGCCGTTTGCAGGACTCGATCATGCTGGCAAGCAGCAGCTGCTTAAGAGTATTGTGGAAAGCCAGCAGCAAGGAAAAGGTCTTATCATCGTCAGTCATCAGCTGCAGGAGCTCGCAGCGATAGTTGATAAGAAGCTAGTTTTGGATGAGTATGGAATACGTGAGGCTAACGAAGCGCTACTTGAGTCAGATCAAGCACTTTATAATAAGCTGATGGGCTATGGTATTGAATGTGAGAAAGAAAGTAAAAGGGTAGAATGTGTCCAGAAGAATGAGAACATAAAGGTTGAGTTCGAAAGAGAAAAAGCAGTAGGTGAGGTAGGGAGCAAGCTTAAAGAAGGAGAAGAAGTAGGTGAAGGAGCTTCCGTACTTACAAGTAAGGATCGACATGCACGCGAGCGTTTCATTATGAAGCAAACGACATGGTTTGATCCGCGTGCATTGATGCTGGGGATGCTCATCTGCTCCGTAAGCCTTGTATTATGGGATACCTGGTGGTCTATCGTAATCTATGGGCTGCTATCGATCACAACAAGTATGCTGCTTAGACAGAGCCTGAAGCCTTGGCTCGGCTTAATTATGGCATATAGCATCATGTCGATCATCTTCACTGTAGTAGGTGGACTTTCTTTCAATCCACTCGGGTTTGATATAGAATCGGCATTACCTATTGCACGGCGTATGGCGGCTCTGCTTATTATTATTGTGCTGGGGCTGCCACTGCTATCACTGATGACACCGTTTCGACTTCAGCGAGCGCTGCAGCAAAGCCTGCGCCCACTTCGTCGACTGCGTGTGCCAATTGATAGCTATGCCATTCTCGTATCACTAATTTTCCGACTGATTCCAATATTAACCTTGCGTTGGCGCGTGCTGTTCTCGCTATGTCGAACGCGCTTCAAGCAGGTTGGACTGTTTAAATGGAGTATGATGAACGCCTTAATGTTAGCCTACATGCGAAGTCTGCTGCTCGTTGCAGATCAAGTGGCGACAAGCTTAGAGTTCAGAGGCTTTGAACGGATTAGTGGTCAGTCCAAGCTCCATGCTAAGGTTGAGTGGCGTAAGCAGGATCATCTGCTTATGCTCATCTTAATCGCCATCGCGATTATGAACGCAGCCATTCATCAATAGCTGCTGTCCATTTTCCATGCTTATCGGCAAGCGTTGTTTGCCAGCCTAATTGTTTGGCTGCACTAATATTTTTTTCACTATCATCTACGAAATGGACTGGCGTAGAGATGTGCTGGTCAACTAGTCTGAACCAATCAAGACTAGGCTTGTACATCCCTGCTTGATCAGATATGAAACAATTCTTGATATAAGCACGAGAATGGCTGAGCAATGGGCTCAGCCATTCTGTTCGATGATTACTCATAATAACGATATCGCATCGCTGCGACCATGCAGGGAGCAGCTCAAGGGCTGGCAAAGGCTTCAGATGATTGGTTATGAGGTTGCTTCTTTGCTCCTCAGCCACGATAACTCCACGAGCAGAGAGCCACTCCCACCATTGCTCCTCTGATATTTGGCCGCACCATAACTTTTCACTAACCTCGTCTTTATAATCAGCGTAAAGATGCTTCTGGTCACATGACCCGATGCTTGCAAGCTGCTCCCATAGCCCTGGCGTCAAATTACTCGCTAATACACCCCCGACATCAAGCACCAACGTTTTGTTCATCGCGTGACATTCCCTTCGATGTAGATCGTTTTTTATCGGCATACAGCCAGTAAAGCACAAAAATTGCAGCGATTACGGCTAGAACACCACCGAGCAAAAAGCCATATTCGATTCCATAGGATTTGTTAAGATATCCCGCAATGAACGGCCCCGAGAACATACCGATTGCGTAGATTGCTTGATACAGTCCCATCGCCGTCGCTTTCATCTGAGGCTTAATATCCATAATGGCCAAGCTTAGGAATAGTGGTAGGTGCAATCCTTGAGCAAACCCATTAAACGCTTGCGTCGCATACATCCAAGGTAAACTTGGCGCCCAGATTAAACCGAAGGTACATAAGCCGCTAATGATAAAAGCGATCAAAATCGTACGTTCAGAACCGATGGTAGGGATGAACCATTTCGTTGCAGCTATGGCAGCCAGTGCGTGAGGCAGCATAAAGCAAAACACAAGCAATGTAAGCTGAGTACCGCTTGCACCTAGCTCTGTTGCCTTAAGCGGAGTAAAGCCGAACATCGTAATAAACAATACGCCATGTGCGAGAATTGACAGCCAGCTGGCGCGCAGCAGCGGTTTAGTGCGGATCACTTCCTTAATTAAACTAGAAGACATGCCGTGCTCCCGACTTGTTCCTGTCGGTGGCTCATAAAGCTTCAGAGCAAGGAGCAAGCCTATAAAGCCAACGATAGCTCCTCCGATAAAGGGTGCCGATGTGCCAAGCAGATCAGTTAACCAGCCTGAAAGCAGCATACCGATCATTTGTCCGACGACGACAAGCAAGCTGATATGGCCCATCGCTTTTGGAATTTCTTCATTCGAGAACTGACCTGCATACATTACGGTAAATGCAACCCAAGTTGAGGCGCAGATACCTGCTACAGCACGACCAAGCAGAGGCCACACCCATAGGTCTGGAATTAGAAATAATAAGCAGCTTAACGTCGTAGTAATCATCCCCGCTATGATGAAGGGCTTGCGTTTACCTATCGTATCCGACCAAATTCCGATCGGAAAGCGGAATAACAGCTGGATAAGACCGTAGCTTCCTAGTACAATTCCTATAAATTGCAGGGAATATTCCATTTTGGATAAATATGGTGATAGAATAGGAACATAAATATACATAGATATCCAGTACAAAAGGGTTACAATAGTAAAAAGCATCGATTGTCTTGATTTCATATGATCATCTCCCAACGTTTAATGTACTCGATGTTTATACAATTGTCACGTACTTCCTGATGTATTGGAGCAATGCAACATTTATGTACAGCTCTACGTTTAGAATAAGAAAAGCTAGATCGGAGTCATAGTGAAATGGATGGTGGAAGGGGTCATAATGTGTTTAATCGAATGAAATATATGCTGCTGATGATAGCGCTAGTTAGCTTACTATGGATGACGCAAGCCATACCGGCAATAGCGACTGAGGCAGAGGGCAGCAATACAGCAGGAGACAAGCTTCATATTGATGTAAAGGTTGGCTACAACGGTCAGTATGTTTTCGGTAAAAGTGCACCTGTACAATTTACGGTGACCAATCATGATGATCGAGATCTGAAGGGCGAGCTTGTCTTAAACTTAGAGAATCATCGAGGGCTGTCGGTTGCTCACATCTTACCGCTAGAGGTAACGAAGGGCAGCACCGTCGAGGCGTATATGACAGTAGCTGGAAACCTTACACAGAACGAAACATTAATAGAGTTCTACGAGGGCGGTGTTGATCGAGGGCAACTACTTGATACGACAGGCGTGAAGCATGCAATTGGGCAAAGTGTAGCGACAGCAACAACGATTGGTATTGCAGCGAATGATCCAGATACATTGAATTTTGTGGCATTTTTGAACAATCAAGGCTTTTCAATCACACCAATCGTGCTCGATGCCGATTTTTATGCTGAATCGATGAATGATTTATCGATGTTCACTTTTCTTGTGTTGAATGATATATCGACAGCAGAGTGGTCCGAGCAAAAGGTTAAGGCCATTAAGGATTGGGTTGCTAATGGAGGCACCTTGCTCTTTGGTGGTGGAGCAGGCTATGAACAGACCGCTGCAGCATTTGCAGACATCGTTCCCGTTGAAGGCAGAGATACTAAGCAGTGGGAGCAAGCGACCAAATTATCCGATTATGTTGGTATAACTGAGCCGCTGCAGCCGCTTCCGGTGATCAATGGAAGGCTTATTAAAGGCGACACCATTGTTCAGGATGGTGGCATCCCAATTACGGCAGTAGCACGGTTCGGACATGGGAGCGTATATTATACGGCATTTGATCTTGGGCTTAAGCCATTCTCGACATGGGACGGAAGAACGGCGTTTATTCAATCGCTGCTAAGCGAGCAATTAATGCTTGCTGGAACAGTCAATCAACCGGATATGTACGCAATGGAGAACAGCTCGAATTATTTTCCACGCTTGCATCCACCTGAAGTAGCTGCACTGCTTATTATATTTTTTATCTATATATTAATTGTTGCACCGATTCTGTATGTCGTGTTGAAGCGTGTCGATCGCAGAGAATGGTCTTGGTGGATGATACCACTGACGGCCGTTCTGTCAACGATCATTATTGTCGTAATCGGTTCAAGAGACAAATCTAGTCTGTACGTGAATGGAATACGGGTAGCGATGATAGATGAAGGCGCGGTACGTGAAACTGGAGTGAACAATATTTTCATTCCTAACAGTAAGGATGTAGTAATGAAGCTCCCCGAGCATGTAAATCCGATCATAATGACAGGTAATACGAACGCAGGCTCAGAGGTAAGCACGAATAAGCAGCAAAGAGTTTATCATCATAATCCAAGCAAAGAGGTCATGTTTACAAATAATAAGTATTGGACAATGAAATCTACGCTGCTGGAGGAACAAATCTATAACGCAGAGCAATACGGCTCCATTACAGTAGACATTGAAGCTGTAGACGACCAGGATAATATGATGACTGTCTATAATGAAACAGGCGTAGATCTTAAGCATGTTTCTCTCGTTGCCTATTCTAGATTATATTATATCGATCATTTGCCAGCGGGCGAGTCGCTCGAGTATAGACTGCCGCGAGCAATCTCAAGCAATGGGTTTGCAAATATGAATGCATACCATAACAATTATGGGTCGAGTTTAAGTCAAGGAAGCGGGAAGGGTTGGGATGAGCTATCTAGAGAAACCTATCTTCTCGATAATACACCATTCTCTTACGCAGCGATGATTATCGCATTCAGCTACAAGGAGGATGAGGCAGGCTACGTAGTAAACAACAAGTCAGTGAAAAACGATGAGCTGAAAATGTGGGTCGTCAATATAGAGCAGCAGCTTAGTGAAGGGATATGGGCTCTGCAAATGATTGAACCAAATGGTGCAGTTGTTGAAAGAGGCGAATACTCGATCCTGAATGATAAAAAGCAGTTTTTCTCATTGACCGATGGAGCAGTAGAGTTAAAATATACGCTGCCATCTGATTACAATGGAACAGCCGAATTCATTCCGCAGCCTTCGCAGTTCAGTGCTCAGCTAACGATGCAGATATACAATGTACAGAGCGGGGAATGGGAGGAAGCTACAACGAAAAGCTACGAACTAGATCCCTATGTAGATGAATGGAATAGTATAAAAATTAAGCTCGATAGCGGAAACGAATACTACGAGGGCATCCTGCCTATGCTGCTATTAGATCGCGAGGTGCAGCCATGACGGACAATATGATTGAGATCAGTGGACTAACGAAAACATTTGGCACCTTTCAAGCGCTGAAGGGGATCGACATGATTATTCCAAAAGGAAGCGTGTTTGGCTTTGTCGGACCCAATGGAGCAGGTAAATCAACAACGATGTCGATTATCGCAACCTTGATGCTTCCAACAGAAGGAACGGTCAAGGTGGATGGACTGGATGTAACGGAGCATCCGCATGAGGTTCGCAAGAAGATCGGGTATATGCCTGACTTCTTCGGTGTTTATGACCAGCTGAAAACAGAGGAATATTTACACTTTTATGGCGGCAGCTATGGCATACCTCGTAAGGAACGTGAGCAGCTTATTCCTCAGCTGCTGGAGCTCGTTAATTTATCAGACAAAAAGGATGCTTATGTAGATTCCCTCTCACGGGGGATGAAGCAGCGACTATGCTTGGCACGCTGCCTCGTGCATGATCCGGAGCTATTAATTCTTGACGAGCCGGCTTCAGGTCTTGACCCTCGTGCACGCATTGAGATGCGCGAAATATTAAAGGAATTGAAAAGCATGGGCAAGACGATCATTATATCATCGCATATTTTGCCTGAGCTGGCGGAAATGGTTGATGAAATAGGGGTTATCGAGCATGGCAGCATGATTGCTGTCGGCAACATTAATCGCATACAGCAGCAATTGATGGCGAAGCGGCAGCTAACGATAAAAACAAGCGGTCGACAGGAGGAACTGAAGCAATTTTTGCTCGATCAGCCTCTTGTACAGGGTGTCTTTATTGATGGTGCGAAGCTTGAGGTGCAATTCTCTGGACAGGATGCAGAACAGGCTGCATTGTTAAAGCACATACTGCTGGCCGATTATGAGGTTATCTCCTACCAGGAGCAGCAGACGGATCTGGAAGATATCTTCCTAGCGATTACGAAGGGAGGAGGAGCAGAGCAATGAGTAAACTTCAACCTTTGCAGTCCGTGAAGCAGTTTTTTATGAATCCTGTTATTGACAAGGAATATCGATTACGGATGCGCACCTCCAGATCGATGTGGACATTGCTGGCATATTTGATTGCAATGGGCTTGTTTTCTGGCGTAATCTTCTCAATCGTGGGCATAGATATGAGAAATTCCATATATTCCAGTGGGTTTACGGGCATTACGTTTATCGTATTGTCATTTGCTCAGCTAGGTCTTATTGCCTTTATGTCGCCTGGATTGACGGCAGGTGTAATAAGCAGCGAGCGTGAAAAACAAACCCTTAATCTATTGCTAACTACGCAGCAAACGTCCTTTACGATCATTGTTAGCAAGCTGATTGCTAGCATTAGCTTTATGCTGCTTATTGTGTTTAGCACGCTTCCTTTATACGGAATTGTATTTTTATATGGTGGGATTTCACCTGGTCAGCTGTTAAGTGTATTTGCGTTCTTTATTTTTAATATGCTTGTGTTTGGAGCATTCGGTGTACTGTTTTCCACGATATTCAAGCGGACGATGATCGCGGTAATTGTAACGTACGGTGTTGTGCTGTTTATGTTCGTAGGTACGGGTATTATCTACCTGCTGTTCTCGTTTGGCTATAATAGCTATGGCTTTAGTGGAAATAATCCGGCTAATGATTCGTGGATACTTCATTTCCTAGCGATTAATCCAGGCTTCGCATTGTACAGTGTGCTCGACGGTGGAGATTGGTATATGTCACTAGCTCGATCATCTCGAGCATCGAAGACGTTCTTCGATCATGTGCCGTTTTGGTTGGAGTACGTCATCTTTTATACAGCGATACTTGTGCTTGCTATATATGGAGCGATTCGCAATCTTAGACCAGTAAGCAGGAAGAAAAAAGGAGTCTAGCCATAGACTCCTTTTCCTGCAGTGTGCCCAGCATGGGCGCTATCTCTAGGGTTCAAGTCCCGAATGGTGAAGGCAGTAGTAGCCATAGCTTAAGGCAAGGGTGTCCATCGCGAGGTGGAATCTGAAGGAAGCCAGCGGCAAATCTCCGGTCTGAGGGACACGAACTTCATACAAGGCTAGCGTACGTTGGATGAGGTTGCTGCACAAACTGAAGTCCATACTGCCGAAGGCGTACGAGAGTAAATGAAGCAGATAGATGGAGAGGAAGATAGCGTTCTTACCTGGGGAGATCTGTGCGGAATGCGAAGTGAACTTCGTAACCTTGCCCACGAGGGCGAGCTGAACGTACAGAAGTCAGCAGAGGTCATAGTACGCAGGCTGTTGCAACAGCTAGCGGAAGGACCGAACATGGAATAGGAATGAAGAATCTTGGCGTTCGAGGATGGGCGATGAAAGCAGACAATCCGAAAGGACTTATCTGAGGAAAGTAGCGGTGAATACGCGAGGGTACTCGGAAGGGCAGAGCTCATCAGCGGCACAAAGAGAAAGAATCATTCACGCAAGGGAGTTGTATCTAAGGATGATCGAAGAAATACTGTCACGAGAAAATATGCTATCGGCGCTAGCGAGGGTCGAAGCGAATAAAGGAAGCCACGGCGTAGATGGCATGTCGGTAAAAGATTTACGCAGACACCTCGTACAACATTGGCAAACCATTCGTGAAAGCATAAAGAAAGGAGCGTATGAACCGAGTCCAGTCCGTCGGGTCGAAATCCCGAAACCGAACGGTGGAACTCGGCTCTTAGGCATACCTACGGTGACAGATCGCCTCATTCAGCAAGCAATCATCCAAGTATTAACGCCTGTATTTGACCCAACGTTTTCCGAGCAAAGTTATGGATTTCGCCCACAACGGCGAGGGCATGATGCGGTAAGGAAAGCACGAAGCTACATGGAAGAGGGATACCGCATTGTGGTAGACATTGACATGGAGAAATTCTTCGACCGAATCCATCACGACCGCTTAATGGCAAAACTAGCGGAACGAGTGACAGACAAAATGGTGCTGAAACTTATTCGCGGCTATCTGCAAGCGGGAGTAATGGAAGGAGGTCTCGTTCAAGCGACAACGGAAGGGGCTCCGCAAGGAGGTCCACTTAGTCCGCTATTATCGAACATCGTCCTAGACGAGTTAGATAAGGAACTGGAAAAGAGGAACCTTCGTTTCGTGAGATATGCCGACGACTGCAACATCTATGTGAAAACGTGGAAGGCAGGACAACGAGTGATGAGCTCCATTACTGCATTCATCGAAGGAAAACTGAAGTTGAAAGTTAACCGAGAGAAAAGCGCGGTTGACCGTCCATGGAGGCGTAAATTTCTAGGTTTCACGTTCAGCTGGGAGAAGAAAAATCCGCGAATAAAGATCGCAAAGCTATCACTAGATCGAGTGAAAACAAAGATTAAAGCGATCACCTCTCGGAGTAAGCCAATCCCGATCGAACTACGAATAAAGGAACTTAATCAATATCTCACAGGCTGGTGCGGTTATTATGCATTAGCCGATACGAAAAGTGTGTTCCAAGCGTTGGACGAATGGATAAGAAGAAGGCTTCGAATGTGTATATGGAAAGAATGGAAGCAGCCGAAGACAAAGGTCAGAAAACTGCTGTCGTTAGGCGTTTCGAAACAAAAGGCACATGAATGGGGAAATTCGAGGAAGAAACACTGGCGAATTGCATGTAGTCCGATTCTTCATCGGTCAATGAACAACCAATATTGGTCATCTCTTGGACTGAGAAGTTTAACGGACAGATACAGTCTTTTGCGGAATATGACATGAACCGCCGTGTACCGAACGGTATGCACGGTGGTGTGAGAGGACGGGGGCTAGCCGCCCCCTCCTACTCGATTTCCACATCCGATAAGGCTGAGGAACATAAAGATTATGGACGACCTGAGTGTAACGTAGAAGGTAAGGAGGGCTGATATGACTGCGATATACAACCATTTAAAAATTATTGCTCGGCGATGGAATAGAACATCGTTGCTGTCTGCATTCATTAAGGGTGTTGTGTGCGGCGCACTGCCCGCTGCTTTTCTACTAATCGTTGCGAGATTCGTTCCGATTTTATATAGCAAATGGATCGCTGCGGCGATCTGGCTTCTATGTATCGTGATGTTTTTGATCATCAGATTAAGAAATAGAATGACTGCTAGCAGTGCAGCAAAGCTGGTTGACGTAGAGCTTGGCGATGATGCAGTCAGAACGGCATTAACCCTTCCTGAAGAGCAGCAGCTTTCAATGATGGGAAAGCATGTGGTGGAGCATGCAGCGATTGCAGCTGAACGCTACCGAGCTGAGCTGAAGCAACGCATACCTTGGCAGCGAGGCTGGAATGCGCGGCTATGGATGTCTTTAATGGGGTTAACTATTGTAATCATAGGATCGTTGTTCATTATGCCAAATGAGCAGGATGCAGTTGCTAAGCAGATGAAGGAGCAAGAAAGCTTGATTGCAGAGCTAGAAGAGGAATTACAGCATACGAAGGATGCTGTAGAGCAAGCGGAGCTGGAGGAGCAGGACAAGGAGCAGCTGTTGGCGAGCTTAGATGAATTGCTAGAGCAGTTAGATAACAAAGAGCGCTTATCACTATCACATGCCCAGCAGCTAGAGGAAGCACTTAAAGAACTAAAGCAGCTCGAACAGGAAAAGGATCAAGCGGTTCAGCGCTTAGAGCAATTGAATGATGCTATGGAACGGGAGCAGTCACTTCAACAGCTGCAGCAATCGCTAGAAGCAGCGAAGGATATGGCCAAGGAGAGTCAGCAGCAAGCGGTTCGTGAGGCGTTAAAGCAGTTAACGTCAGAACAGGCCGATGCATTAGCGCAATTAGCGAGGGAGCTGGAAACAGCTCAGGCAGAGCTAGCTAATGAGCTTGGTAAAGCTGCAGAGCAGCTAGAATCAGATGGAGCGCTTACAGACGAAGATGCTGAACAGCTCGCTCGGCAGCTAAGTGACCTGCTGTCCTCTCGTCTAAGCAGCAGCGAATTAAGTGAAGCTGGTAACTCATTAGCGCAGCAACTGTCTGATCTGAGCGAGGCGCTTGCTGGTATAGACGCTAATCTTAGTGATCAGCTAGCAAGAGCGGCAGATGAATATAAAGCGAATGAGCAAGAAGCGAGCCAAGGCTCCGGAACAGACGCTAATAATGATACTTCAAGCAACGGCTCAAGCGATGGAGAAGGAGACGGTGCAGATCAGGAACCTGATCAAGGAGCAGGCCAAGGAGCAGGCCAAGGTCCAGGCCAAGGAGCGGGTCAAGGAGCAGGCCAAGGAGCGGGCCAAGGAGCGGGTGGCACAGGTGCAGGCTCGACACCAGGGCAGCATGCTACAGTCACTACACCTCGAATCTATGAGGGAGAAAGTGAGCCGTCTGTTGATGGCGGTCCAAGCACAGGAGGACAGATTAGCTCAGGAGGCGTTTCACCAACGGTTACAGGTCAGAAAGGAAATTATTCTGAGGTGTATCGTGAATATGAATCGGCAGCCAAGGATGCACTTCAGCGTTCTAATTTGCCTGCTCATATGCAAAATAAAGTTCAGCAATATTTTGATTCAATACAGCCGGATTAACGACTCGGCATGAAATGGAGGAAACGAACTTGGAACATACGCTGCAGATGGAAGATGCTAAACATATGATCGCAGAATTAAAGCAAGAAGTAGCGAAGGTCATTGTCGGTCAAGAGCAGGTGGTTGAACAGCTGCTCTGGTGCATGATCGCAGGAGGCCATGCATTACTTGAAGGGATACCTGGTCTCGGAAAAACGATGCTTGTTCGAACAGTTTCCGATGCAATGGAGCTAGAGTTTTCAAGAATACAGTTTACTCCTGATCTGATGCCGGCGGATATTACGGGTACGATGCTGCTTGATCTAAGCAGTCATACGCAAAGATTTAGCAAAGGACCGATATTTGGCAATATTGTGCTTTCGGATGAGATCAATCGCGCTACACCTAAGACGCAAAGTGCGTTGCTTGAGGCGATGCAGGAAGGAACGGTGACAGCAGGAGGAGAAAGCTATACGCTGCCTAGGCCATTCTTTGTTCTAGCAACTCAGAACCCAATCGAGCAGGAAGGTACGTACCCACTGCCTGAAGCTCAGCTTGATCGCTTTCTCATTAAGATCGGCATTCAGTTTCCGACGCGCGATGAGCTTAAGGAAATTGTAAAACGAACGACAGGTGTAAAGCATGAGTCTGCAAAACCAGTTATTGACGGCAAGAAGCTGGAAGCACTGCAGCGGCTCGCTAAGCAGGTGCTATGCTCTGACGACATGCTTGAGCTTGCTGTCAGCTTTGTGATGCGTACGCATCCGCATGAGCAGGATGCACCTGAGCAGATAAAGCAATATGTACGTTATGGAGCTGGACCACGAGCGCTTCAAGCACTTATAGCGATTAGTAGAGTAAGAGCTCTAACCTTGGGAAGAGCTCATGTCTCCTGGGGGGATATCACCTATGCAGCAAAGCCTGTGCTGCGGCATCGGCTTGGGCTTAGCTATGAAGCGCTTGCCCAAGGCATCGCCGCAGATACACTGATCGAGCAGATTGAGCGCACGCTTGAGCAGCAGCGCGCGAAGGTGTAAGGGAGGATAGCCATGACAGAGCTAGGTTCTAATAATATGCTTGCTGCGCTGCAGCAACTATTCCCCTATGAGGGCTGGCTAGCGAAGCTTGATGCGATGGCCTTGCACGGCGGAGCTCGTACGAGGGGGATGCTGGCAGGTAAACGAAGCTCAAGCAGTCTTGGCAGCTCCTTGGAATTTGCAGATTATCGTCCTTATATCGCCGGTGACGATATTCGAAGAATCGATTGGAACCTGTATGGACGTACGAACAAGGCATATATTCGGCAGTATTGGGATGAGCAAGAGCGCAGCTTTCATCTGTATGTCGATAGCTCTCGCTCGATGACCGCAATTGGTGAAGGTGAGCATAATAAATGGCTTACAGCGCTTCGCATGGCAGCGAGTGTTGGTTATGTTGCGCTGCAAGGCGATGACCGAGTGAGTATTTCGTTGTTTAATGAGAGAGAGGTATACAGGCAGCTCCCGATGCTGCATGGCAAGCATGCAAAATTCACGATGATAAGCAGGCTGTCTGAATCGATCACAGAAGCCTCTATAGCTTCGGAGGCGATCGACGAGGCGTTTGTCGAAGATGCGGGTTCAGCAATTAGCGATGCAGCAGCACCGTTTGCAGGCGGCAGCAAGCTGCCGCGAAGAGCTGGTGTGACGTGGATCTTCTCTGACGGACTGTATGAGCAAGGGTTAGACTCACTGTTATCTAGCCTGCAAGCAAGGCAGCAGCAGGTCGTGTTTGTTCATATTCTGCATGGTGATGAGCTAGCTCCACAGCTTGAGGGTGAGTGGCGATTCATTGATATTGAGACGAGTCGTGCCAAGGAGGTCGCGATGTCGCCTGCAGTAATAGAGAAATATAAGCGCGGAGTCAGCGAATTTCGCGAGCGGCTTCGTAAGCTCTGTGAGAGTCGTGGTATCGGATTTTTTAGCATAAATTGCAGTGAAGCATTGCCTGATAGCTTCATGAAGCTGCTTTCGTCCGGCAGCTACATTCAATATCGGTAGCTGACGAACAGATCTGTCAATAAATTAAACGGAGGTGAGAGCATGCACTGGCTTTCATTGACATCAGCATGGTTTGGGCTAGCTGCTTTGCTCATCATCGCCATGTACATATTGAAAAAACGCTATGAGCCAAAGCGAATTTCGAGTCATCTGCTCTGGCGACAGGTACTTCAGGAGCAGGAAGCTAACCGCCCATGGCAGCGATTAAAGCAGCAGCTGCTATTATGGCTGCAGCTCATGATATTACTGCTTATCGTTATAGCGTTAATGGAACCAGCAGTGGAAAGGAAGCTTGCAGAGGATACACATGCTGTTATTTTGCTTGATCGCTCTGCTAGCATGGCGACAAGTATAGACACAGATGGCAAGACCTACCTTGATACCGCTAAGCATGAATTGATTAGCTGGCTCGACAAGGAATGGGGTGGGGGCGAAGTTACGCTCATCGTTAACGGCGAATACCCACAAATTTTAGCTAACCAAAGTAATCAGAAGCAAGAACTCGTACGAATCATCGAGGATATCGATCCGTACTATGGCACTACCGATGATGAGACAGCATTAAGCCTAGCACGAGCACTCGCAAGCAGCAGTGAGCAATCGATGATTCACTACTTTGTCGATGAGCGCTACAACATCAATCAAGAGGTAATACAAGCTGAAGAGAATAGCTTAGAGATATGGCATATGTACGCATCGCCTGCGGCAGCTGAGGATGAACGGATTCGCAGCTTTACATTGTCTCAGGAGGAACGCGCCGTTCATGGCTTTGCGACCGTAATGCATGCTCCTCAAGAGCAGCGTGAGCTGGAGCTTACCGTAATCGCCTATAATGAGCAAGGGAGAAAGCTGTCAGATAAGAGCTACAAGCAATCGGCAGCAGCAAGTGGTGTTACAACCTTTCAGATGTACGACTTGCCACAAGGCCATTACTATATGGCACGGTTGACACCACACAATCAGGATCCTAATCCGTACAATAACAAGCAGTATGGGTTAATTGCTGAAGAACGAGTTTATGAGGCACTGCTCATCAGCGACGGCAATCTCTTTCTGGAAAAAGCACTTCAGCTTATGAATGTAGGAGTAACGAAGCTGGCACCAACCTCAGCTGTTCCAAATCAGGAGCTGTTGTCGACGGTTCATTTTATCATTACAGATGGTAGCTATGAAAAGCTTACGAAGGATAACGCATGGAAGGATGTGCTGGATCGCTTTCCACTTTGGATCGTTGATCACCCTGCAGCTGATCAGCAAGCTAAGCTAGTTCATGCGGAGCCTGTAGTAAATGAGCATGAGGTAACACAATATTTCACGATGGACGATATATTTATTTCTTCAATTCGGGAGCTAAGTGCTGAGGAGCTAGCGCCGCATGACGTGCTCGTACAATACGGTGGAGCCGCTGCCATCCTTGCCGGAACACATAATCAGAAGCCATTGCTGCGCTATACATTTGCTCTACAGGATAGTGATCTGCCGCTGCGAGCTGTGTTTCCGCTATTAGTGATGAATAGCGTTGATTATTTAGTATCTGGCTCTTCTAATCAGCTTGGCTCTATGCTCGCCAATGCGATCCCTACGCTATCAATGTCAGCGGATACGAGCACGAGCTATTGGCACCGTTTAGATGAAGAACCTAGTGATGAAAGGATAAGCGAGACCGCAGTTGAAGATGGATACGTCACAGCTCCATCCGCACCCGGCGTATATTCACTTATCGAGCTAAATGAGCAAGGCGATACTGTTCAGCAGCGTACAGCTGTCATTACGGCTGATGCAACGGAGTTTGCTACTGCCAGCATTGCCGAGCTAATTAGCGGCAGCTCAAACGCTGAGGAGCCGAATGACCAAAGCGAAGGCACAGGGATGAGTAAGCTGACGGCATGGCTTGCTGCCTGTCTAATGCTATTGTTGCTGCTAGAGTGGGAGGTGTATCGTCGTGGGATTTAATATTGCGTCACCTTGGTTGCTTCCGATCCTGCTGCTATTGCCGCTCTATGTATGGCTTCAATATCGCTATACTACGAGAATTACAGGAAGCAAGAAGCATATCGCCATCAGCCTTCGCACACTCATTTTGCTGCTCATCTTCATCATGGTAATTGGTTTAACACCATATACAATGGTTGAACAGCGAAATGTGCTTGTCCTTGTCGATCGCTCTGATTCTGTTGGTCATACTGATGAAGTTATCAACTATCTACAACCGTTGGATAGTAAGGATGACAAAGATCATATGGCAGTTATGTCCTTTGCTAACAATATTATGATGGATCGAGCGCTGCAGCCAATAAAGCAACAGGAGTCGCTGCATTCGTTCCGGACCATTGTCGATCCCTCGCAAACGAATATTGCGGCTGCCCTGCGACAGGCTGGCGGTATACTGAATCAAGCAGGCGGAGGGAAAATTGTATTATTTTCTGATGGGTTAGAGACAATCGGAAGCTTGACGAAGGAAGCCCAGCTCATGGATGCAATGAATATTGTAGTAGATGTCGTTCCGTTATCGAGTAAAGTCGGTGAGGATGCTGCGATCTCGACACTACATGTGCCAAGTCAATTAAAGCAAGGTGAAAAGTATCAGCTTAATGTAAAGATTGATAGCACGAATGAAGCACCAGCTGAGCTGCTCATCTATGAGAATGACGAACTCATTGCTGAGCAAATGATCCAGCTTATTAAAGGAACAAATACGTATCTAATTGATGCTTTAGCAACCTCTTCTGGAATAAGATCCTACCGTGCCGTGCTACGTATGGCGGAAGATACACAAGCGAAAAACAATACGGCCTATGCCTTAAGTCGGGTGAGTGGACCAGCAGGGGTGCTGATCGTCGAAGGAGAGCAAGGCAGCTCGCGTAATATCGAGGCTGCCTTATCGGCTTCATATATCGCCTATGAAACGATTCAGCCGGAGCAGCTAAGCTATGAGCTGGCACAGTATGTTCAGTATGATTCAATTATTTTTAATAATGTAAGTGCGGTCCAGCTGCCTCAACTAAAGATGGAGCATATTGAATCAGCGGTGCGCAATTATAGTGTAGGCTTCGTCATGATCGGCGGCGATAATAGCTTCGGAATCGGTGGGTATTTTGATACTCCTATAGAATCCATCTTGCCAGTAAATATGCAGCTATCAGGCAAAAAGAAAATTCCAGATCTGTCGCTCATGCTCGTCATTGACCATTCAGGCAGTATGTCGGGCTCGAAGATGGAGCTTGCTAAGGAAGCTGCTGCCCGCACGGTGGAGCTTATGCGAGAGGTTGATACAGTAGGCGTTATTGCATTTGATTCAAGACCGACCTGGATTGTACAGCCGACTAAGCTGCAAAATGGTGACGATGTTATTAGCAGCATCATGTCGATTCAACCAGCTGGAGGAACGGATATTTATCCAGCACTAAACGATGCGTTCGATGGGTTTGACCTGGACGCGGCGGGACGCAGGCATATCATACTACTAACCGATGGTATCTCACCCTATACACCAGAATATGAGACGCTATTAGCAGATATAAAAAAGAATGGGATTACATTGTCAACGGTTGCAGTTGGTCAAGATTCTGATGTTAACTTTCTTGCTAGACTTGCTGAGCTCGGCTCTGGCCGCTCCTATTATACAGAGGACGAAACGACGCTACCAGCTATCTTTTCAAGAGAAGCAACGATGATGTCACGCGCCTATATTGTCGATGAGCGCGTCTTACCTATCGAAGGCTATGCAGGCACCTGGACTAATCTATGGAGCGGCGGACTGCCGCATATTGATGCCTATGTAGCAACTAGTCCGAAAACTACGGCAGAGATCGCACTGTGGACACCACAGGAGGATCCATTGCTGGCTCGCTGGAATATCGGTTCAGGGAAAAGCGTTGCCTTTACATCAGATCTGAATGGCAGGTGGAGCTCAGATTGGGTGACATGGAATGAATTCCCTAATATTTTCGTTGAGTGGGTGAAATGGACATATCCACAGTTCAGTCAATCTCCATACGAGCTGAAGCTAAGTGAACAAGGCAGCGTGATCGTAACTAGCAACGATGAAGCATCGTATTCGAAACTAGGAATGAGTATCCAGCAGGAAGACAGCACATCGATACTACCGCTGGTTCCGTTAGGTAACGGACGCTATGAAGCTGATGTCTCGAAGCTGACTAGCGGTATCTATCTATCGCAGATCGGAGAAACTAAGCCCACGAATTCAGGTGAGCAAGCCGAGCTAGAGAATGCTGTAACGACTGGCTTTGTTGTTCCATATTCAGCGGAATATCGTCTTGATGCCAATAAGGCTGAAGCACGTGAAAAGCTTGAAGCGTTGGCGCAGCTGACTGGCGGTCAGGTACGCACGTTAGAAGAAGCAGAATCGTTATTTCAGTTCGATCCCGTAACGTTGAAGCAAAGCTATGATTGGTCAAGAGAGCTGTTGCTTCTTCTAATTATTTTATGGCTAGCTGATATTGCGAATCGACGCTTGGCATTACCTTGGGGAAGATGGCTAGCGAAGCTGAGAACGGCTACTAGCATGAGTAATGGACACAAGCAGCAGCGAACGTCCGTTGAACAGTCAACCTTCCAGCGCCTGAATGAGCGCAAGCAGCAGCTGGCAGAGCGAGGTAATACATTATTGACGAAGGAAGAGCAATGGGGAGAGGCAGCTCAGCAGCCTGTCGATCGACAGAATGATCAGAAGCTGCAAGTTTCTCAAGGCTTAGAAAACCATCAGAAAGAAGAACCACATTCTACTGAGAAAAATGAAACGATGAATCGACTGCTTGCCGCAAAAAATCGGAGAAAGCAGTAGATAGAACATAAAAAATTCACTCAGATTCCTTAGTGAAGGATGGACTTTACTTTTGAGTTTCGGTAAAATTTGAGTATATCAATGAGAGGATGTTACTTCCATGTACAATGAAATTACTGCAGATGAACTTCAACAGCGATTACAATCTGGTGAAGCGATTAATTTAATTGATGTAAGAGAGCCTGATGAGTGGGAAGCTGGTCATATCGCTGAAGCTCGCTTAATACCGCTTTCTGAATTCGATGCACGTCAGAATGAGGTGCATGATAGAGAAGGAGAAGTTATTGTTATTTGCCGCAGCGGTGCACGCAGCGGTCGAGTTTGCGAGTTTTTGGCTAGACAAGGCTTCGAAGTGACAAATGTGAGCGATGGAAACTTAGGATGGCATGGTCCTGTTGTGTACGGCAAGTAAGTCAACTGCTGTTCGGAATCACCTTATCTAAATTATAGTTTTGCTTCAAAGAGCGAGCCTACTGTGCTCGCTCTTTGTGCTTTAAGCTCACATTGTGCTCAATACGTGAATCCCTTGAAACATTATGTTCATATGGGATGAAGAGCGTACATTAGCTTGCAGAGTAGTCGCTGACCAGCATTAGACTATTTCTTGCAAGAAAACAGTTTTACAGTCGACTGTTCTAATGAAATAAACAAGCGTAAGAAAAACGTATACTCCATTGGATATACTTGTACTGTTACATATAGCAACGATACAAAATTTATAGAAAAAAATGGGGATGCTTTAGCTGTTGATAGCTTTTTACCAGAATCAGAAGTAAGGCTATTCTCTCGAAACCTATTGATTTGAAAAAGGACTACGGCATACCACTATGTGCAAAGGAGATCATCCTCGTTAAGAGTAATTATAGAGGAAATAACGAGAATTTAGATTAATACAGCAATCCTTTGCATAATGTGCTATAGCAACTGGCACTGATGCTTTTTTCATGTTATATTATCTAACAAATCATATACAAAAGCTGGAACTTTCTGAAAGAGAGTGAGATACATTGACATTAACGAATGAACAACTGAAATCAATGCCGAAAATTGAGCTACACCTTCATCTTGACGGTAGTGTGCTGCCACAGACCTTAATGGAATTGGCGGCTGAACAAGGAAAAGAGCTGCCAACGACAGCGATTGAGGAGCTGTCTAGTCTAATGCGGGCGCCAGAGACTTGCTTGGATCTGAATGATTACTTACGCACCTTCGATGTCGTATTGCCCTACCTGCAAACGGCAGAAGCGCTCGAGCGTGTTGCCTATGAGGTTGTTGACCAATGCGCTAGCGATCATGTTCGCTACGTCGAGGTACGGTTTGCCCCGCAGCTGCATCGTCTTGGAGGTCTATTGATCGATGACGTATATGAAGCGGTCATTCGAGGCATGAATCGAGGAGAGAAGCAGTTTGGCGTTATCGTGCGCTGCATCGGTATCTGTCTTCGTGGGCACTCAGAGGAGCAAAACATGGAAGTCGTAGAAGCGGCTCAAGCATATTTACATAAAGGGCTTGTTGCTGTTGATCTCGCAGGCGCTGAAGCATTGTATCCTCCTGAGCTGTATGCTCCAGTCTTCGTTCGTGCACAGCAGCTTGGTATTCCGATAACGATCCATGCAGGTGAAGCAGGAGGTGCGCAGAATATCGAAACCTCCGTCCTCAAGCTTGGAGCAACACGTATTGGGCATGGTGTACGGCTACAGGAGGACTCGCATCTTTTACAGCAGATGGTTGAGCGCGGCATTCCATTAGAGTTCTGTCCAATTAGTAATTTGCAGACAAAGGCGGTGACAGCTTGGGAGCTGTACCCGATTGTTGACTATATGAACAAAGGAATTAAAGTAACCGTTAATACCGATAATTTAACGGTTTCTCATACATCCTTAACGAAGGAGCTGCTTACGCTTCAGCAGCAATGCGGACTGACGACGGAGGATATTGTTCAGCTTCAACGGAACGCAGTTGAATCGATATTTCTCGAGCAGCCTGCGCGTGAGGAATTCATACAAACGTATGATGCTGCGCTGGAGCAATGGATTAAGAAGCTGGATATGTAATGACATGACAGCCTAGAGAGGAGAGCGCATCATGAAGAGTATTCGAAAGTATCGGCTTAATGATCGCGAGCATATAAAATCAAGTGAAGATCGAGAAGAATACGAAAAGGACTATGCTCGGCTTATACAATCCCCTGCCTTTCGCAGAATGCAGGGCAAATCACAAGTGTTTGGTGCAGGCTCAGGTGATTACTATCGCACGCGCTTAACGCATTCAATAGAAGTGTCCCAAATCGCACGCGAGTTATCGCGCAAGCTGGGCAAGCAGTATGCATTCTTGAATCAAGAAATACATCCCGGATTAAAGCTTGTACCAGAGGTCGTCGAAATTGCTGCACTTGCTCATGACCTAGGTCACCCTCCGTTTGGTCATCGCGGAGAGGAAGTTCTGAACGATATTTTACGGACACGGTATGATGATTACTATGAAGGAAATGCACAAAATTTTCGTATACTAATGTTTTTGGAAAAGCGCGCGGGCAGTGATCGAGGACTAGATCTAACCGCAGCTTCCTTGCTGGCGGTGAACAAGTATCCGACACAGCTCGGTAAGGATGGGCAGATTAAGGGTGTTTATGCAAGCGAGTGGGAAGGCATTAGCTATTTGCGCGATTTATGGCAGATGCCAAAAGGCTGCCGCACGCTTGAGGCACAGCTAATGGATTTGTGTGATGATATCGCCTACTCAACACATGATATTGAGGATGGAATTCGCGCCGGTAAAATCCAGCTGACCGAGGATTTTTTACTTGATTCCAGACGTATTGACAGTGTTGTAAAAGAAATTGTAGAGGATCCTGCAAGCATGTGCTCATTGCACTGGTCTAACATCGACGTGCGAGAGATGGTCAGCAATGTGCTAGGAGATTACTATAAGCAGTGGAAAAGCATCTATGAGCAGTTTGGACGAGAAACCTCTCGTTCACGTCGAGAAATGAAGGCTCAGTGGGTGAATTACTTCGCCTCGCTTGTTGGCATTATCGATGATCCGCATCATAGCGGCTGGAAGAAGATTACCTTCGTAAAGGATGGCGCAGAGGACGTCAATACGCTTCGAACGATGGAAATCTTGAAGAAGCTTGCTTGGGTGACGATGATTAAAGATTTTCGTGTGCAGCGTCTGCAGAAGCGTAGTGAGAATATGCTGCGAAAGCTGTGGGAAAGCCTAGAGGATGAAGCGACAGGGAGATTAATCCTGCCGCCCGACTGGATTGAAACCTATGATCTGCATAAGCAAAAGTACCCGTGGCATCGATTAATCGCAGATTACATGGCGGGGATGACCGATCATTACGCGGAGAAGGTTTACACGGAATTGTTCGCAAGCAGAAGCGGCTCCATCTACGAACGAGATTAGTGGCGTAAAGACCTATCCAACAGATGGCAATCAACTGGTCGTGATCAAAAGTAAAAAGCAGAAGCTCTTTTCTTAGAGCTCCTGCTTTTTTTATTGCAATTATGTCCGCTACCTAAGTAAATGTGGACTAGCAAGCCGTCCTAGCGCATATAAGTAAATGATCCTTGTTCGTTCGGAAGTAAAGGAGGGTTAATATGCAGCAGCAAAATGAATGGAATGAAAACGAGCTGGTGCTCTCCGTTAGTGGGATGAGCTGTTCGGCATGCGCGACTAGAATCGAACGTAGCTTATCGAAGCTGCAGGATGTAGAGCAGGTAGCAGTAAGCTATCCGCTGCGTACTGCATGGATAAAGGGCGATCCAGCTAAGCTAGAGCTAAGTCAAATTATAGCAAAAATTATATCGCTTGGATTTCAAGCAAAGCCATATACAGCAGCAATTGATGAGATGAAGCAGGAGAAAAAGATGCTTCAAAAGCGTCTGATCCTTGCGATCATCTTTACCTTGCCGCTATTGTGTTCGATGGCCGAGCATATACCGATGCTGAGTCCTTTATTGACGTTATTTCCTGATTGGCTATTTGCCCCTTGGCTGCAGCTGCTACTAGCGACCTGTGTTCAATTTTTTATCGGCTTACCCTTCTATATTAGTGCCTATCATGCCATTCGAGAGAAGCTAGCTAATATGGATGTGCTCGTTGTGATTGGTACTTCGGCAGCTTATATCTATAGTCATTACGAGGTGTTTGCCAATGGATTGGATGGTTTGCTGCATTATGCGAGGTTCGATCAGCCTTCACTGTATTTTGAGACGTCAGCCGTTGTTATAACCGTTGTATTGCTTGGTAAATATATTGAGCTTTCAGCTACGCTAAGGCTGCAGGAGCAGCATGAGCCCTTTGCACAGCTTCAGATACATGAGGTAATGGTGGAGCGTGATGGACATATATTCCCGCTGCGTCCGGCTTATATTGTCGCTGGTGATCGTGTTCGACAATCAGAGGGAGATATTGTTGGAGTCGACGGAATGATTCTTGCAGGTGAGGCTTATATAGATGAATCGCTGCTCACAGGTGAGCAGCAGCTAATAAGCAAATCAGCTGGTGATAAGGTTTGGGCAGGTACGACAATTAGTCAAGGTGCTTTAGTGATTCAAGCAATAACAGCGGGTAATGACACCTTGCTGCAGCGGATTCGTGAGCTGGTTAAGCAAGGTCGACGCTCGAAAACTAATATACAGCGTCAGGTGGATCAAGTCGTGCGGTGGTTTGTTCCCATCATTGTCGTACTAGCTGTTAGCACTGCGGCGATGTGGATACTGCTTGGCGCAAGCGAAGCGACTGCTGTATTAAGTGCCCTTGCTGTTCTACTCGTTGCGTGTCCTTGCGCACTCGGCTTAGCCGCTCCGATCTCACTTGCGATCGCAAGCGGTCGTCTAGTGAAGCATGGCGTCATTGTGAAGGACGCTAGCATTATTGAGCGGCTGCATCATGTAGCAGAGGTCATGTTCGATAAGACAGGTACGTTGACGGAGGGCAGATTAAGTGTTGGATTCGTGCATAGCTTCTATTATTCAAAGCAAAAAATGATCGCGATCGCAGCTGCATTAGAGCAATATGCAGAGCATCCTATTGCGCAAGCGATAAGGAGCTACGGAGAAGAGCTAAACGTTAAATTGTACGAGGTGAGCGACGCTGAGCATAAGCTCGGACATGGCGTTGTAGGGATAATCGGAGAGCATCGATATATGGTAGGGAATGAGCGCTTGTTAAAGCTTGAAGGGAAGGTGCTAGCGCCCTATGTATCGATCATCGCTAAGGAACGCTTTAAGCTCGGAGAGACACTATGCTATATCTATGAGGATGACCGGTGCATTGGACTGATTGGCTTGTCCGATCAGATTAAAAGTACAACGATCCCGGCAATCAATGCTCTGAAAAGAATGAAGATTGATGTGAGCATGGCGACTGGCGATCATGAGGGCTCTGCTTACCGTATTGGTCAAGAAACGGGCATCGCACATATGCATGCTAACTTGCTCCCCGATCAAAAGCTCGAGTTAATAAAGCAGAAGCAGGAACGCAATCGTGTTGTAGCCATGGTAGGGGATGGCTGGAACGATGCACCAGCACTAGCAGGAGCACATATCGGTATTGCGATGAGTAACGGCACGGAGGCTGCGCTGCATGCTGGACATATGACCTTGCTGCATTCAAAGCTGACGAGCATTCCTGTATCGATTCAAATGAGTCGCCTTACTGTTAAAAATATAAAGCAGAATCTGCTCTTTGCTTTGATGTATAACTGCCTCATGCTGCCCGTTGCTGCATTAGGTTATCTTAAGCCATGGATGGCTGGCGTTGCGATGTCTCTCAGCTCCCTATGCGTTGTGTTTAATGCATTGCTGCTGCATCCTCGCTTGAATAAGTTGGAGGGATCTGAGCATGACATTAAGTAGTCTCATTCTCGTGTTCGTTACTGGTTTAATGAGTGCTGCGCATTGTATCGGCATGTGCGGCGGTATTATAACAGCGGTAACGCTGCAATCGAAGCTATCAGCCCTGAAAACGAATCTGCTATATCACATAGGACGCGGCTTCTCGTATACGCTGTTTGGCATCGTGCTAGGCATCATTGGCAGCTTTATTGAGGTGGCAGGAGACTGGAGCGGGATCAAGGGGGTAGCTTCAATCGTTGGTGGCTGTATGCTTCTGCTGTGGGTATGGCGAAAGATTCAGATCCCTCAGCTTGAGACGGTCTCAGCTCATGTACATGCAAGATTAATTAAGGTCGTTCAATACCTTCGCGGCGGCGAGCGAGTATACATATTAATGACAGGTATCGCATTTGGATTTTTGCCTTGTGGCTTAACGTATGCTATGGGAATGCAGGCAGCTTCAACTGGCACATGGTATGCAGGTGGACTGACGATGCTCGTTTTTTCACTAGGCACATTGCCAGCACTTGCGCTGACCGCATCGATCTCCGCAATCGCAACGAAGCAGTGGCGCAGAGTGATGTTTAAGATCGGTAATGGGGCAGCCATTATCATTGGCATATTAGCGATTATGAAAGGCTTGGCTGCCAACCACGTGATTCCATCGATCCATCATTGGCTTTGGTAATCGGAATTAATCTTATTAGTATGCTAACGCACTTATCGATGGGCAGCCTGATATTGTGATGGGGTCATACCGACCTGGCGCTTAAATAATTTGGAAAAGTATAGTGCATCATGAAAGCCAACAGCCTGTGCAGCCTGGTGGACGGGAATTTGCTGAGCAAGCAGCAGCTGGGCTTGCTCTAGCCTTACTTTGATGAGATACGCTAGCGGTGACATACCGTGTATTTGTCTAAAAAGCTTCGATAAATGACTGCGATGATAACCTGCTCGTTCAGCTAGCTCCGTAATTGTTAGTGGAAGCGGATAATTAAAATCTATGTAAGCAACGACCTCATCGATAGCGAGCTGAGCTGGTGATTTGCGTGAACGCATCGGGAGCTGCTGCTCTCTTTCCTCGCTGTAACGAGCTAGCAACAGCTGCAGATGAGCTGAAGCTTGCAGTGCAGCAGGCAGGCTGCTCACTGCAAGCTGTTGACGAATTTGCTCGAAATACTCGCTCACCTCCGTAAAGGGGATGCTTCGTATAATGGGCTGCTCAGCTGTAATGCGACATGCCTGCAGCATAGGCTTGAAGCGGCTTCCTCTAAAGCCAACCCAGCAGTAGCGCCAAGGCTCGTCTTGATCGGCTTGATAACGTACGGATTCATCTGGAAAGATAAAAAAGCTATCCCCCTCTGAGAGCTGATAGGTAACGCCTCGCATCGTTGCGCTGCCTTTACCTGAGATAACGTAGTGGACAATATAATGAGAATGAATGAGCGGTCCCATATAGTGCAGTGGATCCGTTTGTGATTGTCCTGCGAACAAGATCTCATCGACCTGAGGATCGAACGAGGTATGAATCGCAATATACTCTAGTTTTTCCGACATCGTTGCTCTCCTTTCAATATAATGCAACATTTGTCCATGAATTTGCTTGTAATTATCTATAGGCTTATTGCTTGCGAGCAAGTATATTATAAGTGTTCGATCTTAATAAATTCAAGTAAATCAAGAGCTTGAGAAGGAGAGATGATACGTGTCCAAAATTACATTCCTCGGTGCAGGTAGTACAATATTTGCAAAAAATGTACTAGGTGATTGTATGCTTGTGCCGTCCTTGCAGCAGTTTGAATTGGCAATTTTTGATATTGATCCTGTTCGACTTAAGGAATCAGAGCTTATCCTGAACAACGTGAAGGAAACGGTCGGCAGCAGCTGCCGAATTGTTGCCTATGCTGATCGTAAAGAGGCGCTGCGTGGTGCCAAATATGTCGTCAATGCGATTCAGGTAGGTGGCTATGATCCTTGTACGATTACAGATTTTGAGATTCCTAAAAAATACGGCTTACGTCAAACGATTGCCGATACGGTAGGGATCGGCGGAATATTTCGCAACCTGCGAACGATTCCTGTTATGCTTGATTTTGCTAGGGATATTCAAGAGGTGTGTCCAGATGCGTTGTTCATTAACTACACGAATCCTATGGCGGTGTTAACGAATGTGATGAACACGTATGGCGGGGTCAATACAGTTGGCTTATGTCATAGTGTACAAGTATGCGTGAAGGATCTGTTATCTCATCTCGGCATTGAAAATAAAGGCGTGAAGTCAAAAATCGCTGGAATTAATCATATGGCATGGCTGCTGGAAATTACGAAGGATGGGCAGGATCTATACCCTACAATTAAAGCGCTTGCCAAAGAAAAGCAAAAGGAAAAGCATTATGATATGGTACGCTTCGAGCTTATGGACAAGTTCGGCTATTATGTAACCGAATCAAGCGAGCATAACGCGGAGTACCACCCATACTTTATTAAATCAAAGTATCCAGAGCTCATTGATCGTTTTAATATCCCGCTCGATGAGTACCCTCGCCGCTGCATTGCGCAAATCGAGGATTGGCAGCGTAAGCGGGATGAAATTATGGCATCAGCAAGTCTAGGGCACGAGCGTACGCATGAGTATGCTTCCTACATTTTTGATGCGATCGAGAATGATAGGCCATTTAAAATTGGTGGTAATGTGATGAACACAGGTCTTATTACGAACCTGCCGAAGGAAGCATGTGTAGAGGTTCCATGTTTAGTTGACGCCAATGGCGTACATCCAACCTATGTTGGGGATTTGCCTCCACAGCTAGCTGCATTGAATCGTACGAACATTAATACGCAGCTGCTTACGATTGAAGCAGCGATGACACTGAAAAAAGAGCATATCTATCATGCTGCTCTGCTAGATCCACATACGTCTGCTGAGCTGTCAATGGACGATATTGTGGCGTTATGTGATGAATTAATTGAAGCGCATGGAAGCTGGCTGCCTAAGTATCAATAAGCAGGCTGGATTCATGTTTATCAACAAAAAAAGCGCAAGCTCAAAGCACGGGATAGTGATGAACTCCCTAATTGCTTACAGCTAGCGCTTTTTTATTGCAATGACATTTTGTTAGTTGCTCGTTTGAGCTTAATAAAGCATATGCAAGAACTAAAGCGTACAAGCTGTGACTGACAGCATGTACAACGGATGAGTCGCGAAAGTGATTAATCTAACCCATGCTGCTCACGTATAAGATATAGTCCGTTAACGAGCGGCTCTGCCGGATCACGATTCAACAAATACAGTGTCAACAAATATTGAATCGGCATTGCGCACACGTTGTTGCCATCCTTGATCGAAGGAAAGCCCGCTTCAAGCACAGGTCCAACCTTTTCATGCACGCTAATATTAATATATAGCTTTTCCGTATTGAATTCTTCACGGACGGATGAGGCGCAATGAGGCATAATCTGCTGATCAAACAGCTTTTTACTTTCCTCTTGGCTTTGTGGCGGTGTAGGCAGCGGTTTGCTGACCTGCTCATCGATCATATCGATAAAAAAGGAAGCAAGCCATTGCTGTGCGCGAGCGGCATCCTTATGCTTTTCCAGCATTTCATTCATTAAGAATCCACAAGCGTACTGCTTATCCGAATCATTATCCTTTAGCTGATAGGCAAACAATGGGCCAAAGCCCGGATGATTCATAATTCTTCCCTCAACTTGGAAGCTTTCAAATTCCAATTGCAGCATTTTAAGTGATCGAGAGTAGATCGTTGAGATCAGCTTTTTAGCTTCTTCGATTTTCTTGTCTTGGTTTTCATTCACGTCTGTTGTCATTAGATAGGTTTGCCTCCTTCCCTAAACACATTCTACCATGTTCGCTCGTATGGGTGAAATGATTATTATGAAACTGATTCGTTACTTACGAATAATTATACATAAATTTGCCAGTTCTCGACAAAATCTATAAACTATTATTGATAGTCTGCTAGAAATAATTATGATGAGATGAAGTGAGGTTTAACGATGGCCGTTGCTACAATACTGATGGTTGACGATGAATACGAGATTATTAAGCTAATGGAAATATACTTTAAGAATGAAAACTATAAGCTGCTTAAGGCGAGCAACGGGCTTGAGGCATTGGAGCAGCTCGAGAGAAATGTAGTAGATCTCATTGTGCTGGATGTGATGATGCCAAAGATGGACGGGATCGAGGCATGTATGCGAATTCGCGAGAAGAACCATATACCAATCATTATGCTGTCGGCAAAAAGTCAAGATATTGATAAAATTTCAGGACTTAGTGTTGGTGCAGATGATTATGTAACGAAGCCATTCAGTCCTCTGGAGCTTGTCGCGAGAATTAAGGCGCAATTGCGACGCGTTAATCACTTCCAGACACCGAGAAAAAATAATGAGGATGAGATACGTATCGATCAATTAGTCATTAATCGCGCTTCCCACGTTGTAACGATTGATGATGAGGTCGTCAAGCTTACGCCGCGTGAATTTGCCATATTGTTATTGCTTGCTCAGCATGCTGGAAAGGTGCTTAGTATGGATCAAATCTATGAGCATGTCTGGCAGGATCCCTTTATGGAATCGAAAAATACAGTGATGGTACATATCCGCAAGCTTAGAGAAAAGCTGGAGGCTGATCCGCAAAAGCCGCGCTACATACAGACCGTATGGGGCATAGGATATAAGCTTAAAGGTGATATGCAGGTGAGCGATGATGACTAAGCGCTGGATATTCTCGGTACGTTGGAAGCTGCTGCTAGCGATGCTGCTAAGTGCCCTCATAACGGGTATTGTGTTGTTTGTAACGGCTACGCTTGCTTCAAGCTTAATTGATAGAGAGCCGTTCAGCGGACCTATTAAATGGGGGATCAATACACTTGGCTCCACCGTTATATTATGCATAATTGGCGGATCACTCTTTATCACCTGCTATATTTTATTTACCCGTTCGGTCATTACACAATTGCTACAGGTGCAGGCTGATCTTAAGCAAATGAGCAAAGGCGACTTTCAGCTTAGCGCTCAGCATGGTTCCTATGATGAAATCGCCGTTATCTCTCAACACGTTCACGAAGCAGCAGATGGGCTGAATCGATACATTAATGAAATCGTTGATGGTCTGCGATTCATTGCTGAAGGAAAGCTGGAGCATACGATACCTGTAAATGAGAATCATAAGCTCGGTGAAGTAGCTCTAAATATTAATCTTATGGCACAGCAGCTTAAACAGCTCATGGAAGAGGAGCGCAGAACCGAGCAAAGTAAAAATGACTTGATCACCGGCGTTTCTCATGACTTACGGACGCCTTTGACCTCCATTTTAGGTTTTTTGGAGGTCATTAAGGATGAGCATTACCGTGACGAGGTAGAGATGATGCATTATGTCGACATAGCGTACAGTAAGGCTGAGCATTTGAAGCATCTTATTGATGATTTGTTTGAATATACACGAATGAATAACGGGATGCCGCTAGCACGGGAGCCGTTGGCACTTGACGATTTCCTCCACCAGCTAATGGAGGAATATGAACCTTCCTTGCAGAAGGCTGGGCTTATGGGTCGTTTAATGATTGAGAAGCAGCGGGTAACCATTACTGCGGATGGTGCATTGCTTGTACGAGCCTTTGCTAATATTATTCATAACGCAATGCAATACGGGAAGGATGGGAAGTACGTCGATGTAACGCTCCGAGCTGATGAGGCGCACGCTGTCGTAACGATTGCTAATTATGGAAACCCGATACCTGCAACGGATTTGCCATTTATCTTCGATCGATTCTATCGATTGGATAAGTCTAGATCGCTAGAAACAGGTGGCACAGGGCTAGGGCTAGCGATTGCGAGAAGCATTGTCGAGCTACACGAGGGCACGATACGAGCGGAAAGTGATACGCATCGTACCGCCTTCCTGTTGAGCTTTCCGCTTTACGTAGAGAAGCATTAAGGAACAGAAAATTAAATGAATACGAATACGATAAGCCTACAAGATGACTCTGATTCTGTTAGAGTCATCTTTTTGTTTGTGTAGTCGCACATTGTTTAGAAAATATGTGGATTTCTTAAGGAAATGTTAAGCATTTCTAGCCTTCGATATTAAGTTTTGCTCGCTATACTGAGCAAGAACTAAAACAATATGGAGGCGTTATCGTTGAAGACATTATCTCATTCATTGAAAGCAATAATACTTTTTACAATGCTTACATTCGCAGCTGCATGTTCAAGCAGCACAGCAACAACTGCAGCAGTTGAACCAACCTTATTATTAAATGGGGTAGAAATTGAAAACTCCGGCTTAGTAGAAAAAAAGAATACGATGTATGTACCCGCTTCATTTATAACAGAAACACTTGGAGCGAGCATAGAGAAGCCGAAAGTGACTACTGAGAACGATGAGAGTGGGCTTCAGCCTGATGCGGAACAGTTAGAGGAGTTAGATATGGGCGTTTATTATCGTAATCAGGTGGCAGTGTTGATGTACCATGCCATTATGGAGGAGCCGACCGATGCCAGCATCATCTCAGCAAAACAATTCCGCGAGCATATGCAGTGGCTGAAGGAGGAAGGCTTCACACCTATATCGATTGAACAGTATGATGCATTTATTCATGAAGCTGCGGAGGTGCCTGACAATGCTGTATTAATTACATTCGATGATGGCTATGAGAACTTCTATACGTACGCGTTTCCTATACTGAAGGAATTCGGATACGCTGCGGTTAATTTTGTAATCGTGTCTGGCGTTGATGATCCGAGCCTTCCAGGAATAAAAAAGCTAAGCTGGGAGCAGATGCGAGAGATGAAGGAGCAAGACATCGCTTTCCACAATCATACGTACGACATGCATGCCTTTGGGGCAGTGAATGGAGAAGGCATTGAGCTTCCTGTAACGATAAGCAATCTCTATAGAGCTGAAGATGATCGAATGGAAACTGACGAAGAGTATATCGCAAGAGTTACGGATGATCTAAGCAAGGCTGAGCAGCGACTGCAGGAGGAGCTAGGTAATACGCTATCGGTCATCGCCTTCCCGTACGGTGCATACAATGAACGTCTGCTGAATATCATTGATAGCCTCGATATTCGTACAGCCTTTACGATACAGGCTGGTATGAATACGGCAGACGATAAGCTAGGCTATCGTATCAATGCAGGGCGCTCCGATCAAACGGCAGAAGAGCTGCTATCAGTACTTAAACCGAAGCCAGTTGAAATTACCGACCACACGATGCTTCTTAACGGTAAGCTTGTAACGTTTACTAGCATCATTAAGCCTGACGGAAATTACCCGGCCCTATATCCATTGCGTGAGGTGAGCAACGCGCTAGGTCTATTCATTGGCTTTGATAAGGAAACGAGAACGGTGATGTTGACAAAGTAGCAAGGTACCATCATATAGAAGCAAGCCATGATTGGTCAATCAATCATGGCTTGCTTCTTATTTTATCGATGAACAAGCGTTGTAAGCACGACTGATGAAGAGGATTAAAGCACCTCGAACGGATAGTAAAGCTGCAGTATCTCATCTGGTTGACCCTCAAGCTGAAAGCTGGCAGTAGCTACCCACTTGCCAGGCATTAAAGGAGCTGCTGCTACACGATAACTGGTATCAGAGTCAGCAGACAAACTCGATGATACGATGCCACAATCCATGTGCAGCATTTCGAGCTTTATGACAGGATCAATGAGCTCTACCTGAGTTGCTGAAGTGATTTGCAGCATAAACTCACTTTCTTGAAGCGCATAGTGCGTCGAGGTAGTTGAAACAAGGTCAATATCAATATCCCCTATCGTAATATGATCTGAAGCTTCAGCGAATACTGCGGTGTCATTCGAACGGGCGGACCATGAGTAGAGGACACCGATAGCTAAGATGAGCGCAAGCAGGATAAGCAGAGGAGATGTCTTGCGACGGGTGTTTTCCATATATAGATCCCCCTTTTGTCGAACAATTGTCAACATTAGCTATATGCGCATGAACTTGTTCAGTATTCCTCCATAGACAGCAACAAATGGAATGTGTATAGTTATATAGTACAATTTCATATTAGACTTAGGTTCTATGCTATAGTGTTTCACTTGTTTTCAGGTAGACACAGTATAGATGAAAAGGGAAGCCGGTGTAATTCCGGCACGGACCCGCCACTGTAAAGATGGATACGAACGTATCAGGCGAAGCAAGAAGCCACTGGCGAAAGCTGGGAAGGCTGCTGAGCTGAACATCGAAGTCAGGAGACCTGCCTAAGTTGGTACAAGCATATCCTACGAGGATTTAGGAGGTGTTGGGCAGCTAGTTGCAATCATTTCGAGCGAAATGGTTGGTTCGCAGTGTCTCCAACATGGAGGCGCTTTTTTTGTTTAAATGCACCAGTAGTAGTGCATAAACAAAGGGGAAGATTGTTGTGTTGAAATACGTAGAGTAAGAGAAGCAGAGGAGAAGAGAAGATGCTACAAAAGAAGACATTGCTACAATGGGTTACGTTATTATTATGTATGGTGCTGTTGCTTTCAGCATGTGGCAACGATAATAATGCTACAGAGAATAATTCATCAAACGTCAATACTCAAACGGAAGACACTGCAAGCTCGAACGAGCAAGCAGCGGAAGAAGATGCAGCTGAAGATGCTGATCAAGCAACGGCTTACCCACTAACGGTTACAGATATTACGGGTCAAGAGGTTGTCATTGAGGAGCAGCCGGAAGCCATTGTATCGCTAGTTCCAAGTGAGACAGAAATTGCATTTGCAGTAGGTGCTGGGGACATCGTTGTCGGCGTTGATGAATTTAGCAACTACCCAGAGGAAACGGCAAATATCGCAAAAGTTGGCGATATGAGTACGAACATTGAGGCGGTCGTTGCCCTCAATCCTGACCTTGTGTTAGCGAACGATGGCATGAATACAGAAGCGATTGGAAAGCTTAGAGAGCTTGGAATTACGGTCTATTCCTCCAATCCTGTTACTTATGATGAAACAGTTGCTCATATCGAACAGGTAGGGGTATTATTAAATAAGCAAGCAGAAGCACAGGCTGTAGCCGACCATATGAAGCAGGTTAAGGCTGATATTCAAGCAAAGGTTGCAGAGGCTGATAAACGCAACGTATATTTAGAGTTTTCACCGGGCTGGACTGTAGGCAACGCGACTTTTCTTGACGATCTTGTAACGATTGCTGGTGGTATCAATATTGCTGCTGAACAGCCAGGCTGGTACGAAATTGACGGAGAAGCCATTATTGCAAAAAATCCTGATGTTATTATATTCCCTGATTTTGGAGAGGAGCAAAGCTCAATTCTAGCAGGTATTATGAGTCGACCTGGCTGGGATGTGGTTGATGCAGTGAAGAATGATCGCTTAGTAATGGTTAATAACGATCCACTTGTTCGAGTAGGTCCGCGCTTAGTCGACGGCTTACAGGATATTGCTGCTGCTATTCATCCAGAGCTGTTTAACTAAACTATGAAAAGAAAATTGATGATATACGGAGGAGCAGCAATGCTCCTTCTTTTCGTAACAATCTTCGTCGCGCTTTCCTTAGGCTCATCTGGCATGTCGATGGTTGATGTATGGCATATTCTATGGCTGAGCTTGCCGTTTAATGATGAAGTAAGCACGATATACAGTGCTGGAGAGATTGCTATTGTTACACAAATACGATTATCTCGCGTGCTTTTAGGTGCTCTAGTCGGCGCATCACTTGCACTAGCTGGAGTTGGCTTTCAAGGTGTGCTTCGCAATCCGCTCGCTGACCCCTACACACTTGGTGTTGCATCGGGTAGCTCGGTTGGTGCAGCATTTATTATATTAATGGGCTATCAGATGCTTCTTGGCTTATGGACGATTCCGCTTGTAGCCTTTGTTACTGGCATGATAACGATTATTGGCGTCATTATGCTCGCACGTCATAAGGGCTCAATGCAGATACAGACATTAGTGCTTGCTGGTGTCATTATACAATCCTTCTTAGGTTCATTCGTTTCGTTAATGGTGTCTTTGTCTGATGGTGTCGTCAACGAAATTCTGTTCTGGATTATGGGATCGATAGCGATGAAGAGCTGGGAGCATGTCTATTTGCTTATTCCATTCGTCGTTGTATCGCTGCCGATTATGATGATGTACAGTCGGATATTGAATTTGTTAGCGCTTGGAGAACGAGAAGCAGCGTATCTCGGAGTGCAGGTTGAACGAAGCAAATTTGTGATGCTGATGATCTGTACGCTGTTAACGGCTGCTGCTGTATCCGTTTCAGGGGTTATTGGCTTCGTTGGCCTCGTCGTTCCTCATTTGCTGCGATTAATGGTAGGACCAGACTACCGACTGCTTGTCCCATTGTCGGCGATTGGCGGTGCGATCTATATGATCATGGCTGACACCGTTGCAAGACTTGTTCTAAGTCCGAAGGATTTGCCGCTTGGTGTTGTAACGGCATTAATTGGTGCTCCGATCTTTACCTATTTACTCGTAAAGCGTAATAAAAAGGAGGGCGGTGTTCAATCACTATGATAAAGGTAGAACAGCTCTCGTATCACTATGGTGACCGTAGCGTGCTTGATAAGTTTAGCTACCGCTTCAGCAGCTCGAATTTCTATGGAATTATTGGTCCGAATGGAGCGGGCAAATCAACGCTTTTGCAGCTGCTTGCAGGTGTACGAGCTCCATTGAGCGGAAACGTGCTATTGGATGATGTACCGCTAAGACAAATACCACGCAAACAGCTTGCTAGACGTATAGCCGTGCTGCAGCAGGGAGGCCTTCCCGCACTTGGCTTCACAGTACGAGAGGTCGTAGAGATGGGGAGATTCCCATATCAAGGCTGGCTAGGCGGTGACTTGGATAATCGGAAGGGAATCGTCGAGGAAGCATTATATTTAACTGGGTTAACTAAACTGGCTGATCGATCACTGGAGCAGCTAAGTGGCGGAGAGAGACAGCGTGTCGCTTTGGCGAAGGTTTTTGTACAGCAGCCAGACATTCTATTGCTCGATGAGCCAACGACGTATTTGGATATTGGCTATCAGCAAATGATTATGGAATTCGTGCAGCAATGGCAGCAGAACCAGCAGCTGCTCGTTATTGCGGTGCTGCATGATCTGAATGCTGCGGCACTATATTGTGACGAATTGCTTGCACTAAGCAACGGCCGTTTACTGGCTGCTGGATCAGCTGTGGAGGTATTAACTAGTCCTAATGTAGCAGAGCTATATGATGCCAATACGTTAATTATTACGCATCCAGAGCAAGCTGTACCTCAGCTGCTGCTACAGCCGAATAAGGATAATACTAACAGGTACTTTGCAGGTGACCATAAGCAGAATACCTAGAATATAGAACCAGCTATACTTATTAAAGTTATGATCAACTCAACATGAAATATATAGGAGAGAATGTAATGAACACGACATGGACCGAACAACAATTATTGCAATACGTATCAACGATTAAACCGCCCAACAAGGACGCTTTTAAGGCTGCACAGCAGCATAGCGATCAGCTGACAAAGCCCCCAGGCAGCTTAGGCAAGCTGGAGTATACCGCGGCACAGCTCGCTGCTATGACAGGGGAGCTGTGGCCAGATCTATCTAAGCGCACCGTCATTATTATGGCAGGAGATCATGGCGTATGTGACGAAGGAATAAGTGCATTCCCCCAATCAGTTACACCACAAATGGTACATAATTTTTTGCAGGGTGGCGCAGCAGTCAATGTACTGGCTAGAGGAGCGGGTGCAGACGTTGTTTGTGTCGATATCGGAGTAGCAGCAGAGCTGAAGCATGAACAACTTGTGTCTCGAAAAGTAATGTATGGCACGCACAATATGGCGAAGGGTGCGGCGATGACGAGAGCAGAGGCCATACAAGGCATTGCAGTTGGCATCGAGCTCGTTGAGGAGCTGTATAATAAAGGCTCGCGAATGTTTGCTACGGGAGAAATGGGCATCGGCAATACGACGCCAAGTGCAGCGATTGTTGCTGTTATGACAGGACTTTCCGCAGAGCAAGCCGCAGGTAGAGGGACAGGCATATCTGACCACATGCTGGCTCATAAAATCAAAGTAATCGAGCAGGCCATTCAAGTAAACGAGCCAAAGCGCAACGATCCGCTTGATGTACTTAGCAAGATTGGCGGCATTGAGATTGCAGGCTTAGTTGGTGTAATACTTGGTGCGGCAAAGCTGCGTTGTCCGGTTGTGCTTGATGGGTATATTTCAACAGCAGCAGCACTTATCGCTGCAGCAATTGTGGAAAATAGTACAGCGTATATGCTTGCTTCTCATCAATCACAGGAGCAAGGACATCGTCATGCGTTATCCTCGCTTGGCTTAACACCTTGCATTCAGCTTGATCTTCGTGTCGGAGAGGGAACGGGAGCTGTTTTGAGCTTTCATTTTATTGATGCGGCACTTAAGCTTATGCAAGAAATGGCTACATTCTCCAGCGCTGGCATTGATGGTCGCAACGACCAATAATGTGAAGGGTCTTAATTGGAAATTTATTGTCATTTATAGATGATTAACGGTGGATAATATTGATAGTTAATGTCGTTAATTGTCGCTGGTCAATACGATAGATGTATTATATTTAATGACATAAACAATTTTAGGAATCAATCCATATGTACTAAACTGTTGCGGGCTATTGCAGGATTTTTTGAAAAGTAATGAGAAGTAATTGAAAAGTATTGAGAAGTATTGATGATCAATGTAACAGCATAAAGTATGATGGGCAGGAAGGGACGAGTACGGTGGCGATATTTGTAACTGGAGGCGCACGCAGCGGCAAAAGTCATTTTGCCGAGCAGCTAGCGTCAAAAAAGCATGACAGTGGTATCTATATTGCAACCTCTGAAGCGCTAGACGATGAGATGGCTGAGCGCATACGAAAGCATCAAGCGGATCGAATCAGTAGTGGCTTCGATTGGGATACAGTCGAAGTTCCGCTTCAGCTATCGGATAAGCTGCGCGAGCTGGGGTCAAGAACGAGCGATGAGATGAGTAGGCGCGTTGTGCTTGTTGATTGCTTGACGCTATGGCTTAGCAATTGGTTTTTTGCGCTTGAAGCAAAAGCTAATCGCGAGACAATGCTGCAGCATGAGATTGAAAGACTGGCGGGAGAGGTTAGCGAATATCGATATCCACTTATTATCGTAAGTAATGAGGTAGGGGACGGCATCGTGCCGATGGATGCGCTAAGCCGCCAATATCGTGATGCCGCAGGACGACTGAATCAAGCGGTAGCCCGTCATTGTGAGCAAGCGTTTCTTGTTACAGCAGGCATCCCTATTGATTTGAAGCGCTTCGCGTTTCAGTGGGATGAGCTATGATATTTTATAGCTTAGAGGAAATATGTCTCATGATTGCTGCTGCGATCATTATTGATTGGCTCGTTGGTGACCCAAAGTGGCTTACACATCCAGTGATCCTAATTGGACGATGGATTAAGAGAGTGGAACGCTTGCTTTATAAAGAGGAGAAGAGCGTCAATCAATCGAATCGAACGCTAATATATCGAGGCAGCTTGCTTGCGGCGAGTACCTTGCTCGTTAGTACTGGTTTAATAATGCTTTTGAGCTTCGTCAGCTGGTGGATTCATCCTTGGCTTGGCTATGTAGTGAATACTTGGTTTATATCCACTACCATTGCAGTTAAAGGCTTAAAGGATGCTGCTATGCTTGTCTATCATCCTTTAGTTGAGGGGAATCTAGCGGATGCAAGAAAATATATTGGCTATATCGTCAGCAGAGATCAAGAGGTTATGGAAGAGCCAGAGATTACAAGAGCAGCTGTGGAAACTGTCTCAGAAAATATCGTAGACGCTTTTATTTCTCCGATTTTTTGGGCATTGGTTGGCGCGGCGCCGCTAGCGATGTGCTATCGTGCGGCGAATACACTCGACTCTATGGTTGGCTATCGTAATGAAAAATATGAGTATTTTGGAAAGTGCTCTGCAATTATAGATGATATACTTAATTATATACCAGCACGTTTGACAGGCATATGTATAGCAATCGTTTGCTGCATTATACCTGGCTGCAACGCAAGAGGCTCTGTTAAGTCGATGCTTGCATTCGCTCGTCGACATCCAAGCCCGAATAGCGGGATTCCTGAATCAGCAGTTGCAGGTGCGCTCGGTATACAGCTGGGCGGCCGCAATCGATATTTCGGTGTTTGGCAGGAGCGTGCAATTATGGGCTGGGGAACCGAAGCTTTGCGTGCAGCACATATTAAGAAGTCCGTAGTGATATTATATAGTGTTTCTATTCTAGTGTGGGCAGGGGTGATGATAGCGTGGCTCATATGGAACGCGATCAAGTGAAGGAATATGTGTATGCTTGTATTGCAGCATTTCAATTTCTAACCCGAATACCTATACCTGTGGAAGTTCCCTTCGACAAAAAAACACTCCAACGCAGTGTGATCTTTTTTCCAGTTGTAGGCGTTGTGCTCGGCGTAATAATAAGTGGAGTAGCTGCCTTGCTAGCTTTTGCGGCACCGCCGATGATTGCGGCAGTGCTAACCTTATTGCTATGGGTTTTTCTTACTGGAGGGCTACATCTTGATGGATTAATGGATACGGCAGACGGCGTGCTAAGCGGGAGAGGCCGCGAACAAATTTTGGATATTATGAAGGACAGCCGAGTTGGCTCATACGGTGTTCTTGCTGCTTGCTTCATATTACTGATAAAGTTTGCAGGGCTATATTATTTGTTCGAGCAGCATGCAGAGCAGCAGCTAGGGATTGCATGGCTGCTGCTTGCGATAGGCGCTGCTAGTATGTGGAGCCGCTGGTGGATGGTCATTAGCATCTCAAGCTGGAAGCCAGCCCGTGAAGGAGGACTCGGTCAACTATTTAACGGCATTAAACTTCAATATGTCAGTGTGGCGACAGCGATCTCGTTGTTTATATATTTAATGGCATTAATGGTCTATGTTGTCGTGATTAGTGGTAATCTGTATTATGTATGGCTGTCACTGCTTATCCCAATATGTAGTGCGATAGTTGGCTGGCTGATTGCCAAATGGCTAAAGCGGAAGCTTGGTGGCTTAACAGGCGACACGTACGGGGCAATGAATGAGATTGTTGAAGCACTGAATGTCATTCTTGTCGTTATATTTATCTACAGTATTCTGTGACAATTAAATCAAGTTAGGATACTGTAACGTATTACGATGCTATACAAATTTTCGAATGTGCAGGTAAGCTGATCCTGCACTTTTTTATTTACTAGGAGGTATATCTATGCTTGAAAAATACGGTCATGGCGGAGATTTAAGATCTGCTTCGGAGCTTTTTGGGAAGAATGTAGATGAGCTGCTTGACTATAGCTCCAATATGAATCCACTTGGCCCCCCTAAGTCCTTTAAGAAATCGATTGAGGATTACTGGCAGCATATCGTTCATTATCCAGATCCTGTGCAGCGCGAGCTCGTTGCAGCAATTGCTGATAAGCATAAGCTTAAGCAGGAGAGCATTGTTGTAGGAAACGGTGCTGCAGAGCTGATTGATCTTATCGTTCGACAGCTTCAGCCTGCGAAGGCTGCACTGCTGATTCCTTCTTTCGTGGAATATGAACAAGCGATTGTAAAGGCTGGCTGTGAACCCATCTATATCGAGACAAGTGAACAGCTTGGCTTCATACCTACACTAGAGCAGTTACAGCAAGTTCATGCTTCTAAGCGTCCTGATCTATACATGCTAGGTTATCCGAACAATCCAACGGGAACACTTATTCCTATGGAACACATTCTTTATTTGCTTGATGAAGGTGCGACGGTTGTCATCGATGAAGCCTTTATTGACTTTCATCTTGAGGAAGAGCAAATTACGATGATGCAGTGGCTAGAAAGGTATGATCGTCTGTTTGTCATTCGCTCGATGACGAAGTTCTATTCAATCCCCGGTATTCGGCTTGGTTATATGGCGGGTGATGAGCGAACCATTCGTGCACTAAAGCAGCTTCAAGTTCCATGGAGTGTAAATTCATTAGCTCAAAGGCTAGGCTGCATCGCCTTCTCTGAGTCAGAATTTGCTGATCAGACGAAAGCTTGGCTAGCGGAGGAAATCCCGTGGATGAAAGACGCCATTGAACAGCTACACTTAAAGCCGTATGCGACAGTTACCAACTACATGCTAGTCGGTATAGGTGAGCATTACGCTATTAATAGTAAGCAGCTGCAGCAATTAATGGGCGCGCGTGGCATTCTAATTCGTGATGCTGCAACATTTCGTGGCCTTTCAGATCGCTATATTAGACTAGCTATTAAATCACGCGAGAGTAATCACATGATGCTGCGTGCGCTTGCCGATGTGTTGAAGGATTATCGGAAGGATGAGTGAAATGTCACAAAGTCATGATAAGGATCTCGTACAAGCTGTTCAGCCGTTCCGAAGCGGTGTGGCACATTTTCGTGCAAGCAGCATCGAGCATGTGGATGTATATTATGAGGAGCCTACCATTCTAATGACAAGTGATCAGCATTGGGATGTAGTCAGCAATGCAGTGTATGGTGGAGGCTTCAGCAGCGCAAGCGCTGCAGTTAATGTGCGAGTACCGTTGGATTATGCGAGCGACACTCCTGCCTTTGATTATGTACAATGGCTGCAGCAAGGGAAGCTTAGCGAGCAGCATACTGCCGGCTTCATGACAGCTGCGAAGCTAACACATGCAGCATTCTGCGAATGGACTGATGATGATTTTGCACTACTAGTTATGGCGACAGCTGGCACCTCCAACGCCGCAAGAGCAGGCATGAACCGTGTTACCTATGCTGGCTATCATGCGGGGACCATTAATGTATTCATTTGGATTGATGGAAGAATGAGTCAGGCTGCAATGGTCAATGCTATGATGACGGCCACCGAAACGAAGTGTTCTGCGCTAGCTGATCTTCAAATCATCGATAAAGAGACGAACCGCATCGCAACGGGTACAACAACTGACGCTATGTTTTTAGCAGCAAGTCAGGCAACCACATACCGCCATGAGCATCAATATGCGGGCACAGCGACAACGTTAGGCTGTCAGCTGGCAAGGCTAGTCTATCAATCGATCTACACAGCCGTAGCTACCCAGCAACAAGATTAAGCATCAAGGAGAATATAATGAAAAAAGCAATACTTGCACAAGCAGCTCTTATGAGCTGCGTCGCAGCGATTATCCTGATCATACTTGCACCAGGAGCTGCACATGCTGCAGCAACGAAGACAACGCAGCTCATCCTATACTTAGACGAGCAAGATGCCTACCGCAATGGAGAGCTTGTAAAGCTAGATTCTCCTGCTACCGTCATTCAAGGGAGATCGTATGTACCAGCCAAATTTTTAGCAGATTCATTCGGGTTAAAGGTTACTTATAGCAATGAAACCAAGCAGGTTACTTTAATATCAGAGCGTGACCATATTATTTTCGATACGGCTCATGACACGATTATAGTGAATGGCGAATCTAGGCCGAACCAGCATATTGCGCGCATCATCAACGGTCGAATTATGGTGCAGCTTTCATGGCTATGCGACTATATGGGAGCCAACTATACTTATTCAGCGGAACAGCGGAAGGTGCTGGTAACCTATGTACCACAGGCTATAGAGAATGTAGATGAAAGACTAGGCTCGCCGCCAATCGCCAAGTTTGCAGTAGATAAGTCATCCTATGCAATCGGTGAAACCATTACGTACACGAATCTAAGCTATGATCCGGACTCGGAGAGCGTGTCGCTGTCTTGGACAGGCAAGCAAGATGCATTTTTCACAGCAGGTGAGCATGAGGTAACCCTTGTTGCGATGGATCGTAATGGTCATCGTAGTGAACCGTATACAAGAACGATCACGGTTACCGATCGCGTGCTGTTTGATGAGTTTGAGTATAGCGTATATACGAGCAAGCCTGGGAGCTATGTTAAAGCTACCGACAGCTTGTTCAATGCAGCGGCATTAACGATTCCCGAGGCAAAGAAAACTGTTCATTACTCGAGTGACCGCAAGCTGCTTGTAAGCGACAGTCCTGAGAACATTAAGCAGCCAGGTATTTTATACGAGGACAGCATCAATGGCAAAGCAAGATTGTATGCCAATCACGTCAACGCTTCAGGTCAAGCGATGGAGTTTGCCATCCTAGCAACGAATAATACTACGAAAGCTATTTCACTGAACACAACGAACCAAGGGGAAGTATATCCTTCAAAATATGCGATGCTGCTCGGTAGTGAATCGGTCATCGACTTTCTAATGTATAACGAGTCACAGGAGTCGTTTACGATCGCACCGGGAGAAACGATCGTTTATCGCCAGTTTCCTACGTTTCAAGATGGGTACGGTATAAATACGATGTATGATGTAGTGTCGACAGGAGAGCTGCTTATTTCCTTCGTAGCCGCAAGCAATATTGATCGCTCCTCACTGTCTTTACCGAAGCTTGCGTACGAGCGTCATGTTCGCGGCAGCTTCCATCAATCAGATATTACATGGACGATAGAGCCTAGTAAAACTAGTAAGGCTAAGAAACCTAAAATCCAGCGTGTAGTGATTGGTGATGGACAAAGTGATCCTTTCCTACAGGGGTATGATCCGCAGCGCGGAGAAGCAACAGCTTTAAACGGAAATTATGGAGTCGTCTATCATATGACGATTAAAGAGCCGGGCGATATGGCCATTATGGTGATGGCACGCGGCGGACGGTTCAAGGGTGCATTCAAGGTCAATGGTCAATTTGTGCGTGTCCCTGCATCTGGTGCATTAACTCCCTTCGATGGGCTAGTAACGATTGCCAAAACGAAAGCTGGAGACGAGCAGGTTACGATAGAGTTCAGTCCACCGGCTGGTTCATCATTTCCGCTCAACCTTATCCTATACCCACTCGATTCAAGAGTGAACAAGCTATAATGCTGCAAAAGAAAAGAGAGTCGCACGATAGAATGGTACCTGTAGTTAAGACACTTGAAAAAGAGTGTGCGAACTACAGGTTTTTTTATATACTAGAAATTAAGATTAGAGGACGAGGACTAGAGGCTACTATGAGTAAACTATTATTTTCACCCAAAGATGTACAGCTACTTCAAAAGAATCCAAATGTACAACAAGTTAGTGAACGTACCATTACGTATACAGATGCATTCAAAAGTAAGTTTATCGATGAATACTTAACCGGGAAAACACCAAGACAAATCTTCAAGGAATACGGATTTGATGAAAAAATGATTGGTATCAAACGAATTGAACAATCTTCATCACGTTGGCGAAAAGCGTATGAAAAGAATGGTTTAATCGGGTTAACGGATACACGAAAGTCTGGATCAGGTAGACCATTAAAGCGTGAATTAACAATGGCTGAAATAATGGAAAGACAGGCTGCACGTATTCAGCTATTGGAAGGGCAGATAGAGCTGCTAAAAAAGCTCGAAGCGACAGAAAGGAGGCTACTAAACGAAGGCCAAAAAATAAGCACAAATAAGATTTTTCAATTACTTTCAGACACACTCACTACGTTTCCATTTGAACGCATGGTAACCTATTTTTGCGAACTATTAAATGTTTCTCGTTCAGGCTATTACAGCTTCTTAAAAGCGCGAGATACGCGAGTAATTAAGGAACAGAAGGATTTAGAAGCACGAGATTTGATTTTAAGAGCCTTTAATCGGCGTGGTTATAAAAAGGGCTCACGTTCAATCAAGATGACGCTTGAACAGGATTACAAGTGTGTTATGAGCCGTAAAAAGATCCAACGCATCATGCAGAAGTACGGGATTGTCTGTCCTCACCGCAGACCAAATCCTTATAAACAAATAGCAAGAGCAACGAAAGAACATCGTGTTGTGTCAAATAAATTAAACCGAGAGTTTAAACAAGGTGTCCCTGGGAAAGTACTTTTAACGGATATCACCTATTTGCCGTATAACGGAAAGTGTATGGCTTATTTGTCGACCATAAAAGATGGCTCTACCAACGAAATATTAGCTTATCATGTCTCGGACCGAATCACATTAGACATTGCAACAAAAACGATTGAAAGGTTAGTACGCAATAAGAAAGTCAAACTCCACCCAAAGGCTTTTATTCATTCAGATCAAGGATTTCATTATACAAGCCCGAAATATCAAAAACTACTAAAGAAACACAATTTAGATCAATCGATGTCACGCCGAGGAAACTGTTGGGACAATGCGCCTCAGGAATCATTTTTCGGTCATTTTAAAGATGAAGTGAACTTTGAATCTGTCCAAACTCTGGATGAACTTAAAGCGAAAATCGATCATTACATCGTCTATTACAACAATTATCGTTACCAATGGAATTTAAAAAGGATGGCTCCTGTACAATACAGAAACCATCTCTTAGTTGCGTAATCTCTTTTTTTTACTGTGTCCTTGACATAGGTACCACTTTACGAGAAGCGACTCTCTTTTCTTTTGCAGGCTAGTCTACTAATTGCTCTATGCTTATAGTAAAATAAATGTATTGTGTTCAGTAATTGAAAAGGGGGATATAGGATGGACAATACGTTAATGTGGCTACTTGGGTATATTCTTTTCTTGAACATATATTTATATTGGATGATGGGAAAAGACAAGGATGCTGCCAAAAAAAATCTGCCTCGTATACCAGAGCGGCATTTCATGTTATTCAGTATATTAGGGGGCGCAGTTGGCGCATATCTAGGAATGCAAGCACATCGCCATAAAACACAGCATCGTAAATTTAAGATTGGCTTGCCTATCATTATTGCTGTGCATATATTGATCGTAATTTTAATCGCAGGAGTGTTAATTTAATGGATTTGCGTATGCATTTTTTATCTTTTTTCGTTATTCAATCGGAGACGGAGAAGGGGGCAGGTAGCTTCAAATCGTTCAAGCATTTCCAGACGATGGACGGTGATGAATACGAGGACAGCGCATTACAGCAGTTTCTAGATGAAGAATTTATTAAAATTGTGAAGCGCAAGGCAGAGCGTCACCCGAATACACCTAACCCGCCGACAAAGGTAGGGATGTTTCTTGTCGAGCCTGGCTATGAGCTTGATAGCAACCCAAACTATAATTTGTTTCAACGAATTCGAGAGGCAGACACGAAGGAGAGATTCCATAGCCTTAGTGACGAGCTGATTCGGATTTATGTTGATACTTCAGCGGTGCGAGGCGGGGCATTTATCGTAGCGCTTTCCACGTTAAACACATTTTTTGATGAACCCTTCCTTTTTATATTGAAATGTGACTTTGAGCCGAAGATTGCGCGTATCGCAGATGAGCAAAGCTTAATCTCACAAGTCGAGATGGCAATCAGTGCTCGCAGCATCAAAAGCATTCAATACCCGCATATGGAGCAGGACGGAATGCTAGAACGGTGGGAGCTGAAAATTCACCAAGCGTCGCATGCTCGTTACTTTGAGGACTTTCTCAAATATGTGAGCTATGAAAAGCCAATTCCTGAGGTGATGAGCGAGCAGGTCGTTGAGATGGTTCATCAGTTTATGGAAACAAAATGGCAGGACACAGAGAGCACTGAGCGTGCAGAGCAGGAAAATGCGATTGAGGTATGGGCAGCAAGCGAAAAGCGCGAGCTGCAGGAATGGTGGAATCAAGAGCAAGTTGAAGAGGCGAATTACAATCTAATTCAGCAGAAGGAAGATCTGCAGATGAGCTTTAAGCTAGGCAGCGTGACGGTAAAGGGGCTCTTGTCTGACTTTGGCTTGTCTGTTCATCTAGCTAAGCATAATGGTCGGTACGTCGCTGTCATTGAAGGGGATGCGATTCAGTTTGAAAAGGGAATGTCACCGATTGAGCTGTTATCACCGCCGGAGCTAGAGGAGCTACTGCCTGTAATCGGCACGAAGAGTCTAAAGCAAGTGCCTGATGCAATGCTGGAGCCAGGTGCAGACAGTCAGCGCTATGAAGACTCTGCTTATGCTATGGAAGGGTCTAATGTCGCTCGTGAGGATGACACGCCACCTTGGTAGTACTCATGAGTAGTAGCAAGCGAATGAATATTTCATAGGGGAAGAGGTAACGCTAAGTCGGTATATTGGACTTGAGAGGGGCTCTTCAAATGTACGTGAACCTTATTCTTTTCGTCTTGCTATTAGTACTTACTGCATTTTTTGTTGCTACCGAATTCTCAATTATTCGTGTTAGACCAAGTCGTGTTCACCAGCTAATGGATGAAGAGGTTAAAAATGCGAAGGCCTTAAACGAAGTAACAACAAATTTGGACGGGTACTTGTCGGCCTGCCAGCTAGGCATAACGATAACAGCACTCGGTCTTGGTTGGCTAGGAGAGCCAACGATAGCAAAATTGCTGCATCCGTTATTCAATTATGTACCGATGAGAAAGGACGTTACTGATGTCATTTCTTTTTTAATCGCGTTTTTATTAGTTACGTATCTGCATGTTGTACTTGGTGAGCTCGCTCCTAAAACGGTAGCGATTGTTAAATCAGAGCAGGTTGCACTCAAGCTTTCTCCCTACATTATTTGGTTTCATAAAATTGCCTATCCGTTTATTTGGTTATTGAACGGTTCAGCCAACGCACTTGCAGGCATGATGGGCTATAAATACGTAGGTGAAACTGAAGCTCATAGTGAAGAAGAAATTAAGCTAATACTGAATGATTCATATGAGAGCGGAAAAATCAATTTCAGCGAATATGGCTTTATGAATCGAATATTTGAGTTTGATACGCGATTGGCTCGCGACATTATGATTCCACGTACAGATATGGTCTGTATATTTGTTGAAAACTCACGTCAAGAAAAGATCGATATCATTATGCAGGAGCGATATACTCGCTTCCCAGTCGCACACGGAGACAAAGATAATATTATCGGGATATTGAATACAAAGGCTTTTCTGTTTCATGTGATGAGTCACGACGATGAAGAGCCGGATGTTCGAGTGCTGATGCAGCCAGTGATGTCTGTCCCAGATACGATACCCATTCGTAAGCTGTTAACGCGGATGCAAGGTGAACAGACGCATATGGCAATACTGCTGGACGAATATGGTGGTACAGCAGGCCTTATTACGATCGAGGATATTATCGAAGAAATCGTAGGAGAAATTCGAGATGAATTCGATACAGATGAAAAAATGGAAATTGACCGAATTGATGAAAGACGCTTTCTCGTTGAAGGTCGCGCATTAATTTCCGATGTAAACGAGATGACAGGCTTGGAATTAGAAGGTGGCGAAATTCATACCATTGGCGGCTTGCTTTATCAGCTGCAGCCGAATCTGAAGCAGGATGTGGCATGGGATTATGATTCAGCAACCTTTATCGTTCGTGAGCGTGATGAAAATCGAATACGTAGTGTCGAAATTATTGTTGATGCACAAGATGAGGAAATTTCAGGGCTCGGTCATGCATAGGATAGAGAAAGGACAAGTGCGGCTTGTTTCTTTCTCATTCTAAATTAGAGTAGGAGCGTGTGATCGTGTTTGATGTAATATCTGCAATTATTATGGGTATTGTAGAAGGCTTAACGGAGTTTTTACCTGTGTCATCAACGGGACACTTAATTTTAACAGCGCATTTACTTGGCTTTGAAGGGGAGCGGGCGAAGACCTTCGAGGTTGTTATTCAGTTTGGCGCTGTGTTAGCTGTCTTTGTCCTATACTTCAAAACCTTCATGAAGATCCTGACGTTCCGTCTAGGCAGTGGTATAAATATCCTTCACTTGCTGCTCGCGATGCTGCCTGCAGGAGTTATCGGTGTATTGGCTCATTCCTTCATTAAGCAATATTTGTTTGGACCTGAGACTGTTTTGATCGGTCTTGTGCTAGGTGGAATATTAATGATTGTTGCAGAACGAAGCAAGAAAGCGGTCACCTCTGAGGAGCTTAACGATATTACATATAAACAGGCCTTCATGATCGGCTGCTTTCAAATTTTAGCACTATGGCCCGGCTTCTCACGTTCTGGCTCAACGATATCGGGCGGAATACTTGCTGGAACAAGTCAAAAGGCTGCTGCTGAATTTACATTTATCGTATCCGTTCCGATTATGGGCGGAGCTAGTCTGCTAGATCTAATCGATAACCGAGCAGGGCTAACCGGCGAGGATTTGCCACTTTTTCTGATCGGACTTTGTGCGTCGTTCGTTGTCGGAATGCTTGCAGTCGTAACGTTCGTAAATATGATGAAAAAGCTCCGTCTATCCTGGTTTGCCTACTACCGTTTTGCAGTTGCCATCGTCTTTTTCTTTATCCTTTTATAATTCTCCCTCAGTATTAACCATATGTGTATAAACAAAAGGCAACAGCGAGCGCTGTTGCCTTTTTTGCAGATATTCAGGTTATAGTGCCGCACCCTCCCAGAATATATCTATCGTTTGAGAGACCATATCCTCAAGTGGAATTGGCTTTAGATTTAAGTGATTTTTCATCGTTAGTATTGCAGTAAACAAATGCGCCAATACTATAGGCTGGTGACTTGAACGAATCTCTCCACGAGCAATCGCTTCCTTGAAGGCCCCGATGAGTGCTTGCTCGAGCTTGCCTTCAGCAGCTCGGATGCGTGCTGTCTGCTCTTCATCTAAATCCTTGGCTGCATCTCGCATCATCGTTTCAAAGTCTAAATGCGCATTGCTCATTTGCTTTAAGGCGATTTGCTTAAGTTGCTCCTTAAGAGGGAGTGGAGAACCCAATATCGTTTCAGTTGCTTTGAAGGCGATCCCCATTACATAAGTTAAGCATTCGGTGAATAAAGTAGATTTGTTGCTGAAATAGTAATATACGCTTGCCTTCGTAATGCTGCTCTTTTTCGCAACGAGCTCTAATGAAACTTTGTCATAGCCAATCTCCATAAAGAGCATAGAGGCGGTTCGTAATATGTTAATCTTCGTTTCCGAGTTCTCTAGTCTAGGCCTTCCTGGTCTTCGTTTCTGTGGTTGCTTCATGATTCAATATCCTTTCATAAAATTTTCATAATTATAGGATTGATCTTTCTGTCACATTGAATTTATAATTATTATACCGAACGGTATATATAAATATTTAATTATCGAATTGGAGGAGTTTACATGCTTCAAAACATTGCTGCTTTCTTTACTGGAAAGGTCAGCAGATGGATGACGCTGCTTGCATGGATTATTCTGGCTGTCGTATTAACCTTAACATTGCCAGGTGTTAACGACAAGGTGCAAAATAACGTTCAAAATCTGCCTGATTCGTCTCCATCAATTGTTGCTGATCAATTACTGCAGCAATATTTTCCGAATACATCAGGTGTACCAGCTTTATTAACAGTCCAGCGGAACGGAGGACTAACGGAGGAAGACATTCAGCATCTCATACAGCTAACGGAGCAGCTTACGAATGAGCCTCTACCAGCGCAGGAAGGTGTTATACCGCTGCAGCTGATTCCGCCTCCAGCATTGCAAAGCATTCTTTCCGATGATGGAAGTACAATCATCGTTCCGATTATGTTTACAGCGGAAACGGCAACGGAAACATTAAAGGATAATTTGCTAACCGTTAAGGAGCAATTAAACAGCTACGTAGGCTCAGATATTTTTACTGCAGAGCTTGGCGATGGCCTGACAGCTCGCTTTACGGGACCTGTCGGCATCTCTGTTGATGCGACAGATTTATTCCTTGATGCAGATATCGTGTTGCTTATCGCAACGGTGCTGCTCGTACTCATTTTACTATTGCTTATTTACCGCTCACCATTACTTGCCATTATACCACTGATCGGTGTTGGGTTTGCTTATCTTGTAACAAGTCCGATACTAGGCTGGATGGCAGGTCAGGGCTGGATTGATGTTGATTCACAATCGATAAGTATTATGACGGTGCTCTTGTTTGGTGCAGGTACTGACTATTGCTTGTTCTTAATTACACGCTATCGTGATGAATTACAGCTAGAGCGCAGCACTAGAAGTGCAATGCTTGCTGCATTTAAAGGCTCTTCCGGTGCGATTGCGATGAGTGGCTTCACGGTTGTTATTGCGTTGCTTGCCTTATTGCTCGCTCAATACGGCTCAAGTCATCGCTTCGCTATCCCATTTTCATTGTCGATCTTCATTATGGGGCTAGCAAGCTTAACGCTAATTCCAGCAATACTGTCTATTCTTGGCCGAAGCTCCTTCTATCCGTTCATCCCACGTACGAAGGAAATGGAAGAAGAGCGCGCAGCTAAGCGCAATAAGCCAGTAAAACCAGCGAAGGAAGCTCATCGTACATGGAAGAGAATTGGTAAATTTGTTACGGAGAAGCCTTGGACCGTTATCGTAACAAGCATGAGTGTGTTGCTAATCCTTTCGATTTTTGCGACGCAAACGCATTATAAATACGATCTGCTTTCCTCTTTCCCAGAAAGCATGGAGTCCCGTGAAGGCTTTAAGATGATCGGTGAGGCGTTCAGTCCAGGTGAGCTGGCACCAATTACAGTCATTACAAAGGATACTGATACTGCAGTCATCCGAGAAACGATAGAGAACAATCAGCTTGTGAATCATATAACGACTCCATCAGTAAGTGAAGTGGATGCAAGCTATGAAAGCTTTGATATTGTGCTTGATATTGATCCATACTCTCTAGAAGCGATGGATTATATCGCTGATCTTCATCAAGAGCTTGATGGCTTAGCAGGGGATGGCAGCTACTGGATCGCAGGCCAAACGGCTGGACAATACGACACCCAGCAGCTAACGATTCGAGATAACACGGTTGTAATGCCTGTCGTTATTGGATTAATTATTGTGCTGCTGCTCGTATATTTACGATCAATTATTGCAACGCTTTATCTTGTCGTTACCGTATTGATATCGTTTGTTGCATCATTAGGTTTAGGCTGGATCATTCTGCATTATGGTCTAGGCTATGACGCAATTCAAGCAGCGATCCCACTCTATGCGTTCGTGTTCTTAATCGCACTTGGTGAGGATTACAACATCTTTATGATCTCAGGGATATGGAAGAAAGCGAAGCATATGCCGCTGAAGCAAGCGATTAAAGAAGGAGTCGGTGAAACGGGGGCTGTCATTAGCAGCGCAGGTTTAATTTTAGCAGGGACATTTTTTGTTCTATGCCAAATGCCGATTACGATCTTAGTTCAGTTTGGTGTGATTACAGGAATTGGCGTATTGATTGATACGTTTATCGTCCGTCCGTTCCTCGTTCCAGCTATAACAGTAGTATGCGGACGCTGGGCTTTCTGGCCGAGCAAGCTGCAGAAGCAAGTGATGAAGCAGGAAAAGTAAACGGGTCACGTACCCTAATGGCACGCAAGCGTGAAACCTTTCACCCCTTTTACTCGTTTAATGGATATTAACGAGTAAAAGGGGTTTTTATATGCCTATACCCAAGTACAACCTGAAGAAGTTAACGACGATGGTTTTGCTTAGCTGTGTATTATTATCGCTGTTAGGCTGGATCGGTGCGGAAAAAGCTTACGCCTGCTCCTGTGTCGTTCCAGGCAGCTATACTGAGGAGCTGGAGAAAAACAGTCATGTGCTAGATGCAACAGTTATGAATAAAACCGAGATTGAGCAAGGAAACCTAGATATAGAGCTGTCTGTATCGGCGGTATGGAAGGGAGAAGCAGAGCGTGAAACGCACGTTATTACTGCTGACAACTCAGCAGCCTGCGGCTATGAATTCCATATCGGCACGCGCTATGCGGTGTTTGCTCAACAATTTGATGGTGAGCTGCACGTATCCTTATGCGGCGTTACTACACCGATCATCGATGATTCAGCAATATTTACCGAGCTAGGTCAGCCTACAAAGCTACCTGAGGATCCCACAGTAGAGCCGACAAGCAAAGGGGATAGCGGTGAAAAAGATAACCGAGCCTCAGAGGATACAGCTGTCCCTACATCAGCTTCTGCGGAAGGCAGTAGTGCTTTGAGTCCAGAGCAAATTAAGTCAACTGTAACGGAGACTGAGCTCGAAGAAAAAATCGACAATCAGCATTCACGAGTGTTGATGTTGTTCGTTAGTATCGGGTTCGTGCTTCTTATTGGTGCTGCTTTATTGCTAATAAACCGCAAAAAGCGCTAAACACTGATTTATAACGTGTTATAAAACTCAATTACAATAGTCTGACCGATTAAGGAGCATCATGCTTATGGCATCTGCTCCTTTTCATGTTGTCGTTCAGGTTGACCCAAATTATGATATTATATGAAAAGTGTGGCATTAATGATGGATTGGTTGAAGATGAAGCAACCAATAGCCGATAGGTATTGCAAAGGGTTCAATGCGGTTCGTGGTTCGCTTTGATTGTGCCCATATACATACGATGTAGAGTGAGGGATGCTACTTGAAGAGAAACGTTTTATATATTGAAGATAACGAGAAAATAGGCAGCTGGGTAAAGGAAGAATTGGAACAGCGAGGGTTTTCAGTACAGTGGCTGCTTTCAGGTGAAGGAGCCGATGAGGCAGTTAAACAGCATGAGATCGTCATATTGGATATCATGTTACCCGGTTTAGATGGATTTACAGTCGGAAAACGATTAAAAAAGGCAGCTCCTGCGGTACCCATATTGCTATTATCTGCACGAACATCGATCGATGATAAGGTAGAGGGTTTACAATTTGCTGATGACTATTTAACAAAGCCATTCCATACCGATGAACTCGTTGCAAGATTAGAGGTATTAATTCGTCGAAGTAGCGGGACCCGTCCAGAACGTATTGTATTAGCAGATCATATTGAAGTAGATCCGGAAGCTCAAATGGTGTATGACAAGCGCACAGGAGAAGAAATTATATTGACAGGGAAGCAACATCAAATTTTAATGTATTTCTTACGCCATCCAAATCAAGTTTTACCAAAGGAACAAATCTATGAAGCGATTTGGAATGAAGCTTACATCACTGGTGATAAAACATTAATGGTGCATATCCGTCGACTGCGTCAAAAGCTGGAACGTTATCCAAATTCCCCAGAGATTATTGAAACGTTAAAGGGAATAGGCTATCGGGTGAAATTATGATTCAGACTAGATCATTATTTCATCGTTTTCTAAGAGGACATGCTCTATTTATCTTTTTACCTCCGCTTGTGTTGCTTCTCTCTTTTGCGTTTATTGGTTTTTCAGGTATTGATGAAGAACATCATAATCAATTAAATTTGTTTTACATCATATTACTATTGTTTAGCTTTATTATTGTCGCGTTTGTCGTATTATCCTGGCTATTCTTCTTACGTCTTCGTAAACGTCTTATCGGCTTGCAGGAAGTCATGTCTTATTCAGCGAAGCATCATACATTTCCTAAACCAATTTCTGTACAGACGGATCGTATGGATGAGATAGACCAATTAGCAACTTCTTTCAACTGGATGATTCAGCAGCTTGAAGAAAGCAGCAAACGAGAGCATGAAGAGGAATTGTTACGACATCGACTCATCGCGAATATATCTCACGACTTACGAACACCTCTTACCATTTTGAGAGCACATGTTACCAGATTAAATAAAGAAGCTATTAGCTCAGAAGGACTAGAATCGTTAACAGAGATGAACCATACGATTACAAGAGTCGGTGATTTAATGGATGATTTGTTCTCTTATACATTGCTTACATCGGGTAAGCATCCTTTCCAGCCGACTTCAACAGATATTGGACGTTTAGTTAGAGCATCCGTTGCTGCGTGGTATCCGGTATTTGAGCAAAAAGACATTCAGCTCAATGTTGATTTGCCGACAGAGAAGACGTTTTATTGGGAAGTAGACCCTACATGGATGACGAGAATTCTCGATAACTTATTTCAGAACATTCATCGCCATGCAGCAAAGGGGAAGTATGCAAGCGCTGTTGTTGATGTAGACAAAGAACAGATTATCATAGCAGACAGAGGGCCAGGTATGGATCAGTCATCTGATGAACGAGGAGCAGGAATAGGTCTATCCGCTTCAGCTTACATGTTGAATAAAATGAAGCTAAAAGCTGTTTTCGTATCAGATGAACAAGGTACAAGCGTAGCTATTGGTAAATTAAACTAAAGTTAACCGAAAAGTAAACGACAGGATAACCGTGAAGTAACCTTGCTTCTATATAATGAGAGCCATAACAGAAAGGAAGTGTTATGGTTGCTTACAATAAATAACTTAGTCAAACATCGTGGTAATCAGGAGATCTTATCCGGTATTAGTTTTACAGCTAAACCAGGCAGAGTAACAGGTTTTCTAGGTCCGAATGGTGCGGGTAAAAGTTCTACACTTCGCATCCTGCTAGGATTAGATCGTGCCACCTCGGGTAGTGCACTAATTGATGGAAAGCCGTTCGCAGACTTACAACATCCTCTAGCTACGGTAGGTGCACTACTTGATGGATCTGGAGCTCATCGGATGCGAACAGGACGAGCACACCTGCGCTGGATTGCTCGTGCTGCAGGCTTGTCTCGTGCACGCGTCGAGGAAGTTTTGGACATCGTAGGTTTAACTCATGCAGCCGGTAAAAGGGTCGGTAGTTATTCTCTTGGTATGGGAAGAAGACTTGGAATGGCAGCTGCTTTACTTGGTGATCCGGCAATATTGGTGTTGGATGAGCCTGTGAACGGTCTTGATCCACAAGGCATTCGATGGATTCGAACATTGATACGCGAACGTGCTCAGTCTGGACACACGGTGCTGCTATCGAGTCATCTCATGGGAGAGCTTGCTGAGACTGTCGATGATGTGGTGATTATGAATCGTGGGAAAATCGTTGCAGATGGAACATTGGAAGAAGTAATCGGACACTATTCCACGCTTGAGGAAGCATTTTTTGCTATGACCTCTGAACATACAGGTGATGTTGTATGAGGGCATTCAACGCGGAACTATCTAAATTACTCTCCCTACCGGGTATTTGGCTTGCCTTAGTTATTGGAGCACTTGCCCCAGCGGTCGTTGCTGCCCTTGACAGCATCGTTGAAAAAGCGGACATTGTTGCTGGAATTAGCACGCGGCTATCGGACATTGGCTACATTGGATTAGGCTTTGGTGTACAAGGTGTCATCATTATTGGTGTGCTCGCTGTCAGCAGTGAGTATGTAACAGAGAGCAGTGAAGCAGGTGGAGGCCAACAGATTACGACAAGCTTAACGGTTGTTGCTTCACGATTACAGTTTCTACTGGCTAAAGCGTGTGCGGTGATTGTGATTAGCGTATTGCTTTGTATTGTAGCGATTATGACAACTGTGTTAGCAACGCAGCTCATTCTTGGTGAGCATGCTCCTGAATTTGAATGGACGAGACTTATCGGCGCAGTTTGTTACTGGACATTCACTGCTCTTCTAGCCTTTGGGATTACATTGCTAACGAAGAATGGTATGATTCCGCTCACTGTACTTATCATAAATTCATCCGTGGTATCATTCAGCTTCTTGCTTACGAAGGCTACAAAGCTGGCATTCTACTTACCAGATCGAGCTGGTATGGATATGTTTATGAGCGAACGTTATCTCACCCCAGTGACAGGCGGGTTAGTTATGTTAGCATGGGTCGTCGTTATTCTCATTGTTGCAGCTATTAAGTTCCATAGGAGGGACGTTACAGCATGAGCGTCTTATCTAGTAAAACATTCACTCGAATCCTTGGTGCTGAACTAGATAAATTAATGACATTACCGTTGATCTGGCACACGCTTATTAGTACATTTATGGTTAATATCGTTTTAGCCGCAGCTTATACTACTTCTAGTCTACATGCGGCAGCAGGAACACAAAATATACTGAATATCGGACTTGCTTCTATGGGCTATGTTCAAGCAGGCTTCATTATTATTGGGATAGTAGCTGTATGCTCAGAGTACACTAGTGGGCAGATTCGTACGACTCTTACTACGATCCCTTGGCGAGGGTGGCAATTGTCCGCGAAGTATGTGGCAGTAGCAATAGTAACTATTCCTGCGGCGCTGATTATTGCTGCAACAGGTGTACTATATCCTTATATTATGATGAGGGACACAGCTTCTGTAGCGATTGAAATAAACACATTAATAGCCACATTAATAGGTGCAACAGGCTATCTAACCTTAACGACACTTCTTAGTGCAGCTCTAAGTGGTTTATTTAGACGAACTACGCCTGCATTAGTCGTACTCCTTAGTTATTATTTCATTGTTGGTCCTTTGATGAGAGATGCTTTACCCAACATTAAAAATTATTTTCCGGATACGGCAGGATACTATATGTATATGACTCCTTACGCTAACGAAATCAATGCTCTTACGTCAGTGCAAGGGACAGGTATTGTCAAGGTATGGACACTGATCCTTATAATTATAGCTATTGTGTTTTACCGTAAGCAAGATGCATAGCGTTGTTTCATTCAATATATGTCAACGAAAGAGGGATTCCTTACGCGGAATACCCTCTTTTTTTCAAGTGAATGCTAGCACATTGCAGACAGCGTACTTCATCCGTCATATATACTCGTCGTCTGCCTACTTGTATTTAGAAAGAAATAATTAGAATAGCAACAATGGTAGTTACGGCTAATCCTAGCAGTACTGGTTTAATATTACGACGAGCAAGCTCAAACGGGCTAACACCGCATATCGCTGCAGCTGGGATAAGTGCCCAAGGAAAGGCACTTCGTAAAATACAACATATAAAAAAGCTGCACTATACCCCTAAAAGAATAGAATAAATGTCTCTAGGATAACATACAAACAAGATATAAAGGGATGATAAGGTTATACCTAGACGATTGACATTAGAGGAACAAAGAGAGCGTGTGAGAGTCTTAAGTAACGGTGCGTTTAAGTTAGAAAGCAAGACGCACCTTAAGCATGGAGACAAATGCGTTATGGTGTGCTCAAAAGGCCACAAGATCGAAACTCTGTGGAAAGACTTGGGCAAGAAGCTAAGCAGTGAAACCTTCTGTAACGATTGTTACATGTTAGCCAAAATGGACAAGAGGGCAAAAGAAAAAGGGTACAAACTACTTAGCAAAAAGTGGGAAGGTTATCTTGCCACTTACACCTTTGAGTGTCCGAACAATCACAAGCAGGAATACAATTGGAAATACTTTAATGACCAAGAAGGAAACCATTGCGCTGAGTGCTACAACTTGAGAGTCCAGAACGGTGAACATAATCAGATGGGTGAGGACTTCAAAAAGCAGCAAGAAAAGTTGTTGCTTGAGAGAGTAGAGGAATTAGGCTACAAGCTAAAGAGTAAATATCAATATAGCAATAACAAGGACAGAGTTAATATGATCTGCAATAGAGGTCACGACTACTCAATTCTATACTCACACTTCATGCAAGGCAAGAAGTGCAGAAAATGTTCATATGAAGATGCTATGCTAACTGAGGAACAACTTACAAAAGAACTTGCTGAAATGGGCTATGAATACTTAGGGGAATACAAGGGTGTAAATGAACCACTTAAATATAAATGTACTTGTGGCCAAATTACTTACAAAAGGATAGAAGATTTACGGAGAGGTCAAAAATGTATGCGGTGTGCCAAGAAACATTCAGTTGAGAAAAGAAGACTTGAGAGGGTAAAATACCTTGAGGAAAATTTCAAAACAACAGAAGAGAGGGATAAATGACTCTACTTTTACCTGTTAATTACAGAAATAGATCATTCTATGTGAAAATTACGTAGTGATAAATCTGGAAAATAGTTAAATTGTATAAATTGTAAGGTATACTATATTATATATCATGTTAAGGGAGGAGGAACGCATATACTTAATTCTTGAAAAAGGAGGTTTGCTGTATGTTGTTTTTAGCTATATTACTTACACTTCTCGGTATTATATTTACAATTAGTCCGAAAATATCATGGTGGTTGTCTAATTGGTGGCGTTTTGAGGGTGAAACCGAACCTAGTAGCATTTCATTAATTTTTTATCGAATTGGTGGGGTCATCTTCGTTATTGTAGGAATTGTGTTATTTACAGAAGTATTCTAAATATATAAAAGCAGGAAGCATGGGACTTGCCCATTGCTTCCTGCTTGAATTTCTGTATTACCAAAGATTCCCTAACAGCCCTAAACACCAATCTGTGCAGTATCAACCTGTGTTGTATCATAAACCGTGTAGCCCACATGAACTCTTTTGATTGCAACACTAACAAAAAGTCTCTGTTACAAACAACCTCTTTGTCGCATCAATTTCCCATTTTAACTTTTCTGTATAAATATGATAATTACTTCTATTTACACCATTGGAGTATGATCTGCTTTGTATTCTGCCTTGTTAGCTCCAGAAAGAGCATCGACTGCTATTATTGCATCAGGATTGATTAATGGAATAGCAACTATACTGTTGGTTATTTTTTTTTGATCCGAAAATCTCTATCATTGCAGATGATGTTGTTATGGGAAGAGGAAGTTATACTTTGCTAAAAAGTATGTCATTAATGATGATAACTTCTAAGTTATTAGGTACAATTTTTTTATGGGGAGCAAAATATATAGCTTGGTTCACAAGACTAATCGTATAACTGACCTGCTTTAGCTTAGTGTTTATTAGAAAGGGAACTCCATTAATGTAATTCCCTTTCTCAAATTCCAAAAACCTCAATATATGTTACAGTAGCGTTCTAGAACGATATGATGAGAATAGCAACAACGGTGGTAACGGCTAATCCTAGCAATACTGGCTTAATGTTGCGTCGAGCAAGCTCAAACGGGCTAACACCGCATATCGCTGCAGCTGGGATAAGTGCCCAAGGAATAATCGTGCCGCCACCGACCCATATGCCTGCGATCTGTCCAAGCGCAGTTAGCGTTGCTATGCCGCTTCCTAATGCATTGCTGAATAGCAGGGCAATGGATCCAACTAATGAGATGCCAGAGAACCCTGAGCCGTCTAGGCCGGTTATCGCCCCTACTACAGCTAATGTTATACCTGAAACGGTCTCATTGACTGGAACATAATGTGCAAGCGCAAGGCCGAGATCATTGACAATTCCAGTTGAGATCTCCGGAAGCTTCTCACCAAACATTGCAAAAAATCCACTATCGCCCAAATAGAAGAAGGCTGCAATCGGAATAACAGGACCGAATACCTTAAAACCGAATAAAAAGCCGTCTATTAAATATTGCGTTGCTTTTTCTAGTCCAGCTCCGTGATGAGATAGCATCGTAATCATAACCATAAGCAGTATAGCGGTGCCTCCGACGAGTGCTGTTGCATCTCCGCCCTGTAAATTCAGTAAGAACATAGCAACGACATCCAGTGCAAAACAGATCGGAACAATAACGGCTAACACACGCTTTGCATTTTTACTCAGATGGTCCTTATCATTTTTGTCCTCAGCTTTGCTCGACTTAGAATCAGCTTCAACTAATCCATCCCGCCATGTTCCATTACGCATATCACGTCTCATCATCCAATACGCACTAATGGTCGTTACAAGCCCCATCGTAATAACGAGTGGAATGCTAGCCTGCATGACTGCACTTACCGGTATGCCAGCAGCGTCAGCTGTAAGCTTGGGAGCCCCTTGAATAATAAAGTCACTGGATAAAGCAATACCATGTCCGAACAGATTCATCGCGACAGCAGCACCAAGTGCGGGTAACCCGACTCGGGTAGCCACGGGAAGCAATACAGCGCCAATTAATGCGACAGCAGGAGAGGGCCAGAAAAACCAGGAAACGACCATCATCACGATGCCAATTCCCCAAAATGCCAATGCAGGCGTTTTCATAAATGCAGTAAAGGGAGCTACCATCAATTCGTTAATGCCGGTTCGAATCAGAATTCGGCTAAGTGCAACGATAATGGAAATGATCAGTATCGTTCCTAGCAGCTCCTTAATCGCGTAAATAAAGCTGTTAAAGATGCCACTAATTGAGCCTTCAATCGTCAAGGTTGCTAAGGCGCCTAATGTAGCAATTGCAGCGATACAAATGAGTGTCGTATCTTTACGAAATATCATAAATCCAATAATGACGAGGACGAAGAATAAATAAATAAAATGAATCGCGGTTAATTCGAAGACCATAGTTATCGACCTTCTTTCGCTTGGTATACACCATTTCTAGGTGTATGCATAGTGTATGCAAGCAAAGCACGGGACGTTAATCCATAGCAAGTGAGAAATTTATCGTTTTTTACAGTCTACTTTAATCAATCAGTCAACGTGTGGATCGTTGATCAACGCTTGCATTCAAGGGGGAGACATGCTATGTTACTTTAAGAAATATGGATAGAAACGGGAGGAAAACCATGGACGTTAAGATCATAAATGCACGCATGACTCAATCAAAAGAAGACGGCTTCGTTGGTGCCGTTCAATTTGAAGTTGAAGGACATCAACAGGCGTATGAGATGGCATTACAAAGTAAACGAGGCAAAGACTGGGGCTATGGATTATTCTTCTTAGATGGCTCTGGCAATGAAGAGCAATTGCTGCTCGTGGAGGAAGAAATTGAAGAGAATGATGAGCTGTTTGAGCGTTTAATTGAAGCGGGAATAGCCGCTTTGCAGGAGCAAACAGAGGAGACATAAAGTCGCAATCTGCGGTTAAAGCCGTCGTTGTACATAAAGCGAAAGAGCAAATTAATAATTGAACATATAAAAAGGCCGTATCACGAATGATACGGCTTAGTTATCTGTGGTAGTTTGGTTAGATATGGTACTGTTGTTGATCCTGATGCTCGGCTATACGCTTTAACCGTTGCTTACGAACATACCATAAGGCAAGCAGAACGATAGCACAAGCTGCTACGATATAAAAGGCAACTTCGTATCGATTGATGACTTTAATCAACTCAGGTATTTTATCTCCAACGAAATGGCCAATCGTAAAGTAAATCGCTGTCCATATCGCCGCAGTAGGGAATCCAATAAGTGCAAAACGAGAGAAGCGGAGTCGGTTAATTCCCATAATATACGGCGTTGCATGTCTTAAAAATGGAAAGAAAACACTGATAGGAATCGCATAGATGCCGTATTTCTCAATAAGCTGCTGTGATTTCTCTGCAAAAGCGCCAAGCTTTTGTTTGCTGGTAAACCATTTGCCTAGCTTGCTGCTAGTAAATCTACCGAGACTGTAATTGAAGGTCATCGCTGAGCATATACCGAGCGATAACATAAGATAGGCAAGTCCTCCTTGAAGTATGCCGCTTTCCGCTAACGCTCCGCCAGTTAAAGCTACCGCTTCATTAGGAATCGGCAAGCCGATTAGCCCAAGGCACAGCACTAAGAACAACGCTAGAGGCCCGACATATTCAATAATATCTAATAAAAGATCATAACCCACAATCATTCTCCTATTCAGGGAAATAACAAGCAATATACAATAATACGAACGAAAGTAATGAAAGGTTTCACAAACCTGAGAAGGGAAGACGTTCATGCTGAAAGATTCAAGATTCAAAGTCGTCATTGCACTATATGTCGCAACGTTTCTTGCGGCCATTGAAGGCACGATTGTTTCAACCGCGATGCCGATCATAACCTCGGAGCTAAAAGGGGCTCATCTCTATAGCTGGGTGAACACGATTTATTTGCTCGCTATGGTTATTGCAACACCATTGTTTGGAAAGCTATCTGATCTATACGGAAGAAAGCGTATGATCATATTAGGAGCTGTTATTTTTCTAGTTGGCTCTGCATTATCCGGTATTGCCTGGAGCATGCCGTCACTTATCGTGTTCCGAGCGATACAAGGGTTAGGCGGTGCCGCATTGTTAACGCTGCCGATGATTATAATTACCGATTTGTACGAGCTGGAGCTTCGTTCAAAAATCCAGGGCTGGGTATCCAGCATATGGGGAGTTGCTGGAATATTAGGGCCGCTCGCAGGTGGAATGCTAGTTGACTATGTGTCATGGCGCTCTATATTTTACTTAAATGTACCTTTCGCTTTTATCGCACTTATCCTGCTTAATAAGTATATGCCAAAGGTGACAGAGCGAAAGCAAATCCGAATCGACACTGCAGGGATTGCGACCTTCTCTATAGGTATCATACTATTGCTCTTTGGTTTGAATCAATATGTAGAAGCAGATCCGCAGTCCTCAGCACGGATTCTCTATCTTGTTTTGATTGCTGTGGGCGTGTTGCTGCTAATCTTTTTCCGCAATGTGGAAAAACGGGCAAAGGAACCATTTATGCCGCTTGAAATATTCAGCAACCGACAATTTTTATTTATTCTTATTACTGGATTTATGATTAGTGTTATAAATGTAGCAATTATTTTCTATATTCCCTTATGGATGCAGCACGTTAATGGCGTGTCAGCAACAAGGTCAGGAAGCATTATGATTCCGCTGTCTATCCTATGGCCGCTTGGCTCGATTGTAGCGGGTAATCTGACAGTCAAATACGGAATTAAACGAATGATCTTATTAGGCAGTCTGTTTTTGTGTGCAGGCAGTATTGGGCTCGCGACAATAACTACGGGCACTTCTAATTTTATTATTATGCTTTATATCGCATGCTCAGGATTTTCATTTGGAATTTTATTAACGTCATTAATGATCCTCTCGACGACAGTTGCTTCAGAGCGGATTCGAGGTGCTGGAATGTCAGCCGTACAGCTGTTTCGTACATTAGGACAAGCGGTAGGTCTTGTCATCTTTGGACTGTTCTTATATAGTGATGTAGAGAACCCGAGCTATGCGGCTTACTTGAGTGAAAGTCTACATACGATATTTATTATGATTGCGATGCTAGCTGTTCTATTAAGCGTGTATATGATATGGGTAGCATCGATTCAAAAAGGCGAATATCGTTCCTTTTATGAAGGAAAGGCAAGAATTGCCTCGAAGCAAAAATGATGAAATAGAATAGGAGAAAGCACGGTGGAATTTAGACCATGTATCGACCTTCATGATGGAAAGGTTAAGCAAATTGTTGGAGAAACCTTAAATACTAACCTCATTGAAAATTTTGTATCTTCGCACTCTTCAAGCTATTATGCAGAACTATTTAAGCGTGATGGCCTACGAGGTGGTCATGTCATTATGCTAGGTCCTAATAATGAAGCTGCAGCGAAGGAAGCACTCTCAGCATACCCAGGCGGATTGCAGGTGGGTGGTGGGATTACTGCCGACAATGCACAGCAATATATTGATGCAGGCGCCTCTCATGTCATTGTTACCTCCTATATTTTTAAGGACGGACAGTTGAATTGGGACAACCTGCATGCCATCGTCGATAAGGTTGGGAAGGAACGTCTCGTCATCGATCTAAGCTGTAAGTCACGCGATGGTCGCTGGTACGTTGTAACGAATCAGTGGAAGCAATTCAGTGATTTTGAAGTTAATCAACAAAATATCGCAAAGCTAGAGCAGTATTGCGATGAGTTGCTTGTACACGCTGTTGACGTAGAAGGTAAGCAATCCGGTATTCAGCAAAGTCTAGTACGCGATCTTGCAGAGTGGACAACGATTCCGACAACCTATGCTGGTGGAGCGCGATCGCTTGAAGATATTGAGTTATTTCACAGCATAAGTAAAGGAAGACTCGGCTTAACAATAGGAAGTGCACTATCAATCTTCGGTGGTAATCTCTCGTATGAGCAAGTGTTAGACGTATTTAAAGCATATTCGTAATGGAAAAACTGACTGTATGCCATTTACAGTCGGTTTTTTATTTTATATTTATGTTGGAATAAGTGCATAGTAATGGATATCGCTAATGAAAAGGAATGGATTGTGGATTGGTTGGAATATAATCTAAAGGAAAATAGAGAGTTTGCGAAAAAATAAATATATCGGTCATCAGATATATACTGTAAAAGTAAACAATATACATACATAAAAATAATTATGTAAACTAAAATGCGAGAAAATCAAATTTGCTGTAAACGGAAGTTATTAGCGGTAATGAAAGTGTATTAATGATCTGTACACATGAATATGAACAATTTATAATAAATAAATGGCACATAACAATGAATGGCCTTACATAGATTCATTTATTGGATTCGTTGCAATGAAATAGGAACAATTTCTGTAAAGAGCAATAAAATAGTTATTGTGCCTAACAGAAACGGTCAATCGATGAACTGCAATAGTTGACGCGCAGCAGGTACATGATACCTCAGGTGATGTTTATGCTTATCGTTATCCAGCATGGGGAAATTTGTACTGAAGGAGCAAAGCTGAATGGTTAGTGCAATTATAGGAAGTTTTATATCTGCTATGGCGACTGTGCTTGGCGCACTGCCACTGCTTTTTGTAAAAAAACTGTCTGAAAAGTGGAAGGATATACTGGTTGCGTTTACCGCAGGCATCATGGTGAGTGCAACGACATTTGGATTAATTCCGCAGGCGCTCGAGGAGTCAAAGCTATGGATTCTGACAGTTGGTCTAATCGTTGGAATACTCGCGCTTGACCTTATAGAGAAAAATGTGCCTCATATTGATATTGAGCGCTATAAAAGTGTAAAGCAATTTGATACGAAATCACTGCTTGTCATCATTGCCTTGTTTCTTCACAATATACCAGAGGGCTTGAGCACTGGCTTTAGCTATGCCAGTGAAAATGAAGGACTCGGACCAATGATTGCGATTGCGATCGGTGCACAGAACATTCCAGAGGGCCTTATCTTAGCCGTTTTTCTTATACAGTCAAACGTAAGCAAGCTTCGTGCGATATTGATTGTAACGATTACTGGGCTAGTAGAGGTTGTATCGGCGATTGTGGGGTATTTTACAGCCGCCTATATTTCTTGGCTTATTGGTTTTGGGCTATCCTTTGCCGCAGGAGCTATGTTATTTATCGTATATAAGGAGCTAATACCTGAAACACACGGTCATGGCTACGAGCGTCCAGCAACCTATTCATTCATTATTGGATTAATTGTAATGATTTATATTAGTTATTTTTTTGGATAAGTAACCTTTACGGCGACCAATCATTTGGTCGCTTTTTTTATATAAACTTACGTAAAAATAATTATGTAAACTAATATGGCTTGAAAAAATATTGTTAAAATCGTAAGCACAAAACAGAACATATGTTCTATAAAAGGGTAAAGTAACAAATTGATTAAATGAATATGTAAATAAGTGAAATAATGATAGAACATTAGGTATCACAATAAAGAACACAAGATAAGCGACGGGTTACACCATAACACCGTCACATAGGGTGGACGTAGCAGTAATTCAGCACCTGTAAATAGGAATTTTATCATTTTCGATGGAAGCGAAACAATAAAATATTTTTCTTATTTAATAATTATTTATTGTAAAACGATAAATAATATGCTACATTCAATATGACATTACATTTGAGAGGTGCTTTTTATGAAACGTGTATCAACAGCCTTTTTGAAGGCAGCTGTAATTGTAATTGGTATTCCCGTGCTAGCAGCATGTATATTTGTAGTTCCTGCCTTTGGAAACTTTGCAGCTCACTTTTTTCCTGAGTTTTCAGCTATGAAAATTGTTGTCATGCTTTACATGTATGTGACGGTGCTGCCTTTTTATTTTGCCTTATACAAGGCCTATCAGCTACTGAATTATATCGATCAAGGCCGAGCTTTTTCAGAGCTGTCAGTTCAGGCGCTACAAGTCATTAAGCGCTGTGCAGTCATTATTAGCGCTCTGTATGTTCTATTCTTGCCAATGGTTTATCTCTTGGCTGAATATGACGATGCTCCTGGCTTGATTCTGATCGGGCTATTCATTGTTTTCGCTGCACTGGTCATTGCGGTTTTTGCAGCAGTACTGCAAAAATTGCTGCAGGAAGCAATCGACATTAAATCGGAAAATGACTTAACGGTCTGAGGTGATAAATATGGCGATTATTATTAATATTGATGTCATGCTAGCAAAGAGAAAAATGAGCGTAACGGAGCTGTCGGAGAAGGTTGGGATTACGATGGCAAACCTTTCAATCTTGAAAAATGGGAAGGCTAAAGCGATCCGAATATCGACATTAGAAGCGATATGCAAAGCTCTGGATTGTCAGCCGGGTGATATATTAGAATATCAAAGTGACGAGGAAACGTAACATAAATAGAAGCAGCGATTTCATAACGATGAGATTGCTGCTTTTTCTTGTGCGCCACGCATGGCGCGTAACTAGGCGGTGAAAGTCCGCTATGGGGGCTGGCAGTTGCCAACCATTAGCCAAGAGCAAGGGTGTCCATCGTGAGGTGGAATCTGAAGGAAGCTGGAGGCAAAGTTCCGACCCGAGGAACACGAATCGCATCAGGCATCTGTAGTGGGATGAGTCTGCAAGACAAGACGAAATCCAATAAACTGCACAGACACGAAGATGTAAATGCGGCGGGTGCATGGAATGAAAGCTACGCGTCTTACCGTGGGAGGTCTCATGGACGCATGAAGCGCATGTGCAACATGTGGTTGAAACAAGATTTGTCATGAGAAGTCAGCAGATACCATAGTAGTAACGCGATCGACCGCGTTATGAAGGGTTGAACCTAAGGAGGTGTTTAGTCAATGAAAGTTACCAAAGTCGGGATAAAAGAAAGCAGAATACCTTGCTGTGGCAAGGGCTACCTGCAAAGAGCTAGTGCGGAACACGAAGGGTATACAGGAGCGCTTACTGACAAGCGGATAACGGAAAACAACAACACCAATACAAACAGTCGAGAGGACAAGCTTTTAGAACGAATCTTAAACCGAGAAAATCTGAACAACGCTTACAAGCAAGTAAAGAGAAACAAAGGTGCGCACGGCGTCGACGGGATGGAAGTGGAGCATCTTCTACACTATCTCAAAGACAATGGAGATGAATTCATAAAACTAGTCCAGGACGGAAAATATCGTCCAAATCCAGTCCGAAGGGTGGAAATTCCCAAGGACAATGGGAAGATGCGTACATTAGGCATCCCAACAGCAGTAGATAGGATGTTGCAACAAGCGATCACGCAAGTGCTAACCCCGATCTTTGAACCTCAATTCGCAGAAACGAGCTACGGTTTCAGACCGAAAAGAAGCACACACGACGCACTAAGGAAGTGTAAGGAATATGCGAATGAAGGATACACCTATGTCGTCGACATGGATCTGGAAAAATTCTTCGACACGGTCAACCAATCGAAAATGATCGAGCTGCTGTCCAGAACAATAAAGGATGGTAGAGTAGTATCACTCATTCACAAGTATCTCATTGCAGGGGCGATGAATAAGGGGAAATATGAAGAAACAGAACTTGGCCTAGTACAGGGAGGAAATATTAGCCCATTATGCAGCAATATCATGTTGAATGAACTTGATCAGGAACTGGAGCGCAGAGGAATCAAGTTTGTGAGATATGCAGATGACATGATTCTCTTCGCGAAGACAAAACGATCAGCACAGCGGATGCTAGAGCATATTCTACCTTTTATTGAAGGGAAGCTTCGGCTAAAGGTGAACCGAGAGAAAACGGTGGTTGCCTACATTGGTAAGATTAAATTCTTAGGATATGGATTCTATCCATCCAAGGACGGGATCAAACTACGTGTTCACCCGAAGAGCACGAGTAAAATGAAGGCGAAGATCAAAGAACTAACGGCTAGAAGCAACGGATTAGGATACAAACAATTGAAGATAAAGCTAAAACAATTCATAGCAGGATGGCTGAACTACTTCAAGCTTGCAAATATGAAGAATCTGCTGAAAATAACAGATCATTGGTTAAGAAGAAGACTACGCATGTACATCTGGAAACAATGGAAACGAGTACGTACCAGATATACGATGTTGCGTAAATTAGGAAAAGATCACCACACAGCGCTCAAGTTTGCGTATACAAGAAAAGGCTACTGGCGATCTGCCAATAGCCCAATATTGAGTACAACCGTAACCGATGCACGCTTAAAACAAGCAGGATACACAACCTTCCTAGAATATTTCAAGACTGTAAAAGTATAAACTTAGGAACCGCCGTATACCGAACGGTACGTACGGTGGTGTGAGAGGTCGGCTGATTAATTAATAATCAGCCTCCTACTCGATTGTTAATCTATGGAAACTAGCGAGTTTATATTTAATTTATATAGCTGTGCTAGAGTAGTTGCATTAACAAAGAGGAGGAATTACGTTGAAAAAACTGTTAAATCCCATCACAGATTGGGTGTCAACGAAGCGCGGGATGTGGATAACAATTTCCGTTTGGTTGGTTGTTATGATTGGGCTAAGTGCTGGCCCCCAATTAAGTGAATATAAAGTGACTAATTTTCAGTCACTGCCAAATGATGCACAGTCGATCATTGCTGAAACGAAGCTAGAAGAAATTTTTCCAAATGATCAAGGAACACCTGGTATACTCGTTTTTCATAATCCGAATGGAGATGTGAGTCATGACGAAGTAAAAGTAATATTAGACCATATTAGCTCGGCTAATATTTCGGGTATAAAATCTATCGTTGATATTAGTAAATTGCCACCTCAAGCACTTTCAGGCTTCATGTCAGAGGATTTATCTACGATGATTGTTCCGATGAGCCTAGAAGCAGGTCTCGGTAACAGCGAATATGCCGAGATCAATGATAAAGCTTCAGAGCTCGGTAATGAGGCGGCTGAGGGTCTTAGTACTGAGTTTTATATAACGGGTCCAGCAGGAATTGCGGGAGACACGGTAAAGCTGTTTGAACAGGCTGATTTTGTACTGCTCTTCGCTACAATTATTATCATCCTATTATTATTAATTTTAATATACCGTTCACCTTTGCTAGCTATTATTCCACTACTAGCAACGATTATCGTGTATCAGGTAGCGAACCAATCCATTGCCTTGATGGGATCGTTTGGATTAGAAATCAACAACTCGACAACATCGATTATGAGTATTCTGTTATTCGCTGCTGTCATTGACTATTCGTTGTTTGTATTCTCACGCTATCGTGAGGAATTAAATAAAGTTGAAAGCAAATATACTGCAATGAAGCAAGCGATGCGAGCGACTGGCGAGCCTGTATTCTTTGCTGGTGGAACAGTACTAGCAGCAATGCTTATCTTGTTCTTTACAGAATTTCGTGATTATCAAAATTTCGCGCCGGTGTTCGGCATGGCGATATTCGTCATTATGCTGGCATCCATCACACTCGTCCCTGCACTATTCACATTATTTGGACGAAAAGCGTTCTGGCCTAAGGTTCCTAAATTCGGTGAAGATCAAGAAGTTAAGCACAGAGTATGGGGAGCTATTGCAAAGTTTGTCGTAAATAAACCAGTGATCAGCGGTGGACTCGTAGCTGTGTTCTTAGTAGTTACCGCCTTGAATGTTTTTAATTTGGATTATGAATTCGATACAGTTAAAAAATTCCCTAAAGATCTACCTTCTCGTGTCGGCTATGAAATCGTTGAATCAAAATTCAATAAAGGGGAGCTGGCACCATCCACCATTCTTCTAGAGTCTGGAGAAGCACTAGATGAGAATCAAATTGAGCAATTTAGAAGCAAGCTAGAGAGCTATGAAGAGATTGACTCCGTCCGATTAGCTGGAATAAGCGAAGATTCAAAAGCAGTGAAATTAAGTACAGCTTTATCGCTGAACCCATATTCTACCGAGGCGATTGACTTCGTAGAGCAACTACAAGGAGAGTCGACTTCGATCTTAAGTGAGTTACAGCTTCAAGGCGATGTATATTACGGTGGTGTGACAGCTAAGTTAGTTGATGAACGAGATATTAACAATAGTGATATTATTAAGATCGTAATTTTAGAAAGTATACTAATTCTAGTGCTGCTGATTGCTTTAACACGGTCAATAAAAATGGCGCTGTATATGATCGCAACCATTCTTATTTCCTATGTATCGGCTCTAGGGCTAGGCATATTCCTAGTTGATGTATTGTTTGGCTACGACTCCATCAGTACCCGTGTTCCGGTATATGCATTTATATTTTTAGTAGCGCTTGGTATCGATTATAATATCATTATGGTTTCCCGCTTCCTCGAAGAGAGAAAAACATTAAAGCTAAAGGATGCTCTTGAAGTGGCGATTCGCAATACTGGTGGAGTCATTTCATCGGCTGGTGTAATCTTAGCAGCTACTTTTGCTGCACTGACAACGATGCCGATTGCAGACTTGTTTGTGTTTGGATTTATGGTTGCGATTGGTATACTAATTGATACATTCCTGGTTAGAGGTTTATTGCTGCCGTCTTTGATCTTATTTTTTGAGAAGGATAAGGACAAGACATCAATCTCTTCCCAGAAATAATAGGGAGGAGACGTTATGAAAATTTTAGTCGTTGATGATGATTATGATATATTACAGCTGGTAACGATTCATCTAGTGCGAGAGGGCTATGAAGTATTACAAGCTCAGAACGGACTAGAGGCCCTTAAGCTGCTTGAGGAAGCAGAGGTTAGCCTCGCGATCGTCGATGTAATGATGCCTGGGATGGATGGATATTCCTTGACTAAGATTTTAACGAAGGAGTTAGACATTCCTGTTATCTTACTAACAGCAAAGGGGCAGCTATCTGATAAGGAGCAGGGGTTTAGATCGGGGACAGAGGATTATATTGTTAAGCCGTTTGAGCCGAAGGAGCTTTTGTTCCGAGTTGCCGTTGTGCTTCGTAGATATGGACGAGCATCGGAGAGTGTGTTACAGGTCGGTAATGTTAAGATCAATCGGAGCGATTATGAGGTCATCATCAACGATAAAACGATTCTATTTCCAATGAAAGAGTTTGAGCTGCTCGTTATGCTTGCTATGCGGGCCAATAAGGTTACACCCCGCGCTGTCCTTATTGAGCAAGCATGGGGCGAGGACGAGCAGGAACATGAGATGACATTAAATACGCATATGAACCGGATTCGTGAGCGACTTAAGCGATATCATGCGTCGATTGAGATCCAGACCGTCCGTGGCATCGGTTATAAGCTAGAGGCTGCAGAATGAAGACACTATATCGGGAGTTTATATCTGCTACGCTGCTCATTTTAGGCATCAGCATTTGTATCGGCTTTTTATTGGCGAATATCGTATACGTCGTGTTTACGAAGGATGAGATTACGAAGCAAAACGTTGAGGTTGCTGAGCAAATTGTACTCAATCTCGAAGAAATGCATAAATACGGCGATACGTTCCAGCCGTTTTTAGATTCGATTGCACGTTTAGGCTACCAGATTTATCTTACGAACCAAGCCAACGAGCACTATTACTTTGGAGAACCCTTCGAGTATAGTGAGCTGCCTGAGCCAATTAAGACTCAAGTGTTAAACGGTGAGTCCTATATGGGGAAGGAAGGGGTTTGGGAACAATTTTGGATGATGGGTCATTTTTCTAATGATATTACTAACACGATTGGTCTACCCCTGCAAATCGAACACGAGACGTATGCATTATTCGTAAAACCGGATAGCAAAACTTTATTCTCAGACTTTCATATGATGCTGGCAGGCTTTATTATCGCTATCGCGTTAGTTAGCTTAATCGGTGTCATCATAATGACAAAGCAGCTTATTCGTCCGATCTCTGAGCTGTCAGAAGCAACAAAAGCGATTACGAACGAGGATTTCACGTATTCGCTCGGCATTCATCGAAAGGATGAGCTTGGACAGCTTGCGGAAAACTTTACATTGATGCAGCAGCAGCTGAAGCATAATGATGTTGCACGTAAATCATTTATAAGCAACGTGTCTCATGATTTCCAGTCACCTCTAATGAATATTCAAGGTTACGCAGATCTGCTTCTCAGTTCCAAGCTGGAGGAGAAGGAGCGATTACAATACGCGAGGATTGTTAGCGATGAAGCCAAGAGACTATCTAACCTGACGAAGCAGCTATTACTCATTACGTCACTCGACCAATCTGGCTATCCTGTGAAAAAGAGTGTGATCCGACTAGATCAGCAGATTAAGGAGTCGATTAGAAAGCATCAGTGGAGCGTTCAGGAGAGAAATCTAACCATTTCCTATAAATTGGATGAAGCTTCGTTGTTGTCCGACCCAGAGCTGTTAGCGATCGTATGGGATAACTTAATTACAAATGCTATCAAGTACAACCAACCAGACGGTCAAATCTTTATCTCCTGCACTAATGATGAAGCCAGTATAATTATTAGGATTGAGGATACTGGTATCGGTCTATCTGAAGAGTCCGCAGAGCAGGTATTTGATCGCTTCTATCGCGTGGATACAACCCGCAAAAAGGATGGAACAGGTCTTGGTCTATCCATCGTAAAAGAAATTGTAACGCTGCTAAACGGTACCATAACGCTCGAAAGCGAGCTGGGTAAAGGAACCACCTTTACGATAATTTTACCAAAGGAAGGAAATGATCATTAATGGAACAAAAATGGAGCTTAATTCTTATTCGCTACGCTGCGATATTCGGTATTATTGGAACGTATATTGGTTCCAAGATGTCTGGTGAAATGGATTATTCCTTGCGACCAATCCACGCCCATATATTACTGGTAGGTTGGTTGAGCGTATTTGCATGGGGGATCTTCTATAAAAACTATAAGGTAAAGTACAAGAAGCTTGTCACGGTTCAAGGATGGCTAGCTATACTGGGATCTTTCGGGTTAACGTTTGGTATGTGGATGTATAATCTGAATCCGTTTAATCTAAATGACACCTTAGTTATGATTCTTTTTATTGTAGGTGGGTCGCTTCTGATGCTTGCATTTCTACTATTTGCAATCATTACGTTTTTTACAGAGAAAGAGCAAGCTTAAGCTGGAATAGAAGCAGTCAAAGCCAGCCAAAAGTTTTAGTAATGGAATGATGTTGACATTGCAAAGGAATTCTATGCCTTATGTGGTATGGTTAGGAGCTTTCTAACGATTCACGGGTGGCTGAATTCCTTTGCTTTTTTGTTTAATCGAGGTCTAGCTGCTCTATACCATTGCAAGCAAAGGATGAAGATCAACAGAATATCGATCAAATCTCCGCCGTAGTACATGAGCATGCCACCACGTTCTGCTTGATCTGCAGGTACACCAGTGGGAGGAAAAGCGTAGATAATCTTGGACAGTATACCGTGAGCTGCTAGCGCTACGATCAAGATAATCGCACGAGTGAAATACGAGGTCCTATGAGACATCGGATCAATATAAATGATCGACACCGTAAATAAATAACCAGCGATAAATACGTGCGCATGGATGAATATATGTAAAACGGTATGCTCATGCATGAGTATATAGAGATTCGTAGTATACAGGTACCAGAGCCCGCCAATATTCAATAATGCTGTTATGATTGGGTGAGTAAGCCATTGTGCCAGTCGGCTTCTTAGTAGTGCTGCTAGCCTTCTTGCAAGTGGAACGCTAAGCGAGCGAAGAAGCAGCGTTAATGGTGCTGCTAGTGCGATAAGCATCGGTGCAAGCATACCTAATAATAAGTGACCGACCATATGGGCTCTGAAATCTACAAATCCTTGCTCTGCTAGCGGTCCAATTACCGAACCAATAGCAAGTAGACATCCAGTTACCCAGCAAGCGGTACGAATGCTTGGCCAACGCTTATACTTTCGATTAGTAGCTGCAACGGCAACGATATACAATACCAATACCATGACGAATGGCAATGCCAAGATGATCTGCGGAATAATGCTTGTGATGTCATGGTCGTACATTCCCTTGCTAGGAATATGCTCGTCATGGCTCATAAGGCTATTCATGATCATGTGAAACGGCCTTTCTTGCATAAGTATGCTTTCTTGCACGAGCGACAAGGATAAGCCCTACTACAATCATAATGACGGCAATAACATTCCAGATTAGATCGTATACGATGACATTGTCTACATAACGGATCTGGTGAATGCGCATAAGCTTATGCTGGATCGTCCCATCATATAGCTGAAAGCTTCCTCCACCAATTAATTTTCCTGCCCACCATTTCATTCCCCAGTAGACATTACGCCGGCGGAGATCAGCCAGCATAAATAAGCCTCCAATCGTAGTAAACCAGCTAAATGCATGGAAAAGGCCGTCAGAGATGAGTCCAATGTCTGTCGTGGACTTGTCATAAAAGTGATGCCAGTGCAGCAGCTGATGAAACACGGCTTCGTCAATGAAAGCAGCTAAGCCTATGCCGAATAAAGCACCTGACCATAGATTACGCTTGGAGTATGCAGATAAAGTATCAAACGCAGATTGGTGTCGAATAGTCATGCTGTTCTCCTTGAAATATTGATGTAAATATTACTTTGAGTGTTGCCTTCATCCTGTAGAAATAAACTATCGTGAGTGATGAGGGTGATTGAGAACAAATTTACGACCTAATGCGTTAGACATTAATGTAATAAAACTGTTCGAAATTATGTAAATATTTACATAAGAACATGTGTTTGTTAATATGGAATGAAACTACGCTTTATGTCAATTCGAATCAAGTCTCGAATCGCATCATGAATAGTCTCTCATCGCAAGCCAATTTGTCGTGTGGAGGAAAATATGAATGAGTTTATCGAAATAAAAGGTGCTCGAATACATAATCTCAAAAACATTGAGGTCCGCATTCCTCGAAATAAATTGACGGTTATTACTGGTGTATCAGGGAGTGGCAAATCTAGTCTAGCTTTTGACACTTTATATGAAGAAGGTAAACGTAGATATCTGTTATTTTCAGGAGAACAATATACGGTGGATACAGACTCCAAGTTCGAAACGATCACTGGTCTTTCTCCCACTGTTGCGGTTGAACAGCGTATTATACGTCAATCGAATCCTAGAAGCACAGTTGGTACGAGGTCGAAGGTTGGTCATTTACTAGCTGTTCTCTATGCTTCCTATGGAGATCGAGAGTCTATGTACGATGATGGCTTACCACTATCGATGGAGTTTTTTCAGAAGAATTCCCCTAAAGGAATGTGTGTAAAATGTTTAGGAACAGGACGACATCAAGAGACTGACGAAGAAGCCATCATTAATAAGACAATCCCTATTAAGAGCATATTTGATGGTTTTCTAATGAAGCATCGAATACATAAAGCTAATTTCAAAAAATTCTGTGAGCTGCATCGTATCGATGTGAATGCTCCAATCGGAGATTTATCAGACGAGCAGATGTTATTGTTCAAATACGGCTGTCGTTTAAGTGGATTTGTCGGTGCAGTCGTATTTTTCCACGATATACAAAAGCATGCGATAAGCAAGCATATGCGGCACAATAAAGAAGGCAAGGAAGTCGAGCTGTGGGGAGTTAAGTTAGCATTAGTCGTGTGCCCTAAATGCCATGGTACAGGCCTTGGTGAACAAGCGATTCATACAACCATAGCGGGGAAAACAATTACTGAGCTAGAGAATATGTATATAGATGAGCTTTTAACGTATTTGCAGGATGAAAGAGGATCATTACCTGGCAAAAACATTATTGATGAAATCATCTTAAAGCTTCAGTGTATGGTAGATGTCGGTTTGCACCACCTCGCGCTATCACGTCAGGTGCCAACGCTTTCGGGAGGAGAGATTCAGCGTCTCTTCCTTGCATCATTTATTATTGCAGAGATGGACTCGATCATATTTATATTAGATGAGCCTACCATTGGGCTGCATGAGACGGAGAAAGAAACATTAATCAACATCGTTCGTAGTCTTGTCAATCGTGGTAATACGGTTGTTGCAGTAGAGCATGATGAAAATTTCATGCGTGCAGCAGATTATATTATCGATCTAGGACCAGACGCAGGGATATTCGGCGGTGAGAGGATTTTCCAAGGCAGTCCAGAACAGTTTATGCTGTGTGATAATTCTAGAACGGCACCTTATCTCTCAGGCAATTTAAGATTAAACGCTAAACGTTACTATAAACCAATAGATACGGAGAAGTTACTAAAGATCGAACATGCGACTTTACATAATTTGAAGAATCTCACTGTTTCCATTCCACTGGGATTGATGGTAGGCATTGCAGGGGTATCGGGTAGTGGAAAATCTAGCTTAATTAACGATACATTGGTCCTCAAGCTGAGGCAGTTGTTAAAGTCCAAGCTCGTGTATGATCGAGATGAGAGTGATGAATCGACTACCCCCGATGACGGTGTACTAGTAACTGGCATTGAGCATATCAAAAAATGCATTGTCGTTGACCAACGACCGATCGGCAGAAGTAAAACTTCCTGTCCCGCTACCTACACAAAGATAACGGATAAAGTGCGTGCGATGCTAGCCAATAAGCCTGAAGCCATTGACGGCGGATATACGGCTGGATTATTCACAATAAATTCTGAGGGTGGATGCAGAGCATGCAAAGGAGATGGCATCAAGAGCTATTATATTGGATTCGGAAATTTTGTCGAAGTAGAATGTGAAATATGTGGCGGTACAGGTTTTATTGAAGAAGCATTAAGCGTAACGCTGGATGGTAAAAACATAAAGGACATCATGAACATGAGCGTAGCTGAGGCAGCAGAGTTCTTCGGCCTCGAACAATCAGAGGCTTACAATAAATCAGTATCGGCTATTTTGACCACGCTTCAACGTGTTGGATTAGGGTACATAACGCTTGGACAAAAAACACCAACGATATCAGGCGGTGAAGCTCAACGAATTAAACTGGCTAAGGAGCTTTGCAAACAAACTGGCAGCGGCAATGTTTATATCCTTGATGAACCAACAACAGGTCTATCGTTCTCAGATACTGCCCGTTTAATTGAGTTGTTGCAGCAGCTCGTTGATGCAGGGAATACCGTCATCGTTACAGAGCATGATCCTTCTGTCTTGGCAAACTGTGATTATATCATTGAAATGGGGCCTGGCGGCGGCAGCTATGGTGGCTATGTCATTGCTCAGGGAACGCCAGAGAAATTAGGAATCAACGAACATTCTATTATCGGTAAATATATAAAGCAGGTGTTATTATGAGCTATGAGTGGTCGTTCTCTACTCCTGAAGAAGAAGGTCTGGATCGAAATGTGCTAGAGCAGGTAGATCATTATATTAGGCAAAAAAGATACCGCCTAGTGAATAGTGTGTTAGTGGTGAAGAATGAAAAAATTGTGTTTGAACATTACTACAATAAGTATGATGAGCATAGCAGAAACCATATTAAATCAATCTGGAAAAGTATTTTGTCTGTTGTGACCGGGATATGTCTTGATAAGGCGATTATTAAAAGCTTAGATGAACCAATCGGGAATTATTTGCAGGAGTTTTCACAGCAGCATCATCCTTATCACAAGCTAATTACAATACGGCATTTGCTTACAATGACTTCAGGCATTTACTGGAATGGAGGAGTCCACTATCATTGTCCGATGGTTGCGCAAATGATGAGAACGAATGATTGGACGGCACATATTGCGGATATTGCTATGAATAGTGTACCTGGCATGCATTTTCAGTATAAGGAATGGGATGTGATGCTGTTATCTGCTGTTATTGGCAGAGCATGTGGAGGCACCGCATACGACATAGCAAAGGAATACTTATATGAGCCACTCGATATGATTAGTGGAAGCTGGCCTCAAAGTCCATGTGGCTTCTCCTATACGGTGATGAAAGGGGAGGAAGCGTCTGATTTGTCCGCAAGAGACCTTGCAAAAATCGGGCTGTTGCTTCTAAATGACGGAAAATTTAACGGTAAACAGATTGTTTCCTCTGAATATATAAAACAAATCGTTAGTACGTCATCTTCCCATGCTATCGTAGACACAAGGGCAACTGATAACGGATATGGGTTTCTATGGTTGCTCTATCCGAATGGATACGGTGCGAGAGGATTTGGCGGACAGGAGTTAACCATCATTCCGGGAAAGGACTTTATTTCGGTTATTCAAGCGACACCGACGTCTTCTAGTAAATTTTATGGTGATATTCATGAGAATGTATTGAGCAAGGCTATATTGTAAGAGAATACAATACACTACTAGAGCACCAAGTTCGAGTTATAGGAGCTATTTTAACATTTGGTTTGTTATTTTAGGTGCTCTTACTTAAAAAGAAAGGAGATGATTTATCAATGTTACGTCAGCGTGAATGTCCAGTTGAGACACTCATTCATGTTTTAGGTGGAAAATGGAAGCCAATGATTTTATGGCATTTGATTGAATCCAAAAAGAGATTTAACGATTTGGAGAAGCTTATACCTGATGTTTCACAAAAAATGCTTTCACAACATCTTCGAGATTTGGAACGAGAAGGCATAGTCGATAGAAAGGTCTACCCCTCTGTCCCCCCCAAAGTAGAGTATTCTCTTAGTGAATACGGCAGAACATTGATTCCTGTAGCAGAAGTCATGTGTGTATGGGGAGAAAATCATAATATGTAAATGTCAACATAAACATGTACACTTTCGCTTGTCTAAGGATGTACAAAATCACTTGTCCTCTTGAACTAAATGATCCTTCAATCGGTAAGATTCGCCTACAATGGTAACAACGGTTGCGTGATGCAGAATACGATCTAAGATTGCATTGGCTAGCTTCGGTTCACGAAACACTTCATCCCATGCTCTGAAATTAACATTCGTTGTAAAGATCGTGCTACGTTTCTCATAACGCATATCAATGAGCTGAAAGAACAGTTTGGCATCTTCGGGTTCAATAGGAAGATAGCCAATCTCATCAATGATGAGCAGCTTGTATTTTGTGTAGTGCTTCAATCTTGCTTCCAGACGATTTTCTAGCATGGCGCGTTTCAAATTCTGAATCAGATCATGACATTTTATGAAGTACGTACTTGTACGTTTCTTTGCTGCAGCGATGCCAATTGACGTAGCTAAATGGGTTTTCCCAACACCACTGGGACCTAGGAATACAATGTTTTCATTTCCTTCAATGAAGCGCAAGCTAGCGAAGTCTAGCATTTGTTCACGGTTTACGGAGGGCTGAAAACTAAAGTCAAACTCTGAAAACTCCTTCTGGTGGGGAAAAGCACCAACCTTCACCATCGCGTGAATCATGTTCTGTTCACGCACATCAATCTCATAGCTTGTGAGCTTCACAAGCGTATCCATAAACGACAGTTGGTTGTGAATACTGAAATCGACGACTTCGTTCAGATGGCTTACCATTTGCTTAAGGCCTAAATACTCTAGGCTTCTTACGGCTTGCTGGTAGGTGGTTATATTCAATCGAATGCACCTCCAATCGCTCGTAGGTTCTTCTTGGCCAAGTCATTAATATCTGGATAGCTCGGCATAGACAATCTTCATAGACTTGTATACCTACCGTTTTTCCTTGATACCCAGTGGGGACTGAGTATTGTCTGGATTGGTAGGAGATCATGTTCGATACATTGATCTTCACAAGCTTATAATGTATGCGATAGGAACTTCTTACACGCTCCGCTGGTAACGGGTGTAAGGAGTTCTTTTCCTTTTCTAAGGCTAGAACTGGTACTTTTCCCGTTCCTTGATGAAACGATTGGTTTATACGATCGCATAGCCTCTGAATGTAGACTTGAAGCTCTAGTAAGCTTAACTGACCTTGGTAGGCATGGATCTCATCTAAGATTTTCATTTGTGCTTCCACCTTTCCTTTGGTGCGAGGACGTCCTGCGATACAGGGTCTCACTCGAAATCCAAAGTCAGCTGCATATCCAGCAAACCTCGTATTCACTTTTCCAGCAGTATGTTCCGTTCTGGCTTCGTCCATGACCGTCTTCATGTTGTCAGTTAGGATCTCGTGCGGAACACCACCAATAATTTCAAAGGCCTCGGTCAGGAAGGATAGAAGCACGCTTTGTGACTTTGACACGCTCATATGGTACACCCTAAACCGTGAATAGGAGAGCAACAGCACAGCTACATTCACTTCCACCTTTTCTCCTTCTTTCGTTTCAAAGGGAATGCTTTCTTTCCAGTCTAACTGAGCCTGCACACCTGGATCTGTTTCAAAGCGAATGGTTCCTTGTGGTGAAGACATACGCTGTCCATGCTTAAAGTAAGCTTCAAACTCTGGTTTCCGAGCGATGTATGCTCTAAAGGCAGATGCAGAACATTGCAGTCCATGATTGTCTGTTAGGTACTGCCAAAGCACTCGTTTGTAGTAAAACACTTGCTTGCTGTCTGTGGATAGCAGTGCAGCAATGATTTCATAATACTCATCGATTTTGGAACCTTTGTCCCGTGATCTCTTTCGTGTAAATCCATCTAAGTATTTCTGAATGGTTCGACGATCCACACCCAGTTCTCTTGCTAACTGACTTTTATTAATTTTCATATTGAGATTCTCCATTAATAATTTGAGTTTAGGTAAATCTAGTAAACTACGAATCTCCATATTCGATTGAACATTCAACGTGATGTACATACTCATCTCTCCCTTGAGACAAGTATGATTGCTCTCGTCAAATCTGTACATCCTTATTCAAGCACTTCTGTACATGTTAAGAATAGCATTTATATAATAAAAGGAAATATGAAGGTTCTGCGTCATAAATCAGTTTCAGTTCAATGAACACTACATTAATTCAGTCAACTCAAAACAAAAGCTGCCATGAGATTCCTCGGGCAGCTTTTGTTTACCTACAGTCGTATTCTATAAATGAGTTAGTAATCAATCTTGAAATAATAATTTTCTTATTGTGATGATTTGTCTCCAATCTGGCTAAAAAACCATCTTGACCTCTCAACCTCCGAGTATATTTTTTAGGTGGCCAGCTCTGTCATTCATGCTTACTTTTAAGTTAGTACCCTACTTTAAAGTGGGTTCTTAACATTATTTTGAAGTGATGCTAAGCTTGAGTCACCTAATATTGTGGCCATTAAAGAGGAGGTAAGAGAATGAAAATTATTGTTTTTGGAGCAACGGGAAATATAGGGAAAAGAGTGTTGCTACAAGGGATAAAAATGGGGCATGAAATGACCGCATTTGTGCGAAATTCTGAGAAGCTTTATGATCAACTAGGAGAGCATTACGTAAAGCATGTGAGGGTAATCGTGGACGATATTATGGACTCAGTAATCGTCCACGAGGCGCTTGCCCATCAAGACGCCGCTATTATTGCAGCAGGCCATGCCGGACAGGGAGAAGAGTTTGTTCGTATCGTCGATAACATTATGAGCCAATGTGAATTCCAAACTAGTTTCTCTGGGCGAATTTGGATAATGGGAGGAGCCGGCCTACTGGATATTCCACATACTGATCTTATCGGCAACAATTTACCCGGCTTCCCACCTGAGTATAGAAATCACACTAGGAATTACGAAAGGCTACAACAAACTCAACTCGATTGGTCCATTATGTGTCCAGGAACCATGATTGATTCGAAAGAGATTCCAGTTGCAGTTCGTCTACATGTAACAATGGATACCTTGCCTATTTTGATTCAGGAGACGACAAAGGAATATTCCGAAGCAGAGATAGCCGGTCACTTGTTCAGCAGACTTCAAGAGCTGAATATTGCTTATGACGATGTCGCAATATTCATGTTAGATCATCTTGAGCTGGGAGGAGCATTTAGAAGAAAAAGGGTCGGTCTAGCCTATCTAAGGAGTACTACTGTAAGCTAGTGGAAAGGGGATAACTATTTGTTTGGAATACTGCTTGTTTTGCATATATTAGCTTCAATCGCTATAATTGGCCCTGCATTCGTGATGCCCATTATTCTAAGATCCGCAAGAACCGTCGGTCAGCTGCATTTTGCTTATGCTATTAAAGCCAAATTTGCCATGTTTCCAAAAGTTGGCGGACTCGTACTTATTTTAACCGGGGTTTGGCTTATGATCATAACGAAGATTGGGTTAACCCAAATGTGGCTGAATGCATCTATCCTTTTATCGCTGCTCGTGATCGCCTTGATCGACGGATGGATCGAGCCGCGAATGAAAAAGATCATAAAGAGCATGTCTGAAGGTCAGGATCAAGATAATGAAATACCCGCTCAGTTCAGACTGTTGATAGAAAAGCTCGTACCAATCGAGACGGCAGCACAGCTGCTGATGCTTTTCATATTAGTGCTTATAGTCCTTAAACCTTTTTGAAATATTAATGAGTTGTTGCTCAACCGTGGATACTATCAAATTTTTCGTTATTTATTTATAGGTAATACCTATAATATGGATAGAAATTATATATTTAACGAATGTAGTTCGATATGCGACAATGAAATTACCAATAAAAGGAGATGGTGAGCGATGAATTCTACTAATGCTTGGCATAGTGATCATTATGATAATAAATTGAATTTTGTTTCAGAGCTTGGCAAGGGGGTCGTGGAGCTTTTGGATCCGAAAAAGGATGAACGGATACTAGACCTAGGCTGTGGTACGGGCGAATTGGCTGATCAGATCGCTCAATCAGGTGCAATCGTCACAGGTATAGATCTTTCTGAGTCGATGATAAGCTCCGCTAGACGTAAGTATCCTCATATTCCGTTCTTCGTAGAAAACGGAGAAAGTTTTCAGCTGAGAGAACAAGTCGATGCGGTGTTTTCCAATGCTGCATTACATTGGATGACGAGTCCAAGCAAGGTGATTACGTGCGTACGGAATGCATTAAAGGGTGGAGGGAGGTTCGTTGCAGAATTCGGAGGGAAGGGTAATGTGGAACGCGTTGTTCAGTCTTTAACTCACATTCTTTATGACGAATACGGCATCGATGCTGGTACGCTGAATCCATGGTATTTCCCTAGTATTGGAGAGTATAGTACGTTACTCGAGCAACTAGGCTTTCGAGTCGTATATGCCACACATTTTGATCGGCCGACTGAAATGACTGATGGTGAAGCAGGACTGCAACATTGGCTTAAAGGTTTTGCCGGGAATTTCTTCAGTCAATTAACGGAGATTGAAAGAGAAAATGTCATTCATAAAATAGCTGCAGAATTACGTGATGAGCTATATATAAACGGATCTTGGTATATTGATTATAAGCGGATCAGAGTTATCGCGATAAAGGATACGTTGTGAAATTAGAGCGCGTATAATCGTATTCGATATCGTAGCTCATATTGAAGATCTAGTCGCATTGGCTCATCCCATTTTGACAAATTAAGTGAAGGTTGCAGATGACCTCTGAATATATGGGGGTCATCTGCTTAAATGTTTGCTATTCATTGCTACGACAGGGCAAGTTAAGAATGAATGTAAGCGTTTACTTAATGGTGTGCGTTTAATAGATGGAAAGTTAGGAAAATACTATATTAATAGTATGTATTGAAATGCGTATTAAAGAAAAAAATTCATTTCCAATTCCTGAAGGTTAACAGATAATTAAAAAAGTTGTCATTAGATTATAAGATAACAATTGAATATGAAAATCTATTCAAATAGTAACAAAGTGAGTCGATCTAAGTAATATCGGTTTCAAATTTGTGATTGATATTACTTAGCTGATTAAGAACGTTTTAGAGTTTATTTATTGGTTTTTTATATAAGATCATGTATGATCTGAAGTTATTTTCAACAAGTTATGTAGAATATTGTGAAGACGAACTAATGATGAACCTTTGTAGTGAATGCTAATAGAACATAGATTTATAATAGTTGGAATTATAATTAAAAGACAGAATCCAGCGAATATAAACCATCTTCCACATAAGTCTACATTACATCTTCACAAAACTCGTATTTTGTACATATGTAATAAAGTTTGAATAATCCCTTGTATATCATGGTGTTTCCTTTAGTGTCATACATCAAAGAATACATTTTTTCCACGATAAAAATATAAGTTCTTTGTATTCACTCTTATTATAAAGTGTTCATCAATAAAACTCATTTATTCGTGCTACAAACCATCATAAGCAACGGCTAGCTAATTTAAGCCGTTGCTTATGATTATTAATATTCTCATGAATTAATTAATTTAAACGCATGAGTTCTTAATTATCCACTGTAGATGTCTATTGATTATCCTTGATTCCAATTATTATTTATTTGTTCGTTGCCTGTATAATGAGAATTTACTTTTTCCCCCACCTTCTGTCTTTCAAATCCCAAAGAGATGGTCATACAGCATTTAACATTATTTATACCTATGCCTTTAGTCGCTTTATATCTTGTTTTGGTGGAAAGCCAAACATTCGGGAATACTCACGGCTGAATTGCGAAGGGCTTTCATAACCTACCTTAAATGCCACATCGGTTGCATCCGCTGATTCAGTTAATAATAGTCGGCGGGCTTCCTGTAGTCTTAGCTGTTTTTGGAACTGAATAGGACTCATGGCTGTTACCTCTTTAAAATGCCTATGGAGTGAAGAAACACTCATATTTGCTATTTCAGCAAGTTCTTCAATTCGAAAAGAATGATCATAGTTATTCGTAATTTGTTCAATAACATCTTTAATTTGATAGGTGGAGCTTCCTTCCATAACAATTTGCTCCAAAACAGTCCCATGCTGCCCTTGTAGCACCCGATAAAGAATCTCCTTTATAACTAATGGAGCAAGCACTGGAATATCTTCAGGTTTATCTAATAAACGTGCTAACCTGAGGACTGCATCCAATAAAGACGACTCCATTCGGCTGACAAACATTGCTCGCTTAGAATTTTCCTTCGGATTAATTCGAATTTCGGAATTATGTAGCACCTCTAAGATTTGACTCGTTGAAAATTCAAGCTTTAAACCCAGATATGGAACATCGCGAGTGGCTTCGGTGACTTGGGCGCTAACAGGCAAATGAACGGATGCAACAAGATAATCAGCAGGACTATACCTAAAACGCTCCTGTGCCAGCCATACCTCCTTCGCCCCTTGAACAACTATACATAAGGAAGGTTTATAAACTCCATGTTTTGGTACGGAAGCATTCGAGTCACGCAAGAAAAATAAGGACTGAATATTGGTTGAATGAACACCGTCCTTTTCTGCGTAATGCTCAATAATTTTGGCAAGCTCATTCTGCTGTTTAGTAATTATCTCAATCATCTGATCCTCCCCTTTTGTAATTCTTTATCGTTCAATTATAGTCCATGTTTATCTATTATATAAGTAGTCATGAGAGGATTAGGCAAACATTCGGCACGAATGGGATATCGGGCGCTTTGTCTTTTAGTGCATAATAAGGATGTAAGCGCGGTGATTGAGTGAGCCACTTATGAATGAAAAGGATAGGAATGAGTTGGTTTACATTTAACTTTTCAAACAAGGGAGGATCTATATGAAAGAAAAAGTATTATTGAACAATGGTATCGAGATGCCTATTCTTGGTTTTGGTGTCTTTCAGATTGCTGATCCAATTGAATGTGAACAAAGCGTATATGACGCTATCATGGCAGGATATCGTCTGATTGATACTGCCGCCTCTTATTTAAACGAAGAAGCAGTTGGCAGAGCAATTAAGCGCAGTGGAGTGGCAAGAGAGGAATTATTTATCACTACGAAACTTTGGGTGCAGGATACCGGCTATGAAAGCACAAAGAAAGCATTTGAAAAATCACTGAATAGATTGCAATTGGATTATTTGGATTTGTATTTGATTCATCAACCATTCGGCGATGTACATGGCTCATGGCAAGCTATGGAGGAATTGTATCGTGAAGGAACAGTTCGTGCAATTGGTGTTAGCAACTTTCAGGCAGATCGTCTGATTGATTTGATTATTCACAATGACGTAGTTCCTGCCATAAACCAGGTTGAAACACACCCCTTTAACCAGCAAATTGAGAATGCAAAATTTATGAAAGATAATAATGTTCAGATTGAATCATGGGCGCCTTTTGCTGAAGGAAAAAATAACTTGTTCCAGAACGAGGTATTAGTATCCATAGCTGGAAAGTATAATAAATCCGTTGCTCAGGTAGTATTACGCTGGTTGACACAAAGAGAAATTGTTGTGATTCCTAAATCTGTGCGTAGAGAAAGAATTATCGAAAATATCAATATCTTTGATTTTGAATTAAGCCAAGAGGATATGGAGTCGATTGCCACGTTAGATACGAAACAGAGCTTGTTCTTTTCTCATAACGATCCTGAAATGGTGAAATGGATCGGAACCCGGAAACTTGATATTTAACAAACGATTTCTAAAGATCACCTGTAGTTTTGATTAAGCAAAAGAATTTAGAAATCAATCTATTTTAGGTGTTGGTTGTTATTATAGGAGCAGATGCACTTAAGCGATCTGCTCCTATTTCGATTACATTATCCATTATAATTAGTAAACAGTTTGATTACATAGCAATCTTTTCTCAACAAAAAGAGCTGATATCTTTCTCCACTGGGTTGGTATACTGTAGCGTGCATCATTTTAAATGTTCATTTTTTGTTTAATACACGATTAGTCAAATCGTTGAGGTTTCTTGTAAAAGATCAAAATATTATTGCTGTCTTTTCCATGTATACTATAACCAGACTGACTATCTAAATAAATATAGAGGAGAAACTGCACAGCATGAAAAAACGACTCACTGCACTTTTTATGATTCCCTCTTATCCCCTACTCTTTTTATGTATGTTTCTACAGGGAATGGCTATTTCACTCAGCGTCCCCTTTTTATCAATTTATTTCACGGAACAGCTTGGAGTATCTATCGGGATGTTTGGTATTTTTCTATCCGTGACGTTAATTGCGGGGATATGGATCAGTTCGCTTATTGGTAGACGCTCTGATCACGGCTTGAATCGAAAAAATATTTACCTTGTCTCTACGCTCTGTAATGCTTTGGCTTATAGTGGATACCTGTTAATTGAGAACTTTACGATCTTGTTCATCTATATGATTGTCTTCACTGCCCTCGGTTCACCTGGGATGCCTCAATTATTCGCCATTTCTAGAGAAGCAGTTAATAAAAGTAATTTTACTGATCATGCTTTTGCTAATTCTACCTTACGTTCTGCTTTCGCTCTCGGCTTTATTACAGGTCCTTTAATCGGTACCCTTCTAATCGACGGTTTAGAATTTAAGGGAATTTTCTCAGGTACGATCAGCGTTTTCCTGCTTGTTGCTTTACTTATTTTCCTATTTCTCAAATCAAATACTAATCATAAAAGAACAAACGATCAAATAAAAGTGAAAAGTTTCCAGTTGCGCCAGAACCCTAAGATACTGCTCCCTTTTCTGATTCTAACATTCATGTACGTCGCTCACTGGACGAGCAGTCTCAATACCGCCCTTTTTATTACAAACAATCTAGGAGGAACGACAAGTGATGTCGGACTAGTCAGCAGTATTTGTGCTGCATTGGAAATTCCTTTTATGATCATGCTCGGTCTATTCAGTGCAAAGTACAGTAACCGCATCTTAATGATGAGTGGTGCAGTTTTCGGGGGAGTTTATTATCTCATTGTCATTATTTCAGGCGCGATGTGGCAGATGTTTGCAGCTCAAATTCTGCTCGCCGTCTTTGTTGCTGTTATTTCAGCGATTGGCATTAGCTACATTCAAGATCTGCTTCCAAGCATGCCTGGGTATGCATCTACGCTCTACTCTAATTCATCCACGATCGGAAGACTGATTGGCAGTCTTGCTGGTGGGGGATTAGCCAGTGTTGTAGGTTACCGGTATTCCTATGTTTTTTGTTTTATACTTATCTTTATTTCTGCAATCATGCTTGCGGTAAGCGGACGTTACTCTGTAAATGAAGCACAAAAATTAACTTAATCCGCATTGCATTTCGTTTTATAGGAACAGGAGACAAATTTCTGTCGTTGTGATGCTACAAGAATTTGGTAAGATGCCGATGTGGAGAATTATTTGTCTTAGTCGCAATTTTTCATCGTTGGATATAAAAAAGTTGATTTTACTAGTGTTATCTAATTGTTTAGACAAGTTCTACAGGTTAAGAAACGTAGGATTTACTCTGGTAGATGACCTTTTAGAAGAGTCAATAGCAGCTGTTACCAATGCTGACGCTAACACCAAGAAGAAAAGGTTGTATTCCACTGTGGTGTCCGGAAAGAGCCGCATTGGTATGGTAGCCTACGGAACATTAATGGCGTTAGGGGTAGCTCATTAACTTAATGATGCAGGAAAAAGAAAAGAGGATTCGTCCTGTCTTAAACATTAAACCAGCACACCGATTGCATTAGAAAAACTCTACTAATAATTAAATAAACACGCTTAGAAAATATTATTCTAAGCGTGTTTATTTACTAATAATCCACAACCTACTGGAATTTTTCAAATTGGTTTTTTAACCAAATTTTATTTTGTTGTGCAATGTATTGTTCTGTACGAATTAACAACTCAACAATCTCTATCTTAGTAAGCTGCATATACCGTTGCTTTACACGTTCTAAGTCACGATCTTCTTTAATTGACTTGTATTCATCTAATATATCATTCCGATCGATCTGAATTCTTTTACGTCTTTCGTACGTCTTAGAAGTTCTGTGTTCAAAGAAATACTGTTTAAGTTCTTTGTTTTTCCTTATTGTATTTTGATGTATTCCTACGCCTGTTGGATCTAATTGTTTTGTCTTATCAGCGACTGTAGTATATGAAATAGATTTACCTTCTTCTTTAAGAACATCAATTGCACGTATACCAAGTTCTAATGAACGCTCTTTTCTTCTCTCATAAGATTCTTGTAGCCAGACTACTTCCTTACTTTGAGGAGATGTGAATTTCTGGTGCATGCAGTTCATCCTTTTGTGTTTTTTCAATTAATTGAATTTCTTTGAGTTCATTCCGGGCTCTACTTTTAGCTATTTTCATCTTTTTTTCTTCTAGTGGGAGATTCAATTTTTGAAATTTCTTTTCGCTTTCATCTGCCCAATTGTAGAATGCAATAATTTCTTCTTTAAACTCTGGACGAGGAATCTTTGCACCACATCCAACACAAGCCATTTTCGTAGGGCATACAGAGTCAATTGTACATATACCACCTACAACCTTTGACATTGTACCTACTTTTTCACGATAGTCATCATACAGCTCTTTAAGTTCCTCAGGTCCTCTAAGTATCCCCTTTTGAATATCAACATATGAAACCCAGTTTTCATAGAGTGAACTCACTGATTCTGTGATTTGTTGAGTAGTAGGTGCTGAATAATAGGATGTTACTTCTATATCTTTTTGGTGTAACAGCGTTTTAACAATATCGACGGGGATCTTTTCAGTTTGTACCGCATGAGTAGCAAATGCATGTCGTAGCAAATGTGCTTTTATGACAACTTGCTTTCCATCAGAAGCTTGAACAATTAAACCATGTAAAAGAAAACGTAGAATTGCATTAATAGAAAATTCATTGATATGTTTTGATTGATATTGGAAAATGTACTTTCTATCTTGAAGTAAGTGTTTTCTACTTTCAATTGAATAATTGACATCTGGAATGGTATCTGATTCATAAGAATCTTTAAGCATTTTTACAATTTCATTCATGAACTTATAGATTTCTTCAGGCATATAATAATTTTCTGGCTCATCCCTGCCCTTAGGTATTAATCGGAAGATGAAGTTTTTCTTGGGAGGATTACTACTTGTATCAACTGTCACTACACAGCAATCTTTGTCATAACTTATTTGTAGTAGTTCATTCATGCGTGCTCCTGAGGAGGTTATTATATCGAGTGCGAACTTAGCAAACATACAAGCTACATAAATAGGTTCAATGTTGATGAGGAGTTTATTTGTTAATCTAGCGGTACGAGTAGTCTCAAAACCTTGAATTAAAAGGCCAGAATTACGTGGTGAGAAAGGAGCAGTTGTTTTCTTACCTTCATTAATTTCATATCCCCAATGGTTTAAATAATCGATAACTTTTGTTCGATGTTCTTCAGTAGTATATTCCGTATCCCAATTCCCCAAAAGCTTAAGTCTAAGGAGATCTAGAAACCAAGGTCCTTCACCTTCTGTACCATCATCTAGTTTTTCTGCTCTTACAAATTCTAACACACAAAATTCATCTTTAAATTCTCTATATGTTCTTTTCTGTCCATGAAATTGTCCGAATCCTTTTAGATCCCTAAGGATAAAATGCCATCGTTCTCCAGCGTATTCAGATTCATCATATGAAAATTCAATAGGGAGTGGCAAAGCTTCTCTTCTGACACGTGCTATAGCCTCTTTAAAGGCTGCGCGCAGTCTGCTAATCTGATTCCACCGCAGATGTCCCTCTGCTCTAATTTCAGGCAACAAGGGCGTCACAGCAGAAGTGTCTTCTTTTCTCTTCGTTTTTGCATTTTGAATTGCTTTTGTTCTTGCACTAAAATCTCTATTATCATATGGAAGGTTAGGTAGTATGTATTTAGAGAGTTGAATTAGGATTTCATCGCTAAATTGAGTTCCAATCCACTTTTTAAGATTAAACATAAAAGTATTATAGCCAGTTAATATTGATTGTCGTTGTCGATCTGAATGCTCACTTAGTATTTGCCCTGTTACATATTGTTCTATATGATATGGTTGGATTTCCTCAACTTTTGATAAGTTGAAGTGAGTAAAGATATCTCTAAATCGCGCATTTAATACAGTTGTGATACTAGAAATTGAGGAAGGTGTTAGATTACGATCTGATAGACACATAAGTGCTAATGCAAAATGGCTACCCCAAGGATGGTCCGCAGTATGACGAGCAAAATACTTAATGTTTTTCTCATCTACTTTATCCCAGTAGTATTCTCCATTTGAGTTAGATAGTAATAGTAACTCTTGTGGAATTTTGTTATGCAGCAGCTTACTCCATACTTTTTCAATAATATCATCTGGTAGGTTATCTTTTAACGACATTATTACTCCATCCCTTCAAAAAAATCATGTACCCAATCATCTTTTAGATCAGATGAATCCAAATTTATGTGGATAGGCTGCACTGGTTTTGTTAGTTTTTCACGTGCTTTTAAGGATTTGAAGTATTCTTTTTCTCGCTGCGAGTAATTTTCTTGAAGTTTTTCATGTAATTCGCGGAATTTTTGTTCATCATAATAGTGTTCATAAATATTTAGAGTTTCTGGATCACGCCATTTCATATAAGCTACTAATTGTTTTTTCTTATCCTCTATTTGAGCAGCTGTTTCTGATGATTCGTATATACCTCGTAACATTGATGTAACAAACCAGTGTCTAGCTTTATGAGGGTTTAATTTAATGCCAGCTTGCTTAATGATGGTTGTCCAGTTTGAATAAAATGCAGAATATGTATACGGAGTTCCTCTTTTCGACAAGAAAATAGGCTCTTCATTTGTTAATTCAGAAAATTTCATATGTGTTTTAGCGGATTGACGACGATCCTTGTTAACGTACCTAATCAATAGTTTAAGTGTGTCGGGCGATATTCTAATGAATTTGATTCTACGTTTGAAACTACCTTTATTGATAGCAGCAAGTTCATGGATATCTGTTCTGTTTCTATAATCCCCAATAGTCAGTTCTAATATTTCTGAAATTCTAGCTCCAGTTTCAAACATAAATCTCGTAATAACCTCATCTCGCAAACTCCAACCGCTAGCCTCACCTGCTTGATAGACTCGATAAGGTAAATCCCAATCACCAATAATTTCAGGAATCCATTCATCATTAATTATCTTAAAATATGAATCTGTCTCTCTTCGGAAGGATAAAGGCTCTTCGGTTCCAGCTAATGGTGATAGTCGTGGTCGGTTAGGTCGTACTCCAGGATAGTCTTTCATTTCAACTGGTCCATCCAAACCTATAAGGGGATTGTCGAAGTAATACATATTTAGTCGAATCATTGTTTTGTAAAAACCTTTTATAGCAGATAAGAAGAGCTGAACAGTTTTTGAACTCTTGCTAGTTATATATACTCCTTCGTGACCATCTCTACCTCGCACCTTACAATACAATCTCGTTAATAAATACTGTCGAATGGTTTCTTGAACAGCTGCTGGTTTATGATCCCACCACACAGGTTCCTCTTTATAAAGGCTCTTATACTTCATCCAATAAAAGAACGGTTCCAAGCAATTAAGATACGCAATAACTGAACTCTCACTAATTCTGTTAACTTGATCATGATAAAATTCTGTTAGCGGCATAAATGGTTCTTTTTATCATCAAATACGATTAATCGATATTTACTTACTATATCTGTTGGACAGTACAGATGAAAGAATGAAGCCATTAGTTAACAGAACCCCCTTCCCTTACAAAAATAAATGACATCATTTTCGATGAGAAAATGATGTCATAATATGTTGTGTAACACTTTATAAGATAGTTCAATAATCTAGCATAGTCAACAATTTCTTACATTTAATATTATATAGTCTTTTGTACATATGTCTATAAGTCGTGATAAGCCCCTATACAATTCAATTTCTGAATGAAATATTATTTGAAATCGAGTAGGAGGGGGCGGCTAGCCCCCGTCCTCTCACACCACCGTGCATACCGTTCGGTACACGGCGGTTCATGTCATATTCCGCAAGTGATTATATCTGTCCGTTAAACTTCTCAGTCCAAGAGATGACCAATATTGGTTGTCTAGTGACCGATGAAGAATCGGACTACATGCAATTCTCCAGTATTTCTTCCTCGAATTTCCCCATTCGTGTGCCTTTTGTTTCGAAACGCCTAACGACAGCAGTTTTCTGACCTTTGTCTTCGGCTGCTTCCATTCTTTCCATATACACATTCGAAGCCTTCTTCTTATCCATTCGTCCAACGCTTGGAACACACTTTTCGTATCGGCTAATGCATAATAACCGCACCAGCCTGTAAGATATTGATTGAGTTCCTTTATTCGTAGTTCGATCGGGATCGGCTCACTCCGAGAGGTGATCGCTTTAATCTTTGCTTTCACTCGATCTAGTGATGGCTTTGCGATCTTTATTCGCGGATTTTTCTTCTCCCAGCTGAACGTGAACCCTAGAAACTTGCGCTTCCATGGACGGGCAACCGCACTTTTCTCTCGGTTAACCTTCAATTTCAGTTTTCCTTCGATGAATGCAGTAATGGAGCTCATCACTCGTTGTCCTGCCTTCCACGTTTTCACGTAGATGTTGCAGTCGTCGGCATATCTCACGAAACGGAGGTTCCTCTTTTCCAGTTCCTTATCCAGCTCGTCTAGGACGATATTCGATAATAACGGACTAAGTGGACCTCCTTGCGGGGCTCCTTCCGTTGTCGATTGAACGAGACCACCTTCCATTACTCCCGCTTGCAGATAGCCGCGAATAAGTTTCAGCACCATTTTGTCTGTCACTCGTTCCGCCAGCTTTGCCATTAAGCGGTCGTGGTGGATTCGGTCGAAGAATTTCTCCATGTCAATGTCTACCACAATGCGATATCCCTCTTCCATGTAGCTTCGCGCTTTCCTTACTGCATCATGCCCTCGCCGTTGTGGGCGAAATCCATAACTTTGCTCGGAAAACGTTGGGTCAAATACAGGCGTTAATACTTGGATGATTGCTTGCTGAATGAGGCGATCTGTCACCGTAGGTATGCCTAAGAGCCGAGTTCCACCGTTCGGTTTCGGGATTTCGACCCGACGGACTGGGCTCGGTTCATACGCTCCTTTCTTTATGCTTTCGCGAATGGTTTGCCAATGTTGTACGAGGTGTCTGCGTAAATCTTTTACCGACATGCCATCTACGCCGTGGCTTCCTTTATTCGCTTCGACCCTCGCTAGCGCCGATAGCATGTTTTCTCGTGACAGTACTTCTTCGATCATCCTTAGATACAACTCCCTTGCGTGAATGATTCTTTCTCTTTGTGCCGCTGATGAGCTCTGCCCTTCCGAGTACCCTCGCGTATTCACCGCTACTTTCCTCAGATAAGTCCTTTCGGATTGTCTGCTTTCATCGCCCATCCTCGAACGCCAAGATTCTTCATTCCTATTCCATGTTCGGTCCTTCCGCTAGCTGTTGCAACAGCCTGCGTACTATGACCTCTGCTGACTTCTGTACGTTCAGCTCGCCCTCGTGGGCAAGGTTACGAAGTTCACTTCGCATTCCGCACAGATCTCCCCAGGTAAGAACGCTATCTTCCTCTCCATCTATCTGCTTCATTTACTCTCGTACGCCTTCGGCAGTATGGACTTCAGTTTGTGCGGCAACTTCATCCAACGTACGCTAGCCTTGTATGAAGTTCGTGTCCCTCAGACCGGAGATTTGCCGCTGGCTTCCTTCAGATTCCATCTCGCGATGGACACCCTTGCCTTAAGCTATGGCTACTACTGCCTTCACCATTCGGGACTTGAACCCTAGAGATAGCACCCATGCTGGGCACACCACAAAAAAACGGACACTATTACAGGTGTCCGTTTATATATTTATTTCTTAAATTGCTCAATACATTCTTAATCAAACTTCATTATTAATGCCGATATATTATTCTAGCCGTAATCGTAACTTAAATAAAATATAAGGTATGAAAAGCGAATTAGTCGATTCTTTAACTAATCAGACGTTAGAGAGTATAAAATATTATGTGTAAATGAATAAATGCAAAAGGAAGACCTTTTCTTGTAGAATTGAGTTACCACACAAAATTCACAGAGAGAGGTCTTCCCTATGAATCATTTTACAACAGATTTAGTCCAAGCTCTAGTTACAAAACAAGATGTGACTGAAATTTTTCGTATTCACCTCGAAAGAGCGATGAATCACTTGTTAACAACCGAGTTAACCGCCTTCCTAGATTACGAAAAGTATGATCGTGCAGGCTTCAATACAGGCAATTCTCGTAACGGCAGCTATACACGTACGCTCCATACGGAATACGGCGATCTGCACCTTCAAATCCCTCGTGATCGTAATGGAGAGTTCAAGCAGCAGACCGTAGCGCCCTACAAGCGATCCAACGACACGTTAGAATCGTTTGTCATTCATATGTTCCAAAAGGGCGTAACCATGACTGAAATCGCTGATCTGATCGAGAAAATGTATGGGCATCATTACACACCACAAACCATATCTAACATGACGCAAGTGATGGTAGAGCATGTTGATGCGTTCCTAAAGCGCCCATTAGCCCAGCGCTATGTCTGTGTCTATTTGGATGCAACCTACATTGCTGTAAAGCGTGAGACTGTTTCGAAAGAAGCCGTTTACCTAGCTGTAGGCATTCGTGAAGACGGTTCTAAGGAGGTGCTTAGCTATGCCATCGCTCCAACTGAGTCTGCCTACGTATGGAAAGAGCTTCTGCAAGACCTTCGAGAAAGAGGCACAGAAGAAGTGCTACTCTTTATTTCTGATGGGTTAAAAGGTATGGTTGATGCCATTTTCGAGGTCTTTCCAAGTGCCAAATACCAAACCTGCTGTGTTCATCTTGCTCGCAATCTTGCTCATAAAGTGCGTGTGTCTGATCGTGCTGAGATCTGTGATGATTTCAAAACAATATACCGCGCAAAGGATGAGCAAGCTGGTCGTGAAGCGCTAGAACGTTTCTGTGATAAGTGGAAAACTGCTTATCCTAAAGCAACGAAAGCTTTAGTGGAGAATCCGTATATCTTCACGTTTTACAGCTTTCCACAGTCGATTTGGAGAAGCATTTACTCTACGAATCTTATTGAATCTTTTAACAAGCAGATCAAGAAATACACGAAACGGAAAGAACAATTTCCTCACGAAGAAGCACTAGAGAAATTTTTAGTTTCACAGTTCGAAGGCTATAACCAACGCTTTGCTACAAGATGTCATATTGGCTTTGACCAAGCTCGTGCAGAACTACAAGCCATGTTCAAAAGCAACACGTAATTCAACTGCTACAAGTAAAGGTTATTTTTATTTACACAAAATTCTTGACGCTACCAGACGTTATCTTATAACTTTCAAGCTCACCATCATTATTAAATTTGAGTCGAAACAAGCTGTCATCTACTCCCAATCCTGCTCTTCCTAAATAATATACATACTCACGAAATGGTTCCTCTACTATTTGTTCTGGTTTCCCAAGTAAATCAACAATCTGAGTTTCCGTCATTTCCTCAAGCTCATATTTGTTTATTAAATCATACACCATGCTGCTTCTTTTTTCTGGTTTCTTTAACCATTTTTCACTTTCAAACTGATTACTACAGGAACAAAGAATTAGTATTAATATTATTACGAAGGGTAACTTCTTCATTAAATCAACCTTTCAGTCTTCTTTGAAAATAATTTGCAGGTATTGCACATGACGTTTTTTACAAATTCCGTAATCACTTCATATTGTAGAGTATTCTCGAAATTATTGAGCTATCCTGCATTTTAGTCTAATAAAATGAGCAGGATACCGAAGCACCTGCTCATTGTTTATTACTGAACTAACGTTTTCCGTTAGAAATTCATTGAACGGTTGAACTTCCAGTAGGATTTTATAGGTAAGCAGGTATGATTCAACTGCTACCTCCTACTCCCTCACATCATCCGTTAAGAAGTTCCAACGACCACGCGATATCTGGACGCCTGAAGGTTAAACATTTGAGCGTATTTCCCGTCGATTTTCATAAGCTCTTCGTGTGAGCCTTGCTCAATGATTTGACCATTTTCCATCATGAGAATGCGATCCGCCATTTTGGTCGTCGATAAGCGATGGGAAATGAAAATGATCGGTCTATCTTCCGCCTTCTCTAACATGACTTGATTCAAATGGTATTCACTCATAGGGTCTAATGCACTGGAAGGCTCGTCTAATATAATTAGGAGAGTCGGCTTGGCGAATACTCTTGCGATCGCCACCTTCTGAGCCTCTCCGCCAGATAACTCGATCCCGGCATCGTCAAATTCCTTAGTAATGGAAGTCTCGGTCCCTAGTCGCAAAGATTGTAGCTTACTGCCAAAACCACTTTTCTCTAGCGCTTCTCTTATCAGATAGGTATCGCCTGATGCAGCATGGTTCATGACAACGTTTTGAGAAAGCGTAGCAGCGAACAACTGATGATCCTGAAACACAGAGCTAATCTTCATTCGGTAATCGTCCAGCTTCAATTGATCGATGGGTATCCCATTTAATAGAATTTCTCCAGAGCTTGCATCATATAGACGCATGATCAGCTTTGTCAATGTCGTTTTTCCCGCACCATTATAGCCAACGATTGCAATCTTTTCTCTAGGCTTAATGCTTAAATTAACGTTTTTGAGGATTGGCGGCCCGGATTGACCATATTGGAATGATAAATCTCTTAGCGTTAATCCAACAAACTTGTTTGGCACAGGTATAGGATCTTCAGCTTCTAACAGACGGTTCTTTTGATCCAGGAAGCTTCTTAACTTCTCAATATACAAGCTGTTTTCTTGCATCTGGCTAATAAGCGTCGTCATATATTGCAAATTGCCCTTTAAACGCCAGGATGAATTAAGCAGCGTAACCGCGCTTCCAAAACTTAACGTTCCTTTCACTAACGTCATAAACACAACATAGACGACGTACAAGCCGCTCAAAATCAACTCATTAAAAAAATACTCAGAGGAAAAGTTTAACCAGAACTGCTTTTTCGAATGCTTTTGCACGATTCCGTGCATCTCTTTATGTGTATCAGAGAAATTTCTAAAAAATCTCTCCTTGATGGAATAAAGTCTTAATTCCTTTGCATAATCAGCTAAGTAAAATAACCGCTTCAAATAGATTCGTTTGCGATCCTTTTCGTTTAGCTCCATCCTCATTTTGTACCCGATTTTATTGGTGATCATGCTGATAATTAGGGTTAAAATGAAGGACACGAGCACAAACAGCAAACCGACCTTGTCAACGAACAAGAAGAAGCTTATAGAGGTTATGATAACCGTAACGGATTTGCAAATGGTTCTGATGTTGTTTATTGTAGCATCTATTCGATTATGAGCATCATTGGCGCTCCAGACATAATCATTATAGTAAACGGGATCATCATAATTTGCCAAATCGGTACTAATCGCTTTTCCGTAAAGATCCATCCTTATCTTTTGATACAGCAATTCTTTTCCTTTAGGTTCAACGCTCTGGTAGTAAATACTGTCTAGTACAAAGCAGATTGCGATAAACAAAATGGTTAGTCCGATATAGAAGGCAACCGTAGTAAAAGAAGTTCCATATTGAACGCTGTCGAACACAAACTTAATCAAAATAACATGCTCGATAAAAATTTCGATTTCCTGCAAGCATGCATACAAGCATGTAAAGATGATATATTTTCGTGAATAGCGCAGCCCGTATTTCAAAACAAACCAATTATTTTTAAGTACCCGACTAAAGCTATGCTTATTAGGCTTCATGCAGATTCACCATCCCAGCCAACTCATCTTGATCAACATACTTTTCTGCTTGCTTTAAGAATAGCTCCGCATATTTTCCTTGCAGCTGCATCAATTCCATGTGTGAACCAGACTCTTGAATTTCGCCATCCTCCATGTAATAAATGCGGTCTGCCAGCATAGCGGATGACATGCGGTGAGAAATAATGACAACGGCTTTATCCTTGCAGGCTTCCATCATACTTTCAAATATTTCATATTCCGCAATCGGGTCGAGTGCACTTGTAGGCTCATCAAGAATGAGTAGTTCAGCCTGTTGCGCAAAAATGCGCGCGATCGCAATCTTTTGAAACTCACCGCCTGATAAAACCACTCCTTGTTCATCGAATTCCTTCGTAAGCATCGTATCTATTCCCTTCGGCAAAGTGGCTACCTTATCGTATACTCTGCTTTTCTTGAGCGCATTTATGACGAGCTGGCGGTCTGCTTCGGTTTCCACATCGCGCATAAGCACGTTCTCTGCAATTGTCATCGAAAAAATCTTAAAATCCTGAAATACAGTCCCATACAGTGAGCGATAGGACATGAGATCGAACTCTTTTATATTGCGGCCATTTAACAGTATTTCTCCCTCAGTAGCATCGTACAATCGCATCATGAGCTTAATTAACGTTGATTTACCTGCTCCATTGTGACCAACAAGTGCAATTTTCTCATTCTTATTCACTTCCATCGTAATATGGCGAATAGAAGGTCTATCTGCTCCATCATACGTAAATTGAAGATTCCGAATTGCTAATTGCTGTATCGGCGGCGCAATGGGTTTGACTGGATCGGCATCCTCCTGAATTTCAGAAACATAGCTTAAAAAAGTTTTTAAATTTTCAGTGTAAATGCCGTTCTTGTTGATCTCTACAAAACTATCAGACAGCCGGATGAGCGACCAGGCGCCACCAACCATTGCGCTTCCAAGAACGATAAAGGAACTGATTGAAATCGATTGCTTAACAATGGCTAGATAAGCACCGTACAGCAATACCCCTTGGAAAATGAGCGTGAAGGTAGTAAAAATTTTCAAAAAGGAAATGACTCCCGCCTTTACTCGATACTTATGAATGACAGAAATGACACCGTCATACCCTTCAATATAAGTGCTTCTCAGTACTGAAAAGATACGGGACAATCGAATTTCCTTGGCAAAGTGCGATAAATAAATGACACGGTTTACATAGTCCATTTTTCTTTGGTAGGGTATCCGTTCATCATTTTGCTGAAACTGAAGTCGATTCAGTTTTTTTCCAAAATAAAAATTGCCGATAATCGGCAATAAAGCAAACCATACCACCCACGGATCTATGGCGTACATGACGGCAAATATACTTATCGTTGCAAGCGAGACGAATATAATTCTAGAGAGATTGGCAAGAACAGCGCTTACTCGTATATCCGCTTCTTGGATGGCTTTAGTATATTTATTATAAAACTCATGATCTTCAAAGCACTTCAATTCTACGGAAGCTGCCTTTCGAAAAAGAATGAGATACAGCTTCTCATATAACTTCAGATCGCTTATAGGTTTGAAGCGATAATCATACCAGTTGTCCAGCAAGACTAATGCGAAAAGCAAACCCAATGTCAGCAATATGAAATAGACAATTTGCTGAAAATCTCTTCCGATTGATATGGACTCGATGATGTACTTCATGAAGTATACGGTAAAAAATACATTAGCAAGCTGTCTACCGGCTTGGACTGCAAACTCAGCCACCACTCTCTGCGGATGTATACTCCATGCTAATTTGAACATAAATAAGTTGTTGGCGATATTGATTTTAATATGCTGGAATGTATGGCGTAGCCTCTTCAAGATCGTTCCTTCCCCCTCGTATCGTTAAGAGCATTTAATCAGCATTTAGAAAAAGCTCCACCCAATAAATAATCAAAATTTACTACAAGGGATGATGGAAAACAACCCCAGAAATTATATGTATTGTAATTTGTAAACAAAAACATACAAAAAGATATGGGCGTTAGGTAGTTAAGAATCCAACACGATAGGGATTGAAGATGGACTAGGGATATGAGACGTGTCAATTTAGTCATGTACGAAGTCGATCCAGAATAATGATTCGGTTAGTGTAAATACAAGAAAAGCCGCCAGCGGCGACTTTTCTTGTGTGAGCTTATTCGTATCGTTGGTGCCAATAGGTAACTATAGGTAGGTATTGGCGGGTCTTACTGATCAGCAGAGTATTTAATTAAGTTCTCCGGAACCTTTAGCGGGATAATGAGCTGATGCTCCGAGCTGCCGTCTTTGGCGCTGCTGACATACAGAATTAACATCATATTTGGCTGAGTTGCGTGCTCGAAACTTACATCAAACTTAAATCTTCCCCATTCAGGTGCACCCGCATCAGTCATTTCATGACCTTCAGCTAGTATGTTGTGACCGTCCTCCAACACCCAACTGAATGCTGCTTCGAAAACACGGGCTTCTCCTTCAACAGTAAACGTAGGACCTAATTCTTCATGTGCTTGAGGGCTATATAAACGGAATGCATCATTCTCCGTTGCAACAATCGGAACGATTTCGCCTGATTTAGAATCAATGCGTACAGTTACCGGTTGATCCATATATTGAAAATTTACGATCTCCACCAGCCAGAACGCATTGCCTTCATCTAGCGTCGCTTGCTTAACTGCCCAAGGACCATTCACCTCTGTTTGCGCGTTAAGTGCAATTCGAATGGCCTCTGCCCGAATAATCGTAGTATCCACTGAATTCTCATCATCAAGCAACACAATTTTCACTGCAGTAGCTTGAGCAGGATATGATTCCGCTACTACTCCAGTATGCCATGCTTCCACCTGTGCACCAACAGTCAGTTGGTCAAGGGTCACCACTTCTTCGTTCTTACTCAGTAGCTCAGTCTGATCATTAATTCGAAACGAAATAGCATCTACATAAGAATCGGCTCCCTTGTCTACGAAGGTTGTAATGAGCAAGCTATCATTACTGGTTTGAATAATTTCTCCCCTGTCGATCGCTTTCACTGAGTGAATGTCATCCTGAATAGGCGGGTTATCACCTGTTCCCTGCTTATTGTTCGTATCTCCTCCCCCACAAGCTGTTATTAGCAGTATTGCACAAAGCATGGTTAGATGGAGAACTCTTTTCCTAATTGTCATCATGATCAACTCCCACGATCAAGTATTGTTTTTCCTGTAATTCTTCTTATATCGGAAGTCCTTTTTTGCTCGAAGCTCTAATTACTTCATTACAGGAATGGCTCCTTATCCTTCTGACGAAGCCTTGATAAAAAATGTTACATTAGTAGACCATTTCAATCCTATCATTGGGCGTAATATGGGATGAGTATTGGGAGTAAAGATTCATGAATCAAGAGCAGCGATTACGAATCTTCAATACCGGTATCATCACGCACGACTTTCTCTATGAATAATTTACTGAAACTCCGTCAGTGTAAGGATTACTTTTTGTTGGTAATATTCCTTGTATGTTGAAAACGGCAGCCTGCCAACGGCTGCCGTCATGACATAGAGCGACTATCTCCTATCTCCTGATGGTGAAATCTCCTGCTTATAACCATATATTTCTATGTGTGACAACGTAGCGCATTATTTTTTGCCCCAACTATCCTTTAGCGGAACAATTCGGTTAAACATCAGTTGATCATGCGTTCTCGACTTACGATCCAGGCAAAAGTAGCCATGTCTGATAAATTGGAATTTCATTTCCGGAGGGAAATCTTTAATGGAAGGCTCAATAAGTGCGTCCTGTATGGTAACCAATGAGTTAGGATTTATCTTTTCAGTCCACTCTTTGCCACCTTCCGTCGAAGTTTCTTCATCAAGCAGCATTTTTTCATAAAGATTAACATCTATCTTTACCGCCTGGTCCGCAGAAACCCAATGAATCGTCCCTTTCACCTTTCGTCCTGTAAACCCAGTGCCACTCTTCGTAAGCGGGTCATAGGTGCAGTGAAGTTCCGTGATTTCTCCTGTTTCACGATCCTTGATCACTTCTTCACACTTAATGAAATAAGCTCCCTTCAGCCTAACCTCTGCATTCGGACTTAGCCTGTGAAAACCCTTTGGCGGCTGCTCCAAAAAATCATTACGCTCAATATAGATCGTTCTGGAAAAAGGAACCTCTCTCTTCCCCAGTTCCTCGTTTTCGCTATTATTATCAATCGTTAGCATCTCCACGTCATCTTCAGGATAGTTTGTAATGACGACTTTCAGAGGGCGCAATACCGCCATTACGCTAACCGATTTTTCTTTTAACTCCTGTCTGAGGCAATGATCTAAGAGGGATATGTCCACCATGCTTTCTGTTCGAATTCCGCCAATTGTCTCGATGAAACTACGGATGCTTTCCGGTGTAAAGCCTCTTCTTCTAAGTCCTTGTATCGTTGGAAGCCTTGGATCATCCCACCCGTCAACGTAACCACCTTCAACCATTTGTCTTAAAAATCGTTTACTTGTGACAACGCCTGTTAAATTTAGCCGCCCAAACTCCCTTTGCCGCGGAGGATCAGGGATGTCAAGCTCTCTTAATACCCATTCGTACAAGGGACGATGATCTTTAAATTCAACTGAGCATAAGGAGTAGGTGATCCCTTCCATTGCGTCTTGGATCGGATGAGCAAAATCGTACATCGGATAGATACACCATTCACTTCCTGTCCTGTAATGCTCAGCGAAGATAATTCGATAAATTATCGGATCTCGCATATTTATATTAGGCGAAGCCATATCAATTTTGGCGCGAACAACCTTAGAAGCAGCCGGGAATTCTCCGTTTTTCATTTTTTCGAACAGCTCCAGATTTTCCTCGACTGAACGGTTTCTATAGGGGCTATTTTTACCTGGCTCAGTTAAAGTTCCTCGATACTCTGTCACTTCGTTCGGTGATAAATCACAGACGTAGGCCTTCCCCTTCTTGATCAATTTAACCGCAGCATTATAGACTTCGTGTGAGTAATCCGATCCAAAGTAAATATGTTTACCCGGATCGTAGCCTAGCCACTTTATGTCCTCAATGATCGCGTTAACGTACTCGAGGTCCTCTTTAAGAGGATTGGTATCATCAAAACGCAAATGAAATGTCCCATTAAATTTTTGAGCCACCGAATAGTTAGTGTGTATGGCATAGGCGCTCCCAATGTGAAGGTAACCATTAGGCTCGGGTGGAAAGCGCGTGCACATATTCCTGCCAAAAGGATTCTGTCCAAGCTCTTCCTTAATCCATCTAAATATAAAATTATCAGTTTGGTGTTCCTTTTCTTTAACCATGACAACTCCTCCTAATGAACTGGGTGTGGAAAAACAAAAAAAAATTTCACCTCCAAGACCTAATGTCTTGGGGACGAAATTTCGTGGTGCCACCCCAGCTTCATTAATATGTCGCCATATTAACCTCTTCAAGTACGGCATTGCATGCAATGCTTATACTCTAGCTCTGTAACGGGAGCTCCCGTCATGCCATCCCCTGTAACGGTTCCGACATGCTGCTCAGAGGCTTGTTTCTTGGAAAAGCTCTTGACTCCTTTTCAGCTTCCGGAGCTCTCTGTGCAAGGACATTTTCCCTTACTCTTCTCGTCATCGCGTTTGAATTTGCTCTAATATTATCAAATCATTCCCTCTTTTGTAAACTACAATTCAAGTTACAGTACACTTTGATCTTAAAAGATCAGAACTTTTACATCCCCATAAGCTTTAAACTTTATTTTCTCATTCGGTAAATGGGTTTGTTCTCAATGATTCTTAGTGGCTGCGTCCATTCTTCGGAATCAGGTGTCGAATCTAACGCATCCTCAACAGCCTGAAGCTTTGCATCTAGCGTATCAATATAGTGCAGAGCAATTGCCTCAGGTATTTGTGGTTGCACAGGACTGCCCCATTCCCCAAGATTGTGATGAGAAAGAACGAGATGCTGGAGTATAACGATTTTTTCATCCGAGGTATCCAACCCGAGAGCAATGGCTGCTTCAATAATCCAGTTTGCTGCTAGCGAAATATGCCCGATCAGCTTCCCCTTAAAGCTATAATCCGTTACGATGCCGAGTTCTGCGTTCATTTCCTCAGGTTTAGCTATGTCGTGCAGTATAATACCCGCTTTGATTAGATCAGCATTAAGGAAAGGACGCTGTTTTACGACAAATTCTCCTAGCTCAAGCATTCTGCAAATATGATAGGCTAGTCCGGCATAATAAGCGTGGTGCATCCCCTTAGCAGCTGGATAATGCATAAGCCTTTCTTCTACCTTGCTGACACAGTACTCGACGACACGTCTAACATCGCTATCTTGAATGCTGACAGCAGTTTGCTTAATCATGTGTACTAGATCAATTGCTTGAATCGGAGCTGATCTGATAAAGTCTGTTAGGTTGTAACCATCCTCTTCAGTAGCCTTCCGAATTCGATTAATTTTAAGTTGAGGTTTATCACGATACATTTGAACAAAACCTTGAACTTTTACTAGCATCATCGGGAAGTATGTCTCTTTATCGACAGGAGAAACATCCCAGAGCTTAGCTGGAATCTCTCCGCTCGTATCAGCAAAAACAAAATCAAAATAATCTCTCGGAGGTGTTGAGTTGGTTTGCTTTATATCTGCTCTTTTTAACAAATAAAAACCGATGATTTCTTCACCCTCGGTAAATGTTTTAATCAAATTCAATGTAGTGTCGCCCCTTACAATGTGGTTTATGAGTTATTCTACATCATAAGGTTTATTACCTTCTCGAAGATAGATGGTAATCCGAGGATCGCGATTTACGCGACTTCTAATCTATAATACATCTTGCCTTCGACATTATTGGATTATTTAGCAGGCTATTATATGTAAGAAATTGACCTACTTTCTATTTAGATCGTTTCTGAGCTCTATCACATGGAAACTTTCGGTATGATCCATATTCTAATTTGCTTTACTTCACGTTAGCCCAAGGCTGTGTCTCAGATTCTATGGTTTCTCCTGTAGCTACGGCCCGCTCTATTAACATCCCTAAATAATGATCTTGTGAAGCTTCTGCAAGACTATAGAAAGACGGACCACCAGAAGCGTAATCAGCCATTTTCACAAGACAGCTTGCGATAGCAATTTCATCATCGTAAAGTCTTGCAGGCATAAATGGATTCTCATACACCCAGCGTTCTCAAAGCCATAATCCCTATGAGCAGCTTCGGGTTATGAATAATTGCTATTCCGAGTCCTAAGCGCTGCTTCATACCCATTGAGAAATTCTTTACTCTCTTCTTAGCCGAATGCTCAAGACCTATAATTTGAAGTACTTCTTCAATCCTTGTTTTAGGAAGACCATAATTGGTACAAGCCACATTCAGGTTTTCCCTTGCAGTTAAATTAGGGTAGATGGTCGGATGCTCTATTAGTGCCCCTATGTTCCTTAGATCTTGTCCAGTCCACAGATGATCCTCAATATAGATGTCTCCTGAGGTCGGTTTCATTATCCCTGTAATCATTTTTAATAGTGTTGATTTTCCTGCTCCATTTGGTCCTAGTAATCCATAAACTGAATTCTTTCGAATACGTAATGAAACATGATTTACAGCAATTTGATTGTTGAACTTTTTAGTTAGATCCTTAACTTCTAAGGCATAATCTGACATTCTAATTACCTCCATTATCATCATAGCTTTCTTTGATAGGTTAAGAATAAAAGGTAATTATAAGGAATTCATAAGGATCTGTAGAAATAAAAAAAGCCTTGCTGTGCAAGACTAATCTTATAATTAACTCCTTTCCTAATCTACATCTAGTTAGCAAGCTGCTGCTCCATTTGTACATCCAAGTAATTCGGAAACTCGTCATGGAACTGAGCCCAATTCGCGATTAGTTCATTATCAGTTAGCAGGCATTGATCTAGTTCATGAGAGATCGCCAAGCGATCCAGAGCAAGGCCGATAAACACAATCTTATTTACTCTATCGCCATATCGTTCATCCCAGGACTCAGCTAGAGACGGATCCTCCAATAGCACTTCCTTCAGCTCTGCTTCTGGTAGTGCTGCAGCCCATTTACCTGCTGGTCCGAATTGGATGGAAGGTCCAGCCTGGCTAATGCTCTGTGCCATATCGTTGCGTGTGGCGAGCCATACAATCCCTTTGGCACGTACGATCTCTTCCGGCCATTCACGCATCCAGTTCATTAATCGTTCCGGATGGAAAGGTCGTGTTCGCTCATAAACAAAAGAGGAGATTCCGTACTCCTCGGTCTCGGGAGTATGATGCTCCTTCGCCATTTCAAGCATCCAGCCTGCTGATTGACTTGCTTCTACAAAATCGAACAAACCGGTATTCAAAATCTCGGCCGGATCTACCTGCCCACGATTAGAACGGATGAATTTGGCACGCGGCTGCAAGCTTCGAAGAACGGTTTCTAGCTCATCTAGCTCCTTCTCATCAACTAGATCGCATTTATTCAGTATTAGAATATCACAGAACTCGATCTGATCAATTAGTAGATCAACCACCTCCCTGACATCATCCTCTGCGACCTCCTGCTTCCGGTCAAGCAATGTGTCGCCGGAGGAAAAATCGCTCCAGAAACGATAGGCATCCACAACGGTAACCATACAATCAAGCCTGCAAAACTTGGTCAGATCTATTCCCTGCTCCTCATCGATATAGGAGAAGGTTTGGGCAACAGGTACAGGCTCACCTACACCCGTTGATTCAATCAAAATATAATCAAAGCGCTGTTCTAAGGCCAATCTTTCTACTTCTCGAAGCAAATCTTCACGAAGCGTGCAGCAAATGCAGCCATTCGACATTTCGACCAGCTTCTCATCGGTACGTGACAGACCCCCGCCTCCCTGAATCAAATCAGCATCTATATTGACCTCGCTCAGATCATTTACAATGACTGCGACTCTCATGCCTTCCCTGTTATTCAGAATATGGTTAAGAATTGTTGTTTTTCCTGCTCCCAAATATCCACTTAGAACAGTTACAGGCAGCTTTTTATCAATATTCATTAGTACACACCTCTTATTTTTTATTCATTTACTCATGTTATGGGCAAATCGTAATGATTACCATTATTAATAGTAATAATTACGATTAAAAAAGTCAATGAATTTATACCGTAGATCGACCTAATGGTTTAATTAACAAGTGATCAATAAGTAACTTAATAGGTTCTGGCTCATATTAAAGTTGAATGTTTGCAACTACAATAACGCTTAAAATACTCGTTAGTTATCCAAAGCTGCCGCACCCGATAATTTGCCTTGTCGGTCATAGGAGCAAACTATCACAAGTGCACTGAGAATTGCACAAATCAAATACATAACGGAATACGAGGTCAGGTCCGCCAACGGACCCATTGCCGCGCTGCCAAGAGAAACTCCCAAATCTGCCATCGCGATAAATAAGCCTAAAAGCACATTACGGCTTGTCTTAGGAAGTACGAAGGACAAATAGGTTGTTAACGTGGGATAGAGCAGTGCTTGAGAGATCCCCATTAATCCTGCGCTGGAATAAAACAGGATTGCTCCGCCACGGACAAAGCCGCTTATGCATACACCAAGCGACGAAGCGGCTGCAAGGAGTAAAATAGTCATAACAAAACCAGAGTGCCACTTACCTTCGGAAGGAATTTTTTTTCTTAATAAGAATCGAGCTGCGACAAGGGTACTCGCCTGTATCGTAAGGAAGGCAGCCGCGCTGAAGTTAATCGTAGACGCATATAAAGGAATGAAGGTGGTAACTGCTCCAAATACGATGGATACGATAAGCATGATGATACTGCATCTGAATAAATAAGGATTACGGTACAGATTGCTGAAGGATTGAAAAAAAGTTTCTTTCTCTCCCTCCGATTTGGGGTCAGATTCCCGAGAATCGCTAATTTGTATACTGAAACCTGCAACTCCTGTTAGGATGACAATGGCTACAATGGTCCACGTGAAATAAGTCATTTCCCCGTTTTGCCATATTCCGACCGCCAATAGAGGACCTATGACATTTGGAATGGAAGCAAATAGAGAATACAATGATACTCCTTGGGATCTCTCCTTTTCGGGCAATGCATCGATTATGCCAAGCTGAAGAGCCATCGAGAAGAAGGCCGTACATGCCCCCTGCAGAACACGAGCTATGAAATAACCCTGCAGACCCGTAAACGTATAGAGGAGAAGCGCCAATCCGTTAATCAAAATGATAGCACGCAGCACCTGAACAGGCCCCTTTTGCCGAATAATATGGCCCGCCCACGGTCGGAAAAACATCGTTGTAAATAAATACGCACCCATAATGATCCCGATTTCGCTGTTGCTTGCTCCCATTGAATCGCCTTTTAGTGGAATAAGAACGTTTAAAATTGCATTCGCGCAAAAATATAAAATTGTTAGACCATATAATCGTAGAAACGGCCATGACAAAGCACCTTTCAAGGCAACTGCTCCTTCCCTGAATCCGTTAGGCAATAACCATTTGCAGCATCTTCTTTGCATATGGGGATTGAACGTTCGTTAATTGATTAGAGCTCACAAATTCTTCAATCTGACCGTCTCTCATGAACATAATTCTATCGCAAATAAAAGCGGCCGCCTGAATATCATGTGTGATAAAAATATAGCCTAACTTATTGACTTCCTTCAGTTTCTTTAGCAATTCCAGTACTTGCATTTGAACGGAGCTATCCAAAGAGCTTATTGCTTCATCCAATAAAATGCATGGCGCTTCCGTAGCAACGGCTCTCGCGATACACACTCTCTGGATTTGACCACCCGACAACTCGTGCGGATACTTGGTGCGGCAATGCGGATCCAAGCCTACATTTTGCAAGAGTCGGTCAACTTTAGCATGATTTTCTCGTCGGCTGCTTGCATCCCTGTTAAGGGAGTTTAGCGATTCCATAATAGCCTGTTCGACCGTGAAATATGGATTAATTGATGAAGTATAATCTTGAAATACAGCGCTAATCTCTCTTCTGCCAGCGCGTTTACCTCCTACTCTATTACCCTTTAACAAGATCGAACCACGCTCAGGCTTCTCAATTCCTAGCAATAATCTTCCCAGCGTCGATTTGCCGCATCCGCTCTCTCCAACGATGCCCAGGCATTCTCCTTGTTCGTATTGAAAGCTGACGGTTTTTATTACCTGCTGTCTTTCTCGCGAGAACAAGCCGCCTTTTTTATAAGACTTATCCACGCGATCAACGATTAACATAGAGAGGACCTCCCGTAACCATCTTATAATGCTCATTAAGTGTTGTGTGCGAAGAAATTAGAAACCGCGTATACTCATGCTTCGGAGCGGAGAACAAGACTGAGGTTTCCCCACGCTCGACAATATTTCCCTTTCTCATGACAAGCACATCATCTGCCAGCTTTCTGACGATTCCAAGATCATGAGAAACAAAGATCATGGCTCCCCCCATATTCTCCCGCAATCGGACGAACTGTTCCATCACCTCGTATTTGGAGACAGTATCTAGCGCCGAGGTTGGTTCATCCGCAATAATAATATCTGGCTCTAATACGAGCGCCAAACTAATCATTATTCTTTGAAGCATTCCTCCTGATAGCTGATGAGGATACTTGTTCATGATCTCAATAGGGTCTTTCAGTCTTACCATCAACATAGCCTGTTTCATCTTTTCGACGGTTTCGCTGCGGCTCCAGCCAAAATGGTGAACCAGCGTTTCCATCAAGTGAACGCCAATTACGCTTGTGGGGTCAAAAGCTCGCATCCCGTTTTGAAGTATCAAGAATAGCTGCTTTCCCCTTCTTCTCCTCATCTCCTCTTCGGTTAACTGATCTAAACGAACTCCTTTAAATAAAATGTCCCCAGATTGGCGAATCATTTTTTTGTTCAGCTTCATGATAGCTTTGCATGTAAGAGACTTTCCGCTTCCACTTTCGCCGACGATTGCCAAACAACTTCCCGGATTAAGCTCAAATGAACTATTCGGGACTAATACATTTCCCGAAATATCATCCCAAATTCGTAAATTTGATACTTGTAAAATACTCATATCAGGCCACCTCTTTTCCTTGTAGATTAGCCGTTTGGATTATTCCTTTTAATTGTTTCTTCTTTCCTTTAGATCTTAATTTAGGATCGAAGGCAACTTGAAGTGCATCGGTGAAAAAATTAACAGCGGAAACAAATAGGATGGTGGTTATCCCTGGAGCCAGCATTAATTCCGGTCTTGAAAACATGACTTCCCTTGCCTCATTCAACATCATCCCCCACTCCGCGTGAGGAGCTTGAACGCCTAAACCAAGAAACGAAAAGCCTGACAATTGCAGGATCATGGAGCTGAATGCGCTGCTGGACGTAACGGCAATGACTGGAAGCGACACTGGTACGATATGCCTCCATATAATTTGTAAGCTTCCTACCCCTAGTGTTTTAGAGAACATCACGTACTCCGCACTGGAAAATTGCATAACAGAAGTTCGGATGATACGAGCGAACCACGACCACTTCATAAGTACGAAGGCTAAAAGTATATTTTGGAGTCCCACTCCGAAAATACCGATAATTGCGAGCGTCATTACATACCCTGGGAATGAAAGCATAATATCGCAAATCCTCATCAATATGGCATCTATTTTCCCTTTATAATATCCCGCTATAAACCCGATCACTGTGCCTATCCCTACTGAGATGGTAAGTGTGGCTAGTACCCATAAGACACTGGGACGAATTCCATAGATTAACCGGGATAGAACACAGCGGCCCAAATGATCGTTGCCAAGCAGGTATTCCCAAGAGGCAGAGGCAAATCTCAACTCCATATGAACCTCTTCCGGATCATTTGGAGCAATCCAATGCGCGAATATCCCAGCCAGCAACGTGCTTGTAATAATGAAGAAGGACAGCAAAGCGAGCCTATCTTGAAAAAGAATACCTACCCGTTTCATAGGTCATTTCCCCTTAATTTAGGATTTATAATTGCATTGATAATATCGGAGAACGTATTGACCACAACGAAAGTAGCCGCCAATACCAGCACGTAGGCTTGTATAATAGGAAAGTCTCTGCTTAGAATCGATTTGACGCTAAGCATGCCGAGTCCAGGCCAAGCAAATATATTCTCGATAACGACTGTGCCCTAGAATGATTGGGATAGCCATACAGAATACCGAGACGGCTACCTGTAAGGAATTTCTCAACAGACGTTTCGTAATTCGACCTTCAGGCAACCCGCATGCTCTACCGAATAGCACATAATCTTCATTAAGATTCGTAAGCATTTCACTTCTTACGATTCGAAAATAGAGTCCAGCGTAGCTTATCGTGATGACGCTAACGGGTAAAATATAACTTTGGAAGGTTTCCTTTCCGTTTGTCGGAAGCCAATCGAGTTTTACTGAAAAGTACCAGACTAACAGAGCTGCCAGCAAGTAGGAAGGCATGGAAGTCAAGAAAAACGCTGCCCCTCTTACAGATTTGTCTAGCCATTTTCCTTCTGTTAACGCACAAACAATGCCTAATCCAATCGATACAGCGATAACGGCAACTACCGAAAGGATCGTGAGCTCAAGCGTGTTCAAGAAGGCAGGCCCAAGCATGGACCATACCGGTTTACCCGTGACATACGAGTTGCCGAAATCTAGCTGAAGGCACGAGAATAACCAATCCAAATATCGGGTAAGGAATGGTTGATCCATTCCAAGAGCCGTTCTTGTCTCTGTTAGCAGCTCATCCGTAATCCGGGGAACGCCTTGCGCATGAAGCACGACTTCGGCCGGATCCATTGGGGAGAGTGAGTTTAGAACAAACGTTAGAAATGAGATAAAGATCAGCAACGGTATTGCGAGCAATGTTCTCCGGAATATATACGCAACCATGACATTCTCCTTTGCTAGATGTAGAAAGAGAGATTCCTTTTCTACTAACTTTTATTATTCAAAGTTCATTCTCTCGAACGGCAGCTCAAACTGCGTTTGCTTAAAGGAGATGTCCTTTAATGATGTTGGAGCGACGATGGTTACGTTACCGTTGGTAATGGGAATAAAAATGGCTTCATCATGAACGATCGTTAAAATATCCTTATAGTGCAATTCGCGAGTCGCTTCATCAGAGGAAATCATAACCTCTTCGATCTTTTTGTAAAGTGCGTCCGCTTTGGCGATTCCGCTTGTCGCATGATAGTATGCCGCTTCTGATGTGAAGGAAGCAATTGTGCTCTGAGGGTCATAGGCTAGCCCCCATGTTTGATTAAACAGCAAATCATACTCGCCCGTTGCTCTTCGATTCGCGATAGAGGTGGACTCCTCTCCAACTAACTCCAATTGAATGCCAATCTTCTTTAAGGTGTTCTGAAGCAGCTCCGCCTCTGATTTCTGGGAGAAAGAACTGATATCGTAATAAAGCCCCATGATTAATGCATTTCCATTTTTCTTTCTAATCTCATCTCCTGTCTGCAAGGTCCAGCCCGCTTCGTCTAGCAGCTTCTTAGCTGTATCCAAGTCATATGCTCTCTTTTCCAAATCGATATCGGCATAATTAACGTTGGATGAAAACAAGGCTTCGGCAGGCAATTCCTTACCGTTAAAAAGCTCTCTGCTGATTGTTTCTCTGTCAATGGAATGCCAAATTGCTTCACGAACAGCCTTATCGGCCGCTGGACTGTCCGTTCTACTGCTGTTGGCTACAATTATTTTAGTATTCATGGGAGCGCTACGGACAATTTGGTATTTTCCGCTGTCGGCGAGTGTATTCATCGCCTCGACATCAATACTGTCTGTTCCCCGATCATCCGTAAATACGAAGTTGACTTCCCCTTTCTGTAAAGCGAGGAAGGTAGTCTCTCCAGCCGGAAGTACTTTCGCCATTATCTTATGTATGCGAGGCACGCCATTCCAATAATGCTCATTCGCTACGAAGGTAGCATATTGATCAGTCTTATGCTCGGTTAATTGATAAGGCCCTGTACCGTTATAACCGTTAACGCCATCTTTCGTCTCACCGTTAATAAAATCGTTAGGTGAAAGGAAAACATAAGGCCTGGTCATGGATAGCTCAAGCAAGGTTGGATAATAAGGCTCTGATAATATCAACTGCACGGTATGCTCATCTATAACCTTCGTTTCTAGGAGTTTGGTAGACAGCTTGATCCAAGCATGCTTGGATGCGTTATTTTGCACGGCATCAATGTTTTTCTTTACGGCTTCCGCGTTAAAAGGAGCCCCGTCATGGAAGGTTACGTTCTTCCGTAGATGAAATGTGTAGATTTTTCCGTCTTCAGAGATTTCCCACGATTCCGCTAGTAGAGGTTTTATCCCGTCTTCCGTGTTCTCAAGTAAGGATTCATATACGATTCCTTGAGCCGGCATCGACCCAGTATATAGATGAGGGTTCATATCGTTGATATCTTTAGCCGTTGCATAGATCAGTTCCAGATCCGGCGTGGCAGTTTTTTTACCATTCTCATTAGTTGAGCTGCTGTTGCCGTTAGGACCTTTGGAACTGCACCCAGCTAACAAGGCCATCGCCACTATCAAAATCAACAGAGTCAATCGAATCGTTCTATTCTTAAACATGTTGTGTCCTCCTCGTCTATTTGTTCACAAATTTTTGGCCAATCTGACGCCAGTCCTCTTCAAAGCTTTGAATATTAAATGATTTAGCCAGTCGCTCTCCTTTTAAGTTCTTCAAACACTTTAATATTTTGCTTTCATAGGTCGCTATAAATTTATCAAGCGTCGGCGTACCGGTTCCTATCATTCTTGCTATGCCTTGAATCATCTTCACACGATAATAGTCCTCATTAGGCATGCGGGGGATATCCCACTCCCCTTCCTTATTCACAAAAATTTGGCGGATAGGAACGGCAGAGAAATCGAAATATCTCCCTTTTTCGTCAGGTTCAGAAAACGGATCAATTAATAAGGAAGCATACCGGACGTACAATAAATATTCTTGGTGAATGGGAGGAAAGCTAGTGAAATGATCGATATCATGACGGGATAAGCTTTCGGGGCGTACTGGATAATTATCATCTGTCATAAATTTGAGCAGATTGACCGCGCTTATGTTCATTTTCTCTAGCATGAATGAAATCTCTTTCCAATAGGAACGCATATCTCGTATGAGTTGCATAGTGATAGGACCTTCTGGATAAAGCTTGTAAACATATTTCTTTGCCTCTTCCTCCTTAAAAACAATGCTTAACGAAAAATCATTCATGAACAGTGGCGGGTGCACGTATAGGGAAATGTTTCTCGACTCCGCTTCGATCGGAGAATCCAAGACTTGTAGGGTGATCCCTAATCGTGTATACAATTCACAAAGCTTTCCAAGGTTAACTGACGATGATTGCGAAGAGCCTACATAAAGTTTTTTCTTAACTCCGGTTGTCTTCACTTGATTGGACGGTATTCCATCCATCCAGCGCGTATCACCCAAGTATGTAGAGAAGCTGATCACTTCGATATTAGGTTGTATTTCTCTTAAATAATGTCTCACCAGATTATTAGATCCAAGCGTAGGAGAGATTAAAACCACGCACTTTAATATACTCATAACCTGATCATCGATTTGCTGGAGTGCCTCTATGTAAGCATCTGTGGTAACCGCCAATACAACCGTATCCCAAACTCCCGTAACCGTCGCATAGTCATGAAAAACTTGATCAAGCTGACAACGCCCTTCCATCTGGCGATGTGTATCATTTTGTACAACAACTTGGACTTCGCGATCATTGTCATTTAGTACAGAGAAAAAAGAAGTGGAACGAACTGAACTACGGCCTGCGATTCCGACCTTGCTCTTTAGATAAACCTTCAGCAATAAAGCAATTTGTATGCTGACTGGTCCCGTCCCCAGAATTAATACACGGTTAAAATTATCCATGGCGCACTCCTATCTGCGTACTTGACAAAGCCTTTTTATAAAAACCAACATCAAATACGTGCTTAGGATGAATGATCGTATCGATGAGCTTCCACTTTCGGTGATCGGTCTCTTGCTTCGGATAATTAAATAAGGATTTTACTTGATTGCCGTACCTCATCGCCACAACCACTTGCTCATTTGTCAAGGCATGCAACTGGTCTAGTAATTCATATTTAAGGGCCACTGTTGAACTAAAGATGATATGGGTTAACTCCATTGTATCCCCGAGCTGCGTAAGAAATTTATTTTCCAAACGGATCTTCAAACCTTCTCCCAGTCTATCGATCACTTTTCTGCCCAATTCTACGGCTTCCGCGTCAATATCGATGCCAATCACTTCTGCTCCGGTTTGTTTCGCTATATAGAGCGGAGTCATTGGAAACGAACCCGAACCTACTAATAAGATCTTGGAGTCTGATTGAATGTTGAATCCTTCGAATTCCTCTTTTATAGCAGACTGGATATTATGGAAATAATCGGTTTCGTCTACTTGGTTGTTCAACAGTCTGAGCGCTCGATACTTCTCCATGATCGCTACACACCGAGCAGAGGTTTCTCTTAACTCATTCACAAGTGTTATAAATTCGTTAGTGGGTTGTTGCTCTAGTTGTTTCCAGTCCATCTGATTGTTGTTATCGATTATGAAGGCGGAGTAATCATTAATTGTCTGCTCTAGTTCCGAGCTATTATTTAGAGCCTCCTCTCTTGACGATACTAACGCCGAAAACCTACTGTGAAAGTCAACTAAGCATTGCTGAAGTCTGGTGGCTGTCTGCACGATGCTCACTCCCTTCGAATTCGATAAAAGCTTTGCCTTGTGCTACAATTCCCGAAACACCCTGGATAACTAGGCTGGCTAGCTCTTGATTGTTGCTAACGGCCGAAACGCTAATCGTTCCACCGGGCTGTGCAATTGAAGCCGTAATTGTCCCCTTGTTCTTCCAGTGCAAATAGGCACCTATTGAAGCTGTTCCTGATCCGCAACCTTTCTCCCAAATCATGCTGCCTAACTCGGGAAGATAAATAAGCGGTGACATCGTGTTGGATGCTGATACGAACAACATTATCCCGATCAAATGAGTACCTTGTATTACACCGAGCAGTTTTGCCAGCCCTTCCGCTATTTCCCTCCACTCCGGACTGATGGAATCTACTTCCAATACAATATGGAAAAAGCTATCATACCTTACTATTCCAATGCTTAAATCTAACCCCTCATATGTAATAGATTGTTGTTCCACCTTGATCGGAAGTGGCATTGTCACCTGACAGGAATATCTTTCGTTAACTTTGTTCACGCAGCACGCTACCAACTGCTCCACCCCCGAGCATTCCAATGAGATCTTCATCTGAACGTTTGGTTGAAGTCCGTTTTCGACAGCTAAAAAAGTGGCCATAGCCATACACGCATTTCCGCAAAATTCACCTCCCGCCATTTGCAGGCATGCGTCCGCTCCTTTTTTGCTCGGGCTACGAATAAAACCAACTTGTTCGGCGTACACGTTGTCATAGGACATTAATCGTGAAGCAATCGGTAGGTATTCATTCGCTTGATGAATTGTCTTTACAAGAATAGTCATATTTTGTGTGGGGTTGACTTTTACAAAATCGATCTCCTGCCTCATCTCATCATTCCCTTTGCTTTAATCGTAATTATTACGATATCGGTACATACAACTACTAAACGGCCGTACTTACTAGTCGATATGTTAATCGTAATCATTACGATAAGAGAATAACATCCATCTGTCAATCCTGTCAATTCATTCCTGAAAATATAATTTATTAAAACGTTCATTTAATAAATTATCCTATTGATCTACCAAACTTATATCCTCAAACCTTGAAGTAACCGCAGAGTATAGGGAAAGGATAAAAGTTCTTGTCTAGAGCAATAGACAAGAACTTTTTCGGAAAAATAAAAAACCTCGCTAAGCGAGGTTTTACGTATTTTAGCTGATTCAATAATTTCGATATAAGATCCCTTCTATTGCAAACTTCGTAGAAACTTGAACTCTTCTATAAACATCGACGGATCTGTTTTTACCATATAAGAATGAACACCTTGGTTCGTATGCAAATACAAAAAGCCTTCGTCACCACTTATAATTTTGTAAGACAGGTCGTACACATTATATAGCGAATACTCACGATGACGTGAAACAATTTTTGATTCGAACAAGTACAGCTCATGTTGATGGACTGTAATTTGTTGCCTTTGGTTTGTGATGGCACGTTCGATAATGACATATGGTTGAACAGCAATAGCTCTAGTCATAAATGTTCTCCTTTATTCAGTGCTAGGTGCTTCACTTTTTTTCTTATGAAGATCATCACGAACACTGTTTCTCCAAAGCGCTACTCCACTGCGGTAGGCTGCACGACCATTCAAATGTCCTGCTACTGGCGAGGTAATGAATACAAATACAATCCCGAGCAAAAGCTTGATGCTTATGTGATCCAGCACAAGCCAAAAATATAGGAATGCACCTAAAAGAACACAAAGCACGCCGAGTGTCGCACTCTTCGTTGCTGCATGCGAACGCAGATAAACATCTGGCAAACGAACAAGCCCGAAAGCACCTAGAGCGCAAAATATAGCGCCAAATAAAACGATTCCTACGACAGCATATTCAATGATTATCATTCATCTCATCCCCACTCTCTAGGACAATGCCTCTTTCGATATATCTCGCTAACGCTACTGTTCCGATAAACGTTAATATACCTAGAACGAGAATGACATCAAAGTAGGCTTGTGTTTGAAATTTCAAGCTCACAACTGCGATTAACGCAAGAGTACATATACCCAACGTATCGAGTGAGGCGATCCGATCGGATAATGAAGGACCACGCAGCAAGCGATATATACAACCAAGCAAAGCAATTGCTAATAGTGCAAGTGCTGTTGTCAGCATCCCGTCAATCATGCACGTCTCACCTCCAGAATGGCTGTCTCAAACGTATTTCTAATTTGTTCAATATGCTCCTCTACATCTTTGATATCCATCGCATGAATATAAAGATACCTATTATCCCGAGATACCTCCAACGTCAACGTCCCTGGAGTCAGACTAATTAAGCAAGCAAGCAATGTAACCTCCCAATCGGTTTCAAGCTCTGTTGTATATGCAAATATTCCTGGTCGGAAGCTTAGCTTAGGTGAGACTGTCTGCCGAGCAACCGTAAAACTAGAAAGCAATAATTCTTTATTAAATAACAGGAACAAGCGAATCATTGCCCATACTTTCCTCATATAAAATGGTCTTGAGAAAAAGCGACGGAACGCGCCTACGATTAGCAAGCCAAGCACATAGCCAACAGTCAAGCCGCCAAGTGTCCAGTCGTTTTGTAAAAACATCCAGATGAAAGTCAACATAAGGTTAAGTAATATTTGAATAGCCATCTCCATCTACTCCTTCATTACGGCATGAATGTATAAATCTGGCTCTGCAATAACATGACCAGCTTGAGCAACAAATTCGTATACCCATTCAGCGTTAACACCTAGAAATACTACTAGAGCAAATACCGCTAATATGGTGCCGTTTAACAATTTGGATCGAGGAGGTACGGTAGTACGTGGTTCTTGATCAAGCTCAGATCCCCAGAATGCTTGCTTAAACACAACAATGAGTGAGTAAAGTATGAAAAAGCTAGATATTAAGCCGATCGCTGCTAGTACGAATGCTTGCTCCTGAAATGCGCTGCGTATGAGCATCACCTTTCCAGGAAAACCACTTAACGGTGGAATTCCTACTAGAGCAAGCGTTGTCCCTAGAAACAGCCAGCCGATCAATGGATAACGATCAATTAAACCTCTTATCTCTAATAACTTTTCCGTTCCAACTGCAGTAATGAGCATGCCGCCTAATATGAAAAGCAGAACCTTCGCCAGCATATCATGCATGAGATAAAAAACGACACCATCCCAGGCTGCCTGCGTTGCAATGGCTAAGCCAAGGCCAATGAAGCCAATACCTATGACAACCTGATAGTTCAGAATACTCGATACATTTCGATAGGCTATGGCACCAATACTGCCGAGCACCATCGTAGCGCCCGCCATCCAGCCAAGCCATGTATGGGTAACTGCAGGATCATGGTAAAAGATTAAGCTGAATGTACGAACAAGGGCATATACACCAACCTTTGTAAGCAAAGCTGCAAACAATGCACGAATCGCAGCAGGCGGAGCGGCATATGAGCCTGGTAACCAAAAAAACAAGAAAAGGCCAGCTTTTAGCGAGAAAACAATCATCAGTAATATCGCAATGACGTTTAGCATGCCCCCTTGCCCCGCCTCAGCTACTCGCTGCGACAAATGGGCCATGTTTAGCGTACCGAGAGCACCATAGAGATAGGCCACCGCAGTTACGAATAGTGCTGACGATAAAATATTGACTAGCATATATTTGATTGACTCGCGCAGCTGACGCTTGCTTCCTCCAAGCACGATTAGCGCATAGGATGAAATGAGCATGACCTCAAAGCATACAAATAAATTAAATAAATCTCCAGTCAAAAATGAGCCGTATACGCCAGCAAGCAAAAATTGAAGCAAGGGATAAAAATACATACGTTCTCTTTCTTCACCAATACTACTAAATGAATAAAATATACAAGCAGCGCCTACTACTGAAGCTGTTAGTATGAGCAGCCCAGCAAACATATCTGCTACAAATACAATCCCGTATGGAGGGATCCAGCCTCCCATATACAGCGTTTGAATGCCATCGCTTTGAATCTGGCCAACGAGTATAACGGCAATAACAATATTAAGCAGTGCACTTATGCCGCTAATCGAGCGTTGGACAGCAACTTGTTTGCGGAGGAAAACCAATATAATCGCGCTCAATAACGGAAGCAGTAAAGGCAGTACAATCAAATTATTCATTCTCGTCTCCCCCTCTCAGCTTCTCCAAGTCGTCCGTTCCTAGTGTCTGATTAGCACGGTAAGCAAGTACAAGAAAGAAAGCCGTTACACCAAAATTAATAACGATCGAAGTTAAGATCAGTGCTTGAGGCAACGGATCGGTATAACTCATCGTATCCTCACTGATTAAAGGAGCGGAGCCCCTTTTCAATCCTGCCATGTTCATTATTAACAAATGAACACCATGTGTTAGCAGGGAGGTTCCAAGTATAATGCGTAGTACACTACGAGACAAAATAAGGTAGACAGCAACAGCAAAAAGCAAGCCTGTCGTGATCGCCATAACCAATTCCATCTTAACGCTCCCTCCCTACTGACAATATTATTGTCAAGGTTACACCTATGACAGACAGATACACACCAAGGTCAAAGATAACAGCCGTTGCAAGCTCCGTTTCTCCTAATATGGGCAGCTGGAAATGTCCAAATGAATGACTTAAGAAAGGAGCTTTGAATAAAAAGGAACCTGCTCCTGTAAGAACAGCAATGAGTAAACCGATCCCCGTCATTGTTCGGTAATTGACAGGCAGTACTCGCTTGACAGCATCCATACCGAAGGCAATAGCAAACAATATGATGGCTGCTGCAGTCAGCAATCCACCAATAAAGCCTCCGCCTGGCGCATTATGTCCAGCAAAGAACAAATTAATCGAAAACAGAACAATGATAAAAATAATGATCCGTGCAGCAGTCATCAGGATGACATCATTGCTGTTAAATGGACGCTTCCCGTCAAAACTTGCCAGTCTATTCGTATCCAGATTGGACGCTTGCTCCCTGCTATCCTCAGCTCGAAGCTTTACTAAGGCGTATATTCCTAACGAAGCAATACCTAATACAACCACTTCGAGCATCGTGTCGAAGCCTCTAAAATCTACGAGGATAACGTTAACCATATTTTTGCCCCCGGCTAGATGATAGCTCTCCTTGATAAAATAATCGGAGATGGATTTGATATCGTGACCACTGCTAACGCCAAGCGCAATGAACGTAACGACGATGCCTACAGCAGCAGCAATCAAGGCATTGGTCATCTTGAAACTTATTTTTACATTTTCCTTCTTCAGCTTAGGTAAATGCTTAAAGCACAACAAGAAGAGAACGACAGACACTGTTTCAACAATAAGCTGCGTTAATGCCAAATCTGGCGCTCGGAACAGTACGAACAGCAATGTCACCATATATCCAACAGCACCTGTTAGCAAAATCGATGCAATTCGATTTTGAGACAGAGGTACAGCTAACGCTGCCAAGCCAAGTGCTACAATTGCAGCAAGCTCATAGCCATCAATCGGTGCATGATCACTAAAGTCTAGCGTGTAAACCGGTAGAGCTAGCATCGTAGTACTAAGTGCAATCACGAAAAGCATAAAAATGTAGATCAAATATTGGCGAATCGATCCGTTCATATATAACGAAGTCAGTTTCTCGGAAGCATACTCACTACCTTCAAGAGTCTTGTCATATAGTCGGTTCAGGGTAAAGCGCGCTTTCTCGCCACTGCCTGAAAGAACCCAGCCTCGCTTTTTGTATAGGATGACCAGTAAAGCCCCAATCGCGATTAGCGCTGCTGTCATCCATACCTCTGTCGTCCATCCATGCCACATTCGAATATGGATATGAAAATGCTCTCCCGGTGTAAGTAAATGAGGATGTACAGAAGTCATCGCAGGCTCGATCAACCAAGTTGCAGGAAGAGCTGGAAATAGACCAATAGCAAGTGCAAGTGACGCTAGAACTGTCGGAGATACGAGTAAGCCAATGCTCGCTTCATGCGGCTTAATATGGTAACGCTCCTTGTCATATTTCCCACCAAATGTACGGACTAATAGAATGATGCTATACATGAAGGTGAATACACTTGCAATCCAAGCCAATACAGGAATCAAAACTCCCCAGCTTTCCAAGCTCCACATATTCAATTCTCTTATATTCAGCACGGAGGTAAAAAACATTTCCTTACTCAGAAATCCACCAAATGGCGGTAAGCCAGCCATGGAGAATGCACCGATAGACGCAATGGTAAACGTAACAGGCATTATGCGAATTAATCCGCCTAGTTTTCGTAAATCACGCGTTCCAGTCTCATGATCTACAATTCCAACTACCATAAATAAGGCACCCTTAAACACGGCATGGTTGAATAAATGGAATAATCCCGCTGTTGTGGCCTGAGCAAAGAATAAAGCAAGCGCAGTATTGGTTTGCAAGCCTGCTGCAGAGCCAAGTCCCAGCAAGCACATAATTAATCCCAACTGACTAATCGTCGAGTAAGCGAGTAGTGCCTTTAAGTCAGTTTGTCTTATCGCCTTCATCGATCCGTATATTAGCGTTATTAGACCACCGATCGAAACAATCCAGAACCATTGGGCCTGCATAGCAAATATCGGACTGCATCGAGCAACAAGGTACAAGCCTGCTTTCACCATCGTAGCTGAATGCAAATAAGCACTTACTGGAGTAGGAGCTTCCATAGCATCTGGCAGCCATATATGGAAAGGAAACTGCGCTGACTTGGTGAAGGCTCCAAGCAGCACTAGTATCAGTGCTGGTACGATGAGCGAGTGCCCTGTAATGCTATCTACCTGAGATATAATCTCACGGATACTAAATGTTCCCGTCATGACATAAAGCAGAATAAATCCTGCAAACATCGCCAGGCCACCAAACACAGTAATTAGCATGGATTTTAATGCTCCATACTGCGATCTTTCTCGCTCATACCAGTACGCGATTAGTAAAAAGGACGCGATACTGGTTATCTCCCAGAAAGCATATAGAACAAGTAAATTATCAGAAAGAACAACACCAAGCATTGCCCCCATGAACAGGAGAAGATATGCATAGAAACGCTGCTGGTCTTTTTTCTCTTCATCAAGATAATAAATCGAGTACAGAACAACAAGTAAGCCGATACCGCTGATTAAAAGCGCAAACAATAAAGATAAGCCATCCAAATAAAATGTAATCGTAATGTCAAGACTCGAAATCCACGACGCTGCATGGATGATTGGAGCTTCCTGAACTTGCGGAATATGCGACAAAAAAAATACAAAAAGCAGTATTGGAACCGGCAAGGCCAGCCACCCTCTATGCATACTTTCAAGAAACTTGCGACTGACTAGCAGCACCGCAGAGAATAAAAAAGGTATGAAAACAGCAATATGTAGTAAAAACAATCAAGTTCCTCCTTCTTTCATTCTATTTTTCATCATTCCCATTTCGATGCAAACAAATCGCTAGATCATGGAGAACATAAAAAAAACGCAAAAAGAGCCCGCTGTGTGCAGGCTCCTCCAGGGTCTTACTCATATGATATTGTAAGTGCAGTATATTCGCGAAATAAAAACGACCAACATATGTTAAAATTTAATTTAACGTATTCTCAGTCATTTGTAAAGCAAAATTCAAGTTTCTACTTGAAGCAGTTTGGCAACGATTATGTATAGTTACCTTCGGATCTGGTCACACTGTTGATAAAAACGTACGGAGGAGATCTTTTGCCAAGCCGTCAAATTATCACCTGTTCTATTATATTTCTCGCCATACTAATCTCAGGTTTTTGGCTCAATAATGCTAGCCATGAACAAACAAATTCGCATTTACTTTTTGCAAAATGGATAAATGACGTTAATGTATCAGAAGGTCAAAGTATAAACTCATCCGCATCTTATTACCCTAGAGAATATGTTCGTATTTTGCCCAGAAACGACGATTTCACGGAATTCAGCCCTACTCTACCATAGCAACATATAACACAAATTCCCCTAAAGTAGGTTATGCTCAACAATATTTCGGAAGATCTCTTTACTTTTGGCTTATAATATTTTAGTATGAGTTACGATAAATCAATATATCACTGCTTAATCCTCCTTTAGGGAGGAGCGGGGGAACCATAGAAGCATGAACTGCTTCAGGGGTGAATTCTTTCTGAATCCAGAAAGAACGGGTACTCTCAGACCCGAATCCGACAGCTAACCTCGTCAGCGTAATGAGAGAGCCTTCATGCATTTTTGGGTTTGTTATGACACATCCAAAAGCTTGGTAGCGGACTTCTCTGCTTCCAAGCTTTTTTGATTGCCCAGTACAAACAAAACAATGAATATCCAACAAAGGAGTATAGCAATGACGAGCGGTGAAAAAATTATGGTATGCGTTAGTCACGTTGCAAATGGTGAGCAACTAATCCACCGTGGAGGTGAATTGTCGAAATTACTTCAATGTCCCTTATATGTACTAAGTGTTAGTTATGGCGAAGATAATCAAGCAAAGTCAAATAATGATTTAATTTGGAAAAGCAAAAGTGATGAATGGGGAGCAAAGCTACTGGTCCAATCCAACGAAAACAAAAAAACATGTGAAGTTATAGCTGAAACTGCCAAGCGATATAACATTACACAATTGATTATCGGTCAATCCCCGCAAACTCGTTGGCAGGAAATTATGAACGGTTCTATCGTGAATGAATTGCTATATCGACTTAACGAGGTCGACATACATATCGTTTCACTTCATCGTTCCTATCAATTGGAACAGAAAGGGAATCGTCAGGCTTTATAGATTTTCGTATTTCACAAAATTGGAATATAATATACAATAGTGCAATTGCCTTAGTTCGAGCTTCTATCGGGCTAAGGCAACTGCATTTTGTGCAGTACGAACTGCTGTTTTATACGTATGGCTTCTAGTCTGCTCTTCTAATAAACAATCGAATGATCATTATGAGTAAGGCAATATGAACCATAAATCCAATGATAAAATTGTAGATTGCAGCGAACGTTTCACCTTTAGACCCCTCTAAAAATATTTTTGCGGGCCAAAAAGTCGGAATCCATACCGCTACCCATTGCCACACATCTGGAACAAAGAAAATAACGATGGGTCCAGCGATAAATACAATTGCACCTATTTTGTATAAGGCTAATCCCTCAACTTTATTTGCAGAGAAAGCTGCCACTAGCATTGCAAAGCATGGTGCTTCGATGACCAATAAGACGAGCATCAGTAAATATTCGATGTGAAACTCAGTGAGTCCAGAATATACTAAAAACATTACTGACCATATAGCGCTTATCACGATAGGTAATATCAATCTGTATACTAAGTAACCTTTTCTCATAAGTGGGGTTACTGCAAAATAGGAGATTATATTCTCATCTCGTTCATCCAACATTAATAATCCAGTCATAATCCCTAACAGCATTGGTATGGTGACAATAAACAAAGCTGTAGTAAAGTCTCTATATGGATTTAGATCAAAGGAGTAACTTGTCTCTAACCAATGAGCTGTCATTGGAAATCCAAAACGAGTGAGTATGATTAAGATCAAAGGACCTAAAAATCCAACGATTAATACGGGGTCAGTTCCTGCGTGTCGGATATCGTTCATTAATAGCACTTGGTACTTTTTCATAATCCATCTCTCCCCTCTCCTATTTTCCCCAGCACATATTTCTTATAAGAGTAGCTAGCCCAGACATAGATCCCATAATTCCATATGAGCAGAATAAAAAGAGAATATCCAATTTGTACAGTTGTCAAATCAGAGATGGCGGATTCCAATAGAAGTAACGTCCCTTCCGTTGGAAGAAGAAGGTAAAGCTTAGTATTCCAGATGTCAAAAAAACCGAGCAATGGAAGTGCTAAAGGTAATGCATAGACTTGAGACATCATGATAAAGCCGTTAATCGTATGGTAACGAACGACAACACTGATTGATAATAACGTCATTAAACTCGAAGTTAACACAACGCCAACTGAAAACAGTACAGGTGACTTCGGAATTCCGATTGAAGTTAGATGAATCACCCAAGCTGCTATTAAAGATAAACATGATAAAGAAGCTACTTTCGCAAACAAATAATCTCGAGTTCGCATAGGTGTAACAAAAAGAGGGTCATGTATTCCTTGATCTCGCTCAAGAAGTAAAATTCCTCCAGCTAAAATCAACCCCAATGCACTTGGATCACTAAAGGTTAATAATATAACACTCTTGTGCAGATACGCTTCCGGAATATAGTTCAGTAGGAGCCAATAACAAGCACATACAAAGGCATATGCAAAATAAAAGCCATGACGCCACTGGAATCTGAAATCAAAAGCAAAAGCAGTAATGAATCTCATATTAGCCTTCTCCCTGTCACTTCAATAAAGATCTGCTCAAGTGAAGCCTCTTGAGAATGAATCGTCTCTATGGAGTACTCTTTGATCAGATTTAGAAATGTATGATTTTCTCCTATTCCTTGCTGGGGAAATGCTGCACTCATTAATTCCCCCTCATTCCGATATTCGACAACAATTCTTTGTTTACCCTTACGAAGTTTAAGCTCCCGAGGGGAGTCAATTAGCTTAATTTGTCCATCTACGATAAAAGCGACACGATCGCATAATTCCTCAGCTGCTTGCATGTTATGCGTTGTGATTAATACCGTTTTACCTTCTTTCCTTTTTTCTAGAATTAACTCCTTCATCCGCTGGGCATTGACGGGATCCAAACCTGAGGTTGGTTCATCAAGGAAGAGGATATCTGGGTTATTTAAGAGTGCACGGCAAAAATTCAATCGCATTTTCATTCCTTTGGACAATTGAGAAACCTTCATATTTGTTGCCTGATCTAAGCCGACCTGCTCAAGTAACGTTTTTGGGTTTTCAGTACGACCAGCATAGAGTGAACCAAAGAATTTTAAGTTCTCTAACACAGAAAACTTGGAATAAAAGTTTGGAAACTCAAACGCTACTCCTATTCGTTCATAGTAGTTAGGGCCGATATCTTTAATCTCTTTATCCATCACTTTGACACTGCCTTGATATCCCTTCAGTATACCGATCAATATTTTTTGCGTTGTACTTTTCCCTGCTCCTGATGGGCCCAAAAACCCGAAAACTTCCCCCTTTTGAATATTAAAACTCATACCATGAATCGTCGGCTCTAGTCTTCCCGGATAAGTAAAGTTAAGGTTCTGTACATCAATCATTAATATCCCCCCGTTTTAAAGACAAAAAGAGCCCGCTGTGTGCAGGCTCCTCCAGTTAAACCAATGTTCAGTTTTATAGTTTCAACTTATCACGTCTGGTTGATTTTTACAATATTTTTTTGTTGCTCATTTCAAGCTCTTTCTATATTATTTCATCGCTTAATTAATTCATAGTTGTTTATCTGTTAATCATTCATCTGAAATTACTGATTCGGCGATTTCAACTAGTATATCCGCTGTAACTTGATTTTCTATACGAGTGTCTATCGCAAGCCAATATTGCCAACCATTTTTCTCAAAGACTAGAATGTTAAATCCTCCATTAAACATAGATCCTCCCCCATACAATATTCTTTTAGTAGTAAAGTAAATTGCATGGCTACCGTCACTTAGTTTATATAATTTCTTATTTCTTTTAAACTTTGTGATATTTATTCTCTGTTCAATTGGTCTTATATCGATCATATAATGGTACTCCCCGTGTGCTTCGTGGAGATATTCGATATTAAGTTCGTCATTATGGTTATTCTTATCCTTTATACATCTTCCTAAGTGATGAGTAAATTGTACCGGTGGTAATTTAATTGGCAAGTGAAGTTCTCGTTGATTATGTATTTCACATTCCTTTAATGCTTCTTCAACTGATTTAAATCCGATTTCGAGATAAGGCTTTTCAAATGGAGGAATATCAGTTTGTGTGTTATCTGTTGCATGCACATAGATATTGGCGGTGAAAAAACTGAATATGAGTAAATAGACAAGGTAAGCTCGCTTCATGTACCAGTAACACACCTTCTTATAGACGTAGTATGTAAAGATGAGTTATATTGTTACCAAAAAAGATAAAATCAACCAACGACGAAAATGTTCATATTTCCAATTTGACTCGCTGAGAGCTTTAGTGTTCAACATCCTTCAGATTCAAAGTGTTATTGTTGATTAGAATCGTATGATCATTCTCCCATTGAATATTAACAACTTCCGCTCTCTTCTCGTAATAAATTCTCTTCTTAAACCAAAGTGGTCCGTTTAACTCTCCTAATATTCCAAAGCTACCCCTTGCACCTGCGTCCGTATAGTAAAAATCCACCGTAAATTGACCGTCAGGAGAACGTACTGTCTTTATCCATTCTTTCTCACCAGTAAACATACCTGTGAAGAACATCATTATGCATAGACATAAGATTAACAATATAGAAAAAATGGTCGATAGCAGGCTTCTTAGCTTCGCTCTCCAGCTGGATCCATCCATAATGCCGATGATCCCCATAATTAATGCTACAATGGTCAGCAATAATATTACAGCGTGTGGCGGAGTGATTAGCAAGGTGTTATGAATATTCGAATATAGAGAATATGCCGTTATTATGTACAAGCATATGATGAAATAAAAAGCATATCTATTGTGAAATTGGACTGTTTTACTGTTCATAACTCACCTCAAATATTGGAAGTGACTAGGCACTTGAAGTTGTTTTCTTCTGCATTGTTGACTCAACAACATGAACGACAGGGAATGCGACAATTAATAGGAGCGTGAGATAAGTGGAATTTTCAAAAATATCTCGAAACCTTTGCTGAGACCAGCCTTTTTCACCAATAATCGAGTAAGCCACTTGATTAGCAATAGCAATTCCATCGTTTACCTCTGGAATTAAGTTCTGAGTGTAGTTTTGAGCAAGACATACAACAGCTACTATAGATAATGCAATGGCTAGGGCGAAGGCTTTAGAATATGGGCTAGAAACTCCAGCTTTTCTCATCGTAAATATAGAGATTACAATAAAAATGAAACTGATTAGCATATATAACATCTACATCCCTCCACATTCTTATTACGATTGACTCAGTTTATATGACGAAATCAAGCTCAAGATTGTTGCTAATATTTGGATGAAGCAACTTAGAAACTAGTCCTCTCCATTACCAACCTCTAAAATAGAAAAACGCACTAGTAATAGTGCGTTTAAGAAGTCTGTGAAGAAAAATAAACTTAAGCTATCGTTGCTTTATTGTTCCATCGTTCCCATTAACGTAATGTATTTTCGGCAGCGTCCACCGTGTGCTTTAGCAGGGTGGCAATGGTTACTGGACCAACCCCAGCAGGAACTGGAGTAATGGCATAAGCATTCTTCAGACATGCATTATAATCTACGTCTCCGATATTACCTTCGTTGTAACCAGCATCAAGTACAATCGCACCCGGCTTTATCCAATCCCCTTGTATGAAATTAGGTTTTCCTACAGCCGCAACTACGATATCCCCGAGTCGAACGATATCTTCTAGATTAACTGTTTTGGAGTGGCATGTCGTAACGGTAGCATTTTGATTTAACAGCATTGCCGATACTGGCTTTCCAAGAATAGGGCTTCGGCCAATCACTACTGCATGCTTCCCTTCAACCTGTAAGTTGTAATAGTCAAGAATAGCCATAATAGCAGCTGGTGTACAAGATGGAAAATTGGCGATCCCAAAAGCATTTAGTGCATAGCCGAGAGTAGTTACTCCATCTACATCCTTCTCGATGCTTATCGCATCAAATGCTGCTCGCTCGTCGATATGATGTGGGACCGGATGCTGCAACAATATTCCATGTACGTCGGGATCATCATTTAGCTTATGAATTTGTGATATTAATTCTTCTGTCGTAATACTTGCCGGGAGATCTATTCGGATCGATTGCATGCCTAGCCTTTTGCAGGCATTTCCCTTCATTCGCACATACGTATGCGATGACGGGTTATCACCTACTAATATCGTTGCTAGGCAAGGTACGATCCCCTTCTTGGAAAGCTTCGTAATTCGTTCAGCCAAGCTCGCTTTTATGCTGTCAGCAACTTGTTTTCCGTCTAAGATCAATGTTTCTCTGTTCATGTTCATCAGCCCTTTCTAGAGTAAAAGGCTGAATTTTATTTCAGTCTCTCCTCATCAAACCGTACGTGAAGTTTTCCCTCATACGGCTTTCCGATGTTCTTCTTTCATGCGCATGCAGATTACAATAGTGTTTTTAATCCAACTTGCTTGGCTATAAACTTTACTTCATGAAATGAGCTCATCCATCTTCTTCGCTGTCTCTTCTTGGCGTACCATCTTGTGAATCGTTGTAAAATATACCAATCTAGCTTAGCTAGTTTTAACTGACTGTAGGAAGTGTAATAATAATTACGCCATCCTTGAATCTTTGGGTTTAACCATTTCACATGGTCTGCGAAGGAGATGACACGCATACGTGGGGGCGCTAATCTTTCTTTGACCACTTCCCGTATCCGTTCTTCTGCTTTCGTTGTCAGCCATTGTTGAGTAGTATAGTATATTTTACCCGTTGACGTTTCTGCCTTCGTTTTTCGATGGTGCATACCGAGAAAATCAAAACCTTCTTCCCCTGTCCATAGACCGATGATTCGAGTTTTTGTAGGGTGCAGCGTTAGTTCTAATCGTTCCATAATGGCTCTAATCAACTTAAACGCATGGTCGGCATCTTTCTTGGTTTTGCACACGACGACAAAATCATCTGCGTACCTCGTAAGTTCACCTAATGCTTTACCATGTCGTTCCCATATCACATCGAAATAATTCAGATAGATATTCGCCAATAGCGGGCTAATGACTCCACCTTGAGGTGTGCCTAAATCTGAACGTCGGACTTGTCCTTCCTCCATTACACCAGCTTGCAACCATTTGCGAATGAGTTTCAGAACTCGTCTGTCATTGATTCGCATTTCCACCAACTTCATCAGTTTCTCTTGATTAATGTTGTCAAAGTAGCCTTGGATGTCGACGTCGATCACCCAGTTACCTTTACGGTTGCATGCCTTTCGTATACGATCTAGCGCTTGCTTAGCACTGCGCTTCGGTCGAAAACCATAAGAGGATTCTTGAAAGTCAGTTTCAAATATGGGCTCAATCATGAGTTTTGTTGCCATTTGTATGACTCGATCTCGCACGGTTGGAATACCTAGCGGACGTTGCTTCCCATCCTTCTTCGGAATGTATTGCCGTCTTACAGGCTCGGGATGGTAATTCCCTTGTTCTAGTTGCTTTTGACAGTCATGTAGAAACGCCTCGACGCCTATCTTTTCGATATTCGCCAATGTTTCACCATCGACTCCAGCTGCTCCTTTGTTTGCCCGTACTCGGTTCCAAGCTTCCCCCAATGTATTCCATGCATAGATTTTGTCATACAAAGCGTGGAATTTACGCTTTTTGTTCTCCTTGGCTGCATGACCTAGCTTTTCTTGGAGTTGTTGAACTTTTTCCTTTGGTGTTGTTAGCCTTTTGGCATTCACTCACTCGTACCTCCTTAAATAGCTTGAACAAAGCAGGGCTCCTTTCCTCCCACAGGTTATGTTGTCCTGAGATTCTTAGGTACTATGAGCCCCTCGGACTCCCTTCCTGCAGATGACTCATTTCGCTTTTTGGGCTTATAGAGTATCTCTTTACAGTTTTTTTTTTTTCTGTGCAGGGGAGGGTCTCCCCAGTTCACTGCATTATCTTTCATACCATGCAGCTCCCCATACGCCGGAGGATTCTTCACTGTTGTTCCAAGTTCTTGTGCAGCTTCCTTGGCCTTCGTCTAATTTAGCGAGACTCGGCTTCCCCTTTTCCCTTTTGCAAGGCCTTTTTAACGACGCGGCAGGATTCACTTTATGTTACAGCCTGGTATGTTGCTCGCCCTATCTCTGACAGGTACTTTCGTCGATACGCTTCTACGTACAGATTTCGCCATACGCAGGTACCCTAGCTACAAAGGTGGCTTGGCCCCTCCTTCGGTTGGACTTTCACCAACTAGATAATGCGTGCCTCTGGGCACGCCTAAACATAAAGAGGTAAGGGATGATATCCCTTACCTCTGCCCAGGCGTACGGCTGTATACATATGTGCTTCCTCGTGGTACTCCACGTTTACGCCAGTCGCACATACCAAAAATTTACTATATTATAGTCTGATTATTTATCATTGGCAAGTACTATTATCTGGTTGTATGGCGAATTACTATCTTATATTGTAATTAGCTTTCTAGATTACGATATAACGTTGTTTTACTAATTCCTGTTTCCTCTTTAATTTGGGCTAGCGTAAAGTTCTGACTATGGTACATCTCAATAGCCTTCCTTAAATTAGCGTCAGGTTTTCGTGGCCTTCCAACATTAATGCCGCTTTGTCTTGCTTTATCCATACCTTTTCTTGTGTTCTCACTTGAGATATCTTGTTGAAATTCTAATAGCAATTTGACACAGTCGTAAACGGAGTAGGTGTTAATACTTGTATCAATATTGTCTGTAATTGTTTTTAACGTTACGTTCTTAGAACGAAATACATCTAATAACTCTGCTAAATGTCTAGTTGAATCAGCCAATATATATAATTTCGTAACAATAATATGATCCCCATCATTTAATTGTTCCAGCATTGACTCGAGCTGTACTCTTCGTTTAGGTGAAGAATGCTCTTCTTTTATATATCGATCACAACTAAGTTGAGTTAGGGCCTTATGTTGCATATCACAGGTTGGATCATCTAACGTTGGTCTTAAATAAGCGATTAACAAAACATCACTCCTTTATAAAATAAACCAATAGCCATCGAGTCTAGTGGGAAGCCCATAAGTATTCGTCATTGCATTGATTATTCATTGTATAGGTATTATCTGTTATTTTCAAGACAACCCCGATTTATTTATTCAAGATAAATAGAAAACCGCAGTATTGACTAGAGTTGCTAGTCTATACTGCGGTTTTCTTTATAATAATTCCTTACGAATTAATTGTAAGACAAATGTTTCTCGCTCAATTGAAAAGCCCATAGAAGGCTCTTGTTTCTGCAGCACAGATAGGTTATGACTGATTGCTTCGTCTATGTTTACCCATAATGGATAGGAACCATTCTTAACTTCATAATCCTCTGGATTAGCATGTTGAAAGTCATAATCGACATTGCATACATAAAAAAATGAGTCCATATGGATAAGATCATATTCTGGCTTATTCGACGGTTTAAATTCAGTGATGTAGCCAAACTGTTGCAGGATTTCTGTATGGCTAGCACCAATCTCTTCACTTAACTCTCTCTGTAACCCTGGAACAAGCTCTTCATCAGTATCCACCCCACCTCCAGGAAAGCTGTAATCGTTATATCGCTTCGTATAAATTAGTAAAATGTTAGTACCATGCAAAATGATACCTCTAGCTGATCTACGATAGAATGTTGAACCATTAGGGTTATTAATGGCCTTATGCGTGATAGTTTTTATTAATCTCAATACTCTCTCTCCCTAATTAGCATTTCGATTACTTCGGAATTATTTCTTATTATTATTGAGCCTTCAGCTGAGCATTTGTATCTTGGTATATCGCTAATTTATCTATTATTTTTTGGCTAGATGCATTTAATCCCCTTACTGTAACCTTGTTATGATTATCACGCAGTTTAATGACCGCTTTGTCTATAGCAGAAACACCCGAATCATCCCATATATGAGCATTAGTAAAATCAATCATGACTTTACTGTTTTCAACCGTATAGTCAATTTTATTAATAAAATCCTCGACGGATGCAAAGAACAACTGACCTGTTACAACATATATTGTTTCATTAGCAGCTCTTCTTTTTTGGACTTCAATTTTGGATATTTTTGCAACAAAGAAAATCGCGCTAAGTACGACACCAGCGATAACTCCTTTAGATAAATCATGTGTTGCAACGACGGTAGCGACCGTTACGAGCATAACGAGAGCATCTGTTTTAGGTGCTTTTATTATATACTTAAAGGATGACCAGTCAAAAGTACCAATCGAAACCATAATCATTATACCAACTAATACAGGCATAGGGATCTGAACGACTAGCTCGCCTAACACAATAATTAGGAACATTAGGAATAGTCCTGCTACTAAGGTAGACAGTCTTCCTCGTCCACCTGATTTCACATTAATGACGGATTGTCCGATCATTGCACAACCAGCCATTCCACCAAAGAAACCAGTGACGATATTCGCAATACCTTGTCCTCTGGACTCTCTATTTTTATTACTTTCAGTCCCCGTCATATCATCGACAATTGATGAAGTGAGTAAGGATTCCAACAGTCCAACAATAGCAAGAGCAATGGAATACGGAAAAATAATTTGTAATGTTTCTAGATTGAATGGAATTTCTGGTATAAAGAATCTAGGCAATGATTGGGTGATTGCGCCTAAGTCTCCAACTGTTTGTAGCTCAATCCCACCAAATATTGCTAAAGCGGTAAGAACGATAATTGCAATGAGTGGCGCAGGTATCGCCTTAAAAAATCTAGGTAGTACATAAATAATAGCCAACGTAATTGCAACGAAAACGTAGGTCATAGTAGAAATTCCCCAAAAGTGTGGAACTTGAGCCATAAAGATTAGGATAGCTAGAGAGTTTACAAATCCAATCATTACAGATCGAGGAATGAATTTCATTACTTTCTCAACTCGCAGCAGACTTAAACCTACTTGAATAATCCCAGTTAAGATTGTAGCAGCCAGTAGATATTGTAAGCCATGCTCCTTTACTAATGGAAGCATTAATAAAGCCATCGCTCCAGTAGCAGCCGATATCATACCTGGTCGTCCCCCGACAAAGGCGATTATGACGGCGATACAAAAGGATGCGTATAAACCAACCATTGGATCGACACCAGCAATTAGGGAGAATGCAATGGCTTCCGGAATAAGAGCAAGTGCAACTAAAATACCCGCAAGTACATCTCCTTTGATATTGGAAAACCAATCTAACTTGATTTTTTCATACATGTTATCTCTCCACTCCTCTCTATTTCTAAATATATAATGATCTAAAGAATACAGAAACATTCTAACATCAATAGTACCAAAAGGGAACCTTTTTAGGAATAAAATGATGAGAGTAGCCTAAAATAAAAAACCGCGATAATCATCGCGGCAATTAATCTATAGGAAGAACTGTTAATCATTATTGAGAATCTCTTCAATCTCGGCAATTAAAAACTGTCGTTCAGGTTCCATAGGCTCGCTGCTAAGATGCTCTAATAGCTGTTCGAGTAACAATTGATAGGCCTTCACCATGGATTTACTTTGGGGATATTCGATGTCAGGTATAACTCCTATCCCATTCCAATTCCCTTTAGTTATTGGATTAATCGGATAAGCATTTGGAATAAAAGCTTGGAAATGATCATTTACACGATGAACACTGCCAGCATTTGCTTTTCCCGCTGTCTTTTCGCCGATAACCTTCACTCTTTGAATGGCTTGTAGACTGTAGGCGAACTCCTCAGCGCAGGATCCAGTATTGGAGCTCGTTAGGATATATACAGGCTTAATTGCGCCAAATCTTTCTCCAGGAACATAAGGTAAACTCCATATGGATTGAGTCATATCGTATTGTCGCCAATAGATGTCATTTAATAGTACTGGTGGCGAACCATCTAACAAATAACTTGCGATAAATGCACTCATTAACGAGGAGCCACCGTAGTTTTTTCTGAGATCAATGATCAATCCATCTGTATCCGCAATAAAACTCATTGCGTGTGCTGCAGTTTTGCCTGCATGTTCTGGATATGCAAACTCATTTATGACCATGTATCCTATATTGCCTGGTAGTCTCTCTACTCGTTCAAATCCATAATTATTTAACTTAAGACGCAATAATAAGCTTTCATCATTTATCAGATCGTACTGCTTAAGTGGCAGAATTGATTCATGAAAGGTAAAAATCAAATGCTTGTCATTACTTAACCTTTGTAGATCCTCCGTTATTTTCTCTGCTAAGTCAAAGCCGTTTTCAATCTTGTCATAATCACCTTCGGATAGCTTTTCAAGCAGCGAAGCTTTCATCTCCTGTGCAGTCTTTGGGAAAATGTAAAATTCGAGTAGCAGTTCAACAAGAGATTTAATCGTTTTTCCAATATAAACATCGTCCAGTTTAAGTGAGGTCACTTTGTATCTTCCTTTCTGCTACCGCATTTTTATAATTTCCTTTTATTTGAATATTTTACTTATCATTAACTATATAATAGGATTGGATATATGTATATAACAGATTGGTAGTTATATCGATAATCACTGTGTTTTATGAGTGGAACTGTGATATAACACTCATCATATTTTTGTATAACAGATGATATCTTTAGTTTGAATATATATCTTATGAAATCTATCACGATTTCAACTTATAGAAAAAAAGAACCCTGTTGGGTTCTCTCAATAAATGATTCAAATTCAATGGCCCTCCGTTTAATCAGCCACCACGCGTCCTATTTATCCTTTAATAAAGAGTACTTGCGATACGCATTGTAGTAACTGCTACCGAATAAAACAACCATTATCGCAGGAAGCAGCCTTAGTAATGCAAACGGAGTTTCAAATATAAATGCCTTCCAGAATAATGAACCTTCCATGCTCCAAAGTCCTTCAGCTAAATACAAGCCTGAATCCTTGAATATCATAAAACAAAAAGCTAAAAATACGATCACTAAACCAGAAGAATACCCCATTAATCGTTTATAATAATTACTTTTAGATTCGCGATCAGAGAAGATATCGGTATGTCCATCATCTTCCTTTTGCCAATACCGAATTCCGACAAGCGAAGGGCTATTAATATAATCCCAGCCATAGTCTTCGTATATGCCCTTGTAGTCATTGAATTTTTTATGTGATAAATATCCTTGATAATCCAGCCGCATCACATAACGTTTATCGGTCTTCTCAAATGTATATACCCCTAATCCACTGATATTCGTACAGCGATAGCCTTGCTGTAATTGCTCGTTCAGCCATTGCTCCTCTTTTTCTATATCAAAAAACATCTTAATTTTTTTCATTCGATTCACTTCCTTCATATAGTGATAAAATATGCTGTATTCGGTCTTGCTCTATTGATAAAATGTGGCGTCCTTCACTAGTTATCGAATAAACCTTTCTTCGACCTGACTCTCCAACGGGTTCAATCCATCCGTGTTTTTGTAAGTTTTCAATGGCACCGTATAATGTACCAGCTGCTAAAATAACAGTACCTTTACTCATCTCTTCTATCTTCTGCATTACGGCGTAGCCATGAAGTGGTTCACGTAATGCTAACAAAATATAATGCATCGTCTCTGACAATGGAAGTAGCTTATGTTTCATGCTCTCACCTCTATTCAGTTCGACTGTACAGTTCAACTTAATAATAAAATAATACAGTTCAACTGAATAGTCAATAACATTTGCAAAATTAGCCAAAATAATTTAAACAAAAATAGCCGCCGATTAAAAATCGGCGGCTAATCATACTAGCTGGTTAGTAAGTTCTAAGAATTGATGAGTACGATGACTTGCTAAGTTAACTCTAAATATCTTTCATCTCGTATATCTTCTGCAGGGTATGAAGATGCGTGGATCGATCCTCTGGTGACTCTTCAAATTTGTACCATTCTACAAGTCTATAGCCGAACATAGCAAGAATCAGTTCGTGAATGCAATGCTTGGAGTTACTGGAGATATCCGCATATTGTGAGAAACCTCGGTAATATGCCGGGATGCATTTCTGATAATAATCAACCATATGACTAATGTCCGCTTCATCTGCTATTAAGCTCGCGATATCCTCACCCATATATCCCCATCCTGCGGTATCCCAATCAATTAGCACGAGCTTACCATCCGAATAGAATATGTTTTCTACCCAAAAATCTCTGTGGCAGAGCACGATCGGCAACTGCTCGATACGATTGAATATTTCGTCCGCATCCGTATCAAAGTTTATGAGCATATCACACAGATGCTTTGGAATTTCGCATTCGTCTGAACGAATGTAATCGTACAGCACAGGCCATGACCGATATCGAAGATAATAGTTTTTCATATACTCTACCTTGCTAAGATTAGGCTGGTTATGAAGTATGCGCGGTCGTTCGCAATACAGCCTCCCTTGGAATCGACCTAATTGCTCAGCGATGTGCTCAACCATTGCCGGAGTCAGATTCAGGCCCGATACGCCATCTATCTGTTCCATCCACAGCTGAATTTCATCACCAATTATTTCAGCATGAAAACATTCCGGTGAGCGAAATGAATCGGAGAAAACCTGCTTGAAATCCGATACATAGAGGTCATATTCCCTGCGCCATGAATCTGGATCACCATAGCGCTCAAATTTCTTCTGTGTTTTCCACACCATTTTATAGGGCTGCTTCTCACCATCTGCGGTTTCAGCCAATCCTATTACAAGATGCACCTCGCCAATGGTGCCGCCTTGTAACGCTTTGAGGTTGTATTCTGCACGAATAATCGTTTGATTAAGCATATTGCTTAATGCTTTGATCAGTAATTCTTGCTTTACGATTTCATCATCATTATTCATTTCTTGCGCCCTCCTTTTTTGCTCTTTTGATACATTGCGATTGATTTTTGCAATGTCCTTTTCTCTCTGAGATAGTCTGATTTATCATCTACAAATTTATTTTCGCGTTTCTGAACGAGGTAGCGGTCCCAGCGCTCCTGTTCCAAAGATCCATCGGCGAGGGCTTCAACAACTGCACAGCCGGGCTCAGCGTTATGCTGGCAATCCGTGAACCGACACTGAGTGAACAGCTCTTCTACATCACTAAAGCCTGCACGAATTCCTTCCTCTGCGCCAAACAGACCTAGCTCGCGCATACCCGGTGTATCAATGACCATCGCACCAGAAGGAAGCATGAACAACTGGCGATGTGTTGTCGTATGCCGACCACGACTATCGGCTTCACGGATTCCTTTGACGGTCATCACTTCTTGATTCGCCAAAGCGTTTAGCAGTGAGGATTTACCTACACCGGACATACCGAGAAATACAATCGTTTTGCCTGGCTGTAAATATTCGCTTAAGCTGTCTAGGACACTTCCGCTGTGACTAGAAACGGCAAGTACAGGTACATCAGGAGCAATATGTTGTACCTCAGCTAATTGTGCGCTGTAATCTGGTGTCAGGTCAGCTTTAGTTAAAATGATAACCGGCTGGCCGCCGCTCTGCCGTGTCTGTGTCAGGTAGCGCATAATACGGCTTACATTGAAGTCCCAGTTTAGGGAGGACACGATAAATACATAATCAAAATTCGTTGCTACCACTTGCTCTAGTATCGTTTTGGCGTACGCTGCGGCGTGTCCTGAGTAATCAGCGCGTGAAAATTTGGACCGTCGAGGCAGTAATCTAACTATGCGCGAAACGCCGCTGTCGTTATATTGCAGAAATACATAATCGCCAACGCACGGAAATTCGTCCCGATGCTCCGCATTGTGGTAGAATGAGCCCTTTAATACAGCGGTCACTTCTCCATGCTCAGTAATAACAGTATACTGATCTCGCTGAAGCTCCGTAATTCTTCCCGGAATTAAACCAATCGGTGCTGATTCAGCTTCGATATAGCCATATTGTTTCAAATCAATCATTTTATTCGATCTCTCCTAAGGTTAGTTTGTTTTTGAGCATAAAAATGCCGCGAACAAGCAGCCTCTTAAGAAGCTGCTTGTTCGCGGCGATAGAAGCCTAATGTAGGCTAATAATCAAAAAAAGGATACGACCACGTCGTATCCAGGTTATAGGATGAGCAATTGCACGAAGCAACACCCATTCCCGCTAACAGCAGTATTCACGAAAGGTTACTGTTTACGGCATAGCAAACAATACGGGTGAATTCCCGCAGTTTTCACTCCAAATATCCAGATTGGAATTGGATTGATCTATGCCCGATATTCGGTTAAGTCAAAACCACCAATACCATATATGCAGTCATTAAAAACATCTCCTTTCGCAGGAAAAAATTGAAAAGTTGTTACTTCTATATATTTACATATATCTTAGTATAAATGCAATAGAAATTTTAAGATACAAACAGATTTTATCCTAAGAGATCAATCCAAATTTTAATTGCTGTTGCACCAATCATTATCGCAAGCAGCCATTTTAATAGCTTTACGTTTATTTTCTGTGCCACTTTGGCACCTAATGGAGCTGCAATAATACTAGCTACAATCATGATGAAGGCTGTGTAATAATCAATTTGTCCGGTGATGATCTTCCCTACACTTCCACCGATCGATGAGATAAACGTAATCGCTAAGCTCGTTGCTATAGTTACTCGGGTTGGGATTCTTAATATGGTGAGCATGATCGGAACAAGTATAAAACCACCTGCTGCACCGACAATCCCTGAGCCAATACCAACTGCCAATGCGAGACTACTCGCTAGAAGCTTGTTAAACGGGAGCATTTCAGCGTTTTCTACTTTTTTACTTGGGATAAACATCATAATAGCCGCAATCAGTGCAAGTACGCCATACACGATATTTACAGCATTTTCAGATAGAAAGCCTGAGCCGTAACTACCGATAAAGCTACCAACTAATATTGAGCCTCCCATATATATAATTAGATCTTTATGCAGTAATCCACTTTTGCGATAGGCCCACACACCAGCTATAGAGGCGAAAAGCACCTGAATAGCACTAATACCCGATACTTGATGCGCGGTAAATGCCACGAGACCAAATAACGGCGGAATATATAGAAGCAACGGATATTTAATAATTGAACCTCCGACTCCTAACATTCCTGAGAGGAATGACCCTATAAATCCAAGTGCAAAGATAACGATAATAAATGTAATTGAATAATCCATCTCGCCCCTTCTTTCTAATGAGTAAAGCGAGTAGACTAATCTCTACTCGCTATATTTATTACGCCTTTTGAATATAAAAGAATATGACGCCGGCTTCTTCCTTTTGATTAACGATCGTGTGACCACCTGCGGAAGCCCAAGCCGTAAAGTCATGTAACGCCCCTTTATCGGTTACTTGGACTTCTAATATCTCACCTGAATGTAGCGTATCGATCGTTTTTTTCGTACGTACAATCGGCATCGGGCATGCTAAACCTTTAGCATCTAAAGTTTTTGTAATGTTCATTTGTCTATTTCTCCTTCTTGTATAGGTTATCGAACTGCACATCGGTTTGGACCGATTTCCATTTCGGTTTGTTCTTCATGACTTGGTGTGATTTTCCCCTTATTAACCTGGCGAATCTCTTGGTAAGCATTTGGCTGAGGTGGTAGGTTATCCGTGACCATAGAGCGGAATACATCCTCGTCCTCTACGTTTAATCCGTGGTTTTCCTCGAATAAGTCACCTAAACGCTTTGCCACTGTTCCATCGTTATTCAATTCATCAAGGATCATGAAGTGGGCAGGTAATACGATTAAACCGTCTGCTAGCTTGCGGTAGCGAGAGTATAATGTCTCCCGTAAATCCGCAACCCAGTCCTCAGCAAGACCTGCTAAATCTGGACGACCAATGGAATCGATGAATAGAATATCTCCCGTTAACAAATACTGCTCATCAATAACAAATGATGTGGATCCGATGGTGTGACCTGGAGAGTATAATGCTCCAACCTCGATGCGTGAAGCGCCCAACTGAATTGTAAGACCATCGGTAAGTGGTGTATAATCAAAAACGACTTCCTCAGCATCTTTAGGCGGCAAATAATAACTTGCACCTGTCTGGCTTGCAATGTGGCGTCCACCTGAAATGTGATCAGCATGCAAATGTGTATCAAGTACATGCTTAATCGCTACCCCTTTTTCTTCTGCAAACGTCGTAAATACATCTGTGAAGCGGACGGCATCAATGATGGCTGCCTCACCCTCAGAGATCGCCATATAGGATAAACAGCCTTTCCCTAAGCGAACAAATTGGTATAATTCACCTCCGCCTGCCAGCTCGCCAACTTTGATCGGTTCAATATGCATGGACCATGCTTTCATTCCACCCTCAAGATAGCCAACTTCACGACCAGCTTCGGAAAGCATCTCAGCTACCATGATGGAGGAGCCTTCCTTCGCACATACGACTAGAACATCCATATTCATTGGAATTTGTGGCAAAATCTCTTCTACTCCATCTAAAAGCTCAAAATACGGAATATTTAGATATTGAAAATGATGGCCCTCTATTTTCCACTCTTCGAATGCATCTGCGTTTCTAACATCTAAAATAAATAACTCCTTGTTCTCAATAACCTTGCGTGCTACATCTGCAGCAGTCCATTTTCTTAACATCATCTTGTACCCCCCTGGGTATAAATTTTTGAAAAAAATAATAGGGTTAATGATCTACCCCAATGATTTCTCTAAATCCCCTGTATAACCCGACATTCCCGGCAACACATTATAAATGTCTCGGAAGCCTGCCTCGGCTAATTGCTGTGCAGCTAAATCCGAGCGCATACCTGTACGGCAAATGACATAAATCGTTTTATCTTGATCTAATTCTTTAAGGCGGTTTTGTAATTCTCCCATTGGGATTGAATGGGCACCAGGAATATGACCGAATGCGAATTCAGCCGCTTCTCGTACATCAAGAATGACCCCTTCCCCCTTGATCGCATCTTCTATTGAGATCGTTTTATCGTAGGTTTTATCTTGGTGCTCATTTGCCTCATGATCACATTTCCGAATATAGTGATAGAAAACTCCACTTTCCTCATGGGTTCCGATGTATTGGTGCCCCACAGTTTTTGACCAAGCAGCAAGATCAGCCACTGATCCCTTATCTGTCGCCTGAATCTCTAAAACTTGTCCCTCGAGTACATCATTCATTGCTTTTTTCGTACGAACAATAGGCATTGGACAAGCTAAACCCTTTGCATCTAATTGCACATCTGATTTAATCATTATAAAATTCCTCCATTCATTTGATCTTACTTATTAGAAGGTGAAAGCCATTCACTTTTTATTGCTTAACTTCACCAGTCCACTCCTGCATGCCACCCGTCATATTGGTGACATGATAGCCATAGGATTCTAGAAATGCTGTAGCTTGACCACTTCGGCCACCTGAACGACAAACGATAATATAGGCTTTTGATTTATCTAGCTCATGCATTTTGAATTCGAGTAGCTTGAGTGGAATATGAATGATGCCAGCAATATGACCTTCTTTAACTTCGTTCACTTCACGAACATCGATAATATTTAATGCTTCCCCTGCTTCTAGCTTTGCTTGAACCTCTTGTGGCAAGATGGTTTTCATCGCTTTTCCTCCTAATATGCGCTCATTCCACCACGAACATTGATCATGTTGGAATAGCCCATTTTCTTTAATTGATTACATGCTTGCTTAGATCGCATTCCACTTTGACAGATGACCACAATTTCTTTATCCCTCGGCAGCTTAGAAAAATCTGAACCGAGAGGCATATTTACGAATGGTTTCACATGGCGTGCTTTGAACTCGGCTGGTGTCCGAACATCGATAAATACTTTACTGCTGTCATTCTTCATTGCTTTAAGCTGTTCCGTTGAAATGGTAGTGACGCCTTTTACTGGCCTCATACGCCAAATGAAAAACAAAACAATGAGGGCAATTAATATGATCGTTTCCATAACCCACCTCTTATATAAATAAATTCACGTTACCTTGTTCTGCATCAGCTAAATAAGCGGCAACGCCTGCATACTCAATACCGTCTAATAATTCCTCTTCTTTCAAACCTAACAAGTCCATCGTCATTGTACACGTAATGAGTTTAATGCCTTGTTCCTGTGCCATTTCGACAAGCTGAGTAAGTGTCAGTGCATTATGCTTTTTCATTACATGCTTAATCATTTTTGGCCCCATACCTAGCATTTGCATTTTCGATAGACCTAATTTTTCTGCGCCACGTGGCATCATTTTTGCGAACATCTTCTCTAGAAAGCCTTTTTGCACATTTACTGGTGCTTGCTTACGAAGTGCATTAATGCCCCAGAAGGTATGAAATATCGTTACCTCATGGTCATAAGCAGCTGCACCATTAGCAATGATATAAGCTGCCATCGCCTTATCATAATCTCCACTAAATAGAACAATCGTCGTTTTCTTCTTCTCCATCATTATCCCCCTACCCCTATGGGTATTAATTTTTGTAAAAATAAAAAGTCTTATCGACTTTTTACTAGTAATTCTACAGCTTGCTTTACCATCTCATTTTTATCTATTGCTTCGACGTCTTCCTTCGATAAACATTCCACTAAATTTTCAGTAACAATAACACCGATCGCTCGATCTACAGCAGAACGAACCGCACTTAATTGTGTTATGACTTCCTTACAATCCTTCTCTTCTTCCATCATGCGCAATATTCCTCTGAATTGACCCTCGATTTTTTTTATCCTCGCTGTTACTTTCGCATCGTATTTCATTACCTCACCTCACTTCTTTCAATCAACTAATATAGCGATATAATATACCCATGGGGGTATAATGTCAATGGTTATTTTTATAATATGATCAAATCATCGTTTTACAGTCATTGATATTTCTTAGCTAACTCATGTAATCGTTGCTCACTTACAGGACCGATTATGCGCTCTAATTCTTGACCTTCCTCATTTAAGATTACCGTAGTCGGTATTGCTTTAATTCGATAAGCTTGCCCGAAATCATCCCGTTCATCTAACAAGATGGGATAAGTTACGTTATATTTGCTCATAAAGGCTTGTAAAGCTTCTGGTCCATGATCACGGTCCGCTAAATTAATACCAATCAACTCTACCCCATGAGGTAAATTGTCAGCAAATTTTTGTAGATGTGGCATCTCCGCTTGGCAAGGCGGACACCACGTTGCAAAAAAATTAACGATCGTAAGCTGCTGCTCTTGCTCTGACAAGATATATCGCTCATTTGTTGTGGTCATTAAGTCGATTGGCAATCTTTCCGTTGTAGACGTTAGTGTACGTATATCGGTTAGCGCCGTTGCGAGTAAGCTTAATATGATAACAAGAGTAATATGATGTTTATTCCTCTGTTTAATTAGAAGCGATATGAGCACCATGCCATGAGCGATGACGAATGGATCGCCCCAACCTGCACTCCATAGAAGGATTGTCCACTGGGCAAATAATATCCATAGTTTCCATCTCCACTCAATCATGATGAACAGTATTAACGAGGTTAGTGCTAATAACCAATGCTCGCTGAAGCTATAGCTAATTAGCTGAAAAACTGCTATAAAGCGTGCCCAGTATTTCCACCCCACTTCCCACATAAAACCGCGGTGAGTCTTCACTAGAAGGATGGTCATTGTTAGAATGGCCAGTAAATGCCCCTTTAAGCCACCATCAAAATACAACAGCGATATGGGCGATAATCTAAAGCTTGACCAAGCAAATAGGATGTAACTGAATTTCCATACGATCAAATACGACCATAGAAGTCGGTTTAATATCTTATTTGTTGTGTCATCTTTATTATTATTTCTAAAATCACTGTAAATTATGGCTAGCAAAAATGCTAACCAGCTGATGGGTATAGAAAACTGTCCAAGTGTTAGATATGTCATTTTTTCTCCTCTCTATAAGGAAAGATATTTACAATTACATATACGCGTATAGGTATAAAGTCAACAATATACTTCATTTATCTAATGAACATTAAAGTTCAATAGAATGACAGATCAGAGATCAAGTTTATCAGCTTAATCGTACTGATTATCTTAGTTTAATGAAAATGGCAGCCTAATATTTTTGTCGGCTGCCGCTTAGTATGAAATATCATAGTTTTTTGCCATGTTTACTGCTTCTTATTTCCCGGTTTCAGCGAAATGCTTGATCCGATCACCAATCTCGTCACGAACACGCTGAAACTCTGACCATTCTTTTCCTGCTGGATCATCAAAGCCCCAGTGTACTCGTTCTATATGTGGAGGAGTAACTGGACAATTGTCTGCTGCATGTCCGCAAAGAGTGACAATTAAATCAGCTGTATTCAATATTTCGGGATCAATCACATCCGATGTTTGTTTTGAGATATCAATTCCCGCTTCTTTCATAGCTTTAACGGCATTTGGGTTTAAACCGTGTGCTTCAAGTCCCGCACTTTTTACCTCCCACTCCTCTCCTAAATGCTTTTTTGCCCAGCCTTCAGCCATTTGGCTTCTGCAAGAATTTCCAGTGCATAAAAAATATATCGTTTTTTTAGTCATAATGGTTGTCCCCTTTTAGTTGATTAGTATAGAAATGTATAGTCCAATTAAAGTAATGAACAGAATAGGAATCGTTAAAATTATACCTGTTTTGAAATAGGTTCCCCATGAGATTCTCACTCCTTTTAACGATAAAACATGAAGCCATACTAAGGTTGCTAACGATCCGATAGGTGTAATTTTCGGACCTAGATCAGAGCCAATGACATTGGCATAAATAAGAGCTTCCCTTATCGTGTCAGAAGTACTCGTTTCAGCAATAGCTAAAGCATCAATCATAACGGTCGGCATATTATTCATTATTGAAGATAAGAAAGCAGCGATAAAGCCCATACTTATCGTTGCAATAAATAAGCCTTGATCCGCCGTTGCTTGAATGACAGCAGCTAGCGATTCAGTTAGCCATGCATTACCTAAGCCATATACAACAACATACATTCCTATCGAGAAGAACACAATGGCCCAAGGTGCACCTTGAACAACTGTTTTTATATTTACCGCACTACTCTTGCGGGCCATCAATAAAAAGAAGATGGCAATGAACCCAGCTACAATCGATACAGGTATTCGAGTGAATTCACTCGAAAAATATCCAATTAGTAATAAAGCGAGGATATACCAGGAAAGGCGAAACATTTTTAAGTCCTTGATCGCTTCGCTAGGTTTATTTAATTTTGATAAGGCATACGTATTTGGTATGCTCTTTCTAAAGTAAATATATAAGACACTAATTGTGGCTCCTATTGAGAACAAGTTAGGAATCATCATTCTAGAAGCATATTGTACAAACCCGATATTAAAGAAATCGGCAGAAACAATATTAACTAAGTTACTAACAACGAACGGTAATGAGGTTGTATCTGCAATAAATCCACTTGCCATAATAAATGGAAAAATCATTTTCTCCTTAAATTCCAAATGACGAACCATCGCTAACACAATTGGAGTCAGTATTAACGCAGCACCATCATTCGCAAATAGGGCTGCGACAATCGCACCTAACATGCTAATAAAGACAAACATTTTAATTCCATTGCCCTTAGCTGCTCGTGCCATATGTAGGGCTGCCCATTCAAATAACCCAATCTCGTCTAAAATCAGCGAAATAAGAATAATAGCAACAAACGATAATGTGGCGTTCCACGTAATGCCAATAACCTCGAAGACATCATCAAATCCAACGACCCCTAATAGCAAAGCTAGGACAGCTCCGCCGCAAGCACTCCAGCCAATATTTAATCCTTTTGGCTGCCAGATAACGAGAATAAGTGTTGATAAAAAAATAATTGTTGCTAATATTGCTGTTGTCACTACATTTAACCTCCATCACTAATACCATGCATACAATTCCTCATATTTATCAAGCCATAATGAGAAATATTAGCAACAGCTTCCTTTTCCTGTTTTCCGGAACACACAACAGAGCTCTTCGGAAAGTAAATGATTAACCTCTGTATCATTTAAATCATAATAGCTCCAAGTTCCTTTTGTTTCCTTAGTAATTAAGTTGGCCTCCAATAGAATTTTAAGGTGATAAGAAAGCTTTGATTGTGTCATCCCGAAAGCTTCTGTTAAATCGCATACACATGTTTGGCCTTTTTGACAAAGCACATACATGATCTCAAGCCGTTTCTGATCAGCTAAAGCTTTGAATTTCTTTTCGTATTGTTCAAACTGTCCCATCCTTGCGATCATGTATAGACCTCTTTTCATCAACTTTTTTTGATGTATATAGTGTATAAAATCGTTTATGCTTTTGCAACTAATAAATCAAATAAAATTGATTTATTATCGAAAGCTTGGAGAATACATTAATGGGTAAGTTACTCACGACTTTAATCGCAACATACATTAGAAATCCTACGTCTAGATAATCAACCAAGAAAGGTGGTTAGCTTGTGAAAAGTAAATTGATACTGGCGAGCAATCGAATATTAGGAATCTGCATGCTTTTGACCATTGTGTTTGCTATTGGATGCTCAACACCGACGATATTATCTAATTCACCGCCTAATGCTAAGGGAAAAGCAGACGGGCAAATGATTGAGTTTATTAAGGGGTCTTATCAGTGGAACCAATCGTTCGCCGACTCCCCGACCCCAGATAGCTTAGTAAAAGATACGACTGTTTACATTATAAAGCCAAGTACAATTCTCACTTTAAATTATGAGGGGAACAAACCCGATAGCGTTTCAGTAACACTTTGGGAGAACTCAGACCAAGTGATACGACCACAAGGAAATACGTTTATACTCCCATCAGAGCCTGGAACCTACGTACTAACTGTCTCGGGTGAATGGTCTGGAAATAATCGGGCCACCAATGCCGCAGCGATTGAAGTTAAAGATCCCCTATAAAATAGGAACTGGGGCATATGTGCCCCAGTCCCCAAATTATTTATATGGCTTAGTCAAACTACATTTTAATTTCAATACCATCTTCGAAGATAACCTTTAACGTAAAGTAATAGTTGCCATTCGTGATCAGATCCCAATACTCAGGTAGATCAGCTTCAGTCAATGTTTTTTCTACGCTGTATTGTAAAGAAGACGTTCCGATACCCGCTTCAGCATCCTCAAGGGCATAACCAAATTCCGCAAGATATTCCTGGAAGGTCATCTCATATGCTAGTTGCCCTGAGGCTAATGCTAATCTATATTGATCCTCTAGCTCTGCATTGTGATTCGTTCTAATGACAACACTACTCGTGATATCAAACTCGGCAATGACATTCTGCTGCTCATCCATTGCCTCCAGTATAACTTTATCGATATCTGCTCCTTCGATCTTTTCTCCTGTAAACCCGAATGAATGTTGATAGACTATTCTGTCTGCTGATGTGGTAGTGCTTGAGCCTAGACTTTGTATACGGTTAGCATAAAATTCATTATATAAATGCAATGAAATTTCATTATTATTCAGCTGTCTAGTTGCTCCATCATCTGCTACCTCGTATAGCTGCAGCTTATAGTTTTTGTCTAAGTCTAGATTAATAATTGAACGATAGGTCAATCCTTCTAGCCTTTCAAACTCAGCAGGATAGCTATCGGTACCACCTAATTCTTCAAATTGACCAACAATGGAACGATTTGAGCCAACTTCCTTCATAATTACTTCAAATTCAATCTCTCCACTTTTCCCAGCTAAATCGACATTCAATATTTTATGCTTATAATCCACGATGAAGTTGTTATTTTCAAGAATGAGATTTTCCATGGAGCTTAATACGTGATTACCATGATTGATGGTTTGATTTAAATAATTTTGATAGAGACTAGCGTTCTCTTCCTGTATTGCTCTCAACTCTTTTTTTATGCTTTGGCCATAGTAAATAACGAGAGCAATCATAACGACTAGCAGTAAAACCGTCATTTTTTTTACTAATTCCATACGTCCTCCTATCCAATATGCCTGTATTTGGCTCATCTATTATAGACATTATAGCAGAAATTGGATGCTGTGGAATTTATCAAGAAGAACTATGGCTCATCTTCTTTATCTAGCATAGGCGCTCTAAGCCGCTATCTGTCTTATTCTAACGTTTTATCGTATAATAAGAAGTTAAAAGAATGCTTTCTCTAGAGAATAGGATGAAAATATTGAGCCAACAGCAGCAATTATTTATTTACACATACGGTTGTCGCCCAGAGGAAACAGAATTGTTTCATTTAGAAGCACGATCGTTTTTTGGAGATGATTACAATAGCAATGAGCCCTATATGATCAGCCCTATTGAGATTGATCCAGATCGCAGCCCTTTCATGCGTGAGCGCTTAGAGATTCTATATGAAGGAGAAAAGCTTTCTGATATTATAGCTCAGGTTGAGCAGCTGGAGTTAAATAACCAAACGTTTAAGATCACCTATATAAAAACGAATGACCTAAAGGACTCCAGTAAAATTGACTATGACGAAAGACGGAATATTGAGCGACAGCTTGGCATGGCCATTGATGGTGAGGCAGATATGCGTGTACCTAATATTGAATATGGCATAGTAACACTTGGTGGTCGTTGGTATTTTGGAATCTATATAAAAAGTAAAGCAATATGGCTCCAACATATGCATAAACCAAAGAGCTATTCCATCGCATTAAGTACTAGAGTTGCAAGAGCGATAACGAATATTGCTGTTCCCGATATCGAAGAACTAACTGTTATTGACCCTTGCTGTGGCATTGGTACTGTCTTAGTAGAAGCATTGTCGATGAATGTTGATATTGTTGGAAGAGATATTAATCATTTTGTAGTAAGAGGAACACGAGAGAATCTGAAGCACTTTAATATGGAGACGGACGTTGTATGCGGGGATATTGCTGAAGTTACCGAGCATTATGACGTTGCTATTTTGGATTTGCCTTACAATCATTTTTCACATGCGACAGAAGAAAATCAATTTTACTTGCTGAAGCATGCTAGACGGATTGCTAATAAACTCGTCATTGTATCGGTCGCAGATATTGACCATATGCTTAATGAGCTAGGCTTCACCATTGTAGATCGTTGTACTACGCGAAAAGGAAACTTTATTCGCCAAATCATCGTATGCCGTTAAACCGTAGCATCGTTGCTGAGAACATAAGGAGAGAACAGATGATTATACGTCAGATAGACAAACAGGACAATGATCGTATTAAGCAAATCATACAGGACTCGTTGAAATCGCTTGGCTTAGCGATACCAGGCACTGCTTATTATGATCCTCAGCTAGGAGAACTATATCAATATTATAACAGCTTAAAGCATGCGATTTACTGGGTCGTTGAGCAGGATAAAGAAATTGTTGGTGGGATCGGCATTGCACCATATAACGAGCAAGATCGGGTATGCGAATTGCAAAAGCTATACTTAACACCGCAGGCACAAGGCTTAGGGATTGCAAAAAAGCTGATGGAAACAGCTCTGTCCTTCGCCTCACAGTATTATACAATGTGCTATCTAGAAACAAAGCACGAATTAAAGGCTGCTTGTCGCTTATATGAACGATATGGATTCCAGCTTTTACAGGAACCGTTGCCAGGCTCCGAGCATTCAGCGATGGATGCATGGTATATCAAAGAACTGCATTGATCATTTAAGACATTTCATTACAATAAAAAAGAATTATGAAAGTTAAGGATTAGATTAAACCACTTTCATAATACTTTTTTCGTGCCCTAAGTTAGAATGGATTGTATAATTTAATGCTAACGAATTCTCTGTGGAATAATCGGCTTAGCAACATTTATTACATTGGCTTCATTACCATTTTCGTTACGCTCTTGTTTTTCTGTTTCCCCAGTATCACCGGGCTTAACAGCAAATAATGTTAACAAACCTCCAATAACCCCAAGACCAGCCATTGTACCGAATAATGCCCAATGACCGCCTCCCATTAATAACGATACTGCCGGAGGACCTAACGTAACCCCTATAAAGCGCATGCTGCTATATAGAGATGTAATTGTCCCTCTATTATCCTTCTCGATGCTTCTTGTAATTAAGGCATCCATGCATGGCAATACAATCCCTACTCCAATCCCACTTAATATGAGAAAGCCAACCATAAAGTAAATTTCATTGGAAAACCCTGTCACTAGCATGGAGGCTCCGATAAGGACCATGCCGCCAAAGCCGAGCCACTTCATACGCACCTTGTTCTCGCCTATGATCTTTCCAGTAATAAAAGAGGCAAGACAAAGTGCAGCAAGGGGGATCGCTAATACATAGCCCTTTGTTGCTCCGAAGAGATTATATTTGGATTCAAGCACCTCAGATAAATAAAACAGCACTCCAAACGTAACAAACATACAGATACCGCCGATAGCAAAGATTGCATACAGCCAGCGCCCTTTTTCCTTTAATATCGCTTTAATTTCCTGCATAAATTCCTTTACTGTTCTTTCGTCACGCTTTGCTGTCGTCTTAGGTTTTTTAACCATAAATACAACAAGTAAAAATGAAATCAAACAAAGAATAGGAATCGCAACAAACGGGGCAAACCAGCTTAGAAGACCTAGGTAAGCGCCCAATATTGGACTTAGCACTTTACCGAAGGTGTTTGCTGTTTCGATCACCCCTAAGCCTTTACTTACCTCTTTTTCATCCTTGAATAAATCACCTATAAACGGGATCACAATTGGAAATGCACCAGCAGCGCCAACTCCTTGCAGGAATCTTCCTGCCAGAATGACATAATAAGTGATTGCCCCTTTCATAAACCATGCTGCAGCTACACATACTGCTCCACCCGCTGCCGTTATAATTAGACATGGCAGAATGACCTTTTTCCGGCCGAAACGATCGGATAGGTATCCAGCGATAGGAATCATGACAATGGCAATTAACCCATATACCGTAATAATCATACTAACCTGAAATGCACTAATGTTAAGCTGCTTAGCGATTTGAGGCAATATCGGGATTAGCATAGAATTTCCAAGCGTCATAATGAGCGGAATAGACGCAAGTGCAATAAGAGCCCCTTTTTGACTCTTCATAGATGATCCACCTCTTAATATTCACTTTGCTGACTATTGTGGGTTAAATTTTCGGATTTATACACCGACTCGGATACATTTAATACCATTAACTACTTGCTGGATATCTTTGTTCGTTGAATGGAAATTTTATATACAGCTACAGTTAGGAATGACAAATTTAATATGGGCATAATACGGAGTAACATTTCCTAGGAGGATTAGAATGACGAGCAAGAATAAGCCCAATATAGATAAGTCAAGTGATAATCAAAATAAGCTTAGCTGGTGGCAATTATCACTATTAGGTGTTGCATGTACGATTGGTACGGGTTATTTTCTAGGTTCAGGACTCGCCATCAATATTGGCGGACCAGCTGCATTAATCTCATTTGCTGTGGCTGCCCTTGGCACTTATCTTGTATTCGATGCGCTGTCACAGATGACCTCCGAGCAGCCATTAGAAGGATCATTTCGCTCATATGCTAAAAAAGCTTATGGCGGATGGGCAGGCTTTAGCAGTGGGTGGGCGTATTGGACGTCAGAATTGTTAATTATGGGAAGTCAATTAACAGCGTTATCGATTTTTGCTCGCTTCTGGTTTCCTAATATTCCAATGTGGATTTTAGCCTCCATCTTTGCCGTGTTAGGCTTATCCATAATTATTGCTGGAACGAAGGGCTTTGAACGGATGGAAAATATTTTTGCTGTGATTAAAGTTTCAGCAATCGTCATCTTTATCGTCATTGCTGCCCTTGCTTTATTTGGCGTACTTGGCCAAGGCAAATCACAGCCTGCCTTTCCGTGGGAGAGCTTTTTCGAGAAGGGCATAATGGGGCTCTGGTCCTCCCTGCTCTTCGCTTTTTATGCATTTGGTGGTATTGAAATTATGGGGATTATGGCGATGAGATTGAAAAAGCCTGAGGATGCACCGAAATCTGGTAAAGTCATGCTCGGCTTGCTTGCGATTATTTACGTATGCTCGCTTATCCTTACCCTAATTTTGATTTCATGGAAGGAGCTGGACACTAGTAAAAGTCCTTTCATGCAGGCATTGAATCAATATCCGCTTCCTTTAGTGCCCCATATTTTTATCGCCATATTAATTATTGCCGGCTTTTCTACAATGGTCGCATCATTATTTGCCATTACAAGTATGCTTGTTACGCTAGCCGAGGATAAGGATGCGCCAAAGCTCTTTGCTAAGCAGGTAATGAATCGCCCATTTCTAGCCATCGGTTTAACGACGATTGGGCTAATTGTGTCGATTGTTTTATCAATGCTGCTCCCTGGTAGTATTTATGAGTATTTTACAACAGCAGCAGGCTTAATGCTTATATACAACTGGGCGTTTATCCTTATTACGTCGGGAAAATTATTGAAACTCAACACGTTAGGTAAGGTTAAGCGGATTACTGGGATCGTTATTATAGGTGTAGCAATCACCGGTTCCTTATTCCATCATACAAGCCGACCCGGATTTTTTGTAAGTGTTGGCTTTCTTGTGATCATTACAACGATTACGTGGCTTCTACGTAAAAAGTGGAAGAAGAAGGAGCTGTCAACCGCTTCATAACTGTTTAGCTTTGTTTTGATCTAGATTTGTTTTGATGCAGCTTTGAGCTACACTTTTACGATAAAAAGAGAAGATCAACCGCCTTATAGCCAAAGTATAAGCCAATCCCAATCAATGATAAGCCAGATAATATCGAGATTCCTTTAAGTGTACGGGCTGTGAACCATTTGCGGGCAAAGCTGGCGATGCCTGCCATCGTTACATCCCAAATGAATATGCCAAAAATAATAGCTAAGCTATAGACGATGAGCTGTTCAATGTTATATTTGGATGCTGTTTCAACGAGCACGGACCCATAAATGCCAAGCCAAAACAAAATTGTCAAAGGATTAGAGAGTGATAGTAAAAAGCCTGATATGAACGATTTTAAGCGAGTGTCTCCGGTCTTTCTTTTACTCTCTTCAGCCACTTGTTCAATCCCCATTAGACTCTCTACACCCGTATAAATGAGAACGAAGCTGCCAAATAGCCATAGAAAGGCTTGCATGAAGGGAATATTAATAAAATGCACGATGCCCATATAAACCATAAGCATATATACAATGTCCGCGGTCATAGCGCCTAAACCAATTAACCAGGAATGCCAAAAGCCTTTTTTAATGCCGGCATCTAACTGAGCAGCATTAATCGGCCCTATCGGTGCAGACAATGATAAACCTAAAAAGATATATCCGAATACAATTTGAAGTGCACCCTGTCAAGTGGACAGTGTAAATAACAAAAATAATTTGCTTGGAGACCTCAGCTCATTTGAATGGAGCTGGGGTCTCTTTATTATGCAGCTTGCCGGTATTCATTTGGTGACAAACCGCCTAGACGCTCTGTATAGCGATAGTTGTTATAATAGAGGATATATTCACTAACATCCTTGAGGACATTTTCATAAGTGTCATACTTTGTAAGATAATAGCTCTCTGACTTGTACGTCCCCCAAAAACGCTCAATCGGCTGGTTGTCCAGGCATCGACTCACGCGAGACATGCTTTTCCTAAATCCGTATTTCACATGGAGTCGGTTATACTCATGGGACGTGTACTGGAAGCCTCTGTCGCTTTGGATGAGCGGGATTACACCAGGATTTTTCTCGTAAGCCTTCTTCAGCGTATCCATTACGAGCTTATTGTTGTTGGAACGACCTAATACCCATGAAACAATGGAGTTATCGTACACATCAATAATCGCGCTTAGATAGGCTTTGCAACCATTTCCATACTTCAGTTCTGTCACATCTGTACACCACTTTGAATTAGGAGAATGGGCATCAAAGCTACGATTCATTACATTTTCAACAATATGGATCTCAGGAGTTTTCACGTAGCTTGGCCGTTTCCTACGAATGACCGCTTTGAGTCCAAGGGCCCGCATGATTCGGTAATATCGCTTCTTGTTATACTTCTTTTTGAGTTTTCGGTTGAGCTGAGTACGTATTTGACGGTAACCGAGTATTCCTTTTCGCTTGTCATAACGAAGCTTTACTTCTTTGGCTAACAAACGGACTTCCATTTCCCTGGCAGATGGCGTCCAGTTTAGCCACTTATAATAGGCAGATCGAGCTACCCCCGCTAGTGCACATAACTTTGTAATGGCGTACCCTTTTTCTTTGTTCAATTCTTGAATCGCTTGATACAAGTTTACGTGTCGAACAAGGGTTAGCGTGTATTTCGTCGCTTGATCTCTTCCAACTTTTTTGCGAAGGCATTCTCCATCTCTAGGTATTCGTTTCGAGCTTCTAGTTCCTTGATCCGTAGCTTAAGACGTTCATGCTCATCTAGCTCGTCTACAGGCTTTTTACGACCACGGTTGTCCTTGAGAGCATCCTCGTTGCCTGCTTGATATTTACGAACCCATGCATAGACTTGCTGATAAGAGACGCCGTACTTTACGATCGCTTTCTGATAATCCATGTTATTAGCGATGGTATATTGTGCAATTTCAATGCGTTCTTCAAACGTTGTTTTACGTCCTTTATTCATAGGAGATAGCCCTCTTCCTTTACGAGTAGGTTTCAATTCTATCTCACCAGTATACTTGGAAATCCATTTCTGCAGGACACTTCTACTTGAAATATTGTGTTTTTTTATTGCAGCTGCTACGGAATAATGACCAGACAATACATCTTTAATAGCAGTTAGCTTTAATTCCTTCGAGTACGTTTTCCATGTATTCGATTCCTTTAATCCATTAAAACCATCCGCCATATATTTTCTTATCCAATCACGAACAGTGAGTGGACTAACGCCTAGCTGTTTCGCTTCATAGGTTGGATTGGATTTGTGTTCTAAACATAGCTGTACGACATACAATTTCGTTTCCAAAGAGGTTAGACTTCTTTTAGACATTAGAAAAACTCCCATCATTGTAGCAGTAGAAGTTTTTGTTTTTTCTACTGTCTACTATGATGGGAGCATATCAATTCCCAAATGACACACTCCCCTATTTTTTAACGTCAGCTTTCATGCTTGTACCATTTTATTCTTGAGATATTTAAAATATGAAAAGGCTACCCATAAAGTGGATAGCCTTTTCAAAATAAACGTCTAAAATATAATCTTAATCGGATCGGACAACCTGCTGCATATCGAGTTATGGTAAATCTACTCCGATATAATAAGCCGAAGTCTGTTGTTGTGCTGTCTGCCATATGACAAGCTCGTTTAACTGATTCCACTGTGCTAAGATCCCAGTTCCTAGCCAGCTTAGCTTATTCTCAACGATATCGATTAACCAATTACCTGACGAAATCTCCACAGCATAATATCGGTTATTCTCAGCGTCAGAATGTGGTAAAACTCTTGCAATGTCAGATTCATGTATATCACCGACAACGGTCTCTAATAAGCTCAGTGCAGCGTCAGGCAGCATGATATCGGCTTCAAGCTTAGTTTTATCCTCATTTAAGTGAATATAAGTCTTGCCACGGTAAAAGCTATCCTCTCCTAATCCAATGATGGGTACGACAATCGTCTGTTCATTAAGCCAAGTCATTGGATATACAAAAAGAAATCCTTCGCTATGTCCGACATAACTAGCTCTCTCTTTTATGAATAAGATATGACCTTCCTCATCCATAACGATCAAATCCGCCTCAGGACCGATCGAAGGATCTGATGGAACAAGAATGGCTATACGACGATTATCTGGGGAAGCAGCGATTCCATAGATAGGTCGATCCGAGTCATATATCTTTTGTAATTCATCAACGTCGTCAGAAGCGCTATAACGATAAATGTATCGATTCCCCTTCACTACGTACGATGTTCCATCTACAACTTGATCCGTGAAGAGTACACTTGTTCCATAATCATTGCCGTAGCCGTTTTCAGCTCCAGGCCATTGCTTGATATGTATTGGTTTCGTTTCACCAGTATCAAGGTTAATCAGTGTCTGACGATCCTGCGTATCATATACCATAAGGGAGGTTTGCTGTTGATTCGTGTTTCGTATCGGCTGCAGTAGAAGCGCAGAATCTAAGTGCTGTTCACGAACGGCTTCACCATGCATATTTATCCACCTTAAACCTTGAAAGGTTGGCTTACCATATAGAATGACTTGATTGCGGTAAGATGGTCTATCCCCTGCAAATGACTCACCAGACACGGTCTGAACAGCATCTAATCGAAAATATACCGCTTCCTTTTCCTCTAAAGTATTGAACCGGACAACAAATCGTTGAGGATCAGTAATATGGACTGAATAGTCAAGCTTCCTCTCCTCTTGTTTCCCGGTAAATGTTACAGTATCCTTTATCGCTTGATATACCGAGTTACGATTCATATCGCGATTAGCCAATACGATCACGCTATTGCTATTCTCATTTATGCTGACATGTAGTAGTGGCTCTGTTACACCAGTTGGGTTCTCTTTTAAGAGCATACGCATCCAGGCAGATGGAAGCTCCCATGCTAAACTTTGATTATCTTCGATCGTGGCATATAGCTTCACGCTAGAGTCCTGAGCGTCGGTGTAACGTAAATCATTCACCTTGTACGTTATCGATGCCGAATCACTGACCACTTCCATGCTGTACATTTCACCTACATGTTCCGGATCGTCAATAAAGGATGGCTTAGCGTCAACTGTCAGCCCCTGCAGTATGGCATCTAACACTTCTTGATCAAAATGTGAAAGATGAACAGATTCATCATGCTTCGAGATTTTAATATATTGTACGTTGTCTATTACTGGAATGCGTTGTTGCTTATGTGAAACTTCTTCCGAGGAATTTGTTTTGCAGCCTGACAACGTAATTAGCATTGTAAGGACAATTATGATAATCGTTATACCACTTCGGTACATTGCACTTCCCCCCTATGAGAAAGCTTCCTTATTCATCATTAAAAATATAAAGATACCCGCTAATAGAAACGACACCATTATTGTCTGTAAAGCCACAACGGTAGCCTGCTTCCCACGAACAGACAACTTAGATATGGACAGCCAATTTAGTACATTTAAATTAAATAAAAGTAAGATCAATATGAGCATATATAGAACTCTTTTAGAATCAGGATTTTCAATCCATATCGTCGGCGCGATAATGAGCAGTAACACGAGAGCTTTATATAACCAATGATACTCCTTATCTACACGAAAATAATAAGGGTTATAGATACCCTTTCTATACTGGATGACATCTTTTATTACAATCAATATTGCACCTGAGATACTTAAAAGCATTAAAACAATATCCAAAGCTATGATATCTCCTTTTATTTAAGCTAATTACGTTCATTATACCAAAGATTACAATTGTTGGAATTGTAATCTTCACGCATTAAAAAGCAGCCCTTCAGATTCAGAATGAGGACTGTTGCATAAAGTTTCACATTATGGAAAAAATGATTGAGCAATGCTGTAGCAACTCATTGAGTAAAGCCTTGAAAGGCGGTTTCGGACTATGGGTAAAATAAAAGTGAAATTGTGGACAAACCAGTACTTAATCATTATTCTATTGTCGTTAGTGATGTTCGCATCCTTTTATATGATTACTGCTGGATTCCCGATCTTTGTGTCAACGATTAGTGATAATCCTGCCATTGCCGGAATTATGACGACAACCTTAATGTTAGCATCGCTTATCACTCGATTCTTTGCCAGTGTAATTATTCAGAAGATCAATATGAAGCTGCTGCTTATTATTTCCCTCATATATTTTCTAGGTACAATCGCACTTACCTTTTTGAACGATTCCGTTGTTTTTCTAATAATCATTCGAGCACTACAAGGTATTGGCTTCTGCATGCTAACCAACTTAGTTTTTACGATTTCAAGTAATATTGTGCCGAAATCGAGACTAGGCGAAGGCATCGTATTTTTCGCAATGTCGACAAGCGTGGGGACAACACTCGGACCTCTAATCGCGATCTCTTACCTTGCAAGATTTTCATTCCGCTCGATGATGATGTTGACGCTTGCGTTGATGTGTTTCTCATTGCTTTGCAGCTTCTTCGTAAAGAATACGAAAAAGAAAGAAGCAGAACGTCCACTTGATCAGACCCAAAAAGAACCCTTCTATAAGTACATGTTCGATAAACGCGTCTTGCTTCCATGTATTTTAGTAGCATTCAATTATATGGCTATCGCAGGAATCGTTAACTTTATGGGGGCATTTGGTAAGGAGATTAATGTAGGCGGAAGCATCTCACAGTTTTTCATTGCACAAGGAATTGCGATGGTCATCATTCGCATGTTTTCGGGCAAAATCTTCGATAAATTTGGTCACAGAGTCCTTATTATACCGGCCGCAATCGCAGGTGCTGGAGGCTTAATTCTATTAGGCTTCTCGACGAAAATGTGGCTCGTATTAGTATCCGGGGTATTGTTCGGTGTCGCATTTGCGATTATCCACCCCGTTATTCAAGCTTGGGCGTTAACGCTTGTTCCGCCTGAGAAAAAAGCAACGGCTAATTCGATGCTTCTCATTTTTATAGACTCAGGCTTGGCGATTGGGTCCGTCGGACTTGGTATATTAGCAAAATGGGTTGGCTATGGCATGACATTTACTTATTCTGCTGCGTTTATGATTGTTATCCTCATACTGTATCTAATGGGGAGCAGAAAAAAGGTTGATTTCGCAGTAAATAAAGGGTAAAGAAATCACATTTATTCAGGTGAAGCTAGTAAAAGAAGGAGCTACAATCATGCAGCTCCTTCAACCTTTAAATCTGTATCTCTATCGTATGAAGAGCATAATCGAATGATCATCTGCTATTATGGCTCACAATCTTGTGTCCTTTAAGCGTCTTATCTAAAAACTTGAGCGTATGTTCCCAGGATTCAAGTGCCGCTTTCGCATTTGCCCTTCTTGTTCCACCAAATATCATTGTCATATTATAGTTGGTATCACCTACTGTTTGTGGTAGATTAGGCAGACTGCCTGGGAATGCAGCAAAGTGCCCTGCGTCCTCATAATAAATATATTCATTCAGTTCATGGAAAGGGTGGTTGCTGAGTCTTTGCTCCATGCGTTTCGTAAAGAATTCCGCAGGTTGAACATGATCATCTCTTCCAGATAGAAACATCATCGGCGAATGAATGTTTTCAACCGCTATCGCGTTATCCTCTAATTGTCTTGTATCTTGCAGATTTCTATGAATGGACGGTAGGCCAGAATAAGGCTTGCGGAAGATCCAATGATAAAAAAACGTAGCAGTATCGCCCAGGGTCCTTTTTGCTTTAAAATACTTTAACGGCTTGCCCTTAAAAGTCCATGCGGGCGCATCGATAGGCTGAAAGTTAACAACACCTGAAAAGACAACTGCACTCGGTGCAACGGCGATAACAGACTTTAATTTAGGATAATGAAGCGCATAGAGCAGTGTCAGCTCTGCACCTCGTGAAAAGCCAATCATTCCAAGGTTATGGTGATCAACGTTGGTCTTGCTTTCTAAATATTGAAAAGCATGATCTACATATTCAAGCGGGATGTTCTCAATGCCCTTCGGCAAGCCCTCTCTTCCAAAATAAGCAAGTGCCAGTACAACATACCCTTGAGCTGCAAGCATTGCCGCTGCTGCTTCATGTACAGCTCCGTCAGATCCACCCACAACAATGACTGCGGGATATTTTCCTGGCTGTTTTGGAGAATAGGTCGTTCCAAGGATGGATTCGTTCGCTATGGATTCTTTTACAACTTCTTCTACTGGATAAAATGTACGGATGATAGATTGAGAATCTACTAATTGGTCATTGTCATAGGCATGTAGGCGAATTTTAATTGGATCTGAAGAATGCTTTACGAATCTACCTTCTTTCTTCTCTACACTTCGCATAGACCATATTAAGCCCATGCTGTCTACACCTTCATAATCCCCAGCAATAGGAGCTTGCTTGCTTAAATTAATGATGCCATGCTCATTCGTATAAAAGGCTGCGCTTGAACGAAACATATTGCGTTTATCATCTTCTGTAGTCGCTTCTATCCTAAATTTTTTTAGTGGTTGATTCGTATGTAGTTGTATCGTAAATTGTTCATCTATGCCTGATCTTATCGCTGAAACAAACAGTCTAGCCATTGGTTTACGTTCGCTCATTGCTACACCTCATTTGCAATCAATAATCGTTCGTATCCTCATTATATTAAGCAAAGTGTTTAAGATTGCTAATACTGAATAATAATAGCTCTTTCTAAGCAGAATCATTTATAGGAAAAGCCTTAACCAGTTTCGGCCAAGGCTTAATGCATTAGATTTTCAATACGAACCTTTCTCATACAGTTTCTCTGGTAGTGCCTGCACGAACGGTGACCATTCGCCAATTGAGTATAGATGAAGACGATGCATGGCCCGTGTACACGCGGTATACAGAAGCTTGCGTTCGTTCTCTTGACGATAGGATTCGGATGAAGCATCATAGACGAGGACTGCATCAAATTCTACACCCTTGGCAAGATACACAGGGATGACCTTTATTCCCTGATCAAAGCCTTCGGTCTCCTTCGTAACGAGGTGCAATGATTCAACGCCTTGGAATTTTAGCGATTCATAGGCCGCACGACTTTCGACTGCAGTCTTCGTAATAATCGCGATAGAGTCTAATCCTTCAGCCTTCAGCAACTCGATGTCTGAGACCATTTGTTGAACGCGGTTTTCTCCATCCTCCAATCTCTTAAGAAGTGGTTTTGGACCTCTCCTTTCAAAAGGAATAATACTATCTCCTTCAGGAAGCATAGATTTGGTGAATTCTACAATTTCTTTCGTTGAACGATAGCTGCGTAATAAGCGAATAAGCGTTGTTTCGGATTCACCGTATAGGTTAACAAGTTGAGAATTGGAAGAGTCTAAGCTTGTAGATTGCATAAAAATCGCTTGACCGAAATCACCGAGCACTGTCATTCGCGCACGAGGGAATAGCTTTTTAATATATTCATATTGGAACGGAGAATAATCCTGCCCCTCATCAACAAACACATATCGTATGTCCTTGTTCAATCGGACACCTTCGATGAGTTCTTTTACATACAAATAAGGCGTGGCATCCTCGTAAAGTAACTTGTTGTGGAGCAAGGATTCTTTAGTATGCTTGCATATTTCTGACCATAGAGATGGGACGAAAGCTGTATTTGTTCGCTCTAGATAAGTCGGTTCATCGACAAATAATTGAAGATAGATGCCTTTAATATCTACGAAAGAGAGCTTTCTCACGAATTTTCTTAATGGTTTGAAGTATTCTTTTACGATGCTGCGTCGCAGTAAGGTCTCCTCATTTTGCGCAAAGTCATAGTCGCTTTCATCCTTACGACGATTGTTGGTCACTATTTCACGAACTATAGCATACTGTTCGGCGATGTCTAATACTTCTCTATCTTTATGAAGCATTCCGAAGACTTCAGCATACTGCTCAGTGTCGAGGAGGTAGTTTAGTTCTTCCTCTACCCAATTTGCGTTTCGCTCAACACGCTCTAACAAGGCCAACTCATCTAGCAGCCATTCCTGCAACAGCATGATGCGATTGGAAAGCGATAGTGACTGGTCGTAGCTATAAAACTTCTCTTTCATTTGTTTTGCGGTAATAAGCTCTTGATCTCGAAAGTGAATCGATACAAAGCGCATACCTTCGCGTCCCAGCCATATACCATAGTTGTGTAAAGCGTTCAAGAAAGCCTCAGAAGCTTTATATTCCATACCTTGAAGACGAGCTTCATATTCCGGCGCTCCTTGTTCGGTTAATACATATTCCATTTGATCAAAAGGGTCCTCTGCCTGTAGTGATGAACCTACCCAGTAATTTAGGTATTCTTGAAAAGTCGTCTGCTGAATATTCTCTTCTCCTAGCTCAGGTAGAACGGTAGAGATATAGCTGTTAAACATCGGATTGGGTGAGAAAAGCACGATTTGATCGGCCTTTAACGTTTGGCGGTGTTTGTATAGCAAGTAAGCAACACGCTGCAATGCGGCAGACGTTTTCCCGCTCCCCGCAGCCCCCTGTACGATAAGCATTTTACCTTGTTCATTACGAATAATCGTATTCTGTTCCTTCTGTATCGTAGCCACGATCGTCTTCATCTGAGCATCGGCACCTTCGCCAAGCACTTGCTGCAGTAATTCATCACCGATCGTCTCATTAGCATCAAACATATTGATCAGTTGCCCCTGTTGTATCTGGAATTGTCGTTTCAGCTCCATGGTCCCTTCGATCTTACCTGCTGGAGTGTTATAAGACGCTTGGCCAGGAGTATGATCGTAGTACAAGCTCGCGATAGGCGTACGCCAATCATAGATGAGAAAGCTTAATTCGTCTTCGTCAATGAAGGAGGATACGCCAATGTAGATCTGTTCAATGTTCTCTTGTCCATCCTCGTGAAAGTCGAGGCGCCCAAAATAAGGAGATGAAAGCAAACGATTCATATTTTTCCATTGCTGCTGTAACTGTTTAAGTCCACGCTCGCGTTCAGCCAATAACGCGGACTGTTGGTTAATCGTATAGAAGGTCTCTTCGAAATCTTCTTGTGTGCTGGTATTAATCGTAACTTCTTCCCAAAATCTTTTTCGGATGTCTGTAGCTTGATCTCTTAGTCCTGCAACCTCGGGTTCCAGTTCATTAATTCTTGCCTTCAACTTGTTTCTGACCCATTTCAGCCGTTCCTGTTCTTGCTGCCATTCCTTCGCCTCCATGTGGAAACACACTCCTTATACCTTATTTTGGGAAATGCAAAGCGTGTTGACAAATCAAATCTGTAGTTGTATAATTAAGATATGATTAGGAAAACTATACGATTTTGTTTGATTTGAAAACGCCGCTATTGATTATATCATAGCGCTATTTTTGTTTCAATCTATTTTTAGCTCTTTTGATAAAGCAGTATGAACCCATTGTTTAGTGGTTAAACATATGTAGCGTCAAGCAGCCAAAGAAGCCCCTTGAAATACTCAAGGGGCTTCTTCTATTTGTTCTATTTGCGTTCATTAATACCCAAAAAAAGCATCCTTCTTAATATTGCGCTTTGGAATATTTTGATTTTTTACATAATTAGTGACATCGTCTACCATCGATTTTGGTCCTGCAATAAAATAATTGCCATTATCCTTATGTTTAGCTATAAACTTATCGATTTCCTGCTGCAACTCATCCTTCGATTCCATATATGTGATACGTATCGATGTGTTAGTGGCAATTCTGTCTAGCTCATCTTTATATAGATGTGTGTTGTTGCTATCCATATAAAGTAGCTGAATGCCTTTCTGCTCATTACTACCTTCTACTTCTAATTGTTTTAAGATCGAACGAAAAGGCGTAATTCCAATTCCTCCAGCAATAAAGAGTGAAGGTCGAGAATCTGTTGGATAAAAAGCTCCTACAGGTCCGCCCATTTTTATACTCATACCAGGCTTTAGCTCGAGCAATGCCTGCTTGAATTCACTTGGTTCGCCACTAATCCGTGTTGTTATTCGTACAACATTCTCTGAAGGTGCTGATGCGATGCTGAACGGTTTTGTACCGTTTTTGATAGACTTGTGAGTAATGCTTAACAAGCCATATTGCCCGGCATTCCAGGTTAAGCTCTTGTCTATTTCAAACAGAAAAGTGTATACCTCATCTGCTTCCTTGTAGCTTTCTCGAAACATTAATTCCTTCTTTTTGAAAACCGAGATCATATCTTTAATAAAACTCATACATCCCTCTCCTTAAGTTTATTTTCCCATAGTAAAACAATAATTTGTTGCAAATTACAAAGTCTCGAGCATTTTTTCTAGTCCTTCAACCATGCTAGCCCAGCCATATTTCGCGCCATGGAAGGCTTGATTTTCTTTTTCAAATCCAGTTTGCTCCAGCTGTAAGTGCGTTATCCCATTCTCTTCCTTTAACGTCCATGTAACGATCGTATTTATCGGTCCAAGTGCATTACTTTTTCATTCCAGAATTTTTCGTAAAAGGACACCCAGTCTTGAATTTCTTGAAGGGGGTCTGCATTCAGACGATATCTTGTTTCTCTGCCTACCTTACGATCCGTTACGAGTTGAGCTTCTTTAAGTATAGTCAAATGCTTAGAAACAGCCGTACGTCCCATGTTAAAATGGGAAGTTAATTCATGCAGAGGAAGCTCCTCTGCATCAGCCAATAAACGTAACAATTCACGCCTCGTCGGGTCTGCTATCGCTATATACACATCACGCTCTTGTTTATTCTCGTTCAATTTCCTCCACCCTTTACCTAATTGGACACCAATCAGTGTCTCAATTATATGACACCAATTGGTGTCCAGTGAAACTTTTTTTAGCACATAATAAATAGGAGACCCCTGTGAATAAGGATCTCCAGTAAGGCTTATCTATTTAATCGTGGACGTAACCGTATTGACTGCGGTTATTTCAAGTACTTCCCTGTAATCGACTGCTCCGCACCAATGATCTGAGAAGGTGTGCCTTCGAACACGACCTGGCCACCCTTACTACCTCCATCTGGTCCCATGTCAATGATCCAATCAGCTTGACTTATCACTTCAAGATTATGCTCGATGACGATAACGGTATTACCAGCGTCCACAAGTCGGTTCATGATCGCTAGCAGATGACCGATATCGGACGTATGCAGACCTGTCGTGGGCTCGTCCATGACATAAATGCTGCCGTTCTTATGCAGCTCACTTGCTAGCTTAATACGGTGACATTCTCCCCCTGACAATGTGCTGAGCGGCTGACCTAGTGTAATATAATTCAGTCCTACATCACTCATCGCCTGCAGCTTGCGCTTGACTTCCTTCAGCTCAAAAAACTCTAAAGCCTGCTCTACTGTCATTTGCAGTACATCGGCAATCGACTTTCCATTCAGCTTGTACTCAAGCACCTCTTCCTTGAATCTTCTGCCTTCACATACTTCACAGGGCAGCTTCACGCTATCTAGAAATGCTAGATCCGTATACACAACGCCCAGTCCTTGACAATGCTCACAGGCTCCTTTGGAATTAAAGCTAAACAAGCCTGCACTCACCTTATTGGCAGAAGCGAATGCTTTGCGCACATCATCCATAATACCGGTATAGGTTGCAGGATTCGAGCGGGTTGACACCCCTACCGCCGATTGGTCAATGACGATTGTGTCAGGGTGCTGACTAAGAAATATTTCATTGATGAGCGTACTTTTACCTGATCCTGCAACTCCGGTAACGACAGTAAGCACAGCGGTTGGAATATCTACGCTAACGGTTTTTAGATTATGCAAGGTTGCATCCTTGATCGAAAGCTTGCCAGATAGCTGTCTGCACTCTTGCTTCAGCTGGAGCTGATGCTTCATATGGTTGCCTGTTAATGTACCTGATTCCAGTAAACCTTGATAGCTCCCTTCGTATACGATATTTCCCCCTCGACTGCCAGCATAAGGGCCGACATCAATGATATGATCGGCTACCTTAATAACATCAGGATCATGCTCGACCACAATGACCGTATTCCCTTTATCTCGCAGCTTCTGCAGCAATTCATTGAGACGATGCACATCTCGTGGATGTAAGCCAACGCTAGGCTCATCGAAGATATACGTAACATCAACGAGACTACCACTTAGATGCTTTACCATCTTGACGCGCTGTGATTCACCGCCAGACAAGGTGTCCGTCTGACGATCGAGTGTCAAATAATCCAGTCCGATATCGACCAGATGCTGCAATCGTTCCGTAAGTGATTTGATGATGGAGGAAGCAACCTCATTGTCAATCTCCTTCACGACTCGAATGAGCTGACCGACCTCCATTGCAGACATCTCAGCAATATTAAGTCCATTGATTTTACAGCTAAGTGCAGCTTGACTCAGCCTTGCACCGTGACAGCTGGAGCATGGTCCCTCGGAGATGAATGGTGCAACCGCTTTTTGGGTACGTTCTGACTTTGCTTTTAGATCCTGCTTTATGTATTTGTTAGTGAATTTCTCGATAACGCCTTCCACTGTAATATTCGTTGGCTTTCCTGCAAATTCTACTTTTACTTTTTTAGCCTTACCGTACAAAAGCTGTTCCAGTTCTTCCTCTGAATAGTCGCTTAGCTTCTTATCAGGGTCGAAGCCAGACTGTACGACCATTGACCAATCCCAGCCGTTTACTGCATAATCTGGCAGCATCAATGCCCCATCATTCAACGATTTTGACATGTCAATGGCTTTGTTCATGTCTACACCTAGCTTTCGACCTAGCCCATTACACTTAGGACACATGCCCTGTGGATCGTTAAAGGAGAACATATTGACATGTCCAATATGGGGTTGACCTATTCTGGAGAAAAGTAGCCTTAATATTGGTGATATATCTGTAATCGTTCCCATTGTTGAATGAGAACCGCCGCCGAGACGCTTCTGGTCCACAATAACAGCCATACTCAGGTTTTCGATCGCATCCGCGTCAGGCTGTGGATAGCGAGGTAGAAAATTTCGAACGAACATACTAAAGTTTTCATTCAATAAGCGTTGTGATTCTGCTGCAATTGTATCGAAGACAATTGAAGATTTTCCAGAACCAGATACGCCGGTAAAGATGGTGATTTTTCGTTTAGGAATCCGTAGCGAAACGTTTTTAAGATTATTCTCTCTTGCAGATGAGATAATAATATATTCTTGATTCGATTCACTCATAGTAACACCCTTTCTATAGGTTTGATTAGCTCGAACGATTATTATACCATTCATTGTGTATAATTCTAGAGGAGTCTAAACCATTTATTTCACACGATATCTCGCATAGACATCATCCACAAATTGAACAACCTCTTCCTTTCTTGAAACTAAACTGTCGAGTTGCTCCTCTTCAAGATCGGAGAGTAATGTACCATTATATAGACATAATAAATGACCGTAGTTTAATGGTTTATTCACACCTACCATACGAGAAAGCTCGGCAATTTCATAGCCAAGCTGCTCAGGAGTTATTTGCATTCCAAGGCCCATAAAGATCTGGTCATATTCGCCTGACTCTATGGGCTTAGTAGTGCTTGAACCTGTAAAATATGAATGAATATAATGATCGATTCTAGCCGTGTACTTTTTCCAGGTGATGTCAGCTTCTATATCTTGATAATATCTCTTTTGTTCAGGATCAATTGAAAAGCAGCGCGGAACTGCAATCCAGTCTCGATACTCCTCTGAATGTAATACCTTCTGCAGCGCTTCTTCTACCGTATTTCCTTCCAAGAGATAATGACGAGCAAGCGCGTTAATTCTTTTCGATAATTCCCAATCACGATTAATGATTTTTTCATCCATCGAACGGCCTCCTTAGCAGATTCAATAATACGGAGCACATAGATGAGGTTTACATAAGATGAAGCAGCTATTATACAGTATATCGATAACTGTATAATATTGTAAATCTATTAACTTCACCTTCTATACATGAATGCGGCTTCGTTTCTATATAATTTATAAACTGCATAGGAGGTGTAGCATGAATCCCGAACGAATTCGAGAGCTTGATTTAAAAGCGGACATCAACCAATTAACTAGGTTTCTTATACAGCAGCAGCAAGCGGACGGTACTTGGCGTTTTTGCTTTGAGAATGGCACGATTATTGACGCGTATATGATAATTTTATTGCGAACATTACATTATGAGGACGAAGCATTCATTGGGCAGCTCCACCAACGAATTATAAAGGAGCAGCTGCCCAATGGATGCTGGAAGCTTTATGAGGATGAAGAGGATGGAAATTTAGCTGCGACGATCGATAATTTACAAGCGTTGCTGTTTTCTGGCTACAGCCAATTAAACGATGATAGCATCTTGAAAGCTAAACAGTTTATTCGCTCTAGAGGAGGAATCACTAACACGAAAGGTTTATTATGCAAAGCGATGCTCGCCATTACAGGACAGCAGCGCTGGCCCAAAGCTATCTCATCCATCCCTATGGAAATGCTCCTCCTACCTACTTATTTACCTATTAATTTCTTTGAGTTTTCAGGCTACTCACGAGTTCATCTTATCCCTATGCTTATTATGGCTAAGCAAGACTTCCACATCCAGTCTCCTTATCCACTAGATGACCTATTCGTTTATCCTTCGACTCGTTATGAAGCTGAGGAATTCGAATCTGCTTCGTATCAACTGATGCAGGAGCGGATAGAAGAAGGTCGTAATCGTTTATTGGGTTCCTCTCTGAACGATATCGCCTCTGAAAAAGCGGTGCAATTTATGCTTGATAGAATTGAGGATGATGGAACACTGTACAGCTATGCAAGCTCTACGATCTTAATGGTTTTCTCTTTATTAGCATTAGGCTATGATCGTCAGCATCCAACCATTATAAAAGCAATCGAGGGGCTTATACAGATGAGGTGTTATAGCTCAAGTCATACCGTTACAATACAAAACTCGCCATCAACGATATGGGATACTGCATTGCTAAGCTATGCACTGCAGCAAGCCAACGTGAAAGCTAGTCATCCTGCTATCTTAAAAGCGAATTCGTATATAGTAAACATGCAGCAGCACAAAAAAGGAGACTGGAGCGTACATAACGAAGGAGCAGCTCCTGGCGGCTGGGGGTTTTCTGAGTCAAACACGATCAATCCCGATATTGACGATACGACTGCGGCATTACGTGCGATCTATAGCATGTCTCAGGAAAATGAGTCCTATAAAGAAGCTTCAGTCTTAGGTCTAAATTGGGTGCTCTCTATGCAAAACAACGACGGTGGCTGGCCTGCATTTGAGAAGAACGTAGATAATAAAATGGTGACGTGGTTAGCGTTAGATGGTTCGAAAGCAGCAGCGATTGATCCTTCGACTGCAGACTTAACAGGTCGAACGCTTGAATACCTCGGCCATTACAGTCAGCTTAAGCACGACAATCATCATATTCAGCGTGGCGTTCGATGGCTAATGAACAATCAAGAGGCCGATGGCTCATGGTATGGAAAATGGGGAATTTGTTATATTTATGGCACGTGGGCAGCATTAACTGGCCTAAGTGCAGTAGGGATTACTTCGAGCGACAAACAAGTGCAGAAAGCGATAGAGTGGCTGTATTCCATACAGAATCGAGATGGTGGCTGGGGAGAATCATGTACAAGTGATCGCCGCATGCAGTACACCCCTCTACATTATAGCACCCCCTCTCAAACGGCATGGGCATTAGATGCTTTAATTGCTATGCATGATCAACCGACTTCTGCAATTAACAGTGGTATGAAAAGGTTAATGGCATTAATTAATGAAAACGGCTGGCCTACGATATACCCTACAGGGGCTGGTCTGCCAGGTAACTTTTATGTTCATTATAATAGCTATCGATATATCTATCCCCTACTCGCCTTAAGTCATTATTATAAAAAATATGTATAAGCTTAGCCCAGTCATCCGCTCGTAGCTTCTCATATGAATAACTAGGAGGCTGATGCGGATGCCAAACTACAGAATTATTGTAGATCTTTCTGATAGGATGCTTTATCTTCTTGATTCCGATACAGTTGTTCGAGGATTTCCAGTAGGAATTGGTAAGATGGTGTCGAAAACACCAGTTGGTGAATTCACCATCGTCAATAAACAGCGCAATCCTGGCGGTCCATTTGGTGCTTTTTGGATGGGTTTATCCAAACCACACTATGGCATACACGGTACGAATAACCCTGCTTCGATCGGTCATGAGGTCTCGCAAGGATGTATACGCATGTATAATGAGGATGTCTTGCAGCTAGCAGAAACTGTATCTGTTGGAACAAAAGTAACGATACGCCGGTGAGTGGTCACCGGCGTATCGTTATTTGTATGTCTGCTCTTACATATCGAATGCTACTGCATATGATGTGGCAAAATTAGTGTGAACGCTAAGCTCTATATAAGCCCACCAGCCTGCTCACATATTTGCATTGTTTGATGATGAACGCTTTCATCAACGACAACGGTCAGTAGTATGTCTCTCCCTGTTGGTCCATGATCGCCACCGCTGCTATAACCACTTGCGTCTGTACCGGCTGCCAATAATATTCCATCATCTCTACTAGAGATATCCGCATTAAGTGAAAGCGTGGCAAGGCTTGAAATATATCCGGTAACAGGATTCGTAATACTGTTTAGTTCTCCTCCAGGATTTTTGGAGAAACGATCAATACTCATATCAATCGTGCCTAATGCTTCTAATTGTTTTGCTGCTTTTTGTGCTTCTTCCGGACTCTTAAAATACGCTAATATATTTTTCTCCAACTACTGCAGCCTTCTTTCTTACTCGTATTCGGAATCCTGTCTACGATCTGCTTGCTCCATACGCTCGAGTGCCTCCATATCTTCTTCGTCGGCTAGCTCCATCGAAAACTCTACATCCTCAATACCGTTTATCGGTAGCTTTTTCTGAGATTGATTTTGTCTACGCTTGTTCTCCATTTCTTTATCACCTCACAGCATGATTTTCGTTATTTTGTCCGTTTTTTATGTTTTTATGACGCTTATAAAGACACCAATGGTTGAATGGTTTAGACGTACATATTTATTGAGCTAAATTCAAAGGATATGACCGCAGTCCATTATTTTTAAAGGAGGAGTAATAGCATGAACAACCAACAAAAAAATCAAAATCAACAGCAAGCACAACAACAAGCTAATCAACCATTAAATAATTTAGCGCCGCTGAACAAAGAAGGAAAAGAGGCTTGCAGTATCAGTAACAACGATACGAATTTTATTTTTAATGGTGGCGAAGAAATTACAGAATTTCAGCAGGAAAGAAAAATATTTAGTGAAAACAGACCAGCTGAATAAATAAATGCTCCTGATAAAGAGTCAGAAGTGTTCAATATGAATCATTGAATCACTCTCACTCTGCGAAATGAAATAATTGTTCGATTGAACAAAAACAGGTGAAGCAAGGAATTTACATTCTCCTGCTTCATCTGTATTATCTATTATCGTAAGCGACAAACGCTTGATCTATAAAGCTCCAACGACTTTATGTGGTACATAAAGCTCCTCTAATGAAGCGATCTCTTCATCGGTCAGCTTTAAAGTAATCGATTGTACGGACTCCTCTAGCTGCTCTATACTCGTCACTCCAATGATTGGAGCAGTTACGGCTTCCTTCTGAAGCAGCCAAGCAAGAGACACATGCGAGCGAGGAACTCCGCGACTCTCTGCAATCATCGTTACGCGGTCGGCAATCAATCGGTCTGATTCAGCGGTAGCACCGTATTTCGATTGTTGCGCTTTATCGGTTTTAGAACGAATGGTCTCCGTTGTCCACTCGCGCGCTAAACGCCCCGCAGCTAATGGACTATAAGGAATTACACCGATGTTTTCCTCTCTGCAGAGTGGCATCATCTCACGCTCTTCTTCCCGATAAATAAGATTCATATGGTTCTGCATGGACACGAAGCGAGTCCAGCCATTCGAATCGGCGACATGCAGCGCCTTAAGGAATTGCCATGCATACATAGCTGAAGCGCCTATGTATCTTACCTTCCCAGCTTTAACGACATCATGCAAAGCTTCCATCGTCTCTTCAATCGGTGTATGGTAATCCCAACGATGAATTTGGTACAGATCCACATAATCTGTTCCAAGTCTCTTAAGGCTTTTATCAATTTCTGACATAATCGCTTTACGTGAAAGACCAGCTCCATTCGGTCCTTCATGCATTCTGAAGAATACCTTTGTTGCGATAACGACCTCATCACGGTTCGTGTAGTCCTTCAACGCTCTACCGACAATTTCCTCACTAGCTCCTTCGGAATAAATATTGGCCGTATCAAAAAAGTTAATTCCTAGCTCTAATGCCTTCTTAATGATCGGACGACTGTTTTCTTCATTAAGCACCCATGGATGAGTCCATTTTGTGGCATCGCCAAAGCTCATACAACCGAGACAAATTCGAGAAACATCCAAACCAGTATTGCCTAGCTTTATGTATTCCATTTATTTACCTCGCCTTCTCACTATAGAATGATAAGATAAGAGTTCACAGCAATTATCTCATATGGACAAATTTGTATCAACTTAATGGCCAGAGCAGTCAGTTAACTGAATTGTCACAACTATGAAGACTTTTCGAAAGAAGCGTATTCTTATATAAATTGATTGTTTATTTTGCTAAAATAGGAAGCAATCAATACCTAATGTATAAATACTTCTAGAGGAGGAAAATATAATGCTGCCAACGATTTTGGTTCTAGTTATGCTTTCCACATTTGCCTATCTTTTTGTTGCAGGTATAAGCATCATTAAGAATGACCACCAGTAATACGAGATCGTATACATAAAAACGAGCGCATCTATTAACTAGATACGCTCGTTTTTATGTTTAGTGCTATAGGTTTTCCCATTTCTCCTTAAAGAACAACGTATAAACCTTGATCGCAATAACCTTTAGAATGAGATAGGCTGGTATCACGATAATCATAGCGATAATCCCACCCATTTTCCCTGCACCTAGTACAAGGATAATTGTAGTTAGAGGATGTATATTTAACTGCTTCCCAAAAATATAAGGTGCAATCAGATTATCCTGAATTTGCTGTGCTAGCAAAATAATGACCAGAGACCATATCGCCTTGGACGGTGAATCCACTAGTGCGACGATTACAATTGGTACTGAGGATAATATTGCTCCCACGAATGGAATGAAATTTGCGATAACCGCAATGGTTGTCAGCAGCAGTGCATATGGCAAATCAATTATGATAAAGCCAATGTACATCAACACACCTAAAAAAACATTGACTAGTACTCGACCGACAATAAAGCTGCTAAGTACTTTATCAAATTCCTCGAGCATTTCCTGTACATCGTTCTTAAAACGCACTGGAGATCCATTAACAATGCGCGTCGGCAGCTTCTCGCCTTCCTTAAGTAAAAAGAACAGAATAATTGGTGTGATAAATAGTACAATGGTGAAATTGGACACGAAGCTCACTAGACTACCGATATAAGCATTGATGCTTGATAGTCCTTTATTAATGTAGTTGGATACCGTCGACCAATCAAAGTCCGTAGCTGGGAAAATCGTTCGGAAAATTTCCTGCTGCTGCAATTCTGTAATCTGTTTACCGATGGCATCAAAGAAGCTAGGTGCATTTTCTATCAAACTGATAAACTGTTTTTGCAGCAATGGCAGCATCGCGACGATGAACCAAACAACTAATGCCGAAAGTATTAAAAAGATGATGAGGATCGAAAAGATTTTTTTTATTCTGTATTTAGCGAGTAAACGAATAACGGGCCGCAACAGATAATAAAAAAACGCCGCTAACAGGATAGGAACGAAGATCACCTGAATTAATCCATACAAAGAGGTAAACAAGTAATCTACCTTAGAGTATAGAAAGACAATGACAAATATCAGCGCAACAAGCAAAGCAATCTGAATGGTTCGATTTAATTTGAACAAAGATATTACTCCTTTAACAGGTTATGTATGATGCAATGTGTTCAAGCATTACATACGTTTATATGCGCATTTGGTTTTATAAAATTTATTGTGAGTTCACCTGGACTTGTGTAGTCGACTGAAATTCTAGAGTAATATTGGCTCCCCCTGTTAAAGCATCTAAGGTTTGCCTGATCAGGAAGGAATATTTAGTTTGAAGCCACTCCATGGAAAATGGATTCGGACAACAAACGATGAGTGTTTCGTTTTCTAATCTTCCGGTTGCAGTTTGGAACCATGTCTTGTAGCTTTGTGCATTTATTTGTTTTTCTATTACTTTTAATACTTCACTCCATACTAACTCTGACGAATCTGAACTCGTTATTTCAGTCTTTACGACGTTCTCATCCGTTAGCCCTTCACTATGTCCTAACAATATTTGTTCCATCGTCAGGTTAAACAGTTTTGTGAGCCGTAATAACTGTTCAATATCAGGCAAACTCATCCCTTTTTCCCATTTAGATACAGCTTGATGACTTATGCCGAGCATCTCAGATAACTCTACTTGTGTCATGTTTTTATTCTTTCTACATTGCAAAATTCTCTCGCCGATTTTTTTATAATCCAGCATATACTCTCTCCTCTCTTACTCTGAAGAATCAGATTATACTAATTTCATCATAGCAAATTGAGCTATAAAGCTGTAGCGAGCGTTAGTTGAAGAGCTTTTGCAACTGTTAGTTGCTAAGATAAACGTATTAGAACTTGCACTATCGATATATTGTACAAAAATAGCTGCAAGAGCATTAACAGTAAATAGAATAGTTAGCATATGTGCCTATGATCACATAAAACGGCAGCCCACGTTCACCGGCTGCCATCGATTCATCAATCATTTTACTAAACCGTTGCATTCATCAAAACCGAGCATAAGATTCATATTCTGTATCGCAGCACCCGATGCACCTTTTCCTAAATTATCATAACGAGATATGATATTGATGTTGTCATTATTGCCGAATACGAAGATTTCCAAACGGTTTGTATGATTGCATGCCGTAATGTCGAATCTTCCATGATCGTGGTATGCTTCAGATTGAAATGGCATGACATGAATAAATGGTTCCGACGAATAGTACTCCGCTAAAGCCTCATGGATCTCTTGGGCAGTGGATTTTTTCGGTAGCATTCTGCTTATTAGCGGAATGGTCATTGCCATCCCTTGCCGATAATTTGCGATAACCGGTGTAAACAGCGGTTCATGCGAGAGTCCAGCATACATGCTCATTTCAGGTAAGTGCTTATGATCGAGCCGCAATGCATAATGCTTTGGAGCATGCAAAAGCTTTGACGCTATGTGCACTGGATTCTCATATTCCTCAATCCCACTTCTACCTGCACCTGAATACCCCGTTAGTGAATAGCACGATATTGGATAATCCTTTTGAAGTAAGCCAGCATCGATGAGTGGTCGAATGGTTAAGATAAAGCCAGTGGCGTGACAGCCTGGGACAGATACTTTAGAGGCGGCTCGAATGAGCTCTCGTTGACCTTTAATCTCGGGCAAACCGAACACCCAATCGTTGTCAGTCCTGAAGGCAGTACTCGTATTAATAACTCTAGTGTCTGTATTCTTAATTAGCTCGATGGATTCTCTTGCCGCAGAATCAGGTAGACATAGAAATACAAGATCAGCTTGATTAAGCAGCTTGCTGCGTTCCGTTGTGTTCTTTCTCTTGTCAGCATCTATGCGCATAACCTCTATGTTTGCTAGCTTTGATAAATCCTCAACAATCTTTAAACCAGTCGTGCCTTCTTGCCCGTCGATAAACACATTATATTTCATTCTCTCCCTCCAAACATGGTATACATATGTTCAATATTGCATAATTATACATTCATATGTAATTTTATTCAATTACTAATACCTTACTTATGCGCATGTAAGCCATACAGCAGTACATTACGTTTACCATGCTTCTATCTCACAAGAGAATTTTATTAATCGTGTTGTTGCTCACAACTAACAAACGGTAGCAAAGTTAATCTAGCTACCGTTTGTTCAAGTTCTATGAGTCCATTCATTTTTTAATACATTTACATGTATGCTGTCGTACAACCTTTGTTATTTACTTGTAGGTAGCGACAGTAACCCCGTCTTCTGCTTATCAGTCTTTTCCTTTCGAGCACTTGAAGCTAGTAGAACTACTGCTGCAACGGCTGCAATGCACCACATGACACGATATGCTAATGACATCCCTTCTCCACCGTAATACATGATCGTTCTTAGACCAGCTGCTGCGTAACGAAGCGGAGTCCATGAATATAGCCAGTCTTGAGTTGTTTGCGACATAAACTCAGGTGCCATATTTAACAATGGTAACGAGAAGAACAGAAGCAACACAAGTAAACCAATTGCCGGGAAACCGATCCAGCTTAACAGTGCTGATTGGAGGAGGAAAAAAGCAGCAGCTACAAGCCACAAGAACAACCAAACGTGCAAAGGATTACTTATATGCATTCCATACCAAATATTGGCCATCCAAACCGTAAAGCCTGATGCAGCAGCAGTTAAGACCAATCCTACAATTAATTGTACAGCAACAACTGCGAATCTACGATCGGTTGTTTGTCGACAATTTCTAACAGCTAAAAATAGGAAAATAGAGCATATCAAGCTTCCAATCCAAATTACCTGCGTCAAAATATTTGGTGCAGTGCCATTACCGTTATTACTGCCTACAGCATGGACGACGATCTCCTCTATATGGAACGGAGTTAATAGTGCTTTTGCAGTATGGATAGGCAATTGCTCTGCCTGTTCCCCTATTTGGCTCAATAGATTTTGAGAGATTTCGCTTTGCATCATATCCATCATTTGATTCAGCATAGTTTTAACTGCTGATGCAGCCTGACTATTCATTCCTTCATTAAGATATTGCTTAATTGTAGAAGGAACAGGTGAAGGAGATTGAATAGACAACACTCCTCTGCTGAAATCAGCCGGTATAATGAGGGCGCCATATACGTTTTGAGCTTCTAGCTCTACTTGAACATCACTTTCGGAGTCCATTGTAATCCAGTTAATTGGTAGCTGATCCAATTCTGTAACCTTTTGCTTCACTAATTCACCCAATGCTATCTTTTCGCCCGTTGGCAAATCCAATGGCTGATCAAGAACGACGAGAGCTACCGGTAATGCTTTAGCTTTTGCCCCTAATACTGAGCCCATCATCGCTAAACCAAAAATGATAAGTGCGACAAAAACAGCAGCTCCACCTATCCATAATATTTTCTGCTTCAATAAAGACAATTCCAACGCCTTCCTTTCATTTTAATGAACATGTTGTTGATTATTAATCACACTGTCAATTATAATGAGCATAGGAAAAACATCAATAATCAATAAACCGCCGAGATGTTCAATATTCAACACTTTCATTGCTATCTGTTGATTGAAAAATAAATTCGTATTAAGAAATTTGCGAAAGGAATGTAATGATGGTTAAAAAGACAGACTTGCGAAAGCTTCGAACAAGAAAGCTTCTTCGTCAGGCACTGGTTGAATTGATGCAGGAAAAAGGACTGGAGAAAATAACTGTTAGTGATCTTACGATGCGCGCTGAGATCAATCGTGGCACGTTCTATCTTCATTACAAGGATGTAACGGATCTGCTTCAACAATGTCAGCAACAATTGATGGATGAGCTCTCATTACTCGCGAATGAAATTCAAATCGATGAGCTGCTTACAGCTGCAAAGCGTGATGAGCCGTATGAGAAAATTGTTGCCATACTAGAGTTTTGGTATGAGCATACTGATTTTAGTAAGCTAATGCTAGGCCCTAAGGGAGATCCTGCATTCGCAATGGGCATAAGGAAATTTATGCAGCAAAAATTATTTAATAAACTTACTGACTTTATTCCAGAGGATCAAGCGGCGAATATTAAGGTGCCAAAGGATTACTTGATTGCATTTATCTCGTCGGCCAATGTCGGTGTACTGCAGCATTGGTTTGAATCAGGTCAGCATCAATCACCGCGAGAGCTGGCACTAATTATGACGCGTCTTATTGCTCAAGGACCGGTTAAGGTTACTGGCTTACATGAATAATCATCCGCTCTATGATGATCATACTCATGACGCGTGACCTAATCATCATGCTCAACATCAAAATGCCGAAAAGCTCAAGCTTTTCGGCATTCTTCATTTACTATGGTTTTATAGCTTCTATATCGTTTTACTGCCCGAGTAGATAGTGCTAATTCGCTCCACTACGGCTGAGGCATCGAGCAAATCTTTAGTATTGTTTATACGGTCAATCCACTCCACCTTACCGCTTGCAGCGTCTTTGCCAACAATGATACGATACGGAATACCTATTAGATCCGCGTCCTTGAACTTCACACCTGCTCGTTCATCTCGATCATCGATTAGCACATTAATCCCCGCTTGCTCTAATGGTGTGGCCATTCGTTCTGCAAGCTCTCGCTGGTTCTCATCTGCGTAGGATATTGGGATGATGTGAAGCTGGTATGGACTAATAATTGTTGGCCATACAATCCCATCCCCTTCAACCTGCTGCTCAATTAATGCTGACAATATTCGGGATATGCCGATACCGTAGCAGCCCATCACGAAATGCTGTGATTTCCCGGCTTTATCAAGGAATGTAGCTGACATGCTCTCACTGTATTTTGTCCCGAGCTTAAATATATGTCCCAGCTCAATTCCTCTATTAAACTGTAAACGTCCTGCCTCACAGCGTGGACAAGTATCACCTTCAACAACATTGCGAAAATCTGAAACATGCGTGACGTCTAGGTCTCTTCTTACGTTCACATGCTTATAGTGGTAGTCTTGCTCATTGGCTCCTAGGATGCCGTCCGTTAATTCGAGCACGCTATAATCAACGAGTACTGGAACGGTTAAGCCGATTGGACCAACGTAGCCAGTAACAGAGGATATATGTGCTGCAACTTCGTGATCGTTAGCTAGATTAATAGTTAATGCCCTTAAATAATTCTTTACCTTTAGTTCATTAACCTCATAATCTCCACGAACAACGACAGCAACGGGCTGACCATCAACGATAAACAGCATCGTTTTTATGATTTGTTTTGCGTCAACACTAAGATTTTGCACTAGCTGCTCGATTGTGCTCATGCCAGGTGTATAAAGCTTTTCAAGCGGTGCATCATTAAATCTTGTCTGACTGTGAGCTATTACTTCGACAAAATCGGATGGGTTAACCTTTGCCGATGCTCGCTCAATATTCGCTGCGTATTGACATTGATCACAGTGTGCAATGGTGTCCTCCCCAATATCAGCCAGTGCAATAAATTCATGCGTCCCTCCTTCTCCGCCAATTGCCCCGGCATCTGCCTCTACAGCACGATAATTTAGTCCTAAGCGCGTAAAAATTCGGTTATATGCTTCATACATGCGATGATAGGTCGTGTCTAGCCCTTCCCAATCCGTATCGAACGAGTAGGCGTCCTTCATAACAAACTCTCGTGTGCGTAACAAGCCGAAGCGTGGTCTACGTTCATCTCGAAACTTCGTTTGAATCTGATAAAGCGTTACTGGCAGCTTGCGATAGGAGTTAATATCTTGACGTACAATCGAAGTAATGACTTCCTCATGGGTAGGACCAAGCGCAAATTCTCGTTGCTGTCGATCAGCTAGTCTTATCAGCTCAGGCCCGTAAACATCATAGCGACCTGACTCCTTCCATAGCTCAGCCGGCTGCATGACGGGCATTAGTATTTCCTGTGCGCCCGCAAGGTCCATTTCCTCGCGAATGACTTGCTCTATCCTTTTAAGTACACGTAAGCCAAGCGGCATATAGCTATAGATACCAGCCGCTAGCTGCTTGATTAAGCCAGCTCTTAGCATTAGCTGATGACTAACTACCTCTGCATCAGCTGGCGCTTCTCGTAATGTAGAAAAATACAATTGGCTTTGTTTCATTTCCAGCCCTCCTATGGATTGCTTAATATCGGTAGAAAATAAAAAAGACACATTCGTTAGGGACGAATGTGTCGTGATACCACCCTAGTTCGACGAAAAGCAAGCACAATTACACTGCTTCTAGTCCTTCATTAGTATAACGGCAAGTTAAACCGGTAACGATAGCGAATAACTTATCGTTACTGCTCACAAGATAGGGACTTTGCTCAATCGTTTCGAGAAGTCTTTCAGCCGGTGGACTTCCTCTCTGTTCAGCGATGCATGGAGCAAAATGGTCTTGATCAGGCGCATTTAGAATATATAATTGTTCAATACTGTAGCGGAAAGTAACGAAAAAGTCAACTATATGTTGTTACACGAGACCTTATCGTAATCGTTGCCATTCTGTAATGGTGGTTTTTATAGATTGCGATAGATGAGCGTGGTAAAACCTTTCGGTCTGCCATGAATCATGCCCAGCCTTCTTACTGCGATAAATAGTGCCCAGAGCGTAATTTCTGCCTTGTCTCGCTCCGACAATTTCCTAACATTGTTATATCCAGACAATAATGCTTCATATCCACCTAAGAAATCATGAGTTCTAAAATGACCTAGGTCATACCGAGCGCTCACCGCTTTAATATCACCGAAATCAATAATTCCACTATAAGCACCGTGATGTTGAAATATATGCGATGTATCGAAGTCGCCGTGAGCCAGATAAGCCCTTTGTTCGTTGATGAATTCGAAGCCTTCTTCTAAAGCAGTTCTCACCACATTTATCGAATGATCCTGTAAGCCATAATGATGTAATATAGACAGATCATGCTCTAAAAACTCTTCGTAGTAGCATCGCATAGATTCGTGCTCACCAGTCAGTGTAGCATTTACAGCTCGATCAATCTCACCAAAGCCCTTTAGTTCAATCTGATTGACTAGAGCGATTTGTTCACCTGCATGATATAGAATTTGTGCGAGGTTGTCATGATCGATCTCTAAGTCAGGCCGATCTAGATCACTACCTAATAGCTCTTCTGTAACCATAATAGATAAACCGATGAGATGATTTCTCTGTTCGTAATAGATGACGTTAGGAACGTTAATTCCTTTACTCCGTAGAAGCCTAAGCACTTTAACCTCAGCATCGAAACTAGCAGCTTGCTCTGGCAATATTCGAAGATAAAACGTTTGATGATCTGTGAATATCCGAAATACGTAAGTAGAGCTCCCTTTTGTTACTCTTTCTAATTCCACTCGTTTTCCGAAATAGTGTTCAGTGATTTCTCTCACTATCTCTATAGCCGGCACTTCAATTCTCTTCAACTATTCTTCCCCTCTCAGATTAGGGAAAAACGTTACATTACAATACGTAATCCCCTATAAGAATAAGAAACTTGGATTTATTGATGAACATAAAACATCACTCCTTTCATTGCTTGCACTATTATAACATTTTTATCCTTTTTCTTTATCGATCAATTTCCTGTGGTTTCCAATCATAAAGAAGAAACTCCTCGATAACGAGGAGTCTTAACATTGCATATATTCATTTAGCGTATAGTAATCGTTTGACGATATTGCTCAGATACGGTTTTATAGATTAGCTCATATCCTGCTTCATTGGGATGGATGCCGTCTTCACAGATCAGATTTTGATAGTTATGGTTTAGAAGAAATGCCGAACGAATATCGATAAGTGGTACTGATAGCTGTGAAGCGAGCCGAGTAACCTGGGCATTATACAGCTCCTGCCAACGATAGATTACGTTCACATCGCCTCCAAGCCATGTCAGAATATGATCCTTATTCAGATTACGAGAAATCCATGCAAAATATTTATCAGGAACCAATGGCGGCAATGTCAGCATAATCGGGTTCCCTTGACACTCACGGATTTTGGCGATCATCTCAGTATATTTCTTGTTAAATACTGGTATTGGCGTATTGCATTCGTGATTCGCTTGCGGATTGTCCGATATTTCCTTCCAGTTATAGTCGCAATCATTGCCACCAAACTCAAGCAGTACATTTTTAAAGTGCTTCACTTTATCTAGATGCCGATCCAAAACTGCGAGTCCCTTCGTTACCGTGCTTCCCATCATACTGTAGTTTTGAATAGAAAGCTTCTCGTCACTAATGCCAAATAGCTTCTGCAGATCCATCTTCAATGTACTGTAACGATTGGAATCCGAGCGAAGCAAAATCCCTTTGCCGATGGAATCACCAAATATACCTATGTTCAAGCTGCCGTTCAGCATTATTCATTCCCCCATTCCGTACACTTCTCTCCACCTAATTATATCAATGTGCGGAGTGAAACTGCAGATGATGAGTGTCATAACTTCGATATGACGAACGTTAGTACATAAGCTAAAAACCCGAGTGGTGCATAAGGAATGCACCACTCGGGTGTCGCAAAGTAGTTCTAAAAAGATTGTTCTATCTCCTAATACGCTAAGCTATTGCATCGATGCTTAACAATCGCAGCTGCGCTCTAAAGCAGCGTCTCCGCACCGTCAATAAAGATTTCTGTACCAGAGATATGGCTTGAGCTCGAGGATGCTAAAAACTTAACGAGATCAGCAACCTGTTCAGGCTTACCAGGGCCGTGCTCGAGCGGTTGACTTCCTTCAGGATAGACAACTGGAATTTGAATTTTTTCCACTTCTGGCTGCTTGAATGTGTTCTCACCAATATTCGTTTGAATGGCGCCTGGACAAATTACATTTACACGAATTTTATACTGTGCTAGCTCTAGTGCGGCCATTTTAGCAAAGGCAACCTGCCCTGCCTTTGAAGAGCTGTATGCTGACATACCGAATCCGGAAAACTTTCTACTGCCATTGATTGAGCTCGTAATGATGATGCTTCCACCGTTTTGCTTCATATGTGGAATCGCATATTTAATCGTAAGGAATGTACTTTTTAGATTTGTCGTTAACGTTTCGTCCCATTGATCTGGTGTAAGATCCTCGATTGGCGCAACCGTGCCATTGATACCAGCATTCGCAAACACAATATCGATAGTTTTGAATGTATCTACAGCTTGTTGAATCGCTTGCTCAACGCGCTTAGGATCGGCAACATCGGTATCGACAAAGATGCATTCCCCACCTAGCTGCTTGATCTGCTCCTCTGTCGTTTCCGCTCGTCGATTATTTAGGTCGACAAGTACAATTTTAGCTCCTGCCTTCGCCAAAGCAATGGCTGTCGCTTGTCCTATCCCTGAAGCAGCACCTGTAATGACTGCAACCTTGTTGTCTAGACTGTTATTGTTATCTGTCATTCTCGTATACGACCTCCCGTTAAAAGCATCATTAGAATCGTTACAGCTTAATCATAGTTTTACCAGCCTCTTAAAAAAAATCCGAAAAATACGGCGTATGCTGCTCAATCGCATCTTCTAATAGATCAAGTGTTTCTGGTGCGCACTTTATGCGCCCAATCTTACGCAAATATTCAGGACGTTTATATCCGAGTAACATCGTCGTCATCGTCTGAATGCTGATGCTATCCTCATTTTGCTTTGTAGAGCGTGTTATGCTGCCCTTACCATTCTTATCAATTTGTAGAGTAAAGGTCCCCTGGTTCCATGACAGTAATGGGTCATTGAGCGTAAATGTCCATTCCCGTTCCGTTATGTCTGGCTTGAACGGATACTTCGCAATAAATTGCTCAATATCTACAATTCGTGCCATATAGTAAGGCGAGATGGATTCCTTAATATCTGCATCCTCTAGCAGGAACGATAGCTGCTCATCGGTATGAATATTGCCGGTTACCTTTGATATCATAGAAAAATGCGCACTAATAAAGTTCCAAAGTCCGCTACGCGCTTCCTCATCGATAAAAATCATATCCTTGACGTGAAAAACCTCATCCTCGATCCAGTATAATATGTAACCGCTTGGCTCCCCATCCTCGCTATAATAGACAGCAGCCATCAAGTCATCAGAATCCCAACGCCAATATTCGCTCCACGCAAGGTCATTACGAAGCATAGCTCCATGTGTGATGAGTGAATAGCGTTCGTAGGCTCTAATAACGTCCTCACTTTCAGGATCAACGCGTGAGACATCACCTGGTACTGGTCTATTTTTAGGCAATTGATAGTCTTGAACCTCAAATACGATTTTGTCAGATATGATTTCCCAACCTTTGCGACGGTAGTATGGAATCGAATATGGGTACAAGTAGGAGATGGATTGGTTTCTTTCTCGCATATTGGTTAATGCCTGCAGCAGCAATCGGTTCATTAGTCCTTGACCAGAATATTCGGGAAATGTCCCCACTCCCGTTACACCGCCCATATCATAGGTTTGGCTGAAAATTCTCACTTGAAAAGGATAGGTTGCGACTTGAGAGATTAATTCATCTCCATCAAACCAGCCGATAACATCCGCTTGCTCCAGCACCGGTGATTTGGCGCGAACGATCTCCTCCTCATCCCAGCCTGATTTCATAAGCTCCTTATGTGTAACTTGAAAGACATATCGCAACAGACGGGAATATTGCTCCAGATGTGATAGATCAACCTTTTTCATTTTCAAATTTTGTTTGCGATGCATGTCGTAGACTCCCCTTAACATTTTTTTTAGGTTTGCACGAATCATCCGATAATATTCTGTGAAGCAGATAAGGTGATTGTTTTCTATAGTCCTTGGTGCGTATTGAATAAAAAAGATGCGCCCAAGCATTCACTTGAGTGCATCCTCACCATCGATCTAAAGGTTGTTTCTGTTTGCTGATATGCTCTTTAGTTTGTCACAGCTATAGCCTTGCTACTGTTTATCATGATCTTCCTTCTTAGTTGTTTCCTCAAGCATTACTGCATTTAATGCATTAAGAAAAGCCATCGCACTCGCTTTAATAATATCTGTATCCATCGCACGTCCGCTGTACGTTTTGTCCTCATATGAGATCTGGATATTTACTCGTCCAATCGCTTCTTTGCCTCTAGAGATGCTGTAAATCTTGTAATCCTTCAGCTTCACATCTAGCTTGGCGATATCCTTCAGAACCGAGTAAAGCGAATCAATCGGGCCATTCCCTCCTGCGCTTCCTTTTAGCAGTTGATCACCATATTTCAGCTCAACCGATGCAAACGGATTCGTATCATTCGTCGTAACCTCAAACGAGATTAGCTCGAACATCCGGTGATTTGCTTGTGTAGTAGAAGTAAAATGCTTACTAACTAGCTCGAAAACGTCATGATCATACACTTCTTTTTTCCCATCTGCTAGTTCAAGAAACTGTGGAAACAGCATCTCAGCTTCCTCATCACTAAGCGTAAAACCAATTCTTTGTACCACATTCTTAAATGCATGTCGTCCTGATCGCGCGGTTAAGATCAGCTCCATGCTATCCACGCCTACCTCCTCTGGAGACATAATCTCGTAAACCTGCTTATCCTTCAGCAATCCATCCTGATGAATGCCTGATGAATGGGCAAAGGCATTATCACCTACAATGGCTTTATTTACTTGCACATCAAGGCCTGTCAAATGAGTAAGCATTTTTGAGGTAGGGTTTAGTTCCGTTGTATGAATATCGGTGTAGCAATGATAGAAGTTTTCTCTCACCTTAAGTGCCATCACCACCTCTTCAAGCGCTGTATTGCCAGCCCGTTCACCAAGGCCGTTAATGGTGCATTCAACCTTATCTGCACCGTTTTTAATAGCGCTCAGAGTATTGGCTGTTGCCATACCCAGATCGTTGTGACAATGCACGCTTAACATCACTTGATCGTTCAAATTTTTTAAGCGGTCATTAATTTTATAGATCAGCTCACCGAACTGTTCAGGCACAGCATAACCAACAGTATCGGGGATATTAATGATCGTCGCTCCAGCCTTAACGACAGCCTCAATGGTAGTCCACAAATATTCGAAATCGGATCGCGATGCATCCTCCGTAGAATATTGAACATACGGAAGTAGCTTTTTGGCATATTGAACCGCATCAACCCCCATCTGCAGCACAGCATCCCTCGAACGATTAAACTTCTTCTCAACATGAATGTTGGACGTGCCTAGCACGATATGGATAAATGGATGCTGGGCAAGCTTTATGCTTTCATAGACAGCATCAATATCACTCTTTACGGCACGTGCAAGTGTTGTAATTGACACACTTTCTCCTACCTGCTTCGCAATTTCCTGAACGGCTAGAAAATCACCCTTCGATGAAGATGGGAAGCCTGCTTCGATCATATCTACATTGAGTTTTTTCAATTGATGAGCAAACTCAATTTTCTGATTAACATTTAATTTTGCACCTGGAACCTGTTCGCCATCACGCAGCGTAGTATCCAAGACGATAATTTTTCGGCTCATGGAGAACCCTCCCTCAATAGAAATATAACAAGCATCTATGTGAAGCGAGTTTGATTAAACCCGGTCTTTAATCAACAAAAAAACTCGTCTCTATATAGAGACGAGTTTTAACTCGCGGTACCACTCTAATTTATTTTATTCATCGAATAAAATAATCTTCTTCGATGGCCAACACCATCTATCCTTTTAACGGTGGAATTCCGGCTTACCCTACAGATTCAGGCAGCTGTTCATAGACGAGTTCAAAGTAAATGATACTACCGTTTCACACCAACCAACGGCTCTCTGCAAGCTCAGCTTACTTCTACTATTTCTAATCAATACATTTCAATATGTTGTTGTTAGAGATTATATGGATTAAAAAAGCGGATGTCAAGAAAAACTTTTGAAATAATTAACAAATGGAATTTTGACAATGAAAATTATCATTTAAAAAGGATAGGTTGCGATTTGAGATATTACTCATCTCCATCAAACCAGCCGATGACATCCGAAGCACAAGTCATGTGACGAAAGTAGGCTATATGTAATCTATATTGAAACGATTGGACAGTATTCCTTAGTAAAATAATGTATAATATCGTAAGTAATAACGGCGCGAGTTTAAGTGCTCTTATGTAGCTATCTGTATAAAGGAGTTAGATAAACGTATGGCAATGATCGATGATTTATTAAAATTAGATATCCGTATTGGTACTGTACTAAAAGCAGAGCATTTTCCAGAAGCTCGGAAACCTGCAATTAAGCTGGAGATAGATTTTGGCGAGATTGGCATTAAGCGTTCGTCTGCTCAAATAACGAGGAGATATGAACCGAATAAGCTTATTGGTCAACAAGTGGTTGCCGTTGTTAATTTTCCAATCAGACGAATAGCTGGCTATGAATCTGAAGTGCTAGTTATCGGGGGGATTCCAGAGGAAGGCGATGTTGTATTATTAAGACCTGACGCACCAGTTAAGAATGGAACGCCGGTTGCTTAATGCTAAATACTCACATACTTTAATGATGCAATGGATAGAGCTCCTAAAAAGACGTGGTTGCAATGGAAACCAAGTTTTCTTAGGAGCTTTATCCTTCGAGAATTATAAATTATTTGTGATCTGTACGTTCGGTAATGTTTAGTTCGATAATGTTTAGTTCGATAATGATAGTGAAGTGTCTGACCTAGTCATTCTGCCATTCCTCTTCAATGAGATCAGCGAGTACTGCAGCACCAGCTTTACTACCTGAAGCTGCGGCAATAATAAGTTGAGAAGGCATGACATATGCAGCATCTCCTGCAGCAAAAACGCCTTCTGCTGTCGTTTTCCCCATCGGATCCGTCACGATACCACCCATTTCTGTTGACTCATAGCCCAGCTCCTCCTGGAAGCTTAGATTGGCAGACAACTGTGTAGCAACCATTCCGCCACTACATTCAATCTGTGAGCCGTCGGTAAACCGAACCTTCTCAAGCTTACCATCTGATCCGATAAATGCTGCAATGGATTGTTCAATGACAGGAATCCCTCTTTCTCTAAGCTGATTCAGCTGTTCCTCCTCCAAAATTTGCTTCCCATTCGTGCACACGGTCAATTGCTTACTCCAGTTATATAGCAGCTTAATCGAATGGAACAGATGAGGAGTATCGGACACGAGTACTAGCGGTTGATCGCGGTGCTCCCAGCCATCACAAAAAGGACAACTGAACAAGCTTTTACCGTAAAATTCATGAATACCGGTAATGTTCGGCAGTACTTCCTTTATGCCAGCAGCTAGTAGCAGCTTACGTGCTGGAATGATTTCTCCTGACACAAGCCTCAGCTCAAAGCCGTTCTTCGTTCTGCTTACCGATTCAACTTCTGCTTGCATCGTTTCTACAGATGGATAACGATGAATCTCCTCGTTCGCGATTTTTCTAAACTCTGCAGGCTTAATTCCATCACGAGTTAAATAGCCGTGTGACTCATGTGCGACTCGATTCCTTGGCTTACCGCTGTCCAGCACTATGACCTTTCTTTTGGCTCTACCAAGCACAAGTGCCGCATTCAATCCCGCGGGACCTCCGCCTATAATTGCGCAATCGTATAACATAAAACGCCTCCATCCAATATAGATATTATAGATATGTTATGTCTGTAATGTGAGTATATATAGAGGAGCTCTCCCCCTACCCGCTCATAGTTATGAGTCGATGTAGATAGGTATAGCTCCTTGCTATCAGTTCATCATGGTTAAGCTTAATGATAGTGCTCTACTACGGCTAAGCTTCTCGTACATGGGAGGCAAGCTCTATAAGCTTTTTATTTTGCAAATATCGCTCCATGTCCTTCTCAGCTGCAAGCATGACTTGATGGATTTGACATTGCGAATCGACATGATCCACACATTCAAATAACGAGGTCAATCCTTCAATAGCGTGAATTACATCAAGAAAGCTAATCTCATCAGCTTGCCTTTTCAAGCGATAACCGCCACCAGCACCAGTTGCTGATTCGATTAGTCCTGCCTTAACCAGTTTCGTAAGTATTTTAGATAAATACGTTGGTGAAACCCCTTGCTTCTCTGCTAGAAGCTGAACACCAATCGGCTTATCTTCGGTATAAGCGATTAGATACATCATCGTATGAAGAGCATAGCTGGTCGCTTTTGAATATTTCATGATGTCCTCCAATTATAGACTTTATGTGTCTATAATATCTATAGTGTAAATCAATGTCAAGCAGATTACAGTTTTTTCAATCAAGCTGTCGCATGGTCAGATATAATCATGCTAGTATTAGTGCAGAGCCTACAACAGGAGGATATTATGTTTTTATCAATCTTAATTTTTATACTTGCAGGGCTTGCAGAAGTCGGTGGCGGATATTTGATATGGCTTTGGCTAAGAGAGTCCAAGCCTCTATGGTATGGTGCAGTAGGCGCAGCTGTGCTTGTTATCTATGGCATATTGCCAACGCTGCAAAGCTTTCCTAATTTCGGGCGGGTTTACGCGGCGTATGGTGGTGTTTTTATTGTTATTGCGGTGCTTTGGGGCTGGCTCGTTGATAAAAAAGCACCCGATCTATATGATTGGCTCGGTGCAGCGATCTGCTTGCTCGGAGTAGCGGTTATGCTATGGGCACCAAGAAGCTAACGCAGTCCCCGATCAACATACCTTTCATATAAAAGGCTGTATAAGCATCCTTCAGCGCGATTGTGCTCACTTGAAGAAGCCTATACAGCCTTTTAACATAATTAAACGTATGACAAGCTCATATCTCAGCATGACTTGAACAGGTCGCCTAGACCGTCCATGCATGAAAATCAATGACTCGATCACAAACCTTGTGTAACAATGCTCGATCATGACTGACAACTAACATGCCCATCTTGCGTCGCTCGGCAATTTGCAGTGCGGTTTTCCAGATTTGTGCTTGCGTAATGGCATCAAGCATGGTTGTCATCTCATCGGCAAGCAAATAACTCGTATGTGGACTCAAGGAACGGGCAATACATATACGTTGCAGCTGGCCACCCGATAGCTCTGAGGGCCAGCGATTAAACCAGCTTCGATCGATATGCAGTGCATCCAGCAGCTCATCATCTGGCTGCCAGCCCTCATTCAATATAGCGCCCACCTTCCAGCGTGGGTTAACCGCATGCTCAGGATGCTGATAAACAAGCTGTACTGGGTGATAGCCTCTTTTGGGCAGCAGATGACCGTTAATCCGTACCTCACCTTCTGTGGGTGAATCCATTCCGGCTAAGATGCGACATAGCGTTGACTTTCCACTTCCACTGGCTCCTTGCAAGCCAACAATCTCGCCTTGACGAATTGATAAATCAATGGAGCGAAACAGCCAGCTCTTATCAGGCAGCTGCTTACCAATGCCTATTGCTTCCAGCTTCATGACTGCCACCCCTTCACATGAATAAATTGATTCTGTGGCAGTGCCTGCCATAATGCCCGTGTATAGGGATGTACAAGCGCAGCACCCTCTCCAGTAAAGCTTGAAGCGGGCGCAATTTCCATCAGTTCACCACTATGCAGTACAGCAACACGGTCCGCAATTTGCGCTGCTGCGGTTGAGTCATGTGTAATGAACAGAATCGCTGTTCCCTGGTCAGCCATTTGCTGAAAGACCAGTAGTGTATCTTGAGCGACCTGTTCATCAAGGCCAGGCGTAGGCTCATCGGCAATGATTAGCTTAGCACCGCTTACTGCAGCGATACATACGAGTACACGTCTAGCCATTCCACCTGACAGCTGATAAGGATACATGGCAGCAGCAGCCTGTGGCAGACGAAAACGCTCAAATACCTTTTGCCGCTCCAGCTTAGGATTGCCTATACGAACAGCCTCTTCCACTTGCTGTCCAACGCGCATGAGCGGGTTCAAATACTGTACGGATTGCGGGATTAATGCAATCTGATTTCCTCTCAGCTGCCGCATTCGTTTATCTGTTAACGGTTGACCATCAAACGTTAGCTTGCCAGATATGGCGGCATGCTCTGGCAGAAGTCCAAGTATAGAATGAGCGAGTAGGCTTTTTCCAGATCCGCTCGCACCAACGATTGCCAATATCTCGCCTGCTTGTACAGATAAGGAGAGCTCTCGAATAACTGGCATTGTACGCTTACGCATTCTAAAATCATAGGATTCAAAGGCTATTGAAAGCTGATGAATGTCTAGCAGATGCATGGTTGCTCCTCCTCTCTATTGCCGTGCACGGCTTGGGTCGATGATTGAATATAAGCTGCGAGCCAGCATATCGAAGGCTCGCACGACGATAAACAAGCATAAGCCCGGAAACACTGCTAGCCACCACATACCCGCAGAGATATACTTCATAGATTCGGATAATATAATGCCGATCGCCGGCTGATGCGGTGATAATCCCATGCCTAAAAACGTAAGTGCAGCCTCGTGCAGAATCGCATGTGGAAACATTAACAATGCACCGACAATAAATTGAGGAAGTAGATGTGGCAGCATATGTCTTGTTGCAATCCACCATGATGATTTTCCTAGCTGCTTCGATATGATGACATAAGGAGCGACTTTCAGCGCTAGGATTTCAGCACGCAATAGTCTCGCAAGACTCGGCCAATGCGTAAGTGCCAGAGCAAGGATGACCCCCTTCATCCCGCCTCCTGCAGCGAACGCAATGAGGATGAGCAGCACAAGATGAGGTACACTTAAAAAGCAATCAATTAACCATGTAATGATACGATCTGCTGTTTTTCCAAGCGTTGCGGCGATTAGTCCTAGAATGCATGCAATAATCGCGCTTGAAATTGATGCTGCCGTGCCGACGCCAATGCTCAGCGCCAAGCCCTTCATCGTACGCGTAAGCATATCTCGCCCTAGCCAATCTGTTCCGAACAGATGATTCCATGAAGGAGATAAGTTTCTAGCGTCAAGCTGTGACAGCAAGCCCTTGCTGCTAAGCAGCGCTGCAAGCAGTAAAGGAACAACAAGAAGTACGCTTGCGCTAATGATGGTAAGGAGATAGCTACGCTTCATGCTTGTACCCCTCCTTAATGCGCGGATCAATGATGCGATACGTCCATTCAGCGATCGAATTGCCGACAAAGACAAAGCATGTGCTGAACAGTACGATACCCATAAGAAGCGGGACATCACCTCTAGTGCTTGCCTCAACCGTTGCTTGTCCAAGGCCAGGGTATGAGAACACCTGCTCGATGAGCACCGCTCCTCCGAACAGCTCACTGAACGATGCAAATTGCAATGTTATCGCTGGCAAAAGGATATTGCGCAAGCCATGCCGCCACACTAACTGGAGGCCACTCAACCCTTTTGCTCTTGCGAATGTTATATACTCGCTTGATAACACCTCAATTAGCTTCTCACGTGTATGAAGTGCGATATGTGAAACACCAACAAGACTTAACGTTATTGCGGGAAGGATCATATGGTAGGCTCGATCCAGCCAACTGACTTCATCTGCACGAACACCAATAGGTGTTCCTAACCCAACTGGAAAGATAGGCAGCCACACTGTAAATAACAGCAGCAGCAGCACACCAGCCCAGAAGGTTGGCGTAGAAGATAAGGCGTAGCAATACCATTGAATGATCCGATCGAGCCAAGTACCTCGCTTCAATGCTGCAGCAACACCAGCTGCAAATCCAAAAAAGCCGGATAATAGCCAAGCTATCATTAATAGTGAGATTGAACTCATAAATTTCTCTTGGATCACTTCAACGACTGGCTGGCGGTATATGATTGAGGTACCCAAATCACCTTTTACTATTGCACTAAGCCAAGTAAAGAATCTTTGCACTGGAGGCTCATTTAATCCCCAATGCTCCGCAATAGCTGCACGCTGCTCCTCCCCTACACGCAGCATATCTGCACCAATATAGGCTTGAACTGGATCGATTGGAGAATTGCTCATCAGTACGAACGTCAAGCTGCTTACACAGGCAAGCAGCAAAACGAGTCTCATTAGCTGACGGAGCAATAAGGTAGGTATCCGCATCGCTTACTCCACCCATTTCCACTGATCAATATTACTTGTTATTGGCCAGCCATGACCATGCGGATGAATCGGCTGCTCCCCAATATCAAGCTGTTCGTCCATATAATATAGATGGTCAATATTCACGAGCCAAGCCCATGGGGCATCACCTTTCGTACTGAGCCCTGTTGTACCGTCCCATTGTGCCTTTTTCCATAGCTCGTGTGCCTGCTCCATATCCACTGCTTCTAACGCAGCTTTCATATATTGATCAACTGTATCATTGCTGTAATATCCGGGATTAAAGTAGCCTACCCCTGCATATGAGCTGCTGTATACATGATACATCTCTAGTGGATCGAGACTTCCCCAGCCTAGCATAACGGGCTGCGAGTACATGAGACGACCGATTTCATCCCAGCTTTTACCTTCAGCTTGAATCGATATACCGATCGGCTTAATCATATCGGCTACCGCAATTGCCAAAGACTGACGGATGCTGTCACCAGCGGGATACAGCAAGGTGAACTGCGCCTTCACACCATTTTTTTCTAGTATTCCATCACCATCACTGTCATACCAGCCTCCATCTGCTAACAGCTTCATAGCAGCATCTGGGTCAGCATCCTGAACGACAGAAGCTTCATTCCACCACGGAAGCTGATCATTCACGGAATAGGCTGGAGTCCCATACCCTTCAAGCACCCCTTCTACAAGCAGCTCACGATCAATCGCAATATTCATGGCTTGTCGAATGGCAAGCTCACTCGTTACTGCATTGCCGATTGGGTATCCCTCTGCCGTACTGTTCCCCTCAGGCTGATATGGAAACATAATGCCGCGGTTGTCGACAGATTGAACTGCTTTAAGCTTCATCCCATTTATGTTCTGTTTACTAAAGGTAGATGGAACTGCTACGATATGCACCTTGCCAGCCTTGGCGGCTGCAAGCGATGCATCCTCATCTAGAAACAAAAATACTAATCGCTTAAAGCTTGATTGCGGACCGTAATAGCGCTCATTCTGCTCAACGATCAGCTGCTGCCCTTTATCCCACTGCACTAGCTTATACGGGCCCGATCCGATTGGTTGCTGAGCATAACGGTCTGAATAAGCATGCTTAGGCACAATCCCAATCGTAGTAAGCAAATCGATAAAGCTTGATTGTGCTTTTTCTAGTTCAAATTGAACCTGATAGGTGCTCAGAGCTGTAATGCTTCGTACATTGGTCAAATCAACAACTGATGCGTTTCGCTGCGCTGTTTCAAAGGTAAAGACGACATCCTCAGCAGTGAGTGGCGTCTCATCGCTGAATTCAATATCTTCGCGAAGCTCAACCTGCCAGCTTAGCCCATCGTCACTGATCGTATATCTAACAGCTGCATCACCGATGATGTTTAGCTGACTATCACGCTTAAACAATGTACTTTGAAATAAAGGTGAGCCGTATCGTCCCCACCCAGTAGTGGGATCAAATCCCTCTGCCGGCTCACCTCCAATGGCTAGCACTAATTCAGCTGGTTGTGGTCTTGTCTTGCCTTCCTGTAGATGATTGTTCCCCTGCGAAGCACATCCAGCTACAAGAATTGCGAGCAATGTAATCGATGCTACAACATATTTTCGAATCATATTGATGTTTCTACTCCTTCTACTCTTACGAAATGGACGTATATTGACTTGTATACGTGTATACATGTATACTTAAAAACTAAATTATCATAGCACACTGAGGTGGAATAATCCATGTATTTTTTGCAGCCTGCAACAAGCTATAAAAGCCTAGGCTATCAGGCGTACGAGACAATTCGTGATGCAATCATCACATTAAACCTCGAGCCAGGACAGATGGTTATGGAAGTCGAGCTAGCTGAACAGCTGGGCATAAGCAGAACACCGATTCGAGAGGCCTTTCAGATGCTTGTCAATGAACAGCTGCTGCAAGTATTACCGCAGCGAACGAAGAAAATATCGTTAATCTCTGATGTAAAGGTTAAAGAAAGCAGCTTCGTTCGATTTAGCTTAGAAAGTAGTGCCTTCCAGCTCGTTGCAGAGCAATGGGATGCTAATCAGCCTCGTTATACAGCAGCTGAGCAACAATTGCAGCTGTTATTGAAGCAGCAACAGGAGGCTGCTGAGCGTCAGGACGTCCTAGCCTTTCTTAAGCTCGATGAACAATTCCACCAGCTCATATTAAAGCTAGCAGGTAATGAAACCCTGCTGGAAGTAGTGTACCATATGCGAGGACATCTTAATCGCTATCGCTACTTAGCAATGAAGGAGTTTCAATTAACGAAAAAGCTGGTACAGGAGCATTCCGAGCTGCTTCGAACACTCATATCAGGTGATGCTTTGGCAGCCAAGCAACAGCTTGAGGCTCATCTTAATAAATTAGATGATGACATTCCACAGCTTCAGAAAAAATATCCGGCTTATTTTCAAGATTAGCTTGAACAATATATTGCCTCTGCAAATGAAAAAGCACCTAGCTAACTAATTAATTCGTACGGCCCTCGCATAAAGAGTCAGCGTAGCGAGTGGTACAGATTAATATTAGCCAGGTGCTTTTTGTGTTTGCTCTATATATTCGTGATGTGCGAGGTAACCTAGTCGGATTTACTCGCTATTGAAGCACAATTGTCGAGGTTGCGATGCGTTCAGTAAAGAGACGGTCATGCTCAACAAAGAGTATGGTTGGTTCGTATTGTAGCAATACCTCTTCAATCTGTATGCGTGACAATACATCGATAAAATTTAGCGGCTCATCCCAAATGTACAGATGAGCAGGCTCACAGATGCTTTTCGCAAGCAGCACCTTCTTCTTCTGCCCTCCACTAAAATGTGCCATGTCCTTCTCAAACTGATCTCGTGAGAAATCCAGCTTGCGCAGCAGCGATTTAAATAGCGCCTCATCTATGCCCTGCGTACGTGCATAATCCTTTAAGTTCCCCTTCAAATGCGCAGTATCCTGAGAAACATAGGAAATGATTAGCTGACTACCTCTTAATATTGAACCTGAATAATCGAGCTCATCTCCACAAATTAGCTTCAGCAGGCTTGACTTGCCAGATCCATTTTTTCCGGTGATCGCAATCCGATCCCCCTGGTTAATGGAGAAGTTGACATCACGACATACCGGCTTATCACCGTATTGGATCGAGATGCGCTGCAATTCAGCTAGCTTAGACTTGTAATAATGAAGCGGAGTCATTTTCATAGGCTCATTGCTTTCAATGTTTTTAAGGAGCTTCGATTTTTCTTTAATGGCATCGTGCTGGCGCTTCTCTAGTACTTTGGAACGCTTCATCATTTTTGCTGCCTTATGGCCGATGTAGCCTTTATCGACCTTCAAGCCCGAATTCAACGTTCCATTTTTTGTTTTTTCTACCTCATGTGACCACTGATTGGTACGTCTTGCGGCCTCTGATAATCGCTTAATATCTTGCTTAAGCTTTTCATTCTCTGCTAGCTCATATTGATCCTGAAGCTGCTTGTTTCCCCACCAGCTACTAAAGTTTCCTCTCTGTATATCAATATTTGTTTTGTTGATCGATAAGATATGGTCAACACAATCATCTAGAAAGCTGCGATCATGCGAGACGAGTATAAAGCCTCGCTTTCTTTTCAAATATTGACTTACGATCCTTCTTCCTTCTGCATCTAAGTGGTTAGTCGGCTCATCAATTAACAGAAAGTTGTTTTCCTTCATGAACAGTGCTGCAAGCATGACCTTGCACTGCTCACCTTTAGATAATGAACAGAATGGGCGATACAAAACTTCCTCATCTACTTGAAGTAAGGAAAGCTCACGGAGCAAGCGCCACTGCTCATAATCGGGACATAGCTCCTCCACTAGGTAGGCTGTAAGCTGGTCCTCGTCTTTGATTATGAACGGGAAATAATCGAAGCTAACGGATGCACTAATGGTACCGCTATATTCATATTGACCAAGCAGCAGCTTCAGGAAGGTTGTCTTTCCTCGCCCATTTCTTCCTGTAAAGCCAAGCTTCCAATCGGTATCGATTTGAAAGCTTACATCCTCGAATATATTGTCATAGCTTCCATCATAGGCAAATGTAAGCTGAGAAACTTGAATAATAGACATTATGTTATCCCCCTTGCTATTAAACATAAAAAGAGCTGCAAGAAAGTTACTTCCTGCAGCTCGAATAAATATAGCAAGTCAAAAACAACAGTATATCGGCATATACAGTCATCATTGAAAAGGATATACATATAGAGCGAAGAATGTAACGTTTCTTGCAATCATTTAAAACAGACGGATAGCGTATTTCTTCTCATCACAGAAAAAAACGATATTCATCGTTTTACAATTAGCAAGAAAAATCCATTACACCGTTCAACTCCATTCCTTAAATTACTGGCAGTATATCATAGCAGCTATAAAAAAACAACCCAATCCTGTAATTTATCTCCAGCAAGCTGCTACAATGTCCACTTTATGAGTAGCCCGCAATGGGTTAAGCCACCACCGAAACCATATAGCAGTAAGTGTTCCCCTTGTTTAATACGTCCAGCCTTCACGGCTAGATCTAGAGCTAAAGGTATCGTAGCTGAAGAGGTATTCCCATAATCCTCTAGGCTATATAATGTTCGATCAAGACTAATTCCTGTGCGCTCACAGATCGATTCGATCATCCGCAAATTCGCACTATGTGGCACAAACCAATCGACATTTTCGATAGGGTAGTTAATGCCATTAAGCATCGTGCGAATCCCTTCAGGCACAGTCGTAACAGCCCAGCGATACACCTCTCGCCCATTTTGCACAATTCTCTGTTTATGCTCTAGCTCCTCACCGAACAGAAGATTCGAAATGCCAGAGCAGTATAGATTTTTGCTTTTTTCTCCTTCGGAGCCCATATAATGCGTAATGAAGCTTGGTTCATGTTCGTCATATTCAACGAGCACCGCACCTGCACCGTCTCCAAACAGAATACAGGTTGTACGATCCTCGTAATCAGTAATTTTGCTTAGTGTTTCTGAGCCAATAACTAATATCTTTTTATGCAAGCCTGAGGTAATTAAGGCGTTTGCCATATGAATACCATAGGTGAATCCAGCACAGGCAGCGTTAAGATCTAATGTGTCTGCATGACGAATTTCCAGTTTTGCTTGAATAATTGCTGCCGAGCTTGGTGTTGCCACATCCGGCGTGAACGTACAGACGATCAGCATATCGACGTCATCAATCGATTTTCCGTATCGCTCAACGAGATTCAGCACGGCTTTATAGCCTAGATCACTCGTATATTCATGCTCAGCAGCAATCCTTCTTTCCTTTATGCCTGTTCTGGATACAATCCACTCATCGCTTGTTTCTACGATTTTAGAGAAATCTTCATTGGTCATCACTTTCTCTGGTACATAAGAGCCTATAGCTGTAATTTTAGCTTTCGATTGATTCATATGACACCTCCAATTGTACGTTCAAGTTTATCATACCATAGATTAGTACCAGATACTAATACTTGATACTATATTGCTGCAAAATAATATGTACTCACATAAAAAAAGGAACAAGAATTGGAGAAATGATTATTCACCAAACTTGATCCTTTTGAATGTTACATAGCTGTAGGTTGAATATGGCCAAAGTATGTTTGCAAGCTTTCTTCTTATTGTTACTATATTACTGCTGATAGTGCTTATAGTCAATTTCAAGAAAATCTACTACTTCCTTCTCCCAGCGATCCTTTACAAACGCAGTATGAACTGGATGCTCATTATAGGCATCATAAGCGGCTTGAGATTCAAATTCCATAGAGAATCCGTATTGGTAGTTATTTTTCAAACTTACCTGATGAAAAACTTGAAAGTTCTCTACTGTCGGAATTGAGCTAAGTAGTGCTTGTCCATCAGCTAGAAATTGGCGAGCTGCTCCTGAATCCTTCTCATGCTTAAGTGTAAAAATAACAGAGTGGATAATAGATGTGTTCATTCGATTGCCTCACTTTTAATTAAATTTATTAATACTGCTTACAGGAAGCGCATGTATGTTCCTTTGAGGATAATTTAGTAGAGCATTCCGTACAATATACAAATTCTTTGATCATTGAATTGTTCAATGGGTTATTCACTGGATCGTTCACTGGATTCTGCTGATCATTCAAAATTTGCTGCATCATTTGCTTTAGATCCCGTACTTCTCTAGCTAGTTTTGATGACTCAACGGCACTTGATGTTATCCAATAAATAATCGTAACGAATAAACATATGCCAATAAGCCACGTGCATAAATTAGGAATTATCTCTTGCACCTTTTCTTCCCCTTGTTCAATTAATGAAACGACAATGTAACCGTTAAACTGTTATATTTCACCATATTATTTTATATTATTTTCAGCTTAATTGTAACCCTCATAACCCGCAATAAAAATTGATGATAAGATTTATGGATACCATTAAATTAAGGTTTTCTCCCTTTGAATAACAGCATCTTGACCACAGCATACTAACGACGAGCAGTGCTCATTAAACAGATGAATTATATATGAGAAGTGGAGGATATTATGTCTGATCTAAAAATCGGGATCATATTAGGTAGTACACGCGAAGGAAGAGTAAGTCCTCAGGTCGGGGAATGGGTAAAATCTATTGCGGATAAACGTGGCGATGCACAATATGAGATTGTTGACATTAAAGATTACAATCTACCACTGTTAGGTGAAGTGGATGCTACCGAGCAAGCGACTCGCTGGAATAACACGATTGCAGCACTAGATGGCTTTGTCTTTATTACTCAGGAGTATAATCACAGTATAACCGGAGCATTGAAGAATGCGCTTGATTACGCCCGTGAGGCTTGGAATAACAAAGCGGCAGGCATCGTCAGCTATGGTTCAGTAGGTGGAGCACGTGCTGCCGAGCATCTACGCGGTATATTAGGTGAGCTGCTTGTTGCTGACGTTCGTGTGCACCCTGCTCTATCCCTATTCACCGATTTTGTAAATGGCTCTGAATTTAAACCTCAAGACTTACACCTCAATAATGTCAATGAGATGCTTGATCAGCTTATTCGCTGGAGTAAGGCGCTTAAGACGGTACTCTGATGTTCTCCCTTTTGCTTTACATTAAACGTTACGTGTAATGTGATATAAATAAGGAAAAGCCTATCTGGCTATTCAAGACTCCTCTACAGAATCTTTAATAGCAGATAGGCTTATTTGTAGCTTACGCTATGCATTTATTTTTCTTCATCAGCGTAAGGATGAATTGTCACAATCGTTCCGTCTTCACGGTATTTCAGCTCAGTGAATTTAACGCTGCGCTTGTGATTAACACCGCCAGATAAAGAGCAGTCATGGTAGAACAAATACCATTTCCCTTTAAATTGTACGATAGATTGGTGTGTTGTCCAGCCAAGTACTGGCTCCAAAATTCTACCCTTGTATACGAATGGTCCAGTAGGAGATTTACTAATTGCGTATACTAGGTAATGTGTATCACCAGTAGAATAGCTCAGATAGTAGTAGCCATTGTGCTTATGAACCCACGGTGCTTCGAAGAATCGACGATCGTGATCGCCTGCAAGCAGTGGATTGCCGTCCTCATCAACGATGCTAATCTCTTGAGGTGCAGACTTAAAGGTAAGCATATCATCCGTAAGCTCAGCAACCATTGGTCCAAGGGCTGGTCCATTTTCGTCTGGGTCTGGAGCATCGGCAACAAACTCACCAGTTTGCCATTTTTCAAGCTGTCCTCCCCATAATCCACCGAAATACATATAGGCGCGATTATCATCATCAACATATACTGCTGGGTCAATGGAGAAGCTTCCTTCGATGTAGTTGTCCTCAGGAACGAATGGTCCCTCCGGATTTTTACTTGTCGCTACACCAATACGGAAAATGCCTTCCTTATCACGTGCTGGGAAATAAAAATAGTACGTATCGTTTTTGAATGCAGCATCTGGAGCCCACATTTGTTTGCTTGCCCATTTTACGTCACGAACATGCAAAGCTTGTCCATGGTCTACAACAGGCGCATCGATATCGTCCATCGATAGAACATGGTAATCCTCCATTTTATATTGATCCCCGTTATCATTACTTTCACCATCATGATCCAAGTCATGGGATGGATAAATGTAGATTTTGTCGTTAAATACATGTGCCGAAGGATCTGCAGTATAGATATGAGTAACTAAAGGCTCATTTTGTTTAGCTTTGTTTGACATATCGCTCTCTCCTCTATGTTTTAATTGGTTTTATAATTAATGTACACGCGTTCATTATTGCGCAAAATGATAGCGTTGTCAATACATATTTATTAAATCATACATAAAAAGCCTGAATCCCTCAGGCTTTAACAAAAATAACCTATGATAGCTATACCTATTGCTGCAATAGCAGTACCAAGTATGACTGTTACCAGCATATAAGCTGCAGCAGCAGTCCATCTTTTCCTTTCAATAAGCTGGACTAATTCATAGCTAAATGTCGAAAACGTTGTAAATGCACCGAAAAATCCTACGCCTATCCATTGCCAAGCAAGCTCACTAATTAGCTGATGCTCATATAAGCTCCAAAGTATGCCTAACAAAGCAGAGCCAGTAACATTAATGACTAAAGTAGCATAAGGAAAGCTCTTTACGTGATTCCATATCGTAAGCTGACTAATATAGAACCGCAGGCATGCTCCAAGCGAGCCCATCATAACCGCACCTAGTATAATCATCCATTTTCGCCCCTAACTCTTCTACCGATCCACACACCTAATAGAGCAGCAAGTAGCCCGCCTAGCAAACTTGCGATAATTACAAATCCAGCCAAGCCCCATTCATCTGCCTCAAGCAGCTTTACTACATCTAAGCTAAACGTAGACATCGTTGTAAACCCGCCCAGCAAGCCTGTTCCTAGAGACAATCTCATGCGACGAGTTCGTTCTTCATGTGCAGGCATTAGCGTAAAAAGTATGGCAAGCAGTAGGCTTCCTACTATATTGATCCATACCGTATGCAGCCCGTGTGCAAGCGGGAAAAGTGTGTTTACTCCTACGCGCAGTAATGTTCCAGCAGCGCCTCCTAATGCTACCCAACGATAGCTGCCCATCCTATCCCCTCTTTCATAAGCTTGTCCTAATATAATAACAAAAACAAAGCCGCAGTCATATGATTTTCATTCTTCATCATGAATAGTTCTACGCTCGATTGGCATCATAATTATGAATGATTTACTAAGGAGTTTTTTGCCAATGAAAAAAACAGTAAAGAAAAAGGAGAATATCATCGAACGACAGGAACGTCGCTTAATTATGACTTGCTTCGTCGTTGGGATAATTATGCTTGCTGCATTGCTTCACAAAATGTTTTAAGGAGTGTTGGAAACGGTGACCTTGCTTTATACCTATGATCCTGTTCTATTCAGTAGATGGTTAACGTCGTTAACATTGGGATTTCATATTATATTCGCTACGATTGGTGTAGGGGTCCCACTCTATATCGGTCTAGCTGAATGGATAGGGATTAGAAAGAATGACTTTCATTACATATTATTAGCGCGAAGATGGTCCCGGGGCTATGTGATAACTGTTGCTGTTGGCGTCGTTACTGGTACAGCGATTGGCTTACAGCTGAGCTTGCTATGGCCTAGCTTTATGCAGGTTGCTGGACAATCCATTGCACTTCCACTCTTTATGGAAACCTTTGCGTTCTTTTTTGAGGCTATATTTTTAGGTATCTATTTATATACCTGGGATCGTTTCAAAAATCGAAAAACTCATCTGCTATTGCTAATTCCTGTTGTAATCGGATCAGGTGCTTCGGCAATATTCATCACGATCGTTAATTCGTTTATGAACTATCCTGTTGGATTTACCTATGAAAATAACATGATTACAGATGTCAATCCTATTCAAGCGATGATGAGTCCTGCTGTTCCAACGAAAATTTCGCATGTTCTTACGACTGCATATCTAACGTGTGGGTTAGTGCTGGCTGCTATTGCTGCCTTTGCCTATGCTCGCGGGCAACGGGAAACCTATCATCGTAAGGCTTTAAAATTTACGATGATCTGCTCCTTTGTCTTTATGATTGCTACGGTCATTATCGGTGATCTATCGGGTAAATATTTAGCGGTCTATCAACCAGAGAAGCTAGCGGCTACAGAGTGGCATTTCGAAACGTCGACGCATGCGCCCCTTATATTAGGTGGTGTGCTGCAGGAGGATAATACCGTCAAATACGGACTTGAAATCCCATATGGCCTAAGTATATTAGCTTTCAGCAACCCTTCTGCCGAGGTGGTAGGACTAGATCAATTCCCAGAGGAGCATTGGGCACCACTATGGGTACACTATATTTTTGATATGAAAATGGGATTAGTAGCGATGATGGTACTCATTACTTTGCTGTTCATGATAGAGCTTATCCGTAAGAAAGGGAACATTTATCGTGGCTGGCTGCTTGCACTCGTCGTTGCTGCAGCACCTATTGCCATGCTCACGATTGAGCACGGTTGGATCTTTTCAGAGGTTGGTCGTCAGCCTTGGGTGGTGCGCGGCATCATGACAACGACAGAGGGTGCAACGAGGTCAGAGCATGTAGATACGATGCTTTTAATGTTTTTCCTGCTATATACAGTACTCGCTATATCGTCTATTCGAGTGTTAACGAGAATGTTTAAGAGAAACAAGGTTGCAGACGAACTAGCGTTATATGAGAAATAGAGGTGAATTATGAATTTTGAGCTGCTAGGTATCACTGTGCTTTGGACCTTTCTATTCGGATATTTAATTGTAGGCTCCATTGATTTCGGCGCCGGCTTCTTTATGTACTACAGTACGATAAGCGGTACGAGACATATCATTCACAATATGATTGAACGCTATCTTTCCCCTGTCTGGGAAGTGACGAACGTTTTTCTCGTTTTTTTCTTTGTCGGGATCATCGGATTTTTTCCTGACATCGGTTATTATCTAGGGACTGCGCTATTAATTCCAGGCAGCATTGCTATTGTTTTACTTGCAATTCGTGGCTCGTATTATGCGTTTACCTTTTATGGTAAAGCCAATAACCGACTATATAACCTGCTTTATGGCGCAACGGGCCTGCTCATCCCTGCATCTCTTTCGACCGTTCTAACGATATCAGAGGGCGGTTACATTCAAGTGAATGATAATGGAAAGGTTATATTTCTTGCTAAGGAGCTCTTTACAAGCCAATACTCCTGGAGTGTTGTCGTGCTCGCTCTCGTTAGCGTGCTTTATATTTCAGCGATGTTTCTGAGCTATTATGCCTTCAAGGCATCGGATAAAGCCGCCTATCGAGTGGTGCGGAACTATGCTTTAATCTGGAGCTTACCGACATTGCTGGCAAGTTTGTTTGTTTTCTTTTCCATCTATAATCACAATCGGGAGCATTTTAATAATTTGCTTGAGATATGGTGGGTTTTCTTGCTCTCAATCCTCTGTTTTCTGATTGCGATTTACTTGCTATATTCGAATCAGAGGCTAGGTTGGTCGTTTGTATTTGTTATTCTTCAATTTGCATTCGCATTTTATGGCTATGGAGCAGGACATTTGCCTTACGTTCTCTATCCTTACGTAAGCATTTACGACAATTTCACAAACCCAAATATGGCGCTAGCGCTCGTTGTGGCGTTTATATTGGGTCTCGCATTGTTGGTGCCTTCGTTATATCTCCTATTAAAGCTGTTTCTATTCAACAGTGATTATGTGAAAGGAAAGCATGGATATGAGCCTCGATGAATTTTTAGTGCTTGTGTGTCCCCCGATCGTTCTCGCGATCGCGATTAGTTTTCTTGTTGTATGGGGCTCGATGGGCAATACAGATGAGAAGAAGGATCCAAGAAACAATTAGCTTAACACGAAAAAGCCAGCATTTCGCCTCATTTATCAGCTTACGAATAAGCAGAAAATTAGGCGTGCTGGCTTTTCTTGTGTAGCTATGTTACAGCTGCTTGTACAGCTATTAATTGGACTGCATCCATAAAAGTGAGGCAACCATTGGAATGATAACAATGATAATAACGGCTACTACCGTTGCGGTAAGCAGCCATTTTTTGCTGCGGGAACTCATAGACTTCGGCTTCGTAACTCCACAGCTTGGGCATGCTATAGCATTGGCTGCGATAGGTGTATGACAAGCTTTACACTGCATGTTTAACATACCTTTCCTAAGTGATGAGATGCCTTTTGAGGTTAGTTAATGACATTAATTAATTTCATTATTGAAATGCATTACAGAAATCAATTGTTAAAATTGATATGGATCTGTACAATTTCCGATTGCGTTCCAATTCGAATCGGCGGTCCCCAGAAGCCATAGCCAGAACTAACAATTGTATGAAGCTGACCTTTTTTCAGATAGCCCCAATCATTTTCAAATAATCGATTTGTAATTAGATTTCCTGGCATGACTTGACCTCTATGCGTATGACCAGATACAACAAGATCAACACCAGCCTGCTCAGCTTCATCGTATTCGTATGGCTGGTGATCAAGTAAAATAATCGGCAGAGATTGATCAAGCTGAGATGTTAATTGCTCCGTTGCAAGTCGTTCCCCTTCAGAATAATCCTTTCGGCCAATAAGAGCAAGTCCTCCTTCGATCGTAACCGTCTCATCATACAGTATTTCGATATTAGCCGTTTCGATGGCAGTGATTAACTCTGATAACTCGCCACGGAATTTATCGTGGTTCCCAAGTGAACCATACACGCCCAGCCTAGCCTCTAGCCCACCTAATATGTTAAAAATTTGTTTTTTCTCGACGATCTCAAGATCATCGTCAATGATGTCACCAGGAATAATGATGAGATCAGGCTCCAGCTCGTTTACTTCCTTAACAAGTCTTTCTGCATGCTTTTTACCAGATAAGTATCCAAAATGCGTATCCGAAAACATGACGACGTTTAGGTCCTCTGGATAAGACTTATCGATGTCGATCGTATATGTATTCACCTTAGGTGTATAGGCCATATAGCTACCATAAGCTAATGCCGCAACAAGCACAACGAATGCTATGCGAGCTGCTGCTACTCGCGTTTTCTCCCGATGTAATGACGTTAATCGCAGAATTAGCATGATAAGATGAACCAGTGGTAAGATCATTAAAGATAAACTAAATAGTGCTAACCAGTAGTTTCCGATAACGGCTAATAGCGTGCTGCCACTGCCAAATCTAGCTAAAATAAAGGATACAGAAAGGAATAACATGATTATGCTGTAGGCTATGAGAAACCATCGATTGCCTTTAATTCCTATTCCGCGATAACCGCTCCATGCCACATAAAACACTAATCCCGCATAAATGAGGAGTGTCACAATTAGTATGAAAATCACTTGTAGTTTGACATCCTTTCTATTATAGTAATAAAAAAAGTAATAAAGGGGTGATCGCATGAACACACATACCATACTGCTATACGATGGGGAATGCTCTTTCTGCAATGGTACGGTTCAATGGATTATTGCTCGAGATCCACATGCGAACATTCGCTTTGCCTCACAGCAAGGTGAGCTCGGTCAAGCGCTTCGCGATAAGCACCAGCTTCCGGTCGAGCTTGACTCGCTTGTACTAATCGATCACGGTAAAGCCTATGTATACTCTGATGCCGCGATCCGTCTAACAAAATATTTACATCGAGCTTGGCCGCTTGCTCAGGTACTGTATATCATCCCTGGCTTCATTCGTAATGCTGTCTATCGATTTATTGCTAAGCGTCGCTATCAATGGTTTGGCAAAGCGAAAGCATGCATGCTCCCCACTCCTGAGATAAGAGCCAGATACTTAGATTAGCGGACGTTTATTTCGGTTTGTAGATCAGGCATACGAATCGATGCTACAGCATGCTTCTTCTCTTCATCGTGAATATGGGTATAGATCATCGTCGTATCAATGGAGCTGTGCCCCATTAGTTCTTTTACGACTCGAATATCCACTTGGTTTCGTAACATTAACGTAGCGAAGGAATGGCGAAGCTTATGGCATGACAATTGTAGTCCTTGTAATTCAGCATGTTCAGCTTTTAGCTGCTTAAACATTTCCGATATAATTTTTTGTATTTGGCGGATAGAGAGCCTTCTTCCCTTTTGAGAGATAAAAAATGCTTCGTCCTGCGGGCGGTAAGGCTGAATTCGTTGCTGTAGCACACGCTTCATATATTGATTAACCTCGGGTGCTAACGGAATTTCATTCCACTTCCTCCCTTTTCCAAGCACGGTAATGGTTGCTTTTTCCTCATCATAGTTGCTTATATTAAGACGATGCACCTCTCCTACCCGCAATCCACAGTATGCCATTAATAACAGTATTGCAATGTTACGCTCCTGGTATTTCCCTTCTATATAATTGATCGTTAATGCGAGCAGCTCTTGCTCCAAATAAATCGGCTTACGATTTCGTTCTGTTTTGGATTTTTTTACTTCTTGGGCTGGATTGGTTACAGCCAGCTCAAAGTCAATAAGTGCTTTAAAAAAGCTTCGCAGTGCTGCAAGGCTTCGATTTCTAGCGCGGTCAGATAGCTGCTCCTTCTCCTGAACAAGGTAGCTAACAATCGTTAGCTTTTTGACATGCTTAAGCTCAGTACCATCTAAATAAGCTAAAAAATTCCGAACCTCTCTTACATATTCCTTTTTTGTTGTATCTGCATAGCCGGCTTGTTTCATCCAAAGCTGAAATACGTTAACCGGCTCTTCATAGCGCTCTTCTATCATCAGGTTTCCATCCCCTTACAATTTATGTATTATTCAACTGAGAAAGTAGCCAATAAGAGCTCGACCCTGTCCAATAAAATCGCTTAAAATCAAAAGTGCGCAAAACATAGATTTTGTGCACTTTATTATAGCAGTTTTGGGCCGCATAAGCTAATCACACAAATCATTAATCTCGTACGCCTCAACTGTTAATTTCAACTCTATTGACTTGTATCCTTTAAGAGAACTAAAATCACTGATGCTTATACTGGTTAACATGCCCCCACTTTTACTTGAATTGTTAAGGTCAAACCTGTATCGTTGTATATATACGAACTTATACTGAAAGAAGGCTTAAGATGAAAACAGAAAAACAAAAGATGATTGCAGGCGAATTGTACCTTGCTGGAGATCCCGAGCTTCGTGCAGATCGTTTGCGTGCTAGAAAACTAGTTAGAGAATTTAATGAGTCGCAGGATGACCAGATTGAGAAGCGCACTTCCATTCTTAAGCAATTACTCGGCTCAACGGGAAACAATCTATATATGGAGCCGAATATTCGATTTGACTACGGCTATAATACTTACGTTGGGGAAAATTTCTTTGCAAACTTCGATTGCACCATCTTAGATGTTTCTGAAGTAAGATTCGGAGATAACTGCATGCTAGGCCCTAGTGTACATATATACACAGCTACCCACCCCCTCCATCCAACCGAGCGTAATTCTGGTGTGGAGTTTGCTAAACCAATAACCATTGGCAATAATGTTTGGATCGGCGGTCATGTTACAATTAATCCAGGGGTAACGATTGGTGACAACGTGGTGATTGCTTCAGGTGCAGTCGTAACGAAGAACGTACCGGACAATGTTGTCGTGGGCGGAAATCCTGCTAGAATTATTAAGGAAATTGAATTGTAAGATCAAGGATCATCAGAACGTTATAATTGTTATGAACGTTACGAGATGTGATATATAGTACAAGTGAGAAAGCGGTAGTCTAGGATCAATTATGTCCTGGACTACCGTTTTTTATATTCACTGGCCTTCTCCTCTTCGTTACCTAGCTTCTTTTTTATGGATTGAATCATTAAGAACATAATTTAATACTTTATTTTCCACTGACACCTACAACTAATATTTTTTACAGCAAAAGTCGATTATCCATTTAAACAATAAATTAATCTTTTAATCCATATTAGTTTACATAATTATTTTTATGAGTACTATTATAGAAAATCCGCCTTTCGATTGACATCCTTGTCGCAGAATGATCGTCGTGGCGGATTTAACTTGTTGTCTCATCTTTAAAATGAATTTTTAGAATGAGTTAGCTTCATTTTACTGTAAAATGCAACTGCAGCCAATGATGCGCCAGCTCAACCCATTGCGAAGCCGCTGCATTCATTTGTCCTGCATGCGTGGCAGTCGTAGCATCAGCTAGAGACAAGCCGTGTCCGCCCTTCTCGAATACATGCAGCTCGTGCGGTATACGATGCTTGCACAGCTCCAAGGCAAAGGTTAATGAATGTGCAGACAAGACGAGATCATCTTCTGATGTATGCCACAGGAAGGTTGGCGGTGTATGCGGTCCTACAAAATGCGATGGAGTAAGCTGCTTTAGCTCCTCTGCCGTCGCTTGTTTTTCACCAAACATTGCTTTATTAATTTCATTATACAGGCCAGTAAATTTTACTTTATCTTGCTCTGTCATCCATTCCATAGCTAGCTGATTGTCAATTAACGCATAACCAAGAATTAGTGCATTCGGCTTCACTTCTTCTGGTTGAACATCAAGCTTTTCGGCTACATCCGCTCTATTCCAGTGTACACCGATGCTTGCTGCTAGATGTCCTCCTGCTGAGAAGCCAGCAACAGCAATTTGGTCTTCTGCGATATTCCATTCCGCCGCCCTGCTACGAATCGTGGCAATTGCTTTTGCCGCATCGTATAGTGGCTGTGGAAATTTGACGTGTGGATTCGGATTGCTCTGCTGCTCTGCTGTAAGAGGAGCCGCTCCGTAGTACGTATTATAATGCAACACAAATGTACGGTAGCCAAGCGATGCAAATCTTAATGCAATGGGCTCTGCTTCACGATCAGAAGTATATAGATAGCCCCCACCTGGCAATACCAATAAAGCTGGCTTAGGACTTGCTTGTCCTTCCTGCGCAACCTCGTATGGGATGTAAGCCGTTAACGTTACTTGTGGGAATTCCTCCCACAGCTGAATCGTTTCGATATGCATGCCGAACCTCCGTTTTCTCTTGTTAATTAATCTTCTAGATTAACGTTATGGTATACCTGCTGCACGTCCTCAAGATCCTCCAGCGCATCAATCAGTTTTTCAAACTGTGCTTGAGCTTCAGGAGATAGATCTACCTCATTGTTTGGCAGCATCGTAATTTCTGCTACATTAAATTCAGTAACATCTGCTGCTTGGAAGGCTTCCTGTACAGCCTGAAAATACTCTGGATCAGCGTAAACAATAATGTCCTCATCCTCAACAAGGATATCGCGAACATCAACATCAGCTTCTATTAGAAGCTCCATCACTTCATCTTCGGTTTTTCCAGATATCCCGATAACAGCCGTCTGTGTAAACATATACGATACAGAACCGCTCACGCCCATACTGCCGCCATTTTTATTAAATGCAGAACGTACCTCAGGCGCAGTACGATTGACGTTATTCGTTAACGCATCAACAATAACCATTGATCCGTCGGGACCAAAGCCTTCATAGCGCAGCTCAGAGTAGATCTCATCCGCACTGCCTTTCGCTTTTTCTAGCGCACGATCGATTATCGCTTTTGGCACGTTATATGTTTTCGCACGCTCAAGAACGACCTTTAGCGCACGATTTGATTCAGGATCAGGCTCACCTTTTTTTGCTGCTACATAAATTTCAATTCCGAATTTCGCATAGACACGGCTTGTATTTGCATCTTTCGACGCTTTTTTTTCTTTGATATTATTCCATTTACGGCCCATCTTGCTCCCACTTTCTTCATAAAATGTACATTACCATTATAGCGTATTTAGTAATAAAAACACAGCTAAACCGATTTAAAACATAAAAATTTGAATTGAATTTGCATTAAATGAACAATGTACAACACTTGCATGATTCGACTTTATTAGCTAATATTTATGTTGTCACCTTTAACCAAATCATTCATTTAGTATACTTAGTTTACATAATTAATATTACGTATATTCATGTGTAATTTTTACTGATTCGAACCTTTGCTAATCTACTCGTATATGGTAATATATACATAATAAAGACCAAGTGCTGGAACACTTGGTCAGTACAATTGGCTTGGATGGATGTTCCCATTTAAGTCATAAATGGTTTAAACCCACCGTCGGCTGTCAATCTTCGGGTGGGTTTTACTTTTTCTTGTTGTTGTTATTAATGTATGTTAAAAGTGCAAGAATGAACGATCCAAAAAGAAACATAATCGTTAACGCATCCTTCACTTCCATGGCCTCACCCCCTTTCGAAGGGAAACCATACCCACCCAAGATTCAATTGTAGCTCTATTTTACCTTCAATCTGCTTAATATACAATATTTACCTACAGTAATTTAAGTATCAGATAGCAATACAGGTTAAGTGCAATGTTAAGCACTGAAGTCTTGCTGAGCTTGCGAATAGAGCTGCTCATTCCTCAATGTGATATAAAAGGAGCTCTATGTACATATGTTCTTGCGTTGATTTGGCTAACAATAAAGGCTGCGATATCTTGATTCGTAATCTTAGTACCTGGCATATCGATTAAGCTTTCCTTAATCCTCTTAGATTGTAGGCTGTCTTTCACAAAGGGTAGTCTGATCAATGTCCAGTCGATTTGCTTATTAGCTAACATAATGTCCCACTCTAGCAGCTTATCTGTAATTAATTTAGGGAAGAAGAGCTTAAACAAGCTTGCTCCAATTCTATTTATTACATTCTTCTTATCTCCATTAATCGTTAAAGAGGCACCTGAAACTCCGATATAACGACTAATGTTAAGCTCGTTCATCACACGAAATATATCCGCCGTTACCTTGCTATAAATCGGATCTTCTTTTGCTGGTTGCCCAAATGTATTGATAACTATATCACAGCCTTCTAGAAGTGTTCGTAACGTATAAAGCTCTTGAACTTGTCCTTCAATTACTTTGATCTGTTCGTCGTGATACGTCAATCGATTACGATCCCTAACAAGCATCCGAACCTGATAGCCTTCTCGTACTGCATGCGCCGCAACATAACGCCCTACCCTGCCAGTTCCACCGATGATCGCTATCTTATAACGCCTGTCCATTATACACCTCCTAAATATATACATATAGTACGTTTAGCTCATATCAACGTTTCCTTTTTTTACTAATGCAAATTTCTAAGTTGGCGTCCAATAACTGTTTCGCTTACGACATCAACATAGATATCTATCGGTCCAACAATCTCATCCTTACTAGTCTGAATCTCTACCTTGTAAATTTTCGCGTCAGTGGATAAGTCCTTCGTATCTATATAACTAGGAACCCTTTCAACAGAAATGGGAGTGACAATTTCCCTTTTCCACGACAACACAGTTGACCTCTCGTCTGTGGTAAGAGCTTCTTCAGCAATTCTTTTGGCAATTGTAAATTCAATTAATTGATCTTCATTTATAGTAGAGCATCCCACGAACAGCATTGCGAGGATCATGATGAAGGCCATCATATTTAATGTTTTCATGACAATTTCTCCTCCCTTTTGAAGGATAGACGAAACTTTGACGGGAATGTTGCAGACCATAAGTGAATTAACTCCTGTATGACTCCATTCAAGCAACGACAATAGAGTATAGAAGATATGAGAACATAAAAAAGAGACGGTCTAAGGTCCGCCTCTCTTTATAAATCTAATTAAAATACTTTCGTTGTCCAGGATTCGCAGTTCCAAACCTCGTTAACAACCTCTTTATAAAACTCAGGCTCATGCGAAATCAACAGAATAGAGCCCTTGTACGCTTTTAACGCACGCTTCAGCTCTTCCTTCGCATCAACATCCAGATGGTTCGTTGGCTCATCGAGCACGAGAACATTGGATTCGTGGTTAATGATTTTACATAGACGAACCTTTGCTTTTTCTCCACCGCTCAGTACTTGAATTTTACTTTCGATATGCTTCGTCGTTAAGCCGCATTTGGCTAGCGCAGCACGTACCTCGAACTGTGTATAGGACGGGAATTCCTTCCATATCTCCTCAATACAAGTGTTATAGTTATCTTCACGTGCTTCCTGTTCGAAGTATCCAATCTCTAAGCTCTCTCCGCGCTCGACCTCTCCATCAACAGCAGGAATGATGCCGAGTAAGGATTTGAGTAGTGTCGACTTACCGATACCGTTAGCACCGACAAGTGCAATTTTTTGTCCGCGTTCCATGCGGAGGTCAAGCGGACGGGACAATGGCTCACCATAACCGATAACAAGCTGCTTTGTTTCGAAGATGAGACGGCCAGACGTGCGGCCTTCTTTAAAATTAAATTGCGGCTTTGGTTTTTCCTTCGCCAGCTCGATGACTTCCATCTTATCGAGCTTTTTCTGACGTGACATCGCCATATTACGTGTTGCAACGCTCGCTTTGTTACGCGCAACAAAGTCCTTAAGATCAGCAATTTCTTGCTGCTGTCGTTTATAAGCAGACTCAAGCTGCTGCTTTCTCATTTCGTACACTTGCATAAAATGATCGTAATCACCGACATATCGCTCAAGCTTTTGATTTTCCATATGATAGATCAAATTAATGACGCTATTTAAGAACGGAATATCATGAGAGATCAAAATAAATGCATTTTCGTATTCCTGCAAGTAACGCTTTAGCCATTCGATATGCTGCTCATCCAAATAGTTCGTCGGCTCATCCAGTAGCAGAATATCTGGCTTTTCTAGCAATAGCTTCGCAAGCAATACTTTCGTACGTTGACCACCACTTAGATCATGTACGTCTTTGTCGAGACCGATGTCGGTAAGCCCTAAGCCACGAGCTGTCTCATCGATCTTTGCATCAATTAGGTAAAAATCCTGATTCGTCAATGTATCCTGAATGTTGCCTACTTCCTCAAGCAGCTTTTCTAGCTCCTCTGGAGATACATCGCCCATTTTAAGATACATATCATTCATTTCCTGCTCCATATCGAACAGATATTGGAATGCACCCTTAAGCACATCACGGATCGTCATTCCTTTTTGCAGCACCGCATGCTGGTCCAAGTACCCAACACGCATCCGGCGAGACCATTCAACCTTTCCATCGTCTGGCTGCAGCTTGCCTGTAATAATATTCATAAATGTGGATTTACCTTCACCATTGGCACCGATTAATCCGATATGCTCGCCCTTTAGCAAGCGAAAAGAAACATCATTAAAAATTGCACGATCGCCGAAGCCATGGCTCAGACGCTCTACGTTTAATATACTCATGTAAGCACCCTATTCTTTGTTCATTTCTCGCTATATTATAATCGGAAATCCGCTCTATACTCAACCGTTTCCTATAAAAACATACAAAGTCTATCACTCTTTCACAGGTTTTGTCGATAAGTATATGCAATCCGCCATACATAAAGTGACAAACAAAAATGTAGCGATTTGTTACCATTACGTTATTCCGAAATTTTTCTTTGAGGTGACTAACTGATGGAACTTAGCTTAATTATGAATGAACATTTTGAAAATGAAACGATTTGCTTTGATGGCTTTGCCTTCAAAAACTGTATCTTCTCGAACTGCGTCATATTAATAACTTGTATGGATTTTGAATTTGTCAATTGCTCCTTCTTTGGTTCGACACTACATATCGAACCATCGTTACCGATATTTGAAATATCGCATCAGCTGTCTCAATCGATCTATGATGAATCGACACAATGCTATCGCAATGAATTTCAATATCCAAATCCAGAATTCCCGTTATTAAAGGCTTGACGTTTCGATGTAATGGTTCCTATTAAAGCCAGCGTGCGATCGATGCACGCTGGCTTTATGCTTTTCAATAGATGCCTATTACAATTAGCAAAAGAAAAAGCCTGCTAGGCGTACCTAACAGGCTCTAACTCGTTACATCTACTCAACCTGATGAATTTTAATAAGATTTGTTGCACCAGCGCGACCGCTTGGAATTCCCGCAGAGATCACAACGAAGTCACCAGCTTCAACATAGTTTGCTCGAACACTGTTACGAATCGCAGAGTTGAACATATCATCTGTTGTTGTTACATATTCGCCTTTTACAGGGAATACGCCACGAACAAGTGATAGACGACGCAAAGTTTTTTCGTTTGGAGTGATCGCAATAATTGGTGCCTTTGGACGATACTTAGAAACCATACGTGCTGTAAAGCCGCTTTCTGTTGGTGTAAGAATCGCTTTCGCACCAATTTGCAGTGAACTGTTTACAACTGCTTGTGAGATTACTTCAGTAACGGAGCTAGATTTTGTATTCATATGCTTGTTGAAGCTATCCGAGTAATCGATTGTAGATTCTGTACGCTCAGCAATCATCGCCATCATTTTAACTGATTCTAGCGGATATTTACCTGCAGCAGATTCGCCAGAAAGCATAATCGCGTCAGCGCCTTGTAGCACCGCGTTTGCAACGTCACTAACCTCTGCTCGCGTTGGACGAGGATTAACTTGCATAGAATCAAGCATTTGAGTTGCTACAATAACTGGCTTACCAGCTTTATTACATTTCTCAATCATTACCTTCTGGATCATTGGTACATCCTCAGCTGGGATTTCCACACCGAGGTCACCACGAGCTACCATGATTCCGTCAGAAGCCTCGATAATCGCATCTAGATTATCGACACCTTCTTGGTTTTCGATTTTAGAAATAATTTGAATATGAGAAACTCCTTGATCTTCAAGGATTTGACGAACTTCTAGAACATCCTCGGCTTTACGTACGAAGGACATAGCAATCATATCAATTCCTTCTTCGATACCGAAGTTAATGTGAACGATATCACGTTCAGTTACTCCCGGTAAAGTCGTACGAATACCTGGCAAATTGACACCTTTGCGAGGTTTTAATGCACCGCCGTTCATAACCTCACAATGCATATCAGAGCCTTGCACTTCCTTCACATGTAATTCAATTAGACCATCATCAATAAGAATAACATCACCAGCATTAATAACACTTGTCATATCCGGATAGTTGACACTTACACGCTTACCGTTACCAGTGATTTGCTCAGTAGTAAGTGTGAATATATCGCCAGTTTTTAGCTCGTAGCTTGATTCCTCAAGCGTACCGATACGGATTTCAGGACCTTTAATATCCATCATCGTTGCAACAATTTTACCAGCTTCCTCTGCAGCTTCACGAACAAGCTTAATGCGTGCGCTATGATCAGCTAGCTCGCCATGCGCCATGTTCAAGCGTGCAACGTTCATGCCTGCCAGCATCATTTCCTTAAGAATCGAAATTGAATTACTTGATGGACCCATTGTACATACAATTTTAGTGTGGCTCATTTTTGATCTCCTTCTGACTTTAAAACTTCTTTTTGGTTGTTATGATGTCTCCATTTTAGCCCTTTTTATACTTCTAGTACATGAAATATAGTATAATGGATGAACTATAGTGTACCGAGGTGACATTATGCTCGAAAATTTGACATTAACACATACGGAAGGATCTAACCGATCATCTTCCATTGAACATAGCAGCGCGGAGTATCATTTTTACATCATTACCTACGGTAGTTGTATCTTTCATACCTCTGATGTCACGATGACGGCTGAAAAAGGTCAATTTGTGCTCGCACCAGCTAATTGCTCCTATGAGGAGCGTTCAACGCAAACAGGACTACATCAAAAGTACAGCTTCTCCTTCACATGCAGCCAGGAGCTTCTACAAGTGCTGCCGCTATTACAGAAAAACAATTGGCTCATTCTATCGACGGGCTTGTATGATCGCAGCATAGAGCGCCTGCGCCCTCTGTGGAAGGAGCTACAGGAGGAACAGCCTTACGCAGCACTACGAATTGGTGCTTACTTGCTTGATACACTTGTCCTTTGGCAGCGCGAGCTAGATCGCGGGGAGCTGGCACCTGCATCACTCATTCATATTGAACGTATGAAGCAGTACATACAATCTCATTATCGTCAGAGGATTACGAAGGATGTACTTGCCGACTATATAAGACGTAGTCCAAGCTATACCGCTTCCCTATTTAAGAAAGGAACGGGTCAGACGATTAGCGAGTATGTCCATGCAGTACGGATGAAAACAGCGATGTATATGCTGTCCGCTTCCCTATTATCGATTACAGAGATTTCGGAGTATTTGGGCTATGCCGATGTATCGTATTTCCAACGTCTGTTCAAGCGTACGTTCGGCAATCCACCAAGTCACTACATGCAAGAACGAAGCGGCTCAAACTCCTGAATACCGCATAACAAGCGTCAAATAGCTTTAAACAAAAATAGTTAACCACATTAAGGATACTAGTAATTAATGTGGTTAACTATTTGTTTTTTCATCAAAGTCGGCGTTTTAAGCTACATCTTCCAATAAAAGCTTAAAACGTTCGGCTTTCAGGATCAAGAAGCTTGGACGATACTAGAAAACGAGGAGCGCAGCGTACGTTCTTGGTACGTGAGCACCGGAGTTTTCGGTAGCGTTCAAGATTCGCCGTCGACTAGACTACAACGCCCTATATCGTCATCAAAGTCGGACGTTTTAAGCCACATCTACGCTTCCTTCTTGGAGGTTTTGCCAAACCGCTGCCTATACCCACACTTCCGGCACAACTCCTCCACCGCTCTTCTACGTGAAAAACCATCATAAATCGCTGTTGCACGTTCACCTGCGATAATGTCGGAGAAGCTTTGCTCATTTACATTGCCAAGCTTGAGTATGCCTTCTCCATCCAAGCAGCAAGGGATGACCGTTCCGTCTATCAATACGCCTGCCTGATTACGCAGCGCATGACAGAAGCCTACCCCATCGTCCTCTTCCTCATCAAGTGCCGGCCAGCGGAACTGTGGATCCTGGTTAATATAGACACGATCGGCAATTTTCATACCTGAGCCTGTCCCAGGTATATACACCTCTTGGATTTCGTAATCAAGCTCAAATGCTCGCTCAATCATCTCAAGCAGCTCACGATTGCGTCTCGTTTTAACATTCTCTTCGTTATCCTCAGATAAATTCCATAAACGAAATGACGTAATCATATCGGTTGTTGCTCGAGCTTCATTTACAAATTCCAAGATGTCAGCTAAATATTGCTTTAGGTCACGACTGCCCGGATCGCCATCGAAGCTATGCAATGAAAAATTCATTTGGCGTAGCGCAGGCTTGCCAAGCAGCTTTTCTCTATTTTTCCGAATGAGCGTCCCATTCGTCGTTATATTGACCTTGAAGCCCTTGTCGTGTGCAATATCAAGCAGCTGATCCAGCTTCGGATGGAGCAACGGCTCTCCCTTTACGTGAAAATAGATATAGTTCGTATATGGTTTTATTTCATCCAATGTATGTGAAAATTGCTCGATAGATAGAAATCCCTTTGCACGCTCTGTTGGAGGACAAAAATAGCAAGATAAATTACAAATGCTTGTTGTTTCAATATAAAATTTCTTAAATCTTCTATTCATTTCTTCTTACGCCTCTTCATCTATTAGTATAACCTCATCATATCACACTATGCTAAGCAAGCACATCAATACTAGCGATGGACTATTGCTTCACCCTCATACCTGCGCTATAATCCTTCTTATTCAATAAAAGCTTAAGCTATCACATTTCAATAAAAGCTTAAGCTACTTCTGTTATTATTCTAGTTATGTTGGAAGGTAGGATTCACAATGAAGCACAATAAGTACTGGCTAATCGTCGTTATTGCCGGTTTGTTCGAGGTTGTTTGGGTTTCTGGCTTAAAATACTCCACTACCCCACTTCAATGGATCGGTACAATTCTCGCAATTATTTTAAGCTTCTATCTCTTTATTTTAACAACTTATAAGCTACCGACAAGCACGGCATACTCCGTATTTGTAGGTTTAGGTGCTGCTGGTACAGTAATCGTTGAAATGCTGATATTCAATGAGCCCGTACATTGGGGTAAAATCGGATTGCTTGCAGCACTATTAGCAGCTGTAATAGGCTTAAAGCTTGCTGAGCATGGTTCAGATGACGGTTCGCAACAAGAATCGCGCGCAGCGAAGGAGGATGCTTAGATGAGCTGGTTGTTTGTCATTGTAGCAGGTTTATTTGAGATGCTGGGTGTAATAGGCATTAACAAGCTAAACGAGAAAATATCGTTCAAAAATATAGCGATAACCGTGATCGGATTCGGCTTAAGCTTTTTATTTCTAACGCTATCTTTAGAGGAGCTGCCAATGGGTACTGCCTATGCGATCTGGACAGGCATTGGCGCTGCTGGAAGTGCACTTATAGGGATTATCTTCTATAAAGAGTCTAAAAATGCAGCTCGTTTGTTCTGTATTGCAGTCATTATCGCTTCTGTAATCGGTCTTAAGCTATTAAGCTAGCAATAACACGTTTATCTACACGTTATCTATTTTCGCTATATACTAAAACTAAATGAGCTACACAAAAAAAGCAGCAGTTCTCTCGCGGAACTGCTGCTTTTTTGTATTTAAATATCAAATTCACTTTTTGGCTTTTTAGGCTGACGCGGAACTTTATTCTGCACCGATGGCAAATGGCGCATGCTTCGAAGCATAGGGCCTTTGCAAATTGGACAGGTTTGGTCGGGCTGCGCAAATTCTTCACGAACCCACGCTTTACATTCAGCATTTTTACATTTCAAAATTTTGGTAGGTTTTAGATCTGTTGATGTATTAGTAGTAGTCACGCTTAAATGTTCCCCTTACGTACGTTAGTGTCTTTTTTTAGAATGTTATTGAACAGGAATAAGACAAACTGGCTTAGTCGAGAATGCTTCTTTACCTATGGACTGTAGTTGACCTGTCTCAGCATCCCGCTCCAACACAACTATATTGTTGTTATCACGATTTGCCACTAGCAGATGTCGACCGGATGGCGTCAGAGTAAAGTGTCGAGGATGTCCTCCGCCGGATGAAATATGCTGAATAACGGATAGCTCCCCCTGCTCATTTACGGCGTAAACGACAATGCTATCATGACCACGATTCGATCCATACACATAACGTCCATCTGCCGAAATTTGAATCTCTGCTGTGCCATTTTCACCGGTGTATCCCTCTGGCAATGTTGAGATATGCTGAAGCTCTGTCAAAGCTCCCGTTGCAGCATCATAGCTAAAACCAGTAACTGTAGAATTCAGCTCATTGATGACATAAGCGATGGGCTTTGTCGGGTGAAATGTTAAATGACGCGGGCCTGAGCCAGCTGGCAGATCAGCCTCACCCTGCTTGATCAGCTTAGACTGCTCACGGTCTAGTGCGTAGATCATCAGCTTGTCTAATCCAAGATCCTGAACATACAAGTACTTGCCATCTGGACTAAAGAAGCTTGAATGTGGATGTGGACGATCCTGCTGAGGCTTTACGCTACGACCTTCATGCTGGGCAATATCTGCAACCTGACCAAGCGATCCATCCTCGTTCAGTTTAATAAGGCCAACCATTCCACCATGATAGCTTGTAACGATTAAGTAATTATTATGCTCATCTCGTTGAATATGACAGGTTGTACCAGCTACGGACGGCTGAAGCTTTACAAGCTCGAAGCCTTCTTCACTGTAACGTAGATGTGCGATTGCCCCTGATTTCCCGCCATCGTCATTGACTTGCTCACATATCGCATAAACACTATTTTGGGCAGGATTAACATTTAGAAATGTCGGATTTTTTAGTCCTGAATAACCGGCTAATTTCTCAAGCTGTCCGTTTGTTTCATCGAATTTGAATAGTTCTACACCTTGTTCTGTCTCTTCTGCATAAGAACCAACAAATAATAACATGCTTATCACCCTCCCCTATTAAACTTTACATCCATCAGGACCGCAGCTATCATCACCATCAGCTTCAACATGCTGTAAGCCACTTGAACGCTCAGACCATGCCTTGTTCAACGTATCTACAAATACAGATACAGGCTGAGCGCCGCTAATGGCATATTTGCGATCGACTACAAAAAACGGCACGCCTCGAACACCTAGCTGCTGTGCTTCAAATTCATCCGCTCTAACCTGAGCTTTATATTTCTGTTCATCCTCTAGCACCTCTGTCACTTGAAGCTGGACAGATTCAGCTATGGATATAAGCACCTGGCGATCGGATAGGTCCTTGTTTTCAGTAAAGTATGCATAAAACAGCGCCTCAACAAGCTCCTTGGACTTTCCAACGGTTTCAGCGTAATGCACGATTCGATGGGCATCCAGTGAATTAATGGTCATCATATGTTCAAAGTTGAACGTTAAGCCAGCTTCCTTGGCACGACTTGCCACACCACTCGTCATTTCCTTGGCTTGCTGCACGGAGGTTCCGTATTTCTCAGCTAATGATTCAATTGTAGGGCGCTTTTGTGATTCATTTGGATCAAGCTCGAAGCTTTTATATTGAGTCACAATCTGCTCGCGATGCGGAAATTGCTCAAGTGCACGCTCATAATATGTTTTACCTATGTAACAGAAAGGACAAGCAAAATCAGACCATATTTCTACCTTCAACGTAATATCCCCCTCATCCTAAGCCAATGTAGCGCTATTGTTCAACGATTGCTCGTTTCTTGCTAAGTCTCAATTATTGTACCCCAACGCAACAGTTGGTACAATATTGACTAAAGGTAGTTTTTCTATTATAGAGGAGATCATGCAATGAATATTATTAAAGTTAAGGATCGACAAGAGCTAGATCGCAGGCTTCCGAGCATGCCTTGGTATGTTGAACAATTTATCCAATACAAGCTGCCAGATTTGTCTCCCTCCTCTTTGCTAGAGTATATTCGAGATTACGAGACCTTTTTTCATTGGCTTATGGCAGAGGGTCTATCAAAGGCTACGTCCGTTAAGGATGTGAGCTTAATAGAGCTTGAGCAGCTGCGGATGGAAGCGATCGATGGTTACCGATTGTTTTTATCCACCTACAAGGAGGAACGGAATAGCCGAACGACGATTACGCGCAAGCTATCATCCCTGCGCTCGTTGTTTCATTATTTAAGCCAAATTGCTGAGGATGAAGAGTTTTACCCACTACTTAAACGCAATGTCATGGCCAAGGTCGCCATTAAACGCACGCATAAGGCGAAGGATACAGCTGCTAAGCTCGAAGGAAAGCTGCTTCAGGAGCATGAGATCGATGAATTTCTCCATTACGTGCGTAGTGATTATGGCAAGGATATCGCCCGCAACAAGCAAGCAATGTATTCCTATCAATTAAATGTTGTCCGTGACAGCTGTATTATAAGCTTAATTCTTCATTCAGGACTCCGTGTCTCAGAGCTTGTCAATCTTAATGTTGACGATGTCGATATGAAGAAAAAGCTAGTTTATGTGTTTCGTAAAGGTAAAAACGACGAAACGTTCAAAACTCCTGTTTACTTTCGTCAAGCAGCGGTCGAGGATCTGCAGCGATACATGGAGCTGCGCGACATGAGCTATCATGCACCGAAAAGAGAAAAAGCTTTATTTCTAGCGATTGCCAATGGCAAAAAAGAAGGCTCACGAATGACGAAGCGAGCCATTCAAGCGATGGTTATCAAATACGCAACGCATTTTGGCAAGCCTTATTTATCCGTTCACAAGCTTAGACATTCCTTTGCGACTGATTACTATTTGCGCAATGATATCTATAAAACGCAAGAGCAGCTCGGACACGCTTCACCAGAAACGACGCAAATCTATGCTCACCTAACCGATAAAACGATGGCTGAAGCGATTGATCGCTCTAAGGAGGAGTAACGGCTTCGTTTGCTCACTTTATATAAAAGAGTTACAATGATACAAGCTTACGAGGAGGAACCTACTGATGATACAAGAACATACGATTATTATTGGAGCTGGACCATGTGGTCTTGCAGCTGCGATTTCACTTCAACGAATCGGTATTAAACCGCTAGTTATCGAAAAGCGAAATATCGTTCATTCAATCTCACAATACCCTACATATATGTCATTTTTCAGTACAGCGGAACGTTTAGAGATTGGCGACATTCCATTCACAACGGCCAACGACAAGCCAACTCGGCTAGAAGCGTTAAACTATTATCGTACCGCTGCTCAGCGTCATAACCTGCGTATTCAACCGTTTATGACTGTCCAGCGTATTACAAAAACGGATAACGGATTTATACTTGATGCTGTTAATCAATACGATGAACCCTACCAATATGAAGCGAAATATGTCATCGTGTCTACTGGCTACTTCGATCATCCGAATATGCTTGGCATCCCTGGCGAGGAGCTTCCGAAGGTTAGTCATTTTTTCCGCGAGGCACACCCATATACGGGGCTAGAGGTAGCGATTATTGGAGGCAGCAACTCCTCTATCGATGCAGCATTAGAGCTTGAGCGTGTTGGTGCGCGAGTTACAATTATTTATCGCGGGGAGCAATATTCTAAAAGCATCAAGCCATGGGTTCGACCAATCATTGAGTCCAAGGTAGAAAACGGGCATATAAAAATGCTCTTCTCCTCTCGCGTTGAACAGATTCACAATCGTACTATTGAGGTTTCAACACCAGAAGGCATAATCAATCTAGACAATGATTATGTCCTCGCCTTAACGGGCTTTCACCCAGATCATGAGTTTCTAACTACAGCTGGCGTCACGTTTGAACCGGAAGGACATCCAACCTTCAATCAAGAAACGATGGAAAGTAATGTGCCGGGCATATATTTGGCAGGTGTTGTTGTTTCTCGCAAAGAGGATGCAAATGAGATCTTCATTGAATCTGGAAGGTTCCATGGTGACAAGATCGCAGCCCATCTAAAGACTCTAGGAGAAGGCAACGTCACAGCTCATACAGAATAAGCAAAGGGAGTCCTGCTATCGATTAGCAGGACTCCCTTCTATCGTTCTGATCAGATACCGCAACACAGCTGCAATCAACGTTTATGTTTTGAAGCATTCTCTACTTGAGTACGCAGCTGCTCTACCTCGGCTTCATTAGGCTCAAGCTCACCGTACCTCACATCATTGTAGCGATCAAGCAGCTGATCATACATTTGTGATGAGACTGCCTCCTCCTGCTTCAGCAGAGCTATACTTTCCTTAGCCGTTAAATGCTGCGCTAATGGCTTTCCACTGCGCAAGCCATGCTCGATAACTGAGCGATATAATGCCCTAACCTTTTCCGCAGGCGATAAACGCCCCCACTTTTTCACTGGAGAGGCAGGCCTTCTATGTTTCCTTTGCTGCTTTTCCTTATGTCGTTCATGCTTAATATCTTCAATGATGTCGGTATAGCCTTTATCAGCACTGCTTTGCAGTGACTTTAGCTTAAGCAAATGCGCCAGCAATTTCTTTATAGCAGGCAAAAGCTTTTTCACGGCATATATCAATAGAAAAATAGCACCAACGACTATGGCACTGATAGCGAGCCACTTTACAATCGTTTCGAGCAATAGCCAAAACTTTGACGGCTCCTGTTCGGGTCCCATCTCCATAATCGGCTGCATTGGCGCTGCCGGCGCTTCTGCTGTTTGCTGCTCAGCCTCTCTATCTGTAAACAACCAAGCTAGAATGGCTGCAAACAGCTGCTCTGCATAGCGCTCGATGAAGCGCTGAATCTCTCTTGCGCTAGCAATACCGATAATGAGAAGCGCTAGAATCGAAATATACCAGCGATTCATCATGACCGAGCGTTTAATCGTCGACGAGCCTTCATCAATCATCTGCTGATCCTTAATGGTACGCTCATTATGAATATATAGAAAAAGCACGAATGCGATAATGCCTAGTCCATAATAGATCGTATTATAGTCGGAAAGCTCATGAAGTACGATAACCTTTAACAGCTGCAGCGCAATCGTTGATAGCAACAATATGAGCATTAATATGACAGAAAAGCTGTTGGTCCACTGCATTAGCAAAGCTCGAAAACTACTATGTACAACGAGAATACCTACGAATGCACAGCCAAGCCACGCGATTAATGTTAGCTCTACGGCGGTAACAGCAGTAATAAGCAAGAGCGGCGCGATGCCTAGCACAAGGACCGTTGCTATACGATATACATTCCTAATGCTCGTACGATGGTGTGCGACCACTCTTGGTAGCATATAGCTTATTAGCAACGATAAGCCCCAAGGGATAATTAACGAAAGCGGTAAGCTATAGATGGCAATCGTTAGCCATACCGGAGAAAAGTAAATGAGCTCCACGATGCCCTGCCACAACGGCATAGCATATCGTTTCAGATTCGTAGCTTTCATTGGACCGCCTCCTTCGCTAAGTCCTCTGACAGCTCGTCTGTCTGAAGCACAAGCACAGCGTTTTGGTTGCGTCGAAGCTGCTGTGCCGCCTGCTCATTTGCCTCGTTCCAATAGGTGCTAATAATAAATATATCGTGCTGTGACAAGCCTTCCTCAGCATAACGGAGCAGCATATCGTTCAGCGGCTCTGTCCGCTCAAGCAGTAGCTGTGCCATCACCTCTAGCATGCCATACCATTGACCATCCCCACGAGCTGGAGCAACCCACACACTATCCGCATGTTCAATACCTCGCATATTTGCAGCAAAGCCGCACTCCATCCCTTGATCTATCGCAAGCTTAGCCACACCAGCTGCTACATTAATGCTCCGCTCGATCAATTCAATATTAGAAACGGCACGCCACATGCCTTCATTGTCATCAACATTTACAATAATGAGCAGCTTTCGGTTCGCAGTAAATTCATACTGATGAACCTGCAGCGCACCTGTACGCGCTGTCGCCTTCCAATTAACTGCTTTTAAGGAGTCTCCATATTGATAGGGTCTAGTACCAGCCGTGATGAATGGATCAGGCATAATGAATCGTTTAACGATCTGATCACCTTGCCAGCTATGGTAAGGAATTCGATCGAAAGGAATCGTGATCGGCTTCGGATAAACAATAAGCTGGGAATCCAGAGGAATTTGCTTCGATTGTCTAGATATACCGAGTAAATCCCCGCTCGTTAATGTTACCGTTTGCAAATTATAGACGCCTCGTCTCATAGGAACAAGCGCGTGCGTTCGTTTAATTCGCTGGTCACTTGATAGTGTAAAATAGCTTTGGTGATTTTGATAATGAGTCCCTTTACTAACGGAGAAGTTATCTTGATGTGAAAATTGTAAGGCCGCCTCTAAAGAAGATTCAACGTAGAGCCAAGGGATTGGCAGCCTCTTTTTATTGCTTAAGGTTTCAACAAGCAATGTGGTATCCCCTTGAAAGCAGGTACGATCTACAAATTGTCTCGTATATTCTACTTTGCGAAAGCCCAACCTGCGAAACAATATATTCTGAATCGCAATGATTATTAATGTCGTTAACAAAAACCAAAACAGCACCATCTTCGTTACACTCCATGTGGCATTGGCTCTGTTGGTACAGCAACCTGCTGCAGAACCCTAGCAATGACTTGCTCTGCCGCATCGCTGCCTCGATGAATGCCTCTAAGCGCAAGACGATGCGCAAGAACTGGAGAAGCCATCGCTTTAATATCATCCGGTACGACATAGCTTCTTCCCCGTAGCGCAGCATAAACCTGAGCTGCTCGTAGCAAGGCTTGACTTCCACGTGGGGAAACACCGATCTGGACATCATCTAAGGCACGTGTAGCCTCGACAATCGCAACGATATAGGCAAGCAGCTCGTCCGATATACTAACACTCATATAGCTAGCAGAAGCTTCCTCCAGCTGCTGCTTCGTTATTACTGACTGCAGCTGCATAAGTGGGTTGGAATCCTTGAAGCGCTTCAATAATTGTAGTCCTTCATCACTTGTTGGATAGCCCATTTTTATCTTAAATAGGAAACGATCTAGCTGAGCCTCTGGAAGTGGAAAGGTTCCTTGCTGCTCAATCGGGTTTTGTGTAGCAATAACCATAAACGGAGAACCGAGTGGCATCGTAATTCCATCGATACTCACTTGTCTCTCCTCCATACATTCCAGCAGACTCGATTGTGTTCTTGGCGTTGCACGATTAATCTCATCAGCAAGCAGTACGTTGCTGAAGATCGGCCCTGCTCTAAATTCAAACTCTCCGCTCTTCTGGTTGTAGTAATGTATACCGCTAAGGTCAGAAGGCAACAAGTCTGGTGTGAATTGGATGCGCTTAAATTGCAGGGATAACGAGCTGGCTAGAGCTTTCGCCAGCATCGTTTTACCCGTTCCCGGTACATCCTCTAGCAGAACATGACCGTTCGTAATTAATGCAATCACTAGCTGCTCAATAACCTCTTCTTTCCCGACAATAACCTTTCCTACATTGCTTTTTACGGCTTGAAAAATATCCTGTATCGATGAATGGTTCACTAAACCGCCTCCAATAATATAGACTCCTTATTAGAATGGATAACTTCGCCGTGATTGGTTTCGCTGAAGCTGCTGCAATTCTCTCCAGTGTATGAGCTTAATATTCTGCTCTTGTAAAAACTGCTTCACATCCGGCTTACTTAACGCTTCCCATTCAATAACCCGCTTGCTTGCTTGACCATGAAAAGACTGTAATTCTGCTGCTGGCTTGCTTGGATGTACAATTAGCTCCGATACACCTGGCTTTAGCTTTTTTAGATAATCCATTAGCTCCTGCAGAAAGCTATCCGTTGTCTCATTTCCCCTTGATTCGAAGGGAAGTCCGATCAAATAATCGACGATAACAACTCCTTTCTGGTCAGCAAGCTGCGCAAGCGCTGCCAATTGTGGAGCAAGCTGAGCTGGTACGACCTCTTGCTGAGCTTCATTTACGAACCTCGGAAGGCGGAATGGGAGGCCATAATGCGCACATACATCAAGTGCTTCCAGCAAAAAGTGCTTGCCTGTCGCTAAGCCGTACAGACTGCCCATATGGCTGTCCGCGTGAGTAGGCTTCATCCCGAGATGCAGCGCCATTTCAATCTGATGATACAGCTCAAGCGCGACCTGACTTGGTGCCGCTGACTGCTCAAAGCCTAAGCAATCACTGTGGAAATATCCCTCACTTGTCACCAAGCTCGACACGTCCGCATTGCGTGTAACAGGAGCCCATTTGTAAGCCTCCCATTCACTAGTGAACGTAAAATGAACACCAACATCATATTGCAGATGCTTTGCACTCCATGCGGCAGCAGCACGAGCAAATGCACATGGCATCATCACCGTAGCTGAGCTTATTGCGCCCGCCTCGAGCAGCTCTTGAATGCCCGCATTGAAGGATGCACTTAACCCAAAATCATCCCCATTAATAATGAGCAGACGATCCTGCTCTGTATAGCCTAACTGCTGAGCCAGCGTTAAACTCATCGTACATCCCTCACCTTCATCTTATTTCATTTGCTCATTTACAAATGTAATGGTATAAGCTGCGTTCTTGATCATAGCTACAACGATACCAATCGGGTCGATCCCCTGCATGAAGCGTTCAATAAAATGCATGACAACATCCACACTTCGCAGCTTAATAAGCTCAGGCAGCAATGCTAGCTCGCTGTCAGTTAAGGCTACAATCGACACGTACGCTTTTTGCATCGAAAGAAGTTTAGCTGTGACCTCGTCGATATTAGGCTTAATGAGCTCTGACAGCAGCACTGCAAGCTCCATAGCACGAAGATCACGTGTCACAAATTCAAAATCAAGAATAGCGATCACGTTATCCTGTACAGCAAGTGCGTTACTGCAGTTAATGTCCCCGTGAATCCATTGATGGGGAAGCTTGCTTAATTGATGCTCCAGCTCTTCCAGCTGGCCACGCTCCTGCTGAATAAGCAAAAGCTGCTCTTCTAGCTGGGCAATCTCTTCGTGTCCGAGTAAGTGAAGCATTGTAGGCTCATCGAGAGGAAGATAGTTGTGAGCCAGCTGATAATATGGGCTATATGCAGGCACCTCACTTAACTCAACCTGTGACAGCGCTATACTAAGCTTTGCAGTAGCCTCCGCGAGGCTGTTTAATTGCTTAGCATTCGCAACCGATGGACGCTCGCCTTCAATGTAACGATAGCGGGCCGCTAGCTTTCCGTTTTGCAGCTTAGATACGGCACTCCCCATCCTGTTAATTACTGGTACTGGTGTCGCGATCGTTAATGTCTGCTTCTGCAATGCCTGCAGCATCTGATGCTCGAACATCAGCTTTTGCTGGTCAGCATGATTGTTGTAAATTCGAATAATGGATCGTTCTTGCTCGTCTTCGAGAAAAATCGTCGTATTATTCATGCCGCTTAAGCCAGGAATGATCCGTGGCTGACCGTGCCATGCATACTGGCCTAAAAGCTGCTCCAGCTCAGCGGACATAAAACCTTCCATTGATGAGCCTCCCTCTTCTATTTTCCTCTTTTTTAACGAGTCTGTTGCTTTAGTTTTTCTATTTTTCTTGCCAAGCTTTCTTTCCACACTTCAGCAAGCTCAGTAATTGATGCGAGCTGCTCGTATTGCTGTACTGTACTTTGTTTACTATACATGATGCGATTGGCAGCCTTAATCGACATGGAATGCTGTGCTTGCTCGATAAGTTCTACTTCCATACCTAAGCTTGCTTCTCCTTCTTCAAGCACTCTTAGATAGAACCCCGTATAACCGCTTTCCATTGATAGCTGTACGAGCTGTGGCCATTCATTACGAATGCCGAGCTTAAAGCATGGCTGTCTTGGCTGACTAACTTGAACAATAAGTGAACCTATTCGATATGTATTGCCAATTAATACTTGATCCTCTTCAAGGCCTGAGATCGTCATATTTTCTCCAAATGCGCCGGGCTCAAGTGGTCTCCCTAGCTGATCCCAATGCTTATAGCTTTCTTGAAGATAGACACATACCGCTTTATCTACTCCGCCGTGGTGAATTTTATCACCTTGCTCGTCACCCTCCACACCAAGCGAGGACACATAGTGACTTTTATTAGAGAATTGCTTGTAGATTGCGGTTGGAACTTCTTTCTTTCCATGCTTAATCATCTGAGGAACTCCAACTTGAAAGGAGATAATTTCAGGCACGTTCTTCACAATTTCCCTTCTTATTTCCATGAATTCACCACCTACAAGTATTATAGCTTCTAATTGACGGAATTGGCAAAATAGTTAGATTTTATGCGTCATTTCGACAAAATAACTTGCTGCTTGCTTCGTGTTCTACCGTCGAAAGCAAGGCGACATTTGTAAAGTTCTGCGCTTACCCGGGAAATATAAGCAACGATAAGCAGCTTATTTCCCCAAAATAACGAATGGCCACAACGACTATAATCCACTATGCCTTCCACTCTTTCGCCATCTATAACTCTATATTCTTTATACCATATAAATATCTGTAGTTCCTCTATTAAATATTCATGTTATAGATTATTTATAGGGTCATTCTTGATGTTAATGGGTAGTCATAGGCTTTGAGATTTCATCTTTGTCTTCAGATTCTATCTATCGCTTCGCTTATGATCTAATTTTCTTCCATGAAGTACCCTTAATCACAATTTAAGAAACAGCTACCTCCCCCTCTTCATTGTAAAGGCAGCTCTCTTTCTCGTTCGAATAAATCTCGGCTGCTCGTCACATCATATTGCAGCAGTTTTGTCGTAAATCCATTGGCTATGACAGCGTAGATAAGCACTGCTAGAGTAGGTAATATGATGATGGCTAGCTCATAAGCAGTCAAGCTAGCACCAGCAGCACTGACTAATGCGATTAGTACAAGTATGCTTAGTAAGCGAATCGGCTTATCCCATTCCTCTAGCTTCCACAGCGTTGTTTTTTGATCGAGAGGTACGCCATACAGAAGCAGCACATAGATTACAGCATAGCTAATGAACGAGATCAAACTGCTAACGATGAAAAACTCAGTTGAACCGATCATATAAAGCACCAGCAGCATCATACATGCTAGTACTTGTACGCCAATGACGGCGTGCTGAGGACTTTGCTTACTGTAGCTGATTTTAGATAACGTTTGTTTCAAAGGAATAATGCCATCTCGTGCCATTGCCATTAATGTACGTGCACTAACATGCAATAACGTTGAGCCTGAAAACCAGCAGCTTAGTAAAGCTAGCAGCATCAGCCCAACGCCAAGCTGTGGCGTCCGTTCAGCAAGTATCATAAACCACTGCTCACCCTCTGCCCCATTTGCTTGGATACCTAAGTTCATATATACAATCGCAAGCACAAGCATTAAAATCATCCCGACCATATAGGAGTAGCACGTTGAGAGCAATGCCGACCATGCCGTTCTTACCTTCGGCTCAATCGTCTCCTCAGCCGCTTGTGAGCTGGCATCACCGCCGATGAAGAAGCGACAAGCCAATGCAACCATAAAACCTATATGCATCGGTGTCAGCTCACTTGAAGCAGGAAACCAGCCATTAACATTGGTCTCAAGCTGAAACAAATGCATTCCGTTATAAATATCTCCTTGCATCGCTCGATATACAACAATAAATAAAACAATTACACCAAGCCCTTGTATAATAATAGAAAGATAATGAAACAGCGGAGAATAGTTGCTCTTCAATAAGCCAATGACCCCCATAACTAGGATGACTATACCCATGACCATAGTAAATCCAGACATTTGCTCTAGCCAGATGAGCTTATGTCCTGCGAGCAGCTTTAAAAAATACACGACACCATAGCTGTAGCCAAGCAGCATAGCTACCTGAGCAACCAGCTGAAGGCCGCCAACGATCGCACCCAGCCATGCCCCTCCCCTGCGCAGTGCGACGTGATATAAGCCGCCGGCAGTAGGCTGCGAGGATAAGTATTGACCAATTAGAGCTACAATAACAATAAAAAGCAAACCAACACCGCTATACACGAACAGGCTATTAACGAGCCCACCTTGCATCACCATCGGAGCAAACAAAAGTAGCATGATTGGAAACATACCAATCGTATTCATCGATATGCTAAATATGGACAGCTCGCCATATTGTCTTTTGAAGAACTGACCGAAGCCAAAGCGGTGCAGCTCATGCTTGTCTTGCAGCTGCTGAACAACCTTTCCGTATCGCACACCGCTAATATAATTTTGCTTGCGCAAGCTAGCCTGTACCTTTAGCGTAATAGCGAGCATACAAAGTACGGCAACAAACACTAGCAGCATAAACATCATCAAACCTATCATTTTGACACCTCCATGCTTTATTTATATGTTGCATAGAGGTAGTGCATGTCAATGATCCGACTTTCGATGTCGAACTAGATTATGGGGCTGGAATACAGCCCATCCTCATCATGTCATTTCAGATGCTCAGCCCTCAAAAAGTCACCCATCGTGAATTCCTCTTGCTTTTCTGTTTGCTTATGTTTGATAGATTACTGTCCATCTGTATAAATTAAATAAGAGGCTGGGACAAAACTAGCTTCTCATAAACAAAACAGGGATGAAATCGATTCAGATTTCATCCCTGTTGCATATTGCTTGTTACTTATGGGTGAAAACTTACGTCCTCACCGCATACTTTCTCAAGTTAACAGCCAATAATGCTAGACCAATATCATATTCGACTTTAGATTTCCCTCGAAGCATAAAACGAGTGAAACCTAAATTAGCCTTCAAGAAGGCAAAAACTGGCTCTACGTCAATTTTTCGTTGGCGGTAGAGCTTGTTTGTTTTGTCTTCTGAAAGCTTCTCTCTCACATAGGCTTTTTGCTGCTCCCATGTTTCATTGATCATGAGCGTACGATTCGTTCCCTCTTGTGCTTTGGTGCAGGTAGAACGGAATGGGCAGCCTGTACATTCTTCACATTCATATAGCTTAAATTTTCGCATAAAGCCTGAGCGGTCTCTGCGCGTAACATAGCGCTGAAATAGAAGTTTCTTCTCATTGGGGCACAGATAGTGATCTTGCTCTGCATCGTACTCCCAATTACTCGTTTGGAAAGGGTCTGTCTTGAATCTTCTTTTTTGCTCGTTCAAGTAATGAGCATACGTGAGCAGAGGTGTACGGTTGATCTTCGTTAAAATATGATCATAATTTTGTTCACTGCCATAGCCTGCATCCGCAACAATATGTTGAGGTAATTCAAAGTATTCTTCTTCAATGGTATGTAGGAATGGAATCAACGTTTTTGTATCGGTTGGGTTAGGGAAAATGCCATAGGCCAACGTGTATTGCCCTTCGGTTGCAATTTGGACGTTGTAACCAGGCTTGAGTTGTCCGTTTTTCATGTAGTCGTCTTTCATACGCATGAAGGTGGCATCATGATCTGTTTTAGAATAGCTGTTGCGTGCACCTAAAATGTCTAGATCCTTTTCATATTTTTGTTTACGTCCAATCCATTCTCGAACCTGCTTGACCATTTGCTTAGGTGTTTTGCGTTGACGGCGTAGCTGCTTACGCTCAGCGATGTCCTCTGTATGAGCGATGGTTTGTGTATAGTCCTCTACAACTTCCTCTAGTTTTTTTGCGATTTCTTGTAGTTGTTCATTGGAAAGCTGTTCATCCTGTTCACGTGCCATTTCAGGAATGATCTTGTTGTTCAGCAGTTCATTGTAGAGCTGATTGGATTGTTCAATGAGTCTACGGTGATGCTTTTCGATGGCTTTTTTCCAAACGAATGTAAACTTATTCGCATTGGCTTCGATCTTTGTACCGTCAATAAAAATAGCCTCCTGATCAATGAGCCTTTCTTCAACGAGTTGACAACGAAACTGAATAAAGCATTGACGGATGAGGTTTTTCATTTCAGGATGAATACGAAAACGATTAATGGTGCGGTAGCTAGGCTCATACCCTTGGGCTAACCACATCATACGAATGCTGTCCTTCGTTAATGCTTCGATTTTTCGACCTGAAAAAGCAGACTGAGTATAGCCGCATAAAATAAGTTTGAGCATCATGCGTGGATGATAAGCTGGACAACCTGAATGACGAAGAAATGAAGCAAAGGCTTCATCTGGAATACTTTCTACAAGATGATGGATATGAAACGCAATGTCGTTTTCTTGTAATTTAACTTCTAAATCTAGAGGCAAAACTAATTGATTCATGTTATAATCTTTAAACATAAGGAACACCTTTCTTGTTGGATTTGGTTGTGGTGACTTAATTTTAACAGATGGTGTTCTTTTTGTATTTAAAAAATATTAAAGCCGTTGAAATTTTACTCGTCGTAAAATTTCAACGGCTTTCTTTGTTTGTCAGGTGGGGTTTTGTCCCAGCTTCTTTTTAAATTAATTACGTAACCTATCGTTTCAAGATGGAGCGCTAGTAGAAAACAAGTAGCGCAGCGTACGTTGTTGGTACGTGAGCAACGGAGTTTTCGCTAGCGCTCCATATTCGACGTCGAATCCACTACGTAGTGTTACATCGTCATCAAAGCCGGACTTTTAACCAACCTCTTACAATGAAGGTTCAAAAGTTCGGCTTTCAGGACCAAGAAGATGCCACGAAGCTAGGAAACGAGGAGCGGAATGTACGTTTTGGGTACATGAGCACCGGAGGCTTCCGATGAGTGGCATATTCGCCGCCGAATATGCTACACGCAACACATCGTCATCAAAGCCGGATTTTTGAATTTCCTCTTAAAGGAGGTTTTTTTCTCTTTCTGTTAGTCTACGGCCATACACATCCACCACCAGCTCCCCACCGTTTAGGCCGAGGATGCGATCAGCATAGCGCTCTGCCCAGTCACCCTGATGAAGCACAGAGATAACGATCAGCCCTTGCTCCTTACACAGCTGTTTTAGCTCGCTAAGTACGATCTCCGCATTATGTGGATCAAGTCCGGCAACCGGCTCATCTGCTACGATCACTTTCGCGCCGTGAACAAGTGCACGAGCAACGGCAATCCTTTGCTGCTCTCCCCCTGATAAATGTCTCGCTTTCATTTTTGCCTTATCCAGCAGGCCACGCTTCTCGATCATATCCATAGCACCCATATAATCATCATTGCGGACCATACCTGTCCACCGTCTCCAAGCAGGAGTCTGACCGACAGCACCGATAATTACATTCTTTAAAGCGGTTTTATCCGGAAACAAATAAGGCTTCTCTTCTAAGTATGCAACCTCTTTCTTCAGCTGCATCTTCGCTCGGAATCCACCTTCAAACACATTTTTCCCGTTAAATATATACTTGCCTGACGTCCAGTTTTCTTGCAGCGCCAAGCACTTTAGCAGCGTTGATTTCCCGCTTCCGCTTGCTCCCTTTACTGCAATGAAATCACCTTCATAAGCATCAAACGTAATATTTTTAAGGAGCTTCGGTCCACCTGGTATAGACTTTGTAAGATTTTGTACCCGTATCATATCGTCATCCTTTCTATGAAAATGAAAACGCATCTCATATTTTTAGTTTACGATAAATACTAACCTCTTTCCATACGAACAAATGTTTGGTATAATGATATTAGAACAAACGTTCGATTCTATTATCCAATTAAAGGAGGCTTGATCAGCATGAATCCTACTTCCCAGCATTTTAGATTTATTGAAAAGGTACCACCGAAACGAGACTTGACCTTTACTTTTTTTAGCGATGGCAGACTCACAATTGAGAATAATGATACAGGTGAGCTGATCAGCCCGTCACAACTTCGTAGCGATAGCAAAGACTTCTACATTAAGCATCGTATTCTTTTCATTAAAAATCGATTGCTCGAAGCGCAGCAACGCTATGCCTAGCATATACTTTTCCATTTGACTACTCTATTATAATAAGGTAGATTGATCATACGAGATTGTAATAAGGAGTACACATTATGTCACAGCAAATATTATTTGATCTTGATGATACTTTAATCTACTGCAATCGTTATTTCTTTCGTACAATTGATAGATTTGCTCATCAGCTAGTTAACAGGTTTAACGATCCAAGCGTTACACTCGATGCGGTTAAAGCGAAGCAGAGCGAATTTGACAGTGAGCTGATCGGACAGTCTGGCTTCAAGAGTGAGCACTTTCCACAATCATTCATTGAAACTTACGTTCATTTTGCAGATCTTCTTGGAGTAGCTGTTTCATCTTCCGAAAAGGATTCGCTATGGAAGCTCGGCATGGAGGTTTATGCTCATGAGACGGAGCCTTATCCGTATATGGAGGAAACATTGCAGCAGCTTCAGCATCAGGGCCATGAGCTCCACCTCTACACCGGCGGTGAGCATAGCATTCAACTCCGTAAAATCCATGACATGGATCTAAAGCGTTACTTCGACGACCGAATTTATATCCGACAGGTTAAAAATATATCTGCACTAGATGAGCTGCTTACAGAGCATGCTTTCGAACGCTCAAGAACTTGGATGATTGGTAATTCTATTCGTAATGATATCGTTCCTGCTCTTCATGCAGGCATTCATGCGATCCATGTCGAGGTACCTGATGAATGGAACTATAACATTATACAAGTTGATGTTAAGCCAAAGGGACAATATTTCTCCGTTCAATCGTTGCAGCAAATTCCATCTACATTCGTTCCCGCTATATAAAAAGCTATCCAGAGCAAGCGCACTTACGTGTGCTCACTGGATAGCTTTTTCGCTTTATGCCCATGTAATTGTTTTTCCGCGAAGATTAGCGACTTAACACTCAATCAACGTCATTGATATCTTCAGCAGTCTGCTCACGATCGAAGCGGTTCGATAGCAAGCGTTCCCGTATTGCGATCAGTCAGCAGAAGCTCAGCCTGAATGGTATCACCGTTGTCCCGCTTTAACGATAGAGGAGGTGTTTTCCCTTGATGCACAAGTGACTGAATATGCTGTGAAGACAGCTCTGCACCATACGCATCTCTCCAAATTACAAAGCCGCAGCCTTGCTTGTAGTGTGAGCATCCATATCCCTTTTTCCCCATAATAAGATGTCCACCACAGCCTTGACGTGGACATGGCGCAATGCTCATTACTGTCTGTCTAGCTGTTGCTTCCTCTAGTCGCTGACTGTTAGGCATGCTGCTTGTACGAATGCTTTCAGCAGCTGCGTTCACACGTTGCTTACTCTCATCAGCCGTTTTTCGAGTAGAACGTGTCCGCTTCTCAGCGTCAGCCCCCTTTGCCGCAGAAGCCTCTGTCTTCGCTTTGCTACTACTTGTCCGAGCTCGAGACGTTTTACCCTTTTGTTGCTTTTCAAATTCAAATCGAACAGCGGGCTGAACTTTCACTTTATCAACGATCATCGTTGCGAATTTCTTGACATTCTCCATAAATTGCTCACTAGAGGCTCTGCCCCTCGCAATATCATTCAATCGTTTTTCCCAGATCCCAGTCATCTCTGGTGAGGTTAGCAGCTCAATACCTGCTCCACGTATCAGCTCAATCGCTGCTGTCCCTTTGCTTGTAATCGTAATTCTTTTCCCTTGCATCGTAATATAGCCTACTTGCTTCAAACGCTCGATCGTAGCTGCTCGAGTTGCCGGCGTGCCGAGACCACAATCCTTCATCGCCTCTCTCGCTTCATCATCCTCGATTTGCTTTCCGGCGCTTTCCATTGCCTTTAGCAAGGTACCCTCTGTATACGACTTAGGAGGCTTCGTTTCTTTTTCCTTTGCAGCAGCCTGACGGCAATGAACCGGAGCGTTAGCATCAAGCTCGAAGCCTTCCTGCTGCTCAACAACGTCTTCCTCTTCTTCCGCACCCTTTTTCTTTCGTTTATTGTTAGTTTCCTGCTGGTCACCGTATATCATCTTCCAACCTAGATCGACTAATTGCTTTATATTCGTCTTGAATAAATGCTCTTCTACCTTGGTAAGTACAACATGGCTAATATACTGAGCAGGTGGATAATATTGCGATAAGAACCGCTTCACAATTAAATCATACAGCTTCTGCTCGTCAGACGACAGAGAGCTCGCTCGTTTAGCTGTCGGCAATATCGCGTGATGATCCTCGACCTTGGCCGGGTTACAAATGCTTTTATTGCCAGCATGGACAAAGGAACGATTGGCTCCTGCCACCCACTCACCATATTGCGTCCCTTGCAGGGCATGAAGTGCTTTATGCATCTCGGCAATATTTTGCTCGTTCACGTAGTTTGAATTCGTTCTCGGGTAAGTGATTACCTTATGCTTCTCATATAGACTTTGCGCAATATCTAATGTCTTCTTTGCTGAGAAATTCAATTTGCTATTCGCTTCACGCTGCAGAAGCGTTAAGTCATATAGGCGATGAGGATATTCCTTCACTTCCTTCGCCTCATATTGGTCAATGCTTCCTTGCTTGCCTTTAACCTGACTAGCAATAAGCTCCGCCTTGGCTTGATCGGTCATTCGATCTCCTTGCCATAAGCCCTTATAGGTCGTTTCACCTTGCTTAAAGCTAGCCTCAACAACATAATATTTTAACGAGTCGAACTTCGCGATCTCCGCCTCTCGATCATAGATCAATGCTAACACGGGCGTCTGAACGCGACCTACCGACAGCAGCTCATTATGCTTGGTTGTAAATGCGCGCGTTCCATTCATGCCAATTAACCAGTCTGCTTCACTTCGTGCAGATGCTGCCTTCGTTAAATTATCATACTCATGACCTGGCTTTAGCTCAGCAAAGCCTTTACGAATCGTTTCCACCGTTAAATCTGAAATCCATAGCCGTTCAACTGGCTGCTTAAGCTGCAAGTAGCGCTGAATCAGCGAGAAGATATATTGACCTTCCCGCCCAGCATCACAAGCATTCACTAAAGCGTTGCAACGGCTTGCCAGCTCCTTAATGACCTTCAGCTGATCGGCTGTTCGTTTATTCGCAATAAGCTTAAACTGCGATGGAATAATTGGGAGATGGACAATGCTCCATTTCTTATAACGGTCATCGTAGGCATCTGGTTCAGCAAGCCCAACTAAGTGCCCAATCGCCCACGTAATAATATAATGCTCACCTTCAATATAGGTTCGCATATTTTTTGCTTTAGGCTCGATAGCAGCAGCAATATTGCGGCCCATATCCGGCTTTTCGGCAATAATTAACGTTTTCATACAAACTCCTTTTATAATTAATGCCATTAATTATTTATGTAGTTAGTAATCGTTTGAAATATGCTGGTCACGCCTTTCGACCAGTTTGGATCCTCTGCATACTTTCTATTAATCCATACGATAGGCTCAATATCTTCAGGTCGATCCTTACTTAAATTAACTAGTGTTCTAGCTGCGATCGCTGTAGAGTCTTCAATTGTTGTATTATAATCCTTCCAGCTATGAAACACATTAAAAGGGTTGTTAGCAATTTCTTCCGCTTGCTCGTGCTCACGATGAACAAAGCCTTGCTCTTGTCCAGTAATGGCAAACAAAAGCACCACCGAAAGATTGAACTCCTTGGCGGTCGCGATAATCGTGCTAAAGTATGGTTCATCCGCAAGCTTTGATTCTCTAGATTCCAAGAACGACTTTAGCTTATCGATGTCTATCTGTTCATACTGATACAATGCAGGTAGCTCATTGAAAGGCAAGCTTTCTTGTTCTATTGTCGAGGTTTGTTCCACGATGGGAATAGAATCGGCCTCTTTCGGCTGCTCAACTGGCTTAACGAAATAGGCTATAAGTACAATCAAAAGGCAACCAACCGCATACAGTAGTGATTTTCGTAATCGCTTAGATTGGTACAGCTGCTGTAGCTGCTTGGTAAGCTTGTCCAGCCAGGTCCGCTCAGCAATGACCTCGTCGATGCCATGGTCCAGTCTCCATTCTCGCCATAGCTGCCGAGCTTCAACATCCTGCGAGGCGAGCTGTTCACATGCATGATCAATATCATCCAAGCTTACAGGCCGCTGCTCGCGAACTACCACTTGCTTAATCAGCTCATTACACAGTTTTTGTCTTAACTCCTGCTCGAAGGGCGGTAGCTGACGTTCGATAATTTTTACGATGGCATCTGCAACAATCTCTGCATGCTTCTCTTTCGGCAGATGCACATATTTATGCTTGACATATCCACGAATACGATCAACAGAATCTAGCGATAATACATCCCGTTGCTCCACAGGGTTCGCCTCACTTTTCCATTAATGCCGTGCTATAGATTACAAGCCATGCTATGTCATTTCAAGCCATACTATATCACATCTGAGCTGCTGCCTGCTTGATTTGCTGTTGAACTGCCTCAGATAGGATAAACGACTTGATTTGCTCTTTTTCTAGAAACGTAAGCTGATATTCACAGTCACAGCCAATATCCTGAGGCACCATTTGAGCAATGATACCTCCATGATTGCAAATGACTAAAATCGTAAAATCTGTGAGATCTTTAGGTACCGTCGCACTATCCGTAGTTAGCTGAGGCTTCAACGTAATATCGATCCATTGATGGTCACGGCACTCGATGCTCATATGCAAGCTAGAAAACTTCATTTCCTCAATATGATCCGATCCATATCTTATCACATGTATTCACCTTCTATTACTCGCTAGTTAATTCTATTCTATCATAATTGACGAAACCATAATAGAATGAAGGCTTTGTTAAACATTCAAAAATAAATATTAGCTGCAGCACAGGCACATGCCCAATACACGGACATCCTGCATGCATAGGCTAAATGGTAAATAAATGAGAAAGTGGTGAAAGCATGCCCACAAATTATTTAGTTCCACCAGCTACACTTCAACAATATGTTGGTCAAATGGTTCAATTTCAAGCAGGAAATCAGCATTATACAGGTCTGCTAACGAATTTTGATACGGGATCAGGAATGGCAACCTTCCTAATTTATGCACCTAACGGTCAACAATATACGATGCAGTTCCATAACAGCGATATTATCGGTATCGGACCAGCAACATATAATCCTACTCAGCCGGGTCAAGGTCCGCAGCACCCTCAACACCCTCAGCATCCGCAGCATCCACAATATCCCGGCGGAGTTATGCAATTTCCTTGGTGGTTGCTTGGAAGAGCTTATACGAACCAATTCGGACACATTATCATTACACCAGAGCAAGAGGAATAGTAGCAAAAGGACCCATAGTATAGACACCTTAAACAAGGTTCTATACGATGGGTCCTAGCTTTTCACTACGTTAACCATACATCACTCGTCTATGGGAGCATTGAGCTGCCCATTAAATATTTATCTACCTCGCGTGCAGCCTGTCTGCCTTCATTTATTGCCCATACGACAAGACTTTGGCCTCTGCGAACATCTCCTGCAGCGAACACACCTTCAATACTCGTACGATATTCACCATAGCGCGCTTTTATATTCGAACGCGTATCCGTAGCAAGACTCATTTCATCAATGATTGCAGCTTCTGGCCCCTCAAAGCCGATAGCAACAAGTGCTAGATCAACTGGCCACACTTCCTCCGTGCCTTCGATCTCCTTATACACTTTACGTCCTTCTTCATCGATGTAACGTTCGATTCGAACGGTGTGAAGCTCTGTAATGTTCCCTTGCTCATCTCCAACAAATTTCTTTGTTAAGATGGAGAATTGACGTGGGTCTTCACCGAATATCGCCTTGGCTTCCTCATGTGCATAATCCAAAGTATACACATTAGGGAACTGTGGCCACGGATTAGAGATCGCATCACGTGTAGCAGGAGCTTTAGCTACTGTACCGAATTGAACAACTGACTTACAGCCGTGTCGCAGCGCTGTTGCCACACAATCCGTTCCAGTATCCCCGCCACCGATGACAATGACATTTTTGTCCTTAGCACTAATGTAGTTACCATCCTCAAGATTAGAGTCCAGATAGCTTTTTATTGTACTGTTTAGATAATCCATTGCAGGGTAGATACCGTTCAATTGAGAGCCCTCGATTTCGATTGAACGTGCTTTGGTCGCACCTAGAGCTAGTACAACAGCATCATACTGCTTGAGCAGCTGGGCTGCAGCAATATCCTTCCCGATTTCGGTATTCGTAATAAATTCAATGCCCTCTTGCTTTAACAGATGAACACGGCGATCCACAACATGCTTCTCCAGCTTCATCGTAGGAATCCCATACGTTAGCAACCCACCAATGCGATCCGCACGCTCATAAACGGTTACGGTATGACCAGCCTTGTTCAGCTGAGCAGCTGTAGCAAGACCAGCCGGTCCAGAACCTACAACCGCAACCTTCTTTCCTGTACGAGCCTTTGGAGGCTGAGGGACAATCCAACCTTCAGCAAAGCCGCGTTCAATAATTGCTTCCTCGATAGATTTAATCGTTACAGCATCACCGATCAAGCCCACCGTACACGAGCCTTCACAAGGTGCTGGGCACACTTTACCAGTGAATTCAGGAAAGTTATTCGTTTTGTGTAGGCGATCCAGTGCTTCCTTCCACTGACCGCGGTAAACAAGATGGTTCCATTCAGGAATTAAGTTGTTTAACGGACATCCTGATACCGTACCGCCAAGCTCAATCCCAGTGTGGCAATAAGGCGTACCACAATCCATACAACGAGCGCCTTGTGTTTGTAGCTGTTGCTCTGATAAATGCTTATGGAATTCTCTCCAATCGTTTACACGTTGAAGAGGGTTACGATCACTAGGTACTTCTCTCTCGAAATCTAAAAATCCAGTAGGCAATGACATGACTATGTTCCTCCATTTACAAAAAGAAGATTAGCTAATTAAAGCTAAAACGGTCGAATGTATACATCCTCAAATGAGGCAATGGCTTCGTAAGTTATACCAATATGCTACCATTCGAGCTGTACTTTCCGTAATGGATTATCACCATAATCATTTGCACTATTTGCACTAATTTATTCAGGCGACTTAACGAGATAATTTGTACTAAAACACATATTTATAGTAATGTGACAATAGCTGAACTCGACCACATCCCAATGATATCAGTACTTATCAACGATTTTAACAATGTCCACAATCAAATCTGAACATATATTATACCTATTCACTTGTAATATTCGCACGATTTCTAAACTCCATCAATCGAGTTTAAATTGCATAAAAGAGCTTATCGATTGCCAAGCAAGCACAATCAATAAACTCTTTAGATTTACATTAACTATTCACTTATTAAGGATTATATAGCTTCACTACATTTGTATAGTTCATCGTTCGCTTTGGCCATGACAGTTTGGATAACTCGTCCTGCAGCTTGCTCCCTACGAGCGATAAATTACTTTCAATTATTCTTTTGCCTTCTTCCTTCGACGTAGCACGAGGATCATCTCCCCAAATCCCTACCATCGTCTCATCTGACAGTTCTTCAAGATCAACAAGCTCTGGATATAGTCCTAGCATTAGCGATGTTTCATTAAATGCTGCATGATCGGTCATTATCCCTTCATTGCCTTTTCCACCGAGCTGCCAAAGCTCAAATAGCTTCAAGTCAAACTGCTTCTCGAATTTAGGTATAAACTTCCTAAAGATATTCGTGGAAGGACCATGTCCATGCGCTACGACAATCTTGAAACCAGCACGTGACAAATTCTTTAGCGTTGCTTCCAAAATATTAATAAATAATTCATCTTCGATATAATAAGCTGAACCATCTAATTGTTGAAGGTTTTCTCGCTCAAAGCTATGAACATCCATCCCAATATAGTCGAATTCCTCTTGACTAATCTTCGTATCTGGACCAAGGAACAACGTCGGCAATACAATGCCGCCTATTCGTTCAGCCAATGCCTTGAAGAATCCTTTTGATTGTAAACTATCTGACCCTAACGGAAGATGCAATCCATGCCATTCCAATGTACCAAGTGGAAGGTACGCTATAGGACAATGATTCAATCGTTCAAGAAATTCATCGGGTCTCATTTCTTCATACAGAACATTATTCTTTTGCACAAGCGAACCCTCCAAACCGATGATGGTTGTAAGAGATACCTCTCTCCGTTCATCTAGCATACATGAACTTAATGAGATCGTGGAAAGGAAAAATTTACTTTAGCTCCTTACTTTACACGATCATAGACGCATATCGTAAAGCTGTATTTATTTTTTTCATCACTCTCTACGAATTCAGAGCTAGTAAGCGTAAATTCCTGCTCGTCAAATTCAGGGAAGTACGCATCCGCATGTGCAATATCAACCTCTACCTTCGTTAAGTAAAGACGATCAGCGATAGGTAAAAACAGCTCATAGATTTCTCCCCCGCCTGTAATCATTAACTCTTCATCCCCATACTTTTGCAATGCCTCTTCTATAGTATGGACAATCTCACAGCCTTCAATATGCAGATCCTGTTGTCTCGTTAGTATGACATTGCGTCGGTTTGGCAGCGGTCTTCCTAGCGACTCATAAGTTTTTCGTCCCATCACGACTGTTTTATTAAGCGTGGTGCGCTTAAAATGCGCGAGCTCCTTAGGTAGATGCCACAGCATTTGATTATTGGCACCGATTGCTCGCTCCCTGCTCATCGCAGCAATTAATGAAATGGTCATGTTACTCCTCCTAGACTGCTACAGGCGCTTTAATCGTCGGATGCGGGTCATAGCCCTCTATCGACAGGTCCTCAAGCTCGATATCAAATACAGAGGTCTTGTCCGTATTCAACACAAGCTTAGGCAATGCACGCGGCTCTCTCGACAGCTGAGTTTGTATCTGCTCAACATGATTCAAATAAATATGTGCGTCACCAAGTGTATGAATAAAATCCCCAACCTCAAGTCCACATTCATGTGCTATTAAATGCGTTAGAAGCGCATAGCTTGCAATATTGAATGGTATGCCAAGGAAGATATCACCACTGCGCTGGTAAAGCTGACAGCTTAGCTTGCCGCCCGATACATAAAACTGGAACATCGTATGGCAGGGTGGCAACGCCATGCTCGGTATATCCTCAGGATTCCAAGCGGAAACAATCATTCTACGTGAGTCTGGATTGTTTTTAATGGTATGAATAACATCTGCAAGCTGATCGATCACATCGTTTTGTGTTGTGCGCCATGCACGCCATTGCTTCCCATATACGTCGCCAAGCTCGCCATATTTCGCTGCAAACTCATCCTCATTCAGCACTCTTTCCTTAAATATAGCAAGCTGCTCCTCATAGCTGCGAGCAAACTGCTCGTCGCTTTGTGAGCGTAGACCAAAGTTCGTCATGTCAGGACCATTGTATTCACTGGATTCCACCCAGCGCTTAAATGCCCATTCATTCCAAATGTTATTATTATTTTGAAGCAAATATTTAATGTTCGTATCGCCTTTAATAAACCAAAGCAACTCACTTGCTACAAGCTTAAAAGGAACACGCTTTGTCGTTAATAAAGGAAAGCCTTCTGCTAGCGGAAAACGCATCTGATAGCCAAACATAGAGATCGTGCCTGTTCCCGTTCGATCTTCCTTGCGCTCTCCTTTCTCCAAGCAATCTTTTAACAGCTGGAGATAGGCCTGTTCACTAGTTTGCACATTATTCACTCCTAAATTTGTTTCATTTTTCGAGTTATTTCATTCGAAACATTATACCATATCACGACATAGAATCCTATCATCATCGCAACATCGAGAATAACTGTATACATTGCGGAGCTGCTAACGATATCGACGCTGCAGCTCATTCGATCTGCTGTAAACTACACGAAGTATTGGAGGTACATATCAATGAATAAACAACAATCATCTCGACTTTTTATCGCGGTACCCGTGTCTCAACGCGTAACGAATACGCTGTCTGATTGGGTACAAGGACATCAGCAAAAGCTTCCCTTTCGGAAATGGACACATCCCGCTGATTATCATATCACTCTGCAGTTTCTAGGCGAGACTTCACCACCCGTCATCAATAAGCTTATCGAAACGCTTCAGCATGTAACATTTGAACCATTTTCACTATCGCTTGGCCAAATTGGCGTCTTCGGTCAAAAAGCCTCTCCGCGTATCTTGTGGGCTTCCGTTGTTGATTCCACTCAAGCTCTAAAGGAGCTTCAGCGACAAATTGTAAAGAGAACAGAATTAGTAGGCTTCGAAACAGAAAAACGAGAATTTAGAGCTCATTTGACCCTTGCACGAGACTATCGAGGTGATCGCAGCTTTCAGCTATCTGACATTTCCGATCAGCCTGATGCTAGCTCGTGGGAGGTGAATCATTTTACCGTCATGAAGTCGAATGTAAAAAGCACGCCGATGTACGAAGTGGTGCACACCTTCCATGTCTAAGCTTCATAAAAAATTCATGCTGAAATCATGTTTTATACAATGTTTTCAGCATATTCACTAGTTCCTTCTTCATATGGTTAATTAGTAACGATGAAAGGAGATTTCTATGAGCGATCAAGTTCGATATTTTGAAGTATTTGCGGGCCCTTTCGATCCATGTCCTCCGATTGGGTTCAAAAGCTTCCAGGTTCCGCCAAATCAATTTATTACGTTCCAGCCACCGAATCTTCCACAATTTCAGCCTTATGAAGCGTTAAAGCTTGGCACACTATGGCAGCCGTTGTACAGCCCATATGGCAGTCAGTAAAGGAGTTGATCAATTACGATGAGCATTCAGCTTGACGAAGCCTATTACAGCCTGCTTCACGAATTGCAGGCCATTGACTTTGTCTTAGTCGAACTACAATTATACCTCGATACCCACCCGAACGATGCCGCAGCACTCCAGCAATTTAACCAGTTTGTCGAATTACGCAAACGTGTAGCCCACCACTACGAGACAACATACGAACCATTACTACAATTCGGACGCAGTAATATGCCGGTAAGCAGCTGGCAATGGATTGAAGCACCTTGGCCTTGGCAGGTTTAAAGTTAATTTGACTGGAGGTTAACTATGTGGATTTATGAAAAAAAGCTGCAATATCCTGTTAGAGTTAGCAAATGCGACCCTATGATGGCAAAGCTGCTCATGGAGCAATATGGAGGGGCTGATGGTGAGCTCGCAGCTGCCCTTCGCTATCTTAATCAGCGATACACCATCCCTGACAAAGTAATCGGGTTACTTACCGACATTGGTACCGAAGAATTTGCCCATTTGGAAATGATTGCAACGATGATCTACAAGTTAACGAAGGACGCTACACCGGATCAATTAAAAGCAGCCGGCCTAGGCCCGCATTTTGCTGCACATGACAGTGCATTATTTTACACCAATGCCAACGGTGTACCGTGGACTGCCTCTTATATTCAAGCCAAAGGTGATCCGATTGCGGATTTATATGAGGATATTGCTGCTGAGGAAAAAGCAAGGGCTACCTACCAGTGGTTGATTGATTTAACAGATGATGTCGATCTGCAAGATAGCTTAAAGTTTTTGCGGGAGCGTGAGGTTGTACACTCCCTTCGTTTTCGTGAAGCGGTGGAAATTCTTAAAGAAAAGCAATCAGAGAAAAGGTTCTATTAACATTATTATTTCAGGTGCTTATTCAGCTTTATTATCATTGTTGTTATTGTTATCTTTTTAGAGAGTATAAAATATTATGTGTAAATGAATAAATGCAAAAGGAAGACCTTTTCTTGTAGAATTGAGTTACCACACAAAATTCACAGAGAGAGGTCTTCCCTATGAATCATTTTACAACAGATTTAGTCCAAGCTCTAGTTACAAAACAAGATGTGACTGAAATTTTTCGTATTCACCTCGAAAGAGCGATGAATCACTTGTTAACAACCGAGTTAACCGCCTTCCTAGATTACGAAAAGTATGATCGTGCAGGCTTCAATACAGGCAATTCTCGTAACGGCAGCTATACACGTACGCTCCATACGGAATACGGCGATCTGCACCTTCAAATCCCTCGTGATCGTAATGGAGAGTTCAAGCAGCAGACCGTAGCGCCCTACAAGCGATCCAACGACACGTTAGAATCGTTTGTCATTCATATGTTCCAAAAGGGCGTAACCATGACTGAAATCGCTGATCTGATCGAGAAAATGTATGGGCATCATTACACACCACAAACCATATCTAACATGACGCAAGTGATGGTAGAGCATGTTGATGCGTTCCTAAAGCGCCCATTAGCCCAGCGCTATGTCTGTGTCTATTTGGATGCAACCTACATTGCTGTAAAGCGTGAGACTGTTTCGAAAGAAGCCGTTTACCTAGCTGTAGGCATTCGTGAAGACGGTTCTAAGGAGGTGCTTAGCTATGCCATCGCTCCAACTGAGTCTGCCTACGTATGGAAAGAGCTTCTGCAAGACCTTCGAGAAAGAGGCACAGAAGAAGTGCTACTCTTTATTTCTGATGGGTTAAAAGGTATGGTTGATGCCATTTTCGAGGTCTTTCCAAGTGCCAAATACCAAACCTGCTGTGTTCATCTTGCTCGCAATCTTGCTCATAAAGTGCGTGTGTCTGATCGTGCTGAGATCTGTGATGATTTCAAAACAATATACCGCGCAAAGGATGAGCAAGCTGGTCGTGAAGCGCTAGAACGTTTCTGTGATAAGTGGAAAACTGCTTATCCTAAAGCAACGAAAGCTTTAGTGGAGAATCCGTATATCTTCACGTTTTACAGCTTTCCACAGTCGATTTGGAGAAGCATTTACTCTACGAATCTTATTGAATCTTTTAACAAGCAGATCAAGAAATACACGAAACGGAAAGAACAATTTCCTCACGAAGAAGCACTAGAGAAATTTTTAGTTTCACAGTTCGAAGGCTATAACCAACGCTTTGCTACAAGATGTCATATTGGCTTTGACCAAGCTCGTGCAGAACTACAAGCCATGTTCAAAAGCAACACGTAATTCAACTGCTACAAGTAAAGGTTATTTTTATTTACACAAAATTCTTGACGCTACCTCTTTTTATCTATTAAGCTCCATCATTGGAGCTTTTTTATTTGTCGGATTGTTAAATAATGAGCATTACTCACCCAAGCAGCTCATATGGTCAAGCCGTATACTTTATCATATTAGCTTTGTCAGTAAAATATGAATAGAAGCAACCCATTGAAGCTGAGGTTACTGTTGAACTCAGTTAAGTTCAGCACTTCATAGAAAGTTTATCTTATCTATCAATAAAAAATCGTTTGTCTCATCACAAACGATTTACTATAAGATCTATTTATTTACTGTTATTCCTCACTTGCATCCGCTTGTTTACGCTCCTGCCTTCTCTTTCTTCTTGCCTCGTGACGCTCTGGTGCGCTAGCAAACAGCTTTTTCTCGAGCTTTGTTTCTGGCTCAATCTCTGCGATCGGAGTTGGTTTTCCGTCCTCGCCAAGCGCTACAAACGTAAAAAACGCTTGAACATTTTGCTTCTTATCTCCACTATTCAAATTCTCACTCGTTACGGTTACATAGATTTCCATAGAGCTGCGATGTGTCCAAGATACGAACGCCTTAACCTCAATTACTTCACCGATCATAATCGGAGCTAGGAAGTCAATACTGTCCATTGAGGCGGTTACTGATCTTGTACGCGCATGACGCATAGCTGCTATCGCTGCAGCCTTGTCCATATATTCCATTAATCTACCGCCGAACATCGTATCATAATGGTTCGTGTCTGACGGAAAAATAAGCTGGGTCATTAGCGTAAAGGAGTCAGAAGGCTTCTTTTTTTCATTAAGCATGAATACGTTCACCTCTTCATTGTATTTATGTATTTTCATTTTCATGAGGATAGGTTCGTCTTAACGTAATAAAAAGGCTTCAGGCCGTCTATGCAATGCATAAACAGCCTGAAACCAATAGAATCAACCGATTGGACTAGCTAGTCGATTGAATTATCTTTTTTTAGCAACCGCATGGATCGGATGTCCAAGTAGCATTTCAGCTGCATCTAGAACGATCTCGCCAAGCGTTGGATGCGCATGGATAGTAAGAGCGATATCTTCAACCGTAGCACCCATTTCGATTGCAAGAGCAAGCTCAGCAATCATATTTGAAGCTTCGATACCAACGATTTGTGCACCTAGCAATAAACCAGTGTCAGCATCGCCGATTAATTTAACAAAGCCTTCTGTAGCGTTCAAGCTCATTGCACGGCCGTTAGCACCATAGTTGAATTTACCAACTGTAATGTTAAGACCTTGAGCTTTTGCTTCAGCCTCGCCAATACCAACGCTGCCGATCTCTGGATCAGAGAAGCAAACAGCAGGAATTGCTTTATAGTCAACAGCAGAAGCTTCACCAGCGATATGCTCAGCAGCAACGCGGCCTTCATACATCGCTTTGTGTGCAAGTGCAAGACCAGGAACGATATCACCAATTGCATAGATATGCTTATGGTTTGTACGTCCGAACTCATCAACCTTAACAAGACCACGATCAGTCATCTCGATGCCGATTAGGTCAAGACCTAGCTCACCGTCAGTGTTAGGACGACGACCAACTGTTACTAGCAGGTAATCTGCAGTAACAGATTCTTCTTTATCGCCAACAGTATATGTTACTGTTACATCTTTATCTGTTTGAGTAGCGGATTTAGCTTGCGCTCCAGTAATAAGGTTAGCACCTTTACCTTTGAATTTCTTAGCAACAACTGCAGAAACGTCGCTATCGAAACCAGGAAGAATTTGGTCAGAGCCTTCGATCACTGTTACTTGTGTACCGTAGTTAGAGAACATTTGGCTAAGCTCGATACCGATATAGCCACCACCGATAACTACGATGCTTTTTGGAATTTCAGGTAGAGACAATGCACCTGTAGAGGATACGATGCGTCCGCCAAATGGGAATGCTTTAAGCTCAATTGGACGAGAGCCTGTAGCAATGATACAGTTTTTGAAACGATAACGAGGAGCTTCTGCATCGTTAAATACGCGAGCTTCGTTTTCGTTAATAAACATTACTTCGCCGTTGAAATATTCAACTTTGTTCGCTTTAAGCAAACCAGCTACACCGCCAGTAAGATTAGAAACGATTTTGTTTTTGAACTCTTGTACTTTGTTCCAGTCTACTTTTGGTTTGCTGATTTCAATACCGAAAGTTTCTGCATGCAATGCATTCTCATATTGATGAGAAGCAGAGATCAAAGCTTTAGAAGGGATACATCCAACGTTAAGACATACACCACCAACATTTGCTTTATCTACACAAAGTACTTTTTGACCAAGCTGTGCTGCACGAATTGCTGCAACATAACCACCAGGACCAGCACCAATGACTAATGTATCAATATCGAGAGAAGCGTCTCCTACTACCATATGTTACACCTCCATAATGAATAGCTCAGGCTGTGCCAAAAGCTTTTTAATGTGGTTCATGAAGTTTTGTGCTGTCGCGCCATCGATTAGACGGTGGTCAAAGCTTAGAGAAAGCGCCATAACTGGTGCTGCTACTAGCTCGCCATTGCGTACAACAGCTTTTTCAGAGATACGACCTGTACCAAGAATAGCAACCTCTGGGAAGTTAATAACAGGAGTAAAGAACATACCACCAGCAGAGCCGATGTTAGAAATTGTAATTGTGCTGCCTCTTAGCTCGTTAGCAGCAAGCTTACCATCACGACCACGAACAGCTAGATCTTTAATTTTGTCTGCAATGGCAAACAAGTTTTTACGATCTGCATCTTCAACTACAGGAACAATCAAGCCATTCTCTGTATCTGTCGCAATACCGATATTGTAGTATTTACGGTAAACAATCTCTTGGTTTGCTTCATCAAGCGTAGAGTTCATAATTGGGAACTCACGGCATGCAGATACAAGAGCTTTTACGATAAATGGCAGATACGTAAGCTTAGAGCCACGTTGTTCTGCATATGGTTTGTATTTTGTACGTAGAGCAACTAGCTCAGTTACGTCTACTTCATCCATAATGGTTACATGAGGTGCAGTGTATACAGATTTAGACATTGCGCCTGCAATAATTTTACGGATACCTTTGAATGGAACGCGTTCTTCTGGACGATATGCATCGCCAGATGCAACTGGAGCTGCCGCTGCTGCAGGTGCTGCTGCTTCTTGAGCTGCTGGTGCCGCTGCTGCAGGTGCTGCACCGTTAAAGCCAGCAATATCTTCACGAGTTACACGGCCATTTTTGCCAGTGCCTGATACTTGTGTAATATCAACGCCTTGCTCACGAGCGAATTTGCGTACGCTTGGTGTTGCAAGCACTACTGCAGATTCAGCCACTGGAGCTGCCGCTGCTTCTTGAGCACTAGATGCTGCCGGAGCTGGCGCTTCTTCCTTAGCCTCTTCAGCTGGAGCACCAAAGCCTTCAGGAATTTCACCTTCAGCTTCAATAATCGCAACAACCTCGCCAACTTTTTTAACGTCTCCGTCCTTCATTAGAACTTCAACAACTTTACCATTAACAGGACATGGAACTTCAACGACTGCTTTATCGTTTTGAACTTCCATAATAATGTCATCATCGGTTACGGCTTGACCTGGAGCGATCAATACCTTAACAATTTCACCTTCGTGAAGACCTTCACCTAGTTCTGGGAATCGGTATTCGAATTTAGCCACCGATATTTACCTCCTTGTAGTACAGCCTGCGAAGCGCAGGCTGTCACAGTTCATTCAATTTCAGTATGTCATTGCTCTTAGAAGTTTATTACTTTATTAACTGCATCAATAATACGAGCTGGAGTTGGAAGCCATTGATCCTCGATTTGTGCGAAAGGATAAACAGTATCCGGGCCAGCAACACGTAGAACTGGTGCTTCAAGATGTAGAATTGCATGCTCGTTGATTTGTGCAATAATTTCTGCAGCTGCACCAGAAGTTTTTTGAGCTTCTTGAACAACGATGCAACGATTTGTTTTTTGGATTGATGCAACGATCGTATCGATATCAAGCGGTAGCAACGTGCGAAGGTCGATAATTTCAACATTTACACCTTGTTTTTCTAGTTCATCAGCAGCTTTTTTAGCTGTATGAACCATCATACCGTAAGCAAGAATAGTTACATCCTTACCTTCTTTTACAACGTTTGCTTTACCAATCTCAACTGTATATTCACCTTCAGGAACTTCATCACGGAATGCGCGATATAGGTTAAGATGCTCCATGAAGAATACTGGGTCGTTATCACGAATTGCTGAGATCATTAGACCTTTAGCATCGTATGGGTTAGAAGGAATAACAACTTTAATACCAGGTGTTTGCAATGCTAACCCTTCAAGAGAGTCTGTATGAAGCTCAGCTGCTTTTACTCCACCGCCGAATGGTGTACGGAATACGATTGGAGAATTGTAGCGTCCGCCTGAACGGTAACGCATACGAGCTGCTTGAACGAACATTTGGTCAAGCGCTTCAAAGATAAATCCAACGAATTGAATTTCCGCAATTGGACGGAATCCTTGAATACCCATACCAACTGCCATACCAGCAATTGCTGATTCTGCTAGCGGAGTATCGAATACACGATCTTCGCCAAATTCTTTTTGTAAACCTTCAGTTACACGGAATACACCGCCAACATGACCAACGTCTTCGCCGAAGATGACAACATTAGGATCACGTGTAAGTTCAATGCGCATCGCATCGCGAATTGCTTCTAACATATTCATTTGTGCCATTGTCGATTAATCCTCCCTATTACTCGAAATCAGCTTTTTGAGCTTCCAAGTGCTGTGGTGTAGTTTCGAACATAGAATCAATAAGACCAGCAACCGTCATTTTTTCTGTTTGCTCAGCTTTTTTGATATGTTCTGCAACAGCTGCTTTTGCTTCTTCTTTTACGCGAGCTGTATCTTCTTCAGTCCATAGACCTTTTTTCTCAAGGAATTTGCCGAAGCGAGTAAGTGGATCAAGCAATGCTTTTTCTGCTTCTTCTTCTTTCGTACGATATTTCGTCGTATCATCTGCAAGAGAGTGCGGACGATAGCGGTAAGTAATTAGCTCAAGCAAAGTTGCTCCTTCACCTTCGTAGCCGCGTTTTGCAGCATCTTGTACTGCCTTAATAACTGCAAGTACGTCCATACCGTCAATTTGCTGACCAACAATACCAGCTGCAACAGCTTTATGTGCAACAGAGAGAGCAGCAGTTTGTTTGGAGTAAGGTGTTGTGATTGCATAGCCGTTGTTTTGTACAACGAAAATTGCAGGTAATTTGAACGCGCCTGCAAAGTTCAATGCTTCGTAGAAATCACCTTCAGAAGAACCGCCGTCACCTGTATAGGTAATTGCAACGCGTTTCTCGCCTTTTTTCTTGAATGCCATCGCAACGCCCATTGCATGAAGCACTTGCGCGCCGATAATAATTTGTGGCATAAGCACGTTTACGTCTTCAGGAATTTGACCACCATGTTGATGACCACGAGAATATAGGAATGCTTGGTAAAGCGGTAGACCGTGCCAAACGATTTGTGGCATATCACGGTAACCTGGGCAAATAAAATCTTCTTTATTAAGTGCAAACTCACTACCAATCATGGAAGCTTCTTGACCAGATACTGGCGCATAGAAACCTAGACGACCTTGACGACCAAGGTTGATTGCACGCTCATCCCACGTACGTGTGAATACCATGCGGTACATAATTTCCTTTAATTGATCGTCAGTAAGTTCTGGCATGTACTCTGGATGTGCTACATCCCCTTCTAGTGTCAGAACGGATAGCGGTGTAACCGGCTCAGTTTGAACCTCATATGGCAATTTGCTCATTGAGAACGCTCACCTCATCTTAAAATATTTGAAAATTGTGTGTCTCTGTTATAGAATTATTATACCGCTGTTTATTACGTTTGGTCAAAGTAAAAAAGGAGAAATGTCGCTAATTTTAGCGAATTCTCATCTTTCAAGCCCAAAGTTGTAGTATAACAGCTACACAATATCAGTATAACAGCATGATACAAAGCTGTTTTTTGCAATCATTTTACAGGACATCTCTTATTTTACCTATTCGCAAGCTTTCCATACTACATTTTAAAGGAGATTTTCACTCATGACGGACAATCGCTTTCTTAAGCGCACCATTCTTAAAAGCACGATTAAAAGCAAGCATTTACCTGAAGGTGAACGAAACCTACGCATATATTTACCGCCAGGCTATAATGAGGTTTTAAGCTACCCCACCATCTATTGCCAAGACGGTGAAGATTTTTTTAATTTTGGAAGAATCGCTACTACAGCTCAGCAGCTTATCCTTGATGGTGGCATTGAACCATTCATTATAGTAGGCGTAGATGTAGATAAGTCGGTACGTACGGAAGAATATTCTCCTGACGGTACTCGTCACCAGGCTTATGTTGACTTTTTTGCTCAGGAGCTTGTCCCCTTTATTGAAAGCAGCTATCCAGTTCGAGCAGATGTAGAGGAACGAATTCTAGCAGGTGATTCATTAGGTGGGACGGTTTCGCTACATATTGCACTACAGAATCCAAACCTATTTACGAAAGTAATGAGTATGTCTGGTGCATTTTATGAAGCATCGCTACAGATTGTAGCTGCTTCAGGAGATTTAGATTGGCTGAATATATATATGATTGTTGGCCTGCAAGAAGAAGCTTTTGAAACCGATCGTGGTGTATATAATTTTGTAGAGCTTAATCGAAGCATGCACAAGCTGCTTCAGGAACGTGATGCTACGATTCATTATGAAGAAAAAGACGGTAAGCATCAATGGGGCTTTTGGCAGAAGGAAGTGCCGCAGGCAATACGTTATTTTATACGCGAATATTAATACCGAAGTTTCGGCTTTGATGGCGATGAGGTTTCGTTGATGTTTACTCGACGGTAAATATGGGGTTCAACCGAAAGGTTATGCTTCCGTAGTATGTTTTCTATGAAAACATTTCAGCTCACGTACCAATTACGTACGCTGCGCTTCTTGTTTTCTAGCTTCACTCCATCTTCTTGGTCCTGAAAGCCGAATCGGCTTTGATGACGATGAGGATTCATTGAAGTTTACTCGACGGTGAATGGAGTTCATTTGAATAAACGAACAAAAGGAGTGTAACAGCGCTGCAATGTCTCTTAGCTGTTACACTCCTTCTTTATACCAATATGTTTACTGAAGCTGTTGCTTTATTTCATTAAGCAATGTACGACAGCCCTGTTTTACGAGGTCATACACTTCATCAAAATTACCAGTGTAATAAGGATCCGGCACCTCTGTTACATGTGCTCCCGTTACTAGGCTCATAAAGGTTATCACTTTACCATGAGCGCCATCCCCTACCGAGCTACTGAATACACTTTGAACATCCTTTAGATTCTGATTATCCATACATACGATGTATGTAAAGTCATACAAGTCTTTGGCTGCCACTTGTCTTGCCTTCATTCCATTATACGATATCTGCTTTTCATCGAGCAGCTTACGCGTGCCTTCGTGTGGCGGTTTGCCAATATGCCAGTCGCCAGTCCCTGCCGAATCCACCTCAATAAGATGAGACAGCCCTTCTTGCTCCACATAGTGTCGCATAACCGCTTCAGCCATTGGAGAACGGCAAATATTGCCCAAACATACGAACAAAACCTTCTGTTTCAACGTATACCCTCATTTCATCATGAATAATAATTAAGATCGCATCTACTCTACTATAGCGAATTGTTAGTCCTTATTCAATGAACATCATATACTTCTAGTTGTTTATGATCCAACATCTTGATACGATAGAATAAGTAGAAAGTGATCTGATTATTCATATGCAGTACATATAGAAAGGAATTTGTGATGAAAGAACTTGTCATAGCAATATGTAGCGGAGGAACTTTAGGTGAATGGGCTATTCCCTACATTAAAGAAGCTAATTATGTTATAGGCGCTGATCGCGGCGCACAATTTCTAATAGAGCATGGCATTGTACCTAACATCTCTTTAGGAGATTTTGATTCAGTCAGCAGTGAGCAAGTAACGACGATCCAGCGTAATAGTAAGCAATTTATTGGATTCGATGCCATTGATAAGGATTATACTGACTCTCAGCTCGCTTATATGCACGCGCTTGAGCAAAAACCGAATAAAATAATATTCGTTGGAGCTCTCGGCAGCCGATATGATCATTCGCTAGCTAGCATTCAGCTTTTAGAGCTCTCGCTGAAGTATAATATTCCATCAATGATTATCGATCAACACAACACAATACAACTTATGAATGATACATTAAACGTGTCACGTAATGGCTATCGCTATGTGTCACTCATTCCTTATTCTGAGGAGGTCACTGGTATTACACTGCATGGCTTTAAGTACCCGTTGACAGATGCAACACTAACAAAGGGTCATTCGATCGGCATCAGTAATGAGCTCCTCACTGATCAAGCCACAGTAAGCATTAAAAGTGGCAAGCTGCTCGTTATTCAGTCTAACGATTAATACAGCTTACGAATAATTCAATTTTTGAGTAATGCAACAATAAATGAAGTACATTGCAGCATGATCTCTGGAATATGAACAGTAAAGCAAAAAGCCAAGGTAGCTGTATAGGCTCATGGATTAGTCCATGTCTATAAGCTCACTTGTCTTTTTTGCCTCTTACTCTACCTTCTCTTTCTTTTGCCGCTCCGCAAGTGCAGTTAGAAATGCAAGCGCTAAGCCTTGGCCCCAACCCTGAGCCCACTTTTTAGGAATGTTTAGATAGCCTTCAATATCGTTCATTACAGCCGTTCCTGCTGATACATTGAGGACCCTTCCGTTCTCCGTTATATTGTTTGCCATGCCATCAAGAGTCAGATTAATATATTTGCCGTGCAGTGGATTTCCATTCATGACCATTGCAGCAGCTATCCCTGCAGATGCGGAAACCTCACCGTAGGAAGGCCCGTAATCCAGTACGGTTCCCCAAAGTCCATCTTCCCTCTGCAATCGTTTTAAAGTGGCTAATTGATCTCGAAGTGATGAATCAATATGCATATACGGTGGATACAAATAAGGCTGTGGAAGCACTTTACCGACTCTTGACATCGTATACGCTGCCCAAGCATTAGCGCGTCCCCAGAACATTCCTGACATGTGATCCTTATTCACATGATTATAGCCGTGATACCACAGTCCAGTTTTCTCGTCCTGCAGGAAGTTAATATGCCAATAATATTGATGAAGTGCATCTTCAATTAACGATGAATCGTTTAACATCACTCCAACGCGCAGCTGAAAGTAAGCTGCCATAAATAAAGTATCCGCCCAGCATTGCTCAGGGAAATCATTATTCGCAGAGACGGTATGCTGAAGCACTCGATCAGCAAATCGTAGTGCATGGTTACGAATATAATCGATCTTGCTTAGAATCAGATCCAGATACTTCTGTTCGTTGGTATGCTGATATAACGTAACAAGCATATGCCCCATTGCACAAGTATTAACGGTCCATGTCGGTAATCCTGCCTCGATGTATTCATCGCACCAAGCAGCCATTCGATCCAAATAGCTTTGTTCCCCTGTCACCTCGAATGCACGGCTAACACCATAATAGGCTACTCCGCATGGCCAATCCCAGGTTAGATCCATGTTCAATGTGTAGTCTACAACGCGATCAATCGTTGTCTTAAGCTCAGTTGAGTCCATTGCCAATTTCAGCATGCTCTACCTCCAATAATAACCAAAGCCCAAGCAAATGCATGGGCTTTGGAAATGATGAATGTTGATCCTATCTAAAGTTGCCTCTATCAATAATTTCTTGTTTTTCGTCTAAAATCTCTTGATAGCCAGCATCTAGATACGTTTGTTTTGCCTCTTCATATAGCTTATCGAACTGATCCTCAGGTGCAGTTGCAACTTTAATATACAGCTCCTGGAACAACTCATTCAGATCAGCTTTATATTCACTAACTGTTTCAACAACCTCTGTGAACAATGCATCCGGTGTGCGGAATTCAGCTGTTTCTTCGTAATATTTAATGAGATCCTCAGCTAAGTATTCATAGCCAACGGGAGCCCAGTTACGAATTTGAGCCTTTCTGTTAATCTCTGGATCATCATATAATTGAGTTTCGATAACTAGCGCCCAATAGTCTTTATTGTTGTTTAAGGAAAGCACAGACTCTCCTGCAAAATCTGCATTGCGAATAGCTATACCGTCCGAATCAATCGTATAGTTCTCTCCTTCAACGCCATTTTGTAGGAAGAATAAATTATCTGGCTGACTCATCCACTCTAGGAACATCCAGATAGCAATACGCTCAAGCTCAGGCGTTTCATAGTTAATTCCCATAATGAAACCAAACGGCCAGTAGGCACGTCCTTGCGGTTTTAAGCCTTCAGGTACACCTGCATATGGTGGAATAACAGCAAATTCAGCCTCAGGATTATTCGCTAGCGTAGCAGCGATAACGTCGGAGTTGCTAGTTAGATAGCTTCCGAACGTACCTGTGCGACCTGCAACAAACTCTGCTTTCGCTTTGTTTTCATCATCTCTTAGATAGAATTCACGATCAATTAGACCATTATTGTATTGATAGTTTAAGTTTTTAAGCCAGCGCTCTGTTGCTACAGATGTAAAATCAGCGATGGATAGATCAGAATATAAAGCGCGATCTTTTGCATCAATCGGCCAATCACGGAATGCATAGTTGTAATTGAAGTTGTTACGAGTAAGTGTGCCACCTAGTACACCTAGACCAGCTTCCTTCCACTTCACAAGCATTTCATTATATTTCTCTAATGAGGTTAGATCTTCAACCTTCATCCCAACCTTCTCAACCCAGTCTTTGCGAATTAAGCTTACAAAGTTATCTGCAGAAGGACGATCTGCGTAGAAGAAGATCTTCTCATCATTGATAATACCGTATTGCTCGATTGTATCCCCTAGATTTCCCCAATAGGTTGGAGCATAATTTTCAATTTCTGCCCAGTCGATTGGCTGCAATACGCCTTCGCTATAATAAGCAATTTGCTGCGGCATATCGTAATGGAAAATAATATCCGGAGCTTTATGTGCTGCTAGCAGCTGTTGGAAGTCCTGTACTTCGTTAGAACGAGAAATTGGTACGTATTTCACCGTAACATTGTATTTATCGCCAAATTCTTTTTGAATCCATCTTGTGTAATAGTTATCTGCTACGTTCCAGCCTTCAAACGCACGATCATAAACGGGAATTTCAATCGTAACGTTTTCTGGAAATCCATTAGAATAGTCTTGAAAGCCGCCCTCATTTCCCTCATTCCCCTCATTCGTGGATGCTGTAGGCTGTGACGAGTTATTCGAATTTTGATTCGTATTGGAAGGAGTATTCGTGTTGTTGTTTTTACTGCATGCTGCTAACACACTTAAAACCATCATCAACGATAATAAAACTATTGCAATCTTTTTAGATTTCATAGTAAATTGCCTCCTCGTTTAATATAATCTTACCCATGTCACCACTTACTCTTTTACAGCTCCAAGCATGACACCGTTAACAAAGTATTTCTGAATAAAAGGATAAACAATAATGATTGGCAACGTTGCAAAGATGACGCATGCTGCTTTCAGTACTTCAGGATTAGTAAGCTGCACTGACGTCGATTCAAGCTGAAAGCTTTCAGATGCCGTTACCACCATGTAATACAGCTTTAATTGTAGAGGGCGTAAGTCTATGTTCTGTTTAATGTAGAACAAGGCGTCCTGGTAAGTATTCCAGCGACCAACTGCATAAAACAATGCCAGCGTTGCAATGATTGGCTTAGAAAGCGGTAGCACGATGTTGAACAGTACTCTAAAATGACCCGCTCCATCGATCCGTGCCGATTCTTCTAGGCTGACTGGTATCGAGCTATATATAGCACTTCTCATAATTAAAAAGTTAAATGCACTAAATGCAGGTGGTAGAATTAATGACCATAACGTATCTAACAGACCAAGAGAATTAAGAAGCATAAACTCAGGGATTATTCCACCACTGAAGATAAGCGTAAATACGAACATGAACGTAATGAATGAACGTCCTTTTAACTGTCTGCGAGAAAGCGGATATGCAGCACAGATCGTAACGATAAGTCCAAGTATCGTAAACGTAATCGTCACAAAAACCGAGACGTACAGTGAGCGAATGATCGAAGCATCAGCAAACACTTTGCTATACGCTTCGAACGTAAATCCCATTGGCCAGAGCAATACTTTATTGGCAAGCACATAGGAATCCTGACTTAGTGACTTTGCTAAAATATGAATTAACGGTAATAAACAGGCTAGCGATGCTAGGGCAACCACAATATTTATGATGACATCCCATGCGTCATAGCGTTTCATGCCTTTAACCGTCGTTAGGTTGCTAGATGCTTTCATCTCATGCCATCCTTTCTACAATAAGCCGTTCTCACCAAGCTTTTTCGCAATACGATCTGCCAGTATTACGAGAATAAGCCCGATGACTGCTTGGAATAAACCAATTGCAGTAGCACGACTAAATTGTCCAGATTCTATACCCCAACGATAGACAAGCACTTCGATAGTCGTTGTATATTCTGTCGTTGCCTTATTCGCAAGTGCGTACACTCGTTCAAAGTTGCCTCCCATAATTCTACCTAAATTCATAATTAGCAAGGTTACAATTGTCACCCGTATACCTGGGAGCGTAATATGCCATATTTTTCTCCAGCGCCCAGCACCATCCACGTATGCAGCCTCATACAGCTCTGGATTGATCGAACTAATGGAAGCCAGATAAATGATTGTGCCCCAGCCCATACTCGCCCACACACCTATGAGCAAGTAAGACATTAGCCAATGCAGATCTTCCTGCAGAAATGGTATTCGGTTACCGCCAAGATTCTCGATAAGATTATTCACTAAGCCATTACCTACACTAAATAGCTGATAGGCTAATGCACTGATAATGACCCAGGATAAAAAGTGTGGTAAGTAGAGCAGCGTCTGATTTACACGCTTAACCCTTACGTTTTTAATTTCATTAAGTAATATGGCAAGTAAGATCGGTGCTGTAAAGCTTAATATAAAATCTAACGTATTAAGCAATAATGTATTTCTGATAGCACGACCAAAATCTCTTTTTGCAAAGATCTCCTGAAATACCTCAAATCCAACCCATTCGCTATCCCAGAAGCCTTTCGCGATCTTAAAGTCTTTGAAGGCGATGACTAAACCAAACATCGGAAGAATCTTAAACACAAGTACGAAAAAAATTGGAACTAATAGCATTAAATAAAGCTGATTGTCACGCTTTAAATAATAGAGAAAACTACGATTGTCAGAATCACGTTTCATTAAAGCGTTTACAAGTTTCACATCTACACCTTCCCTCCTTTTATTACATCCCCTTTTCAATTTTCAAACCTTCATTTCTAGGAAAACGTCTGATTGATCGGAGAAGCTGATTCTCATATTAACCGCCCTATTAAGTAAAGTAAATTGTACGTTTTGATTATGTTTATCAATTTTGACAGTGCCCGCAATCCCTTGCTGCACAAGGATTTTCTATCTAGCAAGCACGTGTTTCGGTGCAGCCTGGCATATGCTATACATGTAGCTTAGCAAGCAGTCTGCACCTATGATATAAAGGAATCAGTATTGTTCATTCTAATCAAAATCAACCATTAAGCTTCGACGCTTTGTAGCTGCTCGGTGTAATCCCCTCGAATTTTCTAAAGAATCGATTAAAGCTTTGAATGTTGTTATACCCAACCTCTGCTGCAATTTGAGCGACATTCAGGGTTGTTTTAACGAGTAACTGCTTTGCCTTTTGTATTCGTTTTTGATTGATACACTCCATTAAGCTTTTTCCGGTTAGCTCATAAACAATTTTTCGCATATACGAATAGCTGATGCCAATTTCTTTTGCCATATCTTCAAACACGATATCCTCTTTATAGTGTTCATCTAGATATGCAAAGATTTTTTCTAGATAGCCTACCTCATGACAGCTTTGATCAACATACATACTAACCTCTGCGAATAGCTGCTTAAAATATACGTCTAGCTCATCTAATGTTTCCATTGAAGCCATAACCGAATAGATATTTCCTCGGTTAGCGAAAATAGCTGAAGTATTGATGCTTTTCTCATTGAGATGCTTGATCATGACACCGAACAACTGATTATAAATAAACAATATATTGTCATAGGAAATATACGTTGCCGCTTCAATCTGCTTACGGATGAGATCCAGTTCCTCTGTTATGCTGCTAAGATCTCCGGTATCGATGTAATTCACTATTCTTCGCTCACTATTGCTCGGGTAAATATACTTATTATTGACTCGTAACTGCTGCTTCGAAAAGATTAAACGTCCATTCCCCTCAATCATTCGATGCTTTACAAGCTCTAGTGCTTGTAGCAATTGACTAGAAACGTCCGATAAAGCTTCGACAGTATCGCTTATGCCTATCGTTACAGTGTGACCAAAGTTCTCCAAGGCAGCAGCTTGTATGTTATGCAAACTGCTTAGCAGCTCTTCTTGCTCCGCAGTATGATAATTCATGACAATCGCAAATCTGCCCTCTCCATAATTAACGCTTCGTATACGAATCCTGCTTGAGCTTAGCTTCTCAATCTGCGCTATGAATAAATAAAAATGGTAGGAGCGCGTTTCTGGACTTGTTTTATTGATGTATTGACTATATTGATCAAGTGCAGCAACTGAGATGTGATAGTTTCTCTCAGGAAGCATCTCAAGCAACAGCTCTTTCTTTTTTCGATCCAATGCTTCACCTTGCAATAATTGGTGAATCGCAAGACTGTATGAATCCTGCTCTTGTTCCTTAATAAGCAGTGTAAGCTTTTCTTCCTCATCCTGCATTTTCCTAAATGCGCTTCCAAGGAAATCGAGCTCATTTTTCCCTGCAGCACTAGAGATGTTACGTGCACGAATATGCTTAGTTAGTTCTCGCAAAGGCTTAGACAGCCATGTTGCTAGCAGTACAGCTAGAACGGAGCCCACTAAAAAAATGACGATAGAAAAGATAATCATTCCGTGCTGAACTGAACGAGTTTGAGACATTAGTGTATCCATAGAATAGGAATGAATATATAACCAATCATTTAGATTAGAGGTGTTCCAGGTATACAGAAGTCGTTTCCCGTCTACTTCATTAAATTGATAGCCTTGTGCGGCACCTGTCTTTATCATTTCTGAAATAATTGGGATTTGCGTCACATCAGTGAGCAAAGCTGATTTATCGTTATGCGATATGATCGATTGCTCCTTCAAATCAATGAGATAGTAGCTGCTATCCTTTTGATTCGAAGCATCCATATACTGAGCGATTTGTGATTCCTTTAAATTAACAACGAGCATACCCTTCGTTGAAGTAGATAAACGGTTAAGCGGTAATATATAAGAGAAGACCATTTCATTGTCAGCTAGCATGCGCGGAGTCCAAACCCCGGATATACCATCCTTCTGAAGTAATGCTTCATCGATCCATTTGAGCGATTCATATCGCTCGAGCATTGTAATCCCTTTATCTGAGGAGACGATATAATCAGCATCCTGTAAATAAAAAAACGCAGAATATATTCCTTCATTGCTTCTTATTAATCGCTGAAGATCCTTAAGCAGTGATAGACCAATTTCTACGTTTGTATAGTTTTGATTCAGTTGTTCGTAGGTTTTATAGTGACGGAGACGATCAAATATATTAGAAGAGGCTAAGCGGATCGTATCTTGAGCAATATAATTTAAAGCGTTTTCATTCAGCTCCCTATTCGATTCCAAGCTATCCAAAGAAGACTCTGCTATAGCTTTTTCTGAATAACCTAAAATTTGAGTACCACTGTACCACGTTATTATCGTCGTAGGAATCAACATCACACAAAATAAAATAAACACGAGCTGCAGCATCATAGGAAGTCGTTTCATCACACATCACCCTTCTTCCATTGTTATTGCACATTTAAAATTTCAAAGCGTTATCTTTGTGTATATTGATACTAGAACAATCTAATGATAAGCCGATTATTGTAACTTTCAACAGGCAGTAACGATCGCTACTGCCTGTTGAGAATTACAATGATAATTTCAAGCCTGTTTTAGCATAATGAACATAATGCGGTAACAACTCAACATGACGTACATCAATATCATGTGACATATGTGTAATCCAAAGCTCTCTTGGCTTCCACACCATTGACCTTTCAACAATTTCGGTTACATCGTAAAGTGAACGTGTTTCGAATGGATGAGGTTCTTTATAGAAGCTCGCACCTATAATTAGCATATCCACGTTATATAGCAATTGCTGCTGATCTTCAGAAAGTGCGATGCAATCTGGACAATAAACGATACTTTTTCCGAATGGACGATGATCGAAGCGAAAAGCATAGGAATATCCATTGCGTCCATGATTAACTCTCCATATCCGTAACTGCCAGCTGCCTAGCATTAGACCCTCATCTAGCGAGTTAAACTCAATCAATCCTGAGAGCCAAGGAAATCTTGCCTCTATCTCTTGTAAAACCTCTGTTGCAGCATACAGCTTTGGCTTTACTTTCGCATAACGACACTGATCATACCATTGAGGCAGTCCGCCAATATGATCATAGTGAGCATGTGTAATGAGCATTCGTGACACTACTCGCTGCTGTGCTTGCTCCATCTGTATGTGCCAATCTGGTCCACAGTCGATCCATATCGATTCCTCATCCTCTATACAAAGCTGAATGGACGGTCGGTATCTTCGGTTTACACCGGATAACCGCGCCTCCTCACAAACGTCACATTGGCAATAAATCCTTGGAACACCTAACGCATCACTCGTTCCATGAAATACAATATCCATTTCGTTAACCACTCCTTCTCGTTGCTAAAACCCATTACTGCTCTCATTGTTTAGCTTTAAGATTGCATTAGCTTTCATACGGAATGTGCTCGCTGCTTCTTCTATCGATATTTGTTCATATTCCATCTGCTCCCACAGCTCTCTTAGTGTATCAATAATTTCAGCAGAGCCAACAGGATCGACCGGATCACCTGGCGAGCTGTTCTGTTCTGCCCAGTTTACATAATCCATAACCTGTTGCTGTGCTGCTGTTAGATAAGGTTTAATACTTTCTTGAACAACGGATGAAACCGGCACTCCTCGTTCACCTAGTATGAGCCTGTTCGCTTCAATGTCATTTACCCAAAAATCTATAAATTTTGCAGCCTCTGCTTTAACCTTTGAGCTCTCAGCAATCGAAAAAAACATACTGGATTTTAAGAACAGAGCTTGCTTCATATTCGGCCCCAGCATCGGTGCAATCGCCATTGTACGATTCGTAGCCTGCTGCGTCGCCACATACTGATTGGACCATTGCCATATTCCAATCTGCTTACCTTCCGATAAATAATTGTCCGAGAAGCCTTTAATTGCTGCCTTCTCCTCTGAGGTAGGTGTTGCTCGCGAATGGACAAGACGTACAAGTCTTCCAAAGAAATCAACAAAAAATGCATCATCTTCATAGCCAAGAGCTGTCCCCGTTGGATTGTAAAGGGTTTCACCGTTTGTGCGTAAATAGTAGGCGAAAAAGATTTCTGGACGCATGCCATCATCAAAAAACACGCCTGATTTTTGTGCTTGTAACGCTATCCGCTCATAATCATCCCATGTCCATCCTTCTGGTATGTGACCAATACCCATTCGATTCAATATCTCAGGGTCATATTGAAACCCAAGTACATTGATACCGAGCGTCATCCCATAATTTCCGTTGTTGTATATCCCGGCCTTCAAAATATCATCATTGATATTCGCAGTATTTATTTCATTCCCGAAGTATGGATTAAGATCGGTCAGGAGCTGTTTACCTGCATATTGTGCATAATAGCTTGTATCAATTTGAAGAAGATCTGGCAGCTCACCAGCAGCTGCTTGTGGCGCCATTATTTTCCAATAGTCATCGTAGCTTGCATATTCTTCTATATCAATCGTGACATGCTCATTCTTTTGCTCGTACAGCTCTACAACCTGTTTCGTATATTCATGACGGGCATCCCCACCCCACCAGGCAATTCGAATCGTAACAGGCTTTAGCTCTTCACTACGATCAGCTATTCCTCTTAGCTTCGAAGGTGTTACACTGCCAACACTAAAACTAATAGCCACGATGAGAGTGAGCAGAACGCCGATTGCGACAACTACTGTCTTTTTTGAGTATTTCATCCTGACTCCCCCTTACGTGCAGACTGCTCCCTTTTAATAGGCTTGCATTATTATTATATTTTGTCAGTGCGTTTACTGAAATATAAAAAACCGATATGTTTGTTAAAAAAACAGAGGAGCCGTGCTGTGAACAGCCCGTTCCTCTGCAACATGATCATTCGGATATACTCGGTGATTTGCGATATTCCGTTGGTGTTTGGCCTGTGTGCTTCTTGAAAACCTGGCTAAAATATTGCGGATTATCACCAAAACCAAGCTGCTCAGCAAGCTCAAATACTTTGACGTCATTAGAGGATTCTATGATGTTAATGGCCTTCTCGATCCGCAGTCTCATCACGTAATTCGAAAACTTCTCGCCTGTTTCTTTTTTGAACAGCTTCCCTAAATAATCAACATTCATAAACAATACATCATTAGCAATCCAATTAAGAGATAATGTGGATTGATCTAAATGCTTCTGTACAATATCAATGACACGTTCAACTATAGACGAATGCTTTTTCTGCTGAATTTGCAAATTTGTCGTTGTAATTTGTTGAGCAACCTCTAGTATATATTGCTCGATCGCTCGCAGCGTGTGCAGCTCCTCAAGCTTTGCAATGGTAGGCATATAATCATTACTTTCCTCCTGCATACTGTGTCTCGTTATCGAAACGAGCAAGGAGAGCGCATACGACTTGGACATTGCTGTATCAAGGCGGCATTCTGATAGTTCCTGAAAATATCGATTTATTTCACTTTCAGCTGAATGCCAGTCTCCTGATTTCATAAAAAACGATAACTGACCTTCTTCGAAATAAAATGACGGTGTATCAGATCTCAAATTGATCAGATCATTAGTTGTAATGATCGCACCTTCGCCTAGATAGAAGCGATAGTTTAAGCATTCAAGTGTATCATGATACATATTCCGTACCCTACTTATTGTTGCTGTATCGCTAACCGCAATCGTTAAATCTAGCCTGTAATATTCGTGATAAGTCCTTTTTATCTGCTCAAGCCTAGTAAAGAGCCATTCCTTAGCGTAGCTTGCCTTAAGTAAAAGTAATACTTGACTTCCAATCGTTGTACCGAGCTGGACGATGGATGAACCGAGCACATCCTCCGCTATATTTTTAACAGCAAACAAATGCTCATATTCGTAGCTTCCCTCCAGCTGAAGTAAAATGAGCTGAATATAGCCAAGGTCCTCTGAAATGTGGAATAAACGACGATATTCCTCCCAATCCCTCTGCCCATACATTTTGTTCGTCACCAGCTCCTTCAGAAACTGCTCCTTCGCATGTGGCAGAGCCTTAGCTAGCTCTAGCTCCATATGACGCATGAATTGCTCTTTCTTACGAGTTTGCTGAAGGTCGCCTATTACTTCCTTTAAGGCGTCAATGATAAGATTCTCGTTGCACGGCTTTAACAGGTAATGCTTTACGCCAAATTGCATCGCTTTCCTTGCATAATGAAAATCATCAAAGCCCGAAAGCATAATAAAAGCTAACTCAGGATACAGACCTCTAGCTGCCTCAACAAGCTGAAGACCATCCATACCTGGCATTCTAATATCCGAAATAACAATATCTGGTTGCTGTTCTTTAATGAATTGTAATGCTTCAATCCCGTTGCGTGCCGTTCCAATTAATTGAGCATCGAAGTCATTCCATTGAATTAACGTAGATATTCCTTCAAGTATTATCCGTTCATCATCAACAAGCAGCACTTTATTCATACTCATCCCTCACAACATGTGGCAGTTTTAATGTAACCTTCGTACCTGCTCCAATCGTGCTGTCAATGTGAAGTCCATACTCTTCACCATAAAGCATAAGTATCCGCTCTCTTATATTACCAAGCCCAAGCCCGGTTCCTTTAGTCTCTACCTCACCTTTTTTCAGCTGAGCAACGTAAGTCTCAGACATACCAGGCCCATTATCTTCAACAGCAATCATTAGGTATTTGTTAACGACAGATGCCGAGATCCGTATTGAACAAGGCTCAATCATCGGCTCCAATGCGTAATTGACTGCATTCTCAACAAGCGGCTGTACAGATAGCTTTGGAATTCCACTGCTTAATAGATGCTGAGGAATATGAACAGTAAACTCGAGCCGTTCCTCAAAGCGTAGCTTTTGAATAACGAGATAATGGTTAATGATCTCTAGTTCTCGTTCTAGTGTAATGATGGAATCTTTATCGTTAATGGATAATCTGAGTAAAAATCCAAGTGATTCGACCATTTGAGAAATGCGACTCTGATTGCTCATCTTCGCCATCCAGTTAATAGATTCCAACGTATTATATAAGAAATGAGGATTGATTTGAGCTTGTAATGCCTTGAATTGAGTATCCTTAATGACAAGCTGCTTGACATAGTTTTCTTTTATGAGCTCATTAATACGCTCAAGCATAATACGAAAATGCCGCTGAATTTGACCAACCTCATCCATCGCAATCACCGTTGGCTCCTCGTCCTGATAATCAAAGTTACCGAGCTGTACCCTTCTCATTTTTATCGTTAGTTTCTCTAGTGGGTCGGTTATGCGACGAGAAAATTGAAATGCGACGATTACAGCAATGAAGAAGAGGATGATATAAACGGCTAAAACAATATTTTTTGCATTGACGATACTGTGGAATATTTGATTGTAGGGCATGATTGTGACATATGTCCAATCTGTATATGCAGATAAACGATAGGAAATAAAATAAGCATTATTTTTCTGTCTAACGATTTTATATCCTTGATCGTAATCACTAATATCAGAAAGCGCTTGCATATCAAAATCTATCTTATCAGGATAAATCATCTCATGATTACTATTGATAATGATAAACTGCGCATCCTTACGATCCAAGCCTGTAGCATAATCAGAAAACAAACGATTAACATCGATACGAACGGCTAGCATTCCTAAGCTCTCCAAAGAAAGATTCTGAAATCTTCGTACACTTCTAACCGCTGTTAATGTTCGGTCATTCTCGTCTGGTGTCGTCCATGCGATACCGCCCTTTTCATTCTGTGCATCGAGCTTCAAACGTGCTAAGCGAGGTTTATTGAGGGTGATTGGTCTTGACCCTACGGTGTATTCTTTATCGTTAATGTCGTAAAGATTAAAGGAAAGCACATATTTATCTAACGCACCTAAATCAACCATACGCTGTCTAATCTTAGTAAATAGAACATAGCTGCTATAATTGGCCTCTTCGTTCCTGATGTCCCACAAATAGTCTTGTATATCTGGATCAGTAACAACGTTAAAGGATAGCGCAGCGATTTTTTTGAGCTCATTCTCCATCCCTAACGAAGAAATGCTGATTGCCTGAGAGGATTGCTCATACATTAGCTCGTCATATGCGTAAAAAGCATAGCGGTGCACTAGATTCGTGATTAGAATGACACTAGCCATTAACAGAGCTATCAATATAAATATTTTATATTTGATCTTTAGATTAGAAAATATCGTGCCCCAGCCAATCATATCTCTCCTCCTACAAGCAATGCTCACCTACCTAAAAGATGTCATCCCCTTCCGGTTAGAAGGAGATGACATCTGTTTTTACAAAGGAGTATTCATTATTTCTATAGTGGCATTAACTCAACATCAGTCTTACTCTTAAGCTTATCAACCATATCTAGCCACTGCTTAGGCTTATTAGGCAATGCAGAGTAATAGGTTTCAAGAAAAGTAGCAATTAGGTTAGCTGGGAGCTTCTGCAGCTCTTCGTCTGCTGGCAGGAAGCATAGATCCAGCTCAGAAACAGCGTTGCCTTCGTGATCCCACGATGGATGTACATACGTGAAGTTAAGACGTTTATAGCCCATATGAGAAAGCACTTCACGACGAACGATCGGATTCATCGGAGACACTCCACCAAATTCATGGCTTTGCGCACGATACGGATCATATATTTCAGCGAACATCCCAATTGGCGTATTTCCTGCTTTAGCAGCCAGCTTCTGTAGATCCTTTTCACGCTGGCGCATTAGAAAACGTCCAATGCCCATATTAGGCTCACCAATAATCGTGAAATCAGTCATTGCCACCTGCATATCAGCATAATATCGATATTCTGTCGCTCCTACCACCTTGCCATCATGTAGTGCAACATAAACGTGAATGGTAGGGTCCTCAAGCGGCTCCCTCCATAGCTCATAAGCAAGTACCTCTTCAGGTGGAAATATCGTCCCTAGCAATTGGTGCATAGCAGGAAACTGAGGGTCATCGATCGATTGTATACGATGATAGGTTAACATAACGATTACCTCCTAGTAATAATCCAATAATGTATACAACTATGTTATAAACGGATTTCTCCATTGCATAATGGTTCCATAATTGCATGACTCTTCGTCTTCCAAATAATTTTCAGCAACAGCGACAGGCACCCGACCACAGCGCAGTAAAAAAGTAATAACTGGATCCTTCAGCTCTCCTGCCATCACCTTGTCTACATACTGCTCGGCAGAGAGCTGATCAGCATGCTGTGAGTATCCAGGCATTCTCCCGCCACCCAATAAAGCTGATAGCCCCAGATGTACGACCGTTTCATACATCGACTGCATAAGCCATTTGCCAATCCCCGACTTACGATAAGAAGGAACAACACATATGTCTACGACATACAGTGTGTCTCCTTGTGGATTATGGTTTCGAATATAGCCTTCATCTGTAATTTCACTCCATGTATGCTTATGACCATATTGCTCCAGCTGAACGATTAGTCCAGTCATGGAGCCAACGATGGTACCGTTCACTTCCGCACATAAAGCACCTTCAGGAAAACGAGTGATATGCTCCTTCAGCTGCTCCTTGTTCCACCATAGCTCTTCAGGAAATGGGGGCGGAAAGCTAAGCCGTTGGACATCGATCAATCCTTCGATATCAGCCAGTGTATAGTTACGAATCGTAACAAGCTCCGGCTTTCCGTCCTGAATGACGTACAGCTGTTTATTCACGGCAACTCACCCCTTATATCGACATTATGAAGATGACCAATCGGTATATAGGTCGGTACGTCGATCACGCCAAGTCATGACTGAGCCCTTTGCTCGAACGTCTTGCAGCAGCGCTAGGTCAAGGTCGCCAACAACGAGCATATCGTCATTGATTACACCTTCAGCGATGATGCCTCCTGGTGGGAAAGGGATATCATTGGGCGCCAGAATTGCAGCCTGACCATAGTTAGCACGCATAAAATCTACGGAGCGTAGTGCACCAACTGTACCCGTTGTAACGACATAAATTTGATTTTCAATCGTTCTCGCGTGGCAGCAATAGCGCACACGATGAAAGCCGTGGCGATCATCTGTACAGGATGGGCAATAAATAACGTCTGCCCCCTGCGCGCGTGCCATTCGTACGATTTCAGGAAATTCAATATCGTAGCAGGTAAGCATTGCAATTTTACCGAAAGGCGTATCGAACACAGCAACACCATCTCCAGCACTCATATCCCACTCCTCCACCTCAGTCGGTGTTAAGTGGATCTTGTGCTGTATCTGAATATCTCCTTGAGGAGAAAAATAATGCGCGGCATTACGACGCGTTCCATCCGACATAGCTACGACATGTGTCCCGCCAATTAGATGCATGTGATAAGAAGCCGCTAATGACTTAAAAAGCTCAATATACGCGTCCGTATAATTCGGCAGCTTGTCGATCGTTTGTGCATTCCCTTGCTCATCTGGAATAGAAAGCAGCTGGGTCGTCATAAATTCCGGGAACAGCAGCAGCTGTACTCCATACTCCGATGCGTTACGGACATAATGCTCCACCTGATGAGCGAATTGCTCAAATGTTGTAATATCCGCTAATTTATATTGAACCGCTCCTACACGATATTTCACAGTATGCCTCCTTATTTTCGCTGTCTGAATTGTAGCGTAATCGTAGTACCTAGATCAATCATGCTGAATACTTCTACTTTACCTTCATGCAAATCAATAATACGCTTAGCAATGGCAAGTCCAAGACCAACACCGCCAGTCGTACGGGCACGCGCACCATCGACGCGATAAAAACGTTCAAATAAGTGTGGGATTTCATTCTCAGGTATGCCAATCCCTTTATCCTTCACTTCCAATCTAACGATGCCCTTTGACTGTGATACGGAAATATCAATGGGCTCCTTAGAGTACTTAATCGCATTATCTATCAATATAACGAGCAGCTGTTGAATTTTATCCTTATCACCAACCATTCGTACATTATGAGACTTTGCTTTCACTCTTATCGAACGCTGGAACGTTGTTTCCATCATCGTTGCAATTTCTTCAACGACAGGAACAACATCAAACGTTTCTAGCTTTAGCCAATCCTCCTGCTCCGCTTCTGTTAGCGTAAGCATCGACTTCGTTAGCGTTTGTAGTCGAGTCGTCTCTCTCGCAATCGCATCAATCGCTTCATTACGAACATTCTCATCGTCTGATCCCCAGCGCTTTAGAATGTTGGCATAGCTTGAAATAACCGTTAGTGGTGTTTTAAGCTCATGAGATGCATCGGCTACGAAAAACTTTTGACGCTCGTATGTTCGATCTAATCGATCGATCATTTGGTTAAACGCACGGATTAGCTGCTGTAGCTCTGCAGATTCCTCACGCTCACCAAGCTCAATCTTTCTCAGCTTCCCGCTTCGGTCAATTTCTCGCATAGTCGTTACCATCTGCGATATAGGCTCTGTGAGTCTAGATGTAAACCAATATGTACCAAAAATAGCGAATAGTATCGCGCCACCGCTCGTTACGCTTAATGCAGCAATCAAAATTTGAAGGTAATCATCAAGCTCATCGAGAATTCTTGTAACCTCCAGCATTGCGATAACTTGACCATCCTCAAACAGAGGAACGCGGGAATAGATAATTCTCTCCCCGCCCTTTGTCATAATGCCATTGTTTTGATATGAGCTATATTCAGCTGTTAGCTCAAGTAATATCTCATTAGACCCTGATATGTTCACGACACGATTGTTAGGACTAATAATGCGAATCATTTCGTTCACATTGTAATATTCATTCAGTAGATCTGCAGTATTCAAGCCTCTTCCACTTTGAATCCTCGGATTCTCGAGAAGAAGCTTGACTTTGTTCGCAATAATCTCTTCTTCACTTTCTGTCGTAATCTTGATGACATAAAAATAAACAAAAATATTAAAAAAGATAAGAATTAATATTAACCAAAAAATCGTAAATAACGTAAACCGTTTTCGCAGTGTCATCAATCTGGCTCCTTGATCATATAACCAACGCCACGCACTGTATGAATTAGCTTGTAGCGATAACCCTTGTCAAGCTTTTGACGAAGATATCGGATGTACACATCCACTAAATTGGTTTCACCAATAAAGTCATAGCCCCATACCTCCGATAAAATTTCTTCTCTTGATTTTTCCTCGTTGACATGCTCAATAAGAAAAACCAACAATTCAAATTCACGCGGAGTTAACTCGATCACATTGTCCTTCCTCGTTACCTTACGAGTTCTTAGCTCAATGGTCAGATCTCCTAGCGTTATAACATCAGAGCCATCTTGATCCTTAGGCTTCTGCTGAAAAATACGTAATATATTCCGAACACGAGCAAGCAATTCCTCAACCGCAAACGGTTTTGTAATATAATCGTTCGCTCCGTGCTCAAAGCCACTCACTTTATCTGGTACTGTGTCGCGTGCCGTCAGTAAAATGATTGGAATTAAATTGCCGGCTTGTCTTACTTGACGAAGCACTTCAATGCCACTCATCTTCGGTAGCATAACATCTAATAGAACAAGCTGATACTCTCCGCTGTTAATCATCTCATAGCCCTGCTTACCATCAAATGCAAGACCTACTTCATAGCCTTCATGCTCCAGCTCCAGCTGAAGTATTCGCGCTATCCCCGATTCATCTTCTACGACTAATATTTTATCGCCCATTATGGTGCACCTACCTTTATATAATCGGTATATTCATCATAATAGAAGAAAGGACATTATTGCAAGCATACATGTCACTTGATTAATGACATTAAATATTTCTTAATTTGTCTTGTTATATCTTGGTACGGCGGATAGCTGTTTTGCATACATATACTTTTCAATATTTGCTTAGCAGGAAGCTCAGGTATGCGAAACGACGCAAGCTCTCCAGCTAAGCTTTTCCAGGATGATCGGCCATGGAACGATTGATCTCGATTATGAATCCATCGTACGGTAACGTTAGAGCGATTCGCCTGCTGTAGCAATTGATGTATTCGATATAAGCTACGAGGCGATTGCTTCAAAGTCCAGGGGCTATCAACAAGTAGAATGAGATCAGCATGCTGCACGATATAGTCAAGCTCGTTTTCGTTCCAATACGAGGAATAATCAATAATAACATCATGCTGTAATGCTAAGCTTGCAGTTAGCTCTACAGTATGCTGCAACCGGTCCTCCGCTCGGTTTTCTTCGTTAAGTGGATTAATCATAAATATTCTACCTGCTCCAACCGTTACACATTCGTACGCTTCATCAATGAGTTCTAAGCCGCTGCCGCTATGCTCACTTTGCTTATATTGATCGTAGTGATAGCATAGCTCTCCTTCGTCTAAGCGATGCTCAATCAATGAGTATGGCCTGTCTCTATCCTGGTACAGCTCACGCAAGGAAAGACTGACAAGTGTGGCGCCTGCACCTTTATGCGCTGACAGCACAGCAATCCTTTTGCCAACATAGTAAGCATTATTCCCACTCTTGTTCTGAAGCTCTCCCCCATGAAGCAGCTGTAGCTTCTTCATTCTGTGTAAAACGTCGTCTATACTTTGCGGACGGTGCAGTGGTTGCTCCTGAATGCAATCCACGATGAGCTCTCTCAGGCCTTTTGGAAAAGCCAATAGCTTGCGAAGTAAGGATCGCTCTACTTTCCCTCCTTTTATCCATTTGGTTGGATCTAGCCCTAGCATTCTCAATAACAGCGCTCCGAAGCTGTAAATATCTGTACGTTCATCTGTCGGCTTGCCGCTAAGCTGCTCAGGAGAGGAATAACCGCGCGTGCCAAACATTACGGTACTGCCATTGTTTTTCCCAAGCTGCTTGCTGATTCCAAAGTCAATTAGCTTAATGGTTCCATCGTTTGCCAGCATTATATTTGATGGCTTCAAGTCACGGTGAATGATTGGCGGCTGCTGTGTATGCAAGTAAGCCAAAGCCTCCAACACATCGATTAGCACATAGAAAATATAGCTTAACGGTAATGGCTTAGATTGCTCGTTCAAAAGCTGACCGAGATGAATGCCATTAATCCATTCCATAACTAGACACGGCCTTGATTGATGCGAGGTGTAATCATAAATAACTGGTAAACAGCGGTGCTGCAGACGAGTTAGAATTAATGCTTCTTGCTCTAGCCCCTGCTCGAGCTGTACTTCAGTATGCTTTAATATTTTTATCGCACGCGGCGCTCCGTTTAACTTCAGATCTCGTGCGAGATAGAGCTCCCCCATCCCACCTTCCCCTGCTTTATGTACGGTTTGATATCGTTCTGCAATTAAACCTTGTAAGCTAGCGTTCATCCTGCGATTTCCTCCTCTCAAATAAAAAAAGCATTCATGGCCATGCGCTAGGGCATAGCTCAGAATGCTTTTCTGATCCATTTATTAGATTATACTTCGATTATATAACAGCAAAGGCTGATGTACTATTTCTTCTTCTGTAAAAAGAGCGTAATTTCCTCTCGATTGTGAAACAGCTGCTTCGCAGCAATAATAGTAAAGGCGTTGCTTAGTCGCTCCTTTACTTCTCGAATACTTTGCAGTCCTTTTTTATGCATTAGCTTAACCGTAATTATCGCTAACGATTGAGGCTTAAGTGCTGGCTGCAGCTTTAAGATCAGCTTACTCATTTCAATAGGACTCCAGCTCATATCGCATACAAGAAGGTCATGACTTCCAGCTGGCAGCTTAACCGCTGATGCATTCATCCTTAGATGTGTAAGCGCAGGATGATCCTTAATGCGAGCATCCAATGCTGCAGGATCAATTGCTGTCACCTTTAAGCCTCTCTCGAGCAGCAGGCTCGTCCAGCCTCCAGGAGCAGCTCCTACATCGATTGCGGTATGAAAGCTGCTGTAATCTAGTCCAAATACCTTTTCGGCTTCCAGAAGCTTGAACTTTGCTCTCGAGATTTGACCTTCCTCTTTTTGAAAGCGAATAGCGCCACCAGGCCAGTCAGAGCCCATCTCCTGCACCGTTCCAAAGCCGATAAGCATCTCATCCTTATGTGCGAATAGCGCAATAATTAAGTCAGGCTGCTGCAGGACTGGTTCTGCCCCGACAGCTAGCAGAGCTTCGTCCATTGCTTGCTTGAGCTGCTGCTTCGTTGCAGTAAGCTGGTGCATTTTACTCATACGAATATGAGTAGCAACTCGCTTTCCAGCAAGCGAGCTGTCTATATAATGAATCATCTCTGCCAAGGAACGCTGGTCGCCAGTGATATCACCTGTAATCGTCACCATTCGATCTATAGGCTGTATGTGTCGTACAAATATTAATTCTGATGTGTTCAGCTTAGCTTGAACCTCATCATTTTCGAGTGGAACCTCGAACTGATACACTTCACCAGGAATCAATTGTACGAATGTAATTTGTGAAAATATTTTGCGCAGCTCCTCCATCCCATAGGGAGAGAAGCCTTGATTGGATGTTGCGATCCACTTACTCATTCTGTTCCTCTTTCACTTGTTTTCGCTTTAGCGCTTCTTCAAGCTCTTCCTTTGTCATTGGTCGTGCATACAGCTCATAGGAAGCTGGTACTTGCTGTCGTAATGCTTCGTACATTTGTTGCTTTCCATACATGCTCGAAGTATGCAAATAGATGCATCTTGGATATTTTCCAGTCTTCATCAGATGCTTTACTACTTCGTAGCCTGTCGGTTCATTCCAGCCCAAATCGTAGTCAAGTGATAGAATGTCAATTTGCTCATGATCAATGAGCAGCTTGCACTCCTCGGCATTTTTGGCAAGCACAAAGCCTTCAGGGCAGTAGCGGAAGTCATCTAGGTATACATGAATCATACTCCAAGGCTCCTTATTTATATAGAGGTTGTTCAAAAAAATTAGCTTTGATCACGATGCATGTCTGAACGCTTATTCGACTTCGAATCTTGAATTCAGCCGAGCCTTCCGATGCTCACGTACCAATACCGTACGCTGCGCTTCTCAGTCTCTAAGCTTTATTCAACCTTCTCGGTGCTGAAAGCTAAACCTTTTGAACCCTTATTGAATTGGTTGTTCATAAAGTCCAGCTTTAATCACGATGCATATGCTGAACGCTTATTCGACTTCGAATCTTGAATTCAGCCGAGTCTTCCGATGCTCACGTACCAATACCGTACGCTGCGCTTCTCAGTCTCTAAGCTTTATTCAATCTTCTCGGTGCTGAAAGCTAAACCTTTTGAACCCTTATTGAATTGGTTGTTCAAAAGATTCAGTTTTGATCACGATGCATATGCTGAACGCTGTTTCGACTTCGAATCTTGAATTCAGCCGAGCCTTCCGATGCTCACGTACCAATACCGTACGCTGCGCTTCTCAGTCTCTAAGCTTTATTCAACCTTCTCGGTGTTGAAAACTAAACCTTATGAATTATTTTTTTACTGTTCGTTTAATTGCTTCAAAGGGCTAATATAGCATTTCTGCTTTGCGACAACGATAAGCTCTACTTGCTCATTCTCTGTATCAAGAACGAATTTCCCATCTCTACCATAAACGGCTAGTCGCTCAGCGTAGCTGCCCGTCAAAGTGTCCTGAGCATACAGCGGCTCAGTTCGAACACCACCATCGGCGATTGCTGATCTCATCATATTTCGAATCGTCTCATACAAATTCGTTGCTTCCTGTTCATTTAAACTATTCACTTTTCTTGCCGGATGCAAACGCGCTGCGTATAATATTTCATCACTATAGACCGGTCCAATACCAGTTACAACGGAGGCATCAAGTAAAAAGGTTTTCAACGAGCTGCGTTTTTTACTAAGCTGTTCTCTAAAGTAAACCTCTGTAAAGCGTCGATCCAATGGATCCGGTGCACAAACCTTTAGCTGGTCTTCAACCTCTCTTACAGTCGTTAACTGAACAGCTTGCTCCTCTAGCTTGCTAAACGACATAAAGCGTTCACCGAAGTATAGCACGAGGTCTGGGCTTCCTTTTGCCTTCTCTCCCGCTTCTCCGCCATAAAATGAAGATTGATCGCTTAAGTAAATCATTAGTCTTTTTCCCGTATCAAGATGAAGCACGAGATGACCAGCTCGACGTTCAACAAACCAAATGGTCGTATTAATAAGCTGCTCACAGAATGGTGATTTTTTTCCTGTGATTACTTTAGCGCCGCATTGAATTTTTGTAATGGCGACACCGGTATATTTTTCAGCTATTATCGCTCGTATGACTTCTAATTCAGGTAATTCGTACATTGCCATATGCCTCCTGTGTATCAACGTTTCCAAACGGACGTTGAAAGCTGTAACTATTAATAATATTAATCTTATATATTAACTTATATTAGCTGATCTTGTCATGTTAGCATATCAGCCTTGAGAAATGCACTTCTGATTGCTGTTGTTCACACATTAATCTAGCTCATCAATGCTTGCTTGAGCTCATATAAATCCGTATAGCAATACGTAGGCTCGCATTCAGCAAGCTTACGATACTCCTCTACATTAGCTGGTGTTGTAAGTCCTGTATATAGCAGCACGGTATCACAGCCTGCTTCAACACCAGATCGAATATCGGTTAGCATATTATCTCCTACAACGAGTGCTTGCTCAGCTGCGCAATTGAGCTTATCAAGCGCATATTGAATAAGGATGCGCGAAGGCTTGCCGATGATCACAGGCTCCTTGCCGCTCGCAGCTTTAAGCATCGCCCCAATTGACCCCGCGCCTGGAATAAATCCGCCATTCGCAGGCAACAGTAGGTCTGGATTCGTCATAATAGATGTAGCTCCGTCCCTAATCGCTTGAACAGCCTTTATTGCTTTCTCATAGGTAAACGACCGATCGATGCCTTGAACGACGATATCTGGTTGTTCATCGGTAATCGTTATTCCTTGCTCTAGCAACGCTTGCTGCAGACCATACTCACCGATCATCATCACACGTGCCTTCGGCATGTGCTGCTTAATATAATAAGCAGTAGCCTGAGCAGAGGTACAAACATCGTCAGGCTCTGCGTCTATCCCCATATTATTCAATCGCTCAGCAACCTGCATCGGCGTCGCTGAAGAATTATTTGTCACAAAGCGGTAGCTCCACTCCTGCTTGCGCAGGAAAGCAATGAGCTCAGCGGCTCCTTCTATCGGCTTATCGCCATGATATATCGTTCCATCTAGATCTATTAATAAGGCATGGTAGCGTAATTTCAACGTTGTCAACTCCTACGAAAACTATCTTCATTACAACATATCATACATTTTACATTCTATACAGACAGTCTGCACTTCTTTTTTATTCGTTCTATTCGTTTATTTAGCTCAGAAAGCTCTTTTTCCTTCTGCTTAGTCTCTCTTCTCGATACACTTTGCAGCTGCAGCTGAAACTCATAAGCAAGCGAAGCGTAATGTAGTGCTTGAAGTGGCTGCTTTGCTTTATGCTCATAGTACATCGATAGCTCAATTGCGGCTTCGACCTGAGTTCGACTAGCAAATGCCCCGCTTGTCATTACGATTTTTTCCCAAAGCATTAGTGCACGCTGCATTTCATTGTATTTTTTATCGCGCATCGCCAGCATCATAATCGTCTGACTGCTTTGCTGTGGAATATGTGCGGCTAATTGGAATAGCTGCTTCGAATAAAGGAAGCGTCCCATTTTCTCTAGCCATAAGCCAGTGCGAACAAGCTCCTCTGGCTCGCTTGGCTGCTGAACGATGGTACGTACATCCTCGTTGCTTAATAAATGCCCGAATCGGATAGCGAGCGTAACGAGAGACATCATATCAATTTCATTATGCTTGTAGACATCTTCAAGCTCACTCGGATCGCCACTTGATAAAAAATTAAAGTAGCGTGCTGGCGCCTCTGATCCAGGTAGATCATCCACTCTGATAATACCGAGACGCATTTTTTCAATATGACTGAGCTTACATGACTCTAGTGTGTTCCGCCATATCGCGCGCGAAGGATGCAGTAGATCAATATGCAGCGGCTGCCATATCGTCTCTCGCATACCGTTCAGCATATATCTACTATGAAGCAACGGCCAATCAAAGCTCTTACCATTATAAGTAACGAGATGGGAGAAATGTGCCGTTAAGCGATGTAAATAAGCTAGCATCGCTCTCTCCTCAGCAGGATGGCGGATTAACGCTTGCTGCACAACAAATTGCTCGTTCTCCCAAAAAGCGAGCCCAACCATAAATGGAATATTGCCAGTGCCGCTGCCTAGACCTGTAGTTTCCAAATCTAAAAACAAAAAGTGCTCAAGCTCTGCCTCCTGCTCAGGGTAGAACGCATTGAGATGCCATCCAGCTTGCTGCCATTCACCGAACTGATGCATTCCAATTGCTTCATCACAGCGATAGGTACGCGTCCGCATAAGAAACGTACCAAATTCGTTTTGTGCCAGCTGGACATGCAGCTGATTCCATTTATGAGCATGTGCCTCCTCATCATGAAGGGGCACGAGCTTTAACAAGTTCGCTAATTTCGAAGCTGATACTAGCTTCGCATCTGACTCCAATAGGTTAGCTTCAGGAGGGAACGTAGGTTGGCTTATAGCTGCTTGAGCTGCGTAAGAGCTGCTTCCTTCTGTATAGCTGCCATCTTGATATAAAGCCACTTCTTGTGCTGTTGACTTCTTCTCTACAGCAGCTGTGTTGTGGTTATCCATCTCCTCAGCAGCTTGAGATGGCTTAATTCCTTTCAGACGCTCTAGCCGCGCCCTCAGCATGCTCATCGCTCTCTTCCCCTTTACTTATTTGTATGTGTTCTTCACTTTTTAGAAGCTGCAGCGCTGTTTGCTTGCCCCATATGCCTACCTCTTCTATAGGTCCGACACACGCAGGACAGCCGCTTACACAGCCGCATTGCTGTATTAACTGCTCGGCGTTATCTAGCAGCGTCTCATGCAGCTCATATAGCCTCTTGCTAAGCCCAATGCCACCTGGATAACGATCGTAGAAAAATATCGTTGGCTTCCCCGAGTGAACAGCCTTCACCTGAGGTACGACACGTATATCGAAGGGATCACACATTAAGTAAAGCGGCGCCACATTACCAAGCACATTGGCAAGCCCCATTAATGCTGATTGCATCTGATCCTTCGTTAGCTTTGAGGTTAGCTCGTCAGAAAAAGTAAACCAATAGCTTGACGTATGCAGCTCTTCCTCCGGCAGATGAATCGGACCTGAACCGATGTTCTCATGCGTGAGCAAGCGAATCTTTTTGAAGATCGTTGGCTGCGCATTTACCGTTACCTCTCCGTAATACTGCTCCAGATGACCCAAAGTTTTTTCCTTATCGATATGAAGCACCTTAAGCTCTACAGCTAGATTCGCATCCGTATAATAATCGACATCCACCTCACGCACATACGCCTTCTTCTCCTCATAATCCAGCATCTCTACCTGATACTGTACACCCTCATGGATATAAATCGCTTCCTCATGAATTAGGGTAGGTGCGCTAAAGCGGTCGACTTCTCCTATAACCTTATTACGATTGCTAATATCGATAATGATAAAGTTCTCTCCTGCTGCTGTGCGCAGCGAAATATTGTGCGCTGGGAACGATTGCTCCATCCAATACCAAGTGTCACCTACATGGTGCAGCACCTTCTCTTCGGTTAAAAACTCCATCATATCCTCTAAGCGCTCGCCACCAAACTGCTCCCCTTGCTTGAACGGAAGCTCGTAGGCAGCGCATTTGACATGGTCGATTAATATAAGCAAATTATCTGGATCAATTAAAGCCTGCTCTGGCGGTCGATTGAAAAAGTAATCTGGATTTTGAATCATATATTGATCTAGCGGGCTACTGCTCGCAACAAGAAAAGTAACAGATATCTCGTTGCGTCTACCGGCGCGCCCAGATTGCTGCCATGTGCTCGCAATCGTTCCAGGGTATCCATTCAATACACAAGCCTGCAGCTGCCCGATATCTATACCGAGCTCTAGTGCATTCGTGCTCACAACTGCTTTAATCTCACCTGAACGAAGACCGTGCTCAATCTCTCTGCGCAGCTTCGGCAGATACCCTCCACGATAGCCGCGAATCGTGCGATCGTTCACCTTATGCTCCGTCAGCTCCTGCAAATAAGTAAGCAGCAGCTCAACGCGCACTCGGCTTCGAGCAAATACGATCGTTTGCAGCCCTTGCTTAATTAATGAGCTGGCAAGCTTTTTCGTCTCGATTACGCTGCTTCTACGGATGCCAAGCTGGGCATTGACTACTGGAGGATTGTAAAAGATAAAGTGCTTCTCTCCAGCTGGTGCACCGTTGTTGTCTACGACATGAACGGGCTTGCCAATTAACCTTGATGCATGCTCACCAGGATTATCAATCGTTGCAGATGCGCATAAAAACTGCGGGTTCGAGCCGTAAAACTGACAGATTCTTAGTAGCCGACGCAGTACATTCGCAACATGTGAGCCGAATACACCTCGGTACGCATGAACCTCGTCGATGACGATATATTTTATATTTTCAAAAAGCTTAACCCACTTCGTATGGTGTGGAAGAATAGCAGAATGCAGCATATCAGGGTTTGTTACAACGATATGACCTGCGTTACGGATCGCTGTACGTATGCTAGGAGCTGTATCTCCGTCATATGTATGTGTTTTAAGCTCACAATCCATTAAATCTGCAAACTGCTGGAGCTCAGCAACCTGGTCCTGTGCAAGCGCCTTTGTAGGGAACATATACAGCGCTCGCGACTCTGGATGACTAACAATCTCCTGAAGCACCGGCAGATTATAGCAGAGTGTCTTACCCGAGGCGGTAGGCGTTACAGTGACAACATGCTCTCCACTCTGCGCCGCAGAAAAAGCAGCTGCCTGATGACTATACAGCTGATCCATTCCTTTCGCATGCAGCGCTTTAAGAAGCTCTGGATGAAGCCCCTCAGGAAGTGGTGCATAGACCGCATCTCGAGGTGGAATCGTTCTCCACTCCGTCACATTGTCCATAATTTCCCGCTGCTGCTTCAGGCTCTTAAGCCACTCTGACATATCCCTTGCTTTCCCCGTCCACTCATTCATTTTCAATCTCCTCTTTCTTACACCGCTTCTCTTTTCCTCTCTATAGTGTATCGAATGCATGTTCGATGTTCAATACTGGATTATGGAAATACGTCATGGCAAAAAAATGCTGCTGACCAAAGGAGCTACAACTCCTCTGACCAACAGCATCTGAATTAAGCTTTATCTACATTGAAATATTGTGCTTCTGGATGTGCGAATACCATGGCTGAAACCGAAGCCTCTGGCTCCATCATAAAGCCTTCCGTCAGCTCAACACCGATATCCTCTGGCTGCATCAGCTCGAACAATGGCCCCTGATCCTCAAGATTCGGACAAGCTGGATAGCCGAACGATACGCGAATCCCTTGATATCTTGCTCCAAAGCGCTGCTTCATCGTCATCTCTGGCGGATCTGGATAGCCGCATTGCTCACGCATCATATGGTGAATCTTCTCAGCTAAGCCTTCTGCTGTTTCGAGCGCGCAGGCTTGCAGTGCATGAGAGCGTAAATAATCTCCTTTTTCCTTCCATTGATTGGACAGCTCACGAATCCCGCTTCCGGCAGTAACAACTAAGAACCCAACATAGTCCATCACACCACTGTCCACCGATTTTAGATAATCGGCTAAGCAAAGGAACGGCTCCACCTGCTGTCTAGGGAAGGAGAAGCGTTTAATTTCCTTCGTATGATCATTCGGATCGTAGATAATGACATCGTTGCCGGATGATTGAGCAGGGAAGAATCGATACATCCCATTTGCTTCTAAGAAACCTTCCGCCATTCCTTCACGATAAATCTGATCAACCATATCCTTCAGCTGCTCCGTTCGCTCGTCTCCGGCAGCCAACAGCTTGTCGACTTGACCTTTGACACCTAGGTGATGGCCAAGCAGCATTTGCATATTAACGTACGGTAGCACTTGACCTAGTGGAATGTTCCGTAAAATATGGCGCTCTGTATCTGGCGGCATAAATACCGGTGCATCAGGTGAGATGCTCGAACGCGCTGCTCTCGTCATCGGAGGCAGCTTTTTCTTTTCCTCCGCTTCGTTAGCAAGATTAGCACGCTGCTCCGCAATTTCCTGCTCCAGCTCTGTTCTCAGCGTAGCAGTTGTGAGCTTATTCGCAAGCTCCAAGCCATCCATCGCATCCTTCGCGTAGATAACCATTCCATCGTATTCAGGTAATATTCTAGTTCTTGTAAATTTGCGAGTTAAAGCTGCACCGCCAACAAGAATTGGCGCGTCAATACCTGCATTGCGCAAGTCCTGTGCGGTTAAGACCATTTGCTGGGCGGATTTAACGAGAAGTCCTGATAGACCGATAGCATCAACCTTCTCCTCACGATACGCTTCAATAATGCGATCTGGCGGTACCTTAATACCGAGGTTAATAATTTTGTAGCCGTTATTCGATAGAATAATCTCAACGAGATTTTTACCGATATCATGCACGTCGCCCTTAACAGTTGCCAGCATAATTTTACCCTTCGTTGCTGTTTCCGTTTTCTCCATAAACTGCTCAAGATGAGTAACAGATGCCTTCATGACCTCAGCGCTTTGCAGCACTTCTGCTACGATCAGCTCGTTGTTGTTAAACAATCGGCCGACCTCTTCCATCCCCTTCATGAGCGGTCCGTTAATAATATCAAGCGGCGTATATTTCTCACGAGCTAGATCAAGGTCGGCGATTAGACCTTCCTTCGTTCCTTCAACGATATAGGATGCCAGACGCTCCTCTAGCGTCAGATTCGAAAGCTTTTCCTTTTTCTCGACCTTTTTATTACGGAAAGCAGCGACAAAATTAGCTAATGTATCATCATTCGTATTATAGATCAGCTGCTCTGCCAGCTCTCTCTCCTCCGCTGGTATAGAGGCATAACGCTCCAGCTTCTCTGTATTGACAATGGCGTAATCAAGTCCCGCCTTCGTCGCGTGATACAGATAAACCGAATTCAGCACCTCGCGGCCAGCATCAGGTAAACCGAATGATATATTACTTAGGCCTAGAATCGTCTTCGTGCGAGGGTATTTTTCCTTGATCATGCGAATGCCTTCCAATGTTTCCACGGCAGATCCAATGTATTGCGGATCTCCTGATCCAATCGGGAACATATTCGGGTCAAAGATAATATCCTCTTCATTCACGCCATACTTATTAACGAGAAGATCATATGCACGATCAACGACTTCTAGCTTGGCTTCACGCGATACAGCCTGTCCACGCTCATCAATAAGAATCATGACCACAGCCGCCCCATACTTATGAATAAGCGGCACGATTTTTTCGAATTTTATTTCGCCATCTTCGAGATTAATAGAGTTAATAACGGCTTTACCTTGTGAATATTTTAGACCAAGCTCAATAATATGATCGTACGTTGAGTCAATCATAATCGGAGCTTTAATTTTCTTCATTACCTGCGGTAAAAATTGTTGTACCGCATAGGCTTCATCAATTTCTGTATCCTGCAAATTGATATCTATAATATGCGCACCGTTTTTCACCTGTGAGCGAGCAATCTCAGATGCTTCATCATATTTTTCTTCTTTGATGAGGCGTTTGAACTTTCTCGAGCCAGAAATATTAGTACGCTCACCGATCATAATCGGACGGTTGTCTGCTTCGATAAATACAGGCTCTATCCCTGACACAGCATCGGCATGCTCACCTAGCTGAGTGCGAGGCTTATATTGTGCCATCGTTTCAGCCATTGCGCGAATATGCTCTGGTGTTGTTCCACAGCATCCGCCTGCAATATTAAGCCAACCATTTTCTGCGAAATCAGCGAGCTTTCTCGCCAATGATTCTGGACTTTCGTGATAATGTCCATTTTCATCTGGTAGCCCTGCGTTCGGGTAGCAAGACACGCTGCTTCGTGCGATATCGCTCAATGTACGAATATGATCTCGCATAAACTCTGGACCCGTTGCACAGTTCAAGCCTACCGATATCGGCTTCAGATGCTCTAATGAAATATAAAAGGCATCAATGGTTTGGCCCGCGAGCGTCGTTCCCATTGGCTCAATCGTACCTGAGATCATAATCGGCAATGTTTTGCCGGTTGCTTCAAAGGCATTACGCACACCGATACTGCCTGCTTTAACATTTAGCGTATCCTGTGAGGTTTCAAGCAAGATTACATCAACGCCTCCTTCGATTAAGGCTACAGTTTGCTCATAATAGCTTTCTACTAGCTGATCAAAGGTTACACCGCCAGTTACAGACAATGTCTTAGTCGTTGGACCAAGAGCACCTGCTACGAATCGAGGCTTGTCCGGCGTACTGAACTTATCTGCTGCATCACGTGCTAGCTTAGCTGCAGCCAGATTAATCTCTCTTGCCTTTTCAGGAATATCATATTCAGCGAGAACAACACTCGTAGCGCCGAACGTATTCGTTTCAATAATATCTGCGCCCGCTTCAAGATATTGTTCATGAATGCGCTTGATAACATCGGGTCTTGTAAGAACGAGCATTTCGTTACAGCCATCCAATTCAGCTCCACCAAAATCGTCTTCCGATAAATTCTCCTGCTGAATCATCGTACCCATTGCACCATCTAAAATAAGAATGCGCTTTTCTAGCTGTTCTTGCAGCTTACTGGTTACCAATATCATACACCCTTCCCAAAATCACTATTTCAAAGTTTATCAGATATTCACACAACTTAAAAGGATTATAATCGACAAGAATGAGAATTTGAATTATAATAGTATTACTATAACAATTTAATTCCGATTGGAAAAGGTGGAATAATAGATGGCAGAGATAAGAATTCGAAACACAAATGAACGCATCAAGGGTGAACAAGCAGTTAGAGAGTTTCTTGCTCAATATGAAGTTATCTATGAGCACTGGGATACGAGCAAGCTTCGTGAGGACCTAAAAGAAAAATTCGTACTTACTGATGAAGAAAAACAAGAAATTCTAGATACATTCGATGCAGATATTCGCGATCTAGCTAGTCGTCGCGGCTACCTAACTTGGGATGTCATCACATTATCTGAAGCTACACCTAATCTTGAAGAGCTTCTTGCAAAATTCGAAAACGTTCATACTCATACTGAAGATGAAGTTCGCGCCATTACAGCAGGTCAAGGTATTTTCATTATTAAAGGCAATGATGAGATCGGCTACTTCGATGTCGAGCTTGAAGCAGGAGACGTTATCTCTGTACCAGAGCACACTCCTCACTTCTTTACATTGATGGAGAACAAAAAAATCGTTGCAGTACGTCTATTTATTGAAACAGAAGGCTGGATTGCTCATCCGCACCACGATCCTAGCTTCGTGAAATAATACTTAACTATATTAATAAAGCGAATGTCACTATTATCGTGATCATTCGCTTTTTTACTACAACAATTAAGCTATTCGGCTGTTAGTTTTATCGTTATAATTTCTGGTGGATTGAATACGCGTAATGGGAAGGCTGAGTTCCCAATTCCTCGACTTACAATCATACTCATCGAGCCATTTTCAAACTCCCCACTCGTATATTCTGGGAAAAAACCTTGATTAGGCGCATAGAGACCACCCATGAATGGGATTCGAATTTGCCCCCCATGAGCGTGACCGGTTAATACTAGATCTACCGCGTATTGCGTATACATCTCATAATACTCAGGGCGATGCGACAACAGCACCGTATACAAATTGCTGTCGATCGTTTCTGTAGCTCCCATTAGCATCGCCTTCATAATATTGTCACCACCACCGAGACCTACAAAGCGTTCTTCCATAAACGCCGTTGTCGGATCTGAGATGCCCACTACATTTATCGTTTGCTCATTATAGGTTATCGTTGTCTGTTTATTATTTAATATAATAACGCCCTTATCAACTAATGCTTTTAGAAAGGGCTCGTCCATGTTATCGAAGACTCGCTCATGATTGCCAAACACATAATAGACTGGAGCAATTTCCGTCAGCTCATCGACAAACTCAACGGTTTTCAAGTCTAAGACTTGAGTACCTTTCTCTTCTTGCATATGCTTGTCTCTTAAGTCAGTGTAGTACGTATAATCGATCAAGTCTCCAGTAATCACAATGATATGAGGCTCTTCCTTCCTCACCTTTTTTGTAATGTACTCTCCTGTCCGTTCATTGCGGATGGAGTGTAGATCGCTAAGCTGTACGATCGTAAAACCGTCTAGCGAGTCGTTTATTTTCGCATGAGTAATATGATATGTTGTTGTGCTCATTGATTTATTCATTACAAAATTAACAGTGAGTAGAACAATACACAGTACGGCAAGTGCACCGATCCATTTTAATAGCTTCTTACGTTTTGATTGTTTTCTTTTAACGGTTCTCATCGTTTCTCCTTTAGTATAAGCATTGTCGACATATCATTTAAACGAAAAAAGATGATGATTTGTTTCAGACTACTTATATTTAGCGGCCCATAGAAAAAAGAAAAAGCCTGAACGAAGGAGATTTCCTATCATTCAGGCTTTAATGAGTGATCAATGAATAACGATTCAATAAGTGCTAGGGTTCAATAATGTTAAACAGCTCTTGCAGGCTCTTGATCGTATGTGTAGGAATAATGTCATCATTGCGGTCTACGCCATGACGATTAATCCATACAGAATCAATTCCTGCTGTATTCGCTCCAAGAATGTCAGTTGTCAGCTTATCACCGACCATCACACATTGTTCGGCAGACAGTTCTAGCTTACTTAACGCATATTCAAAGATCGTAACGTCGGGCTTTCCTTTACCAAAGTCTCCCGAGATAATGATATGATCAAAATATGTAGCAAGCTCAGGTACTCCTGCAAGCTTTTCTTGCTGCAGATCAGGCGAACCATTCGTAAGCAGCAACAGCTTATACTTTCCTTTAAGCTGATCCAGCACCGCAAAGGTTTCCTCGTATACGAGTGGACGCTTGCGACGTTCTGCAGGGAACATCTCTCCTAGCTCTTTACCAAGCTGCTCATCGTGTACTCCAAGTGCAGCTAACCCTCTCGTCCATGCATCCGAACGATAGCTAGGCACAAATTGCTCTAACTTGCGGAACTCCTCTTGCTTCCCTTCAGCAAAACGAGCCCAAAGTCCTTCGAACGGATTAATACCTATCATTTTCGTAAATGGAAATGCTTCAAATGCTTCATATATCTCTCTTGCTTCACGTCTTACCGCTTCCTCTAGCAATTCCTGATCTACTCCTGCTTTTTCTGCGGCATAGTCACAGGTTGCACGAAACGCTTCCCTTACACTACGCTCATCCCATAATAGCGTATCATCAAGATCAAACATTACAGCTTTTTTCACGATGGTTTCTCCTCCTAGATTGAATTTAGCCTTCTGTCCAAGTAATGTTGAATTTGTCAGCAAACTTCTTCAGCTCAACAGACATCTCATCGATTGGGAAGCGATTAAAGGTACGATTAAAAGCCCAGCTGCTTCCATGACTCGGAACGATGAATATATATCCGGCCTGTACCTTTATCTCCTTAATCGCTACAGCGAAAAGCTGCTTGTCCCCCATCATTCTACGAGATTGAATATAATCCTTACCAATGGTTAGGTATGGCTTACGAAAGAAAAATAACGCAGCAAGCGCCACATATGCGATAATTGTCAACCAGTACATCGCAGAAATCTCAAATTCCGGATTCATCAAGCTAATAATATTGTACATACCAATAAAAAATATTAATACGATAGGTAAAACGTAATTTCTACCTTTGAAGGTCAGCTCATGTTTTTTCTCCGTGTTGAGCACGAGATTGCCAACTCCAGCTTTTTTACGCTGTTTGTTGATTTGATCCATATTCTTTTTAACTTTTCTTTCCCAAGAACGTGACAAATGAACTCCTCCTCAAATATAACTATCGTTAATGCAACGGCTTTGTATCTGACTGTTCATCCTCAACATATTTGATACTATCAAGCTGTTGCTTAAAATTAGACTTAAACGTAGCTAGATATTTTGCTCTAAGCTCTGCACGCTCTGCTTGTTCAGCTGGAGTCAAGCCTACTGTTTTATTTTTTTTAGCTAAAACATTAATTCGAGCTATTAATTTATCCATATCCATTAAATCCACTCCTTCCCAATCTAGAATATATTGCTACATGCTGCTGTTGGCAGATTAACTGAATACCGACAAAAATGTACAACAAGCCTATTATAACAAAAAAGCCACTAAAGTAACATCACAATTCCATGTACTTTAAACTCAAATGGAGTAAATTTGAATCGCAAACCATCTTCTAATTTTAACAATTACATTTTTACAAATTAACATGCTATGTCCGCACAACAAAAAAGCCTACTGCATACGCAATAGGCTTCCTTCGTGCTTGGCAACGGCCATTCCGCACCGGTTGTTTAACATCGTGACTACACACACTGATTAGCATCATGTTCTAACCTCAAGGTCGGCGTCTGAATCATCCTATACTACCGCTGCCTCATCTTCGAATATACGTCGAACAGATTCAGACACTCTCCTGAATTACTGCAATGACTTCCTCAGCAAGACAGTTTTATTAATAGATACTGGTTATAGGTCTATAAATACAAACAAGCTTATACCAGCAACCTGTTACTGCAATGCACATCACACACGTTCTATTTTAGCTCATTACTCTAAACCTCACCGACTGAGCTCTACGCAATTACTATACATCACCACTTTATCCGTGCAACAAAAAAAGCCTACTGCATACGCAATAGGCTACCTTCGTGCTTGGCAACGTCCTACTCTCCCAGGACCCTGCGGTCCAAGTACCATCGGCGCTGAAAGGCTTAACGGTCGTGTTCGAGATGGGTACGCGTGGTTCCCTTTCGCCATCGTCACCAAACGGATGCTCACATTCTTTTAATACGCTCGAACATTCCTGCGGAATGAGGGTCGCTTTATTAAAAGATTGTTCGCTTGTGGCTCAAAATATAATTGAGCTCTTCAAGGTTTGAACCTTGAAAACTGGATATGAAAGTTGTGAATCTCCAAAGTGTGAATCATTTAGGATAAGCCCTCGACCGATTAGTACTGGTCAGCTCCATGCATTGCTGCACTTCCACCCCCAGCCTATCAACCTCGTCGTCTTCAAGGGGTCTTACTAATTGGGAAATCTCATCTTGAGGGGGGCTTCACGCTTAGATGCTTTCAGCGCTTATCCCTTCCGTACTTGGCTACCCAGCTATGCTTCTGGCGAAACAACTGGTACACCAGCGGTACGTCCATCCCGGTCCTCTCGTACTAAGGACAGCTCCTCTCAAATTTCCTACGCCCGCGACAGATAGGGACCGAACTGTCTCACGACGTTCTGAACCCAGCTCGCGTACCGCTTTAATGGGCGAACAGCCCAACCCTTGGGACCTACTTCAGCCCCAGGATGCGATGAGCCGACATCGAGGTGCCAAACCTCCCCGTCGATGTGGACTCTTGGGGGAGATAAGCCTGTTATCCCCAGGGTAGCTTTTATCCGTTGAGCGATGGCCCTTCCATGCGGTACCACCGGATCACTAAGCCCGACTTTCGTCCCTGCTCGACTTGTAGGTCTCGCAGTCAAGCTCCCTTATGCCTTTACACTCTTCGAATGATTTCCAACCATTCTGAGGGAACCTTTGGGCGCCTCCGTTACTTTTTAGGAGGCGACCGCCCCAGTCAAACTGCCCGCCTGACACGGTCCCTTCACCAGATTCATGGTGACAGGTTAGAACTCCGATACGATCAGGGTGGTATCCCAACGGCGCCTCCACACATGCTGGCGCACATGCTTCATAGGCTCCCACCTATCCTGTACAGATCGTACCAAAGTCCAATATCAAGCTACAGTAAAGCTCCATGGGGTCTTTCCGTCTTGTCGCGGGTAACCTGCATCTTCACAGGTATTAAAATTTCACCGGATCTCTCGTTGAGACAGCGCCCAATTCGTTACGCCATTCGTGCGGGTCAGAATTTACCTGACAAGGAATTTCGCTACCTTAGGACCGTTATAGTTACGGCCGCCGTTTACTGGGGCTTCGGTTCATAGCTTCGGGTTACCCCTAACCACTCCCCTTAACCTTCCAGCACCGGGCAGGCGTCAGCCCGTATACTTCGTCTTACGACTTCGCACAGACCTGTGTTTTTGCTAAACAGTCGATTGGGCCTTTTCACTGCGGCCCCCTCGGGCGATTAACCCTACCGGGGCACCCCTTCTCCCTAAGTTACGGGGTCATTTTGCCGAGTTCCTTAACGAGAGTTCTTCCGCGCGCCTTAGCATGCTCTGCTCGCCTACCTGTGTCGGTTTGCGGTACGGGCACCTAGATCTCACTAGAGGCTTTTCTTGACAGCCGGAGCTCATGACCTTCGCTACTGTAATTTTCACTCCCCATCACAGCCCAGCCTTATAGCCAGCGGATTTTCCTACTGACAAGCCTCACTGCTTGGACGGACTATTCCATCAGTCCGCGTCACTACCCTTCTGTGTCACCCCATTGCTCAAACAATCTTCGGTGGTACAGGAATTTCAACCTGT
>NZ_JBBORD010000001.1:970000-2190000 GCF_038004245.1 Paenibacillus sp. FSL W7-1287 | reverse complement strand
AAAGTAACTGCAGGGATTCCGATTACAGCTACCGAAAATATTGAAGATTATTTTCCACTATCTTCACACTTTATAGGAGAGCATAATGTATTCGTCCTTAATGTTGTTGGGGACAGTATGATTGAGGCTGGCATACATAATGGAGATTTAGTTATTGTCCGTCAGCAACAAACCGCTAATAATGGAGATATTGTTGTAGCGATGACTGAGGATGATGAAGCAACGGTGAAAACATTCTATCGTGACAAGGATCATATTCGATTGCAGCCTGAAAACTCCACGATGGAGCCAATCATATTAAACAATGTTACTATTCTAGGAAAAGTAATCGGACTATTCCGTGATATGCACTAACAATAATAGTTATCCATTCTGACCACTATGCAATCGATCACCGCATAGATGGTCTTTCTTTTTTCAATTCATAGCTTGTTATATTGCAATAACTAACACACAACTAAGATAACTTTATGGAGGTATACAGTGAAGAAGAACTTTCTGTATGTACTCGTATGTCTACTCTTGCTAGCGGGATGCAGTACCACTAATAGTACGGGCGGAGGAACCAATAAGCAGCTCCCCTCCCTAGAAGAGAATGCAAACGAAACACATGCTAACCAATCCTTAGAAACGCTTGAAAGCAACTTTACTCCACTCGAGGGTTCATCTTCTCTAGAGGATGAGTCATTACTTGCTGCACCGAATGATGAGCAAACTTCGAATAGAGTTCAAACAGAGCCAGATGAATATGATTACGTCCTTATTTTCCCAAGTGATCGTTATCCTGAAACCGCACTTCATATCTATAATGCGATTGAAAATGGCCACTCCGATGTTTGTACGATTGATCGCGAGGGCGCTGATGAGAATCGAAAGCAATCGTTGCAAGGTATTGACACTAGAGATGGCTATGATCGCGATGAATGGCCCATGGCTATGTGTGAAGAAGGTGGATACGGTGCGAGTGTAGCCTATATTGACTCCAGCGATAATCGTGGCGCGGGCAGCTGGGTTGGACATCAGCTATCAGCTTATGACAATGGAGAACGTGTATTATTTATTGTAGAGAAGCCTCAGCTTTCATTCCCTTTCGGAGAGGGATCGAAAGACAACACAAAAGTGTCTGAAGATATTGACGAAACTCCTATAGAGGTGAAAGTAACTTATAATAATTGTTCAGAAGCACGCGACGCAGGAGTAACACCTTTGTTTGAGGGTGAGCCTGGCTACAGTAAAAAGCTAGATCGAGATGGTGACGGTATTGCATGTGAGGCATAATGATGTTAGCAATCTATCAAATTAATCATCTAATTCTAAATAGATATTAAAGGGATGCCAGTGATGGCATCCCTTTTTATATTGTACTAGTTGTTATCATAGTACTAAAAAAATTATTTTCACAAGGATAGGCGATTACCATATGCAACATAGTCACTCCTCCATAGACTATAGTGTATTAATTTATAATGGAGGTTGAGTATGGAAACAAGTAGTTACAGAGATATATGTATGTCCTGCATGCATAAATATGTTGGAATACAAACAAGTGACGGTATGACTCAAGATGGATTTATTGCACATGTTGATAATGAATATGTTACGTTGGCTATTCCATCAAACGAAATGATTGGCGGAATGCCAATGCAGCAACAAGGCTATAGACAGTTTGGCTATTACCCTGGCTTTTATCCAAGAAGAAGGTTTTACCAAAGACGTTTTCCACTTGCAGCATTAACAGGACTTTTTTTACTTCCATTCTTCTTATAAGAGATGAGGGGGTAGATAAGATGATCTTATCTACCCCCTCATCTTTTTTTATTGTGTGGCTCATGGCTCATCATGTTCCATGGTCAAATAGCCTCCTCCTCCCCCTCTAGATTTTATTCATTAGTATGTGCATTACACCATTTCCTTAAATTTGAATTCAACTCAAACGTTCGTCTAGATCAACAATATGAAAAAATCATATTATGGATTATCTTGATCGAAGGAGGTAGATAAGATGAACAACAGACGTCGTAGAATTAAAGTTGTTAAAGTAAGACCAGGACAAAAAGTCCTAATCATCGGTGTAAGAAGACATCGCCGTCGCCGCAGCTAGTCTAAAACCTCCCAAGTAATGTTCGATCCTGAAGGAAAGATCATTGGGACTACTGCAAGAAAACCTAAAACTCTTGCAATTATCGTGAATAGCATGCCATCTAAATGGTATGTGGGTAGCATCCATTAGGCCGATACGCATAATGAAATTATGCTGCCCGCATACTGCACTCACTCTTTACTAAAGTGGAAGCTGGGACAAAACCCCACCTGACAAACAAAGAAAGCCGTTGAAATTTTACGACGAGTAAAATTTCAACGGCTTTAATATTTTTTAAATACAAAAAGAACACCATCTGTTAAAATTAAGTCACCACAACCAAATCCAACAAGAAAGGTGTTCCTTATGTTTAAAGATTATAACATGAATCAATTAGTTTTGCCTCTAGATTTAGAAGTTAAATTACAAGAAAACGACATTGCGTTTCATATCCATCATCTTGTAGAAAGTATTCCAGATGAAGCCTTTGCTTCATTTCTTCGTCATTCAGGTTGTCCAGCTTATCATCCACGCATGATGCTCAAACTTATTTTATGCGGCTATACTCAGTCTGCTTTTTCAGGTCGAAAAATCGAAGCATTAACGAAGGACAGCATTCGTATGATGTGGTTAGCCCAAGGGTATGAGCCTAGCTACCGCACCATTAATCGTTTTCGTATTCATCCTGAAATGAAAAACCTCATCCGTCAATGCTTTATTCAGTTTCGTTGTCAACTCGTTGAAGAAAGGCTCATTGATCAGGAGGCTATTTTTATTGACGGTACAAAGATCGAAGCCAATGCGAATAAGTTTACATTCGTTTGGAAAAAAGCCATCGAAAAGCATCACCGTAGACTCATTGAACAATCCAATCAGCTCTACAATGAACTGCTGAACAACAAGATCATTCCTGAAATGGCACGTGAACAGGATGAACAGCTTTCCAATGAACAACTACAAGAAATCGCAAAAAAACTAGAGGAAGTTGTAGAGGACTATACACAAACCATCGCTCATACAGAGGACATCGCTGAGCGTAAGCAGCTACGCCGTCAACGCAAAACACCTAAGCAAATGGTCAAGCAGGTTCGAGAATGGATTGGACGTAAACAAAAATATGAAAAGGATCTAGACATTTTAGGTGCACGCAACAGCTATTCTAAAACAGATCATGATGCCACCTTCATGCGTATGAAAGACGACTACATGAAAAACGGACAACTCAAGCCTGGTTACAACGTCCAAATTGCAACCGAAGGGCAATACACGTTGGCCTATGGCATTTTCCCTAACCCAACCGATACAAAAACGTTGATTCCATTCCTACATACCATTGAAGAAGAATACTTTGAATTACCTCAACATATTGTTGCGGATGCAGGCTATGGCAGTGAACAAAATTATGATCATATTTTAACGAAGATCAACCGTACACCTCTGCTCACGTATGCTCATTACTTGAACGAGCAAAAAAGAAGATTCAAGACAGACCCTTTCCAAACGAGTAATTGGGAGTACGATGCAGAGCAAGATCACTATCTGTGCCCCAATGAGAAGAAACTTCTATTTCAGCGCTATGTTACGCGCAGAGACCGCTCAGGCTTTATGCGAAAATTTAAGCTATATGAATGTGAAGAATGTACAGGCTGCCCATTCCGTTCTACCTGCACCAAAGCACAAGAGGGAACGAATCGTACGCTCATGATCAATGAAACATGGGAGCAGCAAAAAGCCTATGTGAGAGAGAAGCTTTCAGAAGACAAAACAAACAAGCTCTACCGCCAACGAAAAATTGACGTAGAGCCAGTTTTTGCCTTCTTGAAGGCTAATTTAGGTTTCACTCGTTTTATGCTTCGAGGGAAATCTAAAGTCGAATATGATATTGGTCTAGCATTATTGGCTGTTAACTTGAGAAAGTATGCGGTGAGGACGTAAGTTTTCACCCATAAGTAACAAGCAATATGCAACAGGGATGAAATCTGAATCGATTTCATCCCTGTTTTGTTTATGAGAAGCTAGTTTTGTCCCAGCCTCTTCTTTAATTTCTAAAGTATGAAGCATATTATTATTCAACTGCTGGACATAATAAGGTAAAAAGGAGTGAATGGAATGCATACCGTATGGAAAGGTGCTATTAGCTTTGGCTTGGTCCATGTTCCGGTCAAGATGCACTCTGCTACCGAGGATAAGGACATTCATTTCAGACAGCTACATAAGGAATGTAAAATGCCTATTTCTTATGAAAAAAAATGTCCACACTGTGACAAAGCTGTTACTTCAGATGATATTGTGCGAGGCTTTGAGTATGAGAAGGATAAATTCGTAATTATTAAAGATGAAGAATTAGAAGCGATTAAGCCTGAATCTGCTCGTTTAATAAAAATATTGGACTTTGTTGATCTAACCGACATCGACCCTATTTACTTTGAGAAGCCCTATTATCTTTCTCCCGATCAGACCGGGGGTGGCGCTTATAGTCTTCTATTGGAGGCCATCAAGCACACTGGTAAGATCGGAATAGCTAAAATCTCGATACGCAGCAAGAGCAGCCTTGCTGCTATTCGTGTCGTAGATAACTGCTTATGCTTGGAAACGATGCATTTCCCTGACGAGATCCGTGCCATCAATCAAGTACCAAATTTGCCTCAAGCGACTTCAGTAAATGATAAAGAATTAGAAATGGCTAAAACACTCATTGAGCAGCTAAGTGAAAAGTTCGATCCAACGAAGTATAATGATGAATATCGTGCAGCCTTATCAGAGCTCATTGAACAAAAAATTGCTGGTGAGAGCGTCGATATCGTCAATGCACCAGCTGCAGTGAAAACGAATGTTATCGATCTGATGGCTGCATTAAAAGCCAGCATTGAAGCAACGAAGCCTGAGCCCCCAGCACCTAAGAAAAAAAGACGAACGAAGAAGTCCGAAGAAAAAATATCGTAATCAAATATGTACATTGCTAAACATATGAAAAATGGCGCAGCAAGTTGCTGCGCCATAAAGTGGATGTAATGACCGTCTCATTTTTGATTGTGTTTGCTTACTTAGCCTCTTTCACCCACATACGAAACTTTTTCTGATCAACGCAATATTCTATCCCTGACAACTGATAATCGCTATCCTTCAACGAAAAATTAATTTTAAGATTGAGAATTAATTCGATCTCATCTCTACTGAAAAACATTTCTGTTTCATCAAGCTCAGGAGTTACCAGCATAACATTTATCATCGTTTATCATCCCTTCTAGTTCATTCCTATAAACCTACTGAACACACCAAGTTTACTCGATTGTTTTTTAATCATATTATCTATATTCTTAGTATGTATTGCCCGTATAGACCAAATCCTCAGGTCATTTACTTTTTAGCATTTCACCTATATGTGTGCCTAGAGCTTTCACTGTAAATACTCTAGTAAATAGATACATCACCCTATCATTGCTAGCATATGTTCTATTTTAAAACTAAAACCCGAGCAATTACGGAATGTAATTGCTCGGGTTTATAATGCATTAATAATGCGTCAAGTATTGATCAAGCTCCCATTGATGAACTTGTGTGCGATACATATCCCACTCGATTTCCTTTAACTCATAGAAATGTGCAAGGGCGTGATCACCTAGTGCATCACAGATTACATCGGAGCGTAGCAGCTCATTCAATGCTTCTCTGAGATCTGCAGGAAGACTATATATGTTCTCATCTAGGCGCTCTTCCTCTGACATAATATAAATATTACGATCAACTGGTGCTACGAGCTCCATCTTATTGCGAATGCCATCTAGACCTGCTTTTAGAATTACAGCTAGTGTCAAATACGGATTTGCAGCTGGATCAGGATTGCGTAATTCTACTCTCGTAGATAATCCACGTGATGCAGGGATCCGAATCATTGGTGAGCGATTGCTTGCGGACCAAGCTACATAGCATGGTGCCTCATAGCCTGGAACAAGTCGCTTGTAGGAATTAACAACCGGATTCGTTATTGCTGCCATTGCACGCGCATGCTCCATCACTCCAGCCATAAAATGACGAGCTGTTTCACTTAAGCCAAGTGGATCCGTTTCATCATAAAATGCGTTTTCATCTCCTTGGAATAAGGATACATGACAGTGCATACCAGATCCATTTGAGCCGTAAAGTGGCTTAGGCATAAATGTGGCATGCAGACCATGCACACGAGCAACCGTTTTGACAACAAGCTTGAACGTTTGAATTTGGTCTGCGGCTTTAATCGCATCTGCATATTTAAAGTCGATTTCATGCTGACCTGGAGCAACCTCATGGTGTGATGCCTCGATTTCAAAGCCCATCTCCTCTAAGGTTAGAACGATATCGCGTCTGCAGTTTTCTCCAAGATCCATAGGGGCCAAGTCGAAATAACCGCCATGATCATTCAACTCTGTCGTAGGATTACCCTTCTCATCCGTTTTGAATAAGAAGAATTCCGGTTCAGGTCCGACATTCATGCTAGTGAAGCCCATTTCTTCTGCCTCTTTCAATACGCGCTTTAATATACCGCGCGGATCACCGGCAAATGGAGTACCATCAGGCATGTAAATATCGCAAATTAGTCGGGCAATACGATCCTCGTGGACCCACGGGAAGACAACCCAAGTATCCAGATCAGGCACAAGATACATATCAGATTCCTCGATACGTACATAGCCCTCGATGGAAGATCCATCGAACATCATCTTATTATCTAGTGCTTTGTCTAATTGGCTTACCGGTATTTCTACATTTTTTATGGAACCTAATAAATCCGTGAATTGCAGACGTATGAAACGTACGTTTTCTTCTTTAGCGATGCGTTTAATGTCTTCTCTCGTGTAACCCATCCTATCATCTCCTTCTAACCTTAGGCTAAATTAACGCTTATGCAAAAACCGAGTAAGCTGGCCTTGAATAATTGATGTTTGTCCAGGCCGCTTTTCGAGTAGCTGCTGCTTCAGCATACGATGAAGCTGAGTATCTGACATTTCTCTGCGTTTTACTTCAGATTGCTCACTAACCTTCGTTGCTTCTTCGGATTCTTTAGAAACCGGATTCATGACTTGCTTTATTCCAGCAATGTTAACGCCTTTCTCGATTAGAGACTTTATTTCAAGTAGACGCTCTACATCATTAAATGAAAATAGTCGTTGATTACCGCCTGTTCTAGCAGGAACAATCAGCTCATGCTGCTCATAATAGCGAATCTGTCTTGCTGTTAGATCGGTAAGCTTCATCACAATACCAATTGGAAACAAGGCCATATTTCTACGAATTTCGTCAGCCATATCGCACCATCCTTCCCGTTGATTAATGACTTCATTGTACCGACACGTCACATATATGTCAACCTATGTAAGGTTTAATTACAATCTGGTCATTTTTCAGCATCTTTTCTAACGATAATAGGATACCGTATTTAACATGTGCATAGGTCAGACCACCCTGCATATATGCTATATATGGCTCCCGAATCGGCGCATCCGCAGACAGCTCAAGACTACCACCTTGAATAAATGTACCTGCTGCCATTATAACGGCATGCTCATAGCCAGGCATGTCCCATGGCTCAGGGGTAACATGTGCATCAACAGCTGCTGCTTGCTGAACACCCTGCACGAAGCTAATGAGATGATCGGCTTGTCCAAAACGCACAGCTTGAATCAAATCAGTTCGCTTTTCATTCCATTTTGGCTTTGTTTCAAAGCCAAGCTTCTCAAATACAGCAGCAGCCAACACACTGCCCTTTACAGCTTGAGAAACAATATGTGGTGCAAGAAATAAGCCTTGATACATCGCTCGCAGTGTGCCGAGCATAGCTCCAACCTCTAAGCCAATGCCAGGGGCTGTTAATCGGTAAGCAGCTGCCTCGACATATTCGGCTTTTCCTGCAATATATCCACCCGTTTCAGCGATACCTCCACCAGGATTTTTAATGAGAGAGCCTGCCATCAGGTCTACGCCTACCTCTGTAGGCTCTAACAGCTCAGTAAATTCCCCGTAGCAATTATCAACAAAAATAATCGCATCCTCTGTTAGCTTTCTTATTTGTTCCACCATGTGCTGGATTTGCTCAATGGTGAACGAAGCTCTCCAATCATAGCCCCGAGAGCGTTGAATGCCAATAACCTTTGTTCTAGAAGTGATTGCTTTCGCAACTTCCTCCCAATTCACTTGTCCATCGTCAAGCAAATCAACGCATGCATACGAAATACCCCAATCTGCTAATGATCCTGAATTGTCTTTCTCTTTCCCAATTACCTTATGTAAGGTGTCATACGGCTTACCCGTAATATATAGCAGCTCATCTCCTGGACGAAGGACCCCGAACAACGCCGTGCTAATCGTATGCGTTCCTGATGCAAAATGTGGTCGAACAAAAGCTTTTTCCGCTCCGAACACATCAGCATATACGAGGTCTAACACCTCTCGACCGCGATCATTGTAGCCATAACCGGTAGAGCCTGAAAAGTGATAATCACTCACTTTATGCTTCTGAAACGCTTGAATAACCTTCCACTGATTGCGTTCTCCGATACGCTCGACCTCTACAAACGCTTCGCTTACTTCTTCTTCTGTGGCCTGAAGCAGCTGCTCCAGCTGCTCCCAGCTTTCATTATTCTCTTGATGTATCATGTTACTATTCACCTCAACCATAAATTAGGCATCTCTACCTCACAATAGAGATGCCGCAGCAGTTACTTAATATCTTCTGAGCGAATGCTCATTAACTCATTTTTACTCGGCGTACCTCGCGGGTAATGATTCATTAGCCGCACAGCATGCTGCCTAACTGCCTTCTCCAGCAAATTCCTTACATACCTAGCGTTACTGAATGAAAACTGTTCGGTTTGCTTTGCCTGCATAATTAGCTGCCTTAGCTTAAATGCGGCATGCTGCGAAAGCACATAATCTCTTTCCTTCATCATTAACTCTCCGATCTCCATCAGTTGATCGGTCGAGTAATCTGGAAAGTCAATAATTAGGGGGAATCTAGAGGGTAGACCGGGATTCGTAAGCAAAAACTGCTCGATTTCATAAGGGTAGCCCGCAAGTATCAATATAAATTGATTTTTCGAATCCTCCATATGCTTCACGAGCGTATCAATCGCTTCTTTCCCGAAGTCCTTCTCACCACCACGAGCTAAGCTGTATGCTTCATCGATAAACAATACGCCGCCCATCGCCTTTTTAATGAGATCTCGTGTTTTTTGAGCAGTGTGTCCGATATATTCGCCTACTAAATCTGCACGTTCTACTTCAATCAAATGCCCTTTAGATAGTACGCCCATCTTCTGAAACAGCTTCGCGACAATTCTAGCGATGGTTGTTTTCCCGGTACCAGGATTACCCTTGAAGATCATATGATAAACGTGACTAGACTGACTTAATCCCATCTCCTGTCGCATGCGACTAATATGCAATAACGCATAGATCTCATAAACAATTGCTTTAACCTGCTCCATTCCTACCATGGCGTTCAATTGTTCTTCGAATTCCGCAAACAGATGATGTGTGTTCGTCTTCTCTTCTTGTATGGTACGCTCCTCCAGCGATGGAGGCTCAGATATGACCGGTGTAGGCTCAGGGTTACGCAACACAACATTAATTTGCCTTGATGGCCGAGAATGTATGATGGAATCGCTAGCTATCACTTTACTGCTCATAGTATGCATCACCTTTCCTTATAAAGCTGAGCAAAGAAATCGTAGTAAAAGTGTATTCTAGCTAGTACCAACATATTAAAAGATTCCGTTACTATAATGCAACATGACCTTCAGGGCATGATATCATAACGTAATTCCAAGTGGTATAAGCAGCTTATTAAGCTGCCACTTTGTATAAGCTAGCATTTCTCTCGTGTAATGATAGCCTTCATTCAGAACCTCCGTCTCGAAGCCTGCTGTTTGCACATGTCCAAAATCAACAAAGCTCGCAATATCTTCTGCACGCTTTGTATGGTAGTGATGTGTAATAATCATAACGGAATGAATGCCATGTAGATCAGCAACTCTTTTACTGAAGCTTAAATTCTCATATGTATCTCTAGAATGACTTTCTAACAGCAATCGGTCCTCTGGAATACCGCCGTTAAGCAAATAATTTTTCATGCCCTCTGCTTCCGTTAAGCCTCTGCTTTGTTCAGGCTTTCCCCCGCTTAATATGAGAGAATCCACATAACCGTCCTCATATAGCTGGATCGCATAATCTAATCTTTCCTTCAACGCCGGGCTCGGCTGGTTATTCCACATTGCTGCTCCTAATACAATACCCGCATCGGCTTTTACTAATGGCTTCTGTTCATTAAATACAATCATGTAATAGGCGAACAAGCACCAACTCAGAACAAGACATGATGCAACAATGATCAATTGCACTATCCTCGCTAGAGGACCACGTTTACGCTTGCCTTTGCTGCGCTTTGACTTGGCCTTGCTGCGTGCTACAGCAGCCTTTCTTGGCTTTGCTAACGACTTCGCTGACTTTGCTGTCGTCTTACTGTTAGCAGCTTCAGAACCAGCCGCAGCTTTGCCGTTTACAGCTCGCTTGCTCTGATTGCTTGGCTTACGAGACTGTACTGCTGCTGCAGCCTGTTCATCGAAAAACTCATCAAATTGACGACCAGCCTTCGCTTTAATATTCCCTTTATTATGCTGCGGCCTAGATTGCTTACCTGCGGCTGCTCGATAGGCAGCATGTTGATTTTTCTTTTCAGCAGGTGGTCGCATCGTCATGATTCACTCAGCTCCCACGCTTTATCATATAGGCGCTTATGCTTCATGCTTAATGTGAAAAACCTAAATTTCCCGTTGCGAATCATAGACATTACTCTTGATGCCGTTTTTTGCGCAAGTACAACATCCTTATAGGAAATATCCCCCGCCTGATAAGCTTCTTCTAGCTCATCCTCATCCATAAGAAATACTTCGCCACTTGGCAGCACAACTACATCCAAATACAAATCATCAAACCATGGCACCTTCTGCTCGGTTAGCCCCTGGTTTTTACAAACATCTATGTACCACTGTACCACTTTCCCATCCTGATCAAACATCGTTGTAACGACATAATGCTCTCCTTTGGGGAAATGCTGCATCCATACATATCCCTCATCAGCAAGACATAGCTCCTTACCTCCATACACTTTATATAACGGTTCTCTGAGCTCGTGGATACGATAAAAGGTAAGAAGGCCGTGGAATTCTTTCTGATCAACCGACATACAGGAGTAACTTTTGCGAATAATCCTTCTCCAATTTGCGCGATCTGAGAATTTTCTTTTCATAGTTTGCTTACCTTTCTTTTTGATCAATAAACATCATATTTAAAGCTTACCATAGTCAGAAGCAATATCCAACATTTACGACAAAGAGAGCGCCAGAAATTGTTCTGGCGCTCCTGATGAGTATTATTGTATAACATATTTCAGCCATTACTCTTTATTCCTACTTTATTGCTGTGCCTCGTGATTCCCTTCCATGTTCAGAAGCTCATCTATCAAACCACCGATATCATTACCTGAGCTTTGCCCTTCAGCGCCTGTATCTGTTGGCTCCGTAGGCTGTTCCGGATTATCGACTGGTGGTGTCGGTTCAGTCGGTGCAGTTTCCTGCGGTAATTCTTCAACTGGTGGTGTTGGCGTAGGATCTGTCGGCGGATAAGGATTTCCTTCCACCCATTCCTCATCCTCCGGTAATTCATTGTCTCCATCCATTGGAAGCTCCGGAACTCCAAAATCACCATCAGGAATATCAATAGATATCGTATTCGAAGGCGCGCTTGATATTTCGTTTTCTAGATCATGCGCAACAACATAATACTGATAGTTGTAGCCTGGGAATACACTCATATCTTGGATCGTAAGCGTTCCTTCCGTTTCTGCGAAATGTGTAAAGCTTCCACTATTTTGCTCCATACGGAACACTTCGAACGTTACGTCCCCTTCATAATTAATACTCCAATCAAGCGTTACGATACCATTCATCTCATCGTACGTATACGATAAAGGCCCCATTTCAATGGAAGGCGGCTCTACAACCTCTTCCTCAACGACTGTAAAGTTCTGTTTAGGAATGGAAGCAAGAGCTGGCTTCATCACTTTCGCAAACAACGAAGTAGCCTGTGAGCTTCCTTTCTTCAATAAGTGATCTTTATCGGTATTGTCATAGCCCATCCAAACAGCTGCCGTCCACTCAGGTGTATAGCCTACAAACCATACATCGCGGTTTTCGCTTCCTTTGTGACCTGGTATACCGTGCTGAGTCGTACCTGTTTTACCTGCAACTGGACGATCAATTTGAGCTCTCTTCGCTGTACCTGCCTCTACGACCGCTTGCAGCATTTGAGTTAGATACGCTGCTGTTGATTCCTTCATGAGGCGTTCAGCTTTTGGTGCAGAATATTCTTTTGAATAGTTGTTACCTTTAATACTGCGAATCGTATGAGGGTCAACACTCATCCCATCATTAGCAATGACACTATATGCTGTAGCCATTTCCAGTGGAGAGAAGCCTTGTTCTAGACCCCCTAATGCACTGGATAAATTATATTCATTCTCGTTCAGGCCGACGCCGAGCTTCGTTGCAAATTCATTGGCTTTCTTGAAGCCTACTTCATTCAACAACCAAACAGCTGCGAGATTTCGCGACTCCTGTAATGCTAATTGCATCGTTACAGGTGTTGCTCCCCATTTATCACGTGGACAATAATCTCCAAAGCAGGTGCGATCAATATTTAAGATGCTTGAAGGTGATAAATTATCATGCTCTAGTGCTGGTCCAAAAGCAATCAGCGGTTTATAGGATGAGCCCGGTTGTCTTTTCTTCGTGACGCGATTCCAGCCCTTCTTCACATAATCGCGACCAGCAGCCATCGCTTTAATCTCACCCGAGCTATGATCCATAATAATCATTGCTCCCTGTGCGAGCTGATCATCTACACTTTCCTCAAAGTTTTCAGCATTAGCAAATTCTGCATCCATAATATCTTGAGCCTTCGTATCTATCGTAGTATAGATATGAAATCCACCTACACGAAGCTCTTCCTCTGATAGCCCTGTCATCTCGATTGCTTCCTCGACGACATAATCAATAAAGGCAGTATATTTAGAATTCGAATACTTTTCCGCATGATCTGGCTGAACATATTCTACTGTCTTCGCCTCGTTCATTTGCTGCTCTGTAATGTAGCCTTGATCATACATAAGCTGAAGCACTACTGCACGACGTTCAAAGGAAGCCTCAGGATTGTTAATCGGATTATACCGATTCGGTGCCTTAGGCATCGCCGCCAGTGTTGCTGCTTGCCATAGCTCTAAATCCTCAAGCTCAGTATCAAAATAGTACTCTGCTGCAGATTTAATCCCGTGTATACCTTTCCCGTAATAAATTCGGTTTAGATACATCGATAAAATTTGTTCCTTGGACATTTGATTTTCGAGTGCTACCGCAATCGAAGCTTCTGTCGCTTTTCGGAAAATCGTTTTATCGGCACTTAAGAATACGTTTTTTGCAAGCTGCTGCGTAATGGTACTACCGCCTTCAACCGCACTTCGTGCAATAATATCCTTAACAACCGCACGTCCAATTGAGATAAAGTCAAGCCCAGAGTGCTCATAGAATCGTTTATCCTCTGTTGCAACGAATGCATCGAGCACGACCTTAGGAATTTCAGAGAACTCTGCTATTTCTCTATTTTCATTCACATCGACTAGTCGGGCAATTTCAATGCCCTCTGAATCATAGATAATCGATGCTTCACCAAAGTTAAGCTTATGACCATGCTCATCCAAAATTCTTTCACCATTAATGATAATGGCAGAATATCCAAGTATTGCGGCTACGATACCGAATACAATGGCGAAGAATAAACTGTAAAACCAAATTTTCCCTCTATTTTTCTTTTTCTTTCTGGGCTTTTGCTTTGTTTTTCCTGATTGCTGCCCACGGTCCTGAGCTTTACCGTTAGCATTGCCTTCGCGATATTCACTCATGCTGACCCCTCCTAATCCCATCAATCTCTCTAATTTGATGCCTAGTATAAACTTTAAAGCAAACAACTGACAACTTTTACAGCAAATACAACGAATAAGCAAAACAACATAACAACAACAATGAGGTGAAGTAACGACCAACGACAAAAGCAACCGAGCCTAGGCAAGGTTGCTCCTGCGAATCGCTATTAACATAGACGAAACAGTAAGAAAAAAAGTTTCAGTTAAATTAAGCCGCTCAACTATTGGCTCAGCTCTTGCTGCATAAGCGTAACGTTGCGTTGAGGTACAAACGTTGAGATCGCATGCTTATAGACCATCTGTTGACGTCCTTCGACTTCAATAATTATCGTAAAATTGTCAAACGCCTTAATAAGGCCTCTAATTTGAAATCCGTTAATAAGAAAAACGGTAACTTGAATTTGATCCTTACGCAATTGATTCAAAAATGTATCTTGAATATTGATAGATTTGTTCATGTGAACGTTACCCCCGTCTACTTAAAAGATTGATTAGTACTATATTCAAGATGGTCTTGAAACTTTCCTGCTATTATAGCATGAATTGATTGTAAAATCTCCTCAAAATTTTGATCCATGTCCACGAAGTGAAGTCCCTGCATATGACGGAACCAAGAAAGCTGGCGTTTGGCGAAGCGTCTTGTATCCCGTTTTAGTAGTTCTACTGCACGCTCATAGCTTATTTCCCCTTGCAGATAAGCGATAATTTCCTTATAGCCAAGCGCTTGTCTTGGGACAGCATGCATCGGCAGCTCTCTAGCCAGCAGCGCACGGACCTCATCAACCAAGCCTTCCTCTAGCATAAGATCTATGCGCTGCTCGATTCGTTCATATAGCTTGGCGCGATCACGTGTTAAGCCTAGAATAACTAAATTGTATGGACTTTCCTTCTCTTGTCCTCTTTCCTGACCACTTTGATGCTCGCTATAGGGCTTGCCTGTTAAATGTTGAACCTCTAACGCACGAATTATCCTGCGTGTATCGTTAGGGTGCAGACGTGCTGCAGCCTCGGCGTCAACTTGACTCAGTTTTAGATGAAGCGCTTCGTTTCCGTGCTGCGCAGCATATTTCTCCATCTCTGCACGGAACTTATCATCTGATCCATGATCAACAAAGCGAAACTCATAGCATAGAGACTCTATATATAACCCAGTACCGCCAACGACGAAGGGGAGCTTTCCACGTGAATGAATATCTGCAATGAGCGCTTTTGCCTTTGCTTGAAAATCAGCAGCAGAAAAAGATTCCTCCGGATTGCAAATATCAATTAAATGATGAACGATACCTTCTCGTTCTTCCTCTTTTATTTTAGCGGTGCCTATATCCATCCCGCGATAAACCTGCATGGAATCACCAGAAATTATTTCAGCATTGTACCGTTTTGCCAGCTCAATGCTTAATGCCGTCTTCCCGACAGCCGTCGGGCCAACAAGCACAAGCAGTGGCAGCTTACGATTGCTAGCCTCTTGCTGCATCTCATTACCTTGCTGCATTGTACGAATGATCTTCACTTCCTTCACCAATAACAGCCTGCACACAGCAGGCAGCTTACTATATGATTTGTATTTTACCGTAGGCTACCCGATGACCGCGTGCTTGCTGGCATCTTTCAAAGCCTAAACGCTCAAACTCATCACTCATACTGTGCTCCTTTAAGAGCACGCATTTACGAGCTACGCGCTTAGCCTGGTCAATCACAGCATGAGAAAGCGCGTGCTTATTCGCTATATTGCGAATTGAGCCTATGGCACTTGATTCATGCAGCGGCTGACGGAACATGGGATCAAAGTAGACAATATCAACACTTCGATCCGGTAGAGATGACAAATATTGCTCGTGATCAGCAAGCTTCAGCTCAATTCGCCGCATCGCCTGCTCAATGGCTGCTGGCTCAATCCTATAGTTTGCTAATCCTTCTCGAACAACGATATAAAGCAGCTGTTCACTTTCAAGTGCAATCACTTGACCGTCTGAGCCCACTGCCTGCGAAAAAAGCAGGCTATCACTGCATAGGCCAGCCGTACAATCTAACACTACATCTCCTTGCTCGCAGCCACTATATTTGATCAAGCTTTCCTCCGCACCGTGCAGCATCGCTTTAAGCTTTGGCAGCGCCATGCTCGGATGGTAAATAAATGGTTTATCTAGCTTGTCACGCTCATATAAACGTAGTTCATGTTCTGTAGCGACCAGCATAAAAGGAGCACCGCTGCGCTCCATTAGCTTACGCACGCTCATCTGCCTGCGCGGTATTAGCTGCGCATTCAGCTCCCGAGCCAAACCTTGCGCATATGCAAGCAATTGCTCGTGCGGCGCCTGCGAAGTCGTAACGATCAAGACATCACCCGCTTAAACATTTTTTCCAGCTGATAGGTAGAAAGATGCACAATGATCGGACGACCATGCGGACAAGTGTATGGCTGCTGACAAGCAGCAAGTCTGCGAAGCAGCATCTCGCCTTCCTCACGATTCATTCGATCATTTGCTTTAATTGATGCTTTGCAGGAGCACATGATCGCAGCCTCTTCCCGGAGCTTCGCGATATCAATTTGCTTTCTTTCCTGCAGCACGTAATCGATCATTTCTTCAACGACAACTGCTTCTTGCCCTTGCGGCAGCCACTCTGGATAAGCTCTCACCAAATAGGTTTGCTGACCGAAAGGCTCCATATATACGCCGGCCTGTTCAAGATAAGGCAGCAAATCCTTTAAGCTCTGCGCTTCACCTGGTGTAAATTCCAGCGTAAGCGGCACTAGCAGCTGTTGGCTAGCTGCTTGCGGCTGACCGAATTTCACCAAATAATACTCATAATTGATTCGTTCATGTGCTGCATGCTGGTCAATAAGATATAGTCCATCCTCTGACTGCGCAATAATGTACGTACCATGATGCTGTCCAATCCAGTGCAGCTCCGGAAAAGCATGCAACGATTGCTTCTGTTCAACTTCCTGATCGTTTGCTGCGGCATGAGCTGTAGTAGACCAGCCCTCCGATTGAGCTTCTGCAGTTGAAGGAGCGACTGTATTTATCGGAGACACGCCATAAGCAGGGGCGTCTGTCGCTGACGGTATAGACGATATATGTGAAGCTGTTGCTGCATATGCTTCACGTTCAGCTGTGTCATAGCGCTCATGAGCACTCTTCGTCGCTTCCGTCTCATATGCAGTTGCATTCTGCTCATTCAATGCGTTATGCTCCCGTCTCTCATCACGCCCTCCAGTATAGCTGCTGAAGCTATCAGGCTTACGGTATAACCGCTCTGCGGCATCCTTCGGAATGCTCAAGGAATCTCTCCCTGGTGCACCCATACCGTATTCTGATGCTCGTCCTTCAGAGTAAGCAGAGCTCTTCTGCTGAGCAGCCCCCCTCTCCCCCGCTCTATTAAACGAGAGGGGGGAGGTTCCAGAGGGAGCATGCTCGCCCTGTTTATAGGATATTCCACCATCATCCATATGGAATGAGATAGCTTCCTGCACAAAGGAAGCACCCTTACGCTCAGCAGGCTTGATCGAGTCGAGACCTGGCGTATAGCGCAAATTGCCAAGCTTTTCTCGCACGATCCTCTCTATTAAAGCCTTCAATTCCTGCTCTTTGCTAAAGCGTACCTCGAGCTTAGATGGATGCACATTCACATCTAGCAGCGCAGGATGCATTTGAATTTCAAGAATCGCAAGAGGAAAGCGATTGATAGGAAGCAAAGTATGATAGCCCTCAAGCAGTGCGTGATTGCAGGCAATGCTCTTAATATATCGACCATTGACGATAACCGTAATCCCATTGCGGTTCGCACGCGTAAGCTCGGGCTTTGAGATATAGCCTAGCACCTCATAATCGGGGTCCGAGCCATCGATGGCGAGCATTTGCTTAGCTGCACTCGTACCATAGATTGCTGCTAACACCTGTAGTCGATCTCCCGTTCCTAGCGTTCGCAGCAATACATTACCGTTATGCTTCAGTGTGATCGCAATGCCAGGATGTGCAAGCGCCATTCGGTTCATATAATCCGAGATATGACCGAGCTCTGTTTGCACTGTTTTCATATATTTTAATCGCGCAGGCGTGTTGAAAAACAGATCCTTCACCGTAATACTCGTACCTTTCGGCGCATTATACGGCTCATTCGCCGTTAACTTTCCGCCTTCAATGGCGATCCGATGGGCTAACCCCGATGCCTCAACAGAGGAGATACATTCTATTCTTGCGACCGCTGCAATACTCGGCAGCGCCTCACCTCGAAAGCCAAGACTCGCAATTCGGAACAGATCGCTGCTCGTAGAAATTTTACTAGTCGCATGCCTCTCAAAAGCTGTTAGCATATCCTCCTGCTCAATCCCATCACCATTATCGACAACACGGATGAAGGTTAATCCACCCTCTTCAATCGATACGTCAATCGTTGTGCTTGAAGCATCTATCGCATTCTCCACTAGCTCCTTCACGACCGATGAAGGTCGCTCCACCACTTCACCTGCAGCGATTTGGTTCGATAATTGCTCATCAAGCAGCTTAATTCTAGCCATCGTCTTCTCCTCCTCTCCTTGCATTCATCTCGTTGCGGCATATATTAAAGTATTAATGTAGCTTTTGTTTAAGCTCGTTCAACAAATTCATCGCCTGCATAGGTGTCATATTGAATAGATCGGCAGTCTTTAGCTGCTTCAGCACCTGTTCTTCATGCTGTGGCAGCTTTGTCTTCGTAGTAGGTGTTACAACTGGCTCCTCGAATATCGACAGCTGAACGACTTCACCCTGCGGTAAATCACCAGTCGTAGTCTGATTAGGCATCTCTGGCGCCTTGTCAGCATCCATCTCCTTTACAAGCACAGCCGTTCCAGCTCCCTGCAACGCTTCGTATGCCGCCTGTGCGACATGAGGTCGTAAGCCAGTCGTCACGGCCGCATCATTGTCTTCGCCTAGGTCAAATGGCAGATCGAATCGTTCCTCATCATGATCATCAATGACAGACAGCTTTGCAGCTAGCTCTGCCGAGTTTGATCCAGAGGCAACACTTTGTTGCTTCGATGAAGACCGCTCTTCTGCTTGTCCACCAATCTCAGAATCAAGCAGACCATAAGCACGCTGTATTATTTCATCTGGTAATCCTGCAAGCTGAGCGCAATATATACCATAGCTTGTATCAGCAGCACCTGGAACAAGCTTACGTAAGAAGGTAACCTGATCTCCACTCTCCTCAACCGCCATTCGCGCATTCGTTAACGTGCTTAACGAATCAGACAGATGGGCCAGCTCATGAAAATGAGTAGAGACAAGCGCCTTGCAGCCAATCGTCCCATGTACATACTCAATGACAGCCTGTGCAATAGCCATTCCTTCTGCCGTTGACGTTCCTCTTCCAAGCTCATCTATGATGACCAGGCTGCTTGCTGTGGCCTGCTCTGTCATCACTTGAATATCCTTCATCTCCACCATAAAAGTGCTTTGTCCGCCGATCAGATCATCTGCAGCACCGATTCGTGTAAAGATGCGATCCGTTAACGGAATGACCGCTGACTGTGCAGGAACGAAACAGCCGATCTGAGCCATGATGACGATTAAGGCAACCTGTCTCATATAGGTGCTTTTACCCGCCATATTCGGTCCAGTAATGAGCAAAATCGATTGCTCCTTGCGATCAAGATGCGTTGCGTTGGCAATAAAGGAAGCACTGTCCATCATCGCTTCTACGACTGGATGTCTGCCTTCCTCAATATTCATATGATAGCCTTCATGCATGGCTGGCTTTACATAGCGCTGCTCGGCACTAACAAGCGCGAGACTTTGATATACATCCAGCTCAGCGACAACGGCAGCGACCTTCTGTAATCTTGCCAGATGCTCCATAAGATGCTCTCGCAGCTCTAAAAATCTGCTGTACTCGAGATCAACCATCTTTTCCTCAGCCTCTAGGATCAGTCTCTCCTTCTCCTTAAGCTCAGGCGTTACGTAGCGTTCTGCGTTAGCTAGCGTCTGCTTTCGTTCATATCGGCCTTCCGGTAAGCTGCTAATGTTCGCTTTGGAAACCTCAAGATAATAGCCAAACACCTTGTTGAACCCGATCTTCAGCGTTCTAATCCCCGTTATCTCACGCTCACGATGCTCCAGATCAGCTAACCAGCGTTTACCGTTAGAGCTCGCTTCTCTTAACTGATCGAGATAAGCATCATAGCCAGCTCGAATTAAGCCACCTTCACGCAGCGATAACGGTGGATCATCGACAAGCACTGTATCAATAAAATCAGCAAGGTCCTCGCAGCAGTCTAGCGAGTTGACTACGCCAGTTAGAACCGAATGACCTGACTGCTGACAGAGCTCTACAAGCGACGGCACACGGCGCAGAGACAGCTTTAGCGCATGAAGATCCTTCGCATTCGCATTTCCGTATGAGATACGCCCTACTAATCGCTCCAGATCGTAGATCGGCTGCAGCTCTCTACGTAGATCGTCACGCAGAATCATATTTTTATATAGTATTTCAACTGCATCCTGACGCTGCTGTATTTCTTTCAAACTAAGCAATGGCTTATCAATCCAGCGGCGCAGCAGCCTCGTACCCATCGCCGTTTGCGTACGATCCAGCAGCCATAGCAATGAGCCCTTCTTGCTGCGATCGCGAACGGTTTCTGTAAGCTCCAGATTACGACGCGTATAATAGTCCAAGATCATATACTGCTGTGGCTCATAGCTTGTCAGTATCGTGAGATGCTTCAAGCTCCGCTTCTGTGTGTCCTCAAGATAGCTAAGCAGTACCTTAACCGCACGACGGCGAGCACCCTTCAGCTCACTAAGCTGAGAGGCAGAGAACTGCTGTTGTAGCAGCTCCTCATCACATTCTGGCCAGCCTGTTAGCGGCACATTGCGATTCCAGCTGCTGCCGCCCTTCAGCTGCTGCAGCACATGCTCATCACCAACGAGCTCGGAAGGACTATATAAATTTACTTCATCAAGCAGGGAGCTGAGTGACCCAGGAAAGGAAGTTACATACAACTCTCCTGTTGACAGGTCACTGCTAGCTATACCATATACGCCATCAAGCTCAACTACTGCTCCTATGAAGTTATTGCCTTTACCGTTCAATGTTTTTTCTTCCATCACGGTGCCAGGCGTTATCGTTCTCACAACCTCACGACGTACGACGCCTTTCGCCTGTGCAGGATCCTCTACCTGCTCACAGATCGCTACTTTGTAGCCCTTCTCAATTAATCTAGCGATATAGGTTTCGGCAGCGTGGTAAGGAACACCGCACATCGGAATTTTCTCTGCTGTACCTCCATCACGACCAGTCAATGTTATTTCTAGCTCACGAGAAGCATTAACTGCATCCTCGAAAAACATTTCGTAAAAATCACCTAATCGAAAAAAAAGAAAGGCATCAGGTACCCCTTTCTTTATCTCCAAATATTGCTGTATCATCGGTGTATAGGTTGCCACACGACTCCCCCCATTGCATTCCTATTATTAAAACGGAAGCTCTTGTCCTGCAGCTACGAGCTGCTCAATCCGTTTCGTTATTGCATACTCAGTTAACTCATTATCTAATATTCTTCCATACCATGCTTCCATCTCACGTCGCTCAAGCTCTATATGCTGTTCATTGTAATCGAATTCTACTTTGTTAATATTGCTAGCTGCCGAAAATAAGCATATGGCATTAAATAGCATCGTTATTTTTAGTTCATCCTCTTCGCCTTCAAGCTCATCATAAAATGATAGTGCTAGTCTTGTTGGCTCCTTGTCAGAAGTGAATCCTTGATTGGACACTTTGAAGCCTCCTTAATCGCTTCTTATAGATTCTACTATTTTATCATGAGTGGTGCATCTATTCGAGTTTTTTTGCAAAATAAAAGGATTGTCTCGCCTGGAATAACAAGGCGAAACAATCCTATGTATAAGCTTTATCTATCTCGCCAGCCTCTAATAAAGACCAGCGGTTGCGTATATCATCCTGTTCATTCCATGTTTTACGCTGCCTAATAGCATGCTGCAGCGGAGCAATAGCCTTCTCGAGCTTATACTCTGGTGTATTCGAGGCTAGCTTAGAGAGTAGCTGAAGCATATCTAGCGCCTTAGCGTGTAATTGTTCTCTGTCTTCCCCTGCATATGCATCATCTAGCCAGTCAGCTGACTTTAGCTGGATTGCCAGCTCCTTATTATTCTGTACAGCAATATAACAGCATGCTATGGCTGCTTTCGTTAACGCTGGCGAAACTAGCCAGCTCGGAAGCGTGCGGTATTCGAAGCCACCATGAAATTGCCTACGATAATCACCCAAGCCGCCAAATTTGCGAAGACGTCCAGCTCCATTTTGATCTGCAGCAGCTGCAAATGGAATGGCAAGTGCCGCATCCAATATACGCAAAACTCTTGGCGTAAGCTGGACACCGCTAATATGGAGATGTCCGCCAAGCGCAATGCCTCGTACCGGCATACCTCCAGCAAGCCATCGTAAGCGTTTATCTGTAATCGCTGTCGCTGTCTCCTTCAGCAGACGATACAGAGAAGCAAACAAACGGTTTGGATCGGTCTCTGGCGGCGGTCTAAGCTCCACAATTGGATGGATTAGTTTATTTCTATACCACAGTGCATCAATGCCCACATACATACTGTCGCTCTCAAGCAAGTATTCTGTCGCTGAAACAACGCGCTGCTGGTCATTGACGAGAATAAATTCTGGATCTGCTCCAAGCTGAATTCTTTCATTACGCTCGTTATGATCCACTGCTTCTGCTTCCCGCTTCCAACGCTTCAACCACGCTGTAATTGCCTCACTAAGCAGCTCTCTGTCAATAGGTAGCTGCTGCTTCGCAATAGACCATACACCTCTTATGGCCATGCTGCCCGTACCACTAACCGCGACAAGCACGGAACCGACATCTAGCCATAACGCGTACAATGCACGGCAGGCTGCTACCTCCAAAGCACGAAGCGTCCATTCAGACAGCTCAAAACCGGAATGCTCAATGAGATGCTCATCATTACGTATAGCAGGGTAAGCGGCTCCTAATGGCTTTAATGCTTCATCTACCCTTCTCCAGCTAAGCATCATATGGTCAATGCAATGGACAAGGTATAATCTCTCATCATTAAGTCTCTGACTGACTCTTAGCCTTGCTGACTTCCATCGAGACTGCATATCGGCTGCTGAATAGCTTTCATAACGTCTAATTCCAGCGTTGATCTTGTTATGCTTCAATGAATAATCGCTGCCGCTATTATGCTGTAGTACAATACACGGTGCATGCTCTGTATGCTCTAATCTATCTCCATCATTCAGCGAGCCTGCCAACTCAACTTGGTGCAGAGCTTGAGCATGCTCCATTGCCAGACTCCCATCAAACAGTCTAACAGGATCTCGCAGCACCATCAGCCGCCCATTACTGTCCACTTGAAGCAGCATGTGCATAAGCATTTCTTCCTTCTTATTGGAATTACATTCAAATAAAAAACGAAGAGGGCTTTCGCCCTCAAGTTTTGCCGCCAAGCGACATATGCTATCGATAACTAACGTTAGATCTCATCCTCGTCAAGTAGATCTTCCAGATCGTCGAATTCCTCTTCGGACTCATCAACCTCTTGATCGTAATCGAAATCCTTGCCATCAATATCTGGGCAACCACCAGGTACAACAGCGACAGAAACCTTCGTCTCAGCAATCATCTCAACTGCGAATTCGCGCTCAATGCGAACAACGACAGAATCACCGTTGGACGATATATTCGCCTCAATACAGTTTGGCTCCGTAATCGATTCTGCGGACACCTCCGTCGTTGAGGCGCGATGCTTAGGATCTAAGTAATATAAAGGTACATTTTCTACGAACTTTACACTTTCCTTTGCTACATCTGTTTGAGAATTGTTGTTGTACGAGTACCAAATATTAATGTCATAAGTACCGATAACTTCAACTCCACCATTTGACTTGACCGCCTCATACTTAGTGTTTATAACCCATGCACCAAGAATACTTGTTGGTCGATGCGGTGGGGTTACTGTATGAGTAGATGTACTAAACTTACGACCTTTCCCGCAAACAGCCTTTGTAATAATTTCTCTGCATCGGAGCTGTTTATTTGCTTTAGACATCGACTTAACCTCCTCCATACAATCATTCACTTAAGTGTATGCAAGTGCTAGGCGTTTGTTGATTACTGTAGTCCAACAATTGCAAACATTTTTTATTCAAGTATGTAATATGGAGTCGTAGCCTACATCTACGCCTATTCGATTCGACCCAAAACTCCTTTTACATGTTACTTCATGAATATGAAAGAAAAGCTTATTCTATGACACATCTATAAAAATGTGCACGAATAAGCTTTTTACCATGATATTTTTATTATCCTATTATATGAAGCCAACTATTTCAGCCTGTAAGATTAGACTTTTCTAGCAGGCTTTGATCTGTATTTCCTCTCTTTTTATAGCGTTTCGCTATATCCAGGTAGCGATTCATTTCATGCATCAGCATAAGCAGAGAAGCTCTGATCTCAAATTCATCACGCGTCTTTGGCAGCTCCATTGCACGGAATTTTTCAGCAAGCTCTTGCAGCTTAACTCTAACCTCTCCTACATATACGTCAGATTGCGTGTCTCGTCCAAGCTGCTCCAGCAGCTCTGCCACTGGCTCGGCATGCTTTAGTTGACCATGGACTCTCGCAACCATTTCCATCATTTGTCCTATCGTATCCAGCTGCTGTCTTCTCATCTCAAAATATGTAAGCCAATATCCTTCATTGCTCCACAGCTGGTTTTCCTTACTGCGAATAGCAATCGTTATTCCTTTTTCGATGTCACGATGTGCATCGAGCAGCTCTTCCCCGCTCCACACGTAGGTAGGCTCGCGAAGCGTCTTAGCCAGCGTATAACAAATTTGATAATAATTCGATTCAACCGCTTCTCTAAGCTTCATAAGCTCACGTTCAACATTAGGCATGTACAACATATTAATAATTGTCGCCGAGCCTAGACCTACTAGCAGTAAACAGACTTCATTCCATATAATACCGGTAGTTACTTCACCATAGGAATAAATATGAAACACAGTAACACAGCTAGTAACGATGCCTTCCTTAAGCTGGAAACGTGCCATGATCGGAAACGAAACGAGTATAAAAATCGCAACGGTCCAATGATAAAAGCCAAGTGTAACAAAAATAATCGAGGCAAAGCCTAATCCTAGCACCGAGGCAACGAAGCGAGAAGCTGTTTTCGTAAGACCTTGCTTTCGCGTTACCTCGACGCCAAGAATAGCTAATATTCCTGCTGATAATGCAGGCTCCAAATTAAAATAATGTGCGACATAGATTGCAACGATAGCTGCAATCGCTGTTTTAATGACTCGAATCCCCATACTCATGCTCCTAGCTGTTAAGATGTCATTAGTATAGCGATTGTTTAACGATCTTTCCAGCCAGAAGTCACTTTTCGTTCTAAGAAACTGACAGCCTGATACATAAATGTCGCAACAAAAGCAATAACGACAAGCGTTGACAGCACTAAGGTGAAGTTAAACACCTGGAAGCCATAAATAATGAGGTAGCCAAGCCCTACTCGAGCAACTAAAAATTCACCAACGATAACACCGATCCATGCTAAACCAACGTTCACCTTTAACGTGGAGATAATCACTGGAAAGGCAGCAGGCAGAATAACATAGTAGAAGGTTTGAAAGCGAGTTGCGCCGAAAATCGTTGCAACCTTAAGCAAACCTTCCTCCGTTTCTCGAAAACGATTATAAATATTAATGGTCGTTATAATGACTGTCACAAGAAGCGTAATGGCTACGATCGAGCCAAAGCCTGGTCCTAGACCTACAATAAGCAGTGGACCGAGCGCAACCTTCGGCATACTGTTCAGCACAACTAAAAATGGATCAAAGACACGTGCAACGAATGGAAACCACCATAATAGTGCAGCAATAAGGGTTCCAAGCAGTGTACCGAGCAGAAAGCCCGCAATGGTTTCCGCCACGGTTATACCGATATGCGGTAGAATGCTACCATCTAATAGTGAAGTATATAGATGATTAGCAATTTTGCTTGGCGAACTAAAAATAAGTGGGTCGACAATGCGGGCTTTACTGCTCCATTCCCATATCGCAATAAACCCAACGAGTAAAATCATTTGTGTTAGCAGCACTAGCATGCTTTTTCTACGCATACGATCCTTATATTGCTTATGAAGAGTTGTTAACGGCGCAATCATGTTATTCGACACCCCTTTCCACCCCTTTCCATCTCTTCATCGAGCTCATACCATATTTCATCGAAGCAGGCTTGATAGGAAGGATGCTTTCTCGCTTCGATAGGACCAGCAGCTCGCAGCTCACGTGGAATGGTCACGATTTTACGAATATGGCCTGGGTTACGTCCTAATACAACGACTCGATCACTTATCGCCACAGCCTCTGCCAAGTCATGTGTAACGAGAATAGCTGTTTTGCCTAGACGATCTAGCGTGGATTGAACAAGCTCCTCCAGCTGCATTTTAATATGAAGATCAAGTGCGGAAAACGGTTCATCTAGCAAAAGCAAGTCTGGATCGGTAATTAAGGTGCGCGCAAGCGCGACGCGCTGCCGCATCCCTCCTGACAGCTGATGAGGATACTTGTCTGCGGATTGCTCCAAGCCAAGCTCATCAAGCAGTGAAATTATTTTTTGCTTAGACTGCGCATTCGCTTCTTTGCGTATCTCTAAGCCTAGCATTACATTTTGCAATATGGTGCGCCAAGGATATAGATAATCCTGCTGCTGCATATAGCCTAATCGAGAAGAGGGCGAGGTGATCGCCTCGCCCAACATCGTAAGCTCTCCATAGGTTGGGGCTATTAGTCCTGCGATCATGTTAAGAATCGTCGTCTTTCCGCAGCCACTAGGACCGACAAGGCTAATAAATTCACCCTTATATACCGTAAGATCAATATGATCGACAGCAAGATGGGCACCAGACGCGTTGACATAAATATGAGACAGCTCCTTGAGCTCTAGTACCTTTTGTCTACTCATAATCAGATCTCCTTATCGACAGACTATTGGATTGCTTTCTCTGCAAATGTCGTATTTACAATGTCAGCATGCTCCGTACGCTCAGTCAGTTCACCTGCACTCGTCATTACATCGATTAGATTGTTCCATTCCTCTTCATCAACAATTGGATCCGTTGCGAATGATCCTTGAGCCTTGTAACGTTCAATGGAGCTAGCCATAATGTCTAGATCCACATTCTCAAAGTAATGTGCGACAACCTCTGCGATTTCCTCTGCTGAATGCTCCTCCACCCATTGCTGCGCCTTGAATACAGCATTCGTGAAGCTTTGGACAACATCGCTATTTTTGTCAATATAGCTTTGCTTCGTCATAAATACGGTATAAGGCAATAATCCACTTTCTACGCCAAAGGAAGCAACAACATACCCTACACCTTCTTTTTCAAATATCGATGCAGTTGGTTCAAACAGCTGAACATATTCACCCGTCCCTGAAGAAAACGCTGGTGCAATATTGGCAAAGTCAACATTTTGAATCAGCTCTAGGTCAGCATGTGGATCGATGCCGTGCTTTTTAAGTGTGAATTCACCTGCCATTTGCGGCATACCACCTTTGCGTTGGCCAAGGAATACTTCACCCTTTAACGACTGCCAATCAAAATTATCGATCTTTTCGCGTGATACTAAAAACGTCCCGTCCGTCTGTGTAACCTGGGCGAAATTGATGACCGGATCATCGCTTCCTTGCTGAGCAACATAAATCGATGTTTCAGACCCAACTAGTGCAACATCGATGACATTTGAAAGCAGCGATGTCATTGTTTTGTCCCCGCCTGGTGTCGTTATAAGCTCAATATCGATGCCTTCTTCAGCAAAAAATCCTTTCTCAATCGCTACGTATTGCGGGGCATAAAAGAGTGAACGAGTCACTTCCCCTATACGTACAACTGTATTTCCCTTCTTATTATTGCCGCAGCCTGCTAATATCGTGGCTGAGGCAAGTATAAGCGAGAGCAATACTAGTAACGTTTTACTCCTTTTCATTACTACTCCTCCTTGTATTGTCGTGCTATAGCTTATTCACTTCTCAATAATGTGGTGCGTACATTGTGCAGCAGACCACTAGTAATTAACAAAAAAAGCCTCTCACGACAACATACTCAAATGAGCAGATTGTGGTGAGAGGCTATTGTTACTTAAGAGAGCTTATAGATCTCTTCGTATTTTTCTTTCAGATAGTTTATCAAGTACTTAGGATTCAGAGGCTCATCTGTAATCCCTTCTACAAGCTCCTGAGGAGTTTTCATACGACCAAATTGATAGATGCGCTCAGTCAGCCACTCTTTAATGGGTAGGAGCTGTCCCTCTTCGACCTGTTTCCAAAGATCAGGCATGTGTTGCTCAAGCGTATGCGCAAACTGCGCCGCATACATATTGCCTAGAGAATATGAAGGGAAATATCCAAATCCTCCGCCTGACCAATGCACATCCTGCAGTACACCTTCTGCGTTGGTAGATGGTGTTATCCCTAAGTATTGCTCGTATTTTTCATTCCACACACGCGGTAAATCCTTAGCCTTTAAGCCTTCGTTGAATATCATTTGTTCGATTTCATAGCGAATTATGATGTGCAGATTGTAGGTCAATTCATCTGCTTCAATACGGATTAGTGACGGTTGAACAACATTGTTACCTCGGTAGAATGTATCTACTTCAATATCATTGAATTGTGGAAATCGTAACTGTAAATCTCGATAGTAGCGATTCCAGAATGACCGGCTTCTTCCAATCATATTTTCCCAGAAGCGAGACTGTGACTCATGAATCCCCATTGATGTGCCTGTCGCGAGTGTTGTACCTGTTAATGTATCGCTTATGTTTTGCTCGTATAACGCATGACCGCCCTCATGAATCGTTCCAAAGAGCGCACTCGTTACATCATCCTCTAGATACCGCGTCGTAATACGAACATCATTTACATTTAGGCCTGTAGCAAATGGGTGCACACTTTCATCTAACCGACCCGCTTCAAAGTCAAAGCCCATCTCTCTAAGTATGAATAAGCTGTAGTCCTTTTGTGCCGCAATATCAAAGCTACCATTAAGAAACTCAGTATTAGGCTGGTGCGGGCTAGCAGCAAGCTTCTCTGCAAGCGGGATAAGCTCCTTCTTCAGCTTACCGAACAATTTATCCAGCTGCTTCACCGTCATTCCTGGCTCGTACTGATCAAGCAGTGTATCATAGCGAGTTTCATGAACGCCCCATAGGTCAATCATTTCATTCGTAAGATCAATAATTTGCTGTAAATATGGCTCAAAGCTATCGAAGTCGTCCTTTTCCTTGCATTCCTCCCACATCGATTCGGCTTGCGTTGTTAGCATAACATATTTGTGATTAAGCTCAGGAGGGATTTTAACACTGCGATCATAATCCTTACGTGTTTCAGCAACGAGCCTTTGATCTACCTCAGATAGCTGACTCCACTGTTCCTTGCTTTCTAATTCAGTAAGTAAAGTGCCAAGCTCTTGGGAGGTAGATAGCCGAAACATCTCAGCTGATAGCGTTCCAATAACCTCGGAGCGGGTATCCATACCCTTTCGTGGAGCTCCAGTTCGTAAATCCCAATACAATACAGCTAATGCCTCATCATACTGTTTAATCGTTTTATTAATGCTGCGAAACTGCTCAATGAGTGTCATCTCGATCTTCCCTTCTAGTCATAATTGATCATACTAATTCGGCTTAGCTTGCTTCTAGTCAGCGATCATTCTATAATTTACTATATCCTAATCGGCATAATGAAAACAAAGGTGATGAACGAATGCGTATTACATTTACAACAGAGGCAGTACATAAACTGCAGCTACTGCTTAAGGATAAGAAGCTTAAATTTCTACATGATATTGAAGGCTGCGGCTGTGTTGTTAGCGGTGTGCCAACATTAACAACGATCGATTCACCTACTGAGGATGATCGTGCGGGGGAAGCAGATCCACTTCCTTTTTATTATGAGCCAAGGCATAAGGTGTATTATGAAGATCATATGAAAATCCACTATGATACAGATAAAAATGCCTTTAGCTTAAAAAGTGACGCTCAAATTTATACGTTGAATTTGCGATTTGTTCCATAAAGAGCTACGAAAGGAAGGCAGCTTTTGTATTGTTCATCAACATACGAAGCTGTCTTCTTTTCTTTGTAAGACCATACTCGTTGCAAACGCAATACAGTTTATTTTATGTAATCCATTACTTTCTATCCCTAGCCTTTGCTTTTAATGCTGCTTGGCGAGCTGCAATAACGTCACTTCGATCACGTAGCGTATGGCGATGAATAATAAAGTCCGGTACACTCGCACTCTCTTGACCCCAGCTAAGTCCTCTTGCTGCAGCTTCCTTCTTGCATAGCTCCAGCAGCTCCTTATCTAAAAACGGCAGCAGCATATCCTCATAGGCTTCTTGCTTCTCACAGGCTTCAATCCGTTGCTTAAGCATTACTGCAAGCTGTGTAGGATCCAGCCCAATTCGTTCGCTTGTCTCTTGCTGTAGCGCAGCTAACGCAGATTGATACATTCGATTTGCACCCCGCCGATTCTCTCTACGTTCATGATATTGTCCGACTGCCACCTGAATACACATGACCCATAGCTTGCCAAGCCCATCCTGTGGGTGTTCCTTCCAATATTCCTCTAATAGCTCATGACATTCAAAATAATCACGCGTAGTATGAAATTCTATTAAATAATCGATATATGTAGATGGATAATTCATCGCTTCACCTTCAAAATTTATTTAAATGATTAGGATTTTTTGAAACCAAACATTATAATAGACGTAATGTCTTACTATAGCAACATTAAGCAAAAAAAACAGGAGGGAATCAATTACATGAAAAAAGGCTTTTTTGTTATGCTGGCTCTAACAGTGTTTCTAGCACTGGGCCTTGGCTTCAGCGATACTGCTGATGCAAAGCGTGGTGGCGGCTTCAAATCGAACAAGCAGAGCTTCACGCAAAAAAAGGACAACACGACTCAGCAATCGAACAGCGGTGCTGCAGCAGGCACAACATCTGGTACTAAATCTTCAACAGGTTCTGCAGCTACAACAAAATCTGGCGGTCTATTCGGCGGCAGCTCCTTTATGAAAGGCTTAGCTTTTGGTGGACTAGCTGGTCTATTGTTCGGCGGTATGTTTTCCAATATGGGTGCTTTTGGAGAAATCTTCAGCCTACTCATCAATATCGCGGCAATCGTTGCCATATTCATGATTATTCGAGCAGCTTGGACTTATATTCGAAACAACAAGCCGGCTGCAGCAGGCCACAACAATCGCAACAACAATTATTACGATCAAGATCGTAATCGTCGTGATGAAGAAGATCGAAATGGAAGAGGTCAATTCTAATTATGCGAATCTACACGGATGAAATCATTAATGCGATTTGCCTGAATTTGGCAGATCGCCGCGGTGTAAAGCCAACGGATGTTGAGGTACAGCTTTCTTGGGAAGAGGAGTATGGCTATACAGCAGAGGTTTGGGTGAACGGTCGTTCACAATATTTGCTACAAGCGAACATTATGGAAGCTCTGGAGCAGTATTTTTACTCTGAATATCAAATCCGCGTATTTCGTTCAGATATTATTCTTGGCATTGATGAGGAAGCAGAGCAATTTTGGGCTGAAGCAAGAGCTTAAGCTCTACTACTCACTCGTTTAACAGCGCCATACGGTCAACCAGACCGTATGGCGCTGTTTTTTATTTTCCTTCCTTATTTACCTTCCTATATGCATTAGTGGCAATACTCTCCTATACTAGTTGAAAGCACCCTATATTCCTACTATTCTCATAAACTTCCACATTACAACACTTCTATATTCCATGTATACTAATGATAGATTCATATAAGGAGAGTGATGGTAATCTTGAAGCGTATGTGGAGATCCATGCTGCTATGCTTGCTCGTTGCAGTCTTGCTGCCCGTTGGACATTTTACTGCAGATGCAGCAAGTATGACACAATATCGTGTCTATCAAAACGACAAGCCATTAAAGGAATTTGCTAGGGTAAGTCAAGCCATTGCCTATGCGAAGTATTACAGCTACAGTCATGTAGAAAAAATTAGCAATCGCGAATGGGTGTGGCATAACCTTCCTAAGTATAAGGTGTACATAAACGGTGAGTCTTCATCGAAGCTTGAATATGCGACCTTAACTGAAGCAAAAAAGGCTGCTTCTTCTCATATTAATGCATATGTCCGTGACCTCGAAGGAATTGGCTGGGCTTATGAAAATTTTGCTAATTATGTGCTCTATCAAGGAGATAAAACATATGACCATTGGCAATTCTACAGCTTAGACGATGCTAAGAAGGAAGCAAAAAAGTGGACAAATGCGCACATCATGAACGTAAACTCTAAGCAATGGGTGTGGGATAATTTAACTGCACCGATGATTAAGGAACAACGTGATGCTACAGCAAAATACAGCATCTACAAAGATGGTGAGCTGGCTGCTGGCAGCAAATCGTACGCATTTCTGAAGGATGCGATCGAAGCTGCAAATAAGCTTAGCAATAGTGAGGTAATCAACACAGCTACGGGCAAATCAGTCCATCAAAATCTATTAAACTTTGAGGTGTACAGCCAAGGCAAGCTAGTTAAGCTTCATTCTACCCTTGATGCTGCTGTAAAAACAGCTAAAGGGCTGTATGCAGCCGAAGTGAAGCAAGATGACAAACTTCTTTGGAGCAGTGTTCATTATTTGTCTGTATATCAAGGTGAAAAGCTAATTAAAAGCTTCCACTCCATTAACGGAGCGCTCGCCTATGCGAAAAACTATAGTAACTCCTACATTATGAATCAAGACGGCCGCAAGCTATGGTCCTCCTCTAAAAATTTTGTTTTTATGGGTTGGAACGGCTCAAGCTCGGTCACTACAATTAAAAGTCACATTAGTAATACACAAGGCTTAGATATTGATTCGCCAACCTGGTACTACGTTGATAATGAAAACGGTGCTATGAATAGCAACGTTAGTGCAGCGCTAGTACACGAGATGAAGGCTCAGGGCATCGATATTATTCCGCTCGTTCACAATCAATTCGATAAAGAGCTTACAACAAAGTTTTTAGCGGATGAAAAGGCTCAGGATCGCTTTATCAAGGAATTGATAGACAGCCTTGTCTCAATTAAAGTCAAAGGTCTAAATCTTGACTTTGAAAACCTTGCTGCAAGCGACCGTAACCAATTTACAAGCTTTGTTCAGAAGCTAACGAAAGCGGCTCATGCAAAAAAACTAACCGTTTCCATTGATCTAATGCGTGGCGATGTTCGATGGAATCATCTCACAGCCTATGATTATGAAGAGCTCGGTAAAATCGTTGATACGGTCATTATGATGGCCTACGATGAGCATTGGACTGGCTCAGATACGCCTGGATCTGTAGGCAGCATCGGCTGGGTTGAGGAAGGCATTAAGCAGTATTTAGAATATGGAATACCTCGCAGCAAGCTAATTCTTGGAATACCGTTCTACTCTCGCGAGTGGCGCATAGACAGTAACGGCAAGCTCGTTGACAACCGTGCCATCCTAATGAAGGATATCGATAGCGTTGTTTCGAGCAATAAAGCAACCCGTACCTATGATGAGAAGGCTGGCCAGTACAAATATACGTATACAAAAGATGGATATACGCATGTGTTCTGGGCAGAAACAACGGAAAGTGTGCTTGCGCGTGTAAAGCTTGCTAAGGAGTATGATTTAGCCGGAGTTGCGGCATGGCGACTTGGCTATGAAGATTCTTCCTTATGGGAAGCGATGCTTAAAGTGAAAGAGCAATAATTATTTAATTATTTATTTTGTATTGTGCACGACAACCATTGCACTAGTTTCTAACCTTAATGCGCAAAAGGGCGGGTAATGAGCTTAACAGCTCACTACTCGCCCTTTTTCAATATTCGGTTTAAATGCTATCATTTGGATCATACTATTAAGCTTTAACTCATCGAACAAGGAGTGTGAATATGAGAAAAATAAAAATTACACGATTTGATAAGTTTATGCTTCTCACTTTTGCTTACGGAGGACTTGGATTCAGTTTGTACTCTCTCATTCGAAAAAGTACGTATTCAGATGATCTTCTTTCCTCTATCATCCGCATTGTACTATCAATCTCGTTGATACTAGCTGTGCATCATGGATTGAAAAAACATCGAAGTAATAATGACGAAGTAGAGTGAACAAAGCATTAAACTAAAATATTGATTTAAAGCAGTGTACTCTCGAAAATCGACAGACTTTAAGTGAAAATTAGCATCCTCTAACCCACATTTTCTTGATTATCGAATATATCAAAAAATGCTAATTAGTTCACTGCTGCTCGTAATGAGCAATTAACTGGTCTAACAGCTGCAGCTGCAGCTCATACTGATTATAAAGATTTTGGAACAACAGCTCCACTACTCCATCTACGTTCATGAATTCTTGTTTTACTTTAATCCCTGCCTTCTGCTGCTCCAGCTCCTTGGTCAATTGCTCGCGCTGAAGCTGTAAGCAAGCGAGTACCTCCTCACGACCAAGCTCCTGTATAAAGCTTAGAGCTGTATACAGCTGACTTGGCAGTTGTATAGATGAGGCCTGCAATGCTTCGCGAAGCAGCTCGAGAAAATGCTCCTCTCCTTGCTTCGTTATTTTATATATCGCTTTTGAACGATTCCCCGTCTGCTCTAGCGCATCAATCTCGACTAAGCTTTCGGATTCCATTTTTTTTAATGCGTGATAGATCGACCCTGGTAATATACCTGCCCAAGCATCAGTTTTGCTTTGAGATAATACCTGTTGAATCTCATATCCAGACATTGGCTTCATCTTAAGCAATCCTAACACCATCAATCTAGCCATATCATCACCTCAATATCAAATATTCAATATTGAGTATTAGTGTAGCATAAAGTATTCTCGTTCGCCAGAATCTGGAGCTGCGATCCTCTTATGCTGTACTTGATTTCAATATTACTTGATTCGTATCCCATCGGAACGTGATACTAGCGATCAGTATAGCAATCATAATATATATGACAAGGACGATTAAGCTAAGTATAGATATGGAACTACCAGCTGATTGCATCGTAGATATCAAATTCGTGTAATGCTCAAATGGTAGTAATCTACCTACAAATGCAACCCAATCAGGCGCACCATTCAACGAATAAAACGCACTACTCATGAAAATCATCGGCATTTGAAGCAAATTAGATAGCATATTAATTTGAGCTTCATTTCGCGCAGCATTGGCAATGACGAATCCGATGCTTGTAAAGCATATTGTCCCGATCACAATGACAAGCAGAGTAAGCCCGATAGACCATGCCGTTAACTTCATTCCAAAGCTTAGCATACCTATTAACCAAATACTCCAGTTCATTGCGACACCAATCACTGTTCGGGCAACAATCATTACAGCAATAAATTGCATTAATGGCATAGGCGTTAGCTTAAGCAGCTTGTATACGCCTCTACTGCGCTGCCAATGAACCTGAAATGCAATACCCTGCATCCCCCAAAACACTGTACTTATTGCCGTAATGCCGCAAATAATGCGAAGCTGCTGCTCCGGCTTATCAATATATATAGCTAGCCCAAACATAAGGACAATAGGCAGCAATAAAGAATAAAACAACGTAATTTTATCACGTAATGACGTAACGAGCATCGATCGCAATTGTACTTTAAGCATAGGATTCATCCTCCCTAGTCAATTTCATATACAGCTGTGTCAGGCTAGCTGCATCATACTTATTACAGAGCTCGGCAGGCTCACCTGCGGCAATGATTTTACCGTGATCGATGACCAGCACACGCGTTGCCAGCTGGTGCACCTCATCCATATCATGAGATGTAAATACTATCGTTTTTCCTTGCTGCTGTAGCTCAAGCATAAGATTATGAATGTCCTGTCGATTACGTGGATCGAGTGCAGCAGTCGGCTCATCCAAAAAGATAAGTGTAGGCTCATGCATGATCGCAACCGCAATTGCTAATCTCTTCTGCTGTCCTCCCGATAATTTTACTGCCTCTGTATGGGCAGCATCCTGAATACCACAAATCTCTAAGCAATTCATTGCCTCCTCCTTGGAAATTGACTTCTTATAAAAGGAGGCAAACAACAGTAAGTTTTCCATCGCACTCAGAGCCGGAAAAAAAGGAACCGCTTGAAGCTGAACGCCAATTTTCCCTTTAAAACCAGAATCCCAGTACCATATCGTTCCTGAGCTCGGCTTTTGCAGACCAATAAGCATTTCCAGCATCGTTGATTTTCCTGCACCATTTGGACCAATAATCGCTATAATCTCATTTGCTTGAATCGATACATCCATGTTGTTCACAATCGTTCGCAAACCAAACTGCTTAACCAAGGCTTTAGCTTCAATGTACATCCTTCATCACCCTTCAGTCATTGTTAATTAGTCAACGTTGAGTATTTATGTTTAATTATACAATATCCGATGATTAACACTTTGTAAAGTAGATTGTATTAGTTATTTTCAGTCAACAAAATAAGTAAGAAGACATGTGCAAGCTAACATATGATTAAATCCTTCGGCTGCCCTGTATCCTTCCACCAATAGCTAGAGCTATAAATGCCTAGCTCATACTCATCATCGATAAGCTGCTGTATCGCATCTGTAATCTCATATTCTCCTCTAGCTGAAGGATGAATCTTCGAAATAGCATCATAGATCGTATGCCGAAATAAATAAACACCATTAATCGCTAGATTACTTGGTGGATGTTTCGGTTTCTCTACTACTCTATGAATCGTATTACCGTTCATCTCCACAACACCAAATTGCTCAGGTGAATCTACTTGACTTACTGATATTAATCCATCAAGATTTTCCGACTGAAATTTCTCTATTAGGGGCAGCAATGAGCCATCTATTATATTATCACCCAAATACAATAGAAAATCGTCATTTTGAGTAAATGTCTGTGCTATACGCACAGCATCAGCTAATCCTTTAGGTTCATGCTGCTCAATTAATGTTATTCGAATGTTCCATGGTGCACCACCCTGCAATACTTCGTCAAAAACAGTTCGGAACAATGGCGCAACGACAACAGCAATATCCTTTATACCAGCTTGAATCATCCTTTCGATTCCATAGAATAATACTGGTTTGTTCATAAGCGGCAAAAGATGCTTAGGTCTAGAGAAGGTTAGTGGTCGTAATCGTGAACCTTTTCCAGCACACAATATCAAACCTTTCAATTATCCCCCCCCTTCTATTAATCAATGCTGGCATATAAACTGAAACTCTTCCAATTACTATATGTTAAACAAATGAAGTTGACACGGTATACGTCCTATTCTCATATATTCATTGCATAGTTGTTCTAACAAAATGAAAAAGCTGCCCTCTGTGCACGACAGAAAACAGCTTGTACAGTTTAAGACAAACGATGTTTCACATTATTGTATATGATTAAACGAAACAGCTTAGCGTCATTGACGTTCATTGTCTAAGCAAGGAGAAAAAAGCATTAGAGGTTGTACGTACAATCGAAATATCGTCCATCGTCTCCGCCAGCATCAGACTGCCCTCGAGGGAAGAAACAAATAAATAAGCACTTTGCTCTGGCGAAACCTTATTGCGAAACTCTCCACTAGCTATTCCTTGCGCAAGCAGCTCTGTAATGTACGTATGCAAGCATGCAAAAAATTGGTAGATGCGCTGATGAACCGCTTCTGCTTCGGCTGGACTTTGCTCATACATCGCGATGAACGGACAGTTCCCTTTATTGCCCCTATCTTCAATTTCCTTTTGTAGCAATTGAATAAAGCTCTCAATACGCAGCTGTGCACCTAGCTCACGTTGCCCAAGGGAAACCTCTAATGCGGATTCATACCGGTTGCCCCAGAAATCGACCACCGCATACAACAGCTCTTCTTTGCTTGCAAAATGATAATATAAATTGGAGCGGGATACTCCGCTTTGCTCCACTACGTCATCGATACTCGTATACTTAAAGCCCTTGCTTAGAAAAAGCCTTGCCGCAATATGTATTAATTGCTCTCGGTTTCTTGCTACCATATTCATTACACCTCACAAAACTAGGACTGAATAGTCCTAGTTTTATTTATATTCCTCATAAGCAGGCAATATATAGCGATGACCACAAAATTTACACTTCAGCATTATACTTTGTTCACCGAATGCGTAGCTAACACAGTCGTCATCTTCAATATCGAGCATCTCTCTGCCATGCTCATCATAGTCACTTGTTGCAAAAAAAGACGTTTTATTACCGCATTCACATTCAAAACGTAACATAATCTCAGACCCTTCTACTAAAAATATAGCTGGCTTCGTTGATTTTAGTATCGCAGCTTCGTTATAATAAGCGATGATATCATAACAAGAAGCGATTAGGAAGGAAACATCTGAATGTACATAGCTGATCAGTGGAAAGATTTTGAAGTAATTGATACAGGAGCAGGAGACAAGCTGGAGCGTTGGGGCAACTATATTCTTCGTCGCCCGGATCCGCAAATTATTTGGCCTATAGAAAAGGAAGACGAGCAATGGAGAAAAGCTGATGCTCATTACTTCCGCAGCTCCTCAGGTGGCGGTCAATGGCAAATCCGCAACAAAGAAATGCCTGAACGCTGGACAATTAGCTACAATGAACTTAGGTTTCATATTAAACCAACAAGCTTTAAGCATACTGGCTTATTCCCAGAGCAAGCGGTCAATTGGAGCTGGATGATGGATAAAATCCGTAAAGCCAATCGTCCGATCCGCGTGTTGAATCTATTCGCCTACTCTGGAGGCGCTACAATCGCCTGTGCAGCTGCAGGTGCAGAGGTATGTCATGTCGATGCAGCTAAAGGAATGGTTCAATGGGCGAAGGAGAATGCCGTGTTATCCGGTCTTGAGGAAGCACCGATAAGATACATTACCGACGATGTATTCAAATTCGTTCAACGTGAACAGCGTCGCGGCAGACAATATGATGCCATTATTATGGACCCTCCTTCCTACGGACGTGGACCAAAGGGCGAAACATGGAAGCTTGAAGAAAATCTATTTCCGTTTCTGCAAACCTGCATGACCATTATGAGTGACAACCCGCTTTTCATGCTCATCAACTCCTATACAACTGGACTTTCACCTACTGTTTTGCAGCATTTGCTAACGATGAGCATGGGTAGTAAGTACGGTGGGGAAATTAATTGCGGAGAGATTGGTTTGCCGATAACACGTTCTGGTCTAGCTCTTCCATGTGGAATATTAGGACGTTGGGAGTCGAAGTAGATGAAGCCGGCAATTCCGATATTGTATGAGGACAATCATATTATCGTTGTCGAGAAGCCACCAGGCATTCCTTCACAGGAGGATGATACTGGAGATGCAGATATGCTAACGTTGATTAAGGACGACATTAAGCTTCGCTATCAAAAGCCAGGCAATGTATTTCTCGGACTTGTACATCGATTGGACCGCCCTGTCGGCGGCGCGATGATCTTCGCTAAGACCTCCAAGGCTGCCTCAAGGCTTTCTGATGCTGTCCGTACCCGTACCTTCGGGAAAACATATATGTGCATCGTTGAGGGCATCCCAGTCGCTCAGGAGGCCGATCTGCTTCATTACATCCGTAAGGATTCAAAAAAGAATCAAGTGACCGTGTTTAATCAGCCCGTTGCTGAAGCTAAGGACGCCAGACTCAGCTATCGTGTCATCGCCTCGAACAATGGCACTAGCTTAGTCTCCATCCAGCTTCATACAGGAAGGCCGCATCAAATTCGCGCTCAAATGGCCTTTATCGGCCACCCGCTTCTTGGAGACGTTAAATACGGCAAAGCGGCAAAGCAGCGAGGTCACGGTACCATTGCATTGTGGTCGACAAGTGTTACAGCACCACATCCGACGTCAAAGGAAGTGATGAGCTTTACTTCCTTGCCGAACTCAGCTGAAGCTCCTTGGTCTCATTATACAGCCCAGCAGCTTCAACAAGCTGTACACTGGTACACGTAGCAATAAGCCGCTCAAGTGAGAATGTTTTACACATGAGCGGCTTATATACGTTCACTTGAGCCTCACGCAACATCTGAAGCTGTGTGCACGTCTTTATATTGGAAACTTAGCCTTTCTTACTATCTACTTTAATAGGACGTGATTATTTGAGACAAAAGCGACAATCAAAGCGAAAGCTGCTATGGATATTCAACAGTGTGCTGCTCATCTTTATAGCTGCGGGAGCCCTATTGATATTCATACTATTGAATTCAAAGGATGCAGCTCCACAAGACCCTAATAACAGCAGCCTTAACGAGCTATCAGCCCAGCAACCAGGCAGCAGCGTAGCTCCAACACCATCGCCTACTTCTACTCCAGAGCCTACGCCTACACCACCACAGTATACGGATGCTGTGTGGATCGGTGTTGGAGATATTATGAGCCACACCCCACAGCTCCCTGGTGCATACGACAAAGCGACAGACAGCTATAATTTTAAAGACGTCTTTTCACCGATTGCTGACATTGTTGCTGATGGTGATTGGGTAATGGCTAACTTAGAAGCACCGATGGCTGGCAAGGATTACGGTTATACTGGCTATCCGTTGTTTAACGCACCAGTTGAACTCGCACAGGCATTATGGGATAACGGCTTTAACATCCTCTCTACCGCTAACAACCATACGCTCGATAAGGGTGTAACTGGTGCAATGCTTACACTCGATCATGTTCAGCAGATTGGTTTTACAACAGTGGGATCAGCGAGAGATGCTGAAGAAGCAAATACGAGTGTCATCGTTGAGCATAATGGAATCGCGATGGGGCTGCTGTCTTATACGTACGGTACAAACGGCATTCCGATCCCTGAGGGTAAGGAGTATATTGTAAATTTGATTGATCAGGAACGTATCATTGAGGATATGAATCGACTACGTCAGGATGGCGCAGATGTTATTACGATTGCGTTGCATTTTGGTAATGAATATCAGACCCAGCCCTCAGAGGAACAGAAAACATTGGCTCGAGCTTTAATTGCAGCGGGAGCAGACATTATTGCGGGCTCTCATCCCCATGTATTGCAGCCTTACGAGCTAGTGACAACAGTGGATGAACTTGGAGCCGAACGACAAGGCCTAATCATATATTCCATGGGGAATTTCATCTCTAATCAACGTGGTGACTCTAAGGACTATGGTGCAATATTTCGCGTAGATCTTAGAAAGCACTACGATACAGGTGCTATCGAAATTAAAGATGTAACGGTCACACCAACCTGGGTTCATCGCTATAAGCCAGATCAATACTACAGATATCGTGTGTTACCAGTCGAAAGCACGCTAGCTGCACGTGATGACGTCTTGTTAAAGCAATCCGATTATGAAGCACTTGAAGCAAGTCATATGATGCTTACCGATCGTCTGTCCTCCATGCTTGATAACGAATAGATGATTGCATTGCCAGAACATAAAAAAGCTGCAGCCTAGAATCGAATCTAGACTGCAGTTTTTTTTATTCAACAAGAACAAAAAATTGATTAATTTTGTCCTCATCCTCTAAAAATTGTTGCATTAATTCTTGTAATTCATCCTCGCTAGTATACCCACCTAGCTCCATACCGTACCATTTTTGAACTGCCTGCTTCTCCAATTTATATTGGTAATCATCGCCAAAGATAAACGTAATCCAATCCACGTTTTGAATTAATGCAAATAGAAATGTTGCGTTATATAGGACCGTTTGCTTCACGCTCTTCTCTGACATTTCAGCATAATCACTATATGTTATTACTACCCCGTATGGTTCAGATTTCGTTATAAGCTCGAAGCGTTCTACTTCTTCTCCGCTCCGTAATTGTTGTAAAATATTGCCTACAGCACTATTATCACCAACATACGAGCCTTTGTAATGAAATAAATCCTCATTCGGCTTACTAGACTGACACCCACTTAAGACAAGTAACACACCTATTGACATCATTATAAAATTAATAAATTTCCGCACTCGATAACTCCTTTATGAACAGCTCATTAGATCAGTTGCTTTTGCTTTTTTAGATGTGTATACATCATAATGGACAATATTGCACACAGCAGTGCGCTTACACCAATAAACAAATATCCTGCTTGATATCCTCTAAGCACAGCAATCGCTGGTTCTGCACGATACATATGCTTAACCCCACTAATAATTAATCCGATTACATAATTACCTATTACTGTGCCGATACCCATAATCGTCACAATAAAGCTAATAACAACGTCACTGTCATTCGGATAGCGCTTAGCGATAAATGCCATAACTGTAGGATAGATCGGAGCTACACCAGCACCTGACAGGGCAAAAAATATGGCATAGCCTTCCCCTCCCAGGACAGCGAAAAACGTACATATTGCTGCAAACATTGACACGATAATTACCGAAAGAGTATAACCGATCCGATCAATAATAGGTCCAAGTAAAAGGCGAGCTAATGAAAAACCGATAAAGAAATACGACAGCATTGCCGATGCAGATAAAGTGCTCCACTCATAGCTTTTCTCAAGGTAGTTAACTAACCAGCCTCCGACTGACAGTTCGGCAATTACGCCGAATGTTAGTATGCCAACAAGCAGCCATAAGGAATAATCACTCGCTAACGTACGTAACGATTTACGATCCTCAGCCTTAATCTCATCTCCTGGAAATTTCCCTAGTACAGTTGGAATAATAGGAATAAGTGAAAAGGCAAGAACGATAAAATACATCAATCCCCATTCGACGGTGTAGCCCATAATCGTAATGCTCATTAGCCCCGTTGCTAATAGCGGAGCAACAATTGAGCTTAGCCCGTAGAAGAAATGTGCTAGGTTCATCATCGTACCTGTATTTCTAGTAAAAATACGCGCTGCGAGAATGGCCAGACCGATCTCCAGCATCCCGTTCCCAATATAGAGCAGGAAAGTCGAACCGATCAAGAAGGAATAGCTTTTCGAAATCCAAATCAATAATCCAGCAACGATCATTGACGAGAAAGATATGACCGAGGTGGCTTTAATTCCTATTTTACGAACAAGCAAACCAGTAAACATGCAAGCAATTAAATACCCTAGCGAATTTAATGACAGCAACGTTCCAATCTGCGCTTCATCTAAATCAAAAGACAGCTGTATGCGTGGTATGGCTGGTCCTTTAATATTTTCCGATAAACCAAAAATAATAAACCCTAAATAAACGGTTAGTAGCTGCCAAATATAATTTCGTTTTTTTCTTGGTGCTGGTATTGACGTCATCTGATTCTCCCTCTGTCATAAAATTCCCACGGAAAGACCGCTGCTCGTGCCAAAGCATGCCTTTAGCACGAGCAGCGGTCCTTTAACATGGTTCAATATATAGAATAGCTAGATTAGGATGAACTAGCAACCTTGCCTAGTAGATAGACAAGCAGCTGTTGGTTATGACTAGATATCCGGTCTAGTGATTGCTCGATGACTGATTTTCTTATGTTAGAGCCTCTTACAGCTTCCGCGAAACCCTTTTCAGTCACCTGAATCCATACTACACGTCGATCACGCTCATCACGCTCACGTGTAATCAATTCATTTCGCTCCATACGATCAAGTATTGTCGTAATCGCTGCAGGTGTTGTGTTCAAATACTGAATGAGGTCAGAAGGCTTCATCGCCTCTGATTCCAGCAATAGTTCTAAAATATGTAACTGTCCTTCTGTCAATGGTGCTAATTCCTGCTCTAAGGTAAGTTTCCAATCTCGTGACAGCTTGTTCCATAGCTTAGAAAAATCTTCGGCTACCATGCTCCACCAACTTTCTGACGTTCTTCTACTTTATATTATACTAATCCTAATTGTCGAAAGAAAGATTAATGCAATTAATAGTTTACGATAAAATATGCTGCATTGCGGAAGCTTTTCCTACAAATCAACATAATCGCCAGCATTCATTGTAGTATCTTGCGGAAAGGTTGGGAATTTTGCATGCGCCAAATAAATAAAAAAGCGCTCTGCATAGCATTTAGCTATGCTTACAATTCAGCTTTTGCTGAACAGTAAGCATATGACTAAAGCTCCTGAGCGCCACTTGAATCATAGTGTTTGTAGCTGGATTATTAGTTCTCAGCTTTCGGCTGCTGAATACGATCCGTTACTGAGAATAAAATTAACAGCTGCTCTTCCTTCTCTAGCTGGAAGATCGTTCGACCTGTTGATTTTCTTTCCTCGATGATTGTTTTCTCAGATTGAACAATTTGCATCAATCCTTTATCTGTAAAGCCAGCTAATTCAATGGGTTCACGGCAATAGAAAGCAGACAATAATCGTTGTCCGTTGCTTCTTACTCGTTTACCTTCCTTAAACTCAAACGTTTGGACGCCTTTACCACCGCGTCCTTGAATTGGATAATCAAGCAAGAGCGTACGTTTACCATGACCAGTATCGGAAACGACTAGTACTTCACCTTCATCATTCTCAACCCATAATGCGGCAATGATCTCGTCATCCTCCCGCAGCTGTATTCCTTTTACTCCACCAGCTGCACGGCCCATGGCATTTACCTCTGTTTCGTAGAAGCGGATCGACATACCAGAAGCAGTAACGAGCATAATTTGCTTGGACGAATCGCTAATTTTAACCTCGATCACCTCATCGCCTGCAGCAACCTTACAAGCTGCGATAGCGGTCGAGCGAGTTGTTGCATACTCTTTTAGCTCTGTTCGCTTCACCTGTCCTCGCTTCGTCACAAATACAAGGCTTTGGTCCATATTAAAGTCCTTCACCGGTATCACTGCAACAATGCTGTCATCCTTAGGCAATGGAATAATGTTGACAATTGCTGTCCCAGTATCCTTCCACTTAAACTCAGGTACCTGATGAACAGGCAATAAGAAATACTGTCCATTTTTCGTGAATAGAAGCAAGTTATCGAGCGTGTTCACCGACAAGCAATGGGTAATCACATCTCCGTCCTTCACCCCTGCACTATCCATCTCTCCGCCTGAACGTGTATAAGAAAGCATACTGGTTCGCTTCACATAGCCTTCATGGCTAAGTGTAAATAGCACATCCTCAGCATTAACTAGAACCTCGAGATTAACCTTCAGCTCTTCGATCTCAAGTTGAATGTCAGAGCGTCGCTCGATCATATAAGCTTCTTTAATTTCAAGCAGCTCTTTTTCAATGACTCCAATTAGCTTTTTGTCGCTCTCCAGAATCGATCGGTAATATTTAATCTTCTTTATCGTATCGGCATGCTCTTTTTCAAGGCTCGTTATTTCGAGATTCGTCAATCGATACAATTGTAATGTTAGAATGGCATCTGCTTGTCGCTCCGTAAACTGGAACTTCGCAATTAAATTATCGCTCGCATCAGCACGATTTTTTGAAGCTTTAATTGTTGCGATGACATCATCAAGCAGATTCAATGCTTTAACTAAGCCCTCCAACACATGTGCACGGTCTTCTGCTTTTTCAAGCTCATATTGTGTGCGATGTGTAACGACTTCCTTCTGATGCTCAATATAAGCTGAAATAATGTCAATAAGTCCTAGCTGCTTCGGTGCTTTGTTAACAATAGCTACCATATTAAAATTATACGTAACCTGCAGATCGGTTTTTTTAAGCAAATATGCGAGAATCCCGTTCGCATCAGCGTCCTTTTTTAGCTCAACAACAATACGCAGTCCATTGCGTCCACTCTCATCACGTACCTCGGCGATACCTTCAACCTTTTTTTCTAGTCGAATGTTTTCCATAGCGGTAACGAGACGAGATTTGACAACTTGATATGGAATTTCTGTAATGACGATTTGCTGCTTACCACCGCGAAGCGTTTCGATCTCCGTTCTGGAACGAATATAGATGCGTCCTTTTCCTTTTTCGTACGCATCACGAATCCCTTCTCCCCCCATAATAATGCCGCCTGTAGGAAAGTCAGGACCTTTCACTATATTCATCATTTCATCTAAGCTAATGTTTGGATTGCGCATATAGGCAACGCTTGCATCAATAACCTCTCCCAGATGATGAGGCGGGATTTCCGTTGCAAAGCCTGCAGATATTCCGCTAGAACCATTGACGAGCAGGTTAGGGTAGCGAGCAGGAAGTACAACCGGCTCCTTCACCGTATTATCAAAGTTATCTTTGAACAGCACTGTGCGTTTTTCAATATCACGCAGCAGCTCCATTGCAATCTTGGAAAGTCGTGCTTCTGTATAACGCATTGCAGCTGCCGGATCATCATCCTGTGAGCCCCAATTTCCATGTCCATCGATGAGTGGATAGCCCATTTTCCAAGGCTGTGCCATCCGTACCATACCTTCATAGATCGAGGAGTCTCCATGCGGATGATAATTACCCATTACATCCCCTACCGTCTTAGCAGACTTGCGGTAAGGCTTGTCCGGTGTATTCCCAGAGTCGTACATCGCATATAGAATACGACGCTGTACAGGCTTTAGGCCGTCACGCACATCTGGAATAGCACGATCTTGAATAATGTATTTGGAATAGCGACCAAATCTGTCTCCGACAACCTCTTCGAGAAATGCCGGTAAAAATTGCTCTAACGGTTCCATCTATTTCGCTCCTTACTCCTCATATTCTGTAAAGTCAACATTTTCAATGATCCAGCGCTTACGTGGGTCTACTTTATCCCCCATCAGCGTCGTTACGCGACGTTCTGCTTTAGCTGCATCATCAATATGCACCTGCAATAGCGTTCTCGTTTCTGGATTCATCGTTGTTTCCCACAGCTGGTCAGGGTTCATTTCCCCTAAGCCCTTATAGCGTTGGAGCTCGAAGCCTTTCATTTCCTTCGTATAGTTTTGCAGCTGCTCATCCGTCCACGCATAACGTACCGTATTCAGCTTGCCTGATTTTTTTGTAATTTTATAAAGCGGTGGCTGTGCAATGTATACCTTGCCACTATCGATAAGTGGGCGCATATACCGATAGAAAAATGTAAGCAGAAGCACTTGAATATGTGCACCGTCCGTATCCGCATCTGTCATAATAATAATTTTATTGTAATTACTTTCCTCGACAGAAAATTCCGAGCCGACTCCCGCTCCAATTGCTGATATAATTGCACGATATTCATCGTTTTTCATAATGTCAGCAAGCTTTGCTTTTTCAGGATTCATTGGCTTCCCTTTAAGCGGAAGAATCGCTTGATGCTTAGAATCTCGTCCTTGCTTCGCTGAACCGCCAGCAGAGTCTCCCTCTACGATAAACAGCTCATTGCGGCTGAAATCCTTTGACTGAGCTGGTGTTAGCTTGCCACCAAGATTCGAGGATTCACTTCTTTTTTTCCCTGATCGAATATCCTCGCGTGCTTTGCGAGCTGCCTCTCTCGCTTTAGCTGCTTGTACCGCTTTTTTAAGCAGTGATTGGCCAACCTGTGGATTCTCCTCAAGAAATACATTCATTCGCTCCGTGACAACTGCATCAACAGCACCACGAGCTGAGGAGCTGCCCAGCTGATCCTTCGTCTGACCGACAAATTCGACCTCAGCCATTTTGATGTTAATAACGGCAATCATCCCTTCACGGAGATCATTACCATCTAAATTCTTTTCCTTTTCCTTCAGGATGCCTGCCTTACGTGCATAATCATTCATAACCCGAGTGTATGCCGTCTTGAAGCCTGTCTCATGTGTACCACCACCGCGTGTCGGAATGGAATTGACAAACGAAACAATCGTCTCCGTATAGCCATCGTTATACTGCAGGGCGATCTCGACCTCGATATCCTCGCGCTCTCCAGTATAATGAATGACTTCATGCAGTACAGACTTTCCCTCGTTCAAAAACTCAACAAATTGACTCGCTCCGCCTTCATAATGAAAAACATCCGACGTATTGGTACGTTCATCCTTAATCATTACCTTAAGTCCTGAGTTTAAGAACGCAATTTCCTGCAGTCGATCTGCTAATGTATCATAATTAAAGGAAATGCCTTGCTGGAATACACGAGTATCCGGTTTAAATGTAACCTTTGTACCCGTACGATTCGTGTTCCCTATAATGTCTAGCCCAGTTACGGGCTCCCCGACATGCTCTTTTCCTTGCTCATCGATCCAATACTCAAATCGCTGCTTATAAATTTTACCTTCACGGAATATTTCTACTTCCAAATATTCTGATAGCGCATTCGTAACGGAAGCACCAACACCGTGTAATCCGCCTGATTTCTTGTATCCGCCACCGCCAAACTTACCACCAGCATGTAATATCGTAAACACGACTTGCGGTGTAGGTATACCAGATTTATGAATAGCTGTAGGTATTCCGCGTCCGTTATCCTGAATCGTAATCGAGCCATTTTTATGTATAGTGACATCGATATTTGAACAAAATTTCGCCAAATGCTCATCAACCGCATTATCAATAATTTCCCATACGAGATGATGTAGGCCCGAATTGCCGGTGCTCCCAATATACATCCCTGGGCGCTTTCGTACTGCAGATAAACCTTCTAATATTTGAATATCATCAGCGCCATATTGCTCTGATTTTGGAACGTCATTAAAAAGATCGATTTGCTCTGCCATGATCTTCCCCCAATCAACAACCAATCATTGTCACATCTTTTAGTATTTTAGTGTAATTCCTCGTCCACGTAAAGCTAACATATTTACACTATAAACATAAAACTGTAGTTTTAGCAAACGTATTCTAATAATGATACGCTTAATTGCACCTGCTATGATTCTCATCAGGCATTCGAAATGCGAACACACATTCTACTATAGAAGACTCTTTTTTGCAAGTTACGCAAGGTCTTGCACTATTGCAAATAAGAAAGCATGGCAAAGAAGCAAGTGCATGAGCTACTTACTGCCTTCTCACACTACTTGCTTCTCTTGATCATCATATATTACAACGCATTAGCTTTAACTCAGCTATAGGCGCTCTTCATCGCTTCAATAATAATAACATTTGCAGCACGTGATACAGACTGGAACTGTGACAGTGGTAATGGGTTTTGGCCTAGACCCAATTCAATGGTGAAACCTGGACGGCGCCAGTCCTGGATAAACCAATCCTTATAGCCTGCTGTACTGTTTACATAACGGATTGCACGGTAGCCGCTCGCCTGTGCCATTCGAGTTGCATAAATCTCAGACTCTGGCGGCTCCAAGCCCTCAAAGCCCCAATAAATTTCCTCGCCCTGTGTATGCAGCGCGAGAACACGATTAAAGCTACGCTCTCGCGTGAGCTGTGCGATCGCTTGAACCTCAGGCTCGGTAAGTGGAGCTGTTCCCGAAAAGTCTCTTGGCGCAGGCTCTTGTGGCCCTTTCACAGCATCCACCTCCCATAAAGCAGGAAATTGCTTATTCAAGTCAACGCCGCGTATGTTGGCTTTCCAGCCGGTAAAGTCGGTTGATCCGTTATTAATTCTAAGCACCTCTGAGCGGAAAGGCTCCTCCCATGGCGCCCCGTTTATGGCCAAATTAACTCCATCAGGATTAACCATCGGCACAAAGGACATCGTATTCATGGCATAGAGCGGAAACATAAACTGACCCTCAAGCGGGGTGCTATTCGTGACTGCCAGCATATAATCATTAATAAATGTCATTAATGCTCCTGTCGTGATCCATTCATTGGCATGAATCGCCGCATTTACATGAATCTCAGTTGGACCATTACCTACTCGTAGCTCGATAATATCTCTCCCCATTACACTTTTTCCAATAGTATGTGTGGAAAGATTAGGATAAATTCTGCGCAGCGTTTCCATATCCTGAAGCAGCTGCTCATATGTGTAATTTTTCTCTCCATTGATCACTCGACTTGTTACACGGCTTGGAAGTACAATCTTCGTACCGATTTGCAGCTGCTCGCTTTCCAAGGTAGGGTTGCTTTGCAATAGCAAATGTAACGATATATTGTTGCGTTTAGCAATTTGCCAAAGCGTATCCCCTGCTACAACCGTATATTCATTCCACGTATAGCCTGGTATATTGACCAGATCACCTACCTGTAATGTCGAGCCAAGTGAAGGATTACTATCTAATATTAGCTGCAAGGGGACATCAAACATTACACTAAAGCCCCACAGCGTATCGCCAGGACGTACGGCAATTTGCATCGTAATCACCCTCTCATAGCTTTCTCCACTAGTAGCCTATGACAAATGCCTATAAAACGTTCCTATAATATACGCAGTACAACAACGGCGCTCACGCTTAAACACATTGAAAAACAGCAATGAAGACGAAAAAAGCCGACTTTCCTAAGTTAACCGGCATCTTTCGCTCAAGTATTCCTTAGAAAAATCGACTTCCTTAACGCGCTCTATACGTTTATTGCTTATTTGTACTTGCTCCAGTTTGGATCGGAGTTCTCGAGCAAATAGTTAAAGTCATTCTCCAATCGTTTTCGTTCCGCTCTCTCTGCTTCAGCCTTGCGAGCCGCTTCCTCTTCCCTGCGCTGCTTCTCATTCTGCTCCATAGCCTCACTTTGTGCCTTAAGCTTCGCGAGTGTATCAGCATTTAACAGCTCTTTCAGACTAGCTCCAGAAGCTACCGTATCCTGACTTGCAGGCCGTGCAGCCTTTGTTCGCTGCTGTGACATCTTCTTTTGCTTCTTACCCATTTTCTCACCTTCTTATAATTCCTCTATCGATAGACTTGACGCTGCACGACTTGCCAGACTCCGTGCCTCTTCCACTGTACCTGCTGACGATAAAGCTACAGCCATCCTACGGCCAATCTTCGTCTCAGGTTTACCAAATACACGAACAGTTGTATTTGGAATAGACATCGCTTCCTCTAATCCACCGATTGCGAATTGCTTCAGCTCTGCATCAGATTTTAATGTATGCGTCGCTGCAGGCGTTAGCAAACGAATCGTAGGGATTGGTAGTCCCAAAATCGCACGAACATGAAGCGCAAACTGTGACCAATCCTGTGAAGCCATCGTGACCATCCCTGTATCATGCGGACGAGGCGATACTTCACTGAACAGTACACCATCCTTCGTTAGAAATAGCTCCACACCATAAATTCCATAGCCACCCAGCTCATCCGTTATGCTACGTGCGATATGCTCTGCTTGCTCAATCTGCACTTCACTCATCGCATGAGGCTGCCAAGATTCGATATAATCTCCGTCACGTTGAATATGGCCGATCGGATGGCAGAAGCTTGTGCCTGACACAGAACGAACGGTAAGTAGTGTAATCTCCGATTCAAACTCAACAAAGCCTTCCACGATGACACGACCCTTTTGCGTACGACCGCCTTCCATCGCATACGTCCAGCAAGCAGCGATCTCATCCTCGTTGTGGCAGATGCTTTGACCTTTACCAGATGAGCTCATTAATGGCTTAATGACGCATGGAAAGCCAAGCTTATGTGCAGCGGTTCGCAGCTCATCGAGTGAATCAGCAAAGGCATATGGTGCAGTTGGCAAGTCTAGTTTTTCTGCTGCTAACCTGCGTATTCCTTCACGATCCATTGTAAGTCTAGCTGCTCTAGCAGTAGGCACAACATGGAAGCCCTCTGCTTCAAGCTCAAGCAAAGTCTCTGTTGCAATGGCTTCGATCTCTGGAACGATATAGTCGGGCCGTTCCTGTTCAATTATCGCTCGAATAGCAGCCCCATCCTGCATATTCGTAACATAATGACGATGCGCCACCTGCATCGCAGGAGCATGCTCATAACGATCTACAGCTATCGTCTCAATGCCGAGACGCTGTGCTTCGAGTATTACTTCCTTGCCAAGCTCTCCTGAGCCTAGTAGCAGCATTTTTTTGGCATGCTGTGAGTACGGTGCACCATACATAAGAAAAGAACCTCCTTGGAATCATCGACCTCATCGGTCATTATTCTTCCATTATTGAGGTTCTTCTCTTAAAAATCAACTATACAAATCGATACTGCGCTTTAATTAAGCCGTGATAGACGCCTTGCTCCGCCATCAATTGCTCATGGTTGCCCTGCTCAACGATTCGTCCGTGATCGAGCACAATAATATCGTCAGCGTGTCTAATCGTTGATAGACGATGTGCAATCATAAACGATGTACGTCCTTTTAGCAGCACCTTAAGCGCTTCTTGAATCTTTAACTCCGTATCGGTGTCAATGCTTGCTGTTGCTTCATCTAGAATGAGTATCTTTGGATTCGACAGCAGCGCACGAGCGAAGGATAGAAGCTGCCGCTCACCCATTGACAGTACGTTACCACGCTCTTCGACCTGCGTATCGTATCCGTCCGGTAAGTTCATAATGAAGTCATGTGCATTAACCGCCTTCGCCACACTTACAATTTCATCATGCGTTGCATCAAGCTTACCATAGCGAATGTTGTCGCGAATCGTACCTGAGAATATGAATGTATCCTGCATCACGAGTCCAACCTGCTTACGCAAGCTTTCTAATGATACATCTCGAATATCCATGCCATCTATTAATACGCGGCCTTGAACAGGGTCATAGAAGCGACATAGCAAATTGATAATCGTACTTTTACCCGAGCCCGTATGACCGACTAATGCAATGGATTGACCTGCTTTTACATTAATCGAAATATTTTTCAATGCTGGACGATTCGGCTCATATTCGAACACAATGTTCTCAAAGGATACATCTCCGCGAATCTCAGGAAGTGGCTTAGCGTCCTCCTTCTCAAATACCGTCGGCTTCTCATCGATAAATTCAAAGATACGTTCAGAGGAAGCCATCGCGATCAACAGCTGCGAATAAAGCTGGCCTAAACGGTTAATTGGCTCCCAAAAATGCGCCATATAGGTAGAGTATGCGACGAGCAAGCCGACAGAAAACAGTTCTACGCTAATTAAATACGAGCCGTACCAGTACAAGATACATGCACCAAGTGCTGCGGTTACCTCAATGATCGGACCAAAGCTTTGGTTCATCGCCGATGCTCTATTCCAAGACTTAAGGTTAGAATCATTCATCTGCTCAAAAAACTTGATATTGTTTTTTTCCTGTACAAAGGCTTGTGTTACCTTCATCCCTTGAATGCTTTCATTCAAATGAGAGTTGATCCGAGAGTTTTTCATACGTACTTCCTGCCATGCAAAACGAATCTTTTTGCGCAAGGAGGTAGAAACGAAAAACATAATCGGTACAGTAACCATAACCGCTAAACCTAGCTTAAAGTTCATCACTAGCAGGATAACGATGATTCCCGCGAGCTGAATAATATCCATTAATAAGTTAACAACACCGTTAGTGAACAGATCCTGCAATGCATTTACGTCGTTCGTGACACGTACGAGCACTGAGCCTGCTGGGCGCTTATCAAAAAAGCGGAAGCTTAGCTTTTGAATATGTGTAAAAATATGACTGCGGATGCTTAATAGCACCTTTTGACCAATAATATTCGAATGCTTAATGCGATATTGGTTCGCGAACATTTGAATAATATACATACCTAGCATTGTCGCTCCCAGCAGCCACAGTGTAGACTTCTCTCCAGTTCCATCAACCGGATGGATAATATTATCGATTGCATAATAGATTAACAGTGGTACACCGAGCCTTGTTAGCGTTCCAATCAACATCATAATAAGAACTGGAATTAGCTCGCGATTATGAGGCTTCAAGTAAGTGTAAAGCCTACGCATTTGCTGCCAGTTAAAGCTTTTTTCTATCGCATCATCATCGGTGTAGACGAAGCGATCACGTTTTGTTGTTTCATTCGCTGCTGCTTTATTCGTTGCCAAGATCTCTCACCCCCTATTCCTGATTGCCCGCTGCAAGCTCAAGCTCGCCAGGAAAATCTGCATATTGAATTTGATACGTTTCACGGTATGGACCAGGCAGGTGCACGAGCTGGTCATGAGTTCCACGCTGAACAATATTACCTTCTTCAAGCACGATAATCTCATCAGCGAATCGCAGCGAGGAGATACGATGTGCAATAATAAACGTCGTTCTACCTGCCATTAATTGCTTGAAGCCTGCTTGAATCTCATGCTCTGTCTCCATATCAACAGCACTTGTTGCATCGTCGAGAATAAGAATTTTAGGATTTTTAATAAACGCGCGTGCAATAGCAATACGTTGCTTCTGGCCGCCGGACAATCCCATGCCTCGCTCGCCGACTACTGTGTCATAGCCAAGTGGCATCTCCATAATGAAATCATGTGCTTTGGCTAGCCTTGCTGCTTCCTCAATCTGCTCATGCGTCACACCCGAGATTCCGTAAGCAATATTATCGCGAATCGTTGCAGAGAACAGGAAGGTCTCCTGGAACACTGGTGCGATAATGGAGCGCAAGCTATGCACATCAAGGTGTTTAACATCAATACCATCGATAGTAATTGATCCCTGCTTCACATCGTAAGCGCGCATCAGCAATTGTATAATTGTCGATTTCCCTGCTCCTGTTGCCCCAAGTAATCCTATAACCGTGCCGGCAGGCGCGTGAATGTTAATATCCTTAATTGCTGGTTTTTTATCAGGGTAATTGAAGGTTACTTGGTTAAACGATACATCGCCTCTTGCTGTTCTTGGATCTAAAACGACAGCATTGGACTCACTTTTAATGTTAATCGGCTCGTTAAGTAGTGTTAACACGCGTTCACTTGATGCTTTAAACTGTGTGTAGTTGTTAATATGGAACCCTAGTCCCCATAAAGGACCGATAATGTACCATATCAAGCTAAAAAACGCTACAAAGTTGCCTAGTGACAGCTCTTTATTGATAACTAAAATGCCACCGACAATAAACAACACAATAACACAAAGGTTCGCAGCCGTTTCCATCGCTGGGAAAAATTTTGCCCACTTAGAGGAAGCCTCAATCTGATTCGTTCTGAATTGCTCGCTTCGTTCAGTAAATTTATGAACCTCATAGTCCTCTTGCGCATATGATTTTACTGTGCGAACGCCTGTAATATTTTCTTGCACAGCAGTCGTTAAATTACTCATTGCTTTACGCATCTCACGGAAGATCGGATGAATCTGTCCCTCAAAGCGAAACGCTAATAGTAATAGCAGCGGTATCGGCAGCAGCGTGATGAGTGTAAGCTTCCAATTCATCATAATCATTGCCGTGCCGCCAAGTACAACCATGAATAGTACATTCAAGAGCTGTGCAAAACCAAAGCCAATGAAATTTCGAATCGCTTCCAAATCTGCAGTTAAACGAGACATCAAATCTCCCGTTTTCGCTTTATCATAATATTGGAAAGATAACGTATTCAATTTCTCATACAGCGTGTTTCTCATTTTCGTTGCAACTCGGTTACCTAATCTGCCGCCGCAAAATCCGTGTAAAAATTGATTAATTGCCTTCAAGCAGACGACCCCAACAACCAAAAGTGAGATAGGTGCTACCAACTCGAAATTGCTAGGCATAATTACATTGTCGATCAAATAACTTACCAGGTAAGGCTGAACCAGTCCAATTCCAGTTGCAAGTACAAGAAAAAGTATTGCTCCGACAATAAACTTTTTCTCTGGTGCATAGAATCGCTTCAGCTGCCTAAATATTTCCAAAACGGTCACTCCTCACTTATTTTAGATATGAAGAATCTTATCAACTCGCTTGTTGTTGAGCAAACATCAATATAATGTAAATCTTTATTTTTTTACGGTTATTGTGGCAAATCAATGAACTAACCTCCCCTTTACTCTCAAATGATGGCATTCATTCGGCTTTATGTTCAAATTACTCCATTTTTGCACGTTTTCACACAAAAAGGCAAAAAAAAAGCTGCTATTTTCGATATCGAAAGCTAGCAGCTTCATCACGAACTCAGATCAATTATTTCGAAAGTTAATCAATCAAGCTCCATTGCTGAATTTTCTTATTTACAACCTCAAGCTTGCTTACATAGGATTCATCCTCAAGCAGCAGAAGTTGTTGCTTGCCATACTGAGTGATGCTGTGACCAAGCCTATCCAGCTGAGAAGCGAGAATAAGCTGCCACTGCTGCTCATAATGCTTCTGCCATTCACGCTGAACCTCGCTCATCCATTGCTGTAGACTTGGGAAGATTAGCTCCTCCAGCTCTTTTCTAAGCTTTGCTTTACCGTCCCCTTCAAAAAACTGCTTTGGAGACTTCATCCGTTGGCTAAGCCACTTCATCGTAATGCTGCGCTCCTGCCAATCAGTTGGCTGCTCAGGCTGCCCATATTGCGATTCTAATACGCCAGGTCTCTGATAGCCAGAAAGTCGTTTGGCAGCGAGCTCAGCAAGCTGATCTAACTGCTTGTGAACAGCCGCTTCAATCGCTCGCTCTACGCGCATGGTCGTAGCAAGCAGCTCTTGCTGAAGCTCTAGCGCTAGGGAACGCTGTAGCTCTAGCCATGCACTCCATACCGCTTGCGACATGGAGCGACCATCATCCTTCAGCAGTGCAGGATTGAACGCATAGTTATAAAAATCTCCGAAGCGGAATGATAGACGCTGTACAATATAATACATAAGCTCTTCGATTTCCTGCTTCATTGCTAGAGGCAGCTGAACAGCTGCTTCCTCCTCCAACGCTTGTGCTAAGGCATTCATGCTTTGCTTGATGCTAACTACCTGCTGCTCCGCATGAGCCTTAGCAGACTTCGCGTTATCCAGTAGCGCACTGACCATGTTAACCGCTCGTTGCAGCTCAAGCGATGCTGAGTTCAGCGCTAATGCACCAAGCTCATCATGTATAAACGAATGGAATACTTGCTCGAAGCTTGCAATGCCTGAAGCTTCAATAGCTTGGTCATCACTAGATTGTTTCGCTTCAAGCGCAAGCAGACTTGATATCGGAAACATTCTAGGTGACATGATGCCATGTCGATTTAGATTTGCCTCCACATGCTCCATAACGGAGCGCAGCTCCTGCTCGGTGGAAGCAAGATCCGCTGCATTAACAATAAAAAACATTTTATCCAGCTCAAACTGATCCTTTACACGTCCAAGCTGATCTAGAAACTGACTATCTGCATGTGAAAACGCATGATTATAATACGTAACAAAAAGAATAGCATCTGTACTTTTAATATAATTGAAGGCTACCCCTGTATGACGAGCATTAACTGAATCTGCACCTGGAGTATCAACTAAAATAATTCCGGCTTGCGTTAAGGTACAGTCAAAGTAGAATTTAATCTCTGATACAAAGCATGAGCGATGCTCCTGCGCAACATACGCCTCATATAAAGCATAATCCACCTCGCGATGTCTGCCGAGCCATTGCTCCTGCTCTGCCCAGCCTTCACGAGCCGCCTTAACGAAGCTGTAATGAGCTCTGCCACCGTTATGGATATGTTCAGGGACTAAAGCATCGATAAGCTTAAACAAATGCTGCTGATCCTGCTTCTGCTGCTCAGTCAGCTCTAAGCCTAGCAGCTTTAACGAATAAGCGATATCATCCAGCATCAGCTCCCGCGTCTTCATAAAGATTGTCGCGCTGTTATGCGGATGCTCCGAATCTGGCGGTAATAAGCTATTAATCGCTGCGGTAGTAGGATTCGGACTTACAGGAAGCACGCGCTCTCCAATTAGTGCATTTGCAAGCGATGACTTTCCAGCACTGAACGCGCCAAATAATGAAATGGTGTAGTTGCGACTCTTCAGCCGATCAGCCTTCACGGAAAGCTCTTCGACGACTTGCTCCATTCCATCAATATCTGACAGCAGCTCAGCACTTTGCAGCAGGGCTTCTGTAAGCTGCTGGGCATTATGTGCTGTTTGAACTGCTACAGCTCCTTCTTCACCAATACTTGATATAGCGCTTAGGTTGATCGCTTCTTGCTCCTCTACGAAGCTAACATCATTCCCAGTACGTAGATTAGCTACCTTAGGCAGTGTAGGTGCGTCGACTTTCGGTAATAAAAGCTGCTCAAGCTCCTTCCGATAGCTTTGTTCTTGCTGTATGACTGCACGATACTCCACAGCCTGCTGCAATTGCTCAGCAAGCTCTGTCATCTCACCCTTCAGCTTCGCCAGCTTGCTGTGCTCTTGCTCTGCGAACGATAGTGCCAGCTTATCTACAATCGTTAGTGCGTGTCTCCGATAATTTGATTTAATCGAAGCTGCTATATCCTTACAATAGGTTAGTGTATATTCATTACCAAGTACTGCACCGCTATGAATACTAGCTATAAGCTGCTGCTCGGTAGGTCGAGCCTGCTCCAGCAGCTTCAGTTCTTCCTCCAGCTGCTCTCGGTTATACGATATGCCTTCCCCAGCTTTTCGAAGCAGCGTTTGCATATGCCAGTGAATATTAGCTTCGGTGAGCTTCAATAGCTCAGAATAAAACGCTTGCAATCGTTCTTCTTGAACGGCAGCTGTTTTTTGCTTAGAGGCTAAAAATCCGGCACGAAAGCCTGGCTTGCGGCTGTCTAAAAATTGCTGGGCAAGATCTCGTAATGCCGCTGGCGTAATGTTCGCATTATCAAGCAGGCTTTCAATCTCCTTACGCAGCTTAACAGGATATTGCTCTACCGCTTCATTTCGCATATCGATTTGCCCTTGTGTCTGCTTCGCCACTTGCTCAAGATCTTCTAGCTTTTCTTGACCGCCAATCTGCACCAACAGCTGCTGCTTCAATGGCTCTGATGCTTGCTCCAGCTCAGTTAGATATGCTTTCGTCACATGCGCTAGAGAGCTCCAGACACTATAAGCTGTCAATTCACTTTGAGCATGCTGCAGGTCGTCGATGAGACGTAATACGCTTTCCCACTGATGATAGGGATGCTGAGGCTCACGAAGTGATAGATACATAATACCCGCAGGCTCTAAATGCCAAGCTTGGAAGCTGTCAGCTACGCTTTGCTGGTAGCTCTCGAAGCTCAGCTCTGCATCGCGATGCTTATCGATTTGATTAACGATAAAATATAATGGCTTGCCCCACTCACGTAATTCCTTTGCAAAGGTAAAGTTAATTTCAGACTGAACATGGTTGTAATCCATCACATAAAACACGACGTCAGCCATATGCAGAGCGGATTCAGTCGCCATTTTATGTGCCGCATCGGTAGAATCAATGCCCGGAGTATCTAGCAGCGTAATACCTTTACTCAATAATTCACTTGGATATTCGATATGTACAGAAATATATGATTCTCCGTCTTTACAATATGCATCCAATTGATCAATCGGTACTTCGTCGTAACGAATAATGCCATTTGACGATACCTTTACCTTTGCCTTGCTTTCCTCACCGTAAGCAATTGTTACAACGTTAGCACTCGTTGGTATCGGACTGGATGGCAATAATTTTGCACCGCATAACGTATTTAATAGAGTTGATTTCCCCGCAGAAAAATGTCCACATAAAGCAATAGTAAGCCGACCAGCAGTCAGCTTACTATTGAGCTCCTCTACCTTTTGAGCATGGAGATGATCGTTATGTGCGGACATTTCACTTGAGAATTTGTATAGCTTCTCTCGTAAATTGTCAGTCAGCATTGTCTATTTCTCCTTATTCACTAACCTCATCATCATCAGCCGATGGCAAGCAAATTTCAAACACATTTCCATGTTGCAGGATCATAATATCACGAGCTTTTTCTTTCATTACGACAACCTCTGGCTTCACACGCATACGCTCAATGTATTGCACGGGCACATGACCAGAGCCACTTACCGTAATTCCTTCAATGACAATATCCTCATTCTCCTGAGGTGCTGCTTCCAGCACTTGCTCGTAAATATCAGAAAACTGTTCAAAATTATTAGTGTACACGGAAATGCATTTCATCAATAATCATCCTCTTAACTTTTTGTAGTTTTACGTTTAGTTTTGGTTGAATCAGCAGCTTTCATACGCCGCTGGCCTTCTTTGCATATATCTAGCAGTCGACAGATGTCGCATTGAGGTCTTTGTGCCTTGCAATGATAACGCCCGAAGAAGATCAATCTGTGATGCGTGATTGTCCACTCCTCTCTCGGGACAAGCTTCATAAGCTTCTGTTCAACGACTAACACGGAGTCATCTGGTTTTGCAAATGACAAACGCTTCGAAACACGCTCTACATGTGTATCGACAGCAATTGCAGGTACACCAAAAGCATTAGACATGACGACGTTAGCCGTTTTCCGACCAACTCCAGGAAGCTCAACGAGTCCCTCGTGGGTATTCGGAACCTCGCCGTCATACTTATCAATTACAATACGACATAATTTCTGTATATTGGCCGCCTTGCTGCGAAACAAGCCTATACGTCTTATGTCCAATTCAAGCTCCTCTAAAGGTACTGCCAGGTAGTCCGCAGGCGTTTTGTACTTTTGAAACAAATCAACCGTTACTTTATTTACCGTTTCATCGGTACATTGTGCAGATAAAAGTACAGCAATCGTCAACTCAAATGGATTACTATGATTTAGCTCACAATGGGCATCGGGAAACATCTCTGCCAACACATCAAGAACATGCCTCATTTTATCCTTTGCTTTCATCTATAAGCCTCCTCTTCATAACCATCGTTCAAAGTTTAGCGAAAAACGAGTCTGTAGGCAAGTAACATTTCCCCAAAATGGAAAAAAAACTGCCCAAAACGGGCAGCTTTTCACAAAATGTTACTTAAAAGCAGCAAATTATTGTACAATGACTCGTAGTATGCGGTCTCCTGCGAAACTAACGATGACATTTTTATTAGATTTCAAATCGCTAAAGTTAATCACTTTACCATTATTGTCAACGAATTCAGCCTCGTCAAACAATACAGAATACGTATTGCCTTCTCGCTTGAAGGACACTTCCTTCGTTACATTGGATATGGAAGAGATCGACATGGAATGGATTTCATGTAGACGGAACTGAGTAATCGTACCATCTTCAGAAGATAAATCAACGGTTATCAAGTTGTCCTCTTTAATATCCAGATACGTTGGCTTTGATTTCGTTAAGCTTTCAATACCTGCGTTGTCATAGCTAAACTCAGCGATGACTCCATCAGGCAACTTAAGTTTTATCGTCTCCTCAAAATAATTGATATCTTCAACGTAACCACTAATTTCCGATATCATATCATAATAAACGACCTGTTTTTTTCCATTAGCCTCAACATAACGAAGCATTAGCCCTTTCCATTCCGTAGGATCCGTACTAATGTATTTTGGGTCAACTATAACTCCATCCAACAGGTATCTAGTGGAATCAGAAATAAATAGCGCTTCTGCACTCGTACCTGCCGCATCTAACACGGTAATCAACCCTTTAACATCATCGGAGCTTACGATCGTTGGCAAGTAAAGTGTCTTATATTCTCCTGATGGCACCGTAATAGAAACGACTTCATCTTTAGCATTCATTGTTAACGTTACCTTGTCCGCATTGACGATCAAGCTGTCCAGCGTTGCATGCTTAACATAAGGAATTGTTATCGTAGGCGTCTTCGTTAATAGCTTACTAACGAGTTGCCCATCTTCCGTTTTAACCGTAATCATATTACTCGAAGGCAAATAGCTAAAGTACGTTCCAGTTACAGAGGACACTGCTCCGTCACCTGCAGTAATGAGCTCGATTGAAATTACTTTTGGCGTACTACGGAAAGTGTCTGTCGTAATTTTAATTTTACTGTTTACTTTTAAATCATTAATTGCAAGTTTTTCTCCTGAAGAATCAATTATATTCGTTGTTTCATCATAGGCTATCGCTACTGGATTATTATCAACGACTACATAAATAATTTTTTCATTGGTGTTTAATATTCCAACAGGAGCAATTAGCTCTTCTGTGTAGATTTCCTCACCTAGCGTCTCAACGAATTTAGCTACGCCATCAATATGAATAAGTGATACGGCTGAATAAAGCTTAAATTGATCTCTCTTTACAGCTAGATCCGAATCGCTGCTATAGAAGCCAGTAGATTGATCAAAAGCATATGTCGTTTCCACATCATGCTCGTAGATCGTGATCGAATTGTCAGTCATATTCGTAATGACGCCATGCTGCTGATTAGCTACTTTTATTGGAAAATCCTTTTGTGCGCGACTAAGAATCGTAGCAAAGCTAGCACGATTAATCGCTGTTTTCGGAGCGAAGGTCGTTTCCGTATAGCCCTTCACAAGACCAAGCTCAACAGCAGCATTTACATACCCTGTATATTTGCTGTCAATTTTATCTCGATCGGCAAATGTAGACGGTGTTTCCTGTAGCTCTTTTGCTTTAGCTTGTGCACCAATCGTATGAATAATTAGCTTTGTAACCCATTCACGAGCTGCTGGCTTTGCTCCCCACTCTTCATCCGGCTCAGCGGCAGCAATTGCAAATTCTTGTTCTCGATCTAGCAATCCTTCATCAAATGCTAGTGATATGTAAGCCTTATAATCTTCTTTTACATCAAAGCCTTCTGGGAATATAAACACGCCATTTTTATCTACTTTGTGCTCAAGTCCGGCAAAGCGAATCGCCATAATAACCGCTTCCTGCTGACTAATTGTGTTATTGTATTTGAATGTAAACTCACCAGTCGCTTTATTCTCATATCCTTTTACAATTTGCTGCAAGGACAGACGGTAAATATGCTTCTCTGCATATAAGCCCGCTGGCACATCTGTAAACGGAGTTATTCCTTTTTCTGCAGCATGCACGATGGCCACCTGATTAGGAAGCACCGGTAAGGCTGCGCTGCTAACTAACGTAATAGCTACTGCTCCTGTAACTATTTTTTTCCAAGACTTATGTATAGGCAATTTTGTTCCCACCAATCATATAAGATTATCGCGGGTCTACACTTCCACTTAAGTGCGACCCGCGATTCTAGTAAACTATCAATATTATACCATTCTTCTTAAGCAAATTACCCAGAATTATTATTCAAGCTCTAAATATTTTTTGATCCCTTTTGTTAGCTCTTGTGCAAATTTCGTCTGAACATCGTTGTTGAACAGCACCTTTGCATCAGAAGCATTGCTTAAATATCCAACCTCAAGCAGCACGGCTGGCATCGTCGTTTCACGTATCACTTTGAATGAAGCTGTTCTAACGCCGCGATCATTCAATCCGACTGCTCCCAAGATGTATGGATGTAACGTATTGGCAAGCTTTTTACTATTTTCCCGAGTATAGTACGTTTCCGTACCGTTAATATTCGATGTTTTATAGCTGTTTGCATGGAATGAGATGAACAAATCTGCTTTTTTTCCTATGCCAGGTAGTTTCTCAGCGAAAGCTACGCGCTCAGACAACTCTAAGAACGTATCGTCCGATCTCGTCAAATGCACAGCAATTTGAGGATGCTTTTCCAGCTCAGCCTTGACCTTCAACACTGCACTTAAGTTGAAATCCTTCTCACGCAATCCGAGTGTTTTGTTAACGGCACCTGGATCCGAATCTCCGTGACCAGCATCTAGTACGATATGATAGATTGGTTTAGTGTCTTCAGTCTGATCAGGAGTTGTGCTTGGTGGTGTGGATGGGTTGTCCCCTGGTAAAGGCTCCTCTGTTGCCGGCGGAGTATCCGATGGCTCTGGCGTCTCAGTAATCATCCCATTAAAGCTAATAATTAATTCGCCTTCAGAATGAACAAGTGCGTAATTGGCTTGTTCATTCAACAAAACAACCACTCTTGCTGTTAACGGATTACTAGAAAACTGAGAAAAGCGATAGCCGGACAAATCCTTATAGCCATTAAGCGTTACTTCTGTTTGTCCTTTAATGAAGCTGTTCGCAAGCTCATATGTATAGCCGGTGTTATTGAGATCGACGACAAGCCTTGTTGGAGCTGTATCACTTGCAGGCAATAGCATCGTCTTCGGTTCAGTTAACACTCCTGTATAGGCAATATGAAGGTTGCCATCTTCACCTAAGTGAACCTGCGATACTGTGGCATCCTGTACTGGTGAAGGTGTAGGAGACGGCTCAGGCTCTTTGACCGGACTAGTTAGTAGCACTTCAGAGGTTTGCTGCTTCCATTCTACTTTAAGCCCTAACACTTCTGAGACAAAGCGTATAGGCACCATCGTTCTGTTTTTAACAAGACTTGGAGGCTGACTTAACTCATAGCTATCATCATTCACGTAGCCGACTTTTTCACCGATTGCAAGCTTTATCGTAAGCTCTTGATCCAGCACGGTAACTTGTTTTGCCTTGTTATCCCATTTCACTTCATACCCGAGCCCTGATGACAGTACGGCTAACGGTACTAAAGTAGTTCCTTGCTTAATAATAGGATCTACATCAGATACAATCTGTTTACCATCCATAAAAAGCTTGGGTGTGGTGGTTGAAGCATTAACATTACTTGCAAAACCTACCATTACGAATAAAACTGCGACAATAAACAAACTACTAAATATTTTCTTCATTTCCCACCCCGTTGATCAATACTTTCTAACAATCTATCATTTCATTAGACGTGATTTTCTAGCAAAAGTTGCGTTCATTCAACAACTATTTTTACAAGTGAAACATTATCACTATATTATCAAATTATCCTTTATTTTTGTACAATCTTCGCAATGTTTATTGTAAATTAATATCTAAAATTGCGATCATTCGTATGATCATAAAAAATAGAGTGCTCGGCAAATGCCTAGCACTCTATTACGTTCATTATTGATAGATAACAATCGTTTGGATGCCTAGTACGTTTACGAGATAGACTCCTTTTTCATTTAACTGGTAACGATGTGTGAACGAGCCATCGCCGTTAAAGGATTCCATATCGGAATAAGCGTTGCTTATACCTTCAACAGATATAGCAGGATTATGCATATCTCGACCAGTTACATTTAGAGAACCGTCTGTCGTTACAATGACATCAGGCACAACATCCATTCCATTCAATGCAACAAAGGACAGGCTTGAATCTGAGAACACTGTATTGTCGTCTACAAAGCTTTGCAGCTCAGCAGCTTGTTCTTTATTCATACTGCCGAATAGTCCCTTGTGGAAATAGGAGTCTGGATAATACAAGGATGCAAAGTCCTCAGCAAAGTTTTCTCCAACACGATTAGACCAGTCATTGGTAGCAGGCACATAATTAGAACGGTCACGAATAGCAAGATATTGCGAGTGATCGCCGAATTTGTGATCCCAGTTATGACCGAATTCATGTAGGAACGTGCCAATACCACCATTTACAACGTATGCACGATGTGTACCGCTTGCTAAGCCCGCATAATGATTGACCGTTACACCATCGTCCTCTGTAATTGTGAACGGCAATGAGAATACCTTTAACCCTTTCAACGCTTCAACTGGCAGGTCAGACATCGTTGCGATCGTCTGCTGAAGCTTTGTATCCTGCTCAATTAGGTCGCTATAATTATAGTCCTGAACGGTGTAGATCGAGCGGTGATATGGACTATTCAAGCTGGTGTCACTACTTTTATTCATTGCTGGATATTCATATGCCTTAGGCTCGTAAAGATGCATATATCTCGCTTCAAGAGCACGGCTAATTACATCCAGCTTTCCAGTTGTGAATGTGCTGTAGTACGTAATGTCGCGAATCTCTTTTCCTTCGCTTAATACGGACTTGTACTCCTTCATCAGCTCGTTCAATTCTTCACGAATCTTCTGCTCACTTACCTTTTTCTTACCTTGCTGCACCAGGCTCATATAATCCTCATCCTGCTTCGTCCAATTCCAGTATGGAAGCTTACCATGAACAGAAGCAACAGCAACTTGAGGCGCATCCTTAACTATCGTCGCATTTGTAATCGTTGGTGCCTCTACTGCGATAAGAAAATCATTAGGATAGAAAGTTAGCTTCTGCTCCAGTGCCTGCAATACCTCGTGTGCTTTAATATAGGGTTGTCCGTTCACAAAAATAACAGGCTCATTAACCTTAGCTGACGTATCCCCTATCCAGATCGTATCAGATCCGTCCTCCAGCTGAATGGTAGCACCTGCAACACTTGTCAATGTAAAGGAACGGCTTGTCAGCTCTTGTACAGCATAACCAAGACGTTCGAACAGCTCAATTGGAGCATACCAGCCGCTGCGTAGAACTAATGGTTGATCCAGACGAATGTACTGACCATTTAGTCTTAGATCATAGATTGTCCCTTCTGCATCGATGCCTTTATCCTCGAGTTTAAATGCCTCATTCATCGCACGACTCATAAACACGGCAAATTCTGCACGTGTTACGTTAGCATCTGGGCGGAATGTACCGTCAGAATATCCGCTTGAAATTCCGTTGCTAGCTAGTATTTGTATTTCCTTAAACGCTTTGTCTTCTCGCGTCACATCCTTGAATGTGCTTGCCTTGATCGAGTTTAGCTCAAAGGTTTTAACAAGGATCTGAGCCATTTCACCACGTGTTAATGGTTTATTCGGTTCGTACTTTCCTTCTGGCTTGAAAATGTCTAATTCGACTAACGTAACCATATCGTTATAAGCCCAGTGCGACTCTGACAAGTCTGGATATCCTGGATTTTCTTGTCCAGTAGCATTCCAACCAAAGTAACGCATAATCATCGTTGCAGCTTCTGCACGTGAGATTGACTTATCGTCACAGAACATATCTGTTGAACAGCCCTTAATGATCTCGCGATCAACTAAAAAATTTATTTGTTCCTTTGCCCAATGCTTGCTGGAAATATCCTTAAATGACTTAGCTTGTACCGACTGGGCACCCAGTAGCAACGTTAATGCAACCGTTGAAGCAATAATAGCTGACTTTTTCACAATGATGCACCCCATTCTATTGTTAGTATATGAATTATGTAATAAATGGTAGTAAACAAAAATAGCTAGCAAGCGAGCCTAATACTCACTTGCTAGCTAAGTTTACTAGCTGTTAACGACTAGCTGCGCACGTTTTTCCTCATATGCTGAAATCAAGTCTTCATGCTTAAGCGTTAGACCGATATCATCAAGTCCTTGAAGTAAGAATTGACGGCGATGCTCATCTAGATCGAAGGAAATATTTAAGCCGTGTTCATCAGTGATCGTTTTGCTTTCTAGATCAACATTAAGCTTATATCCTTCATGCTTAGCCGTACGCTGGAATAGCTCTTCAACCTGCTCTTCAGTAAGCTTAATTGGCAGAATACCGTTTTTGAAGCAGTTGTTGTAGAAGATATCCGCATAAGACGGTGCAATGACAACTTTAAATCCGTAATCAAGAATTGCCCAAGGCGCATGCTCACGAGATGAGCCACAGCCAAAGTTTGCGCGTGAAATTAGAACTGATGCCCCTTGGTAACGCGGTTTATTCGGTTCGAAGTCAGGGTTTACATTCCCTTCCTCGTCAAAACGCCATTCGTAGAACAAAAATTGACCGAAACCGCTACGCTCGATGCGCTTAAGAAATTGTTTTGGAATGATTGCGTCCGTATCCACGTTTACACGGTCTACTGGAGCGACAATGCCTGTATGTTTAATAAATGCTTCCATTCTCGTTACCCCTCTCTTATATGAGCTATTAGTTAGCTACTGGCTCTTTAATATCCCATTTGCGAACATCATAGAAATGACCTTTAATCGCTGCCGCTGCTGCCATTGCTGGAGATACAAGGTGCGTACGTCCACCACGACCTTGACGACCTTCAAAGTTACGGTTAGATGTCGATGCACAACGTTGACCTGGCTTAAGCACGTCTGGGTTCATCGCAAGACACATAGAGCAGCCTGCATCGCGCCATTCAAATCCAGCTTCCTTAAAGATAACGTCCAAGCCTTCTTTTTCTGCTTGCAGCTTAACGCGTCCAGATCCTGGAACGACAATAGCTGTAACTTTTTCAGACACTTTATAGCCACGAGCGATTTCTGCTGCTGCACGAAGGTCTTCAATACGACCATTCGTACAAGAACCGATAAATACATAATCGATTGCAATATCAGTCATTGGAGTGCCTGGTGTAAGGTCCATATATTCAAGCGCTTTTTCAGCTGCTTTACGTTCGTTTTCAGTTGCCATCTCAGCTGGGTTAGGAACAACCGCTTCAATGTTTGTACCCATACCCGGGCTTGTTCCCCAAGTTACTTGAGGGATTAGAGAGTCTACATCGAACTCTACAACCGTATCATACGTTGCGCCCTCATCTGTTTTAAGCTCAGACCATACTTTTACTGCTTCATCGTAATTCGTAGGCGCATATTGACGACCACGTAGGTATTCAAAAGTTGTTTCGTCTGGAGCGATCATACCAGCACGAGCACCAGCTTCAATAGACATGTTGCAGACAGTCATACGCTCTTCCATGGAAAGTTCACGGATTGCTTCGCCTGTATACTCAACAACATAGCCTGTTGCAAAGTCCGTACCATATTGAGCAATAACACCAAGGATCAAGTCCTTCGCCGTAACGCCTGGTTTGCGTTTACCTACGAAACGAACTTCCATTGTTTTAGGCTTTGCTTGCTGCAAGCACTGAGTTGCAAGCACGTGCTCAACCTCAGAAGTACCGATACCGAATGCCAAAGCACCGAATGCACCATGTGTAGAAGTATGAGAGTCACCACATACGATTGTTTTACCAGGTGCTGTTAGACCAAGCTCTGGTCCCATAACGTGCACGACACCTTGATCAAGTGTGTTAAGATCGTACAATGTAACGCCAAAATCTTTACAGTTTTGAGTTAGTGTATCGATCTGTTGCTTAGAGATAGGATCTGTAATGTTAAAACGGTCAAACGTTGGAACGTTGTGGTCCATCGTAGCGAAAGTCAAATCCGGACGACGAACTTTACGACCTGACAAGCGAAGTCCTTCAAAAGCTTGTGGAGAAGTAACCTCATGTACTAGGTGAAGATCAATATACAAAATGCTAGGTTTACCTTCTTCTGACTGAATGACGTGATTATCCCAAATTTTTTCGAACATAGTTTTTTTCGCCATCATACTCACCTCTATCGTTTCTAGCATTGCACCGCAACGCGTTCTTTAATTAACGTAATCATAACATGTCTTTTTTCACAATTCTAAGATATAATAACTATAGAGACTATAGGTAAAACCTATTAAGATTCTATTGTTTATTGATTTTGATAATCCTTCTCAATTAGCTATTGTAAACATGCATACATTTAATATTTTCTCTGAAAGGAATACTAGTTTATGGAATTACGCCAACTAAGCTATGTTATACAAATTGCAAAAGAAAAAAACTTTTCCCGTGCTGCTGAAAAGCTTCATATCGCACAGCCCTCTCTCAGCCAACAGCTCTCGAAGCTGGAGCAGGAGCTCAATGTTATGCTGTTCCGAAGAACGACTAATAGTGTAGAGCCGACCGAAGCTGGAGAGGTGTTTGTTGAGAAGGCTCAGCATATATTGGATGCTGTTGAGCAGCTGCGTCAGGAAATGGATGATATGGCACAAATGCGTAAAGGTAAGCTTGTCGTAGGTACATTACCCATTACAGGTGCTCATATATTGCCGCTCGTGCTCCCTCGTTTCGGCGAGCAGTATCCTCAGATCGAAGTTGTGCTTGTCGAGGATACAACATCGAAGCTAGAGCAGCTAACTGCTAGTGGCGGTACCGATGTCAGCTTGCTTACATTGCCGCTAATTGATGCGAATTTGAGCTGTGAGCCTTATATGGAGGAAGAAATTTGTGTAGCTGTGCCAAAAAATCATCGTTTAGCTAATGTAACAGAGCCGATTGAGCTTAGTGAGCTGAAGGATGAACCTTTTATTGCATTAAAGCGAGGACAAGGCTTTCGTCAAATAACAGTAGATTTATGTGCGGAAGCTGGATTTATCCCTAATATCGTATTTGAAAGTACAAATATTGAAACTGTGCAAGCGCTAGTCGCAGCAGAAATGGGAATAGCCTTTGTGCCTAATATGCTTATTAAAACAACAAGCAGTGATTATAGTCCCTTCTATCTTCGTTTGAAAAGTCATCCAACCCGCACGCTCGTTATCGCTAGAGGGAAAGGTCGATATCTCTCGAAAGCAGCGCAGGCTTTTATCGAAACATTAAAAGAAACGATTCAAGAACATACTCATTAAAAAAGCGAAGTTGCCCTTGCTGGCAGCTTCGCTTTTTATTATTCCCTATCTATCTTCTATTGAGTGCTACTTCTATCGAGCACTACTTCTATTCAATCACTCGATTGTAGAATTGTGGCCTACGATCCTCAAATATTGGAATGGTTGCTCGTACTTTCTCAACTATCGATAGGTCAATTTCTCCAGTTAATATCGTATCCTCATCCTGTGCTTCAGCAACGATCTCGCCCCACGGATCTATAACGATAGAATGACCAAAAAATTCTGAATCCCCACTCGTGCCCATTCGGTTGCAAGCTACGACATACATCTGATTCTCAATCGCTCTTGCCATAAGCAATGTGCGCCAATGATGCAGCCTTGGATTCGGCCATTGCGCAGGAACGAAGAGCACCTTAGCACCCTGCAGCGCTAACGAACGTGCTAGCTCTGGGAAGCGAATATCATAGCAGATCATCATCGCAGCTTGAACTCCGTCTATTTCCAGCTGTCCGAGTTTATCACCGGCTTGCAAATATTTCTCTTCTTCCATCAGACGGAACAGATGTAGCTTGGAGTAATCATTGATGAGCTTACCTTCACGATTAAAGGCAAAGATTGTGTTATATACTCCATCATCTTTTTTCTGAGCGATTGAACCGCCAATAATGTTAACATGATGGCGCTTTGCGAATTCTGAAAGCATCGCGACCGTTTGTTTCCCCTCCGGATCAGCTAATGTGTCAATTTCCGTTAACGCATAGCCCGTATTCCACATTTCAGGAAACAGTATGACATCAGGTTTTTCTGAACCATTGACTGCTTCATTGAGCTTTCCTTTCAGCACTTCTATATTATGTGCAACATCGCCAGCTTTTACATTCATTTGGATGATGGCAAATTTCAACTTTTGTGTCATGTGACGAATGCCTCCTATACTTTGGTACATTTCCCTAATCATACATCGTCATGACGACATGTCAAGATGGGTAAGCTAATGCACGTCAGGTTGATTTGAGCAGTTACTCATCTTGAATGACATACATTTCATATTGAAGGAGTGGTAGTAATGAAACGGTCTATTACAGCATTGCTCGTTCTGATGTCCTTCGTCATGATTGCGCCTGTAGCTTCACTAACAGCGTCAGCTCACGAGCCGCAGCAAGTATATGAAGACTACAATTGGGTAAGCATCCCTGCACAATTTATGATGGGCGAGTCGCAATCACAGGCACAACCAGTCAATAACAACATCCAAGTGTTTGATGTTGCGAAGGGAAAGGTTGTCCATGCGGTAGCCAATAATGAACAGTTTCAAAAAACCGCAGAGCAATGGTTAGGGCAAATCACAAGCTTAGCCCCTGAGATTCAACCAGATATGAAGGCGACTTATATCGTTCGTGTTCCGGTCGATCCGGCAAAACCATTGAATGTTGGACAGGTCACTCTAACGGTGAAGGAAATTTTTCTGTTTTATTATGCGGATCCGAACAAAGAACCGCTGCTGCTTATGTTTGATGACAATAAAAAACCGTATTTCTTCCACATTCATGAAGATATCACACCGTTCATTAAAAGCTTGAATATTCCTAGCTAGCCTGTTGGATTGGCATGTAATAGTTGTATAAAGCTCTTCATTTCTCCAACCATTCATGCTACATTAGTTCTATTGGTTAAGTTTAAGACTTGGAATTTTGAAGCGTGGATGGTGGAGATCATATGACAACAGAGCAACAAATTCATATTGAGCCAGCAGCTCGTATGACCGGGCTGCCAACTCAGTTTTTTTCTACTCTCGTTGCTAAGGCTAATAAGCAAATTGCAATGGGGAAAGATATTATTAATCTTGGACAGGGCAATCCTGACCAGCCTACTCCCTCTCATATCGTTGAAGCGCTGCAGCAGGCAGCGGCTAACCCTTTATATCATAAATACCCTCCGTTTAGCGGTTATTCGTTCCTAAAAGAAGCGATTGCTAAACGCTATCTTGAGGATTATGGTGTTGAGCTTGATCCAGCTACCGAGGTTGCTATTTTATTTGGCGGTAAAACTGGACTAGTCGAAATAAGCCAGTGCTTCTTAAATCCTGGGGATATTTGTCTCGTCCCTGACCCGGGTTATCCTGACTACTGGTCTGGTGTTGCACTTGCAGGCGGTAAGATGGAATTTATGCCGCTGCTAGCTCAGCATCAATACTTACCTGATTTTAAGGCCATCGCACCCGATGTTGCCGACCGAGCGAAGCTAATGTTCCTTAATTACCCGAACAATCCAACTGGCGCAACAGCAAGTACTGCCTTCTATGATGAAGCCATTGCTTTTGCACGCAAGCATAATATTATTGTAACGAGCGATTTTGCTTACGGAACGATTGGCTTCGACGGCAAAAAGCCGACAAGCTTTCTTCAATCGGCTGGTGCAAAAGATGTCGGTATAGAGGTATACACCTTGTCTAAGAGCTATAATATGGCTGGCTGGCGTGTAGGTTTTGCGCTTGGTAATGCCAAGATTGTAGAGCAGATTAATCTTATCCAGGATCACTATTATTGCTCACTGTTCGGTGGCATTCAAGAAGCTGCGGCCGTTGCATTAACGAGCTCACAGCAATGTGTGGATGAGTTAACGGCTACCTACGAACGTCGTCGCAATGCATTGTTCCAAGCATTGCATGAGATCGGCTGGAAGGCAGAAATGCCTAGCGGCTCATTCTTCTGCTGGCTTCCAGTACCAGATGGCATGACTTCATCTCAGTTTGCTGACATCGTGCTTGAGCAAGCAGGCGTCGTCGTCGCACCAGGCAATGGCTTCGGTACTTCTGGTGAAGGCTATGTGAGATTAGGTCTGCTTACGAATGAAGCAAGATTACAGGAAGCAATCTACCGTATCGGCAAGCTTTCCTTATTCAAATAGGCTGTGTCATTTCTTTACAGAGCAAGCCGATTCATGCTATTCTTAATACAATCAAATGATGAAACGTGTTGAAGGGACCAGTAAGAAGAAACGCTTTGTGCAGAGAGTAAATTCCACCGGCTGTAAGAATTTATCTAAGCCTCTTCTGAAACCTATCTCTAAGCGGCCGAGAAGATCGGACAGCGCCTCTGTTATCAGGCATTGAGCTGGGCACAACTGTGTCAACAAAGGTGGTACCGCGGGAGTTAACGACTTTCGTCCTTTATATAGGGACGAAGGTCTTTTTTATTATTTATCATAGGATACTAGGTGAGTATAATGGAACGTATTGTAGTTAAAATCGGCAGCAGCTCATTAACTTCTGCTGAAGGCGGTTTACATAAACCTAATATTGAATTTTTCGCATCAGAGCTTGCTCAGCTGCATCAGCAAGGCAAGCAAGTTATGCTCGTTACGTCAGGTGCCGTTGCAGCTGGCTTTCGTGAGATTGGGTATGAGAGTAGACCGAAGCTCGTACACCAAAAGCAAGCTGCTGCTGCTGTCGGTCAAGCATTGCTTATGCAGGCCTACCAGGAATGCTTTGCCCAATACGGTATTGTTACGGCTCAAATTCTATTAACTAGGCACGACTTTTCTAATCGCACGCGCATTAATCACGCATTAATGACGATAGAAGAGCTGCTCTCTCAGCGTATTGTTCCAATTATTAATGAGAACGATACAGTATCAACAGCCGAAATTGTACTGAAGTTTGGTGACAATGATCACCTCTCCTCTCTTGTTGCTACAATGACGAGAGCTAGTAAGCTAGTGATCATAACGGACATGGATGGCTTATACACTGCTGATCCTAGAAAAAATCCGGATGCAACAAAAATCGAACGCGTTGAGCAAATCTCTAATGAACTGTTAGAGCTTGCTGGCGGCGCGGGCAGTGCTGTAGGCACAGGTGGAATGCGTTCGAAGATCGAAGCTGCACGTATTGCGATGCGTGGTGGTGTTCCAACCTTTATTGGTCGTGTGCAGCAGCAAGGAGACTTAGTTTCTGCTCTTAACGGCAATGGACGTGGAACGTATTTTGATACGGTACAGAACTCTTTACCTATGAAAAAGCAATGGCTTGGCTTCCACTCCACTCCTAGCGGAACCATCGTCATTGATCAAGGGGCCGTCCTTGCCATGCAAGAAAAACATAAAAGCTTGCTTCCAGCTGGCGTCATTAGCTGCAACGGTGAGTTCCATCCAGGCGACGTTGTTGAAGTAATGGATGTTGACGGACGGATAGTCGGGCGAGGTGTCGTGAACTATGCTAGCTGGCAGCTCCAAGCAGCAGCTGGTCTATCAACAGAGGAAGTCCAACGGCGTCTTGATGTGCAGAGGATTGAGGTAATTCATCGTGATGAATGGATAACCCTTTAGGGGAAGTTTAAAAGCTGGGCTTTGATTACGATGTAACTCGTTGCAGCGTAATCGACAGCGAATATGTAACGCTACCGAAAACTCCGGTTCTCACGTACCTAAACCGTACGCTGCGATCCTCGTTCTCTAGTATCGTCCCATCTTCTTGGTACTGAAAGCTCAACTTTTAAACTCTTAACGGAATTGGGGACATTTAAAAGTTGAACTTTGATTACGATGTATCTCGTTTCAGCGTAATCGACGGCGAATAGCTCTTATTTATCATTTATTAATAACCAAACTTTTAATATAGGTAGTTATATCAAAGGAGGAATTGTAATGATTACTGAAGTGAAGCAAAAGGCGTTGCTGGCGAAGCAGGCGGCGGCGTTGACGAACAATGTATCGACGGAGCAAAAAAATGAAGCGCTACTTGCGATGGCTGATGCACTAATTGCTCATGCAGACCAAATTATAGCTGCTAACCAAATTGATCTAGATAATGGTCGCAGCAACGGAACAAGTGAATCCCTACTTGATCGGTTAGCCTTGAATAAGGAACGAATTGATGGCATTGCTGAAGGTCTGCGTCAGATTGTTGCATTAGATGATCCTGTAGGTGAAGAGCTTGCTCACTTTACTCGCCCTAACGGACTATCTATTACGCAGATTCGCGTACCGCTTGGTGTAATTGGCATGATCTATGAAGCGCGTCCAAATGTAACGGTAGATGCAACCGGACTTTGCTTGAAGACGGGGAATACGGTTGTTCTTAGAGGTGGTTCAGCAGCGCTAGAATCAAACAAAAAAATTGTTGAGATTATGCGTGATGCCTTAGCCTCTACAGCACTTCCAGCTGACGCCATCCAACTCATCGAGGATTCCGATCGCGCATCCGTTAACGAGATGCTAAAGGCTAATGGATTGCTTGATGTCGTCATCCCACGCGGTGGCGCATCGCTTATTCGTACGGTCGTCGAGAATGCAACAGTTCCTGTGATTGAAACAGGCTCCGGTATTTGCCATACATTTATCGATGAAACAGCACAGCTAGAAATGGCAAAGCAAATTGCTTGGAATGCTAAGGTGCAGCGTCCTTCCGTTTGTAATGCAATGGAAACATTACTTGTGCATAAGCAATTTGCCGCACAGCACTTATCAGAGCTGCTCGCTCCACTTGCCGACTCACAGGTAGAATTCCGCGGTTGTTCCGAGACAAAGGCTCTATATCCAGCAGCTGCTACTGCAACAGATGAAGTTTATGCGACGGAATACAATGATTATATACTAAATGTTCGTGTTGTTGACGATGTACATGAGGCACTTGCCCATATTAGTAAATTCGGCACGATGCATTCCGAATGTATCGTCACTGAAAATGAGCAGCACGCTGCTCTATTTCTACAAAGCGTTGATGCAGCCGCAGTATATCATAACGCCTCCACTCGATTTACGGATGGCTTTGAGTTTGGCTTTGGCGCAGAGATCGGGATTAGTACACAAAAGCTGCACGCAAGAGGACCTATGGGACTGCCTGCATTAACGAGCAGTAAATATATGATTCGAGGCAATGGACAAATTCGTAAATAATATAACCTAAAGAACATCAATGAGAAGCAATAGACAAGGAGGAAACCTAACGATGAACCTTCATGAGGATTCTAGTAGCATAGCCAAACAGCGTTTATGCTTTTATGGTGCAGGTGCGATGGCAGAAGCCATTGTGAGAGGAATTTTGAATCAAGAGCTTGTTCCAAGCAAGCAAATTGCCATGATTAACCGTTCCAACAAGGAACGCCAGCAAGAGCTCCATATGCAATACGGTGTACAGACTGCCATGCAAGGCAAAACCAATGAGCAATATTTACAGGAAGCAGACATCGTATTTCTTGCAATGAAGCCTAAGGATGCCGTTGAGGCAATTCGCAGCCTTAAGCCATTGCTGCGTCCTTCTCAGCTTGTTGTCTCCGTCATTGCTGGACTCAGCATTCAAGGCATGCAGAAGCTGCTAGGTAACGAAATACCAATTGTGCGTACGATGCCGAATACGTCAAGCACAATCGGTCTTGGTGTGACTGGAATTAGCTACTCTAGCACAGTGACTGAGCAGCAGCGATTTATGACAGAAACCATCTTCGATTCTACTGGTATTTATGCGGTAATTGATGAATCGATGCAGGACTCAATAACGAGTATTACTGGTAGTGGACCAGCCTACATTTACTATATTATGGAAATTATGATGAAGGGTGCTCAGCAGGCCGGCTTCACAGAGGAGCAGGCCTCTCAGCTTGTAACGCAAACCGTGCTTGGTGCAGCTTCAATGGTTGAACAAACACAGGAGGCTCCTGCAGACCTTCGTCGCAAAGTATCATCTCCAAATGGAACGACACAAGCAGCGATTGAGGCTATGGCAGAAAACGGTCTTGAGCATGCGCTATTGTCTGGCATTAATCGCTGTGCAGAACGCGCAGCAGAAATCGGACGTGCGATTGAGGAGGATATCTAACATGAGTATGTGTATTGCAACGTATCGTGCTTTTGATGAAAAAGCTGATTTTGATAAAAAAGCATTATCTATTGCAGTCGGCTTAACCGTTGGCAGCTGGACTGAGCTGCCAGAAGCTCAAAAGGCTTCAATGGAGAAGCATCTTGGCAAGGTACTGTCGGTAACCGTTCATGAACCAAAAGATGCAGCGCGCTATGCAGATATCGTTATCGGTTACCCAGATATTAATTTTAGTCGTGACATCCCTGCCCTGCTCGTTACAATCTTTGGCAAGCTATCGATGGATGGCCGTATCAAGCTCATCGATATTGATGTCAGTGAGGATTTTGCTTCCGCTTTCCCTGGTCCAAAATTCGGCTTGCAGGGTGTTAGAGATTTAGTTGGTGTGCAAGATCGCCCGCTGCTGATGAGTATTTTCAAATCCGTAGTTGGCTATGATCTTAATGGTCTACAGGAGCAGTTTTATCAACAGGCACTCGGTGGTGTAGATCTCATAAAGGATGATGAAATTCTGTTCGAAAACCCGCTTACTCCGATAGAGAAGCGAGCTGAGGTTTGTATGGAAGCAGCAAGAAAAGCTCAGGAGGTAACTGGACAAAAGCTCTTATATGCTGTAAATTTGACAGGGCCGACGAGCAAGCTAGCAGAGCAAGCGAAAAAAGCAATCGCAGCTGGGGCGAATGCTTTGCTTTTTAATACGTTATCCTATGGCTTTGACGTGCTGCATGAGCTAAGCAGCGATCCAGACATTAATGTTCCGATTGCTTCACATCCCGCACTAGCTGGCGCCATCTATCCTTCTGCATACTACGGTATGAGCCCTGCTGTGCTTTTAGGCAAGCTGAATCGATTAGCTGGAGCTGATCTTGTTCTCTTCCCTTCACCGTATGGTTCTGTCGTTATGCCAAAAGAAGAAAACTTAGCCATCGATGCAGCATTGAAGCAGCCGCTGCATCACCTAAAGCAAAGCATGCCTGTCCCTTCTGCTGGTATTCATCCTGGTATTGTACCGCTTATTTTGAAGGATTTTGGACATGACGTAGTCGTAAATGCAGGCGGAGGCATTCATGGTCATCCAATGGGTACTGCTGCAGGTGGACGAGCTTTCCATCAAGCCATTCAAGCCTGCCTTCAAGGCGTATCGCTCGAGGAAGCCGCTACAAAGCCGCAGCATGATGAGCTAGCTGCTGCAATTCAAGCATGGGGGATTAAGCAATCATGACAGCAAAGAAAAAAATCGTATTCTGTGACTTTGATGGAACGATTACGGTCAATGACAATATTGTTGCAATTATTAAGCATTTTCAGCCAGAAGGCTGGGAAGAGCTCGTAAATAAAACCATTTCCACAGAGATTTCGATTAAAGAAGGAGTCGGTTCCCTATTTCGCCTCCTTCCTACCTCGATGAAAGAGGAGGTCGTCCAATTCGGAATCTCAAACGCACGAATTCGTGAAGGCTTTGCAGAATTCGTTCAATTCTGTAAGGATAACGACATTGAATTTTATGTAACGAGCGGTGGCATTGATTTCTTTGTATACCCGATATTAGCACGATATGAGATCGCTGAGGATCATATCTATTGCAATAAAAGTGACTTTTCTGGAGAGCGTATCGAAATTCTATGGCCACATCCTTGTGATGAGCATTGCAGCAACGATTGCGGCATGTGCAAGCCAACGATCATGCGTCAATTCAGTGAAGAGCAATATGAACGGATCATTATCGGAGATAGCGTAACTGATTTCGAAGGGGCAAAGCTAGCAGATCAAGTATTTTCCCGTTCACATCTAACTGAAAAATGCCGAGAGCTTAGCATTGCTCATACAGAATTCGCTACCTTTTACGATATTATCGAGGCTATGAAGCAGAAAGGATAGAAGTTATGAATTTTAAAGATATTCCATTGCAGGACAAGCAGGAAGTGCTTATCAAGCTCCGTGAAATTAAGGATGCATTCGCTTCACGAAATTGGTTTCCTGGAACAGCAGGCAACCTGTCGATTAGAGTTGGTGATTACTCACCAGACCAATTTTATTTCGGCATAACAGCGAGCGGTAAAGACAAATATATCAATACACCGGAAGATTTTTTGTTCGTCGATCAGAATGCACAGCCGGTTGAAGCAACGAATCAACGTCCTTCTGCTGAAACATTAGTTCATTGCGAAATCTACCGTTTAACTGGAGCAGGAGCGATATTCCATATTCATTCTGTATTCAGTAACGTAATCTCTGAATATTTTTGGCATCGCCGCTCTGTACCTGTCGATGGTGTAGAGCTTATTAAAGGCTTGAATATATGGGAGGAAGAATATCAATTGGAAATTCCAATTGTAAACAACTTCGCTCATATTCCTTCAATTATTCCAGAGATAACAGAATCACTTGATCATAAGGTACCTGGTATCATTTTGCGTAAGCATGGTATTTATGCATGGGGCGCTAATGCATTTGAAGCTAAACGTCATCTAGAATCATTTGAATTTATATTCGAATATGTTTATCGATTAGAAATGCTGAAAAAAGGGCTTCCGTCCATATAATTAATAACTGTCATAGTAATGGCAACAAAATAGCCAGCTTACATGAGCGCTCTTCCCTCGATTATGCTAGGAAAGCCTCACTAAGCTGGCTTTAGTTTTCATTTATTAAATCTTAGCTTCTACTACAAGGAAGCTATTCACTCCGCACATCTTAGTCATCATAGCGATCATCATCGTCGTCATCATCGTCATCATCCTTGTCATCGTCATAACGATCATCGTCGTCATCATGATAATCAAGCTCTTTGGACAATACCTTACCACCATAAGCAGCGATTTCGATATCTGCTTCTAGTTCGCTATTAACAATTTCGATTTCGTACTTTAGAACGCCATCGTCTTTATCTAGCTCAACCTCTTCTACTTTTCCATCAACAATCTTAAGTGCGATAGCAATAGCTTGTTCCTTCGTAATACGCCCATCATTTGACTTCTTCGTTTGCTTCTCTACAGCTTTTACCGTTGAGGTTGTTGATTGATTTGTCTTGCTGCTTTGATTTTCAGCTTTCTTTTGTTTTACATCATCATCATAATCTACTTTAACAATACTACCAGTTACAGCATCGACCTTTACTTCAACATCGTCCTTACCATCTGTTTTAATTTCCACCTCATAGACAGGTTTACCCTTTTCATTGTCTAGTTCAATTTCTTCTACCTTGCCCTCTTGAATAGAAAGAGCTGCTTCCTTTGCTTTTGTGGAACCAATGAATTGCCCTGATTGTGCAGCCATGACACCACCTGTAATACTTAGTGCTGCGACAGATGCAATCGAGATCATCCAAAATTTTTTCATCATCATTTATTCCTCCTCTTTATTTCATAATGTAAGAATAACGTTCGAATCTAAGAGAAACATAAGAGAAAGATTAGAATTTGATGAGATTGTGCTGAGTATCTTTCAAAGTTTTCATTATTCGTCGTCGTCATCGTCATCGGTGCCATCATTATCCCAGCTAATTGACATTACCTTTCCTGAAACTGCATGAATTTGTACTACTGCATCTTGACCGTCAGTGGACTCAATTTCGATTAAATAATATCGCTGATCTCCCTTCGAATGAAGATCAATATCATCGATTTCTCCAGCTATCTGCTTTAGAGCAATCTCACTCGCCTTTTTCTCAGAGACGAGCGCTGTGGTAGTCGATGATGGTACAGGGGTAGAGCTATTAGCCGCCTTCTCATTTTGTTCAAGAGGAGCAACTTCACGGCTTGGAGCTTTGTTGGGCTTTGATGTGTTACTTGGGCTTTCAACTGAATTGGAATCTGTGTCCTTAGCTGTAGCTCCCGTATCAACTGATTCCGCTTGTTTTTCAGAACTGCTCGATGGTTTATCGTGATGCATGCCAGCATGCTTATTTTCTGAGAGAGCAGTATCTGCCTCAGCGACAATCGTTGAGCCCGTTAGACTTTCGAGCTTAGCAATACTTTCAATACCTCCACCGCGCTTAGGTACGGTTATTTCATAAGTACCTGCGGTTGTAGCTAACGTAACAAGATACTCATGCCCTTGCTGCTTAGCATCAATAACCTCTCCCGCATACTCTGTCTGCACGATCTTCAGCGCTTCCTCTTGTGTGAGACGTGGAGAAGCATTAACTGCTGCGTATACGATGGCCCCAGCTATGCAAAGTATCCCAAATGAACCTAGTATCAATAATCCCTTGTTTTTTCTTGTCATAGATTCGTCCCCTTTTTACTTTTTCACCTTAGTTTACAGGGGGTTTATTAAATTTCACTGAGAAGACACTGCATGATTAAAAATAATCGTAGCCGTTGTGCCTAAACCCTCCACGCTATCTAACTGAATATCTACCTGTATCGCCTCAGCAATTTCCTTCGCTAACGATAAGCCAAGCCCTACACTAACTTTATCCTCTGTTGTTTGCCTCGTCCTAGTCTGATCAACACGATAAAATCGCTCAAATATTCGCTCGAGCTCATCCTTTGGAATACCGATACCATAATCTTTTACAGTAAGCGAATATACCTCTGTCTCATCTTGCTTTAATTCAATTTGTATCGTCGATTCACTGTATTTGCGTGCATTGTCTAGCAATATAATCAATAGCTGTGTTAGCTTTTCTGGATCAGTCTGTACGACCACAGCCTCTTGAGCTGTACTTGAAATAATCGTAATCTCTCGTTGATATGCCTTCCTATAATGCTGCGCTGTTTTCTCAGTTAGCTCGAGGAGGTCCACATCTTTCTTGACGATGTTCCATTGTCGACTTGGCTTTGCAAGCAGCAGCAGCTGTTCTGTCATCTCCTTCATTCGAATCGCCTCTGAATGTATGGCTTCAATGGATTCTTCAAGAATCTCAGGCTGCTGTTTAACTCTTCGCTTAATCAAGCTTGCATAGCTCTCAATGACTGTAATCGGTGTTTTAAGCTCATGAGAAGCATTAGATACAAACTGCTCCTGCCTCTTATAGTTCGATTCTAACAGCTCTATCATCTCATTGAAGGTTTCCCCCATCTCATATAGCTCATCCTTCGATTGCTCCACTGATTGAAGCTTCACAAAGCTCCCGCTTCTTACGACCTCCTTCATCGTTCTAGTCATCGCTTTAATTGGCTTCATAATAAGCTCTCCGAGTAAACGACTAGAAAATATCGCAGGGATACATACACAGATCGCAACAACTACTAACACGAGACGAAGCAATCTCAGCATCGAAGTTAGCTCAGCGAGGTTCATCATAAGCTGAACATTCATGATCTGCCCGTTACTTGCGATATAAGGTACAGAAACGTAGCCATATTGCGAATCCTTGAACGAAACCTTCTCAATAATTAAGCTTGGAGAGAATGCAAACGTATACTCTTTCAGCTTAGCCTCTGAGGCCGATGTAACGATGATCGGGAGCTGATTCGGATCATCAATTAATGCGATTAATCCATTTACCGGTACGAAGGAGCGTAGTAATTCCTCTACAACGGCTTGATCACTTGCTTGCTTAAGCTCACTCGTCACATGAACTGCTTCAGCTCTTAGCTGCTGCAGCTCATTCTGCAGGGAGATATGACTAAATACAAAGTAAATCACGATGCTTGCTACACAATGTAGCACAATAAATAATACGGATGAGAACAAATATATTTTTTTACTTAGCTTCATGGCGTTTGCTCTCTTATGACGTACCCAATACCGCGAACGGTATGTATTAATGGCTTATCAAAGCTCGCATCTACTTTTTTGCGGACATAACGAATATACACATCAACGATATTTGTATCTCCTGCGAAGTCGTAGCCCCATACCTCAGTCAATATTTGCTCTCGATTCAAAACAATTTTTTCGTTACGCATTAAATATGCAAGTAAATCAAATTCCTTTTGCGTTAATTGAATAAGTTGCTCGCCGCGATATACCTCTCGCATCATTTCGTTTAAGCGTAAGTCCGCAACCTCAAACCATTGTTCAGTCTGAACTGGTACAGGGGTTGCTTTCGATGAAATACGAAGTGCTGCTCGTATACGTGCGAGTAGCTCTTCTATCTCGAACGGCTTAGTCATATAATCCGAGGCTCCAAGATCGAGACCAGACACTTTATCCTCGATCGAGCTTTTAGCAGTTAATAATATGACAGGCGTGTATTCATCAACCGTTCGTACTCTACGCAGCAGCTCTATACCGCTCATGCCAGGCATCATCACATCTAGAATAAGTAAATCAATGTCGCCCTCACGATAGAGCTCCAGTCCAGTTAACCCGTCACCTGCTACCTTAACGTGATAGCCTTCACTTTCTAGTTCAATTTGAAGTAACCTCGCAATTTTTCTCTCGTCTTCTACGACTAATATCGTATTACTCAAGCCAACACACTCCTTTATAACAACCATGGCTGTCAAGCCTATCATTTAATATCATTTCATTCATCTCATCTATTAATCTGCTTGCTTCCTTTCAATTATAGAACATTCATATTAACGAAATGTAAACTCGATGTGAAATTTCACGCAAACAAAAAAATGCAAGCGGAGAGAGCTCAAACTCTCCACGCTTGCATCGTCATTACTTCGCTCTTGATATTGTAAATTCAAAGCTTAGCGGCTGCTCGCTAGCAATATGATATTCTGGATGAACCGGCGCACCCCAGCTATCGTCTCCGCCTACGCCCATCTGCTTGCCTGCAACAGTTACGACAGTATAGTGTACATTAGGCAGCTCATAATGATGCACAGCATTTTCTAGCTCGAATGCGGTATAAGGAGCGATACGGCATTCAACTGGCGCTTCTGGAGAAGAATTGATAACAAGGCCTTGCTTCAGCTCATTCGTTATCGCCACTCTTCTTACGCCTGTACGGTTGCCGCTCTCCTGAGGGACAACATATCTAGCAACGTTATCCTGCGCTCGATTCTGGAACGTCATTAAGCGCGCACCGTGAACACGGTCAATATAGTTCTCCTCTGGTCCCATCGCATACCAATCAAGCAAATCATAGTCAGCTGGCACCTTGAAGGACAGTGCAAAAATTGGCAACGTCGGTAAGCCTTCCGCACCCGAGTAATCAGCTTTGACAGCGATATTTCCGCCCTCAGTTACAGTATAAGCTACTTTTACCTCTAGCTCAGGATGAATGCTGAATTTATACGTAAAGGTAACCGTCACGCTATATTCAGACTGTTCTAGCTCAAAGCCAACACATCTACGAGACAGGCTCGCTGCATACCAAAGTGCACGTTCGTAGCCCTGAGCATAGCCTTTATCGTTATCGGTAGTCGCTCTCCAGAACAGGACATGAGGCGGCTGTGCAATCATCTCACGACCGTCATAATTAACTGAAATTAAAGTACCTGCACCTTTACTGAACATAATGCTGAAATCACTGCCATGGACTCCAACGTTGACATCGCCTTCCGCCACGCGGAATGTACGCTGCTGCAATGGAGCTTCTTGCTTCGCTTCAATAAAGCGATGCTGGCCAAAGGCAACCTCATGACCGACTTCAGCCCATCGTGTTGCTTCTGCAAGCTGGACGGAAGCTGTTACTGTATATTCTCCAGCTGCTGACTGGTCAGCAGTCCAAGCTAGCTCATATTCGCGCTGCTCACCCGCAGGAACGTCTATAGTCAGCTGCTGCTGCTCCAGCACCTCACCATCCCTTGCAAGGGTAATCACCAGCTTGTAGTCGCCTGTGCCTATAAACAGATTATCATTACACACAAGTACTGTATTGCGCGATGGCGTAAGCTTTATATTCTGATAAAGAAACTTTACCTCTTGCATCTTTGGTGTGATTGTACGATCGGCATAGACGATTCCGTTGCCACAGAAATTGTTATCGTTAGAGCGATCATCAAAGTCCCCGCCATACGCAAGAAACTCTTTGCCATAGCGATCCTTCTTCACAATCATTTGGTCGATATAATCCCAGATGAATCCACCCTGATACATTGGATATTTATCCTCAAGCTCAATATATTTGTGCATACCGCCGAGCGAGTTACCCATTGCATGAATATATTCACAGCTAATATATGGCTTCTCAGGATTATTGTTTAAATATGCTTCAATATCTGCTGGCTTCGCGTACATACGAGATTCCATATCACTGCAGGCAGAGAAATTTCGATCATAGAACACACCCTCATAATGAACCAAACGCGTATGATCAGCTTTGCGGAAATAATTTGCAACATTCAATAGTACTTCTCCTACATACGATTCATTGCCGAGGGACCAGATTAGCACGGATGGGTGGTTTTTATCGCGCTCAAGCATCGAAATCGCGCGATCCATAACGATTGCTTCCCACTCCTTATCGTGAAGCGGAATGTTCCATGACGGATCTACTTTACCCATTTTTTGCCATGATCCATGTGTCTCAAGATTCATCTCGTCGATGAGGTAGATCCCGTACTCATCGCATAGCTCATACCATAGTGACTGATTCGGATAATGAGAGGTACGAACCGCATTTAGATTGTTTTGCTTAATCGTTTGAATATCCGATAGCATATCCTCTTTCGTAATAGCACGGCCACGACGAGGGTTAAATTCATGACGATTAACCCCTTTGAAAATAATGCGCTTGCCATTAATATGCATGACCTTGTCGATGATCTCGAAGCGACGGAAGCCGATCTTCTCATGCAGGACCTCAACAATTTCACCATGCTCGTCACGAACGATAACGTATAGGCTGTACAAATACGGTGACTCTGCACTCCAAGGCTGTACCACACCTGGCTCAACGCTAACTGTTGCTTGACCGGCAATATCCTGCTTGCTCTCAGCAACAAGCACTTGATCAGCAGTCTTCAGCAATAACTCAACCGAAGCGGCTGCGGCATCCTTTAGCTTAATATCGACTGATAAATTACCGTTGCGATATTGATCGTCTAGACCGGCTTGAACGAATAGATCCTCGATATGAAGCTTAGGTGTTGCATATAAATATACGTCACGGAAGATGCCTGAGAATCGCCAAAAATCTTGATCCTCTAGCCAGCTTCCTGTGCTGCGCTGATATACTTCAACAGCTAGCTTGTTTTCCCCTTCAGTAAGATAAGGCGTCAACTCAAATTCCGATGGCGTAAAGCTGTCTTCGCTATAGCCGACAAACTTTCCATTCAGCCATACATAGAAAGCAGACTCTACACCTTGGAACGATATAAATAATGGAAGATTCTTCATATGCTGCGGTACGTTAAACGTTTTTACATAGCTACCTACAGGATTGTCTTCCATATTAACCTGAGGTGGTCTAAGCTCATGAATACCATCCCATGGATACATTGTATTGACATACTGTGGCTTACCGTAGCCCTGCATTTGAATATGGCCAGGAACCTCTATAAAATCCCAACTATCAACACTGAAACCCGTTTCATAAAAGGCAACAGAACGATCAGCTGGTTTGCTACTATAAGAGAATTTCCAAGCACCATTCAGTGAGTGACGAAGACGCATTTCCCCTCTTGTCTCTGCTTCAGCCAACGTCTCATAATAGCGATGATCAGAATGTGCTTCCACACGATTTACTGCGAACACTGCTGGATCTGCGAGCCAATCCAACGTAGGGATTACTGTAGTCATAATTAAACCTCCATTATGATGAATTAGGTGTCTTATACATTCATACTATAAAAGCCAAGCATTGTCTAGAGCATTCAATGCATGGCTTCATATTTTTATTTAACCGAACCTGTCATACCAGCTACAAAATGCTTCTGCATGAAGAAAAATACTAAGGCTGTCGGAATCGTTGATATAACGATAGCGGTCATAATCATTCCGTAATCCGGAGAATAGCTCGAGCCTAGCTGTGAGATAAGCATCGGTATCGTTTGATTCTCTGGCGATTGCAATACGATTAGCGGCCATAAGTAGTTGTTCCAGCTTGCCATAAACGTAATAATGCCCGCTGCTGCATAGGTTGTTTTCATGGTAGGAGCATAGACTCGAATAAACAATCCAAGCTCACTTAAACCATCAATGCGGCCTGCCTCCAACAATTCCTTAGGAAACATTTTCGTGCTTTGCCGAAAGAAAAAGATTAAAAATGCAGTAACAACAGTTGGTAAAATTACACCTGACAGCGTATCAATACCGATCGCTGGTGCTACTGAACTTAATTTCGCGAACATCTGAAACAGTGGAATCATTATTGCTGCGAATGGAATCATCATCGATAGCAGCAATATCGAGAACACAACATCCTTCGCTTTTGAGCGATAAATCTCAAAGCCATAGCCTGCTAGCGACGCAATCACAAGTGAAAGCAACGTTGTTGTAATCGAAACCTTTGCCGAATTTAGCAAGGCTGTTCCAATATCGATACTAGAGAACAAATTTGATATATTATCAAAAAAATACGAACCTGGTATCAGCTTTCCCTTCGTTACATCTGCAGATGTATTCGTTGCGCTTATGAGCATCCATAAAAATGGGAATATAGAAATGAATGCTGCTAGAATTAAAAAGATATACGTTCCGGTCGTTTTCAGCTTATTCATTTCTTATCACCTGCCAATTTGAATTGCAAAAATGCGAGTATGATAATGATCACGACAATGGAGTAAGATACCGTTGCTGCGTATCCAAAATCAGACGTATACTTGAATGATAGGTTATAAATATAATGCGAAATCGACAGCGTTGCGTTACCTGGTCCACCCTGTGTAATGTTAACGACCTCATCGAATAGCTGTAGTGTACCAATTGTCGATGTAATAGACGTGAATAAAATGATTGGCTTCAATAATGGAATCGTAATACCAAAAAATTGACGCGTTGCGGACGCACCATCTATACGTGCAGCTTCATAGATGGATTGGTCGATATTTTGCAAGGCTGACAAGTAAAAAATCATATTGTAGCCAGTCCAGCGCCAAGTAATCGCAATAATTATAGTAACTTTGGCCCAAAACGGGTCCGTGATCCATTCAATCGGAGTCTGAATCAATTGTATACTCATGAACAGCTTATTGATCATCCCGTCCGTTGCAAATAAATACTTAAAGATAACCGAATACGCAACGAGAGAGGTTACTGCAGGCAAAAATATAGCTGTTCGAAAAAAACCTCTGAACTTCAGTTGTCTGCTATTTAACAATACCGATAAAAACAGAGCGAGAATAATCATTACTGGTACTTGCACGATAAGATAAATAAATGTATTGGTTAACGCCGTTGTAAACGTTTTGTCTGAAAATAAACGCTTATAATTATCGATGCCGACGTAATCAAGATTCATTCCTGTTCCAGATTTGAAAGAAAGCAACAAAGCCTGAAGCATCGGATAAAAATAAAATATAACGATCATTATGACGGCTAGACTAATAAACAGCCAGCCGGTAAGGTTTGCCTTGGTTCGAATGCTTGAGCCTCTAATACTTGTACGCCTTACCTCAGTTTTCATGATAGCAAGCCCCTTTCTACGGCTATAAGACGAGGCTCCTTTCACCACTCTATGGCCAGTGGTTTGGTAGGAGCCCGCCTGTGTTACGTGATGCAGCGATTATCTAATTTGAGTTTCAGCCTGTGTTTGCGCATTGTTTAGAACGGTTTCAAGCTCTGTACCGTTCATAAAGTTTTGCATTTCCACAACTAGAATATCTTCGACCGCATACGTATGCATACCGTAATTTACGTTAGGAATTTGCTCTGTCCACGAAGCAAGATCTGCGATTGTTGTTTGTCCGTTAAAAAATTCATCAGGTGCTGTATACGCTTCGCCTTGAGCGGCTGCTTTAAGTGTACCGATTGCACCAATTTCAGTTACAAGCGTTTGATAGAAATCTACGTTTGAGCCAAATGTTTCTTTTAAGAAATCTGCCGCTGCTTCCTTGCCATCTACATTCATGACATACCATGAGCTGCCGCCAAGGTTAGATGCATGAACAGAGCTCGCAGTGTTCGCTAATGTTGGGAATGGAACGATCGCCCATTTGCCAGATTGCTCAGCTTCTGCTTTTACTGAGGCAGTGATCCAGTTACCTGTTGGAATTGATGCAACGTCACCGCTGTTGAATGCACCTACAAACTGACTCCAGTCAGAAATGACTTTTACGATATTTGCATCCATAATGTTTTTGTACGTATTAAACGCATCTTCAAGTGCAGCATTATTTGCAATAAATGGTGTTTTACCATCCTCCTGCAAGTACCATGCTCCTGCGGATTGAATCATCATTCGAATTAATCCAAGATCATTCGGGTCTTGCGTCAGCATATCTTTACCCGTTTTTTCTTTAATCGCTTTACCGATCTCAATGTACTCATCCCAAGTAACGTCTTGCAAGTCGTCTACCGTATAGCCTGCTTCCTGCAAGTAATCAGTACGAACATATAAGCCTGCAACGCCGGAGTCGAACGGTACTCCGTATTGCTTACCTTCAAAGCTAGTCGGACCGATTTTATAATCTGCAAAATCTGCAGCATTGATGAACTCATCTAGTGCAAAGAATGAATCTGGATACGCTTGTAGGAAGCTTTGTGCACGATAATCTTCAATCAGCACAATATTAGGCAACGTTTTTGTCGTACCAGAGTTCAATCCAGCATTAAGCTTCTGTATAATATCATCCTGCGCATTTTCGATAACATTAATCGTTACATCAGCATTTTTTTGTGCGTAAATGCCTTTTGCAGTTTCCATTGCAGCAATATTGAATGCCTTATCCCATGCCCATACCGTAATTTCTTGCTTCTTCCCTGTACTTCCGCCGTTTGTTCCTTCATTAGACGCATTAGTACTTTTGTCACTGTTACTGGAGCATGCAGTTAACAGCATGAAGCTTGCTAATAAAATCGTCAGTAACTTTTTCATTCCATTCAGCCCCTTTTTGTTTCTATAACGAATTGAAAAGATTTGAAAGCGTTTGCCGGCTAACAATTACATTATAGCAATGGTAAAATACGGCACGTTAGCAATATCTTTGTTTCAATTTGTCATTTTTATAGCTTCTCAAGCGGCTGATGCAGTAAGCATAAAGTTGCTATAAATTTCTTTATGTTTTTGTAATATCTTTAGCTGATATGAATGGAATTGTAATAGTAATATGCGTCCCTTTTCCTGTGCTGCTGTTAATGTTCACGCCATAGCTACCACCGTATAGAAGCTCTATACGATCATTTACGTTGCGAATGCCAATCCCGGAGAAAAAGTGCGATGAAGTCTCACTTTTAATATGTTGATCTAGCTTTATCGGCTCAAAGCCAACTCCGTTATCTACGACCTCACATACTAAATTGCCACCATTACGTGAGATCATGACATAGATATAGCCATCGCTTCGTCCTTGAAACGCGTGAAAGAACGCATTTTCAATAAATGGCTGAATAATAAGCTTTGGCAATTGTGCTCGATGACACTGCTCATCAATGAAATAGCTTACATGAATGCTTTCACCATAGCGTACATGATTGATATACACATAGTTTTTAAGATTAATAAGCTCCTGCTCTACTGTAATCGTTTCACTTGCATTGCCTATCGTATTTTGCAGCAGCTCAATTAACGCATTTATGGTGGCAGAAGCCTTCTCTCTATTGCCTTGTTGTACTAATATTTTTACTGAAGCGAGCGTATTGTACAGAAAATGAGGATTGATTTGCATCTGAAGTGCACTAAGCTCAGCATTACGCTGCTCCTTCTGTGTTTTTAATAGCTCCGCGATATATTCATTAAGCTCGTCCAGCATGAGATTGTACGCTTTACCTACTTCAACAATTTCGTTGCTGCCCTTCACTGTAATGTAATTTCCAAAATTACGCTTCGTCACACGTGACATCTGTCGTGCTAGCAAGGTGAGTGATCTTGTAATACGTCTAGACATGATAAATACGATAATTAGTGACACAATAACGATAGCAACACATAGTAATGCTACTGTTTTGACATTAAGCATTTGTGATAAGACGTAACGCTTGTCAATCAGATTGACCAGATAGAGATCATAGTTTGGCATATACGCGGAGAGGATCATATGCTGGCGATTATTCCATTCTACGTTCAAGTATTCATCCTCCTGCTTATCTATCAACTGGGCGTAATTTAACAGCTCTAGTTCCTTCGTTCCCAGTCTTTCAGATAAATTTGATGATATGACAACACCATCACTGTTGATTAGCAGGACATCATTCCCTTTAGTCGTAAAGCCAGCATAATTTTTTCTGAATTCAGCCTCCTTCATTGCGAAGTACAGTACTCCATAGAAATCACCACTCACTTGCTCGACTAATGCTTTTGATGCAACTACAACTGCCTCACTGTTTTTCTTACCATCAATGGTGCTCTCATCTAATTGATAATGAAGCTTTCTTGGCTCCGTTAAGGTTTGCTTCGTTATGCTATGCTCCTGTAAGCCTTTATAGGTTGGTGGCCATATCGTTGTGTCCGTCGCATGACGATTGCCGTTAATTCCGGTGATCACCATCGCAATTGGATACGTCGCTAAGGTAGACTGGATTCGCCTCATTTCTTGGGTAACCTTATAATGACTGTTCAGTTCCTCTATTGTCGTATATTGACTGCTCGTTAAAAATCTTCTAATTTCGCCGCTTGTGTTCGCATTACTCGCTGTCATCGAAACAGCATAGTTCATATTTTCCATGCTTGTTTTAATTTGCGTCATAATTTTACTATTGGTAATACTAAATGTGTCGATAAACACTTGCTCTGACATGCGAAACATAACAATCCATGTTGATAGCGCTACAGCAATGATGCTAATGAGCATGATCGAAAACATCTTAATGAAGAGGTCATGATATTTCAGCTTGTCCGCGATTCTACGAAGCTTCATCGCTTGTCACTCCTCACTTGGTCAGACGGACTTTTCCGATACTGACTAGGCGATTGTCCCTTCAGCTTCTTGAATACTTTAGTGAAATAGCTATGGTCGGAATACCCTACCTTCAAACTAATATCTGAAATAGGCAGATCCGTCGTTATCAGTAATTCCGCAGCCTTATCAATGCGTACTCGGTTTAGATATTCACTAAAGCCTTCATCGTTATGGGCCGAGAATAAGCTTGATAGATACGTTGCGTTGAAGTGAAAGTGGCTTGCAACATCGCTTAAATTAATTGGTTCCATGTAATGCTGTTGAATATAGTCCAATATAAGCGACATGCTTGGATTACCAGTTGCACTACGACTTGCTGCTAACGCTTCTTCGATCTGCCATAAGCAGAAATTAAGCTCTTCGATTGCTTCACTCACGTGCTGTGATTCATTAATCGCCCGAATATATTCGTATTTTTTTTGCTCCAGCTGGTGAATGGAACGATCAAGCTTGCCTAACAGAATAAGCATATTGAATATGGCATTACTTAGCTGAGACTTGAATGCAAACACATCGATCGTATAATAATCGATGGCTGCATTGCCATATTGACGAAGCTGGTCTATCGCTAGGTCATAATTCCGACGCTGCAGCTGATCCATGAACATATTCATATCGAAAGCAGGCTCCTCTGCGCTTAGCTTGGGCAGCTCATGCCGAACAATTAAATTTTTGTGCAAGGGTAGAAAATATCGATATGCTGCAAGCTTTTTGAAATGCTCATGGTATTGCTCAGGCAATTGTTCCAGCTCTGAAAAGCTATCTCCTAATATCCAGCATGCGTTATATGCCTTCATTCGTGTTGAGTTCGACAATGCACGCAGCGCAGGCATAATAGTTCCCCATTCTCTTTCAAAGCCGTTCATCAACAGCACTGCATGTTGTGAGTCTGAGGGCATAACGTAAAAATGAAGCGTATTCACAAAAGGTTCAAGTGCTTCCTTCGCACTAAGCAGAACCTTCTCCTTCACATCTGCTAGCTCTTTCACATGACTCAGGTCAACACCATATATTCGAAAGCTAGGAAATGGAAAATTGGATCCTAGCTCCATACCGTCCATAGAATAACCAGACATTAGCCGATCCAGCAGCATCGTAACGGTCGAAGCTGTGTCTGTTGTCGCTGCAACCTGTAATGCTGGTATGCGGTTAACGATACGCTTTAGAATGGCAATCAGCTGATCCGCATCAAGCTTAGGCTTAAGCAAATAGTCAGCTACCCCTTGCTGAAAGGTTTCTCGCACATAATGAAACTCGCTGAAGCTGCTAAGAACAATGACCTCGATATGTGGATAGTTCTGCTTTATGTGGCTCGTAAGCTGTACACCGTCCATAATCGGCATCACAATATCAGTAATGACTACATGTGGGTTAAGCTGTTCAATCTGCTGCATCGCTTCTTGACCATTTGATGCCTCACCGACAATGAGAAATCCTTCACGCTCCCAATGCAGCAAATGCTTTATTCCTTGTCGAACAAGTATTTCATCGTCGACGATTAATATACGACAGTTTGCTTCCATTGCTATCTCACTTACCCTTCTGTAAAAACTAGTTGTTCCATTGTACATCATCAAAAGTGTAAATGTTAAGTGTTATTTAATCAATGTGGATTTAAATGCAAAAAAACCTTTGCATGCAATCACAAGGTTTTCGTTATTATCCGATATCCCTTACGGCACTCAAAGGTTTTTATTAAAAAATTGACTTTGATATTGTTTTAACTCTTCAGCATTGTGAACTCGATGTCTTGCCCAATCGATCAGGATACGATCGATGTATCGAAAGCTAAGCTTACCAGCAAACACAGCCTCCTTGAGAGCAAGTGTAATAAGCTCATCGGTATATCGATCATTATCGATCCAGCCGCTAATCGTTTCATATTCCATTGGCGAGAGCGGTCTTCCAAACTCTTGCTCAAACATATGAAACAGCTTGGAAGCATCAGCCTCCTGCTTTACTGCACGAAGCTTCTGACGATCGGCCTGCTTATTCTCTCTACGCATCTGAGCATGCCAGCTGCTAGCCTTCATATACCAGCCACTCCAGTTATAACGCTCGACAATGATGTCGTTCATTGTATCCTGTTCAATACTCAAAAATCCCGTATTAAGAAGCTGCTGCAGTAACCGTGTCACTTCATTGACTGAAACACCCATAACAGCTGATAGCTGTTCAGGTGTTGGGAAAGGGTGTTGATCAACAGTAGATGATTGCATAATGTGCAGCAAAAGCATTGCTTCAGCATGCGACAAGCCAAGCGCATGATAGCTGTTCAACAGCAATGAATGAACGTAAATTCCACCCTCACTCAGCATAACATTCATGCCGTGAGCATACGCCTTCCATATATGATCGCTCAATCCTTCCCCTCCTGAACCATCAATTATTTTACAAGATTAAACGTATCGCGAGCGATAAGAAGCTCCTCATTCGTAGGAACGACCATAACAGCAACTTTAGAGCCTGGTTTAGAGATAATTCTAGGTTCCTTGCTGCGGATTTTATTCAGTTCCTCATCAATTTCGATTCCGAAGTACGTTAATCCTTCACATACGGATTGGCGTAGAACAACGGAATTCTCACCTACTCCAGCGGTGAAGACAAGGACATCAAGTCCATTCATAGCTGCAGTGTAAGAACCAATATACTTTCTCACGCGATATACATACATATCGTATGCCAGTTTTGCATCTTCATTCTCATGCATTGCATCAGTAATTTCACGCATATCCGAGCTTAAACCAGAGATAGCTAGCAGACCACTGTGCTTATTAAGCATAGAGTTCACTTCATTTAATGTTAAATCCTCTTTGTTCATCACAAAAGGAACGACAGCAGGATCAAGATCACCAGAACGAGTTCCCATCATCAAGCCCTCAAGTGGCGTCATCCCCATACTTGTATCGAATGATTTGCCATCTAGAATAGCAGTCAAGCTACCGCCATTTCCGATATGACAAGTAATCATTTTAAGTGAAGCAAGATCTTTACCAAGCGTTTTAGCCGCAACATCACTTACATAAGCATGAGATGTGCCGTGGAAGCCATAACGGCGTACTTTATGCTTTTTATATAGTGTTCTAGGAATCGCATATAAGTATGAAGTTCTAGGCATCGTCTGATGGAACGCTGTGTCGAATACAACAACCTGAGGCACCTCTGGAAGATTGGCATCAACCGCCAAAATCCCCATCATATGCGCTGGATTGTGTAACGGAGCAAGCTCAAACAAACGCTTAATTTCAGTTTTTACTTCTTCCGTAACAATAACTGAGTTTTTAAATGCTTCGCCGCCATGAACGATACGATGTCCAACGGCGTCGATCTCGTTCATCGTTTTGACGACGCCATATTTCTCATGAGTCAGCATCTCAATAACACGCTTAACTCCAGCTACATGGTCTAATATTTCTTTTACTTCAACAACTTCTTCTTTACCAGTTGGCTCGTGAGTAACGATTGAAGAATCCATTCCGATTCGTTCAACGCGTCCGCTCGCAAGGACTGATTCATTCGTCATATCAAAAAGCTGATATTTAATCGAGCTGCTGCCTGCATTAATTACGAGTACTTTCATTAGATCGATCACCATCCGTATCATATTTGAAGAAGCCTACGCCTGTCTTTACACCAAGCTGCCCAGCACGTACCATCTTTTTAAGAGTAAAGGATGGACGGTATCTTAGATCACCATATTCACGGAACATGTTTTCAAGTGCTGCTTGTACAGAATCAAGTCCGAAATGATCCGCCATTTGGAATGGGCCGTACTTGAAGGAGTAGCCGTTGCGCATCGCTAGATCGATATCCTCAGCTGTTGCAACGCCCTCTTCCAGTACATGAAGTGCTTCGTTAATAAATAGGCAGATAAGGCGAGTCGTTACAAAGCCTGGTGATTCGAACACCATCACGGATTTTTTCTGAATCGCTTCAGCAAATTGCTTTAACGATTCCACGGTTTCATCCGAAGTTTTTAAGCCACGAACGATCTCAACCAAATCAACCTTCGATACAGGATGAATAAAGTGCATGCCAATAACACGCTCAGGTGAACGCGTTACACTAGCGATTTCTGTTAAGCTTAATGAAGAAGTGTTACTTGCCAAAATCGTAGACGCATCTGTCACTTGATCAAGCTGTTTAAACACTTCTTTTTTAGCTTCTAGATCTTCCGTAATGGATTCGATAATAAGATCACAATCTGACAATTCGTCCACTTTGTTAATTGGCTGAATTCGAGATAAAATTAATTTTTTCTCTGATGAAGTAATCGCCCATTTTTCTATTTGTTTATCAAGGCTAACTTCAATCATATGCATTGCATGTTCAAGACGATCGGCAGAATTTTCAAGCACTAAAACATCTAAGCTGTTTTTAGCTAGCATTTCTGCGATACCTTGACCCATTGTTCCTACACCAATAACTCCAACTTTCTTAATCATAGGTCTAGTTTCTCCCTTAGCTTTTAGTCTATATTATTATACCTCTTTTCAAGAAAATTTGCAGTTAAGGTAAGCGCTATTATGCATTTTGTTGCAAATTTATCGGAATTGCATTCGATTTTTCCATTAAAGTACGGAAGTTTTCACCGTTAATAACTTCCTCTTCCAGTAGAATCGGCAAGGCCTGTTCAAATATGTCAGAATGTTGACTAAGAAGCTGCTTCGTTTTTGCAAGTAGCTCATCAAGAACCTCATTACTAATTAAGCTCCAACGATCCGCAGTCATCATTTGTCCATTAATTATTCCTTGACTCGTTAAGCCTGATTCAACCATCGTTTTAACAATGTTCAGTGCTTGGTCAAAGTCACCTCTGGAGCCCGTGCTACGTTCACCATAGAACAGCTCCTCTGCAACTGCCCCGCCAAGCGTAACCATAATTTTGTGTTCAAGCTCTGATTTCGAATATAAATACTTATCAGCCATCGGAGTATGCCTTACAAAGCCAAGTGCTCCACCACGAGGTGCAAGTACAACCTGTGCAACTGAGCCGGGTGTCGTAAGCTCTGCCATAATAGCATGACCCAATTCATGTCTTGCTACACGAATTTTATCTTCTTTGCTTGCTTCACGATTAATTTTTTCACCAAGCAGTACTTTATCAATCGCCGCTTGGATATGCTCCTCAGTGATTGCATCTGCTTGATCACGCATCGCATAGATTGCGGCTTCGTTCATAACCGCTTCAAGCTGAGCTCCTGAAAATTGATACGTATCTCTTGCCAGCTCTTCAAAATTGACTGTAGCAACTATATTTTTGTTGGCTGCATGCAGCTCTAAAATATGCTTTCTAGATTTCTTGTCCGGTAATGCAACCTCAATATGGCGATCAAAGCGTCCAGGTCGAAGCAATGCTTCATCGAGCATATCCTTGCGGTTAGTTGCCGCGATGAGTAAAATCTGCACATCTGTATTGTGATAAATTCCATCAAGCTCAGTAAGCAATTGGTTTAGCGTTTGATCATATTCTCGCTGTTGACCACCGTCTCGCTTTCCGCCAATAACATCAATCTCATCAATGAAAATAATCGCATTTTTTTTGCCAGATGCTTTCGCTTCGTTGCGAGCTTTTTGGAACAGCTCGCGAATACGATTGGCACCTGTACCTACGTACATCTCAACGAACTCACTACCTGATGCACCAATAAACACACTATCCGTATAGCTTGCTGCCGCCTTTGCCAGCAAAGTTTTACCCGTTCCCGGAGGACCTGTCAATAGTATACCCTTTAGAATTCGAATACCGCGTTTCGCAATTTCCTCTCGGCGCACCAAAAAATCAAGTGCCTCTTGGAGCTCTTGCTTTACATGCTCCTGTCCACCTACTTCATCAAAGCTAATCTGCTTAATCGCAACACTTTTTTTGTTTTTCAAGCTTGCTAAGCTTTTAACGCCCTTGCCATTACGATTCATAACAAAAATAGCCGAAAACAACACTGTGACCAACACTGCTGCTCCTATATGAACAGTGTAACCAATCGTATATATTGCCGCTGCAGCCACGATACCAATAAGCAGCTCTTTCCAATTATTCTTCATTATTCCACACTCCCATCGTGCCTCCATCTAAAGGCAAAATTTGATCAAAGCGCTGATTATCAGCTACGAGTGAAATATACACATTTTGTTGATCCATGCTTGCCGAAGCCTCTACGTGCTCATGTGATGCTTCGATGCTATGCATCAGTTCGGGAAGCTTAGAATAGTTTTTATTCGCCATAATTTCTGCTATTTCGAATAAATGGTCTTGCCATACCTTCTCTAGGCTAGTAGATTCTTGCTTAAGCTGAATCGTATAACTTACTGGTTCAATCTTATAATCACTTAAAATATTTCTTGCTTCCTCAGCAGCAAGTGCTAGTGTATTCCCATCTATAACATCAAGCGTAACGATATATCCTTCATTTTTATTACCTGATAATTGAATATTAGAAAACTGTGCTTGCTCCAACGATTGCTGAAGCGGCTTCTCCTGTGCAACGTATTGATACGTAAAGCCGCCGCCAATAAGCAAAGCCAAGCAAACAATAAATGTAACAGCCATCGGTTTTAGCTTCATATCTTTCATGTTTACACCTCTATTATATAAATTTGATAGATCATTCGTATATCAATTAGTATATCATTTTTGCTATCAACTTTAATTATATAAAAAAAGGAAACAAGCCGTTTAAGGTCTTGTTTCCTTTGGTATCGTATATTCATCGATAAAATTACCATCTGTCATACGGTAGAATGCAATTTTAAGATGTTCCGTTGCGGTGTCCTTATACTTTATTTCCCATACTAATTGACCATACATATAGCCTGGCTGAAGCTTAATGTTCTGCGCATAAGGCTTTGATGCTTCTACATGAGCCAGCATCTCTTCTTTCGTCATCGCTTCTTCATAAGGAAGCTCAGCGAGCTGCTCCTGGGTTGACCAAGCAGAGTATATCATCTCTTCGCTTACATTAGATTGAGCAAGCAAGATCCAATACCGATCCTCCCATATGTACTTGTTAAGCACATATTGTTCATCGAGATTATAGAGTGAAGCTTGTTCAATCACTTCACGCATCTCGCTCGTTTCCTGCCAAATGCCCTTATGAATATAGCGATAGAAAAAGATGATTCCTACAATGATCAATAATATTAAGAAAAGGGTAAGCACCGTCCATTTTCGACGAGTCATAAATGGTGGTCGCTTTTTTTCTATCGCTCTCATCCTAGGTTAACAATCGCTCAAAGCTAGCCTGAGCTTCGAAACGAATTTTCTCCTCGTCCATCGTTAACAATTGTCTATGCTTCACGAGCTGTTTTCCAGCTACCCATACATGCTCAACATCTCTACCACTTGCAGCATATACAACATGCGACACAAGATCTGTACGTGGGAAGAAGTGTGGCTGATCGATATTAAGAGCAATAAAGTCTGCAGCTTTCCCAGCCTCCAGAACTCCAATATGATCATGCCAGATCGCCTCAGCACCACGAGAGGTTGCAAGCTCAAGGGCTGTATAAGCAGGTACTGCAGTTGGATCACCTGATACGCCTTTGTGCAGTAAGGCAGCAGCACGAATTTCTTGGAACAGATCCATATTGTTGTTGCTCGCAACACTATCCGTACCTAGCGACAGCTTAACGCCTGCACGTAGCAGCTCAGGCACGCGAGCGACCCCACTTGCAAGCTTAAGATTACTAATCGGATTATGAGAAATTGATGCATTTAGCTCAGCAAGCTTTGTGATTTCCTCATCCGTCAAATGCACAGCATGCGCCAGCAAAGCTGGGCGTGTGAAGAAACCAAGCTTCTCTAAATGCTCAACAGGACGTGCACCATACTCATCTACATTTTGCTGAACCTCAGCTGCCGTTTCAGACATATGCGTATGTAACGGCAGATCATAATCATGAGCTGCTTGCACAAAACGCTCGATATATTGAGGCGGACACGTATAAGGAGCATGAGGAGCAAGCATCGTACGAATTCTACCGTTTCCTGCACCATTCCATTCTCTAGCGAATGCAACAGAGTTGTTAAGCTTTTCGTTCTGCTCTTCCTCTGAACATAGTCCGATTACACCGCGTGTTAGAAAGCCTCGTAGTCCTGCTTCGATCGTTGCCTCTGCAATGATTTCCATGCGATCGTACATATCTACGAACGTAGTTGTACCGCTTAACAGCATCTCTGCAATGGTAAGCTTGCCGCCCACTCTCGTATCCTGCTCTGTATATTTGGCTTCCATCGGCCACATTTTTTCAGCAAGCCATACTTGAAGGTTTTGGTCATCGGAATAACCGCGAAGCAAGCTCATCGCTGCATGACCATGCGTGTTAACAAGACCAGGCATAAACAATAGACCTTGGCCATTCACAACCTCACTGCCTGCTTGAAGTTCAGCACTAGGCTCTGCAGCCCCAACATACTGAATGATGCCATCTTCAACGATCATATGTCCTTGCAGAACCTGTGGCTGCTGTGCAGACATTGTAATAAATGCTCCATCCTTAATCCATAGACGATTCATCTTGGTCCTCCTCTTTATTGTTCAAATAATAGCCAAGGCTTAGCAGCTCCTTTGTAAAGTCCGCATGCTGCACTCGTACTTCCTCTGGAGCTCTTAAAATGGTTGGTGCAAAATTGAGGATACCTTCTATACCACCAGCTATAAGCATATTTGCTACGTTCTGAGCTTCCTGTGCAGGAACTGTAATGATCCCAATTCGTATATTTTGCTGCTGAATTGTTTCTGCAAGCTCTTCCATAGGCTGTACCGTTAAGCTGTTAATTTTCGTACCGATTTTTTGCTCCTGTGCATCGAATACAGCAACGATCTGCATATTGTCGTTGCTGTATTTATTATAATTACACAAAGCATGACCAAGATTACCCGCTCCGACAAGTGCGACCTTTATCGTGCGATTGATTTTAAGTATGTGACGAATTTTATCAATCAAGTAATCCACTTCATAGCCAATTCCTTTTCGACCGAAATCCCCAAAATAAGCGAGATCCTTCCGAATTTGTGCAGGATTAAACTCCAAGCGCGAGCCTAGCTCCTGCGAGGAGATCGTTTTAATTTCTCGAGCCTTTAGCTCATTGAGCACTTGTAGATAAATAGGCAGACGCTTAACTACAGCATCTGAAATTTTCACTTGCTTCATTTATTCAACCTCCTTCAACCATTGGTCCATTCGCTGTACCATTTGATCCGTATGCATCGTTTCAATCTTAGGTCCAGGCAATGAATACAGGAAATGCTTTCCGTAATAGGATTCAATAACTCGTGTATCATAAAGAATAACAATGCCTTTATCCGACGCTGTCCGTACAAGACGACCGAATCCTTGCTTGAAACGGATCACAGCCTGTGGAATTGAAAGCTTCATAAATGGATTTTTCTTCTGACGAAGCAGAAGCTCCGATTTCGCTTCGATTAATGGGTGGTTAGGCGGTTGAAATGGTAAGCGCACGATCGCCAAACATTGCAATGCTTCTCCTGGTATATCTACACCTTCCCAAAAACTGCTTGTACCAAGCAAAATAGAGGATTGCTGCTGTAGAAAACGTCTGGTCAGTTTTGTACGATTGTTGCTATCAATGCCTTGTCCTAAAACGGTAATATGCTTTGGCTCTAACAGCTCCTTCAGTGGATCATATACTTGCTTAAGCATACGATAAGAAGTAAACAAAACGAGCATTTTTCCGCCTAGCAGCAGAGCGTTATCATGAATCGATTGCACTAGCTTCTCTAAATAATCACTCGGAACGTTGGCTCCCTTAAGCACCGGAAAATCGCGTGGTATAATAACGAGCGCCTGCTTACGATAGTTAAATGGTGATTCAAGTATCACTTCATTCAGCCGATGTTCTTCCTCGTCTCCGTAGCTATCTAGACCAAGCTGTTCCTTTATATAGGTGAAGTTTTTCTGAATGGACAGTGTGGCAGATGTCATTACGACGCTTTCCTTCACGTCAAACAAATACTTTCTTAACAAGCCGCTTACATCTGTAGGTGAAGACATAAGCTGCAGTGAACGATGCTTGTAAGCCTGTGTCCCCTCTAACCAATAGACATAATCGTCGAGCTCAAGCTTAATAAACTGACGCAGCTCATCCTTCAAACGTTGCAGATCTCTCACTACGCCGTTCAAATCCGTCAGTAATCCAGACAATACTAAATCCTCATCAAGTCGTTCCTTCATATCAGAAGACATTTTCTCCAGCGCCTTAGAGAACCGATTCAACTGTAGATATACCTCTTGCTCACTTTCTACGATCTTTGTCCATTGCTCTGGAAGGTCATTGCGGCTCAATCGAAAAACAAGTCCCCCAGCCTGTTCAGAAGGTGCATCAGACGCTTGCTGGGCATGTTGAACAACAACGTCATATAGCGCTTCGAACAGTTGATCCCAATACTCCTTAATCGTCTGTAAACCAGGATACGCACTGTCAATCGTTTCATTCCAGGCAGCGGTATGGTCATCGCCCTCTTCAGCGATTTTCACACGTAGAGATGGAAGCAAACCGGTACGAGTATCTTTAAATAGCGAGCTCATTGCATGAATATACGAGAAATAGCTTACTTGGTTTCCAAGATGCTTGCTTGCTACCTCCTCAAGATGATGTGCCTCGTCCAGTACAAGGTAACGGTATGATGGCAATAGACGATGGTCCGCTTGAATATCTGTAAAAATCATCGAGTGGTTCGTAATGCAAACATCGGCAATATTAGCCTCATGCTTTGCACGATGATAATAGCAGCGCTTAAACCAAGGACAAGCGCGATTTAAGCATGAATCTGCATCACTTGATACCGTTCCCCAGAAATCCTGCCCTCTAAGACCAAGATTTAGCTCTTCCTGATCGCCATTCTCTGTTTCCGTCAGCCATACAACCATTTGTGCAGCAGTGATAGGATCATCAACTGGTGCAATAAAATCAAGCAAGTTAAGCTTGTGCTCAAATTTCCGCATACATAGATAATTGCTTCTACCCTTTAGAAGCGAGGCACGAATGGGAAACGGCAGTACTTCATTGAGCAGTGGAATGTCTCGATTGCGCAGCTGCTCCTGCAGGTTGATCGTATGCGTGCTTACGACGACCTTTTCTTCGGCCTGTATACCGTAATATAGGGAAGGAATGAGATAACCAAGTGATTTCCCTGTTCCAGTCCCTGCCTCAATTAGCAAATGCTTTTGCTTACTAAGTGCTTCATAGACCTCATCAAACATTTGCAGCTGTGGCTTTCTTTCCTCGTAATGCTCATAAAGCTCCCGAAAGCGCTCCTGCACATCGTTCATGTAGTCCTCAAAGCTTTTATTCTGCTCGAAGTAATCGTTGGCATGCTCGGCATCACGAACGGATGTCTCTTCTTGCCAAGGCTTCGCTTTCAGTGCAAATTGGCGATGATAATCGAACTCAGCAGATTCGAATACAACCCCCTGCTCCACGAGTCCCTCATTGTATCTCATAAACCACCCAATATCTTTACTCTCATCAAAAAATGAAGATAGCCGCTGCAGGGTGAGCAGCGGCAAGGAACGTAGCTTCTGAACACATTGAATGAAAATTTCAGCGGTTGCCATAGCATCAGCATCCGCCTGGTGGTGCTGCTCGTGGACAATGCCAAGCTGTTCAGCTGCAGTTCCGAGCTGATAAGAAGTAATCGATGGGAATAATATACGTAATAATTCCATAGTGTCTAACCGTCTTCCTGAGAAAGGCAGATAGCCACATTGATCTAAGGCATGATTTAAGAAGTTGGCATCAAAGCCAACATTATGAGCGACAAGAACGGCATCGTCGATTCGCGGAATGACCTCGAGCAAAGCGTCATTAATATCCGGTGCATCCTGCACATCCGCTTGCTGAATTCCTGTCAAATTCGTTATAAACAGAGGAATTTCAACAGTAGGCTTTACATATGTGCTGAATGTATCAACAATCTCTAGTTCGTCCGATACAACCACTAACCCAATTTGTATAATTTGGTCCAACACGCTATGGCCCGTTGTTTCCAAATCCAAAATGGCATATTTCATTCCTTTACCGTTCCTCTCACATACAGCACAGCTCTGTGCTTCCAAAATATAGTGATAGCTGTTTGAGCGATGCTTGCCTGCAGCTTTGCAAATTTTTAAGCGGATCCTCAAACTGTGGATACAGCTGATACGCTTTATTGAATAATAATTCAGCCTGATTCATATTCAGCTTAATTGCCTGAATACAGCCTAGCGCGTTGTAGCTTAGCGCGAGCCATTTGGGAAAGTCGCTTAATACAGAAAGCAGCTGAAACTGTCTTTGCGCTTCATTCCAGTTGCGCAGGTGCATTAAGCTCATTCCATAATATAGCCTTGCGATATTGCATTCAGGCTGCTCAGTAATAATCATATTCAATATTGAAGCTGCTTCTGCAAACATGAACAGCTTGTAGTAACCCTGAGCCTGATCAAGTGCAAGCTCATGCTCAGCGGAAACAAATAAATCACATTCATTACATAGTATACCATCGTTCTGCTGATCAATCGAATAAACATTTACATATGGCATTTCCTGCTCATGAACGTGCTCTTGCTCAGCTTGGATAGCCTCGTACAATAGTTGTTGTAGGCTTGTGTGATGCTGTTCCTGAGGCATTATGCTGGAAGCTGCAAACGGGCTGCTGCTAAGCTTTTCCTGCCTAACCTCATCTTCTGACTCCTCCTGCTCTTCAATGTCTCGATAAAGCTCGAAAAACAGAGCAATTTTCTCTTCGACAGCAACGTAATGATCCAGTATCTTGTCATTCGTTTCCTTAAGCTGTCCAATGGAATCACAGTAATCTTCTCTTTGATCTTCATCAGCATCCTTATAATGCTGTGTAATGTGGTCAAGAAGCTCATGCATGGATGAAAACAGTTCGTTGATCATACCGCATCCCGCCTTCTTTGATTAGTTGGAGTGTACGGTCATTTTTTGTTGAAAGCACTGTTTTCATTCAGCATGGCAGCTGTTACATAATGAAGGGATTAACTTGGTTACACGATTGTTGAATGAATTTCCTCATTCATATAATGAATGGGTTTATTGTCGCCATCCAGAACAACAATCGTTGGCTTATAATTATGCGCCTGCTCTTCCGTCATTAAGCTGTATGAAATAATAATAACTTTATCACCAGGCTGCACGAGACGTGCTGCTGCCCCATTCAAGCAAATAACACCACTGCCACGTGCACCTTTAATGACATAGGTTTCAAGACGAGCACCATTATTGTTATTAACGATCTGCACTTTTTCATTTTCGAGCAAGTCCGCAGCTTCCATAAGCTCCTCATCAATCGTAATGCTTCCTACATAGTTTAAATTAGCCTCTGTCACTGTCGCACGGTGTAGCTTCGATTTCATCATCGTTCTATACACGTTCGATCACCTCTTCTACTTGGAATAACGCATTGTCAATTAATCGTGTACTTCCGTATTTAACGGCAAGTGCAACGATAAAGCGTTGGCCGCTTGGTAGCTCCTGGAGCCTTTGACCTTTGGCAATAGGATGCAAGCTTGGATATTCTAGCAGCTCAACATAATCAATTTCACCAGTTGTTTGCTTTATATTATTCGTAATAAGCTCGATGCACTGTGCTGCTGTCATCACTTCGTTCAACTTAAGTGATTGAGCAAGCTCGCTTAACGATTGACTTAATACAGTAGCTTCAGTGCGCTGATTTGCATTCAAATAAACATTTCTCGAGCTAAGTGCCAATCCGTCCGGTTCACGTACGATTGGACATGGAACAATCGTCACATTCATATCGAGATCATTGACCATTTGCTCAATAACAGCAACCTGCTGGGCATCCTTCATCCCAAAATAAGCATGCTTCGGCTCAACAAGATGAAATAGCTTACTGACAACTAATCCTACACCATCAAAATGTCCAGGACGAGACGCGCCGCATAAGCGCTCTGTAACACCAGCTACCTTAATCGATGTAAGAGGCTTAGTTGGGTACATCTCCTCTACACTAGGTATAAACACGATATCGGTATGACATGATGCAGCTACCGCTAAGTCTCTTTCCTCATCACGAGGATATTTTTCTAAATCCTCATTAGGACCAAATTGCATCGGGTTAACAAAAATGCTTAATACGACAATATCATTTTCTTCTTTGGCAGCACGCAAGAGGCTGGCATGGCCATCATGCAAATACCCCATCGTCGGAACGAAGCCGATCGTTTGACCTTGCTCCTTCGCTTTTTTAATTGCCAGCTTTAGCTGCTGCTTTGTACGACATATATTCATAACCAGCTTACTCCTTTTCCGTGTCTGCAGCAGTTTTTCCGCTCCCATACAGTGAGTCTAGCGTACCTGCATCAGCTTGAAACACATGTGAAGCATCTGGGAAGTTTTTATTTTTAACATCACTAACATACATACCGATCGCTTCACGGATCGTACTGCCAATATCAGCATAAGTTTTAACAAATTTTTTAGGGAAAATTGGTGAAGAGTATTGCAATATATCATGATAAACAAGCACCTGACCATCACATCCACGGCCTGCACCAATTCCTATCGTTGGAATGTGCAGCTGCTCACTAATAAGTTTTGCAAGCTCTTCTGTTACAAGCTCAAGCACGATTGCAAACGCTCCTGCCTCCTGCAGTGCTAATGCATCATCCAGCAGTCGCTTCGCATCCCCTTCCAGCTTACCCTGAACCTTGTAGCCGCTTAGCTGATGAACCGATTGAGGAGTTAGGCCAATATGTCCCATCACTGGAATGCCTGCCTGCACCAGTGTACGGACATGCTCGCTAATACCGACGCCACCCTCTAGCTTAAGCGCCTGTACATGACCTTCCTGCATTAAACGCGCAGCATTGCTGCACGTATGCTCAAGGCTGACGCCATAAGTCATGAACGGCATATCTGCTACGATAAATGTATGCTCTGCAGCACGAGCTACAGCTTTTGAATGATGGATCATATCATCTATTGTGACTGGAATCGTTGTATCATATCCAAGTACAACATTACCTAAAGAATCTCCAACTAAAATAACATCTACTCCCGCTTCTTCCGCAAACTTCGCTGATGGGTAATCATACGCAGTAATGACAGAAATCGGGTTCCCTTCTGCTTTCATCTTCGACATGGCAGAAATGGTAAGTCTTTTTTTCAATTTTTTCAGCTCCTTTAGTTGTTGGTCACAGCAAAAAAACCTTTTAGCCATCGCTAAAAAGGTCCTCGAACGTAAAGGAAACGATTGCTAGTAATGCTTCCTTCTGTCTCGGTCCCTTCGGCTCTGAGCAGAGTGTGCATTCTAAAATTCAGTTTAGATACGTACACAATTACTAGTGCAGCTTCGCAATGAATACCGCCTAGTAGACCTAGTTTATCAGAAAATGTTTTATCCGTAAATTACTGCTTTACTTCACCCATCTCAGCAGAAAAAATTTCACGTTGTTCGCCATCCTCAAGCTCGACGATAATGGAACCGCGTTCCGTCAGCTTCAGAGGTATTGCATAGTAGCTTTCCTGTGAAGTTGTAATTAAGATAGACTGTCCTAAGGATATAGCATAGCTTTCCCACAGCTTAGCGATTGGTTCAAAGCCTTCGCTTTCATATTGCTGGAATAGCGCTTCCCATCTAAGCATGAAGGCTTGAATAAGCTTTTCTCGATCAACGGACTTGCCGAGCTCTATACGAAGGGAAGTCGCTTTTGTTAATAGCTCTTCGTCATAATCTTTCTCACTCAAATTTACATCTATACCCGTTCCGGCGATGACATATTTTAGACGCTGATCCTCAGCAACTGATTCTAGTAGTATGCCACACAGCTTTTTACCTTTATATAATATATCGTTAGGCCATTTAATTCCGACCTCAAGTGAAGTTATCGCACGAATTGCCTCCGTTAACGCAACAGCCGTTAATAATGTAAGCTGTGGTGCAAGCTGAATTGGCGTTAGCGGTCTTAGTATGGTACTCATCCACACACCCTTCCCATAAGGGGAATGCCAAGGTCGACCTAGTCGTCCCTTCCCTTGCAGCTGCTGCTCGGCAAGGACAACCGTCCCTTCAGGTGCTCCCTTCTCAGCTAGCTCGCGTGCCAAATGCTGCGTAGACGTTACAGCATGATGATATTCGATCGTATGTCCGAATCGATGCTTAACTAATGACTGTTGAACGTTTATAGCCTGTATAGGCTGTGGTACGAAAAGCAACCGATAGCCTTGCTTCGTCACTGCTTCAAATTCGTAGCCTAACGCTTCCAGCTTCTTGATCTGCTTCCACACGGCTGTTCGGCTTATGCCTAACGCCTCGCTAATTTTCTCCCCAGATACAAAGTCCTCTGAGGAGTTAAGCAGCTCAACAAGCCGTTCATGATTACTCATTGTATCGTCCACCTTCGAATTGATTTAAAACATATGTACGAATAGCTTCCTTGCTGTTAACCAGCCTGCCGCTCGCGACTTCAATGAATATATGCTTAAGGCATTCATTAATCCACGGTCCGGAGGGTTGACTACACCACGTGACAAGATCGTTTCCGCGTACAGCGAGTTGCTTTACATGTTGAATTGGTAGTTCTTCATGAAACTTTGCAACCTGACCGACCGCATCATACTCATTCATATACATGTGAAGAAATAGTTCTAAATGATGCATGGGATAGTGCAGCAGCTTGTCCAGCCACTGCTCCTTCCATGCTAGAAGCTCGCCCTTAGCAACACTTAGCTGCAGCTGATCCGCTTCGGCAATCCCAAGTTCAAGCTGATTGCCTGAATTCATACCCTGCATTGGCTGCAGAACCTGCTGCAGCCATTCATGAAGCTGCAATATATGATAGCAAGCCGCCTGAAGCTGCTTGCTTGTCCTAAGCGCCCGCATATCTTCTCTTGCTTGTTCACTGGATACAGCTAGGCTATGAAACAACACGGCCCAATTCATGCTTGTATCTCGATGATTCGGTAGCTTAAGCTCATCCTTTAGCGTTCCAGCAGCTATATGTAACCTATCCTTCGTATGCTGTAGCAACGAGCTTTCCGATAACAGCACAATACCATATATCGGATCATCGGCTTGTAGCAATCGTTCTAATTCATAAGCGACTCTTTCCATCGCAATATGCTTCATCAGCCCTGCTGCTTGCAACATCGCATCCCAGCATTCTTGATCAATACTTAGTTTATATGTAGTAGCAAAGCGAATCGCACGCAGCATTCGTAAAGCGTCTTCTTGAAATCGCTGCTCGCTTGAGCCCACCGTTTTCAAGATCCCTGCTTTCATATGCTCTAAGCCGCCATATGGATCATGCAGCTGCCACGTTCGATCAATAGCCATCGCGTTCATAGTAAAATCTCTCCGCATTAAATCCTCATGCAGATCATCAACGAAGGCGATGTCCATCGGACGTCTGTAATCCGTATAGCCCGACTCTTTGCGAAAGGTCGTTACCTCATAGCTTACGCCATCTACCCTAACGGTTACGGTGCCATGCTGCAAGCCAGTAGGTATGCTATTCGGAAACAGCTCCATTACCTGCTCTGGTCTTGCATTCGTTGCAATATCTATATCATGTAGTGGTCTCTCAAGTACCGTATCTCGTACAGCACCACCTACGAAAAAGGCAGAAAAGCCTGCTTGCAGAAGTCTATCTAGAACTAGACAGGCTTCCTTCATTGCAGGCTGAATAAGATGGAGTTGCAGTTGCAGCTTCATAGAGCCTCACCTTCTATGCACGACACATCGTAGACGTAAATGGCTTGATCTCTGATTCAAGCCCAAGTACTTTATAGTATATACTTTCGTATTCGTGCGTAATCCGATCATTACAGAATTCATTTCTAGCTCGTTCGATGCAAGCCTCAACGACTGAACGATATCGCTTTTCATCCTTCAACAATTCAATCGCATATTGACTCATCGCATCAACATCACCAATAGGCGCAAGATATCCTGTCTCGCCATGAGTGACAAGCTCAGGTATTCCTCCTGCTGTTGACCCAATCGTCGGTACACCACAAGCCATTGCTTCTAATGCAACTAAGCCAAAGCTTTCTTTCTCAGACGGTAGCAGCAGAATATCCGCCATAGATATGACTTGAGCGACATCCTCCTGTTTTCCTAAAAACAGCACCTTATCTTCAAGGCCTAAAGCTTTAACCTTACACTGAATTTTCGTTAGTTCAGGTCCTTCGCCAACAAGAAGCAGCTTTGCAGGTAGCTCCTGCTGTACTTTATCAAATATATCTAAAACATCTGACACACGCTTAACTGGCCTAAAATTAGAGATATGCATCAATATTTTTTCATGTGGTGCTGCATAGTCTCCTCTAAGCTGTGTTACTTCGCGAGGATAATATACACGCTTATCTACAAAGTTGTAGGTTAACTCAATCGGCGTTGTAATATCAAGCAGCTGTCTTGTTTCTTGAATGAGATCTTGCGATACGGCAGTTACGGCATCACTTTGGTGAATCGCTAGTCGGATTAGATCCTTTAACGACTCATCTTGTGCTAGCACAGTAATATCCGTACCATGAAGTGTCGTTACCGTTTTTAATCCATTATTAAGCATTTGCTTAGCAAGGTATGCACAGACAGCATGTGGTATAGCATAATGAACATGTATGAGGTCTAACTGCTGCATTTGTGCGACCTGTGCCATTTTACTAGCTAGGCTTAGATCATAAGGTGGGTAGCGGAACACATAATAATCATTGACCTCTACCTCATGGAAAAACACATTTTTATGAAACTTTCCTAGTCTAAAAGGCATGCTATGTGTAATAAAATGAATTTCATGACCACGCTCTGCGAGTAGCTTACCTAGTTCCGTCGCTACGACACCAGAACCGCCTAATGTTGGGTAGCATGTAATGCCAATCTTAAGTTTACGCGTCAGAGTGACGCACCTCCTGATCTGTAATTACTACAACGTCGTAATAGGATACGGTCCTTTAACGGTAAACCCTTCAGCATATTGCCAGCCCTTGGATTGAGCTAAAAGCGAGTCTCTAGCCTGAACACGCTCAATATACCCATTCGTTAAAGGTGTTGCTACTCCGTCACTCGTTGCAGCGACATTAAATTGAGAAGAATACGCGCGAAGAGCCTTCTCCTTCAGCTCGCTTTCCTCACTTATATTTATCATTAAAGATACGTTATGTACATCATTAATATAGTAGAACATCGTTTGCTCTACTTGCCAAGCTGATAGCTCTGGCATATATTTACGAAGCTTTGCGTTAAATACTGCCTCTTCTACAAGCTTGCTACACATCACATGATCGGGATGTCGGTCCTCCCAGTAAGGCGCAAAAACCAGTCGTGGTCTATAGGTACGAATCATAGCGACGATGGGGTCGATATGCTCTTTCGCTAGCCGTAGTCCTCGATCGGGCAGGCGTAAGCACGATCTCATAGATAGACCAAGCACCGCAGAGGCTTGGGCAGCTTCCTGCTGCCTTAGCTCTACGGTGCCGTTAGAGGACATTTCAGCTTGCGTAAGGTCACATATTCCAACTTTATAGCCGATCGATGTATGCTTAGCAATGGTACCACCCATGCCGATCTCAGCATCATCGGGATGAGCACCAAACACTAAAATGTCTAATTGCTCCATTATTGATCTACTCCCGGCTTATATTTGTGAACAAGCTCACGCCAAGAAAAATCCCCTCGCACTAGCGCCTTCACTAATAGCTCAGCAGTAGCTATATTCGTAGCGACAGGTATGCCTTGTACATCACATAAACGCAGTAGTGCAGTAATGTCTGGCTCATGCGGCTGAGCCATAAGCGGATCACGTAAAAAGACAATAAGATCCATTTCATTTTGCGCTACTAAAGCACCGATTTGTTGGTCTCCGCCTAGTGGACCGGAGCAAAAGCGCTGAATCTGCAAATTGGTTTGCTCCATAATTCTTGTTCCTGTTGTTCCAGTTGAATACAGCTTATGTGAAACAAAAGCCTGTTCATATGCAATAACAAAGTTAACCATTTCATCCTTTTTACGATCATGTGCAATAAATGCAATATTCAACATAATAATTCCTCTCTTCTGCTCCGAGATATAATGTTAGTCCATAATATGTTCAAACCCGTATACTAAACCGGTATAAGTCATTACTTTTTTAACGGCATGGTTAACGCCTGGCATATAACCAGCACGATCATACGAATCATGACGAATTTTCAATGTTTGTCCATCCCCGCCAAAGATAACTTCCTGTTGAGCAAAAACGCCTGGCAAACGTACACTATGAATACGGAAGCCTTCATAATAACCTCCGCGTGCACCTTCAATCGTTTCCTTCTCATTAGGGTTACCTTGACGCATCTCTTGTCTCGTCTCAGCAATAAGCTCTGCTGTTTTAATTGAAGTACCGGATGGAGCATCGAGCTTCTGGTCACCGTGATATTCAATAATTTCCACATGCGGCATATATTTTGCAGCTTCCTGTGCAAATTTCATCATTAAGATAGCTCCGATGGAGAAGTTTGGTGCAATGAGCCCACCTAGCTTATACTGCTCGCATAGCTGCTCTAGCTCTGTAATTTGTTCAGGTGTGAAGCCAGTCGTACCCATGATCGGTCGGATTCCCGCTTCGATCGAACGCTTCGCATGTGCATAGGCCAAATGAGGCGTTGTAAAGTCAACCATGACATCTGCCTGCACGCTGTCAATGACATCCTCGAATGAAGCTGCTACCGTGACACCCAGCTTGTTTACCCCGATGAGCTCTCCAGCATCCTTACCTGCATTGGAAGGAGAAACCGCTGCTACTAACTGAAGCTCTGGGTCGCCAGCAACCATCTTCACAACTTCCTTACCCATTCTACCGCTTGCTCCAATTACTGCTACTTTAATTGTCATTTGCTATTCACCTTTATTCCTTTTTAGTCCAGCGATCAGCATCGCGTGTGTTGAATTTATGCATCACTTTATCGTGAGCTTCAGTCAAATCAATATTTAGCGAATTGGCGAAGCAGTTCAAAATGAACAATATATCTCCTAGCTCCAGCTCGATGGAATTAGGTGCTTCATCAGCCTTCTTAGGCTTCTCACCATAAGAATGATTGACTTCTCTTGCTAGCTCGCCAACCTCTTCAGCAAGTCTTGCTACCAAGGCCAGTGGGCTAAAATAACCTTCTTTATATTGTGATATGTATTCATCAACTTCACGCTGAATTTGCGCGAGCGTTTTTTCAGCCATCGACTTCAGCATCCTTTCATTGCACATTCCAATTCTTATGTTACCGTAACACTATTAAGAAAACAATGTTTTTTGAAGCGAAAAGTAACGTATACTACAAGTACCAAAGCTAGAAAAGGAATGAACATCATGAACATTAAATGGGTTTCCGTTTTGAAGCAAATCCTCCCGATTACGATCGGTGCCGCACTGTATGCATTTGGATTGCAATGCTTTGTTATACCAAATCAACTCATGGAGGGCGGTGTTACTGGGATTGCTGTGCTGCTCAATTACGTTTTTCAGTTCCCGATGTCTGTTACAACACTTGTCATTAACATTCCGTTGTTTCTGATCGGTTGGAAAATACTCGGCAGCAAAAAGATGATTTATACAATTTATGGTTCTGTGGCCCTCTCAGGATTTTTGGCTATCTTTGAAGCTTACTCGCAGCTTACTAGCATCATTTCGTTCGAAAATGGCTATGATCCTATGCTCATCGTCTTATATGCTGGTGTAACGCTAGGCGCCGGCTTAGGTATCGTTTTTCGTTTTGGAGGGACTACTGGCGGAATAGATATCATCGCTCGCATATTGTCTCGCTGGAAGGGCTTCAGCATGGGACAAATTATATTAGTCTTTGACGCCATCATTATTGGCATCTCCATTTTTTATATTTCCTTAGATAAAATTCTCTACACATTAGTCATGGTGTTTATCGCTTCTAAAATGATCGATTTTATACAAAACGGCGCTTATTCAGCCAAAGCGTTTTCCATAATCACGGAGAATGGTGAGCGTATTGCAGAACGAGTAACGCAAGAAATGGATCGAGGAGTAACCATTCTACCTGCGAAAGGGGCTTACTCTGGTTCAACAAAAAAGGTCGTATACTGCGTAGTCGCTCGCTCTGAAACTCATCGTCTCAAGCAGCTCGTACGAAATATCGACCCTAAAGCATTTATTGTTATTCATGAAGTTCAGGATGTTCTTGGTGAAGGATTTAAAGAAGAGGATTAAATTCTCCAGTTTTTAACACCAAATGGCTCTTGCTTGTACTTTCGATAGCCAGCAAACGCAAGGAATGCTGAGATGATTGCACCAATGAATAACGCAAAGCTTGTTGCATTAGCATTGGCTGGAGCGGTTACTGCTGGAACAGTAATCGTTTCCTCAGCCATAGCGAAGAGCGCGTGAACAGTAAGCTCCATTCCATCAAGTAAGGTAACTAAGCTTTTATGCTGAGATTGATTCCATCCATCCTTATGTGAGGATATAAAATGCTGTAGCATATCAGAGCGCTTTAACAGCTGAGACATAACCTTCTCATCCCCGACCATGTAAGCGGCCATTTCCATTCTTTCAATACGCTCCATCAGCTTTTCTACATATATATTCGTTAGCTCTACTTTATTTTCCCGTTTGGATTGACTTACTCTGCGAATGGATTGAATATCATCTAATAATAATGCCTCATATTGAAGCCACGGACCTTGCTCAGCCTGCATGAGAGAATCGACGGCCAAGCGCAGTCGATTAATCGGCTCTCGCCAAACAATGCCAGACTCCTTATTAACAAGTGCCTTTTCCACGGTTAACACATCTTCTCTCATCATCGTCCATGCATTAACTGTACCTTGCTGTAGAAGCTCTGGCTCATTCAACTGGTGCTTTAAGCTCTGAACGAGCCTGTACACCTCTTGTTTATGTGAAGCATTGCCTTGCTCATATAGCTCGGCAATTGTTTGTTCCAGCTTAATTAAGCGAGTGTTGCCTTTGTTATGCTCATCGCCCTTCGCTTCAACTTTACCGAATACAGTTGCCATCAAAGCTAACAGACATATTACACTTATACATGCCATAATACCAATACGAAATTTCATAGCCGTCCCTCCCAGTATCATACTATGGGAAGGAAGGACAAGTTATGCCTGTTTTCTAAACAATTTCCAGCTAATTAACCCAACAATAAGACTGCATATGGAAAGTAAATAGGTTAGGATCATGACGGTATCAACATGCGAATGAAGCGTTGACGGCAGCCATGGATAGATGCCGAACGTATAATCCATTGTATCATTCAACAGAAGCCATGCTGTTGCCGCCACAAAGCTCGCTAAGCTAAGCTTCATAAATCGGGCATATAGCATCACCTCTACAGCCATCGCTATATGCGAGGTCATCAGCATATAGCTTTGCCAGTTAAGAGGGTCGCCTTGCGCTGCACCTGCAATAATAACAGCTGTCGCCCATATCCCATATTTGAAGGAGCATACGACTGCTAATGCGTTAATAAACCGCACTATACTGCTGACGATTACATTTGTGCCCTTTGGTGGAAACAGTAGAAATAATACCGAGATGGAGAAAAATAAGCTCGCAGTTGGTGAATCCGGTACGAAAGGCAGCATCCAGCTTTCCTTCTGCTCGATTGTCCAGATTAGCTGGTTTTCATACCATATGTACCCATAAATCGTTCCTGCAAAATTTACGATAAAGAGCAGCCACAGGAAGCTGCGATTAAGCAGCAAAGCTGGACTGAGTAACAATGAAAATGATAATTTCATAAATGTATCCCTTCTTTGAAAAAAGACCCCGCCGCTAATGCGACAAGGTCTTTACAATTAAGACTGTGTTTGCTTTGCTAGCCATTCAGCTAACTGATTAATTTCATCGGTTGAGAGTGTACCCTCAAACGCTGGCATGCTGCCATTGTTTTTACCGTGAATAATAATATCAGCAATTTCTTCGGAAGTCATACGATTTCCGATGCCTAGAAGTGAAGGACCACCTGCGCCGTTAAGGTCTGCAGCATGACAACCGATACACTGTGCCTCAACTACAGACGCGAAGATAGGATCCTCAGGCTCGATAATCGCTGGTGCTTCTGCCGTTTTCAGGAAGCTTGGACGCTCTTCTCCGCGTTCTAATGCTTCACGAACCTTATCAGCACGCTCATGGTGCTCAGGTACGATACCCTTTTCTTCAAGCTGGTACTGGTAATGATCCCAGGATACAACCGTTAGATAAACTACTGCTGCAATGGAAAGAAACATTAAGGAAGATGCGATTGGACGGCGATAGAAACGACGCTCTTTACCTGTATCAAGGAAAGGAGCTAGCATTAATGCGCCGAACATGATCCCCGGAATACCCAATGTACCAAGCAGTATGTAATCTTGCGAAACGTACGGATATTTCAAGAACTGATACAGAAACAAGAAATACCAGTCTGGCATCGGAATAAAGGATGCGTTCGTTGGATCAGCTGGGTAGCCAAGTGGTGCAGCTTCTGCCATAACCCACACAAGAAAACCAACTAATACAACACAGCCTACCATCCACTCTTTTAGAAGAAAGTTTGGTATGAAGGCTTCCGATTTACCAGGGAAAGAAGTATAGTCTGGCGGTGTGCTGTCTCTGCGACCAGATTTTTTCACACGAGAATCGCCAACGTATACAATTTTTTCGTCTGATTTATGACCGTGTGCCATCTTTACTGCCTCCCTTCTATTATAGTGGACCAGAAATACCTTGTCTTCTAATCATAATAAAGTGCGCCGCAAGCATTGCAATGAGTGCTCCCGGTAAGAAGAAGACGTGAATTGCGAAGAATCTCGTCAGCGTCTGCGCACCTACTATGTCTCCACCATATAAGAAGGATGCAATATATTCACCGATATATGGAACAGATGCCGCAATCTCTACCCCTACTTTTGTTGCATAGTAAGCTTTGTTGTCCCAAGGCAACAGATAGCCTGTAAAGCCAAGTCCCAACATAATAAAGAAGATAAGCATCCCTACTACCCAGTTCATCTCACGAGGCGCTTTATAAGAACCTGTGAAGAAGACGCGTAGTGTATGTAAGAACATCATAACAATAACTAAACTCGCACCGAAGTGATGCATCCCGCGAACAATTTTACCAAACGGTATTTGATGCTGCAGGTAATCCACACTTGCATAAGCGTGAATAATGTCTGGAACGTAATACATCGTTAAGAACATTCCAGATAAAATTTGAATAACTGTAATAAAGAACGTCAAGCCACCAAAGCAATAAACAAATGCTGAGAAATGATGTGCTGGGTTAACATGCTCCGGCACCTCATGGTCCGCAACATCTCTCCAAAGCGGCGTAATATCGAGACGTTCATCAATCCAGTTGTAAACCTTTTTAAACATCTAATTTACGCCCTCCTATGCTCGAGTGTTGGCAATAATGCCGCCAAGATACACAAAGCCATCTTGAATTTCAACAACGTATTCATCTAATGGCAAGTTTGCAACGGTAATGTTTTTACCGTCTCTGGAATAACGGGCATCGTGACATGGGCAATCATATTCATTTCTGCCGTGTGTGTTCCAGAATACTGTGCATCCTAAATGCTTACAAACTGGGGAAAGTGCAAAGATTGCTCCAGATGCATCTCTAGAGATCCAAGCTACCTTTTCCGTTTCACTTTTGTACCAACCATCAACCTGGCGAACCTTGAATTTTACTTCTTGCGGCTCAGCCGTAACTTTACTTTCTTCAATAACCTTTACTAGCGTGCTTTCGCCACCTTTTGCTAGCAATGGATCTACTGCAAAGCGAACCATCGGCAACACCGTGCCGCCTACCATAAAAGCTGTTGTTCCGCCAAGTGTATAGGATAAAAATTGACGACGGGACATCTCTTTTCGTTGGACCGGCTGGTGCTTCGAATCCTGATGTTCATGGTTACTCATTTTCTGTTCTAACCCCCTTTGCCAACCAATTCTGCCGTTTTGCGTAAAAGCAAAACCATATGACGAACTAGGACATAAATATAATAGCCCAGCTACCAAATACCGTCAAGAATTTGGCAGGACATATGTAACAATTAGGCAATGTCGTTCAACAATTTGTTATCATTTTGTCACAATTGACACAGAATTGCAAATGTTTCACCCTTTTTTCGCCCATTTGATGCGATTACTTTATAAAATATAGCAATATTATGAATGCCACAGTTCACGTATTTTTCTACTTATTTCCACATCACTTGGCAAATTACCATCCTCAGTCGGTGCGATCCATAGATCTGCTTCATTTATTTGAAACATGATATCGCTTTTAGACGTAATAAGGATGATATACTTGTAGCCCTGACTTTTTAAGTTAGCGCAGCACCTCGCTATTGCTTGCTGGCTCCCCTCGTTACCGTATACATAATGGTAAGCAGGGTAGGTTACGATTCTACCTCGGTACGGTATCTCAACCAGATCCATCACATCACGTAGCTGCTCTAAGTAATTTGTAGCCTCTGATGGCGTTTCTGTTCCATCAAGCCCGGTAATTGGCAAGAGACATGTATCAACATACGGCTTTAGTTCATCCCACTGTTCAGCTTCAATCTCGCTAAACTTCACATAGATCTCCTCCTTCTTGTATGTCTAGTCTACATCTTACATAACAAAGCCGCCAAATGCTATAGGTCCGGCACCGGCGGCAAGCTTATCTCTTAGAATTCCAGTTCACACAGGAAGCTATACTCTGCCCTAACCTATGAAGATTCCAGCTGCTGAAGTTTTTTGGTTAGCTCATAGAACTGCTCCTCATTGCCTGTTGCAAGAGACTCATCAATCGCCTGCTGAAGCTTATCTCGCTGGTAGCTGCGCAACGATTCATCAAGAATCAGCTCTGCAGTTAAACCAAGCATTGCTTCATATTGAATATTCATCTTATCGATACGAAACACCTCCACTTGCGGTGCTAATTATTCCTATACTCGTATCCTTTGAATACATAGCTTTCCATTGTTCTTTTCATTCGTTCAAGGTCAGCATCATTAAGCTCACGAACAACCTTAGCTGGTGTTCCTAGCGATAAGGTATAGGCCGGAATTTTACTATTTTCCGTAACAACAGCACCCGCTCCTATTAAAGCATATTCACCTATTTCCGCTCCGTTCAGGATTATAGCGCCCATTCCTACTAGGCTGCCTTGTCCAATGGTGCAGCCGTGAATAATCGCACTGTGTCCAACAGAGACTTCATCCTTTACGATTAGCGGCTGATCTGTGTTGACATGCCCAACGACGCCATCCTGAATGTTACAGCGATTCCCAATCTGAATCGGTGCAAGATCTCCTCTTAACACAGCATTGAACCATACGGTGCTTTCATCGCCAACCGTTACATTGCCTACAATTTTTGCTCCTTCCGCAACATATACACATTGTCCTAGTCTTGGACGAAAAGATTGATATGTAATTAGCATTAGACCAGCTCCCCGTTAAATGTAGTGAAATTTTAACAATGGAGCTATGTATTGTCAATGTGTACTAACGTTATGGATAAAGCTCAGATAGCAATCGCTTTGCAACTGGTGTGGCTTGCAGCAATCGACCAGACTCCACGTCATCACTCACCTGAAGTAATCCAAAGTGCTGCATAGGCTTTACTAATCGTTTATGTAAAATCTGTGAAGCTGAATCAAAATAGTATGGCTTGATGAACGGCAGCAATACCCGCTCAATGGATTCGAGCGTGCACCAGCTGCTTGATAACATCGTTATCCAGTACATCAGTGCTCGAATATTCGGAATTGGCGTCCGATACCGTTTCATCCAATGGATGACAACCGTTTTAAGCTCTGAAGCTTCAATCTGATTCGGTATCATCGTTGCATTAACTACGATCCGATCTTCCTGAAGCAAGATCCATCGTTTACTCCATAAATAGTCATAAATAAGTGTCATACGATCTGGGAGCTCCCCAAATCCTTTACCGTAGCCAAATTTCCATGCCCCCTTGCTCGGGAGCTCTTCTTTAATTGAACTCGCTTCATTAAGCTGCAGCACTGCTCTACGATGCAGCACACCGTCCAGTGCAGCATTGGGATTGTTCTTCGTTATATATTCAATCATCATACTCATATCAAGCAGCAGCTTTCCGCTTTCATCCTCATAGTTAGCCGGTGCTTCTACATAGCTGGCTTCCTTCTGTAGTCTTCCGAGCAAATGCTGCCTGAATCTAAGCTTAAAATCTGCCGGTACATGAAACATGTAGCGCTCATGCCCACGATATCCATTAAACAGCCAGCCTTTACTTTTGAAGCGTGCAATCATCTCTCTTGGTGCGGCCACCTCAGTCGCTTCTACTGTTTTCTTTCTTTTTTTCACTTGCTTCCTAGTTGTTGCTGATTGAGCAACTGCTTCCTTACGATGTAATGCGTTTGTAGGCTGCATATCAAATCGACATTGCTGAAGTAGCGCTATTAAATCCTCTAAGCTATATGCTTTCAAATTTTCGAACAACAAAAAATTCAAAAATCTAAGCTCTTCCAGTCGCAGTCGATCGATACTTTGATTAATAACCTCCTTTTGATGAGCATTTGCTAAAATTGCTTGTATGAGCTCATGCTTTGAATGACCGTTGCATTCGCAGCCATATTGCTCTGCGATTGAGGATAGCTGCGAAATGTCCGCGTAGCTAAGCATATCTGATAAATTCATCGATGATCCTCTCCTGCCTATTTGTTATCCTGCTTCAATGTGTATGTATTTGTAGTATTGGTAATTTTTAAGGTTTCATACTATTTTCCACAATTTTTCATCCCGTTCAATGCATAAAAACATCAAACTTCTTAGCTCTCAATAAGCAAATTCATTCCTCTTTGTTTTGCAGCATGTCATTACCTTATCCACTCAGGTCGCATTTAAAACAAAAAGGGAACAAACAGATGTGCTTCGCGGAGCTGTTCCCCACATTTATCACATCGTTTGTTCCCTTAACCTTTAATAACTTTTATCTGATAATAGCTAGTATGATCACCTTGATAGCTTGTCCATTTGCTAGCCTAGATTACATAACGCAAAAAACGTATGATGAATAATTCTAGTCATTATCTACGCGTTCATGCAGCATTTTTTATATTTTTTCCCACTACCACAATAGCATAAATCATTGCGTCCAAGATTAGCTTTATTTACTTTTGCATCTTGTTCAGCTGGCTCCGTCGTACCATGCGTAAGTTCATTGGCACTGTGCCCTTTTAAGCACCATTGCGGTGTATTGTTATACATAATAATTAAACGAGGAAGCAGCATATTCAACGCATCCTCAGTAAGCTTCATTTCACGATTCATATAATCGACCAAATCCTGAAGCTGCAGCCCTGCTCGAATTCCAAACTCGGATTGATCTGCTACAAGGTTCGCCTCGAATTTAGGCAGTTGAAAGTTTTTCATGAGCATGTCAACAAGCATCTGGTGTGCTTGTGTACGCAGTACAAATTGTTCCTCACCAGCCTGCTGTAATTGAAGTGCAGTAAACATCGCGTGCGGCACGTCCTCACGCTTGCTCTGCTCTTTAATAATCAATGTTGGATCTGGAATAGCGTTATGATAAACATAGCTATCATTGACTCCAATATCGCTACGATAGTGGCGATAGTTTACGATGATATGCATATAGGGTGCTTGAAGCTGCTCAAACATAGGGTATCGATCACTTAGTTCCTTTACCTGCTCATGCGTGAGCGCACCGTAATAGTACATCATGCCTTTGATCGTCTTTAGGAATATCGAATTTCTCTCGATGATTTTACGATCTAGCTTCGTTAAAACCTCTTTTACTACTGGAATAAGCTCAACAGGCATCGCCATTGCTTCCCGTCCGGCAACGGTGTGCTTAAACATTAAGCCAAGCTCTTGCCAGTATTGCGTCATCTGTTCAGTCCAATCCTCCGTAACAGCAACGATACCGTTTTTAGACGCGGCGTATTCCAGCAAAGTGATGCGTTCATCATCCATCACATATAAAAGAGACATTAACTCCGTTTTATAAACGATTGGCAATTGCTCAATTAACGCTTCTAGCAACTGCTCCCGATTTAGCTTACTTACATTTTTTACAGATGCATTTCTACGAATAATCGTTAGCGCATCCTTAGATAGATTGCTCAATGCATCGCGAATCAACAATTCGTCCTGCATCACACGAACCTGTTCCAAACTTACAGACATTGTAAATCCTCATTTCATCATGATTGTCCAAACATTAGGCATAACATTAATCATATCTTATTTCTCTATATGCCGCAACTTCATTCATGACAAGCAATTGCTTACTGCTATCGCAAAGCTCAAGCCTAAACACATGTATCAAGCTCTAGATGCTTGGTACAATTGTGCAGCATCAGCTGCCAAGACTCACTATCACGCTTCAAGATAGAGTAAGACAAATTGTTGATTCGTTTATCCTCTATAGTCGGAAAAAGCTCTAGTAATAGCTCTGCAATAAAGCTGCCATGTGTGACACATAGGATGTTCTGTTCCGGGTAACTAGCATATAGCTCATTCAGCAGCGTCAAGCCTCTCGATCTCATTGCCTCATCAGTTTCAGCTCCTAGATCAAGCTCCTTCCAGCCTTCTCCCCAGCGCTCAACACGCTCCTCTAGCGTTGTACCTTCGATTTGACCGAAGTAACGCTCTCTTAATCGTGAATCGGGGGAGAGCATTGGAATTTGCAGAGCTTCTGCAATATGCTGTCCTGTAGCCATTGCTCGCTGTAAATCGCTCGTTATTAGATAGTCCCAATGCTGGTCCTCACGTTCTCCTTGCAGCCTCTGTGCAAGCAGCTTCGCTTGCTTAATCCCGTTCTCGTTTAATGGGATATCGGTTTGTCCTTGAATTCGCTTGACAGCATTCCAGCTCGTTTCACCATGACGAATCAATCCTATCTGCATGCTCCATCCACCTTCCAATTATTGTCTAGTTCTCGTAAACCAGCCCATCACCAGCAGCGTCATAACGATACCGACGAATGATAATGCCACGTAGTATTGAGGGAACGTTGGTACAACCTGTAATACAATAGGATCGCTTATACTTGCTACTGGAATGGATCCTGTATAAATTGAAGTGTAAACACCTTCGTTTGCAGATGCATTAGCTACGTCTACGATTCCAGAAACCTTGGCTGTAGGCATCGCAGTTGTATTCTTATAGTAGTCAAAAATAAATAAAAATAATGCAATTGAAAACATAGCGAGGCAGCTGGCAATTGCAATCGCAGCATTCCGGCGAAAGCTTTTGGTAAACTGATACCGCTTGCTTGTAATTGGCATGTACCATGCTTCTTCCTCATATATTCGCTTCATCACATTTTCACTAATATTCGCCGAGCTATGTAATGCACTGTTGCCAAGCAAGGATTCCTTTTCATCCAGGACAGGAAATGCAATTGGTTCTAAATCCAAATTAGCAGCGCAATGCTCACAGTCGAACAAATGCGCTTCAATTTCAATTCGCAGTGGATTTTCTTCATCTAGCTGCCAGTACGTGTGTAGAAGCTCATCTACTTGCTTACAATTCATTTCCGATTCATCCTTTCTAAGTCATGACTGCCAGTGTCTTGAACAATATAAGGCTCTAGCTGACCCTTGATACTCGCTCTTGCTCTAAACAGCAATGACTTCACTGAGCTGACTGTCTGTCCTAATATATTCGCAATTTCCTGATAGTCTAATTGTTCGTATTCTCGTAATATAATGGCCGCACGCTGCTTTTCAGGCAATTGATCAATAGCTTTTCTAACTAAATGCATTCGTTCAGTTAGCAGCAGCTGTTGCTCAGGCGTTGCTTCAGTAGATACGATAGGTTCGATATTAACTTCTTCAATCGATACCGTAGCTGCTTTCTGTTTTCTAAGCTCACTTAGCACTGTATTTTTAGCAATCGTATAAAGCCATGTTGAGAAGGTAGCATCGAGCTCACGAAACGTATGTAAGCTTTTATAAGCCTTATAAAACGTTTCCGATGTTAAGTCTTCTGCTATAGATTCAAGCTTGGCGCTTTTCAACATATGATAAATAAATGATAATATTCTTCGCTGGTAGCGATTCATCAGCTCGGTGTAGAGCTCGACATTGCCATCCTTGATTTCACGTATAAGCTGGGAATCAGTCATAACAGGCGAACCTCCTCCACCTGCAATTTCACCCAAGGATGTATATATTCATATACTTCACAAAGGTATAAAAGTTGCGTTTTCGATACTGCTATCGTAATGAACCTATAAAAAGTAATCGTTATAACCAATATAAAGGCAATAAAAAAGTAACACTCCTCTTTAGAATAACATATCTCTGAAAAAAGAGGCAAAAAAAAGACCACTCAATGAGTGGTCCGTGTTCATCTTGAACACAAATGTTATTGGATAGGAGTGGAGAGAAACCATACTGTACTTTTATTATATGTATACGCTTCCACTTTGTCAATAAGCGCTTTCATTTTAAATAAATTTAATTTTTCATATGAAAAAGAGATAGAAAAGGGAGCAGACCAGTTATAGCCCCTCCCTTTTAACGTACTACATTAAAAATTTATAATTCTACGTGATAGCCTTTGCTTTGAAGTAGCTTGATTGCGTCATCCAGCTGTTCCTGTGTACGAAAGCTAAGTCTCAAGACACCAGGAATTTGCTCACGACTTTCAATAATCTGGATATTGCTAATATTGATATTTTCCTTACCGAGCTCTGAAGCAATCGAACCAACTATACCCGGATGGTCAGGAATATCTACAAAGCAATCAAATACGGAATGGATAATTCCTTTTCGTCTCTCTGGCATTCTTGAACGGAACTGCCCAGCTGAAGCGAAGGCGTCCACGATTGCCGGTCCATCACTTTGCTCAAGCATCGTGCGAAAATGTGACATCTGCTGCTGCCAGTCGTCAAGCAGCTGAAGCAGCACTTCCTTGTTGTCCAATAATATATCACGCCAAAGTGGTGGATCGCCCGAAGCAATTCTTGTAATATCACGGAAACCACCCGCTGCTAGAAGCTCGTATAGTCCATTGCTATCATTATAGCTTCTCACCTGATTAACTAGTCCAACAGCAATGATATGAGGCAAGTGACTGATCGCTCCAACGATCGTGTCATGTGCTGCTGCATCTACCTTTACAATATGCGCTCTTGTATAGGAAAGGAGCTGCTCTAGCTCCTCTATAGCATGCGGAGGCGTATCCTGCTCTGCAGTTAGTACATAAAAGGCATTCTCCAACAATCTGCTCGAGGCAGCCTCGACACCGGAACGCTCTGAGCCTGCCATTGGATGTCCACCAATAAATATAACATTTTGGGCTGCTAACGCCTTCGCCGAATTCATCACCGAGAGCTTTGTACTGCCCACATCAGTAATGATACAGCCTTCCTTTAGTGGAATCGTGCTCAGCTTTTGAATATAATCATCCATCATTCCGACAGGTACGCATAGAAATATAAAATCAGCATCACTCGCTGCTTCCTCAACAGACGTTGTTGCATAATCAACAACGCCGCGCTCAACATACTTCTTCGCTGATGCTTCTCGATTAGAATATCCGCATAGCAGCAAATCCTGTTGTCCTTTAAGAGAAAGTGCGATGGAGCCACCGATAAGACCGACACCGAAAATCGCTACTTTTTTCATCGTTTAATGTAGCACCGCCAATTCTGTTAACACTTCCTCCAGCTCTCGCACGAATTTAATATTTTCCTGCTCTGTTCCAACAGACACACGTATCCATGTAGGGTAATGCTTCCAGCCTGCACGAATAATAATGCCCTTACGAAGCAATAAATCGAAAATTTGCTTTGAAGGTGTACGTACATCTACCAATATAAAATTACCATGACCTTTAAAATATTGCAGACCTAGACGATCAAAAGCTGAATGCAAATAGTCCAGTCCAGCCGAATTTGCAGCAACGCTGCGCGCTAAAAACTCATCGTCAAGCAGCGACGCTTTCGCTGCCACTTGTGCCAGTCTACCTGTATTGAATGGCTCACGCACTTGGTTAATGGTTCTGATTACGCTTGCTTCACCAATTCCATAGCCAATACGATTAGCAGCCAGACCGTACACTTTGGAGAATGTGCGTAGAATTACGACATTAGAAAATCGCGGAAGTAATGATACGCCATCAGTGAAATTATCCGCCGTAACATATTCACAATACGCTTCATCGAGAACGACGAGTACATGCTTCGGCATTTTCTCTAAAAATTGAACGAGCTGCTCATGCTCTACGACCGTACCTGTAGGATTGTTAGGATTACAAATCCAAACGACCTTCGTTCGATCCGTTACAGCAGCAAGCATGGCATCTAAATCATGTCTGCCATCCTTTAAAGGCACCTCTACAATTTTTGCATTCTCAATCTCACAATTATGCTTATATTGTGAGAAGGTTTCATTCGCCATTACCGTCTCGTCCTCAGCTGTTAAGTACGCTCGGCATATCATAAGTATAATATCACTGGAGCCTGTTCCGAAAATGATTTGATTTTCTTGAACTCCGAGCCTTTTTGCCAATACAGCAGTAAGCTCGACGCTTGCTCCATCCGGATAAATATTTAATTGGTCTATTTCATCAAGCATAGCTTCTCTAGCCTTCGGAGAGTAGCCAATTGGATTTTCATTCGAAGCTAATTTGATCACTTCATCTAATCCAAGCTCACGTTTTACATCCTCAATCGGTTTGCCCGGTTGATATACCGGTAAGTGCATAATGTTAACTTTAGGCTGCATGAGCCATTCACCTCTTCGTCATAATTACTTTAAAGCGTTAATTAGCGACTGCTTTTAACTATTTTCTCATAACTGACCCTGCATTTAAAGTAAATCTTTAAAACAAGCGTTTCGACACTACGAATATGCTGTAGTTTCTATTCTCTTGGGGTCTAGTAACCAATAACCACTATACTACCAACAAACCTCTCTTTTCCTGCTGCCAGCATAGTTCCAATATATACAGGTGCTCACGATCCATGGACGCAGTTATACTGAAAGTAAACGAAAATAATTTTTCTTACAAACTAAGCATTATATTGGAATAGAGAGGAAGAACCTTGCCTTGAAAAGATATATATTTGCAGCTCTATTTTTCATGGTGGCTGCTGTCGTTTTTCTATTCGCTACAATCAATAAAAATCCACTGCATATTTACTTAGTACCTGAACATTTTACTGGTGAAGTAGTAGTTACCTTTAATCAAACAGATTCCCAGCTCCTTGCAAAAGAAAAAAATTCATTTGTTTACTCCATACCTGATTCAGGCAAGTTAAGTACCTCATCTGCCCTAGAAAGTGGGCCAGTGGAAGTTTACTTTGTTGACAGTCAGGGTCAACGTATAAAAGTAGATCAAGAAATCCTTCACGGCGTAGCTTCTACACATGGTGGCGACCGAGAAACGATCTCAAAATTTTTTATCGGTACAAGGGAGCAATACGAAGCTTATGTTAACCAACAATAGCTTCACACATATGACCACATGATCCCCAATAAAGATTCTTAGAAATGAATACTAAAAAAACAGGATGGAAAAATGACCGCATTTTTCCATCCTGTTTTTTCATTAATGGAGCTTGTTAGCACCATTTTATATTACAATCTATCATTTCAAATCGCATTCAACGATTTCATTACGATAAATAATTGCATGAATAATTATCCCTTTAACGCTGCCACGAATTGCTTAATATTGTTAAGCCCCTCTTCTCTTGTTGCAGCATTTTGCAAAAGTGGCACATTGTTCTCGATCGTACGAACGATGGCGCTGCCGACGATGACACCGTCACATTTTTGCTCAAATCTAGCAACCTGCTCGCGGGAGGATATACCAAAGCCAATTGCAATCGGTACATCACTGGAGCGTCTTACAAGATCTAGAAACTCATCGACTTCCGTATGGAAATCAGAACGTTCACCCGTTACACCAAGCGACGATACGCAGTATACGAAGCCTCTAGCCTGCTTCGTAATGCGCACAACTCGCTCTTTGGAGGTTGGAGCAACAAGCGGAATAAGGTGAATATTATACTGCTCAGCAAGTCTGCGTAGCTCTTGATCCTCTTCGATAGGCAGGTCTGGTACAATTAATCCGCTAATATGATTTTGAACGACTAGCTCAAAAAAAGCCTCCATTCCAAACTGATAGATTGGATTGTAGTACGTAAACAGAATGAGCGGAATCGTTACACCTGCTTCACGCAGTCTACCGCCGAGCTTAATGCAATCAGTAAGGGTTACTGAATACTTCAATGCACGCTCAGACGCTCGTTGAATAACAGGTCCATCCGCAAGCGGATCGGAATATGGCACGCCTAGCTCAACCATATCTGCGCCTGCCGCTTCTAACGTCTTAACAATATCCACCGTATCATCAAGCGTTGGATCACCGCAAGAAATAAAAGGTATCAATGCATTCTTCTGCTCAGCTTTAAGCTCAGCAAATTTCTGATCAATTAAATTCATGATTCGTTCCCTCCAAGGTATCCCATGATCGCTTCAACATCCTTGTCTCCTCGTCCAGATAGGCTGACAACAACAACCTGATCCTTATTAAGCGTTGGAGCAAGCTTAATCGTCTGAGCAATCGCATGGGCTGATTCCAATGCAGGGATAATTCCTTCGGTACGGGACAGCTCCTGCAGCGCATCCAATGCTTCTTGGTCTGTAATCGGCACATATTGCGCTCGACCTGCATCCTTTAAGTAGGAGTGCTCAGGACCAATTCCAGGATAATCCAAACCAGCTGAGATGGAGTGTGCTGGAAGCACTTGACCGTGTTCGTCCTGTAGCACATAGCTCATCGAGCCCTGGAATACACCGTGGCGGCCTTTCGTCATCGTAGCCGCATGCTCTTCTGTATCAACACCACGTCCTGCTGCTTCAACACCTAACAGCTTAACGCCTTCATCTTCTATGAATGGATAGAACATCCCGATTGCGTTACTTCCGCCGCCAACAGCTGCAACGACATAGTCTGGCAGTTTACCTTCATATTTCATTATTTGCTCACGAGACTCGTCTCCAATAATGCGCTGGAAATCACGAACCATCATTGGATAAGGATGTGGCCCAGTTGCCGAGCCAAGAATATAGTACGTGTCCGTTACGTTACTTACCCAGTAGCGAAGCGTCTCGTTGCAGGCATCCTTCAGGGTACGTGTTCCGCTCGTTACAGGCACGACCTCAGAGCCTAACAGATTCATGCGGAAAACGTTCAGCTGCTGACGCTTCATATCCTCTTCACCCATAAACACTTTACATTCCAAGCCTAGCAGCGCAGCAATGGTAGCCGAGGCAACCCCATGCTGACCCGCCCCTGTTTCCGCTATAACCTTTGTTTTGCCCATACGCTTTGCGAGTACCCCTTGTCCAATCGTATTATTGATTTTGTGAGCACCTGTATGGTTAAGATCTTCGCGTTTTAAGTATATTTTAGCGCCGCCAAGCTTCTCACTTAAATTTTTTGCGTAATACAGTGAGGTTGGGCGACCGGAATATCTATATAGCAAATCTAGCACTTCTGCTTTGAATTCTGGGTCCTTGCTGTAGTGAAGATACGCTTCCTCCAGCTCAAGCAATGCGTTCATTAATGTTTCAGGTACGTATCTTCCACCGAATGGCCCGAAACGACCATTGGAATCTGGATATTGTGTCATGCGTCTATCACCTTTCTAACAAACTCTTTTATTTTAGCGATATCTTTTTTACCATCTGTTTCTACTCCGCTCGATACATCAATGCCATCCACATCGTAATGCTGGAGCAGCTCAGTAACATTACCAGCATGTAGCCCGCCAGCAATGAGTAGCGGCTTGTTAAAATAGTTCGCTGCTTGTTGATAAGCATTAATCGCTTCCCAGTTGAATGTTTTTCCTGTTCCTCCGCCTGGGGCATCAATTAATATGCGTTCGACATACGGCATAAATGGTTCTAGCTCAGCAATTAGCTGAGAAAGCTCTATCTTCTGCACATCTGCAGCAATAGATATAACTTTCCATAGCACTTGCCCCTTAAGCCTTGCATGCAGCGCTGCATAGTAATCAAGCGACTCTGTGCCGTGAAGCTGAATAATATCAAGCTCTACCGTATGCAGTAGCTCAGTCATATCTTCAAGTGGCATGTTTACGAAAACACCCGCTGCCCGTGGCGGCTTTCCATCTCTGCAGACAAGCTGCTTAATAGAAGTAGTGAGTTCTATCCCCTCTTCTACCGAAACCTGTCTCTTACTTGGAGCAAAGACCAGTCCAATTTCAGTAATATCAAGTCCGTCCATCGCAGCTATCGTGGACGTATCTCGCAGCCCACAAATTTTGATATGCGGAGTGATACTACTCATTGCTCCACCTTACCCATTAACGTTTCTATTGCCGCACCAACATCACCTTGACGCATAAAATGCTCACCGATCAATAATCCTTCTGCACCAACAGATCTTACATATTCATAATCCTCATTGCTCAAAATACCACTCTCACTAATTTTGATTACGTTAGAAGGAATAATTTCTATCAATTTAGCTGTCGTTTCAAGGTTGGTCTCGAACGTATGAAGGTTGCGATTGTTAATGCCGATCAATGTCGCTTTATTCATCTGCAGTACACGTTGAAGCTCTTTCTCATCATGCACCTCAACTAGCACATCCATTCCTAGCTGCTTAGCAAGATCGTAGTAATCACTTAATTGTTGATCTGATAATATGGCTACGATTAACAAGATACAATCTGCACCGATCAATCGTGCCTCATAAATTTGCAATGGATCAATAATAAAGTCCTTGCGCAATAGTGGTAAGTTAACTTCGCTGCGAATATCAGTTAAAAATTGATTTTTGCCCTGAAAGTACTGCTCATCTGTTAAAACAGAGATGCAGTCTGCTCCTGCTGCCTCATAGCCTTTCGCTAACGCTACAGGATGAAAATCCTCTCTAATGAGACCTTTAGATGGTGAAGCCTTTTTCACTTCAGCAATTAATCCTAACGCTCTATGACGATTACCTGCACGGAGAGCTTTCTCGAAGCCTCGACAAGCCGGCAGCTCTGCAATCTTCTTCTCTGCCTCAGCAATCGTTAATTGCCCAGCCAATTGTTCAACCTCTTGTTTTTTCGTTTCAACGATTCGATTAAGAAACATGCGTCAATTCACCTGTCTTCTCAATTAATTGGTTTAATTTTAGTGCTGCTTTACCTGAATAAATAATGTCAGCAGCAATGGCAACACCTTCACGATGACTATCTGCAAGACCACCAAGATAAATGCAAGCTCCTGCGTTAGCCAGTACTATCTCACGATACCCGTCTTTTCGTTTACCGTCAAATATTTCACGAATGATTTGAGCATTATATGTCGATTCTCCACCTAATATCTGCTCCAGTGGATACCGTGTTAACCCTAGCTCCTCAGGTGTAATATAATAGGTAGAGACACGACCGTCCTTAAGCTCTGAAACCTTTGTAGCCGCAGAAATACTAATTTCATCAAGTCCATCATCACTGCTGACAACAAGAGCTCTTGTAATACCAAGCTCACCAAGCACTTCAGCAATAACCTCTGTTTTACTAGCATCATATAAGCCAAGCAATTGACGATCGGCATTCGCTGGGTTCGTAAGCGGACCAAGCATATTAAAAATCGTGCGTGTCCCGATTTCCTTTCTCGGAGCAGCCGAATATTTCATAGATGGATGATAGAGCTGAGCAAACATAAAGCAAATGCCGACTTCGTCTAAACAATCCTTTGCTTGCTGAGGTGTAATGTTAATATTGACGCCAAGCGCTTCTAGCACATCTGCGCTTCCAGACTTTCCAGACATCGCACGATTTCCGTGCTTCGCTACATGAATGCCTGCCGCAGATGCGATGAATGAAGAAGCCGTCGATATATTGAACTTGCTGATGCCGGAGCCGCCCGTTCCGCACGTGTCCAGCAGACCCGATCTACTGCTGTTCACACGATTGGAAAAGCTTCTCATTACTTCTGCAAGACCAGTGATTTCGTCCTTCGTTTCACCCTTCATACGAAGTGCAATCACCGCTGCGCCGATCTGAGCACCTGTCGCTTCCCCACTCATAATTTGACGCATCACACCACGCGCTTCTTCACGCGTAAGGTTATCCCCATTAACAAGCTTTTGAATTGCTGCCTGCATCGTTAATTGCTCACTCATCTCAATCTCCTCCTACTTTACGATTTCATAATCAGAATTAACCGCTGTTTGGTTCACTTGACGATTCGGTGAGAACATTTGCTCTGCCACGCGAATTGCCTTCAGACTTGCTTTCGCCTTGTTCACCGTTTCTAAATACTCACTTTCAGGATTCGAATCCCATACGATTCCTGCACCGCTTTGCACATAGGCGCGATTGTCTTTGAAAATAATCGTCCGAATCGTAATACAAGCATCCATCGAGCCGCCAAAGCCAAGATAGCCAATTGCTCCTGCGTAAGCTCCGCGCGCCTCATTTTCCAGCTCAGCAATGATTTCCATCGCTCTAAGCTTAGGCGCTCCTGATACGGTGCCAGCAGGCAAGCAGGATATGAATGCATCGAAAAAGTCTTTATCTTCACGAAGCTCACCAGATACATTAGATACGATGTGCATGACATGAGAATAACGTTCTATCTCCATAAATGAGTCACAGCGTACGGAACCAAACTTTGAAACCTTTCCGATATCATTGCGACCTAGATCAACAAGCATAAGATGCTCCGCTCTTTCCTTCTCATCTGCAAGCAGCTCTTGTTCTAGTCGCTTATCCTCTTCTACCGTTGCCCCGCGTGGACGCGTACCTGCAATTGGGCGAGTTTCTACCTTGCCATTGCTTACCTTAACGAGTGCTTCTGGTGATGTTCCGACGATGACCTGCTCTCCCATTTTTAGATAATACATGTAAGGAGACGGGTTCATGACGCGCAGGACGCGATATACATGTAGTGGATCAACTGTTGTTTCGATATTGAAGCGCTGGGAAAGCACGACTTGGAAGATGTCTCCTGCTCGAATGTAATCCTTCGCTTGGTTAACATTGGCGATAAATTGCTCTTTTGTAAGATTCGATTCGACCTCACCTAGCTCTGGATCCATATCTAAATTGCCATTCGGTATATCCGTTACGATGTTGACCGAACGAATTTCATCCGTCAGCGCATCAATTTTATTCAACGTTGCGTTATATGCTTCCTCGATCTCACGATCATTCGCTCCATCGGCAATATGAATATTGCTTACTAATAGTAGTTGCTGTTTTAAGTGATCGAATACGATGATCTGATCACAAAACATAAACTGAATATCATTCATACCCATATCGTCGATCCGATGAGCAGGTAGCTTTTCATAATATTGCAGAAGATCATAACCAAAAAATCCGATTGCTCCACCTGTAAAAGGAGGAAAGTCCTGAATAACTGGCGTACGGAAAGCTCTCAGCTTTGCTTTAAGCAGCTCCAGCGGCTTATCATACAGCACTTGCTTGCTTCCTTGCTGCTCAAGCACCATTTCACCGTTCTTACCGTACAGCATCATGAATGGATCAGTTCCAATAAAGGAGTAGCGAGCCCATTTGGCTCCCCCCTCCACACTTTCAAGTAAGAAAGCATGCTCCTTCTTCGCAAAATGCTTAAACAGTCGAATGGGTGTTTCAGTATCTGCCATTACTCTGCGAACGATTGGAATTAAATTATAGCTGCTTGCCATTGAAATAACTTGCTGTAGCTCCGTTGTCATCATAGGCACTCTCCTCTAGGCTTTTCGCCGAATCTTTTGTACAAAATTTATGATATAAAAAAGGCCCCTGCCAATGAGCAGGAGCCGTTAGAATTCAATTCAAATAGAAAATAAGTATAAAAAATGATGCCAAAGCTAGAGTGTATTAAAATACACATACTTCAGCCTACCTATTCAACTATTCTCGTCTCATCTCTAAAACATCTCATCTAAACTCATCTCATCTAATTTTTACTATACGCTATTCACCTTAAATTTGTCAATCACTTTACCAAATCAGGTCGAAGCACCTTAGCGCCACCAAGATAAACATGCTTAATCTCATGCTGCGCCTTTTCTGTATTTACAAGGACCATCAAACGCACACATTTTTCGAGACTACCCTGCACAGGAACCTCTAAGGAACACATTAATGGTACGAGCTCCCAGCCTGGAAGCTGTCGAATCGTTTGTGCTGGAAACGCCTGATCCAAATCCTGCGTTACCGTAATGAGAATGCTCGCAACATCTTCAGGCTGTACATCATTCTCCTGGATTAGTGTCTGTAGCATCGCTAGTGTAACTTCTTTAATCTGTGCTGCATCATTCGCCTCAACAGTTGCAGCTGCTCTAATTCCACGAACTCTCATGATTATGCCTCCTGCTTAAGCTCTTCGATTATTTCTCTTACCCACTGTACAGGTACATCTGGCTTTATCTCCACTTTACCGATTTCGGTTGGAACAACAAAAACAACCGTTCCTTCGGAGAACTTTTTGTCATGCATCATCGCTGCAATGATATCATCTGTATCATAATGTGCTGGGATACGCGTTGGCAGTCCACAGCTTTCAAGCGCTAAAGTCGTAACGCGTAAAAGCTCTTCAGAAGCGCCGTATCGCACCCCTAGCTTAGCTGATCCAATCATCCCGATGGAGATCGCCTCTCCATGCAGAAGCTCATTGTAGCCAGCGACAGCTTCTAGTGCATGACCGATCGTATGACCCAAATTCAAAATTGCTCTTAGACTTGATTCTTTTTCATCTTGTGACACAACCTGTGCCTTCACGCCGCACCCTTTATATAACGCATAACCTAAAGCATCAGGCTTCATCTTGATTAAGTCATTGGCATGCTCGATGCACCACTGAACGAATGATTCATCCCAAATCAAGCCATGCTTAACCACTTCAGATAATCCAGCCTTTACTTCACGCTCAGGTAAGCTTTGCAATGTGTTTAAGTCATACAACACGAATTCAGGCTGATGGAATGCTCCGATAATATTTTTAGCCATCGGATGGTTCACCGCAACCTTGCCGCCAACACTGCTATCATGTGCAAGGATCGTCGTAGGAATTTGGATAAATTTTACACCACGCATATAAGACGCAGCAGCAAAGCCAGCCAAGTCTCCGACAACTCCACCACCAAGCGCTATAATCGCTGATTTACGGTCCAAGCCGCCTTCCAGTGCTTTGGAAACAAGCTGTTCCAAATTCGCCAGTGATTTTGACTGCTCACCTGATGGAACGACTGCAGATACTACGCGATAGCCAGCAGACGATAGTGAAGCAGTAAATTCATCTAAGTATAGAGGAGCTACCTTCTCATCCGTCACAATCATGAGTGGAGATTTTTTGCCTATACCATGATTCTCGAAAAAAGAAGAGACCTCAGCTAAGAGGCCTTCCCCTATATAAATCGGATAAGAACGTTCGCCAAGCTCAACATTCAGCTGACGCATTCTAGTAGTTCTCCAATTGCTCTTTATAGTTTTTAAGGTTAGCGTGAATTTCCTCGATCGAATCTCCACCGAATTTCTCAAGGAATGCACGAGCAACTTCCCAAGTTACAACATGTTCTAGCACGACGCTTGCAGCAGGTACCGCACAGCTGTCAGAACGTTCAACCTGTGCTGTAAACTCTTCTTTTGTATCAATATCTACACTACGAAGTGGCTTGTACAGTGTTGGAATTGGCTTCATAACACCACGCACAACGATCTGCTCTCCGTTTGTCATACCGCCTTCGAAGCCGCCTAAGCGATTCGTTGCACGATGATAACCCTTCTCTGGTGTATATAGAATTTCGTCATGTACCTCTGAGCCGCGCAATTGTGCTGCTTCAAATCCAATACCGATCTCTACACCCTTGAACGCGTTAATGGATACAACTGCTTGAGCAATACGTGCATCAAGCTTACGATCCCACTGAACATGACTGCCTAGTCCGATTGGTACCCCTTCAATGATACATTCTACAATACCACCAATGGAGTCGCCTTCCTGCTTAATTTGATCGATGTAAGCTGTCATTTTTTCTTCCGTCTCTTTGTCCACAACACGAACTGATGATTCCTCAGTACGAGCGATAAGCTCATCAATTGGAAGGTTATTTTTAGGTGCCTCAATCTCACCAATACGAATAACCTGACCCGCTACTTTAATACCAAATTCAGCCAGAAGCTGTCTTGCTACTGCACCGACAGCAACACGAGCAGCCGTCTCTCTTGCGGAGGAACGTTCAAGTACGTTGCGCAGATCCTTCAAGTTATACTTCAAGCCACCATTAAGATCAGCATGACCTGGACGTGGACGGTGAACGCGACGTTTTGTCTCATCATTGCCTTCAATCGGCTCGATATTCATCACTTTCGTCCAATGCTTCCAGTCGTTATTCTCAACAACTAGCGCTACAGGCGCACCTGTCGTTTTACCGTGACGAACACCACCTACAATATTCGCAGTATCCTTTTCGATTTGCATACGACGTCCTCTGCCGTGGCCCTTCTGACGACGCTGTAGCTGAAAATTCAGCTCTTCAAAATCTAGCGTTAAATTACTAGGTAATCCCTCTATAATAGCGGTCAGCTGAGGACCGTGGGTTTCCCCTGCTGTTAAGTAACGTAAACTCAAAACTAGCTCCTCCTTCAACATGCAAAACATTGTTCTGCTTTAGTGTAATGCCGTAAACATCTTTGCTCATTATAGTACAGCACTGCGGGTTTGACAAGAAACTGCAAGCAAAAGCAGAACAAGGTGAGCTGTGCGATCAATATGAAGGCACCTGTGCTCACCTCATCATTACAGCCTTGATAGTTAGCATTTTCGATAGAAAAATGTATCGGCAGTTTCAAATCCATATTGTGATGGAGTGAAGATTTGCTCGGTACTGCCAACGAACAATATACCACCCTTTTTCAGCGCTTTTGCGAATTTATGATACAAATCATGCTTAGCTTCTTCTGTAAAATAAATCATGACATTACGACACACAATGAGATCAAACTCCGAATCGAATGCATCGTACAATAAATTTTGCTGTCTAAAGTCGACCGCGCGTTTCAATTCAGGCTTTACGGAGTATACGCCTTCTTCTTCCAAAAAGTATTTTTTTAGAAAGGATGCAGGCACATCTCTTACCGAGCGATCCAAATAATAGCCCTGTTGCGCCTTTTTCAGCACACCTTGATCTAGATCCGTTGCCAGCAAGTTTGTTTTATGAAGAGCTCCCAGATCATCAAGAATCATCGCAAGCGTATACGGCTCTTCACCCGTAGAACAAGCAGCACTCCATATTTTCAGCTTGGATGAGGACGCGCTAATCATATCCGGTAAAAACTGCTGACGCAGTATGTCCCAGCGCTGAGGATTTCTCCAAAACTCCGAAACATTAATAGTCATCCGGTCTAGAAACTCCTCAAGCATAGCTGGTTGCTGCACAAGCGCCTCGTAATAGGTTTCGAACGTTGTGTATCCATGCTTAAGACGAAGAGTAGTGAGTCTGCGCTTCATCTGAGCTTCCTTGTAAAGCGATAAATCTATCGCAGTCTTCTTCTTTATGTTGTCAATAAATCGTAGAAAGTCCAAGTCGTCTGTCATATTTAAGCCCCCCTATCAAGCTTAAATCCAGCGCTGGATGCTATGCTCATACTCGACAAGCTCCTGCTTAGAGAAGAAGATAGATATTTCTCTAGCAGCGTTCTCTTCGGAATCAGATCCATGGATAAGATTAAAATTCGTATGTACTGCATAATCGGAACGGATCGTTCCCGGTGCTGCTTCAACTGCATTGGTTTTACCAATCATCGCACGTGTTAAAGCAATGACATTATCGCCTTCCCATACCATTGCAAATACAGGTCCGGATGTAATGAATTCAACTAATTTATCGTAAAATGGCTTTCCTTTATGCTCTCCGTAATGGCGCTCAGCAAGCTCTTCTGATATCTTCATAAACTTTGCAGCGACTAGCTTCAAGCCTTTTTTCTCGAATCGTGTGACGAGCTCACCAATTAACCCTCTTTGTACGCCATCAGGCTTAATCATTAAGAATGTTCTTTCCATCGATAATGCCCCTTCCCCTAAGCGCATTAGTAATTTCTCTTACCAACAAAATGAGCAATTTCAGTTAGGCTTTTACGTGCTGAATTAGCGGGCAGTTGCTCCAGAACCGCTAACGCTTTTGCAATATAACGATTGGCCAACTCATCTGCAAGCTGGCTTCCCTCGCTTCTACGAATGTAATGAATGGCTTTGCTCGTATCCGCACCGTCGCCCTCGGAATGGATTCTTTTAATCTCCTGAAGGAGAGGCTCACGAACAGCTTCATCCTGCAATGCAAGAATGACCGGAAGCGTAATGTTGCCTTGGCGAATATCTGATCCTGGAGGTTTGCCAATTTGCTTCTCTGTTCCGTACAGATCGAGCAAATCATCCCGAATTTGAAAAGCCATACCAACATTGTAACCATAACGATATAACGCATTATAATGCTGTGGGCTGCACCCGGAGACAATTCCACCGAGCTGTGTGCTAATCGCAAGCAGCAATGCCGTTTTCCGTCTGATGCGCAGCAAGTAATTGCGTATCGACTGATCCGTATTAAAGAAGTCGCGTATTTGTTCCATTTCTCCAATACACATCTCTACAAGTGCCTTTGACAGCATTTGATGTACGATCGGGTTATTAATTTGAGCAATTTGCGTTAACGCTTGGCCGTGAATATAATCCCCTGTGTACATCGCAATACGATTGTCCCATTTAGACTTTACAGTTAATTGCCCTCTGCGCGTAGTCGCATCATCGATTACGTCATCATGCACAAGCGAAGCCATGTGTATAAGCTCGAGTGTGACGGCTACCTTTTTAAGCTCCTCAAAATGATACGACCCAAACTTTCCGCCAAGTAGTACGAAGATTGGTCGTATCCGCTTGCCACCTGCTTTCAGCAGATGAAGCGCCGCATCTGATAGCAACGGTTGCTCGTCCGTCACGACACGCTCTAGCTCATTTTCTATTTTATTAATATCGCCCTTCATTTTGGCATATATTTCCATCAGTTTCATATTCTCACCCTAACCGTTGCGGCAACTATACTTTTTCTCACCCGCTTACTTTTGTCCGATATGCAACGCTGCAATACCGAAAAAAAAGTTTTTTACATAGACGTTTTTGGAGCCTGCTTCCTCAAACAGTGCTTTAAGCTCTTTCGCATCTAAAAAAAGCTGTAAGGAATCTGGCAGCCACTTGTAGGCTGCAAACTGTTTTGCAAAAGCTTTACCAAGCAACGGTACAATTTTCTCGAAGTAAAAATAATAAATGCTCTTAAATGGCTGCGCCTGAGGCTTTGACATATCAAGGCAGACAATTTTCCCACCTGGCTTTACTACGCGCAGCATTTCGGATACGACCTGCTTATAATCAGGTACATTCCTAAGCCCAAATCCAATCGTGACAAAGTCAAACGAGTTATCAGCAAAAGGAAGCTCCATTGCATTACCTTGCACAAGCTTAATTTGGTCACTTAATCCAGCAGCTGCTACTTTGCGTTTGCCAACTGCTAGCATCTGCTCACTAAAATCAAGACCAACTATGTTACCTGTTCCACTAGCCTTAGCTAAATCAATCGTCCAGTCACACGTACCGCAGCATAAATCGAGTGCGGTTTGCCCTGACTTCACATCCATGAGCTGCATCGTTTTTTTGCGCCAAGCCTTATGCTGCCTGAAGCTCATAATATCATTCATTTTATCGTATTTCGGTGCAATATTTTCGAATAGATCATGCACATGACTTTTAGAAGAATCTTGCATAGAGTTAGAACTCATTGGGCCTCCACTCGTTTCATTGAATATTTCGCAACTTTCATCGCCATTTCCTCCATTAATGCATGAAGCTCAAGCTTCAGCTCGGAAAAATGCTCATGATCTAACAAGCGATGAATCGCTTCATGCGCTGTATGTAGCTTGTCTAGCATAAAATGCTGAATCTTATATTTTTCAAGTAAATGCTCATATTCATTTTGTTTAATTAATGTTTTTTCCTCAGCTGTTATCGTCATGCCGAGCAATGACCAGTAAGCGAAGCTGCGCGCATAGCCGCCCGCTGCCAAACTGTTTTTTAGCTCCTCATAGATTACTTCAAAACGAGACACATAGTGAAGCAGCTCTTCCCATGTGCTGTGCAGCGGATCTTCAAAGAATCGCTTAAAAGGCTGAAACATCTCACTTTTAAGATTTATTCGGCTACTTAAATAGTCCTCTGCAGAAAGAGTAGCTGCCTGAACCTTCTCATATAGCGAAACCTTCATGCGATTCACATCTGCAACCGCTTTACTTAATAGCCCAATAAGCTCCACTTCTCCAGCCTTAGCCAACAAGTGGTAAAAGCGCGCACTAAAGTAATCACCTGCTAAAATTTTTAATTGTCTTGAACGCATTTGCTCTTCCGTTCGTTGTCCAATCTCCGTATCGATAAGATCATGGGTATCCATACCTAGTTGAACTAAAGCTGTTACTATATTATATAGCTCCGAACGCTCCATATTGATATTAGAGCTTCTAAGGGCACCGAATAGCAACTGCAATCTAGGCTCTGCATACGCAGGGAGCTCTGTATGTTGCTGAATCATATCATATTGGACAAATGGTGCTGCAGCATCGGCTACACGGTATTTTTTCATTGATGAAGCCTCCGAACAAAAATAGGTAACATTCCTCTTTACAATGCAAATTATTATATCATATATTTTCTGTCATTCCTAGAAAGGTTATTACGACATCGAATCTTTCTTAAATCTCATAGTGTAATGGCCAAAAAGCTGACTTTCTGATTCGAAGCCATTCATTCCAAGTCCGATCTTCAAGCCAATGGATATCCTCTAACTGCTCAAGCCCTTTTTCAAGCCAAACGTCGTCTTGATGAATCGTAAGCTGAAGCAATTGTTGCTGCTCTTGCTTAAACTTCTCTTCTCTGTATACCTTCAGCTTCAGCTGTTCAATATTGTTGCCGTAGTAAAATGCAAGTGCAATATACATAGGTACAACTCGATATAACTGCTCTTGAATCGTTTCGTCTTGCTTTAACAATAACTCAACTTGCAATACACCGTGCTGCAGCTTAATCGCACTTAGCGTCGTTGTATCAATATGTTCAGACAGTACATCAACGAGATTATTGTTAGTCAACGGCTCACTTTTATGATGTGTCATCGCTGCCAAATGAGTTTTTGGCACTTCGACATAACGGCTGACTATTAAAACGATTCCCAATAACAGGATGACGACAACTAATCCTTTAAGCAGTGCTAATGCTATTCTCATTAACAATCGCTCACTCTCTACATCATTTATAACAGTGTACGGTTGACTTGTACACAATATTCAACTTTTCGAGAGTTTTATAGTGATTGCTGCACAATCAACGACAATTAGTGTTAAGGATATAGAAAAATCCCAGCTCTAGTTGCTGGGATTGACTATATATCCACTATTCATCCGTATGAATTTCGCCGTAACGCGTTAAGACGTGAGCCTTACCTCGAATTTTGATTGCAGAAGTATGGTCTGTAAATTGACATATCAGCACTTCGTTTTTATCTAGCTTTTCTGTATGATGAAATCGAGTATCCTGTCCACGAGTTAATCCCATGATCGTTACTCCTGCGTCTTTCGCTCTAATAACAACATAATCACCTGTTTGCTGCTCCATTGTTTATACCTCGCTTTCTGTAACAAGCATTCTCATGCATTATATTGGATATTCGATGAATTCGCAATGCTGAACCGTTCAGTTCCATATAAAAAAAGCTACAGCAGTCATAGAAGACCCGTAGCTTTAATTTTCACATGCACTATTGTGCAACGATTTCTTTTAACTGCTTACCAGGCTTAAACGCTGGGATTTTGCTTGCAGCAATTTCGATTTCTTCACCTGTTTGTGGGTTACGGCCTTTGCGTGCTTGACGCTCGCGCACCTCAAAGTTACCAAAGCCAACAAGTTGAACTTTGTCCCCGCTCTGTAGCGCATCACCGATTGCTTCAAATACAGCATCCACTGCTTTACCTGCATCCTTTTTTGATAGACCAGATAGCTCTGAAACCTGATTAATTAAATCCGTTTTATTCATAGTTTCACCTCCTTAACGTAGGCTGTTATTTCTCATATTGACCTTTTTCTAGAAATATATACCTTTTGACAATAAAACTATAGTAATACAAGGGACGAGCAAATACAAGTATTGCTGTAACTTTTATATAATTGCTTGAAGTGACTTGTCTTTTCTAAGTTTTGAGCTAGGTTTGTTTCATCTTAATACGATTCTTTCAACGAAGCTAGTAGCCTCAGAACTATTTCCAAATTCGCTTGTCCTATTCCAAGCTATCTTTACTCTTTCAACGTACTATCTTACATACGATACAAAAAACCTCCTGTTATCGTCATCGATAACAGGAGGTTTTTGACTAACAGCTTGGAGCATTATAATATGATTGCAATTAGACCACCAGAGCCTTCATTTATAATTCGGCCAAGTGTTTCCTGTAGCTTATAGCGTGCATTGTCAGGCATCATTGCAATTTTTCCTTGGATGCCTTCTCTTACGATGTTATGCAGCGAACGTCCGAATATATCAGACTCCCAAATCTTAATTGGATCGTTCTCAAAGTCCTGCATTAAGTAGCGCACTAGCTCTTCACTTTGCTTCTCAGTACCGATGATCGGTGCAAATTCTGATTCAACATCAACTCTAATCATATGGATTGACGGAGCTGTTGCCTTCAATCTTACACCAAAGCGTGAGCCTTGACGAATCAGCTCAGGTTCATCCAGCGCCATTTCTGCAAGAGAAGGTGCTGCTATGCCGTAGCCTGTCGTTTTAACCATCTCAAGTGCCTCAGCAAATCGATCATATTCCTTCTTCGCATGAGCGAATTCCTGCATCAGTGCTAGCAGATGGTCTTTGCCGCGAATCTCAACGCCGACCACTTCCATAAGAATTTGATCGTATAGCTCATCAGGAGCATATAGATCAATTTCAGCTACACCCTGACCCATATCCATACCGCTCAAGCCTGCACGACTAATGAACTCGTACTCCATGAATTGACCGACAACACGATCAACATCGCGTAATCTGCGAATATCCTTCACCGTGTCACGGACACAATTCTCAAAGTTCGTACGAAGCCAATGCTGCTCGTTTAATACCATAACCCAGCTAGGTAAGTTAACATTTACTTCGTGTACTGGGAATTCATACAGCACCTCACGTAAAACAGCTAAGCCCTCTTCTTCGTTCATCGTTGCAACGCTTAAGGCGATAACCGGAATATCGTACTTTTCTTGAAGCTCATCTCGTAACGCTAATGTTTCTTCACTGCGAGGCTTAGTAGAGTTCACGATTAGCACGAAAGGCTTACCGACCTCTTTAAGCTCTTCAATGACACGTTCTTCAGCTTCCACGTACGAGCTGCGAGGGATCTCAGCTATGGTACCATCGGTTGTAACTACAACACCTAACGTGGAATGCTCTTGAATCACTTTACGGGTCCCAATCTCTGCAGCTTCCTGAAACGGGATCGCCTCATCAAACCACGGTGTAGTAATCATACGCGGACCGTTTTCATCCTCATAGCCCTTTGCCCCGTCTACAGCGTAACCTACGCAGTCAACAAGCCTCACATTAACCTCAAGTCCCTCGGAAACTCTTAGTTGAACCGCTTGATTAGGTACAAACTTCGGTTCAGTCGTCATAATTGTTTTTCCTGCGGCGCTTTGCGGCAGCTCATCAACAGCTCGGACACGCTCAGACTCTACTGGAATGTTGGGAAGTACCACAGTCTCCATAAATCGTTTAATGAAGGTTGATTTGCCCGTACGGACAGCACCGACTACTCCGAGGTAAATATCCCCGCCAGTTCTTTCGGCAATGTCCTTGAAAATATCTACTTTATTCACTGAATATCCCCTCCCAATTGATTTTCCGGTTCGCCGCCATCCACCGGACAAAAGGGCAGGCCAGCGACGCAACTCGTACATACTTATTGGACTTGTAATATCATATGTTTGCTTTGTCCAAATATTCCGATAGCATACAATTTTTCTCACTGCTCCGCTATCTCTCTTCCAAGACTGAAATATATGTATCACTCTATCGTTATATTCATAGTTGCTTATGTTTATGACCAATTGTAGAATGTGCTGAATACATGAAAACGTAAAAAGGCTTGCTTTTGGGTGGTTAAGTGCTCAACCAAACAAAAGCAAGCCTTTTAGAGGTAGTTCAAAAATCTCAATTTTGATCACGAAGTGACACTGAAGGTGGCTCGACGGCGAAGCTTGAATTCAGCCGAGATTTCCGGTGCTCACGTACCTATTGCGTACGCTGCGCTTCTCAATCTCTAGCTTCATTCGATCTTCTTAGTAAAGTGTTATTCATATGGTACAGGCTCATCGTTTTGCAGCCTGTACTTGGCTGATTTCACAGGCACGTAATCACTGTACATGACAAGCAGCTCGCGTAGGTCGTTTTCATCGGTAAGCTCATAATCAGGATGCTGCATCATCATTTGATAAATATCGCTAGCATAATTAATATAGACAGTGCCGCTTTCGCCGAGCAGCAGCTCAGATATGCTGCCTGAGTAGATGCTGTGAAGCTGAGGAGCCTTCATATCCAATGCTCCGTAATCTATAGCGTAAAAGCCGTCATAGACTTGATCAGCTACGGGTAGCACACCATTGTTACCCTTATAAGCATCCACCTGTCGCTGTACATCGATTATTTTTTGGATCAAGTAAATGCTTTGTGCCTTGACTGTAGGCTTTGTATCCTCATTAAGAATTAAGAAATAATAATTCCCACCGCCCTCGAACGAAGAGCTTGGCAATACTTCTACATAACCTTCCTGCTTCAGCATATCAAAATTGACACGGAATTTTTCATAACGATCTACAGTCGAATCGCTATTATGAATCGGCAAAATACCTTTGTCAGTCATATATTGATCCACTGCCGCCTGTACATTGCGCATTGATTCCTTCGATACTATAGTTGACGAAGAAGAATCCGTTTGCGGATACAAGCAGCCTGATAATAGTAAGGCGATAAGTGTAACAGTTATTGAAAGCTTAATTTTATTCATATTGTAATGCTTCGTCATGTATCTAGAACTCTCCTACCATAAAGTGTCCTCCTCCTGCCGCTGTGCCAGCTGCTTGGCAATCGCAGCTCGCAACGGATCAGGTGGAAGCTGTATTACCACTTGTCCTTCCTGCAAGACTGTCTGGCAAGCCAAGCGAGTTCCCGTTTGCTCTAGCCCAGACAGCTTTCGTCGTTCATTCTCCTTCATAGGTGCGAGACCCGTCCAATCTTCGATATGAACCTTACACATAAAGCACGAGGCATTACCACCGCAACGAGTTACTATTGCGACGCCTGCTCTTCTCGCAGCCTGTAGCACTGTTGTCCCTGAGCGGACCTTTACTTTACGAGCGAGCGGCTCAAACGTTACTTGTACGTCCATTGGGAGCACCCCCGTATCACTTAAAAATATGTTTTATTTTTGGCTACAATCTTTGCGTCACTGCTGTTTATGACGGCCTGACAGCCTAAACGGTAGCCTTCATCAAATTCTTCAGGCTCCAATCGATCCCATTCTTCATCCGTAATTTCTTCTAAATATTGCGCGCCCTCAACAATGAGACAGCGACATCTTGCACATGTTCCTCTTGTGCAAGAAAAGCTCCAGTCCACATTATGCTTAATCGCATGATCTAGCAAAGTTAATCCTTCTTCTGCTTCTACTTTTTTGGTGATCGTCCGACCAGTTAATTCAATCATATTTTACCGCTCCTAATCGTTATGCCTTATATTATTGAGATGACTCCGAGAAAAAAACCGATAATTAAGCTGAAAAATGCAATTGTTGAAAGTACAAATTTAATTACACCCTTTGTCTTATAGCGCGCAAACGTAATTAAAAATGCGGCAAGTGCCATAAGACCAATGCCAATAAGTGAAACCCACATCTTTGTCATCGGATCCATAAACATAATTCCCCTATCCTAAATATGTATGTAAACGTTAATCGTTTCTATTATAGCATCACTCTAGTAATGTGACAAAGCTTGTCGGCGCTCCGTACATAGTGAGGTTTCAATTGCTGTTGTCAGCGCACATAGTGAGGCTTCAATTGCTGTTGTCAGCGCTCCGTAAAGGTGTTGTTTCAATTGCTGTTGTTCCCAGATTTCTCAAAGTATTTTATTGGTCGAAATCTGGATACAAAGGCAACCGCTTCGCTTTTACGCTCTCACTATTACTCCGCTGGGGCTCTTTGCGGGCTCGCTACGCGGGCTTGCCTCACTATTACTCGCCGGAGCGTTTTTTAGGCAAATCTTCGTAGAGATAACCTCACTATTACTCCTCTGGGGTGTCTTTGGGGCTACTCCGGCGATGTGCACCTCACCATCTACTTCGCCGCACAACAAAAACAAACAAGCGCTGAGGAAGCTTATCCTCACCGCTTGTTATGATTATTTCATATCATATTGTTACTGGACTTATTTCATCATTATCTTCATTAGCGATTCAAGGTTGGAGGTTTTCACTCCACTTGATTGGATCGTATGAGCAATCTCATTGATCTTCGCATCTGTCAGCTTAATATTCGCCATCGTGGCTACACGTTTAATTAGCTTTCTTAGCTCAACGTCGTTCTCTAGCGTGTCGGGTTGTACGGTGCTGGCCACTTTGCTTACTGATGTCGTTGAAATATTTTTTCCTGTTTTCCGTTTAATCGCGCCTAGCACATCTTTCGATAAATCCTTTGACATATTCTTACCTCCTCCACTTCGCACATTTCTGTACATCATATGTGGAGATAAGCTATCTGGTTACGAAAAATACTTTGGCCTACGAATTCATCTCGTTCGTTTTCATCCGTCCCATTAATGCTTCAATAGAACGATCGATTGGCTGGTCACTAAACAACACCTCATACAATTGCTCCGTAATCGGCATCTCTATGTCGTATTTCTTTGCAAGATGGTAAGCGGCCCGTGTCGTTTTAACCCCTTCCACGACCATACCCATTCGCTCCAGTACAACTTGAAGTGGTGTACCATCGGCAAGCATATATCCTGCACGCCAGTTACGGCTATGCTGACTTGTAGCTGTGACGACAAGATCTCCGACTCCTGCTAATCCTATAAAGGTCAGTGGGTTTGCACCCATTGCTACGCCGAGGCGTGAAATTTCAGCAAGCCCTCTCGTAAGCAATGCTGCCTTGGCGTTGTCGCCAAGCTGCAAGCCATTCACAAGCCCAGCAGCTAGCGCAATAATATTTTTTAGCGCCCCTGCCACTTCGATCCCTACGACGTCTGTATTCGTGTATACGCGGAATGAAGAATTCATAAACGCCTCTTGAGCTTTCTCAGCGATCTCATCCTTCTCCGATGCTACCACCACCGTCGTAGGCAGCTTTAGAATGACCTCCTCAGCATGTGAAGGGCCTGAGATGACTGCTATTTCGTCCTGTGGACGACCTAGCTCCTCGGCTAACACAACAGACATACGCTTCAAAGTCTCAGGCTCGAAGCCCTTCGTTGCATGAACGATAATACTCGATGGATCAATAAAAGGAGCAGCAGCCTCTGCCACTGAGCGCATCGCACTTGATGGCGCAACAAATAGTGTGATGCTAGCGCCCTCTAATGCTTGTCTCATATCCGTTGTTGCAGTGATGTTGGGTGGAAGCACTCGATTGGGCAAATATTTTTCATTATGATGCTGCGTAGTGATCTCTTTCGCTTGAGCCTCCGTACGCGTCCACATTGTCACTTCGAATTGATTACACGCTAGTACATAAGCAAGTGCTGTTCCCCAGCTCCCTGCTACAAGTACAGCTGCCTTCTTGTTTAATGTAGATTCAGTGCCCATAATTAAGCCCCTTTCTTGCTGCCTAGCTTATTCTCTGTCCCATTCCACAGCTTAACGATGTTTGAGCGATGACGTATAAAGGCGAAAATACAAATAATAACAGTACCGATCACATTAGCCCAGCTATATTGGGTACCACCTTGTGTAAAATGGAAAATGGTAACGAAAATCGGTGTTAAAAACGTAAATATTAAAGATCCTAATGATACGTATCGCGTAATAAAAATACTTGCAATCGCAATAATACCAGCGATTAAGGCAGGAATAAAAACAAGAACGGACAATACGCCAATCGCTGTTGCTATTCCTTTTCCACCTTTGAATTTAAACCAAATCGGCCAGTTATGGCCTACAATGGCCGCTAAGCCACATGCAACAGGAAGCCATTCAAGGTCTGATAAGGCGCGTGCAAGCACAACGCCTCCCATTCCTTTCAGCAAATCCAATGCAAGCACTGCAATAGCTGGACCAATTCCTAGTACACGCAGAGTGTTCGTGGCACCAGCATTACCACTACCGTGATTCCGTATATCAATGCCTTTAAACAGTTTCGCAATAACGATACTAAAGGTAATTGAACCTACCAAGTAACTTATGACTATCGCTACAAATGGTAACAATATGCTCTCCCCTAATCCTGATCAGATTTTTTTCGAGAATAGATGCGTACAGGTGTGCCTTCGAAGTCGAACGCTGCTCGAATTTTATTTTCCAAATAACGTTCATAGGAGAAATGCATCAATTCTGGATCATTTACAAAGCAAATAATGGTTGGAGGCTTTGTCGCCACCTGTGTAACATAATTAATACGCAATCGTTTACCTTTATCTGTTGGCGCAGGATTAATGGCTACAGCATCAGACACGACCTCATTTAACAAATGAGTCGGAATGCGTAAGGCATGCTGCTCAGATACATGATTGATGACTGGGATCAGTTTATGTAATCTTAGCTTTGTTTTAGCAGATAGGAATACGATCGGAGCATAAGTCATAAATAAAAATTGCTCACGAATGCTCGTTGAAAAATTCTGCATCGTTTTATCGTCTTTTTCAACAACATCCCATTTATTTACGACGAAGATTGAAGCTTTTCCAGCTTCATGAGCATAGCCCGCAATGTGCTTATCTTGCTCGATGATCCCTTCTTCACCATTAATAAGAACAAGCACGACATCCGCACGCTCAATTGCTTTCATAGCACGCATGACGCTGTATTTCTCTGTCGTTTCATATACTTTTCCGCGTTTTCTCATACCAGCGGTATCAATCAACACATACTTTTGTCCATCAACCTCAAATGGTGTGTCGATTGCATCACGAGTTGTTCCTGCAATGTTACTAACGATTACGCGGTCTTCTCCAAGCAGAGCATTAACTAACGATGATTTCCCAACGTTCGGTCTACCGATTAAGGCAACCTTAATGACATCATCATCATATTCCTCTTCTTTTGGTGCTGGTAATAGTGCAGTAGCAGCTTCTAATAAATCACCTATTCCAAGACCATGAGCGCCAGATATTGCAATCGGGTCACCGAAACCAAGTGCATAAAACTCATAAACCTCTTCCTGTCTATTTTCATTGTCCACCTTATTAACGGCCAATACGACAGGCTTTTTTGAACGATATAGCATTTGCGCTACTTCATCATCTGCGTGCGCAATCCCTACCTTCGCATCAACCATAAAAATAATAACATCAGCTTCTGCTATAGCGAGCTCAGCTTGCATTTTTACCGAGCGCATGATTTCATCATCGCCATCAATTTCAATTCCGCCTGTATCTATTATGCTGAATGGTATTCCGTTCCATTCCGCAGTTCCATATAAACGGTCTCTTGTTACCCCCGGTTTGTCCTCAACTATGGCAAGGCGATCACCAATAATGCGGTTGAAAATCGTAGATTTCCCGACATTTGGTCGACCGACAATTGCAATTACGGGTCTAGCCATATGGATGTCCACTCCTCTAATCATACTTTCGTACTCCATCATAGCAAAAAAGTGTTCGATTGGCTAACTTTTCATCTTTTTTCCTAATGATTGCACGACAGTTAACATTAATCTTCCTACTATCGTCCATACTGATTTGATCACAACTGTACATAACATGGATAATGAAACGTAATCCCACCAAAGCAAGCTACCTAGTGTTCCATTGTATTCTCCACGCTGCTGCCACATAAGCAAAGGCTCCGCGAGCGTCGCTCCCCAGAAGAGAATTAGCGCATAGGTAGAGTAGTGAAGCTGCAATAGCACAAGGAGCATCCCACTTACGAATGCAATATTAACTAATGTAATATTCGCACCAGCCCAAGGTGATATGGCCGTAAATGCTCGCAGCATCGTTAATGATAAGGCAAGCACCATCGTATAAAGCGCGACCAGCTTTAGCTCAATTCTAGTATTCAATATTAGAGCGATGAGCTGCAGCAAGCTAATCACAATAAACGAGGATGAAATAGTAAGCACACTATTGCTTATAAAAACATCAAAGCTCCAATTTATTAATTCTCCGATCCAAATGAGTATAACAATCGGTATAAGAATGACTAGCTTAATATGCCTTTCGATCCAGCGTTTCCAGCCTGTTGCAATCATAATTATGAGCATAACACAGCATAATGCAGTCCAATATCCTTCAACCATTGTGATCACCCCTACATAATATGCACGGTTCGAAGCACAATTATTGCTAAAGCAGCAAAAAGCCCCAACCTGGTCTTCATAAACCAGGCTGAGGCTTCATCACATTAACATTCGCTTACTTAAATTGGCTTAGCTTATCTCCAAAGCGTTCTGCCAAGGAGTAGCTCATATTGTTACCGTTTAAGCTTACATCAGGATTGTTGATTTCCTTCATATCAGGCACTGGATGATCAGTTTCCTCATGAGCTGGAGCCTCTTGTGTTGCTTTAATGCTTAGGCTCACGCGCTTATCAGCTGGATTAAATTCAAGAATTTTCACTTGAACCTCTTGTCCTTCTTTCACTACCTCATATGGGGAATTAACATGACGATGAGCTAGCTGGGAAATGTGCACGAGACCTTCAACACCTGGTGTAATTTCTACAAATGCACCGAAAGTAGTCACTCGTTTCACTTTGCCGTCAACAACGTCATCAACATTGAATTGTGTTGCTGCTGTTTCCCATGGACCAGGCTGAGCTGCTTTAATAGAAAGGCTAATTTTTCCTTTTTCAGCTTCTACCTTCAGTACCTTCACCGTTACCTCTTGACCAACAGATACGACCTCTGCTGGATCTTTTACATGCTCCCATGCAAGCTCAGAAACATGAACTAAGCCGTCTACACCACCAAGATCAACAAAAGCTCCGAATGGCGCAATGCGTTGAACAGTAGCTGTTAGCTCTTGCCCAACCTGCAATGATGCAAGCTTGGCTGCTTTTTCTTTTTCATACTCAGCTTCAAGCACATCTTTTTGAGATAGAATAACTTTATTGTTTTCGCGATCAATTTCCTTAACGATGACGCGAAGTGTACGACCTTTGTAATCACTGAAATCTTCAACGAAATGACGTTCAACCATCGAAGCTGGAATAAATGCGCGTACGCCAACGTCAGCAACAAGGCCGCCTTTTACTACATCAGCAACGACAACTTCAAATACATCACCTTGCTCAAAATGCTTTTCAATGTCATCCCAGCCTTTTTCGTTGTCAACAAGACGTTTGGATAGCGTCATTGTTTCCTTGCTGTCGTTAATGGAAAGAACTTTAAGCTCAACTTCTTCGCCCACCTTAACAACATCAGCTGCTTGTTCTACAGGAACGGATGATAGTTCACGCAGTGGAATGATTCCATCATATTTATAACCAACGCTTACATAAGCTACGTTATCTTCAATTTTAACAATTGTACCCTTCACAGTGTCGCCTTTTTTCAACGACACCATTTCATCTAATGCTGCTTGATTCGATTCCTCAACTACAGAATCTTGAACTTTAGTTTCTTCAGACATGTATATAACCTCCTCAATTCATAAACCTTATTAATATTTAAAGCTCAATACAGAAAGGTATTCAGCAATAAAACTATTTAACTGATGCTTTTAACTTATGAATTTGGTTCATAATTTCTCCTGTAACTGCTTCATAAATGTCCTGTCCTTCACTGGCCGTAACGGCTTCAATGTCAACAGGCTTGCCGTACACGATAAGAGTACGACGAAACAGCTTGTAGTTTCCTACAATTGCGACAGGAACAACAACCGCTTTACTGCGTAGAGCAATCATGGCAGTTCCCTTTTTAGCTCCAAGCGACGCGTTGGGATCATCTGTTTTCTGACGAGTTCCTTCAGGGAAAATCCCCATTACCTTACCTGATTTCAGTATATTGATGGATGACTTAATCGCATCAATGCTTACTCCACCACGCTTTACAGGGTACGCTCCAAAGGATTTAATTAGCGGACCAAGCAAAGGGATTTTGAATAACTCTTCTTTCGCCATGAAATGAACTTTGCGCTCAATGAGCACACCAACAGCTGGCGGGTCTAGTAGACTTATATGATTAGAGGCAATAATTACTGCCCCTTCTGCTGGAATATTCTCAGTCCCCGTAGCTTTAATTCGGAATAACACTCGATAAATAAATCGTAAAATAGCTCTGAATATCGTATAGGACATTTATTCACTTACCCCCATAAGCTTTGTATTACCAAGCTTTACAATGAAGGCTACCACTTCATCAATGGACATATCACTGCTATCAAGCAGCAGTGCATCCTCGGCTTGAATTAACGGGGCAATATCTCTCGTTTCATCGAGTCTATCCCTTGCAGCAATTTCAGCTTCAAGCTGTTCAAGCGGAATGTAATTGCTCTCTGTTAACTCACGATAACGTCGTAAGGCACGTTCCTCAACCGAAGCAGTTAAGAAAATTTTCAGCTCAGCATCAGGCAGTACATGTGTGCCAATGTCACGTCCATCCATTACGATGCCTTTATGCTTAGCGAGCAAGCGCTGCATATCGCCGAGTTTTTTTCGCACATGCTCATCAGAGGCATAATGAGATACCTGAGCAGTTACCTCTCTAGATCGAATCAGCTCTGTAACGTCTTCATTATGTAGCAGGATTTTTTGTCCTTCTGGTGTTGGTACTAGCTTTAGATCTATCGCTTCTACTAAAGCTTGCAGCTCAGACGCTTGCGATGGCTTTATGCCATTGCGTAAAGCGTGCAAGGCAACGGCACGATACATTGCCCCTGTGTCCACATAAACATAGTTCAATGCTGCGGCTACTTTACGAGCAACTGTACTTTTGCCAGCCCCAGCAGGACCATCGATCGCTATATTAATGCGATCAATAGAAGTTAATGTCATAGCTATGGGCAACTCCCTTCAAGATGAGGCCAAACAAAAAGCAGGCCACGCCTGCAATTATCGATTAATATTGTACCATAGTTCTAATTTTGTTGCAAAACTACGGCTCGAGCAGCCGCCTTCCTTCCCAGCGCTCAGTCGGAACGAGAACATCACGTACAATGTCAAATTGCATAAAAAACTGAGTAATAAATATAACAAGCAAGCAGATCAGAACGACCATTATCGCTCGCTTACAGTAGTGGTCGATCCATTTCGTATAGTGACGCCAAGGCTTCATGGGATCCTCCTTTTTGGATGATATCATTATCCTTACCGCCTATACTCCAAATATTCACATATTAACGATCACGGAACTGAATTTGCTTCTCGAATAAAAATCGAATGACGCGCTGACGTTCTTGCTCGGCAATTTCATCAAATTTAACCATAATAATTTTGCGACCAGTTTCTAGTTCCTTTTCTCGCAGCACCTCTGCTTCAAAACAGCTGTGCTCAATCGTTCCGTTACGGTGTGGCAGAAGCAACCAACAGCTAAGCTTCTCACCAGGTTCGAATGATTGATTACGATTAATCATAAAGGAAACACCGCCGCCACCGATATCATCGGTTTTGAATACGAATCGCTGACCTTGTTTATTTTTTACTGCTATATCCACCTCAATATCAATCCGGAAAAAATTACGGCGTTGGACCGAGGTCATCGCATCTTCTGAAGGTCTCGCGATCTCATAGAAAATCAGCTCACCTTCTGCGGCCTCTCTAACCTTCGTTACATAGGTTTCGAAAAAATGCTTTACTCCTGTATTGGTTATAAATGAGGCACTTAGCACATCCCCGGCTTGAAGGCGCTTCATGCGTCCGTTTTTCGTATTAATAGGTAGTTCAATCACAAGCACCTGCTCATTCTCATCTGCTACCCTAGTTTTATATTCTACAGGTTCTTTTGTTAATTCTTCTTTAAGCTGAAATATAATAACCTGACTAACCTTTGGCACGATCACAAAAACTCCTCCCTCCGTAAGGGATATTATACCACTTACGTACTAGAGGAGCTATATTAACTTTTAGCTAGATACCGCCTGATCACTGCGACTCATTTTTTCTATTTTCTCTTCAATACCTGTTTCAGCATTGATATAGATACGATAAAGCTGATCATTAATATTGCCAGTAAATTCGTAGCATAATACCTCTTCTCCCAATTCTCCGTCTATTATCGCTAATCGTTGGTCTTTGATCGAAAAATCAGGATTCAAAGCAGTTATGGCTTGATTTAGAGATATGCTTGGTTTATTCATTTGGCGATCACGGTGATGCGCTGCATAATCAGCAGCGTGAAAACCGATGACTTCGCCATCATCTAACGCTACCTTTACTGTTATTTTATCTGGATATACGAGCGTATCGTCTTGCATTTCATATACATAGGTGAAGGTACCGGTATTATAATATTCATCATAGCTTACCGCCTCCATATCATCATAGCCATGCTTCTCAATGAAGCTTTCTGCTTTTTCCTCAGCCTGATCCAGCGTTAGCGTCGCTTCAGAGACATCTCGATAATGTGCATACATAACAAGCTTACCGCCCTTTGCTGCAATACTCACCTTCTTGTCTCCATCAGCATCATCCTTTACTGAAGCCATATACGTAGGGAAATCACTATCCTTACCATTCTCTTTAATTTCTATGTTTGAAACATCTGTATCCATAAACTTAGCAGCGATTTTCATTGCTTCCTCTGCAGTAATAGGCTTACCGCTAAGCAGTTTAACACGCTTATCCGTATACATACTGTTAACTGCAGGTCCCCACTCTACTTCGCCATACTGAGTCGACTGATCGTTGACGTGACGCAAGCTGCTTACGACAGGGTTAGATGTTCCGCTTTCGTTAGCTGATAATGCAACCTCAACATCCATCCAACGCAGGCTGCTGCTCATAATATTATTTTGAAGCTCACTAAGTTGAGATGAGATTTGATGTGAGCTGTTATAAAGTGATTTTAATGTTTTAAATTCCTCACCGCTAAGCGGTTGTTTACCTAAGTCGCGCACCGATGTTTTATAAGCAAAGTTGGAAACGCGTGACAAGAAGTTTTCAGTATCAGCAAATGGAAGGTAGCTTAGTGGAAGCTGACTAATCGCATGCTGAGCCTCACTTGTTATTCGCCAGACATTAACAAGCCCCTTACGTTGAAAATCTTTAGATGCGGAATTCACGGCAAGCGTATTTCCAAGTTCATCGTTAAGCTTATGAACATAATATGTTAAGTCACCGAAAGCACGTTGGTAACTATTCTCCGCCTTAAGCAGCACATTGTTTTTCTCTTGGTGTTCCTGATAACCCCAATACATCGCACCGATAAAAAGCACAGTCATTATCGGAAACATTATCATACTTAGACGTCTGTACATACAAAAAGCTCCCTTCAAGTTCCAATCTAATCTTAGTTTGGATCGTTAAAGGAAGCTTTATACATCAAACATTACATAGGATGTTCCTCGATTTCTAGATCATCCACATTATCACAAATACACATTTTGAAACCTGTTTCATAGATTCCCTTATCTCTTCGGCCACGCAAAATATATTTTTCCCCGCATATCCTGCAGCGAATGACAACTTTCACTCGCGTCATGCCAACCCTCCTAATACAATTCTTATTGCATTAGTATGGACCGGAATACTATAAATTAACCTCATCTTTCGGACGAACATATCGAAAAGGAGATTTTACATGAGCAGATTTCATTTTAGATAGACCAAATAACCATAGCAAAGCCATGAAAGGTATAATGGCGATTAGCCAATCGTTCTCTCTCCATACAATAATCCAATCATAAAGTCCATGAAGGATGATCGGCAGCAATAACGATAGTATTAAATGAAGGTTACGCCTTTTTGAATTAGAGAATTTGGCCCTTCCTAAATAATATCCCATAACAATACCAAACAGCATATGACCAGATACAGGTAGCATTGCCCGCATGAGCATCGCACTTAAGTCTGCTGGCATAAATATGGAATACAACAAATTCTCTGTAGTAGCAAACCCTAAAGAAATCGCTCCTGCGTATAAAATACCATCATACGGCTCATCAAACTCAACATGATTATAGATGAGATGGAATAACACAAACCACTTAATAAACTCCTCAACACTGGAGGATTGAATAAAAGCCATAACAAAGCTGCTGTCACCAAGCCATATCTCTACTCCACGCTGTAATACCATTATAGGAATGACAAGCAAAATGCCGACTAAGAAAACTTTTAGTACCATATGGATTGGCTCTGCCTCGTATTTATCCTTAAGGTATAGAAAGGTCAGCAAGGATAAGCCTGGCGCCAATGCAGCTGTAATTATGGAAAAAATGACCATTCGTTTTCCTGCTTTCCCTGCGCACAACGTATCGTGCAACATTTAAATATAATCTAATGGTTATATTATAACGAAGATTTAAACAAAAAAGAACATTGACTTTTTGCCGTCAATGTTCTTTCCTCCTGTGTACGTATATTTACTGAAAGTGAGTACAAATTTGCGTAACTGCATCATCAGCCATAATGATCTTTCCGTATTCCTCTAGCATGGCATAGGTCACGGATGTTGCATCACCATATTCGGCTAATACTGCAAGCACCGAGTTAAACGTTGATGATTCTATATCTGATGGTTCAATGGACAAGATCCATTTATTGTTATAAGAATATAAGGTTCCGCCCTCGGTGAGCTGCGATGCCTTTAAACTTTTACATACCGAGATGACATGTTCAAAATCATTGAACGAATACATGATGATATCGCTATGCTCCATCGTTACATCCAGATCATAAATATCATCTTCTAGCTCGTCGTCCTCACCAAATCCGTCTACAGTATCGCCTCCACGTTTACCACGTGTAACAACTACAAACATCCCCTGTGCAGGCATTGCGTATACTTCCACAGCTAGAGGTCTGCCACTTGCTTCAAAGCCGAGCTCATTATAAGCCTGCTCCATAAGTTCCATAAAAAGATCATGAAGCTTTGGAGGCTCACGTAACATGTCTTCCTTTTGGATACCCCGCTCCAACAAATCGTCGTAAGTCAGGAAAATCCTAATCTTGTCCTGACCCAATCTTTCGATCTTCATGACAGGATCCTCCTTTGCAGCATCTGACTATAGCTTATGTATTTCAAATTAGATTGTGACCAATTCTACATACAATAGCCTTATGTTTACTTTAACATGTCTTTCTCTTTATTGCACTACTTTAGCAAAAATTAAGTCATTCATTAAGTAGTCCATACGAAGTTGTAGCGAAATCGTTTCATAAATTATGTAGTACTAAGTTTTTTTGCTGATAATTATTATTTTTATGCGTAAATATACGCCTTAATGAGTACCTAAATAAACTTTAGCAATTTTCAAAATCTTTTACCTTCATATCATAAAGGGAGCTGGCTTACTAAGAAGCCAGCTCAGCTGAAGTTATCTTTAAAGAATTAGTGCTTAATGGATGAGGAATCACTTTTAATATCTTCGACTGTCGCTTGCAGCTCAGGATCGCTGTTAATAATTCCTTCAATCATCGACACATTCATTTGATGGTTTGCAGGAACATTAGATGTGCTGCCGGAGCTTTGCTTCTGTGCTTGACCTTGACCTGCTTGATTCGTTGCTTCACTTTTCGTAAACTTTGACATTGCCTTAGACATGACATTGCCCTTCATATCAGACATTGCAGTTTGTACGGCCTGTGCCATTCCTGATTTACGCTGCATAAGCATGACAGCTCCAACCATACCTAACATACTCCCTAGAAAAAAGCTGGTCATTCTCATCTTGAACACCTCTCTTTAATATGACTTCACATGTAGCTTGACCTGAATACAGTGGAGTCATACAAGTTAGGTTTAGGTAAAACAACCAAACAGCTACTGTGTTTCAGTTGTTGTTGGATAGTAGCTGCTGCCGTACCACAGAAGGAAAAGCACAAGCGCTACAAACAGCACAAATACAACATTATAATAAATTCTTGTCAGTTTACCTTTGCTCGAAGGGTATTTTTTGGAGCGAGGTGGAAGGGAATTTTCTTCCGCATCCTCGAAGTTATGAATAGCACGGCCAGTCTCATGGTGTTTAGCTCTGTTTGCTCGACTGAACTTTTGCTTTCTACTCATAAATTATGATTCCCTCCTATATTTGATCATTAGTCCCATTATAAAATCAAATAAGAAATGTGCAAACATCGGTGCCCAGATCGTGCCAGTTTTGATATAGATCCATCCTAAGGCATAGCTAATACAAAACACTAGCCCTGTTGGGATCCAATGTTTTAAATATCGAACATGTATAACTGCAAAAATAATACTTGTCCAATAAGGACCGATGGCATGCTGAATTGCTCCACGGAATAGAAGCTCCTCACAAAAACCAACAATTAGACAGATGACTGCAATGTGCCACACTGGACGGTTAGCGAATATTTTTTCATTGATTCCACCGTCATCTGCAAATTCATCAGGTACGAATCTTGACAGAAAAAAGTCTGCCGCTACCGCAGCTAGCGCTAATCCTCCCCCCCAAAATAGAACATCAACAATTTCGTCAGGTATCGACAAAAGTGAAAGTAAATTTTGGTGTTGAAAAAATACCCATATTAAGCCGATAATAAGAGTAAGTGCTTGGGTGAGATATAAATTAATAAGCAGCGTACGATCATCTAGCTCATCGATAGACACCTGCCGGAATTGAATTTTTCTGAATTTGAATTTATTTCTTTTCACCAAAACACTTCCTATTCTGCGTTAATTCTACAAATGAACATATCATAAAGGAGCAATAACATGGACAGAACCTTCAATCGCAATGCAATGATTTTTAGTACATTATTTTTAGTGATGCTTGTCGTCTCAGTAGCCGCATTTTTCTATGGGCTAAATATTGGAACTAAAAAAGTGGAGGCAAAATATGCACACTTAATAAGTCCTGAGTCCACAGCAAATGATTATGTGTATCAGCAGCAAGATCTTGTGTCATTCTACTTAACAGTATACGCACCTTATCGTGAATTCCAGCTATCATGGAATGATGCGCTGAAAAAAATCTCAAATAATGAAGTGAGCAATGTAGCTTCACTTTACAAGGAAATCGAAGGGCAAGCAAGTAAAAAAGCTGAAGAAGCTGCTAGCTTTAACTTACAGCACGCCGGTTTGCTCGGTCAAGCACAGCAAAGCTATATTCGTAGCTTAGATCAATTTGAAAAAGTAGCTGTCGTTCTTCAACGAAAAAATGCAGCAACCACGTATGAAGGTATTACAAACTCCCTTAAAAATAATGATGTATACCAAGCTGCCATATCGCAGGCATTAACTGGACAAGGACAGTTTTATGAAGCTATGGTACAATGGGGAATATCAATAGATCCGAACATTCCAAGTGAATATGACCGGAATGTTAGCCAAAAACTAACGGATTGGAGCAGTAAACCACTGTTAATTAAGAATGAAATCATTGCCAACTATTTACTTGATTCCAAGCAGTTTGTGGAATATTTGCCACATGACTTAGTAAGTAGCATCGATCAATTTATTACATCTGGACAAGCTGAGTCTATGAATCTTACTACAGTTGAGGGCATTATTTCTCTTCTAATGAATACTGCTGCTGTTCGTGCAGGAGACTATAATCTGCATCGTAACTCACTGTACACAGATGAATTTTTGCCACAAATTCCATTTTTCTATCCAAATGTGGACTAAATAAGAAATTAAATAAAAATTGTTGAATGTTAGTGAAATTTCGTCTTTTTGTTTATGCTAGAGATTGATTTAAATAGAGTACTTGCTATAGAATAGGAATTGACCGTTATGTTCGTTGATGAAACTCTCGCCCACATCCTTCATCGATGCGGCGAGAGTTTTTTAGTTTACATTATTTGCGAGCAGTCGCACACATTCAGGAGGTAGTTATCGTAATGTTTAAAGTTTTAGTTTCCGATCCGATCAGTGACCAAGGAATTCAACAGCTAGTCGATGCTGCAGACATTGTAGTAGACAAAAAACCAGGTCTCTCCGAAGATGAATTAGTAGCCATTATTGGTGAGTATGATGCTTTGCTTGTTCGTAGCCAGACGACAGTTACGGAGAAAATTTTAGAGGCTGGAAAGAAACTAAAGGTTGTTGGTCGTGCAGGTGTAGGCGTTGACAACATTAACCTTGAAGCTGCAACAAAGCTTGGCGTAATCGTTATTAACGCTCCAGACGGCAATACAATTACGACATGTGAACATACGTTTGCAATGATGATGGCGTTAGCTCGTCACATTCCGCAAGCATATAAGAAAACTACTGAAGGCGTTTGGGATCGCAAATCCTTCCTGGGCGTTGAGCTTCGCAATAAAACACTAGGCGTACTTGGTATGGGCCGTATCGGTAGTGAAGTTGCCAAGCGTGCAAAGGCATTTGGTATGAAAGTGCTTGGTTACGATCCTTTCCTAACTGAAGAACGTGCTCAGCAGCAAGGGATTACACTTGCATCTGTTGATGACATCGTGCGTAACGCTGATTTCATGACTGTTCATACCCCGCTTACTCCTGAGACAAAGCATATGATTGGTAAAGCACAATTCGAGGTAATGAAGCCTGGCATGCGTATTGTGAACTGCGCTCGCGGTGGAATTATTGATGAGGGCGCACTCGTTGAAGCAATCGATCAAGGAATTGTTGCAGGTGCTGCATTTGACGTATTCGAGGTAGAGCCCCCTGCTGCAGATCATCCATTCCTGAATCATCCGAATATTATCGTAACGCCGCATCTTGGCGCTTCCACTGTAGAAGCACAAGAAAACGTTGCGATTGATGTTTCCGAGCAGGTGCTTCACATTTTACGTGATGAGCCGTTTATGAATGCTGTAAACATGCCTCCAATTCCAGCAGAGGTTCGCAAAGTGCTTGAACCATACTTTGAGCTTGGAGAAAAGCTTGGTCATTTCATCGCTCAAAGCACTGAGGGTGCAATTGAAGAGATTACAGTAAGCTACTCTGGTGAATTATCTGAGGTTGATACACAGCCACTAACTCGTTATATCGTTCGCGGCGTACTAGCTCATCATCTTGGAAAAGACGCGGTCAACGTCGTCAACTCTATGCATATTGCTAAGCAACGCTCATTGAATATTGTGACGAATAAATCACGTGCAGCACATAACTTTACTAACCTGGTTACTGTTTCACTTCGTACGAACAAAGGTAACCGCTCTGCTTCAGGTACATTACTTGCTGGTTACGGAGCTCGTATCGTACAAATCGACAGCTACAACATTGACCTTACGCCAGAAGGACATTTCATCCTTATCTCACATAACGACAAGCCTGGTATCATCGGTCGCGTAGGTACACTACTTGGCAACAATGATGTAAACATCGCAACGATGCAGGTTGGTCGTCAAGATAAAGGCGGATCTGCTATTATGATGCTTCGTGTAGATAAAGGCACACCTAAGGAAGTACTAAAACAGCTATTAGATATGCCTGAGCTTATCAGTGCTAAAGAAGTTATTCTGTAGTTCATAAAGAAAACGCGCCAGAGACGCTGTAAGCGTCCTTGGCGCGTTTTTATGTTGTTCCACGACAAACAATAACTTTCCTCTTCTTCCGTCCTGTATCGACGTGTATGGACGTTTCTCGTTGAGGATTTATATCGAATCATTTACTTTATTGTATCTTTTCATGAATGGATATAGGCAACAGAATCGTAAATGTCGTTCCTTGCCCAACCGTGCTTTCTACCGCGATCTTTCCTTCATGCTGATCAATAATATTTTTAACGATAGCAAGACCTAAGCCAGTACCTGATCTGGAGCCGCGCTTTCTTGCTTTATCTGCTTTATAGAATCGTTCAAAAATGTATGGCAAATCTTCGGCAGGAATTCCTTGGCCTTCGTCTTTGAATTTAAGCTGGACGAATGAGTCATAGTTTAATGATACGACACTAGGAAGAATCATTACACGCTTTCCGGTGTCTGTATGCCTTAAAGCATTATCGATTAGGTTAGTAAATACCTGCTCTAAACGATCCTCATCTGCATGCTGCAGCACAAGCGACTCTTCTGATGGAATATATTCAAGCTCTATCCCTCTTTCCTTCGCATATACGAAAAACTTTCGAAAAACACGCAGCAGTATATGACTGACATCAACAATTTGATATTTCATATTGATATGACCAGCTTCCATGCGTGCCACATCGAGAAAATCATTCACCAGTCTTCCCATTCGAACGGATTCATCATGGATAACCTGCACAAGCTCTTGTCTTTCCTCAGGGGATACGACGATATCATCTATGAGTGCCTCACTATAGCCTTGCAGCATTTGCAAAGGTGTACGAATTTCATGAGAAATATTTGCAACGAAATCACGACGAATTTTATCTATTTTGTGTTCTTCTGTCACGTCACGAATAACAGCTACGACTCCTCGCATAATACCGTTAGATAGCAATGGTGTTAATACTACAGACCACATATAGCTTTGTACATGAACTTTATCTGTGCTGTCCTTGCCGTGATTGAGAACTTTGATATAGTTTTCTCGAATAGGCGCTGGAACCTTAGGATAATTTAAGCCTTCACTTAACACCCATTCATCTTCAATCGCCTGCCATTGGTTCAGTAGGATATGACCCTGCGGATTGGTAAGTATAACCTCTCCATTAGCATCGAACGTAATAACCGCATCTCGAATACTCCGAATTACGTTAGACAAATGATTACTCTCATGATTAAGGTCATGGATCAGCTTTTCAAGCTTTTCAGTCATCTCGTTAAACGTATCAGCTAACTGACCAATTTCATCAGACGATGAAATATTGACACGTGTAGAATAATTACCCTTTGATATTGAAACTGCTGCATCCTTAAGCTGCAGCAGAGGCTGCTGTAGCTTTGCTGATAAGAAAAATGCGAAAAAGGTTGATAATAAAAAACCTATAATCGCCGTAATGATGAACAGCAGCTTAATGTCATGTGCATCCTCAGCAAATGAAACATCAATATACTGCAGCAAAAATGCACCTAGTATCAATAATACGACAGCTACAAGCACAATAATCGTCACCCATAGCTTACCGATTACACTATGCCACAGTAGATTGAATATTTTACGCAGCCACCCCATTTACTTAGGCACCTCAAGCTTGTAGCCAACGCCCCAAACCGTTGTAATCATGCTAGCAGCCTCACTAGACACTTTATTCAGCTTTTCACGTAGACGTTTGACATGCGTATCTACTGTTCTTAAATCTCCAAAAAACTCATAGTTCCATACATCCTTTAGCAGCTCTTCACGAGAGAACACCTTATCTGGCGATATCGCTAAATAATGAAGCAGCTCGTACTCCTTAGGTGTTAAGCTAACCTCTTGTCCACCTGCTGTTACACGATGAGCATCATGCTCAATAATAAGGTGTGGGAACACAATACTGTTAGATGTATTCATTTCCTTTGTTAAAAAGGCTGTAGCAGATGAACGCCGCAAAATCGCTTTAACACGATAGATAACCTCACGAGGAGAAAATGGCTTTACAACATAATCGTCAGCACCTACTTCAAAGCCCTGCACACGATTCATCTCTTCTCCTTTCGCCGTTAACATAACGACAGGAGTAGCCTTAACCTGACGAAGTCTTGTGCATACCTCGATGCCATCGATTCCTGGAAGCATAACATCAAGTAAAATTAGCGCATAGTCTCGATTCATTGCTAATTGCAATGCGCTTTCGCCGTCCTCGGCTTCATCAATTTCATAGCCTTCCTTCTCAAGATACATCTTCAATAAGCGACGTATACGCTCCTCATCATCAACAACTAGAATACGATTAAAGTAATCAGCCATAGCAACAAGCACCCCTTTCAATTATTCAGCTTAACATTAATCTACCCCTGCATATGAATGCATACCGGCAATAAGTAGATTTACTCCGACTAACGTAAATAGAACGATAACAAATCCAATAACAGCTAGCCATGCAGACGGTCTACCATGCCAGCCGCGTGACAATCTAAAATGCAAGTACGCACTGTAGTACAACCATGTAATTAGTGCCCATACCTCTTTCGGATCCCAGCCCCAGAAACGTCCCCATGCAATCTCTGCCCATATCATCGCAAAGATTAATGCTCCGAGCGTGAAGATTGGAAAGCCTATAACGATCGCACGATAACTAATTTCATCCAAATCATCTGGATCGATGCCCTCGAGCTTAGGATGTATGGCAGCACCTAACGGTTTGCGAATGATTAAACGAATTATACCATAAAGAATTAGTCCTACAATAATCGACCAAACGACCGTATTCAGCTTACGTCCAGAGTTCACTCCGTTGAACCATGATGGTGTCTCGAACAAGCCATCGGTCATTCCTAAAAACTCAGTCACTTGCAGTGCTTCACTATTATATGGTTTGAAAATAGGGGGCATCGTATACTCAACAACATCATATGATGTAGTAAGCTCGCCTACTTGTGATACATCTACTGTTTCTTGCTGAAATTGTGCAACGTAGCCAGCACCCTTAAAGCCAAATGCCGCTACGATAAAGCCGATTACAATGAAAATGGAAATAAGCGTGAACTCAAGCCAGCGCTGTGCTCGTTTCCCTTTTTTCGTATGATCGTTATAGTCAATAACGCGTAAAAGGTACATGAGCCCTGCTGCGAAACCAACTGCAAAGAATGCCTCACCTAATGCTGCCATTGTTACGTGGATTTTCAGCCAGTTCGATTGTAGTGCTGGTATTAACGGCTGGACCTCTTGGGGAAATACAGACGCATACGCAATGATAATAATCGTTAGTGGTAATGCGAACATCCCAAGCAGCGGCTTTTTATATATGAAATGAATAATGGTATAGGCAATCATGATGGTCATGCCTAGTAGCGTTATAAATTCATACATATTGCTCGTTGGGATCTGGCCACTGCCAATCCATCTTGTAAAGAAAAACGAAAGATGCGCAAGTAAGCCAAGAGAAGACGTTATAAATGCTATTTTACTCCAGCGCGCCTCATGCTGCTTAGCATCTCTTTTCCCCCATTTCTTACCTGCTACGGCAACCATATAAAAAATAAAAGCAAACACATATAAAAAGAATGCAGCAATAAAGCTTGAACTACTAAAATCTAACCAATTCATCCTTTGTGTCCTCCATTATCAAGACTTTTGGGATCAAGCTCAATGCCGCAACGCTTCAATGCGTATGCTGCATCCGCCCGCAAGCCAAACCAGTTTTTATTCGTGTGAGCTCCTAGCGTCAGCTGATTGTCATCGATGCGCAGCCATATTCTTCGATGCTGCCAATACGTTCCCATAATCAAGCCAAGCATACTAAAGAATGCTCCGATCCAAAGAAACTTCACTGCCTTATCAATACGAACATTTAAATACGTTGTAGCTGCAGAGAAATCAACGTTTTCCATGCCATCAACCTTAATCTCTAGCTTATTGGCCAGCTCACGATTAATCGTATCCTGTGAGAAGCGTACTTTATCCTTCTCTAACGGAAAATACATAAACATTTCTCCGTCTTCAGCTAAATTAGGACCCTTTATATTAAAAATAAAGGCTGGAGCGTTCGGACTGCTTGAAAGTGTAATCGGCTCACCTTCACTATTAATTGAAAAGTCCATATATTTGTCGATTAACTCCATAGAGTACGGTCCAACCTCGTAATAAAGCTCAGGATCAACCATTGTTAAATGAAATGGCCCGTAGCTCTCTCCTGTTTCTTTATTAATGATCATTGGAGAAACTGCATTAATTCTAGGTGTTAGATTAAAATCAAACTGATGAAGCTTTAACTCTTTATAGCGAAGCGGATCGTTAACAAGAATCGTATGCTGTTTAACCTCTTGAAGCTCTGGCTGTAGAAAATCGTCTCCACAATTAGCTGCACACTCGTATAGAACAACATCCGTTTTGAACGTCTTCACTCGACCGGAGTCTTTAAGCTCGATGGGCAGCTCATCGTTATCGTACAATTCCATAGAGAAGCCATCGCTTTTTACATAGTAGTTCGTTCCAACGATCGGAACGGTATCTCCATCCGTAATACTTACATATGTATCTACATTCCAGTCAGGAATGCTACGAGCTAGAACCGCTAAAAGAAATAATATAAGCCCAATATGGTTAATATAGGGACCCCAGCGGCTAAAACGGTTCTTTTCTGCTAGTAGTGCAGTGCCAGACTCATCGATATGTACCTTGTAGCCCTTTTTCTTCAGAGCCTCTCCATACTGCTTTGTCCATTGAACCGGCTCGTCTGTCACTTGACCGCTATAGGTCGCTTTTTGACGTTTTAAGAAGGCGTGGTGCTTTCTAATTTGCTGCTTGTTCAATGCACGATACAATGGCAACACACGGTCAATACTGCAGATGACAAGTGAGGTTCCGATCATCACTAAAAGTGTAATAAACCACCAGCTTGAGTAGGTGTTGTGCAAGCCAAGGAAATAATAAATTTCCCCTGCCAGTCCATACTGCTCACTGTAATAAACTTTTGGATTGAAAGTGGCAGAAATAAATGTAGAGGCCTGCGGGAAAATCGTTCCGAGCATTGCGCCTAAGAATGTAATAATAATGAGATAAATGGCAATCTTAACGGAAGAGAAGAAGTTCCAGATCTTATCTAGAAAATCTGGATTCGCCTTCTGTGAACGCCGAGCAACGCCATCATAACGCATTTCGAGCGGTTCATTTGACTTCATTAGCTGCTCTTCAAGTGGCTTACCACATGCTTCGCATAATACAGTCCCGACTGCATTTTGATGGCCGCATTCACATTTTGAGTTCACAGGTAATAGCACAGTTAACCTCCTACTATTTTTTCAATATGCTCATGAATTTGAGATTCCTTCATCTCACCGACAAAAACAGAGGATAATGTCCCATTCGGGTTCACAAAAAATGTTGTCGGATAGGAGCGTAGACCGTATTTTTTTTCTGTTTTGCGATCAACATCACGCAATATGGTGTACGTTACACCAAGCTTTTTCACATAATTAGAAACAGTCAACGTATCTTCGCTCAAATTAATGGCAACAACTTCAACACCCTTATCCTTCCACTCTTCATACTGTCGTTCGAAAGAAGGCATCTCTCGTATGCAAGGCTCACAAAAAGTACCCCAAAAATTAATGACGAGGGGTGAACCATTATAATCTTGCAGCGAAATTGGCTCTCCTTGCAAATTAGCCAAGCGAAAATCTGGTACAGCCTGTCCTTCTTTTATCGTTCCTGGAGTATCGTTTGTAAACGTTTGAAAAATTGCATACCCACCGATTACAAATGCAAATAGAAGAACGATGATTTGAACTTTTTTGCGGTTTTTACCCAATATGTATTACACCACCTGCATAAGTAGTATCCATGCTACAATACAATTCTCATTATAACGAAAATTCGACGGCACGATATGCCGTCGTCTCTTCTTATTTTTGAACTTTATGTGACTTACGCGCCTCTTGTAACATAGCCTTCACTTCATATTCCGTCAAATGACGAAACTTCCCTCGAGGCAGCCCCTCTAAAGTAAGCTCTCCAAATCGAACACGCTTCAGCTTCATCACCTTATGACCAATCGCATCAAACATTCTACGAACCTGCCGATTACGGCCTTCATGGATCGTAATCCGAATCGTCGCTTCATTCGATTCCATCTTCACATCATGATACTCTACCTCAGCAGGAGATGTGATGCCGTCTTCAAGCATAATTCCTTGCTGCAGCTTCTCTAGCGCCGTACCATGCGGCACTCCCTTTACTGTTGCATGATAGGTTTTTGGTACATGATGCTTAGGATGCGTCAGTAAATTTGCAAATTCACCATCATTGGTTAGCAGCAACAAGCCTTCCGTATCATAATCAAGTCTTCCGACTGGATATACCCGCTCCTTAATGCCCGGAAGGAAATCTGCAACGACCTTGCGGCCTTGAGGATCCTTAGCGCTTGTGATTACGCCTTTTGGCTTATTCAGCATTAAGTATATCTTTTTCTCACTACGAATTGGACGACCATTCACAGTTATGACATCAACGGCAGGGTCTGCCTTCGTTCCTAAAGTTGTGACTGGCTCACCGTTCACTTCTACAGCACCTGACAAGATCAGCTCTTCACATTTTCGCCGAGAAGCAACCCCTGCTTGAGCTAATATTTTTTGTAATCGTTCCAATTATGTTCACCTCATCTACCATCATAACGAGTTCATGAAAAAAGCACAAGCATTGCTGTTAGAATACGAGCATACAGATGACAATTGCCGCGACAAATCCAACAACATCAGAGAAAAGTCCAACCTTTAATGCGTATTTTGAATTTCTAATGGCGACTGCTCCAAAATAAACAGTAAGCACGTACAATGTCGTATCCGTGCTGCCTTGAATCGTGGAAGCAATTCGACCAATAAGAGAATCGGGTCCGTGAGTAGCAATTAAGTCTGCTGTAAAGGCAAGTGAGCCTGCACCTGTTATCGGTCTTAGAATACCTAGAGGAAGCACTTCACTAGGTACACCAAACCAATCGAACACTGGCTTGACCACCATCAGCATCGCATCCATTGCTCCAGATGCTCTAAACATGCTAATGGCCACCATCATACCTACCAGATGAGGTATGATGCCTATCGCCGTATCAAATCCATCCTTCGCACCATCGACAAATACCTCGTAAACCGGCTGCTTCTTACGCAGCATCGCATATAAAGGAATGAATACGATTATTGCAGGGATCATATAGGCGGATATTTGCGAGAACAGCTCAACCATTTCCGCTACCACCTCCTATTGCAGTTACCGTCGATGGAGTATGGACATCTGGTGCCGTACTTAAGCCATTTTGTTTCTTATATGGCACAGGCGGCCCTTTATCTCTATTGCGATACCATCGATCCGCTAATATAGCTGCACCTGTAGCGATAAAAGTAGCAGCCAAGGTAGTACCGATAATCTCGGCTGGATTAGCTGAGTTATAATTCATGCGAATAGCAATTAATGTAGTTGGCACTAACGTGATGCTGGACGTATTCAAGGCAAGCAAGGTACACATAGCCGGCGTTGCTGTATGCTTATCGGGATTTATACTCTGAAGCTCCTGCATCGCTTTGATACCCATTGGTGTTGCAGCATTACCGAGCCCGAACAGATTCGCACTTAAATTACTCATTATGTAGCCCAGAGCCGGATGATCCTTAGGTACATCTGGAAATAACCAACGAACGACAGGATATAGCATGCGGGAAAGCTTTTCCAGCAATCCCGCCTGCTCTGCTATTTTCATCATCCCTAACCAAAATACCATAATGCTTATTAACCCAAAGCTAATCGTCACTCCTGATTTGGCCCCATCAAAGGCTGCCTGAGTGATGCCATCCATATTGCCGTTAATCATTCCAAAAATTACGCTAATTACAATTAAAAAAAGCCATATCCAATTGACCATCATTCATGCCTCCCCCAACATGAAATGTTATTCAAACCATTCTTTTAATGTACCTAGCAAGCCTTGCTCCATCCAATTTTGTCGTTTAAATTGTGTAAAGCTTTGCTCTGCACGATGTTCATGCTTTTTCAACCGCGAGCTCCCCTTTTCGTACAGCGGAACAGAACCGATTGGTTCACCATTTAAATAAAATTGCATGCGTCCTCGTTCTCCAAGTATATAGTGTGGACCACTTGGATGAATAAGAGATACGGTAGCTTGAATATTGCCTAATTCATCCTCCTTAAGAGGATAGTTAAAATTTGCTCCGTATACGAGCGAACTTCCCGGTACTTCCTCATGTACTTCAGCTAGCCTTGATAGCGGAAAATGCTTAAAGCCCCAGTCTAATAAGTTTCGATGATCTCTCCAGTCATCACCATCATTCAAGGTTACAGCTACAAGCTGCTGACCATTCCTTGTCGCTGAGCTTACTAAGCAACGGAACGCTTTCTTTGTAAAGCCTGTTTTCACCCCGTCTGCCCCTTCATACATTCGCAGCATTTTGTTTTTGTTACGCCACGAATAATTCCACTTTTCGTTTGGATTAGGTGCCTGCTTAAATTCGGTTTTTACGATTTCCGCGAAGATTTTATTTTTAAGTGCATATGCGGTCAGTACTGCCAAATCATTAGCGGACGAATAATGACCATCTTCATCCAAGCCGTGTGGATTACGGAACTGCGTATTCCTTAGCCCCAATTCCTCTGCCTTTTGATTCATTAAAAACACGAAGCCGGCTTCTGATCCACCCACATGCTCAGCTATAGCTGTAGCCGCATCATTCCCTGACCTGAGCATTAAGCCATACAATAGGTTGGAAAGTGTAATTTCCTCACCAACTTTTAAATAAATCGATGAGCCTTCCTTACCCGCTGCACGTCGAGATACTGTTACCTTATCCGATAAATCACCTTGCTCAATAGCAACAATCGCTGTCATTATTTTCGTCAAGCTTGCAATACGTGTTTTTACATCCCCATTCATGTTGTATAGCAATCTTCCTGACTGCACATCGATAAGAGCCGTTGCATAAGCATTAGTCGAAATGGAAGGCGATGCGTGTGCCGGATGTCCACCAATGCCTGTTACGAAACAAGCTGCAATCGCAATATAGGCAACAATCATCTTAAGCTGTTTGTTCATAGTTGTCCTCCTGCATTTCTTTTGCTTATATCTCGTCTTTAGTATATGCAGATGCTCGTCTTTGTAGACGAGCATTCATCGCTTTCCTTAATCTGCTTACGATTAACAATAAAAAGCACATTGCGATTTTCCCGCAATGTGCCACTAATGAAGCTCGTTATTGAAAAGTAGTGCCGCTACCGCTACCCGTAGATGAAGTTGTCAGATCAGAGCTTGAACCGGATAATGTTGCAGAGGATGGATTCACTTGGCTAGCTTGACTTGAGCCGGTGCTGCTATTAGAGCTGCCACCAAACATGCCAGACATTTTATCGATAATTGCCGGCGCAGAGTCAATCACCTTATCCAGTAAATGCGTTTGATTATCCAGCGGAACAACCTTCACACCCTGAACACCAACGACTAGAAATGCGATCGGTGTAATCGAAACACCACCGCCGCTACCTCCACCGAATGGCAATGAGTTTGGATGAATGGAGCCGTGATGTGCTTCCTCTTGATCCATGCGAAGCTCACTGCCTCCAGCGACAAAGCCTACGCCAACACGTGAAATTGGTAAAATCGTATCGCCCGTAGGCGTATGGATAGGGTCGCCAACTATTGTGTTAATTCCGAGCATTTCTTTAATCTGTCCTAACGATACACCAACTAAGCCTTCTATATTATTGGTTGTTGTCACAATCATCCACTCCTAACGTATACGTATTAGTAAATACGCAGTTAGTGTGCTCAATTCTGCTTTCATTATTAGGGTAAGTTCTGGCTAAACCTTAGATACAAAAGCTTTCCATAAGCTTATCCCTCTACGTAATGTTGAAAAATGGAAAAGTAAGTAGACAGACGCGAGCAGCAAAGCTCCTAGCTTTAGCTTAAGCTTGCATGACCATTCTGTTGAAAACCATTTTTCTTGATAAAGGGGACTTATTGTGACACTCGGTGTGTTGACCACCTTGACGTAGCGAGATACCGTTCCAAACAGCAAGCCCTTAACTGACCATAGCATTCCGCACGTGAGTGCAGCTGACATCGCTTCACCTGTACCTGCTCGACTATGCCAGCTCCAATCTGACAATTCAATTTTTCGCAGCAACGCAAGAAACCATGATTTAAAATCTTTAAAGATATCGATCGCTTCATTCATACTACGATATTTAGTTATTGCCTTTTTCACATCAAGCTCTGCATCTGTTTCTTGCCCGCTTTGTCCCTTCACCTCAAAACCGATTCCTTTTGCATTTAATCTAAGCTTAGGTAGCTTAAAGGTGTAAGACACAATGCCTGACAGCGCTGAAACCTTAATCTTTGCGTCATCATTCTCTTTTTGTCTGCGAGCATATAGCTCTAACGTTATTGTAGTAAAGCAAGCTGCAACAATACATATAACCAAAAAAAGACTGATCCATAGCGGCCAGTAGCTTGCAATGATAGGAAGCATATCCTCCCTCCCAACTGTAAACATGACCATAGTATGAACCAGTCTTCTAAATTATATGAATAAGTAATTAGTCCTTCACTTCGTCCAGCGTCATCTGACGACCTTCAAACCGCTCAAATAATAGCTGCGATTGCTCCTCGAAATCTTCGTCCTCAAGTGATACATCCTTCGGCTCCGGCAGCTCTTTTAATGACGCAAGGCCAAAGCTATCAAGGAATGCCTTTGTCGTTCCATATAGTATAGGGCGACCAATCGCATCGGCGCGACCAACTTCCTCGATCAAGTCCTTAACAACTAACGTATGGATCGCACGCTCACATTTAACGCCGCGTATCTCTTCAATCTCCACACGTGTAATGGGCTGCTTGTAGGCAACGATCGACAATGTCTCCAGTGCCGCCTGTGATAGCTGCGCCCTTGTCGGGGTATACGCCATTCTTTCGAAATATTCGGCATGCTCCGGGTGGGTAGTTAACCGAAAAGCACCTGCCAAGATTCCGATTTGCACTCCTCGTTCTTCCCGCTCCAAATCACGCTGTAAATCAAGCACAAGCTCCTCAGCATAATCCGCATCGATAGACATTATATCAGCCAGCTGTCGCTTCGTTAAGCCCTCGTCTCCGGCCATAAATAATAGTCCCTCAATAATCGATTTCAATTTCTGAAATTCCATCTACAGCCCCTTCTCCTCTCCACTGGATCACAATATCATCGAAGAGTCCGTGCTGATAGCAACGGATATGCTTCATCTTCATTAATTCAAGGATAGATAAGAAAGTAACAACAATCTCCGGCTTGCTCATATGATCTCGTATAAGCTTGGAAAATCGAACCGTTTCAAATTGCTTCAATACGTCAACAATATCGCGAATACGATCCTTCACGGATATTTCATCCCGCTGTACCGTTGCAATAATATCTCTACGATTGGCTCTTCTTAGCGCCTTTTGGAATGCTCGGACAAGCTCTGAAACCTGTAAGCCTTCAAGCGGGTTCACAGAGGTTTCCTTCATATATTCGGACAAATCATCCGGCTCTCGTGAGAACACAAGACTGCGTGCATATTCCTTTTCCTTGAGATCCTCTGCAATTTGCTTGAACTTTCGATACTCGATTAGCTTTTGAATGAGCTCCTCTCGTAGATCAGGCCCATCATCTATCCACTCATCAAACTCATTATCAAAAACAGGAGGAGGCTTTGGTAGCAGCTGCTGGCTTTTAATGCTCAGTAAAGTGGCCGCCATTACCAAAAATTCACTTGTTATGTCTAGCTCCAATTCCTTCATGGCATGCAAATATTCCATATATTGTGTAGTAATCTCACTAATGGATATTTCATGGATATCGATCTCAGCACGATCGATCAGATGGAGCAATAGATCAAGCGGACCTTCGAAAGAATCCAGCTTATAAAGTACGGACACACCACAACCTCCTGTTACGAATATTGCTTATTATGCTTGTAATGCTTTTGTTAGGTTAGCCATTTCAATAGCAGACACAGCCGCTTCGTAGCCTTTGTTGCCAGCCTTTGTGCCTGCACGCTCTATCGCCTGCTCAATGGAATCAACAGTAATGACACCGAAAATAGATGGCACGCCTGTTTTTAGCGCAACCGCTGATACACCCTTCGCTGCTTCATTACATACAAAGTCAAAATGCGGTGTTGAACCACGAATAACTGCGCCTAATGTAATCACTGCATCATACTTTCCACTTTCTGCCATTTTTTGTGCGATCAATGGGATTTCGAATGCTCCAGGTACCCAAGCTACTTCAACATCTTCTTCTGCTGCACCGTGACGCTTAAATGCATCAAGCGCACCAGATAATAGCTTGCTGGATATAAATTCATTAAAACGGCCTACCACTACACCATATTTTAAACCTTCAGAAATAAGATTGCCTTCATAAAATTTTGTCATCTCATATTCCCCTCTCTTATTTTAAGCATGTTTGTCGAAAATTGCATTACTTTTATTTTCAAACTAAAATTTAAGCATATGTCCTAGCTTCTCTTGCTTCGTATGCAGATACTTTTCGTTATCCTTATTGTGCTGCAGTTGAATCGGTACGCGCTCCACAATCTCTAGACCATAACCCTCTAAGCCTTTAATTTTACGTGGATTATTCGTTAGCAGACGAATTTGTCGAACACCAAGATCTTTAATAATTTGTGCACCAATACCATATTCGCGCAAATCAGCCGGGAATCCGAGCTTAATATTCGCCTCCACGGTATCATAGCCTTCCTCCTGAAGCACATAGGCCTTCAGCTTATTGATCAAGCCAATGCCTCGGCCTTCCTGTCTCATATACAAGACTACGCCAGTACCTTCCTCTTCAATACGTTTCAAGGCAGCTTCTAGCTGTGGCCCGCAATCGCATCGATGCGAATGGAACACATCTCCAGTTAAGCATTCGGAGTGTACACGCAGCAGCACTGGTTTCTCTGGATCGATCTCGCCTTTTACGATCGCTACATGCTCTTTGCCATCAACGACATTCGTATAAGCAACGATACGGAACTCACCGAAGTCAGTAGGCAGCTTACAGGATACTTCGCGTGTAACGAGCTGTTCCTTGCAGCTGCGATAAGCGATCAGATCTTTAATTGTAATAAGCTTCAAATTATGCTTCTTGCGAAACTCCATTAGATCATCCATACGAGCCATGGAGCCGTCCTCTTTAATAATCTCACAAATAACGCCCGCTGGTTTCGCTCCTGCGATGATAGCAAGATCGATTGCAGCTTCAGTATGACCAGCACGCTGCAGTACTCCACCTTTTTTAGCAATTAGTGGGAACACATGTCCAGGACGACGAAAATGCTGGGGCTGTGCATCATCTGCGATTAATGCCTTAACCGTTTCTGCCCGTTCATGCGCAGAAATGCCCGTTGTTGTTGACACATGATCGACGGATACTGTAAATGCTGTGCCGTGATAATCCGTATTATGGTTAACCATTAATGGGAGATCAAGCTCTAATGCACGCTCCTCAGTAATAGGCGCACATACAAGACCTCGACCTTCCTTAATCATGAAATTAATCGTCTCCGTTGTCGCATATTGAGCTAATGCAACTAAGTCGCCTTCGTTCTCACGATCCTCATCGTCGACTACGATGACAACCTTGCCTTGCTTAAGATCCTCAATCGCTTCCTCAATTTGATGAAACAAATATTGTTTGTTGTCACTCATGCTGCTTCCTCCTTCAGTATAATGCCTAATCATGCCTATTACATAAAGCCATGTTCCTGTAAAAATGATGTAGTAATGTTTGATTGTTTTGCGACATGACCTGATCTAAATGATAATAAGTGCTCAACATATTTACCAATAATATCGCACTCTATGTTAACGAGATCTCCCGATTTTCTATATTGCAGAGCAGTTTCAGCCAAAGTATGTGGAATAATCGAGACAGAAACTTTACTGTTTTCTACATTTACCACGGTTAGGCTTATTCCATCAATTGTGATCGAGCCCTTCGGTATTATATAGCGAAGCTGTTCTTTATCCTGCAGCTCAAGCTCATATACGACAGCATTTGCATCCTCATAAACCGATGAGATTATCGCTAAGCCATCCACATGTCCCTGTACAATATGTCCGCCAAACCTTGCTCCGAGCTGCATCGCGCGTTCTAAGTTCACGGTAGATCCAGTCTTAAGTGAAGACAATGAGCTTTTACGATAGGTTTCTGGCATAACGTCTGCAGAGAAGCTAGAATGGTTAAAGCTTGTTACCGTTAAGCACACACCGTTGACCGCAATACTATCTCCAAGCTTTACTTGCTCCAGCACCTTATTCGCGCGTAGCGTGAGCACCATCGCTTCCCCTTTGCTTGATACATGCTGTACATGTCCAACCTCTTCAATTAATCCAGTAAACATAGCGTTCTCCCCCTTCCAACCAAGCTTGCTACTCAATACTTCGTTTTGGGTAACCACTCACACGAATATCTTTTCCTATAAGCGCTACTTCTACCCCGTCAAGCGTATAAGCATCATGCATTAGCTCCACACCGCTCATATCAAATAAGGAAGGGGCTTGACTTCCTCCAACGATTTTCATGCCGTAATAAACGATGACTTTTTGAATGAGGTCTGCCTCCAGCATTGCACCGTTAAGCTTTCCTCCGCCCTCTAACAGTATCGAGCTGATCTCGTGCTCACCGAGCCATTGCATCGCCTGATCTAGATCAACACGATCACCGCTACCGCAACGAACAACGGTAACGCCTAGCTGCCTCAGCTCTTTCTCCTTCTCCTCAGAAGCAGCGTCTGTTGTTATGATGATTGTACGTGTCCCACTAAGCTCTATAACTTTTGCGGTAAGTGGTGTTCTTAGCTTAGCATCAACGATAATAGGAATCGGATGCTTCGCTTCAACCTCTAATCTTGTCGTGAGCGATGGATCATCCTTCAGCAGCGTATTGACACCAATCATAATAGCTTCATGCTGATGTCTAAGCGTATGTACCTCTGCTCTTGCTTCTGGTCCGCTTATCCATTGAGAGCTTCCGCTATAAGTAGCAAGCTTCCCATCAAGTGTAGAAGCTGACTTTAATGTCACATAAGGCCTTCTCGTCGTAATATAATGATTAAACTTTTCATTAAGCAGACGGGATCTTTCCTCCAGCACACCTACCGTTACTTCGACTCCCGCTGCTTTCAAGCGCTCAACACCGCTGCCAGCAACGATAGGGTTCGGGTCAAGTGCCGCAATTACTACTCGCTTGATACCGCTAGTAATTAGAAGCTCTGCACAGGGTGGAGTCTTGCCATAATGACTGCAAGGCTCTAACGTCACATAAGCAACTCCGCCCAAAGATCGCTCTCCTGCCATTCTGATCGCTTGCACCTCAGCATGACCTTCACCTCTGCGCAAGTGTGCACCCATCCCAACGATACTGCCTTCATTCGTAATCACACAGCCTACAACAGGATTAATTCCTGTTTGACCCATTGCTTTACTTGCCATTGAGATAGCTAAGTCCATGTAGTATTCATCATTGATGATGTCCAACAAACAAAAAACCCCCATAACAGCAACAGAGCCATTCGGGGGTAAATATGATATGAGAAAAAGTTTCGACACCAAAAAGAGCATATAGCTATACCGTAAAATTATACCTTGTGAATTTTAGCACAAAAGCATACGAAATAAGCTATACTTGATCGTCATATTAAAAAAAACATAACGAAATGCAGAAATGCCGAAAATTTCTCCTTCTCCCATCCAGACTTTACTGTCGGTTCTAGATTTGCACTAGATCAGCCGACATACAAATTGCATATGCCGGGTCACGGACTTACTGTGAAAGAAGGCAAATGCCTTCTCCACAGATCACCGCCGGTTGGGACTTTCACCCGACCCCGAAGGAGTTACTAATTATTTAATTGATATTACTTTACCATTATACTTCGTAAACTTCAACTGTTTCCATTTGAGAGCCATTAGACAAAGCGTCAACAAACTCCATGCCTTTAGCAACTTTACCAAAAACAGTATGCTGTCCATCTAGATGCGGCTGTGCTTGATAGCAAATATAGAATTGGCTACCACCTGTATTACGACCTGCATGAGCCATTGCTAGAGTACCACGCTCGTGCTTGTTAGGATTTATCTCACAATCGATTGTATATCCTGGACCACCAGTACCTCTACCCTCTGGGCAACCGCCTTGAGCTACAAAGCCAGGAATGACACGATGGAAAATCAAACCGTTATAGAAGCCGCTATTAGCAAGCTTTTCAAAGTTGGCAACCGTATTCGGTGCGTCTTGGTCGAATAGATCAAGAATCACTTCGCCGCCTGTAGCGAGTTTAATTTTTGCTTGTTTTGCCATGAATGACATCACCTTTCTAAGTTAAGATAACATAACGTTACCAATTTCCAGCTTATTTCGCAAGTGAAGATTTCTGAAGTCGCGCAGGAATGACGTCATTGCACACAATATTGTCAAGAGATTCACGTTGAACGACGAGATCCGCTTGACCATCCTTTACAAATACGACAGCTGGTCTGCGAATACGATTATAGTTGCTAGCCATCGCATAATTGTACGCACCCGTACAGAAAACAGCTAATAGATCTCCGCTTTTTGCTTCTGGCAGCTTCAAGTCCCAAATCAGCATATCGCCGCTTTCACAGCATTTTCCTGCTATTGAAACTTCCTCTGTTGCTTCTTCATTTGCTCGGTTCGCGAGAATTGCTTCATATTTTGATTGATAAAGCGCTGGACGAGGGTTGTCCGTCATACCACCGTCAACCGCTACATATTTGCGAACGTTTGGAATATTTTTGCTCGTACCCACTGTGTAAAGTGTTGTACCCGCATCGCCTACCATACTACGACCTGGCTCAACCCAAATTTCAGGCAATTCATAATTTGCCGCAGCAAAGTTTGTTTTAATGGCATCTGCGATGGCTTGGATGTATTCAGCAATTGGCAGTGGAGAATCTCCTTCTACATAGCGTATTCCAAAGCCGCCGCCAACATTGATAACTGAGAACAAGATGCCATGATCATCACGAATTTGTACAGCAAATTGAGTCACTTTCTCAACAGCCATACGGAAGCCTTCTACCTCAAAAATTTGAGATCCGATGTGAGAATGTACACCAAGCAGGTTGAGATTAGCAAGCTCATTAGCCTGAACAATCGCCTCACGAGCTGAACCATTACCCAAATCAAAACCAAATTTTGAATCTTCTTGACCTGTAGAAATATAATCATGCGTATGTGCCTCTACACCAGGTGTAATGCGAAGCAATACATTAACTACTTTATCCTTTTTCGCTGCCAGCTCATTAAGCATGTGAAGCTCGATAAAGTTATCGACAACAAAGCAGCCAATCTCTACATCAAGCGCCATGTTGATTTCTTCCTCGGTTTTATTGTTACCATGGAAATGAATTCGCTCTGCTGGGAAGCCTGCTTGTATTGCAGTATATAGCTCACCATCGGAAACGACATCCAACGATAGATTTTCTTGCTCGGCAAGCACACACATTGCTTTTACAGAAAAAGCTTTGCTTGCATAAGCCACTTGGAATTTTAAGCCTGACTCGCGAAAGGCTTGAACATATTCACGTGCACGTTGACGCACAAGTGCTTCGTCAACAACATATAGTGGTGTTCCGAATTGCTTCGCCAACTCGACAGCATCTACGCCGCCAATTTCTAAATGGCCATTATTGTTAATTTTACTTGTTCCGTGTAAATACATAGTTCCCCTCTGCTTTCCTCTATCATTGCAAGATAGACCCATTTATATCATATTCCCCAGTATAACCTATAACACTTGCCCGGTGAAATGGATATTTGCGCACTAAATTTGTATTATTTAGTTGGATTCACCGGAATCATCATTAGGCATACGATCAGATTGCTGTGGTCTCATAATATTTGGACGTGTTCGATTATACAACACTGGCTTGCGAATGAGAATATTCAAAGCAGCTTTTGCATCAAATGGGATGAATGGCCATAAGTATGGACGATTCACTGAACGCTCCATCGTAAGCAATATTGTGATTAGCGTGACCGGAATAATGAGTCCTGCTAAGCCGAACCAGGCGACAGTACATATGAGTACTAGTCTTACGAGTCGATTAGCAAGCCCAAGCTCATAGCTCGGTGTGGCGAACATCCCGACCGCTGCAATCGCAATATATAGGATGACCTCGTTAACGAATACACCGGTCTGTACTGCTATATCCCCGATTAATATTGCTGCAACTAAGGACATCGCTGTGGCTAATGAGCTCGGTGTATGCACAGAAGCCATCCGCATCAGGTCAATCCCTATCTCCGCCAATACAAATTGCAAAATAAGCGGTATTGCACCTGTCTCCTTTGGTCCAAGAAAGGCTAAAAACTCTGGCCTGTACTCTGGATATTGGACGAACAGCATCCATAGTGGCAAGAGCAGCAGCGATCCAATAATTCCGATAAATCGCACCCAGCGCAAGTATGTACCGACGAGTGGTGTTTGACGGTTTTCTTCCGCATGCTGCATTAGATCAAAGTACGTAGTAGGAAGCGTCATTACACTTGGAGACGTATCAACGAATATAGCGATCGCGCCCTCCATTAAATGAGATGCTACCGTATCTGGACGTTCAGAATATCGTACGAAAGGAAAAGGATTCCAGCCACGCTTAATCGTCGCTTCCTCTAGCTGCTTATCGGCAAGCGGCAAACCGTCAATTTTTATCATTTCGATTTTACGCTTAACCTCCTGAAGCAGCTGCTTATCCACGATATCATCGATATAAGCGATACATACATCCGTTTTCGTACGCGCACCGACCCGAACCAGCTCGTAGCGAAGCTTAGGGTCCTTCAGGCGGCGGCGAACGAGAGATACATTGACCATCAGCGTCTCGATAAAACCGTCTCTAGAGCCTCGTACAACCTTCTCAAGAGAAGGCTCCTGTAGTCCGCGAGCAGGGAAATTACGTACCTCTATGGCAAGCGCAGTAGGCTCTCCATCGATATAAAGTACACATTCTCCTCCCATCGCAGCCGCAAGCGTTAGGTTCCAATCTTCTTCCTTGCGAACCTGGGCAGCAGGAATATAGTATGTGAAGAAGCTTTCCAGTACGTCAGGACCAACCTGTCTTGCTTCAAGATAGGTTAGTCGCTTGAGAACCTCTAGCATAATCGTGTCCTTGACTAGTCCAGTCATACATAGCATAGCGATCCGTGTCTTGCCGATGGTCATCTCACGAACAGCTACGTCAAAGCTTTTTTTATAGCCAAGCTCTGTTTCCAAGCGCAGCAGGATCTCATCCATACTTGTTGGTATAGGCTCAAGCGGCGCAGTTTGGATTTGTTCCTTTTGATCGTCCTTCAGTCCATGCTCATTCTTCTCGTTCTGGGGCCCAGGGGAAGGAGAAAGCCACACTCCATAATCGACAATATTGCGGAAGCCGCTATTGCTTTCCTCTTGTTCTTTTTTTAGCTCATCTTGCATTTGAAAAGGTTGAAATGACTGCTGTTGATGTTGTCCGTTACTTGTATTTGTGTTTTGATCTTGATCTCTCAATGTCTACACCTCACTAGATTACGAAATTACTTATGAAACAAAAGCCAGTCGACAAGTGAACCTGTTATTTTCCCAAGCACCATCGCCATCATTAATGCAACCATAGCCTGTGAAATTTTTAAGCGCTTCGCAATAATGGGAAGCACGTTCATCACTTCCGTTAGCGCAGCTGCAAGCATGCCAACAAACATCCCATTGAACAAACCGGTAATGATGTTACTAAGCACGAATGGCAGCTTTATCGTAATATCAAATTGATCTGCAACTATAAAATATAGTGCTCCACTTATTAATGCTGTTTCAAACCAATGCGACAAATGATAGGCATTCGACAGCTGAGCAAGCCTTGGAATAAGGTCAAATATAACAAGCAATGCAACAAAGCTTGTTCCGACAACAATACCGCCTGCCAATGCTATAAAAACCGTTGCAGCTAGTTGAGCAGCGTTAATCATAGCCTTCTTCTCCTAGCTTTTGCGCTTCTCGCTTACCACGATTGCGAATTTCTTCAGCAATGACATAGGTATTAACGTTTTCCTGATACATAAACATTTCGACCTCTAAAGGATTCGGTTCCTCATTAAACTTCTTTTTGAAAATATGATTAAAAAACAGAACCATCCCTGCTCCGACGCCGATTGAATAAGGAATTTGAAACCATAGTGGACGCTCCACCCGCTGGCCTGTAATGAGCTCGACGATTCGAATATGCGTCTCCTTCATATTGACATCCGAATGAAAGTTCATAAGTGCAAGCCCTGAGCCGCAAAACAGCAGCAGCCATGAAACAACGAGCACAACATAATGTGGCTTCCGTCCTCTCTCTGAAACCATAACGAGAATCTGAGGATCACCGTAAACATCAATTTGCAGGTCTGGCCATTTCTGTTTGAGCAGCGCGATAATTTGCAATAAATCAATGACGACACGATTACCATCCTGCTCCTTATGGCGGTATAGAATCATATCTTTCAGTTGCTGTTCAATGCTCTTGTCATCTGCTAATACATGCGCGGCATCCTTAAGCTTAACAATCTGCTTTTTGCTTATACTGATCCGTTTTTTCAGACGTAAATAGATAGAGGCAGACGAATTCGCCATATTAACCCCCCTCTCATGTCTATGTAACCTCTCGTTAGTATGAACAAATCAGCTATTTTTATCCTAAAGTCATCGACAATAAAAAAGATCAGATCACCTATAAGGCGATCTGATCTTTAATAAGCTTTAATATTTTCTTCTCTAAACGAGACACTTGAACCTGAGAGATGCCGAGCCTGCTGGCAACCTCGGATTGCGTCTTGTCTCTGTAATACCGCAAATAGACGATAGTCCGTTCACGCTCGCTCAAGCCTTCAATCGCTTCAGCCAGTGCCATTTTGTCAAACCAGTTTTCCTGTGACTCATCCGCGATCTGATCCATAAGTGTAATAGGATCGCCATCGTTTTCAAAGACGGTCTCATGAATAGAGGTAGGCGGCTTGTTAGCCTCCTGAGCGAAGATGACATCCTCAGGGGTAATGCCTAACCGCTCAGCTACCTCTGAAATCGTTGGGAGTCTGCCCATTGTTTTTGATAGCTCGTCCTTCATCTTACGAACCTTATTAGCCGTCTCCTTTAAGGAACGACTTACTTTAATCGTACCGTCGTCGCGAAGGAAGCGTTGGATTTCACCGATAATCATTGGGACAGCATACGTAGAAAACTTCACGTCATAGCTTAAGTCAAATTTATCGACAGATTTAAGTAGCCCAATACAGCCTATTTGAAATAAATCTTCCGGCTCATAGCCTCGATTCATAAAGCGTTGCACAACTGACCATACGAGCCTGATGTTGGAATTGACCAAACGATCTCGCGCGCTCATATCACCTGCCTGCGACAATGCAATTAATCGCTTTACTTCGACATCATCCAAAAACGGCTGGGCTGATTGCTTGATATCTACATTCATGAGGTTCAACCCCTATGCTCTAATTATAGAGCGCTTTTTTTGATGCAATGCGCTTCATCATCGTTAGCTTTGTTCCACCACCAAGTGTACTGCTCATTTCGAAATGATCCATAAAGTTTTCCATAATGGTAAAGCCCATACCTGAGCGCTCTTCATCCGGCTTCGTTGTAAACAATGGCATGCGAGCAAGCTCTGTATCCTCTATGCCAGCACCTTCATCAATTATTTCAATGGTTAGCTTGCCGTTTTCTGCAATGCCGTTCAATTGTATCTCTTTTGTCGGATTATTGTCGTAGGCATGTATGATACAATTCGTTACCGCTTCGGATACCACTGTTTTTAGATCCTCCAGCTCCTCTAGTGTCGGGTCTAGATAAGAGACAAAGCTGGCAACAACCATCCTGGCAAATGCTTCGTTACAGGATTGGGCACTAAACGTTAAACTAAATTTATTCGGGACGCTCATGATACCACCTCCAGGCTTGAAAGCGCACTGTTTTCGTCGGCATGCAACTCAATGATTTTGAATAGACCGGACAATTCAAGCAGTCTGTTAACCGAACGGTTCGCATTACAAATCATCAGCTTACCGCCCTTTGCCTTAATCTGCTTGTAGCGACCAAGAATTACACCGATGCCGGAGCTATCCATAAAGGACAGCTGCGCTAGGTCCATGACCACATGCTTAATATTGTCCTTCATGATTGCTTCTTCGATCAGGCTGCGCACTCGATCAGCACTGTGGTGATCTAGCTCGCCATGCAGGCGGACAATAACTGCATTCTGATTGTGTTCAATATTCGCTACCACACTCACGTCTCGTTCAGCTCCTCATTGTTTGATTGATGTCAACACAATAGCTGTATTGTGATAGAGTAGGTTTCAACAGATGCACTTCCTTTTCCTGCCTGCTGACAAAACTAGAAGAAAAGCGTCAATAATCTACTAACAACTGTCTGAGAACTCAGAGAACAGCAAATTTTGCCGAATTTCCGTTCCACGCTAGGCTCGATTGTGAAGATGTACCAGCGTACGTCAAACAAACGGAACGAAGCAGAGGATGAAAAGGTGGTGAAAGATGCCACCTAACGAGTTTTCAGACATGCCTAATGAAACAAGCTTCGTGTCGAGCGTTTAAGAAGCTTCCACCAGCTGCTTCGCTCAATGGAGTAAGGTGCTAATAGCTCATACTCCTTAACGATTCGATCTTCTTGGTAGACGATAAGCTTTCCAATTGGCTGATCTTTAATAATTGGAGCTTTCATAGATTCGTCCATATCCAGCACATAGTGAATTTGATCGGTGTTGCTGCCACGACGAACTAGGATTGAGAAGTTCTGCGGTGCAACGAGATCTACTTTATTCTCCATCCCTTTTTCAATCTCAAGTGTGCCAATCGTATCACCTTTTTTAATAATTGGATAATTCATATATTGAGCAAAGGAATAATCCAGCATTTGAGATACCTCTGCATTACGGACCTTTGTTGAAGGAGATCCCATGACCACAGCAATGACTCGCATACCATCTCTGAGCGCTGATGCCGCTAAACAAAACTTAGCTTCACTTGTATAGCCCGTCTTGATTCCATCCGCGCCATCATAGAAACGAACAAGCTTGTTCGTATTAACGAGCCAGAACGGCTTATCTGAATCTTTTCTCAAATAATCCTGGTATTTTCCGGTAAACGACCTGATTAAATCATATTTCATCAGCTCTTTTGATAATATAGCGATATCGTAAGCACTTGAATAATGATTGTCTACAGGAAGACCGTTTGAGTTCATAAAATGCGTATTTTTCAATCCTAGCTGCTGTGCTCGCTCGTTCATCATTGCGACAAATTGCTCTTCGGTGCCTGCTAGTTTTTCAGCAAGTGCTACAGAAGCATCGTTGCCCGAAGCCATCGCAACACCTTTCAGCATTTCCTCAACCGTCATCTGCTCTCCGACCTCAAGGAATATTTGCGAGCCGCCCATTGATGCTGCTCTTTCGCTTGTTGAAACCATATCCGTAAGCTTTAGCTTACCTTGGTCAATCGCTTCCATGACGAGCAACATCGTCATAATTTTTGTAATACTTGCTGGTGGCAGCTTCTGATGACTATTTTTTTCAAAGATAACTGTTCCACTTTCCGCATCTATTACAATGGCTGATACAGCATTTTCAGCAAGCGCAGGCGCTGCAGCTGAATTGCTTTCGATTGAATCCTCCTGAAGATCGATCTTTGCTTCATTTGCATGTACTTGTGCAACAGTTAGATTCACGAGCAACATACTGATGACTAACATTGCTACAGTAATTTTCTTCAACGAATGTCCCTCCTAATGGTTGTGTCGAGATGCGTCAAATAATGAACCTCTCACTTACTTATTCATTATTAACGTATTGACTCTGTTTTATTCCATAGTTTGGACGCATTAGTCTAAATTAGGAAGCTTTTCTGCACTTCAGCTTGACACTCCGTTATTCCTTATTCACTTTAACCGTAGTAAGCCGATGGATGAAAATTTCTAAAGCTATAAGCAGGAAATATATAGAAAATAACGAATTATGATGACATCAAACATTAGTGGAGGAATGCTATGAATCCAATCTTGAATAAAATTGGTGGTGTCTTTATCCCAGTAAGCAGTATCGAAAAGGCACGCGTTTGGTATTGTGACATTTTAGGATTACCAACGGAAGGTGAAATATATTTTGGTCATATTTTTGTCATTCCGATGGAAGGACCTGATCTTGTATTAGATAGTCAAATCTATTCCCCAGATAAAGTTTACAAGGTTCCAGCATTTCAGCTACGAACTGCAGATATACATCAAGCGTATGAATTTATGCATGCAAAAAATGTAGAATTAGTAACGGGTATTGAGAACGGACATTGGTTTAACTTTAAAGATCCCGATGGTAACCTACTCATGGTGTGTAAATAAACAAAAAGCAAGTATCGGGAGAGCTTACTCACTCGATACTTGCTTAGCTTATCGTTGCTTTGCTTATTAGGCTTGCTATATCTTTATGATAATAAATGCTGTACTCCATGCTTCGTGACAATCGCCTGCAGTAATGGTCTAGCTTCAGACCGCTGCTCGGTAATGTGAAATGCAGCTTTAATGATGCGAACAGCTTCATGCTCCTCATTCGTTTCACTGTTGACATGCAGCGTAGCTAACACGTCACCTTTTTCCGCATATTCACCTACCTTTTTTCCGAGCACAATGCCAACCGCATGATCAATACGATCATCTTTGGTTTGACGTCCCGCTCCTAGCTTCATCGCTGCAAGGCCAAGCGCTTCAGCTTCAATCGCTGCAACGTAGCCTTGCTGCTCACTGACCACATGATAGGTCGAGCGAGCTTGTGGTAATCGATCCGGGTAATCAACAACAGTAGCATCGCCACCTTGTGCAGCAATTAGCTGCTTAAGCTTTTCTAACGCTTGTCCATTGTGAAGCACTGCTTCAACCAATTCACGCGCTTCCTTCTCATCCTGAGCCTTCTTACCTAAAAGAACAAGATGTGCAGCTAGCGTTAAGCTTAGCTCGGTTAAATCCGCAGGCCCCTTCCCTTTGAGGGTGTCAATTACCTCGGCAACCTCTAGTGCATTGCCAATCGCATAGCCTAACGGCTGATCCATATCGCTAATAATAGCTGCCGTGTCGCGACCGACCTCACTACCAATGGTAACCATTGCCTCAGCCAGCTTAATGCTGTCCTCAAGTGTCTTCATAAAGGCACCATTTCCCGTCTTCACATCAAGCACGATTGCATCTGCGCCAGCTGCAATCTTCTTGCTCATGATTGAGCTTGAAATGAGAGGAATCGATTCTACTGTAGCTGTCACATCACGTAATGCATACAGCTGCTTGTCCGCAGGAGCTAAATCCCCGCTTTGACCTATTAGGGAGACACCAATTGAATTCACTTGCTCGACAAATTGCTTCTGAGTCAGCTCAGTATGAAATCCTTGGATCGATTCAAGCTTATCAATCGTCCCTCCTGTATGTCCGAGTCCACGTCCCGACATCTTAGCTACAGGTACTCCAACCGCTGCTACGATTGGAGCGATAATAAGACTTGTTTTATCACCAACGCCACCAGTCGAGTGCTTATCTACTTTAATTCCTTCAATCGCAGATAAATCGACTTGATCTCCTGACTCTGCCATAGCCATCGTTAATGCTGCAACTTCAATGGCAGACATGCCATTAAAGTATACGGCCATTAGCCATGATGACATTTGATAATCAGGAATTTCACCTTTGCAATATTGTTCAATCCACTCTCGAATATGTTGAGCAGAATGTTCTTTCCCATCGCGCTTATGTTGAATGAAATCTACGGCTCTCATCGTTTCCTCCAGTTTGTGCTTAACAGTGATTAGGTGAAGGCATACAGCTTACAGCGCATACTCGAACAATTGAACCTTCTTCTTCATATACTGTGCCTTTAGCACATGCTCGTCCAGTAGCTGACTAATTGCAATGACGTCCTTGTGCAAAAGACTGCCTTTCTGCGCTGCTGTCATCTCCATCTGCTTACGTAACATCTCAATCTTCTTATTCAGTTGACTATCCATTTCCTTCCATAACCATCCTCACCTATCAAATTACAAACACACTAGATTGAGGACATTATACGACGAATTCGCATACGAAGGTTGTCACATTAAGGCACTTTAATTGTGAACATTCTGTGACAGATATCTTATATTTTGGCGATTAATGACGTTACAAGCTCTAAAAATTGAGATTTAACTCGATCTGTTGTCTCCATGACCTCTTCATGGGATAATGGCTGGTCCAATATACCTGCTGCCATATTGCTAATACATGATATTCCGACAACCTCCAGACCACTATGGCGAGCTGCAATAACCTCAGCTACTGTAGACATTCCTACGGCATCTGCTCCCAAAATACGCAGCATCCGAATTTCGGCTGGCGTTTCATAGGATGGTCCAAGCAAGCCAGCATATACACCTTCGACAAGCTCAATCTCCTTCTCGGATGCTACTTCCTTAGCGATCGATCTTAAACGTTTGCTGTAGGCTTCAGACATATCTGGAAAACGTACACCGAGCTCATTGTCGTTAGCACCAATTAAAGGGTTTTTACCCGTCATATTGAGATGATCGGAGATAAGCATTAAATTCCCCGCTGCAAACTGCTTATTTATTCCCCCTGCTGCGTTCGTAACAACGAGCGAATGGACACCAATCGCTTTCATGACGCGTACCGGAAAGGCTGTCAGCTCCGGTCCATACCCTTCATACATATGGAAGCGCCCACGCATTAATGCAACGATTCGACCAGACAGCTTGCCAATCATTAGCTCTCCAGCATGTCCTTCTACTGTCGATACTGGGAAATGAGGGATATGCTCGTATGGGATAACGACAGCTTCCTCGATGTGATCACCTAATACTCCTAAGCCTGATCCTAGAATTAGACCTATTTCTGGTTTGACGCTTAATTTTTGCTCGATAAATTGTGCTGCCTCTTTTATTTGCTTAGCTGTTGACATAGATCCGTAATCCTCCTTCTACATTAACCATAAGACTATGTACTATTGAATTAATTTACTTAAAAAGCTTGTTCCTGATGGAGGTGCAGCAACCCCAAAGTTATCTGCTATGGTTGCTCCTAAATCTGCAAATGCAGCTCGAGTATCCAGCCTTGATGGGGATGGGAAGCTGGGGCTATACGCTAGAATCGGTACGTATTCACGCGTATGATCCGTGCCGGTATGCGTTGGATCGTTGCCATGATCTGCTGTAATAATTAATAGATCCTTCTCCCCAATTGTTTCTAGCAATGCAGGGATCGCAGCATCAAATTCCTCTAAAGCTTTACCGTATCCGATTGGATCTCGCCTGTGACCGTATAGTGAATCAAAATCGACAAGATTAACGAAGAGCATCCCTTTGAAATTCGTTTTAAGTAGCTCCACCGTTGTATGTATACCGTCTGCATTGCTTTTTGTAGGATGCGATTGATTAATTCCCTCTCCATCAAATATATCATGAATTTTGCCGACAGCTATCGTGTCATAGCCCTTATCCTGCAAAGCATTCAGTACCGTTGGCTCTGGCGGCTTTACTGCATAATCATGACGATTCGGTGTTCGAGTAAAGCTTCCAGGTTGTCCAATATAAGGACGAGCGATGACTCTTCCAACAAAAAAACGCTCCTCCATCGTCAGCTCTCTAGCAATCTCACAAGCGTTGTACAGCTCCTCTAGAGGGATGACCTCCTCGTGTGCGGCAAGCTGGAATACACTATCCGCACTCGTGTATACAATCCAAGCGCCCGTCTTCATCTGTTCCTCGCCAAGCTCATCTAATATTACGGTACCGCTCGCTGGCTTGTTGCCGATAACCTTCCGTCCTGTGCGTGCTTCAAATTGTTGAATGAGCTCCTCAGGGAAACCTTCGGGAAAGGTTTGAAACGGCTTATCAATACGAAGGCCCATTAACTCCCAATGTCCTGTCATCGTGTCCTTACCTGCGGAAACCTCAGCCATCTTCCCGTAATATGCTTTAGGCTGACGATTTTCATCGGGATTCCAGTTATGAATTTGTTCAATTCGATCTAAGCCAAGCTCACGCAAATTCGGTAGCTTCATCTCATATTCTCTTGCAATATGTCCAAGCGTATGGCTGCCAGCGTCACCAAAGCTAGCTGCATCAGGCAGCTCCCCAATGCCGACACTGTCAAGCACGATGACTGCAATTCGATCAAATTTCATAATCAATTCTCCTCACATTAATATAGAACGTTACGCCCGCGGGTGAGCATGGCGATACACATCCTTGACTCCGTTTTTCGTTAGCGTTGTATATTTCATCGTCGATACGATATCAACATGGCCAAGCAGCTCCTGCACTGTATACACATCTGCTCCGTTCTGAAGTAGATGAGCAGCAACGGAATGACGAAGCGTATGAGGTGTAAGCTCCTCTTCGATGCCTGCTAGCTGTCCGTATTTCTTTAACAGCTTCCAAAAGCCTTGTCTAGTGATACGCGATCCAAGATGATTAAGGAACAGCATGTCATCGCTGGTCCGCTCTGTAGTAAGCTGCTCTCTCCCTGTATTCAGATAGCTCTCAAGGGCATCTCTTGCATAGCTGCCGAACGGCACGAAGCGTTCCTTGCCGCTCGGACTAATACACTGGATAAAACCTAGCGACAAATGAATATGCTCTACATTGAGCGCTACAAGCTCCGATACGCGTATGCCCGTTGCATATAGGAGCTCAAGCATCGCCTTATCACGCAGTCCGCTGGCAGTTGTGACATCTGGCGAATTAAGCAACGCCTTCGCAGTCTCCTGAGTAATCGTTTTAGGCTGCTGCTTCGATTGCTTCGGCGCCTCAATGTATATCGAAGGATCGAACGTAATATGATCCTCCAGCAGCAGGAAGTGAAATAACGCGCGTATCGATACAATGTGACGTGCAATCGTTGCTGACTTCAGCTCTGCATCCTTCAACATATTAATATATTTCATAACATGATGCTTATGGACGCGATTCCATTCCGTAACGCCTTGTTCCTCTAAATATCCAATAAATTTTTTAAGATCACGCTCATAGGATTGGTAGGAGTTAGGAGAAAGCTTGCGTTCATACTTAAGTACTTTTAGATATTGATGAAACTGCTCGTACATCCAATCCCTCCTTCCTACTTAGTGTATCATTTCCTAATTCCTATTCGCCATACCGGAAAAACAATAATAGACGATCAGGTATGGTATAGCTATCTAGATCCGTGTTCATCTGAAATACCTTTACCGCATCTGCTCCTGGATGCTCGTATGGCGATCCGATTAATAAGCTCTGCACCCAGTCATATGCCGCTGTGATGACAATTACGAGTAACACAAACAATAGAAAGAACATAAACCGGTGAAACATCTCTTTCATCATCATAATGGCGCCTCCTATATATGTATATTCACTAGACCATATGTAGGACGAACTTAAATTATGATGTACATGCTTTTATATTAAGAAAAAAGGCCTGCCATCCCTTAACGGATATTGCAGGACCTTTATATTGTTTGTTCGCTCATTGCACGACAGCTTTTACATATACCGTGAAAATCCAATCTGTGATCAACCGTTTCGAATTTATATTGCTCCTGTAGTCTTTCCTCAAGCGGCAGCAACCAATCATCCTTTATTTCGCTTACGTCTCCACACTGTACACAAATTAAGTGATGATGATGGTGACGATTACTATCTCCTCGTAAGTCATACCTAGCTACACCGTCACCAAAATTGAGCTTTTCTACAACATGAAGCTCAGTAAGTAATTCTAGTGTACGATAGACGGTTGCTAATCCGATCTCTGGTGCAATTTCTTTTACAAGCAGAAAAACATCCTCTGCACTTAAATGATCTTCCTCATTCTCAAGCAAGATACGTAGTGTCGCTTCACGCTGCGGAGTTAATTTGTAGCCCTGTGCTTGAAGCTGCTGTTTAATTTTATCTATCTGGGCCTGCATTACAGTCCTCCTGCCTACATCTCCTACTAAAATATGTTTTCATTATATTAGCTTTTTTATAAAGAAGTCAAACACATTCCATCATTGAGATTTATAGCAGCTCCGTATTGGATGAATACCACTCAAGCAGCTTCGGTGTCACAAAAACCTCAATGAGTGAGGCAGCAGCCAGTAGGAGAAGCATTGCCGTCGCAATAGTCGAAAAGCTTAACAGTTGACTAGATAATACACCTTGATGCTTTCTAATGCGATTGTTGAACAGAAAAGCAGCAAAAGAAATTGCTGAGGAGCTTAGAACAATAAGTGCTGGAATGACAACGATATTGTGCGGAGCTATCGTAAGTAAGCTCAGCCATATGCCTTCCGTTCCAAAGGCTTGAGTAAGCATGAAGATCGAGCTCCCAAGCAAAAAGCCCTTTAAAAAATTTAGAATAACGACAATAGGTACACCAATCATCGATATCCCCAGTAATATAAATGCCACTGCCCATTTCATATGCTTAAAAAAAGTATTCCAGAATAGGTCCGCGCGATCTAAGAAGGCAGCCTGCTGCAGCCATCCGACATAATGCACCATGCCTCGATTCAGCTCCTCCTGCTGAACAGCCGGCAGCGCCTGCAGCAATATGCTGCCACATATTGCACCTGCAAACATGACAACTCCGAGGTAAATCCACTTGTTCCATTGACCCTGCATCGTAATCGCTCCTTGTATTCTAGCTTCTATTCTATTCCTATGCTAGATTGATAGAGCTTATGACTGCTTGGCCAGGATAAGTAGCTACCTATTCTCTATTCGGCTGCTATAGCTTTCCAGTTGCGACTAACAGCTTCCATGCGTATACGGCGAGCAGCGTTTTAGCATCACTTATATCTCCGCTTGCAATATACGAATCTGCCTCTTCAAGCGTAATTTGCATAACGATGACATCCTCATCATCATCTAAATTTTGCTTGCCAGCTTCCAGTTGATCTGTGTAGTAGACGTATAGCTTCTCATCTGCAAAGCCTGGCGAAGTATAGAAGGCATGAAGGAGCTTAACCTCTTGAGCTATAAAACCTGTTTCCTCCTCCAGTTCTCGAATAGCAGCGATATGAGGTTCTTCATTAGGATCAAGCTTTCCTGCTGGAATTTCGATTTGTGTTTTCCCTAGTGCCTTACGATATTGCTCAACCACGATCATCTTTCCTTGATGAATGGCAACTACAGCTGCTGCTCCAGGATGGCGAACGATCTCTCTCGTTGCTGTACGACCGTCTGGAAGCTCAACGGTATCGACCTGAAGATCAATGACTTTACCTTTAAAGACTTGCTCTGTTGAGATGGTTGGCTCTGTCCAAATTTTTTTATCCATTACAATATTCCTCCTAAAGGAAGTAAAGCTGATGTCATATTGTCACTTCGATGCTCATAGGCTTGTACAAAATAGGTTGAGGAGTGAACCCTATGACAAAGCAAAGCATTACACCTAACTATATTCTGTTCTCTGGAAAAGCACGTGACATAAAAAACGAGTTAAATAAGCTGCTTATAAGCACAAACAGCAGAGAGACGGTATCTAAATTCACACATCGCTCTGCTGAAGTTAAACGCTAACTCTTTGATATGACTACGAAGCTTTACAAGTGGCTAAGCTTGATATTGTGCCGATTGCTTTAGCAGCTCAACGACAAGCTGTGAGGTTTTAACGAGATTATCGACTTTAATTTGTTCATCGGTCGTGTGAATATGCTCATAGCCTACAGCTAGATTAACCGTTGGTACACCTAAACCGTTAAATATATTAGCATCGCTGCCCCCACCAGAGTGGAAGGTGCGCGGCTTCAAGCCAAGTGCTTCAATTGCCTTGCTCGCAAGTTGCACTACCGCACTATCATCTGTATGACAGTACGCGGGATATACAATATTGCTATGGAATGCGGAGCGAGCCTGATAGGTAGCAGCAGTATGCTCAACGGCTTGCTTCATGCTCTCTACCTGAGCCTCTAGCTTTACACCTTGAATGCTGCGCGCCTCTGCAACAAGCTTCACATAATCACACACAATATTGGTTGGACCGCCACCTTCAAAGCTTCCGATATTTGCTGTCGTTTCATGATCAATGCGACCTAGCTTCATTGCACTAATCGCTTTCGCAGCTACTTGAATAGCACTAATTCCTTTTTCTGGACTAACGCCAGCATGAGCAGATTTACCAAATATCTCGATGACGATATGAGCTTGCGTTGGTGCAGCAACGGCGATATCACCAATATCACCATTGGAATCTAGCGCGTAGCCGTATGTAGCCTTTAACATCCCTGGGTCGATAGCACGTGCTCCTAGCAAGCCTGATTCCTCACCAACCGTTATAACCACTTGAACTTCTGCATGTGATAACCCTTGTTCCTTCACCACTTGAATCGCTTCGAATAAAGCAGCAATACCTGCTTTATCGTCACTACCCAGAATGGTTGTTCCATCTGAACGTATATAACCGTCCTCGTCGATACGCGGCTTGATCCCTTTACCTGGTGTTACTGTGTCCATATGACAAGTGAATAATATAACTGGCTGATCCTTCGCATCCTCCGTTGCTTCAAGCATGGCAAATAAATTGTTAGCCCCATGCCCAGTTACCTCTGCTGCGTTATCCTCTGATACGGATAAGCCAAGCTCCTGAAGCCGATGCTTCAGCACCTTGCTAATTTCTGCCTCGTTTCCAGATTCGCTATCTACTGTCACAAGATCGAAAAATTGTTGAACAAGACGTTTTTGTTCTATCATTTTGTTTCCTCCAGCCTACTTTTTCGTATACAATAGAGTTAATGCTGTAATTCATCGTTGCTTTTGAAAGGAGATATCTTCGATATGCGTCAACAAAAAATTATTAAAATTGTTGCTATTGTTGTAGCAGCTGCACTATTATTCACAACATTGTTCGCAGGTATCGGCTCCTTCTTCCTTTAGAATGGAGCCTTATACAAAGCCAAAATGCCGTTTAAATATTGGAGCAATCTGCGCCGCAGCTTCTTCAACTGTCATCTGATCTCCTGTGATATCATTAAATGAGGTCACTCCAAACTCCTGAATACCGCAAGGAACAATACCACTAAAGCCGTCTGATGCAATGCCTGACTTAATGTTTAGGGCAAAGCCATGACTCGTAATAAAGCCTCTTCGCTGACGTGATCGATTGAATTTCACACCGATTGCCGTGATCTTCTCGTCTCCAACCCATACTCCAGTATACTGTTGCTTTCTTGTTCCTTTTATACCATATTGCGAAAGCCATTCAATAATGACTTCCTCTACGTTACGTAAATATCCATGTAGATCAAGACCAGCCGCATCAAGATAGATAAGGGGGTAGCCTACAAGCTGTCCTGGACCATGATATGTAATATCACCGCCACGATCGATTTCATACAAGGCAATGCCTTGCTCTTGCAGCGCGGCGTCATTCAATAGCAAATGCTCTGGATGACGATCGGTACCAAGTGTATAGGTCGGTGGATGCTGAAGAAGGAGAAGCGTCTCACTGCGCTCCTCCTTGTCAATTTCCTTCACATATTGTTTTTGTAGATCCCACGCCTCTTTATAATCAAGCGTACCGATATAATGTGCATCCAGCTGTTTCTGACTGAGCTGTTGTTCAGGTTTCTGCATAGCTGACACTCCTTTAACAAGTGTTCAAAGGTTGCTCTCTATCCTACTTGAACACTGACACTAATTCAGTATTACGACGATTATATCAGTAGATTGAGCTTTCAAGATTGTAAGCCTCAAGATTCTCTTTCACACGCTGTAAGAACCTTCCACAGATGACGCCATCCAGTATGCGATGGTCAAGTGATAAGCATATATTCGCCATCGAACGAACAGCAATCATATCATCTATAACGACAGGTTTTTTTACAATTGATTCGAACGTAAGAATCGCTGCCTGTGGATAGTTAATAATTGGATAAGACAGAATTGAACCAAAGGAGCCTGTGTTATTAACCGTAAACGTTCCGCCCTGCATATCTGAAAGTGTAAGCTTTCCTTCACGTGTTTTATGTGCTAATTCCTCAATTTCCTTCGCGATGCCTGCGACATTTTTATGGTCAGCATTTTTAATGACCGGTGTCATGACGGAGTCCTCCGTACCAACGGCTAGCGATATGTTTATATCCCGCTTCACAATAATTTTGTCAACAGCCCATACGGAGTTCATAATCGGGAAATCTCGTATCGCGTTAACGACTGCTTTAATGAGAAAAGCAAGATAGGTCAAGTTCACGCCCTCGCGCTTCTTAAACTCATCTTTAAATTTATTGCGAATCATAACTAGATTTGTAACGTCTACCTCGATCATTGTCCACGCATGCGGAATTTCACTCACACTTTGTCTCATATTACGAGCAATCGTGTTGCGAATAGGTGTAACGTCAATATAGGTCTCGCCGCGACCTCCTGCATATGGATCATCGAGTTCTATTTTAGGTAGACGCGGAGACTCAGAAAGATGGATGCCTGTTGTGCGAACCTGTTGACTCGATTGCTCAATTGGCTTTTCTGGTTGTCGAACCTCACGTGCCCCGGAAGCAACATAGGCAAGCACGTCCTTGCGTGTAATTCTACCGCCTAAGCCCGTTCCCTGAACATGCTCCAATGATATACCGTGCTGACTTGCCAAGGTTTGAACAGCGGGTGAATAACGTCCACGCATGGAAGTATCGCTTCCTGTGGCTGTGGCATTGGTATGCACAGTGGTGGCGATGACAGCCTCATTGACTGGCGATGGCTCAGCAGCTTGCTCAGAGCCCTCACTTTCAATAATGCAAATTGCTGTACCCACTGGAACATCTTCACCAGTTCCTACTAATATCTTTGTCAGCTTACCTGCAACTGTGGACGGAATTTCTGCATTGACTTTATCCGTATTAATCTCACAGATTGGTTCGTATTCGTCCACCCAATCGCCTGGCTGCTTTAGCCAACGATCGATCGTAGCTGACACTTGTGATTCTGCAAGCTGTGGCAATGTAATTTCAGTTATAACACTCATTTATCGATCAACTCCTAACGTTTCAGACTAGCTAAAAATCAGCTAACTGCTTCATTGCGGCCTTCACCTTTTCCGTATTCAGTAAGAAGAACTTTTCACCTGGAGGGTTAATCGGCATGGCAGGTACGTCAGGGCCACATAAACGCATAATTGGTGCATCAAGCTCGAACAGAAGTTCCTCTGCAATAATTGCAGCTACTTCAGCTCCAACGCCGCCTGTTTTATTATCCTCATGCACAATTAGCACTTTACCAGTACGTCTTACCGCTTCCAGAATCGCTTCCTTGTCGAGCGGCTGAATGGTGCGAAGATCTAATATATGGGTGCTAATCCCTTCCTCAGCAAGCTCTTCTGCTGCCTGCTCAACAAACCGAAGCGGCAAGCTATAGCCAATAACGGTAATATCATCGCCCTCACGAAGTACATTCGCCTTACCAATCTCTACGACGTAATCTTCCTCTGGCACTTCACCACTAATGAGGCGGTAGCTCTTTTTATTCTCAAAGTATAATACTGGATCTTCATCACGAATGGCTGCTTTTAGCAAACCCTTTGCATCATATGGTCGATAAGGTGCAACAATTTTCAAGCCAGGCGTACCAAAGAATACAGACTCTGGACACTGGGAATGGTATAGTCCACCGAATACGCCGCCGCCAATCGGCGCACGTATTACGACAGGACAATTCCAGTCATTGTTTGACCGATATCGGATTTTAGCTGCTTCACTAATAATTTGGTTCGTAGCAGGAAACATAAAGTCGGAGTATTGCATTTCTGCAATCGGACGCATGCCGTACATCGCAGCTCCAATGGCTACTCCAGCAATCGCAGATTCCGACAACGGTGTATCGAGTGCTCTCATTTCACCAAATTGCTCATACAGCCCTTTCGTCGTAGTAAACACGCCACCCTTGACGCCTACGTCTTCACCTAACACGAACACGTTATCATCGCGTTCCATTTCTTCCGCCATCGCCGTGCGAATCGCATCTATATAACTCATTGTTGGCATTAGTGTTTCTCCTCCTTGCGCGTATCAGCATACACATGATCGAGTACCGATTCTGGCGTAGGGAAAGGAGCTTTATCGGCATAGCTGCTAGCTTCATCCAGCTGCTTTTTAATCTCCTCGCGAAGTGTGCGCTCTAGCTCGTCATTCCATAGGCCCAGCTCTTCAATGTACATTCTGAAGCGAGGTAATCCGTCAAGTGCACGATGGTGTTCGACTTCTTCCTTCGTTCGATAGGCAAGGTCATTATCTGACGTTGAATGTGGAGAAATACGATACATCATCGCTTCAATTAGCGTTGGACCTTCACCTTTAACGGCACGCTCTCTTGCTTCCTTCACAACACGGTAAACCTCAAGCGCATCATTTCCATCGACACGCTCTCCATGCATCCCATAGCCAAGCGCACGGTCAGAGATCTTCCCTGCTACTTGCTTGTGCACAGGTACAGAGATCGCATATTGGTTGTTTTCACACATTAATATAACGGGCAACTTATGGACGGCTGCAAAGTTGCTGCCTTCATGAAAGTCACCTTGATTGCTTGAGCCTTCCCCGAAGGTAACAAAGCTTACGAAGCTTTTATTTTTCATTTTTGCAGCCAGCGCTAAGCCTACTGCATGCGGCACCTGTGTCGTTACCGGACTAGAGCCTGTTACGATACGTAGACGCTTAGAGCCAAAATGCCCAGGCATTTGTCTACCACCACTATTCGGATCCTCTGCTTTAGCAAAAGCAGACAGGAATAAATCTCGAAGTGTCATACCAACTGAAAGCACGAAGCCATAATCACGGTAATAAGGAAGAAAATAATCATTGTCCCGGTCCAATGCATATGCAGCTGCAACCTGCGCGACCTCTTGGCCGATGCCAGATACGTGAAAATTGATTTTTCCTGCGCGCTGCATAAGCATCATTCGCTCATCAAACATTCTTGCTGTGAGCATATGCGTATACATCGCCACTAGCGTTTCATTACTCAATCCTAGTTGCTGATGCTTCGCTTGTTGACTTGTCGAAGACAATAGTGACATATTATCTTCCTCCTCTTTTAGTTAAATTAAAACCTGGTACTAATACCATGTCATAGTACTATTATACTCTTATCGTTCACAAAATAATATGTGACATTTATAATGAAATTGAACGTCCATCTACACCTAGCATCGCTTCTGCAATCGCTTCTGATAATGTTGGATGCGGATGAACCATCATACCAACCTCCCATGGCGCTGCATTAAGCCATCCAGAAAGCGCCGCCTCACTGATTAATTCTGTAGCATACTGACCAATGATATGCACCCCTAATATATCATCTGTCACCTTATCAGCAATGACCTTCACAAAGCCTTCAGAGTGACCAGATATAATGGCCTTGCCGATTGCAGCAAATGGCACCTTTGCTTTTTTCAGCTCAAAGCCAGCTGCTACAGCCGCAGCTTCAGTGTAGCCATATGATGCAACCTCAGGGTAGGAATAGATGCATCGAGGAATAAGATGGGAAGCAACAGGATGCACCGGCTGACCACAGATATGGTCTGCTGCAACAATTCCTTCATGAGAAGCTGCATGTGCTAGCTGAACACCGCCAATGGCATCTCCGATCGCATAAATATGAGGCTCTGACGTTTGACCTACCTCATTAACAGCTATAAAGCCATTCTTCACCTTAACATCGGTATTCTCCAGCCCAATATCTTCAACATTCGCAGCACGTCCAACAGAAACAAGCATCTGATTGCTTTCCAGCACGACATCCCCATCTGCTGTTTGCGCCCGAATAGTGAACCCTTCATTCTGCACAGTAAAGCTTTCTGTATCAAGCTGTACACCAGTCAACACACGAATGCCACGCTTTGTCAGCTGACGAGTCATCTCTAGTGAAATTTCTGTATCTTCACCTGGCAGTAATCTTGCGCCAACCTCTACGACGGTAACTTGTACACCAAAATCATGCAACAGCGTTGCCCATTCTACACCAATCACTCCACCGCCTACGACAAGCATGCTTACTGGCAGCTTGTCCAGCTCCAAAGCATGATCACTACTAAGTATGACCTTACCGTCCGGCTCAAGTCCTGGGAGACTGCGAGGCTTCGATCCAGTCGCGATAATAACATGTTGGCCAACCACTGACTCCATCTCACCATCTGCAAGTTCGACCGCTATTGCCCCACTGCGCGGAGAAAAAATTGATGGTCCGGTAACACGGCCTTTACCATGGATCATCTGAATACGATGGCGCTTCATAAGACCTTGCAGCCCTTTGAATAGCTGATCTACCTTGTCCAGCTTTGTTTGCTGCACATCATTAAAATCATATGTAACATGCTCACTATTTATCGCTATACCGTATTTAGAGGATTGTAATATCGTACGATATACTTCAGCGCTTCGTAGTAGTGACTTTGAAGGTATACACCCACGATGCAGGCAGGTCCCTCCGACTTTATCCATCTCAATAATTGCGACTGATTTGCCTTGCTGGGCAGCTCGTATGGCTGCCGTATAACCACCAGGACCTCCCCCTAAAATTGCAACATCCACTTGAATTGCCATGTATAAAACCTCCATTTATATAAGTTCAATTGTGAGTAAATTCATAAGCTATTTCCTTATTGTAACTCTTTTTAACACATCTCGCACCGTTCTTTCGAGCGGTATACCTTTATTTGGAGTTTTATGGTACGATATTCGATATGACTAACCGTCTACTGACTTTGATCATAGAAGGAGTTTACTGATGAGATTAACAATTCAGCGACTAATTGCAATCATTCTGCTAGTAGTGCCAGGAATTATTGCTTGCTTTGGTTTTTTGAAAATGAAGGATTCTCTCTTTGACTATTGGAGTGCATTCGGGAATGAAACCTTGCAGCCTAGCTTTGAGTGGGGTAAATTTATTCTTGGCTTCATTATGTTTGCCGCGGGTGCCGGCTTTATTGCTGGTTGGACGTTCTACCGTGATCGTAAACGAAACTATGTAGCCCCTCGTTTCAAGGAAAAACGAAACAAGCCGCCTAAGCCGACAAAAACTAATTTATAATTTACAAGCTGTTAATTTTCATTTAATGATCCATTAACAATTCACCTCTATACTGATCTCAGGAAGGTGGTGAAAGCTATGATCGTCTTCGACGTCATTGTTGATGGAGAAAAAATAGATACGTTAAGACCGATGACTTCGCGTTTGCGTGAATTACAAATGTTCATTGATCATCAGTTCCAACAGCTTGTTGAAAAATACGGTGCGAACGTATACCTTTCTAGACGCTTCGAATACTAATATCGAAGCGTCTATTTTATTTTAAATGATTTTTGCAACAATTCTCTGAGTACGCAAACTATTTGACGGAATCCAGAAGACTATTGATTGATTCATTTAGTTCATCTATGTTAGGATTCTCTACTTTACTATCATTAATTTTATATTTCCTTTTTAGTTGAATTATTTTTTCTACACTTTCATTTAGTCTTTGTTCTGAAATCTCCCCATCTTGAACAGCGACTTTTATAGAGGAGATAACCTTTACAACATTATTATAGTCATGCCCTACCAAAATAATATCGCTTCCGGCCTTTACAGATTCTACAGCTGCTTTGCCAATATCGAAATGTTCTGTGATAGCTCCCATGGTCATATCGTCTGTTATAATTACTCCTGTGAAGTTTAGTTGTTTTCTAAGAAGATCCGTCATGACAGCTTTTGACATGGACGACGGATTTTTTTTATCCAATTCAGGCAATAAGATATGGGCAACCATCACAACATCTGCGCCCTGTTCAATCGCACGTTCAAACGGAATTAATTCTAGTTTTTTTAGTTCCTTAAGGCTTTTATTTACAATTGGGAGTTCAAGATGAGAATCAACCGATGTATCGCCGTGACCAGGAAAATGCTTAATTGTTGGGATGACGTCTTGGGATTGAATCCCTTTCATTGTTTGGATTCCAAGTTCACTTACTATTTCCAAACTGTCGCCAAATGCTCGATCCCCGATAACAGGGTTCATTGGATTGCTGTTAATATCAAGAACAGGTGCAAAATTGAGATTTAGACCAAATTGTTTTAATTCATGACCTAACAGTGTTCCAACTTTATAAGAAAAATCAGGATCATTTACCTGTCCAATCTCTTTATTGGTAGGAAAGTTTATAAGACCACCCGGTAATCTCGTTACTTTTCCTCCTTCTTGGTCAACGCCTAAAAAAAGCGGTAGATTCAATCGATTTTCTGCATTCAACTGATTCACAAGTTGGACGGTTTGTTCAGGGTTTTCAAAATTTCTTTTGTAAAAAATAATTCCTCCAACATGTAATTCGCCTATTATTTTTTTATCGTTTTCATCCATTGTAGTCCCGGAAAGTCCAGCAAGAATCATCTGCCCGATTTTATCTTCTACACTCATGTTAGCTATAATGTCTGAAATGGTTTGATTTTCTTGTTGAACTGGAGCTTTGTCAATCTGTGTATAGAGTGAGATATGGTGCACTCTAGGATTTGGCTCCTGCTTAGTTGGTTTAGGCAAAACCCATAATAAATCCGTAGAGGACGTTGCATGATAGACAAGAATCATTTGGTCATAAGTCGAATCTTTATAGTATCGAATGGCATCGGGTTCTCCACCAGTTTCCTTAATTTCATCTAAAGATATTTTTTGTAGTTCAGGATCAAAGGATCGTATGTCATTTACAGTCTGATCGACATATCCGATTGTAGAATGATGACGTTCGTATTCCTCATACCTACCTTTAGCAGTGTCCGACATATCGTCCGATTTTCCCCACTCATTATTAACTTCTTTCCACTCTGTTTTACCTGAAACAAAGGATATGTTCGGAACTTTACCTTCCTTGGATAAGTAAAACGTTTCTTCTACTAAATTCTCAAGATTTGAATTCTGATCATTCTTCGAACCCACTATACTTTTATCAGAAGGTTTATTTATCATTGGACTTTCTTGAACTGGCGTCTGCTCGCTGCCATTTTCTTTGATTGCATAATAACCGCCAACCATTAAGGCTAAAATTACAAGTAGAATTGTAAAAATACGCAGCTTAGTTCGTTTATATCTTTTTCTTCTCATGTTCCATCACCCTCTCTGCTTTTTTAAAGCTAATTTAAGAGTTAATATTTACCGTTAATCTATTGTAACTGCAATTGGTTTTTAATATAAATGGTAAAAAGCGGCAAACCAAACCCGCAATGGGACTTCTCATTATAAACCCTTCTTCTTTCTCCCAAGTACTGACTGTTTCGTGAAAATAACTGTTATATGATAAGCATCATTGATTTGTAGTATAATTGAAGTAGATAACATGAAAGAGCTTGTGATATTATCATTCACTACATAATTAATGCTGAGGAGAGGGATGAAGATGATGACGAAATTATGTTATAGCGGCTTAAAATATAAAAATGATATGGAAATAAAAATATTGGTAGATATTCAGAATGATTGGGTTGAGATCACACATACCAAGGAAGTATCACAGGTTATGAATAAAACATCAGGTGAATATATTCAAGTAAAACGAAACACCTTGAAATGCGAGATAGTTTCATAGAACTGCAAACAATTTTATGCAACTAATAATATCGGTTGCATTTTTTATTTTAGCAATTTTAATGCTGGATAATGCAGACAGTCCAACTAGAGAGCAATTACCAATATTTGTTTAGACAATCTATTCCATTACGTTTAATATTAATTCATATAAGAATACTAGGAATTATGGAGGAGATAGGAAATGGCTTGGAAATCTAAATCAAAAACAATCGCTGCACTTACAGTTGCAGCATCCGTTGCATTACTGCCTCTTGCACAGCCAATTTTAGCTGCTGCACCTACTGCAAAGGAATATGGTACTTTTTTGAGTGCGAAATATGATATTACTGTTAATGAGCATGCGACAAAGGGGCAATTTATTCAATACGTTGCAGATCTTTTACCAGGTGAAGCAACAAAAACTGATTATCGCTTTAACGATGTAGAAAGCAGTAATGAACACTACGCAGCAGTAGCAGAGCTTTATGAAAAAGGACATCTAACAGGAACTACGATTCAGGCAGATCAACAGCTTCAGCCATGGATCGCTGCCATTATTGCTGTACGAGCAGCTGGCTTAAAGGAGCTTGCATCTACCTACACAACAGAGAAAATAGATGCTGCGCTTGCTAACATTAACTCAACATCATCTGATTGGTACAAGCATGTTGCACAGGAGCTAGCTGTTGCCATTGATAACGGCATCATTCCTGAGCAATATTATGATGAATTCGATTCTAATAAACCTGCAAGTGCAGAATTTGTTCAATACATACTCGGCGAAATTACTAGCTACAACGGTAACTATAAAAATTATATTGCTAATTCAACAGATGCTAACCTTATATCTGAGCTGATTGCTGCTTATAATACAGCTGACATCATTCAAGTAAGCGAGCTACAAGAAATTGTCGATGCCGCACTTGAGCAAAATATTATTACGGGCTATAACTTTAAGGATGCACGCTTCGAGGCTAATTTTGTAGATGAATATGCACTTACGTACGGACATTCAGATCTAACGCATGCAATTCAGCTAATCGGCTTACTGCGCAGTGAAGGATTAGAAGCTAAAGTTCAGCTTGAACCAAAAACATCTGCCTTCTTATATCTTAAAGAATGGGGTGAGCCTGAGCAGTCCGAATCGTTCCAAGTGAAGCAGATCGCTAACGGCAACTATGTCGCATATTCTAAGGAATATGACCTGAGCTTTGAATTCAACTCCATTGAAGATAAAGAAAAGTTCCAAAAAATTATTATTGACTATGCTAAAAAGGATGCCGATGATGAGCCAGGCTTAATTATTAATTCATGGTGGCAGCCACTCTATTACTCAAACACTGAACTTGATGAGTATGTAACGATCTCTAACAACAAGGTCACTCTAGGCAACTACTATGCTCAAACGTTCTCCTTGAATGAACAAGTAGAAAGCATTGCCGCTGGATTCAAAGAAGTTAATCCAGAGGTTGAAGTTGAAAGCTATGAGTTCTGGGCTAATATCGCGTTCTACAATTATCTAGGTGGTACGGATTATAAATAAGTTCGTAAAAAAACGGAGGAGACCTTCATAGGTCCCTCCGTTTTAATATCTATTATATTGCTTGGGTATAGGTTTCTGTACAAAATTGCTCAACCATCGCAAGCTCATCGTCCTCCATCTCGATGTCTATATACTTGCCAGCATCAGCGGTTTGAAACTCATACTTCACGATTTTACCATGACCATCGTTCACAGCATAGACAACTCGAAGTCTCACTCCTTCTTCGTGATGCAGTTCATCGTCCTCTTCTACTTCAACATCAATTATAAATTCATAGCGCTCCCCACTTAATATTCGGAATGGGTCAGCAACTGCCTCAACAGTATATTCATGTAAACTAAACATATCGATTCGTTTCTCCTTTTCAATCTCACTTCTACGTATTATACCATTGCTAATCCGCTTATGCTATGACCGGTGCTCTACATTATATGATGCGGACAATTCCACTTAAACTGCATTCTCTCTCTATACTTTTTAATAAAATGAGGAGTACAATAGAGTTTGTGTACTAGTAATCCTAGAAATCGTTAATTGCAAACAACAGAAAGGATATTCACATGAGGCAAATTTTTCAATACTTGAAGCCGCACTGGTTCGCCGCTATGCTAGCTCCAATTCTAATGGCCATCGAGGTGGCCATGGACCTGCTGCAGCCAATGCTTATGGCAAGTATCATTGATAATGGGATATTAAGTGGTGATCAGGCTCATATTGTAACGACTGGCTTGACGATGATTGGTGCAGCTATGATTGGTCTAATAGGTGGCGTTGGCTGTACAATTTTCGCTTCCATTGCGTCTATGCGGTTTGGTGCAGATTTGCGGAACGACGTTTTTAGCAAAGTCCAGACTTACTCATTCCGTAATATGGACAAGCTTGAGACCGGTTCAATCATTACTCGTCTAACTAATGATATTATGCAGCTGCAAAACGTTGTCCAAATGCTGCTGCGCGTATTGGTTCGCTCACCACTACTTATGATTGGAAGCTTAGTGATGGCGATTTACATCAGCATTCGGTTATCAATTATTGTAGCCATTGCAGTCCCGCTGCTTTTTATCGTGATGTATGCCATTATTAAAGCAACGCTCCCTTTATTCTCTGCAGTTCAGCATAAACTAGATCGTATCAATATTGTACTTCAGGAAAGCCTGTCAGGTATTCGAGCTGCTAAAGCATTTGTTAGACATGAATATGAAGGGCAACGCTTCAATAAAGCCAACGACAGCTTTACTGAACATAGCGTTAAGGCTCAAACCATTATTGCACTTAATGCTCCACTGCTATCGATGATACTTAATGTAAGCATCGTTGCTGTCCTACTGCTTGGCGGTAAGGATGTCATTGGCAATAATTTTGATATCGGTTTACTCGTTGCCTACATTAATTACGTCACGCAACTATTGTTTGCTATATCTGCTGTTGCCAATCACTTAGTACGACTAAGCGCTGCTAAAGTCAGTGTTGATCGCGTAACAGAGCTGCTATCGACAAGCTCTGAAATTAACGACAATGGTAAACAAACGCAAAAAATTGATGGGAAAGTGCAATTTCATCAGGTTTCATTCCGTTATGATGACAACCAGCCTGCCTACCAGCTTCAGGACATTAGCTTTACAGTTGAGGCAGGACAAAAGCTAGCGATTATCGGAGCGACTGGCTCTGGTAAATCGACATTGATCTCATTAATCTCACGTCTCTATGAAAAGAGCGGCGGGGAAATATATATTGATCAGCATCCGGTAGCAAGCTATTCTATTGCAGCTTTACGTTCCCAGATCGGCTTCGTATTGCAGGAAAGCATATTGTTCACTGGAACGATTGCACAAAATATTGCACTCGCCAAGCCTGATGCAGATAGAGCGGAGATTATTGCTGCTGCACAGGCTGCAGAAGCTCATGAATTTATCCAACGTTTGCCACAGGGCTACGATACCGAGCTTGGTCAACGTGGCGTTAATTTATCAGGCGGACAAAAACAGAGAATCGCAATTGCTAGAGCTTTGCTAATAAAGCCAAAAATTCTTATTTTAGATGACAGCACAAGTGCGATTGATATGCGTACGGAATCACGTATTCAGCAGCATATTGCAAAGCTGATGGCAGACAGTACGGTCATCATTGTCGCACAGAAAATAAGCTCCATCATCGATGCAGATCAGATCCTGCTGCTTGATCAAGGCAAAATTATTGCACAAGGAACTCATGAAGAGCTGCTGAAAAGCTCAAAGGATTACCTAGAAATCTATCGTTCGCAGCTTGGAAATGAGGAGGTCAGCTATGCGTAAACCAACAGCATCTATGCCAGAGTTCAGCATGAGAGGCGGCCACACTCCTAGTGGACAGCCTAAAGCTAAGCCATTAAACACGCAACAAACCTTGATCAGGCTATGGCAATATTTAAGTATATATAAGAGAAGTTTTATTGCGGTCATATGTTTTACAACGATTGCTACCTTGCTTAATCTCGCCGCACCCTATTTGTTAGGCAAGGCGATCGATACCTCCATTATGCAGAAGGACTGGGACGGACTTATAATCTATGCGGTCTTATTACTTATCATCTATTTATCGTCCGCTTGGTTTACGTGGCTGCATCAGAAAAAGATGGTATATGTCGCACAGCATGCGGTACGTCAGATGCGAATCCATATCGTTGAAGCGATGCAGCGACTTCCAATTCCTTTTTTCGATCGCAAAACACATGGAGAGTTGATGAGCCGAACAACCAATGATATTGAAAACGTCTCGGCCAGCCTACATCAAAGTACAACCGGCATCATTACCAGTGTTATTTCATTATTCGGATCAGTGATCATTATGTTATACATGAATGTTTGGTTGACCTTATTATGTATGGTTACGATTCCCCTTGTAATGCTCTTTACGAAATATGTGGCTTCGTTTACTAGAAAGCACTTCTCAGAGCAGCAAAAAAGCCTCGGCGAGCTGAACAGCTATATTGAAGAGACGGTTTCTGGACAGAAGGCCATTCAAGTTACGCAGCGTGAACAGCATTCAATTAAGCAGTTTAGAGCAATGAATACAAAACTTGCCGATGCTAGTGTTAGGGCACAAATTTTTTCAGGTCTAGTCGGACCTGTCATGAATGTACTGAACCATTCAAGCTTTACCATTATCGCGGCAGTTGGCGGCTGGATGGCATTTAATAGCTGGACGTCGGTTGGTGTTATTGTCGCATTTATGAACTATTCCAAGCAATTTCAACGTCCGATCAATGATTTGGCTAACCAGTTTAATATGATACAATCCGGAATTGCAGGCGCAGAGCGTGTATTTGAAATTATCGATACGAAGAATGAATATGAGGATGATACGAAAAAAGGCAGTGTAGCGCCGTTCAAAATTAAAGGCGATGTCAAATTCGACAAGGTTTGCTTTGGCTACCAGAATGACCGCTTGATCCTAAAGGATGTTGAACTGCATGCAGAGGCCGGTCAAACGATCGCCTTGGTCGGTCCTACAGGGGCAGGCAAAACGACGATTATCAATGTAATCTCTCGCTTTTATGAGATTCAGACCGGCACGATTTATATCGATAATATCCCGATCAATCAGATCGATAAGGATAGCTTGCGGTCACAGCTAGGTATCGTGCTACAGGAAGCACATTTATTTTCAGATACCATTTATGAAAATATTCGTTATGGGCGGCTAGATGCCACGAAGGAAGAAATTATTGAAGCAGCTAAAATCGCCAATGCGCATCGCTTTATTATGGAGCTGCCGCAGGGCTATAATACTGTGCTTTCTACGGAAGGCAGCAATTTAAGTCAGGGTCAGCGCCAGCTTCTTACGATAGCTCGAGCATTGCTTGCGAGTCCTGCGATTCTAATCTTAGATGAGGCTACAAGCAGCATTGATACTCGTACAGAAATGCATATTCAGCAAGCGATGAAAGTACTGCTTCAGGGCAGAACAAGCTTTGTGATCGCGCACCGACTCAGCACGATTCGAGAAGCTGATCAAATCCTCTTCATTGATCAAGGCCAAGTGATCGAGCGAGGTACACATGACGAGCTGCTCGCCTTAAAGGGCTGCTACTTCGAGCTGTATAATAGTCAATTTCGACGTGTGGCTGTTCAATAACAGCCGTTCTACTCATAAAGAACTAGCTTCATATAATAAGGGTGCTATGAAGGTCATTTTACTGATCTTCGTAGCACCCTATTTTTATTCAATATGAGCAGTATAAGCTGATAAATTCTTCATCGATCTAATTTATAAATACATTCTAGACTAGTCCTGCTCAATATGCAGCTTCAACGCCTCAATATAGGCTTCGGCCAGCGCGGATTGCGTAACATTGCGATGAGCGATCCAGCCAATCTCAAGATGATCATCAATATCCAGCGGTACGGGAATAATCTCATTACCGTTTAAGTCCTTGCTTAATACACCCGATGAAATCGTATATCCATTTACACCGATAAGCAGGTTAAACAGCGTCGCTCGATCCGTCACTTTTATGCTTTTCGGTCTCGATACTGTACTTTGTATTTCCTCAGAGAAATAGAAAGAATTATATTCTCCTTGCTCAAACGATAAGTACGGATAATGCTCTAGATCCTCCATCGTAACTGATTTACGCTTCGCCAGTGGGTTATATATGCTTATAAATACATGAGGCTGGGCGACAAAAAGACGGTGAAATTGCAGATTCGCATCACGCAGCAGCTTGGATATCACCTTACGGTTAAAATCATTCAAGAACAAAATGCCTATTTCACTGCGCATCGTCTTAACATCCTCAATAATTTCATAGGTTTTTGTTTCTCTTATTGCAAATTCGTACTGCTGCTGTCCGTGCTCCTTCACCAGCTGCACAAATGCATTTACTGCAAAGGCATAATGCTGAGTCGACACAGAGAAATGCTGAGGTGAAGGCGTCGCATTCATATACTTTTGCTCCAGTAGCTCTGCCTGCTCGACAACCTGTCTAGCATAGCTTAAAAACTCTACCCCCTCCTGCGTTAACGTAATTCCTTTATTAGTACGCTCGAAAATTGTAATCGAAAGCTCTTTTTCAAGCTCCTTTATCGCGTTAGACAAGCTCGGTTGCGATATAAATAAATGACGAGCTGCTTCATTCATAGAGCCGTGCTTATTCACTTCAAGCACATACTTGAGCTGCTGTAGCGTCATTACACTCCCCCCGTTTCATAGCTTCATTCTAGCCATAATTGCTTGAAATGACTAGTACTGTCCTCTTAGCATTCTCTAATCAAGGATTATTTTCAGTTTTACTGATGGAGCTCTCATTGTTCAATGCTGTGGCTACTGTACCTGCATAAAAAATCCTCCATGCAATAGGCAAAGAGGATTGTGGATATCTCTATTTTCATTTACATTACAGTGCTTCAAGCAGCTTCAGCATATTTTTAGACATCGCATTCGCCTGTGCAAGCAAACTGACGGACACCTGTGATAGCATATTCGCTCGAATGAAATTAGTCATCTCCAAAGCCATATCAGCATCCCGAATTCTTGACTCAGCTGCTGTTAAGTTTTCAGCATAAGCTAATACAAAATTATGTCGATGCTCAAGACGGTTCTGATAAGCACCAAGCTTAGCACGTTCATACGAAACATGATCAACCGTCTCCTTGAGCGTCTGTAGAGCGTCTTGAGCGCCGCTGCTAGTTGAAAGATCTAAGCCGCTTAATGATGCCAAATATGACGGCAGATTAGGCATGTCCATCTCCAGAACGTGATCAGCTTGCTCACCGACTTGCAGTGTCAATCCACGTTTATTGGACAATGGGTCGATCGTATACTGCCCATCCAACAGCTTAATACCGTTAAAATTCGTTCCAGCTGCAATACTTGTAATTTCCTCACGTAGCTGATTGAATTCCAGCTGAAGCTTAGAGCGATCACTATCACTGTAAGTACCATTCGCCGCCTGATTGGCTAGGACGTTCATCCGTTGAAGCATAGCATGGATTTCAATCATCGCTCCCTCGGCTGTTTGAATCAGTGATATGCCGTCCTGTATATTACGTGAGGCCTGCTTTAGTCCATTGATTTGGAATCTCATACGTTCTGATATAGCAAGGCCTGCCGGATCATCGGCAGCTCTATTAATACGATAGCCGGTAGAAAGTCTTTCCATCGCAGTAGATAGCTGTCGCTGATGTGATTGATAATTTCTTAATAAATTCATCGACATCATATTCGTTTGAATATACATGGAAGTCCTTCCTCCTTACCGCTTCGTATTTTTCCAACAACCTTGCTCGTATTATTATCATAAAAAATCCATTAGGAAATAACAATAGTATTTTGCAGACTTCTCCATAGAGAAGTGAAGACCGAACAACATATATAAAGGTTGGACAATGGTGTTAAGGAATACATGTAACCTAACTTCAATCTTCAACGTCTTGTATGTAGTTACAATTATTCACGCTAAGGAGGAGTCCAATGTCAAGCATTCTACGTTTCTTTGGCTGGAGCTCATTAATTATAGGCATCCTAGCTGGTCTAACCCAAGGATTTATTGCAGACAATCTTATTAGCTTTTGGGGGATTATCAACTTTATCCTTACTTTATTCGGTGGAATGGCAGTGGCAGCAATATTTTTTGCTCTTTCTTATATGTTAGAGTATCTCGAAACAGTGCATCAACTCTTAGCGGAGCATATTAAAAAGGATCAGCACCAACCAAAAACTGCATACCCAGAGAAAGGAAAGGCTGCTTCATCTAGTATATTCTCAGATACGACGTCCAAGTCTGAAGCCTCACCAGCAGGGCCAGCGATGCTAGATGCCCTCAAGCTGAAGTCACTTGACTAATGAAGCTCTCTTATAAAGGACGATCATATTGTACAAACATGCTGATTGTCTGATCGGTACATCAACCTGAAGTTAGTTTAATCATCCATTATGCATTTTCGCTCGATGAGCCCGAACTAGCAGAACTCGCGGATGATTCAACGGACGAAGAGCTATCGCTGCTGCTAGAGCTTTGTTCATACTCCATCTGAGCCGCTTGTGAGATTTCTACAGTATCTCCATCTTCATTTGTTTGTTGATCTTCATTTTTCTTTTCCTTAACTTCAACTTTGTTCATACTCACCATTAATTGCTTGACACGATCGCCCTCCATTTGCTCTTGTAAAGCTTGAAGCATCTGTCTCTTCTCAGCAGGTGATCGTCCACTTTCAGCGATTAGCATGACACGTTCAAGTGCGGACAGTGGCTTTTGCTTTGCGCTACCAGAGCTAAATAGTGAAATGGAATCCACGTTAACCCCTCCAAATTTTAGTAATTATCTTAGTATATTACTATATTTCGGTAAATCGACCTTTGAAATGAAGTTTTCGGAGTAAATTCTTTCTTATCATTTTCTTATCAACCGCAAAAAAATCCTATCCATTTAATCTACATCAAATGGATAGGATTTTTTATAGTGCTCATTCGTTATTGAGCTAAAATAAGCTTAGAGCATTTTATGATTTTGTTCATTACAGTTTAACTACATATTGATTCGCATGAGCTGCTGTTTTGCTCATTGCATCATAAAAAATAATTTCTGCAGGCACAGAGCCTTCTTCAATCGTAATATACAAGAAGCCTTCGTTTTTACCGCCCGGACGTAGCTCCGCAGGTTTGAATTCATCTTCTGGAGTAATACGTTGAGTCGTTAATGTTGATACTGATATTTCTTTACCATTCGCGTCATAGATGTTAAAGCTATACTCATGAATAGCCATATCGTGGGAATTCTCATCACCAACATTTTCAACGAGTGCATATAGTTTAAGATAGTCTACATCTTCTCTAAGCGAGTCATCAGCTGACTTTTCTTTTACTATCTCATAATCACTCAAAGTAATCTCAAGCTTAGTCGTGGATTTGTTCACTGCTCCCATTCCATGGTAAAGAAATTCCTCACCTAGCTCTACGTTATACACTTTTCCTTCGGTACTGTGAGTCGCTGGTTCCGTTGGATTGCCACTTGTTGAATTAGAGCTACAAGCAGACAATAATAGAATGACACCACAAAATAAAATAATCATCTTTCGTTTCAATCTGATCATCTCCTGAAGTTTTATCCGATTATTACTATAAGGATAATATCAAAGGTGTAATTTTACAGCCAGTTATTAATTAATGACATTTATATAAATAACTCCATTATGCCGACGTATTCACCAAGTGACATTCTGTCATTCAAAATCAGTCATAAAAAATACCGCCCTTTACCAGAGCTTTCACTCCAATAAATAGCGGTATTCGTTGATATGATATAAGTAATAGTTAGTTCAAAAGGTTTCCCATACCCAATTCATAAAATTGGTTGGCTTATGTAAAGCCGCATTCCCTACGGCTCATCCTTTCAAGACACCTTATGCTCAATTCTAAGCTTATCTGCCACCATCGCGATAAATTCGCTATTCGTTGGCTTGGATTTGCTTATGTTGACCGTATAGCCGAACAGGTGACTGATGCTGTCGATGTTGCCGCGCGTCCAAGCGACTTCGATCGCGTGACGAATCGCACGTTCTACACGTGAAGGTGTTGTTTTGAACTTTTCAGCGATTGCAGGATATAACGTCTTCGTAATCGCTCCAAGAATTTCAATATTGTTATACACCATCGTAATGGCTTCACGCAAATATTGATACCCCTTAATATGCGCAGGCACTCCAATTTCATGTATGATGCTAGTAATATTCGCATCAAGGTTTTTATGCTTGCCAATAGGCACTACATTCGATCTGCTCGTAGTTAGGCTCGAGCTGAATGAACTGGAGGTTGCAGTCGTTGAAGTAACTCCTACAAGCTGTCTAATGCGGTTAGAAAGCATATCCATATCAAATGGCTTAAGCATATAATAGGATGCCCCCAATTGAACGGCTCTTTGTGTAATGTTCTCTTGTCCAAAGGCTGTAAGCATAATCACTTTTGGCATTGGATTCAGATCCATCTCACGGATGCGTTCTAGAACTCCAAGTCCGTCAAGATGAGGCATGATGATATCTAGGACAAGTACGTCTGGCAGCTTTCTGGCATTCTCTAGGTGTCGTAATACTTCTTCTCCGTTGTAAGCTACACCGCATACATTCATATCACTTTGACTGGCGAAATACTCCGATAATAGGTTTGTGAATTCTCGGTTGTCATCTGCTAATAGTACGTCAATCTTCTGCAAGATGTTTTGCCTCCCTTTAATTAAATATGAATGTCGAGTTTACCTTCTACTCTATACAATTTCGACACAGCGCTAATTATTCCTTCTGTCGAAAAACTTTTTTCTTTATTTTTTTTCTACTTTTCGATATAATAAATAATTCGCAACAAAAACCACTCTCATTCGACAATTCCTATCACTATTCACCATAAACAAGAAAATGCTGTCTGCTTCAACGGAAACAGATAGCATTTTCTTGTTTATGAAGCTTGGTCCACGATTTGCTCGTTGTCCGAATGAAGCAACACACCAGCATCTTGAAGCATCCATTCAATGAAGCAGCCATAGCCTGATGTTGGATCATTTACAAACACATGGGTAACAGCTCCAATAAGCTTTCCATCCTGAATAATGGGGCTGCCGCTCATGCCTTGTACAATACCGCCTGTCTTACTCATCAACCGTTCATCAGTTACTTTAATGACCATCCCTTTTGTAGCTGGCGTTACTTGCTTCGCTACATGAACAACCTCGATATCAAAGCGTTCAACCTTCTGTCCATTGACTACAGTTAAAATTTGAGCTGGACCTTCTTTTACATCCTCTGCAAATGCAACAGGTATCGCACGTTCTTCGTAGCTGTGTGCCGGCATTTCATTCATCTTCCCAAAAATACCGAAAGGTGTATTGCGTTCTATATTGCCGAGCAGCTGTTTTTCCTTCACGAAGTGAGCTCTTTTTTCACCAGGATCACCATTTTGACTTTTATTAATCGATGTGACGCTTGCTTGAAGAATTTCTCCATCACCTACTACAATCGGTGTTCCAGTGTCCATATCTGTTATTACATGTCCTAAAGCACCATACACGCCCTGATCAGGGGCATAAAAGGTTAACGTTCCTACACCCGCTGCTGAATCGCGAATATATAATCCGATTCTCCACTCTTGTTCTCGAACATCATAAATAGGCTTTAGCTTAGTGGTCATCGACTTGCCATTACGCAAATAAGTAATTGTAAGCGGCTTTTTACTCGAGCTGTACTTCTCACATAGCTCTCCTAACTTTTTTACATTATTCACTTTGACTTTATTAATTGCTGTGATGAGGTCACCTAGCCTTAAGCCTGCTGCTTCACCCGGTGATTGCTTGTTACCGGCCTCATCTACGACCTGATGATGTCCGACGACAAGAGCACCTGCTGAATTAACTTTTACTCCGATCGTTTGTCCTCCTGGTACGACCTTAAGATCAGGGACAATGTCGACCTTTACAGTTTTGAACGGAATTTTTCCAAACAGCTTTACCTTCATTTCTGTTTGACCGATTTGATAAGAATGTAATGATAACGGTTCCTTCAAACTAACGGATAATGATGATTGTGCTTTACCATTCACTTGCAGTACTTCTGGATCAACCTCTAATTCAGCTTGTACAGGTACGCTATACTGTACATTTTTCAACTGACCTGTAAATAGTCTGAGCTCATTGGGAAATGCTACGATTTGTTGCATTGGTGTAGATACCCCGATTAGACCGACTAATACGACGAGAATTAATCCAAAAATACGTTTAGGTTGTTTTGGGTCCAATCTATTCACGCTCCTGTCATTCCATCGCTTAATCGCCAATGGCGTAACATTAAGTTACCCTGAGCAGAAAGATTTATGACCACAAAAACATCCCAAATTTCCTTGATTCAAGCACCTTTCAAGCCTATAGCCAGATCAAGCATCTCTTGCGCATGATGCTTAGTTTTTTCCGTAATTTCCACTCCGCCAAGCATGCGTGCAAGCTCATTGATTCTTAGCTCATCTGTAAGCTCTACGACAGAAGTGTATGTGCGCTCACCAACAAATTGCTTACGGATCTCATAATGATGATCAGCCATGCATGCAACCTGAGGCAAATGCGTAATGGAAAACACCTGACAATCCCTCGCCAGCTTTGACAGCTTTTCAGCAATGGCTTGTGCTGCACGACCGCTGACACCGGTATCGACTTCATCAAACACAAGCACCGGAATCTGATCAATGGCTGCAAATATCGTTTTGAGTGCGAGCATAATACGAGACATCTCACCGCCTGAAGCGACCTTATGAAGAGGTTTTAACGGTTCCCCTGGGTTCGTACTCATCATAAATACGGCATGATCAATGCCCGTTGCACTTAAACGGACGTAGCTTGTCTCATCCTTAGGCAGTGTCTGTAAATTAACTTCAAAATTAGCTGCTCCCATTTGCAATTGCGTAAGATGTTCTTTGATTTCGCCAGAAAGCTGCTGTGCGGCCTCCTGACGCAGCTCAGACAGCTTTTGCGCAACCTGGTAAGCATCAGCATAGATCTCTGCCTCTTGAGCTTTGAGCTGCTCCAGAAGCTCTTCCCGGTTCTCAAGCTTATCCCGTTCCTCTGTAATTTTTTCGAGATATGTTTGAATTTCCTCTATCGTCTCTCCATATTTACGCTTTAGACTGCGAATAAGATCAAGACGATCCTCTACATACTGCAGCTGCTGCGGATCTGATTCGATGCCATCTCGATAGCTCCGGAGCTGATACATCACATCCTCAGCGGTGTAAAAAGCAGACTGAAGCTGCTCGAGCATCGGTGAAAGTGCTGTTTCATCATAGCTGACAATATCGGTTAGTCGGCTAATTGCACGGCTTATCGCATCCAATCCTTGTCCATCATTGAGCAGACCATAGGCTTCATTGACAGACGACGAGCGCTTCTCAGCATACATTAACATTTTACGCTGCTCCAGCAGCTCTTCATCTTCCCCTGGTTTAAGCTTCGCTGCAGTAATCTCTTCAACTTGAAACGCATACAAATCCTGCATATGTACATTATGTCTAGATGTATTATCCAGCTCATGCAGCTGTGAACGAACGAGCAATAACCGTTCATACTGTTCTTGATATTGCCGTTTAACGGAAAGCAGCTCTGCTCCACCATACATATCGAGCCATTCTAAATGCTGCTCGCTTTTAAGCAATGATTGATGCTCATGCTGACCATGAATATTGACTAAGCTCTCACCAATCTCACGTAGCATCGTTATCGTTACGAGCTGGCCATTTACACGGCTGCTGCTCTTTCCAGATGCTGTAAGCTCTCTACGTACGATCAGCATTTCCGACGAATCATGTTGAATGCCAAGGGCTGATAGCCTTTGCCATACAGGATGGTCAGTTGGAAGATCGAATAATGCCTCAACCTCTGTCCGATCACATCCATAGCGCACCATATCCGAGGAGCCCCTACCACCTACAACAAGACTTAATGCATCAATCATGATTGATTTTCCGGCACCCGTCTCTCCTGTTAATACGTGAAATCCTTTATGAAATTGTACGTTTGCTTCCTCAATTACCGCCAAATTGCGAATCGACAGTTCATGTAGCATGAACAACCGCCTCCCTAAGCTTTTCCTTTTCAACTAAGCAGCTCTACCGTAGCATATCGAGAAATCGTTCCACTACGATTTTGCTCTGCTCCTTTGAACGACAAATCATTAATATCGTATCATCCCCTGAGATCGTTCCCATTATATCAGTGGTTTCCATACTATCTATAAGCGCAGCTACCGCATTTGCTGTACCTGGCAAGCATTTCATTACAACTAAATTATCTGTGTAGTCTATATGTGTAAAGTGATCCTGCAATGCTCGTTTCAGCTTATGAATGGGATTCGCTTTTTGCGTCTCACCAGGCATCGCATATTTGTAACCACCGGAGTTAGAAGGAATTTTGATGAGCATTAATTCTTTAATGTCTCGAGATACTGTCGCTTGCGTAACCTTCATCCCACTATCGCGAAGTGCATCGACTAGCTCCTCTTGCGTCTCAATATCGCGCTCGAGTATTATTTCTTTAATTTTAAATTGCCTTATCCCTTTCATGACTCTGTCCCCTATTCAATGTTCATCATTCTGCAATATGAAATGCAATTTTATGAATTTTTTGTTCTTTTGGCTTAATATATATGATTCCACTCATATCCGGCAACAGCAACGAGTACATAAGCAGATGCTTCTTCAGATCTGAGGCCTCCAGCTCGATTGGCTGTCGCTCACGCTCGTATTTCACAATATAGGATAGACCTTTTTTCTCTGCAATATAGTCAATAATAATGGTTGTTGAGCGGTTAAGAAAGTGTCCATCAACCTCTACAGCGAGTGGAATTTGATGTCTACCAGAAATTACGACATATCCATGCCGCTCAAGCAGCTCTACATTCGGGTCGTTATCTTTAAGCTTCCCACCGCGTCCAAGCTTAATTCTTGAGATGGTAGCGGGAGAGTGAAGCCAACGATAAAATGCTCGATACAGCAAAACCACAAGAAAAATAGCTGCAACAATCATGACAAAAATTTCAACAAGGTTATCCATAAGAGCTGAGCTCCTCTCAACATTTTACAATAGAGAACACTTGTTTGCATTAATAGTGTATCAAATGAATAACACCGCTGTAAAGACAAAAGATGCCTTACGATGATGTTATCGATTGGCATCTTTGCTGTACTCTTATTGAAATTGTATTACTTTGAAACCTTAAACGTTGCGTTAGCTTCAGCTACAACCTGCTCAATTGCAGAGGACGTATCTTCATCAACAAAACTAGGCTTGTTTTCCCACGTCCAATGAGCTAAAAACTCAATATTCCCTTCTCCACCTGTAATCGGAGAAAAAGTTAAATGCTTGAGCTCATATCCTATCTCAGCAGCCATTGTTAGCACTTGGTGTAAAACCTCTTTATGAACAGCAGGCTCTCGAACGACGCCGAGCTTACCAACCTTCTCGCGTCCAGCCTCGAACTGTGGCTTAATGAGTGCAACAACGGAGGATTGAACCGGCAATAAAGTCGATAAATTCGGTAATATGTGCTTTAACGAAATAAATGATACATCAATACTCGCAAAATTAGGAGTAGGACCTGTTAAATCATCAGACGTTAAATACCGAAAATTCGTTCGTTCCATTACATTAACCTGTTCGTGCTGTCTAAGCGACCAATCTAATTGATTATAGCCTACATCAATCGCGTACACATATGCAGCTCCATGCTGCAATGCACAATCGGTAAAGCCTCCAGTTGAAGAGCCGATATCAAGCATCGTTACATCGTTTAGGTCGAGCTCGAAGCTGCGAATCGCCTTCTCAAGCTTAAGACCACCTCTGCTAACATAAGGATGAAGTGCGCCCTTTACTTTAATCTCAACGCTGCGAGCAACCTTCATCCCCGGCTTGTCAATCGGGACATTATCGACAAGCACCAGACCTGCCATGAGTGCTTTTTTCGCCTTTTCACGACTATCAAAGTACCCGCCCTCTACGAGCAAAACATCAATTCGCTCTTTTGGTACTGTTGTCATTATATCCCTACCTATCAGTTTGGTTATAGCGCATTTCTTTTAAGCTTCGCCTTCATACTTTGCACAAGCTGCGACACAGCTGTAGCATTTAGACCAACTTCATTGCGCTGCTCGATAATGCTGCCATGCTCGACAAATAAATCCGGTATCCCTTTAATACGCACGACCATATCATCGATGCCCTGCAGAGAATAGAATTCACATATCGCACTACCTAAGCCGCCAAGCTCCGCACTTTCCTCAAGCACGACTAGCTTTTTATGCTGAGCTGCAAGTCGAAGCAGCATATCTTGATCGAGTGGCTTAATAAATCTTGCATTTATAATTTCTACATCAATGCCTTCTCGAATAAGCAGCTCTGACGCTTCCTTTGCAACCTTAAGCATAGGGCCGATTGCGAGCAATGCATATTCAGATTCGCCTTCCTTTAACACTTCCCAGCTGCCAATGGGAATGCTAGTTAGTTCTGGCAGCAGCTCCACGCCCTCTGCATTTATACGAGGATAACGAATCGCAATTGGACCATCATTATAATCCACTGCAGTTTTCATCATTTGACGAAGCTCATTTTCATCCTTAGGCATCATTAGTACAATATTCGGCACATGACGAAGGAAAGGTATATCATATACACCTTGATGAGTTTCGCCATCTGGGCCAACAAAGCCCGCACGATCGATTGCAAAGATGACATTAAGATTTTGTCGGCAAATATCATGCACAACTTGATCATATGCTCGCTGCAGGAAGGTAGAATACACAGCAAAAACCGGCTTCATGCCTTCAATAGCAAGCGCTGCGGACATCGTCGCAGCGTGCTGCTCCGCGATTCCAACATCGATCATTCTCGTTGGAAAACGATCTGCGAACTCCATTAAACCAGATCCGCCTGGCATTGCAGGTGTCACGGCTACGATACGCTCATCCTGTTCAGCTAGCTCGATTAACACATCGCCAAACACCTTCGTATACATCGGAGGACCGACTGCTTTTACCATTTTTCCTGACTCGATCTTATATGGAGATGCACCATGCCATGCATGAGAATCATTTTCTGCTGGCGTATAGCCCTTACCTTTTGTCGTAATGACATGAACAAGTACAGGTCCGTTAATTCGATCAGCTTGCTTCAATGTTTCAAGCAAAGCTTCTGTATCATGGCCATCGACCGGTCCAAGATAGGATAAACCAAACTGTTCAAACAAAATACCGCTCATTAGCAAATATTTAACACTGTCTTTAAAACGGCTAACCGTTTCTGCCAGCTTACCACCGATTGCTGGAATTTTGTTCAGCAGCTGATGTACATCCTCTTTCGCCTTTTGGTATTGTCTGCCTGTTCTAATTTTCCCTAAGTATTGATGAAGCGCTCCGACATTAGGTGCAATTGACATTTCATTATCGTTAAGGACAACGATCAGCTTGCGCTTTTCATGTCCGATATGATTCAACGCCTCTAATGCCATACCGCCTGTTAAGGCACCATCACCGATCACAGCTACAACACGGTTGCTGTCACCCTTGAAGTCACGCGCCATCGCCATTCCGATCGCTGCAGATAATGAGGTACTGCTATGCCCAGCCTCCCACACATCATGCTCGCTTTCGTTACGTTTAATAAAGCCGCACAGGCCCTTATATTTTCTTAATGTATCAAATTGATCTTTACGACCTGTAATAATTTTGTGTACATACGATTGATGACCAACATCAAAAATAAACTTGTCACTTGGACTATCGAACAAATAATGCATCGCCAAGGTAAGCTCAACAACTCCAAGATTAGGAGCAAGATGACCACCAGTAAGAGACAATTTCTCGATTAGAAATTGGCGAATTTCTTCTGCTAATTGATCGAGTTGCTCAACTGTTAGCTTTTTCAATTGTTTTGGGTCATCTATTTGATCTAAAAGCACATCGCTTTCCTCGCTTTCAACAAGAATGTAATCCCAATGATCAGACACTTAGCTGTATTATATCACAATATACGACATCCTACATAATAACAGTTTTAGCAGACGATTAGGATTCACGATTCACAAGATAATCAGCAAGCTCCAGTAATTGGTCTGGGAACGCTAAATCTGCAGCAAGAACCGCTGCTTTTGCCTCTTCTGTCAGCTTTACGACTAGCGCCTTGCTTTCTTCTAGTCCGAGTAAGAAAGGAAAGGTAACTTTTTCTCCCGCAACATCGCTTTGGACGCGTTTTCCGAGCTTTTGCTCATCACCTACAAGATCCAGCACATCATCCTGTATTTGGAATGCCATACCTATATTACGTCCGTACAGCTCGAGTTGTTGCAGCTGATGTGCATTGGCACCTGCAATTCTTGCACCTGCTAGGACGGAGAACACAACCAAGTCACTCGTTTTATGCTCGTGAATATATTCAAGCTGCTCAATCGAAGTAATTCCCTGCTCAGCTTCCATATCTGCAACCTGTCCACCTACCATACCTAAAGCCCCTGCATAACGCGATAAATCATCTATAATTTCAACCGCAACAAGTGGATCAAGCTTACCTTCTTTTGCAAGTGAGGTGATAATGCCGAATGCCCCTGTTAATAAAGCATCTCCGGCCAAGATTGCCATGGCTTCACCGAATACTTTATGATTCGTAGGCTTGCCGCGTCTTAGGTCATCATTATCCATCGCAGGAAGATCATCATGTATTAACGAGTACGTATGAATATATTCCACCGCACACGCTGGAGCGATAGCTTTCTCTACCGTTGTTTCATCCGCATGCACCGCATAAGCAGCAGCCATCACGAGATAGGGTCTAAGCCGCTTTCCACCAGCTGTTAATGAATATTCCATCGATTCGATCAATTTACTAGGTGCTCCATCATAAGAAGACAAAGAACGTTTCAGTTCTTCCGTAATTTCTGCAGCGACTTGCTGTACATGCTCGTTAATGGATAGGGAATGGTTCAATTTTCTACTCTCCTTTGTCCAATTGGGAGGCAGCAAAAGTCTTCGTCGCCAACCCCTGCTCCGTTTGTATTAGCATCTCAATCTTGCTTTCGACCTGCTGCAGTTTACCGTTACACAGGCTGGAAAGCTTCATACCCTCCTGATACAGCTCGATGGCTTGTTCAAGCGGCACATCGCCATTTTCTAGCTGAGCAACAATATTTTCCAGACGCTCTAAAGCCTGTTCAAAGCTTAGATTTTCAAGTTCAGTCATTCCTTTTCCTCCTCTATATCATTGACCGTACAGTACAAGCTGCCGTCCATTATTTTAACTTTGATCGAACTGCCTCGTTTCACTTGATTGACTTGCTTAAGCAGCTGCTCATCCTCCGTATAGGTTAGACTGTAACCACGAGCCATAACCTTAAGCGGACTCAGAGCATCAAGCTGTTTAATATAGGAAACCGTCTGTAGACGCTTTTGTTTAACAATTGAGTTCATCAGCTCACTCATACTATGCTGCAGATGGTTGACCTGTCGATTCAATAGCTTAATACGCTGCTCTGGGTGCAAACGAGCAAGCCTGCTTTGACTTTGTGATAGCTTTAAATGCCCGTGCTGCAACGCATGCTTTAAACTCTTGCTCAGCATTAGCTGTAAATAATCTACACGCTCTGCATGCTTTAAGAAGGTTCGCTTTGGCTGCGAAAATACAGAGCTTTGCTGTACACGCTTTAATCGCTCTTTGCGCCAGTCGAGCTGACGCTTTAGTGCATGCTCAAAACGCTGCTGATAACGTTCAATAACTGCTGTCATCTCCTGAACATGCGGTACTGCGAGCTCTGCTGCAGCTGTCGGAGTAGCAGCTCGAACATCGGCTACAAAGTCAGAAAGTGTAAAGTCCGTTTCATGTCCCACAGCGCTAATGACAGGCGTTTCAGATGAAGCAATCGCTCGAACAACAATTTCTTCATTAAAGGCCCACAGCTCTTCCATCGAGCCGCCACCCCGACCTACAATCAGCACATCACATGCTCCATGTGCATTCATCGCAGCGATGGCCTTGGCGATGGAAGGTGCAGCAAGCTCCCCCTGTACTTGCACGGGAGCAAGAAGGATGTGAGCAGCTGGAAATCTGCGCTTTATCGTTGTAATAATATCTCTTACAGCCGCACCAGTTGGTGATGTTACTACCCCTACCGTATGTGGAAAAAGAGGAAGAGCACGTTTGCGTGACTCAGCAAACAACCCCTCCTCTTCAAGCTTTGCTTTTAATTGCTCATAGGCAAGATATAAGCTGCCTAGGCCATCAGGCTGCATCGCATTGGCATAAAACTGGTAGGCACCATCTCGCTCATAAACTGAAATCGTACCCTGTGCTAGAACTTTCGCACCTTCCTTGGGTATAAATCTCAAGCGAGCATTATGGGAGGCAAACATCACACATTTTATACGACTGTCTTTATCCTTTAGCGTGAAATACATATGGCCGCTAGAGTGATGGGTGAAATTTGAGATTTCGCCACGCAGCCATACATCGGACAGCACATGATCACTATCCATTTTCATACGAATATATTTGTTGATATCTTTAATCGTATAAACATGCGGTTCGGATCTCACTGCCTACTCACATCCCATTAGCTTTTTTAGCCGCAGTAATTGTGTTTTTCATGAGCATAGTAATGGTCATCGGACCAACACCACCTGGCACTGGTGTAATATAACCAGCTGTATCAAGACAGCTTTCATAATCAACGTCACCAGCAAGCTTGCCGTTCTCTAGACGATTAATGCCGACGTCAATTACAACTGCGCCTGGTTTAATGTATGAAGCATCGATTGCATTCGCTCTGCCGATTGCAACAACGACAATATCTGCTTGCTTTACAACCTCTTGTAAATTTGCTGTCCGTGAATGACAGATCGTAACCGTTGCATTCTCACGTAGAAGCAGCATTGCAACAGGCTTACCTACAATGTTACTGCGACCGACAACGACCGCATGCTTACCAGCAATGTCCACGTTACTGCGCTTAATCAGCTCAATAACACCAGCTGGTGTACACGGCAGCAAGCTGTCATCGCCAATAACGAGATTACCTACGCTTTCAGGATGAAAGCCATCTACATCTTTATGTACATTAATCGCGTCGATAACAGACTTTTCGTTAATATGTTTAGGTAATGGTAATTGAACCAATATGCCATTGATGGATGCTTGATTGTTCAGTTTATCGATAAGTGCCAATAGCTCCTGCTCTGTTGTTTGCTCAGGCAGTCGATGCACTTCTGAGTACATGCCAAGCTGAATACAAGCTTTTTCCTTTGATCCAACATAAACCTTGCTTGCAGGATCCTCTCCGACTAAAACGACAGCTAGTCCTGGCGTAATTCCTTTTTCCTTTAAGGCAGCTACCTCAGCCTGCATTTCGCTTCGAATCGCTGCGGATATTTGTTTTCCATCAATAATGTGAGCTGACATTAAGAACCACTCCTATACCTGTATTAAAAATGAAAATAATCTATAGTATAATATCCAAACAAAAGATAAAGAAGCTTATCGCCATGATAAGCGACAAGCTTATGCTTTAGTAGAATCAAGGTTTTTCAGTAGTTTAGCGAGTACGCCATTGACAAACTTACCAGATTCATCTGTCCCATAATGCTTAGCGAGCTCAATCGCTTCGTTCACCGCTACCTTCGGAGGAGCGTCCTTGCTAAATACCATCTCAAAGCACGCCAAACGAAGGATTTGTCGATCTACACGTGACAGTCGATCAACTTGCCAGCCTGTTAAGCAATCCTTTAACAAATCGTCAATTGCCGCTCGGTTCTCCACAACGCCCATAAGCAGCTTACGCGCAAATTCGTTTGTCGTCTCGTCGCTGAACTTTTCACTTACCTCGTTATCGTTCATGACTTCATCAATAACGCCTTGCAATGCCTCGTAGGCCTGCACCTCGTTCAGCTCAATACTGTATAAGCTTGATATAACCATTTCTCTTGCTAATCTTCGTTTCATGTATCCTCCATGACTTATGCCTTATTGCTTATCAATTTCATATGATCTCATCCCTGCTGCGAATGTAGCTCCATTCATTTGGTTGGTTCAAGATTCGAGGCCGACTAAGCTTCAACACTATACATCGTAATCAACTTCGGATCTTTGAACCATCCTCTTCCAATAAAGGTTCAAAGGTTCGAGGTTCAGTACCAAGAAGATGGCACGATAGTAGAAAACGAGGAGCGCAACGTACGTCTTTGGTACGTGAGCACCTCAGCTTTCGCTAGCGTGACATATTCGCCGTCGGCTAAGCTTCAAACGCTATACATTTTAATCAACTTCGGATCTGAACCATCCTCTTCCAATAAAGGTTCAAAGGTTCGAGGTTCAGTACCAAGAAGATGGCACGATAGTAGAAAACGAGGAGCGCAACGTACGTTTTTGGTACGTGAGCACCGCAGCTTTCGCTAGCGTGACATATTCGCCGTCGACTAAGCATCAACGCTATACATCGTAATCAACTTCGGATCTTTGAACCATCCTATCCTCTAATTACGTAGCACGGAGGAGATCATATTAACGGTACGGCCTAAACAACTTTGTGATTGATTCCCATATGCGCCCCCACGGAAAAATCGAGCCATTGGCAAATTCCTTCTGCTTACCGTACCAATATCCCGCTCCGACAAGTAGGGCTATGAATAGCATATCCCAAAATCCAAATGCTAAATATATAATACCAAAAAACAAGCCAGTTCCTGCACCAACGATTCGCTTCCAATACTGACTCCAAATCTCTTTCCACATTGATAGACTCACCTCTACTCAACACGACTTTTTATCGTGTTGGTTTGAATGATATTGGCAATATACACGGAAACGTTCGTTACTGGTATACCTGTAATTTCCTCGACATAGCTTTTCACATTTTTTTGCACATCCTCAGTCAATTGAGGAATTGCAACCTCACCGTCAACGACAGTTCTAAGTACAATATTCATACCAGCGTCCGTTGCATGAACACGAGCACGTAGATCCTTTACTCCGCGCTGCTTCATTGCAGCCTTTAGAGCTAAGTTCTCCATTGTTTCGATGGAAATTCGAATATCACCATATTCAGTACGCTGATCAACGGATTGGGAAGAGATCGCACCTCGAGAGAGTGAGACAATAAAGAAACGAAGACTGATTAGAAACAGTACGATTCCTATTATAATAATTGTTAATTGAAGGCTACCATTACTATAGAGCTTATCTATTGCATCAATCGCCATTGCTCCAGTTATCCATTCAAATCCGATACAGACTGCAGCAACAGAGATGACAGCAATTATGATACTGTACAAAAACAATAATAATTTGTCCACAACTCTGATCAAGAACTTCATCCTCTCGTCTAACGTAATCAACCCCCTGCGCCGAGCGCAAGCTTAGGCTTCAAGGGGGTTAATATTACTTATCCTACTTTACACGTTGTGTCTGGTCATCGGAGTCTACTTTTTCTTCGGTCTTTAAATGCACGTCATGGACGTGAACATTAACTTCAACAACGGTTAAGCCAGTCATAATTTCAATAGAACGCTTAATGTTCTCTTGTACGTGATTAGCAACCTCTGGAATTTTAAAGCCGTATTGAACGATAACGGAAACATCAACTGCTGCCTCTTTTTGACCTACCTCTACCTTAACACCTTTGGCAACATTTTTCTTACCCAAAAGCTCGGCAATACCACCTGCAAGTCCACCGCTCATGCCAGCAATACCTTCCACTTCAATCGTGGCAAGGCCAGCAATCACTTCGATAACCTCAGGAGCAATTTGAATGGTGCCCATATCTGTTTTTTCGTATTCAGCGATCATATTCATGCTAGTTACACCTCCACATTATCAATACACGCATATGGTCATGCTTACCTTTGTTACTTATTTCTATACTATAGCATTGCGTAACATTTATGACAAACACTTGTACCGATTGTTTTAAGAAGCTCCGTTAATATCGTGATCCTCAAGAAATTTAATATCAAAATCACCACTAACGAATTTCTCGTGATCTAAAACCTTCAAATGGAAAGGTATCGTTGTTTTAATACCTTCAATTGCAAATTCATGCAGTGCTCGTTTCATGCGGGAAATTGCTTCCTCGCGTGTAGAACCCCACACAATTAATTTGGCAATCATGGAATCATAATGCGGCGAGATCGTATAGCCAGGATATACCGCACTATCAACACGGACACCATTACCACCAGGAGCTAGATAAAATGGAATATTCCCTGCAGACGGCATGAAATTACGCTCTGAATCCTCCGCATTAATTCTGCACTCAATGGACCAGCCATTGATTTGCAAGTCCTCTTGCGTGATGGAAAGCGGATTACCTTCAGCGACAGATATCATTTCTTTTATGAGATCTACATTTGTAATCATTTCAGTAACAGGATGTTCAACCTGTATACGTGTGTTCATTTCCATAAAGTAAAACTTATTGTCTGGGCCAAGCAAAAACTCTAAGGTTCCTGCACCTGCATAGTTAACTGCAAGCGCTGCACGGACTGCCGCTTGTCCCATTTCTTCACGAAGCTCAGGTGTAAGTGTTGCGCAAGGCGCTTCTTCAATAAGCTTTTGACGACGTCGTTGCACAGAGCAGTCACGCTCGAACAGGTGAACAGCGTTACCATGCTTATCGGCCATAATTTGAACCTCAACGTGCTTCATGCCTGTTAAAAACTTTTCAAGATAGACACCGCCATTACCAAATGCCTTCTGAGCTTCTTGTTGTGCAGTCGTAATTTGAGCGATAAGACTTGCTTCATCTTCAGCAATTCTAATCCCTTTACCACCGCCGCCAGCCGTTGCTTTAATGATTACTGGATAACCAATATCACGTGCTATCATAATCGCTTCATCAAGATCTTCAATTAGACCATCAGAGCCTGGAATAACAGGTACATTCGCATCCTTCATCGTTTGCTTCGCTACCGCCTTATCCCCCATCTTGCTAATCGCTTCTGGCGATGGGCCGATAAACGTAATATTGCATGACTCACAAATCTCTGCAAAGTCTGCATTTTCAGCTAAGAAGCCGTAGCCTGGATGAATGGCGTCACATTCAGTCAGTGTTGCCACACTCATAATATTCGTCAAATTCAAATAGCTGTCTTTAGATGCCACTGGTCCGATGCAATAAGCTTCATCCGCAAGCTTAACATGCAAAGAATCCCGGTCTGCCTCAGAGAATACCGCTACCGTTTGAATACCAAGCTCTCGACAAGCTCGTATGATTCGAACCGCGATCTCCCCACGATTCGCAATAAGAATTTTTTGGAATTTCACTTTAATGAGAACCCCTTTCAACCTTCTATTCACGACAGTGGCTAGTCCGCTTTCACAAGGAACAATGGCTGACCAAACTCAACCAACTGACCATTGGATACTAACACTTCTACGATTTCACCATTAACCTCTGCTTCTAGTTCATTCATAAGCTTCATCGCTTCTAGAATACAAACTACTGACTTCGTATTGACACGGTCGCCAACTTTTACAAATGGAGCCGCATCAGGTGATGGAGAGCTGTAGAACGTTCCAACCATAGGTGAAGTAATTTTATGATAATTGTTTGCCGCTGACTGCTCTGGAGCAGCTGTTTCTTCTTGAACTGCGGCAGTTGGTTGTGGAGCAGCCTGTACGGGTACCGCAGCTGGTTGTGTATATGTATGCATAACTGGAGCTGGCTGCACCGTAACGACTTCAGATTTACCTGGCTTACGAATATGGAGACGTGATCCCTCGTTTTCAATTTCGAGCTCTTCAACGGAAGTTTGATCAACTAATTTGATTAACTCTTTAATCTCGCTCAACTTAAACATGAACGTTATCACTCCTTTTTTCACATAACGTTAAACATTATAACACATTCTTACCATAACACGAATTATTTTTTAAGTAACGTAAAATAACTCCAATACAAGCGATATATTCGCTCATAGGGGAGTTATTTCCTTTGTCACTATCGAAAAAACTTTTTTACATCGTCATCAAAGTTTGGACGTAGTTCGGCTTTCAGGACCAAGAAGATGGAGCACTAGTAGAAAACGAGTAGCGCAGCGTACGGTTTAGGTACGTGAGCAACGAAGTTTTCGCTAGGGCTCCATATTCGCCGCCGAGTTCACTACAACGCGTTACATCGTCATCAAAGTCGGACGATTGAACCTACCCATTCAAATAGGGGTTCATAAGTTCGAAGTTCAGGACCGAGAAGCTTGGACGATACTAGAAGCCGAGGAGCACAGCGTACGTTTTTGGTACGTGAGCACCGTAGGATTCGGTAGCGTTCAAGATTCGATGCCGAATCCTCTACAGCGCATCACATCGTCATCAACTTCGGACGTTGAACCTACCTCTATCCAATGAGGGTTCAATGTTCGGCTTTCAGGACCAAGAAGATGGAGCACTAGTAGAAAACGAGTAGCGCAGCGTACGGTTTAGGTACGTGAGCAACGGAGTTTTCGCTAGGGCTCCATATTCGCCGCCGAGTTCACTACAACGCGTTACATCGTCATCAAAGTCGGACGATTGAACCTACCACTTTTAAGGGTTGGCTATGAATTGTACGGAGACCTGTTCCGGCCGCACCTCAAGCTCTTCAATCACCTGTGCGATAATTTCAGCTGCTTGCTTTTTCTCAAGCGTATCACTTGTAACGACAACCTTATATTTGTCATTCACCTCTTGAGAAATAATGGCGATATCATACGTATCCTTTAAGTCGCTTTCAAGCTGAGTAATTTTCTCCATCTTTTGCTCCAGCATTGCCATTTCTTCAAGTGCTTCTAGTGAGCGATCAGTATCAGCTGATACATCCGCAAGAACTGACATAATTTGATTGTCCTTTTCCTGAAGCTGGTTTTCACGCTTTGTCATCAGCTCGCTAATCTTGCTGTTGTTATTGAAGTAGCCTTCCGCTTCTAGCTGGCTAAGCACATCTTGATCTACATCACTAATTGTATAATTGCCGCTATCCTCTGTACCACTTGCTACCGTTGAGTTGATATCCAGTGGTGAATTCACCTTAGCTGTATTTTCCATATGTGTCGCATCCGTTAGCTTCTCATCACTGCCAATGTCTTGCGTGAATAAGTAATACGCCGATAAAATAACCATTAAGCTGAGCATGGAAACTAGCCAAATTGTTTGTCTTTTTGTGTTCATAGAGAACCCTCCATTAATTTAATTATTGTTTACTCGGCACTACGGAGATCCGAGTTGGAACAACATTCATTCCCTTTTCAACTGCTTGTATAATCAATTTCCGTACAGCAGCATCTTCAGCTCCTTCAGCTACAATGAGCACTCCGCGAATACGAGGATTAATGACTTTTGTTATGAGCGGCTGCTGACCATCACTTGCTTGATACAGCACGACCTGCCCATCAGAGGTGACAGTCGTAATATGTCGTTTCCCGCCATTGCGATCAGTTTCGTCGGTTGTATTTTCACTGCTGCTCATGTTGCGCTCCACAACCTTCTCTTCTGTTGATTCCACAGTGATCATGACATCAACTCTGCCGACACCGACCATTTTTTCAAGCATCTCCTTCAACCGTTCTTCTAGTGTTGTCTCGATGCTCTCAAATGGACTGCTGCTTGATGATTGTCCACTTTTGAAAACCTCCTCGCTGCTCAGTGCAGGATCAGGCAAGGTGTCCATCGTTTCAATGCGCTTGAAGGGGAGGTAGGATTGAATGAGCATGAAAAAAATCCCGACGGCCCCGACAATAATAAGCATCCGTACTACAGTGATACGCTTTTTCCCGCCAGGTCCTCCACCGATTATTTTTTCAAAACTGGAATACCAATTACTCACAATTTGCTCTCCTCCTCATTTATACTGTGCTGCTAGCTTGCTTGTACGAAAACATGATCCGCTTTTACATTCCATCCAGCTGTAATAATTTGTCGAATTTCATGTGCTTGTACGTTAAATAGCGCACTTAGCTGTTCATTATTCAGACCATCCTGCAATACTTGTTCGGATGAAGCTGCAGAATTGTGGTCTGCTTCTTGCTCATTCAGTTCTACACTAACAACTGGAATGGATACCTCGTTAATTGCATCTACAATGACTTCTTCTTTCTCTGAATCTCGTTGCTCTGCATGTTGCTGCTGATCTGCTGTCATCTTCAGCTTGACCGTAACAGAAGCGATATGCGGTACTTGTTGTCCGTCAAGCTTCTTATCCCAGCCAAACTCGAGATTAACCGCTTCTACCTTGGCTTCTGTCTTCGTCCTAATTTCCTGTAGAATGGCTTGCTCTAGACTTGAGCGTGTCATATCAACTGCAGCCTCTTGTCTTACTTCCTTTAGCTGTTCTGCTTGCTTTGTAATTTCGTCAATGGAGGGGATTGCTCGCTCCCTTGATGCCAGTGACTTTTCCCATAGAGAGAAGCTTGCCGTAAGCTTATCGTGAAAGTCACTTTGGAATATTTGTAAAATAGGATTAAGCATCGTCAGCATGAGAATGAGACCCACTACCAGTCTAGAGTAGCGCAGCATCTTACTATTAGGCAGGACAAGCTCTACAACAATTGCAAGCAAGACGACAACAACGATACTCGATAGCCATTCACCTAGCCAAGCTAACACATTCTCCTCACCTCCTTAACGAATCATGACTGTTGCATTTCCTGCTGTAATAATGATAGTAATAGCTAAGAAAAACATTAGACTTACTGCAGCTAAGGCAGCGAACACATATAGCATCGTTTTACCTATCGTTTGCAGACATGCCGCAATGGGCGAGTCTCCTAGCGGCTGCATGATGGCTCCAGATAAATGATAGATTAAGGCCAGCGCCACAATTTTTATCGCTGGAAAAGCACAGATGACGAGTAATATCGTTACGCCAGCTATACCCACCGCATTTTTTGCGACAAGTGATGCAGATATAATCGTATCTGCAGCATCAGAGAACATTTTTCCGACGACCGGAACAAAATTACCTGTCACGAATTTCGCCGTTCTGAGTGCGACGCCGTCTGTTATTGAGCTTGTTGCGCCTTGGACAGATATGACACCTAGAAATACCGTTAACAATATACCAAGCACGGTAACTGCGATATTTCTTAGCATATTCGCAAGCTGAGTAAGCTTAAATCGATCCGTTATAGCACTGACGATATGAAGCACCGCCGAAAAGAATAGCAAGGGAAACACGACGAGATAGATCAATGATCCGACCATGTGAATCATAAAGATGATGAGCGGATGCATAACGGACACTGTAACCACTCCACCCATCGAAGCGAGCAGCGTCAGTAGAAGCGGTACCATCGCAAGCATAAAGGTGATCATCTTCTCGATTGCTTCCTTCGCGAAATCCATTGCCACCATAAAGCTGTTAATGGCGATCGTTACGAGTACGATAAAAATGATCGAGTAGGCGATTTTACTAATCGACTTCTTCTCAAAGGCTGACTGCAGCGTCTCCAGCATCATACTGAATATGGAGAGCATGACGATAATGAGTAAAAGCTTACCGTTATAAATAATTTCCTCTAGAAAAAACCTGATAAAGCCTTTAATAATCCCCCAGCCACTGAAGGCACTCTGCTGATCGTCCGTAAACATCATGTCCGTAATAGACGGCAGCTCCTGTCCTGGAAAATACTGCGCATATTCTCTACCAAGGTCATTCCAATATTGCTCGATGGAGTCAGTTTCAAGCGCGTCTACCTGCTGTTGAATCCACTTGCTGCTCATATCCTGTGCCCCTTCCGCTTCGGGAGAGGAAGCTTCAGCAGCAACGGTTGGCCATTGCAGCAAAATAAACAATAGGAGGAGGCTTTTCCAGATCAACTGCTTCATTTACAACCTCCTAGCTGCTTCCGAGCGGCAGAAGCGAAAGCAAAGTTTCGATAATGACATTGATAATTGGAATAGCCAGCACGAGTATAAAAATTTTACCGGCGAATTCAATTTTGGAAGCGATGCTTTCCTGCCCAGCATCTCGCACCATTTGTGCGCCGAACTCTGCCACATAGGCAATACCGATGATTTTCAATATTGTTTTCAGATAAACATCAGGGATGCCTGATCGATTGGCGAGCTCATTAATGACTTCAATGACTGCACCGATCTTTCCGATGACGAGTAGAAATAAAAAGACACCAGTAAATAGTGTAATAAGAAATGCAAACTGCGGCTTTTGCTCTCTGACGATAATGACGAGCAGCGCAGCGATTATGCCTATGCCTACGATTTGGATGATTTCCACTGCATTCACCTACTGGAATAAAAAGATCGATTTTATCTCCTGAAAAAGCTGAGCAATGACATCTATGACCATAAATATTCCGATCACAAAGCCTAGTAACGTAATCCAATGAGCAATATCTTCCTTACCCATCTGCTTCAACACCGTATGCATGATCGCAATAATAATTCCAACGCCGGCAATTTGAAATATTGCTGTAATCTCCATATTTACCCTCCAACCCTCTATACCATCAAGATGACGATTAATATCGCGCCCAATGTACCAAGGCTTCGCCACATATTGGCGTAACGCTGCTGCTCCATCACTGCCTGCTCCTCTTCACTCTTCAATTGAAGCTGTGCAAGCTGTAGATGCTTCTGCTGATCCTCAGCATCGCTCATCCCAAGCACCGTCCCCATTCTAAGCAACACATCCTTTTCACGCTGCCTCAGAGCGGTATGCCCCCATACGTTTTCTATGGTTTGCTGCCAGGCTTCCTGCATCGATAGCTCCTTGGAGTCCTCGAGAAGCTGAGCGGTCTCCGTAAAAATTTTACTTAGCGGCTGTTCCATTCCTTCACTGCTTTTAATAAGGGCCGTCGGTAAAAAGGTTTGTCCATAATTAATTTCTGTTTCAAGCCTTTGCAGTGAGTAGATAAGTAGACGAAGCTGCTTGCTTCGATTTACATAGGATGCTGCTTGTACAAATCCTATCGCTGTACCTGCTAATATAATGAGTACAGCACCGAAAAGCTTAAGCATGACTGAGGTCTGTACGATCATTCGGCATGATACGCATGCAATTCACCTCGCTTTTCTAAGAGCCTGCTTTCTTCGTTAATGAGAAAAATCCATGGTTTTGCCGATTCTGCTCCAGCATTCGATCGACAGATATGATCCGGTGCATAAAGCCTTGTTCATTACGCTTTAGCTCGACAACGCTGCCAAATGCTCTTTCCTGGAGCAGCGTTCTAATTTCACTTCGACCAAACGCTTCTTGAATATTGTAGGCATGAGCTGTAGCGATAACCTTTACACCGCAATGTGCTGCCTCGCGAATGGCGACGGCATCCTCAACTCTCCCGATCTCATCCACAATGATTACCTCAGGAGACATGGAACGCAGGAGCATCATCATTCCTTCTGCTTTTGGACATGCATCCATCACGTCTGTTCTTGGACCGACGTCAAAGGAAGGAATCCCTCTGACGCAAGCTGCAATTTCTGAGCGTTCATCTACAATCGCCACCTTCATCGCATGCTTTCGATAATCTCCATAGCTTAACGCTCTGGTCAGATCTCGCAGAAGCGTCGTCTTCCCTTGCTGTGGAGGCGAAATAATAAGTGTGGATTGCAAGCTATCAGAGGGGCCTCCGAATAGCTTAGGTAGTAGCTGCTTAGATGCACCAAGAACCTCTCTCGCTATTCGTATATTAAAACCACCGATATCTCGGATGCCTCGAACATGCCCACCCTCCAAAATCGTTCGGCCTGCAATACCAATCCGATGACCTCCCGCAATGGTGATGTAGCCTCTTCGCAGCTCCTCCTCCATTGCGTATAGGGAGTAATTCGTAATTCTCTCAAGAAGCTTTCGGCATTGCTCTTGTGTTGGATGATAGGCTTGTCTAGAATCGAGTATCGTTTTTCCCTGCTCTGTAACGTAATGAAAGCTGCCGTGATGTGAAATTTCTAGTGGGCGATTCTCTCGAATTCTAATTTCCTCCAAGCTATTTTTAATATGCTGCGATAGCTGATTGACAATAGTCTTCAATTCATATGGCAAAATGTGAATGATATGGTCTAGCATAGCTCGGAGTCACTCCTTGAATTTTGCTGTTGACGATACAAGTCTATGCTTGTCTTTCCGAAAATATCCCAAAATTTTATTGAATGATAGCTTACTAGATGAAAATTACAGCTCTCGCAAAATGAGCACCTGCCTAGCTTTATTTGCATAACGTACTTAATGTATCCAAGAAAGAAGGTCTACGTATGCGAGTTCAGGTCATTTCGAATGCAAGCAACGTGCATCAAGCACAATTAATTGGAAAAACAGCAATTGTTATTGATGTGATGAGAACAGCGTCAACGATCATCGCTGCTATAGAGGCTGGTGCCAGGTGCGTACTGCCGGTAGAGACCATTATGGAGGCAAAAGCAATTGCGAAGAGTAGTGATCTATTAGGGGGAGAACGGTTCTGTAAGCGTATCTCCGGATTTGATCTTGGAAATTCACCAAACGAATATCGCAATTCAATTGTATGCGATAAACGTATTATTCTTACGACAACGGATGGAACACGAGCGATCATCCGCTCGATGCGTGCAGCAGAATTGTTTATTGCTAGCTTAACGAACGCAGATGCATGTATCGATGCTGCTATGCAAACGGAAAGAGATCTTGTTTTAATATGTGCAGGTAGTCAGGATCAATTTACTTTGGAGGATGGTTTTTGTGCGGGGGCATTAATTGCTAAGCTACAGAAGGATTATTCAAATAGCCCGCTTAGCATGAATGATTTTGGGTATGCCATGCTATCACTATATGAGCATACAAAGCATCAACAAACAACTACGCTGAGGAACGGTTTTTCTGGAAAGCATTTGCAAGCCATCGGTTTAGAAGCTGACATTAACGATTGTATCCAGATCAATCGAACAACGGTCGTTCCATATCTTCATAACGGTGTCATTGTTTCATATCCAGTTAACAGTTAAAAGTTAATTTCTAAAACAAAAAACCCGTCCTCTACTAGGAAAGCTCCCTAGGGAACTGACCCCCGTTTTTGAGACAGGGATCAAAACACCTTCTATGCAACCAGTTTCCGAAATTCAATCGGAGACTGGTTATTTAGTTTCGCTTGAATGCGAAAATGGTTATAATAATAAATATATTCTCTGACTGTCTGTTCAACGATTGCAGTCGTCGTACAGGTCAAATGGTCGAGATAGAATGTTTCGCACTTTAGAGAGGCGTGAAACGATTCAATGGGGGCATTATCAGCGGGTGTACCTTTACGGGACATGCTCATGGTAATGCCTTTTTGTTTTACCGCATCTTGGTAAGTATTCGATGTGTATACCGAACCTTGATCGCTATGTAATAAACAATCGGAGGGTAACTCTGGAAGCTGATTCAGTGTATCAAGTACACATTCTGTATCTTGTTTCGAACGGATGGTATAGGCAATGATTTCACCGTTATACAAGTCTTTAATACTCGAAAGATACAACATCTGCTGTCCAAATGGCAAGTAAGTAATATCCGTAACGAGTTTCTGAAGGGGACGTTCTGCCTTGAATTCACGTTTAAGTATATGTTCTGCCACGGTGGATGGTTGTCCAATTAGGTTGCGTTTCTTAGGCTTTACACGGCATTGTAAGCCATATTGCTGCATAATACGTTGTACAACTTTGTGATTCACATGAATGGTCCGATTGATCAACGCTGTAATTTTACGATAACCTAATCTAAATTTATGTGACATACAGTACTGACGAATAAGCATAACAAGTGTTTCATTTTGCTCGCTCTTCTGATGTTTCTTCCAACGATAATACGTCGCTCTTGATATGTTTAATATCTCACAAACTAGTTTAACAGGCAGCTCTACATGATGTTTGATAAAGCTAGTGGCTACCTCTCTATCCACGTCCTTTCCCACGCTTTGTACTTTTTTAGCACGTCTATTTGTTGCTTTAAGAACCGAATCTCTGCGTGTAATTTTTCCGTTTCAGAAGCAAACTCCGGACCTTTTCCATACGAATATTGTTTCCCTACAGGCTGATCTAAACGGTGAAGCTGACCCTCACGATACCATTTCATCCATATTTTTAGTTGACTTCTATTTCGGATGTTCAGTTCTTCCATCACTTGTTTAACAGGGAACCCCTGAAGTCTCATTTCTATTGCTTTCATTTTAACTTCAACAGGATAACTTACTCTTGTGCTCATAAAAAATACACCTCCAAGTTGTACTCATATCTTACGACATGATTTACATTTCTTGAAGGTGTTTTGATGTGTCTCACGTTATGGGGGCAGTTCCCTAGCATGGACGGGTCTTTGTATAATGAACAAATGATTACCGACGTTCAGAAGGACCGCCAACGAATACTTGCTCATTGGCATCAAGGCCATATGCTGAGTGTAATGCAACGACAACCTCGTTAAGTTTATCGGATGCGATCACACAAGATACTTTAATCTCAGATGTACTTACCATATTAATACTTACACCTAGTGAAGAAATAGTAGAGAACATCTTAGCCGCAACGCCAGGATTGCTGACCATACCTGCTCCAACAATGGATACTTTTACTAGATTACCCTCAGAGATTACTTCCTGATAAGGCACCTTATCTTTTAAGCCCTCAATGACAGTCAATGCATTTTCCTTCACATCTCCAGCTACTGTAAACGCAAAGTCAGCTTTACCGTTTTGCACACCGCTTTGTACAATAATATCAACATCAATGCCATTATCAGCAAGTGCACCAAACACGTTGGCAAGTACACCAGGAATATCTTCAACGCCAATGATTGTAATTCTTGCTACGTTTTTCTCAAAGGCTATGCCACGAACCGCTACGCCCTGTTCCATAACCGCTTCCTCCTTCACGCTAGTACCTACGTTGTTCGTAAAGCTTGAACGAACGACCAATTGAACATTATGATGCTTTGCATACTCTACTGCACGTGGATGCAGCACTGCCGCACCAAGATGGGCAAGCTCAAGCATTTCATCATAAGAGATCTCATTAAGCTTACGTGCATTTTTAACGACGCGTGGGTCAGTTGTATATACACCATCAACATCGGTATAAATTTCACACAGATCTGCACCAATAGCTGCAGCAAGAGCAACAGCCGTTGTATCAGAGCCACCACGACCTAAAGTAGTAATTTCTCCATCTTCACTAGCACCCTGAAAACCAGCTACAACAGCAACATGACCAGAATCTAACGCGCTAATTAAGCGATCAGGCTGTATATCGACAATCTTAGCTTTGCCGTGCACTGAATCTGTTTTCATACCTGCTTGCCAACCAGTGAAGGACATCGCCTTGCCACCAGCAGCTTGTATTGTCATAGACAATAACGCAATTGAAATTTGCTCACCCACTGTTAAAAGCATATCCATTTCACGAGCCGTTGGATTTGGATTTAACGTTTTTGATTGATCAATTAGATCATCTGTCGTATCTCCCATAGCAGATACAACTACAACAATTTTATTACCTTCCTGTTGTCTATCAATGATTCGTTGTGCAACACGTTGCATTCTCTCTGGAGTTCCTACAGAACTACCACCGAATTTCATCACGATCAAAGACAAAGCTGCTCACTCCCAACCTTGACATATGCATACGGTTATATATTATATCACCCATTGCTGCAAAAGAATACTGCTACATATAAAAAAGCCGCTTGAGTTGTTCAAGCAGCTTCTAGATCATTTAAGCACGTGAGATGTATTTACCTTCACGTGTATCGATCAGTAATACATCGTCTTCGTTAATGAACAATGGAACTTGAACGTTAAGACCTGTTTCTACCTTCGCGTTTTTCGTAGCACCCTGTGCAGTGTTACCTTTAACACCTGGTTCAGTCTCGATAACTTTCAACTCAACGTTGTTAGGCAGTTGGATACCAAGAATTTCACCTTGATAGCTTGTAATATTAACGTTCATATTTTCCTTCAAGAAGTTAAGCTCCCATTCAAGCTGTTCTTCCGATAGAGTAAACTGATCGTAAGTTTCGTTATCCATAAATGTATATTCATTACCAGCGCTGTACAAATATTGAACTTCACGATTTTCAATCATTGCGCGGCTCAATGTTTCACCAGCACGGAATGTTTTTTCCACTGTGTTACCGTTACGAAGATTTTTAAGTTTAGAGCGTACAAACGCTGCACCTTTACCAGGCTTTACGTGCTGAAACTCTAATACTGTAAAAATGTCTCCATCAAATTCAATTGTCAAACCCGTTTTAAAATCGTTTACTGAAATCATTAATGATTCCCTCCTGAGAATAAGTTCCAAATCACAGAAGAATAAGCTCTTTCGGCGATGAGGTTAATATTTGATTGCCGGTTTGAGTAATTACGATATCATCCTCGATTCTCACTCCACCAAAACCAGGGAGATAAATACCAGGCTCTACTGTAACCGTCATTCCGGGTGTTAACAATGTATCGCTCAAGCGAGATAGCCGCGGTGCTTCATGGATTTCCATCCCTATACCGTGACCTGTACTATGTCCAAATCGATCACCATAACCGTAGTTTGTAATGATGTCTCTGCAACATGCATCTGCTTCTAGCCCTGTCATGCCTGCCTTGATATGTTCAAGTGCATAAAGCTGTGCCTCAAGTACAATATTATAAATCTCGAGGTGCTTCTGCGTGGGTTGGCCTACGAAAACAGTTCTCGTAATATCAGAGCAATAGCCTTTATAATATGCGCCAAAATCAAGCTTTACGAATTCATTATTGCCAATTACACGTTCACTCGCAACACCGTGAGGTAAGGCCGAACGCTCTCCAGAGGCAACAATCGTATCAAATGACGTGCTTGTCGCACCATTAGCGCGCATAAACATTTCGATTTCAAGAGCAATATCCAGCTCTCTTACGCCCGGTTTTATGTAGTTTAAGATATGGGCGAAGGTTTGATCAGCAAGTGTAGCTGCTTCTTGAATAACGCTAATTTCCTGATCATCTTTAATCTCACGAAGCTGCTCCACAAGACCTGAAGTTCCGACTAGCTCCACTCCATGAAAAGCTGCTTCATAGCGTTTATACTGAGCGAAGGAAACGATATCCTGCTCAAACGCAACACGAGTAATACCATGCTTACCGAATAAGCTTTTCAGCTCATCGAAAGGCTGCGTTGCATATATACTTACCTGGAAGCCAGCTGCCTGATCTACCGCTTGTGTTTCGTAGCGAAAGTCAGTCAGCAAATAGCTTTGCTCTAAAGTAATAAGCAAAGTGCCTGCCGAGCCGGTAAATCCGCTTAAATAGCGGCGATTGATGGGGCTGTCGATGATGATTGCTTCAAGCTGCTTTTCCGAAAGCATTTGTTGCAGCTTCTCTACTCTATTCATTATCATCTTAATCCCTTCTTTCGAATAACTTCAATTCTACTGCTCAAGCTGAGCAATTAGTGCTTGTAGCGCTAACCAATAACCTGTTGGCCCAAATCCTGCAATTTGTCCAATTGCAATCGGAGCAACAACGGAATGGTGTCTGAAGGCCTCTCTTTTATGTATATTCGAAAGGTGTACCTCTACTACGGGAAGTGATACTGCTTGAAGTGCATCCCGAATCGCATAGCTATAATGCGTCCAAGCACCAGGATTAATAATAATTCCGGCTGCTTGACCATGTGCAGCGTGTATACGATCGATCATTTCACCTTCATGATTAGTTTGGAAAAAGTTAAGCTGCACGCCTAGCTCCTTAGCCTTTTGCGTCAGCATTTCTTCAATTGCAGAAAGCGATTGACTGCCGTAAACGCCTGGCTCGCGAATGCCCAGCATATTCAAATTCGGTCCATTAAGCACTTCGATTCGATGCATGTCCAGCACCTCCCAACTTGCATATCTTAGCTCATACGATAAGCCTTTGACATTTTACCACAATCCATGCAGTTTGAGAAGTGCAAGTTCAAGCTTACGTAGAGCTAGCAGGCTCACGTGAAGCTTCATCTGTAAATTCGAAAGCTATCGAATAGCCTATGAACATCCCCCAAATAATAAAGAAGCAAAAATCTGTTGCGGCGATTGTAAATGTAACGTTCGTTGTGAGCTTCGTAAAGCCAAGTATAGGCCCAAGACCGAAAAGCAATCCCCACCATCCAAGTCCATACCATATACCAGGCCATGGTCCTTCCAGCGTTCTAAAGAACCACATATAAATAAATGATGCAAGCATCGAAAAGATGATAAAGGATATCGTACCAACCGTATGAGCGAATGGCGTATTCAGCTGATCTTCTGCAATCCACATCTTAATTAGAAATGCTGCAGGCTGGTTGGTGAAATTACAATAGTACGCAATTAGCCTTAAAGCTCCCCATATGAGTCCTGCAAAAAAACCGATTTTCAAGGCAAATGGAAGCGGCTTTGTCACACCTGTTTGCTGCAAATTTTTAAAGATAAATTTATTCATTACGAATATGGCCTCCCTTCATTCTTATAGCAAGCTGTAATGGTAGTATAAACAAGATGCGCTAGCCTTATCCGTGTCGTTGGCTTTCCATCTGCCATAAAATCAAGTACAATAAAGCTATAGAAGCGAAAGCAAGCATTAAGGGGAAGGAGATTTATACTTGTCAGACAATTCTCGTAATATATATGGTGGTCAAGCTGTTATTGAAGGGGTTATGTTCGCCGGAAAAACAGTCAACGTTACTGCTGTTCGACGCAAAAATAATGAAATAGAATATCTCGAAGTACCTAAAACGACGATACCTTGGGTACAAAAGCTCAAAAAGATACCTTTAGTACGAGGTGTCGTAGGCATAGTTGAATCCAGTGCGAAGGGCTCCGTGCATCTTAACTTCTCTGCAGATAAATACGCTGAGGACGAGATGGAGGATATGACCGAGGAGGAACGCAACAAGGAGCTTGAGAAGGCAAAGAAAAAAGAAGGAAAATGGGATTTGACGATGATTTTCAGCGTAGCTGCCATCGGGGTGCTTTCCTTTATTTTCGGTAAGCTGATTTTCACTGCAGCACCTGCTGCGGTAGAGGAGCTGCTATTCAGTAATCTTTTTACGAATAAAGTTGCTCATAATTTACTTGAAGGACTTATCAAAATTATTTTTCTACTTGTTTATTTATACCTAATGACACTAACACCGATTATTAAACGGTTGTTTCAATACCATGGTGCCGAGCATAAAGTCATCTCAGCTTATGAAGCTGGAGTTGAGCTTACTGTAGAAAATGTGCAGCGCTTCAGCAGACTGCATTATCGCTGCGGCTCAAGCTTTATTATTTTCACGGTCATTATCGGTGTAGTCATCTATTCCATGCCATTCTTTACTTGGGATTCCATCTGGGAACGGATATGGATTCGTATTGTACTACTGCCAGTTGTATTAGGTGTTTCCTATGAGGTACTACGTGCGACGAATGCTGTACGTGATATTCCTGTTTTACGCTTTCTAGGCTTTCCTGGTCTTTGGCTACAGCTGTTAACAACAAAAGAGCCACAAAATGATCAAGTCGAAGTATCAATTGCTTCATTTAATCGTATGCTAGAATTAGAAAAGCAAAATGCTAACGGTACGATTCAACCATCGTAAGGAAAGGAGCAACGCAGCATGAGATCCAAAGTGATCAGCTACATTGTCCTAACACTGATAGCTTTACTGATATTGATTGGTATTATCCAAACATGGCAGGATAACAAAATGTTTATCATTATTCCAATCGTGCTATTCGGATTAATCTTTTACTTCCTTAAACGGCCTCCTGCTTTCCTTAGCAAAGAGTCAAAAACTCGCGGTACGTATCAAAGCGCCGTAAGACAAAGCAAAGCAAAAAAGGAGCGCCCTCGTTCAAAAACGGTACCTTTTAAAGTCATTGAGGGCGGAAGAGACGATAGCGACACACCACGTTACCACTAAAAGCATCAGCCTTCACAGCAAAAAGCCGAGCGATTGTATCGCTCGGCTTTTTGCTGCAATTAAGTCTATGACTACCTATGCCATTATTCTGTATCCATTTCCTTACGAATTTGCTGCAGCTCTTCCAATCTCGTAGCATCTCTTCGGAAATATTCTACTAAAGATTCAATACATGTAATAGAGTCCCAGCTTAAATGATGCTCGATGCCTTCAACATCATGATATATATTTTCATCCTGTACACCAATCGTTGTTAAAAAAGCCTCTAGCAGCTGATGTCGTTCCATCAACCGTTTGCCCATTTTCTTACCTTTGGGTGTTAAAATCAATCCACGATACTTCTCATAGATTAAATAATTATCCTTGTCTAGCTTCTGAATCATCTTGGTCACAGAAGAAGGATGTACGGACAAACCTTCTGCAATATCCGATACACGAGCATATCCTTTTTCTTCCATAAGCTTATAAATTCGTTCCAAGTAGTCTTCCATGCTCGGAGTGGGCATTGAAGAACCCCCCATCATTGCTTCATCACCGTTGTGTTGGTGTCACTTGATCTATCATACACTTATACTGTATAAAACTGCAACTTTTTGTAGGAAAAAGCTGGATACTGTAACCAGTTAAACGCTCCGGAACAAAGAGTTCTTACACTCTCGTTTTCCAGATTCTCTTTCTTCCTCCGCTGAGGGTCAGCTTCATTGAGACACCCACAATTACCCCACCAATCCTGCTTTGCTTGAGCAAAGCAAGACTCACACAGCTTCCCTGTACTCACTCACTCAAGCTCTACATCAAGCGGAGCAGCGGTGCTTGGCGGAAAAGCGCCAGCGGGCGGCCTTGTTCGAGGATTTTTACCACTCGGTATAAGTTTAAAAAAATCCGAGAACAAAAGCCGCTTGGAGCCAAGCAACGATGCGCAGCGTATGTGTAAACAAAACAAAATGCTCCAGCGAATTACATATGTAAGCTTCTTTGCTTATTGCTACGTTCGAGCAAAGCACCACAACCTAGAACTTCAGCCATTCCGGTGTAATCATATTTAGCCAAACCGTAATTCTCGTCATCTGATCTGTAAACAACAAAATCCCCATAAGAATCATAACGGCTCCACCGATTTTCATCACGCGTTCTGAATACTTTAACAGCCAACGAGCTTGCCCCAAGAAGAATGCCATAACGAAGAATGGAATAGCAAAGCCTAGCGAATAAGCCGTCGTTAACGAGAACCAAGTGCCAGGCTCTACTGCCGCCATACTGATAATAGCCGCAAGTGCTGGCCCCATACATGGTGTCCATCCAGCAGAAAACCCGATTCCAAAAAGATACGAGCCAAGGTAGCTTGTCTTTTTAGGAATCAAGTTAAATCTTGTATCCTTTAAAAGTAGCTGTGGTTGAAAAATTCCAAGAAGAAAAAGTCCCATTAAAACGACTAAAATTGCTGACAGCATTCGGATTAGATCCTGATACTCGCTAAAAAACTCACTGAATGCATTTGTACCATAGCCTAAAGCGTAATAGATCGTACTAAAGCCTAGTATAAAAAAGAATGTATGACTAACCATTAGCCAACGGCTTTTTCTGTTCTTTTCTGTATTGGTTAATTCAGCTACCGATATCCCCGTAATGTAAGACAGGTAGGACGGATAGAGCGGCAAGCAGCATGGAGAGATAAACGAGGCAACTCCAGCTGCCAAGGCAATCCATAGCGTGATCTCATTCACTTCGTTCACCTCATATCTACATAATTAGGCAATACGTGAAAAAATATTTCGACCGAGTAAAATAAGCAGCAAAAATGCGATTAGGACTAGCACAATCGTACCCCCAGCTGCCAAATTCCAAACTCCTGCAATTAATAAGCCACAGATGACGGCTATTTCTCCTACGAGTACTACAATGACGATGCTTTGCTTAAAGCTTTTTGCAAGCAACAGGCTACAAGCAGCAGGTATGGTCAGTAATGCGGAGACGAGTAACCCGCCGACAATTTTAATCGAAATGCTAATCACTAACGCAGTTAGTACACTAATAAGTATATTGTAATAGCTGACAGGCATTCCACTAACTGAGGCAGCTTCTTCGTCAAATGTAATAAGAAACAGACCATGCAAATGCTTTCCTACAATTAATAGAACGGCCACCGTAACGCCCAGCATCGTCCACAGATCAATTGGTGTTAACGTATAAATAAATCCGAATAAAAAGCTATTTGCATCCATGCTTAAATCTCTGCCTAGAGTGAAGAATATAGATGCAAGCGCAATTCCTCCAGACATAATAATAGCTAATGAAAGCTCGGCATATGATTTATACGATTTACGTAATTTTTCAATCGCAAAGGATGCAAGCAATGCAAAGATAAGACCGAATAATATTGGGAAATCACCGATAACAAACCCTAAGGCGACTCCAGCAATTGCCGCATGGCTTAACGTATCACCGATCATGGACAGTCTTCGCAATACTAGGAAAATGCCCATTAACGGAGCAGTAATACCTATCAGCATTCCTCCAATTAATGCACGCTGAAAAAAACCACTCATAATTATGTCCAAGCGCTTAACCTTCTTTCTGACTTTCCATCTGAGAGCGTAAATGCTTCAGACTATGTGCTAAATTGTCTTCAATACAATCTTGTGTTTCATGGGAATGTCTTATATAGAAGTTCAGCTTCCCTGCAGTTGAAGCGGGGCTTTCACCTAAGTAGCCTTTTATCATTTCCATATCATGCGAGACCATTAAAAACGTCATATTATGATGCTGGTGCATATGTTTAATCATATGAAAGAAGCTTTCCTGCGTTTCATAGTCAATTCCAACGGTCGGCTCATCTAGTATAAGCAGCGACGGAGTATTAATAAGTGCACGAGCTAGAAATACACGCTGCTGCTGTCCCCCAGAAAGCTGACCAATTCGTTTTTCAGCAAGATCCTCTACTCCCATCGCCATAAGTGCATCATCACACTTCTGGTAGTCCTCGCGAGAATGACGCCCGAACCATTTACGCTTTCCTGACAGTCCCGACAAGACAACCTCTTTCACAGTCGCTGGAAACAAAGGATTAAGATTGTTTCTTTGAGGTACGTAGCCGATTCGATCCCACGCCTTAAACTGTGAGATCGGTTCACCGAACAACCTAACCTCGCCAGACGTCGGCTTGAGTAGTCCAACGATGATTCGAAGCATCGTCGTTTTACCAGCACCATTGGTTCCAATTAATCCAATAAAATCCCGTTCCATAACGCTAAAGCTAACATCCTTAAATACATCACGCTGCTGATAGGAGAAAGAAACCGAATCGACGGTTATAATGTCCCGATGACATGCCTCTGTTCCTATATTCATAACATCCTCCTTCACAGCAAAACGGAGCTTCTATAAGCAAGCTCCGTAGCCATTCCACTTTCCAATATATCTATTGTAATGCTTCAACTATATTTTGCAAGTTTTGTTCCATTAAAGTGAGGTAGTTCTCACCCGCTTGCTCCTGCTTCGTCGTTAAGCCTTCCAATGAATAAATGACATTCGTATCAACCTTAGCCTCGGAAGCTAGCATTTTAGCTAAATTATCTGAAACAAGCTCTTCGAAAAATATTACCTTAACACCTTGCTCCTTCACAAGCTCTGCAATGCGCTTAATATCCTGAGCACGAGGCTCTGCACTTGGTGATAAGCCCATAATAGAGATTTGCTCCAAATTGTAATCTCTTGCTACATAACCAAATGACTGATGGGAAACGACGATCGTGCGTCTTTCTACTTGTGCTAGCTGTTCCTCATATTTTGTATCTAGCTCAATAATATCGGATTTTAGCTTTTCATAATTTTGCTCGTATGCTTCTGCATGCTCCGTGTCTACTTCCACTAAACTATTTTTTATGTTTTCTGCTAGAATTAAAGCAGATTTGGGTGAAACCCAAGTATGAGGATCTAATCCATGGCTATGGCTGTGACTATGACCGTGATCGTGATCATGCTCTTCAGCTGCTTCCTCATCGGCATCATGGTTGTGATCTTCGTGGTCATGCTCTTCATGCTCATCCAATGTAGTTTCTTCATCTCCATGACTATGTTCACCTGCAGTCGTGTCAATCAATTCTATGCCTGTACTAACTTCCTTTACAATGACATTGCTGTCCTGCTCAAGTCCTTGCTTAAAATTATCAATCCATGTCTCTAGTCCAACACCATGATAGAGTAATAGATCGGCTTTCGATGCGGTTAACAAATCCTTGCTCTTAGGAGACCAATCATGTGGTTCGATTCCCGTTGCAATTAAATTTGTAACTTTTACATGTTCTCCGCCTATTGCAGATGTCATATAATAGATGGGATAAAAGCTGGTTACGACACTAATCTTGTTATCCTGTGCATCCTGTGCAGCTTCTGGCTCGTTATTTCCACATGCTGTCATAAGAACAAGGATCATAATGATGAGAAATGATAAAGCTTTGTTTTTTACGTTTCTCTTTTTCACGGTTCTCTTCTCCTAATTTTCATCTCTAATAGTAATCGTTACTATTACGATTTTGATTATATTCTCTCTTAATCGTAATGTCAACTATTAAGATTAAAAAAAATGAGTATACTGCCAGCTTTGGCAATATACTCATTTTTCATACTGTTTCTTATTTTACGATTGCACCGTTAGGCATGCTATCGGGAACCGTTGCAAGCGTTAGCTGATCATCCTTCGATGCAGCTAAAATCATACCTTGAGACAGCTCGCCACGAAGCTTAACTGGCTTCAAATTGGTAACACAAATCACTTTTTTACCAACTAGCTCTTCAGGCTTATAAAACTTAGCAATACCTGAGACAACCTGTCTATGCTCATAGCCAAGATCAAGCTGCAGCTTTAATAGCTTATCAGCTTTAGGCACAGGCTCAGCTGCTAACACTTGAGCGACACGAAGCTCGACCTTAGAAAAGTCCTCAATGCCAATTTCATCTTTTAGATCATCTGGCTTAGCTTCTAGCTCTGGCGCTGACGATTTTTGACCACCACTCATGGACTCTGCGATAAAAGTAACCTCTTCCTCAACATCAAGGCGTGGGAAGATCGGTGCAGACTTAACAACCTTCGTGCCACTTGGAATCGTACTATAGCTTCCGATTGTATCCCAAGAGGTTGACACACCCTCTGCAATACCAAGCTGCTCCCAAATTTGACGTGGTGCATGAGTAAGGAACGGCTGTAGCATAATGCTGATCGAACGAAGTGATTCTGCAAGATGATTCATTACAGATGCAAGCTGGTCGCGCTGCTCTTCATCCTTGGCAAGCGTCCATGGCTGTGTTTCATCGATGTACTTATTGGTACGGCTAACGAATTGCCAAATTGCCGTCAAGGCAACGGAAAACTCCATGTTCTCCATCGCAGTCTCAACCTGTAACAAGGTTTGCTTTGCAAATTTCTCAAGCTCAGCATCAAAGGCAGTCGTAGCTGTAATCGTTGTTGGAATAACTCCATCAAAATACTTCTCGATCATCGCAATGGTACGGTTGAGAAGATTCCCAAGGTCATTTGCAAGATCAAAATTAATACGCTCAACAAAATTCTCAGGTGTGAATGCACCATCTGAACCAAATGGCACCTCACGCAGCAAGTAGTAACGAAGCGCATCCAAGCCGTAGCGATCAATTAATACAACCGGATCAACAACGGTGCCCTTGGACTTCGACATTTTCCCTTCCTTCGTCAAAAGCCAGCCGTGAGCGAATACTTTTTTAGGAAGCGGAAGTCCTAATGCCATCAGCATAATTGGCCAGTAAATCGTATGGAAGCGTACGATTTCCTTACCAACCAGATGCACATCAGCTGCCCAATATTTCTCATACATTTGCTGTTTTTCTTCATCACCATAGCCAATGGCTGTAATGTAATTTGTTAACGCATCAATCCAAACATAGATGACATGCTTCGGATCATTCGGTACTTTAATGCCCCAATCGAACGTTGTACGTGAAACAGCTAAGTCCTCTAGGCCGGGCTTAATGAAGTTGTTAATCATCTCGTTACGACGGGATTCTGGCTGAATAAATTCAGGATGCTCTTCATAATGCTTCAGTAAGCGGTCTGCATATTTGCTCATACGGAAGAAGTAGCTTTCCTCCTTAACAAGCTCAACTGGGCGTCCACAGTCTGGACAGTTTCCATCCTGCAGCTGGCGCTCAAGGAAGAAGGATTCACAAGGTGTACAGTACCAGCCTTCGTAAGTTCCCTTATAGATATCGTCTTGATCTAGCAGCTGCTGAAAAATTTTCGCAACTACCGTTTTATGACGATCCTCTGTTGTACGAATGAAGTCATCGTTGGAGATTTCAAGCTTCTTCCAAAGCTCTTGAATCCCTTTAACGATATCATCAACAAACTGCTTAGGCGTTTGACCTTTCTCTTGTGCCTTGCGTTCAATTTTTTGACCATGCTCATCCGTACCTGTTAAGTACCATACATCATAGCCACGCAGACGCTTATAACGTGCAGTCGCATCCCCTGCTACTGTTGTGTAAGCATGACCAATATGCAGCTTATCACTTGGATAGTAAATTGGTGTCGTAATGTAAAAGCTTTTGTTATGGCTCATCATAACCCCTCCTTATTTTTAAATACAAAAAACTCCCGTCCAACATGGGACGAGAGTTTAACTCACGTGGTACCACCCAATTTCCAAGACACTGCAAAGCTGCAGCGCTTGCTCATTACACCGATAGGTATTGTCTTTAACGCAGACCTACGCTTTTCCCTTACAACCTATGCTCGAAAAAAGTGCCTCCAAGACCATCTTCCATTAGCATTGCCCGTCGGCTTCCACCAAGCACCGTACTCTCTATACGGCTCCTCTAATGTACTCATCTCTTCATTGGCTCATGATATAAATTAAATATAGAAAATATGTGTATGAAAGTCAAGTCAGGCACATAACTAGTTGTTATGTTCTTGCTTAGTCTTAGGCTCTGGTACGTAATCTATTCCACCAGGATGAAAAGGATGGCATTTACAGATTCGCTTAATCGTCAGCCACGAGCCTGCGAGCACACCATGCTTGTCGATCGCCTCAAGTCCATAAGCTGAGCAAGTTGGATAAAAGCGGCACGTTGGTGGCTTTAACGGCGATATAAACCGGCGATAGCCATAGATAGGTGCCTTTGCCAGCTTTGCTGCAAGCGAGGAAGCGTTAGGTTTACTCACCTTACTGCTCTCCTTCTTGCAAGGCACATGCCTTACATTGACCGAAAACTTCAAATTTATGACGCATCACTTTAAAATCTGCTGGGACGTCCGTTTGCTCCATCGGGCAGAACTTGATTGGATACGTTGCACCACAATCCAGGCAAATCATATGGTGATGGTGATCATGCTCACGGCAATGGATTTTGAATTTAACGCCATCCTCAAACATCACCTGTTCAATAACACCTAGCTCCTCCATCACCCTCAGATTGCGGTATACCGTATCAAAGCTAAGACCAGCATACGTTTTTCCCATATAATCATAAACATCCTTGGGGGATAGATAGCCCTTCGTCTCAAAAAATAATTTTGCTAACGTTTTCCGTTGATCTGTTACTCTTAAGCCTTGCGATGACATAAGAGAAACAATTTCTTCTATCGTCTGCATAACGGTTCCTCCATCAAAATTCACGTTATATTCTATCATTAACAAAAAGCTCTCTAATTAGAAAGAGAGCTTAGCCATTAATATACATATTGCTGATGAAAGTCGCACTCATCGCTACGAATAATATTGCAGTTGCTACAATAAAGCTGTTGCGAATTATTTTAAGCTTTTTGTTACGGCTAGAATCGCCGGGTGACGTAGCAGACATCATTACAGCACGATGCATAAAAAGCGTAACAATAAACGAAGCGACAAAAAAGATATTAATAACAAACCATGCGGCTGTTAAGTTCATAATGCCACCTCCGTCTATTGCACATACCATACATTAATGATTACGATAAATACGATAGAGCTAACGATCGCACCCGCAAAGCTGAACCAACCTGTACGGAAGCGCTGTTGAAACATCTTTAATATCCCAAAGCTAAGCAAACCAAAAATAAGCAAAATAAAAACGACAGCAAGTATAAAAAAGTCCGCTGATACAGCACTAACATCTACGACTGACAATGTGTACACTCCCTCACATTACGTATGACAATCACTAGACATTATACTAGATCATGACTTTAATAGCTAGTTTTGAATGTGATGCTCATAAAATTTTCTTGACCTTGGTCTTTTCATTAGTCGAATATACAGCTCACCGTTTACTAGCTTGGCTCGACAATTCCTTGCCTTTACGAGCCTTGGCAGCTTAATCATCTCAATCGTTTCATCTGGCAATCCTTCAATCCGTACATAATCCTCACGAATATAAAGCCTTATATCCTCGATATTGGTATGAGCAGGCAGCTCATATAGCACATCAAGATACTCTTTTCCTTCTTTAAATCGATAGTTTTTTAGAGCGGATCGCTCTTCATTCGAGCCAGACTTCATATTATTAAAAAACTGCTCTACGATTGGTATATCCTTTAATGCCTCCATACTTTTTTCAAAGTTTGTTGTCGTTAACCATTTCTGCAATTCAGACCAATTATTCATTTCCTCACCTTCTTTTGATTAATGTTTATATAGCATATGCATGTCGCTTGGAGTGGGCACCTAACCTTCAAACATTGTCACCACTAGGCATTTGATGCATAGACTACTATAAAATATGGAAAGCAGGTGAGGCTATGCCAGCCTTTGTAGGATTCGTCAATATCGTCAGTAACGGTTCTGGAGGAGTGGTTCAATTCGGAGATGCGGTTGGAGTCACACCTAATAGTGCGTCAAAAACATTTGCAGGAGCTGGTTCATTTATAACAGGAAGCCTAGCGAACTCCAATTCGGGGATGAGTGCAACGAATACGCTCGATAATGAAATTGATTCGAACCTGGGAGGAGCTTCTTCATAATGTTTAATGTACAGCAGCATATCTATGTTGGAACGATACGAATTGAATCGGTAAGTAATAGCTCGATGCTTCAAATTGGTACATCTGGCGGGATAAATGCTGCCTCCTATGTAACGGGGCAGCCGATTCCCGGTTCAACATACGACGAATTTGAACCTGAAGATTTTTTCAGTCCCTCACTTGTACCTTTGCCGAATCCAAATTAATACAGAAGGGCTCTGATTGATATGTACAACTCTGATCCTCCTTCTAATCCGCTTCATGCTTGGCAGCAATGGGCCATTCGCATAGAACAACGCATGCAAGAGCAGCAGCAGACGATTGAAAGACTGGAGCATGAGCTACAACGAATCAAACAGCAGCTTGCCATGCAAGAGCATTCTTCACCGATATATCATGTAGAAAAAATCGAATATCATTTTGACCAATTAAAGGTGGATACATTAGAAGGCTCATTGCAAATTGGATTATCCACTAGCAATCCCGAGCAATTGCCGATGATGATCGAGGACTTTGTCATGCAGCAGCAGAACGCCAATGCTGCACCACCTTTCCCCTACAATACCAACGGCAACGATTCAGCTAATCCATCATTCAAAAGATCAACACCGAGCTCACCACGTGATGTAGCCAAGCCCAATACAAGATTAAAGAACCGACTGCATCAACAATATGCTGCGGGTTCAGCAGAGCCAAAAAACAAACGACAGTCTACAGTAGAGAATGATGATACGTCGTCAAGTGATGGGCAGCTCATTAATACATGCATCGAGCATATACGCTTGTCGCTTCAACAGCGCTTCGACTCTTACATTGACAGACAGAGCTCCCTGCTTCAGCTCGAAATCAATGAAGAACATAAAAAGCTTATTATCGAAGACCTGGATAGACAGCTGCCAGCTCGTGTTCATTATTATTTTGATGTGCAGCAAAGCAAAAACGAGAGTATAGAGATTGAAGAGCTCCAGCAGCAATTAATTAAGCTCACCCTCGCTGACATTGAAAGTGCGATCGATCAATATTTGTATCGATTAAGTCAGGAAAATAAGGAGTAGATCATTATTATGAATATTCATATTCATCAGCAACAGCTAAAGGTCGGGGCGATCGATGTGCTCGACTTGTCCGCAAGCTCTAATTTACAAATTGGGGACAACGATCAAGTGATGCTTTATTCAACACTTGAGACACCGCAGTCTGGCATTCAGATTGGACCTTTCCCTTCATTAAACAGGAGTGTGAAGAATGGACATAAGAGAAACATCAAATAGAGTCAGCACACATTCATTTTCATGCACTGACGCCTTAATGGAGGAGCTATGAGTAAGGATACGATTGTTAACGTAAAGCTATTAAATGTTTTAAGTAATTCAACCAGCTCTATCATTCAGGTAGGAGATCGTGATCATAGCTATTTATACAATCAATCGATGTCCATTGAGCGTAATCGTTCGGTCTATGGAGCCGATGAGCCTCTATTTGAGCACTATTCTCTATTTACTAGGCCTGTAGTTGAACTGGAATCACTGCTGCCACAGGGAAAAACAGAGCACGCTTATATGGCACAGCTCGCCCCGCTTCCCAATCAACTTCATACAATTGAGGTTGACACGATAAAGGTGATATCAAACTCTCAAGCAGGCAATATTCAGCTTGGCAATGGCCGAAGACTAGTTGCTGAAAACCGGCAAAAGGCAATAATCCAATACGTATTACCTAATAAAAGGGATGCGAACCAATAGCTTGTATGGTTCGCATCCCTTATTACTTATAACCGCTTCAGTTCTTTATATTTAGCAGCGTACTTGCAGACAGATTGAACAAGTGTCGCATGCGACCATGTAAGTGGTGCAACAGATAACGGACTCCCATCGAAGGGGTTCAGCTGTTCAGGTAGAATACCACTCGGCAGCGCATGCTTAGTCACCCATTCGAGTGTGCGCTTCGGACTTTCCAAATCCGCTAGACTAGCAGCTGTTTGAATCTCAAAATTCGCAACCCAAAGCGTACAAATAATCCAAGGATTGCCTGGAATACGATCAATATCACTCGTTTGCTGGAAGTAATAATCGTTTTTGTAGCGTGCAATTCCGCCAATTTCTGTTTTCACTCTTAAGCCTTGCTTTATTGACTTCATCGTTTTTTGCACACGCTCATCATCAACGGCCAATACTCCAAAATCCAGCACTCCAAACATACTGCTTTCCAGCGTCATATCCTTTACCCACTTGCCATCCTTATAAATCAAGCCTCGAGCAAATCTTCCTGCTTCCTCATTCCATAAATGCTCCAGCATTCCTTGCTTCATTCTCTCTGCAGTGCGGCGATAATGATCGCTTCGCTCGTAATCACCGAACAAATCCGTGAAATTAGCTGCTGCCATTAATCCGCCATACACACTTGCAACAGTGTATGTCCATATGCCGTAACGCTCTTCCCATAGATCATAGCTTGGCTTAGGGAGATTCAGCTCAGGCTCTATAAAGCTGCTTAGGAAATTAGCCGCGTGACGAATAAGCTTCGAATATAAGCCTTGAGGAAGCTCAATAATTTGATGTCTAGTGTAATCCTGCCATAAAGCAAATAACACAAGTGCGGTTTCATCCTCTTGAATAGGCAGTCTTTCACTCCCTTGAACGATGAATGGATGCCAGCTGGAGCCAACGGTGCCGTCAGGATTATACTTGTGGTTCAAATAACCTTCACTAGTAATGGCATTGGCACAGAAGGTGAAGAACGGGGCAATCATGCTTTGATACCCTGCTAGTGACATCGCATCAGCAACAAGTGCGCCATCTCGTGGCCACATATAGCTGTAATGATCACGATTGTACTGCAGAATATCAGTATCATTCGCTGCAGTTATCGCGCCATGCTCATCCGTCTGTGTTCGAACGATCAGTAGGCTGAGCTTAAACAGCTTCGCAACCTGTGGAGGCAGGTCGCCCAGATCGGATTCAGCACGCTCCAGCCAGTGGCGCCAATATACTACGACACGGCTAAGCAAACGTTCTGGGTGATGCTCCCTTACATAATGATCGAGCTCCTTTACCTTATCAAGGTTTTGTGCAATCGACATCCAGTAAAATACTGTTTTTTCATTCTCGCCGTCTACCGTAGTTTTTAGACACAGTGTACTGTCTACTGAGCCTTGTGCAATGCCGTTACCCATCAGCACGCCATCCTCTGCGTCTCTCCATGTGCCTTCCGCCGTATTGAATCGTTTCACCCCTGTGGAGTACTGCACGATTCCTCCCTCATCCGTTAAGCCGTTAAACATAAAGTAGTTCGATCTTTTATAATGAACGATGGTCTGATTATCAGGGTAATACAGTGCGGTATCACCAACCTCTGTTCCTTCAATCATCAAATCCTGATGAAAGAACAGCCTGACTTCGCGTGCTTTATCTCGGTGGTTGCGTATCGTGATCTGCTTTAGATATATGCATTCCCTCTGATGAATACCATCGTTGATCTGAAGCTCGATCCCCAGTCGATCATGCCTAGCTCGAATATTTGTAACAAGAGAATCCTCTACATAATCCAGCTCAAACTTCCATTCCGAGTGATCGAGCCAGCTAAACTCTCCCTGCACCCAAATACCGACTCTGCAATAATGTCCCCCGACATGATTTAATTGACCTACATATGGATAATAAATATCGCGAATAAAGCCATGCTGATCCATATTTATGAGCATTTTACCGTTGCCAATGACCAAATGTCGAGCCATACCGACTTTCCCCCAATTCTTATGATATAAGCTGTTCGTACAATGTCTTATATTGCTTCGCGGAGCTGCTCCAGCTGTAATCAACACGGGAGCCATTGTCTACAATGCGCTGCCATACCTTAGCATCTTGATAGATGCGGACAGCACGTTGAACAGTAAATAAATACTCGTGTGCATTGTAATGGGCAAATGTAAACCCGCTACCCTCTGCTGTGAATTCATTGTAGGGTAAGACGGTATCCTTCAGTCCTCCTGTTTCACGTACAATAGGGACAGTTCGATATTGCAGAGAGATTAACTGACTAAGCCCGCATGGCTCAAATCTCGATGGCATCGCAAACATATCAGCTCCTGCATAGATACGACTTGCGACTCGATCACTGTATCCAAGCCAAAACCGAAACTTCGTTGGATGGCGAAGTGAGGCCTCATAGAAGTAGCGCTCATACTTTTCATCGCCCGCTCCAAGCACCATCATTTGCACATTGTCCTGAAGCAGTTCATCGAGCGTAGCAATGACCAGATCAAGCCCTTTCTGCTCGACTAATCGAGATACTAAGCCAATCAATGGAATCGTCTCATCTAGTGGCAAAGACATCTCCTCCTGCAGATCGAGCTTATTTTTACGCTTGCGTTGCAAGGAATGACGATACGGTAGCTTAATATGAGGATCATTCATTGGATTAAAAATAGAGGTATCAATGCCGTTAACAATACCGATTAGATCTTCTCTACGATAACTGAGCAAGGAATCCATACGCTCGCCATAATATGCGGTTTGAATCTCTAATGCATACGTCGGACTTACCGTTGTTAGCTTATCTGCGAACTGCACTCCTGCTTTCAAGCAGCTAGCATCACCGTAGAACTCCAGTCCTGCTGCAGTAAACCATTCGTCACCAGCTCCTAGCAGCTCCTTCAATTGTTCGATTCCGTAAATCCCTTGATACATCAAATTGTGAATTGTAAACACACTCTTTGCCTTCGCCCAGTATTCATGATCCGCAAAACGCTGCTTTAATAAAAATGGTATAAGTCCGGTCTGCCAATCGTTGCAATGAACAAGCTGAAAGGTTTGCTCATAATAGAATGCAGCTGCTAATACAGCAACACTAAAAAATACGAATCTTTCCGCATCATCCCCATAGCCATACAAGCCACCGCGTTTGAAATAATACTCATTGTCGATCAAATAATAGGTGATGCCGTCAAGCTCACCCTTCCACAGGCCGACATACTGATTGCGCCAGCCAAATCCGACCTCAAAATTGGCGATTTGAGTAAAATGCTGCAATACTTCATCCTTAATTAGTCCGTATTTGGGCATGACGACAGATACATTGACCGACAGCTCCTTAAGTGCCTTCGGAAGAGCTCCTGCCACATCAGCAAGTCCGCCTGTTTTGGCAATGGGTACAGCCTCGGATGTTGCAAACAGTACATTCATCCACACTGCCCTCCTATTCTTATCTCTATAGCCGCTACGCAGTACACGGCAGTTATTGCTAGGAATACGTTTCGAGTCAATTGATGACTTTCATATCATGCGCTAGATGACCTTTCTTTTCCCTGCCAAGTATGGGCCTGAGCTTACGCCCTTCACTTCACGATTCTCCTCAAGGACAACGTCCTTATCGAAAATGCTGCATTTTACTGTACTGTTCGGTAGTATGATTCCGTTCTGCATAATGATGCTATCCTCCACAACAGCCCCTGGGTGAACATGTACTCCTCTGAATAGGATGCTGTTATGCACCTTCCCTTCGATGAGGCAACCATTTGCAATAATCGATCGTGACACATCAGCATTATTCGTATATCGTGCTGGCGGCCCATCCTTTACTTTCGTATAAATAGGCGCAGGCTCAGTAAATAAACTACGCCAAACTTCAGGCTCAAGCAGCTTCATACTATTGCCATAGTAGCTATTTATCGTATTGACAATAGCGAGAAAGCCATCATGTACATAGCCATAAACGTTAAGCTCGTTCAGTCTAGAGAAAATTGCATGGCGAACCAAATGATCCTGCCCCTTCGCTAGCGATGTCTCAACCAGGTCCATTAGAAGCTCCTTCTTCATGAGGTACATTTCCATATTGTAATGATCACTAACCATTCTGCCGTAGGAATCTTGAATTTCCGTGATCAGCCCATTTTCATCCATTCGAACCTTTCTTGCTTTTCCAAGCACTGGCTCCGTACTATGAGAGCAGACGACGCTAATATCTGCCTGTTTAGCAATATGCTGCTCAAGCACTCTGCGATAATCTATATTGCATACCATATGACTTCTTGTAATTAATACGTATTCCGGTGCTGACCGTAAAAAATAGTCTCGATTTTGATAAAAATGAAACAAATCCCCTCTGCTTAGCTCCTGTACATCGTCTGTAATGGGAGGCAAAACAAACAAACCGCTCTTTCTATGCTGCAGATCCCAGCTCTTCCCGCTACCTATATGATCCATTAATGAGCGGTAACGTTGATGAACAAAGATACCAACCTCACCAATGCCCGAGTTAACCATATTGGATAAAGTGAAATCTATTAATCGGTAGCGAGAGCCGAATGGAACAGTAGCAGTGCAGCGCCCGTGTGTTAATTTATCCAGTTCATCTGTTTCATGGATAAGATTGATAACACCCATAATTTTTTGCTTATTCATTTATTCCACCCCCATTAAATTCTCTCGCGCTTTTACATGCTCTCCAACAGGAATAACGGTTATCTCTTTGCTATCCGGGGAGCCGATTACGGCATGATCCTCAATAATCGCTCCATCTCCGATGATGGCTCGGTGGATTTGGACATGCTTGCCAATCTTCACTCTTGGCATAATGACAGACTCCGTTACCGTCGAATGCTCGCCCAAGCTTACTCCATAAAATAGAACGGAACGATTAATGTCTCCTTCTATTAAGCAGCCTTCTGAGACTAGACTGGATGTAATGCTTGCATTTGCTGCGATAAATTGTGCAGGTTGATTCGGATTAACGGAGTAAATTCGCCACTGCGGGTCGCCTAGATCAAGTGAAGGTTGATCCTCTAGCAAGTCCATATTCGCTTCCCACAGGCTGTCAATCGTACCGACATCCTTCCAATATCCGTCATAGATATAGCAATTTAGCAGCAAATTATCGTTCATCATAGCTGGAATGACATCCTTGCCAAAATCATTCGTGGACATCGGATTATTCTCATCCGCAATTAAATAGCTTTTTAGTATTTTCCAATCGAAGATATAGACACCCATCGAAGCGAGATTGCTCGTAGGAATTTTTGGTTTCTCTTCGAATCCAGTAATATGGTTATGTTCATCGATATGCATCAGCCCAAAGCGACTGGCTTCCTTCCAATCCACTTCGATGCCAGCAATGGTGACAGCTGCATTCCTCTCCTTATGATGCTGCAGCATTAGCTCATAGTCCATTTTATAGATATGATCACCTGAGATAACGAGCACATATTCTGGTTCGTAGCGTTCAATGTAGGGGATATTTTGATAGATAGCATTTGCCGTTCCTTTATACCAAACTCCTCCTGCTTTTTGCATATATGGAGGTAATATCGTCATACCGCCGTCTCTTCGATCTAAGCCCCAAGGCGAGCCTATTCCTAAATATCGATTCAGCTCGAGCGGTTGGTATTGAGTAAGGACACCTACCGTATCCAATCCTGAATGCACACAGTTGCTTAAGGTAAAGTCAATGATCCGATATTTCCCACCAAAATATACGGCTGGCTTAGCCAAATCCTTTGTCAGCACACCTAATCGTTTTCCCTCCCCACCAGCCAACAGCATTGCGATCATTTCTTTACGAACCATGAACATCATCCCCTTACAAATTAATTACGTTATTTTTATCTTCCACTTGCTTCTCCTTCTCTTGAAAGGAATAAAGCAAACATGTAAATGGAGGCAACTCTATTGAAATACTGTGCGGTTGACCGTGCATGGGCACTTGTTCACTATGAATTTCTCTATGTACAACCGTTGTCGTGCCACCATACTTGACTTCATTACTATGCAAAAGCAGCTCATATATACCTGACAAAGGTGCTCCAATTCGATAATGGTGATAATGGTTCTCCGAAAAATTGGCCACGATGAGCAGAAGACCATGTGAGCTTTTGCGAATAAAAGAAATTTGTGATTGAGCTGCATTATTCACATCTATCCAATGAAACGTTTCCGGCTCAAAATCGTTCTCCCAAAGCAAAGGCTGATTACGGTATAGATGGTTCAGTTCCTTAACATAGCGATGCATGCTTTGATGCGATTCATATTGCAGCACCTCCCAATCCAACATATGCTGATCCTTCCATTCATCAAACTGGCCCCATTCCCCACCCATAAATAGCAGTTTTTTACCTGGGTGAGTGATCCAATAGCCGTAAAACATTCTAAGCTGGGCAAATTTCTGTTCATAGCTGCCCCACATTTTATTTAGCAATGATCGTTTTCCATGTACGACCTCATCATGTGAGAGTGGAAGCACAAAGTTTTCTGAAAATGCATACCAAATCGAAAAGGTAATGAGATGATGATGTGTTGTACGCTCCTCTGGAGACATGGACATGTAACGCAGCATATCGTTCATCCATCCCATATTCCATTTATAGTTGAAACCGAGTCCCCCCACATCCGTTGGCTTCGTCACAGCAGCAAAAGAGGATGAATCCTCCGCAAGCATCAATATGTTGGGGTAATAATGAAAGATGGTTTCGTTCAATGTTCTGAGAAAGCGTATAGCGTTCAGATTGAGTCTTCCGCCATCTTCATTTAAGGTGTGAAGCTCTGGCGGCTTGTCCATATGGAGATCAAGCATTGTTGCAACAGCATCCACCCGTAAACCGTCAAAATGAAACGAATCTATCCAATAGATGGCGTTAGATAGTAAAAAGCTGATTACTTCACTTCTCGCGTAATCAAAGCTAAGCGTTCCCCATAGCGGCAGCTCCGCCCGCTTCCAGTCAGCCCCTTCATAGATCGGACTGCCATCAAAGCATCGCAGGCCATGATTGTCCTTGCAGAAATGGCCAGGGACCCAATCCAAGATGACACCGATATCTTGCTTATGACACTCATTAATGAAATGCTTCAGCTGATCTGGATTACCGTAGCGGCTTGTTGGGCTGTAAAACCCCGTCACCTGGTAACCCCATGACTGATCAAGTGGATGCTCCATTAACGGCAGTAATTCAATATGCGTATATCCCCATTCGATCACATAAGGAATAAGAAGATCAGCTAGTTCTTCATAGGTATAGTAATGCTCCTTTCCTTTTATCCTCCAGGAGCCAGCGTGTGCCTCATAGATTAATAGTGGTTGTTGATAGGAAGGAGCTTGCTGCAGCTTTTCATACCACGCTTGATCGGACCATTCAAAGTCATTCAAGCCATAGACAATCGATGCCGTATTCGGTCTTCGTTCGCTATAGAATGCATACGGATCACTTTTTAGCAGAACATCTCCGTTAGCCGTAAGGATTCGGTATTTGTAGCGTGTGCCTTGCTGCATGCCTTCTATAAAGCCAATATGTATGCCTGTGCTGCCTACCCGTGTCAACGGTATTCCTTCGGTATCCCAGCCTATTTCATCTGTGACTATTGCTACTTGCCTTGCCTCCGGTGCCCAAACAGCAAATCGGACGCCCTGCTGACCATTCCAGCTCATCGGATGCGCCCCCATGAATCGGTAGCTATGGTGTGATAAGCCGCAGTTAAATAGATACAGCTCATCTGGTGAGATACCCCAATACGATTTTTTCATTCATTCTCCTCCATGCCAACTTACAAACTTACCCATACTGATGTATATTATGATAAGCAGCAATACATGAAGGTTTGTTACATATATTTTCAGCGCTCCGTAAATGATGAGGCTACAATTGCTGTTGTCCACTGATTTCAGCGCTCCGTACATGGTGAGGTTACAATTGCTGTTGCCCTCCGATTTCTAGAAGTGAATTAAATGTAGAAATCGAAGGACAAAGGCAACCGCTGCGCTTTTCCACTCTCACCATTACTCCGCTGGAGCTTTTTTGGGGTGTCGCTGCGATGTTCTCACAGCATTATTCCTTTGTAGTGGTATCTTCGTGGGCGTTTCTGTGATGTTCTCACACCATCACTTGGCTGGAGCTCATATTGGGCTGTTTCTGCGATGTAATCTCGCCATTACTCCTTAGAGTGTTTGGACATTTGAGTTCTTTTGTTAGTAGATTTCGAAGCTCTGTGATTCAGGGGGGATTAAGAATGAAGCATAAAATTATTATGATCATTATTGTTACGATGATGCTTATGATACTTACTTGTTGTGCTCGTGGAGTAGAGGATTATCCTGCAGCTGTACAGTGGAATGACAATGTTTACTTGGGATCAGGTGACTTTATTTCTGAAGCTGAAATCGGAGATAAAATAGGAATGATTAGTAAAAATGTATCAACTTTTCCGAAAAACAACGGAGAAGCAAATGCTTATCCAGCTGGTAGCAATATTTATGAGATCAGGGGATTCTCTTCAAAGGAGTCCATCGCAATCGAAGATATTGGACAGTATCGGATATTCAACCATCATTAGTGCTTGCAAGGTTGTAGTAAACAAATACAAGCCGCTGACGATACGACATTGTATCGTTAGCGGCTTGTTAATAGATTAGCTTTATTTAGTTTGTTAAAAATGGGGTGAGCTCGCCTGAGGAAAACAGCACTAGCTCGTGCATCGCACGTGTACATGCGGTGTAGAACAGCTTACGTTCACTTTCAAGCTCGTAGCTGCTTCTGCTTGCATCATATATGAGCACACAGTCGAATTCTACGCCTTTGGCTAGATAGGTTGGAATAACCATAATTCCTTTTTCGAACGTTGCTGTTTCTTGATCAATAAGCTTAAGTGTCTTCCAGCGATCGGAGTAGCGTTCATACACTTCGCTGCACTCCTGAGCTGTTTTGCATATAATCGCAATCGACGAAAAGCCTTCTCTTAACCAGCGCTGTAGCAGCTCATCTACCGCTTTATCATAGGCGTCATCATTTTCAATGATTGATACGACAGGCTCTTGCCCATGTCGATTGAATGGAATGATTTGATCCCCGCCATCAATAATTTTAGATGTAAATTCTACAATCTCCTGGGTTGAGCGATAGCTTCTAAGCAGTGACATATATTCCGTCTCGCTAGCATCAAATAAGCCATCTAATGGATTAAATTGATCCAGCATACTCGTATTAATGAATATTGCTTGATTGATATCTCCGACGATAGTCATTCGGCTCCGTGGAAATATTCGCTTCAAATAATGAAGCTGGAAAGGCGAATAATCCTGTCCTTCATCAATAAAGACGTATTTAACCGAAGTGTTTGTATGAAAACCTTCCAATCGTTCCTTTAAATATAAATATGGCGTTGCGTCTTCATAAGGCATCTCTTTGTTAATAAGACGTTCCATCGTTAACGTAGAGATGCTTTGCCATAGTTCTGGCGAAACTCCACTTGGAACCTGCTCCTGCTGGAACATTAAAGTATAGATCATAGGCATATCGATATACTTTAACAGCTTAACCTGTCGACGAAGCTTCTTAAATTTTTCCTGCACAATTCGAGCGGCTAGAAAGTTACGCTCTGCCTCATAATCATTAAAGGATTGCTCCGTAAATTTCTTCTTTTGTCGTAGATGCTGGAACGCTTCTACATATTGCTCATTATCTAAAAGCTCTAATGCTTCATCGACCCAGCTCTCCTTTTGCTCCTCCTTTGACAACGCTGTAAGCTCTTTTAGGAGCATATTCGTCAGATCACGCAAACGAATCGGTATATTTAGCTTTGAATCAAGCGCATAAAACATCTCTGTAATTTTCTTCTTGGAGATAAGCACCTTTCCTCGGAATACAATACTCTTAAACTGCATTCCTTCCTGTCCAAGGCTCTCTACATATTGATCGATGTAGGTCATAAAGCTTGCTGTGCCCTTGAGCTTTATGCTTGCAATATTCGATTCATAATCTGGGTCGTCATAAGCGGTTAGACAATACTCCAATTGCTGAAATTGATCTTCAAGCTCAAATGCTTTGCCTAAACGATGCTCTAGATATTGACCGTACGTCGTTTGCTCCATATTTTGCTCACCAAGCTCAGGCAATACGGTCGATACATAGCTGTTAAACATCGGATTAGGAGAGAATAGAACAATTTGCTCAGCAGTTAAAGACTCACGAAAACGGTAAAGTAAGTAAGCAACACGCTGAAGCGCTGCTGACGTTTTTCCACTTCCCGCAGGTCCTTGAACAACAAGCAGCTTTGCATGCTCATTACGAATAATAGCATTTTGCTCCTGCTGAATTGTAGCAACGATGCTTTTCATCTGTGCGTCTGAATGCTTGCCAAGCACATCCTGCAGGATTTCATCACCAATCGTCACACCTGTATCGAACATGGAAAGGAGCTTACCATATCGAATAATATATTGTCTTTTTAGCGTCATCTCGCCCCTAATCGTTCCATTCGGCGTTCGATAGGAGATTGGGCCGGGGCCATAATCATAGTACACGCTAGAAATTGGTGCACGCCAATCATATACTAGATACTTATCATTTTCATCATCCAGTAGAGAGCCAACACCAAGATAAATTGCATCTACCGGCTCACCCTCCTCAGCCACATCGATACGTCCAAAATAAGGGGACATTTCTAGCTTATGAAGAAGCTTTACTTGATCATTTAACAGCCGTTCACTGCGCTCACGCTCGGAAAGCAGCTCTGCCTGCTGCTTCATGCTGGCATATGTTTCTGCTGTCTCCGCAGCATCCTCGAAGTTTACAGTTACATCCTCCCAGAAATTGCGTTTAATATCTACGATCTCAGATTTAATATCTCCGGTTACATCGGTAATTTTCTCTAATCGACTACGTATCAGCTCCGTCACTTGCTCTACTCGTTGCTGTTCCTCAACATAATCATCTGGCATATTCGACATAAGTACCTCCTTCTGTGATATAGCCTAGTGCGTCTATTATCATGCTTCCCTGCTCTTGCTTAAATATAAATGAAATTGATTCTACATCTGACGCAAATAGCACACCATCTCTTGGGTACTCTTGCTCAATCAGTGAAATCGGAATGACGTACGTCTGTAGTAAAGGTTCGACTGAAACATCGTATTTCCCTTTCTTTATATTCTCTTCCAGCCATTCTTGCTTCGTAAAATCATGTGCGGCAGGATGTAAAATATGATAAAAGGGCTCAAGATCAAATGTTTGCTCTCCCCAGTGTCCAGCCTTTAGCTTCAGTTGAAGCTGAAGTCCTGTGTAAGCTTCTGCATCATCAGCTTGCTCTATGTTATCATTATCACGATTTGCCTCAACGACACTATTCTCCGAATCAGCAGCATTTATACTTTTTAAGTTCATTGAATTTTGATCCGCTAGGTTCTGCGAATTCTGCAATTCTTCAGAAAGTTTCTCTTCCTCTTCGGGGTCCATCATTCTTTCTGCCCTAGCTAGCGAAACAACAATTGAGCTGATCTGACGCTCATGGTTAGTGTACGGCAAATGCTCAATAGGGAGAGTTAGCACACTGTCCGCCTCTTCCCAGTTCACCCATAATACGCGATTCTGCTTATCTCCGCCACTTCTGCCCTTCAGATCAATGGTCTTCGCCGTCAACGAGGTATCGTTATCTGCGCCGAGCGTGAAAGGCTTCTCAAAATCATACCATTGCTTCGTATTCGAGCTGCTATAACGACTCACATAGCCTGTTAAAGGCAGCTGTTCACCAATTGTCCGATAATCCTGGAATACTGCCTCGTACTTCGTATCGCCAGTAAAGCTTGCCTGTAGAAAGCTGTGTATGAACAGCTTGGCAGCCTGACGTTGATCCTCACCATTCATGAGATCTGCAGTATTAAGCGCTAATGCACCCGGAAAATTTTCGTCGTACTTTCCCCACACCGTATTAAACTGTCCATGATTCGCATGATATATCTCAACACTCGCTTTAAAATGACCAGCCCTAGAAAACGTCGTTCGTTCATACTGACGCTCACCATAGGACTCGGTTAGATCGGCATCCATCGTGCCATGCAAGTTTAAATAGTTAACATTACGCAAATAAGCCTGCTTACTGTCAACACGATAATCTGTAGGTGCTACGGCAACGACCGCTTGAATGTTCACCTTATCCAGGACTGATACGACCGGAATGTCATCGATTAGCCATTTACGAGCATCGACAGCCATCGCAGCTGCCTGACCGCCTCGCGAATGTCCAATTAACGCGACATGATTCCAATCTGCAGGAAATTCTTCATCATATAAGCTATTCATATGAGCAAGCATTAACCATGAGCGCAGCAGCTGATCATCATCAACGATTCCAGACCATACAGAATAATTTAAAAAGTTTGCATCGATTGAGCTGACGATCATCCCATGAGATGCAAGTAATTCTGCAAGATATCCATATCCATCAGAGGAGTCCTCCTCACTTAGATGGTTACCATGCATAATAAAAACGATTGGAAAAGGTCCTTCTCCTTCTGGAATCCACAGCTGTCCCTTCATTGGAATCTCCTGCTCTGTAAATCCCCAATACTGTTCCTTCGTCCATGACCAATCCTTTAATACGGTCGATCCATCTGTTGATGGGACATAGAGCGTAGAAGAATCATCATCCGTGTCCCAGCTTGGATCAGAATGATAGCGATAATGAGTAAAGGAATATTCACCTTGCTCAGCCAGCTGTATACCTAGCGGTTGAAGCTTTAATTGCTGTTCTACCTCTTCTTCATCTACGGATAGATCTACTTTATCTGAATCTTCCGAATCCATTATCGCAGTTTCTTGATCTGCATCACTATATTCTTCCATTGCGGAAGCATCCTGCAGCAATACAGCAGAGTACTGCGCGATGTATTTTGCTTTCTGTACGTTATCCCAGTAGCTTTTGATAGCAAGCCCAGAAAAGACAATACATAGTAGCGAGGCTACCGTTGCGATAACGGTAGGCAATGATTTTTTTCGATATGCGTATAAATATGAAACAAGCAATGCAAGCAAACCAAGTGCACTAACAATGATGATGTTCGTGATCGATATGGCTTTCCATCCCCAATTGCTTCGCTCAAAAATAATCGTTGTTTGCAGAATAATCCCTAGAATTCCCGTTACCCAACCAGCTATTGACCTCAAATAAAAAAACGAAAATATAAAATAAAGTCCTAACACTAAAACTGCAGAAGCTAACACATAAATTGTACCGATTATCGCATAATCAGCCCATAGACCAAGTCCTGTCGGTAGACCTGGAATGGTTAAGGCCATCTCCATACATAATCCTGCATAAAAAACGGTCAAAGCTGCTTGATTCGCCCTGCTTGGGATGGCAATTGCTATATGAAACCTCTTCTTAATCCATCGAATCAACCTTTGCTTACGCGACAAGGAAGCAACTCCCTCTTCTAGGATGGCTTCTTGATCGTTAACCAATATCTTTCATTCTCCTTTTCAAGATGGATTGGCACTTCATAAAAGCTCGACATCGTATGCTGAGTAAGCACTTCCTCAGTTGTTCCGCTCGCAAAGATTTTTCCATCCTTCAATAACAACGTATGTGTGAAGCAAGGTAGAATTTCTTCCACATGATGGGTTACATAGATTAACGTTGGGCACTGCTCTTGACCTCTTAGCTCTGTAATCATATTAAGCAGCTGCTCACGTGCAAGCAGATCCAAGCCTGTACACGGCTCGTCAAGTATAAGCAGCTTGGGTTTATTCATTAAGGCTCTAGCGATTAGTACTCTTTGCTTCTCTCCTTGAGACAATGTACGATAAGGTGATTTTGCTAAATGCTCACAGCCCATAGAAGACAACCACTTCAATGCAGCGTCACGTTCGTCAGCAGTTGGTGTGTCATATATGCCAATGGATGCGTCTCTGCCACTCAGCACGATATCGACTGCCATGTCGCTGCCATATAATCTCTGCTGCATAGAGGTACTGACCCAGCCTATCTCTTTACGGAGCTCTCTTAAATCGTAGGTGCCAAATTCATGACCTAATACTGAAATTTTACCGCTTGTCGGCCACTGATAGCCGTTCACCATATTAAGTAAAGATGTTTTGCCAGACCCATTTAATCCAAGCAAACACCAATGTTCTCCTTCTTTAACCTGCCAATGAATTTGCTGCAGAATTGTACGTTCTTCACGTTCCCAATGAATATGCTGTAAATCAATTATCATATAATGTGCCTCCTTAACAAAAGCTCTTCTTATTCTACCACGTTCACTGTGTAGTCACTACTTTTCAAGTCCTTATGCAACACAAAAGAAACTGCCTCATAGATCAGTTAGATCTAGCTAAGATGCAACTCATCTAAAATAACTTTATTTACCCTTCGATTAGTTACTCATAACTAATCGAATAAAAAAGCAAGTATTGAGGATGCATATCAGCATCCAGCAATACTTGCTCGCTAATGAATGGGATTAGTGCAAAAAACGTTCATTACGACTTCGTTACAATAATTTGACCTTTTTTACTATTATAGCTCACTTTACCACCAAGCTTATCATTGACAAACCGGAGTGGAACAAATGTCGTGCCTTTAATCGATACAGGCGGAACCTCTAATTGACTTTTCACTCCATCAACCGTTACGGTTTGACTACCTTCCGTTAGCACGATCGTTGATTTCCCTTTAATCGTAATCGACTTGTCTTTGCTGTTCCACTTCACATCTGCACCTAACGTATTGCTGATGAAGCGCAGCGGCACAAGTGTACGGCCTTGGCTAGTATATGGCGCAACTGGAAGCTTTATTTTTCCATTTGCCGTATACACATATTTTTCATTAATATATAGTGCGTATTGATCCTTACTAAGCTTGTCAGCAGAGGTATCGACCATAATGGTACTCTGCTTGCTAGATGCTATTCGTCCCTTTGAGTCATATACGGTAACCTTTAGCTTATGAGCACCTGGAGACAAGGTTGATGTGTCAACTTTCCATTGATATGGATATTGCTTACTCTCAGCCACTTGTTTGCCATCAAGTGAGAAAACAACCTTACTAATGTAAGGATCGTATGTTTTTACCCATGCAATCACTTTACTATTCGTGCCACGAACCGCTTGATCCTCAATAGGAACAACACTTTGAGCTAATACCTTCTTGGATTCAGCTAATGGAGTCACTCGACTTAGATAATATGGATCTTTAATCATATTTTTATATGCGCCTAGTAATGAGCTGTTTTCTGTAAGACTGAAATTGTTTAAGCTGCGCTCAGCGCTATGTGAATCCGTTAATGTATTCAGGCTAAACCAATTGATATTTTTCAATCGTGGATATTTTAATTTCGCACCATGATAAAGCATATTCATCTTTGTAATGGCAAAGTTAACCGTTGAGGTATTGCCAGCCTTACTGAAATGTGTAGCTCCATACTCACTTACCATTATCGGTTTGCGGTCAGCATACGCTTGATATACATAATCCAAGGAATCAAGCGGATTCACATGATCAGCAGGACTCTTAACATCACCATTAAAAAACTTAACTGAATAAATGCTTAGCCCTACCCAATCGACGTAATCATCTCCTGGATAATAATCATGAATATTATGCTTCGGGTTAGCCGCTGGAGACCACACCATTGCAACATTTGGTGCCTCTTCCTCCATAACTTTGGCAACTAGTCGGAACTTCTCAATATAAAGCTTAGGATTCCCGCTCCACGTTACCCAGCTCCCGTTCATTTCTGAAGCAAAACGAAGAAATATAGGAACACCTGCCGCTTGTGCATCCTTAGCGAATTTTCGCAAGCTAGCATCGTCCTTTACTTCACTAAGCCCGCCCTCGGGCTGTACTGCCAAATGAATCGCACCACCCGCTGCTTTAACCTGTGACGCCCATATATGGGGGAAATTAGCTCCGTAGCGATGGTAGTTAAAATAAATCGCGTGCTGCTTTCCTGTTAATTCGTTAAAGGCTGCAAACTTTTCGCCTTTCTTAGCCTCTACTCCGCTATCTTTTTCAATAAAAGCACCAATGTACATGCCGTTATCAGGCTCAAACTTCGCTAAGCTGCCTGACTCCTGCACGACTTGCACTTGATCCTCGATAAACAGCTCAATTTCTGTATTTAGTGCATCTGCCATAGCTAGTACTGCAAAGTATGTATTCATATCTCCACTTTTTAAGCCTAGTGCATAATGAATATCTGCTTCAGCATAGTAAGTATCTGCAGCGTTTTGGTACTGTCCATCCTTCTCGTAGGCTTCAGCCAGCTTTCGTAAATAGCTTCCATTTTTAGTTTGCTTTACAGCTGCTTTTAATTTTACTATCGCTTCCTTATATTTACCCTTGTCCATTAGCTTGACAGCCTCTGTATAATGCTTCCAATGGTGTACTTCCGCTGCATGAACGCTTGAATTAGGAATATACATCGCCAGTAACATGATCACAACCATCAAACTCATACATAATTTTACATTTACCTTCATGTTTTTTATCTCCTCCCTGTAAAATTATATTATAAAGCGGAGTTTTTTTATATAACAATAAATAACCCGTCTTAGCAAGCAGGCTAAGACGGGTATCCAACATTTTATTAGTTCTATACATAAGAAAAATATTGTATGATGCTCATCATGATTGCTACGCCAGCTAACGTGCCTGACACCCAAGCAATTGAACGTGTTCCCTGCCTGTAAGCTAGTACTGACAGTATTAATCCAGATAGGCCTGTCCAGAATGGCCATACAAATAAAGCAATAACAGACACGACAAGTGCGATCATACCAACATACCAGCCAATCGCAGCATTCACCTTTGTATGACGGTCACCATCATCATCATAAGTGGTGAATCGATGGCCGGACGGGGTATTCAATTCCTCATACGTTATATCCGCACCCATCTCCGTATAAATCCCGCCATGCTCAATTGGCGGCAGGGGCTGATGTTGTAACGCAATGGCATCGTTATGAGGAAACTTACCTTTGTAGGTTTCTACAGGCAGCTCACTCCGATAAATTTTATTGCCACGTGAAAAACGTTTGCCTTTACCCATTCTAATCACCTCTTAGCGACAAAGGTTAGGCAGCATGTTTCTGCTGATTGCTTCGCAACATCCTTATGCTCAGACTCAATTAGCTCGGTAGAAAATTCTTCATTCGTGTTGATTTTTGAGTGCGCATCAATTTCAATCTTAATCTCATCGGCAAAGCATCGATTATTTTCTCCCCAAAAAGAGCAATTGGACACAGTACAAGCTACGCCTTTAGGCATAAAAAATCACCTCCATCAACAGTTTGCCCTGTAGATGAGGTGACTTATTCTCGTTATTTTTTTCCCATCATACGACGCTGGGTCATATAGTCACTTTCGTAATATGCAAGCTCGTCTCGAAGCTCTTCGTAATACTTGGTAACGCTCATTACAACATTTCTTGCCTCTCGTTTCGGCTTATAACGAAAGCGAATCGCATCTTGACCTGTATAAGCGTAACGACCATCCTCAGAATAGCATTCATTTTTAGGATAAAAGAAAGCGTTAACACCGTTATGATACACCTCATAAAGAGCACGCTCTGCAAAGTCTACGTCAAAATTCGGTCTTCTTAGAAGAACACCAAGCTTCTCATAAGAAACTTCAGAAAAAACGAGCAAATGACGAAGATCAGCCAAAAAGCCTCTATAAAACTGCTCCTCTTCCTCTTTTTTGTCCTCACTTACAAGATGCTCTAATGCGTGCGTATTTAAGAAGTTTTCTAAAATCGCTATCGCATCTTTTAGCTTCTCACGTGTCGATTCACTAAGCGACTTCACATTAGTCGATGGCATGTCGGTAGATCCCCTTTCATTTTCCAAACGAAAAAAAACTATAACATTTACATCGTAACATAAAAGTGTATAAAACGGTACTATTTCAGGCTCGAACTGTATATTTTACGACCTTTTACGAAAAAGTAAAAGAAAAGGAGTGGTGATGATCATGAAGAAAAAATGGCTGATACCGATCGTTGCAGCAGCTGCTATATTTTTAGTGTTGCAGCTATATCAGTCGAATTCAAACAACAATACAGAAACACCGGAAATCGCGGAGCTGTCGCAGCAGCAACAGCAGCAAGCATCCATTCACGAACAATTAAGCAATAACCTAGAAGAGAAGCAAAAGCTAAGTATTTTGCAGAAGGATATGAACAATAGCGACTTACTTGTTCTTAGTGAAATTGAAGCCGATTTAGATAAACTCATCTCGTTAACGGACGCTAAGCAAGCGAAGCAACAAATCGCTATGCTGCAGGAAGAACATCCTCATTATGTGTACGTAAAATGGGAACGAGATAAAGCTAAAATTCAGCTTGGTAATTTCCCTGGCTCTGACTCTGATGAAGCGAAGTCATACTTTAAGGATGCTGAGCGCTTTTTTATTCCTGGTGACCGTTATAGCTCTAAGCTGTATTACGGCAAAGATCATCATCAGTATCGTGTCCTTGCTCGAGTGGGAGACGAAGTTAAGCTTACTGCGGTCGTCAAAGCCTCCATTATCCCGCAGGTCGAAGACCATCAACGTAAAAACCTTCGTCTTGTGCCTTACCCAGCTGAAGGAACAATGAAGGTTGAATCGGTGAAACCTAACTCTACCGTAGATACTACCGTTATCACTGGAGAGGATAATGGAAACGTAAGTCACTATTACGAAAAAGAGGTTGTCGTTAAATTTAACTCTACGTTAACGGATGACCAGATCAAAAAACTAAAACAAGAAACGCATTGTATTCGCGCTGAAAAAATAGGCGAAACCTATATTTTAACGTCAGACAAGCTTTCAACAGAGGAGCTAATTGCTTACTTAAAAGAAAATTGGCCCGTTTCATTTGTAGAGCCTCACTATATTTACTTGACCAATGAAGAAACAACGGCAACCTTTATACCTAATGATTCACTGTTCTCCCGTTATCAATGGAACATTACCAATATTCATGCTGAGACAGGCTGGAACATTAGCCGAGGCAGCGAGGATGTCATTATAGCCGTATTAGACTCAGGCGTTCAGTCCAATCATCCTGATCTAAGTGCAAGACTTCTTGCGGGCTATAACGTGAATGATGGGTCAACCAACGCAGCAGACGAACTAGGTCATGGTACACATGTGGCCGGAATTATTGGAGCTTCAGTAGACAATCAGGAGGGAATTGCTGGAGTTACTTGGTACAACTCTGTATTGCCAGTTAAAGTACTGAACAGCTCAGGTGCAGGTTCCACATATAGCGTAGCGCAAGGAATTATATGGGCAACAGATCAAGGTGCCAAAGTCATTAACATGAGCCTTGGTAACTATGCTTCAGGTGATTTCCTGCACGAAGCCATCAAATACGCCTATGAACGTGATGTTGTTTTAGTTGCAGCAACGGGTAATGATAACACCAATCGTCCAGGATATCCTGCAGCCTATCCAGAAGTTTTTGCCGTTGGAGCAACAACAAGCGGGAAACAGCGCGCAGCGTTTTCCAACTATGGAGATTATGTTGATGTCGTAGCACCAGGCGATTCAATTGCGAGTACCTATATTGGGGGACAATATGCTGCCCTATCCGGTACTTCAATGGCTTCACCACACGTTGCAGCCTTAGCAGGGCTTATTCGTTCTGTTAATCCTTCGCTTACGAATACGGAAGTAATGGATATTATGAGGCAAACAGCAACTGATCTTGGTGATCCTGGTTACGATCAATACTATGGCTATGGCGAAATCGATGTGCAGAAGGCTTTAAATACAGCTGCGAGCTATGCAGGCACGCTGCAGACCTATCCAAAAACAGTCAAGAACAAGCTTGATCAATTGATTAATGATTGATCATGTACTACTCACGTAATATGTGAATGGCTTAGCTATATTGAAAAAATCGTCCCAAAGCCTTTAATGCGCATGGGACGATTTTTTTGCATTGATTAGCTATTACTGCTTAACATTTAATAATCATTCGCTGCGCACTTTGATGTTTCGCTGGAAAGTGGACAGCACGACACCACCGATAATGAGCAAGGATCCCATTAGTTCAACTTTTGTCACGGGCTTGTACAGCAGTATTAATCCCATAAGCATAGCTACAAAAGGCTCTAAATTAGATAAGATCGACGCTTTTGACGCATCCACATAACGTATATTCTGATTCCATATAAGCGCAGAAATCCCATGCACAACAATCGCTGTTACAATTAGAAAAGTCCAATCAGATAGATCCGTACTGACTCGGATCGGATGATCTAGTACAGCTATGAATGGTACTCCTACTGCAAAGCCAATAATATTCGAATACAATGTAATCGTTAGGGGACTCACTCTTTTGGAAAGCACTCGTGTCATTATAATCATGATCGCGAATGTTACCATTGTGACAACGATCCACAAGAGTCCACTATCAACAGCTATAGCTACAAATTCCCCTTTAGTTACTACGAAATAAATTCCTACAATTGCGATCACTGAGCCGATCAACATTCGAATCGTAAATTTCTCCTTTAAAAATAAAGCAGCTAACACTCCCGCTAGTATTAAACTGGTACCCTTGTCAAGGACACTAAAAAAGAGTGAGCTAGGCCGTCTTCAAAAGATGATTCCTGTACTGAACAGGGGTCATCTTTTTTAATCCCCATTGATATCTGTAATGGTTGTAGTATTTCATGTAACGATCTATTTCTCGTCGTAGTTCATCTAATGATGAGCAGTTCCTGCTTATAACATGATCTTTCATATGACCAAAGAAGGATTCCTGTGGGGCGTTATCCCAGCAGTTTCCTCGCCTAGACATGGATTGGCCTAAGCCCTTTTGTTTCAATAGTTTTTGATATTTAGGGCTTGTATAATGCGAACCTTGATCGGAATGGATAAATGCATCCTTATGCAATTTCAAACGACGTTGTTTCGTAAGTGCCTGAATCGTATCCATCGCTACAGATAACGTGAGACGTGTGGAGAGATTGTAAGCCAGAATTTCACCCGTTGATGCGTCCAGAACAGTCGATAAATAAGCCATTCCTGTGCGACCATACGGGAGATATGTAATGTCGGTGAGCAACACAAGGCCAGGGATTCCTTTCTTGAAATCCCGTTGTAGCTTATTCGGTAGTGTTCGATGTTCTTGTGTGGCTTTGGCCATACGTCTGTAGGGATTAGGTTTTCTGAGTGGACAAACGAGGTTTAACTTCTTCATATGCCTTCGAATCCGTTTTCGACTGTAGATAATGCCAAGTTCATTTTCTAGTATCATTTTGATGGAGCGAGAACCCTTTTGGAAGCCTCTTCGATGAAACGCCTTCTTTATCAATTCTCCAATTTTGGCATCTAAACGGGCCCGCTCTTCGCGCGCACCAGTGGCTTTTAGGTAGCTATAATATCCCGAACGAGAGACGTTAAGCAATTCGCATAGGTAGCGTGTCATACGTCCTAAACCTTGATCTACAGCATCTTTAATTAGCTTAAAGAGTTTGCTCTTACATAATTTATTTCCTTGGTTTACCAGCAACCTTTCTGTCGAGTCTAGCTTTTTTAGCAATTCGACTTGGGATTCGAGAAGTTCTATTCGTGCTTCTTGCTTGGCGATAATTTCATCTGTTGTCAATTCCCGTTTTCGAGGGCGTCCGGAAGTCCCTTTCCGGGAATCAGTAAGTCCGACGAGGCCGTCTTTCCCGTAGGCCTTCTTCCATCGACCAGCACTCGTCTCGACGCGCTTGATACCGAGAACATTTACGTCAAATCCATTATCCTCAAAAATTTCTCTAGGTGTCTTCCCTAACATGTATTGATCAATGAAAAGCTGCTTAAATTCGTCCGCGTAGGTTATTGCCTTGTTACTTACTTTGATTACATACTTGTTCTCCGAGAGTTGTTCCCGTTCTATATCAGTGAATTGTTTCTTGCTCATGATTTCATCCCCCCGCTACTTATACCAGTGTACAAAAAAATACCCATAGCTTAAACACTTTTTTCAAAGTGTCTAGTCTATGGGTACCAGTTTATATAGGGGTTGTTGCTAGTATTAATGCAGCGGTAGTCGGATCAGCAGTTTGTAAGCCTGCGAAAAAGGACCATTGATTAATAAACACACCGACTACACCGAGTACAAATAGCAGCATCAAGTCTATTTTGTTGACTCGTCTAAACTCCTTCTTAATAGCAGCTAATCCAACTAAAAACAGAACGATAAAAAAAAGTCTCAACTCTGTTAGCATCGTTGGAGAGAAATATTGAATTAACATTTTTCCAAATACAAAATTACTCCCCCAGATTACAACGCATAAAGTGAGCCATGAATAAGCTTTAATCATATAATCAACCACTCCTAACAAGATCGCGCTAAAATTTCTTTTTGGATTTTTCGGTCAAAGTTTATACTCTGCTTACTATATCCACGCACGTAAAAAAACCTGCATTTGCGCATGTTACATAGCGCAAATGCAGGCTATTCATTGCACAGATGCATATCAACATCTACAACTGACATTGCTTGTAGATATCGTTGCATCCATTCGTATCATCAATCAATGCTCGTTAGGAAAGCTTGCCATAAGCCGGGTTCTGTACTCGTAGTGGTCATAGCGGGAACGACCCTCCCACGATGAGCGACAATCATCTATCTAGGCTACATATTGCTACGTAGCTCAAGCAACTCACCCGAACACGCCTCAGGCTAAGGCTGCAGCATAAGCTGCTGTGTTCTCTCGGTTTTGCTCCAGATGGGGTTTACCAGGAACACAGTCACCTGTGCTCCTCGTGGTCTCTTACACCACGGTTCCACCCTTACCTGTGCTGATTACTCAGCCATCGGCGGTCCATTTCTGTGGCACTATCCTTCGGCTCGCGCCGACTGGACGTTATCCAGCATCCTGCCTTGTGGAGCCCGGACTTTCCTCTCGCAGCATCTAGGCTGCCAGCGATTGTCTGTCAAACTTTCCAATGCACATAACAGTATATCGAGTTTTAACAAAGAACTCAAGAGCAAATCATTCCCATGATCGTGGCTGGTGCAAAATTTATCTATTTACAACCCGCTTATAAAAATTGAAATGGGTCTGTATTGATCGTGGAAGCGATAATTTCTACCTTTGCTTTTTCGGCATCACATTTCGCAGTCAACCAAGCCTGAACGCCTTGTATCATTACCTTTTCAATATGATGACCAGGGTCAATGATGCTTATGCCATCTGCGAGCGCATCCTGTGCTGTATGAAAATCTATATCACCTGTAATGAGAACATCTGCACCTGCAAATTTAGCAGATTTCACATATTTTGCACCCATCCCGCCAAGCACAGCAATTTTTTTAATCGGCTTATCAAGTTCCCCTACAACACGCAGTGCTGGGACGCTGTACGCCTGTTTTAGCTGCTCTGCGAGCTCACCTAGTGTTGTTGACTCTATTAAGCGTCCAACCCTTCCTAGCCCGTACACCTTGCCTTGCTGCTGAAGAGGGATAAGATCGTATGCGACTTCCTCGTAAGGATGTGCTTTAATGATGCTGCTCACAACCTTACGCTGTACACTTGCCGGTACGATGCACTCAAAGCGAATCTCCTGCTCTCTGTGCACCTTATTCACTTCACCGACATACGGATTGGCACCCTCCTCAGCCATAAATGTGCCCGTGCCTGAGCTTTGGAAGCTGCAGTGACTGTAATTTCCAATATGACCTGCACCAGCACGCCACGCTGCTTGTTCCACTGCTGTGAGTGATTGCTCCGGGACATATACAACCAGCTTGCTCAGCTTATCAATATAGACGGCTTCTAGCGGTTTTCTCTCTTGCTCCATCCCTGCCAGATCTGCAAGAAGATCGTTCACACCTCCAACAGCCACATCCAAGTTAGTATGTGAAATATAGACCGCGATATCATGCTTAATCAGCTGCTCATACAGTTTTCCAGCTGGAGTAGAAACATCAATACTGCCTATGGGCCGAAATATAATTGCGTGATGTGCAATAATGAGATCGACCTTCTTGTCGATCGCCTCTTGTACGACCTCAAGCGTCACATCCAACGTAACAAGTACACGCTCCACCATCTTATTCAAGGTGCCCAGCTGTAAACCGATACGATCGTGTTCTACCGCATAGTGCTTAGGGGCAAGCTGCTCCATATACTGAATTAATGTCTGTCCGTGTATAGCCACTTTAGAACCTCCCTAATGAGCTGTTGATCCTGCTTTACAGCAGCAAGCTTTGCTTTGGTTTGACTTAGCTCAGATTGAGAAAGCGAAGCGATAATATAATCGAGCTTCTCTATTTCAGCTAGCCATTTTTTATGCAATATATCCCCTTGCTTTTTAAGGAGATATGGTCCCATTCGCAACGCTAATGCTTCTCTTATCGGTTCTGCATAAGGAAACGAAAGCTCGTCTACTGAAAACAGCTGCTTGTTCCATTCCTTCGCTCCAGCAATTTTTTTTGCATGGAGAACCTCGTAAATTTTCCCATCCTCTTCAAGAATGGTCTCGTCCATTAGTGCCCAATCATGCTCGGTCAGCCATGCTCGTACAGCATCCTCACCAACATTAGGCTGCAGCACCAGCTCCGTAACTCCCTCAAGCTTGCCTTGTTTATATCCCTCTTCGAGAATTGTAGAAATGAGTGCACCACCCATTCCGCATATCGTAATGCTGTCAACCTCATGTGGAGCAATAACCTCAAGACCGTTGCCACGTCGCGCTTCGATCGTACTTGACAGATTGGCATGCGCAATCTGCTTTGTTGCTGCTTGCCAAGGTCCTTCGTTTAGTTCGCCTGCAATAGCAAACGGACAAATTTTCTGTTGAACGAGATAAACAGGAAGCATGGCATGGTCTGAGCCAATGTCAGCCACACGATGTCCTGTTGATATGTAATGAGCTACAGTTTGTAAACGTTGTGAAAGCTGAATCATTAAATTACCCACACCATCCATTGTTTTTTCAATCCAAATAATAAACAGCCAGCGATGAGAACTTTGGCAATGAGCTGCAGCTGCAGCCATAAAGGGTCATCTATAAACAAATATTGAAAGATTTCTGGCATAAACCATGTAATAATACCAACGACAAAAATGATTGCAGCTACTGGCTTGAACCATCGATGGATAAACCAGCATATCCAAAAAAATAAAAATGATAAAGGCAGCCAATAGAATTGAACTTCATACCACTGCTGTCCAGTTGTCAGCTGATGCAGCAGCATTGCATAAGCCATTAGAAATGCGAGCCACCCGCAAAGATGCAGCATACTTAGCTTGCTTTTAATTCCGTAAATCATCCATATTATTGAACAAAGTGCAATGAGTGCAAAATTCCAATACCATTGTTCCAATTGGTGCTGTGCAATTATATATAATCCACCAGTTAATAGCAATAAATGACCAATGAAAATACTCAAGAATCCAATAGGGGCATGATTTACACGAATTTTTTCGCCTAGCCAAAGCAAAATAATCGTCCCTAACAGTATTGACGCAATTTGCATTACAGGATGAAAAACGCTAAAATAAAGCACAACAAACGAAATTAAGGTTAGAATTCCAATTGTTAGGAACCACTGTTTACCAGTAGCTTTCGAGACAGCGACAATCGCTTTTCCGACTAGATGCTGAGGAGGCTCTTCTTCGTTGTCTGATTTGGGTGCTAGCACAGGATCAGCATATAAATTTAGCAGAAAGTCGCAATAGTGATCAGGCAGTAGCTTCGATCGTCGCCAATGCTCAATTTCACGCACGATAATCGTTCTACGCTCTGCTTTCATAGGCAGCTTCCTTTCTATTTGGTTCCTTGATAAAAATGACCTTACTGCGTTAACGCAGAAAGGTCATCCTAAGTTCTAGTTATTCAAGAAAATCTTTAAGGCGCTTACTTCTGCTTGGGTGACGAAGCTTTCTTAACGCTTTTGCTTCGATTTGACGAATACGCTCACGAGTTACACCGAACACTTTACCAACCTCTTCCAGTGTACGCGTGCGACCATCGTCTAGACCGAATCTTAAACGCAGCACATTTTCTTCACGCTCAGTAAGTGTGTCCAGTACATCCTCAAGCTGCTCTTTGAGTAACTCATAGGCAGCCGCATCTGCTGGAGCAAGTGCCTCTTGATCCTCAATGAAGTCGCCAAGATGAGAATCGTCCTCTTCGCCAATAGGCGTTTCCAAGGAAACAGGCTCCTGCGCGATTTTCATAATTTCGCGAACCTTCTCTGTGCTTAGCTCCATCTCTGCAGCGATCTCCTCAGGTGTCGGTTCACGCCCGAGCTCTTGCAGCAGCTGACGAGAAACACGGATAAGCTTGTTAATTGTTTCAACCATATGGACAGGAATACGAATCGTACGTGCCTGATCGGCTATTGCACGGGTAATCGCTTGACGGATCCACCACGTTGCATACGTACTAAACTTAAATCCTTTTTGGTAATCGAATTTTTCAACAGCTTTCAATAATCCCATATTTCCTTCTTGAATCAAATCAAGGAACAACATCCCACGTCCAACATATCGTTTAGCGATACTTACAACGAGACGTAGATTCGCTTCAGCTAGTCGCTTCTTGGCTTCTTCATCACCGTTCTCAATACGTATAGCTAGCTCGATCTCGTCCTCAGAGGATAGAAGCGGAACTCGCCCAATTTCTTTCAAATACATACGAACAGGGTCATTAATTTTAATGCCAGGCGGCAACGCCAAATCATCATCAAAATTAAAGTCGTCCCCTTCTCGCTCCTGATCATCTCCTGTAGGCGAAAGTGGATTGTCATCTTCGGCTTCGTTTAATACCTCGATGCCTAGATCATCGAGCTGCTCGAAAAACTCATCGATTTGTTCTGGATCCTGATCGAAGGGAGATAATTTCTCCATAATTTCTTTATACGTAAGAGAAGATCTTTTCTTCCCTTGATCAATCAGTTGATCCTTCACTAAATCCAACTTTTGCTCAGTATCTAATTCAGTATGCTGATCATTCGCCATTTTGCGACTCCCTCCTCCCTAGATCATTGAAGATTAGTTCTTCAGTTTTCTCTCCAGGGAAATAATCTCAATACCTAATTGCGCTGCTAATAACGCATCTCCAGCACGTTCGGCACGTACCATTTGCTCTTTCTTTTTTTCAATTTCCTGCAGCTTCGGGACTTTCAATATATCCTGAATCCAAGCATCCATAATATCCTCATCAAAGGGAAATCCACCGTCCATCATAAGCAGCTCGGTAGCTGTGCGTTCCAGCTTTTCGTCTTCCAGTGTTGCAACGAAACGAGCAGCGTCCGCCTCATACCCAGATGCATAATACGCATACAAGTACGCAGCGATCGCTTCATGATTTTCGATATTAAAAGCGTCACCCAATTTATCATGAACCGCTAAAGCAACGTCTCTATTACGCATCATGACATGCAATAATCGCCGTTCAGCATTAACATAGGCAGGTAAAACTGTCGAGCTTCTTTCGGTTTTCCTTTTTTCATTCCTACCATTATTCCACGAAAATTGGTTATTATCCCTTTGATGCTTGAAATTTTGCTGCTGCACGCGAAATTCATGGCAATCCTGCTTCAGCGCATCCAATGAAATATCAAATTCCTTTGATAATTCCTTTAGATGAATTTCTCTCTCTGTAGATGAATCTAATGTTGCAACAATTTTAACTGCTTCAACGATGTATTGATTCCGACCTTCTTCTCTTGACAGTATATGGTTTTTCCTTAAATATATAAGCTTGAATTTTGTTACAGATACGGCCTGTTCGATCACCTCGTGTCGGAACGCATCGCCGCCATGTGTCTTAATATATTCATCAGGATCGGTACCAGTTGGAAGAAGCGCAACGAGCACCTTAAATCCGGCCTGCTCGAGCAATGGAATCGATTTATATGCTGCAGCTTGACCTGCTCCGTCACCATCATAGCAAACAATAATTTCATCACTATAACGCTTTAACAGCAGGCAATGCTCCTCCGTTAATGCTGTTCCTAACGTCGCTACCCCCGTTTGAACGCCAGCAGACCACGCCTTGATTACGTCCATAGAACCTTCGAAGAGAACGATTTGCTTCGCTTTTTTAATGGCAGGTCTAGCAAGATTCAAATTATAAAGTATGCGACTTTTTGTAAACAGCATCGTTTCAGGAGAATTTAGATACTTTGGCTGACCTTCACCGAGAATTCTCCCGACAAAAGCAACAGCCTTACCGTTTCTGTCTCGAATTGGAAACATAATTCTGCTTCTGAAACGGTCGTAATAACCCTCACTGTCATTTTTGACAGAAATTAAGCCACCCTTCTCTAACAACTGCGGATCAAATTCTCGATTGATTAGAAATCGAGTCAACACATCCCAATCCCCTGGAGCGTAACCAATCATAAATTGATCAATTAACTTATCCGTCAATCCTCGCTCAATCAAATAGCGCTTAGCTTCATCACCTTGCCGCGTATTGTTCAATATATAATGATAGAACTTAACTGCCAGCTCATGTGCCTCTATGATTTTATTGCGAACATTGTCTTGTTCTTGAGAGTGACCGCTTACGTTAGAAGACCAGGTGACTGGAATTCCAGCATCTTCCGCAAGCATTCTTACTGCTTCCGGAAATGTATATCCCTCCATTTCTTCGACGAATCGAATAACATTACCGCCCTTACCACAGCCATAGCAATGATAAATTTGCAGCTCTGGAGTAACGGTGAACGAAGGAGTCTTTTCAGAATGAAAAGGGCATAACCCCTTCATATATTTCCCATGCTTAGTCAGATGAACATACTTCCCGACTACTTCTACGATGTCATGGTGATTTCTGACTGCATCTATTACTTCATCTGGTATTAATACTCCAGCCATTGACCATCACCTTCAATTTGTAGCACTATAATAATATTCGCTAAACTTCACGTTTCTCCTGCTTTTCTTGTAAAAGTTTTGTCAGGTTTTGTTGAAATCTTTTGCGATCATCGGCAGTAAGTGCTTTCGGCCCTTTCATTCGTTGGCCTTGCCTACGTCGCTTTGCCGCTTCTGCACGACGTTCCAGCAAGTAATCAATATTATCATCATTATAGACTTCACCACGAAAGGATAGCGTATAGGCTTGTTTTGCAATTGCTAAGCAAGCAAGTCCAAAATCTTGTGTAATAACAAGATCGCCTGACCTCGCCCTATTAATAATGAACATATCTGCCGATTGACTGCTTCGATCGACTTGAACCATTTCGACATTCTCAACTTGAGGAAGCCTATGATCAAAAGAAGCAACCATACAAACAGGAACATTAAAAGAGCGGGCGATTGCTATGATTTCGTCTTTCACAGGACATGCGTCTCCATCAACGATAATCTTCACATTGCCCCCCCTTTTTTTGCCGCTTGTTATTAGGTACTAAGTATTATATACGCTATATCGTCAAAAAATCCTTTAATTATTACTCTTTCTTTACTTTCTCCATAATTAGGCTGGCTGTTTCCTCAACTGCACGATGCGATACATCTATTATGGTACACTGGAGCTTTTCCATAATGGTGTTCGCATACTGAAGCTCATATTCGATGCGCTCCGTAGATGCATACGAAGCAGTATCTGGCAGCCCAAGCGCCTTTAACCTTTCTTTTCGAATTACGTTCAAGTAATTCAGGTCTATGGTTAGCCCAATTATTTTATCTCGTGGTACTTGATACAATTCTGCTGGAGGCTTAATTTCTGGTACGAGAGGAACATTAGCTACTTTATATTTTTGATGAGCTAAATACATCGATAACGGTGTCTTGGACGTACGGGAAACACCAACGAGTACGATATCCGCTTTTTTTACACCTGACGGATCACGTGCATCGTCATAGCGTACAGCAAATTCGACCGCTTCGACCTTTCTGAAATAATCAGCGTCAAGAACATGGTTAAGACCAGGCTCTTGACGAGATTTTTTTCCGGTACGATGCTCGAGTAGATCAATAAGGGAGCCTAGCAGATCAATCGCTTGAACGTCATATTGCTCAGCAAGCAGACGCATATACTCACGAAGTTCTGGCTTCACAAGTGTATACATGACGATTGCATCAAGCCTTTTTGCCTTTAACGTAACATCCTCAAGGACCTTTTTGCTCGTTACGAATGGAGCTCTGCGAATATCTGTTGAGATAGGATGAAACTGAGCAATCGCTGCACGAACGACATATTCGCCTGTGTCTCCTGCTGCATCCGATATAACATATACAATGACGTCTGAATCTCTAGTCAAGATGCCCCCTCCTTTTGTTATATTTGACTTTATTTTGTTCCATGCTAATGACGCTGTAGAATAACTGCTCTACGCCCAGACAAGCTTGGATAGATCCGCAATCGCCTGGATATCTTCTGCAATGGATGCTAGCGTTGCCAGACGATTTCTCTTAACTGCTTCATCCTCAGCCATTACCATAACAGAATCAAAATATGCAACGATCGGTTCACGTAATGTAGCTAGCTGCTCATATGCACGCTCCACTTCGCGAGCATTCAACGCATCTACAAAGCCATTATGAACGGCAGTCCACGCTTCATAAAGTTTACGTTCAGATTGTTCTTGGAATAATGCTGCATCAACCTGCTTGCTTTCTGCTTTTGCAGCTAAATTACATACACGGTTAAAGGCTTCAACGGTAAGCTTAAATTCAGCTTTATTGTCTTGCTCCAGCTGGTGAGCTAGCAGCTCTGCACGCTTCTTCGTTAATAGTAGATCGCTGAAGCCAGCTGCCATTACCGCATCAATTACATCATATTTCGCCCCGTGCTCTGACAGCCAATTCTTCACGCGCAATGCAAAGAAATCGTTAAGATCTTTAGATATTTCTTCTTTGTTTCGTTTCGTACCACGATCAAGATGCACACTAAGGCTAAGTTCAAACAACTCAGACAGCGATAACTGCAGATCATGAGCGAGCAGTATTTGTACAATTCCCGTTGCTTGTCGGCGTAATGCATAAGGATCCTGCGAGCCTGTTGGGACAATACCGATAGAGAAGCAGCCCACAATTGTATCTATTTTCTCTGACATGCTAACGATAGCTGAAACGATATGTGAAGGCACCGCATCTCCGGAATATCGAGGCTGATAATGCTCGTTAATTGCTTTAGCAACTATCGGGTCCTCGCCTAGTCTTGTTGCGTAATCCTCACCCATAATCCCTTGTAATTCAGGGAATTCATAAACCATCTGAGAAACGAGATCGAATTTGCATATAGCGGCAGCACGCTCAGCTTTTGCTGCTGCATCTGCATCGACACCTAGCTTCGCAGCGATTAACGACGCTGTTTGCGTGACACGACGCACCTTATCACCTACAGAGCCTAGCTCCTCGTGATATACAATATTCTCTAATTTGGAGAGAGCTGCTTCAATCGTTAGCTTATGATCTTCCTCATAGAAAAACTTTGCGTCTGATAGTCGAGCACGTAGAACCTTTTCGTTCCCTCTTGCTACGACATCTAACGAACGCTGATCACCATTACGAACAGTAACGAAGTAAGGTAGCAGCTTACCCTCCTGATCAAGCACTGGGAAATATCGCTGATGCTCACGCATAGAAGTAATAAGCACTTCCTGCGGAATATTTAAGAAGGAGTCATCAAACTCACCGAAAAGTGTACTTGGATATTCAACGAGGAATAGTACCTCCTCCAGCAAATCATCCTTCATTGCAATTTTCCAGTTTTTCTCTGCTGCAAGTGCTTGGATTTGCTCAACGATCAATGCTTGACGTTCATTCACATCAACAATGACTTGCTGCTTGCGAAGCTGCTCAACATATTGCTCAGCTGATTCAATAACTGCTTCATCTCCAAGAAAGCGGTGTCCACGAGATACACGTCCAGATGTTACACCAGCAAGCTCAAGCGATACAACCTCATTGCCATATAGCGCAACTAGCCAGCGAATCGGGCGTACAAATCGCATTTCGTAGCTGCCCCAGCGCATATTTTTAGGGAATGACATTGAAGTAATAACATCTGTAAAGCCTTGAGATAGCATTGCTTGAGTCTCCACGCCAATACTGCTTTTTTTAGCGTAGACATATTCAACTCCAGATAGCTCCTTAAAATAAAGTGATTCTGGCTCTACACCCTGACTGCGCGCAAAACCAAGCGCCGCTTTACTCCAGTTTCCATTATCATCCTGCGCAATTTTGCGTGAAGGCCCCTTTGCTTCTTCTTCCACATCTGTCTGTTTTTCAGCTACTGCTGTAGCTAGAATAGCAAGACGGCGTGGTGTAGCAAATGCTTGAATCGTCTCATAGGAGATACGATGCTCTTGAAGCCACTTTTCGAATTTATGTTTAAGCTGATCCATCGCATCACGTACGAAGCGAGCTGGAACCTCTTCTAAGCCAATTTCTAATAGTAAATCCTTTGCCATCTTAGTTTTCTCCTTTCTTCAATAGAGGGAAGCCTAAACGCTCACGCTCTTCGAGGTATGTTGCAGCGATTGATCTTGCTAAATTTCGAACTCGACTGATATAGCCCGTTCTTTCTGTAACGCTTATCGCTCCACGTGCATCAAGCAAGTTAAACGTATGAGAGCATTTCAACACGTAATCATATGCTGGAAATACAAGCTGCTGCTCCATCGTTTTTTTCGCTTCTTCCTCATACATATTGAATAGAGAGAACAGCATCGCTGTATCCGAAGTCTCAAACGTATATTTTGAATGCTCAAACTCAGGCTGATGGAACACATCACCATACGTTACACCGTCAACCCACTCAAGATCGTAAACATTTTCCTTCTGCTGAATATAGGAAGCAAGTCGCTCCATACCATATGTGATTTCTACCGCGATTGGATTCATATCAATCCCGCCAACTTGCTGGAAGTAAGTAAATTGAGTAATTTCCATGCCATCTAGCCATACTTCCCAGCCAAGTCCCCAAGCACCTAACGTCGGAGACTCCCAATTATCCTCAACAAAGCGAATATCATGATCCTTTGCATCAATGCCTAATCTTTTTAGACTCTCAAGATAGAGCTCTTGAATATTGTCAGGAGACGGCTTAAGAATAACTTGGAACTGATGATGCTGATATAAGCGGTTCGGGTTTTCACCGTAGCGGCCATCTGCTGGTCGGCGAGAAGGTTCTACATAAGCAACATTCCATGGCTCAGGACCAATAGAACGCAAAAATGTCATAGGGTTCATCGTTCCTGCACCCTTTTCGACGTCGTACGGCTGTACGAGAATACAATTCTGCTCAGCCCAAAACTGCTGAAGCGTTAAAATCATGCCTTGAAAGTTCATTCCAATACAACTCCTATCGATTTATTCTCCTAAGACAGGCATCACCACCCGGGCATACAAAAAACTCCCGTCGCTACGCCTGTTTACAGACGTAGGGACGAGAGTTATTCCCGCGGTTCCACCCTACTTGATTATTCCTTCGAATAATCCTCTTTCGATTGTCTCGCTCCAGAGTGCCATGCTTGCATACTCTATACCTACTGGGCTTTCACCATACCCCAGCTCGCTTATCGGTAGAATTTATGCGCAATTCTCTTTCATCGCTCATATTGATATTCTCATATTCTATTCAAGTATTGAACAATTGTCAAACTAAATTACCTAAATTATCTAAAAAGCTTCGAGTCTTAAACTTTATCGCTAGTTGCCCATCAATAAGCAGCCGAATGAGCCTTGCAACCTCTTGCTTTACATCGTTAGAAAGGCTAATATTGCCAACCTGCCGTAGGTCAATACGCTTGTATAAGCGAAGCAGCTTTAGAGCTGTTTCGCTTATTTCCTGTAAAGAAGCATCTTGCGCTGAGCATCTGGAGCACACGATTCCTCCTGCGTAACCTGATAATTTAAAAGGACCAATATGGTTGCCACAATGTATACATTCTTCAACGACCGGGCTGTAACCGCTCATCATAAGAACCTTCATCTCAAAAATCGAAGTGATTACGACTACGTCCTTGCCCTCATCCAAGTTGCTAAAGCATGCCTTTAGCTGTTCAAAATGAATATGACCGATCTCCTCATCTTGAATGCCGCGATCGATTAGCTCAGCTATATAGGAGGCATGGGCAGTAAGATCAAGATCAGCCCTCAGTTTATGATTCGATGTAATAAGCTCTCCATGTTGTAAAGTGCCAAGACCCGTATTTTTCGTAAAGGTGTACTCTCCATATGTAAAAGGCTGAGCAAGCGAGGCGTGCTTGCTCCTAACCTTTCTCGCACCACGTACGAGCACTCCTACTTTTCCACTATTATTCGTTATTAAGGTTACAATTTTATGATTTTCACCGTAATCAACTGTTCGAACAACGATACCTTCCACGCGATAAAGCATTTATATTCCTCCATCTGGCTATGATGAGGGAAGAAATTAATTATCGCTCCACTTCAATCGGCAGCTCTTCATCATCATCACCTAAACCTATAGCCTCGATCGAATCTCCAGAACGCTCTACTTCTTTGTAGAGCAGATAAGATTCGACATCCCCGGTTAACGCAAAATATTTCCACGAAAAATCCCTCATTCGTATCCATCCTTCCCGCCTCGGAAATGCTGCTCCAGATGGTTATAGGATGAGCACTACGGTGAATTCTATCCGTAGAAAATATTACTGTCTCCTTGTACTTGACATCCTAACTTTTTAGGCTCTATTGCATCTATTCATGCTTGAAGCCAAGATCATTTAGCACTCTATCTTGGTTACGCCAATCTTTCTTTACCTTCACCCACAGCTCAAGGAATACTTTAGAGCCAAGAAGATTTTCGATATCAATGCGTGCTGTTTTACCTACCTCTTTTAGCAGGGCACCGCGCTTACCGATAATGATCCCTTTCTGAGAATCACGCTCTACAAAAACGACAGCACCTATATAGACTACTCCGTTATCCTGTACGCGCATATCCTCAATCTGCACTGCAATAGAATGTGGAATTTCCTCACGCGTTAGGTGTAGGATTTTTTCTCGAATTAGCTCCGCACATACAAATTGCTCAGGATGATCCGTTACTTGATCGGCTGGATAATACTGCGGTCCTTCAGGCAAGTACTTGCTAATCTGTTCAAGCAGCGTTGTAACATTATTCCCATTCATAGCAGAGATCGGTACTACCTCAGCAAATGGATATAGATCCTTATATTGAACAATTTTATTCAGCACAGCCTCCGGATCGATTTTGTCAATTTTGTTGACAACTAGAAACACAGGAGTTTTCACACGTCCAAGCTGTTCGATAATATAACGATCACCTCCGCCAATATCCTCGGAACCATCGATTAGAAATAGAACAGCTTCAACCTCCTTCAATGCACTTTCGGCAGACTTCATCATATAGTTGCCAAGCTTGGAATTGGGCTTATGTATACCTGGTGTATCAAGAAAAACAATTTGAATATTGTCCCCAGTGTATACACCGTGAATTTTATTACGTGTGGTTTGCGGCTTGTCCGACATAATAGCAATTTTTTGACCGATCAAATGATTCATCAATGTTGATTTACCAACATTAGGTCTACCGATAATGGCCACAAACCCTGAGCGGAATTTGTTGCTTTGTTCTTGCTGACTCATTGTTGTTCCTCCTTCTGTAGCGACGCTGGTGTGAAGGCGCCGGGTAGTAGCTCAGCTACTGTCATAATATGATAATCACCTGTTGTATTTCCCATAATTACTTTTGTATCTGGTGAGCATAATTCTACAAGCACCTGTCGGCAAACACCGCATGGTGCGATTGGATCTGACGTGTGCCCAATTACAGCAATTGCTGGAAAGCTGCCTGGTTTAGCACCTTGCGCAATGGCACTAAACATAGCCGTTCGCTCCGCACAATTTGTTGGTCCATACGCTGCGTTCTCTATGTTACAGCCAACGTAGATATCCCCAGATTCATGAAGCAGAGCAGCACCTACTCGAAACTGTGAATACGGTACATAAGCATTCGTCATAGCTTCTCTCGCTTTATCTAATAATCGTATATGTAGCTCCTCTATGACCATTCCCTCCTTCTTTTGACTGATATGAACATGTGTATCTAATTTTTATAATAATCTGTACAGCTTCGGTAAAAATATTAGAAGTCCAATGAGAACGGCACCGATCGACATAACGAGAACCGCACCAGCAGCAGAATCCTTTGCGAGCTTAGCTAGCGGGTGACGCTTCGTTCCGTGCATATCAACTGCAGCTTCAATGGCAGTATTGATAAGTTCTAAGCTAATGACTGCACAGATGACGATGATCACGATCATCCATTCCATCCTAGTAAGTGAAACGATGGCACCTAGTATAAATACTAATAGTGCCACCGCTACATGGATTTTCATATTTCGTTGTGTACGAAAACCGCTCCAAATGCCGGCAAACGCATAGCCAAAGCTTTTAAGCAGCTTTTTCATTAGCGTGTCAAGCCTACCTGCTGCAGCACAGCTTCCTGTTTAGCTGTCATCTCAGCTTCAGTTTCCTCGTCTTGATGATCATATCCCAGCAAGTGAAGAAAGCCATGAACAAAGAGAAAGCCGATCTCCCTTTCGAGGCTGTGCCCATATTCCTGACGCTGCTCCTCGGCACGCTCAACGGATATGATAATGTCACCCAGCATTCCAGAGATCGGATCAACCTCATCCTCGCTATCAACCTCAAATATAATGTCCAGCTCATCCACACCATCATCATTCATCGCAAAAGACAATACATCAGTAGGTCGATCGATTCCACGGTATGTTTTGTTCAACTCGTGAATTTCTTCATTGTCGGTAAATGTAAGGGTCACTTCTCCTGAGGTTAGCCCTTCGTTTTTAGCAGCAAGCTGCAATATCTTATTAAGCATAGCGATCCAGTTCTCTGGAATATCAAATTTGCTTTGGTTATTGTTCCAATCAAGTACTAGACTCATGTCATGACTCCTTATCATTATCTTTTGCTTTGGTGTCTTCAGGGTATTCAATGCGTGAATGGAAAATCCCCATTAAGCTTTCTTTAAGTGATTGTGCGATTTTATCCAGCTCTTTCATCGTTAGATCGCATTCATTATATTGATTGTCATCCACTCTGCTTTTAATAATTTTGTGGATCATATCCTCCACTTGATTAATGGTAGGATTGCGAAGACTTCTTACTGCAGCTTCAATACAATCGGCTATACCGACAACCGCTGCTTCCTTCGATTGTGCTTTAGGCCCAGGATATCTAAAATCATCCTCTGTAAAGTCAGGCTCCACACCTGCTTCTTCAGCCTGCTTAAGTGCCTTGTAATAGAAAAACTTCAACGACGTTGTGCCATGATGCTGTTCAGCAATATCTCTAAGCGGCTTTGGAATATTGTAAGCCTTCAGCATGTCGGCACCATCCTTCGCGTGCGCAACGATAATCGATTTGCTAAGCATCGGATCAATCGTATCGTGAGGATTTTCCATATTGTTTTGATTCTCTATAAAGTAGCTTGGCCGCTTCGTTTTCCCGATATCATGGTAAAACGCACCAACACGGCAGAGCAGTCCATTCGCCCCGATCGCTTCCGCAGCTGCTTCTGCCAAATTACCAACCATCACGCTATGATGGTACGTACCTGGTGTTTCCGTAAGCAGCTTGCGTAATAACGGATGATTGGGACTCGACAGCTCAACGAGCTTAAGGGCTGACAATATGCCAAAAGAAACCTCGAAGAATGGCATAATACCGATCACAAGCACGGACGTTAGTAAGCCACCTCCAAATGCTAGTCCAATGGAGTACATTAACGGCATCCGTTCTAGCTGCTCCATCATTAAGTATAGCGTGAGCACGCTTAACGAGCCGATAATACTGACCATAATGCCGGCCTTCAAAATAGCTGAACGCTGTGACGCATGCTTGATCGAATAAATAGCAGCTAACGATATGACCGTAATATAAAAACCAAACTTGTAATCGAATAAGCCTGTGCTTGAACTATTTAATATAATGGCCCCACCAATACTGGAGATAAAGGTAGAAGCCAATGCCAAATGCTCATCAATTAACAGCGTAATTAGCATCGCACCTAATGCTGCAGGTACTAAAAATCCAGCGATATTGTTTGTTTCACTCTGAATGAGCGCAATGATTTGCATAATACCTAAATTCAGTAGTGTAATAAGTAACAGCATAAACAGCTGGGAATTGCTATACTTCACATGCTGTTGATGTGTTCCTATCTTTTGCGTAAAGTAAATGTACAAAAATGTTGCAATCAATAGCGCTACAAGAAAAACGCCGAGCTTTGCCCAATTATGCTCTGTATCCTGCAGAAGATTAGCTTCCACAAGAAGATTATATGTATCCGGAGTAATGGTTTCGCCCCGCTTAACGATCACTTCATTCTCCTTATAAATGATCGGTTGCGTATTAAGGCGTGCTTCCTCACGTGCTTCATCCGTAGCTGTTCGATCTAAAAATTTGTTAGGTGTTATGGAAAACCTAGCCATTTCAGACACAATTTCCCTTGCCGTACGATTTGAAATTGAGCTTAAATTAACTAGCTCAGCAACCTGCATACGCGCTGTTTCTGCGTCTCGCAACTCATCTATCGTTAGCTTGCGAACGATTTCTTTAGCTACTAGACGCATTTCTACAAGCTCCTCTTGCGTTAGCTTAGGGAGCTTATAGAAGGTTTCCTCAGGAATGGTGTACTTTTGATCAGCAGTTAATCTCTGCATTTCCTCTAGGAGCAGTTCGTTATATGTCTCGTTAGCAAGGCTTGTCTCCACGAAACTAGCAATATGCTTATCGTAAAAACTAGGAATTTCTGTACGATAAATATCGATCTTATTTTGCTCGGTCACCTGATCATCAGCATTTAAGCCTTCGATTCGCAAAAATATCGATTCGACAAGCTGTACATTACGCAACCCGACATTCGAATATATATCTTCAATTGCGTTAGCGGCCTGTTCTTCAGCCGCTCTCGTCGCCTTCTCGTCACGAATTTGCGTTGGTGCCTTAATATCTTTATCGCTGATTGAATTTTCAGTAATGTTGTACGTTTCAGGGATGATATGCGGTGCTAAGTTTAAGTAGAACAGAATGACGAATAGCGCCATGAACACCCATTTCATAGCCTTACTCTGTCTCCAGCCTGTGGCTGCCACTAAGAGGCGTGATTTGTTTTGCTCCTGGTCACTCTTCGTTGTCTTAGACATCGCTATCAATCCTTTCTTGGTTCGTTGAGCTATGATCTTGATTCCACATCACGATCATAAGCCATGATGATTTTTTGGACAAGGGAATGGCGTACGACATCCTGCTCTGAAAAGATCATCATTCCTATCTCATCAATCTCACTCAAAATACGTTTAGCTTCAATTAATCCAGAGTTTTTACCTCGAGGTAAATCGATCTGAGTTACGTCACCTGTAATAACCATTTTGGATCCAAAGCCCAAACGTGTTAAAAACATTTTCATTTGCTCTGGCGTCGTATTTTGTGCCTCATCCAATATGATAAACGCATCGTCCAGTGTTCTGCCACGCATATAAGCAAGTGGGGCAATTTCAATGATGCCTCTTTCAATTGCTTTAACCGTTTGCTCTGCACCAAGCACATCATGAAGCGCATCGTATAACGGTCTCAAGTAAGGGTCTACCTTCTCTTGTAAATCTCCCGGTAAAAACCCTAGGTTTTCTCCAGCTTCGACAGCTGGCCGCGTTAATATAATACGTTTGACTAAGTTTTCTTTCAACGCCGTTACAGCAAGCACAACGGCTAGATAGGTTTTACCTGTACCCGCTGGTCCAATTCCAAATACGATATCTTGTTTACGAATGAGCTTAACATAGTGACGCTGCCCAATCGTTTTCACTAATATCTTCTTTCCACGATAGGTCGTAGCAATAGGCTTTTTGAATAGGTCCAGCAGCTCTTCAGCTTGCATCTTCAGCGCAAGATCAAGAGCATACGTAATATCGCGTTCAGAAGGTGTATAGCCTTCTCGAACAAGCTGCAGCAATACCTCATACAGCTGCTCTAAGGAATCGACCTGCTGAGCTGGTCCGCTAATTGTAATTTCTGCATCTCGTGAGCTGACCTTTGCATCAACTCTCTCTTCAATTATACGTAAAAACTTATCTTGTGGTCCAAAAACTGCTAAAGCTTCAGCTGTATTTAGGACTGGAATCTTTACTGTTTTCAATTCATTCTGCAACAATACTCAATCTCCCTGCATATGGACTATTGGTTGTTCCTTCGTAATCGACTGGTTTACTTCGTAAAGAACTTTCATTATCACTTTACCATTCTCTGTCGCTTCATGCAAAACAATTTCACTAACAATTTCAGCTTCTTCGCCCGCATGTGCCAAAATTCGTAGCCTTGCTTGCTGAAGACTCTCTTCTCTAGCTTGCTCTGTCGTCAACTCACGTTGCTCGAATGCAGCTTCTTGTTCAAGCTCCTTCATCTTACCTATAGGCAAAGAGAAATTCCCGATCGTTAGCATATCCGTTGTCGTCACCGTTTCAGATTTTTCATAAGGCTCTTGATTAAAGCCACTAATCTGTAACGCACGATTTCCTAGGACGATATAGGAGCGTGACTGACGCTCTCCTGTAAGCACACGATATTTTTGTGTTAACGGCGCACTCACCTCGTATTCATACCATACTAAGCCTTTCACTGTACCTTTCGCCACAACGATGTCAGAGTGAGCCTCACTTCCAATTATACCTGAAATGAGCATATCACCTTTCTTCACTCGATTATTTTTACGTACAAGAGGCTTTCCTTGCTCGGCAATAATGTAAGTGATCACTGCATCGTTTGATGCAACTAGATGTCTTGGACTGTTGAGCTCCCTCGCATCGGGATTTGTCGACTCTACAACCTGAATATTAACTTTCGTACCAACCTTTTCAACGCCTATCCAAGTTGTACCTGGAATCGAATTTACAAGTTTTTTGGACAGCACATCCGTATCCTGAAGCCTGAAGGACCATTGATAGCGGTACAGACCTTCTGTTTTTGCAGCAGCTAAGATGACATCATTCGGAATTCGTTTATTGCCTGCAATGTCGATAGACCAAACAAGTGACGACAGTAAAAAGATGACCGTAAAAAATATTCCAATGCCTATCGTAAACCATAGTCTTTTCTCCATGATCGACAGCAGAAATGGAAAGCCTTTTTTACTCATCACCTTTATCTTACCACCAGAGGCTCGTACATATTTTCGGAGTAAAAAATACTGCTCAACACTAATTTCAAAACGCACGCATTGTGAGCCTGACCAGCGGATATTAAACAATTCAAGCTTGTCTCTTGTAGCTTGGTTGAGAAACTGAGCGATTTGACCGCCCCGCAGCTCAACCTCAACCGTACCTTTTAACCATTCCATAAACGATTGACGCATAACAATTCCTCCTCTAACATTTTAAGGAAACAGCTCTATACCTGTAATAATCCCTTCAACAAATACCTCATCCGTCCATATCGTTCGAATAATGAGCTCACGGCCACGTACCTCAAGCTCTCCCTTGCTAAGCGATAATCGAAGCACCTCTTCTGTAAAGTTAATAACACCACGATGATTCTCAATATATAACTGGCGATCGCCAATCAGCGTTAATCTTGGCAATTCAAATACAACATCCTGCGGCATATCAAGCCAGGACGCCGTCAGCTTGTGAAGTTTGCGTTTCATACGACCCATTGATGTTAGCTCCCCTTTCCAAAACCAGTGACATCCATGCCGCTTCCATACTCTATCAACGTATGCGCTAAATTAGCCAATTATGAGAAAATCAAAGCAACTCCGAGTGAATGCCAATTGTGCAGCATACAATCCAATTGAAACTAAAAAATACGACAAAAAAGAGGCTGGGACAAAACCCAGCCCTAACAAACAAAGAAAGCCGTTGAAATTTTACGACGAGTAAAATTTCAACGGCTTTAATATTTTTAAATACAAAAAGAACACCATCTGTTAAAATTGAATCACCACAAAACAAATCCAACAGGAAAGGTGTTCCTTATGTTTAAAGATTATAACATGAATCAATTAGTTTTGCCTCTAGATTTAGAAGTTAAATTACAAGAAAACGACATTGCGTTTCATATCCATCATCTTGTAGAAACTATTCCAGATGAAGCCTTTGCTTCATTTCTTCGTCATTCAGGTTGTCCAGCTTATCATCCACGCATGATGCTCAAACTTATTTTATGCGGCTATACTCAGTCTGCTTTTTCAGGTCGAAAAATCGAAGCATTAACGAAGGACAGCATTCGTATGATGTGGTTAGCCCAAGGGTATGAGCCTAGCTACCGCACCATTAATCGTTTTCGTATTCATCCCGAAATGAAAACTCTTATCCGTCAATGTTTTATTCAGTTTCGTTGTCAATTAGTTGAAGAAAGGCTCATTGATCAGGAGGCTATTTTTATTGACGGTACAAAGATCGAAGCCAATGCGAATAAGTTTACATTCGTTTGGAAAAAAGCCATCGAAAAGCATCACCGTAGACTCATTGAACAATCCAATCAGCTCTACAATGAACTGCTGAACAACAAGATCATTCCTGAAATGGCTCGTGAACAGGATGAGCAGCTTTCCAATGAACAACTGCGAGAAATTGCAGAAAAACTAGAGGAAGTTGTAGAGGACTATACACAAACCATCGCTCATACAGAGGACGTCGCTGAGCGTAAGCAGCTACGCCGTCAACGTAAAACGCCTAAGCAAATGGTCAAGCAGGTTCGAGAATGGATTGGACGTAAACAAAAATATGAAAAGGATCTAGACATTTTAGGTGCACGCAACAGCTATTCTAAAACAGATCATGATGCCACCTTCATGCGTATGAAAGACGACTACATGAAAAACGGACAACTCAAGCCTGGTTACAACGTCCAAATTGCAACCGAAGGGCAATACACGTTGGCCTATGGCATTTTCCCTAACCCAACCGATACAAAAACGTTGATTCCATTCCTACATACCATTGAAGAAGAATACTTTGAATTACCTCAACATATTGTTGCGGATGCAGGCTATGGCAGTGAACAAAATTATGATCATATTTTAACGAAGATCAACCGTACACCTCTGCTCACGTATGCTCATTACTTGAACGAGCAAAAAAGAAGATTCAAGACAGACCCTTTCCAAACGAGTAACTGGGTATACGATGCGGAGCAAGATGTCTATCTATGCCCGAATGAAAAGAAACTATGGTTTCAGCGCAAGGTGACACGAAGAGATCGATCAGGCTTTACACGTCAATTCAAGTTGTATGAGTGTGAGGATTGTACCGACTGTCCATTCCGTTCTACCTGCACCAAAGCACAAGAGGGAACGAATCGTACGCTCATGATCAATGAAACATGGGAGCAGCAAAAAGCCTATGTGAGAGAGAAGCTTTCAGAAGACAAAACAAACAAGCTCTACCGCCAACGAAAAATTGACGTAGAGCCAGTTTTTGCCTTCTTGAAGGCTAATTTAGGTTTCACTCGTTTTATGCTTCGAGGGAAATCTAAAGTCGAATATGATATTGGTCTAGCATTATTGGCTGTTAACTTGAGAAAGTATGCGGTGAGGACGTAAGTTTTCACCCATAAGTAACAAGCAATATGCAACAGGGATGAAATCTGAATCGATTTCATCCCTGTTTTGTTTATGAGAAGCTAGTTTTGTCCCAGCCTCTTTTTTAATATATTTTGTTGTAGATTAGTGTTTTATCTGCTTCGATATGGACGCTTCGCTCGCGGTTTTCCTAGAATTTCACTCCAGATGACAGCCTCACGTAGATCTTTCGTTCCGAGCTGAGCGGACTTTGCAGGAGCCTCCATCAGCTTCTGAGCCGCAGCGACACGCTTCTGGGCGAGCTCCTGCCTACGCTGCTGTTCTCGTTTAATATCCTCAAACGATCGGGCAGTAGGCTCTGATGGATAGTTAACTCTCTCCACTTCACGCTGCCTAGCTCTTGGTGGAGAAGTTGTATCAATATGACCTGTTACTGGCGCTGGCTCTCTATTGTAAGAGGGTGATGGCTCAGTCTCGAGCTCGTTATCATCCCACTGATTTGGCTGATCACCACCAAACGTTGGCATTCCTGTTTGTTTTTTGTTACCGGAGAAGTTCCCCATAAACTTAAACAAAAAGAAAAGCACGACAACAACGACGTAAATATTGTCAAAAATAAGATCAAAGATACCCATTAGGCTCACCTCCTATCAGTATAGGATCATTGATCGATGATCATATCCGATATCGAGGTTATTTATTTGGATTTTGATCGTTTGGATCTCCGATTGATTCACGCATGGAAGTATCAGCTTCAATATTCTTCATGTTCAAGTAATCTAGTACTCCAATTTTACCACTACGCAGTGCATCTGCCATAGCAAGTGGAACCTTAGATTCCGCTTCAACAACGAGCGCTTCCATCTCAACGACTTTCGCTTTATTTTCCTGCTCCTTAGCTACAGCCATCGCACGACGCTCTTCCGCTTTCGCTTGAGCGATGTTTTTATCTGCTTCTGCCTGCTCAGTTTGTAGATGTGCACCAATATTTTTACCAACATCAACGTCTGCAATATCGATTGACAGAATCTCGAATGCTGTACCAGCATCCAATCCTTTTTCTAGTACTGTACGTGAAATATTATCTGGGTTCTCAAGAACATCCTTATGGGAAGTTGAGCTACCAACTGTTGATACAATCCCTTCCCCGATACGGGCAATGATCGTATCCTCACCGGCACCACCGACTAGACGATCCAAATTCGCACGTACAGTTACGCGTGCCATAACTTTTACTTCGATACCATCTTTTGCAACAGCAGAGACTGATGTTGTTTCAATAACTCGTGGGTTAACACTCATTTGCACCGCTTGTAGAACATCGCGTCCTGCAAGATCGATCGCAGCTGCACGTTCAAAAATCAATGGGATGTTCGCACGTTGAGCTGCAATAAGTGCGTTAACTACTCGGTCTACATTACCACCTGCTAAGTAGTGCGTTTCCAGCTGATTAATCGATACGCCAAGACCAGCTTTTGTTGCTTTAATCAACGGATTAACAATTCGACTAGGTGTTACACGACGAAGCTTCATCGCAAACAGTGTAATAATTCCGATCTTTACCCCCGATGCTAATGCAGAAATCCACAGCATAACTGGGAAAAAGCTCAACAAAACAAAAAATACAATTACAGCTAGTATGATTACGGCAATCGTAACCAATTGAGGATCTAAAGCCATAAAAAAACCTCCCTATTCTTTTTCATTTGATGATAGTTCTCTTACAACAACCCAAGTACCCTCAGCCTTTACAACAATGACAGGACGTTTGTTTTCAATAAATCCACCTTCTGTAACAACGTCAACACGCTGATTGTTAATTAGAGCAGTACCTGCTGGGCGAAGCGGTGTTACCGTAACGCCGTGCTGACCGACAAGCGATGTTTTCTGCTCTGCAGAAATAAAGCCTTCCTCGGTAGTCAGCTTCTCACGCAGCACAAATTTACTCCAGGTAGTTCTTCCTTTTTTCGTGCGTGAAAAAATAATAATGACAACGGTGGCGATAACAAGCGCGATGATAATCGATACTAAGCCTGTTTGCCAAGTTGGAGCAGCAAGTATAATGCCAGTAATAATGGCACCTCCTCCCAATATACCCAGTATACCAAACGCAGGGACAATCAATTCTAAAACAACTAATAAAATTCCGACAATAAATAGTACAGCAGATTCCATACCAGCGAGCCCTCCTATATAGGAACCAAAGAAATATAGACCCATTGCTAGCACACCTAAAATACCAGGCAAACCGAATCCAGGAACGAAAATTTCAATCCCTATTCCAGCAAGGCCGATAATTAGAAGTATGACAGAAACGACAGGATGTAGAATAAATTTAGATAACTGCTCTGCAAAGCTTATCTCCACTTCTATGAGATCTCGTTCACTATAACCAAGCCACGCTTTAACTTCTTCTAAGGTCGATGCTGTATGCTCAGAATAACCAATACGCTCCGCATCTGATGCAGATAGTGCGAGCACATCTCCTACCGCTACAACCTTGCCAAGCGAGCTAGTAAGATCCACTTCAATTCTCGGATCAACCATTGCGATGGCAACGTTAGGATCACGTCCGTTCAGCTTGGCAGCTTCACTCATCTGATCAACCCAGAAGCTAATGATCTTCGGATTTTCAATCAGCTTACCCGAACCATCTACTACGGCCGCGCTTCCCATCGTACTGCCTTCCTGCATTACAATTGTATCTGCATTCAGCGCAATATATGTACCAGCGGATACTGCCTTACCTTCAATAAATGCGGTTACTGGTATGGATGAAGCTCGAAGCAACTCGCCAATATCAGCAGCCGAATCCGTTCTTCCGCCATATGTATTCAATGTCATAATAATATGCTCTGCATGTGCCTCTTCCGCTTCACCCAATGCGCGTGTAAGATACTTTACCATTGCAGGGTCCACATCGCCTTTAAGCGCAATATGCACAACCGCTGGACCATATCCTTTTTGAGCTTCCTTGCTTTCAGCGAAAAGCGTCGTTGGCACTAAGATCATTATTGCGATAAGCAGAAGCAAACTGACAAGCCTTCTCATAACCGTAGTAAAATTCATCCTATCTGTCGATTTCATATTTTTCCGCCTCCTTTCTGCTTTACTATTATACGTATGTGATAACGGGCTGTTTCATTTATTATATCATAACGAATAGTCTACAGGGGGAATGAGATCATTTATTAATGGATGATAGCGCGATTTGAAGTAGATACAAAAAAACACCCCGAAGGGTGTTTTGTGTCCGCACGTATTCTATTGCAGAAATTGCTGTACAATTTGGTTTACTAGTTTACCGTCTGCGCGACCTTTTGTTTTCGGCATCAGGGCGCCCATCACTTTCCCCATGTCGGCTTTGGAAGAAGCACCGAGTTCTTGGATGGTCTGCCTTACTATCTCTTGAATCTCTTCTTCAGTGAGCTGTTCGGGAAGGTATTTACTAATAATATCAATTTCTGCTGCAAGATTTTCGACTAGGTCTTCACGACCAGCCTTTTTAAATTCTTGGAGGGAATCTTTACGTTGTTTGATCTCTCGACTTAATATATCAAGCATCTCATTTTCGTCAAGCGAGCGGCGAAGATCCTTTTCTAAGTTCAGTACTGACGCACGTACCATACGTATGGTAGATAGTCTAAACTTGTCCTTATCCTTCATTGCTTGCTTCATATCGTCGGTCAATCTATCGCTCAGGTTCATTATGGAATTATCCTCCTAAAACTTTCTCTTACGCGCAGCCTCGGACTTTTTCTTACGCTTAACACTAGGCTTTTCGTAGTGCTTACGTTTCTTAACCTCTGCCAAGATACCATCCTTAGCAGTGGAACGCTTAAAGCGGCGAAGCGCAGCATCAATAGTTTCATTTTTACGAACTTTAATTTCAGACACCAGTTTTCCCTCCCTCCGAAACAGACCGTCCAGAGTTATAACACGGTTAATCAACCTTAATTATAAGTCAAATTACGAGTCTGTGTCAACTTGAACAATAACGTTTTATTCAGAGAGTAGAGCACCCAGTTTTTTACCCGCCAGCAAATGAAAATGCAGATGATAAACAACCTGTCCTCCATCCGAATTACAGTTGTTAATTAATCGGTATCCTGCCTCGTCAAACCCTTGTTCTTTGGCAATATGGCGAGCAGCAGCAAAGATTTCTGCAATCGCAGTATCATCCTCACGTGTAACATCATTCATCGTCGCTATATGCTTTTTCGGGATAATCAAAATGTGCGTAGGCGCTGCTGGAGCGATATCCTGGAAAGCTAGCACATGCTCATTCTCATACACCTTTGTAGAAGGAATTGTCCCTTCAATGATCTTACAAAACAAGCAATCCATCTCACAAACCTCCGTATCAACATAATAAGCTTACTTTACTAGTTTACTACATATTGGTTCAGGTTCAAAAAGCAAGGACCAAGAATATCGCACGCTAGTAGAAAACAAGAAGCGCAGCGTACGTTACTGGTACGTGAGCAACGTAGTTTTCGGTTGAACCCCATATTCGCCGCCGACTAAGCCACAAAGCAATACATCGTCATCAAAGCCGAGCTTATTGAACGACCCCTTCCAATGAGGTTCAATAAGTTCGGCTTTCAGGACCAAGAAGATGACACGATACTAGAAACTGAGAAGCGCAGCGTACGTTTTGGGTACGTGAGCATCGAAAGTTTCGGTAGCGTGCCATATTCGCCGCCGAGTAATCTGCAACGCTAAGCATCGTCATCAAAGCCGGACTTATTGAACGACCCCTTGAAGTTGTTCAGCGATGCCTGTCCAATCAAACCCTGCAGCCAACCGTATCATCGCATTTCGATTGCCCTCTAGCTTGAAATTAAATTGCTGTACGATGCTTTGCAGCTGCTGAATGTTCGCTTGCAGTTGCTTCAGCTCTTCAGTCTGTTCTGCGGTTATCGCTTCAGACGTAGATAACAGCTGCAGGAAATCATATTGCTTAGCTGTCCAGCTTGTCCATTCATCCTCCGTCACACCCTCAAAACGCGCAGCATCAATCTCTTTTCCGATGCTAAGCAATGCGGCTAAACTCTCATTAATATCCTCGAGTATATAGCTCGCATGCAGACTAATCTCGGCAGTATCTTCATTCCAGCTGTCTGAACGAGCTATTAAATGGGCTGCGCTTTGATCTGCGTAGGCAAGCTCTTTATCCAAGGCCTTAAAATGCTCGACAATTTCCTTACCTGTCGCTACTTGAATTTCCTGCTGATAGCCAATGCTTTTTGATGCGTACATAATAACAAAAATTAAACTAATTACGAGCAATACGAGTACGACTGCAAGGGCTATCGGTTTTTTTTGCTGCCCGGACTCATGATTGCTTTTTTTCTGCTCTGTCACAACTTCCCCTCCAGCTATGAAATTATTACCATTATAACCGAACAGAGACACCGCCATCAAAGAAAAAGACGTAGATTTCATCAACTTTACGGTGAAGGATCATTTCCAAGCCTCTTGCATACATTTCAAGCTGGAATCGATGCTCCTCCGCTTTCTGCTCCCAGTTGTTTCGATAGATGCGATCAGTCTTATAATCGACGAGTACGAGTCCTTGCGAGTCCTCAAATAAGCAGTCAATAACCCCTTGGATAAATACATCCTCATCCGCACTATAGCCAGCCTTATCACGATACACATCTACAGCTGGCAGCAAAAATGCGAACGGCAGCTCCCGCTTCAGCCATGCAGCAAACTGGATGCGCTGACCGAGCTCTGATTGGAACAGCTGTTCAATCGCCTTAACATGGATCGCCTGCTGCTGCAGCGGTGTAATCATACGTCGTGCAACCATTCCATCAATTGTTTCTTTGATGACAGACTCATTAATAACAATGGCTTGATCGAGCGGAATACACTGCATCACAAGATGGTTCACAGAACCCCGTTCCGTTGGTGTAAGCTGCTTCTGCTCCATGAATGCAGGGCGCTGAAGATGCAGCGTATAGGAAGCATCTGCCTGCTGCGTTTGAACTTCAAAAGCTTCCTGTGCTTCTTCTGCTTCGTGTGCTTCAGATCCCTTCTGTTTATCGCCAGTACCATTGCCTTCAGCTGACGCAAACATATAGTCATCGCTTTCTTCTTCCTCGAACGCTGAGCGCATCCGTTTCATTTCCGTAATAGATGCCTTGGAGCCTAATCTCGTCGCTTCCTCGTACGGATAACGATATTCCAGCTGCATACGTAGCTGTTCATCAGGTTCTATGCCCTCTAGCTGAGCAAGTGCTTGAATTGCGCGAAGTCGATCCTGTCGCTCAAGCTCACTTTCTGCTTTTGCTTCTTCTGCTTCTACCTTGACAACGGACAGCTCAGCTGCAGGTATGGCTTCTACGATCCAGCCGTCAGCCGTATGACACTCCCTGTTTGTAGGTTCAGCCATCATCGATTGCTCCAGGCTTGTACTAATCAGCGGACCAATCCAATCAAGGTAACATGCAGCTGCTGCAACGCTTGCCTCTGTTAATGAACCGTCCTCTTCTGAGGCAAAGCTCCACTTCATTAGCTTCTTGCTAAGCTTAGCGGTTGTGCCAACTAAATACAGCTTCTCTTTCGGCCGCGTCAGTGCAACATACAAGATACGCATTTCCTCAGCGAGCAGCTCCATCTTCATCGCTCGTTTGATTGCGATATGAGTTAATGATGGGTAACTCGTTCTTAACGCGAGGTCTACATACTTGGGACCGAAGCCGAGCTCCTTGTGGTACAGGAAGCTGGAGGTCAAGTCCTGCTCATTAAACTTCTTGCCTAGCCCAGCTGCGAATACGACCGGAAATTCAAGTCCTTTGCTCGCATGCGTCGTCATTATTCGAACGACATCCTCGCCTTCGCCAATCGCAAGCGCAGTACCAAGATCATTGCCGCTAGCACGCATGCGCTCAATAAACTTCAAAAAGCGGAACAAGCCGCGAAACGAAGTCGCCTCATACTGCCTAGCACGATCGTGCAAGGCACGCAGGTTCGCTTGACGCTGTACACCCGCAGGTAACCCACCAACGAAGTCGTAGTAGCCGGTTTCCTCATAGATTAACCATAACAAATCAGCAAGTGCGCCTTCTCGTGCATAATTGCGCCACTGATCCAGCTTCTCAAGAAAATATGAAAGCTTCATTCTTCCTTCGAAGGAGAACTCCTCATTCCCTGCAGCAAGAACGACAGCATCGTAAAAGCTTGCATCCATTGCTAAGATTCGTATAAGCGAAAGCTCTTCTGCGGTAAGCTTGAACAACGGAGAGCGCAGCGCTCCTGCAAGTGGTATATCCTGATAAGGGTTATCAATAATTTGCAGCACGCTTAGCATCGTCTGCACTTCTACCGCTTCAAAATATCCGCTGCCAATGCTGGAGTAAGCCGGAATATCAGCCTTTTGCAGCTCCTCTAGAAACACAGGAGCCCAAGCTGATGTTGCCCTAAGCAGTATCACTGTGTCTCGCCACTGCATTGGGCGATAACGCGCCTGCTTGGCATCATAGACGAGTGCACCGTCCTGTTTAAGCCGCTGTAGCTCGGTCACGATCACCTTCGCTTCGAGCTGCGCTGTGTTCAGCTCCTCACGCAGCTGCTCTGCCTGCTGCTGGTTATCTTCCACTTCCTCTACAGCAACCTCATAATCAGCCTCACGATCCTCTCGGTCGATCACGATGCACTGCACGCGGCACTGTGCCAATGATTCCGGAGGGGGAAAGTACGCTGCACCATGTACCAGCTCTGCCGATTCGTCATAGGTTAGCTCAGCTACCTTCTCCTTCATAATGGCTCTGAATACCTTATTAACGGCGTCCACGACCTCTAGCCTGCTTCGGAAGTTTCGAGCTAGGTCAATTCGCTTACCAGCATAAGGGTCGGGATCTAAAGTTCGTCCATAGCGCTTATATTTATCTAGAAAAAGTCCTGGGTCGGCTAAGCGGAAGCGATAAATGCTTTGCTTAACATCGCCAACCATAAAGCGATTACCGACATCCCTTCTGCTAATTAGTGCAACAATCGTCTCTTGAACTAAGTTCGTATCCTGATATTCATCAAGTAATATCTCTTCAAATTGCCGCTGATAGTCCATTGCTGCCTGCGACGGAATGAGCTCATCCTGAGAGGAGCGCGGATCAAGCAATATCGCTAGGCAATAATGCTCAAGATCACCAAAGTCCAGCAATCCCTTCGCTCGTTTCTGCTGCTCGAACGCATGACTAAAGTCAATAATGAGCGCAACGAGCGCATCCATCAATGGTGCAAGGGACATAAGCTCCTGTGCGTATTGCTCAGGAGTTCTACCGAAATAGTCTGAGGCAATGCTAAGCACAGCTGCTTTCCCTTGTTCACGGTAGTCCTTGGCCAGCTCCTGCAGCTCCTTGTCATGCTCCTTGCCGCGTAATGCGGCCAGCTTCGAGAACTCAATTTGTTCAAAGCATGTACCCCATTCTCGCCAAGGCAGCTGACGCAGCTGAGCGATAAGACGCTTTACAAGCTCAATATCACTTTCAAATGTTGATGCATAGGCATATGGGCCAGCAGGCTTTCGTGTGAGCTCCAGCGCTTGCTGAAAGCTTGCAATAGCTCCCTCCAGCTTTAGCTCCACATCACCAATAAGCTGTGCTACCCATGCTGATTGCTCAAGCTCATCTACACTTCCTATACGAAATGCTTCTGCTGTCTCCTTTAACCACTGCTCAGGCCAAGGATGGGAACGTGAGAACAAATACAACCGTTCCACGAGACCAAATACAGGATCATCGCCACGCTCGCCCCCAAATGCATCTACGAGCATTAAGAAATCACCGTATTGCTCAAGCTTCGCGTATCTTTCCTCAAACAGCTCACTTAGCACATCACTTCGAATGAGCTCAATCTCGGTTTCGTTCGCGATTCGGAAGCCTGGATCAAGCTCGATAAGCGAGTAATATTTGCGAATAACATCCATACAAAAAGAATGGAGTGTCGTAATCGTCGCTTTTCCCATCAATGCAAGCTGCCTGCGGAGGTGATCGGAGTCTGGCTGTTCTTCCAGCTTCCGCTCAAGTGCAATTTTAATCCGATCCTTCATCTCTGCCGCTGCAGCGTTTGTAAAGGTTGCAACGAGCAAACGGTCTACATCTGTGCTTGAGGCAATTTTGCGTATAATGCGCTCAACGAGCACCGCTGTTTTACCTGACCCTGCCGCTGCTGCAACGAGCAAATTGGAGCCTTCAGAAACGATCGCATCTAGCTGCTCATCGCTCCAAGCTGGTGCTGTGTTCAATTGTCCACTCATTTCCTTCACTCTCCCAACTGCTGCCATACATCCTGCTCTGATTTCTTGGAAAGCTTGCGATACGTATTACCTTCCAGTGTAGGATCAAACTGGCACACTGCTTTATATTCACAATATTGGCAAGGTGTACGATCTCCGTGCTGATAAGGCTCGATGGAGACACAGCCTTCTTGGATCTGATCACCTGTTCTTTTTATTTTAGAACGTACGAAGCTACTTAGCTGCTCCCATTGCTCATAGCTAACAACGGACGCACTTGAATAGAAGCTCTCGTCTTTCTTAAGTGCGACGGGAATAATTTGCGAGTAGCCGCTTTCCAGCTCCGTATCCATCATCCGCACTGCCGTTGTATCTGCCGTTAGCAGCCCCTTCATCTTATAACGCTTCAGCATTAACGCTGAGGCCTCATCATGACCTACTCCATTCTTCACCTGAAGCAGCGGATTGTGCACATGAAAATATAGTACGCCAGCGGGCGATACCTTTTGCTTTAGCCAGCTTTCCCCATGCGTCATTAGCACATCCAAATAAGTCAGCATTTGCAGGGATAAACCCTCAACTACCTCTTCAAGCTTCAACGCCTTGCTGCTAGACTTATAGTCCATCACTCGTAGCAGCAACCCATCTCCAGTAGATGCGGCATCGACACGATCAATTCGTCCAACGATCTCAATCGTATTTCCGTTATCAAGCTCAAGCTTTAGTCCTGGCATGACGCCTTTCGGACCAAAGTCTATCTCGGCACCAACCGGATGAAACTCAGCTCGTGCGGCATGCTCCCCGAGAATGACAGCAGCCTGCATAATAATCTCCTTCAGCTTGCGCGCAATATAGCGGAATCGCTCGCTGCTCAGCAAAATTTCGGATTGCAGCCTCGGAATTAGCTCATCCACAATTTCATTCACGTGTTGCTTCACCTTTTGCTGAGATAATCGTCCCCAGCTGGCTCCAAGCTGACCTGCAAGCTTGCCAAGCGCAGCATGGAACAGTTGACCCATATCTGGCGCATCTAGCTTGTATTGCTTTCTTTCCTTCAGGCGCAGGCCATATATGGAGAAATGCTGGAATGGACACGATACGAAGCGTTCAACGCGGGATACACTCATCCGCATATTCGCCCCATACAGCTCCCTCGCAATATCAATGCTTAGTGGCTGCTCCACATTGCTATAATCTAACGATAGAAGCAGCGATTGTAGCTTAGCAGCATATTCAGGCCGTGCAGCGTACCAGTTAAACAAATCCCACCATAGCTCTGGTAGCTCATCACCCGATTGCCACTGTCTTAGCATATTAATCAAATACGTCATCGCAGTGTTCGGATGGGTTAGAAATTGTCTCTGATCCTCCATGCTCATCTCAAGCTTTGGCTCCACAAGAGTAGACTTTAGTACAGCATGCGGCAGCTGGTATCGAAGCTGGCGAATAACCTCTGAGGGCAGCATACCTTTCCCCTCTTCATCAGCAAGCGGATAGCTCAGCGTAAGGCGATCAGATGCCTTAGTAAGCATTTGATAGATAACAAACCGCTCATCAAGCAGCTTGCGACGAGCACTAGGCGCCATCCTTATTCCTTGCTCCTGTAGCTGCTCCCGCTCATCCTCCGAAAGAATCCCATCCTCATTCATGCGCATCGGCAGTACGCCATCAGACACACCAAGCACGAACACTGACTTGACGTTTGCAAGCCTCGAGCGCTCTAGAGTACCTACGACAACACCATCTAAGCTAGGCGGTATCGAAGCTAACGACAGCGCATCAAGACCAGCCTCTAGCATACCCATGAATAAGGCAGGAGTAACGAGCTCGTCGCCTGCAAGCTCAACGAGCTCGTCCAGCACGCTAATGACATTCGACCACAGCTGACGATGCGTACGCGCCATAAGCAAATTGCCTCGCTCCTGCTCCTTCATGCTCCAAGCCTCTAGACGCTGAGCTGCACCTGTAATATCTAACAGCTCATAAAGCGCAATACACATATCCTTCACCGTTGCAGATGAGGAATGAAGCTTTTTTCCGAATGCTTCAAGCGGTGGAACGATTCTATTTCTTGCAGCTAGAGAGATTGCTAGCTGCTCCTTCGCTTGCTCAGAGACAAAATAAGCAGTATCCTCCTCTTCATCAAGGGATACCTGAGCCATTGGGCGCCATGTACGTTCATCGAGCCATTTCCAGCCATTAATTCCTGTTGCCAGCACATAGTTTTCTAATATATCAAACCATTCGCGCGGCATAGAATCATCATGCGGAAAAAGCATCTCTGTCTTAATTAGGCGGAATACCGCATCGTATTGCCAGCCGTGTACGGTCGTTTCCAGCGCAGCACGAATAAACTCCACGAACGGATGGTATAAGGTCTTCTGCTTTTGATCCATAAACACAGGAATCTCGTATTGCTTAAATATTAACTCTATATAATCGCTATAATCTGCTAGATTACGAACAAGAATAGCGACATCACGCCAGCGATACCCATCATCTCTGACCTGTTTAATAAGCTCTCTTGCTAGTCCTTCCACCTCAACCCTTCGGTTGGCAGCAGCATGAAGTGTAACGCTGCTTTCTTCATTGTCAGCAGGTTCATAGCGTCTTCGCTTTCCGTAGAACTGCTCTAAGAAGGAGAGCTCTTTATTGCCCGAGAAACGTCCATTGCTTCCATCAAGAATAAGCGGTGCCTCTACCTCAATACCATAATGCTCTGCAAGCTGTAGAATCGTTTGATAGGTTTCCGCTGTTTGATAGAATAGATTCAGCTCATCAAGCGGTTCATCCAGCTCGTAATGTCGATCAAGCGTCAACGCGATCGTAACATCATCGCAATGAGCAAGGAGCGCACCTAGTGCTTCATATTCGGTCGGAGTTAGACCGTGAAAGCCGTCCACCCACAGCTTAAAGCCCTTCATCGATTGCGCTTCTGGCAGGCCGCTAACGAGCATTGATAAATAATCCTCTGCATCGACATATTTATTCGCAAGCTCACGCTCCATCATCCTATAGAGCAAGGCGAGATCGTGAAGCTTCTTCTGTAATATACCAGTGCTCTCTTCTGACTGTGGTGCTAGCTGATCAGCTAGCACAGAAATGTCTTCCGCAGCAATGCCATATCGCTTCCATTCCGTAAGCATGCTATTCAACCGTTCGATGAATCCAGCCTGAAGCTCACTAGATCGGAAGAGCTGCAGCTCCTCCGCATAGCGATGCACCAGCTTATAGAGCAGCATTTGCTTACCAGTATCGGTTATGGGAACAAGAGCCGTTCCGCCCGTTTCCTGCATGACGCGAAATGCCAGTCGTCGAAAGCTTAATGCCTGGGCACGAAGCATTCCCTTAAGCTCACTGTTTGTCAGCAGCTCATACTCCATCTGAAACGATGCCTGCTCGGGTGTTAGCAGAATAAGGGGAGGACCGATCGGCGCACTGCGCAGCTCCTGTCTAATTTGCTCAAGGCAGGTTGTCGTTTTCCCGCTTCCTGCTCTCCCAAGAATAAATTTAATCGACATGACGCTTCCCCCTTTCCATTGCTTGGTTCTGTAATAATCTTGATTCTATTATTCGAATACATCGCGTACATAGCGAGATGTATTATCGTTTCGAGGTTACTTCAAATATGGCAAACTTCAAATAATGGCTTTCATTCACACCTAGAATTTGTGGATGGTCCTTGCCAGCAGCACGCCATTCAATAAGACGCAGCAGCTTACCTGCATCCTTCGCTGCATCCGCTATAGCCTCCAAAAACAGCTCTGGGCGCATATGATAGGAGCAGCTCGCCGTAACAAGATAACCGCCCTCGTTTACGAGCTTCAGCCCTTGCAGGTTGATGTCTTTATAGCCGCGCTTTGCACCTTCTACAGCTGAGCGTGTTTTGGCAAATGCGGGAGGATCAAGAATGACGACATCCCATGTGCGTCCTTCCTGTACTAATTTTTTCGACGTATCAACCGCACCGATGGCACGAAGTCTACGCTCCTCTAGGCCGCTCACTTGATCTCGCAAATAACGGAATGCATCCGCTACAACGAATTCAACTCGATCAGTGAAGCCATTTCGCTCCACATTACGCTTAGCTGTCTCAATGGCATGCTCTGATACGTCTAAGCAGGTCACCTTTTTAGCTCCATACTTGCAAGCATGCAGCGTAAAGCTGCCTGTATGAGCAAAGCATTCCAGCACAGTGGCGCCATCCCAGAAAGGGAAGGTTACCTCTTTGCCATTACGATTGACTGGTGCCTTCCGACCATCCTCCAGTGTCTGCAGCTTAATTCCGCTGCGTTCACCCCATCCCGTCATTAACGGCTCAATCGAAGCACGGTTCTCACGCTGGTCAAAGAAATAGCCTGTTTTTTGCCCCTGTACGATATCGACCTCCATCTGTAGGCCATTCTCAACGATATCAACGATTGAAGGACATTCGCCGTACAATACGCCTGTACGCTCCTCTAAGCCTTCAAGCTTGCGTACACCGACATCGCTGCGCTCATAAATCCCAGCAGGCTCGAACACCTCAATGAGCGCCTCTAGCAATGCATCTCGGTGCTTATCCATCCCGAGCGTTAGAATTTGCAGTACAAGCACATCAGCAAACCGATCCACAATGAGTCCAGGCAAAAAATCTGCTTCGCCATATACAAGGCGACAATCACGGTCGGCAACGAATCGATCACGGTGCTGCTTGCAGCGCTGCAGCCGCTCAACGAAAAAGGCTTCGTCCATCGCTTTAATCGGTGTATAGCTAATAATTCGAACTGTAATTTGTGAAGCTGGGTTCCAATAGCCTGATGCTAGATATTTTCCTTGATTCGTCACAACATCAACGATTGATCCTGGCTCTGCATCAGAACGATTGATGCTATCGATTTCGCTTGCGTACACCCATGGATGTCCTTCTTCGATTCGTTTTTTTCGTGCTTTAATTAAGGTTACCTTAGCGTTTTCCATATTGTACCTTCCTTGTATTTGATTAAGCCTCGATGGCTATTCGCTATCTTTATGCTCTGCTTAATCATGCTCGTCCTTATCTCTGCATAGCTATAGATAAGGACGAGCATGAAATGGAAAGGAGAAGTCATAATGTTTATAAGTATAGCGCTCCCAAGCCTACTCGGCTTTATTATATTTTTATGCGGTATGAAGCTAATGGAGCTTGCTTTATTTCGAATTGCGGGTCCGACTTTTTTAGGACTGCTGGAGCGGTCTACTCGAACGCCACTTCATGGATTACTGCTAGGCACGGCCAGTACTGCATTTTTACAAAGCAGCACTGCAGTAACTGCCTTATCTATAGGGCTTGTTAACAGTCGACTTCTTCCATTTTCCCGTACACTAGGCATTATCCTCGGCACGAATATCGGTACATGTCTAACGACAGAGCTCATTGGATTAAACATATTTCATCTAGCTAAGCCGATTATCGGAGTATCGTTTGTGCTCTGGACGATATCCACTTTACTTGCTGAGTATCGAATCATTCCTCTTCTAGCCGACTGGCGTGGCAACGCGATTATTCGCTCTGTATCTGTCGTCTTATTCGGGTTTGGTATGCTGCTGCTTGGTATTACCGTTATGCAAAGCATTGGACCAACACTAATGGAAACGAACATGTACCATTGGTTTGTTCAGCAATCGCAGACTACGCTGCTATGGGGTGTATTGACTGGAGCCGTGCTTACGGCTTGCTTTCATAGCAGCTCCGCAGTTATTGCCATGATTATGGGTATCGCAGCACTTGATGCGCTTCCGTTAGAGCTTTGTATCGCTATCGTTCTCGGCAGCAATATTGGCACGTGTGCAACCGCTATTCTTGCTTCTATCGGCGGTACGAGAGGCGGACAATTTGTCGCTCTTTCTCATTTACTGCTCAATATTGGTGGAGCGTTGCTTTTCTATCCATTCATTGATCTATTAGCTGCTGCTGTGCTGCTTACGACAGATTCGATCTCTTCTGCTATTGCTCATTCACAGACGCTTTTCAATGTCATTTGCTCAGTTATTGCGCTGCCGATCTGCTATCTAAAGTGGTTCTCTCGATTAGATCAAGTGTAGCATAACTCATTTGAAAGCAGGAGAGGATTCTACTGCATGCCAGCGGCACTGCAACAGAATCCTCTTACTTTTTTATTCAATCCATTATGCCTCAGCAGCAATACGTGGAATATGAACCTTTTTCAATGCAGGTGTTTGGCTATCCAACACACGCACTAGCTGTCCACGACATTCATTCACGCCAGCCTCCGTAATTTTCACACGGCAAAGCTGACCAATTAACTCCTCTGAGCCTTCAAATACGATAGAAATGTAATTGTCAGAGTAGCCCATAATATACCCATTGCCTTCGTTTCCTTTTTGCTCGCGCTCAGGAATAACGTCTAGCACCTCACCAACATAGCGCTTAGCATAATCAAGCTGCATCTTCTCGGAAAGCTCTATAAGCTTGTGAACACGCTCATGCTTCACTTCCTCATCAACTTGATCAGTCATACGCGCAGCAGGTGTACCAGTACGACGTGAATAAGGGAATACGTGCATTTCTGCAAAGCCGATCTCTTCCATAAAGCGATAGCCTTCCTCGAACATCTCATCCGTCTCTCCTGGGAACCCTACGATCACATCCGTTGTAATCGCGACACCCGGCATCGCTTCCTTGATTCGTCTAATTTTTTCAGCATATTGCTCCGTTGTATATTTACGTCTCATACGCTTCAGCACACTGTTTTCTCCTGCTTGAAGAGGAATATGCAGATGGCGGCACATTTTCGACGATTTGTTCAGCACCTCAATCATCGCGTCGTCAATTTGACTCGCTTCGATGGAGCTAATTCGAATGCGCTCCAGGCCTTCAACCTTATCCAGATCCCACAGCAGACGAGTTAGGTTATAATCCTCCATATCATCGCCATAGCCACCTGTATGAATTCCCGTTAGAACGATCTCCTTATAGCCAGATGCAACAAGCTGCTTAGCTTGCTCTACGACCGTTTGTGGATCACGACTGCGGGATAGGCCGCGAGACCAAGGAATAATACAGAACGTACAGAAGTTGTTGCAGCCTTCTTGAATTTTCAAAAATGCGCGTGTACGCTCCGTAAAGCTTGGAACATTAAGCTCCTCAAAATTACGAGTTTTCATAATGTTTCGCACAGCATTGACGGGCTGACGCTCGTCCTGAATTTGCTTCACATAGGTCATAATTTTGTCGCGATCCTGTGTACCGATTACGAGGTCAACACCTTCGATTGCCATAATTTCTGCGGGTGAAGTTTGCGCATAGCAGCCAGTAACCGCTATGATGGCATCTGGATTACGGCGAATCGCGCGTCGAATAATTTGACGAGACTTTTTGTCACCGGTATTCGTTACGGTACATGTATTAATTAAGTAAACATCTGCTGAGCTCGATTCAAAATCAACCTGCTCATAGCCAGACTCTTTAAACACTTGCCATATAGCTTCTGTATCATAAAAATTAACCTTACAACCTACTGTATAAAATGCGACCGTTGACATTAGGTCACACGCCTCCCATCTCGCCTGATTCATATAGTATGCAGGATAAACCAACCATTCCTGCCGTTTCTGCTCTCAATATTCGGCTGCCAAGTCCGATTAATAACGCCCCAGCTTCTTCAGCCTCCATAGCCTCACGCTCAGCAAAGCCACCTTCTGGTCCCGCAATAAGCAGTATGGAAGGATTGCTATTATCAGTGTTGACATTGCCAGCCTGCTTAAACTTCTGGAGCGCATCCTTTAAGCCGATGCCATGACCTTCATCTCCAGCACGCTCATAACAGAACAACGCTAAGTCATACGTTGGAATAAGCTTAAGCAGCTCCTTCCAGCTTTTTGGCTCCTGCAGCATCGGAATACGATCTCTATGACTTTGCTCTGCTGCTTCTTTTACGATTTTAGACCAGCGTTCCAGCCGTTTTGCTTCTTTTTTATGATCATACTGCACAATTACGCGCTCTGAGCTAAAAGGGATAAAGCCTGCTGCACCGATCTCTGTGCACTTTTGCATAATAAGCTCCATCTTATCCCCCTTGGGCAAACCTTGTGCGATCGTTACTCGCCAAGAGGCTTCAGCTCGCTGCGGCAGCTCTTCAACAATAGAGAGGGTAACGGATTTGCCCTCTACTTGCTCGATTCGTGCAATGACCGTACGGGACTCTCCATCACTTACAATCACCTCTGAGCCTTCCGTCATACGCATAACTCGAATGATATGGTGGGCATCATCATTATCGATTACAATATGATTGCCTTGAATTTGCTTTGCAGCAACAAAATATCTTTGCATAGTTGTCATTCCTTATAGGGTTAGTACCTATCTATTCTAGCATGTTTCATATTTTAGCATACTTTAAAATAATGCCATAAACCAATTAAAAATAAAGTGGGATAAATCCCAGCCAAATTGCAAAACAGGTGTTATCGTATATCTGCGCAGCGGTGGGATAAAGACTAGCAATAAGAAAATGATCGTTCCCCAATGCGCGTTCTGCTCCAGCTTATAGCGTGTTTGCCATGGTAATAGCTCTGCAACGATGCGATAACCATCCAATGGCGGCAATGGGATAAGATTAAAGACGAAAAGTAAAAAGCTAAAATAAATCATGTAATTAAAGAAAACCTCTAAAGCTCTAGTGACACCCTCTGACCCAGCAAATATCCATCCTGTTTTAATTAGCAATACATAAATGATGATTGAGATAATGCCGAGCAGCAAATTACTTAAAGGTCCTACAAGTGAAACAACGATACTCATTGCGCGAGGATTTTTGAACCTGCTAGCGCGAACAGGTACGGGCTTTGCCCAGCCGAACCCAGCAATAAGAATTAGAACAAAGCCTAAAATATCTAGATGTACAAATGGGTTAAGCGTGACACGGCCTTCTCTATAGGCCGTGTCGTCACCAAATTTATATGCAGCATAAGCATGAGCAAACTCATGAACGGAAAATTGGATTAGCAATACTAAGACGATAAAAGGTAGTACGTCTAAAGGAAATGCTAAAATCGAATTTAGATCCATTTACTCCACCTTCGGCTTGCGAGCCACAAATGCAAGCCAATCCTCATCTCTAAATTTATTCTCGATGATGAACCCGGCTGCCTGTAAAGCTTGTTCCACTACATCTTCTTTGTTTTTCCATATGCCTGAAGCGATATAGGTGCCGTCTGGCCTTAATGCTTCATACACGTCATCAATAAACAGCATAATGATCTCAGCTAAAATATTTGCCACTACAATGTCAACTGGCGGCTTTACCTTAAGCGCCTCTAGCTTGTCACTGTCTTGACGCAGAACACCAAGCAGATCACTTAAGTGAACATCGACGTTATCGGATAAACCATTCAAGCTAACGTTTTCTGTTGCACTTGAAACCGCAACAGGATCGAGATCAAGTGCAAGTACATGCTTTGCACCAAGCTTCATTGCGCCAATCGCAAGTACACCAGAACCTGTACCGACATCAATGACTTCCTCTCCACCCTTAATGACGTTTTCAAGCGTCTTAAGACATAACGAGGTCGTAGGATGCGTGCCTGTACCAAACGCCATCCCTGGGTCAAGCTCGATAATAAGCTCGCCATCTTCCGGCTCGTAATTTTCCCATGTCGGTTTAATCGTAATGCGGTCAGTTATGCGAATCGGATGAAAGTAATCCTTCCAAGCCGTCGCCCAATCTTCATCATCTACCTCAATATAGGAATATTCAACGTTTCCTGGATCAATGCCGAATTCATGCAAACCCTCAACTCGAGGCTTAATATTATGTATCAGCTGCTCCATGTCCGTCTCTTCAGAAAAGTACCCTTTTATGATGGCCTGACCCTCTGGAATATCATTAAGCGGTGTATCGTACCATTGACCAAAAGACGTATCACGAGGTTTGTTCAATGTACCAGACTCTTCGATTGATACGCCTCCTGCGCCAGACTCATGCAAAAAATTAGATATCATTTCCGTTGCAATTTCTGTTGTTGCAATCGTAATTTCATACCACTTCATTCATTACCCTCCGTTACTAACGTACACATTCAATAAGCCTAACTTCTATTGTACAACAGCAGCACGTTAATGACAAAGGGAAGCTATATTTTTTTGAGCCTTCCTCATGATCGAAATCGAGTAGGAGGGGGCGGCTAGCCCCCGTCCTCTCACACCACCGTGCATACCGTTCGGTACACGGCGGTTCATGTCATATTCCGCAAGTGATTATATCTGTCCGTTAAACTTCTCAGTCCAAGAGATGACCAATATTGGTTGTCTAGTGACCGATGAAGAATCGGGCTACATGCAATTCTCCAGTATTTCTTCCTCGAATTTCCCCATTCATGTGCCTTTTGTTTCGAAACGCCTAACGACAGCAGTTTTCTGACCTTTGTCTTCGGCTGCTTCCATTCTTTCCATATACACATTCGAAGCCTTCTTCTTATCCATTCGTCCAACCCTTGGAACACACTTTTCGTATCGGCTAATGCATAATAACCGCACCAACCTGTAAGATATTGATTGAGTTCCTTTATTCGTAGTTCGATCGGGATCGGCTCACTCCGAGAGGTGATCGCTTTAATCTTTGCTTTCACTCGATCTAGTGATGGCTTTGCGATCTTTATTCGCGGATTTTTCTTCTCCCAGCTGAACGTGAACCCTAGAAACTTGCGCTTCCATGGACGGGCAACCGCACTTTTCTCTCGGTTAACCTTCAATTTCAGTTTTCCTTCGATGAATGCAGTAATGGAGCTCATCACTCGTTGTCCTGCCTTCCACGTTTTCACGTAGATGTTGCAGTCGTCGGCATATCTCACGAAACGGAGGTTCCTCTTTTCCAGTTCCTTATCCAGCTCGTCTAGGACGATATTCGATAATAACGGACTAAGTGGACCTCCTTGCGGGGCTCCTTCCGTTGTCGATTGAACGAGACCACCTTCCATTACTCCCGCTTGCAGATAGCCGCGAATAAGTTTCAGCACCATTTTGTCTGTCACTCGTTCCGCCAGCTTTGCCATTAAGCGGTCGTGATGGATTCGGTCGAAGAATTTTTCCATGTCGATGTCTACCACAATGCGATATCCCTCTTCCATGTAGCTTCGCGCTTTCCTTACTGCATCATGCCCTCGCCGTTGTGGGCGAAATCCATAACTTTGCTCGGAAAACGTTGGGTCAAATACAGGCGTTAATACTTGGATGATTGCTTGCTGAATGAGGCGATCTGTCACCGTAGGTATGCCTAAGAGCCGAGTTCCACCGTTCGGTTTCGGGATTTCGACCCGACGGACTGGACTCGGTTCATAGGCTCCTTTCTTTATGCTTTCACGAATGGTTTGCCAATGTTGTACGAGGTGTCTGCGTAAATCTTTTACCGACATGCCATCTACGCCGTGGCTTCCTTTATTCGCTTCGACCCTCGCTAGCGCCGATAGCATATTTTCTCGTGACAGTATTTCTTCGATCATCCTTAGATACAACTCCCTTGCGTGAATGATTCTTTCTCTTTGTGCCGCTGATGAGCTCTGCCCTTCCGAGTACCCTCGCGTATTCACCGCTACTTTCCTCAGATAAGTCCTTTCGGATTGTCTGCTTTCATCGCCCATCCTCGAACGCCAAGATTCTTCATTCCTATTCCATGTTCGGTCCTTCCGCTAGCTGTTGCAACAGCCTGCGTACTATGACCTCTGCTGACTTCTGTACGTTCAGCTCGCCCTCGTGGGCAAGGTTACGAAGTTCACTTCGCATTCCGCACAGATCTCCCCAGGTAAGAACGCTATCTTCCTCTCCATCTATCTGCTTCATTTACTCTCGTACGCCTTCGGCAGTATGGACTTCAGTTTGTGCGGCAACTTCATCCAACGTACGCTAGCCTTGTATGAAGTTCGTGTCCCTCAGACCGGAGATTTGCCGCTGGCTTCCTTCAGATTCCATCTCGCGATGGACACCCTTGCCTTAAGCTATGGCTACTACTGCCTTCACCATTCGGGACTTGAACCCTAGAGATAGCGCCCATGCTGGGCACACCACAAAAGAGCAAACGGTTGAGTTTCCTCATTCCGTTTGCCCTTTTAGTTTAATGACCTTTCACTTCCGAACCGTATATTAGTACGATTGGAAAAGGTACTTATGGTTCCATTCTATTTTCAGTAAGAGAACGTGTCTTCTTTTTATGGTTCGCTTTAGTTGACGCTTCTTCATCAAATTGCTCAATAGCAAATTCTACGTCATCTTCCCAATCGACAGGCAAATCACCAAAATTCACTTTTTCCATTTCATTTTTTTCGTTGTACATACCGTCACCTCCAAAGGCATTATTCATACGGTAGTATTGCGAAATTATAAGCGTTGTATACCTATCTAATTAGATGTTCAATTATTATTGATTACAAGTTTTATTCACTAATGTTAATCGTTAGTGTTAGTTTTAGTAGATACCTGGGAGTAAAAAGAATATAATGAGAACATAAGTTCCTATTTTATTTAATAAATGTGGAGGTTTTCAATATGATTAACTTAGGCAATGATACAATTCATCGGTATAAAGAATTTATAGAGTGGACGGAAAAATTGCGTGATTTGGACGATAAAATTTGGTTAACTCCAATTTCCGAAGGGAAAGCAACAGTCTCCGAAATTGTTTCCCATCTTCTAAATTGGGATAATTACCTCATCAATACGATTATCCCTGCTATTAAAAATGGCAAAGGAATGGTCTTTCCAGACTTCAATTCGTTCAACCAAAAAGCCTATGAATATGCCTATTCGGGCATTTCAAAAAATAGTTTGCTCGAAGAATTCAAGCAAACACGTCTTAAGTTAATCGAGATACTGCTTACAGAACCAGACGTTGCCGTCAAACACGTGACCGTAAACGGCGTAGAAAATTGTCCACATACAAGCACTCCCTACTCATTGCTTTACATAATCTACGAGTTTATAGAACATGACAACCATCATAAGAATCAAATTTTATCTGTAATTTGATTTTATTTCAATTCTAAGACCCACACATTTGAGAATGATATTACCGTTTTTTATAGTCGTAGGCAACAACGACACTTACTTACTCTATAGAAATGCCACGTTTCCGTTTTTTTTATTTTCATGTCCAACTTTGCGATCACGGTAGGTTCCATTTCGTTTTATATGACCTACAGTGTACGATCATAAAAAAACCGAGCTATACCTAGAAGAAGTTTGCAGCTCTGTTGTTGGTCTTCAACTAACAACAGAGCTGCAATTGCAATTCTAAGGTATATCTCGGTTTATATTCATTGAGCTTCAAGCGAACATACTTTTAATAAAGCGACCCTCATTCCGCAGGAATGTTCGAGCATATTAAAAGAATGTGAGCACCGAATGTTCGAGCGTATTAAAAGTATGTGAGCCTCTATTCGCCGCGGAACGCTTTCTTCATTCTTTCAAAGATCGATTCATGATGCTCTTCCGTTGCAGCAACGGCTTGATTACCCAACCCACCTAACTGACGAAGCAGATCCTTCTGTTCTTCTGTAAGGTTTGTAGGTGTTACAACTGTAACCTTGACATGCTGATCGCCGTTTCCTCCGCCTCTTAGCTTTGGTACGCCTTTACCTTTTAGACGGAAGTACTTCCCTGTTTGCGTGCCAGCTGGAATTTTCATTCTCACTCGCTCAGTCAAGGTCGGTACTTCAATATCATCGCCAAGTGCTGCTTGTGCGAACGTAATTGGAACCTCTACGTAAATATCATCGCCTTCACGATCGAAGAATTCGTGAGATTTTACGCGCAGCACGATATAGAGGTCACCAGCAGGTCCACCGTTTTTACCGCCTTCACCTTCACCGCTAATACGAATTTGTTGACCGTCATCTACACCAGCTGGAATGTTCACCTTAATGCGACGCTGCTTTCTTAGACGACCATTTCCGTGACATGTTCCGCATTTATCGGTAATCATCTTACCAGTACCACGGCAGCTTTGACATACACGACGGTTAGCAATGCGACCAAATGGTGTATTTTGCACAACTTCCTGCTGCCCAGAACCATGACATGTCGAGCAAACCTTTGGAGACGTGCCAGGCTTAGCACCTGTACCACGACAAGTATCACAGTTCTCCTCACGAGGAATTGTGACCTCTGTTTCTTTACCAAATGCCGCTTCAACAAATTCAATCGTCATCGTATATTGCAGATCCTTACCACGTTGAGGCGCGTTCGGATCACGCTGGCGACCACCGCCACCGAAAAACATATCAAATATATCACCAAATCCACCAAAGTCAGCGCCACCTGCGCCTCCCATACCTTGATTCGGATCAATATGACCATAACGATCGTACGTGTCACGTTTGCCATCATCGCTTAACACGTCATATGCTTCTTTGACTTCTTTAAATTTATCCTCAGCATCTGCAGCCTTGTTGACGTCAGGATGATATTGTCGAGCGAGCTTACGGTAAGCTTTTTTAATATCATCACCAGATGCATCCTTACTTACCCCAAGCACCTCATAATAATCTCGCTTTTCAGCCAATTGATCTCACCTCCCATTACCTTTTTACAACATGACAAGCGAAAGGTCAAAGACCGGAATAACCCGCTTTGACCTTTCATAGCTAATTATTACTTGTTGTTGTTATCATCGACAACTTCGTAATCAGCGTCTACAACATCATCCTTACCTGGTGCTGCATCCGCTCCCTCAGCGCCACCTGCCTGCGCTTGCTGTGCCTGCTCATACAGCTTAGTGGAAAGCTGCTGAACGATCGCAGTCAATTCTTCTGTTGCGGATTTAATTTGATCAATGTCGTCTGTTGCAGCTGCAGATTTCAGTTTTTCTTTCGCTTCATTCGCTTTATCTACTTCCGCTGCATCAACTTTGCCTTCTAGGTCTTTTAACGTTTTTTCTGTTTGGTATACAAGCTGATCTGCATTGTTTTTCGCTTCAACAAGCTCTTTGCGCTTCGCATCTTGTTCTGCATGCAGCTCGGCTTCCTTCATCATTTTATCGATTTCTTCGTCACTTAAGCCGCTAGATGAAGTAATTGTAATATTTTGGCTTTTTCCAGTGCCTTTATCCATCGCAGATACGTTAACGATACCGTTCGCATCAATATCGAATTTAACTTCGATTTGAGGTACGCCACGTGGTGCTGGTGGAATATCATTTAGCTGGAAGCGACCTAATGTTTTATTGTCAGCAGCCATGGAGCGCTCACCTTGAAGCACGTGAATTTCAACGCCTGGCTGATTATCTGCATACGTGGAGAAGATTTGCGCTTTACTTGTAGGGATCGTTGTATTACGCTCGATCATTTTCGTAAATACGCCACCCGCTGTTTCGATACCAAGTGATAGCGGAGTTACGTCAAGAAGAACGACATCCTTAACATCACCCGTTAACACACCCGCTTGAACTGCGGCACCTAGTGCGACAACCTCGTCCGGGTTAACTCCTTTGTGTGGTTCTTTACCAGTTAGCTTTTTAACTGCATCTTGAACTGCAGGAATACGAGTTGATCCACCAACAAGAACAATTTTATCGATTTCGCTTGTAGAAAGTCCTGCATCTTTCAATGCTTGGCGAGTTGGCACCATCGTGCGCTCTACAAGATCAGCAGAAAGCTCCTCGAATTTAGCACGTGTTAGATTCATCTCTAAGTGAGCAGGTACACTGTCTACCATTGTAATAAACGGAAGAGAAATCGTCGTAGTTAAAACACCTGAAAGCTCTTTTTTAGCTTTTTCAGCTGCATCCTTTAGACGTTGAATAGCTGCCTTGTCCTTAGATAGGTCTACGCCGTTTTCTTTTTTGAATTCTGCAACAAGATAATCAATAATGACTTGGTCAAAGTCATCACCACCAAGCTTATTGTCGCCGCTTGTTGCTTTAACTTCAAAGAAACCATCGCCAAGCTCAAGGATAGATACGTCAAACGTACCACCACCAAGGTCATATACTAGAATTGTTTGATCCTCAGATTTTTCTAAGCCATATGCTAGTGCTGCTGCAGTCGGCTCATTGACGATACGAAGTACTTCAAGACCAGCGATTTTACCAGCATCTTTTGTAGCTTGACGCTGACTATCATTAAAGTATGCAGGAACAGTAATAACCGCTTGTGTAACCGGCTGACCAAGATATGCCTCAGCGTCTGATTTTAGTTTTTGCAGCGTAATCGCAGAAATCTCTTGTGGAGAATATTCTTTTCCGTCAATTACTTCTTTATGGTTTGTACCCATATGACGTTTAATGGACATGATTGTACGATCTGGGTTAGTAATCGCTTGACGTTTAGCTGTTTCACCAACGATACGCTCTCCGTCTTTTTTGAAGCCTACGACAGATGGAGTCGTACGACCGCCCTCTGGGTTAGGAATAACTACTGCCTCGCCGCCTTCCATAACAGCAACGCAGGAGTTTGTAGTACCAAGGTCAATACCAATAACTTTACTCATTTACGAATCCTCCTAAATTTATATCAATCTAATGAAGCATTGCGTATATCACAACGCTCATGATTTATTTTTAATCTTTAAGTATTCATTGCAGATTGAAGCAGGTAAGCAGCTTAGCCGCTTACTTTTACCATTGCAGGACGAATGACTTTATCCTTCAGCATGTAGCCTTTTTGTAACACTTCAACAACAATGCCTTCTTCATACTCATCAGTTTCAACCGTCATCACTGCTTGATGGAATTCTGGATTAAATGGTGTTCCAACTGGCTCCATCTCAGCAAGTCCTTCGGCTTCCATCGTGCTTTTCAGCTGGCGATAGATCATATCAAGACCTTTAGCTAATGCCTCAAAATCACCTGTCGCTTCAGAAGCAGCTAGTGCACGATCAAAGTTATCGATCGATGGAAGCAGATTTTCGATAAGCTTAGCAGAAGCATACTTTGCCAGCTCTTCTTTTTCTTTCTGTGTTCTTTTTCTGAAGTTATCATAATCAGCCTGAACACGTAACAGCTTGCTGTTCGCTTCCTCTAGCTGCTTATTCAATTGTTCTGCCACAGCCTCATCAGCTTGTGTAGTTTGATCAGCTTCCGCTGACATCGTTTCTTCTTCCTCTAGGGTTGTCTCCATCGCTTCCTCATGAGTATTCCCCTCAAGCTTTTGCTCCTCAAGGTCAACGAACTCATTGTTTTGCTCCTTCGTACTCACCCTGTCACCTCCTATATTTAGTGCGGCTTATTTGTTAAACCAACGCCCCAAAATAACACTCATATCTTTCGAGATAAAATCCAGATAAGAGATTACCTTGCCATACTCCATACGAGTCGGCCCTAGTATTCCAATTGTTCCAAGCACATCTCCATCGAGCTCATAGGTTGCAGTAATAAAGCTGCAATCTGCTATAGCTTGATGTGTATTTTCAGTACCTATACGAACACGGATACCTTGTGGTTGCGAGGAAAACAATTTCATAACCGTTGGAGTTTCCTCAAGCATATCTAGTATCATTTTAACTTTATCTACATCCTTGAATTCAGGCTGAATGAGCATATTCGTTGTTCCGCTCATAAAGACACGATGCTCGTCTCCCTGCTTTAATGCATCCTCGATAACATGAAGCAGTCCTTCGAAATGTCCGACATAACGCTCTAGCTCATGTCCGACTTCCGTATATAGCTTAGACTTCAGCTGTATTAACGGCACACCTGCCAGCTTAGCGTTCAAAATATTCGTTACTTGCTGCAGCTTATCCATAGACAATCCTGAAGGTATCGTTATGGTACGATTTTCAACATGCCCGGTATTGGTAACGATGATCGCTACTGCACTGTTGTCATTCAGTGGTACTAAGCCGAAATGCTTTAATGAATTAGTGAATAGCTCTGGTCCTAATAGTATGGATGTATAGTTCGTTAAGTTGGAAAGCACAAGCGCAGCATGCTGTATCACCTGCTCCATCCGGTTCAACTCATCAGTTAGAAAGGAACGGATTTTTGCTCTGTCGATCTCAATACCTAACTGTTCATTCCGATTAAGCAAATGATCAACATAATAGCGGTAGCCTAATGTAGAAGGAATACGACCAGCTGACGTATGCGGCTGCTCTAAATATCCGAGATCCTCAAGGTCCGCCATTTCATTTCTAATGGTAGCCGGACTATAACCGATGTCATCTCGCTTGGAAATGCTCCTAGATCCGACAGGTTCTGCTGATCGAATGTAATCATCTACAATTGCTTTTAGTATTAACCTTTGTCGCTCTGTTAGCATTTCATCATCCTCCATTCAATAGGTTTCATGCTTGTTCAACTTCGTTAGCACTCATTAACTTTGAGTGCTAATCATTAATACAAAAATACCAAATCGGCTAGATCATTGTCAAGTCGATTTGGTATCGTTCCGCGAAATTATCCTATTTTTTTCATGACCGCAATTTCGTCACAAGCATGGCGCTTTGGACAATTAACACAATCTGTCCAAACCTTCTCAGGAAAAATTTCTTTTTCCACAATCTCAAATCCATTCTTAACGAAGAAAGAAACTGCATAAGTGAGAGCCATGATTTTACTGATTTTTAATTCTTTCGCATTTTTTATAAGCTGTTCAACGATTAATCCACCGATCCCGTAGCCTTTATAGCCTTCAGACATGCCGAGCGAGCGAATTTCTACTAAATCCTCTCCCAGCTTCGTCAAAGCGCCGCAGCCTACAAACTGACCGTCAATTTCCGCAACAACAAACGTATCTATACTTCGTAGCAGTGCATCACGCGAGCGAGGCAGCATAATTCCTTTCTCCGCGTAGCCAGTAATTAACGTGTATAGTGATTCAACATCTTCTCTTGTTGCATTTCTACATAATACATTTAATGTTTTCACTGCTGCCTTCACCTCCGGGGTTGCACATGAACTAATAATTATTCAATCAATATGAATGAATATACATCAATCCACGAGTTTTTGCAATCCCAAAAATTACTCATCTGCTAAAAAAGCCGCGAACACCTCATTACCGAGTAATAGTCCTTGCTTCGTTAGTCGATAGATCGTATCTTGATCAGCGGGAATGCGTTCCATTAACCCCTGTTTGATTTGTCGTTCAATCATTTCGCCAAAATCAACTTCAAGCGTGGACTGTGGAAACTGCTCACTGTAGCGTGACGCCGTAACACCGTCTAACAGCCGCAGACCAACCATCATGAAGTCTTCCTTCGCTTCCTGTTCACTAATATCGTATTGCTCTAATCGAGGGAGTTTCGACTTGCAGGCATCGATATATGGCTGAACTCCTTTGATGTTCATATGACGCTGACGGTTCACATAGCCATGGGCTCCTGTGCCTAAACCATAGTATGGTTCATTGCGCCAATATGTGCTATTATGACGACTTTCATAGCCTGGCTTCGCAAAATTACTTATCTCATAATGCTTATAGCCTGCTTCTGTTATTCGGTCGATGAGGTGCAGATACATCTTGTACTCATCCTCCTCTGGAGGAAGCACTAGCTCATTGCGTTCATACAACCTGTGAAATAGTGTGTTTTCCTCGATCTTTAAGCTATAGAGGGAATAGTGTGGCAGGTCTAGCTCCAGCGCTTTTTGCACGCTCTCATCGAGCAGTTCTACCGTCTGCCCCGGAAGTCCAAACATGAGATCGATCGACATATTCGTAAAGCCTACTGCTCTTGCATTTTCTAAGCTACGATATACATCATCCACCTCATGGATTCTGCCAATTCTCTTCAGCAACTCATTATCGAAGGACTGTACACCAAAGCTAATTCGGTTAACTCCTCCGTCCTTCATTGCCTGCAGCTTATCGCGATCAGTTGTGCCAGGATTGGCCTCCATAGAAAACTCCACGTCATCCGCCAGTGGAAACCAGCGATGAACGGAGCTTAGAAACTTCTCCATCTGAGGTGGTGTAAGTACCGTAGGTGTACCACCTCCAACGAACACAGTTTTAATTTGCTTCGGCTTCCATTGCTCGGTTGTTAGTCGCATCTCTAGCTCTAATGCGTCCAAGTATTCATCAACAGGCTGACCCTTCAATATATAGGAAGTGAAATCACAATAGTGACACTTATTGGTGCAAAATGGGATATGAATATAGAGTGCCTCTGGAATCGGCTGCATTCATACTCCTCCTTTCGTATAAAAAAGGGCTGCTTCGTCACCGATATGCACATCGACAACAAAGCCAGCCCTTCATAAAAGCTGCAATCATGCAGCAGCTATTAATCTTCGTCGATCTTCAATACCGCCATAAACGCTTCCTGCGGTACTTCAACGTTACCAACCTGCTTCATGCGCTTCTTACCTTCTTTTTGCTTTTCAAGCAGCTTACGCTTACGGCTAATGTCACCGCCGTAGCATTTGGCTAATACGTTTTTACGCATCGCTTTAACGGTTTCACGAGCAATAATTTTCGTTCCGATCGAGGCTTGAACAGGCACCTCGAACATTTGTCGAGGAATTAAGCCTCTAAGCTTTTCACAGATAATCCGTCCTCGGTGATGAGCACGATCACGGTGAACGATGACTGACAACGCATCGACTTGCTCACCATTTAGCATAATATCCATTTTCACAAGGTTGGATTTACGGTAACCGATCAGCTCATAATCGAAGGATGCATATCCCTTAGTGCTCGATTTCAGTTGGTCAAAGAAGTCATAAACGATCTCGGCTAATGGAAGATTGTACGTAATCGTGACACGATTCTCATCCAAATATTCCATATTAATAAATTCACCGCGTTTATTCTGACATAGCTCCATAACGGAACCAACATAATCATTCGGCACAATAATACTTGCTTTAACGAACGGCTCCTCAACAAAATCAAGCTTACTGGAATCTGGATAATTAGAAGGATTGTCTATTTCTAATACGTTTCCGTTCGTCAATGTTACTCGATAAATAACGCTCGGTGCAGTCGTTATCAGTGGGATATTGAACTCACGCTCAATCCGCTCTTGAATAACCTCCATGTGCAGTAAGCCTAGAAATCCACAACGGAAACCGAATCCAAGCGCAGTCGAGCTCTCCGGCTCGTAACGAAGGGATGCGTCATTTAGCTCTAGCTTTTCTAGTGCCTCACGCAGGTCATTATAGTCCTGTGAGTCAATTGGATACAGACCACAATAAACCATCGGGTTAATACGGCGATAACCTGGCAACCCCTCACCTGCTGGACGATCAGCATCGGTAATCGTATCCCCGACGCGAGTATCCTTCACATTTTTAATGCCCGCTACAACAAAGCCAACATCGCCTACGCGAAGCTCATCAACGATTACTGCTTTCGGTGTAAAGCAGCCCACCTCAATAACCTCAAACTCCGCATTCGTTGCCATAAAGCGAATGTTTTGACCTGCCTTAATTGAGCCGTTTACTACACGGACATAGACGATAACACCTTTGTATGGATCGTAATGAGAGTCAAATATAAGAGCTTGGAGTGGCGCTTCAGGATCACCCTCAGGCGCTGGTACATTAGCTACGACCTGCTCTAGAATATCCTCTATTCCAATACCGGCTTTTGCAGATGCATGCACAGCTTCACTTGCATCAAGTCCGATGACATCCTCGATTTCTTGCTTCACACGATCAGGCTCCGCGCTTGGCAGATCTATTTTATTAAGAACCGGTATAATTTCCAAATTATTATCAAGCGCTAGGTAAACGTTAGCTAGCGTTTGAGCCTCAATCCCTTGTGCAGCATCGACAACTAATAAAGCACCCTCACAAGCCGCTAGGCTTCGTGATACTTCATATGTAAAGTCGACGTGTCCAGGTGTATCGATCAAGTTGAGTAAGTACTCTTCGCCATCCTTCGCACGATATGTCAATCGTACAGACTGAAGCTTAATCGTAATACCACGCTCACGTTCCAGGTCCATCTTATCAAGCACCTGTGTCTGCATTTCACGTGAGCTGAGCCCTCCAGTTAGCTCAATAATTCTGTCCGCTAATGTCGACTTTCCATGGTCAATATGAGCGATAATCGAAAAATTTCTAATTTTCTTCTGTCTTTCGCGAACGTCGGTCATGCCTAACCTCCACACATTCCTTGAATAATCAATCAACCTATTATACCGTTAAACGTTATTCACATCAATGGACACGTATATAAAAGTTTTAATGCTTATAAAAAAAGCAAATGTGTCGGCAAGAAAGGCTTTATTGAAAGCACATCCTGTCGACACATCGTATCACCTAATCAATCACATTGCTAAATAATTTGGCTATAAATTGCAGGCCAGATGAGGAAGCGTTTTGCAGTACCTCGGAAGTCGTATCAGCCACTCGGTTTACAGCTGGTTTAGCTGCATCCTCATTTAATAAAAGCTTTTGCTGAAGCTCTTCCTTTTCTTTAAGCAGTGCAAGTCGTTTTAGCTCAGCGATTTCAGCCTCTAGAGCAGCAATCTCCTTATCAATCGGGCTTTCTGGAGTAAAGTTCGTTTTGAAACTGTCAGAGGCTTGAGTATCATCAGCAGCTTCAATAGGGATTAGACCGATAGCTTTCTCGTTGCTTGTCTGAGATTGTGCCGCAGCCGCAGTTTCATCCAGTGGACCATAAATGCGCTCTATACCTGTCGTTGTCATTTCGAGCATGTACAGCAAGATGACCGTAATGGCACCTCCCAATACGAGCCACTTCCAAGCCTTATTGCGAAACATAGCTACTCCCTCCTTTACTAGCCCTCAGATTGATGGATTTGTGCAATAACGTCAGCTAAAGCCTTCGCCGTTCGATAGCTTTCTTCAAGCGTATTGTCTATACCGCCAACTTCTATTAAAACGCTTTGACTGGACAGTGTCTGATTATATTCCGCATTGCCGCTATTCGCATTTTTCCCCCAAATGCCACGAGATAAACCTGGATACTGCTCTTCAAGCTTCTCATGAATTTTCAGGGCAAACGCTTCGTTTTCTTTCCAATTTGGATTACGTTGTCCAATAATAAAGTATACCTGTGCATAGCTCTCACCATTAATTTCAGCTGTCGTATATTTTCTAGCTTGAGAATCACGATGCAAATCAAATACATATTGCAGCTCATCGTTGCTTGCAATCGCTTCTTTAACCGTTTTTCGAGAGTATTTATAGCTATACTCCCACTCATAGTCAGGTACAGCGGTTGGATAATCTGTATCGGATACCATCGCGCCTAACCCAAGCTTCTCAAGCTCCTCGGCTAATCGCTGACCAACTAATGTTATATTGTTCTTCGTTGATTGTGCATCATCGTTCGAAGTTTCAGAATTCCACGATTCGCGGTTATGAGTGTGATAGATGAATGCAACTGGCTTAGCAGCACTCTCTACTCCTTGTGGTTGAGCCGGTTCCTCTTCTTGCTCCGGCGCAACTGGAACCTCATCTGGTTCGCTGCTATTGTCATTGCCCACTTCTGCTAACAGCTCGTCCAAATACTCGTCATCAATCGGCGCTAAGCTCATGTTCTTATCATCCTGTGGTGCTATCGCCGGATCGGAGCCTTCTCCTCCATGGATTAATGTAGATTGCTCTTCTACACTGCTATATAGCATCTCACTAGAAACAAGGCTAGCTGGATCGAGTAATGATACATTTGTTACCTTTTCTAGCAGCCATAGTCCTAAGCTTGATAAAGAGAACGTGTCTAGCTTCTGATTGGACGCGTAGTATGGTAGCTCTTCCGCAAGCATTCCCTGTAGTGCAGACTGCTTGATGTCAACTGTTGCAAGACCATACGTCGTTTGCTTTGCACTTATCTCATGTCTCATATACGAACCGATTCCGATCAATATAACGAACGTCATCGATAATAGCATTAACAGCATAAATGTTTTGGCATAGCCTTTTAATTCCTTCCATTCCTCCGCACTATTCCAACGTTCGGTCGCTACCGTTAGTTTAAGCTCTCTTTCCATTGCAATCTCCCTCTCCAGTTGATTTCTATCATTCTACTTCTACTCTATGAGCCTGCTCGCTGTGCTAGAACTATATTTTGGAATTGATAGAATGAGAGATTTTAAGGCGCTCCGTAATTGTTGAGGTTCAGTTTGCTGCTGCTTGATGTTTTTCAGCGCTCCGCAAACGGTGAGGTTTCAATTGCTGTTGCCCTCTGATTTCAGCGCTCCGCAAACGGTGAGGTTTCAATTGCTGTTGCCCTCTGATTTCTGGAAGGAGATTAATAGTAGAAATCAGAGGACAAAGGCAACCCCTTCGCTTTTCCACTCTCACCGTTTGCTCCGCTGGAGCAGCCTCCACCGGGTGTGTAAAGTGGGCTGTGCTGCGTGGTTTCAATTCGCCACTTACTCTGCTAGGTTATTTGTGAGCTGTGCCTTGTTCACATAATCAAGCTTAAAAGGGCTGTGACAAAAGCAAACGCTTTGCTTTTGTCACAGCCCCGATAAGGATTCCATTCACATTTAATGTGTATATGCACCTACATTGTTCGTATCGATTGCCTCATGTAGCGATGCATTTAGTCCACTGGCAATGATGTTACCTATATCCTCGATAAATTCATCGATTTCTTTCGGTGTCACGAGCATGTTATGACCGATAGGCTCCAACACTTCTTTTACTAAAGACAGCCTTTCCTGCTCATTCATTTGATTAAGTAGCCCGAAAATTTTATCATTATCGCCATTGTTTTTTGCAAGGTGATTGCGCATTAGATCAATGGTGTTGTTAACGATGGTTGATGCATAAAGGACTGTTGGGACACCGATTGCAATCACAGGGACGCCTAGTGTTTCTTGTGTTAATCCTTTACGTTTGTTTCCAATGCCTGATCCAGGATGAATACCAATATCAGCTATTTGAATGGTTGTATTCACTCTCTCTATGGACTTTGAAGCAAGTGCATCTATCGCGATAACAAGATCAGGCTTCGACTGGTCGACAATTCCTCTAACAATTTCGCTCGATTCAATCCCTGTTATTCCGAGTACACCAGGTGACACAGCACTTACTGGACGGTAGCCAGGTGCTACGTCGTTTGGCATCAGCTCGAAAAAGTGCCTCGTTACCATAACATTTTCCACGACGATAGGACCAAGAGCATCTGGTGTTACATTCCAGTTACCGAGTCCTACAATTAATACCTTTGCATCCTTTGTAATAGAAAGCCGCTGAAGAAACAATTCGAACTCCTTCGCCATATGTGTAGCTACACGATCCTGTAGCGTCGTATCCCCATTGCGCAGCTGAGGCACCTCAATCGTTACATATCTGCCGACCATTTTACCGATAGCTTGAGAACCTACTTGATTTTGCACGTGCAAGCGTGTAATGGTAATCCCTTGATCTTCAAACGTTTCCTTTTCGACACCAGTAATTGGGGCGGTCGCTAGCTCCGTAGCCATCTCAACAGCTTCGATTGCTAGATCAGTACGTACCTGATATGGAGATAAATCAAGTTCTGACATTTTAAATGCCTCCTCTATCATTGTTTTACATTCGTATTGTTCGCTCTTGTACAACAATTCATGCACAGCCATTTTAATGTTTATCACCGCTCTGCTCTTGCATTTTGACTACGCACATGCTAATATATTTTAAGTTGTGTTGAACAGGTTTCTGGAACATGAAACGCTTTGACTAGTCTAGGAGGTGAATTCCATGCCAAACATTAAATCCGCGATCAAACGTGTAAAAACTAATGAAAAACGTCGCGCACTGAACGCTTCTCAACGTTCTGCACTTCGTACTGCAGTTAAAACAGCTGACCAAGCTATTGCAGGCGCTGATGTTGAAGCTGCAAAAGCTGCTTTGATCACTGCTTCGAAAAAATTGGACAAGGCTGTAACTAAAGGCCTAATTCATAAAAATGCGGCTGCCCGCAAAAAATCTCGTCTTGCTAAAAGATTGAACGCTCTTAGCGCACAAGCTTAATAGCCGATGAATGTAAAACCTCGTCCTCTGGTCGAGGTTTTTTTGTGTGTTTTAATACGGGAACCTAGCATTGCAAGGAGTGTGGCTACTTCTAAGTAAAGCTTCTCAAAGCAGTTATGCTAGAAAATGCATAGAGTGCTCGTACACAGCAATAACGGCAGTTGTTACAGTAGTAGATTAGTAGCGGTGGCTAAAGCACAGTATCTGCGAAGAGAATGGCTGGTAATAGTGATTAGGCATGCGGCTCAGGAAGAGCAGCAAAACAATTGAGGATTGTAACCGTGGAGCGAAAACCACGATGACCGTTAGCGGAGTGAATACTTAAACAGTAAATGCGGAGCGTGGTCATCTGGACACCTATGGAGTAAATAGAGTGGCTATCACTGCGAGGCCAATGCCCACGATGACGCTACAGCAGAGTAAATGGTGAGTTTATCATATCGTAGCATCTGCTGGCTATGACGCCACAGCGGAGTAAATGGTGAGGTTCACTTCGTTGCATCCCCATGACGATGACGACGCCACAGCGGAGTAAATGGTGAGGTTCGCTTCGTTGCATCCGCCATGACGACGCCACAGCGGAGTAAATGGTGAGAGTGGAAAAGCGAAGCGGTTGCCTTTGTCCTCTGATTTCTACTATTAATCCCCTTCCAGAAATCAGAGGGCAACAGCAATTGGAACCTCACCGTTTACGTAGCGCTGCCAACAGCTATTGAAACCTCACCATTTACGGAGCAATGCTCAACACTACAACGGCTATAGACCCCCACCATTTACGGAGCAACTAATGGAGCACATTACTAACAGGAGCATTATGTAGATTGTTCTCCTCGTCCAGAGCTTGAATAGCTCGTATCCGTGAAGTCAATAGCGCGACAACGACGACAAGAAAACCTGCTATTATAAATAACAACCCAATCCCTCTGCCTGGACCTACTCCAATAACAGAACCGACTGAACCTGCTAATTTCCCACCTTCCACAAGCAAAGGATTAAACACCTTATCGGCAAGTAGACCAGCCGTACTATACGCAATAATAAAGCCTACTTGCGACAGGATTCCAATAATCCCCCAGACACGACCTTGCTTATCATTGGGAATGTTTCGCCTAACGAGCACATCCGCACTCGTATTAACAAATGGCAACGATCCTAAAAATAAGAAGCCTGCAAAAATGAGCAAATAAATATTCGTCGTGGTGCCAAGCATTGCGAAAGCAAAGCCAGCTAACACCAAGCCCATAACAAGCATAGAGGAATAACGCTTCGTTAACGAAAACCTCCCGATCAGTAATGAGGTTATAAGCATGCCAATCGCACTTATAGACTGGAACATCCCTAGTGTTTTGGCAGTTGTAAATGATAGAAGCATAGGCCCAATTAACGTCTCCAGAAATCCAAGATAGAAGGTAATAATCGACACAATGATAACAAGTAGCAGAACACCTCGATTATTTTTTATCGTATTCCAGCCCTCTATTATTTCGTAATACCAAGGCTTGCGCTCTTCGTGCTGTGAAGCCGCAATCAGCTTCTTTCGAATAAAAAACACCGCTAGTATTGCAACGAGGTATGTCATTATATTAATGACTAATATGATCTCAATTGTCGTAATCGATAATAGTATGCCCGCAATGATGGGTGAGAATAAAAATTTTGCTGATTCTGCAAGCTGAACAAGCCCACTCCCTTTGGAGAAGTCCTTCTCCTCTAGTAAATCTGTTGCGGAGGCACGATATGCCGGGGCCTGCAAGGATGAAAAAATCGAGCTAATTGAGACACCGACATAAATATGCCAAAGCTCAATATTATTCGTTAACATCATCATAAGTATGAACATCAAGCCTATAGCTGCACCTAGATCACCGACAATCATCATGAGACGTCGATCGTAACGATCTGCCAGCACTCCACCGATCGGACGCAACAATATGTTAGGTACAAAAGCAAACAACGTAATTAACGCAACAGCAGTTGCCGTATTCGTCGTTTCAAATGCATATACACCAAGTGAAAATGCAGTAAGTCCAATACCAATCATAGAGATCAACTGCCCAAACCATACAATTAAAAATCTTGCAAATGATTTTTGTTGTGTCAAACGAAATCTCACCCTTCATTCTACTTCATAAAATACTTACCTCTTGTGACACCCTTTAGATGCTCCTTACGAATATTACTTTCATTTCCTTTCAAAATTAAATTCAATTCCCCATTTCTAATCATACCTTCTGATTAAGCTAGTCTACTATTTCGTCTTATTCGTATTGTTTTTACTCCTACATGTATATGTATCGCTATGAATATAAAATAACCCCGCCCTTGTTGTGACTTTGTAAAGGACGAGGTTATGTACGAATGCTCTGAAGTGAATAGCAGCTACAGCCATTCTCACTGTTAATCCATCATAAAGGATTCGCTTTGAAAGGATAGTGTATAGCTACTACCTAGTGACAATATGAATAGCTCTAATCCTAACGCTTTATCAACTTTACCAGTTTTCATGCCGTAATCAAGATCGGCTAATGAGCTGAGCAGCTCAGCTAGCCTTTTTTTCTGGTAGCCTTTTGATTTTTCAGATGCTAGTTTAACTGCGTAGGGGTGAGCACCAATCATTCCAGCGATTTGCTGAGGACTATAATGATGCCCTTCAAGCTCTTTAATATGAATCATCATTCTAATTTGTCGTACAATAAGTGCAACGAGCTTAATTGGCTCTTCCTTACGAATTAGTAGCGCTTTATACATCGCAAGCGCATCAGCTAGCTTTACATTCACAATGGCATCTACAAGCAGGAATACATCTTCTTCAACCGTTACGCCTATAAGCTGATCTACAAGCTCCCGTGTGATTTCTCCACGTTCTCCTACGTGCAAGCACAGCTTGTCCAATTCCTGCACCAACTGCTGCATGGACATGCCAACTCTTCGAATGAGAAGCTCTCCTCCATCAGGATCCAGCAGCCTTCCTTGTTCTCCAGCCCTTTTTTTAAGCCATTGCAGCAATTGATTAGGCTCCAGCTCAGGAAAGTGAATAATGACTTTTCTATTTTTCAAGCTTTTTACAAGCTTTTTTCGTTCATCTAACTTTTCTGCATTAACGATAAAAACGACAACTGAGCTTTCCAGAGGATGTTCGATATAATTTAATATCGCTTCTTGACGATGTTCAAGCTTCGAGTTGTCCTTACCTGTCCCAAATACAATACTGTCCTTAACGAGAATTAGCTTTTTCTCCATAAAAAATGGCGCAGAATCAGCCTCTATCATAATCTCATCAAGCGAGGTTTCTTGCGTATCATATTTATTAATCCCCATATTTTGATCTTCGGGCTGAAACATTTTATTTTTTATCAACTCTACAAATTGCTCCATCCGGTATCGATCCTTACCGTACAGTACATAGAAAGGGGAAAACCTACCTGCTTGTACTGCCTTTATCGCATCCGATGCTTCCAATGCTGCACCTCCTAAGGTTGAATCGAGACAAAGTGTACCATTGTCATTAGAAAAGTTCAATGCTCATAGCACAAAACAAAGGGATGACCGCACTTTCATGAGGCATCCCTTTGTTATATGTTAACATTCCTAGCTAGCTCCATGGCACTAGCTATAGAATGGTCTTACGACGGTGTGTACCAGTCGTAGACGTTACATACTGTATATATACGCAGCATGGTATAAAAGTGTTACTCGTTTTGCTCATTTAGATTTATCGTATAGCGATTAGTTTGACCTTCTACATCCGTAACTTCGTAAATAAACGATTGACTTTCTGAATCCCAACCAACAAACTGCGCGGTACCTGTGATAGACATTTCCCAGGTACGGAGCTGCTCATTCGAACTTGTCTCATACAACGCTATTGTATGCCCTTCAATAACAACATAGACCTCTTCATCTGGAGAATAATTCTTCGCTAATTCAGAAGTTTCAGTCGCAATGCCAAGCATTCCTGTACTAGGCTCTTCCATGTCGGCTTCATTCTCCGTTACAGCTGCAATACCTAGCATTTCTTGCTCTGGCCTTTCCATATCTTTTTTAACAAATCCGCCCTGCTTGCTTCCTTCATCAAATTCATTTCTTGACTGATCACTAGCATCTGAGGCATTAGAATCGCTTGCTAAAGGTGGGGTGTTGGTTTTAACCGACGACTGTCCACTTGCATTACCTTCTGTAGCTGATGTATCTGTGTTGTGTGTAATACCGCTCGGTGTTGACAACGGCTCGATCGTGTAAGCGCCTGTGCTTTCTGTTTGAATATCATTTGCACGCTCCATCATTGCTTCATTGTCTCTGAATAAATTAGAAACATCAAATGGTTGTGCGACACGAGTATCAGATGAAGAACTAATGGCAACATCATATGCTACGCTATTATCTGATCGAGAGCCATTCCATCCCAATGACATTATGAATACGACAGAAGCCGCTGCCGCAACGCTTGCTGCAGTTGTAATCCAGCGCATTCTCGCATAACGCTTATGTTTCGATTGAGCGGTTACTCTTTGTCGATCAATCGCATCAAGCTCCGGCAATATTGAATCTACAATGCTTACCGATGGAGTTACACGAGGCAGCTGTTCCAAGCTTCCTGACAGTAGTGTTAGCTTCTCAAATAAATCTTTACAAGCGTCACATTCAGTTAAATGATTCATCAACAATGTTAGCTCTTGCTCATTCAAATCATAATCTAATTGCCGCTGCATTAATTCACCTACTTCAGTGCATATCATCCCCTAACACCACCTTTCTGATAATCTTGTAGTAATTGCTGTAGCTGTTGTCTCGCTCGGAATAAGTAGGACTTTACCGTATTTAAAGGCAGATCAAGTGAAGCTGCTATCTCGTTATACGAGAAATCCTGTAAATACCGTAAAACTACAACAGTTCGATGATGTTCAGGTAGCTGCTCAATTGCTTGTCTAATATCATCCATAGCAAATGCGGCAAGCACATCATGCTCGACATTACTTTTTTCCTGAAACACAAGCTCATGCTCTTCGATTGATACGGTTGGTTTGCTGCGTCTAAACTTGTCAATACAAATATTGGTAACGATTCGCTGTACCCATGTCTTAAACTGAGCCTTTTCCTCATACGTATCTATTTTAGTATAAATCCGAATAAGAGCTTCCTGAGAAGCATCAAGAGCATCCTGCTCATTGTTTAATATATAGTAAGCCGTTCGATACACATGGTTTTCAATCTCTCGCAAAAGAGTGACTAATGCTTCCCGATCACCCGATTGAGCCGATTTTATTAGCGATGGCTCTACCACGTGAAAGCTCCCCCTCTCATGCAACCTTATTGACGAAGTGATGTGCTTAAAGGTTGCAGCTTTATAACTGTTATCATTATTTTTATTTGAAATTATTTTCGTTAAATAATATAGCTTTTAATTTATAGATTCCACCACAATAAAGCATATCAAATAATGATACATCCGTCACCGTCTATTTCCATTTCCAGTAATAAAGCTGATCTTTTTTCACCTTAAACATCACTTCTCCTTGCTGATCAATACGCCAGACAAGGCTATTGTATAGTGACAATCTTTCCAAAACATCCGGATGAGGATGTCCATAACGATTGTTGCGCCCAGCAGAAATAACAGTATTACTTGGCTGCGTATAGGATAGCCATGAATAGTCTGTTGAATAACGACTGCCATGATGTGCTGCCTTCAATACCGATATAGTCGGTAATGGCTCCAGCTGCCCTTCCTTAACTTTAGCCGCATGCATGTTCACAAGACGTTCCTCTGCTTCCTTTCCAATATCTCCAGTATATAAAAAAGTAGAGTTGTACACAGTAAGCAAAAACACAAGACTCTGATCGTTCTGTCGTTTTAATTCTTCTATATGACTTGGAGTCTCGAGCAATGGCCACAGAACATCAATTTGGGTATAGCTATCTACCGCTATCGATTCACCGATGAGCGGTGTTCGCAATGGAATTCTCTTTTCCATAATTAATGAGAAGAGCTTTTCAGCATCCTCTGTCGTATCAAAGCTACCATTCCACCAAATCTCCTTCACTGGAATTTGCTTGACAACTTCATATAAACCTCCGATGTGATCGCTATCAAGATGGGATATTATTAATAGATCAATGTGGTGTACACCACGCTTCATGAGCAGTGGCAGCAGCACCTTTTTCCCTACCTCAAATGGATCCCTTCGCTGCTTCCAGTCCTCTTGCTCTCCGAACTTTAAAGTTCCACCGCCATCGACAAGAATGATTTTCCCTGTAGGTGTACGAATGAGACTAGCATCTCCTTGTCCAACATCAAGAAAGCTAATGGTCCCCGTCCGATTAAACAATTGAGGAATATAAGCGTATACAACAAGTAGTACGACCGCTAATGTATAAACTAACGGTTGAACATTCCGTTTTATCCAATGATCATATTGCTTATAATCGATTGGTTTGTATTCATCGATGACATTAATTGGCTCTGTATCATCCGCCATATTCCTGCCTTCAGCCTGAGCGACTGCGTGCTTAGCTTTCCAGTAACGAAATATCGCAAGCCATAAACTATACCAAAGAATGATCCATATGAGTGAAGGTGTTGCCCAAATCGTATGCAGCTGATGAACATTTCCTAATAAAGCTACGATATCAAAACTTAGCTCATTGCACCAATGGACAATGCTGGAAATTGGTTTGGCGAGCGTTAATGAAAAATGCCCTAGCAGCAGCCCAATGCTCGCTAAGGGCATGACGACTGTGCTTATGAATGGTACAAGAAAAAAATTAGCAAGCAATGATAGAATATGAAATTGATTAAAGTAATATATCGTAACGGGGAAGGAGATGATCTGAGCAACGATAGTTATTGAAAGCAGGTCCAAGGCCCACTTCCATCGTGTAGATGTAGAAAATAAGCTTTGAATAGCAGGAACACCTATAATAAGTCCAAGTGTTACGATGAAGGATAGTTGAAAGCTGACATCATGAAGCATATATGGATCCCACAACACGAGTAAAGCCGCAACGATCGCAATAATGTGAAGGCCATCCTTCAGCTTACCCGCTCGTGCAGCAATTAGTCCGATCATTGCCATCATGCCAGCTCTTAGTACGGAGGGCGATGCACCTGTTAGTGCAACATAGAACGGAATGGCAATTAGGAGCGAATAGATGATTTGCTCTTTACTGCGACGAAGCAGCTTGAGCAGTGCCGTTACCATATACATAAACACGGCTACATGCAATCCAGATATTGCTAATATATGAGTTAGACCAAGTGTGGAGAAGCTTCGAAATTGTTCAGGATCAAGCTCCGCTCGTATACCTAATATTAATCCTTTAAGATAGCCGCTTTCCTCTGATGAAAACAAGTCGTCTAGTGGAGCTGCAAGTTTTTTTCGTATTTCGTCGACGCCATGATACATATAGCTAATATGCCGCGCTTGTTTTATAATTTTCACATTGCTGCTACCCTTGCTTTTCCATAGCCAGTGAATGCCTTGCTGCTTCAAATACATTCGATAATTGAACGCCCCTGCATTGCTTGCTTCCTCAGGTACAGATAGCTCTCCTGCAAGTTTAATTTCTAAGCCGCGATGCCATTGCTTCGCTTCAAACAGCTCTTCTTCAGCAGCTAACGTCACGTGAACGATAAACTTTTCAGCTCTGTCTAAGACATATTCCTCACCGTTAACTATCAGCTGAGCGGATTGAAGCACAAACTTAGCACGATCTCCATCCAGCTCTACTTCACTGACAATCATACCAGTCGCTTGCACATTGGCTTCCTGGAGCTGCTCAGGCAAAGCAGTAACGTTTCGAGCGTCGACCATATATCGCTCTGCAGAACCTCCCAAAAACAGCAGTAGACATAGCACAGCCAGCTTTATTGTACATCGCTTAAACAGCAGTGCTATGCTTATACACAATATAAATGCCATTAATAGATAAATCCACAGATTCAGCTGCTGATTCGAGGCCGCAACATGCCCAAGTAAAAAGGATATTACGATATATACAACCGGTCTTTTGTTCAACGTTCACTTTCCTCCTCAACAAAAAAAGAACCTAGACGTCAATGTCTAGGTTCTTCCTTTTATCTACTATATGGTTGCTATGGTTGAATATCCATCGCCGCATGTGCTGGCGGCTCGTACAAATCTAATGATCTAAAAATAATGCCTACCTGCTCCATTAAATGACGAACCTTTTGGTCGTCTTTCGCATATGGCCGATGAAATACGATTTCTTTCACACCACTATTAGCTAGCATATTCGCACAGGTCCAGCAAGGCTGATCTGTCACATATACTACGGAGCCTTCACGATCAATTCGATCGGTAAACAGCAAAAGGTTTTGCTCGGCATGGATGGTACGGATGCAGCGCTGTTTTTTAACGACCTGTTCCTCACCATGCTCATTATGGACGAGCTCAAATTCCTCAGTGATCATACAGCCTGCTTCTTCACAATCTTCTACTCCCATAGGAGCACCGTTGTACGCGGTACCAAGCAGTTTCTTACCTTGTACTAGAACCGCTCCAACATGTCTGCGGTGACACCTTGAGCGAGTGGATACCATATATGCAATATCCATAAAATAAGTATCCCAATCCTTACGAGCATGCTCTCGTTGCTTGCTTTGCATGTTGATCTTCCCTTCCTCGCATTTCATGTTAGCAATATTATAATCCCAATACGCGTAGGATTGCAAAGCTTGCGCAGGTGAGACCATATCGATGACAATTAAGCTTGTTGGCTGCTTGCGATCGCTTGCTCTAGATCTGCAATGATATCGTCAATTCCTTCCGTACCGACAGATAGACGGACCATACCAGGAAGTACGCCGGCAGCGATTTGCTCTGCTTCGCCAAGCTGCTGATGTGTAGTGCTCGCAGGGTGAATGATAAGTGACTTGGAGTCTCCAACATTCGCCAGATGAGAGAATAGCTTTACTGCATTAATGAGCTTTTTACCTGCCTCTACGCCGCCCTTGATGCCGAAGGTCATGATTGCACCTTGTCCTTCTGGTAAATACTTCTGAGCTAGATCGTAGGACGGGTGGCTCTCCAAGCCTGGATAGTTGACCCATTCAACCGCATCATGTGCCTCTAGGTATTTTGCAACCGCAAGTGCATTTTCGCTATGTCTTTCCATACGTAGATGAAGCGTTTCCAGTCCTTGCAGCAATAAAAACGCATTGAAAGGCGATAAAGCAGCACCCATATCACGAAGAAGCTGCACGCGTGCTTTAATAATATATGCAATCGGTCCTACAGCCTGTGTAAAGACAACACCATGGTAGCTTGGATCTGGTTCAGTTAAGCCTGGGAATTTGTTGCTCGCAGCCCAATCGAACTTACCACTATCAACGATTACACCACCAATGGATGTACCATGACCACCGATAAACTTCGTCGCTGAATGAACAACAATATCAGCTCCATGCTCGATAGGACGGCACAGGTATGGACTTGGGAATGTATTGTCGACAATAAAAGGAATGCCATGCTCATGAGCAATCGCAGCAACCGCTTCGATATCAATAATATCTCCCTTAGGATTTCCGATCGTCTCAGCAAATACCGCTTTCGTTTTTTCATTAATAAGCTCGCGGAAATTGTTTGGATCAGATGGATCAGCGAATCGAACAGTAATGCCTAGCTTTTTGAACGTATGGGCGAATAAATTGTATGTACCGCCATATAAGCTAGTAGCAGAAACTATCTCATCACCTGATTCCGCAATATTAAGGATTGCGTATGTAATCGCAGCTTGTCCAGATGCAACTGCTAATGCTGCCGCTCCACCCTCCATTTGCGCCACACGATTTTCTAGAACATCCGTTGTCGGATTCATAATACGGGTATAAATATTACCAAACTCTGCTAATCCGAATAGATTAGCTGCATGATCTGTATCTTTAAAGCCATAGGATGTTGTTTGGTAAATAGGAACTGCACGAGACATCGTAGTTGGATCGATGCTTTGACCTCCGTGAATAGATAATGTTTCTAGAGAAAGCTTTTTTTCCTCAGACATAAAACATTCCTCCTAAAGTGGTAATATATCCTATTTATCATGACTCCTTACCATTATGAACCAACTATGGATTTGCTACAATACTTTCTTTAATCCCTGCATAAAGTTTTTCACCAATACCCTTCACTCGCTTTATATCCTCGATAGAATGGAAGCTTCCCTTATGCTCTCGGTCATCGATGATCGCTTTAGCTTTAGACGGACCAATCCCTTTCAGCTGCTGCAATTGTTCTGCTGTTGCACGGTTGATATCTATTTTCCCGGCATCATCTTCCGCCATGACCGCAATAGTTGACTCTATCTTCTCTTCGTTCAGTGAATCTGCAGCTTCCGTGACGCTCACACTACTACTATCCAGCTCTGATTCTGTACCTGAATTTATTTCGGGAGCTGCAGCTGTTATATCTGTCGCTTGCTCATCTATAGCAGCTACCTGCTGCTCTTGCCAGTATTGCTGCAGAAGCTCATCAACAGCAATTTCTTCCCCAACGGCATCGCCGCGAAGCTGGAGACATAAGGCAATAATCACGCATAGAAAGCCTGTGCATAAAATACCAATTAGGATGTAACGCATCCGATCTTTCTCGTTGTTCATAGATAACATAAGAGCTCACCTCTTTCTGTATATTTCTGACATAACAAACAAGCGGTATCGAATACGATAGGATGAATAGAGCTTTCACACTTTCATAAATAGGAGGGGAACGTGATGAATATTGGATTTATCGGAGCAGGAAGTATGGGGAGCCTATTAATAGAAGCTTTTATAATAGCTGAGGCTGTGGAGCCGAACCAGATAAGTGTGAGCAATCGAACGTATTCCAAGGTTGAGCAGCTCGCATGCAAATTTCCTGGCCTGCAGGCTAAGCAAACCAATACAGCTGTCGTACAGCATGCAGATATTGTTTTTTTATGTATCAAGCCTCATGAGTTTGCTCATGTCATCTCGGAAATCAAACCATTCGTAAGAGATGAACAGCTCATTGTATCAATTACGAGCCCTGTGCAGCTGTCACATTTGGAACAGGAGCTAAACTGTCATATTGCTAAAATAATCCCAAGTATAACGAACAAAATGTGGAGCGGAGCAACACTTTGTATATATAGCGAACAAATCGATGAGGCACATCAAACGATGCTGGAGCAGCTGCTTGCCTATATTAGCGAGCCTATCCGTATTGAAGAAAGCTATACAAGAATCGTTTCAGATATATCTAGCTGTGGGCCAGCGTTTATGTCGTTCTTTCTGCAGCAATTTGTTGATGCAGCCGTTGAGGAAACTGGAATCTCACGCGATGCAGCGATGATGATTGCGAGCAATATGATGCTCGGTACTGGCTTATTGCTTACTGAAGGTGGGATGACACCAGAAGAGGTTCAACGAAGAGTTGCAGTACCTGGAGGTATAACAGCAAAAGCTTTAGCAATGCTCAAAAAAGACTCTACAGGCTTATTCAATAGCCTGATTCGCACAACCCATGCCAAGTATTTTGAAGATGTTGAGGTTGTTAGTGCTCAATTTAAGAAAGAAGAGGTACGCGAGCAATAGCTGTGCTTCAGCTATGCCCGCTACCTCTCTTATCTCTTACTATCGTTGATTAGTTAGCTACAATATTTACAAGCTTACCTTTTACGGCAATAACTTTTCGAACAGTTTTTCCTTGAATAAGCTCTGCAACCTTAGGCAGCTGCTTCGCTTGTTCTTCCATGCCTGCTTCATCTAAGTCTGCAGCAATCGATAAACGCTCTACTATTTTACCATTTACTTGAACGACAATTTCCACTTGCTGATCTACAGTCCAAGCTTCATCAAACGTAGGCCATGATTGATACGTAATCGTACCTGAATGTCCAAGCAGCTCCCATAGTTCTTCAGCTAAATGAGGTGCGAATGGCGCAATCATTTTAACGAAGTCTTCCATCGCTTTGCGAGGCAGCACATCAGCTTTATACGCTTCATTAACAAAGATCATCATTTGGCTGATCGCTGTATTAAATCGTAGATGCTCTACATCGTCCGTAATTTTCTTAATCGAACGGTGCCATGTACGCATAAAGGCTTCGCTAGCTTGCTCTGTATCGGAAATACGTGGGTTAAGCGCACCAGATTCTGTTACGAATAGTCTCCAGATCCGACCTAGGAAACGATAGGAGCCTTCTACCCCGTTCGTGTTCCATGGCTTCGTCGCTTCAAGCGGTCCCATAAACATTTCGTAAATGCGCAGTGTATCTGCACCATACTCGTTTACGATATCGTCAGGATTAATAACATTGCCACGCGATTTAGACATTTTTTCGTTGTTCGTACCTAGAATCATTCCTTGGTTAACAAGCTTTTGGAATGGTTCTTTTGTATTTACAACGCCAATATCATAAAGTACTTTATGCCAGAAGCGAGCATATAACAGATGCAGCACCGCATGCTCAGCACCACCGATATATAGATCAACTGGTAGCCATTCTGCTTGTTTCTCAGGTGAGCAAATCTGCTCTGTATTTTTTGGATCGATAAAGCGCAGATAATACCAGCAGCTTCCCGCCCATTGCGGCATCGTATTCGTCTCGCGACGCGCCTTCATACCTGTCTCTGGATCAATGGTGTTCACCCAGTCCTCGACATTAGCAAGCGGTGACTCACCTGTGCCTGAAGGCTGAATCGCATCCACATCAGGAAGCAATAATGGAAGCTGATCCTCCGGAACAGTTTTCATTGTGCCGTCCTCAAGATGTAGAATTGGAATTGGCTCTCCCCAATAACGTTGACGTGAAAACAGCCAATCTCTCAAGCGATATGTAACCTTCGCTTTTCCTTTGCCTGTTTCCTCTAGATGCTTAATCATCGCAGCGATAGCATCTTCATTGTTAAGACCGTTCAAAAACTCAGAGTTGACATGAGCTCCATCGCCTGTGTAGGCTTCCTTAGAAATGTCTCCACCAGAAACGACCTCTATAATTGGCAGCTCAAATTGCGTAGCAAACTCATAGTCACGGGAATCGTGACCAGGTACAGCCATAATCGCACCAGTGCCGTAGCCTGCTAATACATAATCAGCAATCCAGATCGGAAGCTTAGCTCCGTTAACTGGGTTAATCGCATATGCACCAGTAAAGACACCTGTTTTTTCCTTCGCAAGATCCGTACGTTCAAGATCAGACTTACGAGCTGCTGTCTCTTGATATGCTTCTACAACAGCTTTTTGCTCTTCTGTTGTAATTTGCGCTACTAGGCTATGCTCAGGCGCTAGTACGCAATAAGTTGCTCCAAATAGAGTATCCGGACGTGTCGTAAATACGACAAGCGACTCATCATGACCATCAATAGAGAATGTTACTTCTGCACCGGTAGATTTGCCGATCCAGTTGCGCTGCATGTCTTTAATGCTTTCTGACCAATCAAGCTCCTCTAGGTCTTCTAGCAAGCGCTCTGCATATTCCGTAATTTTCAGTACCCACTGACGCATTGGTTTGCGAATAACGGGGTGACCACCACGCTCACTCAGGCCATCGATAACTTCTTCATTAGCAAGCACGGTACCAAGCGCTGGACACCAGTTAACAGGCACCTCATCAACATACGCTAAGCCTCTGTTATAAAGCTGAATAAAAATCCACTGCGTCCATTTATAATATTCTGGATCTGTCGTGCTAATTTCACGATCCCAGTCGTAAGAGAAGCCGAGTGACTTAATCTGACGACGGAAATTATCAATGTTAACAAATGTAATATCTCTTGGATGCTGACCTGTATTCAGCGCATGCTGCTCCGCAGGTAGACCGAAGGCATCCCAGCCCATCGGATGGAGAACATTATAGCCTTGCATACGTTTGTAGCGCGAGACGATATCTGTTGCGGTATAACCCTCTGGATGTCCGACATGCAAGCCAGCGCCAGATGGATAAGGAAACATATCAAGCGCGTAAAACTTCGGCTTATTTTTGTCCTCGCCTGTTTTAAATGTTTTGTTCTCATCCCAATACTTTTGCCATTTTGGTTCAATCGATAATGGACTGTAGCCATGTCTTGATTGCTCTTGACTCATTGATACTCCTCCTTTAATGTACACAAAAAAACCTCTCTCCCCGCGGATTAACGCTAGGGACGAGAGGATTGCTCACGTGGTACCACCCTAGTTAACAGCCGTATGCTATACGAGCTGTTCACTTTATTGTCTTTATCGCAGACATACGGTGTATTTACCATAATTGGTGTTCATACACTGCTCCAAGGCGAGTTCCGCTCGTTCAAGCACCGGCTTTCACCAACCGCCGGTTCTCTGAAGCTTGAGATCGATCATACTATTCCTCTTCGTTGCATTACTGTTTACATTTATAATTGATTATATTAATCCTGCAAAGCAGTGTCAAGTCAAGAGACATGAGGTGCCTCCTCAGTTGTATCGGGCAAATCCTGCTGCTTACTCGGAGGATAACTTGAAAGGTAGCTGTTAAGTGCAAGACCAAGCAATATTAAATGAATGAGCACACCACTTACTGCTTCTCCCCCCTGCATAAACAGTGCCATAAACCATAGGCTTACAATCGGCAGCTGAAGCACGAATACGACGGCCACCACGATTTCCAGCTGCTTGTCGATCATTTTAACGTTGGTAAACTTTCTAGCTGGAATGGACAGCGCCAGAAGCACGCCCAGTGCTAACAGCACGTACCCCCATACTTGCAGGCTTATATATAACGACCCTTTATTAATTCCAAGAATTTGATAATCGAACCATCTATACCATGTATAATTTATACCGCACACACATGACAGTCCAGCAACTAGAGCTACTTGCCATACTCGGTAGAACATTGGCTGCACCACACTTTCTTCATTGTTTCGTAGTTTTATTGACGTTGCTTATGTAGTCCAAAACGTACAATATGATCATGAAGACCAAGTTGCTGCAAAACCTTATATTGATAAGGGCCGAGTAAATCAAAATGCGGATATTTATCTCTATAATGAATATATTGAGGATCTAAATGATGCTCGATGCACCATGAAGCAAGCTTATTGACATCACGACAGCCAACTTTCGTAACGGTTCGGCTGTTTGGGAAGCGTGCATCTCGCCAATAATGAGTTAAAAAAGCGATTTCGCCTTGGTCGATTGCTGCTTTCCAAGCTTCTAATTCAGCTCGCGTGATACCGAATGCGATAAGAAACACCTCCATTTTGCTGAGTGAAAAAATAACACAGATACTTTAGCATAACATATGAAAGCAAATGATGCACTCATTGGTTACAACTGGTATACTAATACAGATGAAAAGAAATGAGGACATATCGTGATGACAAACAAATTTATTCAATTAGGAGTAACCGAGCAGCTTGCTACCCAACTGCAGCTACATGGAATCTCCGAGCCTACCCCGATTCAAGCAGAAGCTATACCCGCATTGCTGAACGGAGCAGATCTTATTGCTAAAGCTCAGACAGGTACAGGCAAAACTCTAGCCTTTATCCTACCCATTTTAATGCAGGTACGAACGGACAAAGATCAAGTACAGGCACTAATCTTAACACCGACACGCGAGCTCGCGATTCAAATTACTAGTGAGTTAAAGAAATTAGCTAGCGTAGTTAACGCATCTGTTCTTGCCTGCTATGGTGGACAAGATGTTATTGCGCAGGTTAAGAAGCTTAAAAACGCTCCACAAATCGTCGTTGCAACACCTGGTCGATTATTAGACCATCTTAGACGCGGCAGCATGAGCATTGGAAAGCTAACGCATATGGTGCTAGATGAAGCCGACCAAATGCTCCATATGGGATTTTTGCCTGAAGTCGAATCGATACTTATGCAAACACCTAAAGCAAAGCAATCGATGCTGTTCTCGGCAACGATGCCTGACGCTATCCGCAACCTCGCTGGTTCGCTAATGAACAAGCCGCAATATATTGAGATCAAGTCTCAGCAAGTCACGCTTGATAACATTAAGCAGCGTGTCGTGATGACAACTGACCGAGCAAAGCAAGGTGCGCTTATTCAGCTGCTTCGCACAAACAACCCTTTTTTAGCGGTTATTTTCTGCCGTACGAAGCTGCGTGCTTCAAAGCTAACGGAGGCTTTGCAGGATGAAGGCTTCAATGCTGACGAGCTCCATGGCGACTTGACACAGGCTAAGCGTGAGCAAGTAATGAAACGCTTTAGAGATATGAAGCTTCAGATCCTTGTTGCTACCGATGTTGCTGCACGTGGTCTAGACGTTGAAGGAGTATCCCATGTCTATAACTACGATATGCCGCTAGACGCTGAAAGCTATATTCATCGTATCGGTCGTACTGGACGAGCTGGTCATGCTGGCTATGCGATTACCCTTGCTACCGCTAGAGATGCTAATAAGCTGGAAGCTATTGAACGAAGCATTAAGCAAAGAATTGTCCGACGTGAGCTGGAACAAGACGGGACATCTGTAAGTTCATCCGCAGCAAAATCTCGCATGAACTCTGCTCGTAAGCAGCCTTCGAAAGGTAGACAGGATAGAGCATCTTCATCACCAGCTTCAGCAGATGTGGGCAAACCGAGACCGAAGACAAAGAAAAATAGTCCTTGGGAAATTACACAAGCTGATCTTGATTTGGCCAAGGGTATAAAACCTAGATCAACCAAGAAATCATCTTCGACTCGCTCAAACAACAGCAGTAGATCACGAAATCAAGCAAGCAAGCCAGGTCGATCCGGTGGAAGAGGACGTAGATAAGACCGTAAATCATTAACATCAGGGCAAATTGGACTTACTTGAAGCTGTAAATGATACAGCATTCAGGCTTTCAATCTGCCCTTTCTTCATGTCATTTCATACGATACGGCATAGGCCCGATTTCTTCCTTCCCGCTTCGCACGATAAAGCTGCTGATCCGCTGCATCGATGAGCTCAGTCTCGAAGCGAAATTGCGCCCTATGATCGAGAGTCGCAACACCTAAGCTAATTGTGGCATAGCGTTCATTCTGTCTCCCCTCATGAAGCAGCTTCGCATCCTCCACAGCAGCTCTCATACACTCTGCAATTTTAACGGCTTCTTCCTGCAGCGTATATGGAAGTACTACGACAAATTCCTCTCCACCAAAGCGAGCATATAAGCTGTTTGGCGGTAACTTTTGACTTGTTATATGGACAATTTCCTTAATGAGTTTATCACCCTGTAAATGACCGTAGTAATCGTTATATTTCTTAAATTCATCCAGATCAAGCACAATAACCGATAGAGGTGTCCGTTGATCAAGTGCTTCCTGAAACGCTTGCCGGAAAAATGCATTAAAGCGATGCCGGTTATACAATCCCGTCAAGCTATCAATGGTCGCTTGGTGTGCCAGTTGCTCATTGGCAAGCTTCAGCTCTCTTGTTCTTACATTCACCTGCTCATCCAATGTCGCATTCAATAGCGTTAAACTATTGTTGAGATCCTCTGTTTCTTGGACCTTATTCGCATAGCTTTTACTCATAATAAACACTTGAGCTACAACATAGACGCCTACGGCAAGCAAGGATAGTTTTATAGAATGTATCCAGCCAAGCGACATCATATAATCGTTTAATAAGCCAAGAGCTACAATAATTAGTCCAATCAGATTAGGTGAATCATGAATTTCTAGGTCTTTAAAGCTAATTCGTATGATATAGATGGCATACACTGCGACAAATAACGACAAACAAAAAACATACTGAAACAGCTGCTGAAACATAATGGGCTTAGTTACAATCGTTAATAGCATAATAAGCACCGTTACAGCAAATACGCTCGTTAATACTCGCTTAGAAAACTTGGGATACCATTGAGAGAATAACAGAATGAGCATTAACAGACTTGCCTCAGCAAATAAATACTCTAGCCTTGTTCCCCACTCAAATGAAACGCGTAGCAACGTTAATGTATAAAAGAATGGATCTCCAAAAAAAGCTTGAATCGCATAACTAATGCAAAAAAGTCCAAAAATTAAGAACTTCCTTTCTTGCCTACGAAACCAAGCAAAAAGAATGGTGAAGATTCCCATAATGACAATACAGCCGATGACAAATAGCATCCAAATAACGTTGGTATAGAAATTTTGTCCGACGACTGCAGCATCACCGATATACATCGAATTCTCAAGGCCACCACGCAAATCGTTAAAGCTCGATATCTGTAGCGTCAACAGAATCTCTTCTGTAATTGGAACGAAGTAGCCAAGCATAGGCGACATTTCTGTTCGATGCTCTAAAGCATTCGTGCCGACGGTACTCTTACTAGCTATTTCAACCCGATCCGCGAATAGCTTATAGGCGCTATATTGAAAATGGATGTGAATGGCAAGTGTTCTTCCGATATATTCTTCAGGTATCTTGACCCTCGTTGCATAGGTGCCAAAAGTATCGGAAGCTCCAATCTGTTTTTTAAATGAGCTAGGGATATGTACGGTACTCGTCTGATCTCTTATAATGTAATGATAAACGTCAGTTGGCGAGAGTAGTTTTTCTTCAAAAAAGAACCATTCACCATCTAAATCAGCATAAAATTCATGTTCGAAGCCCGTGCTTAAATTCAATAATGCTGGAATTCGATCTTCATGATCGGGAGCTTCTGCCATACTCAATGGTGTGAATAACGTCAAAATTATAAATAATAACAAAGTAATGGATATTATGAAGCTAATAAGCTTTCGAGGCCATGGAGTCTTTACGATCATTGCGCGCTCACCTCTTTCGCCCACCCCTTTGATTGAATATACAACAGTCTATCATAGTTATCATTGAAGAAAATCTGGAAAATTGTACTTGTAACTCAGGTAAAGCTTAGCGAGAGGCGTTGTAATTTTAATCAATCATTTCTTGTAGTCGCTACATAAATTTTACACCGATATCTGAAAATAACAATATTAAAAACTAGAAACATATTAAAAAAGCCCAATCGAATTCAATAGATTTCGACTGGACTTCTTCAGTGTGCGAGATATGCTCGCTACTTCAGTTGCTGTGCTTTCAGCTGATGGAATGCCTTCCTATGCTTCCTGCGAAACGCAAGCGGTAAGCGCGTATTGACCGCAGACTCAATTCGCTCAGCTGAGGCGTTACTGCAGCGCTTGCATACACTCAGCTGCGTGCCATCAGCTTTTTTACAAGTTTCGAGCAGCTTGGTACGTGTCGCCAAACAGATGGGGCATGTACCGCGAGATCTTGAAGGCTGCTTGTACAATGATTTACCTCGGTTATTTTTGGCCATAATATACCTCCGCATTTAAGGTGCATTCACTAGAATTACATACCTCTACTATTATTAATGCGGCAGATTAGATATTTATGACTCTATGATCGCGATCACTGAAATTTAGATTATCACTTTGCACGATGCTGCTTAAGCAGCTCGACTTCTTCATCAGTTAGCTCACGATAGTGACCAAGCGCTAATGCTGGGTCAAGCTCAAGCGATCCCATCGATATGCGATTAAGCGTTAGCACCTTCTTGCCAACGCTCTGAAACATGCGTTTGACCTGATGGAATTTCCCTTCTGTTATCGTTAGTCTTATCCAGCTGATTACATCGTCCTCACGCTCTTCATGTGATAGAATAGTTAGCTTAGCCGGTCGAGTAACGTAGCCATCATCCAACGTAACGCCTTGCTCAAAAGCAAGCTGATCCTCCACCGTTACCTTTCCTAGAACACAAGCCTCATACGTTTTATCTACATGCTTTTTCGGGGATAACAGCTCATGTGCCAGCTGTCCATCATTCGTAAGCAGCAACAGCCCTGTCGTATCTTTATCAAGACGACCAACAGGAAATGGCTTTAACAGCACATCTTCTGGATCAAGCAAATCAATGACCGTACGTTCACGTCCATCCTCCGTAGCTGAAATAACTCCTTGGGGCTTATTCAGCATAATATAAATGACCGAACGATAGCTAACAATCTCACCATCAAAGGCAACGATGTCAACTGCTGGATTAACGATGATCCCGCTATCCTTTATTTTCTGTTCATTGACAAGTACTCTCCCCTGCTTTACTGCCTTCTTAATCTCACTTCGTGTACCGTACCCTGCATGTGCGAGCAGTTTATCCACCCGAAGCTTCTCACTCAATTACATCATCCTCCAACCTGCTGGAAGCTCATTTTTTATCATGCCATCCATGTACTTTCCGAATCCGACTGGAAATCGATTTACGCAAACCAACACAAAGCCATTGCATTTCAGTTCTCCATTAATCTGCAGCTGCTCTTCCTTAACAAATATCGTTTCACCTCTTAGATATCGCAGCAGCAGCTCACTATCAGGGGAGAGTGAAAGCACACGTGTCGCCTCTTCTGGTCGAATACCCATTGCAAGTGGATGATAGGGAAGGAATTTATTATTTTTAATCTCTCCGATCATCCAGCCTGCACGCGCAACCTTTAAGCCGTCAAGATTAGGCAGCTCGTAGGGCTGTACAAAAACTCTATCACCTATTAATACCGCTCGCATGGGCTCATACCCTGTAAGCAGCACATTATCCTGCTGAAACTGCTGCCATAGCATTTGCAAATTTATCTCTGTAGTTTTTGAGTTTTTTGACTGTTGTTTTTGTACCGCTTGCTTAGCTTTAGGTTTCGATTGATAACGATTGTGCTCATTGTTGTGAAAAGGCTCAGGCCAAGCAATACGAAGCTCGCTCAATTCCTGATCTGCTTGCTGAGGTGGGATATATGGTTCCCCTTGTTTCCTCAACACGGCTACAAAATGCCCTTCCCCCTTCATATGGTGAGGCCATAAACGAATTGTCCCTGCAATGCTTTGCAGCTGCTCCTCGTCAAGCATTGCTTTTGTCTCTGCTGACACCCATTGTGGCTTACCGCTGGTCCATCCATATTTCGGCTCAATTGGAACGATACTAAATTCAGGATGCTGTGCAATGAATTGTGCAATTTGCTCTTCGTTCTCTTCTGGCGAGAACGTACAGGTTGAGTATACCATACGTCCACCTGGTGCAAGCATTAAAGCAAGCTCTTCTAGTATTTCACGTTGCATATTAGAGCAACGTTCAACAGAATAGGAGTTCCACTCCTCAATCATTGCAGGCTGCTTTCTAAACATACCTTCACCTGAGCATGGTGCATCAACGAGAATTCGATCGAACCAGCCGATAAATCGTTTAGCGATATTGGCGGGATGCTCATTTAGCACAACTGCGTTACGAACCCCTGCTAGCTCAAGATTTTTAATTAACGGCTTCAAACGCTCTGTCGCAATGTCATTACTCACTAATGTACCTTGCTGCTGAAGCTTGGATGCGATCTGTGTTGATTTACCGCCTGGAGCGGCACACAAATCTAGCACTCTATGACCTGGCTGAACATCAAGCAGCTCTACAGGAACCATTGCACTTGGCTCTTGAATGTAATATAAGCCTGCATGGTAATATGGATGCTTCCCTGGGCGTATATCTTCATTGTAGTAATAGGCACTCTCACACCAAGGAATCTGAGCTTGGTAGGTTTGCGTATCCTCTGGTAACGATCCCCATTCCGAGACTTTAATTTTCAGTTCATTTAGTCGTAATCCGTAATAGCGATGCTCATTATAGGAAGCTATAAACTGCTCATATTCTTCACCGAGCAGCAGCTTCATTTTTTGAACAAACATGTCTGGCAGATCTATCTTCATGCATAACCCCCATTAGCTGTAGAAAATTTTCATCTACTATAGTTTTCGTGTATAATATAAAAAAGTAAGAGACTTATCACTTATAATCCTATTATTCGGAGGTAACAAGCCTGTGAACAAAAAAAAGAAAAAAAATAAGACGGTGTTTATTTACATTGGCATCATCGTTCTATTGCTCGTTGGTATCGTCGTCATCAACAACCTCGAACCGGACAATGCTCTTTACGGCAAGCCGTCAAGCGAGTTGAATCCAGCTACTCGTGAACTTTTGAAAGACGAGAATTACCAGAATATTATATTACCTGCAGCGCTCGATGAAAAGGTTGAAAATAAGGAAGATTTTATCGTTTATATGTTTTCTTCCACATGCATCTACTGTAAACAAACAACACCACAAATTATGCCAATTGTTAATGAGCTTGGCGTAGAAATGCATCAGTTTAATGTACTGGAGTTCCCTGAGTATCAAACAAAATATAATGTGGAATTCACACCAACGTTAATCTACTTCGAAGATGGTGTTGAGAAAGAACGCATCGTCGGTGGTGTAACAGTAGAAGGCTCTAATCAAGGTTCGAGCTTGGAAGAATTCCGAGCATTTTTTGAAAAATACAAAGGCTAAGAAAAGGAGTAGGGAATGAACGATATGAATGTTGATGCTGATCAGCATGAGCAACAGTCGTCCAAGCATTCAAGTCTCATGTATTTATTTTTGCTTGGCTTTGCAATCATTACATTTCTTGCTGCCTGCAGCTTGAGTGAGAAGGAATCCACTCACGTGCATCAAGTAGGCTCAGAGACGTGGGAGACGACGGCCTCTGCCGAGGAGCTGCCTCAATTTCTAGAGCAGCAAACAGAGCTTACTACTTCACTATATGGTGAAGTCGTAGATCATGCACATCATATGCACGAGCTTCCTTGCTATTGCGGATGTATGGACGGGACCGACATTGACGAGCCTCATGATTCGTTACTGAGGTGCTATATGGTTGAGCAGTCAGATGACGGACCAATTACCTGGACCGATCACAGTACAACCTGCGGGATCTGTAAGCAAGAACTGCAGCTTGTAGTAGAAATGGCTGACTCGGGAAGCAGCCTAGAAGAAATCAAGCTTGCAATTGACGAGCAGTTTAAACATTAATTCATCTATAAAGCTAAAGCACGGGATCTCACTGATGAGATCCCGTGCTTTTGTTTAGAGCGGATTGTTTTTTCTTGCTTGTGCAATATCTGCAACTAGCTCTAATGAAAGCTGCTCTAACGCTTCATAGTCCTCCAAGTCGAACAGCTCGTTGAACTTATTTTGATACTGTGCGGCAAGCCTTACCTGGTGAAAGGAGTAAAGCTTCTGAATACCCGATAATATCGTTGCCACACAGCTGGAGTTTTCTTCAAACTTCATTTGCGCATCTAGTATTTCTTTTCTTATCGTCGTCATCTCATTGTCTAACAAATTCGCTGCTTCTGCTGCCTTCTGCAGTCGATCCTTAACATCCTCTGGCAAATCCTTCTTATATTTGTAATTTAACGAATGCTCAATCGTTGCCCAAAAATTCATGGCCAGCGTTCTAATTTGGATCTCTGCTAAAATTAATGTATGACCTAATGCGGTTTGAACAGGATACTCAATAATCATATGATAGCTGCGATAACCGCTTTCCTTATAATTAGTTATATAATCCTTCTCATAAACTAGCTTTAAATCCTTGCGCATACGAATGAGAGATGCCACTCGGTAAATATCATCTACAAACTGACACATAATACGTATACCAGCAATGTCCTCGATCCCTAGATGCAATCGATCGTCGCTGACATTTAATCGTTTTGCTTTATCTAAAATACTTGAAATTCGCTTTACTCGACCGGTAACAAATTCAATCGGCGCATAGTCTTCGCGACTTTTAAGCTCAGTTCGCATTGTCTTGAATTTAACCTTAAGCTCTTCAACTGCCTGTTCGTATGGCTGCAAAAATAGACTCCAATCTCTACCGTCCATTTGGCCGCCTCCTGTATTCATCTTTATTTATGATCTGCACCGATTGCTTCCATAATATTAGAGAAGCCGTCTTTACGCATGCATTCCTTTAGCCCTGAAGTAAGCTCTTGAAGCAATGCTGGTCCCTTATAAATTAATGCAGTATAAACCTCAACCATCGATGCTCCTGCTCGAATTTTATCGTATGCATCTTGAGCAGTAAAGATTCCACCTGAGCCGATGATTGGAAGTTTTCCTTCTGTAAGCTTGTACACGCTGCGGATGACCTCTGTAGAACGCTCTCTCAACGGCACTCCGCTCAGACCACCTGTCTCTCCTTGGTTTGGATGGGATAGTCCTTCCCTTGATAGTGTCGTATTCGTTGCAATAATTCCGTTGATATTACTGTCTTTAATCGTTTGTACGGTATGCTCTAGCTGATCATCCGACATATCAGGAGCAATCTTCACAAAGATTGGCTTTATCTTTGCTTGACGCTGATCTGCTTGGATTTCCATTTCTTCACAAACATGTACGAGCAAATTATGTAGCTCATTCCCATGCTGCAGGTCGCGAAGACCTTGCGTATTGGGAGAGCTTATATTGACGACAAAAAAATCACCATGATCATATAATGTTCTTATGCAAGAGCGATAATCCTCATAGGCAAGCTCATTAGCTGTTATTTTATTTTTTCCGATGTTGACAGCTACTGGAATACTGCGATTCTTTCGACGCTGCAGTGCTTTTGCCATCTCCTCGGCACCATAATTATTAAAGCCCATTCGATTAATCAATGCCTCATCTGGTGGCAAGCGAAATAGCCGCGGCTGCTCATTACCAGGCTGCGGCTTAGGTGTTACTGTACCAGCTTCTACAAATGCAAAGCCAATATTTGAAAATCCATCCGTAGCCACTCCATTCTTATCCAAGCCTGCGGCTAAACCAATCGGATGCATAAACTCCATATCCAATAGCTTGACCTTAAGCTCTGCTGATGGCTTTACTCCATACATCCCATTCATTACTGACAACCCACCGGGAACCTTCCCTGCCATAGATAACCCATCGATAACGAGATGATGTGCTTTCTCTGGATCCATTTTGAAGAAAAATGGCTTTAAAATTTTTCTATATAACAACATGTCCACTCCGTTTCAAGTAAATAATCTCTATCTTTCAGTTTATCGTTTTTGCTCATAAAAAGAAAGTATTGTTCTTCCATTCATGTTAGCGCCTTCATATTGCCAGTCCTATGGAAAACCATTACAATAAGCCTATAGAGACAAATTTGCGATAGAAAGGTTGATTAAATATGAGCGCACCAAAACGCAAGCCAGCAACAATGAAACAAAAGCAACAAGAAGAAGTGAATAAAAAAGCGATATATTGGACAGCGGGCGTAGCTGGAGCTGTCATCGTCATCCTTGCTGCTCTCATTATTATCTTCTCATAATATTAAGCATAAGAAAGCTGCGTGATCAGCCCCTAACAAGAGACAGGTCATGCAGCTTTTTATAACTTATTCCTTTTTGTCATACAAACTAAGCCCAAGCATTATAATAAACGAAATGATGTAGTCTCGCTTGCGAAAATTGCTCATCGTACCACCTCTGATAATCAGGCATACTTCAGCTTACAATAATATCCAATATTTGTAAACAAAAAAACAGCATAGACGTAACATACGCAACATCTACACTGCCTCTTAAGCTTTATTATTCTTCGTTAAACGGTTCGTCCGAAATGTGGATAGAGTCTGTTGGACATCCGTCACAAGCATCCTGCATATCTTCGTACATATCTTCAGGGATTTCTGTAATCCCTCTATTGTTATCTCCATTAAAAATCACTTCGGCTAGCCCTTCATCATCATAGTCATAGATGTCTGGTGCAGTAGCCCCACATGCACCACATGCGATGCAAGTGTCTTTTTCTACCCATGTAAATTTAGCCAACGCTATTCCCTCCTAGTTCTATCACAACAAAAAAACATGTAACCATGAATTCTGTATATATACCAAAAGTTATTATATCACAAAATACAGGCGATTGTGTACTACGTACCAACTTATTCTAAATAATCCCGATCTAATTTTTCCAATGATGTTCCCCGTATTTTTTTATTGCGAATCAGACTGGAAGGGTCATCGCTTAACATTCCAGCCGTTAGAACGGCATGTTCACCAAATTTATCTCTTAGCTGATCCATTACTTTAGTTAGTGCTTCCTTCTTAGGCTCTTCCTCATAATTAAATAAATCAAGCTGAATCGCTGCTTCATACTCAGCCTTTAGGTTCTGCAGCGTAACGCCTAACAATCTGACGGGTTCGCCGATCACCCAATGCTTTTCAAACAGCTGCTGAGCATGCTTATACACTTGTTCTAAATTATGCGTGGGGACAGGCATCGTATAAGAACGGGTAATTGTCGACATATCTGGCCTACGAATCGTAATTTGTACGGTCGAAGCAACTAATCGCTGACGCCTTAATCTGCGAGTTGTTTGATCGGACAGGTTTAGTAATACGCGATTTATATCGTCGATATTCGTTAGATCAACTGGTAAAGTTGTTGTATGTCCGATTGATTTACTTGCTTCTTGTTCAGATTTCACTTCGCTATCGTCGATTCCATTGGCAGCTGCCTTCATCCAGCCACCTATCACCCCAAAGGACTTCAAAAGCAGCTGATCATCAGCGGCAGCAAGCTCTCCTATTGTGTTGATATGAAGCTTTTTAAGCTTCTCAGCCGTCTTCGCACCGATCCCGAAAAGCTCCTGACAAGGCTTATTCCACAGTAGCTTAGGAACATCTCTTTTTCGTAGAACCGTTATACCGTTAGGTTTTTTCATATCAGATGCCATTTTTGCCAGCAGCTTATTCGGTGCAATTCCGATAGAGCATGGCAATGAAAGCTCCTGAGCAATTCTCTGCTGAATTGTATGAGCAATATCTAATGGCGTGCCGAATATCTTAGAGCCAGTTATATCGAGATAGCACTCATCAATGGAAACCTGCTCGATAACTGGTGTATATTGATAAGCAATTTTCATAAATTGCTTCGAGTATTGACGATATAGATCAAAATTAGGTGAGATAAAGATTAAATCAGGCGCAATTCTTTGAGCCTCTCTTACATTCATCCCCGTACGAATACCAAGCTTTCTCGCCTCGTAAGAGCATGTAACGATAATTCCTTTTCTTTTCTCCACGCTACCGGAAACAGCCGTTGCCTTTCCTTTATACTGCTGAGGATCATCAGCACTATGCACGGAACAGTAAAAGGCATTCATATCTATATGCAATATTACCCTTCCGTTCGAAGGATAGTAATCTTGAACGTTTGCCAAGCCGCTCACCTCGTCACCATTTGCAACAATTTATGTCTATACTTTGATGTCTCTTCATATAATTATAGCACAAACGTTCGTATGAACCTATCTCTTGCTATACTTGCATAATTCCCCTATGCATAATTCGTACATTGCTACGTATATTTTTACACGATGCTATCACTTTACAGTTATATAGTGATATAATAAACCAATAATGTTTGTGTACTTGCTATCAGAGAAGGAGGCGTCATTTTTTTTATGTCATCGAACATCTTTATTTTTGACACTACGCTGCGTGACGGCACTCAAGGAGAAGGGATCAGCCTGTCCGCAGATGATAAATTAAAAATCGCCAAAAAGCTAGATCAATTAGGCGTTCACTATATTGAAGGCGGCAATCCAGGCAGTAACGGTAAAGATATCGAATTTTTCCAACGTGTAAAATCATTGAATCTAAACGCTAAGCTAACTGCATTCGGAAGCACACGTCGGAAAAATAGTATTGCTGAGCACGATACGAGCCTCTTAAAAATTGTTGAATCAGGCGTTCCGGCAGCTACCCTTGTAGGTAAGGCATGGGATTTCCATGTACATATCGCTCTCCAAACGACGCTGGAAGAGAATTTAGCGATGATTCAAGATTCATTTGCATTTTTGAAGCGTAACGGAATTGAAGCGATGTACGATGCTGAGCATTTTTTTGACGGCTACAAAAACAATCCCGAGTACGCTCTTGCAGCCTTACATGCAGCCAAGCAAGGCGGTGCGGACTGGCTTGTATTATGTGATACGAATGGCGGTACTATGCCTAATGAAATTGCGGATATTGTGCAGCGCGTCAAGGAAGAACTGGACATGCCTATCGGCATTCATACACACAATGACTGTGAGCTTGCGGTTGCCAATACGCTAGCTGCTGTAAATGCGGGTGCAACACAAGTACAAGGAACGATTAATGGGTATGGCGAGCGTTGTGGTAACGCAAATCTATGCTCGATCATTCCTAACCTTCAATTAAAAATGAACCATAATGTTCTGCCACCAGAAAAACTAGCTATGCTGACGAATACCGCTCGCTATATTAGTGAGGTGGCTAACGTTCATATGCCAGTAGGGCAGCCTTATGTTGGAAATGCGGCATTTGCTCATAAAGGCGGCATCCATGTATCTGCCATCATGAAGGATTCTTCGACGTATGAGCATATTGTTCCTGAGCTGGTCGGTAATAAGCAGCGCGTGCTTGTTTCTGAGCTTGCAGGACAAAGCAACATTATTTCAAAAGCTAGTGCACTTGGACTTAACGTGAATACGAATAACGAAAAAACGAAAAAAATTATGGATCATATTAAACAGTTAGAGCATGAAGGCTATCAGTTTGAAGCTGCAGACGCTTCACTAGAGCTTCTGCTTCGCAAAGCTTTCGGGGATTGGAAGCCGGCATTCCAGGTGGAATCCTATAAAGTCCATACGGAAAGCAAGCAGGATCAGATTATCTCTGAGGCTGTAGTAAAGATCAATATTGATGGCAAGCAAATTTATACGGTTGCTGAAGGAAATGGGCCAGTTAACGCACTTGACACTGCATTACGCAAGGCTTTAGCTCAGCATTATCCAGATATCGAGCATGTTTATCTTACTGACTATAAAGTACGTGTTATCGATGAAACAGATGCTACGGCTGCGAAGGTACGTGTGCTCGTTGAATCAACCGGTAAACAGCATAGCTGGAATACTGTCGGTCTGTCAGGCAACGTGATTGACGCTAGCTGGGATGCTATTGTGGACAGCCTACATTACGCTCTCCTCAGTTTGCAGAAGGTCAATATTGATGCACCTGCACAAGTTTCACAAGATTTTGTTGGATTAACGAACATTTAACTTTGTCGAGCAATACTTGCTTTTCTGCAAAATAATAAGGCGTGTATTACAGATTGCTGTTACCGACTATAGAGTCCGTACAGCTTCCGTAATACACGCCTTTAAACATATTTATAAATTTATTAGATGTGAGTCTATGATCTTTTCCCACTGCTCAAGCGTAATGACTCCATTGATTCTTTCTTTTATTACGCCCTCATCATCGATGATGAAGCTTGTAGGAAATGTATTCACGCGGTACAGCTTCGTAATATCGCCATCGCGATCAAACAGTACCTCGAAGGTGAAGCCAAAATCGTCTACAAATTTTCTCGCTTGTCTTTCATTATCTGTATCCGTCGCATTCACACCGAACATCGCAAGCTTATCACCATACTTCTGATGCAGCTTCTGTAAATCCGGCGCCTCAAGTTCACAAGGACCACACCAGGAAGCCCAGAAATTGATGAGCTGAAGCTTGCCCTCTTGCTCTCCGCCAAAGCTAATTGGAACATCATTAAGATTAGGCAGCTCATTAGTAAATGAAAGCTCCCCTGCCTTCGGCTTAAACGTCTGCATGGCTATCGATTGTGCACTAGTTGAGGATTGCTTGCCTGATTGAACAAACTCGTAAATTGCAAATCCGCCAAGTAGTAATGCAATAACAAGAATAGAAGAAATCTTTTTCATAGTCTGCCCTTTCCTCTGTCTATACTATAGTTAATACTATCATGGAAGCGATAAGCGCTTCAAGCTTCGCTTCGAATCCGTATAGTATTAGTGTATGCAATCGTTAATTTTGCTATACTTGGCTAATAGAGGCCCCCTCTACTGTTCATCAGTTCAATTCTATATGAAGGGAGAGGACTATCATCAGTACGAGCAATAACAGAGTTTCATCTATTACGAAAAGCTGTACAAAGCGAATCATTGACTATTGTGCACAGCAGCTACCATACGAGGCCTGCGGCTTGCTGCTCGCTGCGACTGATAGCGACATGATTATAGATTTCCAGCCGATTGTGAATCGTCACGAAGCCGCTGAACAGGCCTTTCTGTTCGATGCTGAGCAGTGGGTGCATCATTATTTTTCGGCGATACAGTCCGGTCACCATGTCGTTGGCATCTTCCATTCCCATCCAGCTGAAGAAGCTAGTCCATCTCAAGCAGATATCGAAGGCTTTATCGATCACCAATTAATTTATGCGATTGTTAGTTTAAAACAAATAGACAGACCACAGCTTCAATTCTACCGCTTTGATCATGCGGCAAATCGATTCTGGGACTGTCCACTAATGCTGGCTTAAATATGCATACAAATCTCCTAACGTATTGATGTTTGGTTTCTTCTCTTTAATTGCTTGGATATAGTTTAGCCACAGATGGGCAGTCATCCAAGCATCGGAGTACGCATGATGACGATTGTGGATAGGAATTTGGTGCCTTTGTAGTAAGGAATCCAGATCATATTGGGGCAAAGACGGCTCTAACCATTTAGCAAGCATCATCGTATCAATTACGCGGTGATTAAGGCTTGTTTTTGACGTTTTCCACAGCGCTTGATTAAGGAATTTTTTATCATGACCTGATGCATGAGCAACAAGCACCCGTTTGCCAACAAACTGCATAAATGCGCTGAGTACATCAATCAGCTCCTCTGCCTGTTGAGCCATTTCGTTCGTTATCCCTGTCAGCTCCGTTATCGTTGAAGGAATGGATCGTTTAGGATTCACTAATGAATAAAAGCTCTCCTCTTCCCTTATACAACCATCTCTCACTGCAACTGCACCGAACGATATGATGGCATCGCCATTCGTTACACTAAAGCCTGTCGTTTCTAAATCAAAAACAACGATGTCAAGCTCAGTCAGCTTTTTATCCCAAGCGTTTGTCTTCTGCTGCAAACGGTTCAAGCTTCTTATTTGTGCCATCTGCTGAGCATGGTTAGCGCCTAGAACGGAAGCAATGGCGGGTGTAATTCCACCTAGCTTATACAAATTCCACATTTTCCCTATCCCGCTTGGTTCCTTCATCTATAGCACCATCCTACTTATATGCTGCAAATTTCATCAATACGAGCCTCTGCATCTTCTTCCCCAGCTTTAAATTATGCTTCAGTTTTCTTTTTTCTCTTTTATCTATTTTGCTCAGATATAGCTTGCTATTCCCTTTATATTGATTATTCTCGGTGTGAAAGCCCGCCATTAGCCTAAGTGCGAGTATTTGTAGAAAAGCATCACGATACGAGAAGTAATCATTCTCTGTTATAATGCCTTGCTGATACAATTGCTCCAATCTGGATAGCGTTGACGTTTCTCTTATGTTTGCTCTCAATGCTAACCACCGGATTGAATTTACCATTGGAATATAGGCGCCATACTTTACATCAATGCTGCCGGCTGCCTCTCCGTATCGATCGGTAATAAATTGTCCTAGCATCCCTAGAAGCACTTTATGATGTAGCGTATTATCGATCATACGCTCAAGTATAGGAGGATGCTGAATAATCCCTTGTTCATAGCTCGCTCTAACACGTTCTTGCAGCAAGCTGCTTCCAGCAATACTACGGCCATCTGCTACGATCAATAAATAGCGCACTGATTCCCAGCTGGCATCAGAAAACCAATGATTAAGCTGGTCGATCCATTCTGTCTCTGATTGGCACCATAAACGTTGATCACTTTGGACCTTACCTTCACAAGGTGGATAACCAAGCTCAGTCAGCATCGTTACGATTTTTTGAGCGAAAGCTAAAAAATACATCTTCACTTCATCAGCTGATTCATGATCTGCATAGATGAGTGCACTGTCTTGATCACTTGCGAGCGTTTGCTCACTTCGCCCAGCACTGCCAAGCAATAAGTAGCAATAAGAGACAGGAGGAGGACCGAGTCCTTCTCCTGTCATGCTGCGTTCTGCAATCTTAATGGTTCTAGAGATCAGCGCGTCGTGAAGTTCATTAATACAAGCGTTATATTGTGCAACGCTGCTGCTCTCACTCCATGTTTGCTCCGCTGGCTGTATTGCGTGCTGGAATCGATCTCTTATGCGCCGCAGCTGAAGGAGCTGATCAGCCTGTATAATATTATCTTTAAGCTCTGCATAGTAACCAGCATCCAACGCGATCGACTCCCAGCATATTTTAATGAACAACCTATATCTCTCTACTAACCGCAATACAATAACATAAGCTAAACATAATTAGAGGCAGAGATGACCACCGACAGCCTATACTTTTTCAGTCTTACTCATTTGTTCAGGGTATCCATAGACACCATGCTCTGATAGGTCAAGCCCGATAATTTCTTGCTCTTCAGTAACACGGAAGCCCATAATCGCCTTCATTACACCTAGTACGATAAAGGATGCAACGGCAACAAATACTCCTGCAAATACGACTGACTCGATTTGTACCCACAGCTGTTTGAAGCTTCCTGTGTCGATTAAGCCGCCTTGACCAACTCCAACTTTTTCTGCAAGCTCTTGTGTTGCGAAAATACCGTTAGCAAGCGTACCCCAAATCCCTGCCATACCATGAACGGAAAGCGCGTAAATTGGATCGTCAATTTTAAGCTTCTCGAACAGCTTCACACTGTAAAACACTAGCACGCCAGCAATTAGACCGATAACGACTGCAGCCCACGGATCAACAAATGCACAGGAAGCTGTAATAGCTACCAAACCAGCAAGCACACCATTCAACATTGTCGTAATATCTGCTTTACCTCCAACAATCCAAGAGATAAGCATTGCAGCAACACCACCAGCACCAGCCGCAAGCATCGTAGTAAAGCCTACGTAAGCAAAAAATCCATCGTCAATCGCAACCGTCGAGCCTGCGTTAAATCCAAACCAACCAACCCATAGCAGTAGCACGGATAAAGCAGTATATACTTGGTTATGTCCTAAAATTTCATTAGGTGATCCATCTTTGTTAAATTTACCTATACGAGGCTTAAGAAGGATCGTAGCAACGAGCGCTGCTACTGCACCTGATAAATGTACAACGGTAGAGCCTGCAAAATCTTGCGCACCATGATCAGCTAACCAGCCGCCACCCCAGATCCAATGTGCAACGATCGGGTAGATAAAGGAAACATAAAACAATGTAAATACGATATAAGAGCCGAGCTTAGCTCTTTCAGCAAAACCTCCCCAAGCAATGGATAATGAGATTGCTGCAAACGCTAATTGAAATAAGAAAAATACTGCAGCTGGGAAGCTCTCCCCTTCTAAAGCTGCCTTAGCCGGGTTAAAGAAAAACTCTCCCCATCCTATAAATGCATTTAGATCACTTGTACCGAATGCAATGCCATAGCCAATTGCCCAATATACTAACGCTGCTAATCCAACCGTCAGTAAAGTTTTACCAGCTACGTGACCTGCATTTTTCATCCGTGTTGAACCAGCCTCTAATAAGATGAAGCCGCCTTGCATAAGTAGAACTAGAATAAATGCGAGCATAACCCATAATGAATCGAGACCCATCGTTAGCTTCGCCAGTTCTGCCTCTGACGCATAAGCTGCAAAAGGAAAAACCATTGAAAGCAGACCCAAAGCTAGTAATGTTTTCTTAACCATAATCACCACTCCAATTTTGTAAGGTATACTGACATCAAAAGAAAGATTTAATGTCATTATATCCGTGATGGCGACGGTATTGAATTGATTATTTGTATTTTAATTTGCATTCCAATGCATATCTTCCTATTCAATTGATAGCTTTCACTAAGCTGACATATAGTTCAATTGGCTAGTAACAAGGTGCTGAAATACCTATATACATATTTGACGAGCAACACTCTTTCCTATTAAAATAATAAAGATACGTTAGAAAGGACGGTGAACAATATTGACAGAGGCAACGCTTCTACGCATCGGAGAATTGGCCGAACGCGCGAATATAAGCTCACGGACGATTGATTATTATACCTCGATTGGACTGATCATGCCTGCAAAACGGTCAAAAGTTAATTATCGTCTATATAATGTTGAAACCTTAGAGCGATTAGAACGTATTGAATCATTAAAAAAAGACAAATATACGTTAGACGAGATTAAGAACATTTTGGAGCAATGGGATCATATCTCTCCGAAGAAAGAGATCAAGCAAAAGCTTTCTGAGCTGGAGAAACAGTTGCATGCCTTGCAGCGTGAAGTGAAGGAGCTAGAACCTGTATTGGATCAGCTAAAGCCGAAGCAAGCGAAGCATCTTTATTCCCGTCTTCTCCCACAAACAGCCGCTTGTATGGAGGCATTAATGATCCTCATTAACAAAGGGTCAATTATATAGTTAACGTTCCCACTTACATGATCCTTGTACGATTTCTCGACTGCGTCTATTAACATCTTATGGAGGAATGTAATTATGATCTACATATTGTTAATTTTGGCTTTCGGATTGACAATTTGGGCACAGTTCAAAGTTAAAGGAACATTTAAGAAATGGTCCGACGTAGAGGCATCAAGCGGCTTAACGGGATATCAAGCTGCAAGAAGAATGCTGGACAACAATGGTCTACAGCATATCCCGATCGAACCAGTAGCAGGCGCTCTTACTGACCACTACGATCCAATCAATCGTGTTGTACGCTTATCAGAGCCTGTATATTATGAGCGTTCAATTAGCGCGATATCCGTTGCTTGTCACGAAATCGGGCATGCGATTCAGCACAAGGAATCCTATCCATTCCTGGTAGCTCGTCATAAAATTTTCCCAATTGTGAATTTTGCATCGGGGATTGCACCGTTTCTTCTACTTGCCGGTTTCTTATTTAATATGTTTGGTCTTGCACAAATCGGTGTTATCTTCTTCGCTATCACCGTTCTATTCCAGCTCATTACATTGCCAGTTGAGTTCAATGCAAGTAATCGAGCAAGAGATTTAATGGTAGCTGAAGGCTTTATCCGCAGTGATGAAGAGCGCGGTGTTGCAAAAGTGCTTAACTCCGCAGCGTTGACTTATGTAGCTGCTGCACTGTTGTCTTTAATCGAGCTTATTCGATTCGTTTTAATCCTTACGCAAAATCGTGAATAATGAAAAGGCGAGTATGAACATCAACATAGATGTTCACACTCGCCTTTATTATTGCTTTGTATACTTTGCAAAGTAATCTAATAAAAAATTGTAAAATACCTTTGCTACTAGCGGCAGCTTTTCATTCGTTCGATGGATGAGCCCGATATTTCTTGTAACGACAGGATCAACAACCTTAACAATCGAGATCGGAAGCGGCGATATATATTCAACAGCAAGCTTAGGAAGCAAGCTTACCCCCATTCCAGCCGCTACAAGCCCCCGAATCGTCTCGGTCTCTTCCCCCTCGAATGCAATATTCGGTTTAAACCCAGCCTGCTCACAAGCGTTAATAACAAGCGAACGCAGAGAGTACCCTTCACTAAACATAATGAACGGATCAGTCTTCAGCTCCTCTAGTCGAACCTGTTCCCTGCGGGCCAACGGATGATTACTAGGAAGAATTGCAAATAACTCCTCTGTAATAAGTACCTTACCTGTTACTTGCTCGATATCGTTCGGCACTGGTGAAATAAATGCAAGATCAATTTCTCCTTTAACCAGGTCACGAATTAATGAAGGGTACATCCCTTGTTTAAACCTAAAGCGAACATCAGGATTATGACTTCGGAAGGCAGCCACAACCTGAGGAACGAGTGATATTCCGAGACTATGCGGAAACCCTAGGCGGATCTCGCCTTTTTCCGGGTCAAGAAATTCATGAATTTCCTGCACTGCACGCTCAAGATCCTTTAATATTTCATCGGCTCTGCGTAGAAATAGCTGACCAACTGGTGTTAACTGCAGGTTTCTTCCCTTTTGCACGAAAAGCTTTACACCTAGCTCCTCTTCCAGCTGATGTATCTGCCTACTTACCGCTGATTGCGCGACATGAAGCTCTTCAGCAGCTTGCGTAACATGCTCTTTCTTCGCCACCTTTACAAAATAATAAAGCTGTCGCAGTTCCATATCATTAATTCTCTCCTACTCCTACTATTTATCTATTTTTTAGCTTGTTCATTTGCAGCTGATCAAAAAAACGGTACAGCATAAAGCCGGTAATAAATCCGCCAATATGACCCCATACATCAATCATCGGTGTGACGAAGGTTGTAATTAAGCTTATTACTAAAATAATATAGATCGTTCTAATCGATGCTGTATCTAATAGCTGCTTACGAAACATTGCAAGGAAGAAATATGCACCAAACACTCCGAAAATAGCTCCTGAAGCGCCTAGAGATAGATGATAGCCATCTCCTTGTATATTACTCATTACGGCTGAGAGAGCATTTCCCCCAATTCCGCACAGCAAGTAGAACCATACATAACGCCGACTCTTCATCACAAACTCGAGAGGTGGAGCAAATATAATGAGCATCATCATATTTTTAAATAAGTGACCGAAATCCGCATGCAGGAACACAGATGTGACGTAGCGCCACGGCTCTGTTAGTCCCATTGGATCAATGCCAGTGATAGCTACGAACATTCCAAAGCTGTAAGCTTTATTTCCCCAAGCAGGAATTAACGTAATTATAAAACAAACAATGCATAAAAATGCAATGGCAGCCGTAATCGGATAACTCCGTAAATACCCTTTAAAGCTTTCGTAACGTATGAAAATCATAGCATTACCTCCTCTTGTGATTGGACATCCCTAAATCGTAACGTTATAATATGTACGTAATGCATCTTATTTAAGGAGGTTTTTTTCATGACTCAAGAACGCACTGGTGTTGCTACTTTAAAGGGCAATCCGATTACATTAGTTGGTCCAGAATTAAACGTAGGAGATAAAGCTCCGGACTTCACCCTATGCAAATCATTGGGTGAATATGTATCGTTACAGGATTATGCAGGTAAAGTTAAGCTTATTAGTGTTATCCCTTCCATTGACACGGGTGTATGTGAAGCTCAAACCCGTAAATTCAATGAAGCTGCATCCAGCCTAGGAGACAATGTCGTCGTACTAACAGTTAGCGTCGACACACCTTTCGCTCAGGCTCGCTGGTGCGGTGCAGCCGGTGTAGATCGCGTCGTGATGCTGTCTGATTATAAGGACAACAACTTCGGCCTTTCCTACGGCGTATACATAAAGGAATTTGCACTGGATATGCGCTCTATTTTCATCCTAGATGAAAACAACGAAATAAAATACGTTGAGTACTTGTCAGAAATGTCTAACCATCCTAATTATGACGCTGCGATTGCAGCTGTTAAAGAGCTGGTATAACTGGAAACAAAGCGAGTGAAGGATAGCCCTTCCTCGCTTTTTCTTTAAACATTATTCAGCTTGTATGCAGAAAGCTTTTTGTCTAGCACGCGATAAATGTCTAATATAACTCGATAATTAGAGCCTAGATCTCCTAGAGAGCCTCTCGATGCCGAATAAATATCTACGGCGGATCTCAATGGATCCACACCAATGACAGAGACCGTAATATCCATCGTTCTTCCGAATATCGTCCGCTTTTCTAGAACGATCTCGCCAACGCTTTGTACCTCATGCAGAAGCTTATATCCTTGCATCTTCTTTAAAGTAGACACGACTTCCTCCCAAGCTTTATCTTTGGATAGCTTGTAGACGTGTGATTTTAATGCAGGATCCTTTGCCTTGTCCCCTGTTCCCTCAAAGCTTCGTATTAACCCAACTAAGGTGCGTTTTAACAACAGTGATCTCCCCCTCTGTGTCCTAACTCTCTACATGATAACATGATTCTATGTATGAAAAAAGAGCTTTCACCAGCTTGCACCGGTAATCGCTCTCGATCTACGTATGACAACCCGCATATGCCGTTCAGCTCAAAATGTTTCTGAACCCGCTCTCGCAGGTGGGTGTCCGCATTTATGCATTTGAAGTCCCTGTAGAAGGGCAGGTCAGCTGCATAAAGATTTGAACTCCCGTGAAACAGCCATTGGTTCAAAACAACGCTGAGCGTTACGTACATCGCAGGATGTAATGTCATTATAGACCGATTTAGGGCAAATGTAAACGAATTTGCCTCTGTAATTATTTGGTATCTTTATAATCTGACTTTACGAGATCCTCACGATCCATCTCCGCAGCAATTTCGACCTCTTCTTCTTCATTCTTCTTCATATCCTCGAGCTGCTGCTGCAGTTTAGTATAAATTAGATTAAAATTCCAGTAAGCAACAGCCGCGATCATGCTCCCAGTAAAGAAAGGAAGTAGCCATGTAAATTGAGTGAAGCTTAAAAACAATACAAACCCAACTAATATTGCTGTCGTAATCGAGCGTAACGGCTTACCAATGGTAATAAGCACTGAGTTTTTAATTAATTGGAACGTCTTCATATGATAATGTACGAGCATAGAGAAGAAATTAAGTAATGAAACTAAAGCAAGTACGATTAATCCAATGAAAATACCTGAAACAATTTGTCCGCTGCCGCTGTTTGCGAAGAAGTAATAATCGACAACAAGAACAATAATAAGAATCGTATAGATAATGCCACCGAGCATACTTTGCTTAAAGTTATCCTTATATCCCTTAAAGAAGGTTTTGAACATCGGTACATCACCTTCACCCGTAACCCACTTACGAGCAACAGAGAACATCGCAGCCGTTGAAGGGAAGAATGTGAATGGTGCTAAGACTCCTAAGGTTAAACAAGCGGTCTGGATGAAGCTCAACATTTGATCTTCAGGCACTTGTCCATTTACAAGAGATATAAAGCTCATAAAGAAGAACACAAAAAACGGCGCGCCGCACAATATCCATAATAGATTAATAACCGATAGCCTCATTATCCACTCTGTAAGTCGGTAAATCCCACCCATAACACCTCTAGGTTCCATTGAATACGCCTCCATTTTCAAAAAAGTACAGAAGAGAAAATAGCCCAAAATCACATTATCTGGGTATTGGTCTAAACCAACGATAAGCTACAGCATAGTATATGGTATGTTCCCCAACAAGAAAACTTAAAGGAGGTTGCTAATATGGGCAACGCATCATACAACAACTGTGGATACGGTGGTAATTACGCTGCATGGGTTTTAGTACTATTCATTCTTCTAGTTATCATTGTTGCAACATTTGGCTTCGGTAACGGTTACGGTTACTAATACGTTAATCGATTGAACAAATAAGTAAATATGTAGAAAAAGTCCGTGTTGCCCGCAGGCAACACGGACTTTTCATGTTTACTCGCTTTTGGAGTAGGAGTTGGAACGAGGGCGTCTATCAGAGCGGCCTTCGTAGCTGCGTCCTTCACTTTTTTTCGAGTAGCTTCGACCGTTACCATCCCCACTTCCGCTGCTGCGGTTGTTGCCGTAGCGACGATCACGCGAGCTATTGTTACCGCCGCGATAATTGCTGCCACCACCACCACGCTGGAATGGGCGTCCACTGGAACGTACATCAGGTCTGCGTTTTTTTGCACGAAGCGGCTCTTCAGGAGTAAGCTCAATTTCAACTTCCTTCTTATCACCTGTTAGCAGCTTCAATGATGCTGCAAGCAACTGAACTGAATCATATTGCTCAAGCATTTGAATAGCAAGTCCTTTATATTCGGCAAATTCACCATGTTCCACAATATCAATGATACGCTCAGCTGTAATGCGTTGTTTACCCTCGATAGCTTCAGTTAAGCTAGGCAACGGCTTACGCACCATGCGTTGACGTGTAATACGCTCGATAAAATGTAAATGGTCAATTTCACGAGGTGTAACAAATGACCACGCCTTACCTTCTTTACCTGCACGCCCAGTACGACCGATACGGTGTACGTAGCTTTCAGGATCCTGTGGAAGGTCAAAGTTGATAACATGTGTGACACCTGATACATCTAGTCCACGTGCAGCTACATCTGTAGCTACAAGAACATCGATGCTTCCGTCGCGGAATTTACGCATAACGGTATCTCGTTGATTCTGAGACAAATCACCATGCAAACCATCTGCACTGTAGCCACGTTTTTGCAACGCTTCGCTCAGTTCATCAACACGACGCTTCGTGCGTCCAAAAATAATCGCAAGCTCTGGAGACTCCATATCAAGCAAACGGCTAAGTGCTTCGAACTTTTGACGTTCATGCACTTCGATGTAAGATTGCTCAATAGATGGTGCAGTAACCTGTTTAGGGATAACAGATACATGCGCAGGCTCTTTCAAGAACTGCTGTGCTAGGCGTTGAATGTTAGCTGGCATTGTTGCAGAGAACAACATCGTTTGGCGCTCTTCTGGAACCTGCTTCAAAATATTTTGAATATCTTCCATAAAGCCCATATCCAGCATTTCATCCGCTTCATCAAGTACAACAGTTTGTACATCTTCAAGACGAATCGTTTTACGATTAATATGGTCTAGAAGACGTCCAGGTGTTCCAATAATAATTTGCGGCTTCTTTTTCAGTGCACGAATTTGACGGCCAATCTCTTGTCCACCATAAATTGGCAATGAACGAAGTCCTTTGTATCTCGTAAGCTTACCGATTTCTTCTGAAACTTGAATAGCCAGCTCACGTGTTGGAGTCATAATAAGCGCTACAATGCGCTCCTCGCTAACCGGGATTTTATTAATTAGCGGTATCCCGAACGCCGCAGTCTTACCCGTACCAGTTTGAGCTTGGCCAATCAAGTCTTGTCCAGTTAATGCAATCGGAATCGCTTTATCTTGTATCGGTGTAGATTCCTCAAAACCAAGCTCTGTAATTGCTTGCAACACCTTAGGTTCCAAGCCAAATTCAGCAAATGTTTTCAAACTTTTCTCATACTCCTTCTATTTTAAAGCCTCTAAAAAAACGTCTTACCTATTATACCACAGTTTTACATGTGAATACTAGCTAACGTTTATCATAATACTATAGTAATAATAAGCCGTCTTAATTATACATAGGAGTGATTAGTAAAAATGCGTAATCTTTTGCTCAGCAAAAAACAGATTGTTTTTCGCTTTATTATGATGACTGTCAGCTCCTTACTGCTAGCTTTTGGATTTAATATGCTGCTTGTACCGCTGCAGCTGTTAAGTGGTGGTATATCTGGTGTTGCGATGGTCATTGGTTACATTACAAAAAGCAATATTGGCTGGCTGTACCTATTATTAAATTTACCAGTACTGATCTGGGGCTGGTTCGTATTAGGTAAACAGATTGTCATTTGGAGTATATTTTCAGTAGCAACTTCAACACTGTTTATGCAATTAATACCGGTGTATCAGCTAGCACACGATGAGCTTCTAGGAGCAGTTTACGGTGGCATCGCGGTTGGCTTAGCTAGTGGTATTGCCCTTCGCTGCGGAGGATCGACTGGTGGATTCGATATTATTGCGTCGATCGTAACGTTAAAAAAAGATTTGCCGCTCGGTGTTATTCTTTCAACATTAAACGGTCTCGTTATTACACTACATATTTTATTCACTTGGGATTTTGAGCTTGCGATGTACTCCCTTGTATCCATCTTTGTCGCTGGGAAAATTATCGATGTCATTCACATTAAGCACTTAAAGGTAACCGTGTTTATTATTACGACGGAAACTGATGCCATGCTCAAACAGCTGTTGAACCACCCAAGAGGAATTACCATCATTAAAACCCGCGGAGCCTTTACGTCCAATGATCGAGATATGCTTATGACCGTTCGGACAAGATACGAGCTTGCAGGGCTAAAAAAAGAAATACAGAGCATTGACCAACACGCTTTTGTTAATATTGTTGAGACGGTCAGCGTCATCGGGCAATTTAGAAAACTTACATGAAAACTAAATGCGAAAATGTGTTATCTTTGTTCTTTTGTGGTATAATAAAAATGTTCCATAGCAACGTTGTAACGATGTTTTTTTCCTCTCTTTAACACTTTAAACTTTGGGATTGGGGTGTTGTTGATGGATATGGAAACAGTTAAACTTGCAACAATTGTTGAACGTCTAGCGCCTGAAATGTTTCATTTTTTAACGTCAGAGGAACTCGACACCAAAATTGTGCTTCGAGATGGAATAGAGCTTCTCGAGCCTTCTGATGCACTGGAAATCGTTCAATTCAGCATCTGTCGGGGACAGCTAGGAACAATACTGCATTAACAGGTAATCGGGTAATATCGCCTCACTTTAATATTTTTAAAGCCTTTGCCACGTGGCAAAGGCTTTTTATTATCCATCTATAAAAAAGAGATCGTGAAGCCGTTTATTGCCTCACCATCCCTCATTTTTATACATTATTGAGATAAACGCAATGCCAGATTGTACATATCCATGTTGAATGGACGTTTCGTTGTCGTAACGACTTCAATATCTGTTGTCGTGAGCTCACCGTTCACAACACCGCAGCCTTTACCAGAATTTCCTTCCATTAGCTGTCGAACAGCGAAGTCGCCTAGTCTGCTTGCTAACACTCGATCCTGAGCTGTCGGCGTTCCACCACGTTGAATATGTCCAAGTACGGTAACACGCGCTTCGATACCGCTAAGCTCAGTAAGTTTATTAGCAACATCCTCGCCCTTACCTGCCCCTTCAGCTACGATAATAATACTATGACGCTTTCCTTTTTCGAAATTGTGCTTCATACGGTCTGCAACTTCATTAATATCGTACGGTACTTCAGGTACGATAATCGTTTCTGCACCACTAGCTAGACCTGCATACAGCGCTATATCTCCGCAGTGACGACCCATAACTTCGACGACTGACGTACGCTCATGGGAAGACATCGTATCACGAATTTTATTGATCGCATCAACTACGATGCCAACAGCTGTATCAAAGCCTATTGTAAAGTCAGTGTAAGGAATATCGTTATCAATCGTTCCTGGAATCCCCATTGTCTTGATGCCAAGCTTGCTCAGCTTATTCGCTCCTTGATAAGAGCCATCTCCACCGATGACAACTAGACCATCAATACCTCTCGCACGCAAGATGTTTGCACCCTTCTCTTGTCCTTCTGGCGTCGTAAACTCTTTACAACGAGCAGTTTGGAGAATTGTACCTCCGCGTTGAATAATATCGCCAACACTGCGTAGATCCATTGGACGCAGGTCGTCATTCAATAAGCCTTGATATCCTCGTTGTACCCCATAAACCTCAATTCCATGGAAAATCGCACTACGGACTACCGCGCGTACAGCAGCATTCATCCCTTGAGAATCCCCACCGCTAGTTAATACTGCAATTTTTTTCACTGATGACATTGTTAGTTCCTCGCTTTCAAAATTTCAATATATATATTAAGCCTGCTGCTTTCGTATCCACATGCTATTCATTAAAAAAAACAAACGAGTTATCGGGCTTCTTTTCATCAATTGCTTAGAGACCTTACGTACATCAGACTGCTGCTGTACTTTAGGGTCAGATAAATATAAAGCTAATAATCCTTCAATGATTAAACGATGAAAACCAGATTCGGGAAGATGCTGTACATCCTCTCTTGCCCGATTCACAATCATAGCGATACGTTCTACAAGACTTGCTTCATCCTTGTAGTAGCTGCAGAAATTCAAATCACCACCAGCCTTATCTTCCGCCTGGTCAATTAAGTAATCAAGCAAAATATGTAAGGCACATACATGAGGGAAATAAATATCTTTAAATGCTTGCCCCTCTTGCTCAGTCAACTCAGGGTCAGTTGCGTTGAGAAACAACATAAACATACCAAGCGTTGATCCTGTTGCAGCAGCAAACTCATTCCATTGTAACTGAGGATACTTATTCTGGTGAAGCCTCCACCATGAAAGCAGTTTTTCCTCACGTTGATCCTTCGCAATATGCTTGTACACCTGCAAATCACAATATAATGATACAAGCTCATGAACATGAGGCTGTACCTTATCATATGCAGGAAGCTTTCTAATTTGTGTCTGACATTGCTGTACTAGACCGTGCAAATACCCGTTGTCATCTTTTTCCGTACGGTAAGCGTAATAATCCTGCAGCTCAGCTGTCGGATTAATGGCATCGAGCATAGACTGATGAAGCATACGAAAATCATCTGCATCAAGAGACGTACTTCGATCACACAAATTATCTAAATAATCACTAATCGTTTGCAGAGCGACAATTAGTGAAATTAACACTTCATGATATTGTAAATTAGCAGCAGCGTATACTCCACCGCCTTGGCAATGAAACTTCTTATCCCTAATACTGTTCAAAGCTTGCTGCCTTAATTCGGGATCCGGAATATGTTGTGCTTTTTCCTTCAACTTTGCCAACTCAGCATCTACACTTGGCAATACATACTTGTACACCCGATGCATTAGTCGGATAGCACCCGTCGGAGCCTGTTTGCTCCTTTTGGCTATGATCATATGAATGTACCTCCTGGATCGCAGTGACCATCCGTGCAGATGAATAGTGCAAATCTGATCTCAAATCATCTACAACCTAATGTAACATAATTCGCCCATAATAATCTAGCATTTAACTATTACAGTTTCATGATTTGTGAAAATCACCTTACTCTTCACTTCATAATATGTATAAAATTATACAAAAATCATTCACAAAAAAGAGGGCTTGTCTGCAACATCAGTGCAAACAAACCCTCTTTGGCTTAGCTCATTTATTTATAGCTTCTGAACATTCGCAGCTTGTGAACCACGATTACCTTCAGTAATGTCAAATTCAACTGACTGTCCTTCATCTAAAGACTTAAAGCCATCGCCAAGAATTGCAGAGAAATGTACGAAAACATCTTCACCATTTTCTGCTTGAATAAAACCATAACCTTTTTCTGCATTAAACCATTTTACTGTACCTTTCAAATTACACTACCTCCTAAAATTGACCACCGCCTAAGCAGTGAATACAAACATTATAAATTTAATTCAATTAAATTGCAATTTTTACAATTATTGAATATGTTTTATTATATGGGGCATTATTAATAATTATGCCTTTTAATTAAAATAATATTTTTCCAATCTTAGTTAATGTCACGAATGCCGCACAATTTCAGTTATATTCAACAACTGTTATGTTTATGCGCGCATTACATGCCAACTTTTCACATATAGGAGAAACAAATACGAGCATACTTATTAATACTAATGAAATTATTACGAATGAAAAAATCTACTTGCTCGGTTGATTAGCGAATTAATTATAGCTATGATGGTACTATTAACCATAAACAATATAGAAAGTGTGATGAGTTTGTTCAAAAAACATGTGATTTACAAGCAGGATAAATACAATATGCTTACGGTAGAAGAGCAAGGAAAAACACTTGTTGTTCGACACATTTCAGATCAATGGGGAGAAGAAGGCTTCCAGTTTATAAGTCGTGCTGAGCTGCTTCATTGGGCTGACAACTTCTTTCGTAAAGAGGACTTCATTGGCCGTGAGGACGAGCTCGAGCAGATCATGAGTAATCTACGCAGCATTTAAAGGAAGTTTTGATTAGCTCGGTCTTAGTCTGGAGGTGATTCGTATGGACAGCACAATTAGCATTGTTTTTATTATCGTTGCATTTTGTTTAGGTGTAGTTCTTATTATGAAGAAGGATACGATACCTCCTCCGTTGAAGAAGTGGATGGCTATCTCTTCGATTGTGATGATTTTGTTCGCATTTTTCATAATCGTATATTCTTTATTCAGCCTAGGAACATAATCTAACGTATACAGACCAGCTTAAGAATGAACGAAGCACGCTTGGGGAAAGATAAATTGAAAACTTTCTCAAGAGGTGCAATGATGAACACGGCTGTAAAGAAATGGCTATGTCTTTTCCTGATAACCGCTCTCTCTAGCTCAGCTAACCTACATGCTGCAGCTGAGAAGCCGTATATCAAACAAAATGAAATAAGGAGGAATACGATGACTACTGTAAAAAAACGCGAGGAAATGGATACTCAATATCAATGGAAGCTGGAAGATATTTTTGCTACAGAAAAACAATGGGATGAAGAATTCGAAAAAGCTAAAGGCTTGATTCCTAAATTCGAGGCCTACAGAGGCAAGCTGAATTCAGCCCAAGAAGTGCTAAGCTGCTTCGAGCTGGAAGATGAGCTGTCTAAGCATTTAGAGCGACTTTATGTTTATGCCAACATGCGTTTGCATCAAAATATGGCTAATACCAAATATCAAGCTTTATCGGATAAAGCGCGCAAACTAAACGTTGATGCAAATGAGGCATTATCCTTTATTACTCCAGAAATTCTGTCCTTGTCTAATGAAGAACTGGACCGCTTAATTGCAGATCCATCCCTTAGCGACTATAAGCATGCTTTGACGGAAATGAAACGCTCCAAGGCGCATATTCTAACTCAAGCAGAAGAGGCTCTACTTGCTCAGGTTGGCAATATTAGCTCTGCACCGAGCAATGTGTTCAGCATGTTGAACAATGCTGATATGAAATTCCCGAAAGTAAAAAATGAGAACGGTGAGGAAGTCGAGCTTACGCACGGCACTTATATTCAATTCCTTGAAAGCAAAAACCGTGATGTACGTCGTGAAGCATTTCAAGCCGTTTATGCTACATACAAGAAGTTCAGCAACACACTTGGGGCTACATTTACAGCGAATATTAATAAGAACCTATTCTATACGAAGACTCGCAAGTACAATTCAGTGCTAGAAAATGCCCTTTACGGCGACAATGTGCCAACTGATGTTTACAATAACCTAATCGATACGATTCACGAGCATTTGCCGTTGATGTACCGTTACATGGAGCTTCGTAAAAAGCTGCTTGGCGTAGATGAGCTGCATATGTACGATTTATTTGCTCCACTTGTTGAAGAGTTCGACATGAATATTACATATGATCAGGCAAAGGACATCGTAACGGAAAGCTTGCAGCCACTAGGCGATGATTACCTAACCGTTTTAAAGCAAGGCTTTAATGATGGCTGGATTGACGTTTACGAGAACGAAGGCAAGCGCAGCGGTGCGTATAGCTGGGGAGCCTATGGAACGCATCCATATGTACTGCTCAACCATAAGGATAATCTGAATAGCATGTTCACATTGACGCATGAGATGGGTCATGCGCTGCATTCCTATTATTCTGACGAGGCTCAAAACTACCGCAATGCTCAGTACCCGATCTTCCTTGCTGAAGTTGCATCGACTCTGAACGAAGCATTGCTGATGGATTACTTGCTGAAAAAATCAACTGATCCGAAAGAAAAGCTTTATCTGTTGACGTATTATGCGGACCAATTCCGTACAACGGTGTTCCGTCAGACGATGTTCGCGGAGTTTGAGAAAATTGTTCATGAGCGTTCTGAGAAAGGTGAATCGTTAACACCTGAAGATTACAGTGAAATTTACTATAATCTGAATAAACTATATTACGGCGATGGTGTCGTTGTAGATGAGGATATTGCGATGGAATGGGCACGCATCCCTCATTTCTACACTAGCTTCTATGTGTACAAATACGCAACAGGCTTCTCTGCTGCAACTAGCTTCTCGAAGCAAATACTGGATGAAGGCGCTCCGGCTGTAGAACGCTATCTCAGCTTCTTAAAAAGCGGGGGCAGCGACTATCCAATAGATATTTTGAAGCGCGCAGGTGTGGATATGTCATCCCCTGAGCCAATTAAGCAAGCGATGAGCGTATTTGGAGAGCTTATTGAGCAGATGGAGCAATTAGTGAAGTAGCGAGCGCAGTTTTAGCACATTCACGGTCGCTTCGATAATGGCGTGGCTTCAATTGCTGTTGATTCCACGCCGTGTATGCTGCAAGCCTTATCGTCATCAAAGTCGAAACTACAAAAACCGTCTCTTAGTAAATGGAAGGATGACCTAACCATTTACAAGGAGACGGTTTTTCTGTACATGGACCAATATATTTCACTTGTATATAAGCATTGCTCCATTTTCCTATAAGACATGTAGAGGTTCGCTCTACACCATAACCATACTAAGTCATGATCAGTATCGATAGTATGAAAGCAATCAGTCCGGCGATGATGCTCGATAGCATGTTCACTCGATCATTGTTTAACCAAGCAGCGCCCCGTATCGAGGTCGTTCTCTGCTTACAATGCGAGGTTCGTTCTGTTTCCTTGCCGCACACGACGCAGCGATACATCGCCTGCCACTTTGCACCAAGCCATGAATCTGCAAGAGAGCCTAGTAATCCTGTCAGCGCTCCAATCCAAATGGCATGCAGTAAGGACGAATCCATAATATAAGCAGTTATACCAATCAGCAATCCACCTGCTGTAGATGCCGCTAATCCAAGAGCTGTCACTCCACCACTTGTTCCAGGTTGAACAGGTTTAAGCGTTATGACCGAGCGTGGCTGACGTTTGCTTAATGCACCAATCTCGGTTGCCCACGTATCTGCTGTGACAGCTGCCATTACGCCAACATAGGCTAGCAGCAGACCTTGCAGCTCCGTCGCAGCATAGACTACGCATAGCAAGAGACCGACTCCACCATTCGCCCATACCTGACCTGCATCACGCTGACTTCCCTTCTCGTACAATTGTTCCGCATTCTGCTTCGCTTTAGAAGACTTTCGCCATTTGGACCAAAAGCTTGAGCTTATGAAAAATACGATGAGTAATGTAAACCAGATTGGCTCTCCAAAAAGTATGAAGCTCGTTCCCATGACGATAGCAGACATCATCCCTGACTGTGACAATGACCTTGCGCGGTATGCTGCATATCCCATCAGGCCGCTTCCTACTAAACCTATTAGCAGCCGCAGCCACCATTCTGATACAATTGCAACCATTCTTTACTGCCTCTTTTCTATATTGGCCACTGCAATACTACATGATTGGCTATTGCGAAGCCGATAAATTACCTCTCTCGTCAATTCTAACATCGAACGAAACCTCTTCTAAGAAATCAAACAGCTGCTGTGATGCCTCGCCTTCAATCGGTGTCGGCTGAGCGTTAACAATTTTCATCGGTGCGAATTGCGCCTCACACTCTGCTTGTGCATTGCAGGTTGCCGTCAACACTCCTGTTTCAGCTTGCCTGCCTTTAGGATGTGCTGCAAATACAAAGTTACCTAATGAATAAGCAATCCACTTTCCGTTATACTGCTCAAAGCCTTGCAGTACGTGCGGGTGACTGCCAATCACTAGATCTGCCCCTGCATCAATATATCTTCTTGCCAAATCCAACTGATATGGCTCAGGAGAATCAGAGCGTTCAATCCCCCAATGTACGAGCACAACAGTAATATGCGCTTCATCCTCTATCTCTTCTATTGCTTGCAGCGTTTGTTCTGGTGCATAGGACTCTGCTAAGCCTGCCTGATAAGGCGTTGCCTTCCAAGTCGTGACGGGAAGCACCCTACTCGTTCCAACAAACGCAACCTTTATACCATTAGACTCCTTGATGACGGGGGCATAGGCTTCTTCTGCATTATTGCCCGCTCCTACATGCGCAATACCGTACTCATCTAGATACTTTCTCGTATCCAGCATACCATCAATCCCATGATCCAGCGTATGATTGTTGGCAAGTGACACGACATCGATGCCAGCATGAACGAGTCCAGTTAATGCTTCTGGCTTTCCTCTAAATATATACGTCTTGTCCTCAGCAGGCTGATCTCTTGTTGTAATAGGCATCTCCAAATTACCTGCAGTTAAGTCAGCTGACGTTAAATGGAATAACGCCTGCTCATAAGGGTAATTGTAGCCTTCCTGCTGCAAATAGCCATCAATATATTCTCCCTGTAATATATCACCAACAAATGCAAGTTGAACGGTCGCATCTATATTAGGCTCAGACGGAGGTGTTACAGGCTCCTGTACACCGTCTTCTCCTGTCCCTGGATGTCCGGTTATCCCACCGCCTTGGCTCCCGTCACCGGAAGCTTCTGTGCCGTCTTGCTCTGACGAAGCAGGCTCCTCAATATCAATCGCGCCTTCCGTTGTCCCGGTCACAGCATCTTGATTGGTTTCTGTTACATTCTCGCTCCAACCTGGCTCAATATCCACAACATTATGTATTATGCGTTCCTCTTTACTAAAGCTATCACTTATCGAGCTTAGCATATCCTTTATACGGTCGTATTGAAATACAAACGCGAGCCCAATAAATAATAATGCGACCAAACTGACCGATATTAATGCTGATCTTTTTCTTTTTTTCCTGTTACCCTGCGTTTGCAATTGCTGCTGTTTTCGAGACTCCACTCTTGATAACGACATGACCGCACCCCTTTGTTAACAGTGTTCATTCTCGTGGCAAGATTTTCTATTCATTATAACTTGTTCTTGAAGTCTTGAGTATCCTATATTTGTATCCTTCAGAAAAATAAAAGGCTGATTCACTACCACTAGATAGTGAAATCAGCCTTTATAATAGAGATTGTTCAAAAGTCCCTCTTTGATCAAAAAGCAGCATTGAATGTTATGCGACATCGAATCTTGTAGCGTTATGATTTATGGGCGATATAGTCCAACATCAATCGCGCAGCTTCTTTCCCTTGACGAATACAATCCGGTAATCCAACGCCGTCAAAGGCTGCTCCAGTTACCCACACGCCAGGCAGCTTTTCATTCAGCTCTGTTCTCAGCTCACGAATTGCTTGCACATGACCGACTGGGTATTGTGGCATCGAACGATTTAAGCGCGTAATCTCCGTGAAAATCGGTGTTGCCTTTAATCCAATGGCCTTCTCAATATCTTCACGAACAGCTGCAACTAACGCTTCATCATCTAGCTTGATCGACTCTTGATCCTCTGAATGCCCTACGTAGCATCGCACTAGCACTTTATCATCAGGAGTGGAATGGAGCCATTTATTAGAAGTCCAGGTACATGCGGTAATACGCAAGCCTTCAGAACGAGGGACTAAAAAGCCAGACCCGTCAAATTGCACATCGATGGTCGATTTATCGAAGGCTAGCACAACATTTGCTACTGAAACATAACGTATCGCTTCTAGCATGCGATTTTCGATATGTTCCTTAAGCAGATCATGGGCAGCATATGCAGGTGTCGTCACGATGACAGCATCTGCTTGCAGCTTTTGACCGTTAGATAGTGACAGCTCATAGCCTCGAGCCTGCGGGTTCAACGCATCTACCTTTACACCTGTATGTATCGTGATTGACTCCAGCTCTTTTTTTAGTGCCTCAACCATCGTTGTTAGGCCTTTTCTAAATGTCATAAAGGTTGCCGGAGGCTTCCCTTTATTCTTCTCTGCCATAAGCGCTCGCTGATGACGCGAGCCTAATATGATGCTGCCATGCTCCTTCTCATACTGTGCAAACTGTGGGAATGTTGCCTGAAGACTTAGCTTGTACAAATCTCCCGCATAGATGCCTGCCAATAGCGGTTCTGCTATATGCTTTACGATCTCATCGCCTATTCTTCTAGCTAAAAATCCGCCCAGCGATTCATCATCATCCTGTGGCTGAGGTCGCTTCCACACATCCGCAAGCGCAGTTAGCTTGCCTTGCCCGCTCACGAGGTCAGACTCTAGAAAGGGCAATATACTCGTAGGGATGCCTAGCACGAGCCCCTTTGGCATTGAATGAAGTTTACCATCCTTCATGATATAGGTTTTTGCAGCTTTCGTATTTGTCGGAACCAGCTCTTCCTCAATCCCAAGATCATGTGCCAGCTCGATGATCGGTAGCTTTCGTGATAGAAACGAATCCGGTCCCTTTTCTATAACAAAGCCATCTCTATGCAGCGTATTAATTTTACCTCCGAGCTGTGGTCCTGCTTCTACTAGCTCGATTTGGATTGATCTTCCTTGCTCCTCCGCCATTTTACGCAAGTAAAAAGCGGAGCTCAGTCCACTGATCCCCCCGCCAATTACGACAATCGTATCAATTGATTCTGCACTCCGCATATACTCAATCCTTTCCTAGCTGTTCACGGACAGTTACAACCGATTCGGCCAACGTTTCCATGTACAGTGGATCTGTGTTTAACATTTCAATTCGATCAAATGCAATGCCAAGCTCTGCTGCCTTTGCCTTTGCTTCAATATCGAGATCATATAGTACTTCCAGATGATCGGACACGAAGCCGATAGGTGCAGACAGAACCGCCTTGTATCCTTCTTGTGCGACCCGTTCCATCGTATCTAGAATATCTGGACCAAGCCATGGCTCGTTGGTACGACCAGCGCTCTGCCATGTAAATTCCCAGTCTTCGATTTCTGTAGCTTCTGCGATTGCCTCGGACGTATTTAACAGCTGCTGCTCGTACGGATCGCCAAGCTCTCTAATTTTTTCTGGTAGGCTATGTGCACTAAATAACACCTTTACCGGCTTCTCTCCACTTAGTGGAAGCAGCTGCTCATGCACCTTGTTGACACGATCGGAAAGCGCACTAACCAGCTTCGGATGCAGATGGTAGGAATGAACGAAGCACATTTTAATACCTAGCTCCGTAGCCTTCACCTGTGCTCGCTTAATATATCCACCGACACTCATCACAGAATAATGCGGTGCAAGTACAATACCAACCGCTTGTGTGATGCCTGCTTTTGCGATTTCCTCTATGCCATCTTCAATAAACGGCTCAGCATGCTTCAAGCCCTGAAAGCATTGATAGCGGCCAGGTGCAATCTCATCCAACTTGGCCTGCAGCCCTGCAACCTGAGCATTCGTATTTTCACGTAAAGGGAATACACCACCTACAATCGCTTCATAGCGATCCTTCAGCTCTTGAAGCTGCTCCTCTGTTGGAGGATGACCTCGGCGAATATGTGTGTAGTATGCTTCGACGTTATCTAGCGATGTCGGCGTGCCATATGACATGACGAGCACACCTATTTTTGATGCTTGCACCATTATGATTTAGCCTCCTGTTTCTGCTTTGCATATGCTTGATCTGAATAGTCATGGATGAATTCGGTTAATGCTTTTAGCTTATCCAGTGATGCCTCAGGGTACAGTCCATGTCCCAAATTAAAGATATAGCCGGGCTCTTGTATACCTTGATCTATGATCTCTGCTGCTCGCTTTTCAATTACATGCTGCGGTGCCTGTAAAATCGTTGGATCTAAATTCCCCTGAACCGCTACTCGATGGTCAAGTCTGCGTCTACCTTCCTCTATGGAGATTCTCCAATCCAGGCCGATCACATTAGCTTGAACGTTCTTCAGTTCAGGGAGCAGCTCTCCGGATGCAACTCCTGGGAAATAAATTTTTGGTTGTGGCAGATCACTCAGCTCTGCAAAGATTCGTTCAATCGTAGGCAGCACAAACGTCTTGAAATCCGCTGGTGTTAGTGCACCTACCCAGCTATCAAACAGCTGAAATGCTTTTCCGCCCGCTGCGATATGTGCTCGCAAATATGTAATAACCATGTCACCAAGCTTATCCATTAATTGAAACCAAACGTCAGGAGCACTATACATGAGCTCCTTCGTGCGGAGATAATTTTTCGATGGCTTGCCTTCTATTAAATAACTAGCAATCGTAAATGGCGCACCCGCAAATGTAATCAGTGGTACCTTGAGCTCGCCTGCTAATATTTTAATCGTCTCAATCACATGCGAAAGATCGCCCTCCACATCAATTGGCTTCAATCTTGCTACATCTTCAGCCGTACGTATCGGGTTGTAGATCACCGGTCCAACATTCGCTACAATATCAAAATCAATACCTAGCGATGCGACAGGGTTCATAATATCTGAATATAGAATTGCAGCATCGACTCCGAGTTTTTTTACTGGCATCATCGTTACTTCTGCCGCTAGCTCAGGCTGCTTGCAAATTTCCAGCAAACTATATTTCTCTTTAATCTTGCGATATTCAGGATCATATCTCCCAGCCTGACGCATATACCATACCGGCACACGTTCAACCTTTTCTTTCATACAAGCGCGTAAAAACAAATCATTGTATGTCATGAAGACCCTCTTCTCACTTTATATTCATTTCTTACTCATTATGCCCCATTTCACTTGGTACTAACAACTCATCGTTGCAGATTCCTTTGACAATCCAATGACATTTGAGTTAAATGCAGCGTATAAAATATTGTTTTGCAAACATGCTATAATAATAGTATGGAACAATGGAAAAAGAATCTTATCGTCTTATGGTTTGGTCAGTTTCTAGTAATGTCTGGCATGACTATGATTATGCCATTTTTGACCCTATATTTGCAAACTGATCTAGGCCTGAGTGATCCCCATGCAATCGGGATATGGGCTGGAGCGATTTTTGCCAGTAACTTTGTTACCGCCTTTTTATTCCAGCCGTTATGGGGTAAACTGTCCGAACGCTATGGCCGTAAGCTTATGCTACTGCGTTCAGGCTTCGGTATGGCGATTGTCATGTGCTTGATGGGCTTTGCCGCAACACCGCTCCATTTACTGCTGCTGCGATTGCTCAACGGTGTCATCTCAGGCTTTAACCCTGCTTCAGTAGCTCTTGTCTCTGCCACAACACCTAAAGAAAAGCTTGGATTCGCTATGGGAACGCTGCAATCTGGAGGAATTGCTGGTACGATTCTTGGTCCGCTTATAGGTGGAATTCTTGCAGATGCGATAGGCTATCGTTTTATATTTTATATTACAGGTGCCTCGATCTTTATTGCGACAATGATCGTTTTATTCGTCGTAAAGGAGCGCTTTAATCGCAAGGAAGCGTCTAACACTGAGCAAATGTCCGTGCTAGCCGGATTCAAGCAAATCATCGCAGTGCCTCAGATTATGGCATTGTTTATGATTACGGTTTTGATTCAATTTGCTAATATGAGCCCTATGTCGTTAATACCGCTCTACATACAGGAGCTTAATCCTGAATTAGTCAATATCGCTTTCTTCGCAGGGCTTGTAAGCTCGGCCACCGGGCTTTCCAATATGCTCGCCTCACCCGTGCTTGGCAAAATTGGTGATCGCATTGGTGCAGAAAAAATATTGCTCATCAGTCTAGTTGGAGCAGCAGTCAGCTTTATTCCCCAAGCCGTCGCTTCAGATGTTTGGCATTTATTAATTGCCCGCTTCTGTCTCGGTTTTTTCCTAGGAGGTCTCGTGCCGACAGTCAACGCTTTGCTTGGCCAATACTCTCCTAGAGGTATGGAGACGCGGACCTACAGCTTCAATAGCAGCTTTATTAGTCTAGGCAATGTGATTGCCCCCGTTGCTGGCGGTGTTGTATCTGGCTGGATTGGTATCGATGGACTATTTATTATTTCAGCTGTATTAATGCTGGTCAATGGAATTTGGGCTTGGTACTCCTTGATAAACCAGCGAGCTAAGCTAAAACTAAAAAGGCAGGAAAAGCACTAGCTCGAAGCTGCCACTACCCTTAACCCTTTAACAGCTAAGCCTGCTGTGCCGATAAGCGCACAACTTGCTTAGCTGTTTCACGTTTATAAGTTAGAATAATCTATCCTCGCTAGTCTGTACTAAAGCACACGCGCGATTGCCAATCCGTCATAGCCTGGCAATATCGTGCTCTGCAAGCGAGCGTCCCTTACAATCGTTTCGTTGAACGAACGTACAGCTTGAACAGCAGGTCCTTGCTTGTTCTCATTAATGGTACGACCGCGGAGCAATATATTGTCTGCTACGATGATCGCACCTGGATCAGCCAATCGAATGGCATATTCTAAGTAAGCTGGATACCCTTCCTTATCCGCATCGATAAAGAAAAATTGAAAGCGTTCATTCCGCTCGACAAGCTGCTCTAGGCTAAGCTTAGCGTCACCAATCATATAATCAATCTGCTCTCCAAAGCCTGCCTTTGTTACATTGGTTTTTGCCACCTCTGCAAACTGTGGCAGCAGCTCTAGGCACGTTAATCGTCCTCCCTGCTGCAAGCCACGCGCGATGCATACTCCGCTGTATCCGCCTAGGGCACCGATTTCTAGCGCATTCGTTACGTTGTTCATACTGACTAGCATCGTAAGCAAGCGTCCATAGCCTTGAGCCACTGCTATATCAGGCATTCCTGCTGCGCTCGTTGCTTCACGAATGTTCTCTAGGATTTCATCTTGTTCAAATAAACTGTCGATATATTGTTCTTCATTCGTCACGTTAGCGATTCCTCTCATTCTGCACTTTGTCGATTTTCCACAAATATCTATCATTAGTCTAACGTTTATTGTATGATTTTATAGTCGCTGTGACAACATTACTGAATCAAGCTTTGTTATTTGAGCAAGATACAGTAAAATAGCATTTAGCATAGAAGTTCGATCTACTTTATAAAGAAATGAGTGTTGCATATATGGCTGAATTGAATTTAATTGCTACAGCTCCAATGGGACTTGAATCGATTGTTGCTCGTGAGCTGAAGGAGCTTGGATATACGGATACCGTTACCGAAAACGGTCGAGTGAACTTTAAAGGTGATTTCATCGATATTGCACGTGCTAACCTATGGCTGCGTACCGCTGGACGTGTACTCATTAATATGGGCCGGTTCAAAGCGACAACCTTTGATGATTTGTTTGAAGGTGTAAAGGCGCTAAACTGGGAGGACTGGATTCCCGCTGATGCAGAATTTCCGGTAAATGGTCGCTCTCATAAATCCCAGCTTACAAGTGTGCCTGCTGTGCAAGGTGTCGTAAAAAAAGCGATCGTTGAAAAGCTTAAGGAGAAGCACGGCGTTGAATGGTTTTCTGAGGATGGTCCTCTCTATGTTATTGAGATAACCCTTCTTAACGATGAAGCGTTGCTGACAATTGATACTTCTGGCTCAGGATTACATAAGCGCGGCTATCGTAAAGCCGCAACAGAAGCTCCGCTTCGTGAAACGATGGCTTCTGCTATTGTTCAGTTATCTCGCTGGAAGCCAGATCGACCGCTTTATGATCCTTTCTGCGGCTCAGGCACAATTCTCATTGAAGCAGCTATGCTGGGATGGAACATCGCTCCTGGACTGCGCCGCAGCTTCGATTCCGAAAATTGGCAGCTTGTTCCTGCCGAGCTATGGGACAGAGCACGTGATGAAGCCTATGATTCAGTAAAGGATGATATCCCACTAAACATCATGGGCTCGGATATCGATCCTAATGCAATCGAAATCGCGCAGCAAGCGATTCGTCGTGCTGGCTTTGGCAAGGAAATTAAGCTGCAGGTGCTGCCTGTTTCTAAGATTAGGCCTCAAGGAGATTACGGCGTAGTCATTACGAATCCACCATACGGTGAGCGCTTAGGTGATGAGACAGAAGCTGAGCTAGCGATGCGTCAGCTCGGTAAAGTGACGCTATACTATCCAACATGGTCTTACTTTATCTTTAGTCCATCAACAGATGTCGAGCATTATATGGGCAAGGTTGCGGATAAGAAACGCAAGCTGTACAACGGACGAATTCAATGTAACCTCAACATGTTCTTCGGACCGCTTCCACCGCGTACCCCATAGGCTTGTGTCATACCCGATAAGCTTGTGTTAATGGTACTCTAACACTAATAAAGGATGCTTCCGTCAACGGCTGTGACGGGAGCATCCTTTTCTATTTGCACACTTTTTGGTAATAATCTAGCTAGTGCTGTTCAATCCAGCTTAGTACATCTTCAAAGTGCTCTACGCCAACGATATTGAGATGCGGAGCTGCGGCTTTAGCTGCTTCCATTCCAGCCAGCGGGACAAAAAATACATCTGCATCCGTACGTCCTACAGCATAGGCCTTTTGCGGAATTCCACCAACCATTCCTATACTTCCATCTACCTCAATTGTACCTGTTCCCGCTATATGTAACCCCTTCGTCACATCAGCTGAAGTCAATTGATCATACAACGCCAAAGTTAGCATTGCACCATGAGAGGGCCCGCCAGCGTGCGCAATATACGCTGCAAGACTAATATCGAGCTCCAAATCGATATGATAAGCATCCTGTACTGCTATGCCTAATACCGGGCGCTGCTCATCTTCACTTGCCGGCATCGTACCAACGACAACCTTTTTACGCTCGTTCTGTCTTAGCAGCTGCAGCTCGACTTCCTCACCAGGCCTTACATATCCAGACATATACTCCAGCAGTTCATCGCGGTGCACAATTTCTACCTGATTCACTGCCGTAATAATATCACCAGCCTCTAATACTCCATCTGCAGGTGACTGTGTCATAATGGCTGCAACCTGTACTCCATCATAGTAGATGGCTTGGCCTTTGCCTGCTTGCTGCCAAGCAACAGCTGCAGCCAATTCGTTAGCGTTGTTTTTCATTTGTACGACTTGACGATAGGTTTCGTTAATGCTCGGTTCATTCTCAGCAGCTTTTTCCACCACGATCTGCTGTAAAAGCTTCTCATACAGCCAATCAATCGGAAAAGCTGGACGTTCAAATACAAGAACACCATCGATCCACCCATTCGTACGCTCATCCTGAGCTAGCTGCAGCTGTGCATAGCTATTCATATTCATCGTCATGCCAGGATAGGTTACGTTATACCCTGTCGGGCACAGCAATACAAGCAGGGCTAGAGCGTAAGCTAATCCGCGCCATAATAATCTTTTTACGCCTAGCCTGTAATAAAGCGTTAAGCCTATGGCCAGTATAACGATCGCGAGCAATATAGCAGCAGCTGCTAAATATTGCAGTGGCTGTGACAGCAGTACAATCAATGCTGCAGATCCTGCCATAATTATGATCTGCAAGAAGCTGTTTACTTCCCTTTTTGCCGTTTGCTCATTTTTCGTCTGGCGCCACGATAGCCAAGCGCCGATAAGCCAGCACAGTGGAATGAGCAGCAGCACATAATATAGCCAGTTAATAACCTCAATCCATTCCAGCTGTGCGGACATAACATATGGAGCTGGAAGCCATATCAATTGAAAGGCAATTACAGCGACCAATAGTCCAATCAAGCCGCTGTAATACCAACGATTGCTTTGTTTACTCATCATTACCTGCACTTTCATTTGAAAAAAGCCCTTCAGCTTATGGCATGCCGTAAGTGAAGGACTTTTCTCGAGCTATTATTTTTTTACGTACGTCATTGCTTTTTCAATGGCTTCATCTTCCGTTGCGCCCTTCACATATCGACCGTTTACAAATACAAACGCAGTACGCTTACAAGGACCGCAATACGATTTACAGCCTATCTTAATTTCAGTGCCAGGAACTAGCTTTTCAAGCTTGGCTACTGTTCTCTTCATCTGCATATGTCTGCATTTATCGCAAACTCGTATATCATTTGTCGCCATGTTTCCTCTTCCCATTCTGTCCATCTTTTTGCTAATTAATGATCCCCGTGGTTTCCTTTTGAAGGGTTTGTAATAACAAAGCCTTCTTCTGGTAAGTAAAAGTAATCGACGCGTACGCCATCTAAAAATTCATTGCCTTTTTCAAGAATAACATCAATTCCACTATCCGTCGATACGACAACATCAGCTTCCGTAGGATTGTCTACTCCTAGACCATAGTGTGCATGGTCACCGTGCGCATGGGTAACAAATACACGCAGCAGCTTGCCTTCACTTTCTGGCTTGTCCAGCTCAGTTTTTATCACTTTCGCTGCATTTCTTGAGATTTTGCATTTCATAGCTTGTCCGCTCCTTATTCTTCTGTCTCTGTTACGTTCTAGTTATATTATACTTCTTAGCCATTCTGCTAGCAAACGCTTCTGCAATAATCATTGTGAAAGCAATATCGTCCACTGGTATAAACGGCATAATATCCGGACTAATCCAATAAACAGCAACAGGAATGAGAAACAACAGCTTTTCCCATAAAGCTACGCGACGTGAAGTAATTAGCTTATAAATTAATGAGAATGTTGATCTCCAATGTCTTAGAGAAAATAGCTTTTTCATTGTCTTTCACTCCTTAGCGTCGTTGTTGTATATATTTGTTGCCATTATATATCAACCACAACTTCACATACACTAGACTTCGATCCTCTATACAACAACGGTCAGCCTCTGCATTTGAAACTGACCGTTGGTTGGGTAATATACATTCATTAAGCAGAATGATCGACTCTACTGTACGTTCTTTTTCTCGCGCCTAGCTCTGCTGCCAGCCATTCCTCTACAATAGCTTGAAATGAGTCCACATTACCACTACATAAAAAATGATGAATGATCTTCGTAGATCCATGTATTATTGCTTTTGCTTGATCCTCAGCCTCATTTTCGGCTACGAGCTTTTGTGCTTGACGCGCAGTTTCCTCTGCAGAATGAATAAGCCTTACGTTTTCGCCCATCACTTCAGCAATAGTATCTGCAAGAAATGGGTAGTGTGTACATCCTAAGATTAAACAATCTATTGGGTATGAGCGCATATGTCCAATTGCTTCATATACAACGTGATATGCCTTTGTACTATGATACTCTCGTTTCTCAACTAATGGCACAAATGCCGGACATGCTTGCGTAACAATTTGAATATCCTTCGTATAGGCAAGCAATGCCTGATCATACGCCTTACTCTTTATGGTGCCCTCCGTACCTATTACACCGATGTAACCGGTTTGGGTAGCTTGCAGTGCAGCTTTAGCTCCTGGCTCGATTACACCAATAATTGGAACGTTTAGTGAGCGTTTTAGTTTATCCAATGCGGCGGCAGTTGCTGTATTACATGCGATAATGATTAATTTCGGGTCATATCGAAGCAGCTTATTTACTATTTCTTCTGTAAAGCTAACAACCTCTTCCGTTGGTCTAGGTCCATACGGAGCTCTTGCTGTATCACCATAATATACAATCATTTCCTGCGGCAGCTGCTTAAGCAGCTCCTTCACTACTGTCAATCCACCTACGCCAGAATCCAACACCGCTATCGGACGTTGCACAACCCCACCACTTTCTTCTTAACTCTGCCCTGTAAGTAGTATTCAACATTCCGAGTTGCATTGCAAGCCCAATTATAGAAGACTTGTTTTACTGGACAACAGCTAGTTTCTGCTTCGGTTCGTCGGATTGTTCTGAAGCTGTTGTCGCTTCCAGCTCTGCTTCTTTTGCTTCAGTCGTTTGCGTCTCTGCATGCACTTCAGCAGCTGTTTCATTTAGCTCATTATTATCCGTTTCTGCTTCTGTCGTACTAGCTTCATTAGCTACCACATCTTCTGTATTGATTTCATTTGTTTTACCGCCTTTAACATAGGCTACAGCCTGCTGAACGCCTTGCTTCGTATTCTCAACTAATTTCACAGCGCGGTCTTCAACCTTTTTACTTACCTCGTAAACTGTTTCGGAAACATGATCAATCGCTTCAGAGCCTGCTTCCACCACTTTTGCTGTACCAGCCTTAATATCACCGCGAAGCTCTTTCCCGCTTTTAGGTGCTAACAGCAATGCTGTCACACTACCTACAACAGTACCTGCTACCGCACCTACAATAAATGCAACACCTTTGTTTTTGAAAGCCATATTTATTTCTCCCTTCTCACTTTTCACTTTTTGTACGACCATCCTGCCAAAGCTGCCATGCCGACATTGCAAGCTCTGCCCATTGCATCACATCGTCCAGCTGTTTATTTTCTTTCTCTACATACATGGTAGCTCGCTTTGCAAACTTATCACTTACTTTTCTAACTGAAACGGCCGTTTGCTCCATGCTCTGTCCTATCGTTTTAGCTGCCTCTGCTACATGATTTACCGCTGAAACGGTCTTTCCAATCTCTTTGACGGTATAATCTGTCGTTTCAATCAACGTGCTGCATTCCGTAGCTAATCGATTCAAATCACGCTGCATCTCGGTGGTTCTTCTCATGATGACACTTAACCTTAACACAAGCATACGCAGCGTAATGATGACCGCACAAACAGCGATGACAACAGCTGCTGCTATAATTAGCAAGCTATGCTCTATCGGCATGACTACTCCTCCCTTGCAGAAACTTTACTAGACATCTGCCCAGTCGCGTACCACATTATAATCAGATTGGGCTTGTCCTGACACAATATTCCACAAAAAAAACGCATGGCGGTTACCGCCATGCGTTCTTAATGATTACTGCTCTATTATGCTTTTGTAGATATCGGTATACGATAATTGCATTTAGTACCGCCCTTGGACAAGCACTCCACCCGCTCCACCGGAGCATCCAACAGCTCTTGGAACAATTCCAGCTCACATTGACATGCTTGGTAGTATTGGTCAGCCACACCTTTTATCGGGCAATTATATTCTTCGATATAATAGTAAAGCTCATCCTGCTTCATTTCTGCCATATAGCCGCCTGCCTGCTGAATCACTGTTAATGCTTCAACCTTACTAGCCAGGTCCTTGCGCTTCATGCTTGCGGCATAGCGCTGCTTAAGCTTTTGCTTTCTGCCCTGGAACATGCGATCGATATAAGGCTTCGTATCTGGATCATCCTCCAGCTCACGAAGCAAATCAACAGCAAGCAGCTGATAATTTCTAGGAAACAGCTCCTCTGCCTTTGCGGTTAGCTCATAAGCATGAAGCGGTCTTCCCATTGCTTGCTTGATCGAAATAATGTCTACATAGCCTTGTTTCGAGAGCTCATGCATATGTCTGCGAATAGCCATTTCAGTTAATCCGAGCTGGTGAGCTATTGCGCTGATCTGCATTCGTCCTTGACTACGCAGCTTGTAAATAATGGCGTCTCGAGTCGAACCAGTTTGCTTCATGATAGCTCACCCTCATCCTATACTAACTCTGATGCTACATATTGCTCGACCGCTGCTTTAAAATCATTGAGCAGCTGTGGGAGCTGTTTGACTAACGGATGCAGCTCATCAGACTGCCATTCATAATACTCTTGGACTAGCGGACGACGTAAGCGAACAAGTTCAAGTAATACTTCCTTCATACCGTCTGGATATACACCTTCACCAGCTGTAATCTCTACAATATCCTCATAGCTGGAAGCATCACGCATAAGAAATCCATCAATAAGATAGCTGCCTACATCCGTAACAACCTCGATCGCGATATGCAATGCACGTTCCTGAGCCAGACGCTCAATCGCAGAGCCTGTCCAATTTTGCTGCAGCATATTCATCGTATCCGTTAAAGCGGGTATTACAGCTAAACGTATCGATATCTGCTCTTGATTTACGTAATACACGAATTTATCGCCACCTTTTCCGCTGCTATTGCTTTTCAGACCGTTCTTTCTGTTCTTGCTGTTCTTTCTTCTTTCCTTTGCGCTTTAACCATACTCCCATCACTATGCAGCTTACAATGATGAGTACAAGATAGGTCGCCATTTCATAAACTTCACGCATCGTTCTGCTTCCTCTTAGCTTTCGTAGTCTACTGCAACAGAGGATTCACGTACTACAGACATATGCTCGATCACTTTTTGATGTACAGGATGCACTTGATACGCATCAAGATCAGCCATCGAATCGAATTTCGTAATTAACGCTATATCATAAGAGCGCTCAGAATGCAGAATATCTACACCAACCTCGATATATTTTAATTGCTCGATCTTACCTTCCATATTACGCAGCACTTGTGCTGTTTCTTCAACTTTTGCTGGACTGTTGTCCTTTAATTTGAAAAATACAATATGTGTGATCAATGAGATTTCCTCCTACTATTCACTTAAAATGCACTGCTTCAATCTTTCTTAATGATACCCTAGTCGCCATTTTACGACAACTATAATCTCATTTTCGCTAACTCATTGCCACATGAGCTAGCAGGTGAGCTGTACAAAAGAAAAAAGAGCCCCGAAAGGCTCTTTTATAATCTACTATGCTGCTGTTACAATGAGCTTCGCAGTCATTGTAGCGTGTCCAGGTCCACATGGGATGTTACAAACAATCAAATATTCGCCTGGCTCTGTAAACGTATGCTCTGTTTCCGCGTTATCCTTGTCCAAACTAATTCCTAATTCTTCAATATCAATTCCATGAATTCCGCTTTTGTTAGAGAAACGCATAATGACAGTATCGCCAACGTTAGCAGTAAACTCCTCTTCATTAAAGGTAAAGTCATTTGATGCGATGATCTTCATCAAAGATACACCTTCAGGTAATGAAGCGGATTCATCTACAGGCTTATCCGGTAATCCGAAAGCCAATAGACATACAGCCATTACAGACGCAATCGATACTAAAGTAAACATAATCCATTTCTGCATTACAATGTGCTCCCCTTCTATATCATAATGTCTATTTCCTATATTACCTAACAAAGCCCAATTTTCTCAACCATTAACTAATTAAATTAGATAAGTTTTTCATCTTTATGACAAAATGATGAACATTTCTTGAATTATGCAGACATATATTGCTTCAGTACGCGTTCACATTCTACTTTTATAAAGCCCCACAGCATAAACAGCTGGTGGTGGTAGCCCCTGCACACGTATTTGGCAAGCAGCCCTTCCTTTTCCTGCAGCTCTTCATAAATTTTAATGCCATTCTTGCGGAACATGCGCCTTAGATCAGCCATATCAAGCAGAACACGATCCTGAACTCCACGAAGAATGGATTCGTACAAACGCGGCAGCTTAATTTTCGAATTGCCTATTGCCTTTACATCATGATCGATAATGCGCAGCACCATCTCAAGCAGTACATACTGTTTTATCGCATCTGACTCATATTGCTCCTGAAGCGGTATAGCTGGTGCAGAACTTGTCTTGCCCTCTGCTGCTAGTCTATGCTCACTTTTCGTATTAATGATACTCATTTTCGTACCTCCCTACAAGCTCCCGTTACCAACAGCGTTCCCCTCGTTTTCATTTACTATAACACGAACATATGTTCTTATTATATGCAGGAAGTGTGTAAAGATGCAACCATTTTTCAGCACTACGCAGACCGTACTCGGTTACACGGGCTTTTGCACGCTACGCAGACCGTACTCGGTTACACGGGCTTTTACACGCTACGCAGACCGTACTCGGTTACACGGGCTTTTGTGACCCGTTTTGTGGAATGATAACTTTAGTGGTACAAAACGGGTCACAAGGCCCGGCGCTGGCGCTTTCCACCGAGCAGGTTGCTCCGCTTGGAGCTCTTTGTGGGTATTCAGGGAGGCAATACATATGAAGCTTCCCTATGTACAAAGCGGGGTACAGGCCCAACGCTGGCGCTTTCCACTGAGCAGGTTGCCGCTTGGAGCTCTTTGTGGGTGGTTCAGGGAGGCAGAAATATATGAGGCTTCCCTATGTACTACAAAACGGGGCACAAGGCCCGACGCTGGCGCTTTCCACCGAGTAGGTTGCTCCGCTTGGAGCTCTTTGTGGGTGGTTCAGGGAGGCAGAAATATATGAGGCTTCCCTATGTACAAAGCAGGGTACAAGCGCAGCGCTGACGCTTTCCACTAAGCAGGTTGCCGCTTGGAGCTTGTGTATGAGTGGATCAGGGAGGCAGTGCCTTGAGGGCGTTATACGATGTAGAAAAAACCAGCATCGGTGGTGCACGCTTTAACAGGCGCGATTACCGATGCTGGCTTAGATATTTAAGTCACGTATTTATAATAATAATAATAAATAATTGCTATGCTTATCGATTATCGATTTTTTCTGGGTACAAATCATGATTCATGAGGCGGTAATCAGCCATTTGCTCATATTTTGTACCAGGACGTCCCCAGTTTGTGTACGGGTCGATAGAGATTCCACCACGAGGGGTGAATTTGCCCCATACTTCAATATAACGTGGATTCATAAGCTTAATTAAATCGTTCATAATAATGTTCATGCAGTCCTCGTGAAAATCTCCATGGTTACGGAAGCTGAATAAATATAGCTTCAACGACTTGCTTTCCACCATTTTCACATCAGGAATATAAGAAATATAGATCGTCGCAAAATCTGGCTGGCCTGTAATCGGACATAGACTAGTGAATTCTGGACAGTTAAATTTAACAAAGTAATCACGATTTGGATGCTTGTTGTCAAATGTCTCAAGCAGCTCTGGCGCATAGTCGAACGGGTACTTAGTCCCTTGGTTGCCAAGCAATGTAATTCCTGTAAGTTCTTCTTGTTTTCTACCTTCCATCTGATACTCTTCCTTCCTACTCAACATATTAAGGGCTACTATACCCCTTTTTTATTGCCCCACACCCACGTATGAAGCTGCGGCAGCACATAAACCGAATTCAGTTCCGCATCTGCCATCGTACGGTCAATTAGCCATTCATAGCGTTCAAGCAAATAAGGCAGCAATCGTGCAGCTTCCTGCTCCGCCAGCTCATCATTACCGGCTTGTACATAAAAAGGCACTTTCGGATACCGCTGATGCACCCGCTTCGCATAGGCTAAATCCTCTTCATTGAAGACGACAACCTTGAGGCAAAATTGAGACTGATGCTTTACTAATTTTTCGACAATATCATCCAGCTTCTCCCAGTTTGTATCCATCTTAGAGCTCGGAGGTTTAGGCGAGATCGTCAGATCATCAATTAACAGGAACCAATCCTGCCAACGGCTGCCTTGGGTTTCCAGTGCAACCTGCTTGCCTCTAGCATGAAGCTGCTCGATGAGCTCTCCAAGCTGCGACAGCAGCGCAGGATTCCCCCCAGAAAGCGTCACGTGATCATAGCAATCCTGACCAAGCGCATCGAGCTCAGCAATAATTTGAGCGGACGTAAGCATTCTAATATCATCCTTCGCACTTCCGTCCCAAGTGAATGCAGAGTCGCACCAAGCACAGCGATAATCACAGCCTGCCGTACGGACAAACATCGTTTTTCGTCCGATGACCATCCCTTCTCCTTGCACTGTTGGTCCAAAAACCTCTAGCACTGGAATCGCGCGAGCTGTTGTAGCTTCACTCGGCTTCACTTCAACAGCTTCCATTAGCGGCTCCCTCCTTGCAGCTCGCGAAGCAGCTCAACTGGACGATATAAGCAATAGCTTGTTGGTGTTTCACGCAAAAACACTTGAAGGCACATCGGCTTATTGTCAGTCGTTGCCAAGTAATTCGCAATAATCTCGTAAATCGTCCGAGCTACAACCTCAGTAGTTGGAAAAAAATCAGGCTGCTCATCATTAAAGGTATCGTTATGCTCATTAAGTAGCGTATGATCGAAACGATCATGTATCAGCTGCTTAATCGTTGCAAAGTTCACTAAAAATCCAGTATCATCCAGCTCATTGCCGGCTACAGTAACGTTAGCGAAATACGTATGTCCATGCACTCGCTGGCATTTTCCAGCTTTTGAAGAGGGAACATAGTGTGCAGCTGCAAACTGAAAATCCTTGTTAAGCTCATAGGCAAAAGGATGCTGAACCTGCGGATAGAGCTGTTGTAGCATCATTAGCCCTCCCGTCTTTCCAAGTATTGTTCAAGTCCTCGGCGACGTAGCTGACAAGCAGGACACTCCCCGCAGCCATCCGCAACGATGCCGTTATAGCACGTTAGTGTTCGCTCACGAACGAAATCAAATGCCCCCAAATCATCTGCTAGACGCCATGTTTCTGCTTTATCTAGCCACATAAGTGGTGTATCTATAACGAACGAATAGTCCATCGCCAAATTTAATGTTACATTTAATGACTTTACAAAAATGTCACGGCAATCTGGATAACCGCTAAAATCAGTCTCGCAAACACCGGTTACAATATGCTTTGCTCCGATTCCTTTAGCAAGCACGGCTGCAAAGGAAAGAAACAACAAATTACGTCCTTCCACGAAGGTTGTAGGAACTTCGCCATCCTTCGCTTCAATTTCAATATCAGAGCGCGTGAGTGCATTAGGGGCAAGCTGATTAAGCAATCCCATATCGAGCACATGGTGCTTTACACCAAGCTCCTTCGCGATACTAGCAGCACAATCAAGCTCTTGGGCATGGCGCTGTCCATAATGAAACGTTACCGTTTCTACCTCGGCAAAGTTTTTTAACGCCCAAAATAAACAAGTGGTGCTATCCTGACCACCACTAAAAACTACGACTGCTTTTTCTTGCTGCAGCATAGATACTCCTCCTGACCAATAATGATCAATCGATAACAAATCCAAGCAACGTACGCCCCAGCTATCCAACAAAAAACGGTGAGCATTGCTAGAAGCAATACTCACCGAACACAAAACAACGATACCGTACTATACATTGATAGCGGCTATCGTTCCGTTTAGTTTTTTATAGAGGGAGTTCGCGAACCTCTCCTGAGACTACATGAGTAGCTGCTCAGAACTTTTGTTCAATTGTCAACTGTTACTATAGCATAATCTTGTCTAAAGCTTCAAGCGTTCGAATCGTATGCTCGATCAATGACTCTAAATCCTCCATCTGATCCTCATTAATTCGGCGATTGAACGGTAGAAGAATTTCATTTTCATAGTAGCGTGGGACCCACAGCTCAGCCCCTTCAATAGGATAGGCATGATCGCCAAAGGTTGCTGTTAACCGCTGAACGGGGATTAAATCTCGATTCCAGGCTTCCTCAATCACTCGCTCGATTTGCGGACAATCGACCGTCGGCTGCTCAACACTGCCTGTAAATTTCAATAGCAGGCTGCAGGCTGGATTTGTACCTGAACGTTCAAGTAGTTCATCGGATAAATCCTCGATCGAGGTGGATAATATAATTTCAGCCTTAACCGCACAGCTTTGCTCGCGATCAGGCAGCATAAAGCCAAGAGACCACCGCCTTGACATAACAGCCATATCCAAAATATCTGTACGACTTGTTATGACGATTCTTTGGTCCAAATTATCAAGATCATACAGCTGATTTTCGAAGGCTACCTTTAAATTTTCAAATACGACAGGATCGTACAACAACGACAACCATTCCTTTCACTAATAAAACCACTTACCATCGGTGTAATGATAATAATGCAACCAACATTATTTTGCACCGTACAATAATAGCATAAACTATATAAAACGATTACATTTTCAGACATCCGACAAACATTCTTCAAATAATGCATCCATCGGACTACAAAATATCGTATACTAATCTAGAAACCTTAAACCAATTATAAAATTTGGAAATGAAAATCAATGCAGGGGTGACAGAATGGAAGACATAAAAAAAGCCTATGAAGAGCTAGGTCTTGAACCATTTGCAAGTAAAGGACTCGTTGAACAACGCTATGATCAGGCTTTGCGGAAGCACAGAGCAAGAACAAAGCAAGCTGCCCTAGGTCAAACACTACCTGATGATGGTTTTGATTTTGATAAGATTACGGCAGCGTATCGAGCGATCTTAGATTATGAAACGAAACAATATACAGAAGCTTTTGAGCAAGAGGAATACGGTAAATACAAAAAAATGGCTGGACAAGCAAAGAAGCTTGATCATTTTTGGCGCTATTATAAAATTCATACCTTCGTAGCAATCGGGCTCGTTATAGCGCTCATTTACGGTATCGTTGCTTTTATCGATCGTCAAGAGGAAAAGCGCTATCTTGCAAGCTTGCCACCAATTGACTTATCTATTTCATTTATCGGTAACTACTTTGATACGACTGATGATAAAAACTTTGAAACAACGAATGAGAAATTTTTAACTGATTTCCCAGAGTTTCAGCGTGTCGTAACGGAAATGATTTATGTCCCTGATGATCCTTCGATGCAATATGCATATTTGCAAAAGGCGATGGTCATGCTGATGACAGAAACACCTGATCTTTATATCGCAGACGAGGCCATGAAGGATTGGACTTTCCAGCAGGCAGGAATGTATATTGAGCTAGACAACGTAGAGTCATTATCACATCTTGTAGATAGCAAGTACGCTGTCAAGGGAGCCGTACAGGAGGATAATGAACCGATCGGGCCAGAGCACGTCTATATGATCGATCTAACCGAAAGCGATCTAGCGAAGGATCTGCCAATTGCTCACACCAAATTGCTTGTTGGCATTCGCGCGAATGCGCCAAATGCAGAAAAAGCACTGCAGTTTATTGAGCACTACGCAGCTACACTTCCATCTGAACAATAAAACAAAGCGACTCAGGTGACTATGCGTCATAGCCACCTGAGTCGCATTATTTTGAATAACTTACAGCTAAGAAGCAAGGAGCGCGTGGAATGTCCACGTGCTCCTTGCTTCTCCTTTATTATGCTGCTTGTCTGGATTGCTTAACGGTAACGGTAATCGTCTTGCTGAATGTAGAACCAGCCGAGTTAACGAGCTCACAACGATACTCATATACTCCTGGCGCGCGACCGGACACCACTGTAACGGCATTTTGTGCTGTCGGCGTCGCTTCCGTCAAGCTTTGAGTGTCGATTAGCTCGCCATTTTCGTACAAGCGATATTCACTAGCGTTTGTCCCCCACCACATGTTCATTGAGATGTTGTAGCTGCCATCGCCATCCCAGTTATTGTGAGATAATACCGATAGACCAGGAGCAGCATCCTTCACCGTTACGGTAAGCGGAGCACTTACTGTTGTACCATGGCTGTTAGACAATTCCGCTACATAGGTATAGCTGCCATTCCCCTTGCCTGATACGTCCACCTTCACTGTTTGTGCTGAAGGAGACGCATCGGTCAGCTTCGTTGTATAGATCAGCTCGCCATCCTCATACAGCTTATAGACGGAGCCGTTATTGCCCCACCACATATTCATCGTTACGGTGAAGCTGCCAGCTAGCAGCCCGTTAGCATGACCATTGTTATGGCTTAGCACAGGCTTACCCGGAGCTGCTGTGGAAAGCTCCTCTACTACCGTAAATGCTGCACTTCCCTCTGTTAGATGACCAGCTATGTCAGTAACGACATAGCTAACCACATGCTCACCGACACCTAGATCAGCTGCTGAAAGCTCCGTACCGGTTACGAGTGACTCCCCGTCCAGCAGCAGCTCAGCAGAAGCAATGCCAGATTGACTATCTGAGGCAGCAAGCTCGAAGCTGACTGTCTCCTTGACTGAGACGTCTTCAAGCTGTCCACCAGCTTGCGTCAGCACGGCAGTTGGCGCTGTTAGATCAAGCTTAATAAGAAGACTGCTTGCTTCTTCTTCGTTCCCTGCTTGGTCGATAGAATAATAGGATAGATAATTAATTCCTTCATTACTTAATTGAATTGGAGCAGTATACGTAAGCGTTTCGCTCCCATTCAACACGTAGTAAGTCGTTATAGGCCCCTCTGAATTATCAGTAGCCGATAATGTAACAGTTACAGCTTCTTTATGCCAGCCTTCTGCAGCAGGAGCTGGTTGCTCTGACAATACTGCGCTAGTCACTGGTGCGAGCACGTCTAAGGAGGCTGCAGCCTCCGCAAAATCCTCCAAGCCTCTCGGCTTAAGCTGATACACATCTTTAAAAATGGCTGATATGCCCGTAATATCTACAATATCTCCTTCCTCGAAAGGAAAGTTTGTCAATGATAAGCTGGTACGCCCATCAACACGCACATGGCTGGTGTGGCTACCGCTAACGGCATCAAATTCAAAGGATCCAGCTGGAGCTGCCTCAATTATGTTCTCAATCGTCACATTACGCAGCACAACCAGCTGAGCTTGATTCGCGTCATCAATAGACTCAGCTTCGGCTGCTGTCGGTAGCTCCGCGGTGCCAGTCTTTTCAATCGCAACGATATCCGTCAATTCCAGCTCTGTGTTAAAGAGCGTCAGTGGAGCTGTAATCTTCACCTTATCCCCTTGATGAAATCCGCTCTGCGTCTGAAACACGTATATACCAGCTGTCTCATCCTGTACGTAGAACCCCTGAGCACCGAACAAGCCAGGCTCCGTCGTAATAACACCCTCAACGGTAACCGTTGCGCCTACTGACTTGGTACGTGCTTCTTCAATAGAAATCAGTGCAGGGATTGGTCCCTCCTCGCCAGGGAGCTCCTCTGCTGGAACATTAGCCAGCTGAACACTTTGTGTCAATAAATTCGTTCCGTTCTGACGCAAACGAAGATTGGCCGTCGTTGCAGTAGTATTAGGATTAAGGCGAACCGTCAAATCCTTAAACGCACGACCATTACTGTCAGAGGTTACGCTGTATGCCGTACTATAGCCATAGCTAGTCGGCCACGTTCCATCCTCTCGCTGAAACTGAGCAATTTGAGTGCCTCCCGTTAAGTAAATGCCTGTGCTAAAGCCTGACACCGTCGTATTCGGCGGCAAATTCGTTACAACAACTCGAATTTGAAAGATTTGTTGCGTAGGCAGCTGCGACTGATGCAAGAAGCTATACTCCGCTTGTGCAGCAGCTGCAGGTCCACCATAGGAGCCCGGCTTAAATGTCGAGCTGTCATACCATTTATAGCCCGCAGCTGGAGCAGACCAAGGCTCGGATTGAGGCTCCGTTGAAGCAGAAGGTTCCTCCATTGGCAGCAGAACGGTCGGCTGATCAAGCTGCAATCCAGTGACTTGTGCAAGACTCGTATAGTCCTCCTGCTCAGCAAGCCAATCAATAAGATTAAGCAGTAGAACGGCATCATCCTGCTCCTTAAAGCCGTCATAGGTCGTTTTTCTAGCGCCAGTCTCCTCACGCAAATATTTCGGTGATGCGTCCTCAACCGGAGAAGAATCCCCGATAAATGCCGCTTTGCCTTTGCCTTTTTTCGCTACTGCTACATAGGGGCCTTCGGCAATGCCACCGCCGTTGTACACACCTTGGTCAACTGCATTCCCCCATGCTGCATTTGTTTCTGGCACATAGACGATACCTTTCGCCTTTGTCGGATCAGTAATCGCAAGCGTCGATCCAGCATGCATCGCTACAGCCTCTACGCCATCTGTAATGCCAAATGCCTGCTCTGATTCAACAATAACATTCGCTGTTACATCGCCTAGTGCATTATAACGAAAACGAACGCCAAAATTATCACTTAGCCAGTCAGAGCTAACAACACCCTGCATCGCTGCAATTTCTTCTGCATTCATCCCTTTTGTAGGATTATCCCACGCTCCACGTCGGTAACCATTAATCGATTCAGAGCCATCCCAGCGGTTTTTATTTCGATCAGCATTGTAATGGTCGCCGATAAAGAAGATGCTTCCGCCATCCTCTACATATTGCTCCATCGCCTCTTGTTCAGATTGCTTGAACGGAATGTTCGGCTCCGCAACGACAAATACGTCATAATCCTTCAGATCATCATAGGTGAACGGGCTTGACTTACGAAGCTCCTTAACGTAGTAGCCATCCGCCGCAATCGCTTGTCCAAAATCAGAAAATCCTCCGTCAATGACCCAATCCGCTGCACCCGCCGTCTGAGCGTGCGTATTGTCGAATAGCACCTTCTTACCAGCATTCTCGTTCACAACCTTCGCGTTAATGAACGGCGCTGGATCAGCAGGTCCATCTGCCAGTACAACCTGCGCGCTCATCGTCAACGTTAGTGCTGCAAGAGCTGCAGCCAGTAAGCGCTTGTACGGTTTCCAATTCATCACTTGTCCCTCCAACATGATATTTTTATCAGTCATGATGTCGTGGTCTAAGAATGCAGTTTCATTCTATCATCGTAATGAACAAGCTTGGGTTTAGTTTTTGTAAATATAGGGATTTATTGCATTAATTTTCAAAATCTTAACTTAATAAATGTTACGGAGATTATATAGAATTTGTATTTAAAACATGAGAGTCCCGAATCTCTTACTTCACGTAAGTGTTCAGGACTCTCATCTATTAGGCGGGAGTTACCCAGCCTATTTCATATAAAATACGTTCAAATTTTCAGGCTTCATGACTGAATTGCCATTCGATGTTGAATTTATCAGTTAGGCTGCCGTAGCATTTGCTCCATGGTGTCTCCTGCAGCTCCATCATTACACTCACGCTGTCCACCTTTAACTTTTCGAATGCATCTCTTATTGCCTTCTCATCGTTACTTACATAAGCAATTGTAAAGTTAGTCCCCTGCTGAAAAGAAGTTCCTGGTATATTGTCGGAGATCATTAATTTACCACCAGCAATATCTAGGTTCGTGTGCATGATCAAATTCTCGGTTCCCGGGGGTAAGTGCTCTGAATGTACCGATCCGAAGGTCATAAGCTGTGGTTCGGGAAGACCAAATACTTCTGCATAATACAATGCAGCCTCTCGTGCATTTCCGTCGAAAATTAAATATGGATTCAAAGCCAATGTAATCTCTCCTTAAATGGTTGTTTACTAGCCATTTCATTATAACAAAAGGACTCTTGGAATAAAAAATCTCTTATCTTAGGAATGCATCGTACGTTGATTAAAGCCTTCTAAAAACACAGTAAGCATCTTCATAATTTCCTCAGAGGCTTTCAACTGCTCAGATTCGTTGGCAAGCCAAAGAGCAAGCTCATTTAATCCGCCTGAAATAAAATAAGTCGTTGCATCGAGGGGAGTATTCCGAAAAAATCCTTCGTTTTGCATAATTTCAAGCTGACCCTTTAATAGTCGCATGGAATGCTTTTTATCCATCTCTCTCCAAACTTCCCAGCCAAGAATAGACGGACCATCAATTAGCATAATTCTCTTTCTTTGCTCTTCTACGGCTGCCATAATAAACGCGCGGCAACCCAAGTAAAGCTGCTGCCATACATCTTCGCTAGTCGACGCCTCACGCTCCACACGCTCAGCAACCTCTCGTTGAACATCCTCTAGTACGATTCGAAACAGCTCTTTCTTATTGCGAAAATGGTGATAGACTGCGCCCCGTGTTAAGTCCGCTTCAAGAACGATCGCTTCTAATGCTGTATCCGCATAACCATACTTATTAAAGTGGGTTCTAGCCACACTAATAAGCTTTCGAATCGTTTCCGTTGTTTCTTCCTTACTTCTCCTCATGATTGACAAGCTCTCCATTCATCAGACATGTATGCTCCTATATTACTAGAGTCCCTTTACTATTGCCAATGCCTCCTGATCCCCTGACTTCACTAACGATCTTAATGCGTGGCGAACCATGCTTGGAGCGTGATCCCAGCCTATACTTCGTTTATCGTCAATCCACTTTATCGTGACTTGTTTGTAATCCTTCGTCAAATCATTCAAATGATTAGCTACAGAACGTCTAACATAACTAGAGGAGTCATCTAATAACGGCTCAAGCAAAGCGAGATTACGCATAGGATCCCCTCCAAGAGCACTTATCCGTTTAGCCCATGGAAGACGAGGTCGAGTCCCTTCACTGACCAAACGGCGCACATGAGCATTCGAATCGTAAGACCAGACGGTTAATGTTTTAATACAATCCTCAAGATAGTGGTGAAGGTATGGACGAATGGCATATTCCGATGTATGTCGTTTTGTAATTTCATATAGAGCATTCATAGAAATCTGAAATTGCTGCAGCCCATATCTTTCTACAAAGTTTGCTACAGGCATAAGGAAATAGCCCTCTGTGAACATGCCTTGCTCATATTCATTTTCCGGTCCAACAATATTTAATAAAACAGCAAGCTGATCGGAGTATTCCAAAGGTAAATTTCGGTTCAGCTCATCTGCAATCCTTTGCACTCTTGCCTTCAGTTCTAGCTCATTTACATTTTGCTCCACAGCATTAACAAAGCTAGATACCTGAAAACTAGGATAGAAGGGTTTGATTAGCTCAGCTAGCCGAACAGCGAGCTCTTTTCCGAAGTAGTTTTTTAGTGGTGTATAGGATTCCATAACACTCTCCTTATTTCCAGATTTCCTCGATGTATTGGCTATTATAGTCATCTGTGGGAGCAATAACGCTAATGACATCAATTAAGATCCCATTAGGATCGGAGGTGATGAAATGACGCTGTCCAAAATCCTCGCTTCTAATCTCAAGTTCAAGGGGAAGCTTAGCCCCACGAATAAGACGATCGTATTCTGCATCTACATCGTCTACTTCAAAGTTAAGGATCAGCCCGTTTATTTTGCTCCTATAGCCCTCGGGAATCGTCGGATGAGCTGCATCGAGTATAGCCAACTCAAATGGAATTGTATGACTAGACATTCTCAAACTGACATACCAATCTGCCTCGAACACCTTCTCAAATCCAAAATGCTTCGTGTAAAACTCGGCTGTTGTTAACACCTGTTCTGTTAATATAACGGGATAAAAACTGGATACTTTCAAAATAAAACCCCCTTCGTTAATTTAAGGAGATCTTAACATACATACTGTATGTATGTAAACTGGATAATTGGTATGATTTATAAAAAATGACATTAGATGATCTCGCTTGATACGAGCTTTCTTACCTACTGCTAAAAAAACAATCATGATCGTCGTCCAAAACCCCTTTACACAATCGGAAAATATTGTATAATCATCAATATAGATCATATGTTATATATCAAGTGATTTACAATAAAAGGAGCAGCTCATTATGGCACCAAAAAACAAATTTACGAAGGAACAAATTATCGATGCCGCTTTTGAGATCGCATGCATTGAAGGCTTGCAGGGCATAACGATCCGTAAGGTAGCAGACCAATTGGGAAGCTCTATTGCTCCCATCTATGTCAATTTCACAGATATTAATGAGTTAATAAAGGAGGTTGTGAAGAAGGTTTCGGAGATCAGCAAGCAATATTTATCGGAAATTAACAGTGGGAACCCTTTCCACGATATTGGAGTAGCTAGCGTTCGATTTGCCAAGGATTACAGTGTACTATTCAGAGATCTCGTAATGAGACCTAACGACCATCTTCAAGATTATGATGAAAATATGGGTAACGACCTTGTAGAGATGATGAAGGAAGATGCGGATCTTGAGGGACTTTCTAGCGAGGAACTCAAGCTAATTCTGTTAAAAATGAGAATATTTCAGACAGGTCTATCTGTTATGGTCGCAAACGGACTATTGCCGCACAGTGTTAGTGAAGAACAAATCATAGAATTACTGGACAGCACAGCATCAGATCTCATTGTTGCTGCTCGCTATAGGAGGCAATCATGAATATGGAAATTTCAAAACAAAAATTCCAAAACATTTTCGAAAAGGTTACAAAGAAAAAGCAAATACATGAATCAGTTCTTCTCGTAGAAAACTCCAATGGAGATGTTTCATACAGTATTGGATACGGGGGTAAGAATGTAGATACGCCATTCCTTATTGCAAGTATTACAAAGCTGCTCACAACCACTTGTATTTTTATTTTGAGAGAGCAAGGAAAACTTTCACTGAACGATGCATTAACAAAATATTTAAAAGAAGATACATTAAAGAACCTTCACGTCTACAAAGGTCAAGATTATTCTAATAGACTTACCCTCTCGAACTTATTGTGCCATACAAGTGGGTTGAGGGATGCGATTGAAGAGGGTAGCAATAAGTCGAAGCTACGTGCTCTTTCTAATGATGTGTACATTGAATTTGATGAAACGATAACTAAGACGAAGGAAATAAAACCACACTTTGCACCAGGTATGGGGAAAAGAGCTCATTACGCCAATATAAACTTTGACATCCTCGGAGAAATCATTGAAATTGTTACTAATTCACCATTGGAAGATGTATATAGACAATTAATTTTTGACCCTTTAGAGCTCAAGAATACTTATCTCCCAACGAATGAGGATGATTTTATCCCGAAAGTTTATTATAAGGACACTGCCTATTCCCGTCCCAAATTAATTAGGAGCATTCGGGCAAGTGGCGGTTGTGTTTCTACGGCTCGTGAATTAATGGTATTTATCAAGGCTTTCTTCAAAGGAAAGTTATTTAATAGTACTGTTTTTCATGAACTAAAAGTAAATAACAGGCTGCAGGCTTCTATGTTTCCCATACATTACGGTGCTGGATATATGAGAATTCCACTAAATGGTCTTGCTACTCTTTTTGCGGGGAAAGGCGAGTTAATTGGTCATTCTGGTTCAACAGGTTCCTTAGCATTCTACTATCCCGAAAAGGATATGTTTTTTGTTGGAGATGTCAATCAAATGGAAAACCCAGCAACTCCTATACAGCAGGTGATACGACTTGCCATGTCTATGAAATCATAATTGATTTACGCGTTTGACCCCGCTCTTGGAATTTACTATAAAGTGTTCAATTGTTGGATTATTTTTCTATACACCCTGTACACAATTGCCTATAATGGTGGTATTAACCTATAAGGAGGAATTGACATGAAAAAAATGATGGTATCCGCACAAGCATATAAGGGTGGAACGATCTCTTAACTTGTGAACGGCCCCCCTTATATGTGTCTAAAAACACAAAAAGGGGTTAACGATCCATGCAATTTCCTGTAAAAAGATTTCTTTCTTATTATAAGCCTTATTTATCATTGTTTATTGGAATCATGGCTTGCGTTTTATTGGTATCCTCTCTTAGTCTGGTGTTCCCGCTGCTCGTCAGGCATGTTACGAAGAACATCCTGGAAAGCGATCTTTCGACCGCATTGAGTCAAGTGTACTGGATTGGCGGTCTCATGGTATTGCTGATCGTCATCGAGAAAGTAGGCAACCACTTCATCGACTATAAAGGCCATGAACTCGGCGCTCGCATGGAACGGGATTTGCGCAGTGAGCTGTTTGCTCATATGCAGAAGCTCTCCTTCAGCTTCTACGATAAGCAACGTGTAGGCCAGCTCATGTCTCGCATCACGAACGATTTGCTGCTGCTTTCTGAACTGTATCATCACGGTCCCGAAGACTATATGAGATATTTCATTCGCTCGGTTGGCGCATTCGTCATCCTGTTCTCGATTAACGCACCATTAGCCGTCGTTGTTCTGTGCTTTATGCCTATCCTAGCTGTCTTCACTCTGGTATTTAACAAGAGACTGAACAGAACACTGCGACATAACAAAGAACGAATTTCAGATGTTAACGCGCAAGTGGAGAATAGTCTGTCGGGTATCCGAGTCGTGCAGTCATTCAGTAATGAGCAGATAGAGATCGACAAGTTTAACGCAGAGAATGAACGTTTCCTAGAGAGTCGCAAGAAGACATACTGGGCTGAAGCTCTATTCTACAATGGCTTTCAAATTTTGATCCACCTCATCACCGTTGCGGTGATCATTTACGGAAGTACACACATCATTAATCAGACACTAGATTTATCCGATCTGATTACGTTTTTGCTTTATATAACATTTATGACTGAGCCTTTACGCGCATTGGCTCACATGAGTAGTCAGCTACAAGAAGGCGTAACAGGCTTCCAGCGTTTTATGGAAATAATGAACCTAAAGCCCGCAATCGAGAATAAGCCTAGTACAGTAAACTTGACTGAAGTACGCGGGGAGATAGAATTCAAGAATGTCTACTTCCGCTACGAGGAGCATTTGGACGATGTTCTAGTAAACCTGTCGCTGCATATACAGCCCGGTGAGTATGTAGCGCTAGTTGGTCCGTCTGGCATCGGGAAAACAACGCTGTGCTCACTTGTCCCCCGCTTCTATGATGTAACCGACGGTGAAGTACTGCTGGACGGGATCAATGTTCGTGACCTTGAATTGTCTTCGTTAAGACAATCTATTGGGGTTGTACAGCAGGACGTCTACTTATTTGCAGGAACCGTAATAGATAATATCCGTTACGGCAACCCCTCCGCCACCGAAGAAGAGATTATGGCCGCAGCAAAACAAGCGAACGCTCATGATTTTATCATGAGTCTGCCTAATGGCTACCATTCAGAGGTCGGACAACGAGGCGTGAAGCTCTCTGGGGGCCAGAAGCAGCGGCTAAGCATCGCTCGTGTATTTTTGAAGAATCCGCCTTGCCTCATTCTCGATGAAGCGACCAGTTCGCTAGATAATGAAAGTGAGAGCATCGTTAAGGAATCGCTAGAGATACTGGCCAAAGGGCGGACAACGATCGTTGTTGCTCATCGCCTATCTACGATTCGCAATGCTGGGCGAATTATCGTACTAACGAAAGACGGGATCGCAGAACAGGGTACGCACCAATCACTGCTAGCACGCGACGGTGTATACGCACAGCTGTATGCGAAGCAATTCGAGCACCAAGTATAGAGTGAAACATAACCATCGGCCCTTCCTACGAGGGTCGATTTACTTACTTTTCCCCTTAACCTTGTTCATGGCCTTATTCACTTCCTGATCAACGTATTCTTGATAGATATCAGTGTAGGTCTTCGAATCTTTGATTAAATCGTCACAGAAAGCTGCTACATCATTGCCCGTCACTTCAAGCACACCTTTCCCTAATGCAGCCCCTTCTTCAAATAAATCGACAATCCCCGAGAGCAAACCAATTCCGTTGTTTAATTCAACTGGTCCCACCTTAAAGAAATATTTTTGAATCTCTTTATATACAAACCGATAATCTTCAGGAAGTGCTTTGACACGCGCCATATGCGCGCGCCACTCTTTTTTACCTTGTATCATATCTTGTATGCTCATATTAACCCCTCCTATTTACCTAGTTTTTTTGCGATATTATTGTTCAACTGCTCACGCCACTTATCGCGATAAGACTTTACACCATCCACGCCTAGTAACGCTGAACAGAAGCCCTTAATATCGTCACCCAGAGCATCATGCACACGCTGACCATCCGCCGCCGTTTCTTCGAGCAGGCCAAGCACACCGTCAAGGATCGGCATAAGCTTACGACCAGTGAAATCAGAGTGCTGCCATAGATGAGTATTGATTTGTTCCCATGCCGCTTGATATTCCGCTGGCAGCTTTTTGACACGTGTTTCAAATGCCTTCATTTCTTTAGTTATGTCACTTCCTGTGACTTTTTCCCAAAAGCTCATTATTATTCCCGCTCCTTTAGCTCATTTATTTTGGATGACACAAACTCCCATTTACTCCAGAACCTTTGCAGTTCTTCACGCCCCGCTTCGTTGAGCGAAAAAAACTTTCTAGGCGGTCCCATTTCCGATGGCTTCTTGCTAATCTCTACTAGCTTATTTTTTTCAAGACGAACTAGAATCGTGTACACCGTTCCCTCCACGACATCTTGAAATCCAAGAGCGTTAAGCTGCCGCGTAATTTCATAGCCATAGGTTTCTTCGCGGCTTATAATTTCAAGTACGCAGCCCTCAAGTACGCCTTTGAGCATTTCTGTTAAGTTATCCAGCATCTACACCTCACTATTCTGTATGACAGGTATTCAGTATTACTTACTACCACTATATAGTATTACTAAGTAGCAGTCAAGTCAATAGGCATGCAGTAAAGATTCTGTAAAAAAATGTAATCCCGGACAGGTTTCGTATGTGCATATCAACAAGAAAACCACACCTCTATTTGGCGTGGTTTTCTTGTTGCATGTAGAGTTGGATTGTTGTTCGATTGCTACTCCTCCTGTTTTACCTCAGATCCTCTTTTATTTTTAACCGAATAGCAATAAAAGCGAACAGCAGGAGTGTCACAGTCGCTACGCTAGCGATATGAATTAAATCCCTTCCATGATTATAATCAAATGTGCTGTAGATTGTACTAACTAGCAAGTATTGAGACAAGTAGACGTTGTCCAGCAATGATTCTAAAACAGCGAATATCATACCAACCACATTCAGTACTAAGACCAGCGCGATACCAAAGCTTACAAGCATGCTTCTAGTGAATATGGAGGTACATAGGATTAAGATGGAAAAAGCCCACAGGAGTAAAAACAAGCCGATCAATAATTTTGCAAAATACCCCAGATCACCTATCGAAGTATTATCAAAAAAGATTCCCCTGCCGATCAAATCAGATACAACCATAGCAACCATCATAAAGACCGTAAAAATAGCTTGAACCAAAATTTTTGAAACGACCGAGTAAACTCGAGCCTTCTTCATCGTAATATAATTTTTATAAAAACCAGAATTATATTCACTGAAATAGAAATATACACAGAATACAAAGATATAGATCAATATCCAAGAGGGTGGCTGCGAGAATAAGTGTTGAATAAACTCACTCTCATTCATTTTACTAATATCTATTCCACCAGCTTGAATTGGCTGTGCATATTGCTTAAACATAAATATTCCGAAAATCTGAAACGCGCAAAAAACCAAGAGCAGTATATACATGATTTTGTTCGTAATAAAACGATGCAAGTCCATCCTAAATATATTAAGCATGCAATTCACCTGCACTCTTTGTCAATTCTAAAAAATATTGCTCCAAGCTCATCTTATACTTAACAATGGAATGCACCAGCTTTTGATTTCTAGCAAGTAGATGAACGATTTGATGATTTTCAATATGGGAGTCGTAGATATGCACATTCTGTTGATCAATGACTCTATAATTGCTTATGTTCAGCTGCTGTTCCAAAACTGGCAACACCTCTTCAACATGATCAACTTCAAGCTCGATCCGTTCCTCACACTTAAGCAGTAAATCATCTTTAGAGATAACTTCTATGATCTTACCTTTATGGATGATGGCGTATGTTGTCGCGATCTTCGATAATTCCTCTAAGATATGGCTAGAAATAATAATGGTAAGCCCCGTCTTATTCAACTCTAGGATTAACTTTCTCATCTCAACGATACCTTGCGGGTCTAAACCATTAATCGGTTCATCTAATATTAAAACGTCTGGACTTCCAAGCAACGCAATGGCAATACCTAGCTTCTGCTTCATCCCCATGGAATAGTTTTTTACCTTTGTCTTATCAGAAGCATCAAGGCCTACTAGTCGTAACAAGTCAATAATATATTGGTTTGGGCTCTTGAGCCCATAAGCGATAGCTAATAGCTGCAGCGTTTTATATGCGGTGTACTGAGGATATAATCCCGGATTTTCAATTAGCAGCCCCATTCTCTCAAAAAAAGACTGGTCCTTTGATTCTGAGCGGTCAAAGAAATAAATCTCACCCGAGGTGGAATGAATTAGCCCTCCAATCATTTTGAGCAAAGTGGATTTACCCGCTCCATTTTGACCAATCAATCCGAAAATTTCACCTCTCGCTATTTTGAAATCTGCGTTATATACCGCTGTTTTCGCCTTAAACTTTTTTGTAAGCTGTCTAACTTCTATGATTGTGCTCGTCATATTTGACACCTCCCGTTAGACATAGTCTACAAACTAAATGCCAATATATCTCTCAGAAAAGGTAAAGAAAGTTCAAAGTTTTATGGACTTAATCTAAAACCAATTCCCCAGACGGTATCAATATAAGTTTGATCATCATACATTTTAATTTTTTTGCGAATATTGCTGATGTGAACAGTAATAGTCTTGTCCTCTCCCATATACATATCGTCCCAGCCGAGCTCGTACAAATCCTGCTTCGTAAATATGCGAGAAGGGTTTTTCAGCAATAGCTCAATAATTCGATATTCCTGCCTTGTTACATTAAGCTCGGTTTGATTAACGACGACACTTCGAGTGGTACAATTTAGGATAAGATTTTTGTGACGATAATGATCAGAGCTTTCCGTTTTTGTGTTTCTATGTAAATGTACATTGATTCTTGCAAGCAGCTCCTTCACTTCAAACGGCTTTGTAACATAATCTACTGCACCTAACTCGAATAAATTCAGCTTTTGATCTAATTGATCTTTGGCCGATAACACGATGACCGGCGTATCGCACTTCAGTTCATCCCTCAAATACTGCATAAAGCCTTCCCCAGACAGTCCAGGAAGCATAAGATCCAAAATAATCAGCTGAAATTGATCGCGTGCTGCAATGAGCTTGGCTTCGGTACCGGAGTATGCCTGTGTGCATCGTAAATTCTCTTTTTGAAGAACATCCTTAATAATATTGTTGATATGCTCGTCATCTTCAACAATTAGAATTTGGTGCGGCTGCACCTTGAACTCATACATATTCCTTCTCCTTCTCAGCCTTCACAAAAGTTATACTTAAACAAAATTGCTTCCCTTCCAAGCTTACCTGAACACTGCCACCCATTTTCTCCATTAATGTTTTCACGATGAAAAGTCCTAACCCAGAAGAATGTATGCTCCGTGAAAGATCTTCTTTATAAAAACGAGTAAAAATTTTATCCGCTTGAATGGACTGGTAATGCTTCAATTGATTAGTAAAGTGAATAACAACCTTATCCGACTCGTTTTCACACCGAATGGAAAGTGAACGGTCACGGTCACCGTGCAAGAAATAATTTTTAATAATATTTTCAAATATTCTTTCCAACGCATTGCTATTACTAAGTATGTAAATTGGCGATTCAGGCAACTCCAATTCAGGCTCTGACTCACCACGAGAAAACTCATCAATAAAATAAAATAGTCGCTTTTGCAAAACATCTATTACGTCCAATGAATCTAACTCTAAAACGAATTCCGGGTTTTGAAGTTTTGTATAAAAGAATAATTCATCTACCAATGTGACCATTTGCTTCATTCTAGTTTGAGCTAGCCCGATGTAACGCGATTTTTCCGTTAAAGATTGTGTACTTTCAGCCATTTGAAGATAACCGCCAAGTGATGTCAATGGCGTTCTTATGTCATGAGACAAGCTTATAATGGTCGTATTAATTTCTTCATTTTTTTTAATAAATTGCTGGTTTAATTCCCTCTGACCTCTTAACAAGCTGTTGCAAATATCGACTAGTTGATAAATTTCTTTAGGTCTGACTTGTATATGGACAAATTTGAAAGAATCATGCTTAGAAATAAAAGATAACTGATTACCGATATCTTTTATCTGATTTTTATAGTAAAGAAAATATACCGTCTGAGCTAATAATGCAGTGGATAATAAGATCAGGGCTATAATCATAATCCAGCTTCCTTTCTAATCTACAATAAATATCCTCTTTTCTATTTTCCATACTGTCATAAAACTAGAGAGGTGTCTATTTCAAAACGAAACATTAAACTAAGAAAATCCTTATAGATCCTTAATAGCAATCGAGTAGGAGGGGGCGGCTAGCCCCCGTCCTCTCACACCACCGTGCATACCGTTCGGTACACGGCGGTTCATGTCATATTCCGCAAAAGACTGTATCTGTCCGTTAAACTTCTCAGTCCAAGAGATGACCAATATTGGTTGTTCATTGACCGATGAAGAATCGGACTACATGCAATTCGCCAGTGTTTCTTCCTCGAATTTCCCCATTCATGTGCCTTTTGTTTCGAAACGCCTAACGACAGCAGTTTTCTGACCTTTGTCTTCGGCTGCTTCCATTCTTTCCATATACACATTCGAAGCCTTCTTCTTATCCATTCGTCCAACGCTTGGAACACACTTTTCGTATCGGCTAATGCATAATAACCGCACCAGCCTGTGAGATATTGATTAAGTTCCTTTATTCGTAGTTCGATCGGGATTGGCTTACTCCGAGAGGTGATCGCTTTAATCTTTGCTTTCACTCGATCTAGTGATAGCTTTGCGATCTTTATTCGCGGATTTTTCTTCTCCCAGCTGAACGTGAAACCTAGAAATTTACGCCTCCATGGACGGTCAACCGCGCTTTTCTCTCGGTTAACTTTCAACTTCAGTTTTCCTTCGATGAATGCAGTAATGGAGCTCATCACTCGTTGTCCTGCCTTCCACGTTTTCACATAGATGTTGCAGTCGTCGGCATATCTCACGAAACGAAGGTTCCTCTTTTCCAGTTCCTTATCTAACTCGTCTAGGACGATGTTCGATAATAGCGGACTAAGTGGACCTCCTTGCGGAGCCCCTTCCGTTGTCGCTTGAACGAGACCTCCTTCCATTACTCCCGCTTGCAGATAGCCGCGAATAAGTTTCAGCACCATTTTGTCTGTCACTCGTTCCGCCAGCTTTGCCATTAAGCGGTCGTGATGGATTCGGTCGAAGAATTTCTCCATGTCAATGTCTACCACAATGCGGTATCCCTCTTCCATGTAGCTTCGTGCTTTCCTTACCGCATCATGCCCTCGCCGTTGTGGGCGAAATCCATAACTTTGCTCGGAAAACGTTGGGTCAAATACAGGCGTTAATACTTGGATGATTGCTTGTTGAATGAGGCGATCTGTCACCGTAGGTATGCCTAAGAGCCGAGTTCCACCGTTCGGTTTCGGGATTTCGACCCGACGGACTGGGCTCGGTTCATAGGCTCCTTTCTTTATGCTTTCGCGAATGGTTTGCCAATGTTGTACGAGGTGTCTGCGTAAATCTTTTACCGACATGCCATCTACGCCGTGGCTTCCTTTATTCGCTTCGACCCTCGCTAGCGCCGATAGCATATTTTCTCGTGACAGTATTTCTTCGATCATCCTTAGATACAACTCCCTTGCGTGAATGATTCTTTCTCTTTGTGCCGCTGATGAGCTCTGCCCTTCCGAGTACCCTCGCGTATTCACCGCTACTTTCCTCAGATAAGTCCTTTCGGATTGTCTGCTTTCATCGCCCATCCTCGAACGCCAAGATTCTTCATTCCTATTCCATGTTCGGTCCTTCCGCTAGCTGTTGCAACAGCCTGCGTACTATGACCTCTGCTGACTTCTGTACGTTCAGCTCGCCCTCGTGGGCAAGGTTACGAAGTTCACTTCGCATTCCGCACAGATCTCCCCAGGTAAGAACGCTATCTTCCTCTCCATCTATCTGCTTCATTTACTCTCGTACGCCTTCGGCAGTATGGACTTCAGTTTGTGCAGCAACCTCATCCAACGTACGCTAGCCTTGTATGAAGTTCGTGTCCCTCAGACCGGAGATTTGCCGCTGGCTTCCTTCAGATTCCACCTCGCGATGGACACCCTTGCCTTAAGCTATGGCTACTACTGCCTTCACCATTCGGGACTTGAACCCTAGAGATAGCGCCCATGCTGGGCACACTGCAAAAAAGGCTGATTCAGTTAGAATCAACCTAGTCTCGGTGAATCGGAACACACGATTAAGATGCTATACCAATCTATTGCTAAAATCCAAAATCTAAAGGCTTTCCAGCTTCCGCCATTGTCTTAATATTACAAAGAATCATCCACCAGTATTGCTCTGTCTTTTGGAATAACGGGTTATTCTCTGTCCATTGATCATTAATAAGGTGTAGTTTGGTGCAGCCCCCTACTCGTTCCAACGATAAGATGACTCGGCTTTCCATCTGTGCATGCTCGGCATAATGAGATGGACCAGGATGATCTGTATAGCTCAGCACTCGGTTTGGCTCATATTGAAGGAGCTTCCCATAAATATGTACCGTGTCATCACCATGGGCGCCTGGTCCTACAAATTCAATGTCCTCGCCCACCTGAAATGTTGAACGGATGGCTCCACCCAAAAATGCTTTTATCGATTTCTCTGGATTGACTAAGACATCCCACACCTGCTCAGGACTTGTACCGATATAAAATACATACTCTAATTTCACGAAATATTCCTCCCATAGCTATTCCTTTAGTAATCATTTTAGTTTATGGTGAGATCATAGCATGCCGGATATGCTAATGATTGTAAAATCGCGCCAACCATAATGTTTCAGGGGTGGAACCAATGAATAATCAACTTCGCAATCCGAATATGGGAATCTTAAATTTTGATACGGGTATGCATAAGTTTTCAATTTCACGACATGCTCCGTCTAACGATCTTTCGTTCTTTATTCAGCATTATTGGCTAATCACATGGGATTTACGAGAGCATCCCCCTTATTCTCAAGAGGTTTTGCAGCATCCAGGGGTAAACGTCGTCTTTCAGCGTGGACATTCGTATATACGTGGCATTGAAAGCAGAAAATCTATAAATGTGCTTCAGGGGGAAGGACAAATTGTAGGTGTGCTCTTTAGACCTGGGGCTTTTCATTGTTATGTTCAAGCACCTGTCTCTACTCTTACAGATCAAACCGTTAACATCTCTGACTACTTTACGCTAAATGTTAAAGCGTTCGAAGAAGAATTATTTTCGCTAGAGCGCGAAGAAGAAAAGATTCTGCTTGTCGAAAAGCTATTACGACAAAGCAAGCCTGATTATAATGCAACGGTCGATTTACTTAATGAAGTAATTGATGAAATTATTCATAATACGGAGATTACCAAGGTCGAACAATTAGTTGAGCAGTTTGACATACCTAAAAGAACATTGCAGCGCTGGTTCAATCAATATATAGGAGTGAGCCCTAAATGGGTCATTCGGCGCTATCGCATGCATGAGGCGATCGACCGGATAGAACGTGGAATGGATTTGACTCAATTGGCCATGGATCTCGGCTATTTCGATCAAGCCCATTTTAGCAAGGATTTCAAGGCCGCTGTCGGCAAATCTCCTACGCAGTATATGAACGTTAAACTATCTTATTAATGAATTGTTGGAGGAGAACGGAATATATGACGACCATTATTGAAAATTTTGTTGCATATGAAGGCGAGCATTGCGAGACAACTGCCATGGGCAATCTACTGCAGCATGTAGGTATTCAATTGTCTGAACCAATGCTGTTTGGTCTTGGGCAAGGTCTTGGATTTATATATTGGGACTCGAAGGGAATGGAGTTTCCATTTATCGGTGGAAGAATAAAAACAGATGTATTGAGCGCTAACCTTGCCAATCGCATTGGCTTAACTGTCAACACGCTAGAAACATCGTCCGTCGATAAGGCTTGGAAGAACGTACGGCTTTGCATTGAAAAAGGAACTCCCGTTGCACTGAAATTAGATTCCTACTACTTAGATTATTTTACGAACAAAGTACATTTTGCTGGTCATTATGCAGTCATGTACGGCTTCGATGATGAGTTCGCCTACATGGCCGACACCAGGCAACAAGGTGGACAGGTGAAAACGCAATTGACTAGTTTAGCTGCTGCAAGAAATGCAAAGGGATCGATGAGCTCGCGGAATCGTTCCTTTACGATCGAAGCAATCAAGAAATTACCACCACTTATTCCCGCTATTCGCAAGGCGTTATCTAACAATGCACATGACTATTTGAACCCACCTATTCGTAATATCGGCAATAAAGGCATTGTTAAAATGAGCAAAGAAATATTGAAGTGGCCTTCCCGCAGTAACAATTTCGAGCATGATTTGTGCTTAACCGCATTACTGATGGAGCGAGCAGGAACTGGCGGGGCTTTATTTCGAAATCTGTTCCGAGATTTTTTGCGAGAATGCGCCGATCAATTGGAAGAACCGAGAATCGAACAAGCTCACCGCATGTTTTCAGAAATCGCCCCACTGTGGGTAAATGTCTCAAATTTAATTGATCGTGCGGGCAGAACAGGAGATCAACAGGAGCTAGTACAAGCATCTGCCCTTCTACTGGACATAGCGGATAAAGAGCGCAGTGCTATGGAGTTATTGTTATAAGAGCAATCACTCCATAGCCGCAACTACTTGCATACGATTTGGCAGCTTATATCCTGATTGTAATTGCCGAAGCCGCTGCCAAACAGTGTAACCCCGCCACAATGCTTCGCATCGCTACGACTACTAATTCGCATAACGATCTCTTCATCGGCACATAATGATAACGCATCTATCGTTACATTAGATACCTGTACACCGTCAATATACGTCCCTTGCTCATTGATACGAATATGCTTCAATACACCATGCTGAATATCCTTATGCCACCACTGTGGAGTGAAGATAGCCCTACCCTTCCCTATCTTTCCTGGGAACGTCCACGCAGCAACATCGATTCCATTGAAGCTAAATACAATGTCAGAGGGCTGCAAATGTGTCGAAGAGCATGGTGTTTGGGAGCAAATCTCTAAAGATACCTCAAGCGCACTCGCCTGCTCACTGTACAGCATAAAATTAGGTATACGGTATTCAATATAGCCGCTGCTAAACCACAAAACATGCGCATCACGATGAACAGGATCTCCGAAATACCTAGGATCATCACACATACCGAGCATGCTCTGCTCTGAAGCAAGACCGCAAGAAGGCTCAATATTATAGTCTGAATACATACCAATAGGAATCATAACTTCATATTTTTGCAGCTGTTGCTTCCTATCACCATGCTGGCATTTAAAATTCAATACCATCTGATCAAGCTGCAAGTAGCACAGCTTCTGCTGTCCTCTCTTACCTGCGATCAGCTCGCTGCGAACAATACCAGCCTTTTCAAGCATTTGAATATGACGTGTAACGATCGGTGGTTTTATCTCTAGCGCCTCGGATAAGGCGCGAATATTCATCGGTTGTTCGTTTAATAGCTCAATAATACGAATTCGAGTAGGTGATGCGAAGCTTTCTAATATCGAAAAATTATCTCGATTTACCGAGATTTCCATAATAGATCCCCATTTCTCTATGTATCTAGCGATAATTGTATAATTTGAAAGTTAATTAATCAATAGATTAGTTCGCATTTGACACGGTATTTTGAGAGTATAAAATATTATGTGTAAATGAATAAATGCAAAAGGAAGACCTTTTCTTGTAGAATTGAGTTACCACACAAAATTCACAGAGAGAGGTCTTCCCTATGAATCATTTTACAACAGATTTAGTCCAAGCTCTAGTTACAAAACAAGATGTGACTGAAATTTTTCGTATTCACCTCGAAAGAGCGATGAATCACTTGTTAACAACCGAGTTAACCGCCTTCCTAGATTACGAAAAGTATGATCGTGCAGGCTTCAATACAGGCAATTCTCGTAACGGCAGCTATACACGTACGCTCCATACGGAATACGGCGATCTGCACCTTCAAATCCCTCGTGATCGTAATGGAGAGTTCAAGCAGCAGACCGTAGCGCCCTACAAGCGATCCAACGACACGTTAGAATCGTTTGTCATTCATATGTTCCAAAAGGGCGTAACCATGACTGAAATCGCTGATCTGATCGAGAAAATGTATGGGCATCATTACACACCACAAACCATATCTAACATGACGCAAGTGATGGTAGAGCATGTTGATGCGTTCCTAAAGCGCCCATTAGCCCAGCGCTATGTCTGTGTCTATTTGGATGCAACCTACATTGCTGTAAAGCGTGAGACTGTTTCGAAAGAAGCCGTTTACCTAGCTGTAGGCATTCGTGAAGACGGTTCTAAGGAGGTGCTTAGCTATGCCATCGCTCCAACTGAGTCTGCCTACGTATGGAAAGAGCTTCTGCAAGACCTTCGAGAAAGAGGCACAGAAGAAGTGCTACTCTTTATTTCTGATGGGTTAAAAGGTATGGTTGATGCCATTTTCGAGGTCTTTCCAAGTGCCAAATACCAAACCTGCTGTGTTCATCTTGCTCGCAATCTTGCTCATAAAGTGCGTGTGTCTGATCGTGCTGAGATCTGTGATGATTTCAAAACAATATACCGCGCAAAGGATGAGCAAGCTGGTCGTGAAGCGCTAGAACGTTTCTGTGATAAGTGGAAAACTGCTTATCCTAAAGCAACGAAAGCTTTAGTGGAGAATCCGTATATCTTCACGTTTTACAGCTTTCCACAGTCGATTTGGAGAAGCATTTACTCTACGAATCTTATTGAATCTTTTAACAAGCAGATCAAGAAATACACGAAACGGAAAGAACAATTTCCTCACGAAGAAGCACTAGAGAAATTTTTAGTTTCACAGTTCGAAGGCTATAACCAACGCTTTGCTACAAGATGTCATATTGGCTTTGACCAAGCTCGTGCAGAACTACAAGCCATGTTCAAAAGCAACACGTAATTCAACTGCTACAAGTAAAGGTTATTTTTATTTACACAAAATTCTTGACGCTACCCGCATTATTACTCATTCATGTATATTAATCAATTAGTTATTAAATTTAATCAGTTTACTAATGCTGACTATAATACGATTTCTCCAGTTTACTTCTGTATTGAATCTGAAAAACTCAATAAAAATCGTGATGTTGTAAGAGAAAGTCATCTACTATTAAAAGAACAATATACTTATTTGTTCTCTCATATTCATACGATTTACCAACTAAGTCATATGCAACTGCCAGACTATGAAGATGAATATCAATATCCAATTTTAACTTATGCTGATTTCAAAGACTTGGAATATGATCAAGAACTAAAAAATAGTATACACGCTTGGATTAAAGAGTATCAGCACATCTTTTCAAATGCAAAACAAGTTAATATTAACGCTGACTCCTTACAAGCATTAATAAAAAGTTTATTTGAATGTATTAAGATTGGTATGAATATGGACAACATTAAGCGCTATAAAGAAAATGCACTGCATGTTGGTCGTAACACCTTTACAAAAAATGGTCGTTCGTTAGGAACAGTTCTTTCATTAAGTCAAGAACATTTATTATTGTTAATCGCTGTATCTATTAAAAATGAAAGAACCCCTTTATCTAACCTCTACCAATCGCTCGAAAAAAGAGGGGTATTTTTAGATAAACATTCCAAACTTCATGTACGGGAAATATTAACAAAACTAAATTTGATCGATAAAAAAAGTGATAGTGGAGATGCTCAATATGTTAAACCAATCCTATAATAATATAGCTGAATTAATTCTTAACTATTTTGACGAACATACTTTTTATCCAGGGGATCGTTTTTATTTACAACTTGAATCGCAAGAAGAAATCGATTTGTTATTACAATCTCTACAAACCACTGGTTCAAATCGTATCGAAACCTTTACATTCTCACATGAACAAAGTACAGATCAGTACCAAACATTCTCCATCTTGTTAGATAACCAAATTAAATTAGTCATAGCTGCTACAAATGATACGGTTACAGCTGATTATTTAGTTATGCTCCGTAACCAGACAGGTGAGCAACAAGGGGTATGGAACAATACGATGCTACTTAGTATTGTTCAGTCCTCCCTAGAATCAATTACAAACGGAAGTAAAAATCTACAAATTGAAGGAATGCCATTACACGTTGACTCTATTATTTCTACTTTGCATGAAAAAATTCAAAATAGTACATTATCTATTTCTGAAAAAGAGATTTTATTTCAACGGATGAGTGATATTCAGTTTGAACAATCATTCCAGCAAATTACATTTCACGATTTTATCGACATATTTAAGATCGTCGAAAATAATGGCTTGTTACCCGAAAACTATAAACAGTTAGGTTTATTCTTTGATACCGATCTAGAAAGTTATCGTGGTAAAGCTATGAGAGAACGACTACAAGCTAACAAAGACTTATTTCAATACATACAAAAACATGATGAACGTGCTCAGTTGACTGGAGATTATAGTATCTTTGAAAAAAAATTTCTTCCTAAAGATATTGAAGAAATCAAGAAAAATGATTGGACAGGATTCAATTTTTCAAAGATCTACACTATGAATGAAAACTTTAACAAGCAGAACAAGCATTCACAAGTAAAGTTTTCTAGAATCATTAGTACGTCTACCGATATCATCTGGGAGCGTCCTACCTCAGATCATACTGCGGGAGGTTTAAGAAAACGTCACGTCATCATTTTTTCAAATTCAAAAGAGCCTATTACTTTAGGTTTAGAATTTGATGTTTCCAGCAACATTAGTAAATTAGAAAGAAGCTTCTCTAAAATCAAGCAAAGTTTTAACTGTGACTGCATCATGAAAATCACAAAAAACATTATCAATTTGGAAATTACTTCTCAATCAAATGGACTTTCAGCATTAAAGTATATTTATAAACATGAGGATAAAACTACTTTAAGTTGTGAATTTAATATTTTAATACTACCCGTTAAATCAATGTATTTTTCTAAGTATTTAACAAACTACCAAGTAGATATTTCAAGTCGTTCTGTGTTTTTAAGATTGCCAATTGAAACAGAATCACTATACTTTGGTGATGAGAATGACTCACCACAAATAACAGAACTTAACAATAGTGAAGAACGAGTAGATATTTATCAAGGTAGTTATTTTAGAGTTACACCATTAGATACTTGCTATAACGATAATGATGAGTTAATTTTTAACCTTAACTTTATCGAGGAGCAATGTACTCTTCCATGCAAAGTAAAACGTGAATCAGTACACGTGACGCCATTGAAAATGACGGTTATTCGAAAAGAAAAACTTAAACATAAGTATTGTTACTACTATCCAAGTTTTGACAATAACAAGATAATTCAAGGTAATCGTGAAAACTCACTTTATGAAGAAGAATCCATGTTTATTCAGTATGAAAAGTTATGGGTCGATAATGGTTATATGGCTGCTAGAGTTGATAATGATAATGCACTGGAGGAAATATCATTAAGCCTCTCGCTTGAAATGAAAGCATTATACAGTAAATTCATTAATAGAGTAAACATTGAAAAAACACTACCTTCTCTAATGGTTTATCAAAGCGATGAATTAAGAAAAAGTGCAATGGAGTATGTACAACAGTATAATTTTGAAATTAATAACCTCAGTGATTCTTCTCCGGCGGGACAGAAAGGTAAAGATTTATTCTTACTTGGTACAGTTGAAAGTTCGAATGACTTTTATCTTACACCATTTCATCCACTCATCGTAGCCTATCAATTAAAATTGTTCGATGAAGTTGCTGGTGAGGATATCGATGACAATATTATCAAACGTTTGACGCCTTATGGACTATTACCGTATATATATGTACACAATAAGTTATATCGAGTAGATGATTCATTCGATATGCCTGAATGGATTAAATACCAACCGATTGAAAAAATATCATTGCATGATTCAAGTAAGTATCTTGCTACAATCGTGTACGATAAATTAAATCAGTTCCATAAGCATTTTAGGTATTTATTCACGGCATCTGCTCAATCTCCATTGTTAATCAATATTATTAACATTAATAATGATAAAGAAGTTGTTAAAGGTATCTATAGATGGTTTATTGCATATGTCGCGAAGAATGGATTGAATAAATCAATTAAAATTCGTATCTCTTTCTATCAATCTAATGCTAGCTCTAGTTTCATAGATGATATGAACAATGATAAATTATTTGATCTTCTTAGTGAAAAAGAATTCCAAAAAGTAATTGCTGATTATTCATGTGAAGAAATAGTAAATTTAATTCAACGGGATATCACTTACTACAGACATACTATGGACAGTGAATTTAATTATAGTCACATTACATTTTATAATATTAATGGTGTTGAGTCTGATGCATCTAACTTAATGTCTCATCTTCAGTCTGGTATCACATTAAGTGGTCTTTACTCTACTGTACCTTATCTATCAACTGAGGAAGATTACCGAAATGGATTTGGAATAGGCAATTTATTATTTAATAAACAAGATTTACTTATTAATACTGCTTATTATTGTAATGAATTATCACGTAATATGAAAAACGATGCGAGTGATAACTATAGAAAAGGTGAAACGATCGTTACACGTACTACCAAACAAGATGAACAATTACTAGAATCAATCTATCAAGCATCTAACTGGGTCACAATTGTTGATTCTAAACTAGATCTATCCTATTTCCAGAATCAGTCTAAGTTAACCGTTATACATTATAACGATCAACATTCCGATTCTAGTAAGTATGACGCCATTACTGTTACTCAGCAAGCTGACCAATACCATAAAGTGATTCGAGATATTCTTGTGTCTAAAGATATTGAAATCGATTCAAGAACAATTCCATCCATCATTCAATCATTTAATGTTTTCAATGGTGAATGGTTACTGAAAATAGTTGGAAGTTCTGGTCATTATGATCGCGAGAAACTTAGTATTATCTCTGCGATCAAATATACACTTGCATATTTTTATCATCCAAATATTACATGGATCCCTATATCTTTAGAAGAAATTTTACGTATTGCTGGAATATCTGGTCTAACGAAATCAAAAGGATTATTTAACTTAAATACGTCAACAAGTGCATCTGACGATTTACTTCTAATTGGTGTTGAAGCTCATCCTAATCAGCTAAAGTTACACTTTAATCCTGTTGAAGTGAAAATTGGTTTGAATTCAAGTTCCGTCATTAATAAGGCTAAAAAACAAATCTCTGTTACTAGCGATATTATGTTTTCTTCATTAACTGAAGATAGTTTTAACAGTAAATACTTCAAATTTTTCTTTGCTCAATTAGTTATTGTCAATTCAAAAAAACTAATTGAAAGTAATTTCTGGAACAGTAATCAACAATATTCACTTAATGATTCTATCATTCAAAAACTTAAAAATAATGATTTTACTATTTCAACAGATCTTAATTCGTTCATCGGGAAAGGTACTGTACTTTCATTCAAACAAAATTCCTATGTACGAAATTCATTATTCGAAAACGATATCTTACACTTGAATTTTAGTGAAACCGATGGATATATTGGACTAACTAAGTCAATGGATGAACTAGTTGCATGGATTCAAAATGGTAATAGTGATTTTCCGACTGAAGAATTAATAAGTAATATTTATATCGCAAAATCTAACGTCTCAGATCGACTTGAAATTAATGAAACCAATCAAAATGTAATTCAAGAACAACAATTAATTGAATCTCTTTCTCAAGTTGCGGTGACAAATGATAATTCAGATATTCCAACGATTGTCAGTGAAGCTGAGCGTGTGTATGAAGATCCAGCAATCATTGAGTTAATAAAAGATACAAACACTACGATAGACGAACAATCTGTATATGAGGAGGCCGAGTCCGTCAGTCAATCCAGTCACAATATTGCAGCTGAAGACAGTAGAGAATATGATTCTTACAAGCCTAACACAGAGGTACGACAAGTTGCTTTAAGTTCGACTAATCAATCAACCGAAAATGTAGAATCCAATAGGGATAGGGATAAAGCTAGAATTTTAGTTGGAACTTTATCTAACTCTACTAAAAAGATTTATTGGGAATATGAGCATTCCCAACTTGCAAATCGGCATTTACTCATTTCAGGCATGTCAGGTCAGGGAAAAACTTATCTTATTCAATGTTTACTCTTGGAACAATCTAAGCTAGGTATTTCTAATCTAATTATTGATTATACGAATGGCTTCTTGCCGAACCAACTTGAACCAGAATTCGTTAACGCTTTAGGAAATAAATTAGAGCAGCGCGTTGTTTACCAACAAAAGCTTCCGATTAATCCATTCAAGAGTAATGTACGTGATATTGGTGGCTTCTTACTTCCAGAGAGCTCCACTGATATTGCGGAGCGTGTTAAAAATGTATTTTCTAAAGTGTACTCTGGTTTAGGGATTCAACAGCTAAATAGCATTTATGAGGTTACAAAAATAGGGGTAGAAAAATACGGAGATTCATTCGACTTAGAGTTATTAAAAGAACTACTAGAGAAAGATCCTTCACCTTCAGCAAAAACAGCTCTATCTCAAATCAAACCTTTAATTGATCGGGCTCCATTTGATTCTAACCAAACGTTCAATTGGAATGATCTAATTGAAGCTAAAGGAAAAGTGCTTATTATTCAACTCGTTGGTTACCCAACAGACATTCAACAGATTCTTACGGAATTTTTACTATGGGATATCTGGAACTACTCGTTACAAAATGGAACAAAGGATGTTCCGTTTCCAATTGTACTTGATGAAGCACAAAATCTTGATCATAGAGAAGGCTCTCCAACCACTAAAATGTTAACTGAGGGTAGAAAATTCGGTATTTCTGGCTGGTTCGCAACCCAATTTTTGAAATCTCAATTAGATCAAGGTGAAATTGCTCGTTTGCAAAATGCATCACAAAAAATCTATTTTGCACAACCTGAACAGGAATTATCTTTTGTTGCAAATAGCCTTTCTAAGGATCCCCAAGAACGTAAACGAATGGAACAAGATTTAATACAACTTAGAAAAGGTCAATGTATCTACTTCGGTCCGATCGAAGATCATAATGGCAATCTAACACCTACTCAAGTACTCAAACTGGATATTACACCATTAACTCAAAGAATAAATTAATGAAGGGGCGACTGCCCCTTCTTTTAATTTATGATTATACTATATAGATCATCAATTGGATTATCTTTACGAAGATTGTTGATTTTGTCATACAATGCATGAGTCCCAATTTCTAATAAAACAGCTAACTCGTCAGAAATTCTCGAATCATCTAACTCTTTTTCATACTTCTCTATTAAGATATGCTTTAATAATAAGTAATCATTATCTGCAATCACATCCGGTAAATCCCATGATGTTTTTGAATCCATTTCCTTAATTTTACGCTCATAATAATCGTAATTGGGTTGTGTTAAACTTAAAGCTTCAGCAATTGCAAGTTTAATAACTAGCGGTCTTTCGAATATATCTAACTTGTCTTTAATTACGTCAGTATATACTTTAACAAAGCCTCTAACTCTTCTTTTTTGATTTTTCATCTATATCCCTCGTGTAAATTCAAAGTAACCCTCTTTAATTTGAGTATATTTCTTTTCCTCATTGTAATCGAGCATATAGTTTTTATAAGTATGCTCTAACATAAGTTGTTCATACTCTGAGCTTACTTCTGTATCCGTAGATAAAATAACAACTTGGTGACTTAGATACTTATAATATTCCTCAATCAATCTAGTTCGATGAACACTATCTAGTCTTCCTAATGGAGTATCGATAACCATAGGTAACTGAAATCCAGAAGCTCTTGTTAAAGCCCAAATTAATGATGATGAGATAATTTGCATTTCCCCTGCTGAACGTTCCAACAAACTAATTTCAGACATACGATCGTTATATAATCTTATACGATATGAGTTCGTATCAAATTCAATTTTTCCAAATTCATCTTGCTTTCTAATCAGCTTATTAAGCATGAAACTGAATTCTTCTTTGATTTTATTAGTTTTTATCGTTGTTAATTCATTCGTATATGTCTGCATAAGTTGATGTAACTTATCAAGCATATTTAATCTTTTTTCTAACTTCTGTGTATCATTAGTATTGTTAGTTTTTCTTGTACTTTTATTTTTAAGTGTTAGTAAACTATTTTTTAATTTATCAATTTTTCTTTTTAGTACATTCGAACGATACTTAGATTGACCAATTTGTTCTCCTAATCGATCAATAGACTCGTTTTCTTTTGAAACATCCACTTGTTCAGGTGCATTACGAATTTCTTGTTCTATCTCATTTAATTGTTCATCGATTTTTTCTTTTCGCTTAACCAATTGGTTAAACACTGCTCGATCAGGACTTTTCAAAGACTGGAGGTATGTATACTGATTATCAGTTAAATCATGTCGAACTAAGATGTTTTCATCAATCGTATTTGTAATTTTTTGTTGATTCATCCATACTTTCTGACTGGAAGTATATAACTGTTCTATTTGATTCTCAAGTAATGGTGGATCTATTTCTGCTTTTAATATCTCACTAATAAACGAGTGATATGGTTGCAACTGCGCTTCAAGCCTTAATTTTTTCAGTTTTTCCTGCTTCTCTAATTGAATTCTTTTTTGTAGTGTTCCCACAAATGGAGATATTTTCAGTAGAAACACATTATTGATAAAGAAATTTTTAGTTTGAACATCAACCTCTTTAGCCTCAGCTTCAAGAGCTCCTCTACGAGCAACTAAAACTTCTCTTGATTTTGAATTAGTGAGCATTTTTTTATCTCGCTGCTCCCTAATTGTATTAAATAATTCCTCATTATTTCTAAGGTCATTATTAATCTTTTGTAATTGTTCCTGACTTTTCTCTAATTCTTCTGTTATTTTCTTAATTTCTTCTCTATGATCGGAAATAATATCTTTGGAGTAACTTTTGTTAATTTCTCTTTCAGTAGATAACTTACTTGCATATAAGTCGCTTGTTAAATCTTTATATGCTTTGATCCCTGTGATCTTATGAATAGCATTTTTCATTTCATCATTTTTACTATTTGAGTCTGCATTAGCTTGTTTAAACACTAAATCTTTCAACTCTTCACCATCAAAAATAAAGAACGGTGCAGCATCAAATGGTATAAATCTATCCATATAATTATAAAAAGCTTCTATATTATTTATTTTTCTTGTGTTTACTCCACCCGTATGTTTAGGATTTCTTGTAGATATTTCTCTTTGTTCATTAACAAGCTTCTTACTACCATCAAAAATCCATTTAACAACAATCTCTAATTCGAAATCTTCTCTGATCTGAATGGCTAAGCGAATCGAACTTTCACGCCCACCCTCATCAAAAAAAAGATTATTGATAGTATTAGAGAAAATTCTAGTAAATTCTTCTTTTTTCATACCTCTATTACCAAATAAAGCGTAATAAACCGCCTTTAAGATTGTCGTTTTTCCCGCACCATTTAGTCCACCAATAAGTAGTATATTTTTTTTTTGGTTTTCACTTTGAACACTATTTTCGAAATCGATCTCTTGAATCCCGTAATATGTTTTATAATTTTGAAATTTTAGCTTTTTCAATGTAATCAATTTCTATCACCTATGCTTATCAAATTTTAATTATCTTTAATTATCTTTCGAAGCATAAAAATCAATTAATTCCACAAATGATGTCTGTCTTTCTTGTTCGCTAGCATTACTACTTGCCTTTTCTTTCATCTCTTTTATCAACTTATCTACCAATTCATATGGTACCCCAATTTGATGGCAAAGTTTAGCTAAAAGACGAGCTTCATCGTTCATAACTAGTCTCCTTTTAATAATTGAGTAAAAAAATTAAGTTCATCAATCGTATTATTTCTTGAAAGTGAGATTCTTAGTGAAGACCTTACTTGATCTAGGCTACATCCAATCCCTTGTAATACATGTGATGGCTTGGTGGTACTACAGGCTGAGCCACTAGATAAAGAAATTAGGTGGCTTACTTTCTTGATCAACAATTCGTTAGGTATTCCATCAATTCGAACATTAACAATACCAGGAATTTTATTTGTTATCTGCGCGGATGAATTTAAGTGAATAATACCATCAAATTCATCTTGCAGTTTCCTTACTAAGTACTCCTCTAACTCCATCAACTTACTTCTCGTCTGATTGAGGTCGTTGTATGCGATTTGAGCCGCTTTTCCCATACCCACAATTCCTGGAACATTTAAAGTACCACTTCGATAATCAAATTCCTGACCACCGCCATGCAATAATGGAGTTAACACTCTCTTCATTCCATTTATTTCTTTTTTAATTATAGCCGCACCAATACCTTTTGGACCATGAAATTTATGGGCACTAATTGACATAAATGGAACTTCACTCTGAGCTTTTGTAATATCTACTTTTCCGATTACTTGAGTTGCATCAGAATGTAAGATAATGTTTTTTCTTTTGCATAGCGATGCTATTTTTTCAATATCATTCAGAGCACCGATTTCATTGTTGCCCCACATAACCGACAATAAGACAACATCATCACTTAGTTCTGAGATTAACTCATCAATATTAACGTGTCCATATTTATCAACTGATAAATAGCTGATATTAAAACCTTTAGTTGCTAAGTATTTCATTGATTCTAATACCGATGAATGTTCTACCGCAGTTGTAACTAGAGATTTCTGCTGACCCCAGAATGGATCTGCAATACCCTTTATAATCATGTTATTACTTTCCGTAGCACCACTAGTAAAGATAACTTCATCTTCTCTACAGCCGACCAGTCTCGCTACCTCATTTCTAGCGTTTTCAACTGCGGTTTTAGCTTCTATTGCTAAAGGATAATATTTACTTGAGGGATTACCGTAGCCTTCCTTTAGATAAGGCATCATTGCTTCCAAAACTTCATCATGCATTTTTGTTGTCGCACTGTTATCAAAATAAATCATACAGATTCCACCTTATCCACCAGGTTTCTCATTAATTTGTTAACATTTGAAGCCTGTATATACTCTCTTTCCAAAATCGCAGTCCCTCTTTCCAAATGGGCATTGAATAAATCAGGGAAGAATTCGTCATCCGTAACTTCTCTATTTTCAAACTCAGTGATAAGAGCTTTATACAAAAAATCATACTTACCTGTCAAAGTGCTTCTATTAAAATCCAAGCCTAACAGTGGAATATTGATTAATTCTACTTTTTCTTTTTCACGTAGTGACAATGAAACAGCTATTCTAGCTAGTATATTCGGAGTCAGATTTGTTTTCGATTGTAGTTCCTTTAACCGTTCTGCTGTTGCTTTAGTGGTTTTTAATCGATATTGCATAATGTTCTCCTATTTCATATCAAAATAATTTGATGAAACTTGTACTTTAGCGTTAGTCAAATCAGCTTCAATAGTATATTCGTTCGCAATATACGGTTTTAGTATCTCATAATGTTCTAGGTCTATTTCTGAGTCCGTAGATAGAATGATGACTTGCTCACTACATTGAGGAATATAACTCTCAAGAATGGCTTTTTTATGCGTCTGATCCAGTCTGCCCAGCAATGTATCGAAAATGAAAGGTAGCTCACGATTAGATGTTAATTTGATTGCCCAAATTACACTCAAGAACAAAATTTGTTTCTCCCCTGCGGATAAATGTTCAACAATTAACTTTTCACCTCTATTATTGAATAAAGTAAGTTCATAAGTTCCGTGGTTAATATTCACCTTCTTAATAAAGTCTTTCTTCCTATATAATTTATTTAAGATCTTTACTAACTCATTTTCAACAGATTGTAGTTTTTTACGAATTTGAACATAACGGAATTCTCTACTCACCGACACTAATTGATTGGAAATAGTAAATATATTTTTCTGTTTATTGTTATCAATAATTTCTTTGTTAAGTTGAGATAATTTATCTGCATATTCTAGATCTTTCACTTTACACTCATCAATCATCTCATTAATGTTTATAAGATTTAGTTCTAGTAAACCAATACTTTTCTGAACATCATTCAAACTTTCCAAGATCTCTTGTAAATCACTAGCACGGTCATTTGCTTCAATTGTATCTTTTAATTCACGAATTTTTCGTAGATACACTTCATTTTGATCAATACGTCTTGTTATTACCTTTTCATCAAAATGTTTAATTTCATTGAACAAGTTATGGATTTCTTGTACTTGGTCAGGTGATGCTTTATGAATAGGTGAGCTTATTTGCGGTTTTAATCGCGTAACTAAAGCTTCTACGAATTGTTCGCCATTAATTCTATTAATATCCAGTTTTAAATCCGCGAACACATTTTCTATTAATTCTGCACTTATACTGTGCTTTATTTTTGTAGCAGCATCATTTTTTTCTTCTTTTTCAAGAGTACTGACAACACTAGCTAATTCCTTACGTACCAACAGCATCGGCAATAATTGCGAAATATCTGTTTTATTACTTTCTAGCATTACTTTACGGTCAATTTCTAACTGAAATATTTCATTCTGTAATGCATCTCTCTTTTCTTTAAACAAGCCACCATGAATATCAAATTGATGTAACAATTCATCTTTTTGATTTTTTAATTCATATAACTGAACGTTCGTTTCAGCTAATTGAATATTATAGTATTCTATATCATCTCTAACTACACGTTGTTTATCTTCTAGATCCATAATTTCATTCTCAACCTCGGGTAATTCATCTTTAATGTTGCCCTGTTTCAACATATGTTTTAGGTCTTGCTCTAGGCTTTCAAACAAATCTAGGTTAAAAAGTATGTTACTCGTCTTGTTGATATAACCAGACAACACTTCTTCTGAGATCATTTGTGAAATTTTCTCACCATCAAACAAACAAGCTTCAAACAGTTGAGGCGGGAATTCTTCTCGTAACTTTTCAAAAAACAACTCTTTATCTACACGATCTAATTCTATTTTATTTCGAATAACACTACTGATTTCTTTAATATTTGAATCACTTAATACCCATTTTCGAGAAATGGTATATTCAATCTTCTCGAAATTCTCCCTCATTTGAACATCTAACAATATTTCGTAATTACTTTCACCGAATGCCTGAGCAGTATTATTCAACTTAGTTTTAATCTTGTCATAGTATATAGGTGTTTCAGTCTTGAATCCAAAAGAAAGCGAGCCAAAAAGTGCAATTTTCACGCTATCTAAAAATGTAGTTTTACCGGCACCATTTTTCCCTCCAATTAAAATCACCTTTTGAGTATCATTTTTAGGCTTTAATTTGAATTCGTAATAACCTCTATATCCACCAATATTAAGTAAACGCAGTCGTGTTAACTTCATTCCTTATATCCTTCCACTTTTCCATGATGAACTATATCTTGATTCAGTACTTTCTGAAATTCTTCAATAAGTCCACGTCTTATTTTATAACCTACATAATTTTTCTCGATATTGATAAGTTTTTTGATCAATTGGAAATCCACATCATTTTCTTGACATATCAATTCAAGATCAGTGATTTGACTGCTATCAAAGGGAGCACGTTCCTCTTGATCCCAATCTAACATTTCTCCGTATACATCAAAATAAATTTGAGGTAATGAGTCCTCCCAATCTCCGCTTTCAATCCATAACTTCCTAATCTGTTTCAATTCATCAATCTGGATTAATTTATAATCAGGTTCGTATGGATTTTCAACTTGTTTTTCGGTCTCTAGCAATTTCTTCAAAATAAGTTGGCGCGCCTCTAACGTATACGGTCCCAATCCCAATCTTCGATCATCACCTTCACCAACATAATAGATTGAACCATTCATCCTAGATTTTTCCCTTAAGTTTCGATCATCACGGATTGATGCTAACCAATTTCTAAATTCTAAGAGTGGCGTCATCCAACTTTCACCACTATCAATAAATCCAACGAGGGCTTTATCCTCTTTAACAACGGTACAAACCCAACAACCAAATCGGCTATTACCACAAGAACCTGCCGTTTCTTTTATTTCTTTATCGACAATAAGTGGGCATTCACCAGCAGATGAATTTTGATATAAAGCATACAGTTCATAGTTATCAGTTCCCCAAGGAGTTTTCGCTTGATTAACCAAAAGATAATTCCAAACATCATCTAGTGCAAACTCTCTAATAGGGGCATATACAAATGCATTTTTCAAACTAGAGTGCTTCATTAATTTTGAGCCCTCTATCGTATGCTGTTTAATAGACTGCGCCCTAGTTGCACTTTCTTCTTCACGTACTCCCAACACCATAATAACTTCACCAAATTTAGATACTTTATCTAAAATAAATCGATTAGCAGGGTCAATTTTCATACGGTCAGTACACCATCTGAATTTTTGTCTTGGAGATGGGTATCCCTTCCCAATTAACAAACTCCAAAAAGTATTCTGTACTTCTGGTTTTACTTTATGTGTTTCGATAGGTAATTTTAATTCTATACCTTTTGTCTGAATAGAATACAGAGTATGATTAATTGATGAGATTATGAGTGGTGTTTCAACCATCGTATCTGATGAAATGATATAGACTTGTTTTTTTCTTTGTTCTAGCTCTAACTGTTGTAACATTTCAAATACTAACTGAACAACTACTGTAGAATCTTTACCTCCACTGTAGCCTATTACCCACGGTCTATCATCTGATAAATAAACTTCTTTTAATTCATCTATTTTAGTTTGATATTTACTTTTCGATTGTAACAAGTCTTTTAGCATATTAATCACCTATTTTTTTATTTTCGAATAACAAGTCTTCTTCAGTTAAAGATAATCCGATCTTAACCTTTATTTTATTTGCAGTTAACCTTATCGTTTCATTATTTTTATTAATTCTACCAGTGGAACTATAAGCTCGTCCTAACCAGTCACGATTACTTCTATTCCAATCAATATCTCTCAGACGCTTAATATAGCTAGTCCAATTCTCGGGATGATGAACATATAAATAATTTCCAATTACTCCGAGAGCTTCTAAACAAACACCTTGCGTACTGATATAATTCATGCGAATTTCTGCAGGAGATATTTTCCGTTCTTGCACCATGTTCCACTCGAGCATAACTTCAGTTAAGTTAGTCCAAAACTCCATAACAAATTTCTCTTCATCTTCAGTAATAAACTCTCCCTTTTTCTTATTTAAAAGTCGGGAGTTTGTCTGAAATATATTACTTAATGAAAATAACTTCGGGGATAGTTTCGATAATGATTGTTTTTGTCGGTCTGTATATCTCTCTAAAAATGGAATATGATTAATTACTTTTTTACTCAAATTAGCTAACTGATCCCTGTGATCATATAATATGCCCAGAGAGGAAGTGGTGTTCACCGCGTGACGATTTAAATCAGCAAACATCTGTTGACTGCGAACCAAACCTTTATCTTGAAAAAACACAACAGAAATCGTTTCATCGCCCAACTCAGGATTAAGTCTGAGCGCTTCTTCAATTGCAGCTCTCCTATGCTGGCCATCATTTATTAAGAATCGCGCATCTAGATTAATATTTAGAGTACCTATATTTTGAAAATTTTCTGACTGAGCATAAGCCTTAAACTTCATTTCACCATCAATAGATGCTGTTAATGATGAAAATACATAATCACTAGGATTATCAAGAATATAGCTACTGATTTCAGGTACACGTGATTTATTAAGTAAGCGCTGTGCTCTATACTCGGGCGGTATTTCTTCTTCATCAAACAAGAATATTCTTGAGATTAATTTTAAGGGGCACATCACTACATAATACTCTCGCTGAGCCTGTATCCCTCGAATAGCAGGAAAACTATAACTAAAAATCCCTTCCATACGAGCCTCCCATTACGTACGTAATTTTATATATTTATTCTATAACTTTTTTTTCCGAATCTCAATAGTGATTATTTATATACGTTAAAGTTTCTATTAATAACGTATTATTGTCTATTAATTAGAAAATCCTCTAATTATAAAAAAGATAGAATTTTTCCTTATCTGTACTACGCTATTCACATTATAAAATTTAAAACATGTCTTTAGTATAATCTGAATAATGCATTCATTTAAATAAAAAATAACTTGTAGTATTAATGAATTCACTTCTTTCAATTATCTTACGTTCCTACATACTTCTTGATCCATAAGCAATTTATATAGCAGCATAACTATCAATCCCCATTTCCTGAGAGATTAATTATTCCAATCAACATAAAAAGCGACCACCCTCCTGTTCCTCACAGAAGAGCAATCGCCCCTACTAGCTCCCATATCATTCCCTCACACACTTACGCATTACCCTGCATCCCCCCAACAAACCTCCTCGTAATCTCCATCGGTCGAGTAATCGCTCCACCAACAACAACACTGTAAGCTCCTAGCTCCAAACACCGCCGACTCATCTCCGGCGTAATCACATTCCCCTCCGCTATAACAGGAATCGAGACCGCCTCTAGCACATCCTTCAAATACTGAAAGTCTTGCTCATACAGCTTCTTTCCTTCCGTAGCTGCTGTATAGCCATGCAGCGTCGTAGATACACAGTCGAAGCCTAGCTGCTGTGCGTTCACAGCTTCCTCTACCGTAGCTATATCTGCCATCAGCTGCACTTGTGCGTTACGAGCTCGAGCATACTGGACAAGCTGCTCGAGCGTTTGCCCTTGAGGTCTCGTGCGGTTAGTCGCATCTAAAGCGATCATCTCGCAGCCGCTGTCTAGCAGCTCATCAATCTCGCGCGTTGTTGCGGTGATGAATACGCCGCTATCCTCGTAATCTCGCTTTACGATCCCAATAACTCCTAGCGAGCACGCCTGCTTTATCGCTTGGATATCCTCCTTCGTGTTCGCACGTATTCCTGCAGCTCCGCCTTGCTCCGCAGCTACCGCAAGACGAGACATGATGAAGGAGCTGTGCAGCGGCTCATGGGACAGCGCTTGGCAGGATACGACTAAGCCCTTATGAATCTGCTGTAGCATAGCCATCCCCTCCTACACCTCAGCGATAAGCTGCAGAATTTCATCATTCAGCGTGGACAGACTTGCATGATGCTCCTCGGAGACAGGCAGCAGAGGAGAGCGCGGCTGTCCGGTTGCGATGCCGCGAATCTGGAGTATTGCCTTGCATGCTCCATACAGTGACGGATAGGCTAGCAGTCTATTAATGATCGCATTAATCCTGTACTGCAGCTCCTGCGCTTCACGTATTCTTCCTTGCTCGAATAAGGCATCCAGTGCACAGAACAGCTGTGGCATTACGCCATACGTCCCGCCGATGCCACCTGCTGCACCCATAATTCTGCCCGCTAGAAACTGCTCATCGGGGCCATTGAATACGATAAAGTCCTCGCCTCCAGCCGCCTTTAGCTGCTGCAGCTCATACGTGCTTTCTCCAGACATCTTCACGCCGATCACCTTCTCCTGCTGCGCAAGCTTCGCACATAGGCTTGCACTTAGCTGGAAGCCTGTCGTCTGCGGGATATTGTAGATGATGAACGGAAGTGAGCTGCTATCGATCATCGCCTGCCAGTGCTGCTCAACCGCCTGCTCTGATAACCGATAATAGATCGAGGGAACCGCTGAGATCGCATCGGCTCCACACTGCTCCGCATGCCTTGCGAGCTCAACCGCATCTCTTGTTGCATTTGCTCCGACATGAACGATGACGGTTAGTCTTCCCTTTACTGCGTCCATCACCGCTTCAAGCACAGCCTTTCTTTCCTCCACGGTCTGCAGCAAGCCTTCGCCTGAGCTGCCGCCAACATATAGTCCGGTAATGCCTGTATCGATATAGTACTGTGCCAGTAGCCTTACTCGCTCTATGTCTACCTCTCCCGCTTCATTATATGCAGAGTACATCGCCACATAGATTCCCTTGAAGCTCTCATGCTTGCTCATCCTTCATGCTCCTCACTAGTGATTTGTCTGTTATAAAGCCTCGAACGGCGCCATAAAGCGCTGCTTTATTCCCGAGCTCTGCTGCAACGATTGCAGGCAGCACGAGTGACTTCTTCGCAATCTCCCTCAGCCTGCTGGTCAACTTATCGATAAGATAAGCTCCTTGTGCCGATACCCCACCGCCGATAATGATTGCTTCAGGATCAAGCACATAGATGATCGGGATTAGCCCTCGTGCGAGCTCACTTACCCATTCATCGATGACCTCAAGGGCACGCCCATCACCTGCTCTTGCCAGCTCGAACAACGCTGCACCATCCCCAGTAAAGCCAAAGCGCTGCTTCGCGTCATTCAGTAATGCCTTCATCGAAGCACGGCTCTCATAGCTAAGCTCAACGAGCCCCTTGATTGGCATATGACCGACCTCTCCTGCTCGAAAGTTCGTACCGACGTAAAGCTCATTGTTAAGCACAACGGCTCCCCCAACACCTGTACCGAGCGTCACCATAAAGAAGCTGCGGAAGCGCCGAGCTGCACCGAGCCACTGCTCTCCTAGAGCAGCCGCATTCACATCATTGATCACTCGCGTCGGCAAGCCATGCTTACCTTCAATATGAGACTTCAGATTCGTACCACCATACGTTGGCATCGTAGGCCCTGCATACAATATCTCTCCGTTCTCCATATGAACGACACCTGCGGTACTAATCCCTACACCGACAATGTCAGCATGAAGCTGAAGGCATTGCGACACAATCGTATCGATCTGAGCTGGAATCTGAAGCTGCAGGTCGTCTTGCGCAGTCGGCATCCGGTCATGCAGCATCAGCTCTAGACTGCTGCTGATGACAGCATACTTCATCTCGGTTCCACCAATATCTATTGCTAGATAGCCCTTCATCGCAACCCATCCATTCACGAGATCATATTACTTCACAGCTCCAAGCGTAATCCCCTGTGTAAATGCCTTCTGGAACAAGATAAAGATCGTCAGCATCGGTAGTGACGCTAGTGCTGCGCCAGCCATCATCACGCCATAATCGGTCCGGTATTCACCCTGCATCGTTGCTATGCCAAGCGGCAGCGTCATCATATTCGTGGAGCGTGTAATGATGAGCTGGCTAAAGTAATCGTTCCAGCTCGTCATAAAGGTGAAGATCGCTAATGCACCGATCGCTGGCTTAAGCAGCGGCAAGGCGATCGTAATAAATGAACGCAGCTCTGAGCAGCCATCGATTTTCGCAGCCTCTAGTATCTCTGACGGGATCGTTTGAGAGAATTGCTTCATTAGAAACACACCGAATGGCCAGCCTATTGCCGGGAAGATAAGCCCCTTGTACGTATTGATCCAGCCCAGCTTCGCAAGCAGCGTAAACAGCGGCACTAATATGACCTGCTTCGGCAGTGCCATCGCGGCAACGAGCACTGAAAATATAACTCTGCGACCTGGAAACTGCTTTTTAGCTAGCACAAAGCCAGCAGTTGAGGACACTAGACAGATAAGCACCATCTCAGAAACCGCTACAAAGAAGGAATTGAACGTCCAGCGGCCAACCGAATTCTTGAACAGCGTCACCCAGTTATCCAGCACGGGCTCGAGCGGGAACCATTGTGGCGGCAGCTGTGTTGCAACGACCTGAATCTTAAATGCGCCGGTGATGATCCAATAGAACGGAAAAACAAATACGATAGAAAACATGCAGAGTAGTATCATCGATATGATGCGATAAGGGTTCAAGCGTTCAATGAATGGCTTGTGCTTTTTTGAAGGAACGTTGTCTACTTTAAGCTTGATTGTATGTTCATGACTCATCTTGATCACCCCTTAGTATTCAACATCGCTGCCGAAAAATTTGAACTGAATAATGGAGATCGCTCCAATAATGACAGCTAGCATAACGCCCATAGCGGACGCCATTCCAAAGTTACCGAACGAGAATGCTTGCTCGTAAACGCTATACATCACGGTCGAGGTTTTATACAGTGGTCCACCTGACGTTAATAGCTGAATTAAGCTAAAGCATTGGAACGTGTTAATGGTCGTAATAACGATGACGTATAGGTTCGTAGGCATCAGCATCGGCCAGATGATTTTCGTAAATATTTGTCCAGAGCTCGCACGGTCTAGCTGTGCCGCTTCAATATATGAAATAGGTATATTCCCTAACGCTGCCACATATAGGATGATCGGCTGGCCAACCGATGTCGTAATGAGGATTACGGTGATTGCCATTAGCGCTGTTTTCGGATCTCCAAGCCAGAACATAGGCTTCATACCGACTAACCCCGTCAAATAATTCAATATCCCAAAGTTCGGATGATAGATCCAGTTCCACACGACCGTTACCGATACGACGGACGTTACCGCCGGTAAATAAAAGATCCCGCGGAACAGTGAGCGAAGCCATTCCTTCTTCTTATAAATGGTCATTGCGACAAAGATCGAAAAGGCGATGACGACGGGTACTGCAACAAGAACTAGCACAACCGTATTAATGACCGACTGATGAAAATTCGAGCTTTGCAAAAGCTCCTTAAAATTCTGCAAGCCTACGAATTTGAAATTCGTTAAGGAGTAATCGAAAAAGCTAATATAGATCCCGTGAATCATCGGGTAGACAACAAACATAATAAAAAAGGCAAGTGCAGGTAGTAAAAACAAGTAGCTCGTAATCCATTCCTTCTTAAATCTCCTTCGAGACTTCAGCTTAAGGGATGTTGCTGCCATAGCGTTCGCTCCATTCTGCGCTTCATTTTCGCTTTTCTGAAAGGGAAAGGAGTAGCAGCAGCGCTACTCCTTATATGCTTCCAGCTTTAGTTGCTTTCTCTGTTCTGCTTACCCTTGGCAATCGCTTCGTTACCTAGTCTTTCAAACTCAGCCAGTGCATCTGCTGGAGTTGCTGCCTTCAGCAGCACCTGCTGTAATGCTGGGAACCAATAGGTACGAATTTCCGCATAGCCATCTGCAATCGTTGGCGGGGTAGTAATGAACTTACGAGCAAGCTCAGAGTATGCGTACTCGGAGCCATCATAGATACCAGTGACAGAGTTGCGTGCAGATAAGCCTCCTGTTTGCTTTAAGGCTGTAATGCTCCACTCGGGGTCATTAACTAGAAAATCAATAAATGCCTTTGATGCTTCGATCTTCTCTGCATTGCCATTGTCAAAGATAGACAAGCCACCTAGAAACGGCTCTAATATTGGAGCTTTACCATCCACGGTTGGATATGGCAGCAGTACATCCTCAAAGTCAGAGGTTTTGTTCGGTGCAAATTGTGTTTTTAGTACGGCAGAGTAGTTAATGGCAAATGCCATCTTCCCTTGCAGGAACAAATCATTATGGTCAGAGGCTGCCATTGAGGAAGCTCCCTCTGCTAGCCAGCCCTGCTCAGATGCGTTAAGAATCCACTCAAGCGCTGCTACTCCCCCTTCATTATTAAGGGCAATCGCATCGTTCGTATCATTAAGGAAGGTCGAGCCTGCAAGATTCGTAATGAAGCCCCGAGTCCCTTGGTCACCGGCCTGCGACTTCGCGAAGAAGCCGACTGGAATAACATCTGGCGCCTTTTCCTTCACGGCCTGTAGAGCCGCCTCGAACTGTTCAACGGACCACGTACGATCCTCAGATGCAAGCGGTAACAAATCTAACGCACCAATGTCCTCGAATAACGTTTTATTAACGGCCATCGTAAATGGGCCAGTATTGAATGGGTACATATACATCGTGCCGTCGACGGAGGATTGCTCGATAATGGCCCGCTCGATATCGCCACGCACCTCTGGAGTGAACATATCGTCAATCGGTGCAAGTAAGCCGTTCTTCGCCCAATCAATGATCCGACCAGGTGCATCATAGATTACATCTGGTGCAGTATCTGTTGCGATCGCCACATTCAGCTTTTCAGGTCCACCGTCAAAGGTAAGCATTTCAAGATTGACCGTAATGTTTGGATGCTTTTCGTTAAAGGCTGCAATCAGTTGCTTTTCAAATTTACCAACCTCACCATCTAAAGCAGTGAAGTTCGGGAAGTTCCACCACGTAATTTCGACTGGATCAGCTGGCTTCACCGTTTCTTCTGCTACTGGTTTCTCGGAAGCCTTCGCCTGAGTTGTCGGTTGAACATTGTTGTCGGAGTTACTTGTGCTTGAGCCTGAGCATGCTGTCATGAATGTTAATAGTAGTGCGGTAATTGCTAACAATAATGACTTTTGTTTTGATTTGTGCATGACTGTACCCCCTATTCATTGGTAAGGTGATGATCGAAAGCTTGCAATGCTTTGCTCTCGTCTCAGCCTTGATAACATCGTAAGCTTTTCTGTCGCTAGATAAAATCCCGCTAATTTTACATCTGGGGTGCTATGTTTACCTATTTGTTATTCCTACTCGTTTTTTGTAAATCCGGTATATTTTTCATAGGTAATATTGCTTATAATCAAGTTAAAGCGATTACATCGTACATTAATAATAGTTTTTATCGACAGCAAAGGAGGAATGAATGATGTTGAAGGTTATGCTCGTAGAGGATGAACCGACGATTCGAGAAGGGCTAAAGCATTACTTTGACTGGAAGGCTTTGCAATATCATCATATCCTTGAGGCCAGCAATGGCTTAGAAGGTCTTAACCTCGCCTTACAGGAAAGGCCCGACCTCATTATTACCGATATTCGTATGCCGCTCATGAGTGGACTCGATATGATTGAGCAGCTTCGCGTTGAGCTTCCAAGCAGCTTGTTCGTTATTCTTACGGGCTACAATGAATTTGAATATGCGAAGCGCGCGATTAAAATAGGCGGCGTAACTGAATTTCTCCTTAAGCCGCTGCAGTATGATGAAAGCTTATGTGCAATTGAACGATGCACGTCGCAGCTCCTCCAGATTAAAAGCATCCCTAGCGAAGAAACCTCCGAATCCGTACTTGAACCCGATGGAGAAGATCAGCTATTTCAAAAAATTGAGCAGTTTATTCTGGAGCATATCGATCAGGAGATCTCGCTCCCAATCGTAGCTGAACGCTTCTTCTATAACCCATCCTATCTTAGCCGACTCTTTAAGCAGCGGCTAAACAAAAATTACTCCTTGTTCCAGGCAGAGGTCAGAATAAATTATGCGAAGCAATGTCTAGCACAGCCTAGCAATCTTGTCGTCGATGTATGTACGATGTGCGGCTATCGCAGCTATAAGCATTTTGTAAAAACGTTTAAGCAAATCACCGATATGACACCTACTGAATATCGGAAGCGATTGGGGCTCGCCTAGTATGATCAAAAGCTGGAGATTAGGTCTACATAACAAAATGAGCAGATTAAATCGGCAAATATTCCTCATTATGATCATTACAGTAACCTTCCCACTTTTAATTATTTCGGCTGTGCTCTACTTCAACTCCGTCCATGCACTAAAAACAGAGTACGAAAGTAGCTCCCAATTGATTCTTACCAACCTTTCCTTCAACATTGACCAATACCTGCAAAGCATTGAAAAGGGGACGATCACCGCGTTAATGGATGATGAGCTTCAGCTTGCACTAGAGCGCTGGCCCAATACGTCACTCGAGAACGAGGAGGAGCTGCGCTTAAGGTACGAAACGGAGATAGAGAGCTTTGTCGGTACGATTGAGGTCTCGATCAAAAATGTGGATAGCGTGCAGATCTATGTTGGAGATCGTGTCTTCTATTCTGCTAGCTTCAATCGTTCAGATTACAATATTGGGGATTTTACGCAGGAGGAGTGGTATCGCAGGACGATTGAAGCAGGCGGGAGAGTCGTGCTGTTCGGGACCCATAAGCCGTTTCACCGTGTCAATGCGCTGGATTCTGTCATCTCCATCGCTCGGGTCATTAATAAGGCTGGAACGAAAAAGGCGCTCAGTGTCATTCTGATCGATATTCGATTAGATTCGCTGCGAGAAATATTAAGTAAGTCTGAAACGACGAATCGCAGCTTCATCATCTTGGATGAGCAGCATGAATTAATTTATGCGTCAGATGCAGCCATGGATGAGCAAAGCATACAAGCAATCACCGCCAAGCTTGCCCAGCAGCAGCTAAAGGCTAATGATACGGGTCACTTCTATGTGAATATTGATCAGGTGAAGTCCTACGTAAACTATGTGGATTCATCCTATTCAGGCTGGAAGGTCATTCAATATATTCCTGTGAATGAGATGATTAAGTACGCGCGTAATATCCAAGGGACGATCTTTGCTCTCGCGTTAATGTCGTTCATTACGGCGCTGCTGTTCTTTATCATTCTACATAAGCGTGTCACAAAGCCGATTATACGGCTGAGTCAGCAGGTGAAGCAGGTCGGACTAGGTAACTTCAATATTAAGCTCGATAGCTCGAGAAACGATGAATTCGGTGTATTGCATCGAGGGATTAGTAAGATGATTACTGATCTGAAGCAGCATATTGAACGACTGTCGGATGCTAAGGTTCAGCAGCGTATGACGCAATACGGTGCATTAAAAAGCCAGATCAATCCTCATTTTTTAGCTAATACGCTGGAAACGATCCAGATGAAGGTCATCATTAACGGTGATCGGCAAACGAGCGAGATGGTCGGTAAGCTGGGACAGCTATTCCGCACCTTCATTCCATCTGGAAAGGATACACAGACACTGCTGGACGAGCTTAAGCAGCTGCGATTGTACATTCAAATTCAGCAGTTTCGCTTTGCCGATAAAATTAGCTATGAGGAAGACTTGGCAGTTGGCAGTGAGCAGGCGGTGATATTGCACTTTATTCTGCAGCCGATTGTGGAAAATGCGATTGTTCACGGATTAGAGCCACAGCTTGAGCCTGGTCAAGTGACCATACGGACGCTTATTACTCAGAAGCATCTGTACATATATGTTGAGGATAGCGGAATTGGCATGGATGAAGCACAGCTTGAGCAGCTTCGTTCAAGGCTGGATAAGCCTGTTGACTTAATCGAGGAGGAGCATATCGGCATTAAAAACGTGCATGACCGAATCCGCTATTACTACGGGGAGCCCTACGGGATTACGATCGACAGCGAGAAGCATAAGGGCACGACGATTACGATCTCCCTGCCTTATATCGTGGAGGAAGATTAGTAATAACTGCTTTGGTTGCCCTTTGTCGTGGTGGGAGGTTTTTATTTACTGCTTGCCAGGTATGGTGGAGTGAGCACACTCTGATTTCATTAAGCAGGGCTGTGACTGAGAGAAATTACGTTTCTCTCGTCACAGCCCTCATTTTGAAGAAATCTTTTCACTGAGACGCAATAAAAAGGCCCACCTTGGTACGCATTGTTAAGAGGCGTGGTAGGAACTGGTGACTCCAACTTATTATAAACAGAGCGAAATAGCCAACAACAACTGCAGGGTGCAATGCTATAAGCTCTTGAACTAAGCATGCTTGCACAGGTGTATTACATTTCCTTGTGCTACGAAGGTAAACTTAAAGCTTGTAGCACTTTCTCTATGAATTAAGCCTATTATCGCTCATTTCATCATTTCATTAACACCAATATTCTCTAACTAAAAAACCCCTCCCAAGGATCCTTACCAGCGATCCGCTTAACTGCTTCTTCCATCGTAATGCCATCTGGCTCAACACTATCAAGCTCATCCCATGTGATCGGCATCGACACCCTTGCCCCTGCTCTTGCTCTTAAGGAATATGGAGCCACACTCGTTGCACCTCTGCCATTACGAATCCAATCAATAAATATTTTGTCGGCACGACTGGTCTTTCTAACATTGCTGGTGTAACGATCTGGCCATTTCTGCTCCATAACCTGCGCAACACTTTTAGCAAAGTCATGGAACTTATCCCAGTTCATGCTCGCTGGAAAAGGAACCACGACATGATAGCCTTTGCCTCCGCTCGTCTTAAGATAGGACTTCAAAGAAAGCTCTTCAAGCACGCTTCTTACATCTCTCGCACCTTGACGAACTCTGCTTAGCTCCATGCCTTCATCTGGGTCTAGATCAAACACCATAATGTCTGGCGTTTCAAGTGTGTCCACTCGGCTTCCCCAAGTATGAAATTCCAGCGTACCCATTTGTGCTTCGTATATGAGCCCGGACAGGCTCTCAATACAGAAGTAATCCTCCATGCTGCCATTGCCAGTCGTAATCGGAACGGTGATCACTCCCTTGCCCTTGCTATCCGTGCCTGGGTGCTTTTTATAAAAGCAGTTTTGTGCAACGCCTCTAGGACAGCGTACAGACGTGAGAATTCGATGGCTCACATAGCGCAGCATAGGCTCCGAAACCTTGGCATAGTAGCGAACGACATCCTCCTTCGTGACGAGAGGCTCTTCGAATACGACCTTATCTGGATTCGTAATTTTAATCCCTTCGATGACAATGCTTCTTCTCGGTTTCCCCGTCCTTATAGTCGAGGGTCGAGCTAAGGTTTCCTCCTCCACTTCCTCCCGCTTAATATCTCGTGGATTCTTATCTACCCGTAGTCCCTTGAAGCTTGGCTGCCTTAGCAGGTTGTCCTTCGTCCATTCAGCAAATTTAATCTCTGCTACTAGCTCGGGCTCCAGCCATATGTACGTATCGCTTGCTCTAGGCTTAGGCACATGCTTGAACGGGCAATCCTTCCGCTTTAGCTTCTCGAACTTCCCCTCTAGCATTCTAACGTCCGCCTCACTCATGCCAGTACCCGCACGCCCAACATATACGAGGTCCTCACCCTCGTAGACGCCTAATAGAAGTGAGCTTATTCCGCTCGTTTTTTTGTCGGTCAGCGCATAGCCTGCAATCACGAACTCCTGCCGTCTATCGCATTTCAGCTTAATCCAGTCACCATTTTTGGTTCCATTGTACTTGGACTCGGGCTTCTTCCCAATGATGCCCTCCATTCCGGTCTGGCAGGCTACAGCAAAGCTTTCCTTTCCATTGCCTTGAATATGTCGGCTGTAGTGTAGGTTGACAGGCGCATTCTCCATCAGCTGCTCGAGTGCAGCCTTTCTGTCAATCAAGGGGCGATCTCTAAGATCCTCGCCATCCAGCGCTAGCAGATCAAACACGATATAGGTCAGATTCTGCCCCCGCGGATTTTTTATATAATTTTGCAACGCCTGAAAATCCGTCTTGCCCGCTTCATCCGTTATAACAACCTCACCGTCTATAATCATCGCCCTGCCAGCGGCAAGCTCTGTAAGCGAAGAAGCGATTGTTGGAAAACGGTTGGTGAAATCATGCCCGTTCCTCGTGATAAGCCTGACGGTGTTGGCCTCCACGAACGCGACAATTCTGTAGCCGTCATACTTCAGCTCATAAAGCCAGTCCTCCCCCTTAGGAACGGCTCGTGCCAGCTTGGCGAGCTGCACGTCGACTCTGTTGAAGGGATTGCTCGCTACCTTTTCTTCCTCGCCTCTTTCGATTTCATCCATCGTGCGTCCGGTCCGAATACTCGTATTAAATTCCTCTATTCCGCTAGTCCCTTGAACGTACTCATCTCTTTCCTTCAGCAATAGCCAGTTGTCCTTGTCATCGCCTTCCTTAGGCTTCAAGCGGATTAATGCCCATTTGCCCTTGAGTCGTCTGCCGCTTAGTGTGAATTTTAGCTCCCCCTTGCGAAGCCCTTGCTCGACATCGATATATGGCTCCCAGTAGCCCTCATCCCACAGCATAACGACTCCACCGCCATATTGCCCCTTCGGAATCGTACCTTCGAAGTTGCGATATTCCAGCGGATGGTCCTCGACCATGACGGAAAGTCGCTTATCCTTTGTATTGTAGGAGGGGCCCTTAGGCACAGCCCAGCTGAGCAGAACACCTCCCCATTCGAGACGGAAATCATAATGCTCTCTTCGAGCCATATGGTGCTGGACGACAAATCGCAGCGCTTGTCCCGAGGCTGCTTCTGGCTTTCCCTCTGGCTCCTGCGTTATGCCAAAGTCCCTTTTTTCGTTATATTCAGTAAGCTTCTTTGCACACATTTATAATTCACATCGTTTCCTTGTCGGTTTCTTGTACGTATAACCTGTATTGTTTCCAATACATGGGGCAGTATTCGGCTTTCCAGCTCGAAACGACCACTGATGCGACTTCATTGGAATTAGGATATCTACATTTCTGGAAACTGTTGTAAAATAGTAAGCAAGCATCATGATTTTTTATAGAAATTATGGAAAAATGAGATTTGTTAATAGAACGTAGGAGATAAAGAGATTAGTGAGTAAAATAAACATTTGAAGCAGGATAGACAGATTCGAACGAGGAATGAGCTTGTTTATCTTGTTAAGTGAGGTTATCGAATGAGCAGACTGAAAAAATCCTTTTTAGCTCTAATAATATTAACTTTATTACTTGCTGTTTTTCTTCATTACTGGGATGTGGTATATGGTCGCATAATGGCTGCTTCCTTCTTCAGTAATCTCAAAAGTGGTCACTTTCAAGACGCATCGAACGATGTGTATTATTCAAGTCAATTTAACCTCGGCAGTGATTTGAGGAATGCGAATGAACTATGGGTGAATAGAGTTCAAGATTTGAAGAACAGAGGAACATATATACAGGATTATCAAGATTTAAAGGTATTCCATGACGATGGTGAGGCAGTTGGTAAAGTAACCTTATCAATAATGGAGAACGGAAAGAGTAGCAATTACAGCGTTATTTTCTACTTTAATGGAAATATATCTAACTTTGGCATAGCTAGATTTGAACAAGTGTTTGATCCTGGACAAACCTCTGAATGGCAAACGGCTATTTCTGGTGAGATTTAAACCTATATTCATGAAAGAAGCATCTAATCGTTATTGTCTGATGCAAGTGCTGAGATGACTGAGCCAACTGCCTGCGTCCAGCTGCCAATGGCGTTCGCCTGAACCCCCTCTTCGGTATTCGGATTAGCGTAGATCTGCATGGTGACGCCAATGATTTGAATGATATTTCCTATATTGTCTAATGACTGGCTAAAGGTGAGATTGTCTTGCAAATCTAACGATAGGCCCGAGCCGACCAGCTGCAGCTCATTACCGACCATCTCTAACCGCTCACTAGCTGTCTCATTCTGATTCAAAATGCCAGCAATAACCGTTACGTTCCCGACGGACTGCAAAATATCTCCTAATTCATCCAGTGTTATCGCCCCATTATTAATCGATAACACACTTCCTACCGCCTGCAATGCATTACCAATGATATTCAAATCTGTCTGCATCGAGTCTGAAAGCCTATTTGTCGGTGTAGACCCAATGGCCGCGACAATGTTGCCAGCTGCTTCAACCCAGCCTCCAATTTCCGCAATTGTGTTCGAATTGCTTGCTTGCGTAAATGCATTGGTACTGCTGGGGGCGTTTGCTCTTTTGGGGCTGCGGGTACTGCTGGAGCTGTTGGTGCTGCTGGTACTGTTGGAGCTGTCGGTACTGCTGGTACTGTTGGGTCTGTTGGACCTGTTGGGTCTGTTGGACATGTTGGAACTACTGGACCTGCTCGGTCTGTTTGAGCTAGTGGTGCTACTGAGATTAGTCGAGTCATTCAAGCCATTTGTACGAGTGGAGTTAGTAAAGGCAACTGAGCTATTGACGCTCGTTAGATATGTAGTTTTATGCTTCTGCCATGGTTTCTTCTGCTGCCTGCTGCGATGTCGCTTATCCTTACCGCTAGAACCACCCACACCTCTCACCTACTCGTTATGTGATCACCATCCATTAGTATATGAGAGGCTCTGCAATAGGTTAGACTAAACCGTTTCGTTCTGCTGTAAAAACAAAATAAGCAATAGGATCTCAACACGATGTTGACACCCTATTGCCCTTTAACTATGCTTACTGTTCTTATGACTATTGGTTCTCATCGATCAACCTATTTATTACTCTACCGTTACCTCTGCATACCCCTTTAAGTACGTATCCGCTAGCTCACCCTTCACTCTGAACACGCCGCGCTTACTGTATTGAGCTTTATCGACGTTATTCCACTTGACCGCAACCTGTTCTGTCGAGCCATCGCTTTTCGTTACGACTACGTTAGCTGGTAATGAAGGAGCTTTACCTACAGTCGTCGTTAGCTGTACATCTTCTACAGCCGTTATGGCTGGGCCTGCTTCTGTTCTTAGTCGCAGGATCGTCACCGAATGAGCAGGAAACTCGTATTCGAAGGACTCAGCTAGATTAGACACCTGCTTCTGAATCGGCTCGATATTATTTGGATTATCAAGTGAATTTTCATCTGTAAATGCAGGGGAAGATAGCTCAAACACTGTTGCTTCCGGAGCGATAAATGCGGCCCCATTTACATTTACCTTCGCATTTTGCATAGTCGATGAGCTGTTCACAACCTTCAATATAATATCTCCAGTGCTCTCATCTACTGAAGCTGAGCTATATAATGGACCTTCTGTCGTTCCTTCGTTCAGATCGAATAGCAGATGATCATCCAAATAGACTTGAATACGAGAGCCATCGACGATAATTTTCACCTTATACGTTTTATTGCTTGCAATCCCTTGATCTAATACCGGCGTAATGATGCCTCTTGAGCCATTCGATGCTTTCTCAATAACGGTGCGAGTATTGCCCCAACCACCTACATTCAGCCAGTAATAATTGTTGGCATCGTTAGCCGCAAAGCCGATCAGGAACCCTTCATTCCCACTCTTCTTCGTCGCCTCTAGCTCGAGCGTGTAGTTGCTCCAGCTCTGCCCGCTTCCAAGCATGTATCTCGTATCCTGTCCATTACTTGTCTGCTTTAATACGCCGTCTTCGATCTTCCAGCTAGCTGCTGCATCGTTATATGCTGTGAAGTCTGAGCTCGTAGAGCTGTCAGAGAAATCATTGCTGTATAACACACTGCCGTCCTGCGACGTTACTTTCACATTGTCGTATTCCACCTGCGTTGCCCATGTCGCGAGAAATATCGAGCCAGTAATATCATTGACGCTCTCACTGCGCTTCTTCGCTTGGATCGGCAGCGTCTTATCCCCTTGATGATTCATAAATAGCTTCTGCACATAATAATTCGGCGTCTTAGCAGTACGATACTGATCGAACCATATCATGTCTGGTGTCCACTGCGTAAATTTGGCCGGCTGACGACTGAACAATGGCGCATAAGCAGCCATCTCTACAATATCCGCATTGCGCTCCAGCCCTGTCATAAATGCCGCTTCCGTAATTGCTGACTCCATATTGTTCCTCTTGCCAACTCCGTGTGATGCATATTCACCCACGAATACCTTTGGACCTGTACGACTGAAATCATCATAGCGATCTACATTTTCCAGCATCCAGGACGGCGATTGATACATATGCTCATCAACAAGATCCGCTGGGTTATTATTCTGAGCTAGCCAATGATAGGCATCACTATATGCACCATCGCTCGGGAAGGCACCAGAGCTGAAGATCAGCTTAATCTCCGGATGCTTCTCCTTAATGGCATCATAAAACATCTTGTAACGTTCATAGTATTTCGCACCCCATAGCTCATTGCCAACTCCTAAGTATTTCATATCAAATGCTTCAGGATGTCCATGAGCGGCGCGCAGCGCTCCCCACTTCGTGTTCACATCTCCATTGGCGTATTCAATCAGGTTAAATGCGCTATCAATATATGGCTGAAGCTCGTTAAGCGGCACCGTATCCGGATTCGCGGTACACGATTCGATCCCTACAAATATAACGGGCAACGGCTCTGCACCAATATCCTCAGCAAACTGGAAGTATTCCTGATAGCCTAAGCCGAACGATTGATAATAGTTATTCGCCCATTGATTGCGTTGTGTTTCTCGCTCAGCCACATCACCAATCGTGTTCTCCCAGCGATAGTGATTGTCTAGAGAGCCGCCTTCAACAATACAGCCGCCAGGGAAGCGTAAAAAGCCGGGCTCCATATCGTCAAGCAGCTCTGCTAGATCATAGCGCAGTCCATTGCTGCGGTTGTTCCACACCTTCTGCGGGAATAACGAGACCATATCTAGTGAAACGGTCGCTTTATCATGGATTAACAGGACGAATTTCGCCTCGTAATCTGTCTGTTCAGCGGTAATGACACATTGAAGCTTCTGCCACTCCGTCGTTAACCCGTCGATGCTGCATGCTCCGTACACACTATTATCCCTGCCTCTTAGCTCAGCAGTGATCGGATGCTGAAGCTTATCTTCGCTTTTCGCATAGAACGAAAACTCGTAGCTTTCGCCAGCTTCTATGGCTATACCTGAGTAGCCAGCATTAGAAATACCTACTCCGTCACCAGCTTCTGTCGCTGTCACTTCGATATATTTGTGGTTTTTATCGTTCAGTGGCATATCTGAAGAGGCTTGAATGGTCCCTTTGCCGCCACCGAACTCTTCCAGCACCCATCCATAAAACGGCGTATTAAATTCAAACGAACGATTATGGATGAGCTCACCGTACAGCCCGCCATCTGCCGCATAGTTAATATCTTCATAGAACAAGCCAAACATCGTCGGGCTAATCTCATGCTGTGGTTGATCAGCATCCACATTGATCTCATAGGCTACTGCGCCTTCAGCCCATATGGTAAGGTCGAATTCCTTCGTCTCCTGCTCGTTGTCCTTGGTTAGCGTTGCTGTTAACGTTACTTTAGCGTCCTCAGCATCCTTCGCTGGACGCGTCACTTTACCATCATCACTAACATATGTCTGGTCGGAGGATTGCCAGCTTATCGTTGTTCCGAGTGGTCCTTGCGCGGGAAGCATAAGATCATTCGTAACCTCTTGCGCATTTACACCAAGATTCAGCCATTCCTTGTCGAGGGCAATCGCTTCTGCAGCCTTCAAGCCCTCGCCCATCACCTGCATAATCTCTTGCTCATTAAGCGCTCTATTATATACTCTAAATTCTTCAAGCTTTCCCGCATAATTGGGATCTGTAGCGTATTGTGATTTGCCTATGTAATTCGCTGTCGTTACACCTAATTGATCTGGCGTAATCGTTAGATTCGTATTTTTAAGAACCTCGATCCCATTAATGTAAATGATCGCTGTTTTATCCTCTATCGTTACGGCGATGTGCTGCCATTGATTCGTTGAGGTGAAAGGAACACCTGTAAGTGATTGCACGGCATTGTCTAGATGCAAGCCTAACTGAATAGACGAGCCATTGTTCAGCGTAAAGAAGATATAATTAGTCGTTGAAGAGCCAATATCGAAAATTCTTGACCAAGCGGGCAGTGAAGCAGGGTTGATCCAGGTCGATATCGTCATCGCTTGCTGCTTGGCTAAGATGCCGTTGGGCATTTTAACATAGCCGCCCTTAAGCTCAATCGCCTCTCCCTCTCTCCCCTCTTTAAAGCTTGCTGCACCAACGATGACGCCATCATTGCCATGACCACTTTCATCTACGACCGTCGTACCGTCTGTCTGATTGAAGGTGTAGTGAAGCAGCAAATCCTCTCGGAAGCTCACTTCCGTAAGCTGAGTGTTCGCAGTTGTAGCAGCACCGTTGCTCGATTCACCGTTAGTCGCAGACTGCATCTCCACCGCCGGACTCTCCTTCGAGCTAAAAGCCCAGAAAAGTAAGCCTATCATTAATAATAAAGTTACGGATGAAATGATAAGTATATGCTTCCTGCTTAATCTCTTGCCAACTCTCATATTTATAAATCCCCCTATATTTTTATTAGTTACGGTGTAATACCTGGTGTAAACGGTTGCAAAACTGCTCGAATAACTTAGATGCAGAGAATAATCTAGTAGCTCTGGAACAAAATCAATCATTGAATCATGATTAGTCATTCATTAATATAAATATTAATAATTAACATCATTATTAAAATTTTACAATGATCTACTGCAGAAATCAACCTTTTTTCGTTCAGGTTGTTAGAATGAATGTCTCTCAACTCGATGAAGTCGAAGAGTACGATATAGCATAACAAAAAAAGAGTGTGCTTAATGGCACACTCCGATCAACATAGAGGAACTTAGGTAACTGAGAAGACTGAAAAGCACTCAATGAAATTCTTAAACAATTTTCTGCTAATAGACAAGTGCCTCTATTCAAGACTTTTTTCAAGACTTTTTAAGGATTCCGGATAATAAGAATGTAAAATGTTACTTCCTTATCCTTGGTTAAACAGCTGGTAAAGCGCAAATCTAACAAATAATAAAGAAGAAACTGCTGCCTTCAATTCGTTGAAAGCAACAGTTTTTGTTTTTATCATGACATTTGATAACAGTCATTCTGTTCTATTAGCTAGTTATATATTAAGCATTTGGCTATGAACTTATTCATTTGTTGATGGATTTGAAATCTATCAAAATGATTCTACTGTTAGAAGTTTATGGTATTGACATGGAAAAAAATTCAATATATATTTAATATATTACAAAGGAGGTATTTTTTTGAAAACAAATATTTTGAAAGTTTTAGCACTTATTTTAATTTCATCTATGCTAGTAGTGCCTGTTAATGCTTCAGAATCAGATTTTTCAATTATGGAAAACAATCCCCAAATCGTAATAAAATCTGATTATGCAGAAGAAGGAACACGCGTATCTGTGAAAGTTTTGGAAAGTGATTATGTTAAAGAAGAGACTGTTTTTTATGGAACAGTCAAACCAAATGAACCTTTAGTGCTAACTCCCGAAATCAGTCAAGATATTTTTAATGATGAAGTACAGATAATAGACTTAGTGTATAATGTAACTTTAGTTTCGCCAGATAACCATATTCAAATGGAGTACGTTAGCATACCATACGTCTCTGAGAAACATCCTATTAAACACGATGTAATATCTGAACTCAATAATTTACAGACAGTAACTATTGAAAGTAATTTTAATCAGGATAATCACTATAACATCCCTAAAGTCGGCACTGCCCCCAATAATTCAATGAGTTTAGCGGCAGCACCAAATTATCTTAGTTGTGAAAGACTTGACTCATTTGTAGAAAAATGTATATTAGAAACAAGAGGCTATTCTGTGCCAACAAAGATAGCAACTGTACATGTAGGAGATGGTGAGAAAGTAAAATTCAATTTTAAAACAGGTGCTAACATTAAGGTAGGTATCGGTTATAAAAAAGGTAGTTCTTGGACGGTAGAAGGAACGACGTCAAAAAGTATAAATAGTACTCTTCATTATGATTTCACAGGATCGTCATCAACGAATACTCAGTATGATTTGTATGCGAATGTTGATTATGTTTATGAAAAATTCGACCTAGTTGCTTTACCTTCCTCAGGCGGCTCGGCAGGGCAAAGAATTGTTATAGGTACTGAATACAAACTTATACCTGGCAAAGTAATTGGCCCAGCAGACACTCCTATAAAATCGGTTAAGAATAGCAATAACGGAAAGCCTGCATCGGAAGTATTAGCAGACAAGTGGGGAGCTAATTTTACTATTCAGTCTGTGACCGGACTTACAAAGTATTATAGCGTTGAAAGTACTTTTTCTGGAGGACTTAGTATAGCGACTCCAGCAGGTACTTTTACCTCTAGTGTATCTACAAGTTATGTAAAATCTCATGAAATAGCTTATTCTGTACCTAGTGGTAGTAAGTATAAATATCTTCATTATGACTTAGATAGAAAAGGTAAAGAATTCTACGTAACAAGAGCTTTAAAATAACTTATTCTGTAACTTCTTGGAGATGACTTATGAATTTGAAATCATTAAGTATAAGGGTTGGTTTGCTTCTTTTTGTTCTTGCCATTTTATTTACTTCTTTATATTTAATATTTAAACCAGACGATGACATCAAGCCATTACATTTTTATAGCTATTCAGGTAAATTTGAAGGTATAGTTGAAATAGATGGGAGAACTCCTTATAATGGTAAATACTTCTTATCCATAAGCGATTTTTATCCCGTAGAAGAAGAGTTTTCTGATTACTTAAGTAAATTTCAAGACCCAGAATTTTCAATTAAGTATATTATTTTAACAAATGACACCTATATTTTTGATCATCGAACTACTCCAGGTAAAATGATAACTTTGGAAGAAGTCAAACCCTCGTTGTTTACATCGTCGGATCGTCTTCAATTTAAATTATACTTTGACAGATCCGATAGAGTAGTCCAGCTAATCACAAAGGTATTAGAGTTATATTAATATCTTAGCAATATAAAGATAGATGTGAACTCGATCTGCTTAAAAGACTGGAACAATATCAGCATCTAAGTCATAACAAAGGTGAAATCCAAACTTGGATTTCACCTTTGTTAATTATGAATCTAGTAATGCCCAAATCCTCTAATAAGACAGTTATACTTCAGCTCAACAAGCAAACTCCTTTGAATTCGACGTGGTTTTGCTTGTTTCTTTTCTATCCTATTGTTCCTATCAAATATCTTATTACCTTTCACAGATCGCTTTAATGCCATACAAGTGATTTTAGAAAATAATTGTATGTGTGTAAGATCATTTTTGTAATCTCTGTATCATATTCCTTTTCTTTGTAATAGGTAGATGGATTTAATACGCAGTTGTAATACTTCCAATATAGATCTTCATCAAAGTAATTTTTTTCGAGTAAAGGATAAATAAAACTTCCGTCCTCACAGTTATAATTTTTTTTCAGTTCTTGTCTACTTTCAGTCATGACACCCTCGCTTGTATTAGTTATTGATTTGATTTCCATAACGTGTTGAAATAACGAACCCGAAGGCTTAGTAACATAGCGGTCGAGTCGTAGACCTAGCCTTGCAGGGTTGTTACGGAATACACTTCTCTGAAAAGAGCATTACTAATCACTACTTCTCCGCACTCAAACTACTCACTTCTTTTTCCAATTATGTTATCCTATATTCAAAATAAGCCGAGTGCTGTGAACACTCGGCTAAACAATTGGCTTGGATGGGCTTATCCCTTCTAAGTTGAAGATTATAGAACCCACCTTTGGCGGTAACCTTGGGGTGGGTTCTTACTTTTTCTTGTCGTTATCTTAGAGTAGCTATTACAGTGACTCCATTAACAACTGATACAAAATAACTGCTGCTTGAGCGCGGGTTGCCGTTCCATGCGGAGCGAACTTGTTATTACCAACGCCACTGATAATACCCGCTTCATGCATAGCATTCACTGCTTTCTTAGCGTAAGCTGCAATGTCTTGCTCGTCTTGGAAGGCCGCTGCCGCTTGATCTGCATTCAGCGTAATGCCTGCCACCTGGATAGCGCGATAAGCCATAGCTGCCATCTCTTGGCGAGTAATCTCGTCGTGAATGCCGAACGATCCATCCGTCCGTCCATTTACGATACCGAGCTGCTGCGCTGTTGCAACGGAGCTATAATACCAAGCATCCTGCTTAACATCTAGGAAGCTGCTTGATGCATTTGCTACGCTCAAATCTAACGTCTGCATTAGCATATGAACAAATTCAGCTCTTGTCACGGATTTGCCCGGTGTAAACGAATCCTTCGTTACCCCATTTACAATTCCACGTGCTGCTAGACCTTCTATGCTGTCGCTCGCCCATGCGATTGCCTTCGCATCATTGAATCGTACAGCATTAGCGATTGCTGCGTATTTACTGAAATGCTTCACTTTGAATACTACCATACCAGTATGCTTATCGTAATGAGCATGTTTAATGACTTCGATGTTCCCCTCTTCCGATAAGTAGTAGAGCACGATTTGATGTGGTTTTTCTCCTGTCTTCAGCGTATAAGGAATTTCGACTCTCACCTGCTGTCCTGGACCGAAGCTAGTAATTTTCTTACCGCCAATGCTTAAATTGAAGTCATACACCGTGTTCGAGCCTACGAACTCGCGGACTTTTTCTGACAGCGTGCTGTTGTCAACGGCGGCGACGCTCAATTGAATGTTGGCATTGCCAGCTGTTCCCTCGAACAACGAAACTGGCAGCTGTACAACTCCGAAACCTAATAAAACCTCGATACGCTTAATACCCGCTTTTTTCGCTTCCTTCACTTGTTCAGCAAGCATGGAGATAGTAACCTGCTTAGCCTGCTCAACACCAGTAACGACAAGCTTCATCGTACCTGCCTTTGCATCAGACAACGCTTTTTTCAAATGTGCAGCTTGAACCGTAGCAGTTGCATGACCGTTAGAATCCACATTTGCCTTTAATTCATCAGATGCAATTGGTGCTGGCGGTGTTGTCGGCGGAATACCAGGTCCGGTATATATGCTATCTGTTACTGCGTACGCTGCTGTTGAACGCTCTGATTCACCACCATCATTGACAGCAGTGACCTTATAGTAATAAGCCGTTTTCGGTGTTAAACCGCTATCCTCTAGCTTCGTTGCAGTAATCAGCTGCGTATTTACTTTGACGTAGTTGCCCTCTGCGGAAGTAGAACGATAGACGTTATAGCCGCTTGCATCCTCTGATGCTGTCCAGCTTACATCAATTGTACTCGTTCCTTTTGCTATTGCTGTTACATTAGTAGGAGCTGCTGGTACCTCTGTCTCTACTGACTTGAACGTGAACGAATGATGAATTGGAGCTGCAATCAAATTACCAGCTGCATCTCTTAAACGCATGATGTAGATATTGCCAACCTCTCCGTTATTCTTCGTCACATGATTAAAGGTCACGAGGGCGGATTGATCGTCCTCTGCCCACATGATCACAAAATCATCAGAGAAATCAAAGCCAATGCCAAAGTCTCCTCTATGCATAGGCTCATTGAATGTTATCTCTAGCTTATCGCCAGCTTCGAGCTCAACCTCGTCATTAAGGCTGAAATCAATATCAGCGCTAAAGTTGCTCGTTGTCTCCGGACGTAATGGACGATTTCCGTCGTCTGTCGCGCTGTTCGGATATGGTGGCCAGTTCGGCTCAGGACCGATTCTCTGCACCGATTCCGATGCGTTCCAGCTAACAGTTTCCTGATTGTTCTCCAGCTTAGACTTGTCAATGGAAAGCTCGAACATACTGCCAGGCATCGCCTCCATCTGCAGCTTCTTCAACGTAATGACCTCAAAAGCATCGTTCGGTATAAGATTGTTGCTGTTCGGATTAGTCGTTACACCGTAGTTTAGAATCCATGCTTGTTCCGTATCCTCCTGTGGCGATTGAGACAACAGTCGACCGTCAGCATACACTTCTACCAGATCCTTATTGATCCTGCTCGTAAAGCCATACATGACTGCTGCTCCGTTATCATTGCGAGCGGTACCATGGCGAAGAGCAGTTGCGACATCAACGCCCTGGAAATATACGGTCTTGCTGTCCTTAGCCGAACCAACGGTCGTAATCTCATAGCGTCCGATCTTAACCTCATCCTCTGTCAGATTAAACACCGCGGTGCCGTCAACTACATCAGCTGTCCATGTGTTCTCTGTTGGCTCGTTATCCTCATCTAGAAGGGTGAGCTTAACCTTCGTATCATCAGAGTGAACCTTAATGGAGACAGGCACCCCTTCCGTGACGATCTCATTTTCTGTCCATAGTGTGTACTTGCCAGGGCGAGACCAGCGGATATAGGAGCTGTCGATATCATACGGAGAAATGGACATATCAGCGATGCTATCGTACTTGCCGACTCCATAGCTTGGCGGATCGCTATGCGGAAAAAGATTGTTTACCTCGAGCGACTTACCGTTAAACTCCTTTTCCATAATTGCCAGCATGAATGGCACATCTCGATCTTGAATGGCGTGAGCTCCATCGCGAACTCGTACCGCAGCATTGTCACTGCCTAAAAACTCATAGACCTCCTGTGCCGCTGTCATTGCCATTACGGAGGATGGCGGTGTCGTCCAATCGAAGTTGTTATCTGCGACAAATGCGATGAGTGGTCTTGGTGCCATCAATGCCTCAACGGCATGCGAATCGAATGGCATATAATCCATATCCTTCTGTTGCTGGAACGCAGCAGCTGTACCAAGACCCAGCCAGAATGATTCGCCAAAATACTGAATGCTGTTAAGACCCTTCTGGTTTCTACGATAAATGCGATCTAACGGTGTATTATAGTAAAACAGCTTGCCTTCAGCCGTGTAACGGAAGCTGGATACACCGGACTGTCCGCTGTCTACCGGCGCTGCTGCACCGACGCGATCATCCATCGCTGCTGACATTAGCGCGTATTTACCATTTATCGATACACCAGTTGTCATTGATTGATAAGGGTTAATATTCCATTGGTTCATGCCGCCGTTAGCTTCAGCACTAATCTCCATCGCATCAATAATGCGGGAAACGGTCCAAGCTGCCGTCATGATTGAGCCAGTGTTGAAATCATATTCATAAGGGTTAAAAGGATATAAATTGTAGTAGTTTCCGCTTCTGTTAAATCCACCCCAGTTCGAGACATTAATTACGGCGTAGCCGTTTTCTGTCGCCATGGCTGTCTGACCGAAACCAAAGGCAATAATGACTGGCCAACCACCTTCAGGCGGTGTGCCCGTTGGAACAATAACATTACCAAGACTTCCAGTCACGGTTCTGTCATTATCATTAATCGTGACATTGATCTGGTTTGTCGGCTCATTTACGATGATCGCGCTCTTAGGCGTCGGATATTTTCTTCCATAATAGTAGTACTGAATGAGATCTCTAAGCTCATCTCTGCGCTCTAGCCAATCAGCCTCCGTTGCGACTCGACCGTTCGAACCTGCCTCAGAATCTATAAACTGGAACAGATCATTAAGGCCCGGTGAATGTGGTAGAGAGGTAATATTTTGCGGGAAGCTAGCGCGCGGCGGTGTAGGCTGCAGAGCTGTTTTATCGACCTGGGCGTTTACTAGCACATTTTTCTTATCCGTTTCTATCCCCTCTTTGTCGATCTGGACACCAAGCGTCCCTGTTCGTGTAATGTCAACAAGCGTAAGCTCGAATACCGTGTCACTTACCTGCGTCAAGGCGCCCTTCTCTGCTGTTGCGGATGCATAGTTGGTAACTGCAGTAGGGGTACCGGCGCTAAGAATGATGTCATCCAACGACAATTCTGATACGGCACTGTTGAACGTAAGCCTTAAGGCAGAGCTATCCGCCACGAACGCTGTTCCTCCGACATTGGCCACGCTATAGGTAACTAAGGCTGCTTCACGATAAATCATAATAGCCTTTTCTTGATCGTCCACACCGTCCTTCGTAATCTTGAGCGTGACGGTGCCTTCATTCAACACGTCGCTAATTTCAAGCCTGTACTCGGTGTCGCTTGAACCTTCTACCACAGTCAGTGAGCCCATTGTTGCACTCGCCGTTCCAGCTGCGAGCACAATGTTGCTGTCCTCTAATCCAGGTACCGGTTCCTCAAATACGAGTGTAATCGCATCCGATGTTGTCACATTTGCTTCGCCGTTCGCCGTTGCAGTGTAGCTCGTTTTCACGATTGGGCTATCATTAGGCTCTTTTTCCTCGGCAAACACAGCACCCATATCGAATAGAGTAAGTGACATGATGGCAACCAAAAACAATGAAATAAAGCGTTTACAAGATTTCATGCTTTCGTCTCCTTCAATTTTTACTTTTCCATAATACTGCATGTGCTTTCACCTCTGACTGGCAACGCCTCCTTTTCATTCATTCGCTTCAAGAGTGATTGTTCGCGCGTTCATTTTCTTCATTCGCTATACATGATCACCTCTTCTGAAAATGATGACATAAGTTGAAAATTGTATGACAGTAGATGTAGTACAACAGTATTCTGTTGAGACAAGTTTTATGTATGAATAGTTATTGTCCTCAATTTAATTCTAACTAAATCCAAAGCTACTAAGACCCACCTTGCATCATGCTTGGTGGGTCTTAGTTAAATACTCAGTATACGATACGGTTTCAAATCTATTTCGAAGCTATATCTCTTTTTTTCTCTATCTCGTTTCGTTAGTATCAGGTATGCCTTGGAATGCCATTCTTATGTAGCTGCAAGACGCTTTACTTTAAATTAATGTGCCATCATCTCATGAGCAATCGTATGACCGTCCATTACTGTTGGATAATACGTCGGCCAATTTACCAATTCCTCTAGCAAAGCAGCGCGATCATCTCCCCAGTACAGGTGATAGTGTCCCGCTTTCGTCGGGTAAATGCTATGGTCACTGAATTGAATATAGGTCGGCACACCTTCTGCAGGCTCAGCTAATTTGAAAATAAAGCGAACGCCACGATTTCCTTTTTCATAGGTCAAGATTTCATACCCGTCACTAACATATTCACCAGTGCTAGCTTGCTCACCCTCATAGAAGGTCACTAGATTACCGTCAATGACAATCCGATCAACCGTTGTTTTATAGCCGGTGTCATAATACTCCTTATATTCCTCAGCAGACATCGAATCGTTATGTGCTGCCTTGTGTTCAAACACTTCGTCTAAAGTGCCGTCTAAGAGATAAGGGTAGACAGATTGCCAGTCTCCCGCCCAGTCTGATAGCTCACGATCCTTAATCTGGCTATCCTCAAAATAACCTGCATAAATTTGATCTAGTTCCTCATCATGAGCATGACCGTGCCCGTCATCGTTGTGGTCATGCGCATGGCTATGTCCATCTTCCTCATCGTGCTTATGATCATGACCGTCATCTTCGTTGTGCGTATGGTTGTGACTATCAGAACTTTGCTGTGCCGTCACCAAGTTGTTCGTACCCTCCTGTTCTACATCCTTAGACTGGCACGCCATTAGCAGGACACTTAACGCTACGATACTTGCCCACATCATTGTCTTTTTCATAATAAGCTCCTCTCCATTAATCGTAATGATTACGTTTTATATAATAAGCAGCGACTATTTAATTGTCAATACTAATCGTAAATATTACGAATTAAATTTTCGTGTACATATTGCTGATCGACATATGATGAGTAGCCTGTACAAGCAATACACATTGGACACAAAAAAGAGTGAGCTCTTGCGTAGAATGGTACCTGTAGTTAAGACACTTGAAAAAGAGTGTGCGAACTACAGGTTTTTTTATATACTAGAAATTAAGATTAGAGGACGAGGACTAGAGGCTACTATGAGTAAACTATTATTTTCACCCAAAGATGTACAGCTACTTCAAAAGAATCCAAATGTACAACAAGTTAGTGAACGTACCATTACGTATACAGATGCATTCAAAAGTAAGTTTATCGATGAATACTTAACCGGGAAAACACCAAGACAAATCTTCAAGGAATACGGATTTGATGAAAAAATGATTGGTATCAAACGAATTGAACAATCTTCATCACGTTGGCGAAAAGCGTATGAAAAGAATGGTTTAATCGGGTTAACGGATACACGAAAGTCTGGATCAGGTAGACCATTAAAGCGTGAATTAACAATGGCTGAAATAATGGAAAGACAGGCTGCACGTATTCAGCTATTGGAAGGGCAGATAGAGCTGCTAAAAAAGCTCGAAGCGACAGAAAGGAGGCTACTAAACGAAGGCCAAAAAATAAGCACAAATAAGATTTTTCAATTACTTTCAGACACACTCACTACGTTTCCATTTGAACGCATGGTAACCTATTTTTGCGAACTATTAAATGTTTCTCGTTCAGGCTATTACAGCTTCTTAAAAGCGCGAGATACGCGAGTAATTAAGGAACAGAAGGATTTAGAAGCACGAGATTTGATTTTAAGAGCCTTTAATCGGCGTGGTTATAAAAAGGGCTCACGTTCAATCAAGATGACGCTTGAACAGGATTACAAGTGTGTTATGAGCCGTAAAAAGATCCAACGCATCATGCAGAAGTACGGGATTGTCTGTCCTCACCGCAGACCAAATCCTTATAAACAAATAGCAAGAGCAACGAAAGAACATCGTGTTGTGTCAAATAAATTAAACCGAGAGTTTAAACAAGGTGTCCCTGGGAAAGTACTTTTAACGGATATCACCTATTTGCCGTATAACGGAAAGTGTATGGCTTATTTGTCGACCATAAAAGATGGCTCTACCAACGAAATATTAGCTTATCATGTCTCGGACCGAATCACATTAGACATTGCAACAAAAACGATTGAAAGGTTAGTACGCAATAAGAAAGTCAAACTCCACCCAAAGGCTTTTATTCATTCAGATCAAGGATTTCATTATACAAGCCCGAAATATCAAAAACTACTAAAGAAACACAATTTAGATCAATCGATGTCACGCCGAGGAAACTGTTGGGACAATGCGCCTCAGGAATCATTTTTCGGTCATTTTAAAGATGAAGTGAACTTTGAATCTGTCCAAACTCTGGATGAACTTAAAGCGAAAATCGATCATTACATCGTCTATTACAACAATTATCGTTACCAATGGAATTTAAAAAGGATGGCTCCTGTACAATACAGAAACCATCTCTTAGTTGCGTAATCTCTTTTTTTTACTGTGTCCTTGACATAGGTACCACTTTAGCGCTCACTCCACTTATTACTTACTATGGCTCTGCATTTATATAGATTTATAATCAATTGATCTGTTAAACAGAAAACCAGTTCTAATGGTTCGAACTGGTTAGGTATGCATAAATATTCAAAATTCCAATTCAGTAGTCAAAGTTATTTCGCATAAGTTATCTATACCTAGCATCTCTTTTTACTAGTGATCGTATATAAAATATATTTTAACCTTTGATTATCATATGGCGACTCTATCATTGCCTTAAGCATAATAGCTGGATCAACTTGTGTAAAGTCGATGTAAAGTCCAACTTCTAATGCTAATGAACGAATAAACTCACGTTGAGTACGACCGTTCCCCTCTCTAAACGGATGAAGAACATTCAATTCAGTTAGATAGTGGGCTAATCTATCAACAGTTTTTTCAAACTCTAAGCCCTTTAACCAATTTTCACTCTTAAGTTCATCAAGCAATATTATTGCTTGATTCGCCAAAAATTGAACTGGTGCAAAGCGAAAATGATCTTTCGCAATATCCTCCTCACGTAACTCACCTGCAAAGGGATATATATCATTAAATATAAAGCTATGGATTGTACAAAGATGACTCAGATCATAACTCCCCATTATAGGTTTCAAACTTAATAATCTCAATCGGTCAAGTGTTACAATTCGCTCAAACGCATCTAATTGCTGTTGATCTTTAAATCCAGGTATATTAATGAGGACATTGCTATTGGGATAACAATACCTAGAATTACTCTGTTTATACATTTTTTGCAAGTTCTATTGCTTTAGCTATAAATTCTGCATTGCTCATTTTCCCAGCAGCTTTTTGTTCAACTAGTTGTTCCTCTTCAGTGGTCAAGTACATCCCTTCAATAGCAAGTGATGCTTTCGCATTTAGTAATGCACGCTTTCTTTGCTCTCGAGTGTATCTTTTCACAAGCAACACCCTCTTTTTATTAGGAGATACAATACTTATATTCATATAGCTTGACCACCTTTACTACTATAAATACTCTCTTAACATCATTATATCAAAAATCATTTGCTATCGGGAAAGATAATCGCGATTTATTTAGCCTGCCAAACAAACTCATGAATCGAGTTCAGCGTACCTTCTGGAATGCAATTCTCGATGTCCCATCATCAAGCACAATTTCTCCACAATACACATAACCTAATTTCTTTAGTAAACTTTGCATCGGTATGTTTTGAACATGTGTATCAATTCTAATATTGCCCGTCTGCTCAAATGCCCAATCTAAGCAAAACGTTGCAACCCCTCGCGAGCCTTCTGCTGAAGCAGTGCGATGGATGACTCCATAAGGCTCATTGTTCAGCCATGCACCGCCTTTAATGACCTCATAGGTCGGGTCTTCCTCTTGAGCATAATAGAACACGCCAACAACCTTCTCCTCATCGATGCAGACATAGAGCTTCTCCTGACTAATGTCGTCCTCAATAAGCACTCGTTCAGGATAGTCATCGCCCCATTGATCCGGATTGCCCTGCTCCTTCATAAAACTTCTCGCGTAGTCGTATATGGACATGATGATGTCAATATCACCTAATGCTGCTTGTCTAATCTGCAAATTGTTCCCTCCACCGTAACTATCCTCTGCTGTTCATCATTATTAGCATATTCCATATACAGTAATCATTCATAAAACCCTGTTCAATAGAATTAAAGCAAAACAATAAACTTCGTTAACCAGGCTATGTATTTCGCACCCCATATGAACAACAATTGAGCAAGTAAAGTACCTAATAACCGTGACGTTACCATCATCAGTGACATACTTTTGAGTTTATTATAGCTCCCTCTTTCATTAGCAACATCGTCTGCTAATACAGATATTTTGGGGTCAATTAATATCACTAATAGTATCGTTGCGATACCGTTAATTAAACCAGATGCCATTGTTGCTGTAGAAGCTCTCTCAGGGGCTAATAATGATGCATATAATGCGGATAATACACCGATTGTATATATGGATGTGATGACCATATTTACGCAAAACAGCTTGATCGGTATATCCTTCATCTTCGTATCCTGTAAATATGAAAACTTAGGCAAACTGAAATGAGTGATGGCACGTTTTACGTACTGTAGAGAAAATATCTTTTTCATTAATGAATGAACAGAGCCTTTTTCCTCGGATAAATGTATGATTGCTCTTGAAAACAAAGCGATAAAAGTAGGAAATAGAAGCATTCCAAATAATGTTCCAACCGTTGATGCACTGATAAGCACTCTAAATTGTGCTTCTACAAACTCTAGGGTATTTTCTTGGGGGGCCTTATCGATCAGACTGCCAGTGAAAGGCTGTTGCATCATATTCGCAAGACGCGAAACGACAACCATAATGTTGAAGAGAGATAAAGCAGAAGCGATCATTTTAACTCTTGCACCTGACAACCTTGCAGCGTAAGCAAGTGTTTCTACCGAATGGATAATAAAAATAAACAAAAATAAAAATATTAATTTTACAGATATGAGCTCCATGCCATTACCTTCTTCGAGAGTATAAAATATTATGTGTAAATGAATAAATGCAAAAGGAAGACCTTTTCTTGTAGAATTGAGTTACCACACAAAATTCACAGAGAGAGGTCTTCCCTATGAATCATTTTACAACAGATTTAGTCCAAGCTCTAGTTACAAAACAAGATGTGACTGAAATTTTTCGTATTCACCTCGAAAGAGCGATGAATCACTTGTTAACAACCGAGTTAACCGCCTTCCTAGATTACGAAAAGTATGATCGTGCAGGCTTCAATACAGGCAATTCTCGTAACGGCAGCTATACACGTACGCTCCATACGGAATACGGCGATCTGCACCTTCAAATCCCTCGTGATCGTAATGGAGAGTTCAAGCAGCAGACCGTAGCGCCCTACAAGCGATCCAACGACACGTTAGAATCGTTTGTCATTCATATGTTCCAAAAGGGCGTAACCATGACTGAAATCGCTGATCTGATCGAGAAAATGTATGGGCATCATTACACACCACAAACCATATCTAACATGACGCAAGTGATGGTAGAGCATGTTGATGCGTTCCTAAAGCGCCCATTAGCCCAGCGCTATGTCTGTGTCTATTTGGATGCAACCTACATTGCTGTAAAGCGTGAGACTGTTTCGAAAGAAGCCGTTTACCTAGCTGTAGGCATTCGTGAAGACGGTTCTAAGGAGGTGCTTAGCTATGCCATCGCTCCAACTGAGTCTGCCTACGTATGGAAAGAGCTTCTGCAAGACCTTCGAGAAAGAGGCACAGAAGAAGTGCTACTCTTTATTTCTGATGGGTTAAAAGGTATGGTTGATGCCATTTTCGAGGTCTTTCCAAGTGCCAAATACCAAACCTGCTGTGTTCATCTTGCTCGCAATCTTGCTCATAAAGTGCGTGTGTCTGATCGTGCTGAGATCTGTGATGATTTCAAAACAATATACCGCGCAAAGGATGAGCAAGCTGGTCGTGAAGCGCTAGAACGTTTCTGTGATAAGTGGAAAACTGCTTATCCTAAAGCAACGAAAGCTTTAGTGGAGAATCCGTATATCTTCACGTTTTACAGCTTTCCACAGTCGATTTGGAGAAGCATTTACTCTACGAATCTTATTGAATCTTTTAACAAGCAGATCAAGAAATACACGAAACGGAAAGAACAATTTCCTCACGAAGAAGCACTAGAGAAATTTTTAGTTTCACAGTTCGAAGGCTATAACCAACGCTTTGCTACAAGATGTCATATTGGCTTTGACCAAGCTCGTGCAGAACTACAAGCCATGTTCAAAAGCAACACGTAATTCAACTGCTACAAGTAAAGGTTATTTTTATTTACACAAAATTCTTGACGCTACCCCTTCTTCTTTAGATTCGTCAGCTTACATTTAAATAGCCAAATTATGTAATATATTACCATTACATAATATAGTTGTAAATAGTAACTAGCAGGGCTATTACCTGATAGTAGTGCGACAGCCTTGGCATCTCTCAGAAAAAAAAGAAAGTAGAGAGGCCATCGCCCCTCTACTTTCTCTTCATAACAAACCTTCACAGCTTCATTAGGCTTGTCCTTCTACTATGTGAGATCATCCATATTATCTTCAGCGCTTTTAATCAATGCGCGAACTTCATCCGTAGACTTTGTGCTCATCATTTGATGTCTTAGCTCACTAGCGCCGCGGAAGCCTTTCACATAAATTTTGAAAAAGCGCTGAAGCCCTGACATTGCACGTGGCAGCTCCTCGATATATTGATCATGAAGATCAAGATGCAGCTTTAGAAGCTCCAAATGCTCCTTCGGACTGTGCTGCTTTGGCTCCTTCTCAAAAGCGAACGGATTACTAAATATTCCGCGTCCAATCATTATGCCGTCTACACCATACTGCTCTGCAAGCTTTAGCCCGGTTTCGCGATCAGGAATATCCCCATTAATAGTTAGCAGCGTATCAGGTGCAACTTCATCACGCAGTTTTTTAATTTCCGGAATCAGCTCCCAATGCGCTTCCACTTTACTCATTTCCTTCGTTGTACGCAAATGAATAGAAAGGTTCACAATATCTTGCTTGAAAATATGAGTTAACCACTCTCGCCACTCATCTACCTCGGAGAATCCAAGTCTAGTTTTCACGCTAACAGGCAGTCCACCCGCTTTTGCTGCTTGAATAATATCTGCTGCAATGTCTGGACGAAGAATAAGGCCACTGCCCTTCCCTCTTGATGCGACATTTGGAACTGGGCAGCCCATATTAATATCTATTCCTTTAAAGCCCATCTCTGCCATTCCGATGCTCATTTGACTGAAATATTCGGGCTTATCTCCCCATATATGCGCAACAATTGGCTGTTCATCCTCTGTAAATGTCAGACGCCCACGCACACTTTTGATCCCATCTGGGTGACAGTAGCTCTCCGTATTCGTAAATTCCGTAAAGAACACATCCGGTCTACCCGCCTGACTTACGACATGACGAAACACTACGTCCGTCACATCCTCCATCGGTGCAAGGACGAAAAATGGTTTCGGTAAATTACGCCAAAAATTATCTTTCTTATCTATCTCTATCACCCTTAGCTCATATCCTCTCGATTTGATTATATTAAATACAAATAGACCGCCCCGGCAAAGGAATCGGTCTATTTAGTCTGCTTGTAATTACAAATATGATAACACGCATGACTTTGCACTTTCAAGAGCTTCCCAGCCTTTTACTAGCTGTACCACATCTGCTAAACCGCACTAGTTTTACAAACGTATGGCTAATGGAACCGGGCAAGCTACTTCTATATACAAGGACTGATTATTTAGTCAAAGCAATTTTTATATGAGCTAAGTGATGCTCCTCATGCCAAGCTAGCTTTGCAACCTTTGTAGCTACTTTGATCTGACCGTTCGTTTGGTGCGTAAACACACGCTCCAGCTGCTCCTCAGTCAACGTTATCCCTAGCGCAACGACACGCTCGTTAATCCCCTCAAGCATTCGGATAGAGCTTTCAACAGGAAGCTCGTTATCCGGTAACAGCACCCACTTCTCTTCATCAAATGCAGGTACGATTGGGTTATCATCCGTTAGAGCTAATTTCAAGCGTTGATACATATTTAACTGAGAATCTGCAATGTGATGCACAAGCTGACGAACGGTCCATGCACCCTCGCGATAGGTTTTGTTCAATTGTTCTGCATCTAATGAGTCTACAGCCTCTCTCAATCGATGGGTATAGGAACCGATTTGCTGAAGCCACTCCTGAACATTTTGTTGCGTCACCTTGTCAGGAACCTGCAGCTTTCCAATTGGGAATTTCACATCCATTTTCAGACCTCATTTCTATATTAGTTTTACCGATTAACGTTTAATATACCAATCGTCCAAGCTAATGTAAACCTCCAGCACAACCTATTGTAAACCTTATCTCGACCACTGTAACCCTCAGCTTATCCCTGTGAGCAAGGTACATGCTCGTAGACATTCGCTTATAGAGGATAATGCCGCAGATGACTTTACACCGACAGTGTGCTTAATCATTATTATGCCTTTTCTTTCTCTCTTCTTCACGCTTCTTATTCTCTTCCTTCTTCTTCTTTCTTTCCTCTTCCCGCTTCTTCTTCTCTTTCTCTTTTTCTTTCTCTTTCTTCTTTTTCTCCTCCTCTTTTTTCTTCTTCTCTTCCCCTTTTTTGTTTCCCTTTTCCCCAAATATAGGACCTGCATTGTCTTTCGCTTTCTCGATTGTAGGCCGTGTAAACTCAGATATAGGTACGTCCTGTAACGCAAGGGACATCATTTCTCGGAAAATTATAGCCGGGTACTGCCCGCCGGATGTTGTTAAATAATGATTGCGATCCGTCTGATCGTAGCCTAACCAAACCGCCCCTACAAGCTCAGGCGTATAGCCGACAAACCATGCATCCTTAGCACCGCCAACTATGCCTTCGAACTGTTCGATTCGCGGAAGCTGCGTCGTTCCTGTTTTCCCAGCCATCGGACGATTGAGTGCGGCATTCTTTCCTGTACCTTCTCTTATTACATCTTGCAGCATCTCCGTCATCGCATAAGCGTTTTCTGGAGACATAACCGCAACCGGTTGGTGTTCAGCCTCAGCTAAAACCTGTCCGTCCACCGTTGTAATTTTCGTAATCGTATGTGCTTGAATCTGTTTGCCAAGATTAGGGAACACGCTATAGCCCTGTGCCATGTGAAGTGGAGACACCCCTTGCGATAATCCGCCAAGCGCCAAGCTTAAATTACGATCTTCCTCGACTAGCGGAATACCGAGCTTCTCCACAAACTCTATCCCGCTTTGAAGTCCAATTTCGTTCAACAGCCATACGGCCGGAATATTTCTGGAATAAGTAACCGCCTCTTGAAGCGATACTTCCCCTAACGTACGGTTATCTACATTTTTGGGACGGTAGCCTTGAATATCTAATGGGCCATCATACAGCCGTGAATGCTTATCGTAGCCTAATTCCAAGGCTGGTGCGTACACACTTAACGGCTTAAATACTGACCCAGGCTGCCTCACCAGCTGCGTAGCATGATTGAAGCCGCGGAAGGTATGCTCTCCTCGCTGTCCGACGATTCCGCGTATCCCCCCAGTCGATGGATCCAAGATGACGGCTCCGCTCTGCAGCAGCTGATCGGATGCACTTTCTGGGAACAGCGCATCATTGCGGTACGTTGCTTCCATCGCGTTCTGAACGACTGGATCCAGCTCCGTGTAGATGAGCAGATCTCCAGCTAACAGCTGACGCTCGGTAAATCCATATAAACGAATGGCCTCATCAATCACTTCATCCATATAGGATGCATATTGACCGAGCAAATGGTTAAGCTGCTCCTGTGGAATTTCCTCGAGCACTTGAATCGGTTCTGCCTTGGCATGCTGATATTCGGCTTCAGTGATAAAGCCTTCAGCCTTCATTAGACCAAGCACGAGATTGCGTCGCTCCAAAGCGAGCTCCTTATTCCTAAGCGGAGAATATCGGGTTGGAGCTTTCGGTAATGCTGCAAGCAATGCGCTTTCCGCCAACGTCAAGTTCTCCGTTTGCTTGCCGAAGTACCGCTTGGCTGCTCTTTGCACTCCCCACTGACCCTCACCGAAATAAATTTGATTCAGGTACATTTCGAGAATTTGGTCCTTATCATAAAGTGTCTCGATCTTAATGGCATAGGCAGCTTCTGTCATCTTACGGGAGAACGTTTTTTCACCTGTTAAAAAGACATTCTTAGCAAGCTGCTGGGTAATCGTGCTTCCCCCTTGTACTGCACCGCCTTCCTTCACGTTACGAAAGGCTGCGCGAATAATGCCGAAGACGTCCACTCCGGTATGATCATAATATCTTTTATCTTCTACTGCGACGATGGCCTGCTGAAGATGCTGCGGAACTTGATCGATAGACACATAATCGATCTTAGCAGTGGTGACCTCGGAGCTGACCTCACCGTATCGATCGATGAATTGTGTCGGAGCCGCTATTGGTACAGCTAGCTTAGCGATATCAAGCGAATGAATCCAATTAGCCCCGATTGCTACTAGTGACAAAAATAAGAGCACCATCGCGATGATCCATATTCGGAATCGCTTCATCAGCCTAAAGATATCGGATGGTCCGCGGCGTCTTCCCTCTTTTTTATGTAAATGATCTTTTTTATGTTTATTCATAGCTGCCTCCCATTGCAATAACACACTGTCTGAGCTGTAGACATTCTATTATAATGAGGAGGTTTTGAATGGTAGTCAAATTAATATTTTGTCATAAAGATATGCAAAAAGCTCAAGATAAGCTTGAGCTTTTTGGTTTCAGTATTCTAATTAACCTTGGATGTTGAAGCAATGTGGTCCACTATTCTCAAAAGCAAGGTAACAGCTTCAGCTCTAGTTGAGTATCCGCCTGGTGCAAATTTGTTGTTGCTCCTTCCCTTAGCTATACCTATATCCGTAGCTGCTGCAATGGCCGGGTATGCCCAATCTGGAATTTGGTCCACATCATCATACGTAAGCGTAGAACTCGAATCCTTCGTGTCTTCATAGCCTATTGCACGCATGAGCACGACCGTCATCTCAGCGCGGTTGATCCATTGAGAAGGTCTGAACGTTGCGTCATCATATCCTTTCACCAATCCAGCAGCAACTGCTTGCGATACGTGAGCTTTTGCAAACGGTGGAATTTGTGCATCATCCTTGAACGTTTGTGCTCCTTCAGAGGAAGCTGGCAATGCCAGTGCACGAGAAAGCATAGTAATAAATTCTGCTCGAGTAACCTCTTTGTCTGGAGCGAATCTCCCATCTGGGTAGCCCTTCACCCATCCCTTCGCGGTTGCTCTGTTAATGCTTTCCTCGGCCCAGTGACCTTCCGTATCTATATAGTTCGTCGATATACTAAGCTTCGATATTAAAGCTGGCTCAGATGTGATGCTGCTACCATCTCGGTCAACCAGTTTCACTCGCGTTAATTGAACGAGAGCTTCGCCTTGTCCAATAGCTTTGAATTTTAACGAGGCAAAATGCATTTTTCCATTTTCGCCTAAGGTATCACCAACCTTAGTATGAGCGAATATTATTATCCCGTCCTCAACAATCGGAGGAACCGTAAAGCCTTCCCAAGTCGTGGATGCTTGACTAAACTTCAATATGTTAGGGTCGTAGGATAGACGAAGCTCATATCCAAAAACGTTTTTCGTGCTATCGCCTTCGACCGATACTACTACTTCTTCGCCAACTATTGCATTGCTGGCGGAGCTATTTAATGTAAATGAGGAGTTATTCTCAGCATGTGCCATAATCGGTATCAAGGTAAATAGCAGTAGCACGGACAGTAGAAGCTTGGACAGCAGCAACGGCAATTTTTTTATTTTCAATTGAATCGTCTCCCTTGTTCATATAATGGTTAGGAGAGAAACAGGTCCAAGGGTATCGACTGCACTAAGCTTTGATACCCTTGGCTGTTTTTCAGTTATTAATTAGTCAGAATGAGACGCGCCAATGCGACAAGGTCTTCAATGTCGATTGTTCCATCATTATTGATGTCGTATTTCTTCACTTGATCCCAATCTGGGCTATCTGAAGATTTGCCATAAGCTTTCGCAACTAGAGCCAGGTCACCAACGCTTACTCTATCATCATCGTTGACGTCACCTGGTAGTACAGGCTTGCGAATCTCAACTGAATGCGTATCTCCATCAATTTCCGCCTCTACTCCTTCACCGTCTGCAAGCCCAACTAGCGTAACTGCGATATCCGCAATACCAGCTGTCTGCTTTGCTTTGAAGCTAAGCTTAAAGAGAGGTTGATTAGGATTATTTACGCCTTCATTTAAGTGAGTGCCTAAAATTCGAATACTTCCTTCTTGGCTATCTGAGCCTACAATTATAAACTGCTCAGAATCAACGGACACTGGCTGACCAACAAGCTCTAGCTTATCAGCGTCGTATGCGATTGTAATGTCTTGTGCATATACTTCCTGATTCAAGCTTTCAAGACCGTAGGTCACATCGAATGTTTCACCGAACTGCACTACCGCTGGACCTGACAACGTTGCTGAGCTGGTTATACTACCTCTGCTCTGTGCGAACATCCAATCAAAGATGTTCTTATCTGCATACGCTTCTTGGCTTGCACCATATCTGAAGCTGGCGTTTGATTGACCAAGAAGGTTGCTGTACACTTGGGCTTCGGTTTCGTGCGGCGTCCAGTCAAAGCCGTAGTAAGGGAAATTAAAGGCCTGGTTCGTTTCCAGAACGTTTACGTTAGCATTTGAATACAATCCGCTAGCGCCAGCGCCTGTACTGAAATACTGTGTCCATGAATTACCAGCGCCGTCATTCTTATGTGTATGCGCCCATATGGAGGTTTTTGTTAACTCAGGGTTCGCCGTAAGCTGTTCCTCAGTTGGCAAGCTGCCTCCTGCAAGCGGAACAATTGCTGCGAGAAACTCAGGATTGCGACTATAGAAGCCGAGCGTATACATGCTGCCCATCGAGAAGCCGGACATATAGATACGGTTCAGATCCACCTTGCCCTCATCGGCCAGTTTCTCGATATATGCCATAAGTGCCTCATTATTGGCCTGATTGTTTGCGTGGTTTTGCGTTGCTATAATGTGCGCGTTGTACTTGCCAGGGTTCTCCAGCTGACGCTTGGATAGTACGGCTGCTCCGTTCGCGGTTTGCACTGGAGCGAAGAAGTCCCCAGAAGGGCCTCCACGGCCGCCGCCATGGTTGTAAATAAACAGTGGGAGAGGACCGAGTTCTTCCCATGACTCGTCGATCGAGATCAGGATGTCCATGCTGCCTGTGCCGCTCGGGTTCGTTTTGTCAGGGACAAACTTGTCGAGCGCCGGGTTGACTACAGCTGATTGAGTGAATCTCGGGGTTATCGTGGTGCCGTCTGTCAGTTTGATCTCACGATCTACGTTGACGCGGTAATTGAGAAGTGCAGAGAAGGCGTTTTGCAAGTTGCCTGATACCATTGCGCCGGATGTATAGCCATTGGTATTCCAGAACTCAAATTCAATGATGATGTAGCGACCACTCTCCGGAGTATCCGTTACGAGGTCGTCGGAGCCCGGTGCGGGGGATATATAGCCAAGCGGCTCCGGAGCACTGTTTACATACACCCTAGTGATATTGCGCAAGCCGTCGAAAATCACGGTTGAGCCGTCAAGTCTTGTATTTCTAGCAGCCGCCGTGAACATATCGGAGCTAAGGTCAGCAAGGTTGGCCTCGTTGCCTTCGCCAAGGTCGATGATGACCGCTGTCGTGACGTTACCGACAGAGAATATATCGTTATACACGGTGAACGGTAAATCTGCTGCGTTTGTAAGAGGCTTGAATGTTACGTGGATGCTGATGCCGCTTTCGGTGACATTCCTTATTGTATATGTGTTGTCTGTAACAGCTACTTCTTCATTATTAACTGTAACTTTATCCACTTCAAACCCAAATGCAGGGTTTAACGTGAAGGTTACGTCTTCGCCATCATTTACCCAAACATGCCCTGCTAGGGAGGATGGACTTATACTGCCGTTCTCGCCAGATGATGTCATAACGTAGTGCTGAACGCCAACACTAACGTTTGGTTCATACAGTCGTAAAGCCGGTGATTCCTGCATCTGCTGAAGCAGTTGAGCAGCGCTCGTCGTGTTCGCCGCCTGGCTCTTCGCTGTGAAGCCGTCTTCCGTACTCGTCAAGGCAAAGTTCCACTGGTTGTTCCCACCCCAAATGTACAGAGACACGGTGCCTTCCTGTTCATCCAGTACATGCAGCAACATGCTTTGCTGGTTGCCATTGATCGCTGCGCCAGTCGTGTTGAGGGGTGCATGCTGCGCGTTGAAGCTGGATTCCCTTCTCAAAGGCTCCGTGCCTCCGCCTGCGCCGGGTGCGTCATTCAATACATAATAGCCTGGGCCGTCACCAAGACCGCCGGATGCCGCCGCAGTATTTGCACCAAGGCCAAACTGCCAGATCATGTCGTCCGTCACTTCGGATGTAATTAAACCCTCTTCAATCGTTACGGGCTTGGATGCCATACCAACCTGAGTATCGCCGGTCACATCGCCTGGTGTGCTGATTGTCGCTTGAGCGTTAGTAAGTGCTCCGTGCTCGGAGACAATAAGATAACTTCTGCCAATCTGGACATCAGCTGGGTCGACCTGTCTCCATGTTTCGTTCGGTTCCGCAGCTGTATCTGCCTTGGCCTCGGGTAAGTTAGATACCATTAGAACGGATACCATAAGAAAGCAAACCAAGAAAGACATCACGAATCTTGTTTTACGCATTACCTACAACACCTCTCTCTTATTCTTTGTCTCTTTGCCTTTCAGACGACATGACTATAAGATCGTCTACATCAAGAAAACATCTTAATCACCCCCCAAATTTGATAAGAGTCGTTAGGGAATCTTAAGATGTTTAACCGTTCTAGAATGTCCCTAAGACAGTTGAATATCATAACGGTAATGATTAGATCGTAGAGTATCGTTGCATAGGCTTTGGCATGCGTTTCGGTTATTCGACGCTTGTTAGTTTATTATCTAACCCTTGACAGCGCCGGCGGCGATCCCCTTGACGATATGCTTTTGCATAACAATAAAAAAGATGAATATCGGCACCAATGTGATAACCGTAAGTGTCATGAACATCGGCCAATTAACGGTAAATTCGCCTTTCGCTTTATAGATTTGCAGAACAAGCGTCGATTTGGACGCTGAATTCAAGAACAGCATAGGTGCCAAGAAATCGTTCCATATCCACATCGTCTGAAAGATGGTGCTCGTAATTGTAATCGGCTTCAGCAATGGAAAGATGATTCGCCAGAAGATCCCCCATACGCTGCAGCCATCAATGACAGCTGCTTCAGTCAGCTCCCGAGGAATCGTCCTCATATATCCCATCATTAGGAAGAAGACAAAGACAGATCCGCTCGTATACAGAGTAATCAAGCCGTATAGTTTATCGATTAGGTGCAAATCACTCATCAGCTGAAATAAAGGAATGAGTGTCGCTTGGAAAGGAATCATAAAACCGGCAAGCAAATACAGCATCGCAAACCTTGTTATTCGATTCGCATTGAATACAACCGGGTATGCCGCCATCGCACCAATCAAAACAATCAATGCGACAGAACAGACGGTAATGGTTAGCGTGTTCCAGAAGCTGCGTATAACCGAGGTGTCCTCAAAAACCTGAATGTAGTTTGTGAAGATCCATTTTGAAGGGAGAGCCATAGGGTTCTTTGCAGCATCCTGCATCGTTTTGAACGTGTTGACGATAATCATATAAAACGGGAAAAATGCGATTATTCCGGCCGGGAGCATCAATATGTCCAGAATCCACAACCGTTTTTCAGAGGTTTTCTTCATTGTAAGTCCTGCTCCCTTCGTTGCATTACTGTAACTTGGAAGATTGCAATGGTTAGTACGATTAAGAAAAAGACGAATGACATGGCCGATGCTAGGCCGTACTGTGTTTCAGATATTCCCCTTTGCACGATTACCTGGGTTATCGAGTAGGTTTCATAGCCAGGCCCGCCCTTTGTCAAGGCGAATGGAATCTCAAAAACTTTGAGCCCGCCGGTAAGCAGCAGCATGACGCTGACCGTCATTGCAGGTGCGAGAAGCGGAATCGTAATAAAGCGAATTTGCTGCAATCGGTTCGCTCCATCTATTGAGGCTGCTTCGTAATAATCTTTCGGAATGGATTGCAAAAATGCTAGATACAACACTGCATGCCACCCTGTTACTGCCCATGTTGCCACGACGATCGTAGATAGCTTCGCTAGTAATGGGTCGGACAACCAAGGCTGCGGCCCCATGTTAAACACTTCTCTAAGTACGGTGTTCAGTATGCCTGAACCGATCGGCGCCAGGATAAATCCCCAAATATAGGCAAGCAGCAGGCCGCTTGGAATAGATGGGAAGAAAAAAATTGCACGTTGAATGTTTCTAGTTAAAAACTTTTGATCCAATATTAAAGCAAGCGGAATCGCTAAAATCGTAACAAGTATTGCTTTGCCAAAAGTAAAAAATAACGTATAGGTAATGGCGGATGTGATCGCATCATCCACGAATATTCGCGCATAGTTTTTCAAGCCAACAAAATCATACACCTTCGTATATCCATCAAAATTAGTAAAACTTAAGAAAAACGATTTGATAAGCGGATAGATCGTAAACAATGAGTAGATCGCTAGAATCGGAAGCAAAAACAATTGAAACTGCAGCTGACGAACAAATTTGACCATAATTTGCCTCCCTTAAAAAGTGAGGAGAGGGGGTAGGTTTCCCTGTACCCTCTCCTTACCTAATCGAGGATTATTTATTTTCCATTTCTTTCAGTTTGTTGTCCAAAGAGGCTGTAGCTTCCTCCGGTGTTATTTTGTTAACGGCTATATCTTGAATGGATACAAGGAATTGGTTACGCAGCGCTTCTTGATGCCTATCCCATGAAACCATTGGCAAGTAAATTTTACCTGCAATTAGCCCATCTCTGTATGCTGGCTCATATGCCGGATGCACTGTACTATCATAGCCATGAACCGTAATGATTCCGCCTGTGCCTTCCTCGAATTGCTTCAGCCCTTCATGTGTTGTCATGTACTCAAGGAATAACATCGCTTCATCCTTGTTTTTTGTTTTACTGTTAATCGCAAAACCAACACCAGGCGCACCATTATAATATTTGTTGCCAGGTTCTTTACCTGGAATCGGCATAATTTCGAACTGAAGATCTGGATTCGTTTGCTCGATTGTAGGGATATTCCAAGGGCCGCCAGGGAACATAGCGACGTTACCAAGGGAGAATTCGTTAAGCACCTGGTCACTGGTCAATCCGATCATGTCTGGCGTCAAAATTTTATTGTCGATAAGTCCTTCCTTCCACATCGTTAACACTTCAGTCCAGCCTTCTGCGAAAGTTGTCTCGCCCTTAAATAGCTTCTCATCGAACGTTGGGTCCTTCGATAGCACATTACTACCGAACATAGCAGAATGAATGATTGTAATATCATGCATTCTGTCATAAAGCGGTAAGATGCCCGCTTCTTTTAGCTTCAAGCATGCCTCAATGAATTCATCCCATGTCTCTGGCAATTGAGTAATGCCTGCCTGTTGAAACAATTCCTTGTTATAAAACAAGCCGCCTGCCCATCCAGTTTGTGTAAAGGCATAGGTGCGTCCATCTTTACTAAGCATCGGCTTATTGCTGTCTAGCATCACTTCCATAAACGGTTCGTCCGTCAGATCAAGAGCGTAGCCGCCGTCTATGATCTCATTGCGGTTTTCTGCTGCGATGATGAATATATCAGGCGCCGTATCTGACAACAACATCGTCTGAAGCTTAGCAATGTAATCTGTTACAGGAGGCGCAAATTGAAAATCGAATGTAATATGCGGATATTTTTCAGTAAAGCCGTCGATCACAGGTTTCATTTCTTTTTCATTATTCCATGCCAGAATACTAAGCTTAACTGGTTTAGCTTCATTATCTTCCTTTGCTGCATTGCTCAATGAACTTTCATTGCTGGTGTTCTCTGAGTTGCTTTTATTACTACTATTGCTGTTGCTGTTACCGCTGTTATTGCTGCATGCGGCAAGTACTACTGACAAACAAAGGACAGTGATTAATAGCAAAAAGGACGATTTCTTCATGCTTGGCTTACCCCCATGTCATCATTTTTTATAATAAGCACTTGTTGTAAGCACTTACAATTAAAGTGTAGTATGAGCTCACTTTTATTTGAATTCATATTGTTGCATCATTTGTTGCCAATTGTTGCACTTGCAGCAAGTTCAGCTTAGTTCGGTCGAATAGGTGATGTGCGGTACTCTTTGGGTGTAACCCCGAAATACTTCTTAAAAGCTCGACAAAAGTGACTCTCATCTAGAAAACCAGTATGCTCTGCGATATTAATGTTCTTCCAATTGGTTGCAACGAGCAGTTCTGCTGCTTTTTTCATCCGCACCTGCGTCACATAAGCCCAATAATTTATTCCGAATTCCTGCTTGAATGCACGACTTAATTGATATTTGTCAATCTCAAAGCGATCAGCCACGGATTGCAAAGTCAAATCCTCATGAATTTCACTTTCTACATGCCGTTTAATGCGCCACACAGCATCCTGAAGCTTGGATATTGTTTCTGTAGCGGATGCCCGTACCGCCCGTGCGCTCTCAGCAATGAGCTGTGGCAGGGATGCCGCATCTTGCGCTTGAGCAATTGAGCTGATTCCAACAGTCAATGTGCAAGGCGCTGTTGTTACGGTTACCTTTTCTATTACAGCTTCACTAAGCTCACGTAGATGACGGCTAGTTAGCTCCTCTCCACCACCGACTAGCACCACTTGCTGCTCCTTACGGTTGTTACAGCACATCACACAGTCGATTCTCATAGCCGAATGCTCTTGCAGCAGGGCGGAGCATTTATTCTCCGAAGCGCTGATGCCCTCAAAGGTCACGATAGCAAATCTTTGGATGGAGAGTAGTGCTAGACCGTTTTGGAATTTAATCAACGAATCCCCTTCGAGCTGTTCAGAGTATAGCGTTCGTTCTAATTCAGCTTGTAGCCATTGCTTAGCTTCAGTTTTCGATTGGTGAATGAGCTCGCTTAAAGCATCCCTAAGCAGTCCGGCGTCGACTGGCTTTAACAGGTACTGGGAAACTTGAAGCCTAAGCGCTTCTCTGGCATAACTGAATTGATCGTAGGCGCTTAAAATGATTGTGCGTGGAATTTCATCCATGTGCTGGATTCGTTTTAACGATTCGATCCCATCAAGCAGCGGCATATGAATATCCATAATCATCAAATTAGGTCTGAGGGTTTCGATCATGTCGATAGCTTCTTCCCCGTCATATGCATGTTTCACATCTGCAATTCCTAGATCTGTCCAGTCCATCACTTTATCTAGATACCGATGCAAAGATAATTGATCATCTACAATAAGTAGCTTCATGCAACTTACCTCCCTATTCATATCATGGGTAACACGATGTAAACTGTTGTAAATACCCCCTCCATGCTTCTAATCTTCAAGCCGTAATCAGGTCCAAACTTCAAACGGATACGCTGATTAACATTGAATAAACCTATACTCTCAGCCTTAAAGTCAGGTTGTTCCAATTGTCTACTCAATTGACGAATTCTGCTTCTCGATATCCCTTTGCCATTATCTTTGATAACGATCAATATTCCTTTCTTGACTCTTACAACCTTAATCGTCATTTTTGCCGATTGTGGGTTTTCAACAAATCCGTGAAAAATTACGTTTTCTACCAGTGGCTGAAGAATCAACTTAATTGTTCTGTTTTTTAGAATCGATTCGTCCTCAATAAAAAACTCGATATCTATTCGATCATCGTATTTTTTGTTCACGATATAAAGGTAATCCCTGACGTTCTGAATTTCCTGCTCGAGCTCTACCATCTCCTCTGATTGCTTCATGGAATATCTTAATAGACTGCTGAGTGACAACACCAAATGGTTGGAGTCCTCGGTACTGCCACATACAATTTCAGTTTGCAGCAGTTGCAGTGTGTTAAATAGAAAGTGTGGATTAATTTGGGACTGCAGTGTTTTGAGTTCTACCTCCTTCAGTGCAATTTCCGATTGATAATTTTGTTTGATCAACGATTCGATACGAATGACCAATTCCCTAAATTTTTGGCTAATCAAATTCAATTCGCGATACTTGTATTTATTTTTAATGATATAAATGCTGTCTCCCCCAATCTTGTCCAATGTAGATAGCAATCGTCCAAATGGGCGGGATATTCGGGCAGTAATCAAGATGGATATAAAAATATTGAGAATCAAACAGAGATAAATAAAACCAATCAAATTTGATTTCAGCGAATCTGCTTGACCTTTGATGACGGACATGGGAACGGTAGAGATCATTCTCCAGCCTTGAACAGCAGTAGGGTGGAAGATGACAAGCGTCTCCCTTTCATCAAGCATGGTAACTAAGCTTCCTGAATCACCTTCATAAATTTGCTCGATACCAGTAAAGTTAATTTTTGTGCCAATTGCAGTGCCCTCTTTATGAGCGATGATGGTCTGCTGATCATCGATCATAAATATGCTTTCATCGTTTTGATAGGAGCTTAATTCAAACATGGTGTTGACTTTGGTCAGATCGACATTGGCAACGACAGCGCCTAACGTTTTATAGTTGTAATCCCTAACCGGAAGGGCAATCGATAATGTCGGCTTGTTATATTTTGAAATATTTTTTTCTAAGTAGTAATCCTGTTTATGAAGTCCAAGTGTAATGAAGCCTTTGCTTGGACGATCCGAAATTGCCTGCTTAAACCAAGTCTGTTCGGTGAAAGGATAATCCCACAGCAGTGATATTCTGCCATCAAGATTGTTTACGTACCCATTTTTGCCCAATATTAATACGTCACTAACTATCGATTGCAAGGATGATACGCCAAAAGCTACCTCTGCGATATTCCTCTCATGCTGGATCCGCCCCGCAATATCCATTTCCCTTCCCGGATTCATCATACTGCCAACCGAGTAATGACCTGCTAATAGAACGAGTGGGCGAGTCGCTTCTTCGAGACTGAAGCTCAGCCCTCGCGCTGCTTGCTCCATCACTTTGTAGCTGGATTGAGTTACTTCCTTTGTCAGACTTGTCGTTGAATCGCGAACGGATAACATTCCAAGAAGCAATAATAGAAGGATGTTCAATACGAGATAGGAAAACATAATCGTTCGAATGATGGTTTTCCCCGCTAAGAAACGAATTAAGAATCTGAATGTGTTGTTCATGATCCTTCACCCTTTCTTTCCCATTATTCTTTGATCGGAGAACACTTGCCTTCTGATCATAAATGAATGATGGGAATTTTTTGTTTTATATTATAAAACTACGTTCTCAAAGTATCGTACAAATTATCTCCACTCTCATTCCGTTCAATGGAAGTTAAGAGTAGAGAAAGACAATACAATCATGATCTTTGAGAGACGATTACTTAGGGGTACTTCCACAGATGACTAAGATTTGAAACCGCTTTCTTACTCGCTAGATAAATGATAGCAAATCCAAATTATGGTGTCTATCTTAAAGATATCTAATAGACAATCCTATCGTTTTCTATCTTTATCTATATCACCAGACCTTCGTGAAAAGAACGATATTTTAATTGATAGTGTTCATAAATTTTCTATTTAAGTGAGCACAAAAAAACTGACAACACATGAATTGTCGTCAGTTTTTTTGTTGATTTAGCTATCTATTACTTTGCTACAACCTGTGCAATGACACGATCATGTTCATACGTAACATTTACATCATAGCCATCTGCTGTTATGCTACTGAATTTACCATTAATCGCATCTGCAGTGATCAAAGTAATAGCTTTAGCACCCTCAAGCTTATAATTTGAGAAATCTAGCTTTAAGTCTCCACCGTCAATGTTTACTGCTCCCGCTGCTGTTATTTGACTACTATCGTCATCCATCACCATGTTCAGCTTACCAGCTTTCATCGTGAAGTCACCACCAAGCGCCAATGCTCCATCAGCATTTACTACAATTGTTCCATTCTCTACACGAAGCTCACCTGTACCAAAGGCAGTTGTTGATGCGGCTTCTAGCGTACCGGCTTGCAGTAATGTACCGCCAGTATAGCTATTATCACCTGTCAACGTAAGTACTCCTGTACCTTTTTTCGTAAGCTTACCTTGGCCTGTAATATCATTTCTCCACCAGTCCTGTGCATTGAAGCGACCTTTGGAAGCATCCATATCAACCGTTACATCCTTTAAGAATGCACCGTATCCATCGGCTGCCGTTACAAGGTCAAGTCTACCCCAGCCCTGTGACTCGTCGATTACAGGATAACCTGAATCAATGGAGGTCGTATATAATACATCTCTACGCTGCTCGTCTGTAAGATACGGTTGACGAGTTTCTAATAGAGCCTCTGCACCCTCTGGCACGACAGGCGCTAAGCCTTTAATTCCCGTTTGTGGCAAACCATAAGTAAGCTTCTCTCTATAGAACTTTTTATTCGCCTCGTGATCCTCCCATGCCGTCTCATCATAGGCACTTTCGAATGCATAATCCTCTGTTACCGTATGCGCATACTCATACAGACTCATGTTGTTAGCTTCTGCTAATGCACCGAACACATCTCCGGAATTTTTATAGGCTTTATCTAATACTTCTCTATTTTCTTCCTTATTGAGCGCATAGGCAGTCATAGCTGTAGCTTGAATTCTTGCACCGATTACATCAAGCGGTGAGTGCATTCCCGTTACAATTCTATTCTCACCCATTACGGCCGCTCTCGTTAAAAATTCAGAATAACGTTCAGGCGTTGCATATGCAAAACCAAAGGTTGATAGGTACGCTGCACTTGTATGTCCGCTTGGGAATGCTCCATCCTTGCCTCGACCATCCTCAGCGATTCTTCTTACATATTTTAATGCAGGAATGATCTCTACTTTTGTTTCATATTGCTGGTAGTGCTTCTCTCCTGTTGTTTTCTTTCCTCCTGAAGCTAATGGCTCTTCTTTCTTTTCACCACTGCCTAGCGTTTCCCATACAGGTAGTCCATTCCGATCGACGATCTCAACTACTTCACCGTTCGAATTCATTCTCCAAGGTCTAGGAGAAGAGTAGAAGTATTTAGCTGGATTAGAAGAAGCCGGTGTTCTGAATCTAATTAATGCAACGAGATCCAGCATATCAGCAAGCTCAGATTCCTCCCAATTTGCCCCCATGCCTTGGCTTTGGTCTTCTGCTGTTTCTTCTTCTAATACGATATTCATCTCATCCAACGTTCTTACAACATTTGTCGTTGGTTTCACGATATCTACATAAGCATTCGCTAAAGGTCCGAACGCCTCCATCATACTGTAGATCTTATCTCTTTGGTCGTCATAATATGCTGCTAGAGCCTCTTCATCTGTACGATTTTGAGTAACCTCTTCTACATATCTGATATTAGCAACCCAAGTCGCTGCATTTCTAATTTCCTCATTCGCATATGTGTTTTTATGTGCAACTACTGCGTTTTTATCATTTTTATAGCCATCGTAATATGGTGTCGGCCCATCTCCATATTTGGCAGTCTCTCCATTTACGCCAGGCTTAGTTAACGCTGTTCCGTCTCTCCAGGCTGGTTGGTTTAGCGACCACACCTGATCAAACCCGTCTAAAATTTGTATAAATGGATTCGTTGCCGCGATATTTTTCAATGTCGCATCATCCGCATTACCACCATACTTCACCGCGGATAGAGGAGACTTAACAAAGTTAAACGCATTGTCAAGTGCAGCAACCGCTTCTGCACGAGTAATTGGATTCAGAGGCTTGAAGCTTCCATCGGTATACCCAGCCATAATTTCTTCTATGGCTACAGCACCGATTGCACCCTTGCTCCAATCTGCAATAGAGGATGAATCAGTAAAAGTATTAGAAGCATCTATATTACTCACCATATCTTTAATCTTCGTGATCATGATGGCTGCTTCCTGACGCGTAATCGGAGCTTCCGGCTTCACCGTTTGATCCAAATAGCCATCAATATATCCCGCTTCACTAGCAATTGCTACGGCATCGTAATACCACGCATCCTTAGACACATCCTTAAAGCTTACAGGTGCTTGTCCTGAATAGCCAAAGGCTTGATTGACCATATGCATAAATTCTGCTCGTGTAATGATCTGGTCAGGTCTAAAGGTACCGTCCGAATATCCATTGATCAAGCCTTCATTACTCCATGCTAGAATCTGTTCTTCTGCCCAGTGTCCCTTAATGTCAGAGAACTTCTCCTCCTGCTTCGCAGCGTAGCTCTCACCAGAAAACGTTGGGATTGCAATAGCTAGCATGAGTAGTAATAGTAATGCCTTTTTTAGTTGTCTCTTTGTACTCTGCAACAACATGATCCTCTCCTCGATAACTTGTTTTTGGTTTGCACCATTACTGTAGCATCAAGGCAGCTTGGGCATCTATAGAACAATTTCCGCTTTATATCACAATCGTACGCTCTGGCTTATCGCATAGACAACATATCATTTTTTCTCCTGTGCGAGAAATATACACGCCTGCCTATTATTAAGAAATGATTAACGCGCAGCGTATTAAAGCCTTCAAATGTTAAATTATGATTAAGACGATCACCAGTTCCGGTGCTATTGTATAATGATGTTGTTCTGAAGCTAGATGTGAAGGAGGAGAAATCGATGCGCAAGCCATTTCAATCTGTATTGTCCAAAATGGTCCTGTCCTATCTTGCTGTCGTGCTTGTCATTGCGCTTCTTCTCAGTTCATTCTTCTATCTATTCTTCGCTCGCCAATATAGTGAAGAAATTAGAATTAACAACGAGATGATGCTTAACAATACGGTCAATCAGATCGAGAGCTCCGTCATTCAGAGAGTCCATCAAATCTATCTATCTCTGGCACTCGGAAGCCCCGTTAATATTCATATGGATACCCTAAATGGGAATCACAGCAAGGTTGTAGACATACAGCAGCTGCTTAATAACCAGGTGCATAATTATTCTGATTTAATCCACGCGATTCATCTGTATGATGCGGAGAAACGTTTCATCATCTCATCTGCACATGGCCTGCTGCTCGAGGATCGTATCTCTTCTGCTGCAGGAACTTCGGTCGCTTCGGTTGTGGGTGCTTCTAGTGTAGATGCTTCTAATATAGATGCTTCTAGGGTAGATGTTTCTGGTACGGGTGTTACAGATCTAGTCACCTCTGATGCTGACAGCATGCATGCTTGGATAACGGCGATGCAGGATCGCGAGGAAAGCTCCTTATGGCTACAAACTCGTTTGGTACCTCAGGATCCTTATCTACAATTAACGAAGCAAAGCAGTATGATACCGTTAATGACCTACGTCCGCAGCTATCCGTTTCAAGCTGCAGGGCGAGACTCTGAGCTGCTGCTAGCCATTGATGTTAAAGAAGCGGCTATTAGCGAGATCATCGAGACAATGATCCCTGCGAGTTACGATCATACCTTTATAGTCGATCAGCATGGGATCGTAATTTCTGCTGCGGACAAGTCCTTGCTCGGTAAGCCGGCGCAGGATCCTTCACTAATCCAATCGTTGCACTCCCACACTTCGTCAGATGGGAGTCTCACGAATACATTTGACTATGACGAATACGTTGTTTCCCATAATCAGATAGCTGGAAACGGGTGGAGTATCTACACGACAACTCCCACTTATAGCTTCTATTACAAATTAGATGGGTTAAAGGATGGCGTATTTATCCTCTGCTTGCTCGCTGTCGCAGTTGGCATTGCGATGTCTTTCGCGTTTTCGGCTGCCGGCTACAGCCCGCTTAAGCGAATTTTAAATACAATCAAAAGCCGGCAAGGCAGCTCCGTTAGCTTGAAGCAGAATGAATATCGATTCATCGATACTGCAATTAACAGTCTAACCAATCAAGTGGACAGTCTTGAAGAAACATTACAGGCTAATCAAAAGGTCATTAAGCATAATATTATTCTCAATATGCTGAATAACCGTTATACGTCGGATGAGCTGACAGAGCAGCTGCATTCTATTCAGGTGGAGATGGACTATTCCCGCTTCCAATGTATGCTTATTGACCCAGTCAGTGAAGGGTGGAAGGAGCTACAGCCCAAGCAGCTGCAGCATATGACGTACAGTATCATTCAACAGCTAGAGTCATTAGATTTCGAGGAAACTCAGCTGCTTGCGGAGGAATTGCAGGATCATAAAATTGTCGTTATTCTGTGTACGAACAAAACGGATAACTCTTTCTCCAAGCAGATTGCCGATTTCATTCTCTCCGAGGTGAAAAGCAGATTCGGCCTAGAACTCGGCCTATCATTAGGAAGCTGGGCAGAGCAGCCGATAGAGATACATACGAGCTATCGTGAAGCTAAAACGTTAATCCGTTACAGCTACTTCTTCCCTGAACAGCCTATCCTTTGCGATCTTAAGCTGCTAAGCAGAGAAAGCAGCATCCTTGAGCTGTCCGATTCGTATCTGGCAAGCTTCGAGAAGAAGCTGCAAGCCCGTGATCTTACTGGCACCGTGCAAGCGATTGAGGACTTGATGCTTGAGCTCAAGAATGGGTTGTATTCAGCAGAGTACAGTCACATCCTATTATTAAAGATGGTCTCGATCTACTCTGACTGCATCAGTGGAGTGCGATGGCAGCCTGTTGAGGCAAGCTCATTAGATCTGTACAAGCAGTATCGGTCGATCTACCATATTGACCGATACTCGGAGTGGATGATTAATCTCGTGACCGAGTTTATTCACCATATGGAAAAACGCAGCCAAGTAAGAAGCATTGATACGATCACAGCGGTGAAAGCCTACATACGCAACAATCTATCCGGCGATCTCACGTTAGATCATGTCTCCGAGCAGGTGTTCATTAGTCCAAAATATCTAAGCAAGATCTTCAAGGAAGAAACTGGAGTATCGTATTCAGATTATGTAACGAATCAGCGGATGGAACGGGCACGGGAGCTTATGTCCGAGCGTGAATTAACGATCGAGCAGGTTGCTAGCACTGTTGGCTACAGCACGTCTGCTTATTTCATAAAGAGATTTAAAGAAATTCACGGCTGCACACCAAAGAGCTTCATGCGCGGCCTAATGAATTAATGATGTCAGTCTATGACTTTGTATGAACACGTATGACCATGTACGACTACGGATGACCATAAGTCACTAGATATGACTGTACAATGAACACCATGGAATGGAATGCGTACGTAGGTCAAACCTGCACGTATGACACGATTCATCAGTTAAAGCATGTTAGGAAGGATAGTCTATGAAACTCACCCCTTCAAAAGCAATAATTCTATGTGCTGCATCGCTTATGATACTTGTATTCATAAGCGGTTGGAACGTTATCGGAGGAGAACTAGAGGATAGAGTACAGCAGCCAATCGCCCTCGTCAGCGACAAGGAAGATACAGCTGAACCTTATACGATTAGCTGGACGATGCATCAAAACATCGCTGTCCCTGAGGATGCGGAGATGATCGCATATATCGAAGAGCTCTTTCATGTCGATCTGGATATATGGAATCTTGAGAACAAGCACTATGAGGAGCTGCTCGACTTGGAGCTTGCTCAAGAAAGAATCCCTGACCTGTTCCGAATTAGGCAGTCGCATGATCTGCTGAAATATGAGATGCAAGGGGTGCTTGCGGACATTCCTGAGGATGTTCTGAGAGAGCATGCGCCTAATATTGTGCAGCGTATCGAAGACTTCGATCCCCGTTACTTGGAATACGGTAAGATAAACGACGCGCTATATGGCATACCCGTCATCAATCAGACGAACGTATACCGAATCCCTATCATTTATCGAGAGGACTGGCTACAGCAGTTAGGACTAGACGTCCCCGAGACACTAGATGAATTTGAGACCGTTATGTATGCATTTGCAAGCGATGATCCTGATGGGAATGGTAGAAAGGATACGTACGGTCTATCCAAGGAAGGCTTAAATGTTGTGTTCGGAGCCTTTGGACAGGCTGTATTTACAGAGCAGCTGTACTTTAATAAGAAGGATAATGAGCTAATTATCGGCGCGTTAGAGCCCGAGATGAAGGAAGCGCTAGCCTATCTCCAAAAATGGTATCGTGACGGGATTATCGATCCTGAGTTTATAACCGGTGAGAACAAGGGCGGCTATAAGCATTTGTCCCACGCATTTATCAATGGCAGAATTGGAATGACCTCGAAGGGCAACTATTATCACTGGATTGAGGACGGTGATTATAGCGTGATCAATGAGCATGATGAAGAAGTTCCGATCAAAGCCACATTCAATGTGTATGAGCTGCAGCAGAAAAATCCAGCTGCCAATGTCGTAATCGGTCCCCCTGTTATTGGACCTTATGGACATAGCGGTTCACAGGCTTATAATATGCTGATGAGCTTTGTCGCCATCGGTGCTAATGCTGTAAGTGAGCCAGGGAAGCTCGAAAAGATTCTCGAGATACTCGATTATGTCAGTGCCAACACCGATCCGGTAGAGCAGATCAAAATGCTGCACGGCCTCCCAGGTAAGCACTGGAGCTGGAGTACTGAATTTGCAGGTGAATATCATATTCTTCCACCGTTTAATCGTATGGATAACTACACCAATAAGATTGGCTCCAGCATTGGCATGGCGGTACCTAGCCAGCTTTCAGAGCGCCGAGAAAAGTGGGCTGCGACCTTGGGGCTGGATCAGCACGGTATATATAATCGTCTCGAGGTGGCAACGCCCTCCCTCATTCAATATACTCCGGAGCTGATACGGATGAGAGATAAAGCATACATCTCGATCATCACTGGCGACCAGCCTGTCGACTACTTCGATACCTTCGTCGTTGAATTCATGGAGGCTGGCGGTAAACAAGTGCTGCACGAAGCTAATGAATGGTATAAACGTCACACCATCGAATAAATTAGTCTTATTGAATGATTGTGGTATTAACGGTCCCTCTGCTACAATGACAACGGGCAACGGAATCATTCTAATTATGTTCGATGGAGAGGATGTTGATATTATGTTTAAGAAATTAGCATCAGAGGCACTCGGTTTAAGCGATATTGGTAAGGTTATTGATCGTAAAGACTTCGATAAGGTAGATACTGATGATTATGTCATGCATGAAGACGGAGAAAAAATCTACTTCATTATTAAGTCTAAAAAGGATGAATATTGCTTTACCAATCTTGCGTTAATCCATCTAGATGGTGAAAGTGCAATTAGCAGCAAGCGAGTACTGAAGCGCTATAGCTATTCTTCTCATGAAATTTCGAAAGTGATGCTAGAGACAGCAGGAACGGTCGATCTAGATGTCGAGATTAAGTTTCACATCGGCAGTGAAAGCTTCTCCATTGATGTCGATAAAAAGCAGCTAGAACAAATTAAGGATCTCTACAAAACGCTGTACAAAATTTCTGAAATCGTCGCAACCAACGAGAAGCTTTATGACTACGCGGTGTCTAGCGTACATATTGCGAAGGAAAGCCTTGGCCGACTTTCTACGCAGGGCGCGTCAGCAGCAGAGCAATTCACAAATATCAATGAGTATGCCTTTGATTGGATGAAGGCTAAGCATGATGAATATAAAATCAAAGACTTTGGCTTCGTATTCGAGAAGTATATTAATCAGTAAACTTCAACGTATATGAAAATGAGCAACCAAAGGAGAGGCTCGAAACCTCCTCCATGGTTGCTCATTTTAGTTTTAAACGCTTTAGCTTACTTCTTGCTTGTAATTTATCCCTCGACTGAGGACTTAGATCTATTATCGATACGGATTAAAAATCCAAAATTCCAGCTCAGCGCCATCCAAGGCATCATCTCCTGCTGTCGTCTTTAGTTCGCTCAATACAAGGTCGGGATAACGATCCCATTCCTCCTCTAGTAATTCAGCTGATACAATAAATACAGCCAGCAGTTCAGCAGATTCCCCTGCCTTCAATACAGAATTAACTTTAGGCGATAGACTCGGCGATGATTGCAGATACCCAGCGTCTACCCAGATCACGCTTTTTAGCGTGGACAAATCTACATCCGACGAGGATTGGTTGTTAACCGTATACTTTGCTGTTATTGCGACGATCACTCCGTCACCAATGCCCTTGAAGGATGAGACGTAATCTGGACTAATGTCGAGCTCCGCCCATTGATAGCCGTCTAACGTAATGGCAATGCTGCCTGTTTCCTCTTTGCTTTTCGGTAATTCCTGATGAATGTTCTTCTTCACTGCAATTTTGTCGGTAACTAGTAGATCTTTGTACGGTTCCACAGTCCCAGCAGAATTCTCTGTGGATTTGGGCGGTGTGCTAGGCTGTTCGTTAGGATCATAAGAATCATCGAACAGGAAATCCCTCCCCCCGATCTTCAGCATCCTCTCGTTCCGGTCAGGACGGAAGAACATATAGACTTCCTTCGTACCATCATTATATTCAAGCAAGATCGTGTAATTAATAATCGTATATCGACCAGCAGACTGAGACTCATCCTGAATCGTGAATGAAGTGCCGGAGCCATCTCCAGTCACATCCGAGCCGCTTGACATTACACCAATCCAGTAGTCATCAATGAACGTGCCATCTGGTCGAAAGATCATCGTGTTGGATGAAGAAAAACCAACACCCAGGTTACCACTAACATAGCTAGAAGCATCATACTTTCCATCCAGCTTCATTCGATGCAACGGTTCGTGCTTGAAATAATAATCCCCATCGAGATAAAGTCCATCTTCTTTCACTTCTATTGAATACGTACGATCATTTTCGATAATTAGTTTTCCGTCCTTCATACTGTAAGACAAGCAGGTGTCCTTCGCGCAATCAACCGTGTCCCAACCATTATCAGGCATCTTCTTCACTAGCTGATGATCATTAATAAAATATATATAGTCCCAGCACATCCCACGGCATCCTTTGTAGCCTGTCAAATCTGCCGACGAATGCACATAAAAGCCTCTTAATGAATTTGCTGATGCCTTCGTATCCCAAGTAACACCGGCATTGACCCGCTTCTGTGCTTCAGCTCTGGTGATGCCTAGAATCTCAATATATTCGCTGCTGAATATGCTAATCGTTCTCGTCTTCCCATACCAGCCTACGACAGCCCCTGACGCTTCGCCAATGAAGCGTAGAGGAACCAAGGTATGGCCATTCACCACTCTGCCAGGCACCGCAAGTTCAACCTGCTTTCCATTCACTGTCGCTGTTCGTTGACCGATCGTCAGGCTGAACGAAGAAGCTCCTTTCTTCCCTGTCACCGTCTTGGTGCTGGCATTCCACTTCACCTCAATGCCAAGCGATTCAACTAACGGACGAAGCTGCACCAGCGTTGTCCCGTCTTTGATTGTCGGTTCGACTGAAAACGGAACCTCATTTTTATCTGTATAAACCGAGCTCGCTGCAGATACAGTTTGAGCATTCAGAAGTATAAACGTAATGGCAGCGACCGTAAACAATAGTCCTGTCATGAACCACTTGTTCAATTTCATTCCTTGAAAATAGTTGAATTTGATTCAAATCTCCTCCTTATATCGATGAGTAATCATCGAAAATTATGCGTGCGTGTCGCATCCAATGTATAATAATGTAAAAATTGGATGTCCGTCAATAAACAAGAAGTAACAAATCCGCGACTCCGCATAGGTGTATAGCCCCTTAGTTAAATGAGTAAAGTCGCATTTAAACGAAAAAAGAGAGCTCTAAAGCTCTCTATAGGTTGGCTGCATAAATTCTTGAGTCGGCTGTTCCACAGTCTGCTCATAATATGGTGGCGGTTGAACCGACGATTGCATTTGCTCATAATAGGGATCTGCCTGTTGAGCTTGCTGGTATGGTTCATCTACATACATCATTTTGCGTTGAATTTGCATTAGTCCGTTTACGACACGAAGTGCAATCCAATACAGCACGAGGCCAGCACCTACGTAAAATAGATATTGCTGATTGTAGGTCCAATCAATATGAAAATAAGTGAACAAGCTATGCTCTAATATATCAAGCTTAATTTCATTCATTAATATAATATGCACGACAGGCAATGCAATAAAACCAAGCGCTAGTGCAATAACCGTTACTGTAATTGAAAAGAACACAATGCCCGTTACAAATCTTAATAATACGAGCAGCAGATTTCGAATGAATAACCCGCCATCGAAGCCTCTCACCATTCGCATAAACCAGCCTTGTCCTTCTACAGACTGCTCATTGCTAATATAAGGAGCAGGGGCAGCTGGTAAGCCTAATATCTGGCGAATCATGCTTTGTTCAAAGCTTACAATCCCATTTAGCAGCTTTGCCACTCCGAAAAATAGAGGAATTCCGATAAATATCGGAGTTAAACCGATCGATAGAGTAAGTCCAGTAATCGCTATCGTAAAATAGATAATCCCTAACGGCAATGCCAGTAAGAAATAAAGAATGGTTGCATACGTTTTAGGATTAAAAAGCACCCAATTTACTTTACCTGTCGGTTTTTGGGCACTCGCTTCCGATGACATCATCATTAAACACTTCCTTTGGATTCATTAGCTCACGCTCTTAGTTATGAACCCATTATAACCGTCCGATCAGGCTAACATAACCGTCTTAAGAACAGTCTAAGCCCCGCCTTAAGCCTAGGAGTTAACCAGCCCTCTTAAAGTAGTTGTGCTTCCATATCTAGTAGCTTCTCCTTCATATCTAAGCCGCCTCTATACCCGGTAAGTGCTCCTTTTTTGGCAATGACCCTATGGCAAGGTACTGTAATTAAGAGTGGGTTTTTACCAATCGCTGCCCCTACTGCTCTTACTGCAGACGGTCTACCAATTTGGCTAGAAATATCTGAGTAGGATCGAGTTTGACCATAGGGAATATGAAGAAGTGCTTCCCATACCTCTCGCTGGAACGCCGTTCCTCGAAGATCCATAGAGATCGTAAAGCTTGTTCTTTCGCCCTTAAAGTACTGGGCCAATTGATGAACATACGGCTCACATTTTACGTCATCTCTAATCAGCACACCATCTGGATTCCGCCTGCTTACCCATTCTGCCAAATCCTTATCGTCCATATTGGGTGACCCAACGAAGCACAGTCCATCTTCTGTAGCTGCTATAATTAATTTCTTCTCCTCGTATTTAACCCAAGACCAAAACACTGTAAATTTACCTGCATCTAGCATTAGGTTACCTCCTATCCGTCTGAGCATTTCTATATAAATATCGATATTCGCCCGGTGTGTTGCCCGTCATTTTTTTAAATAAGGTGATGAAATAAGGAGTATTCGGTATCCCTACCGACCTGGAAATTTCATGCACCGATTGATTCGTTTCAAGCAAGGCTTCGATGGCTTTCTCGATTCTTCGTCGCTGAATGTACTCCGTAGGAGTGATTCCACTAATTCGCTTGAAGGTTCGATGCAGATGATGAGGACTACCGTGGCACATGTCAGCGATTGTTTGTAACGTAAGTGGTTCTGTGTAATGATCATGTATATACTTCATAATCTGATTCACCCATGCTTGATCAGGCAGATGCTCATCGGTTGGCTTACATCTTTTGCAAGGACGGAAATTTGCCTCGAGTGCATCGGTCGCATTATGAAATATATAGACATTTTCCATATTAGGAATCCTCGACTTACAGGATGGTTTACAGAAGATCCCTGTTGTGACGATTGCATAAAAAAACTTATTGTCGTAGGAGCCATCATTGCTTACGATCGCGTTCCATATTTCACTTGATATTCGTTCGGGCTTCACCATCATCACCTCATAGTTATTATACCCGTCGCTGTCCACGATGTAAGTCAATAGGAATATAAAAGCAAGATATTGAAGCGATATGTTGGAGCATTTATGTTAAAACATGTAGTAAGGGGTATAGAAGCAAAGGAGGCCTAATCATGAAAGTAAAGCTACCTAACGATTTCAACTTCACGCATAACCTAGACTACCTCTCTAGTGCCAAGGGAGAATGTCTCTACGTAATCAAGGATGGGCGAATTTATAAAGGGTTACAGCTTGGGCAAGAGGCAGCTGTGGTCGAGATTAGCTACGATGACAAGCATTGCTTTAGGCTGCGCTTTCTCGGACAGCCTGATATAACTCCTCGATATCAAGCGATTAGAGACTATGCGGTCCGATATGTAATCGATTGGTTCGATTTACATACCGATCTGACGCCTTTTTATGAATTAGCACTTGCTGATGAAATATTACATATACCGGTCCGTAGATTTCACGGACTTCGCAACATCGGCATACCCGATCTATTCGAGGCGATCTGCTGGGGCATTATCGGACAGCAAATCAACCTTACTTTTGCCTATACGTTGAAAAGACGATTCGTTGAGAGATTTGGCACCTTTGTTGAGATTGAGCACGAACGCTTCTGGAGCTTTCCTTCCTCTCAGAAGGTTGCTTCGTTGTCTGTTCAAGACTTGATTCCCCTTCAGTTTAGCGCTAGAAAAGCGGAATATTTAATCGGTGTGGCTAAGCATATGGAGAGTGGCACACTATCACGGGAAGTACTACAAAACTCAGCATATGAAGATGCAGAAAAGCAGTTAACCAGCATAAGGGGCATTGGCTCGTGGACGGCCAATTATGTGCTCATGCGCTGTTTGCGGTTCCCTATGGCTATCCCTATAGCTGATGTAGGTTTACACAACGCGCTTAAATTCGCAATGAACGTAGAGAGTAAACCTTCAATTGAACAAATCAAAGAAATTTTCTCGAAATGGAATGGGTGGGAATCGTATGCCACCTTTTATCTGTGGCGATTACTCTATTAACAGAGCTCTCATCCGAGCTGAATCAGAAGGCAACATTCTGAAATCGACTTGTGTTAAACTTTGACATTATCTACACCGGTTGCCGCTCGCAGGAAAAGGCGCATGGAATACATGCGCCTTTTCTCCTTCTACATACACCAGCAATCATTTTCTACCAAGCATAATTGAAAAGTCAAAAGTGATCTCTAATTTATTTTTAGCCAAGGCTTGCTGTACAAGCTCTGCCGGTGCACCCCAAGATAATGGAGTCATATGCACCAATTTTTCAATATCCTCATGCTCCATCGTCACCCTGTATTGAACATGCTGGAAGTCAACAAGGTTAAAATTACGTTTAAAATGCTCTATCGTATGCTCATTTGAATAAATTGATCTATCAGATTGTTTATATAATATCGCCCTTAGCTCTTGAAGATACTTTCTCTCGGGGATTACCTTTACAACCATCCCCTCATCGTCAAGCATTCTATGAAACTCAGAGTAGTTAGCGGGTGATAATATATTTAGGATGAAATGGAACGATTTATCGGAAAACGGACTTTTTGCAAGATCCCCCACGCACCAAACTGTATCGGAAACTCCCCATGAGGCAATAGTTATTCCTTCCTTGGCAATATCTATCCCTACCCCGAACACCTCACGATCAGCTTTCTCTATTAATTTCTGCAGAGTATACGTCAGATGTGAACCTTCACCGCAGCCAGCATCCAATATCTTTATTGGTGATTGTGAATCCGTTAATAATTGCTCACTTGCCATCATCACACAAATGCGATCCAACAACGGCTCAAAAAAACCTTTTGCACTAATTGCTTTACGTGCTTCAAACATCGCCTTGTCATATTTTGTTTTTAGGGAGTGAGTTAGAAGATTAACATACCCCTTCTTATTAAGATCAAAGCAATGATTGTTGGTACAAATGAAACTCTTCTGATCTACAAGCGACATCGCGTTCCTACATATCGGGCATTGAAATATATCTTCATATTTTGAGAAAAGAACTGTCCTTTCGTTTTTAGACAACACAAAAAACACCTCATTCATTCGAATTGTGCAAATGAAAAAGGCACAGCTAAATAAACCCAAGCGTCATAGTAAAAAATGACTTGAGCTTAACAGACTGTACCTCTCATTAACGCAAACGAATGAATTTGATGATCACGAATAACACCTCATATGACTCATAATAAAGAAAGCATCTGGCGCCTTCATCACTAAGTATAACGTTAATTCCACATAAACGAAAGAATAGAGTAGGGCGAACTCAAAGCTTCTGCCTACTTTATCTGATGATGTTATCGACATGGTTATCTCTTATTGCGCGAATTTATAACGACTCATTGCTGTCTACCTTGAATATACGTTCACTAATTACTCGCAAAAATTGTGCCCACTTTTGCTGGAACTCAGGATCCTCAGCATGATAGCCTGTGATCATTTTTGTTACGTTACTATATATGGTGGGATAGATCGTCAGGCTGGATATCATCAGAGTAATCAGTGATGGATCCAACTCCTGTGGAACAAGTCCCATTTCTTGTTTGAACTTCATATCCTCATTGTATGAATGAAGCACATGTCTTCTGCTATCCTCACCGTTTTTGTTCTCAGGTAGTTTTTCGACGGCTTCCCAAGCTGTATATTTCAGAAAATCCAATAAACTGGAAATGTTGGCCTTATATCGAAATTCTGCAATGTCTACCGGATTAACAGGTAATGTAAAAGTACCCAATGGCATTGACTGTATAAAATCAGTAATGGTTTCGTTCATTAACTCGTCCTTACTCTTAAAATAATGATAGATTAATTGCTTGTTTATACCTGCGCGTTTAGCTATAGATTCAATTCTCGTTCCATTGAACCCCTTCTCGAAAAACTCCTCTCTCGCAGCTAAGAGTATCGATTTACGTGTACGTTCAGCATTACGAATTTCTCCCATTACAATCACCTTTCCGTTATGTCTTCCTGTCATTTTAATGGATACGCCCCCATAATTCAATTTAGTTTTAAATCTATACAAACACTACTTTACAACTGTAAAGTTATGTTATAAAATCCAATTATAACTTTACAGTTGTAAAGTTAAATACATGTGAAGGGGTTATCTTTAAGATTAGAAGGTAGTGTGGTTCATTGTGTCAAAGTGATTTTGTCGTATGCCATGAAAGTCAAAAAAACAAAAGTAAAGGATGGTTAGTATTTATGGGAGTACAACTTAACACATATTTGATGTCAGAGGATGCAAGAAGTCAGGCGAATTTTTACATTCAATCACTTGGTGGCGAAATTCAATTTCTTACTACATTCGGTGAAACACCAGGAACACCTGAGGCGATGAAGGATAAAGTTATGCACTTAGCTTTAACAATAGCGGGAACAAATACGCTAATGATGGCTGACTCCTTCGAACCGGTTAACTATAACCGAAGCATCAGCATTTCTTTGAGCTATGATGATGTAACAGAAGCATCAACGGCTTATGAAAAGCTAAGCGAGAATGGGGAGAAGAGGTATCCTTTCGCTCTACAGCCTTGGGGTGCACATTATGGTGAAGTCACAGATAAGTTTGGTGTCACTTGGATGATTACTAAGCAATAAATCTTTTAGTCAAGCTCTTTCAAGAAAGGAACCCTAGGGGATGACCGATCATCTTCATAACTTATATCTCCCCTAGGTTTTTAATAACTGATATGGAGTCCGGTATTTAGTTAGTAAAGCGAAATATTATTTTATCTTCTGCGTCCGGATACTCCCCACTCACTTCTGAATATTGTCCATTTGTGTAAGCATTTAACGTTTTACGCCAGAACATTTGTGCTCTCACATTTCGCTCCATTTTGGCTGTCTGAACTTCCCAATTCCCTCTAAACCGATTAAAGACCTGCCTAGCTGCTTCTTCCCCCACTCCACTACCGCGGAAAGGGCGTAAGAGGAAAAATTCATTCAAATAATAGTTGATATTCGGCGGGCATGGTATATATGGCGGGGTTGCAACGAAAGCAAGTCCCGCGGGTACATCATCAACCGTGATCAGGAATGGAAACAATATTGATGGCTTCTCCCACCAGATATCAAACACTGTATTTTGCTCGGTCAACGTCATCATATCGTTATCTTCATATATGCCAAAACGATTGGGCTTGTTCCCCCATATTTCGGATAAATCGTGCAAATAGAGTGGGTAGATGTTATTGATAATAAACTTATTATCAGCAGTACTGAGTTGAAGGTTAATATTCATATTGAGCTCCTCTTTCTATTTTTCATTCTCGTCGCTTTCTATAGGCGTATTACGATTGCTATTTGTGCTAACAGGCTCGACCACCTTAAATAAAAATGACCTCCCATTCAAATACTCTCTTAAGTACGCTAGAGCGTACTGTTGTTCCTCGATTAAACTAGCTATTTCTCTTGGATTTGAGGCATGATGGCTATAATTCTCAATCATGAACATGATGAAAAAACATTCCAAATCCTGAGTATAGTCCGATTCCAACTTTCTAACACTCTCGTAGCCTTGGATAAGCATCCATCGATGTTTAGGCCATAGCTCTAATAGGGTGCCTGCCATATCGTAGAGATAATACCCGTAACCACACCTGCCGAAATCAATCGGATAGGGCTGATTTTCCTTAAAGACCATATTACCGGTATGTAAATCAGCATGAATGAGCCCATAGTTATGTTCACTTGGATGCATAGTAGCAAGTTGGGACACAACCTTCTTGGCTCCCGCTCGATATAGCTCCCATCCCTCTTCGGATAAAAAACGTTCATAATAACATTCCAACTTAGCCATATCACGTTTAAAGCTTTCTACTCCCCAAATAGGTCTTACAAAATCAGAGGGTGAAACAAAATTTCTGGCTGCTGCATGGAGTCTACCAATTAATACGCCGATGTTATAAGCACAGCTATCGGTAAAGTCTCCTGTTGCATGTTCGCCCTCTATCCACCGCATCATCGTTACATAAGGGCGTCTATATCCTATTTCTGTTTCGATGTCCAATACGTAATTACCATCACAACTAGCTATTCCTTCTGGTACATATAAACCTTTCAATTCGTTCAGTACTTGTAAAAGTAGGAGTTCCGAAAGGATTTCCTCTCTGCTCAATCGATCCGAATGGATACGAAGTAAATAATTTCCAGTTGTGTTGGTTTCAATTTTATACGTAATCGTGCCGGATAATTGAATAAATTGAATACGCTCCCATTCTAAGTCATACTGCTGAATTGCTGATAGAGCGACTTTCCTTGCTCTGACTAATAGCGCCCGTCTTTCTTCATCGGTATCGAATTTAAAAAAATCAATCATATATTCCCCCCTGCCCCTTTGGTCTTTTATAAAGTAAATTAACTTACATCTACTATATGTGATAATAACGAGAGCAAAGGGTTAGATATATATAGCAAACCATTTAAACTATTTTTTATACAAAAAAGCCACGTTGGAGTTTCTAGCCAACGCAGCTTTTAATTAAACTATTTTTTTTGAGTAAACAATTTTTTTAATACTATCAATAGAAAGACAAAATTGGTCCGAAAGTTGTTCGATTGTGTTACCACCAAAAAAACTTTGCCGGATTTCATCATTTCTAACATTTAAAATTTCTCTGCTGCCTGAATTTTCTCCCCATTTCTTATGCATACCTTTTGGTTTAGGGACATAAACCATTCCACCTTGTATATACTTTTGTATTTCGATCAGTAATTCTTCTGGGAAGATGATATCAGCATTTACATATTTCATGATAGCTCCGCTCCTTAAAATTGTTAAATTTTAAAGGTAGCAAAGTCTACACTACAACATTTATCACTGTAACGACGATTTAAGCGGTCACTTCATCTTATTAGCTCTATACAAACAACCGCTATTGTTGTTTATAGAATAGACTTTGCACAGAGCATATCTTAAATCTTGCCAATAGTACTTCTCCCTCCTAATATAAAGTTAAAATGCAGAATTCATAGCTGGGCTTATTACATACAACTATACAAAAAATGGATTTTTTGTTCATTAGAATTATAATATCATCCTAGTTGTAATATTACTAGACAAAGCTGCTCGATTCGATCATTATGACGCTATGGATGAAATAATGCTGGGCTTCATCTTTATTGCTCTTTCGCACCTTAAACGAAAAATATTTAATTATACGATACCGAATAATCCCTGTCAATATTAAGATTTGAAAAAATTTAAATTATATGGTAAGATAGTATTATATGAATTTTGAGATAATATTCGCTAATCGTGCACAACTTCTTCATGACAGAATTTGAGTGCGGTTTTTTTGATTTAGAAAACCATTTTCACACTCCATTTCTTCAAATTTCAATTAAAACAAGCTTTCAAAAATATTATATGAGGAGAGTGGTTCTGTGAACTTAATAAATAAAGAAATAACCCATAAGGTCTTTGGTAATGGCAATATCGTGGAACAAAATGATTCCGTCATTACTGTTCATTTTAATGATGGTATTAAAAAATTTGTATATCCCGATGCCTTTGAGACGTTTATTAGCCTAAATGACCAGGATACCGCGAAGAATCTACAGAAAATCATTGCCGAAAAGGAAATAGAAAAACAAGCATTAGAGAAAAAACTGAAAGAGGAAATTGAGCAGCAAGTGCTTGAGCAGCAGCGTAGAGACAAAATTAAGAACCTTAAAATTCACGAGAGCTCGCAAATTGTGCTATGGCTGGATGAAGAAGAACAGCAGGTTGTATTTAACGATTGGCAAGTGTCTAGTGGCAAGGTTCAAAACGGAGCGAATCAAGGTCAGCCAAATAAAGTCGCTCGTTTGCGTCCGAATAGTGCCTGTCTCCTTACTGCAAGAGATTCGGACCAACCGGAAACAGAGAGACGAATACTTGGCCTCTATATGGTAACTGAATCATTTGTCGGCGACGAGCTTAATGATGGAATGATCCCAGCTCATGCTGAATTTAGAATCAAGCTCTCAGAACAGGAAGCAGCGACAATGTACTTCTGGAATTATTACGTTAACAAGAACTTTCCTCATAGAATGACTTGGAATTCTGGTAAGTTCCGTTACTTCGATAATGTTTGGACTGCTCAAATTTTAAAGGATATCATCGCATCAAGTTCAGATAAAGAAAACATCGAACAAGCAGAACGCTTTCTGGAATACTTCTGTGAGATGAATCAGCTTGATATAAACAACATCCCTGATAAGAGTGGAGCTTTAGTGTAATAACTGTTTATACAATATACAGGGACGGAGTCCGAATCATCTAATCATTAGATGAACAGACTACCGTCCCTTTTTTGTTACCTCGTATTAATGGTTAGGTACGCTCTCTCGAACGACTTCTCAAACCTAACAGACCAGTCAGACCAAGAAGACCAAGCCAGCCCCAATCCGTGCCTCTGTCGTTATCTACAGCAGTAGCTCGGTAGTTAGTCGAATTTGCATTGTATCTACCCGTTTGATTATTCATCATATTGTTATTGTTGTTCGCTCTAAGTTCATTATTAGCATTTCCATTAACATTACCATCGTCATTTGCTCTGTAGTTATTCATGTTGCTCTTCGTTGAATCTGACGCTCTCGATTGCTTATGATCCATTGGATTGTTATTCGATGCATATGCCGAGATTGATGTTAAAGAAAAAACTAAAGCAAAGACAACAGCTAAAGACCATACTTTTTTCATTATCTAATTCCTCCTAATTTTTTTTGCTTGCCCTAATAAGATTCCCGTAAGCAAGGCGGATATTCTGAAAATTTATTGGTAATGAGATGTGTACAATACAAAAAAATCCTCAGAGCATAGGGAACTGACCCCATAACGTGAGACACATCAAAACACCTTCAAGAAATGTAAATCATGTCGTAAGATATGAGTACAACTTGGAGGTGTATTTTTTATGAGCACAAGAGTAAGTTATCCTGTTGAAGTTAAAATGAAAGCAATAGAAATGAGACTTCAGGGGTTCCCTGTTAAACAAGTGATGGAAGAACTGAACATCCGAAATAGAAGTCAACTAAAAATATGGATGAAATGGTATCGTGAGGGTCAGCTTCACCGTTTAGATCAGCCTGTAGGGAAACAATATTCGTATGGAAAAGGTCCGGAGTTTGCTTCTGAAACGGAAAAATTACACGCAGAGATTCGGTTCTTAAAGCAACAAATAGACGTGCTAAAAAAGTACAAAGCGTGGGAAAGGACGTGGATAGAGAGGTAGCCACTAGCTTTATCAAACATCATGTAGAGCTGCCTGTTAAACTAGTTTGTGAGATATTAAACATATCAAGAGCGACGTATTATCGTTGGAAGAAACATCAGAAGAGCGAGCAAAATGAAACACTTGTTATGCTTATTCGTCAGTACTGTATGTCACATAAATTTAGATTAGGTTATCGTAAAATTACAGCGTTGATCAATCGGACCATTCATGTGAATCACAAAGTTGTACAACGTATTATGCAGCAATATGGCTTACAATGCCGTGTAAAGCCTAAGAAACGCAACCTAATTGGACAACCATCCACCGTGGCAGAACATATACTTAAACGTGAATTCAAGGCAGAACGTCCCCTTCAGAAACTCGTTACGGATATTACTTACTTGCCATTTGGACAGCAGATGTTGTATCTTTCGAGTATTAAAGACTTGTATAACGGTGAAATCATTGCCTATACCATCCGTTCGAAACAAGATACAGATTGTGTACTTGATACACTGAATCAGCTTCCAGAGTTACCCTCCGATTGTTTATTACATAGCGATCAAGGTTCGGTATACACATCGAATACTTACCAAGATGCGGTAAAACAAAAAGGCATTACCATGAGCATGTCCCGTAAAGGTACACCCGCTGATAATGCCCCCATTGAATCGTTTCACGCCTCTCTAAAGTGCGAAACATTCTATCTCGACCGTTTGACCTGTACGACGACTGCAATCGTTGAACAGACAGTCAGAGAATATATTTATTATTATAACCATTTTCGCATTCAAGCGAAACTAAATAACCAGTCTCCGATTGAATTTCGGAAACTGGTTGCATAGAAGGTGTTTTGATCCCTGTCTCAAAAACGGGGGTCAGTTCCTAGTCTCTGAGGATTTTTATTATTGATAATAAATTTGTGCTCCCTACTTCATTGGTTTATATCCGAAGTCTGGAATATCTGTCCAACGTTTGCGTAATTCATGTGCTGCTGCCTTTGGTTTTCTTTCACGAGTAAAGACGCCTTTTTTATTCCCATTCACCCTGCGAATGCTAGCGCTAGTTGCAAAATCAGCAAAATTCCATACATGCTCGCCGATAAAGGTGTCGATACCGTCGAATACCTTATGGCTCATGCGAAGGTAATCGCATTGGAACTCTTCCGTAAATAATTCACCATTCACTTCATGCATCCCTGCGACCGTGTCTGCGCCATATTCCGTCATAATCATTGGCTTATTAGGATAGCGCTTCTTCCAAGCCTCAAGCTCTGCTCGAAGCATCACTTCGGCTACCTCTAAATCAGCGGTATAATCATACCATCCGTAGTAACGGTTAAATGCTAAAACATCAATGATATCGGAAATTTGATCACGGTCGATCGTGGAGCCAATATAGGTTACAATCGTCACAGGTCTAGACTGCGGGTCCGTATTTTTGGTCAGATCAACAAGCGGTTTGAAATATTCATAAGCTCCAACCTCTTCTGTTGCCGCTTCATTAGCGATCGACCACATAACAACACATGCATGGTTTTTATCACGCGCAATCATATCCCTCAGCACATCCTGATGATGCTCAAAGGTTTTTACTCTTTCCCAAGTGCCTTCACCTTTTCCGACCATCTCTTCCGTCGCATGGAAATTAAAATGTACACCCACAGCAGGCGTTTCATTAATAACGACAAAGCCCTCTCGATCAGCAAGCCTCATTAATTCTTCTGAATAAGGGTAGTGAGAGGTACGGAAGGAATTGGCTCCCGTCCATTTCATAAGGTTGAAATCCATCACGTTCACTGCTTCGGCAAATCCACGTCCATGAATCGGCGAATCCTCGTGCTTACCGAAGCCCTTGAAGTAGAACGGTTTTTCATTGATATAAAATTGCCCGTTCTTTACTTCGACGGTGCGCACTCCGAAAGGCTCCTCATAAACATCGACGATACCTCCACTCTGCAGAAGTTCAACCTTCAGCGTATATAGATACGCCTGTAATGGCTCCCATAATTGAACATCGTCAAGCTCTAGACGCCCCTGAGCTCCTTCTCCCGATGCCAATAGATTCCCGGCTTCATCGATGATCGCCACCTTTACAGTAGCGTCTTCACCTACTTGAATGACGTTGTAATTGACAATCCCTTGTTTGCCTTGATAATCGGTTGTAATCACTACATCTTGAATATACGATCTTGGCGTGGTGTAAAGCTTGACCGGCCTCTGAAGACCTGCATAGTTAAAGAAATCAAAATTGGGAATGTTTCGTACTACTTTGCCGATCCCTTCATATTCCTCTTCTGTATAAATGCCAACGGGCAACGTCGTTTCGTCTATAATATTGTTCACAGCCACTGTAATCCGAAGCTCGTGCTGGTTGATAAAATCATTGACTTCTAGTTCAAAGGGCAAAAATCCCCCCTTATGCTCTAACACGAAGGTTCCATTCAAGTATACTTTAGCCAAATGGGTCGCTGAACCGAAACGAAGCACGATTCTTTCACTTTGCAGCACAGCAGGGACACTGATTACCTTCTCGTACCACACCCAGCCCACATGATCGTGTATTTCCTTCGTCACCCCAATATCGTTATAAGAAGCAGGTACAGCCATCGGAATCGTATCCGTTAATTTCCTACGAAACCATTCTTCTTGAAAGCCTGTACCCTTGTCCAGCTTAAAATTCCATATCCCACTTAGATCAATGACGCTTCGAGTTGCTGTATTTATCGGATATAACATTATATTCTCTCCTCTACCTCATATTGGATCCATTCTATTCGATGCGGACACCTTGTCTATACTCAACAGGAGATGTCCCATAGTATTTCTTGAATACCTTTAAGAAATAACTTTTACTCTCAAATCCAAGCTTGTCCGCAATGGATTCAACACTTTCACTCGTATGATCGAGTAGCTTTTTAGCTTCCTCCATCTTCATGTGATTGACATAATCAACGAAGTTCATATTCGTATGCTGCTTAAACATTCTACTGAAATAGCTTGGATTCAAGTGCAGGTGCTCGGCCACGTCACTTAGCGTAATTTTCTTATCCATATTTAATAAAACATACTTTTGAGCTTTCATAATCTCCGTTTTTTTAGGCAAATGATTAATTTCTTTCATTCTCATGACATCATGGCTAAGTCGGTCCAATAATCTTTTCGTCAGCTGCTTGGCCGTTTTTGATCGGTCAATGGAACGATGTACAACGGAGTCTATTGAGTCAGATTCGAAGTTTTGCAACGATTGAAGCATCTTCTCCAGATCTAGCAACAGACTTAGCACCCATTTCTTAACGAGATTCGGTTGAAATTGATGTGCGGAGATAAAAGTAGCCCAGTGATAAACCCAATCCTGAAGCCCTACCTGATCCTCCCGAATGAGAAGTCGTTTAACCTCTTCATTCATATCCATGGAATGTAACGGGTAATGCGTCGAAAAACGGCTCTCGTTTAGCTTAGCGATAGAGCCATGTGCCAGATAAAATCTTTGCTCAGATGAATCAAGCATGGTATTCAATTCATTGCTCAAGCCTTCAGGAAATGTACATGCGCTGCCTATAATTGAAGTGATGCTCAGCTTCAAGTAGCTGCGCAGGTTGGCATTAATGTCTTCAACAGCTTGTCTCGCGTCTAATTCAGATACATTACCGTCCTGAGCATAAATGATAAAGAACGTATCCTCCTTATGAAACAGACAAAATCCTTTCCCTGTTCTACCCACTGTCTCAGTAATGAGGTTATCTACGGCAAACTTCAATGTATCCGCTGAAAACCTCGATGTAACAAGTTCTTCGTAATCATCAATGAACGATATAATAGGAATACAATTTCTATAGGTGAAGTCCAGTTCAAGCTCATGCTCATGTTTCTTAAGCCAGTCAGCAATTACTCTTGAATCCCCCACTAGTAAGCGTTCTAATAGCTTGCTTCTAAGTAAGGTTAAGTTTTCTTTGATTAGGAACTTCATATTGTTCAATGCTTTATGATTAAACTGCGTTTTATCCAATTCCGACTTTAGACGTATCATCATCGTTGTAATACTTTCGGAATCCATCGTTTCCTTCAATATATAATCAAAAGAACCTAAGCGAATAGCTTCCTGTGCATATAGAAAGTCATCGAAGCAGGTTAAAAAGATCGACTTTACCTTTGGATGTTCCTTATTGACCTGCTTTATAAGGGTTATTCCGTCCGTATGTGGCATGCCTATGTCGGTCATAATAACATCTGGTTGTTTTTCTGCAACCAAATTCAACGCCTGTTGACCGTCCTCGCATAATCCAACCACCTCAAACCCTAAATCGCCCCAAGGAATCATCTTATTCAAATATTCTAAGACGAGGTAATCATCGTCGGCTAATAAGATTTTGTACACATTCTACACCTCGTAATGTCCTGGAATGAAAAACATGATCTGCGTTCCACCGCTAGGATTATTTTCGATCTCCATCCTAAATTGATATCCGTAGATTAATCTCATCCGTTGAAATACATTCCCAATCCCGATACCGGTAAAGGAGGACTTAGTTTGCTTCGTTACTTCGGAACTCGTCGCTTGCAGTTCATTTTTTAGATGCTGTAATGCTTCTGCAGATAATCCTTTGCCATTATCGGCGACTTGAATAATCAACCCATCTCCAACAAACCTTGATCTAATTGTAATATTCCCATTTTTGTTTTGAAGCCCATGAAAAATGGAATTTTCAATTAGGGGCTGGAGGAAAAAGCATGGAACATTATAATTTAACGTATCCTGTGCCACATCTTCTACAAGCTCAATTTTGGAGTTGCTCTTAAAGTTCATTAATTGTATATAATGTCGAACGACTTCGATTTCATTTTGAAGCGTAACGAACTCATCCTTGCGATTAAATGTCATGCGCAGCAACAAAGATAAGGATTGCAGAATTTTCGAGCTTTCATGATCTCCATTTAGCGTTATTTTTAGCCTTAATGAATTCAACGTATTAAATAAGAAGTGCGGGTTGATCTGAGCCTGCAGCATCTCTAACTCGGCCTTTCGTTTACTCTTTTCTACATTTTTAATTTTTTCAATCATTTGCTCAACGGTATCCATCATCTTGTCCCAAGATTGGCCTAATTGCTCGATATCCCCTCGACCTGTAAGCCCTGACCGAGCACGCAAATTTCCTATCTTTACTTGCGCGATTACTCTATAGAGCGTCTTCAGCGGCTTCGTCAATAGACTAACAACTAAGATCAACAATAATAGAAAAATGATAAAAAATATAACTATCGTAAATAGCGTATTCCTCATAATTTTCTGGATGTTCCCGATTGCTGTCTTTTGCGGAATGAGGCTAACGATACTCCACTCTCCGTAGGTAAACGGTTGACTCACCATGACGTACTCCTTCTGGTTATAATGTACGACATGATGTGAACCTCCCTCTTGCATTTCTTCATAAAAAGGGAAGGGCTGCTGGGTAAGCTCTTGATTATTGTGAGAAACAACGATCCCATTGGCATCAACCAGCATTATCTCTTGCTGAGTATTAAAGATCCTTTCATTCATTAACGAACGCAGCTCTTCTTCGCGGACGCTAAGCAGCAGAAAGGCCTTATGATTTTTTGTTAGTTCTAATGCTCCTGCAATAGAGACGACATAAGGTGATTCTGTGTTCTCTGCTTCGATATAGTTCGGATGAACGCCAATCCAGTGAATACCATAACTAGGCTTGTCTATAATCTCCGCATATTGTTCTGTCCAAGACTGAGCATTCCACTTTACATTTGGAAAATTCGTATACGCGTAGCCGTTATCGATTACGATGGACAAGTATGAGGGAACTAATAAGTTTGTCACTGCTTCTAAATTTCTCGATATTTCAATATCACTAAGCGCTTGCAGATCGACATTCGTTGGATCTTGCTTCGTTCTTTCGATCGTGTGAAGTAATATTGCTTGCAAGCTGTCATTGAACTGAATGTAGTTGGATAAATACAGAAGATTATCAAAATAGTCGGTCATTTGGATATCTAACACTTCTAACGTTTCGTTGGATTGTACAACTGAATTATGCACCAGCTCTTCTTGAACGAGACGATTCATCATGATAAAAGAGAAGATCAAGGGTAAAAGGACACAAAAAACTGAAGAAATGATCAGCTTTCCCCTCAATGATTGATTTCTCCATGCTTGCTTCAGACTTCTCATGACTTCACCTCGTCCACTTCTCAATCTCCAACTAAACGTATAGAGAGAGAGATTTCTCTCTCTCCCTCTTCAACTTCAAGCTTTATCCATTACTGATTACGATCAATAACTTTTTGAACTTCTTCAGTAGCACCTTTCAATGTTGTATCCAAATCCTGTTCACCTAGCATGTACTTATCGACCTCGGCTTTGAAAGCATTATATACTTCAGTCATGTAACCTGCAGGAAGGAACTGTTGTGCTTCCTCACCATGCTCAAGGACATATGCTAGAGATTCTACATCAACAGCTTCCGGCTTTGCCGTTGTCGATACAAGATTATTCAATACTTCACTGATATCTGTTTCTTTCCAAGATGGGATCGCCTTGTTCTGAACAAGCATGCCCTCCGTGGACATCCATCTCATAAATTTATATGCTTCTTCTTTATTGGCTGAATTTTTTCCAAGTGCAATCATGTCTGCAGATGTATAGCGGTATTGTGCATCATCTGCTTGATCCTTAGGCCATGGTGCCCAAGCAATCGTAAATTCTGGTGTAAAACCGCCCCATTCTGTCACCATATAACTTGGAATCGGAATCATACTTGCTTTCTCTGTAAAGAATTGCTGACGGTAATTTAGCTTCTGGGAGATGATATTTGCGTACGGCTCAGAAGACTGATCGATTCGCTCCAATTCATTACGTAATTGTAAGGAGGCTCTAACTGCAGGGTCATCCATATTTGATGAACCATCCGCCTTGATCAGAAGATTCTCTTCCCCTTTGCTAAATAGCTTTAACGTATCAAAGATTGTAGCCCAAGTGTGAAGGTAAGAACCATAATGCTCATCAGTCGTTAATTGCTTAGCATACTCTTTATAATCATCCCAAGTCCAATCTGTTGGTACAGGCAATCCCGCTGCATCCAAGTGATCCTTATTCATCATAATCAAATACGTATTGTGTTTTGTAGGAAGTGCGTAATAAGAGCCATCCTCACCTGCTGGTGAAGGTCCCATATTATACAATTCCTCAACGTCTATTCCTTCATTCTCAATGTAGGTATTAATTGGCTCGACCATACCTGCAGAGATTCTCTTCGCTAGATCCTCCGAGTTGGAGAACATTAATAGATCTAATTTGTCACCAGCTGCTGCTAGTAAATCAAGCTTTTTCAAATAATCATCGGCATTCATATTTTCAACAAGTGCATTAACGTTTACTTTAACATCTGGATTAGCTTCCTCATAGGCAGCAATCGTTTTTTCCCAGTTTCCGTTCTCCTCGTTGATCCAAGTGTAAAGATTTAGCGTTACTTGTCCATCATCAGCTTGATTTTGTTTTCCTCCTGCTGCATTATTGCCACTGTTACCACAACCAGCCAGCACTAGGCTAATAATCATAATAACAGATAGCAATGTAACAATTGATCTTTTTCTCATACGAATCCCCTTTTTCTTTAGTTTTTTTGTATTTTCCTTATCCTTTTACGCCTCCAAGCGCAATTCCTTCAATGACTTGCTTTTGACCAATAATGAATACAACAAGCAGTGGAACAATGGCTGAAACAGCTGCTGCCATCATCAAAGAATATATGGATCCGTGAGCATCGGCAAACTGCTTAATGCCAATTTGGATCGTATATTGCGTCTCAGAGCGCAAAAAGATAAGCGGATTTTGATAATCATTCCAGGTCCAGATGAATCGAAGGATCGCATAAGTTGCAAGCGCTGGCTTCACTAGTGGAAGCGCCATACTAAAGAAAGTACGGAAATGTCCTGCGCCGTCCATTCTTGCCGATTCAATGATTTCATCATTCACAGAAATAAAAAATTGTCTAAGCATAAAGGTACCGAAGGCACTGAAACAGTTCAATAGTATTAATCCAAGATGCGTATCTATCAATCCGCTCGAAGAATAAATGAGATATTGCGGAATAATAATCGCTTGTGGTGGAATCATATAGGTCGCCAGTACGACCAAGAAAAGCATGTCTCTACCCTTAAACTGAATTTTAGCAAAAGCATAAGCAGCAAGACAGGAAAAGCCTGCTGAGCCAATGGTCGTTAATACTGCAATTTTGATTGAATTCCAATAGTACAAACCAAAGGATTTTGTTCCAGCCCAGACCTCTGAATAGTTTTCTACAGCGTTCCAAGTCGAAGGAAACCATTCGATAGGAAATTTAAGTACATCTGCTTCTGTCTTAAAAGATGATGATATCATCCAAAGAAATGGCGTGATAAAAAGTAATCCAATTATGGCAAACAAGAGGGTTGCGAACACTTTAGGCCATTTGATAGTCTTTAAACCCGTCTCCATCCTTCGCCCTCCTTTCTAGTAGTTTACCCACTTCTTCTGTCCAATCCATTGTAAGAAGGTAATCGCGATTAAGATAAGGAACAAGATAACAGAAATTGCCGAAGCATAGCCCGTTTTCAATTCCTCAAAAGCTTGCTGGTACAAATACAGCACCGGTATGGTAGATGAATTTGCTGGACCGCCTTCTGTTAGAACGATGATGAGGTCGAACACTTTGAATGTATGGACGACACCCTGGATGAGCAACAGGAAGGTGGTTGGTGTTACAAGTGGCACCGTAATTTTGAAAAATTGATACCACTTCGACGCTCCGTCGACATTCGCTGCTTCATACAATTGCGCAGAAATATTCTGTAGTGCAGCGATATACATAATGATTTGAAAACCGATCTGGGTCCAGACGATAATAATCATGACCGAGATGAGCGACCAATCTGAGCTGGCAATCCAGCCTGGTACGTTTTCTATTCCAAGAGCCATAAGGATCTGATTAATAGGTCCTGCAGTTGGATGAAATAGTACTTGGAACACTAAGGCAATCGCTACCGTACTAGAAATATACGGCATGAAATAAATTACCTTAAAGGTGTCCTTGAAATATACCCCTTTGTTTATGACTACTGCTAGAATAAGCGAGATCGCTAATCCAAACGGTACAACCAATAACAAAATAAAGTTATTGGTAAGCCCTTTCAAGAAGATTGAATCTTGAAATAGAGCAGAAAAGTTATCTAACCCTACGAAGCTTGCTCCTCCTAATCCGGTGACGAAATTCCAATCGGTAAAGCTTAGGAAGAACGAAGCAATGATAGGGAAGAGAATTAAAACAGCACTTCCTATTAACATAGGTGCAATAAATAGATAGCCTGCTACATTATTTCTCAAATCATTTTTGCTAATTTTTCTACTTTTAGTAGCAGGCTTTTTTATCGCTGTATCAGTGGCTATTTGTTTCATTGGAACCTCACCTCCTCGATATGAACTTATTATAGATTTCTGAAAAACCATCAACAATGCAATATCATTACTGTTTCGGTAAAATCTTTACCACTTACAAAAAGCTTGTTTGTTTTTCAAGGCTTGTCGCGAATCTGTAGGAATAACCTCTATTCAGAATGGTTACGTTAACAAGGTACTAATGCATGAAAGGAGGTTTATACTGTGACAAAGCCAAAGCCGGATAACCGTGAGGATAATAAAATTCATCTGCAGCAGCACATTGAAAACACAAAAGCTAATATGCAAGAGGCTGAAGAGTATTTATATGAGTTGGCTGATGAATTAACTGCTTCTGAAAAGCATGAGATTAGGGAAAAAAATGAGCGTAGAAAACAGAGTATTGAAGGTTTTAAAGAAGAATTAATGGAAGAGCAATAGAAGAGCTTTAAAAAATGGCAGCTCCGCTCCTAATCATTCTAGGAACCGAGCTGCCATCTTGTCGTTCTTATACAAAAAACTTCTATTGTGGTTATGCTTAAGCAGCTTCACTTAGCTGCTTAGATGCTTTTGCTTTTCTAAACGAAACGAATGTATAGATAATTAATGCAAACCAAATAAATGTAAAGCTTACGAGCTGTGCCTCTGTGAATTCCTCACCAAATACGAAGATAGCGAGCAGCAGGCTAGTTGTAGGCGCAATATATTGGATAAAGCCTACCATGGAAAGTGGCAGCCTCTCAGCTGCTTTAGCAAACCAAAATAAGGGTAGTGCGGTGAACGCACCAGACAACAGCAAGAGCACCATAGATCCACCAGATAAAGTATGAACAGTTGCACTGCCATCAACTTGAATGAAAGTCAGATAAATCATTGCAATCGGAACGACGATCATCGTTTCCCAAGTAAGACCCAATAGGACATCTAATTGAGCAACCTTTTTAGCTAATCCATACAGTGCGAATGATACCGCGAGCACAATAGCGATCCAAGGCACATGACCATATTGAACAGCCATTAACAAGACTCCAATCCCAGCAATAATAATCGCTGCCCATTGACCTGCGCGAAGCTTTTCCTTCAGGAACAACACTGCAAATACTACACTAATTAATGGATTCATATAATAGCCTAGGCTTGTCTCAATGACATTGCCACTATTAACGGCCCAGATAAATAATAACCAATTACAGCTTATAAAAATCGAGCAGAGCACAACAGCCCATCTGCTTTTGCGGTCTTTAACAACACTTTTAAGCTGCTTCCAGCGCTTAGCCACTGTCACAAGCACAGCAACGAATACGAAGGACCATAGGATGCGGTGAGCTAGTATTTCGCCTGCTGGCATCGAGTTAAACAATTTCCAGTATAAAGGAAGCAACCCCCACGTTAAGTAAGCTAATAAACCGTATATAATACCTTTCTTCATAAAGAAAACTCCTCTAGCTGTTTCATTTAAAGCCATCAGAAAAGTATATAACAATACACAGCGTATTGTAAATTACAAATAAAGGCAGGCTGACCCACTTGATGTGGTCTAGCCTGCCTTCTGCGTTTTTTGGAGTATTCATTTATGCTAGCTTTGGTTGCGATTTACAAAAGGCACCGTGACTTCCTCCGGATGCTCGATTTGCGAATCGCCATAAAATTCGCGATCCATTCGAATATTAGCTTGCTCTGTCTCAGTCTTGTCAGACAGGCGCTTCTCCTTGGGAGTATCTTGCTCACGCTCCATGGCTGTCCCCTCCTTTAAGGAGGTAGTATATCCATTTGAAGAAATACTATGTTCGCCAGCTTATCTTGCTGAGGGATAGAATCGAAATAAACGTATAACCTCGCATCCCATTATTCCTCATAAACAAAAGAGGATATAATTTGCTGTCTATTGAATGATCCTCCACCACCTGGCGTATCTAAGAAACCCATTACCCGTCCATACATTTTTCCGTTCATGTTATTCTTAGTTAACTCGAGTTTAAAGTTTTTAGAAATGATTTTCATACCAGTATGTTCACTTGATTTGTCATCACGTATAAGATATAAGTTATTTCCTGAAATCTTGTCTTGCGTCCGATCAAACCCATATATATTAAAAAACATATCATCTAAGTAAGATTTATTGTTTTTGTGTATCAGTTTTGATTTCAGCACAATAATATAATAATCACTTATTTCTTTTAGCTTTTCTGTCTTATATTTCTTCTCTTCTTCTATAAAATATTCAAAATACAATTTATCTATCGGTGGCAGCAGCTTTCGATTCGGATCCTTCGGATCAGAAAGGTCAATCGCTACAAGCTCCTCGAGCTCTGCCTTGTAGTTGCCGTCTCTTGAGGTCAACGTTAGTCGTGACTCGTTCCAATAATTAATATCCGTAAAAGGTACAGATGTTCCACCTTGATTGAACAATTCAGGCGCAACCGTGTAGATATTCGTTCGATGCCAATAAATTTCTGCTGCCGCAACCGCATACTTGTCTACAGGCAGCTGCTTCCCCGCATTCACCGATAACATCCGCTCGATCACTACGATTGCTTGCGCACGCGTCGAGAAACCGTCTGCACTTATCTCTCCAGGAGACGTGCCTCCAATCAGTCCCTTGCTCGTAGCAAGATACAGCCCTTGTTTCGGCTCGACGTCCTTTACGCCAGTCGCACGAACGACGACCGTAGCCATCTCTGCCCGTGTCAGCGACTTCTCGTAGGCTTCATTCGCAAAGTCTCCTTTCTTATATATTCCTTCAGCAATTGCAGCGTCTACATACGGCTTGTACCACTTTTCACTGCCGCCTGTTTTCGTTTCTAGTCCAAGTGCTGCCACCAGCATCTTCATAAATTCTGCCCTAGTTAATGAGTTTTCCGGTCGAAAACTCCCGTCCGTGTAGCCATTCACATAACCTTGTGTAACCGCATTGTTAATGCTAGATTCTGCCCAATGTCCTTGTATATCCGAGAACGAAATAGTCGCTGCATGCACTGGTGTTCGTCCTACTTGAATGGACAGTGACAGAAGTAATGCCACAGATAAAACGATGCTCAATACTTTTTTCAAATTTACTCCTCCTATTCGACAACTGAAAGATAGTTAAATATTCCTGTTTTTCTCTTAAACTTCAACAAAATTAGTTCTGTTTTCATTTTTCAAATATTATTATATCAACATATTTATGATAAAGTTGTCGAATATCGGCAAATATTAAAGCGTACTAAGCCTTAGTTCATAAAAATATTGAACAATGGGATGCTTTGCCTTCATGCTCTCACGCATGTTTAAGATTCGTTTTTTCCCTACTCGTCGGTCTACCAACGCGAGAATATTCAATAAGATGTCGTCACTCTCGATGCTTTCCTCTATGGAAAGGGATAAAAATGTATTAGCTACTGTAACAAAGTTTGACTTACTTAATGATGCTTGTGCGGATAATAGCTGCTTGGCATGTGTTGATATTTTTCTCCCTCTTGCAATGACTGCTAGACGCTCCTCTGGAACGTTCCCATTGCTAGCTTTTCTTACCGCATCAATTTCTGCATCGCTAATAGGGACTTGAATATCAGGATCATTTTTAATTTCTAAGTCTGACTGGTACCACTTGATTGTCGTCGTTGCATCTCTCATATTGAATATGTTCTTTTTATCTACAGCTATATAACAAAGGCCTGCTTTATCAGGTGAATAACGATAGCCCGTTGGTCGATATTCAACCCTTCCAACTAATGCAGGAGAAAGAAAACTTTCTAGCTGCTGCTTCAATTTGCTCCAGGACATGTTTGCCTCCTATAAAGCCTGATTCCCGTATTTTTTCTATCAGACTATCTTTTTGAAAGTATACCCTGTTCAATGACTACATAGCAAATAGCAGCCTCCATGTTCCGATATAAGCCATTAACCATCTCAGGTATTGTAGTCATAAAAAAGACCTTCTAGCTATCCACCAGGACAGCTAGAAGGTCTTCTCAAGCATCAATTAGATTAGATCAAGTTCCTTCAGTAAATTGTAGATAACTGAAGCTGCTTCTCCTCTTAATGTCGGGCTTTGAGGAGCAAACTTGTTGCCATTTCTACCAATCATAAGCCCTAGCTTTCTTGCCGTATAGACATCCTCGAATGCCCATCCGCTTATTTTCTCTGTATCGGAGAACTGAGCAATCTGTTCTAGTTCTTCTGCAGTGATGTCGATATCCTTGTATTTCTTAAGTGTTCTAATAATAATTGCAGCCATTTCTTGTCTCGAGACGACACGCTCAGGCTCGAAGCTTGTCTCACTTACCCCTTTTACAATACCGAAGTTTTGTGCAGTTATAATATAAGACTCGTACCATTTGTCCGATACATCAGCAAACTGGCTATTAGACTCATTCATTGGAAGATTAAGCATTCTTACAATTAATGTTGAGAATTCAGCTCTAGTAATACCAATGTTAGGATTGTAGTTTCCTTCATTATCGCCTGTAATAATTTGTCTAGCTGCTAGCAATTCAACAACATCTTTTGCCCAATGTCCATCAAGATCTTTAAAGACAACCTTATTTTCCATTAGCGCAATAGTTGCTGGAGAATCCAACATAATGGTAACTATATTATTTTTAGCATCAATAATGCCACCAACAGCTACCCAACGTTTCTCAGCCTTGTTGTACGTATATACAGCTAGCTGATTCAGATTCGTAATGTCGCTTGGATCATAGCTAAACTGTACTTGAATTGGACCAGTCGTATCTTTTGATACGGCTTCTACATTGTACACTTCGCCGACCAAACGCATTTTCGGTTCTTTGTTTGCTACAATTGCTTGATCCTTGTTCTCTTTAATAATGTAGCCACTATTTTTGCTATCTACAATAACAACTGGCAATTCTGGCTCCTCTTCAACCTCTTCCTCTGGAGTCACTACCACTACATCATCATAGCTAGCTTCTAGTACGACTACTTCTCTTGTAATTTCAGATTGATTTCCATTAGCATCGGTAATGATATAACGCAAGATATATGTGCCAAGCTTAGTTGAATCTACTGCACCAATCATAATGACTCGGCCCGTAATATCACCATCTTGGTCATCTGTAGCCATTACACCTTGCTCTTGATACGCATTACCCTTTTGCACGTAAACAACACTTGGGCCAGTAAGCTTAATGACAGGTTTTTCTGTATCCGAGGTTACAGCCTCATACTTGTTATTCACGCTGGTCGTTACTTGCTCGCGCAGTGAAGGATATTGATAGCCACCTGTTGGCTTTTTAGTGATAATATCTTCCGCTACAGCATCCTTGTGCACATCAGTAAATTCAGCATACTTATCCATTGCATCTTGATCAAAGTCCATATCTGGATCTTCAAGAATGTTGCGAACTTCTTTAACTGTAATATTTTCTTTGTTCAAAATATTAGTAAGCTCTGCCTGTTTTTGTTCCTTAGTGGTCGCCATAACAGAGTAAATACTTAAATGATTCGTTAACAAACTCATGTTACCAGATTGTTCATCATAGCTGCTTCTAATGTACTCCCACTCTTCCGATGTCTCGTTGAAGTAGAACGTCATAAAGCGCTGCTGCTCGTTCATATTCGTTCCAATGAAAATATTCAATACGATATCTTCTGTCGTTTGGAAATTTTCAATGTCCTTTTCACTGATAACATTTCCTTCAGAATCTTCTTCAATCACTCTCATCTTGAAGTCGAAAATTTTGTTATCATAAATCGCAAGGTCAGCATTCATCTTATCAATAGCTGAAACGATGTTTTGGTTTTGTTCTTGCTCGACATCTACTTTCTCAATCACTAACTCTAATCTGGAATTTCCTTCTAGAGTAGTAAGATCAAGCTCACCAACTGGTACAATAATGGAAGCATTGCCCGATTGGAGCTCAATTTTAGTGTTTTGTTCATTAGCTGTTCTCAGCTGTTCTTTGCTGATGCTAACTTTAATAGGTGCACCATACTCTGCTACTTCCGTCGTTACAAGTATGATTTTACCAGTTTTACTCTTTTCAGCTTCAAGGAGTGCTTCTCTGATTTTTTGATCAGTAACACTTTTATCGCCATCTACTTGGACAACTGTGCTAGCCGGTGTTGATGGTTTAACTACAGTCACCGTACGTTCTACTTGAGCGATATTCCCAGCTAGATCTGAGACCGTATAGATCAGTGTGTATTTACCAATTTTTTTAGTATCAATAAAGCCACTCATTACAACTCGATCTGTAATATCTCCATCCATGTTATCAATTGCTTGTGCACCAAGCTCTACATAGATTTGACCTTGTTCTACAATTACATTACTGCTGCCAAGGAGTACCACTACAGGCTTAATTGGGTCAGCGACAACAACTACTGTGAAGGTCTTTTCTAACGTGTAATCACCTTTAGTGATTGTTACCGTTAGCGTTACCTCTGTATCTACTGTAGGAGGTGTAACTTTACCTTCTGCGGATAGAATATCCTCATGACTGCTGCTCCATTTCACATCACTTCCGTAATATCCTAAGTCAGTTAGTGAAATATCTTTAGATACCCAATCAGGTCGATCTCCTGGAGCGAACTCAATTCGCAAGGCTTCTGTGTCTTTATCTACAGATTCTTTATCATTGTCTACTATAAATCTAACAACCGTACTGTTGCCTGCAGCATCAGTTAGTCTCAAGGTATATTCGCCGTTAGCTTCAATGGTCGTGCCACTTTCAAAAGGTTGTCCATTTAGAGTAGCTGTTCCTTCTTCAAAGCTAACCGTAGGGTACTCCTTATACGTTTCACCATTTTCAATACCTGTTACTACTGGAGGCGTGTTATCAACGATAACAGTCTTTTCACTAGCCAGTGAAATGTTTCCAGCTTTATCAATAATATAGAACTTATAATTCCCATCCAATTGTGGTGTAACAATTTTCGTTGCATCACCAGTTACCTTAGTCATTGATCCACCCTCAACGAATGAAACCGTTCCTTCAGGTGCCAACCAAATCGTATCCTCAACGTCCATGGATGGTTGAATGGAGATAAATGTGTTACCTTTCGTTAAGACATCCTCTGCAATGATCTGATCTTGATTAACAGGCGGAGTTTTATCAATATTTACTGTTTTTGTAATGCTGACTTCATTGCCTGAACGATCTATGATCATGATTTCAATTACAGTTTGGCCTTCCTGTCCAATAACAAATGGCTCGTTGTAAGGAACAAATTGATCCATACCTGGAAGCTTGTAGTATATCTCAGCATGCTCAGCTTCAGCTTGATCTGCTTCATCAAATGTTTTTGAGATCACAACCGTTACATCCTTATTGCTAAGCCCTTGATCAGGTGAGATAGATACACTTGGAAATACAGAGATTTCTTTATTAATTACAATTGTCCGTGTCGTAATGTCACTAACATTACCTGCCAGATCGTATGTTCTTGATTCAATCGTATACGTACCTTCTTCAGTAAGTACAAGCGGCTCCGCATAAGAAGTCCAATCTTGACCTGCTGCCCCTACGATACGATATTCTGTATTAATTACTCCGGATAATGCATCTTGACCAGGAATAATAGAGAACGTGTACTCATTATTGTAGAAGTCTCTATTAGGCTGAAGATCGATAGTAGGTGCTGTTGGTTTTTCCTTATCGATATTGGAAACGTGGATGATATCGACTCGCTCGTTACCTGCAAGGTCACGAACATAAACCGAGTAAACCCCGTTCACATTAGCTTCAAACCAATAGTCATTAGCTTGAGTTCCGTTAGTATTAAAGTAATCTTCTTGCTGGAAGCCGTATGCGTATTTTACCTCAGCTATCCCGCTACCATTATCATCGGAAGCATTAATCCATACTAAAACAGGATGATTGACCCATTCTGTTGTACTTGGAGTTAAAGAATTTATCGTTGGTAGCTGATTATCAACAACAATAGAAGCTTGAGTTGGCTCAGAAATATTGCCTGCTGCATCTACGATATAAATATAGTAGGTGCCGTCTGCCTCTGGTGCAGTAATAGACGTGTAATTTCCTGCAACACTCGTAATGGTTTCGCCATTAGCTACTAAATCTTGAAGCGGCGTTCCATATGGCGCTATAAATACCTTCTCACCATCTCCAGCTGCTGAGTCAAGTGAAATGGTTTTGCCCCCTTGTACATATCGAGAGCTTGTAAGCACATCATTCTGTACATTAGGTGAAAGCGTATCTTTGAATAACGGTTGAGTGATCTCCATGCTTTCATTACCCGCAGCATCAATCACCTTCACACTTACTGTAATCGTGCCATCAACTAATGAACTAATATCACTAGGAGGGATGCTCCATGCACCATTCTCGTCAGCAAACGCGACGATAATAACGGTGTTATTTTGTTGATCAATAAAAGTTACTTCAACCTTAGCATGTGCTTCAGCTGTACCAGAGAGAGTTACCTCTTTTGACTCTAGATTATTAATCGTGTTGTCCCCAGCGATTGGCAATAACATCATTGCCATATTAGGTGGAGTGTTATCGACAATAACAGCATACTCCGAAGCCATCGATACGTTACCACTTTCATCCACCACATACAGGTAGTATGTACCCTCTGCAGCAGGCGCTTCGATTTGATTATTCGTTCCATCACCAACTAATTTGGTAATAGTTGTCCCTTCCTCGAAGGTTGTCGTACCAATTGGTGCCAACCAAGCTGTCTCTCCCTCAGCAGGTGTACCAGATATAATATTAACTACTGTGCCAGGCTGTACAGCTTGAGCTTCAATGCTTGGTCTGCCTGGAGGTGTAGTATCTACAATTAGTGTATCCCACACAAAGTCTTCAGACAGATTCACATTCGCATCATTCTCGTTGCTGTCTTGAATCGTTCCATCTGCAAGCTGTAATGCCTGCTCAGCTGCAATACGAATTTCCTCTGTATCGTCACCAGGCTGGATCGTATATTCAAAAGTTAGCTCAGTTGTAGAGCTGCCACCTGTATATTGTGCTTGACGAGTAGGCTCGCTACCGAAATCAAGTGCTAACTCAGGCACACCGTTAACGGTTACTTCTTCGTCAAAGGTAACTCTTATGATGATTGTGTCACCTGGCTTATAACGAGTTTCTGGATCTACAACCTCAACATTTATTATGCTGGGTGGTGTAAAATCACTAACCGTAACTTGGAAAATTTGAACAGCTTTCTTTCCGCTTGGATCCGTAGCTTCAATCGTTATATCCGCTGTTCCTGAAGCACCAGCAACTGGAGTGAAGCGAATCGTGCGATTTTCACCCGTACCACCAAGCTCAATGCTAGCATCTTCAATTAACTCTTGATTAGAAGAAGAAGCCGTTACTGTAATTAAGTCAGCTGAGATAACCTCATCGCTAATGGTGAAGTTAATCTCCTCAGAAGGAGTGCCGATGTTAACGCTTTGGTTCTCGATGCTGCTAATTGTAGGAGCACTCTTCTCAACGATCGTAACCTTAAATGTTTGCACAACCGACATATTACCATCAGTTGCTGTTAATGTAATCGTTACTTCGCCTGCTTGTCCAAGAGCTGGTGTGATAGAAACAACTCTATCCTTTCCATTGCCACTTACTACAATATTCTCATTCGGAATCAATGCCGAATCTGAAGTTGTACCTGTTACCGTAACACTATAAACACCTGTCTCTGCATCCTCTACTTGAAAAGCAATCTCTTTCGTTGTTCCTTCTGTGATTGCTTGCTCACCGATACTCGAGATCGTAGGTTCATGATTAGGTAAAATGTTCAGAAAACGACTAAAGGTTTCTGACCAAGTACCATGCTCGTTCTTCGTTCTAAGTGAAATTCTATACGTACCTACACCTTCATCTGCAAAATCTAGCTTTGGTGAGTTACCTTTATAGATTTCCTCAGATCCTTTGTACACTGTCCATTCGTATTGACTAATTGAAGCACTACGAGGATCGTAGCTAGTATCTTCAATCTGAATCGTACCAGACGGCCAGATCAATTCATTCGCGCTAAGCTCGAAATCAGAAATTGGCTTACCTGCACCAGACTGAGTCGATTGATAGCGTGAACGAGCAATACTCCACGTTCCTTGATAGTCTTTAACCAGAAGTTGGATAATGTAATCCTCATTAGGTACAAAGCTGCTTGGCTGCCCGCTTATCCAAGCCTCATCTGTCGTGCGCTTCCACTGCCAGATTGCTTCCTGAATCCCGTTATTTTCGCTTGGCGTATCTAGATCATAGGATCTGCTTGTTAGTACAACCTCATGATTTTCACTAACCTCAACATCAAAGCGACTGACCGGTTGTCTGTGTACGTAAAGGGTTTTAACAAGTACATCAGTGTAATAAATATCGTATTTTCCGACTTTACTAAAAGTAGGGTTGAAATCATCCAAGTATTGACCGCTGTACGGAACAACACCAGTGTTGCTAGCGTACACTTCAGGATCATGCTCAATTCTCCATTTACCATTTGGCCAACTTTCATCCTTCGTATTCGAAAGCTCAGAAGCTGGAGAAACGATTAGATCATAGTTTTGACCCAGTTCTAAATATTCATTGTTGGCTTCATTACGTGATTGACTAGCAATGTAATCCGCCGTTTGCTCGATTTGCTGCTCATAGCTTGAACCAACTCGATTAATAAATGTACCTAAACCATTATTTTTATTAATAAATGATTCGGCTTGATTCTGTGTTAAATCATCGCTTCCGCCAAAATCACTATCCTCGCCCCAACCAATATAGTGAATTTGATCATTGTTCATTCTTGAAGTAATCTCACCTAAAGCAATGGAATCATCAAAGTCAGGCACCGTTTCATCGTTTAAGTTAACAAGATACTTTCTAGCTGTAGGTCTCCAGTTTGGTTCACGCAGAACTTCCATGAAGTCCTTAGAAATGATTTCGACCTCTTTACCAGCGAAAATCGTTCCATTGTTAAAGTGAAAGTCCCATGAATCGTCGTTGCGCTTAAAGCTACCAAAATAGAATTTTTCTTCTACAAAGCCAGTATGACTAATAAGCTGTTGTTCGTTATCTTTTACTATTTTGTATAAATACATCGTAGTTTCTGCGACACCATTGTATGGATTGATATATACTTTAAGCTCTGTAATATCCGGTGGGATTGTGTTTAAGCTTAAAGCAATAATTTCTCCAGTACCGCCAGACGTATCGTCATAGTCCAATGTACTTTCATATACTATCTTTTTTTCATAAGATAGTTCGTCTACCAGTTCTATATCATTCCAGAATTCAACATGTGAATCCATGTCAATGCGACCTGAAGCTGGCCTTTCCCATTTTAAGTTCAGTTTAAATTTACCTTCTAAAATATTCGTTTCATTTACTTGCACCGCTTGAATATTAAGATTGCTAGCATTTACTCCTCTAGCCTCTAATGCCCGTTCTAAGTCCTCCTTGTAGCTGTCTATATTTTGCGTAGAATTATCCAACGCTAGCACGACATCTACATCGTAGGCTTTCTGTACATTGATACCAATCTCTACTGCTTCAGCTTCTGCATTCACATGGACTGGCATTGCTACTGTTACTAATGAAACGACTAATGTAAAACTAAGTATGGAATTTCCAAACTTTTTTAACCATCGTTTACTCATCAATGATGCCCCTTTCTGTCTTAAATTGTGCTAAAACTAGTAATTTATCAGTAGTACTTTTCTATTGTACTTATCTCCTATCAACAAATAATAAACAATTATTAAACATTTATAATGTAGGGAATCGACTAGTAATCTAGAATGTAATAATAAAAATAATGTTAATAATAATTATGAAATCACATATTATTCAGCCAACGGAAAGGGGTATGCATGAATGTACGAGCCGAAGATGAAGGAAACGGATAATAGTGTAATTGAGTTTATTGAACGCGTGGAGAATGAAAAGAAGAAAGCCGATGCCTATCAGTTATTAGAAATCTTTGAAAGGGTAACTGGTTATGAAGCAAAAATGTGGGGACCCAGTATTATCGGGTTCGGCAGCTATCATTACAAATATGCTTCAGGACATGAAGGGGATGCGCCTTTAGTAGGTTTTTCACCAAGAAAGGCAAAAATTAGTCTTTATTTGTCCGACTTGTATTTATGTAAATAAATTAGCTGATATTGATACCAACGTTTTAGAGGAGCTCATTCGATACACATTAGACGAATATCAAACTCAAAACCAGTGAAATTAAAATGGGATGAAATCTGAATAGATTTCATCCCATTGCGTTTATATGAAGCAAGTGTACTGTTCCAGCCTCATAGAACTATCTTTGCATTAATCCAGCATTGTTTTATCGCCAAATATTGCTTCCCAAGCAGTTTTACGCTCATCAATGATCGCTTGACCGCCTGATTTCAGGTAATCATCCATGCCAGAATCATATACTTCGTCAAATTTGTCAACAGGTGCTACAACAGCTTTGTTCAAGATCGTATCACGTTTTTCTTTCAGTGCTTGACCTTGACCATCTTCTGCCTTGATTTCACCCACATTGACGTTCTGTCCGATACGTCCTTGATTCGTTGTAATCTTGTGTGCTACTTCAATCAATCTAGAGTCAACACCAGCATAACCGTTAGCAATTGATTTAACTGTCAATTCAGGATCGCCAAGGTCAAGACCATTACTTGTAATCGTGTAGTCAATGTTTGCTGGAGAGTTCATAATTTTTTCGCCAGTTGCTGCAATTGTCTTCAAGGAACCGTCCTCTAACTTCTCGTGAGTAACGCCTTCCTCTCCAAACTGTAGGAATACGCGATTTTCAAGCTTGGAAATCCAATTCACATAAAGTAGAGAAGCAAGTGGTTCTTTGTTCGTTGCCGGGAAGAATATTTTACGGTCAACAGGACCTGATAAGAATTTCTTATAAACACCAGCATCGTTCGGGAATGATTCAATAGCAACATAAGCTGCATCTGGGCCAACAAGTCGCTGAAGGCTCGCGTGAATGCTGTCTTCACCATTACGATATGGATAATCCCAGTTGTGCATGAACGCTCCCACATAACCCAATTTCATAAGATTATCCTCTGTTGTATCTCCAGCAGGATAAAGTGGGAAGTCTTTCCAAATAAGACCTTCGTTATACCACTTGTTCAATACTCTAATACCTTCTTTGTAATTAGGGAAAAGGAAACGACGATCATCAAAGCCATTAATGAAGACGTCTTTATCTGTTATATCATTAGGCACGAATGATCCAGTCAAATGATCTGCACGCCAGCCTACATCAAAGCTCGTTGAAAAAGGTATCATCTTATCAGCATCTGCTCCTAAAAGTGTAGAAGCGTTGTCCTTAAATGCTACTAGCATATCTTCAAATTCTTGTAGTGTTGTTGGTGCTGGAATATTAAGTTGCTTTAGCCAATCCTCACGTACAAACGTATTAATACGGTTTAGTATATTTAGTTTAGCTTCCAACGCCCACAAGGTTCCCGTGTTAGGATCCTGATCCCAATAGATGTTAGTATCCGTTAAATACTCCCACATATCTGGTAATAGATCTTTGTATTCTTCCAGAAGAGGAGCTAAGTCAAGAACACCACCCATGTTCGCATAGGTTTGGATTGTTGGATAAGAGTAAGTGAGACTGACATCAGGTGCTTGATTCGCTGCCAGATAGTTGTTAATGACCTCAGTCTCTGTCCAACGTGGAACAGGAACAAAAGTAACTTCTACATTATGGTCACGAAGCATCCCATCTTTAATATATTGTGTATAGAAGTTATCCTCTGGAGGCGTTCCCCCGTCATTACCACGGTCATAAATCTCTACTGTAATTTTACGAGTTTCCTTAAATTTCAGGTCAGAATCTAGACCTAGCGCTTCTAATCTAGCATCGCCGCTGCCTTCTGAGTTATTAGATGCAGCAGGTGTTGTACTATCTGCTGGAGCAGGTGAAGATGATGGTGCTGGTTTGTCGCTCGTGCATCCCGCAATTACTAGCGCAAAAGCAATAATAACTGTCAGAATGGACATCGATTTACGAAATCCCATGTTTGTTCCCCCTCTTTTTCATTCACTTTTTTGAATTCATTTATAAAAATTGACATAGCCAATTTCTATCAGGTGTTAAAAGAACTAACCTTTCACCGCTCCGATGGTAACACCGGAAATAAAGTATCTCTGCAGCCAAGGGTATACGAGCAAAATCGGTACCGTCGCAAACATAACGGTTGCAGATTTAATCGTTTCAGATAGACCTGGACTTGAGAAGCCTTCCTGTGTAGCCACCTCAACGCTCGTAATACTATTAAGTATGTTATATAGCAGCAATTGAATAGGAAAGTACGTTCTATCAGACATAAACATCAATGCATCCGAGAAGCCGTTCCATCTACCTACCGCATAGAACAGTGCCAACGTTGCAAGCACAGGCATTGAAAGTGGAAGATAGACACTAACGAGTACTCTAAGCGGCCCTGCTCCATCGAGCTCAGCTGATTCTCTAAGACTATCAGGAATCCCGAATAAGAAGCTTCGCATGATGATGACATAAAATACACTAATACTATTTGGTATGATCAGTACCAACGGATTATTAAGCAAGTGCAGCTCTTTCAAAAGCAAATAGGTTGGGATTGTACCCGCACTAAAGTACATCGTAAAGAGAATAATTGCTAAAATAATTTTTTTGCCTTTCAGGTTGTCATAGATCAGCGGGTATGCACACATAACCGTCATAAACATAGACCATAGTGTGACGATTACCGTTAGAATTGCTGTCCATAGTAACGACCATGTGTATTTAGAATCTCCAAGCACAGTCATGTATGCATCGAAGTTCAATCCTACAGGCCAAAGTAATACTTCACCTTTCACTAAAGCATCTGCTGAACTTAAGGAACGAGCCAATATGTTCAATACTGGCAGTAGACAGGCCAAGACACACAATAAACAAAATGCTGCGATAACCCAGTCTCCGATTTTATGGCTTCTTGATTTAATCATGTTTTCAGCCTCCTACCAAATGCCGCGATCGCCAGATTTTTTTGCAAGAGCGTTTGCTGCAAACAGAAATATGACGCACACGACTGATTGAAATAAACCTACGGCAGTGGATAGAGAGAATTGCAATCCACGAATACCATTGTTGTATACGAATATGGAAATAACGTTAGAGACTTCTGAGACAAGCTTATTACTTAGTGCGTAAGGTCTATCAAATTCACTACCTAGAATTTGACCTAGGCTTAGAATTAGCAACACAATGATGGTTGGACGAAGTCCTGGCAGCGTAATATGCCAAATCTTACGTAAACGACTTGCTCCATCCACCGCTGAAGCCTCATAAAGCTCTGGGTTAATCCCTGCAATGGCTGCTAGATAGATGATGGTATTCCAACCACAGCTTTGCCAGATGCCCAAAAAGATGTAGGTAGCAACCCAATACTTGGGATCATTCAGAAACGGTATGGACTCAAAGCCCATATTATTTAACAAGATGTTGACAAGCCCTGTAGTCGGAGCAAAAAGCTGAAGTGCCATACCTGAAATAATTACCCATGATAAAAAGTGTGGCATATAAACTACAGTTTGCGTGAACTTCTTAAAACGCTTGAAAGCTAGTTCATTTAAGATGATTGCTAACATAATAGGCGCTGGAAATCCAATCAGTAAGTCTAGAAAATTAAGAAGAAGTGTGTTTCTAAGTGCATAAAGAAAGTCGCGATTGGAAAATGCCTTTATAAAATATTCAAATCCATGATTTGCTGCCCATTCCATCTGCCAAGGGCTTTGTATAATGCTATAGTTTTTGAATGCTATTTGAATGTAGCCCATCGGAATATATCGGAAAATGATAAAGAAGGCCATCGGGAGTGCAAGCATCGCATACAGGATCCAGTAACGTTTCATATAGACTAGCGATTTACTCATCTTTGTAGTTGACATATATGATACCCGCCTTACATATTAATTTTTCTTGCTTTTTCCATAAATTAAGAGGTGCTGTATAGCTCACGTCAATCCCTCTTGTACTGCTTGTTTTAAGAAGCACCTCCTCCATCGTTTGGCGTCTGTGTTCATCTGTTTTGGAACGTCGTGATCGAGGTTTGTTTTCCCTGTCACGGAGTCACGTTCTGAAACAGTAGGCTCAGGATTCCACGCCATTCTCCAAGAGGCGTACATTGCACTTGCAAGAGCACTGACTGACCAGATGATGTTATCGCCCTTTTTGTAAACGTTGTCATAGCAACGATTACTAATCAATCAAACTTTCGACCGAACCCCTTTTTTCACTATCAGTTACCTAAATTTCTTCAACTGAACAGCTTAGTCGCTCTAGTTGGTTTGATTGTTTTCATGATCCATGAAGTGTCTTATTAGTAAAATAAAGCGTTTACACAAACTACAAAAAATAAAGGGTGTAATTTAACATTTTTTTCATATTGAGTTCATCGTGTTGGCAACGATCAAGATAGCCAAAACACTTTTGTTCGTTAATAACAATTTAGCATTGAAGATACATTTCGACAATAGTCTGAATATAGTTAAGGAAGGCTAATTAAAGATAATTTTTTGTGAATAAGAGTGCTTTTCGCTAGTCTGGTTGTTTTCTAAGACATTGTGATGGTGAATATCCTTTAATCATTTTAAATTGCTTTCGGAAGTGCGACAGGTCTTTATACCCGCAGCGCTCTGCTGCTTCAGTTACGTTACATTCGCCATTTTGCAGCATATCCTCTGCATGGTTAATTCTCGTTTGCGCCAAGTATTGATTAACCAGCAATCCCGTTTCATTCTTAAATAGCGCCCCAAAGTATACGGTATTAAGGCCTACCAGATTGGCAAGCTCTTTTACAGAAATATTGCTTGCGTAGTTTTCAGAAATATAGCTGATCGCCCTCTTCACACGGTAATCTATACTTGTGGGGTCTTTTTTCAAGAGAATCAGCTCATATAATCTATGAATAATGACAAGCAGCAATCCTCTAGTTTTTATGCGATACCCCGCTTCCTTACGAACCCAGGCATTGGATAGCTCATGAAAAAGCCCGATAAGATCGCTTTTAACTCCAATGTGCGTAAGCAATGGAAGTGGAAGTCCGTTTAGTTCTCCATCCATCCCATAGAGTGTGAAGTTAGTAGAGTATACGATCATAAGATCGTCAACGATGCAGTGTGCTTTACGAAGGCTACCTCGTGGAATGCAAAGTAGATCTCCGCGTTTCACCTCGTATTCTACTCCATTAATGACATAGATTCCTTTCCCTTCTATGACATAAGTAATGTCACAAAATGTGATTTCATTTTCTGCAATTTCCCACGTTGGTGTACACTTTCTATAAATCAAGTAGCTGATATCAGGAACTAAGAAGTCGTCGTTAATTTCTACTGACAATTGAATCTCCTCCCAATATATAAACTGTAATTTATACCCTATAACTATAATTTGACCTTGTCAATAAATATTCTTCGACACGAATACTGAAATATAGACATTTAATTCATCACTTTTTTGTACTTTTTATCATAAAAAAGAAGCAGGAGTTACCCTGCTTCTTTTTTACTCTATTACACCTTTATGCTCCCTTGTGCACCAATCAGGTACTGACTCCACGTACACATCGTTTACTTATCTAAACCATTTTATAAAAGTCCTGGAGCACGTTTCGAACCTCATCTGTGGACTTTGTTTGCATGAGCTTATCCTTCAACTCATCTGCCTTATCGAATCCGTTAATATAGATCCTAAAGAATCGAAGCAGATGAACAAACGGTCTTGGCTCCAATTCTGTTGAGTACTTATCATATAAATCTATCGTATCTGCTAATAATTAGCGTTTATAAATTCCAAGATCTCCAAGGTCAATTTCATAGCCGTCCTGGAGTTTCTCATATTCGCCTTCAAAGTAATCATCTAGGTATGAATGTCCTAGAATGAATCTGTCCGGATTCATGGCGCCGTAGTAACCGGCATTGGCATTGTTCTGACTGTCAAACAGTACATAGCTTCCCTGCCATCCTGAACCTGATACACCCCAGCTGATGATATGATCGATATAAGGGGCGAACTTGGTGAACATTTTGTACATCAACGCGTACTGATAACCAAGGGCGTCAGACTGTCTGACATTGAGCACTGCCGGAGCGGTCGCGCCGCCGCCAGGAGCGTTGGTCGGTATCTTAAGGTCAAATTCTGAGTAGGAAATACCAGAAAGAAGGCCTTGGTCAACGAGAGAAGCATAGAGGGCCATGGCATATTGGTTATCGCTTGCTAGGGTCTTTCCAATAGAGTCGTGTCCCTGGATACCGATGTCTTCGATAAGCGGTCTTCCGTCATACAGCGGATCAGAGAGCCATGCGGTATTCAGTTCGCGAACCATGTTGTATACAGTCCTCGCTTTGCTTCGGGAAGCAATGCCGTAATCGTTGTAGGTCAGTCTCGGAGGATTGTCAACGATATAGGCGTCAATGCTGCCTTCATCGTCGTGTCCATCGAGCTTCATGTACTCGGGAAGGTCGGCGTAGTTAGCCTTGTAAGCTGCCGCCATCTGAGCGTTGGGGGCCGCGATGTGTGCGTATTTGAAAAGCAAATAAATATAATGCTCGGTGATGTCCCCGCCAATTAGTTCATCCGACATTGCAACAAGCCAATTGGTGTGTTTAAGGCTCGTTCTCCAGTTGTTCACATCCGTAGGTATAAGTTCGCTGTGGCGGCTTTCATGGATCTCTTCATTGAGTACGTCCCATGAATTGAATGGGATTACTCCGCGGGATACGCTTGAGCCATACTTCGTATCTGTGGTCAGGAAGTGCCGCATCACATACATTGTGTGGTTAAACTGCACTCTTCTGGCCATTTCTTTGTCTACCGGAACCTGGGTTGTTACGCCGTTGCCCAATCCGTAGAAATTGGTTGTGCCATTATACCCGGAAGGTAGGTTCGCAGGAACAATCTGTCTCATCCATGCAGGGGCCTGGTTATACCATGCCAAAACATGGGCGTGTGACTTATACTGTCCGGGAGTTCCGGAATCCCTGATTGCTTGATAAGAGTTGGTCGGGAAACTGTATTCACCTATGCCAGGGGCGGTGGATGCGCCGCTCAAGGTCGCACCAGTAACGCTTCTCAGCCAGTTCGGGCCGCGTGGATGCGTGCTTTCGGCCTTGAGATTGTTGCCATCGACAAAGATTTCATAGTGCCGGGCTCTAGTTCCGGTTACTGATCCGGTTCCGATCGATCCGACCATGAACAGGTCATTTTCCCTGTTGTAAACACTCTTTAAAGGCGCTACGACACTCTGGTTTTCCCTGTTGACTACGTTAGGAAGCGCTATGCCGTTCGGATCGGGAGTAGTTATTTTAATGTTGGCGACAAGAAGCATGCCAGTTTCCGCAGGACGGCTAGTCTCGCCATGAAGCTCAAGAATGAAGTTCGAAGACATACCTGTTGAGGCGTTAATGCTGTGGTGAGCCATCAACCAGGTTTCACCGTTGTAGCTGCCAACCCAGTCGGGGTTAAGGTTGTTGTACTGATAATCCCTGAGGTAGCTATCGAGGTCAGAGTTGGCATTTCTGACTCTCCACCTCATGAATTTGCCCTGCGCGCTCTTAGGATAGTACACGTCAAATTCAATAGTTGAGCCTGCGGGAACATTTACAGCCTGGGACAACGGAGATTGAATGCTTATTCCGCCGAATATGCTTGTTCCGTTATGGGCGTAATTGATCTGTAGCACATCAGCTTTGCCTTCGGAATCTGCAAAAGGATACGGAATCATTGCGTATGTACCACCAGCAAAATTGGCAGGAACACGGTTATCAAGCGGTGTTCTTGAAGTCCAGTCATTAGTGGGCGCGGTAATTTCTATAGGTAACCTACCAGGACCTGGATCAAGACGGAAATAGGGATCTGAACCGTCCGCTTTGATCTTTTCTTTGAAATTCACTATTGCCTCTTCAAGGCTGGCTATGGCTTCGCTAGCCCAAGGAATGAGTGCATTGCTCGCGAACTCAAGCGCGTTATCAAGCCCTTCTAGTTCGTTATCGTACACCCAGGGGAAAGCTTTATTCACATCGGATCCGTCGTCTGTATAGCTAATTTGGAGCGGAAATTCCTCGTTGCCGGCTCTTAAAGCTTCGGCTTGTGCTATGAGGTCGTTCAGTTCAATCATAATTTCGGGATAAGGGACGTTCTCAAGAGGAATCAGAATGGCATCATCGATGAAAACCATGTTTATATTTCTGGCGGACGCTACGTTATCAAGGAAAAACACATAGCAATCGTCGCTGGTTTTTTCCTGACCAAATACAGGAGCAATCAAGTAATCCGTGTAGGTATTTCCTTCTTTTGTGGTTACTGTGAAGCTCGCATATTTCTTAAATACTTCGGCAGCGACTTTCAAAAAGCCTTTGTCCTTCTGTTTTGCATCAAAAATGAAATAGATGCCGGGGAAAGCATTGCTGTTGGCGTTAGATGTAATCTTGGTTCCGGAAGCGTTGACGCGAGTTACGTTCGCTTCACCTTCGACTTTCACAGCTACATCTTTGTCGGCTTCGCCATTCCAGATTAGTGTCAGTGCGCTTTCGGCCGCGGCTGCCGGGAAGGGGGTGTAAGCGAATACAGAGAACAGCATGACGACTGCGAGGAGGCGTGAAACGTTGATTAAGAATTTGTCAACTTTCATCTTAGTTTTGCTCCTTTTCTTAAGGCAACCTCTAAAATCTCGTTTTAGAGTCGCTCAATTTTTAAGTTTCGGAATTTTATACAACTTTACCGATGTGTTGTTTTGGTTGATGTTTATTGTGCGGTTTTATAATGAATTGACTATCAAATATCCCTCCGTTTCTCATTTTATTTTTGCTGGTATTTCTGCTCCCATGTCTTTTCACGTTGTTCAAAATTATATTGGACCAGCCTGTAATATCTATTTTTATGTGGAGCTCTGGGGGTATATGTATCCAGTTGTGAAGCTACATTATTTATCATGTTCTCTATCATGTTCATTCTCGCGATTGTGAAAGACTCCTATGCGCACAGCATACTTCCCTTTCTGACGCAGCATGCCGCTGAAATCCACGTCATCGATATTCGATTCTTTAATGGAAGTATTGCTATATGTGTCGAGTAAGCACATTCAACATGCTATCCACTGTTGCAAAACACTACTCCAACACTTACGTGTACCTTAGATAAGTCAACAAAGGACAACTGATGTAAAAACATGTAAAGTTTAATAAAAGACGCTACCTCATATAATGAAAGCGCAAACATTAATCGTTTGCGTGTCAAGTCCCAATACGATGCGGGTAAGCCGTGGGCCCACCGGATCGAAAATAAGGAGGGTTTTCAGTATATGTCAAAACGATTTAGCAGAATGCTCGCGTTCCTCTGTTGCTTGGTAATGGTGGCGTCGCTAATACCTGCCAGCTTTGCCGCCGCCACTTACAACATCGAGAACGCAGAAGCACTTGATGACCTCAGTTCTACAACTCTTACAAGCTTGCTGGAGAATGAAACTCCGACCGCCATTTTCGGAACTCCCCAACTCGGGTCAGACGACCCACTGTGGGCCCTGACAATGGAGCATCACATCAACAAAAGCACTGTACCTGACGACCCCAGACCCCATGCCACGGGCACGGCCAGGATCCTTTGGGACTACGACTACCTGTATGCTCGCGTGATTGTAGAAGATAGCAATTTATATCAGGGACGCGGCGGGGATCATACGTACGACAGCTTAGAGTTTTATGTCGGTACTGGATCCAACGGTTCAAACCAATGGCGTGTCAGTTCTACGGGCGTGTTTTCAGGGCAGTCCCATACTGACAGAGCTGCGTGGACTGAGATTACGGACACTGGATACATCGTGGAAATGAGAATCCCAAAAAGAAATCTTACCTTACAGCCAGGCAAGTTTACCTTCGAGGTTTATATCAATAACTCGACGGAAAATGGTGCGGATCGCTATGAAGTCGTTTCCGCTTTCGGAGAGCCGGACAAAGGTTATGGTGGCCATGCTGCATTTGCAGACAGCTTGGAGCTCATTAAAGTCGATGAAGTGGACGATAGACACTCCATCACCATCTCGACTGATACGGGTGGCAAAATAACGCCTACAGCACCCGGCAATGTTCTGAGAGTTGCTCCTGGCTCAGACAAAACATTTACGATTCTCCCTGATTACGGCAAAATTGTGGATACAGTAACGGTAGACGGAGAGCCCGTAACTCTATCCGATGGCACTTATACCTTTTTAGAAATTGACGCTGACCATACAATTCACGTGACATTTAAAGATGATCCAGCCGCTGATCAGCTTCCTTTTATCGTATGGAATGATAACTTTGCTAGTGGCGAGTACACGACGGCTGTCATCGTTGACTTGGGCGAAGGGAAGGAAGCGAAAGGCTCCGAGCTTCATCCAGACTTGTTTACCGTATCGGCCAAGAACACTACCCTGGATGGTTCCTCAGTTACCTATGAAGGAACGCGCAAGATCTCAAGAGTATACGCCAATGACGAACCGAAAGTGCGCGGCTATCTTGGGAAAGTAAGTAATTCTCCGGATTATCAGGACGGACTGGAAAGCGGCCGTTACATCGTAGTTGAGTTTGAGTTTTATACAGAAGTCGGCGGTAATACAACGCTGGATGGCAGCTCGAACTCGACAAAGCAAAATTACAACATTGTTCAAAATGGCGAAATCGTACTAACTGAAGGCACTTCGCTTAGCCACACCGTCTTTAGACAGGATAATGTTGTGAATCCGATCCTTGACAAGTTTACAACACCCACGGGCGATTCGGTCAATCGGGCGCTCTATCTTCACAAGGCTGAAAACGGTGAAGTGTTGCAGGGAATGCCGCTATATGTCTATACCCACGGTATGAGTCGCGGTGGAACAAATGCTGAGACAGACCAAAAAGCATCCATGAAATCCGCTAACGGCTCAGTTGCTCTGATGAAGAAAATGGAAGAAAATCCCGATAAATACGCCAGCCATATACTGAATATTTCCTATAATGGCACGTCTACTCCCTCCACAGCAAATGTTAAGAAGGTTATAGACGACCTTGTTGCTAGCGGTGCAGTAGACCCTAACCGTATTTATGCGGCGGGCTTCTCATGGGGCGGTCGGTATACGAACAGCTTAGTTAACGACTACCCCGGCTTCTTTGCAGCAGCAGCACCTATGGCCCCGGTAAACGGCTCACCTGACGCGAGCACAAACGACGCTCACACTGACCTGGCCTACTGGATGTTTATAAATACTCATAACGTTGGAGTATACCAAACTAACCTCACTAACTTCATAAACACCAATATGCCTAAAATGATCAACGCGAGGGCTTCAAACTTTGAGAGCAATGAGGCTCTTACGTGGCCTTACAATCAATTTGATCAGCCAAGTCAGAGACCGAATCCAGACAACAACCCCCCTCTACAAGACTATATAGCACACGAAGTAGAAGCAGCGGTTCTTTACAACCAGATTACTATGGAGAATCCGTTTACTGAAGAGACTTGGAGCATAGCTCCGATTGCACAGTCCTCTAACTTGCCGGCTTGGAACAATGACTACACAGACGTCTTTGCTTGGATGTTCGCGCAGACCAAAACGAACAACCAACCTGTTGCCGGATACGGCTCGCCTGTGTTGGGCACCAACGACACGCTGTGGAACCGGGCGGTGGAGCTTGACATAAACAATAGTAGCGCACCCAACCAGGAAATAGGCCCAAAAGCCACCGGCAAAGCCAAGGTAATTTGGGACGAAGACTTCCTTTATGTACGCGTTGTGGTTACCGACCCGGAAGTGTCCACCGGTCACTCGCCTGGCACTGAGCACATGACCGACAGCGTGGAATTTTATGTCGGTGACGGAAGCAGAGGCTCAAACCAGTGGCGTATTGGCGCAAGCGGCATTTTCTCGGGTCAAAACGCAGCGGGCCGCGACGGTTGGGTTCAACTAACTGACACCGGGTATATCGCGGAAGTGAAGATACCAAGAAGAACTGTTGAATTCACGAACAATTCCCCGATTACTTTTGATGTGTACATCAATAACTCAACTGGCGCTGGGAACGACCGTTATGAGGTTGTATCCAGTTTAGGCACTCCCGACGCGGGTTATAGCAGTTCTGCAAGTTTCACCAACAGCCTGCTGCTGTTTGGGGGCCCCACGACTTCCAGGCACCCGGTTATCGCCACGTCAGGATTAAACGGCACAATCTCGCCGTCCGGCTTAATTCGGGTAGCTGACGGTGGCAACCAGGTCTTTACATTCACCCCCAACGGCGGTTATGTCGTGGATACCGTAACTGTTAACGGTGAATCAGTAGAGATTGCAAACAATACCTATACCTTGGAGAACGTAAACACCGATGACAAAGTAATCCATGTTACATTCAAACCCGATCCGACAGCGACGTTACTTAACTTTATCGTATACAACGATAACTTTGCGACCGGTGAATTCACCACAGCCGTTATCATCGATCTGGGGGCGGGAAATGAAGCTGTGGGTTCCGACCTTAGCTCAAACCTGTTTACCGTATCGGCGAGGAATACCATGCTGAACGGCAATCTGGCATATCAAGGCACACGCACCGTCAGTAGAGTATACGCCAATGACGAACCTAGACCCAGAGGGTATAAGGGTGTGAAACAGAATTCCCCTGATTACCAAGCTGGACTTACTAAAGGCCGCTACATCGTGATAGAATTGGAATTCTGGAAATTAACCGGCGGACAGTCCACTTTGGAGGCATCCAATTCCACCATCCAGAATTACAGCATTGTATCCAATGGCAATATCACGCTTGATGGCAAGGCTGCCATTGTTAAATCGTCTTTCGCACAGTCAGGTGTCGTCAATGAAATCATCGACAAATTTGAAGTTGGCCCCAAAATTGACAACGCGGAAGCGATGCAGTACGGACTCTATATTCATAAGGACGGCAACGGCGTCCCGGTAAAAGGGCTTCCCCTTTACATCTACGCTCACGGTTCTACCCGCGGCGGTACACAGGACGGGGATACCTTCGCACCCATCAGGTCTGCCAACGGAGTCACCGCACTTATGAAAAAAATGGAAACGGACTCCAAATATGCTAGCCATATAATCGCTTTGCGAGCTCAAAACAACGTTCAAGCAACGGCCGCTACCTTAAAGGCTTATATCGATGATTTGGTAAGCAAGGGACTTGTTGACCCCAACCGTATTTACATGGCAGGCTTCTCTATGGGAGCAGCTTATACAAATAATTTCTTGACGACATATCCCGACCTGCTCGCAGCCGCAGCGCCTATGTCTATTCGACCTTCAATCAATGCGGAACAAGCCAAAACTCTTAAAAACTTTGCATACTGGTCATTCGTTAACACAACTGATTCTCCATCTATGAAGACAGGGACGGAAACTTTTATAGCTGAAGTAATGCCCATAATGGAAAACGCTAGGCACACGTTCATCGACAGAAATGAAATATTCGTTTGGCCCTACGACCAATGGACAAAGGCGGAAGCACCTATTAATGGAACCAATTGGATTCCCTCCGGCCACGAGATGGAAGCTTCGGTTCTATGGAACAATATTTCAGGCTACACGAATACTTTGTCTAATATAGGTTCCGGCAAGGAGTGGAGCCTTAAACCTACAGCGCAGTCCTCTCAATTGCCGGCTTGGAACGATGACTACGAGAACGTTTTCGATTGGATGTTCGCACAGAGAAAAACCGTCGTGCCCACTCCTTCTGGCGGCAACACCGGCAATACGGACAACACCGGCAATACGGGCAATACGGGCAACGAGACAGACGCTGGATCACCGAAGCCGACCTACACAGTAAACACACCGAAGGATAAACCAGCGATTATAGACACAAAAGGCAATACTACACTGCCTGGCGGCGGCGAGATTGTGACCAAGGGCGGGACGAAGATTAAGGTGCCTGAAGGCACAACTATAGACTCAAATGGTAAGATGATCATTCCGGCAGACAAGAGCGCCAAAGTGACACTACCTGGTGACAGCAGCATATCGCTGAACATCCATGAGGTTACGGAGCTTGTGTTCGATGACGACACCCCGTTGGGCTTCCTCGTGATGTCGGGCAATCCTTTCAGGGATGTCAACATGGACGACTGGTTCTACAGTTACGTAAACTTCGCCTACACATACGGTCTTTTCAACGGCACGACGTCCACGACGTTCTCACCAGGCACCGCAATGACGCGAGCGATGTTCGTGCAGGTACTGGCCAATCTTGAGAACGTAAACCGCTCTGGCTACACGAGTTCTCGCTTTAACGACGTGACGGGCGGGCAGTGGTACACGGCGGCAGTCGAGTGGGCGGCCGAAAGCGGCATAGTCAACGGTATAAACGCAGACCTTTTTGCCCCTAATTCACCGATGACGCGCGAGCAGATGCTAGTGATACTGTACAACTACATGAAGTTCAAGGGCTATGAGATACCTGATAGCCAATCTAAGTCCTTCTCGGACGAGAGTGAGATCAGCTCATGGGCGTTGGAGGCCGTTCAGGCGCTGCAGGGCATCGGCATTGTATCAGGTAAGCCGGGCAACCTCTTTGACCCCAAAGCCACAGCCACCCGCGCCGAAGTAGCCACTATCTTTGTAAGGTTCGTCGAATATTTGGCTAAGTAAAAGCGTAAACAGAACAATGCGGACCCTTCCAGTTGGACAATATCCAGCCGGGAGGGTCTCCTTCTATTTTACAAAGAAAAAATCTGCGATCTGATACTGCTAAACACACGATAGAGCATAGGGCTTTAGTCTATGCTGTCAGCGCTTTCGTACTTCAGTGTATTATATAATTCTGATCATGGTTATAAAAGGATGTCCTATGCAAAATACAACTAATTTGACGAGTTTAGAAACTTTGCCTCAACATCTTTAAAAGCCTAATCCTCTTATCTGAGCATTAGGCTTTTGCATTTACGGTTTAGGAATCCCGTTATTTATCAATTCGATATGTTGACACCATACACTCGACATGGGCAGTATGCGGTATATCGATTAGAGTCACAACCACATGATCAATTTACGAGTATCCCGTTCGAGACTTGGGGTTGGGAACCATCAGATTTGCCAGGTGTATGCAATTCTTGAGATGCTGCTCCAATTGGATGTCATAACCATCGTTTACTTATCTAAACCAATATAAAAGTCCTGCAGCACGTTTCGAACCTCATCTGTAGATTTGGTTTGCATAAGCTTATCCTTCAACTCATCTGCCTTATCAAATCCGTTAATATAGATCTTAAAGAATCGAAGCAGATGAACAAACGGTCTTGGCTCCAATTCTGTTGAGTACTTATCATATAACTCTATATGAAGCTTTAACAGCTCAATTTTTTCATCTTTACTATGATCTCTTGGATCTTGCTCAAAGGCAAATGGATTATTAAATATACCTCTACCGATCATAATTCCATCTATTCCATATTGCTCTGCAAGCATTAAGCCTGTTTTTCGGTCAGCAATATCTCCATTAATCGTTAATAATGTGTGCGGTGCAATCTGATCTCGAAGCTGCTTAATTTCAGGTATCAGCTCCCAATGTGCTGCTACTTTACTCATTTCTTTCTTGGTCCGTAGATGAATAGACAGATTTGCAATATCTTGCTGTAGTACATGTGTTAACCACTCACGCCATTCATCAACATGCGTATATCCAAGTCTAGTTTTTACACTTACCGGTAATCCGCCCGCTTTAGCAGCTTGTATAATATCTGCAGCAAGCTCAGGTTGTAGGATAAGCCCACTGCCTTTCGCTTTAGCTGCAACATTATGTGCAGGACAACCCATATTAATATCTATCCCTTTAAAGCCGAGCTTAGCTAAGCCTACACTCATTTCTTTGTAGTATTCAGGGTTATTTCCCCATATATGTGCAACCATCGGCTGTTCATCTTCCGTAAAGTATAATCTGCCACGTTCACTATATATACCATCTGGATTACAGTAACTTTCCGTATTAGTAAACTCCGTAAAAAACACATCCGGTCTACCTGCTTTAGCAACTACATGACGGAACACGACATTGGTTACGTCTTCCATAGGTGCAAGTACAAAAAACGGTTTAGGTAACTCTTTCCAAAAATTATCGTTCAATGTTATTCCATTCCTCTCATGTCCTTACGTTAACCGTTAAAACATTATTATAACATAAAAAGGATTATATCCTCAGAAACATAAAAAACGTCAATAATCCCTCACCTAATAAGAAGATGAGGGACAAAATTGCTGTAAACAAACTTATTCGGTGACATTCGTTGCAAGATGTGCTTGAATTTCAATTACACTGCTTTCATAGCTGCTTCCGTTCCATACGGTGTAGGTTAACTCCTTGCCAGACGGGTTCCACGTAGTACTTAGTGAGCTTTCCAGATTAGCTGAAATCCGAGTTTCTTCGTCAGAGAGCACATCATATACATACAATCCCTTAACCATCGCTCCATTAACCTCATCCTGCTTGCTGTACGCGATAAAACGCTGATCTGCCGACCAGGAGATCCCTCCAAGCTCCGCTCCTTGTGCAATCGTTTTTGGGTTTTCACCATTCATACCGCTTAGCACGATTTCGCCCTTCGCTTCACTGTAATGCTCTACCAGCAGTTGAGTGCCGTCAGGTGACGGAATAATGTTGCTTGCTGAATCGAAGCCTAGCTCCGATATCTCTTTTGTTTCCATATCTAAAACCTTTAAGCTCTCGGATGCATTTGTATTATAATAAAGCTTATTTCCGACCTGAGCGACAAGGAATAGGAAATCGTCTACTATTTCCGAAACTACTTCGACTTCACCACTAGTTGTCGCTCTATACGCACCACCTGCATAAGAGGCTCCAATCACACTGTCATTATCGACCCATCGAGCGCTCATGGCTACAGGAATGTTAACCGTCTGCAGCGTCTCTAGGTTCATAACATAAAACGATGGATCACCAATTGTATATTCCTGATAAACTAGATGTTTTTTGTCCGGAGACAGTTTAACTCCCCCGATATATATGTTCTCCTTTTCTAGCAATGGCGTGAACGTATCTGTCTTCAGATTATATTGGTATAGGCTGTGCGGATAGGTGTCTGATAATTCCTCTAGCTTCATGTTACCTAAGGATTCATTTTCCTTAGAGACAATAGCTGTCTCCTCATTCAGCCAGTCGTAAATATACATCTTTTCATATTTTTTAATGTTCCCAACCACAATTTGATCTTCTGCTGGTGGTGTTTTACTTTCATTATCAATGATTGTAATCGTCTTTCCTGGTTCCTTGATAACTACTCGATTCTCCCCGTTATTCCCGCTACAAGCAGTAATAGTAAGCAATAACATAGGCACGGTTGCCATAATCGCTAATTTTGATCTGTTCAATATGATCGCCTCCTTAATGCATACGATACCAGCTGTTTGTTGCAATCTAACCAAAAGTTGTTTCCAACATGTAAACAATCTTATCTAGATTACACTCAAAAACGTTAAGCTAAACGTTGTACCGTTTGCATCTGACTTTACGATAGCGATACTGCCTCCTTGCGTCTCTGCATACCTTTTGGCAAGCGATAACCCAAGGCCAGCGCCGCCATGCTCCCTCGACCGGTTTTTGTCCACCGTGTAAAAGGCTTCGAATATTTTATCGGTTACCTCGCTTGGAATGCCTATGCCCGTATCCGAAATTTCGATAACGACCTGATCTCCCTTAACGACATTACTAACATAGATATGGCCGTTTGGTTTGTTGTACTTAATAGCGTTATCCAGTAAATTTGCTAGCACGATATTCATATAATCCTTGTCGGCCTCTATATAAGCTTCGTGCAAATCTGTTACGAGTGTCAGACCGAACTTGTCCATCTTCCCCTTTAGGCCACCTAGCACAGATCCGATCATTTGACTTACCTCAAGCCGTTCCTTGTTATATTCAAAATCATACTTCTGCATCGCTGACAATTGCAGCACCTTCTCCACCATCTCATATAGCCTTTGTGTCTCGCTGGCAATATGACTTCTAGCCGTCATCTGTAATTCCTCATCATCCGGATACATATCAAGTAGATCAATAAAAGCTTTAATAGAAGTTAGCGGTGTCTTGAACTCATGTGTTACGTTACCAATAAACTCCTTCTGCTGTTGGTCAAGCTCAGATAATTTCTGCACTGCAAGAGCTAGCTTCTCCCGCTCCCTGTCTTTATCCTGCATCGTTAACTTAAGCCGTTCACTCATTGCAGCAATTCCTGCACCAAGCTCTCCAATTTCGTCGTTTCGCTTCATTACAGGTGTTTCAAAATGCCCCTCTCGAATGCGACCTACCGCGTCGTTCAGCCTAATAATACTGCGGGCAATAGAATTAAAATAAAAGTAGGCCAACAGGAAGCTGAGCACAAACACCCCTGCTCCAATATAAATGAACAATTGCTTAATTTCTTCGTAGAAGGCTTGATGTTCACGAAGAGAATAATAAAACTGGACGACGCCTAGCTGCTCATTCCCTACGCGCAGAGGGGTCAAATAATACATAGATTCTCCCTCTACCAAATAAGCCGTTTTATTCTCCAATGTGTATGATAGCGTCTGCTTAACACCTTCGGATTGGTGAGGAACATTCCTTCTGCTTATAATAGAACCGTTGCTGTCATATAGAACTACAGGCTGACCGCTGATCAACTCCAATTGCTGACCGAATGCGTCACCTTTAGTTCTTAAAAAGTGTTCAGGAATTTTATTAGATTCCGACATGACTGATTGGATGAAATAAACATTGGCAGTTTCAGCTTGGTGAGCTAACAATTGCTCCACTTGTACCTGCTGATTCCTCTCTATTCCCTGAAGTACGAGCAGGCTTAACACAAACACAGTTAGCAATAAGATAGCCGCGAGAAATAAACTAAGCTTTAGCTTGATACTAACTTTCACCGTAGCCTCCAACTGCCTTGTAGCCGATGCCATATACCGTTTGAATGATATCGCCATGCTCCGGCCCCAGCTTTTTGCGTAATCTCTGCACATGAATGTCTACCGTTCGTGTTCCTCCAAAATAGTCCATTCCCCATACTTGGTCGAGCAACTGCTCCCTCGTATACACCCTCTCAGGACTCGAAACTAATAGTGCAATCAACTCAAATTCCTTCGGCGTCAGTTCTAGCCTGTGCCCATTTGCAACAACTGTTCTCTTCGTGACGTGTACCTTTACCTCACCGAGCTGAAGCTGATCCCGATCCTCCTTGTCTCCTACCTGATGCATTCTTCTTAATAGCGATTTAAGTCTAGCGAGCAGCTCCCTCATATCGAAAGGCTTCGTTAAATAATCATCCGCGCCAAGCTCAAGTCCAAGTACTTTGTTTACGATGTCTTCCTTAGCCGTCAGCATAATGACACCAATTTTCCCCTTAGTGTGCAGCTGCTTCAGCACGTCATAGCCATCCATACCAGGCAGCATCACATCAAGAATAATAGCATCGGGCTCAGTCTCGTTAATCCGCTTCACGGCTAAATCTCCACGATCAACTACTTCAACCGTGTATCCCTCACGCTTTAAAGCGTAAGCGATAGCATCCGAGATTGCTTTTTCATCCTCAATGACCATGATTGTTTCATGCATGGCATTAACCGCCTTCCTTGATTCGTATTCTCTCGTTATTATATAAGGTTTGATCTTGAAATTATAATCCGTTTCATTAAAAATAATCAAAGGGTGGAACGTACCGTCTTTCCTACATTCAAAGTTATTCTTGAATCAATATTAATTTCTACATCCATAATGCCCGCCAATCGATATACATTACAACTCGCCCAGCCTCAGGCTTAGAATACGAAGACTGGCTCGCGATGTCCATCGATTTATTTACCCACTAGTCAATGCTGGTGGAAATAGTAACGTGTAGCTATAATGTACATAAAGAACTCTCTCTCATCTTATCCGCGGCTATAACCGTGATTATGATGTGCTAGAAGTCAATAACGGAGAGGAGGCGCTAGAACTGTGCGAAACAAATGACGAGTCTCGTCCTTAGCGATATCCGAATGCCCGTGCTGGATGGCCACTGTATGATCGAAGCTATCTGAGCTGAATCCGAAGCTAAGAAAGTTTTTCGTAAGCGGTTACATTGGCTGGAAGTACACATAAAGAGCGCTTCACCTGCGTATCGAAGGTAATGTATGTAAAATGGGGAGGATAACAAAAATGCAAACCATAAAAGGCACTAACGTGCTCGTGCGCGACAGTGACATCAAGCGTAGAGAAGCGGCAAACCGAGCGTATCTGATGAAGCTGAGCAGCGACAATCTACTTCTGAATTACCGAGTCGAGGCCGGCCGCTTCCACGGGCGGGTCGTCCCAGCGGACGCTCACGGTGGCTGGGAGTCACCGGTTTGTCAACTGCGAGGGCACTTCCTCGGGCACTGGCTCTCAGCGGCAGCGCTGCACTATGAGGCAACGGGTGACAAGGAACTGAAGGCTAAGTTGGAGTATATCATCGACGAGTTAGCTGCATGCCAACATGACAATGGCGGACGATGGATCGGGCCGATCCCCGAGAAGTATTTGCATTGGATAGCCAATGGCAAAAGCGTATGGGCTCCGCAATACAATCTGCATAAGCTGCTAATGGGACTCGTCGATGCACATCGCTACGCAGGAAACGAGCAAGCACTGAAGATCGCTGACCGTTTCGCTGATTGGTTCGTCGACTGGAGCGGTCAATTCTCCAGAGAACAGTTCGACGACATCCTTGACGTCGAGACGGGTGGCATGCTCGAGGTATGGGCAGACCTGCTCCATCTTACCAGACAGGACAAATACAGGACGCTGCTCGATAGATACAATCGCAACCGGCTATTCGAGCCACTGCTCGTAGGGCGCGATCCACTAACGAATATGCATGCCAACACAACGATCCCGGAGGTGCTCGGCTGCGCTCGGGCTTATGAGGTGACCGGGGAGCCACGATGGATGGCGATCGTCAAGGCATACTGGCAATGTGCGGTGACCGACAGAGGTACTCTAGCAACCGGCGGACAGACGGCAGGCGAGGTCTGGATGCCTAAGCAGAAGATGAAAGCCCGTCTCGGAGACAAAAACCAGGAGCACTGCACAGTCTATAATATGATTCGGTTGGCAGAGTTTCTGTTTCGACACAGTGGCGATCCCGCCTTTATGCAATACATTGAATACAATCTGTATAACGGCATCATGGCACAGGCGTATTACCAGGAATATTTCTTGACTGGCAACAAGCACAATGACCCGTCTACCGGACTGCTAACGTACTTCCTGCCGATGAAGGCCGGCCTGCGTAAAGACTGGAGCACAGAGACCGACAGCTTCTTCTGCTGTCATGGAACGATGGTACAGGCCAACGCTGCCTGGAAACAGGGGCTTTACTATGTGAAGGATGATAGCGTATATGTATGTCAGTATTTTGACTCCGAGATGAAGACAACCATCGGTGGGCTGCAGGTCCGTATTCACCAGAACCAGGATCGTATGAGTGGTAGCATGCTGAATTCCTCGAACACTGCCGGTCATCATGCGATCAATGACATGACCGTAATGCACGAGAACATGCCTGCCTATCGCAAGCACGATTTCATGATCAACATTAGCAAGCCTCAAGCGTTCGAATTGAATCTCCGCATCCCTGATTGGATCCGCGCTGAAGCTCAAGTTTATGTGAACGGGGAGTTGCATGGAGCAACGAAGGCTAGTGAGCAATTCTATGTCATTCAGCGAAGCTGGGAGGATGGCGACCGCGTGAGTCTGCTACTGCCCATCGGTATCCAGTTTGTCCCGCTACCTGATGATGCGAACATGGGGGCATTCCGTTACGGCCCGGACGTGCTTGCAGGGATTGGCGAAGCGGAGCGAATCTTATACGTGGACAATGAGGACATTGCCTCCGAAATCGAACTCGAGAATGAGCGGGAATGGGGAAGCTGGCGTTACTTTTTCAAGACAGTCCAGCAGGACCCGGTGATTCAACTGCGTCGCATCCGCGATATCGGATATGAGCCCTATCAGATCTACTTCAAGCTGAAACGGCTAAGCTAAGACTGCTGAGCGGTCGTACGACCAACAGCCGCAGGGCGCTTGCCTGCGGCTGTTCAGTCGTGTTATATGGACTTAATGCACTAAGGTGGGCTCAAAATATGTGCTTGTGGAATAAAACTAGTATGTTAAAGAGCAGATTTCTGCAATGCCTTAAGAATCTATGAAGAGATGACCCTAATGTATGGATGGAATATCTTTGAAATGTTTTTATATCAGAAAACATTAATTGAATAAAAATATAACCGCCTATAATCTAAATGGCGGTCACATGCCCCGAATGTGTTTATTAGTTTCTATCACTTCAATTAATTCTGTTAACGTGCACCAAAATGACTACTAAGCATCTATTAAACAAAATACCTTTCGAGCGGTTGGGAACGACTGGCTTGTTTTAGAATCACAACAGCCGTTCAACATTAATTAAAGGATATAATTTGATGTCGTAGTCAACATTAATTTTCATATTTTCCCAATACTCCATCCATTGCTCATCAGTTATTTCTTTAGAAAACGGCTTAAGTGAATAGGTTCCGACCTCTAAGGGATCCACTTTCCACTGTTGCATTCTTTTTAATAAATCTGACGTTTGTTCCTCGAGGTAGACCTCAATCTCATGAATTAATTGTTCCAATTGTTCCTCTTTTTGAATATTGTTTTCTCCATGGTATTCTTCAATTCTACCGTTTAATCTCACTTGTAAAGACAAGGATGAATAGTCCCTCGATAGTTTCATGCGAACATTGGATCGAATACGTCCTAAACTGATAGATAACTTGGGAATGGCCAAGATTTTCAAGAAATGATCGTTATCCAGAAGTTGGAAAATTTCATCTTCCACATCTTGAATGACCATTACTTCTTTATCCTTTTGGAATAAGGCTGTCCCTATGTAATTGAAATTGTTCTTATCCGAATGAAAAACCGGCAGAAACGGATCCTTAAAAGGGGAATATAACTTTTTCATAAATTGATGAATATTGACGATGCTCATTTCACCTTGGTTATGCTTCTCGTAATGCTGTAACATACGGTAAAGATAATATTCTTGGTTTTCTTGCTTCGTTAGTTGATTTTTTATATATTCATCAAAATCCCCTCTGACAACCAACAAATAAACACGCATTGAAATATCGGGATCAATCATTAGCGTATTGATCAGTTTTTCAATGCCTCCTTCTTTTGCCAGCTCCTCATTGATTAATAACATTCGCAGCTGCCCCTGCTTTAATTCCTGATAATAAATTAAATTAAACTCCTTGCCTCCCTGTTTTAACAGATCGACTTCTTTGGAGAGCAGACGTTTTTCTTCTTGGATGAGCGGTGGTACTAAAGTACTAATTTTCAATTTTCCTTCCGCCCCCTTATCAACCGACCAGAAAACTACAGGAGCAATCTCTTCGATCATATTGTTCTCGACAAATGGAGAAGAACAACTGGTCATCCACATAAGGCTTACAATCACCAATATACCATAGTGCTTGTATAGTACCATCCCTACATACTCTCCTTTCGTTTAACTGCAGTATATAGAATCGTAGGAACAAGTAAATAAATGAATGCGCCGAGACAGCTCTGAATGTTTAGTAATAACTTTTGACCCGGAACTGTTTGCCATAACCATTGATTCATTAAAATGATGCTTATTAAAATGACGAACCAACTCGACAATAATCCAATCCGAGTCGTGCGTTCGTTCATTTTACTCATAATGACTCTTATGGCTCCATAAAAACACAACAGAAGAATTGAAATGTCGAACACATAATTAAACATATGAAAAGAGATAAGGATGTAATCGATTCGATCTAATGCTTTCGTTTCAATGTAGCTTGCCATATATACTACCGGAAAATTGATCTTGCTTAAGAAGCTCGAACCGTAAAACAATATCGTAGCAATGAACAATAATAAATATTCAATGATCGTCAGCATGTTACCAATGACCAGATATTTCGTTATTTTTTTATTAGAGCTTAGCCATGGAACCATAAAGGCTAAATATACTGAACCAGAATATGCCGACCAAATAAACAATAAACCCTGCCATGATTGTCCTGACCATTCGGTAGGTATGAGGGGATATAAATCGCGATAATTTGCAATCGGTGGAAAGAAAAAAGGAATAAACACAATTAATATCCACGCCCCGCAAAGAAAGGCGATGACGACAAAACGCAATGTTTTCTCCATTCCATGTGATGCCACAAATAAGCTAATCAAAAGAATCACTAGGATCAGCCACTTTTTATCCATTGATGGATAAATAAAACTATGGAGCATTTCAACGTATCCCAGTGATAGTATTGAAATTTTTAACAATATTATCAGAAAACCAAATATTGCGAAAAGTTGAACCATCCGTTTACCGAAAAGCTGTAAAAATCCTTGATAACCTTTTGCTGCATAACTGGAAGTAAACCATTTAGATAGCAGCATCACATTAAGTTGGGACAGCAGACCCATCACGACAATTCCCCAAATCATATAAGAATGAACCAAATAAACCGGCATAATTAAAACATAATAATGCATTTGCGTACGATTGATCAATAAGAGGAAGTAGATTCCATCAAAGGTTGAAGTTCGATTAAATAGACTCTTCACTTCTTTATCTCCTTACGCGATTTCCGCAGTGGTTTTAGGTTTTTAGGACGCGTTTTCATCCATATTAAAGGGCCACGGATAAAGAGGTCCTTCCAGTCCTTCCCATAAAAAGGGGCAATCGGCGCAAAATAAGGTTGACCTAATGACGTTAATCCATGGATATGTGCAAGAATCCCGATCAGCCCGATCACGATTCCCGGCAACCCAAGAAACGAAGCAAGGATAAGAAGAAGAACTTGCATCAGCACCATGGATTTTGTCACTTGATAATTGGGAATTAAAAAGAAAGCAATCGCGGATATACCCATCAAAACAATCAATATCTTACTTGCAAAGCCTGCTTCTACAGCCGCTTGTCCAATAACGATACCACCGATCACACCTAACGTTTGGCTGGTTTTAGACGGCATTCGCAAACTTGCTTCTTTGATGATTTCCAGCGTTATGATCATAAAAAATCCTTCCGTAAACGGAGTAAAGGGCAATTTGCTTCTCGATTCCAATAATACGAAAAGAGTCTGCAATGGAATCATTTGGTAGTGAAATGTCGTTAACGCAACATAAAAAGGAATCATCGTCAAAGAAACAACAAAACTTCCGTAACGAATTAAACGTAAAGCACTGGCTACCGGCCAACGAAGGAAGTAGTCTTCCGGCGATTGGAATAGTTGAAAAAAAGTAATGGGTCCAATTAATGCAAACGGAGAATTGGAAATCAATAGCGTCAGCTTTCCCTCTCCTAAGGCTTGGGCGCAGGCATCCGGCCGATCCGTTTGTATAAACTGCGGTAAGACCGTATGATGATGATCTTCAATAAAAGCTGCAAGCTGAGAGGAGTCTAATAATTGATCATAATCCACACTTTCAATTTTTTTTCTTGCAAGGGAAACATATTCCGGATTAATTAATCCGTCTATGTACAGTAACACAACTTTCGATTTACTCAGTGAACCGACAGTGAAGCTTTCCGTTTTTAATGTCGTTATAGGCAAACGTCTGCGCAACATTGTAATGTTCTTATCGATTTGTTCACTGAAGCTGTCTTTGGCTCCATATATAACAGTTTCCGTTTGGGAGGGTTCAACTGCTCGGCCAAGAGGATTTTCCATTTGGACGCCTATCCATTGATCGTTAACTGAATCGTTTAGAAGAATAAATCCTTGCATTATTTTTTGTTCGGCATCTTCGATCGATTTAACTTCCGATACTTTGGCATTGTTTATGTATGAAGAAAGCGAAATGCCGGCAGATCGATGAAGTGGTTGGATAATCGCCTCGTTTAAACGTTCTTGATCGATTAACGTTTTTATGTATAAAACATGGACTGTTGCTCTGGTACCCATTTTGTGCTCAACGACTTCAGCATCATCCATATTGTTTAATTTCTGTTTTAGTTCATCGAGCCATGTGGACATTTGGGTGTCGTATTTTTCAACCATAGTCTTCTCCGTCTTCTCCCATTATTTACGTACTCAAATCATGTGGTAATTATCTTGCCCTGTAATCGAAATATCATACAACCTGAAATTTGGAGTTTAATTAGAAATTGCTAACGAACACGATGACGATTCAATCGGCATCAGTATAACTTTCAACATGCATTAAAAAAGGGCATAGCCCATAAGGCTAGCCCCTCCTTTTCATCCATATTACGCACTCCACATGTGTCGTCTGCTGGTCGTAGTAAGTGCCAATTGAGTAAATGCTAGAAATTAATCATTTGGTTTCTTTTTCTCTAACGATATCCAAACTAGACCAAATGCGATTAATAGTGCACCTAGAATTTGAATAACGGTAATCGACTCTTTAAATACTACATACCCCATTATTGTTGCAGTTAAGGGTACAAGATAGCGAAAGAAGTTAGCCTTCGTTGCTCCAACCTTAAACATACACAAGTTCCATAAAATAAATGCAAGTACTGTACATATAAGTACGTTAAATGCGATTACTATAAACTGGCCTGCAGCTAGATTAGTCCATTCAGTTTCGCCCCAATAAGGGAGTGTAAATGGAAACATAGCAATAGAACCAATCGCTATTGTCCAGGTACTTATTCTTAATGCTGAATAATGCTTCATCAATGACATCGACATCAGATTATAAATTGCGCCTATTATACTGACGAGGAAGGCAAATAAATTTCCAAGCATATGTACAGAAGACAGATTAATCTTCTCTGTTCCACCTACAATAACAATTGAAACACCTACTAATGCTAAACAGCCACCTACAATAATACGTTTAGTGAGCTGCTCTTTTATAAAAAGTGGTGCAAGAAGTGCCACAAAGATTGGCCAGGGTGCAACATTTAAAAGTGATGCATTCGCTAACGTTGTTAGCTTTATTGAATAAACAACCAATATCTCAAGAACTGCTATACCAAGAATTGATACAATAATCAACTGTGGGATATGTCGTCGCTCAATTCCAACGCTGCCTTCACGCCATTTAAGAAGGATAAAGAAAAGTGGTGCTGCAATACCAAACCGCAAAAACGTAAATACAATCGGGTGGAATGAATCTAAAGCTAGCTTCGAAATCCCAAAATTACTTCCCCATATTATTGCTACAAATATTAATCCTAAGTAGTGCCATTTGCGCCCCATGATGTTCTGATGTCCTCCGATTAATCTAATTTATAGGTGCTTTAACTACTTTAGTATACATGGAAACACTTTATAAACAACCACAAAATATGGTAAAACTTATCACTGATAAGCTCTCTGCAATCTACGATGTGGACTTATTCAACGTAATGAGATTAATGCATCAAGAACCTTGCTACTCACTCAAAAACATCACAACACAAAAAAACCCTTGCTACGCAAGGGTTCCCAGCCACACTCTATATTCTTTTCAACCACGCCACACACTCCACATGCCCCGTATGCGGGAACATATCGACCGGAGTAACCTCCACCGTACGGTACCCACCATCCTCGAGCACGCGCAGATCGCGCGCTAGCGTCGACGGATTACAACTTACATACACAACACGCTCCGGTTGAATCGCGAGAATCGTCTCTAGCAGCGCAGGATCGCAGCCCTTGCGCGGTGGATCGACAACGATAACATCGGCTTTCATGCCTTCCTGCTTCCAGCGAGGAATAACGACCTCTGCCGGGCCTGCTTCAAACGTCGTATTGTCCAATCCATTCAGCTCAGCATTGCGCTTGGCATCCTCGATCGCTTCAGGCACAATCTCTACCCCATACACATGCCCCGCCTGTCTTGCGAGAAATAGCGAGATCGAGCCAATGCCGCAGTACGCATCGATGACCTGCTCCTTACCTGTGAGCGCTGCATATTCCACCGCCTTGCGGTACAGCGTTACGGTCTGCTCAGGATTGACCTGATAGAACGAACGCGCTGATATTGCAAAGCGCAATCCATCCAGCTCATCATAGATGACCTCACTGCCCCATAGCACCTCGGTGCGCTCGCCGAATATCGCATTCGTTACTTTATTGTTGATGTTATGCACGACGCTCTTCACATTCGGGACACGCTTGCGCAGCTGCTCGATCCACTCGGTCTTGCGCGGCAGCTTCTCTGTATTCGTGATGAGTACGATCATAATCTCGCCTGTCACAACGCCGATACGTGTCATTACATGACGCAGCACGCCGCTGTTTGTATCCTCATCATATGGCTGAATGTTCAGCTCCTTCGCAAGCTGCTTAACGATTGCGATTACCTCATCATTGAGATCCTTCTGAATAAGGCAATTGTCCATATCGATAATACGGTGACTGCCCTTCGCATAAAAGCCTCCGACAAGCTCACCGTTATCTGCCGTAAGTCCAATCGGTACCGCTGCTTTATTGCGATACCTCCACGGATCACTCATGCCTATCGTGTCATGCACGATCACGCCAGCACGGTAATCAGCACCTGCATGTGGGTTAAGCGCATCATCATCTCCAGCTTCACCTGTAACTGCTTCCTCCGCTACATTCAGCTTCCCGATTCGCGTCAGGCTGTCGATCACATGCTGCCTCTTCCACTTCAGCTGTGCTTCATAATCGAAATGCTGCAGCTGGCAACCGCCGCACTGCGCATAGATTGGGCAAGCCGGCTCAATGCGCTGCTCGCTCTTCGAATGATGGGACAGCAGCTTCCCATAGCCATACTGTTTTTTGCTCTTCAGCACCTTAGCCTCGACACGCTCACCTGGCAGCGCATGTGGGATGAACAGGGTGAAGCCCTGGTCTGTACGTCCGACACCATCACCATCATGCGTTAAGCCGATCATATCGACGGTTACAACTTCATTCTTCGCATGTAAGCCCTCAGCTGCCACTGGCTTGCTACTGCGTTTTTTTCTATGCTGTTCTGTTTGTTTTCCTTGCTTACGCTTCATACTTACTCTCCGCTCTACGCTCTATATGCTGAGCCGCCTTCACTTTATCTTATCATTCGATAACTAGCTGTAGGTCGACTCCCCTGTTTCATCCATATATATCTCAATATGCAATGGTAAATTTTCGAATACGGCCGGCAATGTTCCACCATACTCTCCATCGAGGTTCAGCTGAACCTTGTCTGGAGATGTAACGGTTAAACGGTTCGTGCGGAAATGCACGACATGCGGATCTCCAAAATGCTCTCCGCGCAGCGCTAATGTGACGAGCCGAATAAATTCAGCTAAATTGCATTTGCGCACTAGCAGCACGTCAAAAAGTCCATCATCTAGCTTCGATTCTGGAGCCAGCTGCTCAAAACCGCCTACCGAGTTGCTGTTGCAAATAAGAAACAGCATAAATTCACCAACAAACTCTCCTACACCTTCAGCTTGAAAGGTAAGCTCGGTCGGACGAAGATGCACCATCTTCTCCATCCCCTTTAAATAATAAGCAAGCTGACCAATCATCGTCTTCAGCTTGATCGGCACATCATAGGTCAGCTCCGTTAAGAAGCCGCCACCTGCAATATTAATAAAGTAGCGTTCATTCGCACGACCAACATCGATGTTTTCTTTATATTGATTAATGATAAGCTCACAAGCATACTCCCAGTGCTTTGGGATGCCCATCGCTCGAGCAAAATCATTCGTTGTCCCTACAGGTATAATGCCAAGCGGCAATCGATTCGGCTTATTGGCAAGACCGTTGATAATCTCGTACAGTGTGCCATCACCGCCCGCTGCGATAATCATATCGTAGCCGCCTCTTGCAAGCGACCTCTCTACCTCCGCCGTTGCGTCGCCCTCGCCCTGCGTCGCATAGCAGGATACCTCAATACCGCCTTCATCTAGCTTCTGCAATATATCTGGCAATCTGCGGCGCATCTCTTCTCTACCTGAGGTCGGGTTGTAGATTAATCTCGCTCTTTTCATTGCGTGCACTCCTTATCCAATGCATAGCTTTCAAACCTTCTGCAAAGCAGCTTAGACATCTCTGAGTGTGGAAGCAAGGTCGACCCTTTATACGTATAGTCTAGCCCATCTAACCGAGCTGGAATCACATGTCTTGTAAAATATCCTGGACTAATAAACAGCGGAATAACGATTACATGAGGAGTTATCTGCTTCAGTTCAACTAGTGCTGCTCGTGAACCATCTGGCAATAGCGGCGCGTAGGCAACCTTTTGCACGTTAAGCTTATCGCCTAACACAGCTGCAAGCTGCTGCATACCCGCTTCCCACTTTTCATAGAAGTACGTCATACTGCTACCATGACCAAGCAGAAGCACTGCCTCCTCGTGCTCAGGATTCAGCTGCTCCTCAATCTGTTTCTGCAGAATACGCACCACTTCTGGCTCAACACCAATCGGCTCATCGAAGGAAATATGTGCCCCAAAACGAAATGGCTCCAGATCTCCAATAAAATCACACGCCGGCTCAAATCCGAACGCCTGCTTGATCTCATCTACATGAGAGCTTCCACTAGAAACAAATAAAGGCATTACATGAATATGTGTAACGCCCTCCTGCTCAAGTTTATCAATTCCGTCCTGGATCAGATGCCCCTCGACCAATTCTAAATAGGAAGAATAGACTGGTATTATGCTTCGACTAGCCCGCTCCGCTTCATCTGATGCATTCGCCAGCCATTGCTGCCTAGCTGCTTCAACCGCTTCATCAACAGCCTTCACCCATGATTGCTCTCTTGAGCCGTGACTTATAACAAGAATACCGTGCTTCATGTTCATCATTATTTCTTAATGCGGTCAAGCGCAAGCTTATACCCGTCGTTGCCGTAGTTCAAGCAGCGTTTTACACGTGAGATTGTTGCTGTGCTCGCACCAGTTTCCGTTTCAATTTGATTATAGGTGCTGCCGTTACCGAGCATGCGGGCAACCTCAAGACGCTGTGACATCGATTGGATCTCATTCACCGTACACAAATCCTCGAAGAACACGTAGCACTCTTCCACATCCTTCAAGGTTAGTATCGCTTCAAAGAGCTGATCGATCGATTTATCATTTAACTTTTTTAATTGCAAAGGGATCTCTCCTTACGGTCTGTATTTCTAATATTTATTGTAGCTTGATTTAAGCAATAGTTCAAACATTACCGTGTTCACGCTTTAAAGAATTACAGACTCTGCCAATATGAACATTTGTCTAATTTATTTCTGTTTATCTAGGCGAATATCCAGACCACGCTAATGCCTATCTCATATGCTATCATAACGAAATGTAAAAGGTTGTGATTGAAGATGAATTCCTCTCCACATACGCAAGCCTATGCTTATCGGAGAAATCCAGCACAAAGCGTTCACGCCTCAACCTTTCATCCTCAGCAATTCGGACATGGGCATGGGCATGTTGGCACGATTACTCAGGCTCGCCCACCACAAGGATACTATTCAACAAGTGCTAGCATTTCTCCGTTTCAGGCAGCACAAAGCAATGCTGTTGCCGTGCAGGAAGTAGAAACGAATACGGAAAAAGAAAAGAAGCCTTCAAGCGGCTTTAGCCTTGCCAGCCTAACTAAATACGCCAATATTGATGAATTGAAAGGTCTCGTTGATCGGTTTGGAGGACTAGAAGGAATATTAAGTACGGTTACGACAGTGCAAAAGGTCGTCAGCACGGTCGGTCAGATTGCACCGATGGTTAAGGTTGTCACCGGTGTGCTAGGTAAAAATAAAGCTGGTGCCACGCCGCCTACTGAAGCCTCTATCCCAGCTAGACGCCGTGCAAGAACACCGACAAAACCACGTTCGACTAGATCGAACCGCTCAGCATCACCAAGACGTAACGGGCAAGGTAGATCGAATACAACACGCAGATCTTCCACTCCCTTAATGAAGCGCCCACCGTCACGTTAAGCTACACAATGAACAGAAGAGACCTCAGGTTCATCATACGATGAGCACTGAGGTCTCTTAGTTATACTATAAAAATATTGCTTTATAGAGATAGAAGCAGCCCATTGCGATACCAGCGGAAATTGGAATCGTTATAAACCAAGCGATAACAATTCGTCCGGCAACGCCCCACTTCACGGCTGCAAAACGCTTAGCGCTACCTACCCCGAGGATCGAGGATGTAATGACATGCGTCGTACTTACCGGCAAATGGAGGAATGTCGCAGAAATAATTACGAGCGCTGAGCCCATATCCGCAGCAAATCCGTTGATCGGTTCTATTTTGAAGATTTTAGTCCCCATCGTTTTAATAATTTTCCAGCCACCAACTGCAGTACCTAGTGCCATCGCAAGCGCAGCAGAAAATTTAACCCATAGTGGCACGTCCATATTATCCTGAATGCCAGCTGCGACTAGAGCGAATACGATAATCCCCATCGCTTTCTGTGCATCGTTCGTACCGTGTGAGAACGATTGAAATAGCGCAGTTACAACTTGTCCAGATCGGAAGCCCTTATTGATTGAGTGTGGACTCTTTCTTGCAAATATGATTTTAAGTATAGACATAATAATAAAACCAGCAACAAATGCAATAAGCGGTGAAATTAACAATGCTTTAAGAATATCTAAAAATCCATTAGCATTAATTTTGTCAAAGCCTTCTGCGGCAATGACCGAACCAGCTAATGCTCCGATTAACGCATGTGAGGAGGAGGAAGGAATTCCAAACCACCATGTGATAAGATTCCAGGCAATTGCACCGATAAGTGCACAGATAACCACCTCAACCCCATGCTGCAAATCCGCTGGGTTAGCTACACCGCTACCGATCGTTTTCGCTACGCCAGTAAAAGTAACAGCACCTAAGAAGTTCATCACTGCAGCAAGCATGATAGCAACTCTTGGCTTAAGTGCACGCGTAGAAACGGAGGTTGCGATTGCATTTGCTGTATCATGAAACCCGTTAATAAAGTCAAATGCTAATGCAAGAAAGACAACAGCTATTAATACATATATTTCCATCTGTATGACCTCTGCTCTCCCGCTTAGCTATTACGCATAACGATAGTTTCAAGTGTATTTGCTACATCCTCGCAGCAGTCCGTTGTTTGCTCAAGACGTTCATATATTTCCTTACGCTTGATCAATTCAATCGGGTCCGTTACATCCTTGAACAGCTTTGTAATACAAGAGATAAGTAAGTCATCGCCTTCGTTTTCAAGACCATGAATAGCAATATTATGTTCACGAATCGGTAACAGTTTCTTCTGCGTTAGAAGATCAATCGCACTTTTGATTTGATGTGCGGAACGAACTAGAATGTCAGCAAAAGCTGTAATATGCTCATCCTTCTCCTTCACACCGTACATGAGGAAACGCATGCTTGTTGCTTCTAGACCATCCATTACATCATCAAGTGATGTTGTTAGCGCCATAATATCATCGCGTTCAATAGGTGTAATGAATACTTTGTTCAGCTCACTCAAAATCGTATGTGTTTTTTGGTCACAGCTGCTTTCATATTCTTTCATTTTCTTTACAAATGATTCAACATCTGAAAGATCGGATACACCTTTTGCAAAGTATTCAGCCGCTTCTACTATAGTATCAGCCATTTCTTCAAAGGTTCTGAAGAAAATATCTTTTTTGGTTTTCTTGAACATGTCAATCCCCTTTATCGACTTAAGAATGGTAGCTCACGATGCGTTCGCCATGAAATAGTGTAACCTAGATTTGTTAACGCAATGTAAACATTAATGAAAAATTAATAATTATTTTCATATATTTTCTCATTCCTTGTCGAAATTGATGGAATCATAACGATTCAATCGTACTATTCCCAATTGACATGCTCTGTAATAGTCTTTCCTGTAGGTAGAATATGGATAATGCTTTGTCCTGGAAGCAGCTTGATCTCTTCATTATTGCTAACGAAACGAAGCATACCATCCTCAGCAGCTATCCATTGACCTTCTATCGACTGTCCATTCTGTATAACGAGTGCATTGCCGCCCGATTGTAAATCTACACTCAAGCGTCCTTCATTGTCGAGCACCTTATGATTAGTCTGCATAAAGATTAAGTTTACAGCAGATAGCTGCTTATCGTTATTTTTGTCAATATGCGGCTCATCATTAATGCTGCGTTTATATACCCCTTCGTCAAGTTGATAGCTGACTTTATATCCCTTTAGCTGAAACTGTACATCAAGCTGCTTAATAGAGCCTACTTGCATCGACTCTGCTTCAGCTTCAGTTAGAAAGCTATAGCCTTGAATGGTAGCTTCCTCTCTGTACCCCTTTTTACTTACGCCTTCACGCAGCTTGGACAAATTCGTATATAAGTTATGCGGGGCTTTACGCTCAGAGCTTCTCCAGTAGTAGCTGCCCGCGTTCGATATTTCATCTAAATAAGGCTTTCCTTGCTTTTGTAGGATCGCATAGGCATCATTACTTGCCCCTGCATGTGCAATAATTGCATCGTAGCTATCGGCAATCTCAATAAAATATGGACGATTGCTTCGTACAGGACCAATATCAAAATCAGCAGTCTCCGTGCTTTGGAAGATTGCAATTAGTCTTGTAATTCCTCCTTCGGCAAGCACTTCCCAGATGATATCTGCCTCGGTTAAGCCGCTTTGTGGGCGTGCAGGCGCAAGATTATTAATAAGCACAGCAACAGGTCGGGTGTTATTCTGCTCCTCAAAACCGACTCCAGACAGGAGTGATGGATAGGTTGGCGGAGCAGGTGTTGGTGTAGCTTCCTCTGTCGGCGGCGGAGTTGATTCAAGTGGAGGAACCTCTTGCTTCACATCTTCCTTACCACACGCAGTTACAACCACCATGACGAGCACAAGTAGAATAAGACCAAATTTCAACTTCATTTTATGCCTCCTAGATTATAGGTTTCCTATTTCATTTAACCACGGAATTGCCTCGATGTGTTGACTTTTCTCCAAATTGCGACTAAAAATCCAATAAATATCACAACATAACTTCATAATGGTATTTATTAGAGAGGAATTAGCAGTAATATGATCGATGTACAACGTGGCGGTATTAGTGTATGGCTAGCTTCTTCAATCATTATATTAAGCACAGGGATTTTGTCTCACGTAATGGCCTTGCCTGTTATCTTAAATATTGCAGGCCGAGATTCTTGGGTATCTGTAATCATAGCTGCCCCAATATATTTGATATGGATTTTTATATTTATTAAGCTTGTACACGGCTTAAATAAAATTTCGTTAATGGAGTGGATCGAGCAGCACTGGGGAAAATGGATGGGGTGGTTAATGAAAATTGTTTTTTGCGGGGCTTTGTTCTTTAACTCCTTTTACACGATGATCGATACGGTCATGTGGACGAATTCGACCTATTTACAGCAAACTCCAATTTTCGTTATTATGCTTTGCTTTGTTCTTGTTTGTTTTTTCATGGCATTCTCTGGATTGCAGTCTATTGCGATCGTTGCATCGATACTGCTTCCGCTCGTTTCATTTCTTGGATACTTCATTTCGTTTTCTAATGTGAAATTTAAAGATTACTCCTTATTGTTTCCGATTTTTGATCAGGGGTTACAACCGCCTATTCATGGTAGCTTCTATGTTCTGTCGTCCCTGTTTGACGTGTGGATATATATCTTATTCGCTCATCAAGTGAAGAAGAAGATTAAGCCTTGGCAGCTATTTCTATTCGGGTTGTTTATGCTCATGATTGCAATGGGACCAATTATTGGCGGAATTACAGAGTTTGGACCCGAGGAAGCGATGAAGCAACGGCATACTGCCTACGACCAATGGAAAATACTTAGCCTTGGTCAGCTTCTACAGCATACTGATTTTCTATCGATCTATCAGTGGTTATCAGGATCGATTACACGCTCTGCCATATCACTTTATTTAATGGTCGATATCTTTCAATTCAAAACGAACAAGCAACGTTATATCGTCATGACGTTATTGAAAGTATTGATGATTGGGCTGCTGTTCCTACCGTGGCGATCGGAGATGATGCTTTACATCTTACAGAGCTTCTATTTTCCCGCGCTTTTTGGCTTCGTGATCGTCTTATGTCTTGCGATCGGAATAACACAATGGATTGTGAATCGAAAGGAGTCGATGGAGAATGACATTGAATCATGAAAGCACACTTGATATGAACAAGCTAGATAGGGAAACCTTTCAATCCTTGTATGAGGGAACGTCGGATATTTTCATATTCAGTAAATATTATTCTACTGACTCAGTAGCGAGCCGTTATTATATGAAGCCGCCGGTCGAGGTTTTATTTATCATGTCGGAGGTGCTTACCGATAATAACGAATTTAAGGAAACGATTCTTCCTGCTTTAACAAAAGTATATGAACAAACTGGCTTCTCCAATAAGATTCAGATGGAGAAATCTCCCTTGATTAGCTGGCTCGTTCAAGGTAGTAAGGAAAATCCAATTACCGTTCGAATGATGTCCAACCTGCTGTTTGAAGGGAATATAATCTGTGTGTTTCCTTCGTTAAGTTTAATCATGTCGATAAAATGTGCACAAATCCCTGTTCGCACGCCAGAGGAGTCATCATCGGAGATAGCGATTCGTGGTGCAAAGGATGGATTGGTCGAGGATATAGGTGTAAATATTGCTCTCATTCGAAAAAGAGTAAGAAATGAAGATCTTATCGTTGAGCCATATATGGTCGGCACCATAACAGACACTAAGCTAGCGCTTATCTATATGAAAGATTGTAATATGAAGTGCGACACCTAAAAAAATAACTCATGACGAATTCGTGTAGAATGAAGTTACCAGACACCACCTACAAGGAGAACTCGTCATGAGCTATACACATCTTACCATAAACGAGCGTACAAAAATAGAAACATTATTACATTTAGGATGGAGTGCAAGAGCCATTGCACAGCAGATCAAGCGCCACCATTCTACGGTTTCTCGTGAAATACAACGCATGAATAACCACTCTTCTACTTATGAGGCTAGCGACGCACAAGCCGATTATCAGCACAAGCGGATGCAAAGTAAACCAAAAGGAAAGTGGAACAAAGACAGAGCACATTACCTTACTCAAACTCTGGCTGCAACATGGTCTCCAGAACAAATTGAAGGTCGAATGAAACAAGACGATCCTGAGCACGCGGTATCCTTTAAGACCATCTATCGCTGGATTTACCAGGGGAAACTCGTCCAAGGAAACACCATCTTCTTGCGACACAAGGGAAAGCGTAGAAAGCCTCGTGAAAGCAGAGGTCGCTTTAATCTTGGATTATCCATCAGGCAACGTCCAAAAGAAGTGAAGCAACGTGAAACCTTTGGTCATTGGGAGCTTGATACTGTCGTTTCTAGCCGTGGTAAAAGTAAAGGCTGCTTGGCTACCTTTGTCGAACGAAAAACACGCTATTACTACGCTGTAAAAATGCCTGACCGTTCAGCCTTGTCTATGGAGAAAGCTGTTGCTACGGCTTTAGAAGAGCTTGCTTTACCTATGTTTACAGCTACCGTTGACCGTGGGAAGGAATTCGCTTGCCATCAAGCATTGTTAGAAGAGCACGGCTTGATGGTTTACTTTGCTGATCCTTATTCATCTTGGCAAAGAGGCAGTAACGAAAATGCCAATGGGCTTCTCAGAGAATTCTTTCCTAAGAAGTTCGACTTAAACACGATAGATCAAGCTGAACTTGAATGTGCTTTAGATTTAATCAACCATAGACCACGTAAATGTCTAGGTTGGAAAACTTCTCACGAAGCGATTATGGACGAGTTGTCGCACTTAGCTTGACAATCTATCATATAAAAAACATTGCGAATGAAGGGATCATCGCTGAGATAAAGAATCGAATCGCAAAGATTGACGTAGAGCAGGTTGTTACAACTGGGCAGCTAGAAGAGCTCGTGGGAGACAGTACGTATCTGTTTCCGACAATGGATTACTCCTCAAGGCCAGACTATATCGTTCAGAATTTACTAAATGGCCGCTTCGTACTAATGTTAGACAACAATCCAATGGCCATACTAGCACCGGGAAATTTCTTGCATCTGCTTATATCACCAGAGGACAGCTATTTTCCGCTGTTCGCCTCCAATGTAGGCCGGTTATTTCGTGTGCTAGCGATACTAGCAACGATCTTCTTGCCTTCTTTCTATATTGCGATGACGACTTTTCACCCAGATCAAGTGCCCTTTACGATGCTTGCTACCATTTCCTTAGCACGTACAGGTATTCCAATGGAAGCACCAATCGAGATGTTTTTAATTATGACCTTTATGGAGCTGTTTCGAGAGGCAAGTTTACGGTTGCCAAGTAATATGGCTCAAACCATTACGGTGGTCGGTGGTCTTATTATGGGAGAAGCCGCAATACGTGCTGGCCTAGTTTCTCCTATTATCGTAGTTGTTGCTGCCATTTCCATCATTACTGGGGCTACGCTCGTAAACCAATCACTAACGAGCAGTGTCGTATTTTTACGGTTCATAGCGTTTTTATTCGGCTCCACATTTGGGATCTATGGTGTGATCATCGCTTACATTTTGTTTATATTGTTTCTCTCTCGCTTACGGTCGTTCGGTATACCATATTTGGCTCCGATGGCACCATTTAATTTTAAAAACTTTATTATTGCGATCTTTCAGGTCCCGATGCGTTTTCGTAGGGGACGTCCGACCTACCTTCATACGAAGAAAACAAAAAGGGATGAGTAGCCTTGAACATGTTCAGAAGCAGTATTAAAATCTGTTTGATATGTATTGTGCTGACGCTGATGCCTGGCTGCTGGAGCGCAGTAGACATCCAGAATCAGCACTATGTCACTAGTCTAGGTGTTGATTACGACGGTGAGATGTTTTTTGTGTATGCACAAATCGTTCGTTTTGAGAATATTGCTCGTATGGAATCACAGGGTGCAGGATCTCCTATCAATACATATGTTGGGAAAGGAGAAGGCACTTCACTTAATATTGCTGTTTCTAATCTGTATGCCACCTCTCAAGTCCGTATCGACTGGGGACATACGAAAGCGATTGTAGTAACGGAGCGTGCGATAAGGTCGCTTGAAAAGTTAGCTGGTCATATCTATCGTTCTCCAGAGACTCGATACAATACATGGTTTTATGTAACCGATGGTTCGATTGAGGAGATTTTTCTAACCAATTCATTCTATGATCGTACGTCTCTCTTTTCTATACTGCATATGCCGATGAATTCTTTTAGACAAGGATCAACGGTTCCTCCAATCCAAATGTTTAAATATATATCTATCTCCAATGAACCGGATCGTATTACCGTTATTCCAGTGATCGGTACAGACAATGAGCAATGGAAAACGAATGAGGGAAAATTAAAGCTATTAAAGATTATTGGAGCATATTTTGAGTCTCATAATGGTGTGAAGAAAATATTACCTATAGATCAGTTAGAAGGAATGCGCTGGATAGATCCTAGGTTGACAAGAACGATGTTAACTGTGAAGGATGAGGAGAAGGAATATGCGGTGTTAATTCTTCATAATACAAAAGTAAAGAAGAAAACAAAGCTAGTAAATGGAGAGCCGAAGTTTACGGTAGAAGCTCACTTCAAAGGCTCGTTGAATGAATATTTAAGTGAACTCGACTACCCTAAGATGATACAGCTTGCAAGAAAACAAATTGAAAAAGAAATAATGGAGGCTTATGAATTAAGTTTAAAAGAACAGCTCGATTTATTTTATCTCATGCACAGCTTTCGGATGAAAGATCCAGACGCGTGGAAGCGAATGACGAACAATGGTAAAAAATTTATATTAGATGAAAAATCACTTGAACACTTGGAAATCGATATAGACATCCCATACAACGGTAAATATAAACGTAGAAGATAAGCATGAAGCACATCGTATGCATCATTATACGGTGCGCTTCATGCTCTGTAATTTGGTGTCTTACTTCAATAATTTATGCTAATGATCCTATTCCTTCATTTGCATACTTCTAATATTTCATAGAACATACTTACTTAGATCGACCAATTCAACCATTCCTGCTTTTGTTCCTCTAGCTTGTTAAGCCAACCGATGGTCGCATGAATCGCTTCCTGTTGATGAGCATGCGTTGAATACGTATGGTTCGCTTGAAATATAATTTCCTTTTCACACGTCCCCTCTGCTCTTGTCCAGAACAGCTTCTGATATAGAAAGGTATAATCGACTGGGATAATATCGTCACTCGTACCATGAACTAAGAAAACATCACCTGAGAAACGAGTTAACGATTGGAAGGGCTGATGCTCCATCAATGAATCGAAGAAGATCGGTGAAAGTGAATAGCCCTGATAATCTGTTCGCCCCGATTGATAAGCCTCATCATAGCCTTCCCGTCCAACGATGCGGACAATATCATTGAAAGGATAGCCGACAGCGGACCATAGAATCAAGCGCTTTACTCGTCTGTCCTTAATCGCAGTCATAATAGATACCGCACCTCCAAGGCTGTGCCCAAGAAGTGTAACGCGTGTAGGATCAATGCAATCCAAACTCGTAGCATAATTAAGAACGGTGCGCGTCTGCTCAACCATGGAATCAAAGCCTAATGCACCATAATCGCCGTTGCTCTCCCCACAGCCGCCATAATCGAAGCGAAGGACAAAATTCCCTTCTGCTGCAAGCGCTCTGGCTGTTTTTACAAATAAGCGATCTACCCCAATTCGGCTTCCTACAAATCCATGGCAAATGACGATAATAGGGCGTTTTTCTTGCAAAGTTGTCTGACCTTCGCCAGCTGTAGGGTAATGGAGCGTCGCTGTTAGCTCCAGATGATCATGCGTAATTGTCAGTTGTTTTTCCATTAGACGGATTGCCTCCTCGTGTTCAACCTTAAGCTTCAAGCTGTATGATCTATCAAGGTTTTACTTTATCCATATATCATTATTCAATCTTCATTATTCCGACCTGTATACTATGAATTATAAATAAAAGATATCACGGATGCCGCGGTATGTCAACTTAAGCAGCAAACAAAAAACTGATTCTATCGCAGCTGCAATGTAGCTTTAGCTTACGATAAAATCAGTTATCTTATGTTCTTATAGTTTATTATGATTATTATAATTCATCAGCAGTAACAAATTCATATCCAAGTTCTCGAAGCTCATCGATAACTAGCGGCAACAAGGTTACCGTATTTTCAACATGCTTGCTGCCAAAGCTGTGAAGCAATATATTGCCCCCATCCTTCGCATTTGCAAGAATATTTTCCAGCATATCCTCAACAGAAGAGCCATCCCAGTCACGTGGGTCAATATTCCAGAGCATTACCGATTTATCCATTTCTTCGATCTGTGCATAGTTCGCATCGTTAATTGCACCATAGGGTGGACGTACGATTGTCGGTACATGCCCAACTGCTCCGAAGATAAGTTCATCGGTACGAGTGATCTCATCAGCCAGCTCTTCACGCGTTAATTTCGTAAAATTAGGATGATTATAGGAATGATTGCCAATTAGATGACCTTCAGCTTCAATTCTTTGCAGCACCTCAGGATACTTCTTAACTTGAATACCAACGACAAAAAAGGTAGCAACTACTTTCTTTTCCTGCAAAATATCTAATATTTGAGGTGTAAATTTCAAATCTGGTCCGTCATCAAATGTAATTGCAATTTTCATTGATTGCTGCTGCTCCTCTTCATGTATACTTGACGATGCTTCCTCTTGATCGATAGAAGAATCCGCTTTCTCAAGAACTTCCTCGATTGGCTCTATCTCATCAAATTCTGAATAATGCGCTTGCGAATCTGCAGCTACATTTCCCATTTTATCTGAAGCTCCCGTATAAGATTGTCCATCTGTTGCCTCTTGTTGTTCATTAGGCAAATCTACTAATTTGGAGTGAGAATCTGTTGCTACTAAATTAGTAAAAATAGTTGATGGCATAGAAGTAGGCTTATGCGGCTCAATAGAAGGATACAAGGAGCATCCTGCCATTACAATTAATATGAACGCTAAGACCGCAACTTGAAATGACCTGAAATAGAAGTTTTTGTGCATCATCATTCTCACCCTCTATTAACCTTTCTTCAGATCATATTCATGCAGCTACATGATAGAAAAAAGCTGTGATCCACTTCGCCACGTGCACTTGACGAGCTTCTTCGACAACGCTTTCTATATAACTCTATTATAACATAGATTTATGAGAGAATCTTAATCTTTTGCGAGAATTTTAGGGGAATTTGGGTGTTTCTTGAAATTGGTTCTTTCTGCCTAGTGCTAAATAAATGGTTTATGTAAATGGTGAGGTTACAATTGCTGTTGGCCGCTGATTTCAGCGCTACGTAGATGGTGAGGTTACTATTGCTGTTGTCCTCTGATTTCTTGAAGTATATTAATTGTAGAAATCAGAGGACAAAGGCAACCGCTTCGCTTTTCCACTCTCACCATTACTCCGCTGGGGCGGTGTGTGGGCGGTCGCTTCGGTGAGACTACCTCACCAGTTACTCCGCTGGGGCGGTGTGTGGGCATTGCTTCGGTGTGCCTGCCTCATCAGTTACTCCGCTGGGGCGGTGTGTGGGTGGCGCTTTGGTGAGCCTACCTCACCAGTTACTCCGTTGGGCGTGGCACTGTCGTATTTGGAGGTAATTGACAAGTAAATCAGAAATTAATTAGGACCATGCACAACCGTTCATTAGCTATTGAACATGATAGCTAGAGCTTCAACGGCTTCAGTAATGGTGGCGTCATACTGAGTTGCTGAACCGGTTTCTCCGTTATACCAGTATAGAATAAGAACATTCTCGACTTCATATATAGAAGGTACTGGCATGTCGTATTTGCTTGCTTGTTTATTGAAATCATCAAGTCCTTTAATTCTGTTCTTTTCTGAGTTGAATAAATAGATTGATATATTTTCACCATTGTCGAGTTTGTAGGTTATTGCTTTCTTTCCATTCAATTCAAAATAATTTACGTGCTCATTTTTATCGATTAGTTTTATTCCTTTGTTGTCGAAAGCCTCTATGATGTCTTTCATGCTTAACTTCTGCCCGGAGTTGCAGGCTGTAAGTAAAAGTATCGCAAGCAACAAATAACATACCCTCTTCACTAAACCCCTCCTTGTCGCATGATTGGTTAACGTGGTCACAATAATCTTCAGATCTATAGCTATCTTAACATATACAAAATCATATTAAATAGAAAATATGGTTTAATTAGGATATTATAATAATGATGAAAAGTTTGCTTGTCATTAAAGCGGGGGACTATCTAATTTGGGAGGGATAGAATGATTAAGGCATTAGTTACTTTAATTTTCGTTGTTATACTTATCGGATGTGCTATCATTTTAATGTTGGCTCAGGTTATCGCTCAGTTAGACGGTGGAGGTCTATTCAGTAACATTCCAATTATAGTGTATTTAATCATTGTAGTAGCTATTTGTCTGTGCGCGTGGGCACTTCCTTTTGATGAGAAGAAATAGAAATTCTACTAACAAATTTGTATATAAAAAGCAGTGAGGCGACTGTAAAGTGCTCTCGCTGCTTTTTATAATTATACATTGTTAGCTTAAACCAAAGCCTTCATCGCAATATCGTTTCGATGCTGCATACCTTCGAATTTAATATTGGCAATAGCTTCATACGCATGCTGGCGTGCAGATGCAATGTCTTGTCCACGACCAACGACTCCTAACACACGTCCGCCGCTTGTTACGATCTCATCATTTTCTTGTGCAGTACCTGCATGGAATACTAGTGCTCCTGTTGCTTCAGCCTCTTCAAGACCAGTAATTACTTTACCTTTCGGATAGCTGCCAGGATACCCTTCTGATGCAAGTACAACACATACAGCTGCTTCAGCATCCCACTCAATCGTAAGATCAGCAAGCGTACCGTTCATTGCAGCAAGCACGATTTCCAGAAGATCCGTTTTCAGACGAGGAAGCACAACCTGTGTCTCAGGATCACCCATACGTGCGTTAAACTCAATCGTTTTCGGACCATCCTTCGTAATCATCAGGCCGGCAAACAATACACCGCGGAAAGGACGACCTTCGCTTACCATTGCTTTAGCTGTTGGCTCAATAATATTGACAATCGCATCCTCCACAATGGACGAATCAATATGAGGCAGCGGTGTATATGTACCCATACCGCCCGTATTTGGACCCTTATCGCCATCAAATATCGGCTTATGGTCTTGAGCAGGCACCATTGGCTTAACAGTCTCGCCATCTACAAATGCTAGTATAGACATTTCTTGACCTGCAAGAAATTCCTCAATAACAACTTGATTGCCTGCATCGCCAAATACTTTGTCCAGCATGATAGAGCGAAGTGCCTCTTCTGCTTCTTCAAGTGTTGCTGCTACAGTAACACCTTTTCCTGCTGCCAAGCCGTCCGCTTTAATAACGATCGGTGCTTCCTGCTCCTTCAAATAAGCAAGAGCCGTTTCAAAGCTTGTAAATGTCTCATATTTCGCAGTAGGTATATTGTATTTTTTCAGCAAATTCTTCATGAAAATTTTGCTGCCCTCAATCTCTGCAGCTGCTTTATTCGGACCGAACGCAGGAATGCCTGCCGCCTCGAATGCATCAACGATGCCTTGCGCTAGCGGATCATCTGGGCCAACGAATACAAGATCAATGCTTGCTTCCTTCGCAAATGCTACAAGCTCATCAAACTGAAATACACCAATCGGCACGCACTCAGCAATTTGAGCGATACCTGCGTTACCTGGCGCACAATACAGCTTGTTTACTTTGCTGCTTTTTTTCAAGGACCAAGTAATCGCATGCTCACGACCACCGCCGCCAATAACAAGAATGTTCACGATAACAATCCTCCTCTGGTACTTATTCCGTTAAGAGTCCAATATTCGATGTCGAATACGCTACAACAAGAAGATAGCATAAAGCTAGGGAACGAGGAGCACAGCGTACGTTAGTTGGTACGCGAGCAATGCAGGCTCCCGATGAATGCTATATTCGAAGTCAAATACGATACAACGCGCTGCTGCTTCGTCATCAAAGCCAAGCGTTTGAACTTACCTCTAAATATGAGTTCAAAAGCTTGGCTTTCAGGACCGAGAAGATAGCATAAAGCTAGGGAACGAGGAGCACAGCGTACGTTAGTTGGTACGCGAGCACCACAGGCTCCCGATGAATGCTATATTCGATGTCGAATACGCTACAACGCGCTGCTTCGTCATCAAAGTCGAGCGTTTGAACTTTCCTCTAAATTAGTAGTTCAAACGCTTGGCTTTCAGGACCGAGAAGATAGCATGAAGCTAGGGAATGAGGAGCGCAACGTGCGTTAGTTGGTACGCGAGCACCGCAGGCTCCCGATGAATGCTATCTTCGATGTCGAATACGCTACAACGCGCTGCTTCGTCATCAAAGTCGAGCGTTTGAAGTTACCTCTAAATTAGTGTTTGAAATGACGTACGCCTGTGAATACCATCGCAATCCCATGGGCATTTGCCGCTGCGATCGACTCTTCGTCCTTAATGGAGCCGCCTGGCTGAATGATTGCTGTAATTCCTGCTTTTGCAGCAAGCTCTACAGTGTCTCCCATTGGGAAAAATGCATCAGAAGCAAGTACTGCACCTTTTGCTTGCTCTCCTGCTTGCTCGATTGCAATACGAGCTGCCCCTACACGATTCATCTGACCAGCACCAACGCCAATCGTCATATCGCCTTTAGCAAGAAGGATAGCATTAGATTTAACATGCTTAACGACCTTCCATCCGAATAGAAGCTGCTTCAATTCATCTTCCGTAGGCATACGATCTGTAACAACCTGAAGATCATCCACTGATAAATGTTGTACATCGCTTTGCTGTACTAGCATGCCGCCATCTACTGAAGTAACAACCCACTCAGGTTTACGCTCAGCAGCTGATGTGAATTCTCCTAGCTTCAGTAAGCGAATGTTTTTCTTCTTCGTCAAAATATCCAGCGCTTCTGGCGTAAAGTCAGGCGCAATAATAATCTCAAGGAAAATAGAGCCTAGCAGCTCAGCAGTATCCGCACCAATCGTACGGTTAGCTGCAACAATTCCTCCGAAAATCGACGTCGGGTCAGCATCATAAGCTTTTTGATAGGCTTGATGAATGTCTGTACCAATGCCTACACCACAAGGGTTCATATGCTTTACAGCTACGACCGCTGGCTCTTCGAATTCCTTCAAAATCGCAAGCGCTGCATTCGCATCATTAATGTTATTATAGGAGAGCTCTTTACCGTGAAGCTGCTCTGCAGTAGTAATATTACCACTCGCTGCAAGCGGCTTTTTATAAAATGCTGCTTGCTGATGCGGGTTTTCACCGTAGCGCAAATCCTGTACCTTTTCATACGTAACGGTATAAGTTTCCGGCAGTGGATCGCCTTGTAGGTTAGATAAGTAGTTAGAGATTAGAGAGTCGTATGCCGCAGTGTGGCGGAATACTTTCGCAGCAAGGCGCTTGCGTGTTTCTAGTGTTGTATCACCTTCAGCTTTTACTTCCTCCAAAATGCCTGCATAGTCGGCAGCGTCAACAACAACCGTTACAAATGCGTGGTTTTTCGCTGCGGAGCGAAGCATTGTCGGCCCACCGATATCGATGTTTTCAATCGCATCCTCGTAAGATACATCTGGCTTTGCGATTGTTTCCTTGAACGGGTAAAGATTCACGACAACAAGGTCGATATAGTCTAGTCCAAGCTCTTTCATCGCCTGTTGATGCTCAGCGCTATCACGCACAGCTAGCAAGCCGCTATGAACAGCCGGATGTAATGTTTTTACACGTCCATCTAAAATTTCTGGAAAACCTGTCACATCAGAAATCCCGATAACAGGTACGCCTTCCTTCTGCAGCAAATTGAACGTACCGCCTGTAGAAATGATTTCTACACCTTGCTCTGCCAATGCTTTTGAAAACTCCACAATACCTGTCTTGTCCGATACACTAATTAACGCTCTACGAATCGCCACTTATATACCCTCCTAAATGTATTTCAAGCTTATTTGAATGCTCATTCTCACTATTAAATGCTGTTCTATACTTTTTGTAGTTAATAAGTCTTGCGTGCATGTCGTTACGGGATACAGGAGGTTTCCATCGCTGTTATCTACGGATTTCTAGTTGGATCTACATTCGTAGTCGAAATCCTAGGATAAAGGCGACCGCTAACGCTTGTACACCTTCCTATATCCCTCCACTTAAGCTAACTTGGATCATCGACAATACATTAGTAGTAACAATTTTACCACGAAGCTAAAAATACCATTTGAATCGACTCAGCAGATTGATTTTAATCGATTGTGACATTTCTGCCGTTGATACTTACTTTGCCAGCCGCGATCCAGCTAATAACCTCAGGATACAGCTCCTGCTCGATAGCATGAATACGCACCGCCAGTGTTTCCTCTGTATCATCAGCGAAGACGTCCAACGCTCTCTGAGCGATAATCGGGCCACTGTCCAAGCCGCCATCTACATAGTGCACCGTAACGCCTGTTACCTTCACTCCATATTGCAGCGCCTGTCCAATAGCATTGATACCTGGGAAGCTTGGAAGCATGGACGGATGAATATTAATCATTCTGCCTTCATACGCTTCGACAAGCACTGGTGTAATGATTCGCATATAACCTGCAAGTACAACCAGATCCACCTGCTTTTCACGCAGCTTCTGCAATATTTCCTGCTCATACGCCTCTCGGGAAGCATAATCCTTGGGCTTGAATAAAAATGCTTCTACCCCCGCTCGCTGCGCTCGTGCAGCTACTGGTGCTTGAGGCTTATCACAAACAAGAAGCTCGATGGAGACATCGAGCTTCCCTGCTTGTACTGCATCGACAATCGCTTGAAAATTCGAGCCGTTGCCAGATGCAAACACAGCAATACGTAATGACATTACACTTCTGCTCCTGTAAAGGTAACGATACGTTGACCTTCCGTCACCGTACCGATGCGATATGCTTTTTCACCTAGCTCGCCAGCGATGCGAATTGCATCCTCAGCTTGTTCAGCAGGTACGACCACAACAAGTCCAATGCCCATGTTAAATGTTGTGAACATATCACGGTTTGAGATGCTTCCTTTTTGCTGCATAAGCTCGAAGATCGGAAGAACTGGCCATGAACCGTAAGTAATATCTACATTTACACCTTCAGGAAGCACACGAGGAATATTTTCAATAAAGCCGCCGCCAGTAATGTGAGCCATACCCTTCACATTCACTTGCTCAATCAGCTTTAGAGCAGATTTAACATAAATTTTTGTTGGCTCAAGCAATACATCGCCCAGCTTAGCGCCGCCTAGCTCAGCTAGTTCATCCTGCAGATCATAACCTACTTCTTCAAGCAGCAGTCTGCGAACGAGTGAGAAACCATTACTATGAATACCGCTGGATGCGAAGCCTAGTACAGCATCTCCTGGAGCAATGGTGGAGCCGTCAATCATCTTTTTGCGATCAACAATACCAACTGTAAAGCCCGCGATATCATATTCCTCTTCGGAATACATGCCTGGCATTTCAGCAGTTTCGCCGCCAATTAGGGCGCAGCCCGATTGCACGCAGCCTTCAGAAATACCAGCGACAATCGCCTCGATCTTCTCAGGCTCAACCTTACCGCATGCAAGATAGTCAAGGAAGAACAATGGCTCTGCACCTTGAACGATAATATCATTAACGCACATTGCTACTGCGTCGATTCCGATCGTATCATGCTTATCCATCGCAAAAGCAAGCTTTAGCTTAGTACCTACACCGTCTGTACCAGAAACAAGGACAGGCTCCTCATACTTTTCCTTGTTCAAGCTGAACAAGCCGCCGAACCCGCCTAGATCCGTTAAAACCTCAGGACGGAATGTGCGCTTTACATGTTTTTTCATACGCTCTACAGCTTCATTGCCGGCTGCAATATCAACGCCCGCTTTTTTGTACGCCTCTGACATATTGTCAACTCCTAAAAATTTATCAGCTTCGCTTATGATTCTCTAACGCTCGAACCTTCCTTCGTCAGGACGTCGCTTTTAGAGAACATAAGCTCCGCAGTAGCTTAAAGATTATTACCGTCATCAAGCCTGTGCTTTTTGAACTTTCCATTTAAATAGAGGTTCAATAAGTTCAGGCTTCAGGACCAAGAAGATTGGACGCTAGTAGAAAACGAGTAGCGCAGCGTACGTACTTGGTACGTGAGCAACAGAGTTTTCGCTAACGTTCAAAATTCGATGCCAAGTCCGCTACAACGCCCTACACCGTCATCAAAGTCGGACTTTCAAGTTCCCACTTCCAATAGAGGGGAAAAAGCTTGGATTTCAGTACCAAGAAGATGGAGCAAAGCTAGAAATTACGGAGCGCAGCGTACGTTATTGGTACGTGAGCACCGTAAATTTCGGCTGAGTTCCATATTCGATGCCGACTAAGCTACAACGGTTTACTTCGTAATCAAATTCGAGCTTTTTGCCCTACCCATTCCAATAAAGGGTTAAAAGTTCGGCTTTCAGGACCAAGAAGTTTGGACGCTAGTAGAAAATAAGTAGCGCAGCGTACGCTTTTGGTACGTGAGCAACGCAGTTTTCGCTAGCGTTCAAAATTCGATGTCGATTCCGCTACAACGCCCTACATCGTCATCAAAGTCGGACTTTTAAGCTTCCTCTTCCAATAGAGGTTCAATAAGTTCAGGCTTCAGGACCAAGAAGATTGGACACTAGTAGAAAACGAGTAGCGCAGCGTACGTACTTGGTACGTGAGCAACAGAGTTTTCGCTAGCGTTCAATATTCGCCGTCGATTACGCTACAGCGCATCACATCGTCATCAAGCCTGTATTTATTGAACTACCCCTACTAGCAGGAGCAGCTTTTGTCTGACTCTTCGTCTACCACCGTCGGATAATCATTATCGAAACAGCCCATACATAGGCCGTATTTATACTTATCTTCATGACCGCCTACTGCTTCCATAAAGCCTACATCCGTTAGAAATGCAAGTGAGTCTGCATTAATCTGCTGACGAATTTCCTCGATGCTGCGGCTTGAAGCAATAAGCTCCTTGCGGTCAGGCGTATCGATTCCGTAATAGCACGGATTCTTAAATGGAGGTGAAGTAATTCGTACATGCACCTCAGTCGCCCCAGCTTCACGAAGCAGGTTTACGATGCGCAGCGATGTTGTACCGCGTACGATGGAGTCATCAATCATGACCACTCGCTTTCCTTCTACGACTTTGCGTACAGCAGAAAGCTTCATCTTCACTCCGCGCTCACGCAGCTCCTGCGAAGGCTGAATAAAGGTACGACCTGTATATTTATTTTTAATGAGCCCAAGCTCATATGGAATACCTGTTTGCTCTGCGTAGCCAATTGCTGCTGAAATACTTGAGTCAGGAACACCTGTAACTACGTCAGCATCAACAAATGACTCCTGGGCAAGTCGTTTACCCATCCGCTTGCGTGAAGCATGGATGTTAATCTCTTGAATGTCGCTGTCTGGACGTGCGAAGTAAATATACTCCATCGCACATACGGCACGACGAGATTCACCTGCGTCATAGCGATCGTAATGGATGCCCGACTCATCAAGAATAATCATCTCGCCAGGCTGGATATCACGCACATATTGAGCGCCTATCGTCTCGAAGGCACAGGTCTCAGAGGCAAAGGCATAGCCCTCACCAATGGTAGCCATAGATAGTGGACGCAGACCATGAGGGTCCGATGCTACAATCAGCTTTTCATTCGTCATAAGCAGAAAAGCGAAGCCTCCGACCAAACGGCGCAGTGCATCACGTGCAGCCTCTACGAAATCCTTCTTCGAGCGCGCGATCAAATGCGCAATGACTTCTGTATCGCTGGAGGTTTGAAAGATCGAACCGTTATCCTCTAGCTCTTTACGAATTTCAGGTGCATTGACAATGTTGCCGTTGGTCGCGATCGCTAAATCCCCATCACGGTATTTGAAAATAAGCGGCTGAGCATTCGATAGCTTGCTCTCACCTGCAGTAGAATAACGAACGTGACCGATTGCGCGCTCACCTTTCAAACGATCGAGGATCGCTTGATCGAACACTTCCTTCACAAGCCCCATCTCACGATGATAGTTAAACTTGTTGCCGTCACTGCCATCTACTGTGCAAATTCCCGCACTTTCCTCACCGCGATGCTGAAGGGCATGTAAACCGAAAAAGGAAACAGCGGCAGCATCGTGGTGTCCGTAGACACCAAATACGCCGCATTCCTCTCTTAATTTATCGAAAATATCGTCTCGACCGATGCCCTCGTTATAGTGATCTCCTGTCCAAAGCTTCAAGTCTGCTATTTCATTAGACATGGGATCGCTTCCTTCCACACTCTCTCCAAATTAGCTACTGGCGCTTGAATCGCTGCTTTATCATTGACCAAAATATTAAGATCCTTGCCGCCTACCGTACCAAGTACAGTTGCTTTAACACCATGGCTAGCAATATGAGCAACAAGCTCATCAGCTTTTTCTGGTGAAGCTGAAAGCAGAATACGTGATTGTGATTCACTGAACAGATAGTGGTCTGTACGAAGCTCTGTGCTTACAGTAACGCTCGCACCAATGCCGCCGCTCATGCAAGACTCAGCAATAGCTACGGCAAAACCGCCATCAGATAGGTCATGCGCAGAGGCAACTAGACCGCTCTGGATTGCAGAAAGCACAGACTGTTGAAGCTTTTTCTCAACCTCAAGATCAAGCGCTGGTGGACGACCTGAAGGAGCACCGTTCTTCACATATTGCAGCTCAGAACCGCCGAATTCAGCCTTCGTCTCCCCTAGAAGGATGATAACATCTCCTTCCTTTTTAAAGCCTTGCGTCGTAATATGATCAACGTCGTGCACTAGACCAACCATACCGATAACCGGCGTTGGGTAAATTGCACCTTTTGCATTTTCATTGTACAAGCTAACGTTACCGCCGATAACTGGCGTAGCAAGCGCATTACAAGCTTCACTAATACCGTCAGCGGATTTTTCGATTTGCCAGAATACTTCTGGCTTCTCTGGAGAACCGAAGTTCAAGTTGTCTGTAATCGCAAGCGGCTCAGCACCGGAGCACACGATATTACGTGCAGCCTCAGATACAGCAATGCTGCCGCCTACTTGTGGATCAAGATATACATAACGGCTGTTGCAATCTGTTGTCATTGCAAGCGCCTTGCGTGTACCATCAACTAGCACAACCGCAGCGTCAGAGCCCGGCTGTACAGCAGTAGCCGTACGCACCATGTAATCGTACTGATTGTAAACCCATTCCTTGCTCGCTACGGTAGGCGAAGCAAGAATTTGCTCAAGCGTTCCGTTCAGATCAGTAATCTCTGCAAAAGCACCAGTATCTACGTTAGCAAACTCGCTATAGTAAGCTGGCTCAGTAGACGGCTGATTGTACACTGGACACTCATCTACAAGCGCCTTAACCGGCATATTTGCAACTTCTTCTCCTTGATGGAATAGACGCAAACGACCATCGTCAGTTACTTTACCAACCTTCACGCAGATAACTCCCCAGCGATCGAAGATTTCCTTCGCTTGTGCTTCATGCTGAGGCTCGATAACGAACAGCATACGCTCTTGAGACTCAGACAGCATCATTTCATAAGGTGTCATGCCCGTTTCGCGCTGTGGCACTTCGTCAAGATATAGCTCTAGACCATTACCTGCTTTAGATGCCATCTCTGCGGATGAACAAGTTAGACCTGCTGCACCCATATCTTGAATACCTAGAACGATACCAGAGTTGATCAATTCCAAGGTCGCTTCCATAACAAGCTTCTCCATAAATGGATCGCCAACCTGTACCGCCGTTTTCTTCTCTTCAGACTCCTCAGTCAGCTCGACAGATGCGAACGTTGCACCGTGGATACCATCGCGACCCGTTGCAGGTCCTACGTAGAATACCGGGTTACCTACCCCTTTAGCGACACCGCGTTGGATTTTGTCATGATCGATTAAGCCGACGCACATCGCGTTAACGAGTGGATTACCTTCATAGCTCTCATCGAAATTTACTTCTCCACCAACGGTCGGAATACCGATACAGTTACCGTAGCCTGCAATTCCACTAACTACGTTTTCGAACAAATATTTCACACGCTCATTTTCAAGACGACCAAAACGCAGGCTGTTTAGAGATGCAATTGGACGAGCACCCATAGAGAAAATGTCGCGGATAATTCCACCTACACCAGTCGCAGCGCCTTGATAAGGCTCAACAGCGGATGGATGGTTATGCGATTCAATCTTGAACACAACCGCTTGATTGTCACCGATATCTACAATCCCTGCGCCCTCACCAGGACCCATCAATACTTTAGGACCTGTTGTCGGGAACTTTTTCAAGATCGGCTTAGAGTTTTTATAAGCACAGTGCTCAGACCACATTACGCTGAATACACCGATCTCAGTGTAGTTAGGCTTGCGTCCACCAAGGAAGCCGCAGATTAGCTCATATTCATAATCTGAAACGCCGAATTGCTGATAAATTTTTTGCTCCGCAATTTGTTCTGCGGTAGGTTCCTTAGCTGTTAATTGCTGTGCCATGTTGTTCCCTCCATGCATTCAAAATCGAAGTAAACATGCGTTTACCGTCCGCAGATCCAAGGATCTCATTCACTGCGCGTTCAGGGTGAGGCATCATACCAACGACATTGCCTGCTTTATTGCTAATCCCTGCTATATTAAGAATTGAACCGTTCGGGTTGGTATCTCCCGCATAACGGAAAATGATTTGATTATTTGCTTGCAGCTCTGCTAAAGTCTCATCATCGCAGAAGTAGTTACCTTCACCATGAGCGATTGGAATATTAATGATTTCCCCTTGCTCATATTCACTAGTGAAAGGATTATTGTTGTTCACAACCTCAAGCTGAGATTGGTGACAACGGAATTTCAAGCCAGTGTTACGAATAAGCGCTCCTGGCAGAAGGTTAGCTTCTGTAAGGATCTGGAATCCATTACAAATGCCTAGAATATATTTACCTGCTTCTGCAGCTTTCTTCACTTCACTCATAACATTTGCAAAGCTGGCCATTGCACCACAACGTAGGTAGTCACCATAGGAGAAGCCTCCAGGTACTAGAATACAATCGTATGTTGAAAGATCAGTAGCTGTATGCCATACATAGTCTACTTCTTGACCAATGGTTTGCTCTACAGCTTTATAGCAGTCGATATCACAGTTCGAGCCTGGAAATACAAGTACCGCAAACTTCATCACATTAGTCCTCCAGTTCAAATCGGTAGTCTTCTACAACCGTATTAGCTAGTAGCTTTTCGCACATCACTTTAAGACGAGCTTCTGCTTCAGCACGATCTGTTGTGTCTAGTTCAATCTCAAGATACTTACCAATACGAACCTTCCCTACTTCTGCAAAACCAAGGGAGTGAAGTCCGCCTTTCACTGCTGCTCCTTGTGGGTCAAGTACATTCTCTTTAATCGTTACATAAACCGTAGCCTTCATAATAGCCTCCTATAGACCTGTAGTAGTCGCGATCCATATCGCAGATATATTAATGGGTTATACTAATTGCTTGCCAGTTAGACGAGTATAAATATTACGATAACGTGCGGTTGTTTCTTCTACGACATGTGCAGGAAGAGGAGCAGGCATGCTTTCTCTGTCCCAATCTGAGCCTAGCAAATATGCGCGTACGGGCTCTTTGTCCATGCTGTCGATTTCAATATCATAAGCAAATTTATCTTCTGCCCAGAAACGCGAGGAATCTGGTGTGAAAATTTCATCAATTAAAATAATTTCGCCGCCAATAATACCAAATTCAAATTTACAATCTGCTAGAATAATACCTTTCTCATGGCAATACTCATGCGCAAAGTTATATAATGCAAGACTACGCTCACGCAGTGCCTCAGCAAGCTCCTTGCCAATCCGCTTACTCATCTCGGTGAATGAAATGTCTTCATCGTGACCGATATCATTTTTGGCAGAAGGTGTAAAAATCGGCTCAGGCAGCTTCTCGTTTTTCCGGAGGCCTGCCGGTAATGCATCGCCGTTAATAGCACCAGTCTGTTCATACTGTCTCCAGCCACCACCAGTAATATAGCCGCGCACGATGCATTCCATATCAATGCGCTCCGCCTTTTTCGTAACGGTAACGCGATGCTTCAGCAGCTCAGGCTCCGTGATAAGATCTCCTAGCTTGTATACATCCGTATGCACGACATGGTTGGCAATAATATGCTCGGTAAGCGCGAACCAATAAGCTGATAGTGAGTTAAGCACATTGCCCTTGTCAGGTACTGCTGGGTCCAGCACATAGTCAAACGCTGAGATGCGGTCTGTTACGACAATCAGAAAATGCTCTCCCAAATCGTACAGCTCGCGAACCTTGCCCTTATAAATAAGCGGGGCTCGCACATACTCAGCAGCAGACGAGATGGCCTTCACTTGCGTAGTCATGAACCTATTCCTCCTAAATGATGATGATTGAAAGCTTGAAATGATAGCGGGCTGCAGCTAGGCTGCGGTGTGAAATGTTCTTCCGATCACTGTTGTTCCCAAATTTCCTGAACGATATTAAAGAGGGAAATTCGGGAACAAAGGCGAACACTTCGTTTCTTCAGAATCATTTCACACCTTGCCACAGGGTAGCACTTCTTCGAATCAGCTTATTAAAGCAGACTAAGCTTTCAGCTCTTCGTGAAGCAGTGCAACGAAGTTGACGTCCTTCACGGCTCAGAGCATTAACCCTAGAAGGCTTTGAGCACTGCAACTAGGTTGCTGCCCCCACGTCTCCTCCGAGTTACTCACGAAGCTTTTCCTAAAGCAGCTACCCACACGAGGACATCCTCGAACGTTCGGCGAGTCAGCACCGAGAAGATGCCGTGAAGCTAGTGACGTGAAGAGCGCAGCGTACGTAGTTGGTACGTGAGCACTGGAGCAAACGATGAACGGCATCTTCGACGCCGATTACGCTGCGTCAGCGTAATCATCGTGATCACTCGCCGAACAGTTCGGCGAGTCAGCACCGAGAGATTTGCGTGAAGCTAGTGAAGTGAGGAGCGCAGCGTACGGTATTGGTACGTGAGCACCGGAACGAGCGATGAACGCAAAGCTCGATGCCGATTACGCTGCGTTAGCATCACTTCGTGATCACTCGCCGAACACCCGGGTGAAGATTGTAGAGACGTGTTTTAGATGCCACGCCGGATTAAAGCAATCCTCAATCTCCTCTGGAGAAAGTACCGAAGTAATCTCCTCGGTCGCTTCAATGATTTCGCGGAACTGAACCTTCGTCTCCCAAGCCTGCATCGCACGTGGCTGAACCGTATCGTACGCTTGCTCACGGCTGAAGCCTTTATCAATCAGTTTCGTCATGACGCGGCCAGAGAATGGCACGCCATACGTTGCTTGCATGTTGCGTTTCATATTTTCAGGGAATACCGTTAAGTTTTTAATGATGTTGCCAAGACGATTCAGCATATAGTTCAGCAGCATGGTTGCATCTGGAAGGATGACGCGCTCTGCTGAAGAGTGTGAGATATCACGCTCATGCCAAAGGGTTACATTCTCATAGGCTGTTAGCATATGACCACGAATCACACGCGACAAGCCGGAAATATTCTCGCAGCCAATCGGATTACGCTTATGCGGCATAGCCGATGAGCCCTTTTGACCTTTCGCGAACGGTTCCTCTACCTCGCGGAACTCGCTCTTTTGCAACGCACGAATTTCTGTTGCGAATTTATCTAGAGAAGTTGCAATTAATGCTAGTGTCGCCATATATTCAGCATGACGGTCACGCTGCAGCGTTTGAGTCGAGATTGGAGCTGCCTTGATGCCTAGCTTTTGACATACGAATTGCTCTACGAATGGATCGATATTCGCATACGTACCAACTGCACCGGAAATTTTACCGTATTGCACATTGTCAGCTGCATGCTCGAAGCGATCAAGATTACGCTTCATTTCCTCATACCATAGGGCAAGCTTCAGGCCAAATGTTGTCGGCTCTGCATGAACACCATGTGTACGTCCCATCATCGGAGTATCTTTATACTTTTTCGCTTGGTCACGCAGGATCGCGATAAAGTTTTCAATATCCTTACGAAGGATTGTGTTCGCTTGACGAAGCAAATATCCATTAGCCGTGTCTACGACATCGGTAGAGGTAAGACCGTAGTGCACCCATTTGCGCTCAGGTCCAACCGTTTCGGATACGGCACGTGTAAATGCGATAACATCATGACGTGTCTCTTGCTCAATTTCATAGATACGATCAATATCGAATGTCGCTTTCGCACGCAATGCCTCTACATCCTCACGAGGGATCACACCAAGCTCTACCCAAGCCTCACATGAGCAAAGTTCAACCTCTAGCCACGCTTGAAATTTGTTTTGCTCTGTCCAGATGGCTCTCATCTCTGGTCTGCTGTAACGTTCTAACATTAAGTACACCCTTCCAACGTTTTTTATTTATTCCAGCTATTCCATTCCTCTGACCATATCCCAGTACGCTCAATCCACTGCATCGCCTGTTCTATAGAGGAAGCTAGCACGTTCACATGGCCCATTTTACGATTATGCACCGCGTCTGCCTTGCCATACAGATGAACCTTCGTACTCACTTGAAGCTCATTTGCTAGTGAATCCTGTACAGCCATGCGCTCCAGCAGCGGCTCTACATGCTGACCAAGCACATTGACCATAACGACTGGCTGACGAAGCGATGGATCACCAAGCGGCAAATTGCATACTGCGCGAACATGCTGTTCAAACTGTGACGTTATGCAAGCCTCCATCGTATAATGACCGCTGTTATGAGGTCTTGGAGCTAGCTCATTGACGAACAAGCTTCCTTCCTCTGTAACAAACATCTCGACTGCGATTAGCCCAACAGCCTGTAAGCCTTCGGCGATTTGAATCGCTAGCTGCTCCGCTTGCTGGCGCAGATCATCTGAGATACGTGCAGGAACAATCGATAAGTGTAAAATATTTTGCACATGAATATTTTCCGATGCTGGGAATACCTTTACTTCACCTTGTGGACTTCTTGCAGCAATTACCGAGATCTCTTTCGTGAAACGAATAAACTTCTCTAGCACGAGCTCAGTTTTCGCTTTTGAAAGTGCAGCGTAAGCTTCTTCGATCTCTTCCTCGCTGCGAATGACCCATTGTCCCTTACCATCGTAGCCACCCGTTGCTGTTTTCAAAACAGACGGTGTGCCGAAATGTGCAATGGCTTCTCGTAAATCATCCACGGACGTAATTTCACGATATGGAGCAACCTGTACCCCTGCCGCCTCAATTGCACGCTTCTCACGCAAGCGATGCTGAGTCGTATGAAGCAGCTTATTGCCTTGAGGCACATAGCTTTCCTTCATCAGCATTCCCGCTACTTCCGAGCTAACATTCTCAAACTCGTACGTAATCACATCCGCTTGTTGAGCAAGCATGCGTGCCGCATCTGCATCGCTATAGGCAGCAACAATTTGCTCTGATACCTGCCCCATCGGCCCGTTCGGCGTAGGGTCAAGCGTGATAAAGCGGTAGCCGAGCTCACTGCCTGCATTAGCCAGCATTCGGCCAAGCTGACCTCCTCCAAGTACCCCAATCGTCGCACCAGGAAGAATTGTCTTTATCATTGCCTGCTGCTCGATACTCATAGCTCCTCACTGCTTTCCAGCACTTCCTGCTTAACTCTTTCACGTCGTGCAGTCACACGTGCCTGTACCTCTTGATCAAAGGCTCCGATCATCTGCCCGGCCAGTAACCCTGCATTAGTAGCACCTGCATTGCCAATCGCTACCGTTGCAACAGGAATGCCGCCCGGCATTTGAACGATGGACAGCAAGGAATCTAGTCCATTTAGAGTTGAGGACTTAACGGGTACGCCGATCACTGGGAGTATCGTCTTCGCGGCTACCATCCCAGGCAAATGCGCTGCGCCACCTGCTCCCGCTATAATCACCTTAATACCACGCGCTGCAGCTGTTTCCGCATATTCGAACATTAAATCAGGGGTGCGATGTGCGGATACGACCTTTTTCTCATATGGAATCTCCAGCTCTTCTAGCACATCACAAGCCAGCTTCATTGTTGCCCAATCAGACTTGCTTCCCATAATTACGCCAACCAATGCAGACATTACGAAAAACCTACTTTCTTATATAAAGTGTTTACGAATAATTGACATAAAAAAAGCCAATAGCAATAAATCTCTCGAATTGCTACTGACTTCGATGAACAAGCGCAGAATTCTCTCGCTGTTCCCACTAATGGCTTGATCGAAGAATAAGTAACATGTCCATATAAATGCTACACCGATTGACAAGCAGCTATGCTATTCTGACAACTCTCATGCATGCTCCAACCTTTTCTTCTTCAATCTATTTACGAAGCTCGTAGTCCAGAAAGCTTTGGTTCCGGGTAGAAACGTTTGAGCCATTCCCTCAAACCTATACGAGATAATTATTTTCTTGTTAACAACAACTATAGTTTATCGAACTATATGTGCACTGTCAACAAAATACGAACATTAATTAATGTTCATTTATTATAGTTCGTTTTTCTGACATGTAGCAGCTATAAAATTTAGATTATCCGACGATTTTTCAGTAAGAAGTATAAAATCTCACATTAAACGTCATCTGTAGAGCGAATATTAATTCTGAACCTCTACCTTTGACTTAGCAACCGATCCTTTTGCCATCCGTGAAGCGTTACAGGAAGCTACAGTCGCTTATGATCATCTTGGACTAAAAGTCGAATTTTTAGAGCGCCGCATAACGTATTTGATACTACAGTTCACCAATCAGGAATATACATTTAGCATATCGTGTGCTCACTCAATTTGTAGGAGCTATGATGATGACGAAAGGAGGCTTACTATGCAAATTCATACTGTGAGAAGGAATGATTCTTTGTGGAATCTTGCTCAAACGTATGGTGTTCCACTTCAGCATATCGTTGAGGTCAATGCGATCGAGGAAAGTGACCCGCTAGTGGTAGGTCAAGCACTAATCATTCCATCTCAGCCAGGAAATAGAACACATACTGTAGCAAGAGGGGAATCGTTATGGTCAATTGCAAGACAATATGGATTAACGCTCACTGAGCTTGCTGCTGCTAATCAGCTGACGAATCCAGCGATGATTCAAGTTGGTCAAACATTAATCATCCCTCCACCTAAGCTGACAACGATTGAGGTTAACGGGTATATGGAACGAATGGATGAAGAAGCGGCTGCTGAGATCAGGCAAATTAGCGATGAACTGACCTATGCAACGATGTTCAGCTATAAGATCAAAACGGACGGAACATTAATTGAGCTTAATGATGAAGTTGTGCGGGAGGCTGCCATTGCAAGTGGAGTTGCACCAATGATGGCCATAACGAACATTTCCGAGGAGGGGTTTTCTAGAGAGCTCATCCACGAGGTATTGAATAATGACTTATCGTACACGCATCTAATCACCACGGTCTCTAATACGATGCAGGAGCGTGGCTTCAAAGCACTAAACATTGACTTCGAGTATATTCCTCCAGAGGATCGAGAGCTGTATAACAACTTCCTAAGAGATATCACAGCTCATCTACACCAATTTGGCTATCTCGTTTCAACGGCCGTCGCCCCTAAATATCGCGCCGATCAGCCTGGAATATTATACGAGTCTCACGATTACAGGGCACATGGGGAAATTGTAGACTTTGTCATTATTATGACCTATGAATGGGGCTGGACGGGCGGACCGCCTCGTGCAGTTGCACCTCTAAATGAAGTTGCTAAAGTAATCAGCTATGCGCTTACCGAAATACCAGCAAACAAAATTATGATGGGTATCCCGCTATACGGCTACCATTGGACGTTGCCTTTTGTTGAAGGTGAATCGAGAGCTGCCGCGCTTAGCACGAATGCTGCCATTAATCTAGCTAGAGAGCGAAAGGCTGCCATTGAATATGACAATACCGCTCAGTCTCCGCATTTTTCATTCTATGATACGGAGGGCAAGCAGCATATTGTTTGGTTCGAGGACGCAAGAAGCCTGCAGGCAAAGTTTAATCTCGTCAAGCAATACGGACTTCGAGGCGTTAGCTACTGGAAGCTTGGCATTCCAGCGGAGACAAACTGGTACCTACTTAGTGAGAATTTTACAGTTAAAAAAATATGAATCTACTTTCTAGACCTTATAAGTTTTTCTACTATAATATGTAGCGAACGTATTAGCTTATATTCAGTAATCCATAGAAGGTGTGCTGTATGTTGTTATTCTGTTACAATAGGGCGAATTACGTGGCATAGTGTAACGAGATAAATTGGTGAAACCTCAGTAAAGCCTAGTTATCATGCCTCCTATTGTTTCTTCTGTCATACAGCATACCTTTATTGTATTGATGACTTTACTAGTAACTCCTGCATCTCTGCTCGCTTATCACTCTATGAAGGAGCTATGGCGGAAGAGAAATAACAAGCGACCTGCTACAATAGCAGGCCGCACAGTTGTGTATCTGTAGTTTTAATTAAACCAAGCTTTCGCTAAATTATTTGTGAAATTCGAGTCCTTCATTGGAACATTAGCCGATCCGAAGTCAGTAGTATTTAATGCATTTCTAGCGGCAGACGTCAAATCATCCCAGTCAATCAAAGGCTGATAACCACCGGTTGTACTTGTTGTGAATAGAGCGTGATTGAGTGGCCATGTGCTCTTGTACTCGAGCTTAGGGTGAGTTCCATTCGTGTTGGAGCTGTTTGGAGCTACATTATAAAAGTTACCGTGCTGTGAATAGGAAATAGACAAAATCTGTGGATTAGCTGCTACTGGATTATCAATCCATACGACGGCTGCCTCCCAGTCATGTCTGTGACCTAATCCAGAAGAAGGCGAGTCTTTAGGCATATACCACGAATACATAATGGCGTATACTCCGTTGTACCATGCTGCGCGAGAGTAAACCTGTCCAGGACTGGAGCTGCAGCCTGAGCTAGAGCCTCCTGAAGGGGCTAGTCCTCCACTCGTATTCCCTTGTGCATCTACGGCTGGAAAGGGTACGCAGCCTGTGGTAACCTTCAATGTCGGCTGAAATGTCTTTGCTGCAATCTGTGCAGTCGTTGTAGGTGTGACCTCAGTAAAGCCTAAAACTTGATCGTGAGGGATGACAGCTGCATACACTGTAGGAACAGCTGTAACTAGAAACGTCAAAACAAGCAAATAAGATAATGCTTTGAGTTTGCTGGTCATCTAGTCAATTCCTCCTTTTATCGTGATCTAACGCGCACTTACAGGATCAGTGACTCCGGAGTCCACCTGCACATTTACCATAAATTGTTACACCTCTAGCGTCAACATACTATATTCCGTTAGCATACTAAAATCTAGATCTGAGAGATTTTATTCTATAAAAAAATAGAAGCCCCGATGACCTATCGAAGCATCATCGGGGCTTAATCTTGTTCCACATATTGTTTTACTACTCGAAACTATAACGTCCTCGTTATTACATACACTATGCCTCCACCCATGTCGTTACATCAGCGACGGAGCGGCGAGTCGGTACAGCTGGTACAAGCTCTGGATAGCCGACATATACAAGCCCAACTAGCTTTTCTTTATCTGATAGCTGAAAATGCTCATGCATGACTGGATGATACAACGGTGCGCCAGAGCGCCATATTGCACCAAGCTCTAAAGCATGTGCAGCTAGCAATAGATTCTGAACTGCTGCGTGGGTTGCTGCCATCTCTTCTTCCATAATCGCACGTGGATCTTCAGACGGTGAACATATTGCTGCAATAACTACAGGAGCTCGAAATGCTTTTTTCGCTTCCTTTTCAAGCTTTTCCGCATCAGACTCTCCGGTCGTTGCTTGATGTACCTTCGCGTAGCCTTCCCCAAGCAAGCTTCGCCCTTCCCCAGTCATCACAATAAATTTCCATGGCTGTGTATTATAATGACTTGGCGCATAGGTTGCAGCATCAATAAGCTGCTCAATGAGTGCCTTTGGCACCTCATCCTTCTTCACTCGACCTACCGTTCTGCGCTCCTTTAGCGCTTTTAAGATTGCTTCACGTTGTGCTGATGACACATTAGACATGTACATATCTCCTCTCCCCATCGATTGTATCAATGTATGTCGTTGTGCTTCTGTATTATTCAAACAACTTCAAGTACTTTGCATAGCCGCGTTCAACAAGCTTTGCCTTCGGTATGAACTCTAATGAAGCGGAATTGATACAGTATCTTAATCCTGTTGGCTGTGGCCCATCTTCGAATACATGCCCTAGATGCGAATCGCCAAACTTGGAACGAACCTCCGTGCGGATCATACCATGCGTTACATCCAGTTCCTCAAGCACATGGTCATCCTCTAGCGGCTTAGTGAAGCTTGGCCAGCCGCAATGTGCATCGAATTTATCCTTAGAGCTGAATAATGGCTCTCCAGAGACGATATCGACATAAATGCCTTCCTCCGTATGGTCCCAAAACTCATTACGAAACGGCGGCTCAGTCGCATTACGCTGAGTAACCTCGTATTGAATTGGTGTCAGACGAGCCTTAAGCTCGGAATCATCCTTTTTCACTGACCAGTGCTTTTTAATAAACTCATCTCTGCCTGAGCCTTTGCGGTACATTTTATAACGCATAGGATTCTTTTTGTAGTAATCCTGGTGATACTCCTCAGCTGGATAAAACTCTTTCGCTGGTACGATCTCTGTCACAATCGGCTTACTGAAAATCCCGCTTTCCTGCAGCCTTTGCTTGGAGCGTTCAGCCTCCTGTTTTTGCTCCTCGGAGTGGTAAAAGATGAAGGTACGATAAGAGTGACCTTTATCGTGGAACTGCCCCTCAGCATCAGTAGGATCAATCTGCTGCCAATACTTCTCCAGCAGCTCCTCGTAGCTGATAATCGCTGGATCAAACTCGATCTGAATTGCCTCTACATGACCCGTCGATTCGGAGCATACCTCCTCATACGTAGGGTTAGGCGTGTCGCCACCCGTATATCCGGAGATGACGGAATGCACACCTCTCATTTTATCAAATGGTGTAACCATACACCAAAAGCAGCCTCCTGCAAAGGTAGCTAGTTGTGTTGCCATATATATTACCTCCTTATAAGCGCTCTGCTTAGCCATCTCTATGCTCGAACCTTCCTACGGAAGGAGACTCTCTTTTGAGATGGTAAGCTACGCTGTAGTTTATTACATGCTAGAGATAAATGCTTTAGTTTGCATATCCTGTGCGTTTGCATGAGCATTCGGCGCTTCGCTTAACTATCTCTAACGCTCGGACCTTCCTGCGTCAGGAGGTCGCTTTTAGAGATAGTTAAGCTCCGCTGATGCTTACATCTCAAACAAGAGAACATGACTATCTAGCTTATCCTTCGCATTCTACGATTACTCAGCGCTCCACTTACCATCTCTGCGCTCGAACCTTCCTGCGTCAGGAGGGTCGCTTAGAGATGGAAGCTCCGCTGGGGTCTTCTCTAGTATACCAATATTGTCACATCGTCATCAAAGCCTTCACTTCAAGCTAACCTCTTTCGGCTTTCAGCGCTCCGCTTAATTATCTCTAACGCTCGAACCTTCCTGCGTCAGGAGGTCGCTTTTAGAGAAGTTTAGCTACGCTGATGCTTATATTATAAATACTAAAAAACATGCTTTGTAAGCTCAACCTTCGCATTCCTACGAGCCCTCAGCGCTACGCTAAACTTCTCTAACGCTCGAACCTTCCTGCGTCAGGAGGTCGCTTTTAGAGAAGTTTAGCTACGCTGTTATTATCGTCATCAAAGCCACACCTTTAGCTAATCTCCTTTCGGCTTTCAGCGCTCCGCTTAACCATCTCTACGCTCGAACCTTCCTGCGTCAGGAGGTCGCTTTAGAGTTGGTAAGCTGCGCTAGGGGTTATAGAAAACGAGTAGCGCAGCGTACGTTATTTGGTACGTGAGCACCGCAGTTTTCGGTTGAACCCCATATTCGACGTCGAATCAGCTGCCATGAAGTTACATCGTCATCAAAGCCACACCTTTAGCTAATCTCCTTTCGGCTTTCAGGACCGAGAAGATCGGACGCTAGTAGAAAACGAGTAGCGCAACGTACGTTACTTGGTACGTGAGCAACAGAGTTTTCGCTAGCGTTCAAGCTTCGACGTCGACTAAGCAACTATGAAGTGACATCGTCATCAAAGCCGAAGATTATGTAAAATTATACATGCCCCCATATATCCCCATCAAAATGTTACAATATTTTAATGTTGCAAACTTTATTCAACTAGACGCGTCTAATAGTATTGAGGTGAAACGTAGTGTCAGACATGCAAGTACAACAACAAGAAAGAAATTCCAATCCCGTTCTCCCCGCTGAGAAGCGAAAGGAGCGAGCAAAAAAGCGACGATCCAAGCTCTTATTCGTTAATTTTATGATGCTATGGCTGCTGCTTATCGCATGCGGTCTTTATGGCGCTCATACGTACATGAACCATGTAGAGCAAAGCTTAGCTGATCAGCTTAGTCAAGAAACTGAGCAGCGGCTAATTGAACTAGAGACAAGCTTTAACACAAAGCTCAGCGAGCTGGATAGCAGCTACAATGAAAAAATCGCCGCGCTTGGCGAGCAAATCGAAGAGTTGAATCAGCTGCTTACGTTCGTCAAGGATAATAGCAGTAATAATAATGACAACAGCAATCAGCTATACTCGCAAATCAACGATATTAAAGCTCAGCTGCAAAAGCTTCAAAAAAGCATGGAGCTGTTAAAATGACAAGTAGCATTCAGTATCTAAACCGTCTCATGCTGTTTGTCATTGCCCCCTTCATCGGGTGCTTTATCGCGCTTGTCTTACTAAACAGTACCAAAGCTTACATAGCTGATTCAGCTCCAATCAGCGAGCCAGTACTCGAAGCTGAAGCATACAACCAAGCTGCGGAAGCACTTGCTGCAAGCACTGAGCTTGCTCAAGTCACACGTGCGAATATTGAGCATAGCTACTCTAAATATAGTGAAACGACAAAGCTCGTCAGCTCTATCGTACCAATGATTAAGGATACGCTCAATTATCCGTATTCGATTTATGATCAAAAGCTTAATAAAAAGCTAGGAACTCCTTCAGCTACAATTAACAGCAGCAAGCTTAAGGCCCAGCTATATTATAAAAGCTATGAGCATTTTCAAGGGTATATCGTAAAGATTAAACTCAAGTCATCTAAGGCTGTCGACATGGTACTCGGCGGTGATGAGCTTGGAGATGCAATGACTACATTAAAAGCAGCCAAGACGTATGGCGCAGCTGTTGCCGTGAATGCTGGTGGGTTTGCCGATTCTGGCTCGAAGCGCTATCCGCTTGGAACTACGATCATAAACGGAAAGTACGTCAACGGCTTTCAACCTAGCAAGAACAATCTATTCTTTGCTGGCTTCAATGATCAGAACGAACTAATCGGCGGTGTCTTCAAGGATAAAGAGAAGCTGGACAAGCTTAAGCCCCGCTTCGGTGCAAGCTTCGTTCCAGTTCTCCTGAAGGATGGGAAGAAACAAACAATTCCAGCGAAGTGGAAAACCTCCCCTAAGCGTGCACCACGCGTCGTGCTTGGGAATTTCAAGGATGATCAAATCATTCTATTCGTCACAGACGGCTATAATACGAATGGAAGCGCAGGTGCTACACTTGCAGAAATTCAAAACATCCTTCGATCATACGATGTTCAATCCGCCTATAACATGGACGGAGGTGGCTCTGCGTCGCTTATATTTAATGGAAATATTATTAATTCGCCGTCAGACGGCAAGCTGAGAAAGCTCCCTACGCATTTATTATTTTATAAATAAGTAAGCTTAAGCTCCACTGCATTTCAACATCATGGCTGCCTTAAGCATCGCCATATCCTGCTCATACTCTAACAGCAGATGTTCAGCTTCATCAATGGTGACCGGTACGAAACGAATCGCGTCACCTGGCTTTAGCTGGCCAAACATCGGAATATCTACTGCAGCAACGAAGGCAATGCGTGGATATCCTCCAGTGGTCTGTCGATCGGATAGCAAGACGATCGGCTGGCCGTTGGCAGGAAGCTGGATGAGTCCATGAACTGTTCCTTCCGAGATCATCTCTTTAGAGCCTTCTAGCTCCAGCATTTCGCCATGCAGACGATAGCCCATTCGATCGGACTGAGCATCAATACGCCATGTGCCATTCAGCCATTTCTGTTTACTATCCGCTGTAAGCAGCTCATATTCAGGTCCAGGAATAAATCGTATCGTAACCTGTTCTTCTGGAGCCATCGCGAATAGCTTAGCGTTAAACGTAGGCCCTATGCTCTGCTGCAGCTTCTTCCATAGCCTTGCACTGCGTGAGGCTTCATCAACATGACCAACCTCCAGTATATCTCCACTATGTAACGACCTACCATTAAATCCGCCCAATTGACCTCTCATATTCGTGCTGCTACTGCCCAGCACTAACGGAACCCGGATACCACCAGCCATTGCAACATATACGCGACAGCCGCTTACATAGCTCGCAAACGTTAAGATGCTGCCTTTTTTCACAATGATCGGCTGCCACATAGGAAGCGAGGCTTGGTCCATCATAGGTGACATATTTGCACCACATATCGCTATCAAATGGTCCTCTGTAAACCTAAGCGCTGCTCCAGACAAGGTTAATTCAAGAACCGCCGCATCCTCTGGATTCCCTACGAGCAGATTCGCCACTCGAGCGGAGCCTTCATCCATCGCTCCATTCACATTGACTCCATATTTCTGATAGCCAAAGCGCCCTCGATCTTGGATGGTAGCCAGCATTCCTGTCTTTATCATTTCGATTGCCATACGATCTCTCCTTACGTCCAATGCAGCTCGCCGATACTAGCAAACTGCTCGTGCGTGATCGGGATAAATTTAATACGATCGCCTGTTTCAATTAATGTTGGAATCTCAAACTCGGGATGAAATAGCTTTAACGGCGTACGACCAATGATTCTCCAGCCTCCCGGTGTAGATATCGGGTAGATACCAGTCTGAGCTCCTGCAATACCGACACTACCCGCTTCGATAGATGCTCTCGGTATCGCCTTACGGGGCATTGCAATAGCCTTATTCATTCCACCTAAATACGGAAATCCTGGGGCAAAGCCCAGCATATGAACGAGATATGTGCCGCTCGAATGAATGGCAATTACTTCTTCAGGCGTAAGCTCATTATGTCTCGCCACATCTACAAGATCTGGTCCATAGCTGCCTCCATAGCATACAGGTATTTCAACAATGCGACCTCTACTATTGCTGCTCTCCTCGTTCTTTCCTTCAATATAAGGCTCGATGATCGCTTCTAGCTGCTTCTGGAGCCATACTCTTGGAGAAGACAGCTGCATATTATTGCTTCTTGCCCACTTCCATATGTGCCATGGATCATAATGAACCGTTATCGTGCAATATGCAGGCACATACTCTATCACACCCTGCAGCTTATGACCTTCCAGCTCAGCTAGCAAATGTACAACTCTATTATGTGTTTGTTCGTCGATGTCATCGCCTAACGTAATGATGATCGATTTTTCACCTAGCGCCATAATCTCAGCCTTCATCTATCTCACCCTTCCTCTCCACTGCTCTTATAGCTCCAGCTTTGAAGGATGGGCGATATCGACACCAGCCGCTTTAAGCGCTTGAGATAGCTCGATGACATGCTGCAGCGCATCCGGCGAATCGCCATGAACGCATATCGTATCTGCACGCATAGGGATATCCTCCCCTGTACGACTTTCGACTTTATGCTCCTTCACCATACGAATCATTCGCTCTGATGAAAACTTCGATTGTACAATAAGCGCCTGTTCATGAGAGCGTGGTGTTAACGCACCATTCTTTTCATAATTACGGTCGGCGAACACTTCATTCAAGGTACGCATCCCTGCTCTGGCACCTGCCTTGATGAGCTTACTGTTGGATTGACCAACGACATACATATCTGGATCTATCCGATATGCCGCTTCCGCAATCGCTTCTGCAATATCTGTACTTTCGTTCGCCATATGATATAAGGCGCCGTGCGGCTTTACATGCTTTATTCGGCTGCCTTCAGCAACCGCAAAGGCTTGCAGTGCACCCATCTGGTACAGGACAAGACCATAGATCTCCTCCGCAGGTATATCCATCATGCGACGGCCGAAGCCATGTCGATCTGGCAGACCTGGATGCGCGCCGATGGCAACATCGTATTTAAGAGCAAGCTTCACTGTTTTACGCATCGTCAATGGATCGCCTGCATGAAAGCCACAAGCAATATTTGTAGATGTTATATATTTCATCAGCTCTTCATCTTGTCCAAAGGAATAAATGCCAAAGCTTTCACCCATATCACAATTTAAATCCACTTTATACATATTTACACTCCCATTTATGTATTCGTATCCAATTCTAACGATATACAGAACCTTCCTAACTAAATTGTACCTTTAATAATAGAAGAAATGCAATTTGATTAAATACTGATTGACTGATCGTCAGTTGCAGTAGAGGTGATCTCGTGATCTAAGTAGTAAAGGTTATTAAGAGATAAACACTTTGCAATGTGGTTATGCTAATGGTGGCATCTAACAATAGAGAGGAAGTTGCTTTTACATGTCGGTTGAAGTCTATTTAACGTTTAACGGGAATTGTCGTGAGGCTGTCCATTTCTATAAGGAGGTATTTCATGCGGAAGAGCCGAAAATAATGACCTTCGGTGATTCTCCTGATGGACCGAAGGAGCTATTTAATGAAAGCACGAAGGACTTAGTGATGCATACTCGGCTTATTATTAATGGAAGCACCGTTATGTTCTCTGATACATTTCCCGGTGTGGATTATATTGTCGGCAACAACATCACTCTTGCCTACATTAGCGATCATGCCGAGGAGCTTAAAGAAGTCTATGAAAAGCTCAAGGCTGGCGGCGAGGTTTTAATGGAGCTGCAGGAGACATTCTGGAGCAAGCTGTACGGTCAAGTGATCGACCGTTATGGGATTCAATGGCAGCTTAATCTCGGGCAATAAACATATAAAAAAGAAGCAGCGCCGGCCAAGCGCTGCTTCTTTATAAGTTCGTGCATTAAGATAATGTAAGCTCTTATTCGCCACCCATGAATAGATAACGATAAGCAATAAGTACAGCAAGAATCCACATTAACCAGTGAACCTTATATTTGCCTTTACCTGTCACATTCGCGATAGTCGCTAGGACAACATAGAATACGATACCGAAAGAGATACCGTTAGCAATGCTGTAAGAGAAGCCCATGAACGCAATCGTGAAGAAGGATGGAATAGCATAAACCATATCTGTAAAATCAATATCCTTCACGGATTGCATCATTAGTACACCTACGATAATAAGTGCAGCTGATGTAGCAGCTCCTGGAATAAGTGCTACAAGCGGAGATAAGAATAGAGCAAGCAAGAAACAGATACCTGTTGTTACTGCTGTTAGGCCTGTACGTCCGCCTTGCGCAATACCTGAAGAGCTTTCAACGAAAGCTGTTACTGTACTTGTACCAAGCACCGCACCGCCGCTTACGCCGATTGCGTCAACAAACATCGCTTTACCTACACGTTTTTTACCTTCCACTGGATCCTTCATGATACCTGCTTTTGTAGCCGTACCAACTAGTGTACCGAAGGTATCAAACAGCTCAACGAATGTAAAGGTTAGAATAACTGTAATTAGACCAACTTCAAACACGCCTGCAAAGTCAAAGTCTGCAAAGTGCATAGTCGTAAAGTCAGGAATCCAAGTTTTACCTGCAAATGTTTCACTAACATTCACATTTCCTGTTACGATCGCAATTAAAGTTGTACCAAGAATACCCCATAGAATCGCTCCAGGTACACGAAGCACCATAAGAATCCCAATAAGAGCAAGAGCAACAATAGTAAGTAGCATCGTTGGATCTGAGAAGCTTCCAATCCCAATAACAGTCTCAGGACCTGTCACAGGTGTAAATGTAAATGCCTTAATATCTGCAAAGCTTTCAACAGAAATCGTCATTAAGCCGCTGTTTTTCATACCAATAACCGTAATAAACAAACCAATACCGACGGTAATTGCATGCTTTAAGCTGTCTGGTACAGCATCAATTAGCATTTGACGAACTTGTGTAATCGTTAGAATAATAAAGATAACACCTGAAATAAATACAGCTGTTAGTCCCATTGCCGGACTAATCGGTGCATCTGTTGCCGCTGAAGCTAAAATAACGGATGCGAAATACGCATTTAGCCCCATACCTGGTGCAAGTGCAACGGGGAAATTAACGAATAGACCCATCGCAATGGTGAAGATACCTGCTGCAAGAGCAGTTGCTATAAACACTCCCGTCCAATCAAGACCAGCATTTGACAATATCATTGGGTTAACTGCCAAAATATAAGCCATCGTCATGAAAGTCGTTAGACCTGCCATAATTTCAGTTCTGACATTTGTTCCTAGTTCCTTTAAACGAAAGAAACGCTCCATTTTGAATATTACCTCCCAAAATTGTGTTGGAACAAGCAAAAAAAGCCATAGAAAAATGCTTGTGTGTCGCATTCCCTAGGCTTTGCAAAAAGGAGAAAAATATACCACCGGCCGAGTGGTTTTCTCTCACCTTTCGTAGCCAGATCATTTACGGTGACCTTGTAGAGACTCTCAAGCCAATTCTTGAGATTATACGAAAGAATATGCTTTTGTTATATTCCGTCTACAATTTTATAGAAATTACGACATGCCGTCAATACGTTTTACGAATATTTTAATATAAAATTCTATTTAATATTCGTATTTTGATCGAAGAAGTAAGTCTGGAGCACTATTAAGTTACTTTTTCCCAACATAAATCATTGAATTTTATAGAAATATTGCCGGAATGAGGACAATCGCTAAAATTCCAATTGTAATTAACCATGCGATCGGATTACCGTAATTAATAGACCAGCCTACTCCGAATCTTTTCTCCACAAAGATCGCTGGATCGTTGCGATTAACATAAAAGATGCCAAGCTTCCAATACTGATCTAGATCGGCAACCTCTACGGAGGCTTTTCCCTGCTGAGTATTACTATTCTTCAATCTCGAGCCGCCTTGCCCTAGCTTCACACTCAATAGAATAGACCCTAACAATATAATGCCGACAATAGTAAAGACGATTACCATAAAGGTATTGCTAGACCACTCTAATAAAGGAGAAAGCTGACCAAGCACCATTAGTATTACGACAAGAAATCCGGCAATAGCTAGAAACACAGACCATGAGTAACGAAAGATGACATTGCGTTGTAATGAACCGTGCGGATCTTGACTTTCAATCACTTGCTTAGATCTAGCAATAGACAGATGGGAGATGATGAACACGATAATCATCGCTATCGATAGCCACGATAATGTCAGTACAGAGCCTATGCTTTTCTCTACCGCTCTCGTCACCTCTCCGTTAAAGTCATATTGCATCGGTAAAAGCTCTGGAAACTTGTCGTAATGAATGATGCTGTATCCCATAGCTAAAGCGACGACAATGATATGAGGAACATACCAAACAAGTGAGATAGTTGTTTTTTCCTTATGAAAGCCGGTTTGAACGACAATTTTCTGAGACGAGCTCGTCTCCTCATACCAGGGCTGCTGCTGCTTCCAAGCCTTAATTTGCATATGACTGACGATAAAAACCAGAAAGGTTAAAGCTAAGTAGCTAACAATTATGACTGAATACCATATCGAATGATCTTGTTCACTACCCTCTGGCTTAATCAGTATGAACATCGCTGCTATAAGTATAATACCGAGGCCTAAGCATAACAGCATATAGCGCTTAATATGTCTCGCAATATAGGATTGTTGCTTTACACCATCTGGCACGGTAACGCCAAATGCTTCTGTTCTCCGTGTTAGATATGGAGTGAATGCCATTAATAATATTACTGGAATAAATATACCGATTAAAACTAAATTAGCTCCTGTCATCAGACCCATCTCCTTTAGAAGTATAGTTCTATTGCTGGCGAGGCTGCAGTGATTCATGTACCTCATAAAATAGCTCTCTAATCTGCTCCTGCGTCATACCTCGACATATTGCTTCAGCAATAATAGGCTTCATCCTTTCTGCCTGTCTGCGCTTAAACAGCTCATCGGCCTTCGGGAATTCGTTTGGTTCGATGACTACGCCCTGCTTCCGATTAATTTGAACGTAGCCCTCTTGCTTTAATAGCTGGTAGGCCTTATTGACCGTGTGTAAATTAACACCTAAATCTACGGCTAATGCACGAACAGATGGCAATCCTTCGCCTTTTTCCAGCTCTCCTCGAGCGATTCCTTCAATAATACTTTCAGCGATTTGCGTATAGATGGGCGTTTCAGATTGCAAATCAATAGATAAGAGCACGCATGCTTCACCTCACATATCTGTATATATGTTCTATCTGTTATATATATAGTATAACAGATAGAACATCATGTCAATTACTTACGTTATTTAAATGCAGCTTAACTGAGGAACTTCCAATCTTTTGCACGTGACAATGTGTACTCGTTATGTAACTATTAATGAAGGCTTACATATTTTTACTTGAGCAGTTGTTCACAGAAAATTAACAATTGGTTTTTGCGACATTTATTTCACTAGAGCCGCGCAACTTCCACAGCGTACATGTCGTTTAACCTAATGTTATTACGTTTGATAGGTCTTATTTATTAGCAACCATCAATAAAGAATAGCCAGATGCATTTAAAGGAGATTAAATATGAAACGATACTTAAAAGTAGTTACAGCGAGTGTTGCTGTATTAAGCTTGACCGCATTACCTTTTATACAATCAAACGAATCTGCTCGTCCATTTGTAGCCTACGCTGCTCAGACGTCTGTAGAGCAGCAATCATTGGCTCTTACTGGGAACGATCGATTCCAGTTTACTAAAAATAGCAACCTTATCTATGTAAATGGTGTTCCTACCTCTTCAGATGAAGCTCTGAAGGTTGAAAAAGGGACAACCTATGTACAATTTAAAAGCATTGCTAAGCTTTTTGGATATAAAGTGAGCTATGATAGCCAGACAAAGCAGTCGATTGCATCGAATGGCAGCCATAAAATCGCATTTAAGCAAGGTGAAAGCACGGTAACGGTTGATGGAAAAAGAACCAATGCTGGCGGAAAAGCATTTACAAGCAATGGTCATCTTATGATTCCTCTACGTGCATGGGCGAATGCTACTGGCAGCAGCCTGCAGGTAAGTGGCGGCTACATATCATTAACGCTTAATACGCTGCCTAAAGCTAATTTCTCAGTCAATGAACGTTACATTGTCGCAGGGGAAACTACGGTAACAATTAAGGATCAAGCGGCAGCAACAGGTGGATTCAGCATCGTTGAAGAGAAATGGGATGGATTAGAGGAGACATACGCTGATCCTGGACAGTACACGATTACTCGACAAGTAAAAGATAATCGTGGAATATGGAGTGAGCCGTATACGGTTACGATCACAGTTAATAAGCCTAATGTTGCTCCTATCGCTGACTTCTCTACGAATAAATTAACGTATAAAATCGGTGAGCCGATCTACTACAATAATTTGAGCTCAGACGATGGCAAAATTGTTCGTAACACTTGGACTGGAAATGATCCTGCGTTCTTCAAAGCAGGCACGTATACGGTAAAGCTTGAGGTTCAGGATGATTTTGGTGCTGTCTCGTCCGTTGAAAAACAGATCACTGTTTCGAATGAGGTCTTGTACACGAAGGATCAATTCTATTTGAACTTTGCCGTACCGGGAGATAAAATTCCTGTTGATCCTTCCTTCTCATTATCACTTCCTTCGATTGCATATGAGATTGTATCAGAGGACGTAACTTCTGTTCGTACGAATAGCCCTGAGCAGCTAACTGGAGCAGCCATTGATTATGCCGATACCATTTCTGGTGCCGTACGTTTCAATATTCACAAGCAAAATATTGCGGAGCAGCCTCTCCAGCTGCATCTTATTGCAACGAATGAAAGCGATGAGCCGACGACTGTTTCGACCAATCGCTTCGTCTATGCAGGGCCAGTAACTCATGTCTCTACAGCGGGTAAAACTGCAGCTGCACGCTTCCTTGAGAAGCTTCTAGAGCCGTTACAGCCTGAAACAGTTACCCTATTGCCTGGAGAAAGCGTGGAGCTTATGACTAATGTTCCTGCGATTACACCAGCTAAGACGCTAACCATCTTTGGTGAATATTACAGCCCTACTCCTATCAAATACTCATTAGTCGTCACTGAAAAGGATGGAGATGGCATCGCAGCGCTAGAAACACTTCCACAAAGTGAACATGATGGAAAGCATATTCGAGGAACATTCTCGGGTGGCAATAGAAGTCTTGTCGTTAATAAGGTGCTTGGTGAAAATCGCGGTGAAAAGCTAGTTCTTGGCGATAAGCAGCAAGAGCATGACAAGCTGCTTACAGGTGTTGATGCTGTAACAGGGGAGCCACTTATTAACTATGGCAATGGCGGTGTAGTTTATGATCTTACATTGGATGTTGAGCCTCATACTGCCGTTCTATTAAACCCTCGTGGTGGTCATTATGGCGGCGCACTCATCGTTAATGACAAGGTTATCCCATTAACATCGAATAGTATTCTTAAGGGCCAGGATGAAGCTGGATTTATTCATCGCAGCGGAAGCTTCCAAGAAACCATTAATATTAAGTACATTGTTGCACCAGGAAGCAATATGCCTCTTCATCTTATGTTCGTACCGATTCCTTCATTAGATGCTGCCGACAATGCGAATGCATCCAGCGCTGAGCAGGATGGTCAGCAGGAGAATCAGCAAGAGACAGTTCAATCTCAAAATTAACGAGCTTATATCGTAATGACAAAGGGTCAGCCTGTCGTGCCACCTATCGGTGGACGACAGACTGACCCTGTTTTAACTCAATGCTCAAGATTTAAGCTTATTTTTACAACGAATAAATATCCTCAATGATTGTTTTAATCGTTGCCAGCTCAAGCTTGGCATCCATGATTTCTCTAGCTTCGACCGCTGTTGTAAACCGATTGATACTTTCATGGAGACGTTCGTACTCTCCTTCATCACCGATTAATTGGAGTTTCCAATTATTCTTTGCATATATCTTCATTAAGTCGTCCATCTGATTATGTAGTGCATCCCAGTCCTCAGCATGCAAGTGATGTTCTAGATTACTCATGAATTTATTAAAATCACGCTGACCTGTAACACTAGAGCAGCCTGTTAGTACGAAACATAATGTAAAACCTACGATAATTACAGCTATAGCTTTATTAAAACGCATAAATATTCCTGTCTCCTTCTTCTATGCCTGCATATTTTATCTTAGAAATTCCCATAATAAGCAAAACTTATGCAGGAGACTTCATTTTGCATGTAAGAGGAGGAACAGCATGCCTGAGATTTTAGTTATATTTATTCGCTCTGTTATCGCATTTCTTGTTCTGCTTATATTAACGAGAATTATGGGAAAAAAGCAGCTCTCACAGTTAACGTTTTTTGATTATATCGTTGGAATTACAATCGGATCAATTGCAGCAACGATGTCCGTGGATCAAAACGTCAAAATATCTAATGGGTTAATCTCCTTAATTGTCTGGGGGCTCATCCCAATTCTACTCGGATATCTAGAATTAAAATCAAGGGCATTCGCAAGGCTAACCGATGGTAGGCCTTCCATCGTTGTTCGAGAGGGAAAGGTTCTAGAGGATGAAATGAAGAAGAACCAGTTTAACATCAATGAATTGATGATGATGCTTCGAGAGAAGGGGGTATTTAAGCTTGATGATGTGGAGATGGCAGTCTTAGAAACGAACGGTGAGCTAAGTATCATGAAAAAAACTGAGGCTGATCCAATTACCGCTAGCTTATTAGGGATGAAAGTAAAAAATGAACACGCACCAACACTACTTATCGTAGATGGCCATATATTGCAGGAGAACCTAAGTGCGCTCAAGCTCGATAAGCAATGGCTGACGAAGGAAATTAAAAATAAAGGCGCTTATGATGAACGAGATGTATTTATTGCACAGGTCGATGCGAATAAGCAGCTGTATGTCGATCTGTATCAAGATAACGTTGGCAAAAAGCATTAGTAACAAAGAAGAATCCTATTTTTGAGCATGTCCATCGCTACATAATCTGTACTACTTCATGTCATGAAAAAGCAGCTGGCACTATATTACAAGTGTCAGCTGCTTTTTTTATACTATACAATCTATGCTACTTTTTTGCTTGCTCATGGATCTGAAGCAGCTGTTCAACATTCAGCTCGGCTGTGCTTGCATAAACATGATGCGCATGAGGAAAGTGATCCTTTTGCCCAATCGCAACTGCTGTCATCTTAGCTGCTAAAATGGCATCCACCCCAGCAACCGCATCCTCGATGCCAACACAAGCCTGTGCATCAACCCCTAGCTGCTGTGCTGCAGCTAGAAAAACCTCAGGATCAGGCTTAGAATTTTTAATCTTGGCTGCATCGACAATGATATCGAATTGCTCCTCCATCTGAAGGTTTCTAATGACGGAAAATGCATTTTTGCTCGCTGAAGCGATCGCGGTCTTAATTCCACGCTGCTTTAGGTCAGCAAGCAGCTCTGGAATACCTGGCAATACATCCGACGGCTTAATGGTCGCAATTAATTCCTTATATAGCTCATTTTTTCGTTCTGCCAGCTCATGCAGCTGCTCATCGCTATAGTGCAGCGGCTCCTTGGATAGACTAAGCAGCAAACGTAATGATTCAAGTCGGGATACACCCTTTAGATTTTCATTGAATTCTCTAGTAAATGGTAGATTAAGCTCATCACCAATAGCTTTCCAGGCAAGATAATGATGCTCCGCTGTGTCTGTAATGACACCATCAAGATCGAAAATAACAGCCTGAATTGGAGTAGTTGTCATGTCTTGGTTCCCTCACTTTCTTTTAGAGGTTGTTCAAAAAGCTCGAGCCGAGCTTTTTGAACGTAATTTATCATTATATTTTTTGCTTGTAGGAGCCGCCCTGATTCAATGAAACAGACTGTCCGTAAAGCGTAATTGTTAACGCATCACCTGACAGCAAATTCAGTTCAACCTCGCCACGAGTAACTTTAACTTCGATGGAGCGTCCTTTATATTGCAGCTTGAACTGATAATCCTTCCAATCTGCCGGCAGCTTTGGCGCTAGAGACAACGAATCTTGTTTAATTCTTACGCCTCCAAACCCAAACACGATAGCCATCCACGTTCCGCCCATATTCGCAAGGTGCAGGCCATCCTTCGTGTTACCATGGGTATTATCTAGATCTAAGCGAGCCGTTTCTCTAAAGTAGTGGTACGCTTTTTCATCGTAGCCGATTTTTGAAGCCATTATGCTGAATATACAGCTGGATAATGAGGAGTCATGCGTCGTAATTTGCTCATAGTAGTCATAGGAATGCTTGATTGTTTCCAATGACTGCTCATCCTCTAGTAGGAAATGAGCAAGCACAGTATCTGCCTGCTTACATACCTGATAACGATAGATCGTTAATGGATGGTAATGCAATAGCAGCGGATATTTTTCCTTTGGTGTATTAGCAAAATCCCACACCTTTTTATTCATGAACGAATCGTCCTGAGGATTAATATCAAGCTTCTCGTCATAAGGCAGATACATCACTTGTGCTGCTCGACTCCACGAGTCGATCTCTTCGACGGTTAGCTCTAGCTTCTGAAGCAGCTGCTCATAGCTCTCAGGAAGACTTTGCTGCACTAGCTGTAGTGACTTTGCCGCCCACGCTAAGTTATTCTTCGCCATAACATTCGTATAATAGTTGTTGTTGACGCAGCAAGTATACTCATCTGGACCTGTTACTTCATCGATATAGAAGCGGCCATCACGCTCATGACCAACCTCCATCCAAAGTCTTGCAGTTTCTGCGAGCACTTCACTTCCGTAATCAGCAAAAAATTGAACATCCTCTGTTGCCATATAATATTGAATATAGCTATAGGCAATATCGGCGCTAATATGATACTGCGCTGTGCCCGATGGGAAGAATGAAGAGCATTCCGTTCCAGCTATTGTTCGCCAAGGATAAAGCGCACCCTTAGCATGCCCCATTTCCTTCGCACGTTCTTTCGCAAACGGCAGGATCTGATAGCGATACAGTAATAGCTGTTTAGCTATCTCTGGCTGAGTAAGTAAAAATACTGGGAACATATAAATTTCTGTATCCCAGAAATAATGCCCTTCATAGCCTTCACCAGACAAACCTTTCGCAGCGATGTTACTGTATTGGTCGCGACCCGCTGATTGCAGCAATTGGAATATATTGAAACGAATTCCTTCCTGCAACGCAGCATCGCCTGAAATGACAATATCTGATTTGTCCCAGAACTTACTTAATACTTGCTGCTGCAGCTCAAGCTGCTGGGTAAAGCCGGTACCAGAGAGCTCTCTTGCTTTTTGCTTAGCAGTCTCCAAGCTCTGCTCACCATGACGCAGCGTATCGGTATATACATTCCACTTCGTAAAGGTAATTGGCTGATCCCCTGCAAAGACAGCAGTGTAGCTAACCTGCTGCTGCTCAGCAACAAGCTCTCTTTGCTTAGCATCGGTATGACTATGCGCAACTGCACAGCTAACAGATAGCTTAGAGGTTAACGTTTCATTCTGAACATAAGCAATGTCATCCTCAGAGCCAATCGCAGTGGTTGTTAGCAGCTTAGCATGGCCTGAAGCTACACGTGGATCATTAACCGCTGTGTAGTTTTTAACATCCCCTTGAACGGTAGACACAACCGTTATGTCACCTGTCACTGAGATCGGCACAATGCTTACATCAATGACGAACAGCTCACGCGAAGCAAAGGATACAATTCTGCGGAAGATCAGCTTCAGCTCTTGGCCTGATGGTGATTTCCAATGAATGCGTCGCTCAGCATAGCCTTGATCCAGCTTCAGCTCACGCGTAAAAGAAAGCACTTCGCCAGAAAACAGGCTGAATCTTTCCTTCGCATTTCCTACGAAAATTTCAATGCCTTGTGCGTCAATAATATTGACTAGCTTCTGCTGAGTTGATGGAAAGCCATAAAGCTTCTCACCGTATGGAATCGTAATGACGTCGTGATAAGCATTAATATAGCTGCCACGAATGCTGTTCATATCCTCACGGTAGCCTTCTTCAAAATTTCCACGCACGCCTAAATAGCCGTTGCCCAGTGCATAAATACTCTCTTGATTTAGTAGATCAGCCTCTAGTAGCGACTGATTTGCAATAGACCATGTCATAGCGTAAACTCCTATCCTGCTTATTATGAATGAACAACGACGTCTAAACCGGTCTTATTGCTTAAAATGGTCGCGCTCGTTGTATCGGTTTCTTGATCAATGTATAGATAGATATCTAACGTTCCTTTGCCAATCGTTAAGCCTACAATATTAAGCTCTTGAATATCCAGCGGCAGTGCTGGAGCTAGGCTGATTTCCCCTTGCAGCATATTAACCTGCAAGCCAAGCATAGCTTGTAGCATTACGAAGGTCGTTGAAGCAGACCACGCTTGCGGCGAGCAAGTTGTAGGATAGCGAACGAGACGGTCATATTCCTGCTTGCTATAGCCACAAAATAGCTCTGGAAAACGCTGATCAGGCACTTCCGCTGCTGCCCTTAATAGTCCTGACACGATATGTCTTGCTTCCTTCTGAAGTCCACTGCGCAAGCAGCCAAGTAGAATCATGCCATTGTCATGCGGCCAGACACTACCGTTATGGTAGCTCATCGGATAATAGCCTGTGGACTGACTACTCATGGTGCGAATGCCATAGCCGGAGAACATATCATCTGATAGTAGTCTCTGCCCAATCTTCTTCGCATATTGATCCTTTACGAAGGATGCCATCAGTAGATGGCCGGCGTTAGACGTAATAGAACGGACTGGCTTGAGCTCGCCATCAAGCGCAATGCTGAAAAACTGCTCATCCTCCATCCAGAAATATTGAACGATTTGCTCCTCTAGCTGCTCAGCTTGTTGCTTTAACAGCTGGCTGCGTTCATGCTGATTAAGCTTGGCGAATATTTCAGCTAAGCCTTGCTTCGCATAGCTGATATACCCCTGCACCTCAATGAGCGCAATCGGAGCTGTAGCAAGGTCCCCATTTTCATTGACGATACTGTTGGCTGAATCCTTCCAACCCTGATTAGGGAAGCCCTGCTCTGCTTCTTGTTGGTAGGTTAAAAACCCTGCCGCATTCCGCTGACAGCGTGTATCGATCCATGATAACGCAGCATCAATAGAGTCTTTTAGTTCATCTACGATCGCTAGATCACCGCTCCATCTTACATACTCAACGAGCAGCACAAGAAACAGCGGTGTCGAATCAACGCCACCATAGTATGGTGAAAATGGCGACTGACCAGTCTGCACAAGCTCACCAAAACGAATTTCATGCATAATTTTTCCGAATTCCTCATCACGCCAAGGATTATCCGCTTTACCTTGATACGCTGCGAGTGTACGCAGCGTACCTAATGCATGCGACGGATGTAGCGGAAGCATAAAGATTGACGTAATAATACTATCTCTGCCAAACACTGTAGCAAACCAAGGCAAGCCTGCAACCGTCGTTGCACCATAGCCGATATCCCGCTGAAGCATACGTAAGTCTTGTAAGCTTCTATCGTATAAAGTATTAAATAGAGAATTAGCGCTCATCACACGTGTATTGCTCGTCAACCACTGATCGTAGCTGCTAGTCAGGCTTTGTAATGCCTCGTTATAGGAGAGCAGCTCGCCATCTAGTAGAGTCTCTGCACCAGCATTAGCATTTAATGGTGTAAGCTGTGGTTTAATAACAAGCTGTATCGTTTGTTGCTCTCCCGGAGCTAAATCTAGCGTATATTGAAGCAGCTGCTCAGACTGGCGAACCTCTGGGCTGCCGTCCCAATGTATTGACGTTTTACGGATCTGCTCATCCTTGCCAACATATTGAAGCTGCATCATCTTGCCGTTATAGGTCGTATCCATACGTTGCCCAACTTCGCCAGTGCGATAGCGTCGTACGATGAACATATCTTGAAAATCCCCATCAAATTGCAGTGTAAGCTTAACCTGCTGCGGAGATAAGAAATAATTTGTAACTAGCAGTTGCTCATGCATGACATTGTCGTGCAAAAAGCTGCTGCGCTTAATTTCAACTGCTCCAACATCCTTTACCTCATGCTTTAGCATCGTCGTCAGCAGATAGCTTTCCGACACGCTGCTTTCTAGCAATTCTGGAAGCTGATCATTAATGCGCAGCTCATAGTGGCTTAGGAACCGGGTATCCTTCATATATAAGCCATGACCTGCTTCTAGCTTTGGATCGACATTACCATACGAATCGGTTACGTAAAATAATGCTCCCTCCATGATGACTTTATTACTCATACATGCTCCCTTTCAGCTAACAAAAGCTTTATTTAACCGCTCCTGCCGCAATTCCTTTAATGATGTATTTTTGTGCAAAAGCGTAGAATATGACGACTGGAATAATCGTTAAGGTTAAGCCTGCCATTGCCTGATTCCATACAATCGTAAACTCTCCGAAGAAATAGAAGGTTGAAAGCTGAATCGTGCGCAGTCCTTTATCAGAAAGCACGAGTGATGGCAGCAGGTAGTCATTCCATGAGGCGATAACGTCAAGTATAGCTACTGTAACCGTGATGCTCGTTAATAGTGGGAATACAATTCTCCAGAAGACACCAAATGTACTAGCGCCATCTAGAACAGCAGCCTCCTCAAGAGCGATCGGTATCGACTTAATAAAGCCATGATATAAGAATACGGCTATACCAGCATGGAAGCCGATATTCATAAAGATCAAGCCCTCATGCGTATTAAGCATTGGTAAATGTAAATTCGTACGAATCCAGTCCATAACCTGCATTAGCGGCATCATTAATGTCTGGAACGGAATTAACATCGTTGCTACAAACGAGAAAAATATAATTTTACTCATCGCATTGTCACGACGTACAAGCATCCATGCTGTCATAGATGATAGAATAACAACAAAAATCACGGTTGCGATCGTAACATAGAGTGAATTCCCTAATACGGTAAGGAAATTCATCTTCTTCATTGCGCCTGCGTAATATTCGAAGCTAAAGGAGCCTGGTAATGCAAGCACATTCTCATAAAGCTCCGAACGAGTTTTGAAGGAGTTGACGAGCATAATGTAGATCGGTGACAAGAAGAGCAGTGCACCAATGACAATTAGCGTTGAAATTACACCATTTCTAGCTTTGCCCATTACATCTGCACCTCTTTTCGTTTCGTAATCACCACTTGTGTAAGCGTAACAAGTGCTACGATAACAAAGAACACAATAGCTTTAGCCTGACCAAGTCCATAGTTACCATATCCGAATATTTCATTAAAGATATTCATTGCAAATAGCTCAGTCGTATGAATTGGACCACCATTGGTTAGTGATAAATTGACATCGTAAATTTTGAATGCACCGGACAATGTTAAAAATAAGCAAATTGTAAAGGATGGCATCAACAATGGGAAAACAATTTTTGTAATACGATGCCATAAATTTGCTCCATCTACTTTAGCTGCCTCCATCACTTCTTCGGAAATCCCTTGAATACCAGCGATATAGATAACCATCGTATAGCCTGCCATTTGCCACGTAAATACAATAACAAGAGCTAGCAAGGCATAGTTTGGATCAATGAGCCAATTAAAGAAGATGGAGTCTATTCCTGTTGTCTCACCTATCTGTTTAAATCCATCTGTGAAAATGAAGCGCCAAATGTAACCTAGGATTAGACCACCAATGAGGTTTGGCATAAATAGCAGAGTACGCGCTAGGTTGCTCGTTCTAAAACCAGCAGTTACGATTAATGAGAAGATCAAGCCTAACAGATTGACGCTAATTAGAGCGAATACTGTAAATTTGATCGTTTGCCATGCGGAATCAAGAAAGCGTTGATCCTGAAATAGTGTCGCGTAGTTATCCAAGCCGACGAATAATTTCGGGTTGCTCGGAATACCATCCCAGTCGATAAAGGAATAATAGATCCCGATCAAAAATGGAATGACGACGACCGTTAAGAAAATTAAAAATAGCGGCATTGTAAAAAGCATATACCATAGCTTGCTATTTCTATTCATAATTGAAATCACCCTTTCACCAGAATTGTCGTAGTAGATAAAACGAAAGCCTAACTTCATGTTTCAGAGTTAGGCTTTCCATATTGCACATCCCTGTATTATTTAGCAGCTTTTGCCCACACTTCACCAAGCTTCTCTAGATATTGCTCTGGAGTCATGGAAGTGTTAAGGAAAAATTCAGATGTTAGAGGCGCTAGATCATTAATGATAATCCCTTGTGGGAAATAATTTAGTGCCCAGGAAATCGTATTGCCTGACTGAGTTGCTTCGAATACTTGTTGTGATAGTGGATCTAGTCCAGTTGGTTCAATTGTATTAACAGCTGGAATGAATCCAAAGTCATTTACAATTGTGTTTTTACCTGTTTCACTTGTGTACAACCATTCAATGAAAGCATTAGCTGCTTTGATTTGAGCCTCTGATGCTTTATTGTTAATAACCCAGCCAGCTGGAATATCAACTGCTAACTTATCATTACCAAGAATCGGAAGTGGAGCCATGCCAATCTCGATTTCATCATAATCAGCTAGCATACCGTAGCTCCAGTTACCTTGGTGAACAGCTGCTGTTTTACCAGTTGCTAAGTCACCCATTTGCGTATCGTACGTTACTTCCATTGGATTAACGGAGTTAGCACGGATCGCGTCCATTACTTGAGCAAACTCTTGGAATGCTGGAACTTCAGACAATTTAACTTCGCCTTTGTTCACTTGCTCGATGAAAGCAACAGGATCTTCCTGCAATGCGAACGGAGTATTAATAATGTGACCAATTAGGAAATAAGCTTCTTGAGATAAGCTTAGACCGTTAATACCGTCAGCTTTGAACTGCTCTAATTGTTGAACTAGAGAATTTGTATCCGTTACTTTAGAAGGATCGTAAAGTTCTTTGTTGTACACAAGACCGAAGCCTTCAACAGCGATTGGCATACCCACCACTTTACCGTCAATTTCTAGTGCCATGTTAGGAGAAATATACTTCGCATACGGCTCATTCGTCATATCATGGTAGTAGGAAGCGAATTTCTCAGCCTCTGCACCTGGCTGTACGGAGAAAATCGTTGGGCCTTCATTAGCTGCAAGCTTTGTTTGTAGCTGTGTAATGTAAGAGTCACCGGCGGATCCCCATACTTCAACTTCATTACCTGTTTCTTCTTTATACTTAACCACTAGATTTTCAAGTGCTTCAGCAATTTCAACTTTACTTTGGAACAACGTAATCTTTTCTAATTTTTCGCTTTGGTTAGCGTTGTTTCCTGTGTTGCTTGTGCCTTCATTGGCTTTGTTGTTTGTATTGTTGCCACAAGCTGACAATACAATTAACATCGCAGACAGTAGGACGAATGCCCATCTTTTCTTCATCATTGTAATACCCCCTAAAATTATCTTCCTTTTAATTATATTTTTTATCATCTACTGACCACAGGTGTTATATTCACCTAAATGAGTAATTTTTGAATCTGCTGTCCGAGTAAATAAATAAAAGCATCCAGCAACAGTGACAATCCTACAAATTCAGTAAGAGTTTGTCATTTATTGCTTGCTGGATGCTAATAAGTATTAAGTATTACGGCTTATACGTTTTTCTATAAGCGGTAGGCGTCATGCCTATATGCTTTTTGAACACCTTGCTAAAGTAATTAAGCTCTTCGAAGCCACTCTCCTCTGCTACTTCGTGTATCGTTAAGTCAGTGTGTACTAGCAGTGAGCAGGCCTTATCCATTCTAAGCTGAGATAAATAATTCATAATCGTTGTCTGATATTCTTCCTTAAATCGCTTAGCTAAGTATTGAGGAGAGAAATGAAATTGCTCGGCAAGACTTGCCAGAGTAATATCTTCCTTCATGTGGTCGTTTATATAGTTACGAACGGCAGCAATTGATTGTACAGAACCACTCTCAACTTTACTGTAATCGATAAGCTCGACAATGTCGCTAAAGGTCTGCTTCAGTCTCGCTGACCATTCCTCCATCTGAGCAAGCCATAAAGGCATCGTAGCATGAAAACGATCATCACTTAATTGAACATAGATACGCATCAATAGCAAATTTATTTCCACCGTATAATGCTGCAGCTCTCTTAACGTTAATCGGCCCCCGGCCGTCAATTCACGTGTAAACTCATCGACCAGCTCATGAAGGTATTGCTTATTTTTTGAGCGAACGGCTTCTACAATAACACGCTCCTTATCAATGAAAAACAAGGATGCCTCGGACTTTTCAACATTCTTCGAGCTACTAAGGATATTACTATTGAGGATCACGGACTTCTCCTCAAGCAATACTTGCTGAAGCTTATCTGCGGCTAAAGCTACACTGCGAAAGCCTACAAAGGAGGAAAGGCGAAGCGTACGTTGCCATGCCTCCTGAAGTCTATAAACAGATTTTTCGATGTCATCGGGCAGCATTCTCGTGCTAACAAACAATATAATGAATGATTGGTACTGTAGCGAATACCAAGCTCCAAGCGGCGCGAATAACTCTTCTATTATATTTTTGACGGCAAAGTTGAACAATTGCTCGTCTCGTTCATAATATTGTTTAACGATCGCATCTTTATTTCTTGGTAGATACGTGATGACATAGAAACGATCAGGGTCAATGCCTAAGGTAGCTAAGAAATCTGCAATCGCACGGCTTCCGTTCTGCTCTTCCTCGATTAAGCTTGCAAAGCGCTGTTCATTAACTAAATTATTTACTTCATTTAGACGAAAATTGTTGCTTAGCTCTTTAAGCCGTGCCTGCTGTTCCTCTCTTATTTGCTTGCATGCCTTCTCAATCGCTTGATCAAGATCGCTAATTTTGAATGGCTTAAGCAAATAATCTATACCATTGGCAAGCAGTGTTGCGCGTGTATAAGTAAACTGCTGATATCCGCTCAACACAATAACCTTGGATGTCCAGCCTTCCTCTCTTAGCTTCTCTAGAAACTGTGGACCATCCATAATATGCATGCTCATGTCCGAGATGATTAGCTCTGGATGATGCTGCCTGACCAGCTCCAGTGCTTCTAGGCCGTTGTCAGCCATTAGTATTTGATTAATCCCATGCTTTGACCAATCAATGGAAAGCTCTATGCCCTCACGCACATGCTCTTCATCATCAACAATCAGCAGCTTCATGCTCGTTCCCCCTAGGTGTTTCGATTGGCAACCGTAATGCTACAACTGTGCGCTCATAAGACTTGCTCTCAATAGACCATTGGAACGCTCGGCCATAATACAGCGATAATCTTTTTAGTACATTGGACAAGCCAATTCCTTGTCTTTCTGTTACGATAACCTGCTGCTCAACGTAGCTTGCTTTTACTTGCTCAATTTGCTGCTCTGTAAATCCTTTTCCATTATCTACCACTTCAATTAGCATGTCATGCTGAGACAATGTAATATCAACAGCAATATGAATATGTCCTTGCCCACGCTCCAGCCCATGGATAATACTGTTTTCAATAAGCGGCTGCAGCATCATCTTTGGTACGTGAATGTGATGTGCTTCTTCAGGACAATTCAGCTCGAATTGGAGCTTTTGCTTATATCGTCCCTGCTGCAGCACCATATAATGCTTCAAATGCTCGATTTCCTCCCATAGCAGCACATCTTCCTTTTCAATATCCATAGAATAACGGAATAATGCGGCAAATTCAGCCAATCGATCACTCACCTCACTAGCATTAGATTTAATTGCTAGCGTGCCAATCGATTGCAATGTGTTGTAGAAGAAATGCGGGTTAATTTGTGCCTGCAGCATTTTTAGTCTTGCCTGAGACAGCTCTAGCTGATGACGATATTGCTTATTCCACAGCTCATCCAGCTCAATCGCCATTTCTTGAAACCGAATCTCTAGAAGGTCAAGCTCATCCGGCGTGGCAGGGGCAGCCTTCTTCATTAGTCGGAAATTTCCCATTTGCAGCTTTTTTATATTTCGCAGCATATGCTTAATTCTGCGCAGCATATAATAGGAAATGATTGCTGCCAATATCGAAACAAATACAATCGACATCACTTGAATTGACAAGGTCTTGCCTAATGCAGCGGTAAGTGCCTCATTTATGAGTGCTTGCGGTATGAACTTCACAAGTGTCACAGTCAAGCCATTATCTACTGTTTCCCGATAATAGACATAGCTGCCTTCCTTCGCTTGTAATTCCCCTTTGGATATGCCTATACTCGAAGCCTGCAATGCTGCCTCAAGCTCATTATGCCAAGCCAAGCTATGTTCAGTTAATGATGAAACTGCTTCACTCTCCGTTGCATAGAGCAGCTCCATCTCCTTACCGATAAACATGTATACCGGACCTTGCTCGCTTGTCGTTAACGATGCAAGCATGCTCTGTATTTGCGTGGTCTTCACATCAAATGTCGTGATCCCGATAACGTCTCGAGTAGATATATCAATGAAGGGCTTATTCACGCGCAGTCTTAGCTCGCGATTAATATTCGTTACTTGAAAGGAATGCTGAAGCTCGCTATGAGCATACGACAGCTCTCCATTTCGAAAGTCAGGTATTGTAATTTTCGAATTGTAAGTATTGCGAATATTGAATTGCTTATTCGTAAGTGCACTCTTGTAGGAGACCGTGCCTACTTCCCCGTAATTTGCATAAATTTGCCCAAGCCTCTGCGCAATATATACGCTTTCTGCCGGTGATTGTGGCTCTGTCGATGAAAGCAGTCTTACAAGCGCAGGATCAGAAAAGTACGATAAGCCAAGCAACGACAAATCATGGAGATAGGATTGTAACGCGGACATCGTAATCGACATTGAATTTTGATTCAGTTCTACGTACTGCTTCTTGATCTCTTTACCTGTAATCTGATAAGACAAATAGTTGGATATAATAAACGGTATAGTGGTCGCAATAATTAAGCTAATAATAATTTTAGATATGATGCTTCCTTTAATAAGCTTCATTCAAGCATCCTCCCCAGTATGCAAACATGTCAGTATTCGCAGTTCATTGTAGCATAGCCATGAGAGAAATGGATAGAAGAGCTAATTTGCATTTTACTTCATTATTGGAACATAACGGATGATCATAGAGTGATAAGCACCATGAACAAAACACTCCTACAGTCGTGAGCTGAGGAGTGCTTTGTTATGTACATGGATATATTGTTTCTGCATGCTCACTGCAGATCTTGAGTGAACAATTTATCTATTGTGTTTACAAGCTGGCTTGCTCAATCCAAAGCTTACGTTTCTCATGCATCATCGTCAATTCATTTTCTTCTGCACGTCTACTAGCTTCAAGTGTATTGACGACCAGCCTTACTTGATGCAGGGCATTCGATGTCTGCTGCTGAGCATCGTTGATTCTACCCTGCACAATCCAATCCGCAATTAACCCATCAAACCAGTAATCAGCCATTTTAAGTATTCCGCTTATATCTACTTGAACATCAATAGATTGCTTCAGATCAGCAAGCTCCTTATGGAAGACTTCTAGCTGTCGATTAGCGTTATGAATATAGCTGCGCGCATCATCGATATGTTCGTGCTTAATATGAGTGCTTATTAATCCGCCGTTTACCCACATATCCCAATTTCCCCAGTTCTCAGCTTTCTCTAAGCTATTGGAGGCATCACTTAGGTGTGACATTACACTTTTCCCAGCCGATAGTGCTTCACGCAGCTCTTTAAGCAACAGACTTTTTTCTGCAATTAGCAGCTCCATCTCATCAAGCTCAAGCGCTGATTGCGGGCATGTTCTTAGCCATTCTTCCTTTTCGTGCATTAGTCGGTTGTATTCGGATTCTGCATTAGCCAATTCAGCTAATTTCAAGCCGTTCTCTTTCTGCTCTTCCTTTAACTCTGCCAGCGTTTGCTCAGCTTCCTGCAGCTTCAACGCTGCTGCCAAGGCCTCCTGACGTTCAAGCTCTAACTGTTCCTCTTTGCTGTGCAAAATAGTATGAAATAAATTCGTTAGCGACATTGTTGTTAGCTTCTCTACATCCCGCTGCTCCATATCAAGCTTTACTTTAAGCTCAATAATAAGCGCTTCCTGCTCTCTCATGCGCTGAGCTAGCAGCTGCCGTCTGCTTTCCAACCGTGAATGCTCATGCAACCGTTCCTTTGTTTCAATCAACTGTTGAAAATCTACTGCCATCAAGTAACGCCTCCTATTACCGAATCATATCTGTTTAATACGCAAAATTTAAATATTGGATTCATATGAATCAATTTCATAAATCGAAAGTCTTGCTATGACTAGTATTTTAAGGCACATAAAAAGGAGAACCTCCCCAAATCTCGAAAAGGTACAGTAACGACACAATACCGAATGAGATGAAAGGATGAACTCCCTATGCCATATATTCGACATGAGAGCCTTTTTACCTTGCAAGAACTTTATAAAATGGAACAAAAAGATCGTTTTCGTGAAATCTTCGCTACGATCGACATCACTCCCATTTTGCGTTTGGTCAAGAAAACGTCGCGTTATGGTGCGCCTATTGAAGTGAATTACAGAGCAATGGTCTATTCATTGATCATCCGAATCATCGAACGAATCCCGACGATTAAAGATTTAATAAAACGTCTGCAGCATGACATCTTGTTCCGCTTGGATTGTGGCTTTATGTTGTCAGAATCTATTCCATCAGCGGCCTCTTATTCTAGGTTGGTGAATAGGATGAGCCAATGCGATGCGCTTGAAGAGATTCAAACCCAGTTGCTTACACAAGCGATGAAAGAAGGATTCATTACCGATGATACGGTTGCTATTGATGCTACCCATATCGAAGCACGAGACCAAGCACCTGTAAAACAAGACAAGGATAAGCAGGAGCCTAAAAAGCGTGGGCGAAAATCAAAGACTGAACGTGAAGCTTGGTTGAAACAAAAGCAAGAAGAAGAGGAACAAAAGCCTATCTTCGAGAAGGAAATTGCTGCACAACTTGAAGTATCTTTCCACGTGCTAAAAGATCAAATGCCACTTGATCCACAGTGGGGAGTCAAGAAAAACAGTGACGGGAAAAACACGTTCTGGTTTGGCTATAAAGGTCATTTGGCTGTAGGTACACGGAGTCAATATATTCTCGGAGCGATGCTCTCTTCTGGAAGTTTGAATGATGGTAAAGCCGCCATACCTCTCCTAAAAGGGCTTGTTTCACAGCATCCACAATTCAAATTCACCTATGCAACGATGGACGCAGGTTATGATTATGAAGCGATATACCGACAGGTTCGTAAAATGAAGGCACACGCCGTGATTGCCTATAACCGTAGGCGAGAGCCAGAACTTGTTGGATTTGACGAACACTTTGCGCCAACTTGTGTCAGAGAGCATTCGTATCGTTACGACAGTTATGATTCAAAGTATGAAACGCTGAAATATGTTCGTCCAAAAGAATGCGATCATTGCCCATTAGCGAAGGATACACTTTGTCAAAAGGTATACAAAATGAAGATCTCAACGGATATAAGAAAATATACGGCACCAGCTCGTGGTTCGAAGCTATGGAAGGAAATCTCTAAGAAGCGATCTGCCGTAGAACGAGTAAATGCTTACTTAAAAGAATTCTTCCAATTGAACAATATACGACATCGAACCGGTCAAAAAGCGAAGTTTCATTTTAACTTGGTTGCATTGGTTTACAATTGTACAAAACTTGTATGTGATCGATTAAATCGTCATTTGAATGAACAAGCAGCATAATTTTCAAAAATGGATATGCACAAATTGGGCTAATCTGCGAATCTGTAACTATACATTATGAAATTGATTCATATAGTAGAAAATATTGAAATTTATGGTTAATATTATACAAAAGAGGTGATCAGCTATATTTATCAGTTATTTACAATTTGCATTGCCTATTATATTATTCATCTGTTTTATAATCGGATTAGTCTTAAGCAGCAAGCACGCTTTTCCTGAAGGCACTACTTTTTTTCTATTATTAATAGCCGTCGAAATCATAGAATTTTTCATCTCTCTATTCTCCGAACGGATTATTATATCGGCTCAAAGCTTGTTTGGAATAAGTGGAGGGCAGCTTATTAGTATCCTTCACACTATGCTAACAGCTATAGAGCTCATCGCCTTTATTACATTAATTCAAGGACTTTACCGCCTATGGAGAAAGAAGGAGAGCAATCCAACTTGATTGTTCTCCTTTACTTACATCTATTATATGATAACTAATTGTAACGTTTAATTCTTGCTTTAAGATAATGGTACATGACTGCAGCTGCAGTGAAAAGCTAAAGAGCTATATAAAAATATAGCAACCTAAAAGGAGTAACTTAATGAGAAAAGCAAAACTCATTTTATGTGTTACGATTTTGTTTTCTATGCTTACGGGTTGTAGCACGAAAGAAGAAACGAATAACCATACGAACATTCAATTATTGCTTTCGAATGAAAATAATTTCCGATTAGAATTATTAGAGATTATCCACGAATATAGAGTCATCTTACAGCTCATTGTCGATGATCAAGAGCGAGAAAACATCGAGTATTTAGAAGGGCGTATAGATGGATTTCTAAGTCGCAATAATCAGACCATCTATAGCACACTAAATCAAGATAATATTAATAAGACGACTTTAGATGCTATCGTGCGAGACGAATTGCAAAAACCTTTATCCAGATTTATTAGTTTAATGTTTAATTCGTTAACTGAGATTAAGAATATCGGTATTGATAAGCTAGACGATTCTTACATTAAATATTATGACTCCGTACTCAGTCTATTAGAGGTATTCGACCATGCTCCTTCTAATCTATTTACAGATGAAAACTCCTCGAAATCGAAAGAAATACTAACTGCGATTCATTCAATCATTGAAAGGTATGAGGGTAATCACTAGTAATCACAAACTAAGCAAATAAGGCGAGGACAACAAATGTGATTTGTTGCCTCGCCTTGTCTCCGCTTATATTTATACCAAAACCGTGAGCAGCTCTCCTCCTACTTCAACAGAATCGCTCTTTAAGATCTTCACATCTGCGTATTGCTCTGAATTCGTACATCCACGTAAACTATAAGTTCAGTTGTTTGACTATATTGCTCTCTATACGATGTCGTGTGCTTTCATTTTGAGCAGCTCTTTTTCTTGCTTGTTTTTAAATGCTTTTCTCCCTTGAACCCATTGTCCTAAAAGAAAGGCAAGTCCAACAGCTATAATTAGTATTTGTGCTAAAACGTTATTATTCGTTGTGAAAAGTAGCGTCCCTCTCCAAATGACAAAAGCAGCAGGTAGTAATGCACCCCAAAATATATGATGACGGCTAGCTAAAAAATATTGCCCCCCTAAACAAGCTGCAATAATAAATACATCTGCTATATCTCCAAATCCAAACATTAATTTTCATTCCTTTCTTTTTTATATTTCTCAATTATTAATTTTGCTTCTTCTAATTCAATTCGATCATCAATAACAAGCTGTTTTACAAACTGAATAAAGTCTTCATTTTCCGTTTCGTCATTTAATTTGATTTTTTCAATTAAACGATCAAGCTTGATTCTCACAGTTGGATAAGACACTTCGTAAAGCTTTGCAACTTCCTTTAATGAGCCTGAATGAATGACAAATTTTTTGATAAACTCTATATCCTCTTTTTCTAATGCATAAATCCAACTAGGAATATCTTTACTTTCCATTCCTTCACCTCCACCTCACATTAATTAAAATTATTTATATTTTAATTTATAGTTAAATAAAAATCAAGTTTATTTTAATTTTATTAAACTTTTCATTTTTTATTGATAGTTATTAGAAGACCACAAAAGGACGATATTGACCGATCGTCCCTTTTAATGAGAGCTACACGTACGAGTAGTGACCTTCCCCAATATATTTTCGACTAGTCTTTCCAAAAAGTAAGCATCTGTTCCTTCTCTTACAATCCTATTCGTTTGAAACAGCGTATCGTCCAAATCAATTATGTACAAGCATCGTTATTCAACTATAATGACTTAAAACAAAAGCAAGGCACAGAGCGCAATTTCAGCCTCCATGCCTTGCTTCCAAACAGATTGTCTAGTTTAAGAGAAGAAGCTTTAACTTTATCAACCAACCTACGTTGTACGGTATGACTTCAGGAATTTGACCGCTAGCGCAATATCCGCTTCAGGATTCGTGCCTACCTCTCGTTCTATCGTCAAATAGCCCTTGTAGCCAATATCATTTAACGCTTGTAAATAGTCGTTCCATTGTACTTTGCCTTCTCCAAGCGGTACTTCACGGAAGGATGGACCGCTCGTTGCCATCTCGGCAATTTTGTCGTGGTCTAATTCTGATTCGTAGCCATATTCACCGTAAACTTCTCTAGGGTCGACTTCAGCAGCCAGCTTAATGCCATCCTTAGCATGCGTATGAACGATATAATCCTTCAGCGTATATACCCCCTGCACCGGATCATCACCTGTAACCATGACCATATTGGCGGGATCGAAATTAACCGCGACTCCCTTCGAGCCAAGGCCATCTAAAAATGATTTCAGCTGTACTGCTCTTTCTGGACCTGTTTCTATCGCAAAATAAGCACCTAATCCGCTGGCATAGCTGCTTAATTCCTCACAAGCCTCATGCATCGTCGCATAAATTCTACTATTCTTATCCTCTGGCACGATTCCGATATGCGTAGTTACAATGTTCGTGCCAAGCTCCAATCCGAGCTCCATAATCCGTTTGGACTTTTCAATTTTTTCTTTATTTTGAGCAGGGTCCTGAAAGCCATGACCACCAAGATCGCCTACCAAAGCAGAGATTTCTAGACCTAAGGATGAGATGTAATCCTTCCATTCCTTGCGCGCGGCTGCTGATAGGTTCGCAGGATCGAACTCTCCCTTTACTGCATAAATTTGCACTCCATCTGCACCCAATTGCTTTGCCTTGAGCAGCCCTTGCTTCACTCCAACACCAAAGCTGTCAACAATAACACCAATTTTATTAGTCATGATTGGCCTTGTCATCGTATTCTCACACTCCTTAATTTTCAGATTAAAGCTCATCCCACATCCGTTTCACATAATCGAAGCCAAGCTTTGTACCTAGCTTGCATTCTTCCATTCCTTCAAACTCTATAGATATATAACCGTCATAGCCACTACGCTTAACGATCTCAACAATGCTTGGCATATCTATATCACCTTGCCCAACGATAGCGCCTCTGAGCCATCTTCCACCCGAGGAGCTGAACCAGCCTGCACCAGGCTTGATTCGTGCTGAGCGAACATAGAAGTCTTTAAAGTGCACCATCGAAGCAAGATGAATATTGTTAGCAACCGCGATCACAGGATCCTCATCGGCACATAGGAAATTACCGATATCAAGCGTCGTACGGAAATTGTCACGTGCCACTGCACCAACAATTGCTTGCACTCGCTCACTATGCTGAACAAAAAATCCATGGTTCTCAATACTCGTTGTAATTCCGTAAGCTGCAGCATAATCAGCGATCTGGCGGCATGCATCAACGAGTCCTGGCAGCTCTTCTAAAAAATTGCCGATCGATAGGTCATCACTTTTCGCTACGTCATGACGCATACGCTTAATACCGAGCGTTGCGCACACATCAACCTCTCGCTTAACTCTTGCAATCTCCTGCTCTCTTTCTTCTTCATCTAGGCCAGAAAAGTTAGCACCAATGGCGTAATTAGAGAGCTCTAACCCTGCATTGTTTGCTGTTTGCTTGATGACTTCGATCAGCTCAGGCTGCTCGACGAGGTTATATCCAATCGGGACGATCTCTGCATGCTCTGCACCAAGCTCCGCAATCGTTTCAATAACTCCTTCTAGCGTCAGCTCACCTGACTTGTAAGCGCCATGAAGGCTGTATGTGCTTATTCCTAGCTTCATTGTTCGATCGCCTCCTCTACCGGACTTGCTATCTCGATCCACTCATCGCGATGTGCAAGAGCGGTTTGACCTGCCTCGATAAGCGCAATGACTGCCAACGTCTCCTCTGGCTGTACCGGCGGCTTGCCATTCTCGAAGAATTGTAATATAGCATCCATCAGCTGCTCAAACATGTTTGAGCATTGAGCAATAAGGCTTCCTTCACCGTTACTCCGTTGAATAATAGCCTGAAACGGTGCGCTTTTCATCTGTAGATATGATGCCTGCCGCCCATCCGGCAGCTCTACAATGAGATGGCGTCCATTTTCAGTCGATAGACTCTTTATTCGTTTATAGGTCGTTCCCATCAAGGTTACGATCATTTCAAACTGATGAACAGCATAATTCTCATATCTACCTGGTCCAGCTACGGCTAAATATTCTATAGCATCCGCTTCGATTCTCGCCGCATGATCTTGAATTTCAAGCGCATAGCGTAGTGCTGATGTTGAGAATAGCGGTGTATTCCCTTTCTGCGCGTGCTTGAATATACGCTGTGCAGTCGCTAGATCAGGTGCAAACGTCTTATCCATATAGACGGGCTTGCCAGATTGCAGAGGGAGCTGAGCAAGACGTTCATGATGCTCCGGATGATCAGGCGATAGGATGATGATTGCATCAGATCGCTCGATCAGCTCCTCAATCGTCGCTACTTGCTGCACGCCTTGTTCAGTGCACCACTGTTCCGATGTCATGCCATTAGGCTTGTCGATTTCTGCCCATGCGTAGGCAACCTCCCATTCTAGCCCAAGGTGCTTAGCCCGCTCGGCAATCCATGCTGGATAGTTGTTAGCATGCCATTCATCTAGATAGTAATCTATGAAGCCTATCTTTTTCATAGAGTAACCTCTTTTCCGATAGCAGCGGACTCGTAGAGAGCATCCATCACTTGAGTTGTCACCAACGTATGATCGATATTGGCACGATTTTTCTCCATCGATTGAATCGACTCTAGAAAAGCTTTAACCTCAGCTGCGAACATATCCTCATGTGTAAAGCTTGCCGCTGTCTCATATAGCATGCCATTTTTACTTGTATATAACGTAAATTCACCGCCATATTGCAGCTTGATTCCAGCCTTACTTCCTAAAAATTCTACAAACATCGCCTTCTCGCCAATGTTCTGTGCCCATGCTCCGTTCATACTAATCGTTGGACCCGACGTGCGGATTAGCCCAGTAATGAAATCCTCAACATCAAACGTTCCGTCTAGCACTGGTGGGCCTGCCCACATGCTCGTAAAAGCATACTCTTTAATATTGCGCCCTAGCTCACCATAAGCTGCACCTGACACGGTATGTGCCTTAATGTCATTACCTAGAATATAGAAGATAAGATCAAGGAAATGCACGCCCCAATCGATTAGTACGCCGCCGCCTGATTTCTCCTTCATTGTAAATGGGCCGCCTAATCCTGGAATTGAGCGATGTGAACGGAAGGAGCAATACACATGATAGAGATTGCCAAGCTCACCAGCATCTATAAGCTCTTTAATTTTGTTGACCGCTGTATTGAAGCGATTAACGACTCCAATGTTAAGAATTTTGTTGTTACGGTCTGCTGCCAGCTTCATCTCAGTTGCTTCCGCATAGGATAACGCAGCTGGCTTTTCGCAAAGCACGTGCTTACCCGCATTCAACGCTGCAATCGTAATAGGAGCATGCGAAGCATTCGGTGTACATACGGAGATCGCATCGATTTCCGGATCAGCCAGCACCTTCGCCAAATCAGAGGTCGGATGAGGGACGCCATATTCAGCAGCTAGCTCCTCTGCTCTCTCAATGACGTCATCTACCAAGTATTTAATGTCAGCTAAGCCGCTTTTCACATATGATGGTACGTGCTGCGTACGTGCAATTTGCCCACAACCGATAACTGCTACCTTTAATTTTTTCATTTTTGCCAGCCTCCTGAGCTTGATTTAGCTTTGTATAAAATTCGCTTATTACAATTGCACATTCTCATTTATATCAATTTATCGCTTTCTATCTCGAAACATCACGCGTACTAATTTTCATCGCATCCAGCACTTCCTGCTCTGTGGCTAAAGGCGTATCACCTGCAACCGTATGAGCGAGCATTGCTGCATATGCTGCAAATTCTACGGCATGTGCTGGCTCTGCTTCTGTCAGCTCACCATGAATGATGCCACTCGCATAGGCATCACCTGCACCTACACGATCATAAACAGCAAAGGTTAATGGATGAGAGTAGTAAAATTGACCTTCCTTATATAAATATCCTCTTAGCGTGTGCGTATGATCAGTGTTGATCGTTCGATGTGTACCAGCAGCTGCTTTAAGCTTATACTTCTCTGCTACGAGAGGAATCAACTCCTCAAGCTGCTCCGCTCGATCTTCCTTATGAGTAGACATGCCGAGCACATGCAGTGCATCTTTTTCATTCATAAATACAAGATCAGCAAGCTGCAGCAGCTCCTCATAGTGAGGCCTTGCTAGCTTATATCCGTCTTCTCCCCACAGTGATGGACGATAGTTACAATCAAATATAACCGTTCCACCTGCTGCCTTAACGGCCGCTGCCAGCTCCTTCATCGCTGCACGTACATTATCATTCATTGCTAGCGTAATACCGCATAGATGCAATGCATCGATGTCACTGGCAACTTGGGCAAAGCTCGCAGCATCAAACGTAGCTGTATTAAAGCTGCTCCCCCAGCGGTCTGTATAGGTTACGCGGCTTGGTCTTGCGCCGAAGCCGTGCTCCAGAAAATAACTGCCAACATATTTGCCACCACGAGCAACATAGTCTGTGCTCAAGCCTAACCGCCGTAAATAAGCTACTGCCGCATCACCAAGCGGATTGCTTGGTAGCACTGTCACCATCTGCGAATGATGCCCATAGCGTGTTAATGCGGAGCCTACATTCACACCTGTACCTGAGAAGGAGTAGGTTAGTTGATCGCTTTGCGATAGCGTAGCATAGCGCGGTACCTCTAATCGCATCATGACCTCGCCAAAAGCAGCTACCTTACTCATAACGATCAACCAGAGCCTTCAAGGATGCATATAGCTTAACGACATCCGGAACCTTCGTTGCACCAGTCGCTGGATCGATGATGGAGCTGTATACGTGCGGAATTACTTGAGGTACACCAGCCTGAAGGGCTATCTCTACAATAGCCTCAAAATTATCAAGATCAATTCCGCCTGTAGGCTCAAGCGCAAAGCCTTCTTCACCGCACGCTTGTGCCACTGCGCGATATTCCTCCTCAAGCTTTAAGCCGCCCATTGGGAAATATTTCAGCGCATTCCCCCCCATATCACGAACAAGCGCAATGGCTGCCTTCACAGGAACAATCGCCTTTTCGCTAATTGAACTGCTTGCTACTCCTGTTGAGATATTGACGTAGCCTGGCTTACCGCAAGGAGATACTAAGCTGTTAACCCAGCTTTCTCTTCCGTTTAGATTAGCTCGCGTCGCTCCAACGGCAGGGAAGATTTGATTAATATGTGCGCCCGCATAGCTTTTAACGATCTCGGCGACAACAGCGGCCTGGCGATTATCTCCCGCTCCGAGTCCAATAGATACAGCATCGTCTATCGCAGCACCGTATTCCTTCATGGCCTCCACAGCTGTCGCTGCATCTGGGTAGGACTTGGAAAGCACACCAACTAGCACATGTCCCTCTGCTGCTTCAAAGATTTCCTTCGCATTCGTTATAGAATTCGTCAGTACATTTAATGCGGCTTTACCTTTGTACATTCGTTTGTTCATTATGCTCGTCCTCCGATGATTTCACGTATTCTGCTAGCGATAACTGTCATATCGTCACCTTGCAAGGAGCGAGGATCAATATCAAAATATCCTTGCTTCACGCCATAATCACGCGTATAAACGGCGATGTCCCCTTCGCGCAGTTGATCATTTACCACAGCTGCATTCATTCCTGCTTGACCTGCATCGATATGAATTCGACTACGGAATATAGCTCGACCCGCCTCATCCTGTACTACATTGACAGTAACACCTGGTAATTCTGACAAGCTGTCTAGCTCCGCGAGCGCAGCCTTCTCCTGCTCGCTCTTATCCTGCTTCACCATATACTCATCAAGCGCCTGCAGTAAGCCGAAGATGCTCTCCTTGCCGACCTTCATGCTTCTTCCGATACCGTGCAGCTGAGTTCTCACCCAATCCGTATATGGCTGCTTGCCAGCAACGATACCCGAGGTCGGACCTTCAATCGCCTTAGAGCCGCTATAAATGGCTAGATCGGCATAACGGATATATTTACGCAAATCCTCTTCCGCTGCAGCATCAACAATTAGTGGTATGCGATAACGGCGAGCTAGCTCGCTCACTTCTTCAACGCTGGCCATATTTTTTTGCACGCAATGATGTGATTTAACGAACAGAATAGCAGCCGTTCGTTCGGAGATGGCCTCCTCGATATGCTCTGTTCGTCCCTCGTTGGCGTAGCCCACCTCAATGATCCGACCACCGCCAAGCGCCACCATCGTCTCAACTGGAGCGCCGTACTGCACATTATGACCCTTGAACATAATAATCTCGTTCACGTAGATGGGGTCTTGATGCAGGCGCAGACTTGCTCGTTGCTGCCCCTTCGTTACAACTGCCGCTACAGATAATGCAATTCCACTTGATGCTGAGTTAACAGCAACTGCACCTTCTGCCTCCAGCACCCGAGCAATATGCTCCCCTGATTTGATAACGAGATCTGCCATCTCAACATACTGCTGCCCCCCTTGCTTTACAGCCTCCATTACCGTATCCGTTGGGGCCGATACCCCTAAAATGCTCATTCTGCCGCTAGCATTGACTACTCGCTTCAATCCGTATTTAGCATGCATTGTATGTTCCATCTCTTACCACTCCTCTTACCTTTATATGCTGCTCAGCTAGTCGTTCCTGTCCTTCCGAATCAACGAGTCGCTTCGCTTCCTGTCTTAGCTCGAACAGCGTAATATCAGCTGCTCCACCTATGCTGATGCTGCCTAGCTCAGGTCGGCTTAGAATAGCAGCGGCATGTTCCGTTACCATCATCACGACCTGCTGCAGACTGTAGCCTAGCAGTAGAAATTTGCTCATCGTATCTGCCAAGCTATATACAGGGCCATTCATCCGATTATTTCTATATATATCTGTACTGATTGTATCCGGATGTATTCCAGCAGCTTTCGCTTTTTCAGCAGTTTCGAATGAAAAGCTGGCCGTACCGTGACCAACATCGAGGCGAACTCCCCTTGCAATTGCAGCTAGCAGCGCTTCAATAGGCTGACCAGATTCAGTGAATAGATTATTCGCCTTCCCATTGAGAAAATGAGTAACGATGTCATCACGCTGCAGCTGACCTATCACATCTGTAATATTGGGCGGACCGGAGCCGATATGGACCATAAGCGGGAGCCCATAGCGCTTAGACCACTTACGTGCAATCGTTAATGGCTCTAGCCCGAGCTCCTTCACTACACTGCGGCTAATTCTTGCCTTTAGGCCTATGATAAAATCTTTATGTCTATTCAATGCAGCAGCAAGTCGCTGCTCATCCAACCACGCTAAGCGGGAAAGCTCATCCACTCGCTCGAGACCGATATGAGAAATATTCAAGAACGATAACACTCGAGTCTTAGCAATGGCAGCTCTCTCCTGCAGGGCATCAATTCGATCAGCACCGCAGCTGCCTGCATCTACAATCGTTGTTACACCCTGCTTTATGCCGATCTCGTCAATGTCATCTCCATAAGGCGCAAGCTCAGCCATTGCGTGCACATGTAGATCAATCCAGCCTGAGGATACGTAAAGTCCTGAGCAATCAATGCTCGTCTCTGCTTTACCTTGACCTGCGGCTGCAAGCTCTACGATTATCCCATTAGCAATGACGATATCTATCGTCCTGCCATTAACGAGTGTTGCATGCTGCAGCACTAATTCCATATACTCTCCCTCCTATCCGTTGCTAGTAGAAAACAAGTCGCACAGCGTACGGTTTTGGTACGTGAGCAACAAAGTTTTCGCTAGCGTCCAACTCCGCTAAACATCTCTAACGCTCGAACCTTCGGCTCCGCTTATGATTCTCTAACGCTCGAACCTTCCTTCGTCAGGAGGTCGCTTTTAGAGATCATAAGCTCCGCAGTGCTAAAAGATTATTAGCGTCATCAAAGTCGGACGTATTAAACTACCATTTCCAATAAAGGGGAAAAAACTTGGATTTCAGTACCAAGAAGATGGAGCAAAGCTAGAAATTACGGAGCGCAGCGTACGGTATTGGTACGTGAGCACCGTAAATTTCGGCTGAGTTCCATATTCGATGCCGACTAAGCTACAATGATTACTTCGTAATCAAATTCGAGTTTTTGCCCTACCCATTCAAATAAAGGTTTAATTCGTTCGGCTTTCAGGACCAAGAAGATCGGACGCTAGTAGATAACGAGTCGCGCAACGTACGGTTTTGGTACGTGAGCAACGGAGTTTTCGCTAGCGTCCAAGCTTCGACGTCGAGTAAGCTACAACGAAATAACATCGTCATCAAAGCTGGACGTATTAAACTACCAATTCCAATAAGGTTTAATTCGTTCGGCTTTCAGGACCAAGAAGCTTGGTCGCTAGTAGAAAGCAAGGAGCGCAGCGTACGGTATTGGTACGTGAGCACCGATGGTTTCGCTAGCGATCAAGATTCGACGTCGAGTAAGCTACAACGAAGTTACATCGTCATCAAAGTCGGACGTATTAAACTACCAATTCCAATAAAGGTTTAATTCGTTCGGCTTTCAGGACCAAGAAGATCGGTCGCTAGTAGATAACGAGTAGCGCAGCGTACGGTTTTGGTACGTGAGCAACGGAGTTTTCGCTAGCGATCAAGATTCGACGTCGAGTAAGCTACAACGAAGTTACATCGTCATCAAAGTCGGACATATTAAACTACCAATTCCAATAAAGGTTTAATACGTTCGGCTTTCAGGACCAAGAAGATCGGTCGCTAGTAGATAACGAGTCGCGCAACGTACGGTTTTGGTACGTGAGCAACGGAGTTTTCGCTAGCGATCAAGATTCGACGTCGAGTAAGCTACAACGAAGTTACATCGTCATCAAAGTCGGACGTATTAAACTACCAATTCCAATAAAGGTTTAATACGTTCGGCTTTCAGGACCAAGAAGATCGGACGCTAGTAGATAACGAGTAGCGCAGCGTACGGTTTTGGTACGTGAGCAACGGAGTTTTCGCTAGCGTCCAAGCTTCGACGTCGAGTAAGCTACAACGAAATAACATCGTCATCAAAGTCGGACGTATTAAACTACCTCTTAATGGTGATACGACACAGTTCTGGAGCCAGCGAACTCCCCCCAGCAAACAACGTCAGCTCACAAGGCTCGACCTTGTATTCCATCTCTCGGTTCCAGATTGCCAGCTCATTTTTGCCAAGCTCAAATTGTATCGTGGTCTGCTCTCCGGGCTGAAGCTCTACCTTGGCAAAGCCTTTTAGCTCCCTTGTTCTTCTAGTGATCGGGGAGCCCTGCGCTTGTATATACAGCTGAACTGCTTCTGCTCCTGCGCATTGGCCTTCATTGACCACTTTTACAGAAACGATAAGCTTTGCACCGTTCTCCAGCGCTTCTGCTGATAAAGTACTCTCCAATAAATCTTCGAGCGCACAGCTAAACTTGGTGTAGCTGAGGCCATAACCAAATGGATATAGTGGCTGCTCTGACATGTCGACATACGGACGTCGTCTGCCTTGATTTTTCTGATTATAATAAACGGGCAGCTGGCTGGATGATCGCGGCATGGAGACAGATAGCTTACCGCTTGGATTTACATGGCCATACACTATCTCCGCTAGTGCTGTCCCTCCTTCAGGCCCTGGATAAAACGCACATAGAACGGCTTCGCAATAGCGTTCAACGACTTCCAGCACATGAGGTCTGCCTTGAATAACAACTGCAACAAGCGGAGTGCCCGTAGCTGCTAGCTGTTCAACCAGCTTCTCCTGCATACCGCCAAGCTGCAGGTTTGCCAGATCGACTCCTTCACCGCAATCCATCTCTCCTGTATGATGACCGCCCATAATAATAGCTCCATTGCTATCAAATTGATCGCCAAAATCTCTTGCACTGCTGCCGCCAATAACAACGATTGCAACCTCGGCAGCCTTGGCGGCTTCTATCGCTTCTGCTAGCCCTTCATCCTGCATATCACGTATGCCACAGCCTCGTGCATAAATAATTTCCGAGCCTTCCGGTGCAAGCTGTTGAAGGCCTTGCAGCACGGTCGTGCACGTTCCAGGCCGCTGGATGCTCGTATAGTCGCCAAGCTGATTGTATACGTGATCTGCATTTGGACCTATTACCGCTATACGGCGCGGCGCCGCATGCAGTGGCAGAATGCTATTATTGTTTTTTAGCAAAACGACTGATTCCCGTGCCAGCTGGACATTAACAGCCTTCGCCTGATCTGCACCAACAGTCGTTGCAGCTAACGTTTCATCCACCAAAGGCTTGTCGAATAAGCCTAGCTCGAATTTAAGCTTAAGCACTCGCCGCACGGCTCGATCGACATCCTCGATAGCGACTAAGCCTTGCTCAACCGTGGCCTCAAGCTTAGTAAAGGATTGATCCCACAGACTAAGATCTACTCCGGATTGAAGCGCAAGTGCTGCGGCCCCTTCAAGGCTTCCAGCAATGGAGGTTAATCGATCGATGGCACAGCCGTCGGCCATTACGATTCCCTCGAACTCCCACTCCTCGCGCAGCACACGCTGCAAAAGCCACGAATTAGCATGACACGGTACGCCGTCGATCTCATTGTAGGCCGCCATTACTCCCAGCGCCCCGGCCTTAATACCAGCTAGTGCAGCTGGCAAATGAATTTCGCGCAGCTCGCGTTCTCCGATATTCGCAGGACCAGCATTGTGACCACCCTGTGCAGCTCCTTGCGCACATAAGTGCTTTAACACAGCGGCCACCTTATGACCTGATCTAAGCTCTTTCACATCATTGCCTTGCAGCCCGCGCACAACTGCCTCTGTGAATCGAGAAGCGAGAAATGGATCCTCACCATAGCATTCTTCCGTTCTCCCCCATCTCGGCTCCTGTAATATATCCAGTGCAGAAACTAGCCCAAGATGTGCGCCTCGACTACGGATCTCTGATGCGACATACGAATAAGCCCGCTCAGCCAGTGCAGGATTCCAGGTCGAGCCTACTGCCAGATTCACGGGCAATAATGTCGAATCCAGCGCCTGATGACCATGCGGGCATTCTTCAGATAGCAGCACAGGGATACCAAGACGAGTATGCTCGCGCACATACCGCTGAATAGCGTTCGCCACCTTACCACTTTGTGCAGTTGGAATTCCGTTATCATGTGTAACTGCGGACCAAGGATCTGCTCGAAACAGGCCATAGAGCGCACCCATTCCATCACCGAGCTGTACCTGCTGCTTGAATAGCTCCGTTAGCTCGATATCGTCTCCAGTACGCTTATAAGCGTCCCAGCCGTACATATGCTGATTAAGCTGCCCAATCTTCTCCTTCAGCGTCATACGAGCAAGCAAATCCTCGACACGCTGCTCGATCGGAAGCTCAGCATTTTTATAGACAGCATCCATTCCACTTCACTCTCCCTGTTAAGCCTCAACTTCATCGTGCAAATCTACCTACCTATGTGCTTAGACGCCTGCACTGACCGCACGATATTCCTTCGGAGTCATGCCTGTTACTGTCTTGAAAACCGATACAAAATATTTGTATTCCTTATACCCAACCTGGTCAGCTATTTCAAATACCTTATCATTTGTTGATGCAAGTAAGCGCTGCGCCTGAGAAATGCGAACATCATTAATGAATTCCTTAAAGTTTTTCCCTGAGTTTTGCTTAAAGATATAGCTAAAATGATTTGGTGTAATATTGAGCCATTCTGCGATTTCGGATGCCTTCACATCCTCGCTATAATGCTCTCTTACATACTTCATCGCCTTCTCGACGATCCAGTACGATTTAGTAACGGATTGATTGCGAATCAGCTCTAACCAAGCGTGTAAATCATCAAGCAATAATTGCTCCAGCAATTCGTAGCTATTGTATTGATGCAGATCAACAGATTGACGCTCGCCATTTTGCTCAAATTGTAAAGCATTGTTGCGCAGCCGCTGACGAAGAAGTGTCATTTGCTCCTCATAAATTTCGAGCAGCTCTGGCAGTAACAGCTGGTGCTCTCGCAGCTCAGCAAGCAACGTCTTCACCATGGTCCTTGCTTCATCACACTCTTGACGGTATAGCAGTCCGCTTAAGCGATTAGCCCAGTCCGCTGGTGGTGCATAGCTATGAATAGATGGTCTGCTCGATTCTATTGCTTTACACCTTGGCATCGTTAGAATCGATTCGTTCTGTGGCAGTAATATATGATAAGGAAGCATTTGCCAGACCTGCTCACACAATACTGTCGTTTGCTCCAGATCATTAAAGCAATCAGAGGCAGCAATAATGATCCGTCCATCATGCTTCCAGCCTGCTGCGATCTGCTGCGGTAATTCGTTCCAATCCTTCTCATGCAAGGTACGATGCTTATCGTAAACAAAGGTGTAGAGAAGATTGGCATTCGTAAATACAAATATCGAACCCAGTCCAGCAGCGTCCAAAGCTGACTTTATGTCCTCTGTCCATTCATCCTGCAGCCTTTTGAGTGCATCTGCAGAAAGCTCCCCATAATGAAGCTTAAATTCAGTTAATTGAGTAGCAAGAATACGATAAGTGCCTTTAAATTTCTTTAGCTGTTTAACGAGCTCCGTCTCAACAAATTCTGATTTGCTATATATCGCGTTCATAAACCACAGCTCTGCCTCTTCGGGCGAAATCGTATTAGCCTCTTCATGAATTCGTTCAATCACTTTGCTAACGACAGCCTTCAGCTCGTCAATGTTAACTGGCTTCAGCAAATAATCGATAACACCCTGTCGCATCGCGCGGCGAGCATAGTCAAAATCCTCATAGCCGCTAATCATGATCATATTGATATCTGGGTATTGGTTGCGCAGCTGCTCAGCCAGCTCCAGCCCATCCATGCCATCCATGCGAATGTCAGACAAGACGATATCGATAGCCTCAGCCTGAACAATCTCTAATGCCTGTTCTCCATCCCAAGCAACGCCTACTACCTCAACGCCAAGCTGCTCCCAGTCAATCGTTTGTTTAAGCCCTTCGCAAATGATCGGTTCGTCATCGACAATAATCATTCGAATATTAGCATTTGTTTTTTTAGTGTAATGATTATGTTTATCCATCTACTACTCACCACCATTAGAATTGACGTATGGAATTTTTAGCCTTACCCAGGTGCCTTGTTCCTTAACAGGCATCAGCTCCAGCCCGTAGCCCGTACCGAAGAAAATAGTTAAGCGCTCATTAATATTTTGCAGGGCACCGATTTTGTCTGATTTTTGCTGCCGTTGCTTCAGCATAGCTTGAAGCTGCTGTACCTGCTGAGCATCCATTCCTTTTCCATTGTCACGAACATCTATCCAGATCTCATTGCCTCGTTGATAAGCGATTACCTTGATCCAATTGTCATTGGACTTAGTTTGGAAGCCGTGAATTAAGAAGTTCTCTACCAGCGGCTGAATGATCGTTTTCGGAATTTTGACATCTTCTAATGTATACTCCATAAACAATGTATAGTGCAGCCGCGTACCTAAACGTACCTGATGCAGCGCCAAATACGATTGAACAAACTGCATCTCTTGCATCAGCGTCGTTTCGTATTGCCCATTGTTCACGCTAGACCTGAAGAAGCGCGAGAGCATTTCAATAAGGTGACTCGCTTTTTCTGCATGCTCCAGACGCGCAGTCCAGCGGATCGTATCCAGCGTATTATATAAGAAGTGCGGATCCATTTGGCTTTGCAGTAGCTTTAGCTCCGATTCTCGCTCTCTTATTTCCAATTTATATTTATGATCGATCAGCTCTTGAATGGTATCAACCATCGCATTGAATTTACGACCTAAGTCAGAAATCTCATTCTTAGAATGAACGGGGACCCTTGCACTGAAATCTCCCATCATTACACGAGTCGTTTCATTTTTCAGCCGTAGAATCGGTAGAATGATCATATAATGAAAGCCTACGAGTGCCAGAGCAAGCAGCAACAGAATGCCAAGCAGCACGGCTGACATAATCCATCGCACTCCTACTAATTGCTGATCAATGACGGACTTAGGAATCGCGGTAACGATAGTCCAGCCCGTACCTTCCATATGACGACTAAACGTATAATAGGAGGAATCGCCTGATTGATAGCTAGTAGCCCTAGCTCCTGTGCTCCTCATCGACTCTAACATATGATGTGGATCGAGGTGTTCCGCCTCCTGAGCCTCTTCGGATTGCAGCACCAGCTCATCGTTAGACCCGATGACATATACATAGCCGTGCTCCCGATACTGTTCATTCTCTAGCAGCTTCACGATGCTTTGCTCGTCTAGTCGAATAACTAGATTACCAAGCGGAGTTGTTACGTCCTTGTATTTATTCAGAACACGAAACAGGGAAATGATTTTAACTTCACCATTCCAGCCACTGTTAGCAGTGTAGCCTTCGCTCCAGACAATTTTGCCTCGCAGCTCCGAGGCCTGCTGCAGCCATGGCTGTTCGTCCCCATATACCGGTTCTCCCATTTCTATTAAGCCACCATTCAAACCATCGATCGTAATCGAACGAATATACGGCTTTGAAAACAAGTGAAAGCTTAGCAAGCCCTCTACTGATTCTTTTAGATCATCTACGTATTCACTATATTCGTACGGATTAGATTGCAAATAATCGTTGAGATCCGGATTGTAAATTAAGTAGTCCGCTAGATCCTCCACCATAGAAAATTGCTCTTCCAGCTGATTAACGACCGCATCCAAATTTCGAACCGTCGACTCTACATATTGATCTTGCAAAATTTTTGTGTAGGTTGATTGAACGAGAATGCCTACTCCCAATGTCGGTAAAATTACTAGCAGAAAAAAGATAAGTATAGCGATTTGCTTGAGCCCATAATTTCTGAATATTCGTAATTTCCCGGTCATGGTTAACATCCCCCTCGATGACTTACAGCTTAGCCTTTGACAGCTCCTGCTACCATCCCGTTAACAAGCTGCTTTTGGAGCAGCAAATAGAAGATAATAATAGGAACTAAGGCAATTGTAAGCGCCGCCATCTGCAAGGTCAAGCTAGCGGTTTCTATCCCTACAAAGTTAGCAATACCAAGTGGCAAGGTTTTTAGAGACTCTGAGCTTATCAATACTAGTGCGAATAAATACTCATTCCAATTGTAGATAAAATTCAAAATAACGACGGTAGCGATGGCTGGGCGAGTAATCGGCAGGATGATCGACCAGAAGATTCGATAGATTCCTGCTCCATCCATAACCCCGGATTCTTCGAGATCACGCGGGAAGCTGCGCATAAAGCCTTCCAGAATAAAGATCGTTAAAGATAGATGAAAAGCCGTGTAAGGCAGGATCAATGATAAGTACGTGTCCAGTAAGCTTATATTCTTCATAATCATAAAGATCGGGATTAGTGTTGCGTGAATAGGAATGAGCATGCCGAGTAGAAATAACCCATACAACGCTCCACGCAGCTTGAATTCAAAACGAGATAGGAAGAACGCAGCCAATGCTCCAAGCATTACGGTCACGACGAGCGATACGAACGTAATGAGCAAGCTATTGAAAAAGTATACGTCCATATTGGCGACTTCCCATGCCTTGCTATAGTTAGAAAACTGGAGTACTTCAGGCAATGCGAATGGGCTTGCTGCATACTCCTGTTCTGTCTTGAAGGAGCCGACGATCATATAAAAGATCGGAATGATGTTGAATAAGGCAAACACTCCAAGGAACAAGTAAGCAAATATATAATACAGGGGTGATTTTTTGGTCATCATGTTCAGCTCCTTTCTAGTCCTTTTCCCTACCGACTCTGTTTGCGATCACCACGACGATCAGGCTGAACAATAGAATCAGAATAGAAACTGCGCTACCGTAGCCGAACTGTCTGCTCATAAAGGCATTGTTGTACATATAAATTGTCATGACTTCAGTCTGATGAGCAGGTCCACCACCGGTCAAAATTTGAATCAAATCAAATACTCGGAATGAATTGCTTATGCTGTATATGACCGTTACGAGAATGGTGGCACGAATCATAGGAATCGTAATTAAAAATACTTTTCTTAGTCCAGTAGCTCCATCAAGCTCTGCAGCCTCATTCACTTCACTAGATATGTTTTGCAGTGCTGCTAGAAAAATGATCATGTACAAGCCACAGTTTTGCCAGATATATGCTAGGCTAATGGAAAGCATCGACCATTCAGGATCACCTAGCCAGTTACGTTGCCAGCCTTCTAGGCCAATCACGCCTAGGACGCTGTTTAGAAAGCCATACTCTGTGTTGTAGATCATTCCCCAGATAAGTGAAACCATTACCGAGGAAATAACGACTGGGATAAAGCCTACCGTTCTAAAGAAGCCATTTCCTTTCAAGCTTCGATTAAGTAATAGTGCAAGCAGCAATCCAAGAGGAAGCTGTCCGATCAAGCCGGTTAACATAATGATGACGTTATTTTGAACAGAGAGCCAAAAAATATCGTCCTGAAAGATGTCACCAAAATTGTCCAAGCCAATAAATACTTTGGCAGATATACCATCCCAATTAAACAATGAATAATACAAGCTGAGAATGATGGGGAGAATGGCTACGCCAATATAAATAATTAGCGAGGGGAGCAGCCCTACAAAAATTGCGAGCCTAGTTTTTTTTAACGTATGCATCAGGTACCCTCCTCCAAGCACAATCTTTGGGAAAACAAGCTAGTATACGTCTATCAATATACTAGCTTGTTTGTCTCCTTTTATTGGATCGTTAATATGCTTACTGTCCGATTAATTCTTGCGTATCCTTAGCGACTTCCTCTGGTGTTCCTCTTCCTACAGTTAACGCTTGTAAGCCGTTCTCAAACTCTTTTGCTGCTTGCGTATTGATAACAGCGTCGAATACAGGAGCTGTACCGTTGCTTGTCAGCTCATACATTTCCTTCAGATATGGGCTAATATCGTCGCCCATCTCTACGTTAGCTGGAACGAGAATACCTGCTTTCGCTAGGTCAGTATAAAGCTCTTCATTTACAAAGAATTTCATAAATTCAACAGCAGCTGCCTTTTTCTTCTCATCTAGTCCATTTTTAATGGCAATACCAAATTGCGGTACACCTGCAGCCATTTTTTGATCACCTAAGCCGCCAGGGACACTTGGGAACAAGGCGATTCCGAACTTGTCACCTTCTTCATTCGTTGTACGAATACGTCCATCCACTGTAGCGGATGAAATATGCATCGCTGCTTTACCTTGAATCAGATAGTCCTGTGCTTGAACAGAGTCCATATTGTTTGCATCAATATTGAATGCTTCTAGCTTTGTCAGCTCGTCAATAACCGCGATTGCACTTACATACTCTGGGTCTGTTAATTGCGCTTCTCCTGCCATTACCTTATGAAGGAAATCCTCACCAGCAAATCGTTGACCAATAATGGACATATAGGATGATTGAAGCGGCCATTTTTCTTTGTTACCTAGAGAAATTGGTGTAATGCCTGCTTCCTTCAGCTTTTTGATCATCTCAATAAATTCCTCATAAGTAGCAGGGAATTCATTGTAGCCAACCTGTGCCAAATACTCTTTGTTGTAATAGATGATGTCTACAAAGTTACGCTTTGTCGGAATCGCTAGTTGATTGCCATCCACATTGTAGCCTGCAAGCGCATCTTCACGAACAAGATCATTCCAGCTGTCCATATGATCGTTCAGCGGCATAAGCAAGTCACCTTTTACAAGTGGATCAAGGTCAGCACCTGGCCAAGCAACGTTAATGTCTGCTAGGTTGTTCGCAGTTGCTAGTGTAAATAGCTTCGTCTTGTATTGTGCTGCTGCTACACCGTCCTGCTCGATTTTAATGTTAGGAAATTGCTCTTCAAAAGCTGCAATGCGCGCCTTGTAAACCTCGTTATCTACGTTAGGTGATGTCCAAGGATGCATCATCGTTAATGTGATTGTCTCTCCGCTAGTGCTTTTTCCATTATTAGAGCTGCCCTCATTACCGTTTTCCTTTGAATTACCACATGCTGCAACGACAACCATAACTGCAGCTAAAACTAGTGACAATGAAATTCTCATCCAATTGCTTCGTTTCATATCATCGACTCCTCTTTTTTAATGATACATCCACTTCCTCAGGAAGCGTTTACAATTACTTTAGAGATTGCTTATGCTACTCTTTCTAGATAGGGCTGTACGATAGAGCATGCTACAGTACACTTTCATACAGCCTAGCCTTGCTTTCCATCATGTTCAAATGTAACCGCTGTTAATTTCCTGCAACAATGTAATCAACTAATTCATCAAGTGGCACGGTAGCAAGAGCTATCGCTGTATCCGTTACGCCATAATAGATATACAGCAGGCCATCCTTCACTACATTGGCTGTTGGAAAAATAACGTTAGGAACTTGATAGCCGAACTTCTCATAATATGGCTCCGGCTCCATAATGAAGTTCTTCGTTCTAGCAATAATTTTTTCCGTATTTTCAAGATCTAGCAGAAGTGCACCGACACGATATACACTGTCCATGTCTACGCCATGATACAGGACAAGCCAGCCTTTATCTGTTTTAATAGGGGGAGTAGAGCCACCGATTTTTTTCTGTTCCCAAGGTTCAGTACCAGCCTTCGCCAATAGCTTAGGCTCTTCCCAATGAATAAGATCATCGGAATAAGTAATCCACATGGCAGCTTTTTCTGTGCCATATTCAGGACCAACGTACTCCTCAGGACGACGCAGCAGCACATATTTATTATTGATTTTCTCAGGAAACAAAATATTGTCTCGATCATTAATGTCGAGTGGTGTTGTGTCGCTGAGATATTCCCAATGGATTAGATCCTTTGATGTTAGAATACCTGAGCGAGTGAGCCAATGCTGTGGATCATCACCCCAACCGTCTGGATATTCAGGTATCGAACGTTCTGGCAATCCTGTGCCTGTTGGGTAATAATTCATCGCACATGGGCGAAGCGCATAGTTTAGATAGAATGTATCGTCTATTTTTACAATACGCGGGTCTTGAACACTGCCATAAGGGAATCCAAGCATATCTGGTGTTACGATCGGCTCATCCTTTACATGGGTAAAGTTAACGCCATCATCACTTTCCAGTAAGCCTAAGAAGTTTTTACATGGTGTTAAGGAACCCGCTGTGCGCTCGATCATATAGAACTTCCCATTGTCGATAATGACTGCAGGATTAAACACAGTTGCCTTGCGCCATTCGAATATTCCTGGTACAACGATCGGGTTTTGGGGATGTCTCGTTATTTCCATTGCTAGCTATACCTCCTTATAAGATGTGTGATCGACTTATGAGTTAAATTATATAGCCCAGCGTTTGCGAATTATATCCGATAAATCTTCGATTACATCCGATAACATCCGATTTATAGATTTTTCCATTGTATCCGTTTACACAATCTGGATGATGCTATTCATTTTAAATATGATCATGATCTGTTGAAACAACATTAACAATAAAAAAGCTCTCTTTCATTAGTGAATAATCACCAATGAAAGAGAGCTAAAGTTGAAACTTGCCAGGTTGTAGAAAAAATCCTATTCAAGCAGCTTCGTTAGTCTTAGATGTCATCTCATATACAACGCGGTTACACACCGTCTACTTTACCATCGATACGGACAGGCATTCTCTAATTCATCAGTATGTCTAGGCCTATGACTTTGAGCTTGTTGTATTCCCCTCATTGCTAGCTGATTTGTTTTTAGTGCCTTTACTTTTATACGGCTTAGGAGAATTAGCAGCTCTGCGTTCCGCGGCCTGCCAACGGTTCCATCCTTTTTTACCTGTACCTCTACCTGTACCCTTTGCTTTACTCAATTGATCACTCCGTTAATTAGTGTGTCTTCCTATGTAATATCATAGCATTGGTGTCAAATGGGGCGGTTATACATGGAACATGAAACTACTTTAACAGCTTCAAAAATTTTAATTAGAAAAAACTTGAAATTTCAAATTAATCAGTTATACTGATTATATAAGAAACTGATTAATTGTGGAGGTGAGCAAAAAAGTTGGAGCCTTGGAATCAATCATATGGTTTTTTACTTGGAAAGGTTCTTCAGCAAATGGAAATAAAATTTGCAGAAGGTCTTGCAATGTATGACATTAATGCTAGACAATACGGTGTTCTTTTATTTGTAAAAGGAAACCCTTACTCATCACAGAAAGATATATCTGAAAACCTACAAATTGATCGGACAACAATGGTAAGTCATATCGACCATTTAGAAGCTTTAGGTTTTGTGGAGAGAACAAAGAATCCTAATGATAGAAGATCCTATAGCCTTTTGATTACATCTAAAGGAAATGAGGTAGTGGATTCACGTTGGGAATTTTTAAATACAATTGAATTAGGAGTTTTAGCTCCATTAAATGACCACGAAAAACAATTGTTGAAGGAATTTCTGGTTAGAATTTGGAGTTCACTTTGAAACGGGAGGCAATATTTCGATGAACGCACTTGATTATTTTAACGCACGTTTAGAAGCTACATTTAGCCCTATGGATTATATGAGAGCGACGCAATTGAATCCGGATAAATACTTATTGATCGATGTTAGAAATGGTCCTAGTCACGTTAGAAGTTTAACTATTAAGGATGCTGTGATTATCCCACAACAAGAGCTATCCAATCGATTACATGAAATACCAAAAGAAAAGGAAATTGTTGTTTACTGCTGGGATGTATGGTGTAATACTGCTGCCAAAGCAGCCATTTTCTTAATTGAACATGGCTATACAGTGAAGGAGCTATCTGGAGGAATTGCTGCTTGGAAAGAAATGAACTTTCCAGTGACAGATGCTTCACTAGGTGAAGACAATTTTGATTGTGGATGTTGATTTTCACGAGTAAGGTTCGTTTTTGAATCAGCTTCTATATACAAAGGCTCTCTTCTATTTGTGCTATTCACAAGTAAAAGAGAGCTTTTTTAGACCAATCGTTGCAGTTGACTAAGTGATTTAGTTTCACTCAAGAATAGTAGTAGCAGGTTACTTAGAAGCCACATCATACACGATTCTGTAAAATTACGAATCAATTCATCTTATTCATTGATCCCAAACCTTTTTGCTGATCTAGCTCGGGCGCGTTCAATTTCAACCTCGCGATTTCGAGGCTCCGCTTTAGTCTCTAGCGCATCCAATAAATTTTGGGATATAAGCTGAATTTCATAAACGGCACGATTAAAAGCTTCTTCATTTGCCTTTGACGGCTTGTTAAAACCCGTTATCTTTCTCACGTACTGGAGAGCGGCTGCCTCAATTTCTTCGTTAGTAGCAGATGGTTCAAAGTTGAATAGCGTCTTAATATTTCGGCACATCATTATCTCCTATTAACCTTTTTTTATTTATTTTACTACGTTGTACTAGCCTTAGCCAGAACTACAAAAAAACTTGGAGAATCCTGTACTAAAGCAGGCTCTCCAAGTTTTTTTGTGTTATATGTTATTCCCACTCAATCGTCGCAGGTGGTTTAGAAGTAATGTCAATCATACCACTAATTGCTATCTGAGCATATTAATATAAGCGAAATTTTCCATTATCAATTTTATCTTCTAATAGATTTAATAAATTTATTACCTTAAAATCTGAGAATTGGGATGGCAACGCTCTTTTAGGGTCTGAAATGGTCGCAAATATTTTTTCAGTTTTAGTAAAGTTATTGTTATCGTATGTATAAGTTCTAATTATCTTATCAATGTGATTCATGTAATTTATTTTTTTTTGAAAAGTACTGTTACTCTTACGAAGTGATTTTATATGTGTATCAAGTTGAGCTTTACATTCTATAAATTTAATCAATTGACCTTTACTTTGTACCTTAACAACATCAACCAGGCAATTTTTCCCGATAAATTTCTTCTTAATTAGTTCCTTATTTTTATGACGAATTTTTGGTTCATGATAAATTTTAGATATCTTATTTTTCTCTAATAAAACCACTAGATACTCTACAAGGTCACCTCGAAAAACACCAAATCTTATCGTTCCTTTTTTATACTCATTATAAATGCTGCATGATAATAAACTTTTCAACGAACTGGGAATAGTAACATTTGCATAAATTTCTGCTTCTTCAATATAAGAATTTAACTCATCCTTAAAGTATTTTTCGGTAACACTGAAATTGAAGTTAAAAACTTGCAGAAATTTAATTATACCTTCTAGCAAAGCTGGTGAGTATTCTTCGTATTTAACAATATAACAAAAAGGGGGGGATGATTTAATTCTTTTGTAACTATCTATCTTATTATTACCAAAACGTAGATGCTTAAAGTTTTTAATTGGATTTATTCTCATATTTCCACAAATCGTAAGGTAATTTCATATTCGGAATACCAACCTGTACAGAGAAATCAAATACCCCTTTTTGTATATAAGGAACTAGTTGTCTTAACACTTCTTCTCGAATTTCGACATCATCCTCTTTTGAAGTCTCAATAAAAACCCTGTACTTTGAATTAAATTCTCCACAAATATTCTCATCATCTTCATCATCAAAAAATTCTTCTTTATTGTCAGAAAGTTCTTGAATCATAATTGAGAAATCCACTTCAACGAGTTTCAAATTTTCTTTATTTTTATTTTTCGAAATTTGAGTTTCAATCTCTATTCTTAATCTAGCTCCTTCTTGCAATTTCTCATTATTTAGGCATGAATATGATAACATCGGAACTAATATATCATTGATTATTATACTCACTTAATACCTAACCTCCTAAAGAATCCTTAATAAATATAGCTATACTTTCTTTTTTTACCATCACTAGAAATAAATTCAAAATGGTTAATGTTATTTTTGTAATGATTTTCTTTCTTAAAGTCCCTTACCTTATTAGTATTTCTTTCGAAGTCTCTATATACACTGTCATAAAATTCAGAAAGTAAGTTCATTACTGTACCAATAGTTTCAGGAGTTAAATTCTCTAGATTTCTGTTTAATCTAGATTTTTTTATTCCAAGTAGTTGTTGAATCTTACTCTCATCTAACATTCTTACATTTGAAAATTTCTCTTCGATTAATTTTTTCTTATCATTAGTATATTGAATGAAGTAAGTATTTTCGAGCGGATCATTATTGATAGCAATATCATTTACTAGGTCTTCTAGACATGTATTATCCTCTTTTTCTTTCAAACTCTCGTACAATTTTAATGTAGAATTTTTCAACTCGAAATATTGCTTTTCTAAACTTCTGTACTCATTTCGTAATAATTGACTTTCATTTTGTACAAAAGACGTAACATACTTATTCATCGCTATATCCCTCCTTCTTTTGTTCTTTCTGTTATATATTATGACTTAGGCAAGGAAATGTTAAACGATCTACATTAAAATTTCAGAAAATCATTAATGATTTACTGAATCAATTGATCAATCAATATATTACCATTAAATCCAAAATGAATCCAATATTTACAGGTATTCCATTTTGCATAGATGGATGTTGAACAATAATACTTAGTAAAACACTTTTAAGCTCATTCATGTTGTTAAAAAACAAATGAATGAGCTTATCTGTCTATACTGTGTGCCTACTCCCACTCAATCGTTGCAGGTGGTTTAGAAGTAATGTCATACACAATACGGTTAACGTTATCTACTTCATTTACGATACGAACAGAGATTTTTTCTAGCACGTCCCAAGGGATACGTGCCCAGTCTGCTGTCATACCGTCAATGGATGTTACTGCACGAATACCTACCGTGTAGGAGTACGTACGAGCATCGCCCATTACGCCTACAGACTTCATGTTCGGCAGCGCCGTGAAGTATTGCCAGATCTCACGATCAAGACCTGCTTTTGCAATTTCTTCACGTAGAATATAATCAGAGTCACGAACGATTTTCAGCTTGTCCTCTGTTACTTCGCCAAGTACACGGATCGCTAGACCTGGACCTGGGAACGGCTGACGCCATACGATTTCAGCAGGTAAGCCGCACTCTTCCCCAACCTTACGAACCTCGTCCTTGAATAGAGCTTTTAACGGCTCTACAAGCTCGAATTTAATATCTTCAGGCAATCCACCTACGTTGTGGTGAGATTTGATTGTTTGGGCAGTTGCAGTACCACTTTCTACGATATCTGTGTAAAGTGTACCTTGTGCCAAGAATTTGAAATCGTCGAATTTTGCAGATTCCTCTTGGAATACATAGATAAATTCGTTACCGATGATTTTACGTTTTTGCTCAGGATCATCAACGCCAGCTAGTTTACCTAGGAAACGTTCTTGAGCATCGATTTTAACAACCTTCATATCAAATTTACCAACAAAGGTTTCCATTACGCTTTCAGCTTCGCCTTTACGCAATAGACCGTGGTCGATAAACATACAAGTCAATTGATCACCGATTGCTTTATGAAGCAAGATCGCAACAACAGAAGAATCTACACCACCAGAAAGTGCGCATAGAACTTTTTCGTTTCCAACTTGTTTACGAATGTCAGCAATCGTATCCTCGATAAAGCTTTCCATTGTCCAATTTCCTTCGCACTCACATACGTTATATAGGAAATTACGGATCATCTCATTCCCCTTCAAGGAGTGACGGACCTCTGGGTGGAATTGTACAGCGTAGAAGCGACGTGCTTCATCACTCATCGCAGCGATCGGCGCATGCTCTGTGCTTGCATCTACTCTAAAGCCAGAAGGTGGCTCAATAACAAGGTCGCTATGGCTCATCCATACCGTTTGTGAGCACTCAAGACCTGATGTAAGTGTGCAATTATCGATAAAGGTAACGTCTGCTTTACCATACTCACGCTTGCCGGCACGCTCAACCTTGCCGCTTAGCTGATGAGACATCATTTGCATTCCGTAGCAGATACCTAAAATTGGAATATTCAAATCGTAAATCGCTGGATCAACAAGTGGAGAATTTTCTTCGTATACACTTGCAGGACCTCCAGAAAATACGATACCCTTTGGATTAATTTCGCGAATCTTTTCAACAGAAGTATTGTAAGGCAATAGCTCACTATATACTCCCAAATCACGAATACGTCTTGCAATCAATTGGTTGTATTGTCCTCCAAAATCGAGAACAACGATGATTTCGTTTTGCTTCGTCATGACCGAGCCTCCCATAATTAATGTGATAATTATAGCTATTTCGATTCCACGTAGTCAAGCAACTTCGACCGTTCTCCACAAAAACGTCGCGAACTACATAAAAAGGTCGTGTTATATGTCAAAACATCGACGTATAACACGACATTCCTTGAATTTTCTGATTTATACATTAATTTCAACCATTGGTTAAATCGAAGAAATTTTATCTCACTGCCACTGCCGTATCAGACTCATATTGCTCGTTGCCAAGAGGCAATACTTGATCCGTATCGACCTTCGAACGAATGCTAGATTTACGACCCTTACCGCTTTTACCACTTAGCCCTTGAAACATGTGGACAAGCTCTGCTGGCTCAGGAGGAGTCATCTGCTTGCTGTAGTAAAACCTTTCAAGCTGAGAGATTAGCTGCTTCAGTGCTTGCTTTTGCGCTTCGCCATCCACACTATCATAAAGCGACTCGAGTCGCTGTCTCCATGTTAAATGTGCCAAATCATCACTAATCCCTCGTTCTAAGGATCTAATCTGACGGGTGATGAGCAGCTCCATCGTATGCTGCAGTCGACTTTGCAGCTTAGGCAGCTCCGCTCGAGCCTGCTGTTGCATGCTTAACCGCTTCTTATTACGCGATGGGTAGCTGATTGGAAGTGCTAACAGCTGCTCATAGCTGCCCAGCAACTGGTAGCCTCGTCGATATCGACGAATTAACCATTGCTGCCTCATTGGCTGCCATGCCAAGCGAATAACTAGGCTGATCAATGTAAGACCAGCCGCAGCTGCGCCTATTAGCTGCCACTGCATCGGTGTAATGCTGGAGCCGATGCGATATAGCTCTGTCCAGATGCGGTCACCTAGCTGTCCAAGCTGAGAGGCAATACCTGCCGTTGCAGCTTCATCTTCCTCAGCGCCTGGTGTTGGATCAAATGCTACCCAGCCAACGTTAGGGAAATACACTTCTACCCACGCATGAGCATCCTTTGCGCTCACTTTATACTGCGTCTGAACAACACCGCTATCTAGCGTTCTCTCTCCAACTGCTTCTCCCATCTGATAGCCTTTCACATATCGAGCTGGAATATCCTGTGACCTTAACATAACGACCATAGCTGTAGCAAAATGAACACAATAGCCCTTCTGCTGCTCAAACAAGAAATGATCTACGAAATCTTGATCCTCTTGCGGAAGCGAGCTTTTTAAGCTGTATGTATAGTTTTCCTCGAGATATTGCTGGATTGCCATTACTTGATCATACCTACTCGTTAAGCCTCCTCCAGATACCTCCTGCGCAAGAGCAATGACCCTTTCCGGCAGCTGCTCTGGCAGCTGCAAGTAGGCTTGAAGCATATCGCTTTCCCACGCACGCTGCGCCAGCTCCTTATCTGGTGCTTCAAGGTCATTGAGTTCCTCTACATTGACGATCGGCAGCTCAGTCAGCACCGTATAGCTTTTTATCGGAGCATCCTTTATAGGGGAATACAGCGTGCCTGTTGCCGTCTCAGTAATATAATTGCTTAGGTTACGCTCAGGATCGCTTGCGATGAGCTCAAGCACAACCCCTTTTGTTCCTGATTGCATTAGCGGCATACCGATCTGAGGCTCAACATAGGAGATTGTTTGCTGCAGGCGAATGCGATTGCTGGTTGAACCAAGCTGCGCACCTGCCGTTGCCTCCTCAGGAATTGTATGCAGTGCAACCGCTCCATTCTGGTCACTCCAGCCCTTGCCTGTATAGGTCGATCTGATCTCAGCGCGCCAATTGCTCCTCTGAGCAGACCAACCGAAAAATACGACCTCATCCGATGTTCTTAGCGTCTGTCCAAGCACGGACTCATCGTGACCGTAGCCTGCCATTCCAACCGCACCCTCTCGATAGCTGCTGCTTGTGACATTTTTAAGCGGAAGGCCGCTTGTCTGCTGCGCCCATACAGAGAGATCTTCAGTAAAGGACGGTGAGAATAGGCTTGACCAAGCAACTGGCTCGCTTCGCTTTTCTTTATTATGACTCATCGCCATCCCTCCAGCGATAATCGTAACGGCAAGCAGAAAAATACTCACATATTGATACCTGACCTGCTTACCCCAGCTAGCCGTTGTTAGCTGCCTGCGCTGAAGCTTCGGTAGAGTTGTGAATGCGACAAGCAGCAATCCTTCAGCAATTGCTCGCAGCATACCCTGCCATATATCAATGCCTAAGGATGCATGCAGTGTAATAAGGTACAGCAGCGTCACAGCTGATAGAGAAAGAGAAAACTGGTAATACCATACAATGGACTGCAGTGATGGCGCCAGCAGCAGCCAACCTGTAAATAGTAGAATCGTACGGATCTCGTCATTCATCGACCATATGCCGTAATGCAGCATATCCTTCACATTTTCAGCCAGTAACGGTCCTAGCTCCATGGCCCATCCATAAAGCGATTGCTCGTCCCCTTTATAAATGAGAAACATTGCTCCGAGCCCTGTCACTACACCAATCAAGATGAAATAAGCGATTCTCGGCTTAAATAGACCGAATGCAAGGATAATAGCCGTCATCCATATCAGTGCCTGTGGGTGTAGAAGGCTGCTCCATTCCCCTGCACCTACCCAGGGCAAAAGCCACTCCAACAGCAAACCAAATAGTAGCAAGGTCGTGATGACTCGATAGGTAAAGGAGGGCTCTAATGAATCACGCTCCTGAAGCATATCGCTCACTTCCTTTCTCAATCTCAATGACCGGCTGCGGCTTTTCGCAGCTATAACGCCAGACAATTTGAATACCTGCCTGCTCCATTATTTTTTGCTGCTCACGCATTGCATAGGTCATCACTCGATTCGTCGTTACAAACTGCAGCTCTAATCTGCTGCCTTTTAGCAATGCGGCCTCAGCAAGGGCAAGCCAGCCCTCGTTATCCTTCCAAGCACCAGAATAGACAACAATATGTCCACCCGTCGGCAGCAGCATCGACATATGTGCTACTCGATCCTTCATATGCGCCGTTACATCTGGACGTGTGATAGCAAGTAAATATTTAAGCTCAGCGGCACCCTGCTCATCTGTATAATCAAAGCTCCAATTATCGCACAGCACAGAGACTCGTTGACGTTCTCCCGCTTCCACGGTGTCCGCCAAGCACCAGCTGATTAATGAGCCAAACATCTGATCTTGCTGGGCATCGCGATAAGGCAAATCATATTGGTCAAGCACGATGCAAAGTCGTGGTGCCGCTTCTTTATCTTCAGCCATTCGCGTATGCAGTCCTCTACCTCTTGCTGCGGCACGCTGATCAATTCTGCGGTAGCTGTCACCGGCCATATAGGGCCTTGTCATAGCACTCAATTCATCCTCGTTCTTACTTGTAATAGGTTGTTGAGGATGCAGGCTGCTTGTGCTCGGCGGACGATAGCTGCTATCTGCCTGCCTCTTCAGCCATCTACTGCTTGTATGACGCGCAACATAGCTTTCCTCCTCGGGCTTCTCAAGCCTTGGAAGAACAATGAGCTGAGCTTTTTGGATGCGCTCAACTTTTATACAGGTGAGCCCTAACCAGTCTCCGACGCGAATAATGGTAGGGGCAGCTTCATAGTTGCCTCTCTCCATATCTTGGATTCGATAGGTAAGTGACATTGATCGGTGGAATAGTGGCATAAAGCCTGCACGCAGCTTTAGTCGATGATCACGCATCATACTGGTGTTATGAAGCTGATCATCAATCGCATACCATATACCTGGCAGAGGCAAGCTGCGTTTCATGCGTACGGAAACCAACAGCTCACCTTGCTCCAGCATCAAAGCCGACATATCGCGCTCATAGCTGAGCTTACATGCTCCAAGCCAAGGAAAGACTCCGCTGAATATGATCACCATAGAAAATGTCGTAAGCAGCAGCCACTCAGGTGCATCACCACGCAGCAGCACAGCTGTTGCTGAAGCGAGCCAAAGCAAGATAATACCGCACCATGCCCCGTAACGCGTACGGTAGCTCGGCTCAAGCTCAATCACATGGCTAACTGGCTCAGTTCTTGTGCTAGCATTCTCGTTGTCAATGTCACCAGCAGCTATTGCTTCATGCTCACCTATGCTCTCATTGCTCGTTGTCATGCTGCTTGTATGATCGTGATCGATTGATTGAGCAACTGTGCTCCAATCTGCATTCGTATTGGCTGTATTCTGACTTGCACTTAAATCTCCATTCGATCGGACAGAAACTACTTTGGCTTCAGAAGCCCTTACTTTTTTCTTTTGATCTGCCTTCATCTTACTCTCCCCTTTAAATGGCTAGAGATCGGAATATGCTGCAGCAACCTCATCATCATATCCTGCTTCTGGGCATGAGCTGTCGGATAGCCCCTGAGCTCAATACGATGTGCGAGCACCGTTACGCCAAGCTGTAGTAAGTCATCAGGGACGATAAAGCCTCTATCCTGCATATATGCACTAGCCTGTGCCGCTCGCAGCCAGTCACGCAATGCACGTGGGCTTAGTCCTAGCAATAGCTCTTCGTTGTTCCTTGTTTCTGCAGCAACCTCCGTCATGTAGGCGAGCAAGGATGGATGGATATATACCTGCTGCAGCTCGGCCTGCATCTGCTGCCATTCCTCGTGTGAGATGAGTGCACGCAACAACTCAGGCTGTGGTCGTCTTGATGCAGCGAATTGACCGAGCAGCTCCTGCTCTGACTGCTGACTAGGATAGCCGATACTGAGCTGCATCATAAAGCGATCAAGCTGCGCCTCCAGCAGTCGATTCGTTCCTTCATAGCGAATCGGATTTTGCGTAGCGATAAATACAAATGGCTGGGGCAGCGCATAGGTTGTCCCTTCAATACTGACACTACGATGCTCTAATGCTTCAAGCAACGCAGACTGCGTTCTCGTGCTGGCACGATTCAATTCATCAGCGAGTACCACGTTAGCCATAATAGGACCCTCTCGATATACAAGCCCTCTGCCGCTGGCATCGACAACCATTCCGCCAACAATATCAGCGGGCATAAGATCAGAGGTGAATTGAATGCGATGAAACTTTCCGCCAAGCAATCTAGCAATCGCTGTAGCGAGCATCGTTTTTCCTACTCCAGGTACATCTTCGATTAGTAGATGTCCTCCAGCTAGCAATCCGACCATTACTTCGCGAATCGTCGCTTGCTTGCCTAATAATATTTGTCCGAGCCGTTGCTCCATGCGCTGCAGCAGCACGCTTGGCGGCTGGGCCCAATGAAACTCCGAACGTATAGAAACAGCTTCTTGCTCCGTCATTGGAGCGGCGTTAGAGGAATTAGTCATCGTTGTACCTCCTAGTATCATTTCTACCTCTAGTATCGCCACTCTCTCAATCTTTTAATCAGCTAGAGCCGCTGTATTCATATAAAATAGGGCAGCTTAAAGGTCACCTTGAATGCCCCTTAAACTGCCCTAAAGTCTCATATAACGCTAAACTGCACAGCCCCGAACATTTAGCTCGATGCTTGCTTTCGCAGCAGCTCCATTTGCTCCTTCAATCGCTTTGCTTGCTTTTCATTCAGAACCTTTCGATCCCATTTAATAGATTTCGCTAGTCGAGAGGTAACAGGCTCTGTTTCTTCCGTTATCGCGAGAAATTCATACTTCAGAGATTGAAAATAGTCGATAATGTCGGGTAAGGCAGCTACTGTTTCCGCATGCGTAGCACTGTCATGCAACAGGACAATCATGCGCTCGGCTACAGTCGCCTTCTTAATCTCGGCGATGATTTCTTCTGCGGTCACATCTCGGGAGCGTGAGTCTCCGCTATCCACATTCCAATCGAACACCGCATATCCTGCTTCCTCAACAGCCTTCAAATAGCTGCTGTCGAAATTCCCATGCGTTCCACCAGGCGCACGAAATAAGTAGGGTACCTTACCCGTCGTCTCGTAAATGGTCTCGGCTGTATCGATAACTTGATCGACAAATTGTTCTGGATGCTCATACAGCTCAGGATAGCGATGATTGTACGAATGATTGCCGATGCTATGTCCTTCCTTCACGATGCGTTGAGCAAGCTCAGGATATTGTGCGGTTTTTTCGCCTAGTACAAAAAAAGTAGCTTTAATATTTGAATCTGCGAGCAAGTCCAGAATTGGTGCTGTCAGCTTGCTAGGTCCATCGTCAAAGGTTAAATATACTCTTCCTGCATAGGAGCTGCTTGGATCGGGCTGCTTAGAAGGCGCCTCTGACGTCAAGTCTTCCCTATCCCTGCTAGGTTTACATGCTTCAAGCTCTGGGCTAAAGCTCTCGGACTGCATCGACAGCTGTCTTAGACAGCCTAGCTGTTCAGCGGCACCGTCATATATTTTTCCCATTGTGTCACGCTGAACGTTTTCTCCACGCTTCACTTGAAGAATATCGGTTGCTTCAAGACGCTGCTTGTTACGTTCTTGTGAGTATTGTAAACGGCTGTCTGTTTCTGCAGATGCTAGTGCTATACCTGTAGCTTCCTGCACCAGCATGTGATTGGCTGGCACAAGGGAGTATAGCTCGCCTATCGTCCATAGCGATGAAGCCATAACTAATGCTATCGCAGCTAGTAACACCCATTTTCTCCAACCTTTGCTCAACTTGCTCAACGACAACGCCTCCTGTATTGAACACTTCCTTCAATATATGAAATACATGTAGGACGCATGTCTTATAATTCGTATTTACAGAAATATCACGAAAAGAAAAACGAGCATTAGAGATCAGCCGCTTACAGCCACATCTCTAATGCTCGTTTCTTTATTACTTTATACGCGTGTAGGCCACATTTACATTTTTAGATCAGTCGTCCCTCTATTGTTTGCTGTGCATCTTAACTGCTTCAAGCACAGCATCGGCATGGCCTTTCACCTTAACCTTTAGCCATTGCTCGATTAGCTTGCCCTTTTCATCAATTAGAAACGTAGAGCGAACGATACCCATATATTCGCGTCCATATAGCTTTTTCAGCTGCCACACTCCATACTTCTCGCACACTTTATGATTCGTATCTGACAGCAGTAGATACGGAAGCTCCTTCTTCTCAATAAAATTACGATGTGACTTCTCGGTGTCCATGCTGATGCCAACAACCTCAACACCGAGCTGCTGCAGCTCTGCATAGCGATCACGCAGATCACAAGCTTCCTGCGTGCAGGCAGGTGTCATATTTTTAGGATAAAAGAAAATAACAACCTTTTTACCACGCTGCTCCTTCAGCGACCAGATGGTACCATCAGACGCAGGGAGACGAAATTGTGGTGCTTGTTTTCCGATTTGTAACATCATTGTAAGTACCCTCCTTTTAGAGGCAGTTCTAAAAGTCCCTCTTTGATCACGTTGTAACTCACTGTAGTTATTTCGACGTCGAATCTTGAACGCTAGCGAAAACTTCAGTGCTCACGTACTAAAAGCGTACGCTGCGCTCCTCGTTTTCTACTATCGGTCAACCTTCTTGGTGCTGAAAGATGAACTTTTTGAACGATTATTGAAGAGGTAGTTCAATAAGTCCCTCTTTGATCACTTTGCAACTCATTGTAGTTATTCGACGTCGAATCTTAACTCGAATCTTGAATTCAGCCTGGCGTTTAAGAGCCCGCTCCACGGTAGCGTTTCACGCCACGATTCCATATGAACAGGCCAATGCCAAGAACAACTAAGCCGACGACTGGTGTTAGCAGTGCTAGCTTAGAGATATCATCTTCCTTCGGTTCGAGAAAATAAGAGGCTGGAATAATGCCAACAAAGGCGAATGGCAATATCCATGTCAATACAAAGCGAATTAGCTTGTTGTATATATTTACCGGATAGCGACCATAGTTTTGAATGTTATACATGAGCGGTACAATGCCTGTTGGTGAATCTGAATAGAACGACAGCGCACTTAGAGCCGTATAGATACCACCGTAGATAAACACTGCGCCTAACACAAGCACAATAAATACGACAATATCGATAGCTTGCAGCGTCAGTCCCATCTCTAGCCAGCAAACAGCCATGACGATCATCCCGACAATTGAGCCGAACAAGGACGGCGGATCCATGTTTTCCAGCAGCACCTGATATAAACTGTGCGCTGGTCTTGTTAGCACACGATCCATCTCACCCTTCACAATGTAACGCTCTCCAAAATTCCATATGTTGAAAAATGTATTGAATACGCCAAACGGTACCATAAAGAAGCCATAGACGAAGATTACCTCAGATTGCGTCCAGCCGCCTAAGAGCGGTGTGTGTTGGAAAACGATAAGTATAAATATGAGGTTCATCCCCTGCTGAAGCAGATCAGAAATTACCTCGATCCAAAAATCAGCACGATAGGTCATCCGACTTTTGACATAGTTTTTTAAGTACTCAAGCATTAGCTTCATATATCGCATGTCGATTAACCCCCCTGCACAAACAGACGTTGTCTAGCTGCCCGCCACATGACCACAATCGGAATAAGCAGAACAACAAGCCAAACAAGCTGAATAATAAATACAGAGCCTGCTTCAGCCAGTGGTGTACGTCCAGTAAAAATTGAGCTTGGCAAATAAGTGATGGCTTGAAACGGAAGCCAGTTCATCACCGAGGATAGCCAGCCTGGAAAGAAAGCAATCGGTATAATTACACCTGAAAACAAATCAACCATAACTCGCTTCATACGCATAAGCCCTTCATTGTTCTCGACAAAGAAAGCAAACAGCCCAGTCATAATATTAAGCTGTGAATTAATAAGGAAGCTAAATACGAGCATCGCAAGATACGTTAACCATACGACTGGATCTGTCGGTAGATCGACAGGGAATATGAAGCAGACGATAGCTAAGCCTGGAATCATAAATAATAAAAAACGGAATAGTCCTTCTCCAAAGCCTTGCATTAATTTGACGATCAGATAGTTGTATGGACGAATCATTTGAATCGCTACGCTGCCATCACGAATTTCATTGGCAATATCGCGATCGAGATTGTTAAAGTAAAAGGCTCTTGCCATCCAAGAAATCGCTAGATAGGTCGTCATCTGATCGATAGAGAACCCTGCCAGCGTCTCCTGCGAGCCGTAGATAGCCTTCCACAAAAAATAATACGCACCAATATTAATGGCATAAATAATTATTCCACTATAATAATTTACGCGATAAGCAAGCATCATTAAAAATCGCATGCGAATAAAATCAAGATAAGCAGACATCATGACAGCACAGTCTCCTTCTCTTGGACGTGCTCCGCCTGTGTATTGTCCTCGCTATCCTTCACCTCTGCTGAGCCTGTCTGATAAATTCCACGTACGATATCATCTGTGTTCGTCTCAAATATTTTAATATCACGAATTTGCGCTCCGCCTACAACAAGTCCCATTGCTTCAGAAAAATTAACCTCGTGCGGTACGAATAATGTTGCAGTAAACTCATTCTCTCTTGTCCAAGCTACTTTCATCGTGCTCGTAAGCTGCTGTAGTCTGCTAATCGACATTGCCTCACCGAACTGGAACTGAATTTCGCGTCCTTTACTCCACGTCGTTTTCAGCTCCTCCAGTCCTCCATCATAAATGATCGAGCCGTCATCAAGCATAATGACACGAGAGCATAGCGCTTCGATATCCTGAAGATCATGCGTCGTTAGCAAAATCGTTGTTCCTTCTTGCCGATTCATCTCTAATAGAAAGTCACGAATTTCTGTTTTTACGACAATATCGAGTCCAATCGTCGGCTCATCGAGAAATACAATAGCTGGATTATGCAGCAGCGATGCGACAAGCTCACATCTCATCCGTTGCCCAAGACTTAGCTTGCGTACCGGACGATTCAACAATTCTCCGAGATGCAGTCGTTCGACCAATTGATCTAAGCGCCGATTAAAGTCGTTTAATGGCACATCATATACCTTGCGCAGCAGCTGGAAGGACTCTATCACTCCGATATCCCACCATAGCTGAGAACGCTGACCAAATACGACACCAATTCCTTTTACAAACTTCTCACGATCTCGATGAGGCACATAGCCATTAACGTTAAGCTCTCCTGAGGTCGGAACGAGTATGCCTGTCAGCATTTTAATAGTCGTTGATTTCCCGGCTCCGTTCTCACCAATATATCCGCATATTTCGCCCTGCGGGATTTGGAACGTAATATCATTAACTGCTGTGACATGTGTATATTCACGCTTAAATAAATCCTTGAATGCACCAGACAGACCCGCTCTGTTCTTCTGCACCTTAAACTGCTTACGCAGGTCTTTAACATCTATTGCTAGCATATGACAATGATAGCTCCTTTCATCGACATTTCCTGGGAAATATTATGGTAATACGAAAAACTTGCAACAACTTGTCTACTGCCATTATAATTTGATGATATGTAATCATACAAAAACTTCTAGCTAAATGTAAATGTTGTTCAGGTTCAAAATTTTGGCGATGACAAAGCACTCGGCGTTGCTTTGATCAAGAGTAGACTTTTTGAACAACCTATAGGCAAACTTAGTGGTGATTCTGTAATATGACCATGAACTAGTTTACCATAAAAGTAGCGATGAGGTTGTCTATGATACGCATGACATTATACACAGATATTGAAAGGGGACCAAACACGCGATGCGTACTCGGTCAAAAAAACGCAAATCAAAGTGGTTATTAACAATTATTCTTATCGTCGTAGCACTTATTGTTGGAGCAGCAGTATATTGGGGATCAGGTGTTTTCAGTGAACTGAACGGACTACAGAAGGATAAAAAGGATTCCTTAATTAATCCAGAAAATCCGACCATTGAAGTCGAAGTACCAAAATGGGAAGGCAAAGAGCGAGTGAACATTTTACTATTAGGCGGTGACGCTCGAGAAGCAGAGGAAAATGAGATGGCTCGCTCTGACTCGATGATCGTCGCATCCATCGATCCTGTTACGAAGCAAGCCAATTTGTTCAGTATTCTTCGTGATACGTACACGGATATAGAAGGCTACGGTAAAGGGCGAATCAATACAGCGATTACGCTTGGCGGGGCTCCACTTGCGATGCAAACCATAGGAGACTTGCTTGATCTAGAGATTCAATACTATCTGTATACCGATTTCGAAGGCTTCAAAGCACTAGTCGATGCGATTGGCGGCGTATATTATACGGTAGAAAAAAATATGAAATATACCGATAATGCCGACAAAAACCGCTATGATATCGATCTAAAAGAGGGCTACCAGCTGCTTGATGGAGACAAGGCGCTACAGTATGTCCGTTTCCGTCATGATGCGATGAGTGATTATACGCGCACAGAGCGTCAGCGCAACTTCCTCATGACCGTTGCAAAAGAGATGCAATCGACTTGGAATATTATTCGCATGAAGGAAATTATCAATAGTGTCTCGCCTTATATCGATACTAATATTAGTGTGAATGATATGTTGAAGCTTGGACAGCTTGGTCTTGGCTTGAAAATTGGAGATAGTGCACAGATCCCACCGTTTGATCTACTTCGTGAAACGTCAGTTGGTGGTGCTTCTGTATTGGGCTACTCAAGCAAGGAAGACATTCAAGGCTATGTCCAAGAGGTGCTAACACCAAAGCCTGATCCAACCAATGATCCAGATGCTGCACTTAGCGACGCTGATGCACAAGCCGATGGGGCAGATAGTGCAGGCAGCACGAACTGACATTAACAAACTCGGCTTAGAATATGTTAAACTAAAGAGCAGTGATGCTCTATCATTACACGCAAAGCAGGAGCGATCAATCGCTCCTGCTTTTATCGTTGTTGGACAGAGCCAATCCCTTATGTAAAAGGAGAATATTTATGTTAAACGAAAGAAAACGCTCAGAGCAGCTTTATGAGGAGGCTCTGCAGCATATCGTCGGAGGAGTCAATTCTCCTTCGCGTTCATATAAGGCTGTCGGGGGCGGTGCACCCGTCTTTATGGAGCGCGCACAAGGCGCTTACTTCTATGATGTCGACGGCAACAAATATATTGACTACTTAGCAGCCTATGGTCCGATCATTACTGGACATGCTCATCCTCACATTACTGAAGCGATTATTAAAGCTGCAACTAATGGTACGCTTTACGGTACACCGACAGAGCTTGAAATCCATCTTGCTAAAATGCTCAAGTCTGCGATTCCTTCGATGGACAAGGTCCGTTTTGTAAACTCGGGAACCGAAGCCGTAATGACGACCATACGTGTAGCACGCGCATATACCGGAAGAAACAAAATAATTAAATTTGCAGGATGCTACCATGGTCATTCTGATCTCGTGCTTGTCGCTGCTGGCTCCGGTCCATCTACACTGGGCATCCCTGACAGTGCTGGTATCCCTACCAGCATCGCACATGAGGTCATTACCGTTCCTTACAACGACATTCCTGCTTTGAAGGAAGCTTTGGAGCGCTGGGGAGATGAAACTGCCGCGGTTATGATTGAGCCGATTGTTGGTAACTTCGGAATGGTTATGCCTCACACAGGCTACTTAGAGGCAATATGCTCTCTATCTAGAGCAGCAGGAGCACTAGTTATCTACGATGAGGTCATTAGTGCATTCCGCTTCCATTACGGCTCATCTCAAACGTATGCTGCTTTCCCTGACCATCAAGCAATCGAGCCGGATCTTACCGCTCTTGGGAAAATCATTGGCGGTGGTCTTCCAATCGGTGCTTATGGCGGACGCAAGGATATTATGGAGAAGGTTGCACCGCTGGGCCCTGCTTATCAAGCAGGAACGATGGCAGGCAACCCTGCATCTATTTCTGCAGGTATCGCATGCTTAGAGGTGCTGCAAACTCCAGGCATCTATGAGCGAATGGATCAATTAGCGACTAAGCTTAAGCAAGGTTTGCTCGATGCAGCCAAGCAGTCTGATATCGCATTAACCGTTAATCAGATCCGCGGCTCGTTATCGACACACTTCTGTAATCATGAGGTGACAAACTACGATCAGGCACTTGATACCGACGGTGAAATGTTTGGACGATTCTTTAAAGGCATGCTCGAGCGCGGCATCAACCTTGCACCTTCGAAGTATGAGGCATGGTTCTTAACGACAGAGCATACTGAAGCAGATATTGATCAAACGATTGAAGCGGCACACGAGGTTATGTCGAAACTATAGTAGAAGCAGGTCTGTATTGTATTGCGGTTAACTGAATAAACTAAAGCATTTGAATACAACTAACATTAGACTACATATAAGGAGGTGCTTTATGAATATTCAATATTTACATCCTTCAGATCAAATTGTCATGATGATGGAACGAATATACAGGTATGGCATGACAACGACCTCCGGTGGAAATCTATCGATCGTTGATGAGAACGGCGATATGTGGATTACACCTGCCGGCGTAGACAAGGGAGAGCTGACACGTCAAGATATCGTATGTGTAAAGGCTGACGGCACAATTGTTGGAAAGCATCGTCCATCAAGTGAGTTTCCATTCCATAAGCTTATCTACGAGCAGCGACCAGATCTTAAAGCAGTCCTTCATGCACATCCTCCTGCACTTATTGCATTCAGTATTGTGAGGCAAATCCCAAACGTTGCTATGCTGCCTCATGATTACCGAGTGTGTGGCACAGTTGGCATGGCACCTTATGGACTGCCGGGCAGTATGGAGCTTGGAAACAATATCGCACAGGTCTTCTCCACCGGCATTAATACGGTCATGCTTGAGAATCATGGTGTCGTCGTAGGCGGCGAAACGATGTTCGAGGCATTCCAGCGCTTTGAGACATTAGAGTATTGTGCACGTCTAGAGATTAATGCTAGACGCATCGGTACGCCAGTCGAGCTTATTACGAAGGTCGACATCGTTGCCCATGAACCAGAGCTTGAGGAGTTCGTACCGTCAGTGATTAGCAGTGAAGAGCGTGAGGCTCGCCGTGAGATGTGCAAGCTTATACATCGCTCCTATGAGCAGCAGCTGTTTACGAGCACGCAGGGAACCTTCTCACAGCGCTTATCTGATGGCTCTATCCTTACGACGCCATTCGATATGGACCGTAAATATTTGCAGCCTGAAGATCTCGTCCGTATTAAGGACGGCAAGCGAGAAGCAGGAAAAGTGCCTAGCCGCTCTATTAAGCTGCAGACAGCTATTTATGAGGCTCAGCCTCATATACGCTCCATTATATTGGCGCACCCACCGAACATTATGGCGTTTGCCATTACAGGTGAGGTATTCGATTCGCGCATGATTCCCGAAAGCTACATCCTGCTGCGTGATATTCCTAAGGTACCGCATGATGATCTGTACACGAAGGAAAATGAGGTTGCTCAGCTGCTGACGCCGCAAACCCCGATCGTAATCGGTCAAAATTGCTGTGCCATCGTAACGGGCACTAGTCTGCTAAGCACCTTCGATCGTTTGGAGGTTGCCGAATACAGTGCGATGGCCGTTATTTCTGCTAAAGCGCTAGGTAACATTATTCATATGGAGCCTGCGCGTATCGAGGAAATCGACATAGCCTTTAAGCTAAAATAATATGAAATAGATAGCGCCGATAAGCATGTATTCAGTATGGAATACTAGCTATCGGCGCTTAACATAGGAGCTTATATCATTAATAATGCTTCAACTGGACCATTCACTGTTTACTCGCTAGCCTCTGTCTATTAACTACGTTAATGAGCTGCTTCCGAACAAGCTTGCTCATGGCTTAGCAGCTTCTCTTTCATTCCAATTCCCCCAGCACTAAAGCCTGTCAGCTTGCCGTTGGATCCGATGACGCGATGGCAGGGGACTACGATCATGACAGGATTTTTACCGATGGCGCCGCCTACTGCTCGGACAGCAGCACGATTTCCAACGGAAACTGCAATGTCTAGATAGCTTACCGTCTTGCCATACGGAATAGTTTTCAGTGCATCCCATACTCGCTGCTGAAATGTCGTTCCACGTAAATCTAGTGGACAATCAAAGGAGCTCCGTTCGCCACTCCAGTATTGCAACAGCTGCTCAATATAGCCCTGAAGCTCCGCATCGTTTTTAATCAATTCCGCTTGCTCAATATGCTTGCTGCACCAACGTTCTAGCTCTTCGACATCATCATTTACATCGATGTAGCATAGTCCTTGATCTGTCGCTGCAACGATATAATTAACCTCATTAACATCTAATGTGCTCCAATATACCTTCAAGCAATTATTCCTCCAATCTCTAATTTTATTAAATTAAAGGTTCAATAAGCTCAGGCTTCAGGACCAAGAAGATTAGACGCTAGTAGAAAACGAGTATCGCAGCGTACGGTTTTGGTACGTGAGCAACTACAATGTTTTTGCAGAAAATATGCATCGGAAGCATAATCTTCGCTAGCTTTCAATATTCGACGCCGAGTTTACTACAAACTCGTAACCTCGTCATCAAACCAGTGCTTATTGAACTTCCTCTAGAGTAAAAGGCTGAATTTTATTTCAGTCTCTCCTCATCAAACCGTACGTGAAGTTTTCCCTCATACGGCTTTCCGATGTTCTTCTTTCATGCGCATGCAGATTACAATAGTGTTTTTAATCCAACTTGCTTGGCTATAAACTTTACTTCATGAAATGAGCTCATCCATCTTCTTCGCTGTCTCTTCTTGGCGTACCATCTTGTGAATCGTTGTAAAATATACCAATCTAGCTTAGCTAGTTTTAACTGACTGTAGGAAGTGTAATAATAATTACGCCATCCTTGAATCTTTGGGTTTAACCATTTCACATGGTCTGCGAAGGAGATGACACGCATACGTGGGGGCGCTAATCTTTCTTTGACCACTTCCCGTATCCGTTCTTCTGCTTTCGTTGTCAGCCATTGTTGAGTAGTATAGTATATTTTACCCGTTGACGTTTCTGCCTTCGTTTTTCGATGGTGCATACCGAGAAAATCAAAACCTTCTTCCCCTGTCCATAGACCGATGATTCGAGTTTTTGTAGGGTGCAGCGTTAGTTCTAATCGTTCCATAATGGCTCTAATCAACTTAAACGCATGGTCGGCATCTTTCTTGGTTTTGCACACGACGACAAAATCATCTGCGTACCTCGTAAGTTCACCTAATGCTTTACCATGTCGTTCCCATATCACATCGAAATAATTCAGATAGATATTCGCCAATAGCGGGCTAATGACTCCACCTTGAGGTGTGCCTAAATCTGAACGTCGGACTTGTCCTTCCTCCATTACACCAGCTTGCAACCATTTGCGAATGAGTTTCAGAACTCGTCTGTCATTGATTCGCATTTCCACCAACTTCATCAGTTTCTCTTGATTAATGTTGTCAAAGTAGCCTTGGATGTCGACGTCGATCACCCAGTTACCTTTACGGTTGCATGCCTTTCGTATACGATCTAGCGCTTGCTTAGCACTGCGCTTCGGTCGAAAACCATAAGAGGATTCTTGAAAGTCAGTTTCAAATATGGGCTCAATCATGAGTTTTGTTGCCATTTGTATGACTCGATCTCGCACGGTTGGAATACCTAGCGGACGTTGCTTCCCATCCTTCTTCGGAATGTATTGCCGTCTTACAGGCTCGGGATGGTAATTCCCTTGTTCTAGTTGCTTTTGACAGTCATGTAGAAACGCCTCGACGCCTATCTTTTCGATATTCGCCAATGTTTCACCATCGACTCCAGCTGCTCCTTTGTTTGCCCGTACTCGGTTCCAAGCTTCCCCCAATGTATTCCATGCATAGATTTTGTCATACAAAGCGTGGAATTTACGCTTTTTGTTCTCCTTGGCTGCATGACCTAGCTTTTCTTGGAGTTGTTGAACTTTTTCCTTTGGTGTTGTTAGCCTTTTGGCATTCACTCACTCGTACCTCCTTAAATAGCTTGAACAAAGCAGGGCTCCTTTCCTCCCACAGGTTATGTTGTCCTGAGATTCTTAGGTACTATGAGCCCCTCGGACTCCCTTCCTGCAGATGACTCATTTCGCTTTTTGGGCTTATAGAGTATCTCTTTACAGTTTTTTTTTTTTTTTTTTCTGTGCAGGGGAGGGTCTCCCCAGTTCACTGCATTATCTTTCATACCATGCAGCTCCCCATACGCCGGAGGATTCTTCACTGTTGTTCCAAGTTCTTGTGCAGCTTCCTTGGCCTTCGTCTAATTTAGCGAGACTCGGCTTCCCCTTTTCCCTTTTGCAAGGCCTTTTTAACGACGCGGCAGGATTCACTTTATGTTACAGCCTGGTATGTTGCTCGCCCTATCTCTGACAGGTACTTTCGTCGATACGCTTCTACGTACAGATTTCGCCATACGCAGGTACCCTAGCTACAAAGGTGGCTTGGCCCCTCCTTCGGTTGGACTTTCACCAACTAGATAATGCGTGCCTCTGGGCACGCCTAAACAGAAAAATGGGACAAGCTGCTTGCAGCAAGTCCCGTCTAGTCCTATGTTCTAAAGTATGAGGCCTTCTCTAATAATTCTGTTGACTTCATGCGTAGCTCGTCCGTCGATGCCGCAATTTCCTCCATGATCGCAGCTTGCTGCTGAGACGTATCATGAACGCTTTCCGCACCTTCACGGATGTTTTGCGCAACCTGAGCAACCTTACTTGTTTGCTCACGTGATTCTCTAACTTGCTTTGCTTGAATTTCAAGCAGCTGAGCCATTTTTTCAACGGTAGCAGACACACTTTCTGCTTCCTCTTTTACTTCTTGGAAGGCTTTAGCGAACTGTTCGCCATTTTCAGCTTCCTGACTCGATAGCTCATATTGCTTCGTTATCGACTGAACTGCTGCAGATACTCCATGCTGCACCTGCTCAATGAGCTGGCGAATTTCATCAACCGCATGACCACTGCTATCTGCAAGCGTCTTGACTTCCTGTGCAACGACGACGAAGCCTCTTCCCTCTTCTCCTGCACGTGCTGCCTCAATCGCTGCATTCAGTGCAAGCAGGTGAGTTTGCTCAGCGATACCGCCAACGACACTCGATATATTTCCAATTTGTTCAGCAAGCTCACTAAGCTGCTGAATCGTTTCCAGTGAGCCACGATTCAATTGCTCTAAATGACGCATCCCTTCAACTAGTGAATGGAATACCTCTTCACTTTGTGTAGCAGCCGCATTCATATGCTCCGTGCGCTGCTTTGCAACGCTTGCCTCTTCCTGCATATTTAATGCAGATTGATATAGCTCGTCTGCTGCAGTGTGAAGCAGATTCGTCGAGCTTGCCTGCATCGAGGTACCGGATGTAATTTGCTCTGATTGAATAGTTAGCCCCTCTAGCTGTGCCGCAGTTTGACTAACAGCTCCTTGCAGCTCTTGCACATGTCGGTCAGTGAGCGAGGAATTCGCTTTTATGCTAGTAACGATCGTACGCAGCTGCTCTGTCATTTTATTAACAGCCTCTGCAAGTTGATACATTTCGTCACGTGAACGAACCTCGATCGCAGCAACATTCAAGTTCCCTTTCGCTGCTTCAGTAACCGTATCGGTAACAGCAACTAATGGCTTAAGCATCCAACGTGATGCAACATAACCGAACAAGCCTGTCCAAAAAACACCTACTGCTAATGTTCCTACTACGAATAGCCATGTTGGTATACTAGAGAATAAATCTAGCTGACCAAGAATAAGAAGTACAAACGCACTTGTCGCATATGTAATCGCGGATACGATCGTAATTCCAAGTACCATTTTTCTGACGATACTTTTACGAATAAACATAAATTCGCTCCTTTATTATTAAGAGTCTCTATTACTTATTATAGTTTTCAAAAGAGCTTTGCAGCTGCTGCAGTAATGGTTGATGGATATGTCCATTCGAGGCTACAACATCTCGTGCTTCAAGGTGATAAGGCTGACCATGGCGATCGGTTACTGTGCCACCTGCTTCTTGAATAATAAGTGAGCCAGCTGCCAAATCCCAGCTATTCAAGTTATATTCAAAAAAGCCTGTTAATCGTCCTGCAGCGACATAAGCAAGATGAAGAGCTGCAGATCCAGCTGCACGTATATTGCGTACCTGTGGTGCAAGCTCGGCAATCGCATGCAAATTAAGCGGTAGGGCATAGCTCTGATCAGGTGGGAACCCGGAAGCGATCAAGCTCTCTTGGAGCGTCTGCTCCTGGGAAACGGCAAGACGTTTACCATGTACGTAAGCACCTTTCCCTTTCTCCGCAACAAACAATTCATCAGAGCTTGGATCGTAGATCACGCCAACGATAACTTCACCTTTATGAGCAAGGGCGATCGATATACAATAGTACGGAAAGCCATGGATGTAGTTGGTTGTTCCGTCAATTGGGTCAACAATCCATAAGTACTCTGCATCCTTCGCACTAGCAATCGCCTTGGAGGATGCCTCTGCGCCTGGCTCAACGCCTTCTTCTCCGAGAAAAGCATGCTGTGGGAAATGTGTACTAATTAAATTGCGAATCAATCGTTCTGAGCCTTTGTCGATTTCTGTAACCAAATCAGATGCAGAAACCTTTTGATTCAGCTTCAGTGCAGTGCCAAGCTTCGTTTTCACCCATTCTCCTGCCTTAGCAGCACTGTTAATGGCTACAGCTGTAAAGCTTTTGCTGCCTACAACGGAGGGCAATTGTTTCTCGTTCATATATGATCACCCTTTCATTGATGATTACTATCTATTGACTCTATGCTATAGCTATTAATGCCTTCAAGTATTTCTACATAGCTGTCTGTCTACTTCCATATTAGTACAAAATTCGATAACACTCAAACATTGTTTCATAGAATTACTAAAATAATTCCTCTTTATTAAAACGTTTACAAAAAAGTACATATAAACGTGAACCAGCATAATAGCTTTATGCTGGTTCACTTCTTCTACTTTTTTAGCTCAACTCAATCGCTCCATTATTTAACACGACCATATGCTCATGCTGCTGAGCTTTCGCTTTCATCTCATCCATTAGCTGAAATAGAGCAGCATCTTTAGCCTTCGCCTCTAGCATGCAATCGATAGCCGATGCATGCTGCTTGGCCTGCTGTAAAAAATGAAGCAGCGGATCTACCTCAACATAATCGGCATGACCACGCGGATCGCTTAAGCTTTTCGGACTGGACGAGTGAATTTTTACTGGCAGCTCATCAAGCGTAACATTAAGCCTCTCACACTCGCGTGTCCACGTAGCAACGATACGCGGCCAGTAGTAATGGATAAGCTCATCCTCCGTTATCGAACCTGGATTGACCCAGTGATGATGGATATCTAGTACCATTGGTACGCCGACAGCCTCTGCAGCCGCAAGAGTTTCAGCTACATTGAATGTTTTATCGTCATTTTCCAGCGTAACTCTATGTCTAATCCTTGCGGGCAGCTCACTAAATTGCTGTATGAACCGTTTCCCTGCCGTCTCCTTATCACCGTACGCGCCACCCATGTGGATGTTGCATTTGCTTTTCTCATCTAGCCCCATTGCCTCAAGCATGGCGACATGGTACTCCATATCTCGTATAGAGCTCATGAGCACCTCTTCACGTGGCGTGCTGAATACACAAAAATGGTCGGGGTGAAGGGAAACACGCATTCCTTTATCCTTCACAAACTGACCGATCGCTTGAAACGGCTCAGCAAGCTTGTCGTAGGGGACCCAGTCCTCGAGCGCTGCATGGGTAGCAAGTGGAATTAGCTTAGAGGAAAAGCGGTATACCATAATGTCATTGCCATAGCAATGCTTAAGCAGGCGCAGCGTATTGTGCAAGTTCGTATTTGCGATTTGCTCTAAACGCCCAAGCGCTGCCTCACGGTCTGCAAGCTTGGAAAAGCTAGCATAGGTCATCGTTTTGGACGGTGATGATTCCTTTAGCTCTAAGCTTAATGCAACAAAGCCAAATCTAACTCTTGTCATTACTGTTCTCCAAAAAACATCTCCTCGGCAAGCGCAGTTTGTACACGTGCCTCTTCTTCTGTTAATTTGCGAACGAGCTCCATCTCAACCTGAGTCACTTCTTCACCTTGAAAGTTAATTTCAGCGATAGAAGCTAATACACGAACAATAGCAATTGCTTGATTGGAGGGGGTATATGCTATAACCTTTTGTCCGGTTGGATAGACTCGAAAGCCCTTCTTCACCATCTTACCCTTTCCGTACTCCAACAATTCATATAATTCCTGATCTGATTTGAATTTACATACTGAATTAAATTCTGTTTGAAATCCCATTCATATCCCTCGCGATCTATAATCATCTTATTTCATTGTATAATGTTTAATCTTGTTCAGTATATCGAAAATTAGCCCATATAGCCATAATTTCATCATGATCAAAGGTACTTTCTCCCCTACACTCGCAGTTGTTTAAGTAGATGGCTGCATGAAAAAAGCATCCTATAGCATGTATTCGTTTTTCGATCGAATCATGCCAATAAGATGCTTTTAGGTTGTATGGATTCTAGTAATCGCAAATGCTATTGCAGGTCACCAGTATAATCAATTAATTGCTTCTCTGCGTGTCGGTCGAAGGCAAGCTGGATTAGCTTATCAAGCAAATCCTTATAGCTTAAGCCTGTTTCTCTCCACAATAGCGGATACATACTGAATGGTGTGAAGCCTGGTAAAGTATTCGCTTCATTCAAATACCAGTTACCCGTTGTACGCTCTAAGAAGAAATCGATTCGGGACAGGCCCGTTCCATCAATCGCTTGAAAGGCAGTTATCGCCATCTCTCGCACTTGCTCCATCTGTTCCTCGCTTATTTCTGCTGGGATAGCCATTCTTGATTTGCCATCAATGTACTTCGCCTTGTAGTCATAGAAGGCGTTGGAGGAAATAATTTCCCCTGCAATAGATGCTTCCGGCTCCTCATTGCCTAGTACAGCAACCTCAATCTCACGACCATCCACGAACTCCTCAACGATGACTTTACGATCAAAGCGGAATGCATACTCAATCGCTTGAATCAGCTCCTCACGATTGTTTGCTTTGGAAACACCTACACTAGAGCCTAGGTTAGCAGGCTTAACAAAGCAAGGGTAGCCGAGTGCGATCTCGCATTCCATTAAGTAAAATTCTTGCTGCTTCAGCCATTGCGGCTTCGTGAAGTAACGAAACACACATTGAGGCAAGCCAGCATCAGCAAATGCCTTTTTCATAAATACTTTATCCATGCCAACAGAGGAAGCTAATACGCCTGCACCAACATAGGGAATGTTCGCCATCTCGAACAGACCTTGAATCGTTCCATCCTCGCCAAATGTACCGTGCAGCAATGGCAGCATCACATCGACTTGATCCTCATGCACAATTCCATCTATAGCTGAAAATAAAGAAAATAGTGCAGCATGTGTCGTTCCTTTGCCAGTGCTAGCTGCAATACGCAGCTGTTCAGCGGATTCAGGCGGCTGATTCATGGCAGGGCCAGACAGCCATTGCCCTTGCTTCGTAATATAAAACGGCTTAATCTCATATTTGCTATAATCAAATTCCTTCGAAACGGCAAATGCAGTGGACAGAGATACCTCATGCTCCCCTGACTTACCGCCGTAAACTAGGCCTACCTTAATTTTACTTCCCATTACTGATCCTCCGCTGCTTTCATTAAGCACACGATGTGTACCTTCTTTTTGATAAATGAATGAGGTGGACAGCTGCTTTTCACTTACAAATAATCACTTATATGAAAGAAGCGATAACGTGTATTCGGTGTCCAGGCATAGGAATCCTGATAGTCCCAGTAACGATGCTTGCTTGCAACCGTATTGGCATTAACAAGCGGCTGCCCTTTACTATCAAAGGCGGTAACAATTGTCGAATGCTGAAACGTATTGTTCCCGTTCCAATCGTAGACAATAATATCACCAAGCTCAAGCTTATCTGCACGATCAACCTCGACTGCACGCAAGCCCTTGCTGCGTGATTTCGATAGAAATGCAGTCAGCGAGCGAGATACTGCCCAGCTGTAGCTCCACCATTCCTTACCCTTTTGCTGTCGTCCTTTGTACCACCATCCACTATCTCTTCTATTAGTATAGTGCATCGGTACTTCACCTGCAAAGAGACATTGGGAAACATAATTCGTGCAGTTGGCCTCGAACTCCTCGTACTGTGGATTCGGTTGATTCCACCAAGTATCGGCGTATGCTACTGCTTGCTCCCGACGATAGCGCTTCATATTACGCATGTTGCGAAAATTAATAAGCTCAGGATTTAGGTATGGTCTAGGAACCAACGGCTCCTCCTCTTCCTCGATGTCATTTTGAGCATTCCAATCGATGGCTGTAGATGCATAACGAGGCTTGCGTTCAGGAGTAATGGGCTCGATCCTTGTAATACGCCAGCTGTCTTCCGTGCTTGATAGCCATATCCGCTCCTGATCAACGCGTTCCTCAAAATAATACTGATCATCCTGAGCGATTTTCCGTTTCACATATAGCTTTACATTTAAGATGACTTCATTCTCGAGCTCATTTACACTTAGTATTTCTGCCTTCATCTCACTTCCCGCTACATGGGCTCCGCGATATAGATCCCGTTCACGTAGTCGGTTCAATCGCTCGCTTAAACGCTCATTATGTAGCTGGTCAAGTGAAAACTCGCTTAAACGATAGCTGTGCTGCTCTGTTTCTGCTTGATTGTAGCGTGTAATATATTGCTGAAACAGTGGCCTCCAATCTGTTACCTTCTCTCGTTTAACCTTACTCGTTAACGGCGGTAATGAAGCTTTAATTGTGCCTGTTCTGGTAGGCTGCTGATCCATGCTTGGAGCAAAGTTAGAAGCTTGCACATGCTTGGATTGCCCTGTAATCATCGTTGAGCGCTGTGCAGCGTGAATAACTGCCTGCTGCTGCTTGCCTTTTGTCTTTTTTCTTCTGCGTCTTGTGTGGACTGTGGACCTGCTCATACTTCCCCTCCTCACAGCTTTGAATTGTAAAAAGTCTACCGTGGTTGGATAACTGCTTCATTATATGCATAGACTTGGCTATTCATGTTGAATTCAACATACGATGCATGCCGAATATGCTACTGGGTGTTACTTAAAGCTAGAGATTGAGAAGCGGAGCGTACGCAGTTGGTACGTGAGCATCGGAAAGCTCGGCTGCATTCAAGATTCGATGCCGAATAAGCTACCTTGAGATACTGCGTCATCAAAGTCGGACTTTTTGAACTTCCTCTAAGAAAGGTTACATTTACACTTTACGTCCGCACTCATTTACCGCTATACTATAGATATAGGTTATTTTGAAATACAGTTTCACCTAATGAAACTGTAAATAAATGAACAAAGGAGACTTACGATGGCTACACAAAACGAATATTCCGTTCGCTCCACGCTTGTATCTGGCGGTAAAGAGTATGCTTACTACCAGCTAGCTGGACTTGAACAACAAGGCTTTAAAGATATTTCCAAGCTGCCATTCTCCATTAAAGTATTGCTTGAAGCAGCTGTTCGTCAATTTGACGGCCGTGCCATTACACCAGAGCATGTTAAGCAGCTTGCTAACTGGGCGAATGGACGCGAGGATAAAGAGATTCCTTTCATTCCAGCTCGTATCGTTCTACAAGACTTTACAGGTGTTCCGGTTGTTGTTGACTTAGCAGCAATGCGTGACACTGTTAAAAAAGCTGGTGGAGACCCTAAAAAAATCAATCCTCTTGTTCCTGTTGACCTTGTTATCGACCACTCTGTTATGGTTGATGCATTCGGTACTCCAGAGGCGCTTGAGTATAATACTAAAGTTGAATTTGAGCGTAACGAGGAGCGCTACCGTTTCCTTCGCTGGGCTCAAACTGCATTTGATAACTTCCGTGCTGTTCCTCCAGGAACAGGTATCGTTCACCAAGTTAACCTTGAGTATCTGGCAAGCGTTGCAGCTACAAAAACAGTTGATGGTGAAACGGTTGTATTCCCTGACTCTCTAGTAGGTACGGACTCTCATACAACAATGATCAATGGTCTTGGTGTTGTTGGTTGGGGTGTTGGTGGTATCGAGGCGGAAGCAGGTATGCTTGGACAACCTCTATACTTCGTTATGCCTGAGGTTATTGGCTTCAAGCTTACAGGCAGCCTAGCAGAGGGTGCAACAGCGACTGACCTTGCACTTACAGTTACTGAAATGCTTCGTAAAAAAGGCGTAGTAGGTAAATTCGTAGAGTTCTTCGGTCCTGGTCTATCCAATATTTCATTGCCTGACCGTGCGACAGTTGCGAATATGGCGCCAGAATACGGTGCGACAATTGGCTTCTTCCCAGTAGACAGCGAGACACTATCGTTCATGCGTCAAACTGGCCGATCTGAAGAGCAAATCGCTCTTGTTGAAGCTTACTACAAAGCTCAAGATATGTATCGTACAGATGAAACGCCAGATCCTGTATTTACAGATGTTATTGAGCTTGATCTTTCTACAATCGTTCCTTCACTTGCAGGTCCTAAACGTCCGCAAGACCGTGTAGAGCTTACTAACATGAAGAAGGAATTTAACGATGCAATCCGTAAGCCTGTTGAAAAAGGCGGCTACGGCTTGTCTGAAGAAAAAATTGCACAAAGCGTTCCTGTGAAGCATCCTAACGGTGCAGAAACTGAGCTTAAAGCAGGTGCAGTTGTTATCGCTGCGATTACAAGCTGTACAAACACATCCAACCCTAGCGTAATGCTTGGTGCTGGTCTTGTAGCTAAGAAAGCAGTTGAACGTGGTTTAGTGAAGCCTGCATACGTGAAAAGCTCACTTACACCAGGTTCTCTAGTTGTTACGGAATACTTGAAAAAAGCGAATCTTATCGAGCCGCTTGAAGCACTTGGCTTCCACGTTGCTGGTTATGGCTGTGCAACATGTATCGGTAACTCTGGTCCACTTCCTGAGGAAGTAAGCCAAGCGGTAGCTGACAACGATCTAACCGTTGCTGCAGTTATCTCTGGTAACCGTAACTTTGAAGGCCGCGTGCATGCTCAAGTAAAAGCAAACTACCTTGCTTCTCCACCACTTGTCGTTGCTTATGCTCTAGCTGGTACAGTGAATATTGACCTTGCTACTGAGCCAATTGGCTACGATCAACAAGGTGAAGCAGTATTCTTGAAAGATATTTGGCCAACAAATGCTGAGATTAAAGAAGCTGTTGCAGCATCTCTTAATCCGCAAATGTTCCATGATAAATATGCGAATGTATTTACGCAAAATGAACGCTGGAATGCGATCGATGTACCTGAAGGCGAAAGCTATGAGTGGGATGCGAAGTCAACTTATATTCAAAACCCTCCATTCTTCTCTGACCTAGGTGAAGGTCTAAACGATATCGCTGATATTAAAGCGGCTAACGTACTAGCATTGATGGGTGACTCTGTAACAACAGACCATATCTCTCCTGCTGGTAACATTACCGTATCAAGCCCGGCGGGCAAATACTTGATCGACAATGGCGTAGAGCGTAAAGATTTCAACTCTTATGGTTCTCGTCGTGGTAACCATGAAGTAATGATGCGCGGTACATTTGCCAACATTCGTATCCGTAACGCAGTTGCTCCAGGTACTGAGGGTGGCGTAACAACTTACCTGCCTGACAACGAAGTAATGTCCATCTATGATGCTTCCATGAAGTATCAAGCAGAAGATAAAAACCTAGTCGTTATCGCTGGTAAAGAGTACGGTACTGGTTCTTCTCGTGACTGGGCTGCAAAAGGTACGTATCTTCTAGGCGTTAAAGCAGTTATCGCTGAGAGCTTTGAGCGTATTCACCGTTCTAACCTTGTTGGTATGGGCGTGCTTCCGCTTCAGTTCAAAGCAGGTGACAGCTGGCAGTCTCTAGGGATCACTGGCCGCGAAACATTCGACATTACTGGCTTGTCTAACGACGTTCAGCCAGGACAAGAGGTTGCGGTAACAGCTACTCGTGAAGACGGCACAACGTTCCAATTCAATGTGATCGTTCGTCTTGATTCACTTGTAGACGTAGACTACTACCATAACGGCGGTATTCTGCAAACTGTACTTCGTCAAATGATCGCAAATATGTAAGCTGAACTCATTGCTTCTAAACTCGTATAGAATGCAATAAAATAAGGGGTTGCCTCCAGGTCATGGTACATGACTTGTAGGCAGCCCCTGTTTATTTACTTCATCCATTCATCGCGAAGAGTGATGTACTTGAATGTAGTTATCCTCTATGCTCTCTAATCTAGCTTTTTCAGTAAAGAATAAAAACTCCGTATCAATTTTCCCATTATAATAGCTTCTTCCGTTGTATGTTTTCATAAGAGTTGAATGTTCGCCAGTTCTATCATAATACATGAAGCTTATTATTATGTTCTGAAATGCTAATGATTTATCTTCAAAGGATATTGGTTTTTTTATTTGATTATTCGTTAACTCTCTAATAGTAGCAGACCAATCATCCCATAGCTTCATCGAACCATACGTTTTTCCCTCTAAGGAAACTGCTTCATCAAGCTGTATTTTGGGATAATAGTAATGTTCTATTCCTCTTGATACCTTATAGCCTCTATGCCTCTCCATATAAAAGTGAAGGCTATCAACGTTACTATCCGGATGTAAATTCCAAACGATATGATAGGTTGAAGGATCGTTCCCAAGCTTCCATAACTCAGGTAAACCTCTCGTACTAACATAAACAAGCTTCCAACTGTAATGCTTCCAAACCCAATAGCTTAATCCATAATCATCATTTTCTGATATAAATGGAACGACAATGTGCTTATCATCCAGTTTTATGGTATCCTGAATGACCTTAGCTTGGGCTTGAGGGAACACATCATTGATCTTATCTATGAGCTGCGTAGCATCATGAAACGCGCCAGGCTTCGCACTAATGATCCAATAAGCGCTAAATAGTACCGCAATAGCTATTACAACGGTAGTAGTAATCTTCCACTTCTTTCTATCCATCACTTATTCCCTCCTGCAGCAAGGATTTCTCAAAGCGATAGTATAGCTGCTTATCATGCGTAGAAGTGATTATTCCTTTTCCATCCATTTCTACGTAGATTACTGTAGATAAACCACTGCCCCATTTGCTATCCGTGCCTATTAGTAAATAAGGGAATTGCTCTTGCCTATTGTTCTGGTCACTTTCAAGCACAATTTTTCCATACAGCTCATCACTTTTTAATTGAGCCTCCTGCATTGATGAAAGCTGCTCCTTTAGACTTTCTACATTCAACGAGACTTCCTCAGCAGAAGGATGAAGCCTAATAATTGATGCGTTGTTTACCTTTGCAATATGAGTAGAAAGCTTATCCGTCGGATAAAGGACATTCTGAAGCGGTATTGATAACAGCGTTGCTGCCAACAGCAAATAATTCGCTCCAAAACCCAGCCATGCAAATGAGCGATATTTTTGCCATCTATGCTTGTTACCTCTGCATACAAGAAAAATTAACCACACACCTAGTGGTAATATCGCAAACCTCAGCATCGTATTCGACATAGACCAATCAAATGAAAAAGAAAATAATCCAACAAGCATAACAATAATCATCTTCCATACGCTAGGCTTTAATGCTTGCTTCTGATACTGTTTATACGCAAAGTAAGCAATCCCAGCATAAGCTAGAGCGTTAGTTATGATCGGAACAATGCCTATCCCCATATTGAGCGTAACATTCAATCGGCCTCCCACCTCCTCATAGCTTCAATATAGTTTACTAATAACAGCACCAACCTTTGCATACATTAACATAAATTAACATAACTTTCTTCATCAGTAAACCATAACGCTACACAGTACATCACTGGACACAGCAAAGCGGCCAGTCCCTACGAGGAGGTGCTGGCCGCTTTCCGCTTTGTTAGCTTATATTCTGTTGTGCTTATCATTCGCCAGAGTATGCTAAATTGATCATGCTCTCCTGCTATTCATCTGTCATTAGCTGGTGAAGCAATTATTCCAGCGTATAGCCTTCTAGCGGTGTCTTGCGAATAAATGTGCCATCTACATAATCAGCCAAGTATCGCTTGCCGAACATCAAATCATACTGCACCTTAAGGTAATCATCTACCAATGACTTGGAGTGCTCAGGTACTTTGTTATACAACTGGCTCTCTGCATCAACATAGAGTGCTCCTGTCATGGCGGGAAGCTTCTTTGCCAGCATGGAGCCAAGCGCAAACTGCGCAGGCTTGCCCATATGGAGCTCATCCAGGATGACGGACCCGAGGAAGGAATAGCTCAATGCGGGATACATTTGTTTTTCCATTGGCATGTTTGACCAGGTGACGAATGGAATGCTTCGCATCCGCTGCCATTCCTCAAGCGACCATTCCCAAGCGCTAGGGCTGGAAATGAGTCCCCCTTGCAAATAGACGGAATATTGCTCGCCCAGCATAGGCAAATGATCGCCATAGAAAATAATTACGGTCGGCTCTCCTGATTGCTCAAAATGAGTAATTAAATCTCCCAGCGCTTTATCGGCATCGCGCACACCTTGAGTGTATGTTTGCAAAATCTGAGCTGCCTCTTCTGTCAGTTCCCCCGAAACCTGCACCTCATGATCCTGATAGCGCGGTTTGCTGTATGGTCCGTGATTTTGCATCGTAACAGCATAAATAAACATCGGTCTGTCGGAAGCTGAAACCTCCTCGATAATGCTCTTTGTCACTTCCTCATCTGAAATATAAGCGCCTTTGAACTGAGGATTGTCAAAGCCTGTCTTGCTCTTATAGCGCTCAAAGCCAAACGACTTGTACACCCGATTGCGGCTCCAAAACCAGCCGTCATACGGATGAATCCCCATGCTGTAATAACCTTGGTCTTCAAAATAGGAGGCCAGTGTCGGCAGTGAATCGCCTACATGCTGCTGATAAGGCACCGCCCCTTGCGGCAGCAGACTCATCGACAGGCCGGTCAGCACCTCAAACTCGACATTGCTTGTCCCGCCGCCGAATTGCGGCGACAGCAGATACCCTGAGGTGAACTGCTGCTGCAAACCTCGTACAGTCGGAATCGGGTCCTCACTGAAGGACACATTGGGCAGCAGCATCGGGTCCCAGAAGGCTTCATTCATAATGAAAATAACATTCGGCATAACTTCAGCACGGCCACTCGCCGACGAATTATCTTGCACACCGTTAGCCGACTGGGCGCGATCCTGTTGAATGGTGACTATGCTGTCTGCAATTCGGGCAAGCTCCTCCTTGCTGTAGCCCTCGGGCCGTTCAATAATTGTATGCTTTACATTCATGATAAAAGCAGCTGCCAGCCCGTTATCGGTGTAAGTTTTGTTCTGATTCCAGACGGTTTCCTTATAACCAAGCTCCTTAGCCAGCTTGCCAGCCCATGTTGACTGCACACCTGCTGCATACAGTACATATATAGACAACAGGCCGAACATAAGCCGCACCAGCAGCGGCAGCGAAAGCTTTGGCACAATGATGCGCAGAAGAAAAATGCAGATGATACACAGTAATATGATCAGCAGCTTGGAGGCTGCCGAGAAGCTGGAGATGTAAGGGAAAATATTAAGTCCTTCTTTTCTCAGCATCAAATCCCAAGGGAAGAACGGTTCTCCAATGAGCGAGGACTTGAAGTAGCTGGTCAAGGCTGCCAGCGTCAAAAGCAGAGCCGATAGACCAGCAGCAACCACAAATCGACCGACAAGCGCATAGACCAAAATAAATAAAGTTATATAAATACCATAATTGAACATTGAGATGGTGGTGTTCTTCAGCATCCATTCAAACGCGCTGATCAGAGAGCCACGCTGCAACATCTCCGTCCACAGCACTAAACCAATCGGCAGCAACAGCGTCATGCCTGTTATACTACTGTATTTTCGCAGCGGACTTCCCTCTAAAATTCGCTGTAGCCCAGCTCGCCAGGCAATAATGCGTGCAGTAAATATCATTGCGCATCACCTGCCTTGCCTGAGGGAGAGGGCGCACTTGATCCATACTCCGAATAGTTAGCATAATTTCTCAGTATATCATCAATAATCAAATACACTTCTCCGTTTGTCAGAGATGTCCTATCATCGATGGCAGCCAATGTTTCGCCGGCAAGCCATTTTTTATCAACAAAATGCTCCACTGTTCCTTTGTGCTGATCCAATCCCATCGAAGCAGATATAATATGTATGGCGCGTTCCAGAGATAGCGGACTGCTCTTCATGTCCTCTTCAACAATATCATTTACACCCACAGCAGCATCCCCGGCAAATTTCTCAGGTACGGCTTGGCGCAATTTAGGCGTTTGCCCTAGCAGGCGCATCGGATTCGATGGCTCGTCCAGCTTGAAGCCTTCATTATTATAACTGCCGGTCGTAATTAACAAGCTTATCGCTGTCAGCAGACCGCGCGCCGCTTTATGCTTCAGGTAGTACGGAGTCGGAAACTTGTTCATCTTTAGATCAACGCCTTGCTCTGTAAGCAGGTTACGCAGTTTGTCCATATACTACTGAGACTTCGACATTTCTCGAACAGTGATGACTTCATTAATCGACATTGCTGCGGCTGCTCCTGCCGCCTGGCCTGTCGCCATTCCGAGTGGCACGACCCGCGCGCTGCCGTGAGCCATTGATTGAAAGCTTGCCGAACGGCCCACAACAAGCAGATCATCAACCTTCAATGGAACAAGCGAGCGGAACGGCACACCGTATTGCATCGGCTTCATCAGAATATATCCGGCATCCTTGCTGCCTGTACTGTGCAGATCGACCTGGTAGGAGCCATAAGCAATAGCATCATAATGATCGCGATTTTCCATCAGGTCACGGATCGAAAGAACATATTCGCCTACAATATGGCGGCTTTCCCGAACGTATAGCTCTTCTGCTACACCTGCAAATTCCACTGCTTCGAATTCTTTAACAGTTTGTTTCATATAGTCAATAAATCGCGGCGCTTCTTGTTTGCCGATCTCATAGCCTTCCTTGCGCGACTCCGGATCAAGCGGGTCAACACCGAACACCATCATTGCATTAATTAGCGCTGTACCATCAGCCTGCCTACCAATGTTGAGCGATCTTACACGCACCCGGTCCGGGTCAGTAGCAACGTATCCTACAGCTTCTGGAAACCCCCAAATGCTTGTCCCGAACTGACCGCTGCCCTTGCGCTTGCCAAAGGCTGTCCAAACTTCATCAGTAATGCCTTTAATTTTTATAACCAGTGTTACAGCAGTTTTTGATTCTTTATCGCCCATATCCTCACGCCCTGTCATATATGGCGCTCCTGCTGCTGCAGCAATATCCGCGTCCTGCGTAGCATCAATTACGACCTTGGACCGAATGCGAGTTTTACTGTTGTCCTTGCTGACAACGTCAAGTCCGCTCACCTTTAACATCGAGTCGTTAGCTTCAACCACTGGTTGCATCTCGGAGACGTTCAGCATCAGATCGATATTTGGTTCGTCCTTCACCATCTTGAAGAACACATTCGCCGCTGTTTGCGTATCGAAGGATGTGCCTTCGAGCTGATCGAACCATTCGCGGAACAATCCTTCGTTGAGAAACTTCAGTTTAGTGGAAAACGACGGTTGTGACGGTGAATTATTAAGATCAAGCGTATTTAACCCTCCCAAAGTAAACAAGCCGCCCAGTCGGTCGCGATCTCGTCCATCGATCAGCAGTACCTTCATGCCGTTGCGGGCTGCTGAGATGGCAGCCATCACGCCTTCCGGGTCAGTTCCGGCAACAATCACATCATACTCTTCTTTTTCTGCCTTCGTATGTTGACCAACATCCATCGATACCGTTTGATTACTGCTCTTATTCTCAGACTTATCATTAATCACCAACATAATAGCAACAATAATGATAAACAAGAAAATACATAATAGTCTTAGTCCAAGCTTTGTTTTCATCGTTAACAGCTCTCCTTCAATTGTTTACATGAGTCCAATTGTAGAGAGCTGTGTTTAATTACTATTGTCAGATCGCTGTATAGCAGCTGAATAAATGCTTAACATTTACTTAATAAATAGATGTGAAAACTTCAGCTTTCGCTAGTGGGTAATAATCCTCAGAGTAACCATCAAGTTCCTCCTTATCTAGCTTCCTCTCAATAAATACGATCCTTGTTGGTAGAAAACGTGAGCCTATTTCACGGTCAATATCGTCATAAAGTATACTTTTCTCGTTTGTAAACTACAACCTTATAAAAAAAGACTTCACCTAGTCGGAACTAAGTGAAGTCTTCATATTTACTATTCTTTTACCCAAACCATCATTTCACCTTCACCGCGATTGGCCCACGTGTAATAAGGGATAAAGGTTAGCTTCTTAGGCTTTTGTTGAAGCTCTACGTTCGCTGCATATAGGTCATCATTCCATGTCTCTATATCTTCGATAACCCCGTCAGCCTCAATCGTAACGACTCCGCCAGCTAGCTGTTCATTGAACTTTAGCTCCAGCGCTGCGTCCTTAGGCAAGCGGACATGCTGCAAGTTTGCGCCATTATCTGCTTCCTCCATGCAATATACGATCGGTCCGCGCTGCAAAGCTACTTTGCCAGCGTTCGCTCTTATGCTCGGATGACTCTTCATACGTTTAATGGATAGATCCAGCTCCAGCTTGATCGTATCTCCATTGCTCCATTCTCTATCGATGACAGCATAGCCATCCTTCATTATAGCTGCAAGCTCTATTTCCTTGCCGTTTACCAGGATCTTCGCCTGCTCGGACCAGCTCGGAATGCGTACTGCTATACCGAAGCGAGCTGCTGCATCTAGCTGGATCTCATAGGATACGTTACCCTTCCACGGCAGCTCAGAGGTTTGAGTAATCTCTACGCTTGCACCATTTAACTCAACCTTAGTCTTCCCTCCAATAAATAGATGGGAATAGATCGTGTTGTCACGAACAGAATATAGGTAGTCTCCTAGAGAAGATAGCAAGCGCGCCAAGTTTGGAGGACAGCAGGCACAGCCATACCACTCTGGACGTACTGGCTTGATATGGTTATAGTTATGATTCTTTCTATGACATTGCGAAGGGAAAACCTCAAGCGGATTCACATAGAAGAAATGCTTTCCATCTAGCGCCATTCCCGAAATAACGGTATTGTAAAGCGCGCGCTCCATCACATCAGCATAGTGTGCATGTGGCTCGAGCTGCAGCATGCGCTGTGCTGAAAAGATTAATCCTATCGAAGCACATGTCTCCGCATATACAGTATCGTTTGGCAGGTCATAGTCAAATGAGAAGGCTTCCCCATGTACCATAGAACCAATTCCGCCCGTTATATACATCTGCTTGCTAACAATGTTATTCCACAATGTGCGACTTGCATCAAGCAGCGTTTTATCATTCGTTTCTCTAGCAATATCGATCATACCGGAAAGCATATAAACGACACGCACCGCATGACCTATTGCCTCAGACTGCTCTCTTACCGGCTTATGAGCCTGAAAATACGAGTGATCGATATGTATCCGGCCTTTATGCCATATACTCGTCCAGCCACGCTTTTCTGCTTCTTCCTCGAAGAACTTGTTCGTACCACGCTTATCAATAAAATATTTACTTAGATTAAGGTAGGACACATTATTCGTAGCATGATACAGCTTCACAAGTGCAAGCTCGATCTCCTGGTGACCGTCATAGCCTTGAATTTGGTCTGGTCCATCACCAAATACTTCAGCGATATGATCTGCCAATCGACATACAATATCAAGCAGCTTCGTCTTTCCTGTCGCATCATAATATGCGACCGCTGCTTCAATCATATGACCAGCAGTGTACAGCTCATGCGCCTCTGTAAGGTTCGTCCACTTTTCGTCAGGTGCCTTAATCGTGAAGTACGTATTCAGGTAGCCGTCTGGCTCCTGTGCCTTCTCTATAATATCAATCATCTCATCCGCAATAGCTTCAAGCTCAGCATTGGGCTGCTTCATTAACAAATAGGCAACCGCTTCTAACCATTTGGCAACGTCTGTATCCTGGAACACGAAGCCATAAAACTCGCCCTCGGCTAATCCCGCTGCAATTTTAAAGTTTTGTACCGCGTGACTCTTCTCAGCGCCCTCAACGCGGTCATTGATTGCCTCCCATTGATAAGGAACAACAACGTCTCGAACGAGCTGTGTATACTGACTCCAGAATGGATCATTCAGTTCAACCTGCTTCATTGAGACAAATTTAGATGGATTAATCGTTGCGACCATATTATCCCTCCTGCTTAAATTTCACACTTACTAATGTTATTGTATGTGTTAATATACTAGTAAATCGATACAAAATATCAACTAAAACTTATAATATCTCACACATACAGGAGGGTGTTATCATGAAGGAGCCTGCCTATATTTATTTTAATAGTCCGCCTTCCCCTTACTACTTAGAAAGTGGATTTTCAGACTACCAAATCGGAGATTCCCATCCGAATCGACACCGCATTAATTTATTCGATCTTATTATTGTACGAGACGGCTGTTTACACTTAGCGGAGGAGGACAACAGCTGGCGGCTTGAAGCAGGTGAAACGCTCATCCTCCTTCCCGACCGCCACCACTACAGCGTGGAGCCGGTTAAAGAGGCTACCTCCTTCTACTGGATCCACTTCCAAACGGTGAATGAATGGATCGAAACGGAGCAAATTCATTATAAATTTCAAGTCGAAGCCCACCAGGAATGCTTCAATCCATCCCCATATACAATGCAGCTTCCTAAGTCTATGAAGCTAAGCTTTCCACAGCAGGCTTATCAGCTAATTGAGCAGATGAACGAAGCAAGCAAGCACGTGGAACCTAAAGCCTATTGGCAAAAGCAGTATGCCTTTGAGGAGCTGCTGCGGATGATGGACGCGAAGCAGAATCAAGCTCAAACTAGCAGCATCGTTCGGCTCGCGGAGCAAGTCGAGCACTATCTTCGCAATCATTATGAGCAGCAAATTACGAATCAATCATTGTCGCATGCCTTTAATTATCACTACAATTACATCACAAGAGCACTTAAGCAGGTTTATGGCTATACCCCTAACGAATATGTGACGAAGCTTCGCTTAGACCAAGCCAAAACGATGCTTCTGAACACGCATGCCACGATCTCCGATATTGCAAGCTCAGTTGGCTTTGAGAATGTACCTTACTTTGCAAACTGCTTTCAAAAGCATGTTGGCATATCGCCTTCAGGCTTCCGCAAAAAATATTACGATTAAATAACTACAGCCCAATGGTTAGTGTGTGAACTAACCATTGGGCTGTAAGCTGTCATTCTTAGTCTAACCATCGCTAATTGACGTGCATTAACTTAAATAACCGCCCCTATGGGCGGTTATTTTTTGTGAATGATCAGCATCGGAATGAACTTAGCAATAATCAAAAAAATCCCCTTCTGCATGAACGAACAGGCAGCATAACATCGTATCACCGCTGCTTATTCATGTTTTATGCATAAGGAGATTCTCGATTAATATATACATGCTTAAAGCAGCTATCTCACTGCTATCTTGTCATCATACTCATTCGTTTAGCTGCGCTTTGCATAATCGGAGCATATTCACGCATACTTTCCAGCGTCAGCCTACCCGATGGTCCAGATACAGCCAGTGCAGCTATAATCTGTCCTTCCCGATCAAATATCGGTACCGATACAGCCGCAACTCCGCTTTCTCGTTCCTCAAAGCTAACGGCATATCCAAGCTCTAGCACATCACAGAGCTCACTTTGATAGGTATCCATCGTAAGCTGGTCTCTTAGCTGCCACGTCGGATGCTGCCATATTTCCTGCTGTTCCTCTTGGCTCGCATAGGCAATAAGCACCTTACTTGATGCCCCTGCATATAAAGGAAAACGAGCACCAACAGGCGCTACTCTACGAACAGGCTCATTGCTTTGAACTGATTGAATTCGAATCCGTTCTACTCCAGAGCGAACATAGATGCTGATCGTTTCTCCAAGTTGATCACGCAATCTTTCCATTTCCTTCTGCCACATCATGGATTGATCATTCGTCGCTGAAAGAACTGCTGACAGCTCCCACACCATTAGTCCGAGCTGATACCGATCTGTTGCAGCATCTCGTTCGATAAAGCCTTTTTCTTCCAACGTCGCTAACATGCGATGTACGGTGCTTTTATGTAAACCGACCTGTTGAGCTAGTTCTGTCATAGCCCAGCTTGGACGAATCGTGAAGCATATCAAAATATCGAGCGCTCTTTCTACCGATCGAACGGTATTTTTTCCTTCATCCATGAGCATCCCTCCTACATTTATTGTATCACGCATATTCGGTAACTAACAGTATATTGTTTCATACAATAAAACTAATTTCAAATTCAATGATAACACTTCTCATTTATATTTGTAAGACTCTCTATCTATAAGACTAATTTTATGAGAAAAGTTCCAGTTGACAGTCGAAACTTGTCGGCTTAGCATTAAATTAAACTGCTGATAAAGAGGTGAGTCAACATGAGTCGTGCACCACTGCAAACCAATACACCCATACCTAGCTTCAAGACGACGCGTAAATCTAAGCTGACTCATTTCTCCGTGGCGAGCACCGTATCCTTGCTTGCTTTTATCAGCATTATCGTCATCGTTAGTCATGCGATCATCGCATGGAATCTTGCATTCCCTTACGTCCCTCCACTGGAAAGCAACCCTAGTGATAAAAAGGATTTAAGCTATGAGGTAATCGTCTATCCAAGTCGTAGCGGCAACACAACCGTAGACAGCTGGTTCATCCCTGCTAGGTCAGCAGCATCAGGTGAGGAGTCTGGGCAAACGATCATACTATCACATGGCTACGGGGCTAACCGCGAGGAAAGCTGGGTTCCCATGTACGACTTAGCAGAGCTAATGCACGAGCTTGGCTATAACGTCATCATGTTCGATTATGGCTACGCCTCTAAAAGCTACAGCGCACCCGCAACTTGGGGCTCTGAAGAAAAAAATCAATTGCTGGCTGCTGTTGATTACGCTAAGGAGCGAGGAGCCGATCGAATCATTGTATGGGGCTTTTCGATGGGCGGCGGAACCGCGCTACAGGCTGCGTTAGAAACAGAGCATATTGACGGACTTATATTAGACAGCTTATTTTTACCAAGTCCTGAAACGCTATATACGAATATCAAACAATACATTGGTCTTCCTAAATATCCGACGACCTCCATTATTGGCAAGCTGCTTCCACTTTGGACGAATCATAGCTTTTCGAACACTCCAGCAGAAACTATACTGGAAACAACCTATGATATACCACTGTTTATTATTCACGGTACAGCGGATAATAAGGCGGATGTATACATCGCTGAACGTATAGCTGCCAATCAGACCCTACATCAATCAAGACTTTGGGTTATTGAGGGCGGCATGCATGAGCTGCTATTTCGTAAAGATCCTAATCAGTATATGAAAAACATTTCGCAGTTTATAAGCTCATTCTAATGATAAACTAGCAAACTAGCAGGAAATCCACTGGATTTTCTGCTTTTCTTTTTGTAAATTATTGGGTATAATTCAAGCTACAGCTGATTCATCTATGAATTCAGCTGTGATAGACGAGATGAGTTAAACGAGACGAGTTAGATGAGATGAGACAAGGAGAGATGTAAGATGAATAATGAAACTTTGTATGATCAGCAAGGTGTAGCTATGACCTGTCGTTCCTTCAAGGAATATTGTCGTATGTTTTTACTTGAAGATGAGCTCCCTCGCCACGGCAGAATTTTAGACGTAGCTTCAGGCGCTTCTTCCTTTACCTCTGAGCTATGTGAGCGAGGCTATGAAGCGTATGCTTGTGACCCGCTTTACAAGCTCACACCTGATGCGATGCAGAAGCATGGCCTAGCAGAGCATGAGCTTGCTTCCGCCAAGCTAGCAGCGAAGCAGCATGCCTTCGTATGGAAGGATTATGCCTCACTTCAGGAGCATGATGAGCTGCGACAAGCGTCACTGCAGCAGTTTATTGCACATTACCGGAACAACAGTGCTCATTCCCGCTATGTGGTTGGAGCATTGCCTAAGCTGCCTTTTCCCGATCACACCTTCGAGCTTGTATGCTGTAATCACTTTCTGTTTTTATATCAGGAGCAATTTGATGAGAATTTTCATCTAGAAGCGCTGCTGGAGATGTTAAGAGTAACGAAGCAGGGCGGACGCATTGTCGTTTACCCGTTAGTCGGCTTTCGCAATGAGATATATCCGAAGCTGCCACTGCTCATTGAAAGGCTGCAGGAGCAGCACGCTGAAGTAAGGCTGAGAAGCACCACTTTTCGCTTCCTCCCCGCAGCCGATCAATTTCTAGAAATCATTAAGCGATAACGCAAGGCGCAGAGTTGGCCTCTACAATCCAAAGTGGAAAGTAGAAGCCGACTCTGCGCCCTTTTGTATATTGCAGCGTATCAATTTGCTGTAAAGCCAAGCTCTACTAGCTTGTCACGAGCGACCTCTCTATCGTCAAAATGCGTTTTCTCCGTTCCGATAATCTGGTAGGTTTCATGACCTTTTCCGGCAATAACAATAATGTCACCCTCGCCCGCTCCCTCAATGGCGCGCTCAATCGCTTCCTTGCGATCGACAATCACCGTATAATGCTCAGCTGATAAATGTCCTGTCATATCATCTAGTATTGCCGAAGGGTCCTCTGTACGCGGGTTATCAGACGTAAAGTATACCTGATCTGCGAGGTCCATCGCGATGTCAGCCATGATCGGACGCTTCGTGCGATCTCGATCTCCGCCGCAGCCAACGATACATATGAGCTTGCGAGGCTCTAGCTGGCGTGCCGTAGTTAGCGCATTTTCCAGGCTATCTGGTGTGTGTGCATAATCAACCACAATCGCAAACGGCTGTCCTTGCTGCACCGCTTCGAATCGTCCTGCTACGCCCTTCACACTCTCTATCGCTTCCTTAATCTGAGCTAGCGTCAATCCTTCTGGCAGCACTGCACTAATCGCTGCTAATAGATTGTAGACGTTGAACTTTCCAATAAGCGAGGTCTGCAGCGTTGTTGAGCCGATTGGCGTCTCTAGCGTAAAGCTTGTTCCTGAGGCGGTGATAACAATATTCGTCGCACGAACTAGCGCTTTCTCATTTAAGCCGTATGTGATTAGCTGGGCACTCGTACCTTGCGCGTAGGCTTCGCTCCATGGATCATCTGCATTCAGCACCGCATACTTCGGCTCGTCATACGTATTACCAAGCTGAGCAAACAACAAGCCTTTAGCTTGCCCATAGGCATTCATTGTCTTGTGATAATCGAGATGATCCTGTGTCAAATTCGTAAATACAGCAGTCTTGAACTTGCAGCCATGCACTCGTCCAAGATGTAGCGCATGAGAGGATACCTCCATCACGCCATATTCCACATCAGCCTTCACCATGTCGTTAAAATAACGCTGCAGGTCATAGCAAAGCGGTGTTGTCAGCTTTGCCTCCTCCTGATAGCCTGGGTATCTAATCTCAATCGTTCCGATCACACCAGTAGGATGCTGATGGTAAGTAAGTAAATGCTCAATCAAATTCGTCGTTGTCGTCTTACCGTTTGTTCCAGTGACACCTATGAGTTTAAGCTTAGATGTTGGTGAATTGTAAAAACGATCAACGATAACTGATGCTGCTCTTGTTGTGCTCGGCACTTGAACATAGGTAATGCCCTCAGCTAGCTCTACGTCCTGCTCGACGACGATGACCTTTGCACCTCGCTCGATTGCCTGCGGAATGTAGTCATGACCATCCATATTCGCACCCTTCGTACAAACAAACATATACCCTTCTTCGATGACTCGCGAATCATTATGAATGCCGGCCACCTCGACCTCCGTATTTCCGGTGACCTTCGCGAACAATAATGGCTTTATCAACTCAATTAATTTCATAGATAACACTCCTTTAGCTTTCTGCTGAGCTTATATCCATACCCATTTTACTCTGTATCTCATGCTATGCGTGCTTATATGCCATATACACAAAAAATTGCGACTGATTAGATGTTTTCTACCTACTCGCCATTATACTCTAATTTTTTTCGAGTATACAGTTTACGTTTAACGCAGAAATCGAGCATCCTGCTTAAGTAAAAAAGACGATCAGCTGCTAGCTAGCAACCGACCGTCTTCTTATGTGAAACATTTATTTAATTAGCTGCATAAATTCAGAGCGAAGCGCTGCGTCATGCTTGTACAACCCACGAGCAGCAGTCGTAATCGTCAAACTTCCAGGCTTCTTAACACCACGTGCGCACATGCACAGATGCTCACCCTCAACCACGACAAACACCCCTTGCGGATCAAGCTCTTCATCAAGTACATTCGCAATCGTAGAAGTAATACGCTCTTGTACCTGCAAACGACGAGAGACAGCTTCTACAAGACGAGCAAGCTTGCTTAGACCAACAATTTTACCACTTGGTAAATATCCGATGTGTACCTTTCCGAAAAACGGAGCCATATGATGCTCGCATTGACTGTAATAAACAATGTCTTTAACGATAACGAGCTCTTCATGGTTTTCATCAAATACAACACCGAGCACTTCTCGCGGTTCTACCTCGTAGCCTGCAAAAATCTCCTCATACATGCGTGTGACGCGAGCTGGAGTTTCAATAAGGCCCTCGCGCTCTACATCCTCACCAATTAGCTTCAGTATTTCCTTTATATGATCCTCTATTTTTTCTCGGTTGCTGGAAACCTGGGAATTGACGTAATCCTTCTTACCCGCCATCCTGTAAGTTCGCTCCCTCCTGTTCCTCGCTTCTATCTACGAGGAGACTTCTTCTGGTTTTTCATCATTTGCTGAGCTTTTTGCATTTGCTTGCTGTTTAAATTATAGCCCATCGATTTCGCCATTTTTTGCATCATCTCAGGATTCATATTAGCAAGCTGCTTCTGCATCATCTCAGGATTGTTCTGCATATTTTCAATCTGCTTGCGCAGGTAGAATACTCCGATCGCAAATCCACCAATCAACCCTACTACAAGCGTTACAATAGGAATTACTACATCATACCACGCCATTGTTTCACCTTGACCTTTCAATTATACAATGATAGCTTGACATCCCAGTATCATACCATGAAGCGGCTATTTTAGCAACGAATGACCATGCTATTCTGTTGCTTCCAGCTGCACCAGCGCTTCTTGAATGCTCTCTATGACAAGGTCAACTTGTTCACGTGCCAATGCCGATTGAAGCGCCTCCGAAGCAGCATCCGTGCCTATTCTGCCTAAAGCCCACGCTGCTGTAGCTCGCAGCACCTCTCTAGAATCGTTCTGTAGCACTTCTCTTAACGCCGGAATGGCAGTGACATCCTTGAAGTTGCCCAGAGCAATAACGGCGTTGCGCTGAATAGGCTTCTTACCACGCCATGCACCCGACACATGTCCGAATTGTTGCTTAAACTCCTTGTTGCTAAGTGACAACAGCGGAATAAGCAGCGGCTTAGCAAGCTCTGGATCTGGCTGCAGATCCTCATGCTGGGTCCAGTTTTTCCCTCTATTAATCGGGCAAACGATTTGGCAGGTGTCACAGCCATATAAGCGATTGCCGATTTTGCGCATATACTCATCACTTAGCATCGTTTTCGTTTGCGTTAAGAAGGAGACACATTTCTGTGCATCGAGCTCTCCAGGACCTACAAGCGCGCCTGTTGGGCAAGCGTCGATGCATTTCGTGCAGCTGCCGCACTGCTCCGTTACCTGCTCATCTGGCTCTAACGGCAGATTCGTAATCATTTCCCCAAGATAAATCCACGAGCCTAGCTCTGGATTAATAATGGAGCAGTTTTTTGCACTAAAGCCTATCCCTGCTCGCTCCGCAACCGCTCGATCAGACAGCTCTCCCGTATCTACCATGCTTTCCGCTCGTAGCTCTGGCACACGCTCACGCAGCCATTGCTCCAGCTTGCTTAGTCGATCTCGCAGCACATGATGATAATCATTGCCCCAGGAAGCTCGCGCAAATATGCCGCGTCTAGCACCTTCGACGGACTTTGGAGCATTCTCCAGCTTCGTGGAATAGGCAACAGCAATCGAGATGATGGACTTCGGTCGATCGAATAATAGGGACGGGTTCGTCCGGCGCTCAATATCCTTTGGCTCAAAGCCAGACTCCCTGCCTAGTGCTCGGTGACGAATTAATCGCTCCTTTAACGTAACAAAAGGATCCGGCGACGCCACACCTATGGCGTCAATGCCTAAATCCTTTGCTGCTTCCTTCATATCTTGCTTTAATTGTTTCCATTGATCTATTGTCATCATCGATAACCTTTAATAGCGGCACGAGCCAACTCATCACAGCGATTGTTGTACTCGTTGTCGCTATGCCCTTTTACTTTCACATATTGTACCTGATGCTGCTTCATCAAGCCCCATAGCTGCTTCCAAAGATCTTGATTCTCGACAGGCTCCTTCTTGCTATTAACCCAACCGTTACGAAGCCACCCATAGATCCAGCCCTTTTGGAAGCAGTTCACGACATAAGCAGAATCGCTATAAACCTTAACGTGGCATGGCTCCTTCAAAATTTCTAGTGCTTTGATGACAGCCATAATTTCCATCCGGTTATTTGTCGTTGCTCGTTCTCCACCGCTAAGCTCCTTGACATGCTTGCCGTAAAAAAGCATCGCCCCATAGCCACCTGGACCAGGATTACCTGAGCAAGCACCGTCTGTATAGATCGTTACTTCCTTCACGCTTTTGCCTCCAATTAAAACCACTTAAACTCTGATAACGGCCATATCACACCATCGATACGACCAATAATTTCATCCTCATCTATAGGTCCGAAGCTACGGCTGTCATTACTCATCATGAGCTTTCGATTGTCGCCCATAACAAAGTACTGTCCATCGGGTACGGTAACATTAACAACATCCCGTCCTTCTATCACTGAATCCGTGTATTCCTCTTCAAGCATCTCTCCGTTGCGATAGAGCTCGCCATCTCTTATCTCAATATGGTCGCCGCCAACACCAACGATACGCTTCACAAAATATTTATTGTCTTTCTCCACCGCACGATTAGGATTATTAAGCACGACAACATCGCCAAATTTCGGCTTGCCGATCAAATATACAATTTTATTAGAAAAAAGCCACTGTCTGTCTGATAACGTGGGCTCCATCGATCTGCCGCTTACAATCGCCGGCGAGAATAAAAATGCTTGTACTAAAAATACAATAACGAAAGAAATAGCAATCGTCTTAACCCAATCCCATAACTCTGAAAGCATCAACTTACCCCTCTCCATTTAACTCCATCCATTTATTATAGTAATAATTAACTTGCTGTTCATGAAATGGAGCCTCTCCCTGTTCAATGCGCTGCAACAGCTCATGCAAGCCAGCTTGTACTCTCTCCTCCACAATATGCGGGTAATGATAGAGCTGCTTATGCTGCTCATATTCGTCCTCATCGACAACGACACATCTGCCGTCTAGCGTCAGCAGCACATCAAGATCATAGTCAATATACGTAATCGTACCTTGCGTATAATAAGGCGGGGAAGCAATATTGCAATAGTACCGTATACCGCTCTCCTCCAGCAATGCAACAACGTTATACCAGCATCCCGGTATGAAAAATGATACAGCCGGCACGCGGCTAACCCATTGCTTGCCGTTGGCTTCAACGATTGGTGTTTGTTGATTCACAATAACAATCATATGCTCCTGCTGATGCGGCGCTAGTAGTTCGGCATGCGGAACGAGCCAATTTTGCTGCCAGACGCGATGCACATGTCCATCATGCTTAAAGCTTTTAATTACACATTGCTCAAATGGCTTCATTCTGCATGCCTCCCTTCATTGTTGCCTATTATTATACAATACGAAGTAGGCTGCTGTCTCTTTTTCCCTATAATTGTTAATGCTGAAGAACAACCCGCTCTTCCTCACCATCTATTGTAATTATGAATTGTATGATTTCATTTTCATCATAAAAATACGTCGAGCTTTTTCCTTCTGTTCTATCTCCTATAAGCTTAACATCCGCTTTAATATTAGAGTGCTCACTTATTATTTCATAAGTAATGACATTATTCTTCGGAATCGTCTGACCAACATAAATGAGCTGCCAGTTAACGTCATAGTTTTCACCTTTAGGTGATGTAGAAATCGTATAGGTCGCTCGCCAGTTCTGACTTTCTCCTCTGTAAATAACTTCATTATCCTTCGCTGCGCACCCTAGCAACGATATAATGATAAAAATGAATAGAAGAAAGCAGCTCATATTCCTAATCATGATGACACATCCTTTCATCTATCCCCTCTTCGGTATACGAAATGAAACCGACGTACCTTTTCCTTCTTCACTCTTCATGGTGAGCCCACACCCATATTCTCGCTTCAACCGCCGATCAGTGTTTAGCAAGCCAATTCCTTTATGATTAGCTGCTTGATCCAGCAATCCGTCTAAAGTCGCTTTACTGATCCCAAGTCCATTATCCTCTACCGTTACGGAGACACAATCACCGTGATCTGCAATGCTTATCGTTATCCTGCCTCCAGAGACTCGTTTCAGTATGCCATGTGATATGGCATTCTCTACAATTGGCTGAATGGTCAACGGAGGAATGTTTATGTCAATCGATTCATCCACTTGCCATATTACCTGTATTCGATTGCCAAAGCGTCTCTGCTGGATGGAGAGATAAGCTCGAACAAGCTCAAGCTCAATATTGATAGGAGCCAATCCCTCAGAATTTTGAAAGTCGATACTCAGCCTTACATATTGGGATAGCTCATCAATCAGATGATCCATCTGATCCAGATCAATTCTGCCAAGCGCGGCAATAGAATGAAAGGTATTTATCATAAAATGCGGCTTGATTTGTGCTTGCAGCCAAGCTGCTTCCATACGCATTTTTTCACTCGTCGACCGTTTCATATGTATAAGTGATTTCACTCGAGAGACAAGCTCTATCGCATTCATCGGCTTCGCAACATAGTCATTCGCTCCCACGCGAAAGCCAGCTTCAATCCCTTCCTCTTGGTTATATGCGGTTAATAGCAGAATAGGAAGCTCTGACATCGTGTACCTCTCTCTAATGCGAGCAGTTAATTCATAGCCAGACATCCGTGGCATCATCACATCAGCAATAACCAGATCCCAGTTACCTTTATTGAGCAACGCTAAAGCATCTTCTCCATTCGTTACGCTGTACACCTTGTAAGGGACCAATGAAAAAATACTTTCAAGCACCTTTAAGTTGACAGGATCATCATCAACGGCCAATATTCGAATATTGTTCTGATGGTTGCCGGCACTTTGGTTCTCGATGCTCAATTGCGGACTAGTAAGCTCTGTAGAGACCTCGATTTGATACTTGTCTACAGCAGCTTCAAAGCCTGCTGCGGTCTCTTCCAGCTGGTTGCTGGGAGATAATCTAAGTGAAAATGAAAAAACTGAACCTTCTCCTAACGTTGAGTCTACCTTCAGCTCTCCACCATGGATTTCAACTAGCTGCTTACAAATGCTTAAGCCAATTCCTAAACCTTCCTCTTGCTGTACACGAGAGGCTTGCTTTCCTTTATAGGGTTCAAATATACGATCTACATACTCCTCCTCGATGCCTACTCCGTCATCCCTCACGGATATTGTTGCCCACTTGTCTGTAGCAACTGCATGAATGGAAACCTCACCGACATATGTAAATTTAACCGCATTATGAATAAGGTTGAATAAAATCTGATACAGCTTTTGTTCATCTGCAAGAACGTTTGGAAAATTAGCCGGTATGTGATTAACTAGTCGCAGTTTTTTAGCGTCCGCCATTAACCGGAGCATGTCCACCACGGATTCCGCGATGCTATGAACGGATGTCTCCTTTAACTCGATGGCATCTCGCTTTACATACCCTCTCTCCAATTCTAGCAATTCATTCAATATGAGGGACATTCGACGTCCGACCGTTACTAATAGCTTTAGATCACGATCGCTTTGCTCGTTCAGATTACTACTCTCTCTATCAATTACACTTTGGGATATATTCATTATGCTATGAAGTGGATTTTTCATCTCATGCGCAACCGTAACTAAAAATCTATCTTTGTTTCTATCCGCTTGTTGAAGCTCTGCCATCATTTGTTCGGTTTGATCAAGTGCTAGAAAATATTGTTTTATAAAGTACATGGAATAACAGACAACTGCAATGAGGAGATCAAATGGATAGGATTTAAATTGGATATTAAAGATCTCGATAATCATGAGCCAAATTAAACTGTACACTGCTGCTAGCGTTCCGAAATACAGAAATAAATGATCCCGGTTCAACCGGCTAATCGTTTTGGCAGCATACAAGATGGCTACTAAACATGGTCCTAACGCGATAAAGCAGTTGACATGTGTTATGGGTATAATGAACCGAAGGGGGGCCACGACAGATAACAATCCTAATATCCCCATAAGCTTCACATATCGGCCATACCAACGAACTTGCAGCAATTTTGGAAGATGCCCTCTGGTAAGCTTTAGCATCAAATATCCACCAGCAATCAAACCTACATTAATTGCTCTGTAGCTCGACTCAAAATTCATATCAAGCCAAACAGATAATAACCTTTCTGTAAGTAACGTAATAAAAATAACGATGCCAATCATTAAAGAAAAATATAACAGGCGATTGTCTCGTCTATTACGAAAGCCCATAATATAAATGATAAGCGCATAAAGGGCATTAACTAAGTAAATCGCACAGGCGAATAGAACGACAGCTAAATCAATCGTTAAGCTTTTTTCAATATTCTGTTCAGTCCCAAAGATTGGTGATGCAATCAACCCACCATATAAAAAATCATCAAAATTGGTTACATGAATAACGAGTTCTATCTCCTCCAACTTATCGATTTCTAAATGAACAGTAAAGGGAGCATTCCTCGGTTGACTTTCCTGCTTATTGACAGCAACTTTACCTAATTTATATACCAGTTCACCATTAATAAACACTTCCGCTGCACTACCGATTTTAGGAAAATGGATAGAATATCGTTCTTCTTGATTGGGATCCAGCTTAATCCTCATTCGGTACGTACCATATCCGTGCTTATCTGAAGATTTATCCGTAAAGCTCCATGTACCAGGAACTGAAATAAATTCGTTAGCAGGTACAATGGAAGAGACATCTGTTATCTCATTATACAGAAAAACCCCAGGTAAAAATTGCCATTCTCCCTCTAAAGAAACGATGTGATCAGATAAATGGCTCCAGCCTTTAAGATCCAATACACCTCGATTGACCTTTGGGTGTTCCGGTGTTGTGAACGAATAAAACCATACAAAACGAAAAACAGAAAGCACTAGTAAAAACATTACGGTTAAACTTACGAATCTTTTCATCCGTATCTTATCTAATTTTTTCAAAGCGGTATCCTGAATTCCTTTCCTATTTTACGTAGCTTGCTTTTCCTTCCAGCGCTCATACCATTTCTGTACCTCAGCGCTAGGTGAGACATTAAATTGGTTCTTCAGCATCTCTGTCATCTTATGATATTGATACTCAACCTGATAGCGATTAGAAAGTTTATTATATAGCTTCATCAACATTAGATAACTGACTTCTGCATAAGGATATAGCTCCTGAATTTTATGATATACGGTAATGGCTTCGTTAAATTCTCCTACCGATGTATAATAATCTGCAAGCTTCTTGGAATGACCAAACCAGAGTGATCTAATTCTCTCTCTTTCAGCCTCTGACCAGGTATAGTCCGTTTCCGCTAAATATTCTCCCTGATACAAATAAATCAGCTTTTTATGCATAGGTATCGTCCCGCTATTAATCGGGGGAAGCTCTTTTAAACCATTTTCCCATTCATCTACATCAAGCCGCACGCCGTTCAAATCCAATATGTACCCATCTTCATAATTTAATATTTTTATATTAAAGCCTATGGACTCTAGTGCTTTACGAATATGATAAATCGTTGAGTATAAGTGCGTAAAAGCTTTATCCCAGTTCATTTCAGGCCAAAATGTGTCAATGATAACCTCCTTACGAATAAGCTTTTGCCGATGTTGAAGTAGAAATAAAAATAACTCCTTGGTCTTGCTTGTTCTCCAGCGGACATTAAGCTTCTGCTCCCCATCACCGATAAAATTGAGAGATTTGAAGCAGCATACCCTTTGCTCGTGAGAAGTATGGGCACTAACTGGGCGCGTGTCTCTTAGGCGACTGATTGTTTTCAATAATCGATCTCGCATGATCGGCTTAAGAAGGTAGTCAAGTGCATTAATCTCAAAGGCTTTAATGGCATAATTGCTATAAGCCGTAATAAATACAATATGAACCGACGAATTGAAGTTCTGGATTTTTTCAGCTAGTTCTATCCCATTTATTTCAGGCATTTCGATATCGAGAAAAACGATATCCGGTTGTTCTTTCTTTATTGCATCTAGCGCTCGATGAGGATCTATGAATGTCCCGATCAACTGTACACCTTCAATTTCCTCTATTAATTTTTCCATACGAGCAAGTGCTAGCTGTTCATCGTCAACAACAATAACCTTCATAAAACTTTCCTCCTATACACGCAAAAAACGTGGTAAAGCCTAAGTTATTTTAATTAGTTCGATTCCGTGAAGTCAGAATATAAACAATAGCGATTTTCTCCTAACTTTTTGGCTTGATACATCGCTTTATCAGCCTGTTGCAGCAGGTCGCTGTAATTAGCATCATGAGCACTTCCGAGGCTAATTCCTATACTTACTGTAATATTGAACTCAAAACCACCAATTTGATACTCATTCTGTATACTTTGAAGGATCAGACCCGCTAATTGCTCCGCATGATCCACGCTTTTGCCCTTTATCACGAAAATAAATTCATCGCCTCCATACCGATACACTTGCTGTTCGGAAGTGACAAATTGCTTTAGTCTTTTCCCTACTTCCTTTACCAGACTATCACCAGCGCCATGTCCCCACGTATCATTAATAACTTTAAAACGATCTAAATCTAGAAATAAAATTGCCGTCTTTATATTTCCTTTAGGCGTTCTTAGCATACGATTCAATTCATTACGGTTAGGCAAGCCAGTAACTGAATCCCAATAGGCTAGCTTTTTCAATCTATTTCGTTCAAAAAGTGCAGCTACCAATATGATTAGTAAGACTTGAATAATGATTGCTAGTGTTAGCATCCAACCATTTTGTATAAATATATTAGCTTCCATAGAAACATCCATCACTCCAATAATACAAGGAATTACCTAAATAAACAAAAAATACATCCCGCAAACATTAAGCGGGATGCAAAACCTTTAACTCGTACAAAACTATACATGATAGAACTAGACAATTTCTTAGCAAGTATAGATACTTCATTTACGTCAATCTATTCTTTTAGCGTGAACAATAAATCTCGCATCGCTTACTTCGTATGTGCATGTTACTAGCGTAAGGATTTGATCTTGCGTTGAAACGTTGACACCTGTATCGTAGCTCGATTCAGCAATGATTTTTTGTAAATATTCACTGTATTCTTGCTCATTATTAAATTCAAATTGAAAAAATTGATGCTGTGGCGTATACGTATACACCGAAAATATCTTCCATGTGGTAGACTGCTCCAAGCCGTCAAATTCAATAATGTCTCGCTCATTGTAATATGCTTCGTTTTTATAATTGGATAATTCACCAAACATACTGCCGTCCTTCATGTGATGACCATAAATAACGGTATGAGCATCCTTCGTAATATCCTCATTACGATAGTCCATGAAAATTGCACCGCGCAATGATCGTTTACGCTCTATATCATGGTTTAAGTAGTAGTCATTATCACTATACTTTACGACGGGATAATCGATCTTTGTTCCCGCAATGCTTATCCAGCCTACAGTGTCAGAATTTAACTCTAGTAAGCTCTTAAATTTATCTACACCTCGCTGCTGCATAGCTTGAGCTTTGCTTTCAGTTTCATTCCCAATCGGTACTGCAGCATGCTCAGCTTGTAATCCTATCGTATACTGTTGCTTCAAGCGAGCATGCAATGTATTGCTTTTATAACCATCATACAGATACATGACGATATGAGCCCCACTATATATAAAAATGCCCGTTAAGATGATGAGCAGCAACCTTTTAATCAGCCTCACCTTAAGCATTCTCCTTTCATGAACAAAGGATGCGTACACCTACTGTACGCATCCTACATGTAATGTAATACCTTTGAATCATTGCAGAACGTTCATTGCAAAACTTTTTACTCGCTATGCACTCTACGCTTGCCACGTAATAGTATCGCGATTAGAAGCAACGCACTTCCGATAAATAACCAAATCATCAATGAAATAGAATCTCCTGTTTTCGGAAGCTCATTCTTAGCACCGCCTACACCTTTACCCGCTGGAGCAGCTGAATGGTTGCTTGCTGTCTCTTCTTTCCCAGCTGTAATGGAATCTGGTTTAGGCTTTTGTGTTTGAACCGGACTTACATCAGCATTTTGCTCTGGCGTAGTTGGTTCAGGTGTTCCTTCTGGTGTTGGTGATTGATCAGTATCTGGTGTTGACTCTGAATGATCAGCATCTGGTGTTGACTCTGGATCAGTCTCGACCGTTGGCTCTGTGTCACCTTCTGGTGTTGGCTCTGGATCTGTTTCTGGTGTTGGCTCTGGTGCAGGCTCTGGGCTAACATCCGGAGTCGGTACTGGGCCTTGCGGTACATAAGGCTTCACTAACGCACTGCATTGCTCTCCAACGTTAATAGTCCCTACATAGCTAGTGCCTTCGTATACATAGTAAACACCTGGCTCAACAGTATACGGGATAACCGCTTCACCATTTTCATCAGTAGTGCCAGTTGCAATAACTGCTCCTTCTGTATTTCTAATTTCGAAGGAAACACCCTCACGTGTCTGACCATACATGTTCTGAACACTTAATGTGAATACAGGGCAAGCATTCACTGGTACCTGTACAGCTGCTTCGCATGTCTCGTTAATATAATTCACTGTGATATTGCCGAGCTCAATACCGGACTCATTCAGTACGGTATATGTGACTCCATGCTGCAGCTTTGCCTTATCGTTAAACACGATCTTTCCATCGGTGTTCGTTACACCCGCTTCGACAATCTCACCTGCTTTATTAACAATCGTCACTTTAACTCCTGCTCCTACAGCAGACAAGTCATTGTCAATAACAACTAGTGTAAAGGTTGGACATGCATTCTTCATTACGATACCCTGACAATCTTGTCTGTACGTAACATTAACGCGGCCAAGCTCTTCACCTGCGGTTCCATCATCATTTGCTTCATACACAATTACTTGACCAACTGCTTGGTTGGCCGGCAGCATAATCTTACCCTCTGCACTTGTCATGCCGTTGAATACTTCAGCATCTGCGCTGTCCTTCACGATCACTCTTGTGTTCGCTTTTGGCGTCGTTCCATTTGGCGCAATGACGGTAATCTCAAATACCGTACATGCACGCGGCTTTACAACCTCCGCTTCACAATTACCGGTATAGGTTACTGTAAAGGTACCTAGCACTTTACCTGCATCGCTTCCAGAGGAAATAGCTACCTCGTACTCGCCTGGTGGTACATCACCTAAGCTAGATAGGAAGGATACTTCACCGCTTCCATTTACCGTTCTCGTAAAGGCTGCATTCGTCACTGTATTCGTCAGCGTCACTTCCGTACCTGCTGTCACTAAGCCATCCTCATCTAACAGTGTCACGACAAAGGTCGGACATGCGATTGGCGGCTGTACGGTCGCTTCACAATCCGTTCCTACGATAAATTCTCCCAGCTTAGTGCTAGCCTCATAGACCTCATAGGCGCCAGGCGCTAGATTGGATAGCAGCACTATACCATCTGAATCGGTAGTCATCGTTGCAACGACCGTATTCGTAGCTTTGCTGACAATCGTAACGGCTGCAGCACTGCGAGTGTTGCCATTTTGGTCATGCACAGTTAATGCGAATGTTTCACATACTCTCGCAATATCTTGCGGATTCAGCACCGCTTCACAGTTCCCGTTCTGATAGCTAATGACGACTTCGCCTACAAACTGCTTATCCTCGTACAGCTTATACGTACCTGCTGGTGTGGTAGCTGGTACAACGAATTTGCCGTCTGCATTTGTCGTTTCACTTGCAATCGTGGTGTTAGACAAATCCTTCAACGTTACCCTTACATCTGGACGTGGATTTCCATCCTCATCATGTACTGTAATGGTTACTAATGGGCAAGCATTCGCTGGAGTTTGCAGCGTTGCACCACAGATTTCATCAATGTAGCTAACTGTAAAGTCACCTAGCTCTACACCTGATTGGCTAACATATGCCGTATAGGTTTCGCCCTGCTGCAGCTTTGCTTTATCGCTGAACACAATCTGACCAGCTGCATCCGTAACACCCGTTGCTACAACATCTCCGGCTTGATTCTTAATATCGATGTTCACGCCTGCAGCGAATGGAGTAGCGTCGCTATTGTTTACGGTTAATGTGTAGGTCGGACATGCATTTTTCATAACAACAGCCTGACAATCATCCTTGTACGATACGTTAACACTACCAAGCTGCTCCAAGCTTTGATCTGGCAGTACTTCATGTACGGTGTATGTGCCAACTGCTTGGTTGGCCGGCAGCGCAATCTTACCCTCTGCACTTGTCATGCCGTTGAATACTTCAGCATCTGCGCTGTCCTTCACGATCACTCTTGTGTTCGCTTTTGGCGTCGTTCCATTTGGCGCAATGACGGTAATCTCAAATACCGTACATGCACGCGGCTTTACGACCTCCGCTTCACAATTACCGGTATAGGTCACTGTAAAGGTGCCTAGCACTTTACCTGCATCGCTTCCAGAGGAAATAGCTACCTCGTACTCGCCTGGTGGCACATCACCTAAGCTAGATAGGAAGGATACTTCACCGCTTCCATTTACCGTTCTCGTAAAGGCTGCATTCGTCACTGTATTCGTCAGCGTCACTTCCGTACCTGCTGTCACTAAGCCATCCTCATCGAACAATGTCACGACAAAGGTCGGGCATGCGATTGGCGGCTGAACGGTCGCTTCACAATCCGTTCCTACTGCAAATTCTCCAACCTGTGTGCCATTTACGTTGACAAGGTAAGTCCTTGGTGAAAGATTGGCAATAGCTACTTTACCTTCACTATCCGTTGGGGTCATTGGTGTAACTGTATTGGAAGGATCATCTTTATCGACGATCGTAACAGAAGCATTGGCATTTGCTCTGCCATCAGCATCATATACAGTTAATATAAATGTTTCACATACTCTTGCCACATTCAATTCTGCTTCACAATTGCCATTCTGATAGCTAATGACAACTTCACCTAAATACTGTCTATCCTCATACAGCTTATAGATGCCTGCTGGAGTTGTAACTGGCACGGTAAACTTACCATTCTCATCTGTTGTCGCTGTAGTAATGATGTCGCCTGCAGAGTTTTTCAAGATAACCGTTACATCTGGACGAACATCATTGTCTTCATTGTGTACAACAATGGTAAAGGTCGGACACGCTGGGATTGGCTGCACTTCACCTTGACAATCGCCATTGTTAAAGTTCACGATCACCGTACCTAGAACAACATCATCTGCATCCTTCACAGTGTACACACCAGCTTGAACGAACGTGCCCGTCGTTCCTGGACGATTAATATCAGTTAACTGCCCTAAGGCGTTAGTCGTGCCTGTGTAGACGACAGTACCGTTACCATCCAGCAGTGTAATTACTTTATTAGCTTCGAGCTGTCCGTCCATATTTTTAACCGTTAGAGTAAATGCCGGACATGCCCCTGAAAGATCTACATCCTCAATATTGTTGACAACATATGGACTTCCACCTACAACCATATCAAGCGCCGCACTCATCGTTATTTCGATGTCTGAAGCAGTGATATAGCCTGTCGGTGTTTCCTCCTTCAGGATGTACTTTCCGTAACGCACCTGTTCGAATGCAACTATACCATCTACATTCGTATTCCTTCATATAGCTTAATTGTGTTGGCTTTATTCCAAAGCTCAAACTTAACTCCTGCAAGCACATCAGTTTCTCCAGTTAAAGGGTTTACTTTGAACTTGTTCACCTGTAGCGTACCCTTAGCACCTGAAGCACTTGTATCTGAGAAGTCGTATTTGAAGAGCTTAAGGTCTTTGCCTTTGTCGCTCGTGCCGCTGCCCTCAGCTGCTGCGTAGCCGATTGATGCTTCATTGGAAACATCTTCACCTTCATTACCGTCACCCAAGAAATAGGTGGAGTACGTTATAATGTAGCCTTTTCCACTGAGATCCCCTAAATTAATGCTGAAGCTCCCGTCACCTTGAACGCTGATCTCGCTTGCATTAATTTCAGTTATGCCTCCTACATTGACTGAGGTGCCGCCTGCGTTTAATTTAGTTTCTTGCTTTTTGAATGTATCTAGCAAGAGCAATTGATTGGCAGATGGCTTATCTGTAAGTACAATTTCCCCTAGCTGCGAATTAGACGCATTGACGATAACTGTCCAATTAATAATGTCTTGTGCTGGAAGTATAGATGCTGACTTCGTAATGAGCTCGTTCGCACGATTAGTAATGGTTGCAGTCGCATCATATCTATAGCTTCCGCTGTCAGGAGTAGCGAGTATAGCCGTGTTCATATACCTGCTAGCGTCTCCTGTGCTTTGACCGTAAATATCGTCAGCGTCCTTTGTTTTATACTCGATCAAGTAGGCTTCATTGTTTTCACTTGCCGTTAAGCCAGCAAAGGTAATGACGAAGCCTGTTACTTTGCCATCCGTTAAGGTTGGGTCAATGCTCCACTTTGAAGCACTTAGTTGAGACGCTGTTTTTTGCCCATCCTCTGATGATGCTAAATTCAATCGAGTGATTGTAAATTGCTCCTGCAAAGTTTCACCAACAGGCACAGCAATATAGTGACCAGCACCTAAAGTATCAGTCACCGTAGCATTGTTTAAATTCTGCTTATTAATATTTACTGCGATGCGCCATGAAAACTCTTGCACGCTGTTGTCGACCGATACACGCTTATAGCCGTTGTTAAAGGTAGGCGAGCTTGGGTCAGGAGTATAATGCGCTCTTCTATTATTCGCTTCATTATCAATGCTTGCAGCACCATCCCACGAAGCATTTGCTGTGTTGATATATGCGTTAGCGACACCACCATTTGACTTTACGTCAAACTTTGTTTTGTATTGAATCCTAACGGTGGTATCTTGTGGGATATCATCTGTAAATGCTATTTCAAAGCCTGCATTTCCAGCTGTTGGTGCATTGCCATCCTGATCGGTAATGCTGTACGATAGCCCGTTTGCACCTGTAACACGATATAGTTCCGTTCCATCCCATGTTGTTAGTGTATGCTGTAATGAGTCACCAGCTTTATTCTCCGTCGTAAAGCTGTCGCTTATTGTGAAGTTCTTCAGATCCTTCTCTGCGTTAATCGTCAATGTCCATGTAATCGTTTTGTTTACATAGTCAATCGTCCCGCGAGACTTATTGAAGATGTTCGGTGATAGCGTAACCGTTGCTGATTTAGCTTCATCGTTATCAGCTCTCGTCACTGTATTCGTTACGGTCCCACTGTTTGCGTTCGTTACGAATTCATCCTCAAGCACTGTTTCATATTCGATAAGATAAGCCGCCGCTACATCACCGTCACTGTTCGCATCTCCGCTGAAGTCCAAAGTAAAGCGGTCATCGGCCTTAGACCCATTAAAGCTATATTCAGCTCCTTCAACCAGTTCTGTTAAGCTTTGTGAAGATTGACCATCGGCAGATAGCGTTACACGATACACCTTTAAGCTTGTGTAATCAATGATGTGCTTGCCTGTTGCGCCTGGAATAGATATCATATCTGTCAGCTTAGCATCGCCAGCATCAATTTTCTGTCCTAGCCAGTTATACTTAATGGACCATGTCGACTTGTATTTATCGCCAATTTGCGATTTAGCAAGGCTCGGGCCGTAGCTAACCGATTGAGAGGCACCTGCAGTTGTATTTCCTGGTATGTCGTCTCCCGTAAGTGTCGCTGTATTCGTATAATTCTCGCTTGATGTTGTTGGGCTAGCTGTCACAGCAGTATCATAGGTAATCTTGTAAGCGTAATAACCGTCTGCAAGCTGAATAGGAAATTCGGTCTCACTCCTCGTATCTACAGGAGCACCCGGAGTACTTGGATTAAAGCCATTCAAGCCGACCTTGTACTGCTCTACCGTTATATTTCCGGTCAATTCATGCTTACTATCTGGCAGATCATCTAGGCTAGCGTTCTCTAGCTTCTGACCAGCTGTATTAGCTCATATCGTCCACGGAATTGATACGGTTCCATCTTCCGCGCGGTTTATAGCTCCTGCACTTTTCGTAAGTAGGTTTCCGCTTCCTAGCGGATCAAACTTAAATGGCAGCGTCGTAGATGCTCCGCCTTCGATCGGAATAATTAAATCCTGCTCCAGCTCATTCTCATCTGCAAAATCGCCGAATCTCGAATTAAATGTAAATTGAATCGTACCAACGGAGCCTTCCTCAAGCTCACTATCCAGTGTGACAGTTACCGTCTTAGCATCACTATCATAAGTAGAATGATAGGCAAGCCAGTCACCAGTCTCTTCTAGGCTTCTAGCTTGGTCGAATGAACCATCGAAATATTCCTCGATCATGTTCGCAGGCATAGGGAATTCAAAGCTCGAGCCAATGCCATAATCTTGACTTGGTTCCACCTCAAAAACATAGCTTAAGAAGACGTTATCTCCTTTTTTCGGATTAGGACCCGTGTAGCTGAATAAATCGTCAGCTTCCACAATGAGGTGACCATTAGGGTCATATAGACGCAAACCGGTAAAGTTCATCTTAACATCGGCCTGCATATTAGCTGGCAATGCCATTAGCGAAGCAAGTAGATCTTCTTCGGTACCTTCTTCTGTTGCTTCATCTACTTCGCCTTCAGTGTCTTCCTCAGAGCCAGCATCCGTCTCTTGGACAGCACCTTCTTCAGTTCCAGCATCTGTCCCTTCGCCAGTACCTTCTTCGGTTCCAGCATCTGTCCCTTCCTCAGCACTTTTTTCAGAGCCAGCATCTGTCCCTTCGTCAGTACCTTCTTCGGTTCCAGCATCTGTTCCTTCGTCAGTACCTTCTTCAGAACCAGCATCTGTCCCTTCGTCTGTATTCGTTTCATCAGTTGGCTCGGTACTTACATCGCCACTAGTCTCCGTATCCTCTTGTACTTCCTCTACCGTCTCATTGCCGGCTGATTCACCAGCAGCTGGTAGCGATGAAAGAGGGTCACCTTCAGCAAATACTGTAAGTGGGCTAAATAATACCTGGAGCACTAACAGCAAAGCAAGCATTGCAATGTTAACCTTTTTCATTCCTCTCTCCCCATCTCGGTGTGGAGAGATCTTTAACCGTTAGCTGGTAATGCGCAGCCTTCTAAAATGGAAGAGCTGCGACAAGTGCAAGCAAACGACTCGCCTCTCTCACCCCAGTTTATTAATTATCTCGGCAGCATACTTCTGAACCCTTATCGTTATGTGAAACAAGTAATCGTGCTAGTCATATAAGGAGACATCTATGTATACAGCCTCTTTAATGAGCCATCGACGCTTTGTTTCACCTCCTATAACGTCATGACTTTTTCTATCTTTTATAAAATTCACCTTAGTATAAACAACGGTACTCGACAATTTCTGTACAACGATTACTGCTTCAGTAGTAATACAAAATGCCTAAAAATAAAGGAACCTTGAAGGCTTCAAGCCTTTCAAGGTTCCCTCAATCTACAATCAATAATGAAATCAATGATGGACGAAATTATTTATTTAAGCTGATCCGCTTACCCCAAGTTGATCGACGAGCCATGGCACTGAGCTTACGCCAGAGATTTGATGCTTCCCAGGGTGAATGTCAACATCCAGCTGCTGTGCAGCTCCTAGCGCAGCGTAGTGCTCCTCGAGCTGCTTAACAGCCCGTCTTGTCGCCTGCACGGGGAAGATATGATCATGCTCTCCCGCTTCAATAAACAACGGTCGAGGTGCAAGAAGCTCTACAATATCTGTCTGCTCTGCATCCTGTAATAATGAAGGCACATAGTTATCGATGCAATGACGAATCGACAATATACTATCCGCAAAGGTATTCATCCAGCCTGACAATACGATCGCCTTCATTCGCTCATCCAGCACTGCAGAATAGGCTGCAATAAGTGAACCTCCAGAGAAACCAAATGCACCAATACGATCGGGCTTAATATCGGCTCTCGTCTGCATATAATCTAGTGCACGCATCGCTTCATATACACGCATCCCAGCTAGTGTCCTTCCATTCATGAGCAGCTGTGCAGATAAGGTCGCACAGGAGTTACTTCCGGGAGGCTGATTCATCTCCTTCGCTACACGTCTAGCTCCAAACCCCATAACCTCAGGGAGAACGACGATTAATCCCTTACGCACCAATTGCAGTGCGATGCGCTGGTGGATGCCAGGTTCATCAAGCCAATTCCCTGCTGCATCCATGCCGAGTGCATCATAGTGTCCACTCCCATGACCGTGACAAGCTAATACAGCAGAATATTGTTCCTTCTTCTCTTTCGGGACTAGAACAAGCACTGGCACTTGAACATGTGGCATCGTCGTATAGGTAAGACGCTCCATATAAAATTCATCATATTCCTTACGCTCAATTAGCTGTGGAGACATCGGAATATGATCCTCAGGAAATTGACCTAATCCTCGCTTTAAGGCGTTAATTGTATACTGTTTTCTCTCAAGCTCAGACAGCGTATTCAATCTACGCTCTCGGTCAAGTGATGTTGCCTTGTTCAGCTCCTGTAAAAAGGCATCAACGGTCCAATTCATCTCTCAACCTTCCTCTCTCTTAATAGAAAATTGCCTACATATCTGGAATGATACTAGATATGCACGATTATGTAAAATTTTACCTCGCACCTAGAAAGAATAATTTAAAAACAAAAAAGCATATCTACGAATCTCGTAAATATGCCCAACATAGAATGCGAGTGTTACCCGCTTACAATACTTAGTTTCTTAAAGGATGTAATAAAGTCCGTCGCTGCAAAGCCTAATGATTCGAACAAAGGAAAAATTGGTTCATTAGCCTCATCTGCAGTAATATAAATTTTTGATACTTTCTTTTGATCAAAACGTTGCTTCAATGCTTCAGCAAGCTGCTTGTCTATCTCTTTATTCTGATAACTCTCTGCAATGACGATACGATAATAATAGCCTTTATTATTATCAATCGTTCCTATGATTACGCCAACAATTTCATTGTCAGCCTCAGCAACGATTACGAGATCACTATCCCAGCCTAGTTGACGACCGAAAGCGATTAGAGTTTGCTCACAAACTTCTTCAGAGAGCACTTCTTCGAAAAGCTCCTTGATACGGCGATAATCAGCCAGTTGAATCGAACGTACATTCATCATCCACACCCACTTTTAATAAGTTCAGTATCAAAAATATAACGACAGTTTCTATTAAAATCCTTTATATTTAGACATATTATATCTTGAAATTCTGTAAATGAACATCTATTTTTCTTGTAAACGCTCTCACAAACTCTTAAATGCTTTATTTTATACATGATAATGAATAAATTTTTAGCCTTTGTATCACACTGTTCGATAGCGTTTAAAGTTGCATTCTACTTTTTCAACACGAATGTTGCTTTATTCCCTTAAATCAGAGATAATTAATATGTAACTACATAATTAATTGGAGGTTATCGAACATGGCACATCAATTACCATCTCTACCTTACGCTCATAATGCACTTGAGCCGCACATCGACGCTTTGACGATGGAGATTCACCACGGTCGTCATCACAATACTTACGTAACGAACCTAAATGGTGCTTTGGAATCTGCTCCAGAGCTTCAAAGCAAATCTGTTGAGGAGCTAATCGCTGACCTTGACAGTGTTCCTGAAGCAATCCGCACTGCTGTTCGCAACAACGGTGGTGGACATGCTAACCATAGCCTTTTCTGGGAAACAATCGGCCCTAACGGCGGTGGAGCTCCTACAGGAAAGCTAGCTAACGCTATTGATAGCAAATTCGGCAACTTTGAAAACTTCAAGGCTGAATTTGCAAAAGCAGCTACAACTCGCTTCGGCAGTGGCTGGGCATTCCTTGCTGTAAATAACGGCGAGCTAGAAGTATACAGCCTACCTAACCAAGACAGCCCAATTATGGAAGGTAAAACTCCTGTTCTTGGCCTTGATGTTTGGGAGCATGCATACTACTTGAACTATCAAAACAAACGCCCTGATTACATTGCAGCGTTCTGGAACGTTGTAAACTGGGAAGAAGTTGGAAAACGCTACGAAGCAGCTCTATAATTACGATACGTACTGCATTGCAAAAATCCGTCTGAACGATGTTCAGACGGATTTTTTATGTTCATTTATCTCCTTACGAGTGGAACCCATTAACTTCCAACAGCATAAGCTACTGCAGGACGAATGCCTAATTCACTCGTAAAGGAGTTTGAATACTTACATGAGTAATAAGCAAAGCTTTTCACGAAAAAAATCTAATCCATGTGATTGCCGTCAAGCGTCAAGTAGCGCTCCAGTTGTGCTGCCCTTCCCTCCTATTGTTGCTCCGCCTCTAATTGGACCTGGTCCATTTACACCTTGGGGTCAGCCATATGGTCAGCCATGGGGAGGTCCTGGACCATACGCTCCTGGTCCTTGGGGAGTTGGTCCGACTCCATATCCATACCAACCACAGCCTTTATTTCAACCTATTCCAACACCAGCTTTTCCTCGAGAGGATGAATCGAATAATAGCCAATGGGGCGACATAGACGCCAATCCAGTGCCTACTGCTGAATTAGCAGCAGAAGCTATAGCGGATTTAAGACCTTCACCTGGGCATGGACCTGGACACGGACCTGGACATGGACCTGGGCACGGACCTTGGGGACCTGGACCTTGGGGACCCGGACCTTGGGGACCTGGACCTTGGGGACCTGGACCTTGGGGACCTGGACCTTGGGGCGGCCCTGGACCTTGGGGTGGACCTGGACCTTGGGGCGGCCCTGGACCTTGGGGTGGACCTGTCCTCCCAATACCACTTCCGATACCAATCGGCGGGCCACGAGATGAGCAAGTTTATGTGAACATTAACGGTGGTACGGCGTACCCTAACGCAACGGCTTCCTATCGCTTAAATTATGAGCCAGGCATCACTATTTACGATGCGCTAAGCAGCACTGGGGTGATTCAGCTGTCACCACAAGGGCAGATTCTTGCAGTAAGTGGAGTAGGTATAGGCGGTAATGTCGACTGCTTAATAAGTATCGATGGCAGATCGATCTCAGATACTACGCTTGGTCACCAGCTGCAGCCAAATGATCAAATTGGTATCGAGCTCATCTATGCTTAAATAAAACAAGGGCGCAGCTCAATGAACTGCACCCTTGTTTTTTATTGTAAATATTTACTTTTGCTATTTAACAACTTTAATTGGTCATCCTCGTATCCTATACGGAACGTAACCTGCTGTTTAATGAAGTTGTATGATCCGTCTTTCCGCTCATCAGCAGAAATAATAACCGTCACCATTGCTTCATCCTCGGTAAGTGAAATATGCTCGTCATCAATCGATATATTTCTTTTATGAATAAAGTCATCTCTAAATTTCACGTAGCTTGTACTTTCTTGCCATTCTACTCCAAGTAAAGTATAGGCATACACGTAATCCCTAATGTTAATGGCATCATAAAAGTGGTTAACGAGATAGCTAGCAAGCTGATCAAGCGGCTGCTTCTCTTCTACTGGAGATTGCTCATCGTCATTCAAGGATATGCCTGGCAGCATGGCCATAGGCTCTTTTGTCCACCCTTCAATGAGCGGCAGCACATTTACTATAGGTATACTAAAACCGATCGAGCTATTTTCTAGTCCTGCTGAATTGATACCAAGAACCAATCCCGTCGCTGTATCCACGAGAGGCCCTCCACTGTTGCCATGTGAAATCGGCGTTGATATTTGATACAGATCACTGTATGTGTAGGGGGAAATTTGCAAGCTCCGTCCAACGCCACTAATGATGCCTGTTGTTACTGTGTTTTGCAGGCCAAGTGGGCTACCGATGGACAGCACCTCATCGCCTACGCTTGCCTTCTCATACTTTACTAGCGACAAGCTATCACTACCCGCCAGCTCTGGTACTCTGACAACCGCAACATCAACCTCTGTACTAATACCGATAACTTCTCCGACTAACTCGCGTGCATCAGCCGTTTTCACCCTAACATGTCTGACGCCCGTTACGACGTGCGCATTTGTAATGAGATCGCCTTGATCATTATATAGAAAGCCCGAACCCTGGTTGCCAGCGTCGGTTTCAATCATGACGACGTGCTTCTGCGTCTCAAATATAATATCCTTGAGTGATTTCGTTTTTTCACCTACTGCAATTAACGGTGCACTATGGAGCTGTCGTGGAATCATTTCCTTCAATTCCAAATAAGCCACTAAACCTCCGCCTATCATTAGGAGGACGCCGAGAATGACCAATATTACTCTCCAGTTCATACCTCTCCCCCTGCAAGCTATCGCTTCTTTACTCTCTATCCTTGTTTGTATAATTTAGATTATACTCTCTACTCTAAACGCCAAGTGCCCTCTATAATGTCTAAGCTTAGTTCCTCCTCGTAGCTTATGCCTTCCGGGAGTGTAATAGAAAAACTCATTCCTTCACCTGAGGCTACGTAGTCAGGCGTCACACTGCTTGTCCCGCTGCTTATAACTACATCATCTGCACCGACGATACGATAAGTGATAGATATATCGTATATGGTGCGTGTTGCTACGTTCTTCAGATCAGCAATAATGACGATATCGCCAAGCTCGTTCATAACCTTCTCAAATTCAATCAATTCAATGGCCGCCGTCTGATTAATATAATCCTCCGCTGCTGCTTCCTCCATGGCTTGTTGAATGCGCTGCTCTTCGGCCAATGCATATGCAGCTTGCCCCTGCTTCACCCTCTGCTTCAGCTCTAGCAGCACTTCATCTCCTTGTAGCCAAGCCAGCGCCTCATCAGTCACTGAGATTGCTGCTGTGAACCGCTTGCGATCTAACAAGGCATTCACCTCAGCAGCTGCCGTTGTACGAATGCGATCAATGATTTGTTCCTTTAAGCTCGTTGCTTCTTCACCGATCAATCCATTCACAACGTTGAGCAGATTGCCTAGATCCTCAATCGTTCCAATTCTTGAAAGCTCATTCGATAGGCTTAACACTGTGAATTTCATATTTAACTCTTCTAGACGTTCCCGATGCTTATCGAAAACAGGTTCCTTATATCCTTTAAGCTCCTGTCTCAGCTGTTCAAGCTGATCCTCTGCCTCAATTTCCTTGCCAAGCTGGATGATTTGTTCTAGCTCATCGCCCATTCGTTTGATACGCATCGCATGAACGACCATATTTTCATCCTCTATTAAAGCATTGAAATTAGGTCTAAGTGTGATCGCTTCTTGTAGTAGCTCCAGCGATTGTTCATAGTTCCCTGCTAAAGCTTCGATTTTCGCCCTAGATTGAAGACTTAGTACTTCCTCGTTCACAGAAACTTCATACTTATAATAGTTAAATAACAAACCGATTATAATGACAAATAAAATAATAAATGCTACTGTAGTTTTTATTGCGAAATTGCTTCCCTTGCTCTTCTCTTCTCGTGCTGACACAGATCTTTTCCGGAACCAACGACTGGCCTTAGCATGAGTATCTGCAGATAGCTCTGCATCATGAACTCTATGCTCTACTTCATCATCTGGCCATATCCCAACCTTCTGGATCCTGGTGATATTGTGCTGAAGCAATTTTCTACCGCATTGGCTACAGTATATAGCATCCTCAGCAAAGCTTCTTTCGCAGTGATGACAATACACTTTTTGCTCAGCCTCCACCCTTACTCAACTAGCAGCCTTTATCTATAGTATAAGGCCTCATTCTATTCTAACCTAAATAGTTAATGTTCTCCATTTCAAAATAAACCCATCTTGCAATTGGTTCTTTTTTCCTAAGCACAATGGCACTGTAACCGAATTAAGCATTATTGCCTTTCATGTATAGTCTTGGCGAAAATATCTAATCTTAAATTAAGTGAAAGTTACATAATCGGTGTTGACATCCATTACGGTGTATTATACTTTAAATGTACAACAACTGTGCAAATATTAATTACAGTTAGATTATAGAGACAACGGAGGAAATCATCGTGTATAAAACAGTTATTATAGGTACTGGCCCAGCAGGTCTTACTGCTGCAATTTATTTAGCGCGCGCGAACATGTCACCTCTTGTTATTGAAGGCTGGCAGCCAGGTGGACAGCTAACTACAACAACCGAAATTGAAAACTTCCCTGGATTCCCAGATGGAATTTTGGGCTCTGAGCTAATGTCTAACATGCGCAAGCAAGCTGATCGTTTCGGTGCAGAATTCAAAACAGGCTCTGTTAAAAGCGTGGACATGAGCAAGCGTCCTTTCGTGCTTGATGTCGAAGGTCATGGCGAAATTGTTGCTGAATCTGTCATTATTTCTACTGGAGCTTCTGCTAAATACCTTGGAATTCCTGGTGAAGAAACGAACGTAGGTCGTGGAGTTAGTACTTGCGCAACCTGTGACGGCTTCTTCTTCCGCGGTAAAAAGATCGTTGTAATCGGTGGTGGAGACTCTGCAATGGAGGAAGCTAACTTCCTAACTCGCTTTGCTTCTACGGTGACGATTATTAACCGTCGTACAGAGCTTCGTGCTTCGAAAATTATGCAGGATCGTGCGCGTGCCAACGAAAAAATCGAATGGGCACTAAATCGTACGCCAATCGAAATCCTTGCTAATGGCATGGGTGTTACAGGAATTAAAGTACGCAACAATGAAACGGGCGAAGAAGAATTGATAGAAACAGATGGCGTGTTTGTTGCTATCGGTCATACACCGAATACTGGCTTCCTTAATGGACAGATTAAAACAGATGCTAATGGCTATATCCTTGTCGAGCCAGGCACAACGAAAACGAACATTCCGGGCGTATACGCTTGTGGAGACGTTCAAGACTCTACGTATCGCCAAGCGATTACTGCCGCAGGTACAGGCTGTATGGCTGCACTTGAGTGCGAGCGCTTCTTAGAAGGCATGTAATAGCTGCTTAGGCACAGGCATCTAGTTATTTCATGGCTAGGGCATATAACGCAACATAAAAAGCGCAAGCTTCTGCAATGAGGGATAACCCTAATTTCGCTGGAGCTTGCGTTTTCTTCTCTGTAGGCTTTGTGACATTGCCAACTCACTTACCAGCATAGTTTAAATATGCCGTCCTTAAAAACGTCCAATCCTCTACAAAATAACTCATTAAGTTAGGCCTTCTCCGCACGGCTAACGGGTGATACGATACTGCAGTCTTTATGCCTCTAGGTGAGCTCCACTTTTGTCTTAAGCTCTTAACCTCTGCATCAGCATCTCCAAAATAACTGCTTACGGCAACGTTACCTAGACAAAAGATCAATTGGGGCGATATTGTATCGATCTGCTGATGTAAATGCTTCATACAAATCTCACGTGTGCGCAACTTATCGTAGGCTTTAATGGGTCTACGCTTCAAAATATAAGTTATATAAAGGTCCTCTTCTTGGAAGCCAACAGTATAAGCGGCTTGCTGCAGCGCTTGCCTCGTTCCGCACACATAGGGACTTCCTTCTCGATCTTCTCTTGCCCCAGGATTATCTAATATAATCATAATCGATGCCTTAGGATTACCTTCTCCCCAGATCATACGTGTTCGATGCTGCATGAGTCCGCAGTCGTCACAATTTTCTGTATCTACAGGAGCAGGATCCTCACTCCAGCTATAAGGGCATACTATATCCATGCAGCTTGTTCCTCCTTCAAGGTTATATGCATAGCATGGACTAGAGTAAAGCTTTTCAAACGACTCACGATTTCCTCCTCTAGGGCTGACTCTAAAGCTACCTTAGAAGGGCTTCGTAATCATTAATACAATGATGGTCATGAAAATAATATTTTCTATATGCTCGAAAAAGAAAAGCTTCTTAGACAAGGTATAATACTCCTCAGGTATCTCTTCTCCTTTATGCTCTGCCAATAATCGCTTGATCGGACGTGAACGAGGTGAAAGCACCAATGGCCCTAACGATAAAGCAATGATAAACAGGGCTAAGCTCGTAATATACCATCCACCTGTAAACAAATACGGACGTATCATTCCCATGCATAATCCTGTAAGTAGTAATGATGTTCCACCAATCATAACGAGTATATGGACGCGATGTCGTATATAAAACGCATGTCTTAACTCGCTCATCGTGTTGGCCTTCGATACGATGAATGTCAATATAAACCCAGGCCCCATACCAAGTATGGCTGAAACGATATGTACAAACACAAGCACACTATATAACGTCGTCATAAGCTATCTGCCACCTTTGTACTAGTTAGCAATATTACCAACTATTTTACCATACTCATCATCTCAACAGCTTCAACATAACGGTGAACAATTGGAGTGAGACTATGTCATTTGTCGTTTAATACACAGCATAAGAACAGCCCTTGCTCCACATCATATCTAGTGGACAAGAGCTGTTAGCTGTTAATTTGCAATTGAAATGATGATCGTACTGAAACTTTCAATGTCTTACCGTCACGATAAATCTTATCGTCATTCTTCTTACGTCCTGTTATCGCGTTATGTGATCGGTTAAGTCATAATCTAGTATGTTGTTTGTGTAAGGATCTAGCTGCAGCTCTTACACACTAGCTACCTGCTGCTTGCGTTGTTGATAGGCCCAGTGATTCGTCGGCCCGCGGCCATGCCCTATCGCTATCCCTTCTTCGATGGCCGCTTGTATAAAGGCCTTCGCCTGCTGCAAAGCTGCCCCAACCTCTAACCCAGCAGCTAAACCTGCCGTTAAGGCGGCAGAAAAGGTGCATCCTGTTCCATGCGTATGCACCGTATCAATCCGTTTGCCCTCTAGCTCAGTAAAGTTACGGCCATCGTACCATAGATCGCTCGCAGTCAGCTCATCATCATCATGCCCACCCTTAATGATGACGTGGCGTGCGCCATATTCAGCAAGCTTGCGTGCCGCTTCACGTTTCTGTGATGCGCTCTTGATGCTCATGCCTGTCAGATGCTCTGCTTCAGGAATGTTAGGTGTAACTACCTCAGTTAATGGCAGAAGCTTCGTGATGAGTGCGTGAATGGCTGAATGCTGCAGCAGCACCGATCCTCCCTTTGCGATCATGACAGGATCGACAACAACATTAGTCCATCCAAATTCCTGAATAACCTCTGCTACCTCTATAATAATTTCAGCACTGAACAGCATTCCTGTTTTTAGCGCATCTACTCCAATATCACTACCAATTGAACGAATTTGCATAACCACTGCCTCTGGAGTCGTTGGATAAACAGCCTGAACTCCGGTTGTATTCTGAGCGGTTAATGCTGTAATCGCAGACATCCCATATACGCCCAGCTCTTGAAAGGTCTTCAGGTCAGCTTGAATACCAGCACCACCCCCACTATCTGAGCCAGCAATCGTTAATGCTCTTGGCACCTGAATCGATCGTGCGCCTGCTTCACTGTTAATTGTCGTGTTCAGCTGCTTCACTCTTCCGATGTTATTCATCCGATTAACCTCCCCCTAACGCTCAGCTCTTCCATATAGCTATAAACCCAATCAAACAAATCTCTCTGGTGAGAAGGCCAGATTATAAGCTGCTATATCCTTCTTCTCTACGATATCAGCTGCTAGCTTCGCTGTAGCAGGGCTCAGCAATATACCGTTTCGATAATGTCCAGCAGCAAGGATAATACGCGATCTTTCTCCACTTAGTCTGCCGATCAACGGCATCCCGTCCTGCGTAGATGGCCTTAGCCCAGCCCACCTATGAAACGGCTGCATGTCATCAAGCTTCGGAAACACTTTTTTATTCCAGCGCTTAAGACGTTCGATGCCTCGCTCCGTTACCTCGGTGGAAAAGCCCGCGATATCCTCCGAGGCACCGCATACGAGTGATCCATTTTCTTTACCAACCAGGTACCCTTGACTAGAAAACACCATATGCTGTATCGGATGAGCCTTCCTATCATAAGCGCATATTTGCCCGCGAATAGGGTAGATTGGAAAAGCTAAGCCTAGCACTTCCGTCGTTTGCTGCGCCCAAGCCCCAGAGCATATAAGCAATTGATCGCTCTGGAAATGCTGCCCATTCTCCGTACTCACCTTAACTTCGCTGTCCCATTGCAGCAAATCCACTTGCCCGAGTCGGTCATAAATATGAACGCCTGCGTTGCGGCACGCTTGCTCTAGTGCACGAACATAATCTGGGGCGTACAGATGGCTCTCCTCTGGCGTATACAAGGCAGCACGCACCTCTGGAGACAGCAACGGCTCCAGTCGAAACAACTCCTCACCGTCAATAATAGCCCCCGTTGAGCCATACTGACGCTGCCAGTGTAAGCGTCCCTCTAAAGCAAGCAGATCTGCCTCGTGATACACGACATAAAGACTGCCTGAGCTCGTATATTCAAATGACATCTGGGATATTCGCTTTACCTCTTCCTGCCAATGCGGATATAGCTGCAGGCTTTGTAGACATAATTGAAAAAACTCATCAGGGCTTTCAACGTTTTCCGAGTAAGGTGCTAGCATGCCAGCCGCTGCGCCAGATGCTTGCCCGCCACACTCGTTACGCTCTAGTACGGTCACCTCATATCCCCGTTGGCGCAGCTCAAGTGCACAGGATAACCCGATGACGCCTCCACCTATGACCATAATCGATTCCTTCATCGTATAACCAACTTTCCTGCTGACTTCGTTCCGCTAATTAGGTTGACGCGCTAGTTAGCTCAGCTTAAAAGCTTCTAGCCCGCTGCTCGCTGATGCATATTTTTTCTTCGGAATTCTTCCTGCCAGATAAGCAAGTCGTCCCGCCTCGATCGCTACCCGCATCGCCTGTGCCATCTTGATCGGATCACGAGCCTTAGCGACTGGCGTATTCATCAACACACCAGAGACTCCTAGCTCCATCGCCTGCACCACATCGCTCGCTGTGCCGAGCCCTGCATCGACGATTACCGGCACCTTCGCTTCCTCTACAATAAGACCAAGATGATAAGGATTAAGTATGCCTAGACCTGTTCCAATCGGTGATGCCCCGGGCATCACAGCGGCTGCTCCCGCTTCTTCAAGCCGCTTACACATAATCGGATCGTCCGATATGTAAGGCAGCACGGTAAATCCTTCCTTCACTAAAATCTCCGTTGCCTTCAATGTCTCCAGCGCATCGGGCAGCAGCGTTCGCTCATTCGCGCTTATTTCAACCTTAATCCAATCACTTAATCCTGATGCACGAGCTAGACGAGCTATTCGCACCGCTTCTTCTGCTGTGCGAGCACCGGAAGTGTTCGGCAAAAACTGAAATTGCTCTGGCTCGATATGCTGCAGTATCGAATCATCCTCGGTCTGCTCCAGATTAATGCGACGAATAGCGAAGGTAAGCACCTCAGCTCCTGAAGCCCGAATCGCCTCCTGCTGTACATAAGGATTCGGGAATAACCCCGTTCCGATGAAAAATCTTGAATGTAAAGTTCGGTTACCTATTTTCCATGTATCCATCGTCAAGCTCCTCAGCCCCCTCCAACAAAATGAACAAGCTCAATCTTCATGCCTGGCTTGACGGCAGTATCCACCCATTGCTCAGATACGAGCACTACACCATCCGCCTCTACGACAATGGGCTTACTTGAAAGTCCAAAGTGCTCGACAACATCTTTAATCGTCTTCGCTTCAAGCTGCTGTACTTTCCCATTAATGATCAATTCCATGTATAGCCCTCGCTTTCTCCAGCTTGCTTAAAAATTCACGGCAGGTACGCTGAATATCATCACTGCCGACAATTTCACTAACTGCACATATCCGCGTGGCACCAGCTTTAATGACCTCATCTACGTTATGCAGCTTAATACCGCCTATCGCCACGAACGGGATTTTAATCGTACTCGCAACCTCCTTCACGTATGAAACCGTTACAGGATCGACCACATCCTCCTTCGTCTTCGTAGGATAAATTGGTCCAACCCCGATATAGTCCGCTCCATCACGCTCCGCTTGAATCGCTTCCTCGATTGCATGTGTTGAGATGCCTATAATTTTCTTTCCCATTCTGCGTCTTGCTTCGGCGAGCGGGACGTCGCCCTGCCCAAGATGTACCCCGTCTGCATCAACCTCTAGCGCGATATCGATATAATCGTTAACGATATATGTTACGCCGTACTTAGCAGTTAATTGGCGCAGTGCGACTGCTTTTTTGCGTATGGCCTCTATATCTCCCGATTTATCTCGCAGCTGAATAATATCAACGCCGCCTAATATCGCCTGCTCCATTACGTCGAGCATATCCCTCCCAGGATGAAACTGCTCACCTGTAATCGCGTATAACTTAAAATCCTTCATCGCTTTACACCTCCAAGTGATTACATACCGATATATCTAGCATAGATCGTCTTCGCTCGAACGAGATCCTCCGTACCCTGTACGAGCACACGCCCGTCAGCGAATATAACGAGACGCTCTCCTTCTGGAAGTTCTACCTTGAGTAAATAAGGATTGAATCTTATCGCTGTAGCTATCCCCTCAAGACGTTCCTTCCATTGCTTAAGATTCAGCTCTTCGCGACTAACAAACTGTACCGTCTCTCTGCCGCATAGTGTAACGACCAGCTGCTGCTCCTCTTGTAGTGCAGGGTACTGCTTCGTTCCACAGCAAGGGCAGTCTGGTCGTGGCGCATTGTATTTCAGCTCGAAATACTGGTTATGCCATATATCAAAAGTAACCAAGCTTTCTCTATGCTGCTTCTCTGCACCGACAAGAAACTTTAATGCTTCTACTGCTTGATAGGAAGCGACGATATCCACGACTGGCGCAATTACGCCGACCGTATCGCAGGTCTGCCCCGTGCTGTCTGCTGACTGAATAAAGCAGCGTAAGCAGGGCGTTTGGCCGGGAATAAATATGCCGCTCATCCCGCGAGAGCTTACCGCGCCACCGTACACAAACGGAATATTCCTTTGCCAGCATGCATCATTAAGCAAGTAGCGAGTAGCAAAATTATCCGTTGCATCGAGCACTAGATCTACTCCTTGCAGCAGTGCATCGATATTATTCAGGGATACATCCGCAACAATCGCCTCAAGCTGAACAGAGGAATTCACCTTACGAAGCTTGTTCTCAGCTGCGATTACCTTCGGCAGACTATCTCTTACATCATCCTCGTCGAACAGCATTTGACGTTGCAGATTACTGAGCTCCACATAATCTCGGTCTACCATCCGTACTAAGCCAACACCAGCTCGAACCATATGACTAGCTAATACTGTACCTAGTGCGCCCATACCGATAATACAAACTGAACTTTGCTGCAGCTTCTTCTGCCCTGCTTCTCCAATGGGCTGGAAAAGCATTTGCCGCGAATATCTCTTCATGCTCGGCCTCCTTCATCTGTCATTACAGGTTACGAAACGCATCCTTTGCCTCAATGTCTTTCTTCAATTGCCCTTGCTCGACTAGCCAGTCAATCGCATGCTGCCAAGACTGTTCGGACTGCTTGCCAAACGCTTCCGTGCCAGCATCCATCAACGGCAGCAAGATGGCCAAGCTTTGCTGTTCAATCTCAGCATCTAATGGAAAGTTATCACTTTGCTTATCAAGCAAGTATTGCAAAGCTTCAGATGGATGCTCCATCGTATACTCAAATCCTCGAGTGGCCGCCTCTATAAAGCGCTTGAAGACATCGCCTTTTTGCTCTATGCCCTTTTCGCTTGCTGTAAGCACCAGCTCATAATAATCTGGAACCCCATATTCTGAAGGGATAAATGTTTTCAGCTTCACATCTTCTTTCTCCAGCAGCAGCTTTTCATGATTTACGTAGCCGCCGATAATTGCATCGACCCGGCCTGTCGTCATCGCTGGAATTAAGTCCCAGCCAATATCGACAAAGGTAAGCTGCGACGGATCACCGCCGTCATGGGCAAACATCGTTTTAACGAACGATTCATATAACGGGATGGACGGATAACCGATTTTCAACTCAGCTAGATCCATTGGACGCTCAACCTTCTTATCATCCAGAATAAACAGCTGATTGAGTGGATGCCTAACAAGTGCTGCGACAGAGACAATTGGAATATCCTCGCCACGTGAAATCGCCACCTGCATCTGGTAGCTAATCGCTAAGTCAGCCTTTCCCGCTGCAACAAGCTTAATTGCGTCATTCGTATCAGCAGGTGTTTGCAGCTTTACATGTAGACCCGCTTCTTCAAAATAGCCTTGTGATTCTGCTGCGAATAAAAAGGAGTGCACAGCGTTCGGATACCAATCAAGCAGCACCGTTAATTCGTCCAATTGCTGCTCCTTCTCTGTTGCTTTTGGTGCAGCACACGCGCTTAGTGTCATCATCGTTACAATAAGAACAGTAGCAATCCATGCCCTTTTGAAGCTTCTCGTTACATTTCTCATATCTATCTCCTAATCTCCTATCTCTAAATCTATTTACTAATCATTTACTTGCTCGTTATCTACTCATTAGTAAGTGTTCTTTATCTCTCTAACAGCTTTTTAGTGTAAGCTTTTTTTATGTAAGCTTTATATCTTTAAACTTTAGTATCTGCGCTCACCTTTAACGATTCGCTCAATAAGCTGTACGGTAAGAAATAACATAATACCCATAGCTGACAGCAGCAGCACGCCTGTAAATACAGCTTCGCCTTGCAGCAAATTCGAGGCACGCTTCGTATACATACCCAAGCCAGCCTCGCTTCCAAGCCATTCTCCTAATGTCGCACCGCCTACGCTAATTGTGGCTGCCATCTTCAAGCCTGTGAAAAAATGAGGCACGGCGGAAGGTAGCTTCCATTTCCAAAACAAATCACCTTTACTTGCTCCCATCGAGCGCATCAATTCGCCAATGTCTGGATCAGCAGCACGCAATCCAGCGATCGTATTTACTGTAATCGGGAAAAATGTAAACAACACGACAACCGCTACCTTACTCCACAGCTCGTAGCCAAACCACATCACCATAATTGGTGACAATGCAATGATAGGAATCGTCTGCGATGCGATAATGACCGGATAGAGCGTTCGTTGTGCGATTTTTATACTATCAATCAATAGAGCACATAATGATCCTAAGAGAACAGAGATCATTAAGCCGATTATCGACTCGTTCAGCGTTATGACAAAATGCTTAGCGAGCACCGGCGCGTGTTCAACTAAAGATTGTAATACCGCAGACAGACGTGGAATAATGTAATGCGGAATTGGAAGCAGTCGCGTCAAGCCCTCCCATACGATTGCTAGAAGTAGGATAAAAGCTAGCAAAGGAAAATTAGCTAATAATTTGTGCCGGATCTGCTTATGTACTGGCTTATGTGTTTGTTTATCTGTTGCCTTACGTGCATTTATCTCACTGGAGACATCTTGTGTATCGTCTCTCCCTACCTTTAAGGCTGCCTTTGCTGAACTGTTCATTAGGTGTGTCACCCTTTCCTTTCCTAATGCTGAACGTAGATTCTCATATCGATCAGTCCGTTATGTTCAGTGAAACTCCAGCCTGTAATCATGTCGTAACCCTTCATATTCAACTTCATACCTAGCCTCATATACAGCCTCATGCTAAGTAGCTCCATATTCAGCTTTCACGCGGCAGGCTACCTCTTCCAAGCAGCTCCATCGCTCGCCGCTTTAGTGCTATAAACTCACGATCGAGCACGATATCGTAGGAGCGAGGACGCGGTAAATCTATCACAATCTCATGCAGCATGCTTACTGGTGAGCTTGCTGCTACGAGCACTCGATCAGCAAGCAAGATAGCCTCATCAATATCATGTGTAATGAATAATATCGTTTTGCGATGCTGCTCCCATACTTGAAGCAACCATTCCTGCATCTGAATTCGTACCATCGCGTCCAAAGCACTAAACGGCTCATCTAGCAGCAGCATCGAGCTTCCACCAAGCATCGATCGCAAAAAGGATACTCGCTGTCGCATCCCACCCGACAGCTCATGCGGATAGCTGTTCTCTGTGCCAGCTAAACCAAACTGCGGTAGCAGCTCTAAAGCTTGTTGCCTTGCTTTATGCTTGCTTACTCCTGACAACTCCAGGCCAAGCACTGCATTATCGAGCACAGTACGCCACGGCATTAAGCTGTCACGCTGCGGCATATAGCCTATTCGCATGCTACGACCAATTGCTTTCTCAGTCTTTTCAGCCTCTTCAGCTCCAATATGAAGTACACCAGCTATTGGCTGCAGCTGACCTGTAAGTAATCGAAACAATGTCGTCTTACCGATTCCACTCGGTGCAAGCAGTGCTACAAACTCTCCAGTCGGAATAGCTAAATCTAGTCCGTCAAACAGCAGCTTATCCTCAGTAAAACCGTATACGAGTCCCTCAACGACAAGGGCGTATTGTTCTATCGTCTGCTTAGCTTTGTTCAAACCGGCCATTCCTCCTGGCGATAAGCCATATCCCAGAACAAATATTCAAACTTTGAGGCGGTTACAAAGTGACGCTCTAATCGTGCAAGCTCTCGTTCTGGTAAGCCCTCAGCCAGCTCATTCATCAGAGCGATTGTCCAATCAGTCAACTCTCCAAACTCCTTAGAGCTATACATTAGTACCCATTCCCGATAAAGGGGATGCTCAAGAGCTTCAGGAATTTCAGCAAATCTGCATCCAGCCTCTCGGTAGCTCCACATACATGGCAAAAGCGCAGCAACTACGTCCGCTAGCGTTCCTTGTGCTGCAGCCTCGAGCATATATTTCGTATAGGCAATTAGTGTTGGGGATGGAGTCGTTAACTCTAGCTCTTCACGACTAATGCCAAATCGCTCTGCGTACTGACGATGCAGCTCCATCTCTACATGCAAAGTCGAGTGTAACAGCTCAGACATTTTGCCGATGGTTGCTAGATCTTGAGCTTTTATGCTGCCATAAGCAAACATCTTCGAATATTCGATTAGATACACATAATCCTGCTTCATGTAGTAAATAAAGCGCTGTGGGTCAAGCGTTCCATTGCTAAGCTCGGTGAGAAATGGGTGGCGGTGGCTTTGCTCCCAAATTCCACCTGCTGCAGCATACAGTCTTTCACTAAATCTTGTCATCTACTTTTCCTCCTTTAATTGGAAATATTGGCGTATTTAAGCACAAAAAAAACCATTCGAGAACTTTAAAGTACACGAATGGTTACAATTCGATAAAATTCTCTACGCCAGCATTACCTGGATCAGATTAACGGTCAGAAACATACGGTTTCTATCTCAGCCGGACTTTATCCAGCACCCGTGTATCAATATGAAGTTAACAATACTATAAATGATGTGTTAGATATTGGCAACAGCTTAAAAAAAATTTATGTCTATTGACTCTAGCAATCGGCACTTCTTGACGAGCTAGGAGCGCTAACTATACTGTTATACTCTCACTAATCCTGCTCATGCTCCTGTTTGTGTTCTAGCTCTAGTTCTATATCCTTTATCGCTAATCTTCCTAGCATCGACAGCACTGCATCCTCCATAGGGGGATTATGTAAGCCAAAACGCACATCACGATACATGCGTTGCAATGGGTGATCAAGCGCTAAGCTATGTGCTCCTACTATCCGCATCGCCTTATCAACAACCGAAAGCGCGGTTTGTATGGCAGTCACTTTAACCGCATTGAGCTCGATACTAAGCTGCTCAGGTGGAAGCACCTTCTGATCCCATCTCGCTGCTACGCTATACATAAAATGTCTCGCTGTTTGCAGCTCTAGCTCAATTTGACCAAGCTGCTGCACGATATGAGGAACATGGATAATTGAGGTTGAGAGTGAGTTCGGCTGGTAGCTATATGCGAACTTAATCGCTTCTTTCCTTGCAGCTAGTGCAATGCCGAGATAACAAGCTGGAATATGCAACAGATGTGGAGCGGCCAGCTGGGCTTTCTTTTTCGGAAAAACCGGAAAAACCTGCATAAGGGCAGAGGCCGGTAGGAGTACTTCCTCCATAACTAGATCATGACTCGCCGTTCCGCGCATTCCGAGCATATTCCATGTTTGTTCAATCCGTAAGCCATCGGCAGTTCGAGGAATCATAAACTCAACGGTATCCTCATCCAAGCCTGCAGTGACGAGAAAATAATCGAGTACTGGTGACAGGGTCGTAAACGTTTTACGACCATTAAGCACATAAGAGCCATCCGTGCATTGTAGAGCCGTTGTTTGTGGCTTTCCTCCGCGAGTTGGACTTCCAGATGCCTTCTCTGTTGCTGCTCGGTTGACAAGGATCTGCTGCTTAACAACCTGCTCGTTAAGTGCTGCAAGTGCAGCTTCAGACCACGGCTTATTGAGATTCAGCTCGAACATTACACTTAGATGCCAACCTACGCCTAGTGCTATCGCTGCATCACCCTGAGCTAAGCGCTCCTGCAGCATAACAAACTCATAAAGCGTGACCCCTTCTCCTCCAAATTCGCGAGGAACCGTATAGGAAAAGTAATTCAGCTTGCGAAGCGCCTCAATATGTTCAAACGCAAAATCATGCTCGGCATCCACTCGATGTGCCTCGCTGGCGAAGGAATCTGCAAGCTTGCCAATAGCTGTTAACCGTTCCTTCTGCTCGCTGCTCATCACAAACATTTCGTCTAATCGATTCATCGTTACGACCTCATTTATTCCGTTATTTGTATGTATATTATACTTTACGTTCGGGCGCAAATGGATACTTGAGCTTAACAAATTTGGTAACGCCTCGTTCGCCGCTGCGCTCACCCTCTATTGCCGCTAATCTCATCATAAAGTGGTATTATTTGTAAAATGTAAGTATAATAGGTATGAGTTTATTAGAGTGGAGGCTTAAGATGAATAGTAAAAAGTTATTATTTTGGTGTATTGGAGTTTTCGTGTTTCTTTGGATTGCCATCGGTGTATATAATTACGTGTTTACAATCGAAATGAAATAGTATCTGATGTAATACATGGAGTGATTATTCTCTATTCTTTATAGGCATTGTGTTAGAGTATATATCCTACGAGAGAAGTCGGAATGAGGACTCAAGTGGCGATAATAAGTAAAGGTATACTCCTCTCTTTATGACCATCTAGGTTACGAGTATAAGTGCCGTTTTTTGGTGTAAGCTGTATAATAGATTAAAGGACGGTGATAGCATGCTTGCAGAAGAAGTTAAAAAGAAGCTGATCGACAGAATAGTACAAGAAATCAATCCAGCCTTCATTATGCTATTTGGTTCGTTTGCAAAAGGAACTAATCATGCCGAAAGTGATATCGATCTCGCTTTTTTTAGCGCTAAGCAGCTATCATCCTACGATCGTTTTTCACTTGCTTCAGAGCTTGCAATGATTTCAGGTTATGAAGTTGATTTAGTAGATATTAATCAAATAGATACGGTATTTAATATGCAAATTTTTGAGCAAGGGATGCCGATTTATATACAAGACAGCAATGAGTTTACACGTCAGAGGATGCGAGCTTATAGCATGTACGCAACATTTAGTGAGCAACGTGCACCAATTATAGATGCAATTAAAAATAGAGGAAGTGTATTTGGCGATGAATGACGTCATTTTAAATAAAACGACAACAATTGAACGCTGTGTGAAACGCATATATGAAGTGTACGAAGGGAATCCCTCAAACCTAACTGACTTCACTAAACAGGACAGCATGATCTTGAATATTCAACGTGCTTGTGAGGCAAGCATTGATATAGCTATGCATATAGTTAGTGAACGTAAGCTAGGTGTTCCAAAGGCAAGTCGTGAAGCTTTTAAATTATTGCAAGAAGCTAATATTATTGATGAGCATTTAGCGAAGTCGTTAATGAATATGGTAGGGTTTAGAAATATCGCAGTCCATGATTATCAAGCTCTGCAGCTCAATATTTTAGAAGCAATTATTGAGAAGCATATAAGTGATTTTAGCCGTTTTACTAAAGTGGTTTTACAGTTAGATTAAACAATAAATGCACTTATCTTGAATATATAAAGTTCATTGGTTTCGGAGGTAGGATAGATGTACGCAGCAATATCAGATTTTATTAGAGAGTGGAATTGGGAGGCAACGCTAACTCAGAAGGTTTTGGACGGTTTAACTGATGATTCATTGAACCAAAAGGTTTACCCAGAAGGCCGTACTTTGGGAAGAATTGCATGGCATTTCACAACAAACATACCAGAGTATTTAGCTCACTTTGGGCTAAGCGTAGATGAGGTAGACAGTAAAGATCATGTTCCAAATTCGGCTAAAGAAATTGCTAAAGCCTTTAACAGGATAAGTGCTTCTGCAATTAAAGCAATTGAGGAGCAATGGACCGACGAATCCTTGAAGGTTGTGCAAATGGCATTTGGTCGGAAGGAAACAAATGCTCAAATTTTAATGGGACTTATTAAGCACATCGTTCACCATCGTGGACAAGTTACCATTCTAATGCGTCAAGCAGGCTTAAAGCCTTTCGGAGTTTATGGACCTCCAAAAGAAGACTGGATTCACCTAGGGGTCGAGAATCCACCACTTTAAACAAGCTGGTTGTTAGAAAATATAGAAAAGGAAGCCCAGTTGCTACCGGGCTTCTTTCACTATTGAATTTTCTTCAAATAAAGAAATAGAAAATATAAATCCATCTCGCGGTTCTTGATTTTCATCTGGATAAATGACAATGTCTTTTACCTCATTAACCCACTCACTAATAATCCGCTGATCAGCAATTTCTTTTCCTGAAATGAGAAATGCTACCACGATTACAACAAACATAAAAATTCTTTTCATTATTTGTGCTCCTGACTCAATCCCCGTACTTCTCCAGCACTTGCTGCTTTAGCTTATTAAATTGCCATACGCTGTCACCGACATAATCTCTTTCATCAAATTCCGCGACGCTTATTCTTGCATTAGTCATTTCTTGCTCTAGCTGAGGAAGTGTGAGATCGAATTTACCTTGATAAAGGCCGATTACGATTTGTTCATTGTTAGACCCTGTGCGTAAAAATAAAATGTACCTGCCTTCCTTATCCATAGCCTTATACCCTTCAAAGGAGACATACTTTCCACTAACGTCGAAATATCCCGGTTCTGCTATCGTGAGCTCATCTCCCACCTGCACATCGCCCTTATATACTTGATTAACCTTTACTTTAGCCAAGCCGTACGATTCGATTACCATACTATTTAGAAATATATTCTTTCTTGCTCGTTTACCAACTAATTCGACCTCTACGATAAGTTCAGCAGACTCCTCTACTTCTTCAAGTGTAGAATAAATGATCATATCTGCATCGCCTGCACTTACGATGCTAATAGCTTTTTCCGTCTTTTCACTAGCCTGCTGCGCATTTATCCGATTACGATCTGTATGGTCAAGGTGTGTAAATAACATCACCCCTATCAAAGCTGTAACCCCTATTATTGACAATTTAGATATACTCATTAGCCAACCACCACCGCTTTCCGTTGATACTATTTACAAAGACGTATTCACATTTCCATTTGTTATATCAATATTTCCAAGCCACATTGCTTTTATCGATGCTTCTAATGTCAGTAAAGGTTTGCTTCCCTTGAATCATAACGGTATCAAGCGGACCTTCATTATCCGGCTGATGTCGCAAACCGAGTGCATGACCTACTTCATGCAGAGCAGTTTTTTGAATCATATTTGAGGTGTATCCGTTAGCATCCATATAGCCTTTGTTAAGAATGATGTGCACCTTATGCCATATTGCGCCAGAACCGATATCGGGATCGGCCAAATAGCTTCCATTACTGTTGTAGGGCTTCGCTATACCGGCATAATCAAGCGGTATATCATTAACACCATAAAATCGAACAAAAGCATCATCATACGATGTCGTTGCGCTCCATCCAATCTGAGCATTAGGGGCAGCATCCCATTTGCTGCGAGCATTCGAAAAATAGGCGGTAAAGCCATGGGTAGATACACTAGAATCTGTCCAATACTTCATGCTCGATACAGTCGCCGCAGATGGATACGTTTTGAAAAATGCTGCAGCATTTGAAAAGTACGCCATAACAAGCTGCGGCAAGGCGATAACACCTATCATTATGATCGCTAGACTTAATACTGCTCTAACCCTTATCTTTCTCATTCATATATTCCTCCTTCACTTCATTTGATTCTCCATTCACTTATTGATTCAACTAGCTAAGATCTAACATAGCTTACGAGATTAGCATTTTCTTAGATCACGCATAACAGCATCAAAATCGCTACTGAACGTTGTATTTTAGCATTAAGCTTATTCCTATCAGCTACAGTATTTGTCATAACGAATTTATTAGTCTAGCAAAAAAACCTCGCAAGGCTTGTTTTTCACAAGAGCTTTGCGAGGCTTACGAATAATCACTAATATTTGATGTCTTTCGAACGAACATGTATCATCTATCCAGTCTAAGGCTGAGATGCAATCTCACCACGTACCCACTGCTTGCCTCCTTCAAATGAGACAGGGATGACAAGCTCACTTCCATCAGCCTGCTGCTTCGTTACCTGGAAATGAATATGCGCTTCAGAGGAATTACCCGAGTTGCCGCAGGTGCCTAGTAATTGTCCCGCTTCTACTGTATCGCCAACGTTAACGACGATTGAATCCTTCTTAAAATGCGCCAGCATACTTTTTTCGCCGTGTGCATGCTCGATGACGACCATATTACCTTCAGGCTGTTCTGGATTCATTTCGCCTGGGACGTTATCCTCTATCCCATCTATTACCGCGATGACCTTACCTGCGGCAGGGGCTACTACAGGCTGATCAAAAGCATAGTAGCTTTCATTAAGCAATGGGTCACCCTCAAAGCTAGAATCTCCCTTCACTTGCACAAAGTCGTACGCATAGCGAACCTCTTCGTATTCATAGTGGTAATTTAGGAACAGATCATCGCCTCCCCAGAACACAAACCAATCACCCTCAAATGGTAGTTGAAAGGTATTTTCTGAGTAAAGCTGATCGGTCTCCGGATAAGTGTCTAGCTCCCTTACCTGAAGGCCTGCAATATATTGCTGTTCATCCAATATCACATGAATCCCTTTACGTTCTTCCTTCATATTTCTCCATGTAATGAATTGGTACCCATTCGTTGTAAAATTAGAAGTGATCTCGAACGTTTCTCCCTGAACAAATGGCGCTGCTATTTCCTTAAAATCCTTTAACGAAACAGCTTCCTTCATCTCTTTACCAAACTGTTGATGCAGCTCCTCGTATTTTCCATCCTTCATATAGTCAGCAATTTGCTCACCTTTAATCATTGCTGTAGGCTGTTCGTTCATCCCTACATTCCCTCCTTGGTCTAGTCGATTGCCGCACCCCATTAATATTGTTGCTAGCATAATGACTACAAGCACTTGAATTCCAATTGGTCTCATCTCTACCTCTCCTCTCTATTACGTTAGTTCTAGTATATCGCTTCAAACTTAACAGCTATAAAACGCAGCTTTACGTTTAGCTAAATTATCTGAACTAAAGTGTTCAATCGTTAAGGTAAAGTTAAGATTCAGTCGATATAGCTACCATGATAGAATAATGGTAATACATAGATCGAGGTGAGACGGTTGAACGATGCAAATATACTAATCGTTGATGATGAGCGTGCAATTGTCGAGATGGTCGCTACGGTGTTAAGAAAGGAAGGCTTTTCTTCTATTGATACAGCTAGCAGCGGTGAAGATGCTTTAGCGTTGTGCGAGCGAAAACGCTATGATCTTGTACTGCTTGATATTATGATGCCTGGTGCGAGTGGACTGGAAATCTGTCCTTTCATTCGCAGGACGACCGATGCACCGATATTGTTTTTAACAGCGAGATCCTCAGATTTCGATGTGCTATCGGGCTTTGCTGTTGGTGGAGACGACTATATTAAAAAGCCATTCAATCCTTTGGAGGTTGTAGCACGGGTGCGTGCACAGCTGCGTAAAGTGTCACGAACGACAACGACAGCAGTAGTAGATCATGCAGATACCATTTATAATTTTGGTCGGTTTCAAGTAGATGAAGCAAAGGCGGCACTCTTCGTAGAGGGCAAGCAGGTACACTGTCCAGCACTTGTGTTTCAGCTGCTCGTATTCTTATGTAAGCATCCTAATCGCGTATTTAGTAAAAGCGAGCTTTATGAACGTGTTTGGGGGGAATCTATGCTGAATGATGATAACACCGTTATGGTGCATATTCATCGTATTCGCGAGCGAGTCGAGCTTGATCCCTCGAATCCTCAATATATCGTAAATGTACGTGGTATTGGCTACAAGCTAGTGACAGCAAACAATGCTGGAGGTCAATATGCTACGTAGACGTTTAACGATACGCTTTGCGCTACAGATATCATTTGCCGGCATATTACTCATTGTACTCGCAGTATTGATCTTGGACTGGATGTTCAAGGAGCTTAATTATATTGATATGAAGCGTAATTTTTCTCCTTACGGCATTAGTAAGCTAATCGATGAAGCCGAAATTGATGAGCACGGTAAGATTATCAATTCTGAGCTCTTAAAGCTGCTTAAGGAAGATGGCGGGTGGTTGCAAAGCCTGGATGAGCAGGGCAATGTTTTGCAATCCTTTTATACCCCCGATGATATACCTCAGCATTATAATCCTGGACAATTAATAGACTTTTGGGAAGGAACTAAGCCCTTCCCCTATATGATTGGTCTGTGGATTCATATTAAAGGCGATCGTCAGTTCATTATTTTATATGGTAAATCAGCTGAACATCCACTCTCGCTAAGACCCTATATTGAAGCCTCAACGATAAACAACGGTACCATTCACTTATCGGATAGTGCTGAAGCAGAGCTAGAGGAGATGCAAGGATGGATTCAGATTATTGATTCAACTGGTTCAGAAATTGCTGCTTGGAATAAACCAGCTCAAGCGCCGAATGTGTACAGTTTATCCGAGCTAGCCTTACGTACTGTCTATTATGATCAATATAGTATGATGTTCTATTCGGATTACGATGAAGCTACTGGCCTGACTTGGATTTTACAGTTTCCTGCTACTGAACGGTTGCATCAGGCTTCGATTTTTCCGAATGTGCGAACTGAGCTGCAGGTCATCATCCTTAGCTTAGCGATGTTTTTTGCAGGGAGCCTTATCGTTTTCATTCTTCTTGCCGTAGGATACGCGAATCAATTTGTCCGTCCAGTATTTGATATTGTTGATTCCATCGAGCAGGTTGCTGCAGGAAAGCTTGAGCTTAATACTCGCCCCATTAAAAAACGAAAGAAACATTTGTTTAAAGAGGTTATGGACTCTATTCACAGCTTAGCTTCCGTATTAGAAGCGAGTAAGCAGGCTGAGATCGAGACCCAAACCTATAGAGAGGAATGGATTGCAGGAGTCATGCATGATATGAAAACTCCGCTTTCCTCCATTCAAGGATATGCACATATGCTCGCTACTACCAAATACAGCTGGTCGGAGGAAGAGGTTCGCTCCTTCGCTTCTACCATATTAGAAAAGAGTCAATACATGGATCAGCTTATGGAGGATCTAGCTCTAACGTATCGTCTGCGCAGCGGAGAGCTTCCTGTACAGCTTGAGCCTCATTCGATCGGCAGCTTATTACGAGAAGCAGCAGCTAAGGCCGCAGCACATCCGCTCTACGCTAATCGTTCCATTAGCTATGAGTTTCCACCAAACGATGTGATCGGCAAGGTGCATCCTCCTTGGTTTGAGCGTATTATTGATAATTTAATCGCCAATAGTCTGCTGCATAACCCACCCGATACAGCGATTCACATTATACTTGAGTCACTTCCAGATGATGGGTGGCAATTAACCTTGAGCGACAATGGTAAAGGTATGGATGAGCAAACGGTAAAGGAATTATTCGAGCGCTACTATCGTGGAACGAATACAGAGCAGTCCGCAGTGGGAAGCGGACTTGGCATGGCAGTAACAAGAGAGCTTGTTCAAGCAATGGGAGGTCGAATTGAGATAACGTCAGAGTTGAATAAAGGAACAACGTTTAGACTAATTTGGCATGAAGCCCTCCAGTCCAATCTGACGTCTCACAATTAAAGCACACGATAGCTATATGTGAACGGGTCACACCAGCTTACTTAATTGACCTCATATGAATGGGTCGCACTAGCTTACTTAATTGACCTCATATGAACGGATCGCAACAGCTTGCTGCTTAGTCGGCCTTATGTTGTGAACGGATCGCATCAGCTTGCTAATTGACCTCATATGAACGGGTCGTCGCATTACCCCAGCTTGATCTAGCCTATGAAAGCAGGAATGAACAGTAATTGCCTGCTTTCATAGGCTTTCATTATATTCACACTCGATTCACACTCAGAGACTTGGAGCGTAATTCTCGATAATCATTGATCAGCGATCATTCGCATCATCACTGTGCAAACGATTGTACACCCTTAGATAAAATTTGTGTTAGCAATAGGTTTAACCCACCTTTTTTCTTAGTTAAACCTCAATTTCGCTTAGGAAAACGTATACTTTTTATCGATTATACGATCATCACGCAGACATTTTTGTTAAAACGATTGCGCAATTTCAATTTATCTATAAATTATATTATTAACTTTGTTTTACTCTACTATTCTCTCTTTTTCTCTTACTATCGTTCCTTGTGCATTTTAGCATTACCATGTACAGTAATAGCAAACCTTGATTGGAATTGCATTCATTTGCACAAAAAGCTATAGTAATTAGGAAGGCTTATCAGGGAAGGATCGATATCATGGTAACAATTAAAGATATTGCGAAGGCAGCTGGAGTATCTCCTTCTACTGTTTCGCGTGTAATTTCCAATCATTCTAGAATTAGTAAGGCTACAACCGAAAAAGTTAAACGTATTATGGAAGAAATGGGCTACCATCCAAATCTGATGGCAAAAAGTCTGGTCTCCAAAACAACTAATGCATTAGCAATCGTGCTTCCTAGACCAGCAGAAGAGCTCTTTCAGGATTTTTTCTTTGGCGAGCTGCTTCGCGGTATACTAGCTCATTCTACGAAAGCTGGATATGATATGCTGCTTTCTGCAGCAACTTCCCCTAATGATGAGCAGGAAACGATCTCACGACTAGTGCTAGGTCGCCGAGTTGATGGTGTAATCCTACTTTCCGCTAGACAGGATGATCCATTAATTGAGCTTTTAGCCAATCATGATTTCCCAACTGTATTAATTGGACGCACGGAAGGGCATGATAACATCATTACCGTTGACACAGACAATATTCAAGCCGCATATGATGCTACGCTTCATATGATCAAACAAGGCCACACGAGAATTGGCTTCGTAGTTGGAGAGCCGAATTTAACTGTATCTGTTGACAGACTTGCGGGCTATCGCAAAGCAATGGTTGAGGCTGGATTAGCTATTAATCCAGAATGGATTGTTGATGGCGAATTTCTACAACAAAGTGGCTACCGCGCAATGTCTTTCGTTATGAATATTCCAGAACGTCCAACTGCTTTAGTCGTCATTGATGATATTACAGCCTTTGGTGTATTACGTGGATTAAACGAGCTAGGCTATCAAGTACCTACGGATATAAGCTTAGTGAGTTTTAACAATATTGCTTTAGCAGAGCTAGCTTCTCCAGCAATCAGCTCTGTTGACATCGGCACTTATCAGCTTGGCTATACTGCTTCTCATTTGCTGGTACGCCGTATTCAAGAACATCTTACATCTCAAGCACGCAATATCATTCCACATCGCTTAGTCGTAAGAGAATCTTCAATTCAAGACTTTCATAAGAGAGGTAACTGACGATGAATGAAAAAAAACCTTATTTAGTAGATGCCGTGATCGGTAATTCTCGTATGCTAGCAACACTGGGCCGTACCGGTAAAATGTATCGCTTATGGTGGCCTAATATTGACACACCACAGCATGTTGACGCAATGCGTGTAGGGCTTCAACAAGAAGGCTCACCGATCGAATGGTTCGATGAAGCAAGCAACGGCTGGTCTCATGAGATTCATTATGCTGAGCGCAGTAATGTTTTGCATGTAAATGCAGCTAATGAAGCAGCCGGACTTACAGTAGACAGCCGCCACTTCGCAGTACCAGGCAAAGACTTGCTCGTTCGTGAATATGCTTTCTCAAACAAAGGCGAGGAAAGCAAAAGCTTCAACTTTGTTCTTCATTCCAGCTTTATGATTAGTGAAAACGGCTTATATAACACAACGATGTTTAATGCTGATGCTGATTCTTTAATTCATTTTCGCCATCAATACTATTTTGCGGTCTCGAGCGCAATCGTATGCACAAAATTCCAATCCGGTATCTCATGGGAAGATGTGCAGCAAGGCGAGCTAGATGGCTCTGTCATTGATATGAAGCCAACAGGCGCAATGTCATGGCAGCTTACTGTAGCACCAGGAGAAACGGTTGTCGTGCCAATTTATGTTGCAGCGGCTGGCAACGAGCAGGATGTTGTTGCTGTGCTTGAAGATGCTCGTACAAAAACAAGTGCACAGTGGGCAGATGAAACAAACGCTTATTGGCATAACTACGTGGCTCAAGCTGTTGCATGTCCAGTTGATGATGCTGAGATTGTAAAGCTATATGAACGCTCTGTGCTTATGTTCAAGCTGATGTCTGATGAGAAAACAGGTACAATTATCGCAGCTCCTGAGTTTGATGAAACCTATAGCCGTTGCGGTGGATACTCCTATTGCTGGGGACGTGATGCAGCATTCATTACAACTGCACTCGATAAAGTCGGCTTGAAGGATCTAACGGATGCTTTCTATGACTGGACGCTATCTGCTCAATCTCCAGACGGTTCTTGGCAGCAACGCCACTATCATGACGGTCAGCTGGCACCATCCTGGGGCTTACAGATCGACGAAGGTGCTTCGATTCTTTGGGGAATGTGGCAGCATTATTTGGTAAATGAAGATCGCAGCTTTGCATCTCGTGTATGGCCTGCCGTTCTAAAGGGAGCTCAATTCCTAGAATCATTTATCGATCCAGCCACGGGTCTTCCAAAGCCAAGCATCGATCTGTGGGAAGAACGTGAAGCATCTCACACCTACTCTTCTGCAGCGGTATACGGTGGCTTAAAGGCCGCATCTGGCTTTGCTGAGCTAGCGGGTGAATATGAGCTGTCTGAGCAATGGAGCGAGCTTGCTGATGGAATTCAAGCAGGAATTGAAACTTACTGCTTTAATGAAGAGCTACAAAGCTTCTATCGCGGCATTGATCTAAAGGTTTCTGCTGATCACTATAATCAAGCGACACAAGCTGGCAAGGAAGGCTATGTGGTTGATCTAGATAAAGGCTACAAAAAATATGTCATGAAGCATGATCCAATTGTAGATATTAGCTTACTCGGCATTAGCGTACCATTCAATGCGGTTGCTGCTGAGTCAGAGCGCATGCGGACTACGGCAGATGCTGTGGAGAGATTGCTAACAACTCCTGGCGTTGGCGGTATTAAACGCTATGAGGATGATATCTACGTTGGAGGAAACCCTTGGATTCTAACGACATTATGGCTATCACACTACCGCTTTGCAACGGGTGACGTTGAAGAGGGTCGCAAGCATATTCAATGGGCATTAGACCATCGCACAGAAACTGGTCTTCTTCCAGAGCAGATCGATAAAAACACTGGCGAAACTGCATGGGTTGTTCCACTTACATGGTCGCATGCGATGTTCATTCTTGCCGTGTTTATGCTGGCTGAAGCAAAATAATCCATTCACCGATTAGACATATATAGCTGTACCTCAATTGTTGCTCTATTGTAACAGTTGCAGGTACGGCTTTTTTTAGCTTCTAGTGTTAGAATAATGGCAAGCTCTCCTTATTTTTCAGAAAAAGGTTGACTTTCTATTGCTTATTTGTAATAATTATAAATAAGTAATGAATACAAACTATTAAACATCTTATGTATGGAATTCATCTTTTTCGTTAAAACTTGAGAGAGATATGCGAACTGGGCATGATCCTGCCGTTCCATCATAATGGTCACGAACTATTGAAAATAAGCTTGTAAGACGAATGGAGGAATTTATATGAATACAATTCAACAACAGCTTAACCGTCAAATTGCAAACTGGAGCGTGCTATACGTAAAGCTTCATAACTACCACTGGTATGTTAAAGGCACGCAGTTCTTTACACTACATGAGAAATTTCAAGAGCTGTATGAGGAAGCCGCGCTTCATATTGACGAACTCGCAGAGCGCTTACTAGCCGTTAAAGGCCAACCACTTGCTAAAATGGTAGACTATCTGGAAAACTCCAGCGTTAAGGAAGCACTCGGTAACGAGACAGCAACAGAGATGGTTAGCCAATTAATTAAAGACTACACACTAATTATCGGTGAGCTAAAGGAAGGCATGGAGGTTGCACAGCAAGCGGGTGATGAAACGACTGCTGACATGCTGCTTGCGATTCATACGTCGCTAGAGAAGCATGTATGGATGCTATCTGCATTTAACGCATAACAATTTTTCCTCTCAAATTATAAATGAACAATGCCATAGCTATGTGCACAAGGGCTGTATTGCAAGCAATTTGAATGCTTGCAGGATTAGACCGTATGTACGTCAGCTATGGCATTTTATATTTCGTTAACCACCTGCTCCTTGATACTTATTAGCACCAAACATCCAAAATCTATATCCAGCCCAATAGCATAATAGACCAACGATTGGCACGAACCACTTTGCCCAGATAGGCAACATTACCGTATCATGGGACATCAGGTATGATGCTGGATAATAATTCACGAAGGCTAATGGAATGACAACTGTCAATAAAATTTGAATGAATGTACCAAAAATCGGAAGTGGATAGGAAATAAAGTCCTTTAACCTGAAAAATAATGTAAACATAAAGTTCGTTCTCACCCATATAAAAGAAAAGGCTCCGATCACTGTGAGAATCCCTGCCTGTATCATCGCACCACTTATAATGACTAGTATCAGATACAAATAATCACTAATAGTCCAATTCATATTTAACTCAATCATTGCCCAGATTAAGACACAACCTGAAATTGAGATGTGAGCAATATAAGCTAAATTAAACCCTCTACTTATTACGTAAAAATAAGGATTAACCGGCTTTATAAGCAAGCTGTCAAACGTCCCCTGCTTTACTTGATTTTCCAACTCACGCATTTGAACAAATGAAAATGATGCACCTAGCGCATACGTAATTAAGCCGAGACTGTATAAAAAGGCGATCTCTGGCCATGTCCAGCCAGCAATCGTATTAAATTTTTTAATAAACAACCATATGACGATATAGTCGCCAGCATAAGCAACAATTTGTGAAAATATTGAAAGGATAAAGTCCCCTCGATATTCCATTCGTTCCTTTAGCAAGAGACGAACAAGTTTACCAAACAATCGAAACGTCACAAAATTCCTCCTTATTTCATTATCCACCTTGTACGACCAAACGTCGCACCGCTCTTGTCCAAAGCAACTGAACTAAAATTAACAATCCAACAATCCATCCTCCACCTGCAACTATAATCATAAATAATTCTTGAACAGGGATGCTTCCTAAATATATTGCCGCTGGGATATACCCCATGTATTGAAATGGCAATAGGTTCGCTACGGTAACCCATGAAGAAGGGAAAAACCATATTGGCAAAAAGGTTCCTGAAAAAATGGTAATAAATCCTCTGAGCATCCAGCTAAGAGCAAAATGATTCATAAACCAAAATGCTAACAAGGATATTAAATAACCTATTAAAAATGAAATGATTAGTGCTATTAAAAGTGCTATTAAAAAGACGAGGAAGTGTGTTAAACTGGCTGGCGGAACCATTCCAAAAAAGAATAGTGCAATAATGAAGGTAGGAAAAACGGTAAACAAAAGCTGATAGATCGTATTGCCTAATTCATCAAAAAGTAAAAATAACGGATACGAGATCGGTTTAATTAATTCTGACGCAATAGATCCCGATTTTAAGCTTTCATCTACTTTACCGCTTATACCGTGTAATAAAAGCGACATAAGTAATGTATTGATAATGCTGTAGGTGATCATCTGCTCTACCGTAATTCCTTCTACATGTCCGTGGCCAATAACCGCCCGCCATATCTCAGCTTGAATTAAGATCGTAACAAAATTTCCTAATAAGCGAAGCCAAACTTCCGAACGGTACGCAAGCTGCTTTGAGAAAGCTTTGGCTGAAAAACTAATATATGTACGCACTCATCTCACCCTATCCGATCTATTGATTTGCAGCTAATTGCTGGTAGAGCCTTCTGATGACAGATTCAATATCCGTATGCTCGATAGAAACATCTTCTACGTAATGTTTTGCTGCAATCTGACTAACAAGTTCAAACACACTGGATTCATTTCTAGTGAACAGAAATGTTTTTCTTAATCCTTCCTCTTGCAGCAACGTAACTCCTTGTACATCGATTATTCCAGGCTCCTCACGGAACTCTATCACAACCTGTCTTTCATTTCCTAATTTCTCGCGCAATTTTGCTACAGAACCGTCATAGACAAGCTCGCCTTTATTTACAACTATCATCCTCGGACATATCTCTTCAATATCTTTCATATCGTGCGTCGTTAGTACAATCGTTACTTTTTTTTCACGATTAACAGTACGTAAAAACTGTCTGATCTGGTCCTTCGCCATAACATCAAGACCAATCGTCGGCTCATCGAGGAACAGTATTTTAGGATCATGGAGCAGCGCCATGGCAATTTCTACACGCATGCGCTGTCCTAAGCTAAGCTGCCTTACTGGCTTCTCAATAAAATCTTTAATTGCTAGCATTTCCAAACAAAAGGTTAAGTTTTTTTCAAATGTAGCATCTGATATTTTGTATATATATTTGTGAAGATCAAATGAATCTTTTACAGGCAGATCCCACCACAATTGACTCCGTTGCCCGAAAACAACTCCGATCTGCATAGAGTTTTCTTTTCTCGCTTGATGAGGCACTTGACCAAGTACATGCAGTTCTCCTGAGGAAGGTACTAAAATTCCACTCATCATTTTAATCATCGTTGATTTTCCAGCACCATTAGGACCTAAATATCCTACTGCTTCACCTTCTTGAATAGAAAACGTTAGCTCTCTAACTGCAGTTTCTTCCGTATATTCACGTGTAAATAAACTTCTAATCGATCCCATCACTCCTGGAAATCTTCGATATTGACGATATGTTCTAGTTAAACCATCAACAGATATAATGCTCATCTCAGTGCTCCCCCGTTTTTCTCGATATATTCTAAATAACTTTTGTAATAGCTTAATACAATAATACCAGAAATTTCTACATTTATAATTCAACTAGTTTCTATATAATTTTTAGTGTTATTACAAATTTCTACACATTTAAAATAAAAATAGACCGCGCCAATAGCAACGGTCTTTTGAAATTTAACGATTAATGATGTGTTTTGGGTGAACTATTTAATTGTACAGCTTCCAAGCAGCTCGCCATTCCAATAGCACTGCAGTTGATCGCTAGGGTGCAGTGCGGCAACTCCAGCTGGCGTGCCTGTATAGATTAAATCACCGGCACCTAAGCCATATTGCTCATCGATAAAACGAATCAGCTCATTGCAGCTAAAGATCATATCCTTCGGCTGGCCAATCTGTGCTAGCTCATCATTACGCAGCAGCTTAAACTCACCCTGCTCAATCTCTTCAGCTGACTTAAACGGCAACCATTCGCCAATCGTTGCAGCTCCTTTAAATCCTTTGGCAGCAAGCCAAGGGTGACCCTTCTGCTTAAGCTGAGACTGCACATCTCTCAGTGTTAAATCCAGCCCTAGAGTGAAGGCATCAACGGCTTGCCCAAGCGTCATGCCGGATGAGTAGCCCTCTCCAATTCTTAGCACTAGCTCCAGTTCATGATGGACTTCGCCACGATCCTTCGGAATGACGATTTCCTCCCCATTCATCTGCCTCAGAGCATGCGTCGGCTTTGTAAAAATCATTGGAGACGAGGGTACCTCATTGCCTAGCTCTAAAGCATGCAGGCGATAATTCCGTCCCACACAATAAATGTTTCCTACTCTCATGCTTGTCATCCCTTCTTCTGAGCTTCGATTTGCTCTGCTAGCTCATTTAGCTCGGTCCAGCGATCCATCAACTGCTCTAACTTTTGCTCAGCAGCCTGTTGTTTTTCGGTGAGCTCGATCAGCATACCAGCAGATGATGCATTTTTCTCCATCTGTGCCGCTATCTCTTCTAGCTCCTGCTCAGCCTCCATTATCCAATCTTCGATGTGCTCATAATCACGCTGATCCTTATAGGACATCTTCAGCTGACGCTCCGGTTGACGAGTCTTCTTAGCCTCAGACTCAGCTGATTCAGCTTTACTTGCTCCTGCACTGCTGCTCGACAAGCCACGGTTGTTGTCTTTACTAGTCTTCTCATGACTCGCTGCATACTCCGCATAATCCGAATAATTCCCCGTATGGACAACTTGTTCTCCATTATCTTCAAATGCGATGATCTTCTCTACCGTACGATCTAGGAAATATCGATCATGGGATACAACAAACACGACGCCAGGAAAATCATCCAAATAATCCTCCAAAATTGTCAGTGTAGCAATATCTAGATCATTCGTCGGCTCGTCCAGCAGAAGCACATTCGGTGCTTCCATCAAAACTCGAAGCAGCTGAAGCCGTCGTTTTTCTCCTCCAGAGAGCTTGGAGATGGGTGTCCATTGCATGGTCGAATTGAACAGAAAGCGTTCTAGCATCTGACCAGCTGATATCGTTGTACCATCAGCTGTTTTAACCTGCTCGGCTGTTTCACGAATATATTCAGACACACGCAAGCTTTCATTCATTTCCTCACGCTCCTGCGAGAACCACCCTAACTTAACGGTCATTCCGAGCTCAATGCGTCCTGTGTCTGGCTCTAGCCTGCCGCCGATCATTTTAAGCAGTGTAGATTTCCCAGCACCATTTCGTCCTACAATACCGACACGGTCACCAGGCGTTGCGATATAGCTAAAATCTTGAATAAGCTGACGCTCGCCATAGCTCTTGCTGACGTTCTCAATCTCAACAATTTTTCTTCCGAGACGCGTTGATGCTACTGAAAGCTCAATCTTCCCATTGCCTTCCTTCGGTGCTGCTGCCTGCAGCTTTTCGAACCGTTCAATGCGCGCTTTTTGCTTCGTTGTGCGAGCTTTTGCTCCACGTCGAATCCAAGCCAGCTCATTGCGCAGCAGGTTCTGACGTTTTGATTCAGCTGCAGCCTCCCGATCCTCGCGGTCGATCTTCAGCTCCAAAAACTTACTATAGTTCGCTTCATAGAAAAATGCTCTTCCTTGGTCCAGCTCAAGTATGCGATTGCTTACTCGATCAAGAAAATAACGATCATGCGTAATCATAAGTAATGCACCACGTCGCTTCTGAAGCATGCTCTCCAGCCATTGAACCGATTCATTATCGATGTGGTTCGTGGGCTCATCCAATATTAAGATGTCTGACGGTAGCACAAGGGCGGCTGCCATCGCGACACGCTTGCGTTGCCCTCCCGACATGTGAGCAACAGGCTTATCCCATTCTGTAATGCCTAGCTTATTCAAAGCTTGCTTTGCTTCACTTTCAAGCTTCCAAGCATCAAGTTCATCCATCCGTGCATTTGCTTCAATCAGCTGCTGCTGGGCTGCTTCATTCATCGGATTAAGCTCAACGAGCTCCATCGCCTCATGATACTTCGTATATGCCTGGAATTGCGGCGAATCTCCTCCGAGTACATGCTCTAGTGCAGTCTCGCTTTCCTTGAATTGTGGATCCTGCGTTAGCATGCGAATAACCGCGTGATTAGCAATACTGACTTTTCCTTCATCAGCAGGCTCGATCCCAGCAATAACCTTCAACAAGGTTGATTTCCCTGTTCCGTTCACGCCGATAATTCCGATCTTTTGGCCTTCCTCTACTCCGAAGCTTACGTCCTCGAATAGTACCTTTTCTCCGTAGCTTTTCGATATATGTTCAACAGATAATAAATGCATATGCGTACCTACTTTTCACTTTATTCGTCCTAGTCTATTTTAGCATAGTAGATGAGGTCCGTACATTTCAGTGTAATGTAGTAAGGCTCATGAGAGGCTGGCTGGGAGAGTATGAACAAATGCGCTGTTAAGTGCACAGGGTGTGCTTCTTCGCGACCTCTACGCGTACTTCTACCTCGCGACCTCTTCACGTACTTCTTCGTGTACTTTTTTGCGACCTCTTAAATCCCCTGCTGATCTCAAGCATGAATTGAATTGCGCTTTACGGCTGGTGCTGGCGCTCACATGCCACTTGACTTGGTTTTTGTATGGTTATTCATATGAAACTGGCTCCTACCTCTCCACTTTACTCACTTTTGTGTGGTTTTTCATACAAAACCTAGACGATGCGATACACATTACATGATTTTATATGTTTTTTCATATAAACGAGGTGCTCTATGCGTTACTTTACTCGCTTTTGTATGGTATTTCACATAAACGAGGCACTAACCACATTACTTTACTCGCTTTTGTGTGGTTTTTCATATAAACGAGGAACTTACGCGTCACTTTATCCGCTTTTGTATGATATTTCATATAAACGAGGAACTTACGCGTCACTTTATCCGCTTTTGTGTGGTTTTTCATACAAAACCTAGACGATGCGCAACACATCACATGCTTTTGTATGATATTTCACATAAACGAGGCACTAACCACGTTACTTTACTCGCTTTTGTATGGTATTTCACATAAACGAGGCACTTTCGCGCCACTTTACTCACTTTTATATGATTTTTCACATAAATCAAGCACTTACGCGTCACTTTATCCGCTTTTGTATGGTTTTTCACATAAACGAGGCACTTTCGCGCCACTTTACTCACTTTTATATGATTTTTCACATAAATCAAGCACTTACGCGTCACTTTATCCGCTTTTGTATGGTTTTTCACATAAACGAGGCACTTTCGCGCCACTTTACTCACTTTTATATGATTTTTCACATAAATCAAGCACTTTCGCGTCACTTTATCCGCTTTTGTATGGTTTTTCACATAAACGAGGCACTTTCGCGCCACTTTACTCACTTTTATATAATTTTTCACATAAACGAGGCACTTACCACGTTACTTTACTCACTTTTGTATGGTATTTCACATAAACGAGGAACTTCCGCGCCACTTTACTCACTTTTATATGATTTTTCACATAAATCAAGCACTTACGCGTCACTTTATCCGCTTTTGTATGGTTTTTCACATAAACGAGGCACTTTCGCGCCACTTAACATGCTTTTGTATGGTATTTCACATAAACGAGGCACTTTCGCGCCACTTTACCCACTTTTGTATGATATTTCATATAAAAAAGGCGGCTAACGCACCACTCCGCTCGATTTTATATGATTTTTCACATAAAATGGCACGACGCACACCATTCCACTCACCTTTATATGGTTTTTCACATAAAACCGCGCTCGGAGCGTTAAACCAGTCACTTTAATTTCTAGCACTTAAAACCAAGCACGTTAAAACCAGCCACGACGAGCGCTACTTCACTCACTCCATCAATCTGCTTCGACTCCAATACATGCATGCCGTTCTCATCTGTATCCTTGAACATCCGCCACCCATAAACACTAGAGCAAACAAAAAAGCAGATGGTACAAAATGACGAATCATTTTGCTCCACCTGCTTATTTAACGTGCCCGTTCATAATTCATTACACTACGTCCATACGATCAACTCAAGGCGAGAAGCCTACTTGCGGCCGATCATATTCTCCGGGCGTACCCACTCGTCAAACTGTTCTGCTGTTAGCAGCCCGCTAGCAACCGCTGCTTCCTTCAACGTCGTGCCTTGCTTGTGTGCAGTTTTTGCGATTTTAGCCGCATTTTCATAGCCGATATGCGGATTTAGTGCAGTAACTAGCATTAGCGACTGATCCAGATTGCGTTCAATCACTGCAAGATTCGGCTCAATGCCAACCGCACAATTATCATTGAATGAAATCATAGAATCCGCTAGAAGTGCTACGGATTGCAGGAAGTTGTACAGAATAACTGGCTTAAATACGTTAAGCTCAAAGTTACCTTGGCTCGCTGCGACTCCGATCGCTGTATCATTACCAATAACCTGGCATACTGCCATCGTCATCGCTTCACTTTGCGTAGGATTCACCTTACCTGGCATAATGGAGCTGCCCGGCTCATTCTCAGGAATTGTAATTTCACCAATACCACAGCGTGGACCGCTAGCTAGCCAGCGTACATCGTTCGCAATCTTCATTAAGTCCGCAGCAAGTGCCTTGATCGCACCATGCGTATAAACCATTTGGTCATGACTCGTTAAGGAATGGAACTTGTTGCTCGCAGTAATGAATGATTTGCCAGTCAGCTTCGTCACTTCCTCAGCAACCGCAACTGCATAATCTGGATGAGCGTTCAAGCCTGTCCCTACAGCTGTACCGCCTAGAGCAAGCTCTCGCATGCTGTTTACGCTATATTCGATCATATCACGTGACTTATCAAGCATAGCAGACCAACCGCTAATCTCTTGACCGAGCGTAATTGGCGTCGCATCCTGCAGATGCGTACGTCCAATCTTTACAATGTGATCGAATGCCTCTATTTTTGCTTTCAGCGTTTTATTCAACACATCAATCGCTGGCAATAAACGATCCTCCACAGCGATAACACCAGCAATATGCATCGCAGCAGGGAATGTATCATTAGAGCTTTGAGAGCGATTCACATCATCGTTAGGATGAATGCGCAGCTCACTGCCTCGCTCAGCAAGTAGCTGATTCGCACGATGCGCAACGACCTCGTTCACATTCATATTCGTCTGTGTGCCGCTGCCTGTTTGCCATACGACTAATGGAAATTGATCATCCCATCGGCCAGCTAAAATCTCATCTACCGCTTCACCGATAACGGCCGCCTTGTCCGCATCAAGCACACCAAGACGCTGATTAGCTAACGCTGATGCCTTCTTCACGATAGCCATTCCATAAACAACCTCAAGTGGCATCTTTTCACCACTGATCTTGAAGTTTTGTAGGCTACGCTGTGTCTGTGCTCCCCATAGCTTATCTGCTGGAACTTGAATTTCACCCATAGTATCACGTTCAATACGGTATTCCATTACAACATTCCCCTTTACTATGTTATCGTTCGGTCGACGACAATGTGCATCAACCTTGTACGGCTTATAGACTTGTCCTTTACAACTTAAACGTAAAGTAAGTGTTCAAAATGCTCAGGTTCGATGTAGAACAGCATTACACCGTGATCAGAGGACTTTTTGAACGTCCACTTAAACGTCTGCGCCCATCCCGTTACGGAGTGAGCGCAGTAAATTATAGCCCCTTCGCTTCACGATACGCTTGCATGTATGCAGCTGACTTTTCCTTGATTAACTCGAAGTTACCTGTTTTAACGGCATCCTTCGTCAAGTCTGAGCCAATACCTACCGCAACTGCGCCCGCTTGTATCCATTCCTTCAGATTAGCAAGGGATACACCGCCAGTTGGCATTATATTTGCTTGTGGTAGCGGACCTTTAACCGCTGAGATTACACTTGGAGAATACAAATTACCCGGGAATAGCTTCACAATGTCTACACCTAGCTCTAACGCAGACTGAATCTCTTGAATTGTCATTACACCAGGTAAGCATGGAATGCAATAGCGATTGCACAGCTTGACCGTATCCGGGTTTAGCGCAGGCGCTACAACATATTCAGCACCAGCCATTATCGCAGCTCGCGCTGTCTCAGGGTCAAGCACCGTCCCTACGCCGATAATAGCAAATCTAGCATCAGAAGGATCTACGTCACAACGGTATTTACCGCTGAGCTCTTCAATTGCCTTCAATGCGTGTGGAACTGTCATCGTAATCTCAATGGCTTTAATACCGCCTTCAATGGCATATTCAGCCATACGTACAACTTCTTCTGCAGAATCTGCTCGCAATACAGCGACCACTCCAGCTTCAGTTAGCTGCTGCAGCACGTTTAGCTTTTTCATCAATCTGCTTCTCCCCTTATCACGTATAACTACCAAAATTATATACGTTTTACTAGAGCAGAGCAATGCTTGCTTGAAAGGGTATTCATGCCTTATAGGCATCTATTGCAATCGTTTTCTCGTTAATAGCATAAATGCGAGCAATGAGCAGCAGACCATCACCATCATAATCGATGCCATTGGAAGAGCGGAGTCCACTCCACCGAGACCGACAAGTGGTGCAATTAGGCCTCCAAAAGCAAATGATGCCATGCCAAGCATTGCAGAAGCACTGCCTGCTCGTGCACCTTGCTCCTCTAGTGCTAAAGAATTGGCTGTCGTATTAATTAAGCCGACGCTTGAAATAACCATAAATAATCCTACAAGAATAATAGCAAGTGGTCCCTGCAGCAGTATCGTCGACACCATAATGATTGCACCCGAAAGACTATAAAGCAGTCCAGTCACAAGCATCGTTTTGCCAGGTATTCGATGAGCAAGACGACCAGCTACTTGTCCAAGCGCTACAATGCCAAGTCCATTTATACCAAATACGAAGCTGTATTCACGTACGCTAAGCTCATATAGCTGCTGTAGCACGAATGACGAGCCGGATATATACGCGAACATTGAAGCCATAATAAAGCCTTGCGTCAGAACAAAGCCCATAAAGCTCGGATCCTTGAGCAGCAATCGAAATGTATTCAGTGTCTGCTTCAATCCACCGCTTGATCTTTTCTCCTGTGGCAGCGTTTCTTCGAGTGAGGTATAAATCCCAATAAGCATAATAATACCGAATATTGACAGTGCACCGAATACTCCTTGCCAGCCAAACCAGCCTATAATTTCCCCACCGATAACAGGCGCTAGAATAGGTGCTGCCCCATTGATCACCATCAAAGTAGCCATAAACCGAATAAGCTCAGGTCCAGAATACAAATCCCTAACACTTGCACGCGATATAACAAGGCCGGCTGCACCTGCGAAGCCTTGAACGAAGCGCAGCAGTATAAAGCCCCAAATGGATGATGACAGAATGCAAAGCAACGAAACGAGCGTATAGACCAGCATACCGATAAGTAAAGGCCTTCTTCTGCCCTTTACATCACTAATTGGGCCGATAACGAGCTGCCCTATTGCCATACCGACAAGGCAGGCTGTTAAGCTAAGCTGGGTTAATGAAGCTGTAGCGTTAAGCTCTTCTGCAAGCTGAGGAAAAGCAGGTAAATACATGTCAATGGATAGAGGGCCTAGTGCAGACAGCGAGCCTAAAATCGCAGCAATACCAAGGCGTTTCTTCTTACTAATCGCAATCTCCAATTGTTAGCTCCCCTTTTCGTTTATTAGTAAGAACTACAGCAAAGCTCAACCCCTCTATCAGCGTCCCTCTTGATGAAGGAAGATAAGCGATAGAGAGATTGAGCAACTAACTGAGAATCGAGCTTAATGAACTTTACGTTCATATATGATAATTTTATAGCTTTTACATGAAAATAAGGATTAAGGCTCCGACAAGAAAGCAATAATAGGAAAAGTAGTGTAAATTTCCTTTTTCCATAATACCCATAAACCAACGCATCGAAAAATAAGTAACGACAAGGCTTGTGACAAATGAGATTAAGTATGGCAGCCACAATGCTTGCAGTTCAGGATCAGAAATGATATCGGATAAGCCAAGCACAACTCCGCCTAGACTGACTGGAATATACAGCATAAAGGAATAACGTAATGCCGTATCCTGTTTCATTCCCGTTGCAATGGAGGCGATAACCGTTGAACCAGAGCGGCTAATCCCCGGTATAAGCGCTACAGCTTGAGCTAAACCAACGATGATAGCATCCTTAACTGAAAGATCGCCATCTCGCTTCACACCGCGAAAATTACGGATGAGCCAAAGCGCCACACCTGTAACGAGCAATGCAATAGCAACAGTTGTTAGCGACGTTGAAAAAACCTCTTCAATCTTATCCTTGAACAAGACACCGATGACACCAGCTGGAATCGAGCCGATTATAATATACAGAATAAAATTAAAGTCTGACTTATATTGAGTTTCTTTTGTTTTCACATAACCAAACCCATTTTTAACTAATCGGGTGATGACTTCTCGATAAATAAATAGGATAGCGATAAGCGAAGCAGTATTCGTCATAATTTCAAACGATAAACCGTGCTGCTCCATTCCTAGCAAGTTTTGTGCAATAATTAGATGACCACTAGAGGAAATTGGGATCGGCTCTGTAAAGCCTTGAATCATCCCTAGTATTAAATATTTTAACCATTCCAACATCTCAGACATAACGTGTGAGTCCTCCCTTTCATACTTAAAACAAAGCAAAAACAACAACTTATATAGTATATACGAAACTAGGTTTAAAAGGAAAGCTAACGCATTGTGCTCAGTTTCTGCTAAAATGAATGGGCAAGCTGATAACGGAGGTTACACATCTTGGACTATATTGTACTTGATATAGAGTTTAACGGGCGCAAATTCGCTAGCGAGCTCCCTATGGAAGTGATAGAGATTGGTGCTGTTCGCCTGAATAGCAAGCTAGAGCAACTGGATACATTTACCGCTTTTATTAGACCAGTCTATTTTTCTAAATTAAATAGCTTTATTCAGAAAAAAACCGGTATACCACAAGAGGAAATTGACCGCGCAGATCGTTTTCCTACGGTCAGCAAAAGCTTTCTTCATTGGCTTTCTGCTTCCGATGAGCTCATGTTCATTACGTGGGGCGGGGAGGATTTTAAGCGCATCATTCTGGATACACGCATGCACAAGCTAAGCGATCAGTATTGGATGACTACGCCTTATTTTGATCTACTGAAGGGTTTTACACGATATAAAGGCTTAAGCAATGATGTAAGTGTAGAAGGTGCTCTTGAAATGCTAGAGCTTGAAGGCTCTGGCCAAGCGCATCGTGCGCTTGATGACGCACTCATGACTGCTCAAATATTCCGGGCCATTTATTCTCACTTGGACTTTGAACGCAAGCAATTTTTCGTAGATACGTATACGAATGCTAAGGAGCGCCGTGCAATTAAAAATTCAGTACGCATGCTGCGCGCGCAAAAGCTTGAAGCAACATGGGAGAACTACGTTGCACGTTTTGTGAAAGAGCGGATTGAGACTGAAGACCCTCGTAAACTAGCTGAGATGAGGAAGCACTTTGAGAAGGAAGCTGCAAAGCCAGTAAAAGCTAGACCTGCCGTTGAGCATGCCGCTAACGATACGAAGCTGACGCAGGAGCAGTCTACCCATCAAGCGCCAGAGACTAGCACAAGCACCACAATAGCACCTATAGATAAGCAAATGGAAGAAGAAACGCAGCAGCCTAATAACGAGCAATAGCATAAATAAAAACCTTCAGGTCGTCTCATGTAAGGGAGCTGCCCCTATCTACTTGATAGAAGCAGTCCAGAGATACCTGAAGGTTTTTTCGTCATGCTTTCTGATTGTAGCGTGTACCACTACACATTTGCAGATACAGTTGAAACACGACGCGTCAATAGCCATACAATTGCTAGTACAGCGACTGCTATGGCTAGCATCGCAACAACAAACAATGCTGCATTCCAAGATAGAAGTCCATCTACTAGTGGACCGTACCACTTAAGGGGTACTCCGATGAACAGTAGCGCCAGAATAACGCCAAAGAAACTATATCCACCAATCGATCCAAAGCGATAGAAAATTACACTCGTAAGCATGCCTGCCATAGCTAGCATAAAGATCGCAGAAGCATCCATCACGTAATTTACAACAAGTGACAAGCTGTTATCGTAAAGCATGGTCAGTCGAGGTACGGTGACGGAAGTTACATCGAACTGCTTAGTAAAAAACAGCAGCAAGGCATTAATAATGAACAATACGGCCGCATTAGCTAGTGACCATAACAGCATAAAGCCACCAGTCACTGCGATATAACGTGAACGATTCAAGCCATAGCGAAGCAGAATAGCGAGTGAACGATCTAATAATTTCATGGAAATAATAAATGTAAAGATAAGGACCATCACAATTCCGATCGTCATTATTGTTATATCAGGAAATAGCATCCCCATAATAAGTGATAGGAATAGAAACATCGTATTAATTGCCGTAAATATATAAAAGTCTCGCTTGTAGCTTAGGAACAGTGTGTATAGTCCACCTTTGATCTGGTTCATTATCCAATCTCCCTTCTCTTGTTCTTGCTAAGTAGTACCATAAGCTCTTGAAGCTTAATCGATTCAAGCTTTAATGAAGCCGGTGCAGCAGCAGGCACATTCTCATGCATAATTACGGCTGTATGCTCATTCATAAATTTACTGCGATGAATCACTTTACTGCTGCCAATATACGCTTCCAGCTCCTCTTGTCTTCCTTTCGCCTTCACGATATTCGTTTGAATATCTTCGTATGGCTGGTGCACAAGCACCTTTCCTTCATGCATAATTAACACATCCTCGAACAAATTACTTGCTTCATCGATCAGATGTGTAGACAGGATGAAGGTTCTAGGCTCTAGCGCATGCTGTTCAACTAACAGCTCATAAAACAACTGACGGCCAGATGCATCCATGCCGATATAAGGCTCGTCGAAAATGGTAATAGGCGCGCCGCTAGCTAAGCCTGTAATAATACCTAGTGCAGACACCATTCCTTTAGACATATTTTTAATTTTATCTTTTTTACGAAGTGAAAATTGCTCTAGCAGCTCTTCCGCTAGCTCCTCGTTCCAATTTGGGAAAAAGAGCTTATTCAGCGTCAACACTTGCCCGATCGATACATGCAACGGAAAGTTCCCTGTCTCAGCTATAAAGCAAACCTGCTTCATTAACTCGCCATTATTAAATACCGGCTCTCCCTCGACTTCAATCGTGCCAGAGCTTGGAGCAACGAGCCCAGCCAGCATATTAAGAAAGCTAGTCTTTCCCGCTCCGTTGTGACCAAGAAACCCAATAATGGCAGGTCCCTGTAAATTAAAGCTAACCTCATCCAGCACCTTGCGGTTGCGATACTGCTTTGTCAACTGGCTTACCTTAATATTCATTACTTTTTCCTCCCGATCATATCGATAAGTTCTTCTAACGTAATGCCTAAGCGCTCTGCTTCACTAATCAATGGATTGAGGTAGCTCGACTCAAAGCTTTGCTTCCGCTCCTCGATTAAAATTTTTCTCGCATCAGAACTGACAAACATGCCGACACCTCTTTTTTTATAAATAATCCCGCGGTCCACTAGTTCATTTACACCCTTATTCGCTGTAGCAGGGTTGATTTGATATTCCTTAGCAAACTCATTAATTGAAGGAATTCGCTCCTCCGCCATAAGAAAGCCGTCAATAATCGCATCTTCAATCTGTTCCTTAATCTGCTGAAAAATTGGCTTATCGCCTTCTAATATAATGTTCACATTCGTTTCACTCCTTGTTCACTCGCTTATATGAAGCTTGGCGTGCATCGTTGATGTCTCAGCTTCATGTCTATGTACATGATCTCAATGAATCATCTAGAACAGTGCCTACGTTACTTTAACTAATACTTTGGTTCATCAGTTGATTGGTTAGTTGCTTATGTAGCTAACTATAGTACATCATTCTATTCATGTCAATCTTATTTTCCAAATTATTCGCATTTAAAGAAAAAACAGAGGGAGCCTCAATTGTCTTGGTACTGACCTTGAGCTCCCTCTGTATTACCTATCATTTAAACCAGCCTTTTTCCTTAAAGCGTGTAATTGCCTCGATTCGATTACTGACACCGAGCTTCTCGAGTATAGTAGAAATATAATTACGAACGGTTCCTGTTGAAAGAAATAGCTCACTCGCAATTTCCTTCGTATTTTTTCCGTCTGCTACTAGCCCAAGCACCTCTTGCTCACGCTCGGTTAGCGGATTGTCACCGCCGCTGTATGCTTCGTCCATCAGCTCAGCATCATAGATACGTTTTCCGTCCATTACACTGCGTATGGATGTGGCAAGCTCCTCCGATGGACTATCCTTCAGCAGGTAACCGTATACTCCCGCCTTCATTGCCCGTTCAAAGTAACCGGCCCGGGCAAACGTCGTTAAGATAATGACCTTACAAGAGCTACCCTTCAGCTCCTCTGCTGCTTCCAATCCACTTTTGATTGGCATCTCTATATCCATAATACAAATATCAGGCTTCAGCTCTTCTACGAGCTGTAATGCTTCTTCGCCATTCGATGCTTTTCCGACGACCTGCATATCATCTTCTAGATCAATTAATGATGCTAGAGCACCGAGCAGCATACGCTGATCCTCCGCTATAACTATATTAATCATGTTATCGACTCCTTCATCGGTTGGCGAACCGCATGTGGTACAGATATTTTCAAGCTTGTACCTTCAGTACCCGTTATCTTAAGTGTGCCATTTACAAATTCTAACCGTTCCTTCATACCGCGAAGCCCATTTCCGCTTGTTCTATCCTTCGCTTCATTCAGGCCAATTCCGTTATCCTCGATTAACAGGCTAACTTCATCCGCACTTAAAATAATAGCAATACGGCAGCGAGTGGCTTTGCTATGCTTAACAATATTAGTGACGGCTTCCTTCATGCACATGCACAGTACGTTTTCTGCTAGCAATGCAGTGGAATGCAGCTTAGGATCACCCTCGAGCTCCAATTCGATCTGAGCTGCAGCTAGCATTTGGCGAACATTGTGTACTTCATCCTCCAAGCTGGTCCCTCTCATTTTAGTAACGAGATCACGAACCTCCTTCAGTGCCGTGCGCGCAGTTTGCCGAATATCTTTAATTTCCCTCTCGGCTTTATCCAAATCCTTATGCAGCAGCTTACCTGCTAGATCACTTTTAAGCCCAATTAGTGACAGCTTTTGACCTACGGTATCATGCAAATCTCGAGAGATCCGCTGTCTTTCCTCTAGCTTGACCAGCTCCGCAATACGCTTGTTCGCATGCTCTAGCTCTCCCTCTAGCTGATCGTGCTTCTTCTGATTATAGGTGTTAAATGGTAGTAATATGACAACGACTAGACAAATAAGAATAAACGGAAATTGCGTAAAGAAGATTTGCTTCTGTGTAGCAAGACCATAGTTCACCGTTACAAACGTTGTAATGAGATGTATGATATACAGCGTATAAAAACCAGCTTTATTTTTAATATTTCCAATAAAAAATGCGAGGAAGATGGAAAAATAAACGTAGCTGAACACAACTGTCATGATCATAGAAATAATGAGCTGTGCACTCGTCCATACATAGATCGGCCAGCCTTTAGATAAAAAGGCGAGCAAATAGAACACAAAGAATGCAATAATTAAAATTGTCCCCGATACAACCTCGACGGTTGAAGATAAACCGAATATAAAGTAAAAGGGCAATATGCAAAACACTAGCCAAATATATGGTGATAAGCCTGTTCCCTTATGAAACGTTTGATACCACTTGTCCATTGCAACGCTCCTTGCATGTGAATCGTTTTATTTAAGTGTACCATAAGTCCTTGAACATTTGACTTATCTATTCTTTTAGAAAGCCAGCTTTCACTCGACCATCATATTCTAAAATAGCCCTGATGCCGCCTAGCGGTATCAGGGCATTCTAACGTTACGTCATGCTTTTTAAGCTGGGATTCGTTGTTTCTTTATGGCATGTTTCTTCGCTTCCTTAAAGCTCACAAAACGCTTCGTCTGTTCATCCCAAAGTGCAACCTTTAGGGATAAGAAACTCTCTTTTATACCAATCGTTGTTGCCTTATGCAATGGTGGGGTTTCAACATGAGCCTGTTCCAAGTAATAGTTAGGCACTTTTGGGCTTAGATGATGCACATGGTGAAAACCGATATTACCCGTTAACCATTGTAGAGGCTTAGGAAGGCGGTAGTACGAGCTGCCTTCTACTGCTGCATGAACATAGCTCCACTGCTCATCATGTTCAAAGTAAGATTCCTCGAATTGATGCTGTACATAGAACAGCCATATTCCAAGCGCTCCCGCTATATAAAAGGATGGCAACTGGATCAAAAGCACAGCTTCCCAGCCTACTAGTAGGACAAGAATGGCATACATAGCCACAATTAGAACATTCATAAGATACGTATTTAGGCGTTCCTTACGGCGAGCACCTTTACGATTAAAACGATACTGCACTAAGAAAACAGCGAATGGTCCTAACACAAACATGACAAATGGATTGCGATATAAACGGTAACAAAGCTTTCCAAAGCTTGAAGCTTCCGCATATTCCTGTACTGTCATAATCCAAAGATCACCAACGCCTCGCTTATCAAGATTACTGCTCGTAGCGTGATGAATCGAATGCTCATTTTTCCATTGTAAATAAGGTACATGTGTAATTGTTCCTGTAATGATGCCAACGATATCATTCGCTTTCTTATTAGCAAAGAATGATCCGTGACAGCAGTCGTGGAAAATAATAAAAGTCCGGACAACAAACATACCTGCAGCAAGTGCTAGTGGTAAGGTTAACCAGTAAGAAATCGATAAACTGTAGTATGCTGCCACCCAAAGTCCAATAAGCGGTATTAATGTATTACATAATTGACGAATGCTTAGTGCTAACGTCGTTTTTTCATACTTTTTCATTTCTTTTCGAAGTTGTGTCTGCCTAGGATCGTTCATAAAGGTTCTCTCCTTAACGTTCGCAGCAGCAAAGCGAAGTTGCTACAACGAAGTAATATCTTTATTTTATCCTAAACTACCCTAATTTTATAAGTCATAAACGTAAGGAAGACGATATGACAACTGTCATATCGTCTTCCAAAGCTAGCTATTTCCCTTGTCAAATCATTGACTTAAAACGCCCACTCGCCATTGCGGAATACAGGAACAACCGTGCCGTCCGCTTGAATTCCATCAATGTCCATCTCGGCTGAACCGATCATAAAGTCATTGTGCGTAATGCTTTCGTTTACGCCATGAGCCGCAAGCTCCTCAGGGCTCATTGTTTTACCACCTTCGATGTTAAAGGCATATCCGCTACCAATCGCAAGATGATTAGAAGCATTTTCATCAAACAATGTGTTGAAGAACAGAACACCTGATTGTGAGATTGGTGAACGATGCGGCACAAGTGCAACCTCGCCTAAGTAGTGAGAGCCTTCATCGATTTCTACTAGCTTTGCTAAGAACTCTTCACCTTGCTTCGCCTCGTATTTTACAATACGACCGTTCTCAAATGTGATCTTAAATTCATCAATGACATTACCACCGTAGCTAAGCGGCTTCGTACTAGAAACATAGCCACTCGTTCCATCACGATATGGAACTGTAAATACTTCCTCAGTCGGCATATTTGCCATGAAGATATGGCCTTGCTCATTTTCACTGCCTGCCGATACCCACACATGCTTATCATCAAGCTCGATGAACAAATCCGTTCCTGGCGCACGATAATGAAGCTTCTTAAAGCGGTAATTATTAAGCGCAACTGCTTTCTCATGAAGCGTAATGTTATGCTGCTTCCAAGCTTCGATTGGATCTTCAGCATCTAGACGAACGGCTTTATAGATCGCATCCCATAGCTTGGCCACTGCTTCTTCCTCCGAAGCATCAGGAAATACCTTCTTAGCCCAGTCCGCTCCTGCTGCTGCAACAACCGTCCAGCTTACCTTGTCGGACTGAATAGCACGTCTGAAATCTACTAGCTTCGTACCAGAAGCCTTCTGGAATGCCGAGATACGGTTAGAGTCGATGCCTTTCAATAGATCCGGGCTTGACGATACAAGAGAAATAAACGCTCCGTTATTATTAACGAACTCATTACGTTTTTCTGCTTCCCAGTCTGGAAAATAACTAAACACTTCTTCTGCTGCATTCGTATATTTAAGTCGAGATAATTTATCATCAATCCAATCAACATGAACATTACTTGCACCCGCTGCATACGCCTCCTCGGCGATTAAACGAACAAGCTCTGCCTGATCTACAGCCCCTGTTAAAAACACTGGCTGTCCCTTTTGAACATTAACTCCTACCTGCACAATCAGCTTTGCATATTTTTGTAGCTGTGCTTTCCAATTTGTTGACATATGTACATCTCCTTTTGAATCAGATCAATACTTTCGCTGTTAGTATGATCAGTAAATACCCTCTCTATTATAGCATCGCAAGGAAAAGAACACATCTTTTAGTCCTAGCTGTATCGTAATCAAGCCTAGCTTAACTTAAAGCGAGACAGCAGGCCTTCAAGCTCAGCTGACTGCTCACTAAGCAGTTCGGCCATTTCCTTCATTTGTTGTACAGAATCGTACTGCACCATAATATTTTTCTTAACCTCTTTCGTTGCATGCATCGCTTCTTCAGAAAGCTGAGATGCGTCCTCCGTTAGCTTATCTAGATGATGTATGCTTGTGTTGATCTGAAGCGAAGTAGCTGAAAGCTGGCTTGCCTGCTGCTGAACCGAATTTATCTCATTGCCAATCCGATTAAAGATCTCACCTGCAGCCGAAACAGCCGTTACTCCGGTATCAACTTCTTCAATACTTAATCTTGATGCTTCGTTCGCTCCTGTTGAAAGAGAGAGCATGTGCTCAATTAATTGCTCTACCTGCGTAGCTGCCTGATCGGATTGATCCGCTAGCTTCCGTACCTCCTGGGCAACCACACTAAAGCCTCTTCCTTGTTCACCCGCGCGTGCAGCTTCTATCGATGCATTGAGTGCAAGCATACTCGTCTGTGCTGCAATTTGCTTTATAAGACTAACGATATCCTGTATATCCTGTGATAGATTTTGCAGTGCTAACAAATCCTCCATCACTTTTTTTGAGGACAGCTGAATTTCTCCCATTTGCTCTTGAAGCTCAGCCATAGACTCATTACCGGATACAGATAATGCTGTTGCATGACTTGCTGCTGACAGCATTCGCTCAGCTGTCTCGGTAACATGTGTCATGCCAGAAGCCGTCTCTCGCATCGCTTGCGTCGTCTCACCTTGAGCTTGATGCTGTATACTGAACTGTTTATCTGCCAGCTCGATATGCTGTGATAGCTGCTCTCCTAAGTGGTCTGCTGATACGATATTGCTAGAGAGTGTTGTTATCGACTGCTTAATAACCGTTTGACTAGCGGACAATTTTACTAAGGTTGATCTAAGCTCGGACGTCAAGGCTGCAAAAGCTCCACTCAACGCCGCAATTTCGTCACTGCCCTTACTTGATAGCTGTACAGTTAAGTCTCCCGACTGTACTAGCTTCATCGTTTTAAGTAATGATCTTAACGGACTAAGCATCCATCTCGTTATGGCATAAACAAGTATAATTGACACTATTAATGTCGCTGCAATAATAATAATCGTCGTTAAACGATTAGAAGCAAGATGCTCATAAATATCTGTAGCATCAAAATCAGCTCCGATCACACCAACCATCTCTCCTGCGTCATTAAGAATTGGCGTATAGGCCGATATTGTTGCGCCGTAAGCTTCAGCATAATCAAGAACCCCTAGCTGAGATTGCTTACTAGAGAATGCAAGCTGGACTAGCTCATCAAGCTCTTGCTCTACCTCACCGAGCGCAGAAAAGTCATCACTATTTTGATCTAGAGCGCTGCCATCTACGACATAATAAACGCTTCCATCCTCAGCAACGCTCATCGTATATAAATATTTTAAGCCATTGCTTTGCTTAAGCTGATACAGCTGCTGCTGCAGGTCATTATAGTAGTCATTCATTTGCATCGTTTCTTTAAGCTCTTCATATTGCCTAGGATCAACTAGCTCAGCAGCTGCATTCGCAATGGTCTGAGCCTGCTTTCCGATCGATTCGATTACAACGCGTTGAGAGGTAGAATACGTGTAATAGCTCATTCCGATTCCACTAGCTAATAAAATGATCGATAAAGTCAAAATTAAACGTGTTTGCAGGCTTTTAAGCAAGTTCATTCCTCCTAAAGTCCTATATATAGTAGTCATTATAGCATGGTGTGTTAAATAATGTATAAACCTGTTGTAATAGCTCGAATATTTATTTTTGAGATAAAAAAAGGAGCTGAACCAGTGATTACACCGGTCAGCTCTCATCATTGATTAGCCTTAGCTCAGATAAGATAATGCTGCTTGATTAAAATAATAGGTTCATCCAATCCTCTAATGTAATGGGTCCAAAATAATAGGTAAGGTCAATTCCTTGTGAAACTTCACGAAGCGCCTCTTCTGTATAACGGACGCCGACAAGCTTTTCTGCGACCTCATTACGATCACCACGACCAAAGAAGTCCCCGAATATCGCAGCATCCTTAATGATGCCATCCTGTACATTTAATCGAACATCGAACGTTCCTGCCCCTTCTATCCGCTTACGCTGCTGCATATTAAACTCCGGTGAACGACCATAGTTCCATTCCCAGCTGCGGTAACGTTCATCAGCTAGCTGGTGCACCTTCTTCCAGTCTTCCTCTGTCAGCTCATATGTTGGGATCTGCTCACTGCCTGCAAAGATAGAATGAAGAATGGTCAATCTAAACTGTTCAATCGTCATTGGTTCCTTTAAAAATTCACTAATATTTGCTACACGGCTGCGAACCGACTTCGTTGATTTGGATACGTATTTTTCCGCGTTAACTTTTAATGCACTCGCAACCTTATCCATCTCGGACTGAAATAGAAGTGTGCCGTGGCTAATAATTTTGCCGCGTGAATGGAATTGTGCATTACCAGAAATTTTGCGCTCTCCAACCTGTATATCATTACGGCCGCTAAGCTCTGCATCTACACCTAGTTGCTTCAATGCAGCAACAACAGGCTCCGTAAACTTCTTGAAGTTATGGAAGGAAGAGCCATCATCCTTCATAATAAAGCTAAAGTTTAGATTGCCAAGATCGTGATAGACTGCTCCACCACCGCTCATTCTACGTACGATGTGAATACCATTCTCCTTCACGTACTCAGCATTAATTTCCTCTACCGTGTTTTGGTTTTTACCAATTATGATGGAAGGCTCATTGATATAAAATAATAAATAATTGTTTTCTGGAAGCTGTCTAAATATGTATTCCTCTAAGGCTAGGTTAACCGCTGGGTCATGATTCTGTTCGTTGCTTACAAATAACATGTGTTACCCTCCTATCGTTCAATTAAGAAATTATAACCTTTTTGAAACGAGCTTTTCAACTTCGATCCCGGAATGTCATAATAGAGTAGGTAGTAATAATTATGCACACACGCGACATAGGAGGATGATACATATGCAACATCACCGTTTAGGCAAAAGTGGCTTAAAGCTATCAGCAATCGGACTTGGCACCAATGCATTCGGTAAACGAGCTGACCGAGAAGCCTCTATTTCTATTATCGATACCGCACTGGAGCGCGGCGTTACCTTTATTGATACTGCCAATATTTATGCTGGTTCTCATTCAGAGACTATAATTGGCGAGGCACTAAAGGGTAGACGCGAGCAGGTTGTGCTGACGACGAAGGCTGGCTTGCCAACTGGTAGCGGCGTATATGACCGTGGCTCTTCACGCAGACATCTTACTCAGCAGCTTGATGCTAGCTTGAAGCGACTGCAAACCGACTATGTTGACTTGTTCCAAATACATACCTTCGACCCTGACACTCCCTTGGAGGAAACACTGCGATGCTTAGAGCACTTTATTCAAGCCGGGAAGGTAAGGTATATCGGCTGCTCCAACTACTATGCATGGGAGCTGATGAAGGCACTTAGTATAAGTCAAGAGCTCGGTATAAGCTCCTATATCTCGCATCAGACAAGCTACTCACTCGCAGATCGAACACCAGAGCGCGAGCTGATTCCACTATGCTTAGATCAAGGAATAGGTATTATTCCATATTTCCCTCTTGCTGGGGGCATTCTAACCGGCAAATATGCACAAGGCGTACCGGAAGGCTCGAGAGCAGACACAGATCCGAACTTCAACCGTTTTCTGCAAGAAAAAACGTTAACGCTTAGCAAGCAGGTTCATCGACTGGCCCAAGAGCTTAACACGACGGCCAATGTTCTTTCCATTGCTTGGCTGCTTCACCAGCCAGTTGTAAGCAGTGTTATTGTCGGCGCTACTAAGCCTGCTCAGCTTGAGGAAAATATGAAGGCACTCGATCTAAAGCTTAATGCAGAGGTGCTTAAGGAACTTGATGCTATAAGCTCAGAGTTTAAACATGGCGAGCCTTTTGCCATATACCGCATCTAAAGACTAGTTAGACCGTAAAAAACGAACAAGAGGATGCTCTATGTCGCGGATCAATAGACCGCTTTGCATAGAGCATCCTCTTACTTTTATTACGTTATTTAAACATGAAGGAAATGACTATTTCTCTAGATCTGCTGGATATACAAGACCAATCTGCTTACGTACCTCATCCATAATTTCCATCGTAATTGATGAGTTCTCGAATGAGTTAATCGGAGATTCTGTCTTCTGCTGCTCAATGAGTGATATAAAATGTTCAACCTCGTAGTACATGTCATGTTCAACTGTAGGCTGAGATAAATCAAGTGTTTCTCCAGAGCGAAGCTTCAATGTTATTTCATCTGGGTCACTTACTCGGTTAAGCACGAGTGCTCCCGCTTCACCTTGAATCTCAAACGGCAAGTACGAGCTGCTAATTTTAGAATACTGGATAACTGCATCAAAGCCATCATACGATAAGATGATGCTGCCTTGTCCATCAACACCTGATTCTAGCATGTAGGCTGATGCGACAATCTTGTTCGGCTTACCAAACAGCACAACAGCAGGATAGATGCAATAAACCCCAATATCCATAAGTGCACCATTGGAAAACTCCGGCTTAAATGCATTCAGCACCGTCCCTTGCTTGTAAGCATCATAGCGCGACGAGTATTGACAGAAGCTTGCAAAATACCGACGTACTGTTCCGATTTTCTCCAAGTGCTCCACCGCTTGTCTAAAGGCAGGTAGGGTCGTTGATTTCATTGCCTCCATAAATAGTACACCCTTTGAGCGTGCAAGCTCTATTAGCTCACTCAGCTCTCGACTATTCGACGTCACTGGCTTTTCGCAAAGCACGTGAATGCCTCTCTCTAATGCAAGCTTCGCATAATGAGCATGCAAATTGGTCGGTGATGCAATGTACAGTGCATTCACTAGCCCACTATCAAGCATTTCTTCTGCCTGTGTAAAGCGATGAGGTATATTATGCTTGTCCGCAAATGAATTTGCAGTCTCCATCGAACGAGAGCAAATAGCGGTAACCTCAAAATGATTAAGCATAGAGCCCGCGGCAATAAATCGATCACTAATAAAGTTCGTTCCAATCATTCCAAACGATACCATGGATATCTCACCTCTTACATCTATTGTTTCTCAGACTGCAGCTGCTTCCATACCGCTTTGTTGCTGTATTTCTTATTAAAGCTTATTTCCTCTCCAAACCAGCTAGGCGGTACGAAGGAGTCTGCTTCCTCCATTGAGCCGAATTCTACTTCTACGACAACAAAATCAACCTGATCATACACATCAATTTCGACGAGCAACTCACCGAACATTGCGGTAATTCTGTTTTTCGTTAAAGGCACAAAGCCAAATGCTTCAATGACCTGGTCGTAAATAACCTTCGTAATATTGTATTCGACTTCTTCTCGTGCTAAGCCCACACCGTTTTTAAAGGTATGAGTATATTCATAATCATTAGACGACAAATCTAGAATGCGGCGAACCCGCAGCTCTTGATCCTTGTCCATTGCAATATACGTTTGTTCAATTCTTTGCTCCGACTTAACTGTAATGATCCCCTGCTCAATAAGCTGCTGATAAGGAATCGTTAATAAATATTTCCGCTCTATCTCCAATGCCATGATCGTATGCCTCCACTTGTTCTATTACTCTCTACAAGCTATCAGAATATGATGCTCCGTGCAAGTAGTTAACGCTCGGCTAATATGGAATAGGCATGGTACAATAGAGAGTAGATAAGTGGAGAAGGGAGCCCTGGAATGGACATTACGTTAATTAAGCTGTCTCTTATCGATGAGGATAAGGATCAGCCGCGGTATCAATTTAGTCAGGACGCATTAGAAGAGCTAGCTAACAGTATTAAGGAAATCGGTTTACTATCGCCCATTAAAGTTAGAGACACCGGGGATGGTCGGTATAAAATTATTTATGGCAATCGGCGCTACAAGGCTTCTCAAATGATCGGACTTGAGTCCATTCCTTGTATCGTATCGGATGCTACCGATGAGATGGACATATACTTTGAACAAATTGCCGAAAACCTTACTCGTGAGGATTTCTCACCAATTGAAGAAGCAGAAGCATTTCATAAGCTTATGAATGAAGACGGCTTTCGCAGCTCAATTAAGCTGCTATCAAGCAAGCTAGGTAAAGCAGAAAGCTACATAAAAAACAAATTAGAGCTACTCAAATTCGGCAGCGCAGTAAAAAAGCTTATTGTCAGTGGAACACAAATTCGTAAGGATTGCTTGACTGAGGATCAGCTTATGCCACTTAAGGATCTGCCTATCGAGTTTCGTGATTCGTTAGCGTTAACTGCTGCACGTGATGAGCTGCCAGTAAGTGATGTTAAAAAAATTGCGAAGCTATTCAAGGATAAATCAATCTCTGATGCTACGAAGCAAAAGCTTTTATTAAAAACCGGCAGCGGTTTAATTGAGACTTGGTCCGTATTCGAGCAAAATCGTAAAGAAAAACTTGCTCGTGAAAAGCAGCAACAGGAGGAAGCAAGGCTAGCAGCAGAACGTAAAGCTGCGCAGGTTGCAGCGCTTGAGGCCGAGCAGGAAGCTTCTGCTTTCACTACAAAAGAACACGCGGAAAGCAGCGGCGCACCCTACGGCGAAGCAACGGCCACAGCTGCAGCTACACCAATTACGCAGAATACACATTTGCAGCTGGAAGGTAATTATATTGGTGCCGTCGAAGCGGATGATGCTTTGCTTCCAAGCAAGATCATGCATGCCGTTTCGCTTGATAATGCTAATTACAGCATTACGTTAGATCACGCTTATGCCGAGGCTGAAGCGCTGCTGGTGCAATTAAGGAATGGCGATATGCAGCAATTGGACGCTTGTGAGCAGCTATCTAACGATATGTTGATTAAGCTGCAGCAGCTTCAGGAGCTTTGGCGTACCATTATGCGAGAAAGCCAGGCGTAATCAAAATTTAATGGCGGATTGAATATAAAAAATATATAAAAAATACCTCGAGTCTCTATCTCGAGGTATTTTACTTTAGAATATATTCAGCTATGTTCTTGCTATGATCACCGATACGCTCTAAATTGCTTAACATATCCAGAAATATTGCCCCCGCATTGCCTTTGCAAAGATTTTCATTCAACCTTGTAAAATGTCCCACACGGAACTCGTGCTCCATCCGGTCAAGATCAGCTTCTCGTCCACGCACATCTGCAGCAGCTGAGCGGTCATTATGCTCTAGGGCATATAGCGTACGTCCAATTATCCAATCTGCAGCATCGATCATTTCATGCAGCTGGCTAATAGCCACTTCTGATAATTGAACGCGGTTACGCGTACTATACTCTGCGAGCTCGACGATGTTTTCAGCATGATCACCAATACGTTCAATATCGTTAACGACATGCAGCAGTCCAGTTAATTTCTCAGATTCTCCAGCTGTTAGATCATGCTGATGAATAGCTACCATATAATCTGTAATCAAGCGATTAAGCTCATTGACTAATGCTTCTTTTTTCAAGGCTAGATTAGCAGAACGACTGTCCTGCTCAAAAAAGTATTGTGAAGCGTGCATTAATGTTTCCCTTGCTATATTCCCCATGCGTAATGTTTCATTTTGCGCTTGCTCAAGTGCCATGCTTGGCGTTGCAAGGAAACGTTTATCTAAATATTGAGCCCCAAACATAACCTCCGCTGAAGGTTGATGTGTTTGTATTAAGGACTGGGTAATACGAAGTAACAAAGGTACGAAGAGTATACAGACCATTCCAGTCAATAGCTGGAACAAGCTGTAGGCAATCGCTAGCTCAATATTCATAGGTGCTGCTTGTCCTAGAGACAACGATAGCTCAATCAGTGGCTTCTGCAGCAGCAAAAACAACCCCGTACCGATAACATAATAGAGCACTTGAATAAATACTACGCGCTTTGCTCTAATGCTGGCACCAATGACAGCAATGCATGCAATGACCGCAGATCCGATGTTACTGCCTAACATAATTGGAATCAAGCCTTGAAAATCGATCAACCCTTCCTTGGCGATCGTTTGCAGAACACCCATCGCAGCATTTGAGCTTGTTAGGAGTAAGGTAAGTACGATTCCTGCTAATAAACCAATCACAGGGGTATCCGATAAATTCATTAAAAAAGAAGTAACTCCCTCTGTTGAGCTTTGGAGTCCGTCTCTTACAAGCGATAACCCGAGAAAAAGTGTACCGAAGCCTAGAATAATTTGCCCGATATATTGGATTCTCTTATAATGCACAAATAATAATAAAATTACACCTATCGTGATAATCGGTAAAGCATAATTCTCAATGCTAATACCTACGATGAACACGGTAAAGATCGTACCAATATTGGATCCAATAAGGACAGGAATGGCTTGCTTAATGCTTAATATACTCGCATTCATCAAACCAATGATTAATATTACAGCTCCGGTAGCACTCTGAAACAGCAACGTAACTATAATCCCAACAGCTATACCTAGCAAAGGGTGAACGGTATAGGATGCAAGCAAATGCCTGATCTGATCTCCTGCCGTTTTCTGCAAGCCATCAGACATATATTTAATGCCGAATAGAAATATCGCAACTCCGCCTACAAGATGAAAAATTAAATCTTGTAACCCCACATTACCCTCCATCAAAACTGGCACTAAATTCCACTGTAATGCCTGCAGTAAATTTGTAACATAAATGAAACATTACATTCATTTGTCCTTAATATTCTTTGTCTATACTTCTAATTGACCCCCTTTTTAATGATATATACACTTTTGAACCCTCAGCCCATTGCTGTGGGTTCCTTTTTTTTTATTTACTTACTACTAACTATTTGTTCGTACCAGTCCCAAAACAACCCAACCTGCTCCGGCTTATGCGCGTCAGAGCCATATACTACAGGTAAATCTAACTGCACACACTTCTTTATAAACCACTCTGGCACGTATTCCTGCTCACAGCTGGTCACTCGAAAGCCTGCAACATTTACGTCAACACCTACACCATTTGTCTGAAGTAAAGGCAGCAAGCGCTCTAAGCGAGCTTGAAACTGAGCCTCGTTTAATGGAGGCAATTGTTTTTGAAATTTACGAATTAGATTAATATGACCTATTCTCGCATTCATCGGCAGCTTACCTGCCTGCTGAATAGTCAGCTCTATATGATCAAAATAAACATCTACAAGCTTCTCCATGGAGCCGTAATAGGCTAACAGGTTCTGCTTGAGATCATCTGAGGTAAAATCAACACAGTAGTTTCCATCTGCAGCTGGTAAGTAATGTACGGAATAGATGACCTCTTCTAGCACATGCCCCCATTTTGCAACAAGCTGATCGGTGTAATCCTGACGACCATGCAAATAATCCAATTCCAGTCCAATAACAATTTCAATCTCTTTTTCGTATTTCTTTTTTATATTCATTACATATTGGAAATATTGTTCTAGTTCATGCTCGGGCATTCCTAGCTCATCAAACAACTTGCGATCATTTACCCAGCCGATTGGCAGCGATGGGTGCTCTGTCACTGAATAGCGCTGAAAGCCAAGTGCAATCGCGCGTTCAACATATTGTTCAATTGGCGCATCGCTTCCATGATAACAAAATTGAGTATGGGTATGACCGTCCCACTTTAACATCGTATCTCCACCTTCTACATCATCTCATTCTTAATATTCTACATGATTTGAATGGGATAAGGAATATACTCGGACAAGAAGCACTAACGAAAATAGACTCAGTCCTGTTGAACTGAGCCTGTCTGATATTATTTAGCCTTGCAATTTTACAATTTCGTTTGTATCTGATGTCTCAGCTTTATTACCTGTAAGCTTATTAATAATTTGTTTCATAAGCTTTAGTTTATTTCCCATGTCCCAATATTCAGCTGTCTCTGCTTTAACTTTAATTAGTATGAGATTAGGATCATCACTCGTTGTATCCAGCAGCTTCTCATAGGCGACATTCCAGAACTCTTTTATTTTTCCTCTATCATTAATTAACTCGGCTGTACCTCGAATCGATACATACGATTGACCAGCATAGGTAACATTAACCTGCGGATGCTGCTTCAGCTCATCATACTTCTCTGTATCCTTCATCGTCAAAAACCATAAGTCACCGTCAAATTCAACCTCCTGGGTTTTCATCGGACGTGATACAATGCCATCCTTGGTTAGAGAAGTGAGCATGGCGATATCAATCCCTTTAATTAAATCCCTCACTTTTTCGATTGCATCCTGATCATCAGTTACATTCTTATCTGTCATCTTCATACCTCACTTAGTGATTTTCTTTTGATTATCTTTTACAAAAATGACGATAGATACTCATAAGTCTGTAAATGAAAAAACGTGCAGTTCATGAATTTCTCATGAAGCCTGCACGTTTTTTCGTTACAACCTTTATTTCAATATAATGCCGATGCCGAATGGATCGACAGTATAATAATGATCTCCTCTTGCCTCTACCTCATGTCCGAACTGCTTTAAGCGTTGAACAACAGCTTCTCTTTCCTCTGCAGAGCTTAGATGGATTGTGTATTCCTTCAGTCCTGTTGCATTCGCAGGCAGTGGAGTCGCATCCCTGCCATTCCATATATTAAGACCGATATGATGATGGTAGCGTCCTGCGCCGGTAAATAAAGCACCATTAACTGACCAGTCCAGCTCTAATGAAAAGCCCAGCTCATCGCAATAATAACGTTTCGCCTTGTTGAGGTCAGATATATGAAGATGGATATGCCCCATCACGGTATTTTCATCAATGCTAGTAAATGGACGATCATCTGCCTCAGCTAAAATCCCTTCCCAATCGATCGGATCTGTCGCCATTCTCACCATATTATTATTGTCATATTGCCACTCTGAGCGAGGACGATCCCGGTAGATTTCAATTCCATTTTGATCAGGGTCGGATAGATACAGTGCCTCACTTACTAGATGGTCAGCTTGACCGACACCAATTCTTAATTGAACAAAATGCTTCAAAATATTCCCTAATGCCTTACGTGTAGGTAGTAATAATGCAAAATGATATAAACCTGTATGTCCACGACGACTTCCAGTATATGGTTCATTTACTACCACAAGCTCAAGCAAGATATCCTTTCCGTTAGCAGACAAGCTTGCTTGAGTCTCAGTGACTTGAATAGCCTTCAAGCCAATTACCTGTTCATAAAAAGCAACTGATCTTTCTATATTCGAAACTTTAAGCGCAACCTTCCCGAGACTAAGAGCTGGATCTATTTGGTTACTCATTTCATATCACCTCTTAAATTTATAGTTACTTAATTTAATAAAGTAAGTATATCGGATTGTTATATTTATGTCAACGTAGTTATTCCCTAAGGTAACAAGTTGTATTTTGAAAATTAGAAGCTGAACAACTAATATTGATAAGTTAAAAATCTATATAATCTAGAATAATATTTTAAAGATTTATTTCTATTAAAATAGTATTTTCACACATACGCTTTGGATGGCTCTCCCATATGCTATATAAGTTTAGGGGGTGATGAAATAATGAAGAATAAGTTCAACAATGAGTACTTACCTTCTCACAAGAAGGAAGTAACAACTAGTGGAATTCGTCCTGTCGGACGTCGTGGTCCAACCGGGCCAACAGGACCGACAGGCCCACCAGGAGGAGTTATACCAGGTACTTCTTTATTTTCTATTGTAGATCCGAGTAATAATAACGTATCTGTCGAAGCAGGAGGACAACTAATCTTCGATTCTTCCAGTCTTACTATCGAAGTATCGGAAGGATCTGCTATCGTAACCATTGATGTCGATGAGTCTATTATCGGACCTACTGGTGATACTGGACCGACGGGTGGCACGGGGCCAACGGGCGACACGGGGCCGACGGGCGACACGGGACAAACTGGTGACACCGGACCGATGGGTGATACTGGACCTACCGGTGATACTGGGCCGACGGGTGACACCGGACCGACGGGTGACACCGGACCGACGGGTGACACTGGACCGACGGGTGACACCGGACCGACGGGTGACACCGGACCGACGGGTGACACCGGACCGACGGGTGACACCGGACCGACGGGTGACACCGGACCAACTGGACCGACCGGAGATACTGGACCTACTGGCGACACTGGACCAACTGGACCTACTGGCGACACTGGACCAACTGGACCGACCGGAGATACTGGACCATCTGGACCGACGGGTGACACTGGACCAACCGGACCGAGGGGCGACACTGGACCAACCGGACCGACGGGCGATACTGGACCAACTGGACCGACGGGTGACACTGGACCAACTGGACCGACCGGAGATACTGGACCGACCGGCGACACTGGACCAACTGGACCGACCGGAGATACTGGAACATCTGGACCGACTGGTGACACTGGACCAACCGGACCGACCGGCGACACTGGACCAACAGGACCGACCGGCCCTTCTGGAGGACCTCCTGGACCAACGGGACCGACAGGTGATACTGGACCGACTGGGGATACTGGACCTACCGGACCTACTGGCGATACTGGTCCAACAGGACCTATTGGGCCGACTGGAACGTTAGGTTTCAACCCCTATGATGTCTATGTTCAAGCCGGTGCAGTTGGAGGAAACGGAACTCAAGCAAGCCCATTTGGAACAATTCAACAAGGTGTCACGGCTGTATTACCGACAGGCACTGTTCATATCCTTGGAGGAACTTACCCTATTACTACCCAAATTACGATCAATAAATCCGGGGTAACACTAAAAGGATATCCTAATACAGTAATATCACTTCAAGCAGCGACCATTGCATTTCTGGTAACTGGGGATGGAATAACAATAGAAGGATTAACAATTACTAGTAATATTCCGTATGCTGTCGAGTTTATTCAACTTGAAGGAACCAATCACAAATTAATAAATAACACTATCTATGGACCTCCTCAAGCGGGAGATAGCGGAACTTGGATCGTTAATCGTGGTTTTGTAACTCAAGGAAATATAGTTAATTTAATCGTACGAAATAATATATTTTACTCTCTTAGACAACCGGCTTATTTGAATCCGAACTCACGGGGGTTCATAACTAATAACGTTGTTTATAACACCCGAGGTTGGGTTGTTGATGGAGCTATTTTTGTATTTTCAGGAAATTCATGGGGAGTCCCTGAAAATGCAACAGATATAGCACTTTTACTAGGTACACCAACAGGTCCTCCTTATGATCCAATTGTTGATTTAAGCGCCAATAATAGTTCAGCATCCATTACTGATCTAAGATAATCTGTACTCAGTCACAGAAAGTAATGCGTACGATTGTAATGACTCTAACTGAAGTGACCTCTCGATATTAGTTAGCAATATTAACTGGTACTTATACATTTATATATGTATGGGTACCAGTTAATTTAATTTTACACGACCTGAACTTTTTAATCCTATTATTATCTATAAAGTTGCAGGAACTTAATTCAATATAGCTACAATCAAGTGAAAATGAAATAGGGGTATCAATTAAAGGCTAGTTGGTATTAAATCTATCTTAAAAAGGCTTCATAAATATAACGTTACTCTAATAATTTTAATTTGTTAATCTCTTAAATCATTTATTTCTATTAAAATAGTATTTTCACACAAACCCTTTGAAAAGTTCTTTCATATGATATAGAAGTTCAGGGAGGTGTTTAATATTGGGGAATAAGTTTAATAACGAAAACAATCCTTCTTACGAGAAGGAAGTAACAACTAGTGGAATTCGTCCTGTTGGACGTCGTGGACCTACAGGACCAACGGGACCAACAGGCCCACCAGGGGGAGTCACACCAGGCACTTCTTTATTCACTGTTGTCGATCCGGCTAATCAATCCGTATCTGTCGACGCGGGAGATCAACTTATCTTCGATTCATCTACTCTTTATATCGGTGTTTCAGAAGGATCTGCAATCGTAACTATTGATATGGATGAGAATTATGGAGCTACAGGCCCGACGGGTCCGACAGGATCTACTGGTGCTACGGGCGACACCGGACCTACCGGTGACACGGGGGCTACTGGTGCTACGGGCGATACTGGACCTACGGGCGACACGGGTGCTACTGGTGCTACGGGCGACACCGGACCTACCGGTGACACGGGAGCTACCGGCGCGACTGGTGATACCGGACCGACGGGCGACACGGGTGCTACTGGCGCAACTGGCGACACTGGACCTACGGGTGACACAGGTGCTACTGGTGCGACTGGTGCTACTGGCGACACCGGACCTACGGGTGACACTGGGCCGACTGGCGACACTGGACCTACGGGTGATACTGGACCAACAGGTGCTACTGGTGCGACTGGCGACACCGGACCGACGGGTGACACAGGTGCTACTGGTGCGACTGGTGATACCGGACCGACAGGTGACACGGGCGCTACTGGCGCGACTGGTGATACCGGACCTACAGGTGACACGGGCGCGACTGGGGCGACTGGTGATACCGGACCTACAGGTGACACGGGCGCTACTGGCGCTACGGGCGACACTGGACCGACGGGTGACACAGGTGCTACTGGTGCGACTGGTGATACCGGACCGACGGGTGACACGGGTGCGACTGGCGCAACTGGCGACACCGGACCGACGGGTGACACTGGACCAACGGGCGACACTGGACCAACGGGCGACACTGGGCCGACTGGTGACACTGGGCCAACGGGTGACACTGGACCAACGGGCGACACTGGGCCGACGGGTGATACTGGACCTACTGGTGATACTGGACCGACGGGTGATACTGGACCGACGGGCGACACTGGACCAACAGGTGACACTGGACCTACGGGTGATACTGGACCAACAGGTGACACTGGACCGACTGGCGACACTGGACCTACGGGTGACACTGGACCGACGGGTGACACTGGACCTACGGGTGATACTGGACCTACGGGTGACACTGGGCCGACGGGTGACACTGGACCGACTGGCGACACTGGACCGACGGGTGATACTGGACCGACGGGTGACACTGGACCTACGGGTGATACTGGACCAACAGGTGACACTGGACCGACTGGCGACACTGGACCGACGGGTGATACTGGACCAACAGGTGACACTGGACCAGCCTTTGAAGAAGGCTTCTCTGCAACATCAATCTTAGCTGGTGTTACTGCTACAGCTCAGATTGCTCCATGGACTGATGCAGCACCATACTTCAACTCTGGAGATTTCGACATTACTACCGGCACATTTACTGTTCCTGAAACAGGAAGATATGCATTTATGGCTACTATAAACTACTCCACTACTGCTGCTATCTCTGTAACTCTAGGAGCTGGAATAACACCTTCGTTTGTAATTCGTAGAACTACTCCGCTCCCTGCGACTGATCTGATTTCAGGTCTATTCCCTATCTTAAACGTTGACCTACCGCTTGGAGTCTTGTCATTAAGAGCTATTTTAGGAAGTGGTACAGTAACATTAGCTGGTGAAGTTGATTTAACAGCTGGAGATACAATTGGCCTATTCTATGAAGCGGACGGATTAACCATAGGACTTGATCTAGGTGGAGCCGCTGCACCAATTGTCTGGTCAGCACAGCGTATCACTTAAATCTATTAATCCAATATTCTATTAACCAAAAGATGTGAAAAAGACATTCTCTTTTCAGAATGTCTTTTTCTATTTTTCAATATATTCATACTTTAATTGGTACCAATAAGATAAATCTATCAATATAGTAAATTAGCTCAAGCACTTAATGTATCAATTACATATATTATAGTACAAGACTAAGGAGGTGAAATATATCTATGGAGAAACATCAGAAAGACATGACGGTTGAAAACGAAGTAACCATTAGTGGGATTCGACCAATTCGTCGAGGACCAACAGGACCGACAGGACCGACAGGACCGACAGGACCGACAGGACCGACAGGACCGACAGGACCGACAGGACCGACAGGACCGACAGGACCTTCGGGTTCAATTGGTCCAGCTGGAGCAACGGGTGCCACAGGTGCAACGGGTGTAACGGGTGACACAGGCTCTACGGGTACTACAGGAGCTACAGGAGCTACAGGAGCCACAGGAGCAACGGGTGCGACTGGTGACACTGGGCCTACGGGTGACACGGGACCGACTGGCGACACTGGGCCGACTGGCGACACTGGGCCAACAGGCGACACTGGACCGACTGGCGATACTGGGCCTACGGGTGACACTGGACCGACTGGTGACACAGGTGCGACGGGTGACACTGGACCGACGGGCGACACGGGGCCGACGGGCGACACGGGGCCGACGGGCGACACGGGTGCTACTGGTGCTACTGGCGACACTGGACCGACGGGTGACACTGGACCGACTGGCGACACGGGGCCGACGGGTGACACGGGACCGACGGGTGACACGGGACCGACGGGCGACACGGGACCAACGGGCGACACGGGACCGACGGGCGACACGGGACCGACGGGCGACACGGGACCGACGGGTGACACTGGACCGACGGGTGATACTGGACCTACGGGTGATACTGGACCGACAGGTGATACTGGACCAACAGGTGACACGGGACCAACAGGTGACACGGGACCGACGGGTGACACGGGACCAACAGGTGATACTGGTCCAACAGGTGATACTGGACCGACAGGTCCTACAGGTGCTACAGGTGCTACAGGAATGTCCAGCTTCTTGGCCGCCTGGAGAGAAGACCCTGGCACTGGTACAGATTCAGTTGCAGCGGGTGATGCACTAACGTTTACGAATGGAGCCTCTGTCGGAACAGCATTCTCACCATTTACTGCACCATCAGACACGATCACGATACTAGAAACAGGATTCTATCAAGTAACATTCACTGTTCACAATCAGGGGAATGCACAAGGTTTCGATCTAGAGTTAAATGGCACGCCAGTAACTGGGGTTCCATTTACCGGAGATGGAGGAGGACCTGTTTCTGCTGAAATTATTATTGAAGTGACGACAACTCCAAGTACACTCCAAATTGTAAATAACGATAACGTTGCAGTTAACCTTCATAGCGATACAAATGCCACAATTACTGTTCTTAAACTTGGATAGTGTATCTTAGACAACTATAATCTTTCTAAGGTCAAGATTAATTAGCTGTAGAATGAATCAAATATTCAAAGAAAAAAACGAGTGCAGTAAGAAAGTGCTGCACTCGTTTTTTATAGTTGTATTCGAGGATAAATCGCATGAATATGATGTCGTGCAGCTTCTGTACCCGCATCGACATAAGGCTGTAAATCCTTAAATCCTGTAACGATATGATCTAGATTAGGACGAATGACAATATCTGCGAGCTGTAATTCTTCCGTAACAATTTTCGTACTCATCATGTCGATTGTATTGAGCAAGGACTTTACAAAGTTCTTCGGTATACCTTTAGTAAAGTTCTCGGTACATACATTTACAGCGATAACTAAATCAGCACCCATGCTTCGAACTAAAGCTGCCGGCACTGGATGTACAACTGCCCCATCAACTAAGGTTTTCCCTTGATATTGCACGGGTCTCATCAGCGCTGGAATAGCTGTACTTGCTCTGATTGCTTTTGAAAGGGAACCTTCTCTCATAATATGCGGCTCACCTGTGTTGGCATCAGATGCAATTGCTGCGAATGGTTTCGGTAGCTCCTCTATTTTTAATTCTCCAAGATAGCTTTCAATAAATTGTGCTAACGGCTCATTATGAAATATAGATCGCTTCGGAAACGTGAAGCCAACGATATTATTCCATCTTAATCTCTTAATTACCTTCTCAAGATCAAGTAAATTCATTCCAGCTGCATATACTCCACCTATTACCGAGCCTACACTCGTCCCAGCAATATAATCAATTGGAATACCTTCTTGCTCCAGCACCTTCAACACACCAACATGACTAATCCCTCGTAAGGAACCGCTTCCGAGCGCAAGACCAACTCGTGGTCTAACACCGGGCGGCTTCGCTCTTGAAAATCTTAAATGCGTAGATTGAATCGTTCTACCTTCGCTCAATAAGAATGCTGCTTCAATAACAGAGATTAGCTCCGATACATTATTCATCAGGTAAGGAAATAGTGTTAACGTGCGGATTGCTTCTTCAGATATTAAGTCATGATTGCCATTTTCCTTCTGAACAAAATGCTTTGCCAACAATGCGATGTCCTGCGTGCGCTCTCTTAGTGGCGGTACGTGAATAGTAACAGCAGCACCCTCCAACCTTTTTAAAGAAGTGACAATAACATTCATGTTCTGTACAACGCTGAGAAGCTTGTTCCATTCATCCTTAGGTAGATTTTCTGCTTGATCAATAATGAGTGTACCTTTACCTACCGCGGATACAATAGAAGGCCATTCATTCCAATTTAATTCTTCAGCGCGAAGTGATAATACAGGTTCGGAATGGCGATGTGACTTATAATGAATTTGCTTAGCTGCATGTGTCTTTCCGACGCCTGCTTCCCCATAAACTACGATTAATCCGTTATGCTTACTGGCATGATGAATTGCTGACTTTACTGATTGTATTGCTTCACTTACGCCGATAAGCTCACCGAACTTTTCACGGTCATCGAGCTCATTGCGCTTCATAAAGTACAGGCTTTTTGAATACTCCTCTGCAACCCTATCATTCGACTGTTGAATTCTACGTACCATAGACTCAATCATATGCTTACGAAAGGCTTGACTTTGATCCATTAGATATAGCAAACCTTCACGATTGAGTGCTAACAGCTTAAGGGGGCAGCTTGCATAGACAGAAGCGCTAACTGGATCACCAGTCAAGCAGGACATTTCTCCGAAGAAGGCACCTTCTGATAAGGTAGTAATTGGAACAACACTAGGATTCTCCAATTGTATTCGAACCTCGCCTTGCTCTATAATAAACAATTGATTACCATTCTGACCTTGACGGAGAATAAGCTCCCCCTCTTCATAGGTGCAGCAATTGACAAACGATAACAGCTCATGTAGCTGTTCCTGTTGAAGTTGTGAAAACATGGGCAGTTGTTTTAATGTTGTCAACATGGTTCGGATCCTTTCTAGAAAAGTAATGAATGGGTTATAAGAGTAGATACATAAGGAGTGCGACAATGAAGTCGATGTTACAGCTTAGTGTAATGAGTGAATGTGATGCTAGAACTGTATGTACTTGGGTCTATTCATCCCCATATCATATTTATAATTGGCCCTCTTGGGAGGAGATGTGCAAGAAGGAACTAGAATTTTCTGATCATACGATTCGAACAGAACAATATTGCTGCATTTATCGCGAACAAGAGCTAATAGGCTATATTCAGCTATTCCCACTTGAGCAGGTTATACGATTAGCCATCTTCTTATCTCCACAACACTGCAACCAGGGTCTTGGACAAGAAGCAGTTGCTTTAGCAATAAAGGAAGCACTTAGAAGAAATGCTGAAGCAGATATTGATTTAGAAGTTGAGTGTTGGAATAGACGTGCTATCGCTTGCTATAAAAAAGCGGGTTTTAGCATTACAGATCAATATCAGTATATGCAAAGAGGAGTTAGCAAGGAAGTATTCTGTATGGTTTATAACCGTTTACTGTCCTAATGTAGCCTACATTTCTACATTTTTCAATACTTAATAAAGGAATGAGAAACAAGAATAGAACCTCCCTAAAAGCAGAGGTTCTTATTATACTACTCATTTGATGCTTCTGCAGATGAAACAGCTGGCTCGCCAGCTTGCAGCAATTTTCGATTTCGTCCAAATAATAAGCACAGGACAACGAGTATACCACCTGTAATGACGAGTAACGATTCAATCGACACAACATCTGCCAGTGGACCAAAAATTAACATTCCGATTGGCATCATGGATGTCGAGATCATACCTACTATTCCGAATACCCGACCTAAATAATTCGGGTCCACCTTTTCCTGAAATATAACGTTCATCGGAGAATTCATAAATGGCATCGCTACGCCAAACAATCCCATAAATACGAGATACACGATAAAATTAGGTACAATCCCAAGCGCAATCGTACAAATACTCATCCAAGCAATGGCTGCAGAAATGGTTACAATACGATTACGGAAGCCTCCCCACATAGATATGACCGCCCCACCAAGCATCATTCCTACAGAGAACACAATTTCAAGTGCCGTTAACCTCCATACATCATCACCAAATGACCGGGTTGTTTGCAGCGGTGTTAAAAATGACGCAGGTGCCAATAAGACAAAAAACAGGACAAAGAACACTAATAATGTTTTAAGGAAGGGATGCTGACGAACGTAAGCAATCCCCAGCTTCATATCTTCAAAATAACTTACCTTCTCTTGCTGCTTACTTCTTTCGTGTGCTGCAATTGGAACAAATAAGAGTAACGTAACGATGGCAAGTATCGCTGTGACGACATCAATAAAGAAAATATTGCTTAATGACGTAACTGATATCAGCCCCGCACTAATAATCGGTGAAATAAACATCATTAATGCTTGAATCGTTCCATTAATCCCATTGACACGCATGAGATGCTCTTCAGGTACAAATTGCGGAAGAATAGCACCTACTGCAGGAATATGTATACCCGAACCGACTGCTCGAATAGCCGCCATCAAGAACAGCAGCCATATTTCCTCGTAACCCATTAAAAACACAACAGCCAGTATTAATGTCGCCAACGCAATCATCGCATCTGCTGCGATAATAAGCTTTTTACGATCAAATCGATCTGCCCAAACCCCTGCAAACGGTGAAATAAAAAAACTAGGCAAAAAACCACAAATAATAAATATGGTCATCGCTATACCTGACTGTAAGGTTAATGTAATATGCCACATCATCGCATATTGTACAATCATCGAGCCGATCATTGAAATACTTTGCCCGGTTAGAAAGAAAGCGGTCGTTCGTTTCCACGAACTACTCATTACTTAGCACCATCCTTATCATCTACAATTCAATAGTTATAGTTTACCAACAAATGAAGCGAGATATCACATTTATTTTAGCAGACAAAAGAAAAAGCACTTGCCGCACGGACAAGTGCTTCTTACTAACCATTTAATCATGGTATTTATTTAGTAGCTCTACAAATTTATTTGCAGTCATTTTCGGTGTACCCGCATTAAGTCTGTATACTTCATCTGAGCCTGCTTTATTAATGCCAGGCTTGATTGTAAAGAACAAGCTAACACCTAAGTCTTTTAATACTTGTTTAGCTGTCGCATTATAAGCACCGTATGGAAAAGCAATAATTCCGTGTTCATTATTGAGCTCTTCCTTTAGACGTTGCTCCATCGTAGCTAAATCTTCAGTAATTCGCTCCACATATTCTTTTTGCGTTTCGACTCTGCCCTTTTCCTTAATGTAGATTCGATTAGTCAATAAAGGCCCTGTCTTGTTTCCACTTTTATCAAGAGGAGCATAGTTATGCATGTTGTAAGTGTGATTGTAGAAGCTGTGGCCTTTTTCCTTTAAGTCACGCATATCATCCCAAGTTAAATGGGCAGTTTTTACATTATGAAGATCAGAGCTTTGACCAATAATAAAATGAGTGCCAACCATATTGTATTTATCCATAAGTTTCACGCCATATGTGCGGTAGCTGTCATATCCGTCATCAAACGTAATGACTACAGCATTATCTGGAACATCTCCACCCTTTAGCTTAAAATCATAAAACTGATCCATCGATATCACATTGTAGCCACGTTCATGAAGTAGCTTCATATGGGTTCCGAAACGAGCGGGTGAGATCGTTGCTCCGCTTTCTACAGCATCGATATGGTGATACATCAACACAATGACCTTGTCGCGATAATACACCTTTTTATTTTTGGTTTTAGCAGATACCTCATTAACTGGCGCGAAACAAAGTAAAAATACAAGACCTAACAAAAATATGCGAGCCTTCAAACCTATTCTCCTCTCAGCTTTACAATCTACCTATGATTTAGCATCAATGCCACGAGCGGGCTGCTGTGGCGCTGTCTTTTTACGCTTGTTGCCAGGAATGTTGCCGAATAAAATCCAGTGCTGTGGCACAAACCGAGCGATGATGCTAACAACAATCCATGAAATAACAAGGGCTGAAACAAAACCACCTACATACCATGCATGATGCGCCATGACATTTCCTGTTTCGGGTGGAAACTTGCGATATATTAACAGCACGAAAGGGTGGAATAAATAAATACCAAAGCTCAATTCACCTAAGCGCATAAGCAGCTTATTTAACACTCCTGAACCCATTCGATAAATAATAAAGCTGAGCATCAGCAATACTAATGCTGTAGTTAAAGCATGCAAATTCCAAACTGCATCAATAAATGATGTATTGTAGCTATTAAGCTTCAATCTCATCTGATGCCAAATATAAACATGTGTAAGACCAGCAGTTAACCAGACGAGTGCTAAGGCTAACCAACCGACAAGTCTACTCTTGGTAAAGTTGTCCTTGCATACGATGAGCCAGTTTTTGCATTTATCCCAATGTATACCGAGGTATGCTCCTAGGAAATAATAGGAGAAATAGCTTAATGACCAGCTACCGCGCGCTTTTACTGGAGTTTCAAGAACATATTTATTGATAAGGAAAAAGCTCCATTGCGCGACAATACCGAATACGATAAGCCAAGGTGTTAGTCTCGGAAACTTTTTAAATAGCCACAAAAATATAGGAAACATCAAGTAAAACTGAACACTAATGAATACAAAATATAAATGCGTATAAGCATTGCCATGCAGCAATCTTGAGGCAATGTCGCTAATCATATCTCCAACCGGCGGAATCGCACCACTCTGATACAATCTTAAAAAATAGTAAAATAGCGAAAATACGATATAGGGAACAATGATGTATAGCATTCTGCGTTTATAGAAATTCGTAACCAACTTCGCCGTAAACGGACGAGCATAATAGTTATAAAACAACACAAAACTGCTGAGGAAAATAAATGTTGTCGTACCAAACTTCAAAAAGATGTTGGCAAAATTATAGAGAAAGAACCAATTGGAATCTATCATTCCTGTACTTACTGCTACAGAAGTTGAGTGAACAGACAGCACGCCAATAATCGCGATCGCCCGAACGATTGACAGTTCTGGAATATTCTCTCTCTTAGCGATCGTAGCTCCTTGAGCCATGCTAACTCCTTCTTTCTATCATTTTTATCGTGTCGAAAATACTCTCCAATTATCAAATATAATCATAGGTTTGTCAATTTACTTCAATATTTTGCTACTATCCTATTTAGCTTCTTGCAATATTGAATTACTTAAAATTACCTTATAATTAAAAGAGTTCATATTCGCAAATCAAACATTATGACATGTGGAAGTGACGATTATCTATATGCAAATCAACGGACAATGCGCATAATGAAAACTATCAAACTATGTTAGGAGAGGTAAAAATGACATATATTGCATCTACTGAACGCTATCAAAGTATGAAATATAATCGTTGTGGCAACAGCGGACTACTGCTCCCTGCCATCTCACTAGGCTTATGGCATAACTTTGGAGGACAAGACGTATTCGAAAATGGTCGTGCAATGGTTAGACGTTCTTTCGATCTTGGTATTACGCATTTTGATATTGCAAACAATTATGGACCGCCTCCTGGTTCTGCTGAAGAGAATTTCGGGAAAATAATGAAGCTAGATATGGCTCCATACCGCGATGAACTTATTATTAGTACGAAGGCTGGGTATGGCATGTGGTCTGGCCCGTACGGTGACTTCGGTTCCCGTAAATATCTTGTATCAAGCTTAGATCAAAGCTTAAAGCGTCTTGGCCTAGATTACGTCGATATTTTCTATCATCACCGCCCAGATCCACATACTCCAATCGAAGAAACAATGGCTGCATTAGACCATGTTGTGCGCCAAGGAAAAGCGCTGTACGTCGGTCTATCGAATTATAGTGCTGAGCAAACGGCTGCTGCCTCTAAAGTACTGAAAGAGCTTGGTACACCTTGCCTTATTCATCAGCCAAGCTACTCAATCATTGATCGCTGGATTGAGCATGGACTACAGGACGTCCTTAAAGAAGAAGGCATTGGTACCATTGCTTTCCTACCGCTTGCGCAAGGTATATTAACTAATAAATACTTTAACGGCATCCCTCAAGATTCTCGCGCAGCAGGTCACTCTGTGTTTCTTAATGAAAACAGTATTACAGAAAATCATGTCCATGTAGCGAAAGAGCTTAACGAGCTGGCTGCCGAGCGTGGACAAAGCCTAGCACAAATGGCTCTAGCATGGGTGCTTCGCGAAGGAAAGGTTACTTCTGCTCTAATTGGCGCAAGTCGCGTTAGCCAAATCGAAGAAAATGTAGCTGCTCTCGAAAACTTAAACTTTACTAGCGAGGAACTAACAGCAATAGATTCCATTGTCGAGAAATACTTAGGAAAGAAAGCGTAAGGACTACTAAAGTGGAAAAATTCATTGAATTTCTTCCGCAGCATATTCATCAGCTTGATCTGTATCTCATTCAATACGGTCGAGAAAAATGTGACCCAGGACATTCCTTCGGTCCTGCTATGCGGGAGTACTATAAGTTTCACTATATTTTAGACGGCAAAGGTATCTTCGAAATTAATAACGAGCGCTATGAGCTAAAAAAAGGGCAAGGCTTTCTCGTCACACCCGATACAATCTGCTACTACGAAGCCGACCCTCATGATCCGTGGACGTACTGCTGGATTGGCTTCAATGGCATTAAAGCTGCTGGCTTGCTCCGTCAAGCCCAGCTTTCAGACGAATCACCAATCTATACATGGGAAAAAAGTGAGTTCTTCGAACAAAGCATCGAGCAAATGATGAACTCTAAAACGATGAATGCCGGTCGCGAGCTAAGACTGACTGGTCTGCTATATCTGTGGCTATCCGCAATGATCGATTGTCGTGGCTCAGAAATGAAGCAGAAAGCAAGAGAAAATAACAAAGAGCACTATATATCCCAGGTTGTTCATTTTATCGAAGTGAACTATGCCAACAAAATTTCCGTTCAATCTATTGCTCAATTCGTCGGGTTACAGCGCAGTTATTTGAGCGCATTGTTCAAGGATGTAATGGGGATTAGCTTGCAGGATTATCTAATCTCTTATCGCATGCGTAAAGCGTGTGAGCTATTAAGCACTACAACGCTGACCGTTGGTGACATCGCACGTTCGGTAGGCTACGAGGATCCACTTCTGTTTTCTAAGATGTTCAAAAAAACAATGCAGCTTGCTCCAACTCAATATCGTGATCAACATAGCAATGATTGACCATTTCAAAAAAATAAAGGGACGTTATTCTTCATTTAAGGTGTCTGCACCTTATCTAACGAAGAAACGTCCCTTTTTGTTCCAGTACATTCTTTCTAATTTTGTAACTACTCTATGCAGCCATAAACGGTATTACGTACGCGAAGATGATGCTCTCGCTCCATATTAGGCAAGCGTTGATGCATATATACGATTGAAAGCTGCTCTTCAGGATCTATAACTACATACGTTCCAGTCATTCCTGTCCAGCCAAATTCACCAAGTGAGCTGTTGCCGTTAGATGCACCTATATTCATTAAGGTACGGACTCCTAGTCCATAGCCATACCCCTCTGAGTAAGGGTTATGAAATTGAGCCAGCTGATGCTCCGTTAATTGATTAGCTCGAAGGAGATCAATCGTCTTACGACCGATAATCCGTTTCCCTTCGTGCTTGCCTCCATTAGCGAGCATTTTTGCAAATTGCGTATAATCCTTTGGTGTAGAAAACAGACCTGAACCTCCACCATAAAACTTTGATTCTGGCTCAAACGCAACATCGTTACGACCTGGGATCGGTTTAATGCCACCTTGCTCATCAGGAGCATACAGTGTCACCATGCGAGATTTCTGGTCTCCTGAGAATTGATAGCCTGTATCTTTCATACCAAGTGGTTCAAATAACTCTTTGCGCAAAAACTCATCGATACTCATTCCACTCACAACCTCGATCAACCGTGCCAATATATCGTGGCTAAAGCCGTATGCCCAGTTGCTTCCAGGTTCAAACAGTAAAGGAGCTTGAGCAATCTTTTTGACAAGCTGCTCTAATGTATATGTACCTTCTGCGCCTAGCTCCTCCTGTAATTCACGCAGCCGCGTTGCTGTCAGTGATTGTCCATCGCTGTAAGGAATACCTGATGTCATAGCAAAAAGGTCCTTTACTAGAATAGGAGATTGAGCAGGCTTAGTCCACGCATAGCCGCTCGTAGAGGTGTGAACGACTTCCATCTCACTAAACTCTGGCAAATACTGAGATAAGGGGTCGTTAAGGAGAAATTTCCCACGTTCAAACAATAGCATTGCCGCTGTACATATAATGACCTTAGTTGTCGAGAACAATCTATGGATACTGTTCTCATCCATTAATAGATTACGTTCACGATCAGCATATCCATAGTACCCTTCAAATACAATATTGCCATGATGTGTAACGACACATCCACATCCTGCGATGTCCTTCTGTACAAAACCCGAAAGCAGCTCTTCCAAATGTTTAAATGAACTCATCACATTACCTCCTACATTAATAGATCGATAGACTTCCAAAATACAACCACTACTAGCCACATTATAATACAGAAGCTTAAGGAAGATCTAATTAATACATGGATAACAAACAATAACACCTTACTCCACCTAGGCTACTACCGTTATCGATGTGCTAATACATAGCATACTATGCATCATACTTCTCTGGGAGGTGTTTTAGATTCGTTATAAAAGTACATCTTATAAAAACAAGTGGCTAAAAACAAAGTGGTTGAATAGCAATGTTCAACTCAAGTCACATGTCCCTAAAACATTGTTATTTTCCAAAGACAACTTTAGAAAGATGCTTCATCGATTTAACACTATATATTTCAAGCCAACCAATGGCTCTGGCGGTATTAATATTGTAAGAATCAAAAAAACAAATCATCAATTTATCGCACAGCATAATACTGACAACAAAGTCTTCCACTCACAAAATGATTTATATTATTGGTTGAAAGATTTTGCAGGAAATCGTTCATTTATTTTACAAAAGGGTATTGCCTTAGCTAAAACAAATGGCAGACCATTTGATATTCGTGTAATGGTTCAAAAAACGAAAAAAGGTAAGTGGAAAACAACTGCGCTTGTTTGCAAGGTTGGTCAACCAGGCAAGGTCGTTACAAACTACCATCAAGGGGGAGAATCCCGATTAATTAACTCTACCCTTAAAAATGCAGGCTACAATAATGAAAAGACCAAGGAGTACAAGAAAAAGCTTAGGCATTTGGGCGTACGTGTAGCACGTACTTTTTCTCGATATAATAAGGGGTTTAAAGAACTCGGCTTAGATGTTGCTCTCGATCAAAATAAACGTATATGGATTCTTGAAGTTAATACTCGTCCTCAGATTTACCCATTGAAAGAACTTAAGAATAAATCGGTGTATAACAAAATAATAAAGTATGCGAAACATTATGGGCGAACGAAATAGTTTAATAGTTAAGTATGTTCTGTACACATACTGAAAACTCGAGCATTACCACAAATAATAGGTTGTTTTGTACAATCGACATTTCTATCACCTCCATATACTAATGCTAGGGGGTGATAGGAATAAGTAACATTAACTACAATGGTAAAAATCGATCCGAAGTAAAAGCCTATTTGCACGGTATTCGACCAAATCGCGGTCGTCGAGGTCCGACAGGGCCTACGGGTCCGACCGGACCAATGGGAGCTACTGGGCCGACGGGTATATCAAGCGACACCCCTCTCTATTATATTAAGGATAATAACGAAGATGAGATGAGTGTTACGTTCGGTGAATCAGTTGTTTTCAACTCAAACACTCTTGATATAAATCTCAGGCAAGGCTCTGTAATCGTAGATATTGAACTTAGGGACGTACCTTCTGGACCAACGGGTGATACTGGAGCTACTGGTGCGACTGGAGTTACCGGAGATACTGGACCTACGGGTGATACCGGGCCAACGGGTAACACCGGACCAACGGGACCTCCAGGAGGAGTCATACCAGGTACTTCTTTATTCAGTGTTGTAGATCCAAGTAATAATTCTGTATCTGTGGACGCAGCAGATCAGTTAATTTTTGATTCATCAACGCTTAATATCACTGTTTCAGAAGGATCTGCTATCGTCACTTTGGATGTTGACGAATCTTTAATTGGAGCTACGGGCGCGACTGGGGCTACTGGCAACACGGGACCTACTGGAGATACAGGACCGACTGGGAACACAGGGCCAACGGGAGATGCCGGATCAACCGGTGACACGGGTGCTACCGGTGATACTGGACCAACTGGTGACACGGGTGCTACTGGTGCGACTGGTGATACTGGCGCAACTGGCGACACTGGACCGACCGGTGACACTGGACCGACGGGTGACACTGGGCCAACCGGCGATACTGGACCGACCGGCGATACTGGACCGACCGGCGATACTGGACCGACTGGCGACACTGGACCGACTGGGGATACTGGTGCAACAGGCGACACTGGACCGACCGGCGATACTGGACCAACGGGGGACACTGGACCAACGGGCGCGACTGGGCGACGGGTGATACTGGACCTACTGGTGATACTGGAGCCACTGGCGATACCGGACCGATCGGAGCAACCGGACTGACTGGCGATACGGGTGCTACTGGCGATACCGGACCAACGGGTGCGACCGGACCAACAGGTGATATTGGAGCTACTGGCGACACGGGACCTACCGGAGACACGGGTGCTACTGGCGACACGGGACCTACCGGTGACACGGGACCAACTGGTGACACGGGTGCTACTGGTGCGACTGGTGCGACTGGTGATAATGGCGCAACAGGCGACACTGGGCCGACTGGCGATACTGGACCGACCGGTGACACGGGACCAACTGGTGACACGGGTGCCACTGGCGACACTGGGCCAACTGGAAATACCGGGCCAACGGGCGATACTGGACCTACCGGAGCAACCGGACCGACTGGAACAACTGGACCTACCGGAACAACCGGACCTACTGGAACAACTGGACCGACAGGCCCTACAGGGATTGGTACCACTGGAGCAACTGGACCAACAGGCCCTACAGGGATTGGTCCTACTGGAGCAACTGGACCGACAGGCCCTACAGGAGTTGGTCCTACTGGAGCAACAGGGGCGCCAGGGCCAACAGGACCTTCTGGTGCTACGGGACCTTCTGGTGCTACTGGCGCTACTGGTTCAACAGGGCCAATCGGGCCAACGGGCAATTCGACTACCCCAAGCGTTATCCCATATGCATCAGGTAGTCCTATCACAATTACAACGCTAGCAACTGGTTCAACTGGCCTTCCTGCTGTAGTTGGATTTGGAAGCTCTGCTCAATTACCTACCAACTTAGGAGCTACCATCGATTTAACAGGTGGACCTGGTATAGCTATTAACTATGCATTTTCTATGCCTAGAAGTGGCACTATTACAAATTTGACAGCCTACTTTAGTGTAGCAACAGCGCTTAATCTGACTGGTGAAAATATAACCGTTCATGCCCGATTATATCAATCTACAACCCCTAACAACACTTTTTCAGCAGTCCCTGGTGCTACAATAAATCTTCTACCGACGCTAAACGCTGCTGTTCCTGTTGGATCTATAAGCACTGGCAGCGTCACAGGCATCAATATTGGTGTAACGCAAGGTACGAGATTACTTCTTGTTTTTTTCGCCACACAAACAGGTACTGCTGTTGCCAGATCTATTAACGGTTATGCGAGCGCAGGTCTAGCCATTAGTTAAGTGTAAAGTATATAAAAAACAACCTGAAAGTGCACGCCATTTGGTGCTGCTCCTTCAGGTTGTTTTACATTTGTCTTAAAGAACTTTTATCTCGCTTATTTACATGGAAATGCCATTGTCGACATCAGAGCATTTTCTGCTTGAGTTGAATCTAATCTACTATATTGAACTACTATTGGAATGCTGCTCTCTACAAGAATAGCATAAGGAACCCCAACCGGAATAAATTCACTGTTTTTCTCTAACGAGGACGTTCTAATATGCTTTGTACGTCTAGCTGGAACGACATAGCGAATATCGCTAATCGGATTACGATCCTCAAAATAAATGGTTATGCTAAGCTCTGCATCCTCTACTGAAGTATTGAGCACGCAAATCGATTCATGACTAACTAATTCCCCTGAGCTTTCTGATGGAATATAACCATCAGGAATAACCCATTGTGTTTCTCCAAGCGCTTTGTTCATCAAACTTCTCCTCCGCATCGTTCGTTTAAGTTTTCTCTCAACACGTTGCTAGTCTGACTCGCTGCTTTACTTAGATTATACTCAATTCCATCTCTTATTGAATACAAAAACTTCCCTTACCATTGCAGGTTCTATTATGCAACCTGACAACGATAAGAGAAGCTTATTGATATTATAGAGTATTAAGATTCAATATGATCAAGTAAACGCATAATAGCTACTACAGCTTGTGCCTTCGTTACGGTTCCATACGGATCAAAACGAGAAGCGGATACACCCCTCATAATGTTTTGTGAGAACACGTGCCCAATAGCATCTTTAGCATAGGCTGAGAACAGCTCTTGATCATTTAAATGATTAAGAACATCTACTTCTACTTGACTACTAACATCTTGAGTTAATACCATTGCTCGATGCAGCACGACGGCCATTTCTTGGCGGCTAATTGCTCCCTCTGGATCAAACTTCCCTGGCTGCTTACCGTTGACTAGACCTAGAGCGAAGGCAATCGCGATATCCTCTGCATATTGAGATTGATGCTCCACATCCTCGAAAGTGAGCTTAACGTCAGCTTGTGGCAGCAATTCTAGCCCACGGACGATGATGGAAACAAATTGTGCGCGTGAAATCTGTGTCGATGCTCCAAAATGCTCCTCGCTTTCACCAAATACGATCAATCGATTCGAGGCACGATTAATGGCATCATTAGCCCATATCAGCTCTGTATCCTTAAAGCTAAAGAAGCTTTTCACAACCATATACGTTCCGCCTGCTGGAGCCTCTAGCTTTACTTGTATGCTGCCGTCTGCTTGTTTAACAGCCGTGGTTACTACTGAGCGGAATGTACTAGACTCTGGTAAATATACAATTCCTCTCACCTGCGTCTCTTCCACACTTCCTGCAGGCAGGACCACATCAATTGTTGTTCCTTTTAGCTGATTAATCGTTTCATACTTTCCATCCTCGCTCATAGCTTCAACCGTTAAGGCTATCGCACCTGATTGTGCACTTATGCCAGGTTGAAGAACTGATCCTACAGACTGCTTACCTTGCTCCTTCAATAGAATTCGAGTATCTGCGCCCTGATCCAATACATGAGCAGGGATGTGATACGTAACATCGCTCCAAGTAATGATAAGCTCTGCTTCCGCTCCTGCTGCGGTCAAAGCAGCCGCTACCTCCTTAGGTAAGTGCACTTCAACAGAAGGAGCTGCTGGATCAATCGTTAATGTAAAGGATGTGCTGGAGCTTCCTTTTATTACTGCAACTGCTCCCCCCTTATCTACAGAGACAATCCACTGATCTTCATTCTTAACGATAGTGTTGGAAAGCTCGCGCTGACTGGACGGTGGAATCACTACAGAACCACCACTGCTCATTGCCACTGTCCGAGCATTGAGCACATTGCTGCTTGCAGAAACGGCTGTTATATGTTCATCTGCCTTTTGTACAGCAAGCACATGCAGATCGTAATCACTTGCTGCTGAAAGCTGCTCAAATGTGAAATTCGTTTTTTCCGTGTAGCCAGCATAACGTCCATCTATATAAGCCTCGTAACCGGTTGCTCCTTCAACATTGTCCCAGCTAATCGTAAGCGCGTTATAGCTAGCCATCGTTAATGCAAGCCCTTCTGGTGCTGCAAGAGCATCGTCATTCACGACACCATTAATCGGTAAATCCTTATTCAATTGGCTAAGTAATTCGCCTGTACGGTCACCACTAACCTCCCAGCTCATTACACCAGCTAAATTTTTGGATTTAACGAGTGATGCACTATACATCATTGATGTTTGATCATTGTACGTCATAAACGTACGCTGCTCTGGACTATACAGATACGCCACCTTCGCGGCATCATTCCAATAGCGTTCATAACCGTCTGCGCCTATAAAAGTAATAATATCACTATAATCATAAATCCCCTTTTCCCAAGAGCCATCAGGGAAGCTTGTGCATTCCACATATTGCCCCGGCGCTTCACAGCCACTCCATGCTTTCCCGTAGAACGGTAAGCCCAGTACTAGCTTATGCTCAGGAACTCCTCCAGCAAGATGCCCCTCCACTCCACCGAGCACATGGTTTCGTGCTGAGTTTGGCTTTAACAGATTAGCATCATAATAAAGCGGAGCATTATGATTAGCTAGAGATTCCCAGCTTCCACCATAATCGTAGGTCATAATATTGATATAATCCAAGTATTTGCTTGAGTTTGCCAAGTCCGCGTTTACAACGAAGTTATCACCTTGGCCGGAAGCAATTGTCAATAAGTAATATTTATGATCCTCGGAGCCCGCTGCATCCAAAGCTGCTCTTACTGTTTGCATAAGCAGTGTAAAATTCAAGTTATCCTCTGGTGAATGATAGTTATGTGTTTCCCCACCCTCTACAGGATATTCCCAATCGATATCCAAGCCATCCAGCTTGTATTCTCTAATAAAATCAACAGCCGACTGTGCAAATGTTCTACGCGTTACCTCATTAGCTGCCATATTGGAAAAGTGCTTAGACCAAGACCAACCGCCAACCGATACGAGTAGCTTATACTCTGGATTGACTGATTTCAGATTAGTAAATGCGTTGAAATTTTCAATATCCTTTACTTGATCGCCTAACACGATTTCTCCGTCATGCACATAACGATTTTGCAAAGGAATGTCTTCTGACTGACATGCCGTCGTTCCTGTTCCATACTTTTTCCAGCACAAATCTGCAAATGCGTAATTAATATGTGTAATCTTAGAAACATCTACGTCGCTAGGATAGAACTGACGATCATAAACTGACCAAGAGGCATAATACGTAACGTTCGTGTAGCTCGCACCAGGCACTACTACAACAGCATCACTTACCTCAGACGTCCATAATGGATTAATCGCTTCAACCGTATACGAGTATGAGGTGCCTTCGTTTAGACCTGTTGCTGTAAAGCGATTTTCAGTGGATGATCCGATTAGCACATCATCCTGGTAGATATTATAGCTGGTTGCACCTGCTACTGGAGCCCAGCCCAAAACTGCAGTCGTCCGATTTACAGTTGTAGCCTGAACATCCTGAGGAGCCGCAAGCTCTCCCCATTTTATTGAAATCTTATTGCTGCCAGCAGAAACGATCGTCGGTTGTCCTTCCGCTGCGAGCTGGGCGGCAACTTGAAAAGTTAATTCTGTACCTGCAACCGCCTGCTCTTCCGTCAATGTATACGTATATTGATTAGAGCCATCCCAAACTCCAGATATCCATGCTTCATTCACGTAAATATCATAACCATTCGCATCGGGGCTTCCTATCCACTTAAATGAGACGGTTGATGCTGTTACACTAGTCACCTGAAAATTGAGTGGAGCAGGCAATGGTGCTTCCTTATACTCCGATGTATCTGGAAGTGTCGTAAATTCAATAGCATTGCTTTTCTCCTTCTGACTATCCCATGTTATATATATTCGGTAAGTCGTATCTGGCTGGAGTCCGCCAATTACTTTATTCCATCGATGACCCCAAGTAATATATTTGTCGTCATCAGCATGAAAAACTTGAATGTCATTAGGGTGTTCATCATCTCCGATCAAGTCCCATTCAATTTCGGCACTATTGTGAGTAATCGTTCCCTCTACTACTCGAAGATTTTGCGGTGGCTGACCTTCAGCTTCCGCTTCATTAGCATTTATTACAGCTGTGTTAATCCATGTACCAAACAGCAATGCAAAGCATAAAATCAACATAAACACTCTTTTTTGTGAAATAGAATACACACGATCACCTCTAATCATTTAGTCGTTGATGTACGAGCTCTAATGAAGATGGGCTGTGCTGTATCTAAGATGGGAAGAATCAAAGCAGAGGACAGCTCAAGTTGACGAGATTAATATCATTGCAACAAGCTGAGACTGTAATAAATAGTATTGTACACGCTTTCATTTATTGGGGTATTAGTTTGGGTTAGATTTCGTGGTGCATAGCTGTATCCTTAGTACGTTCTGTTCATCACCTTCTTATACATTCATTTAGTCTTACTACCCTATCTCGAAACCATCATAGCATGAGGCTACAGAGGGGAAGAGGGTAACATTTAACGACTAACGGGTGAAATATATATGATCAACCGTCCACAGAACTTACTATAAACAAATTGTAGTCAGGATGTTAAAATAAGGAAGAATTTAGTGTAAGGAGGGGCAGAATGATGAACAAAAAAATAATAATGGCCACTACTGTGATCATTTCACTTATCGTCTTAATCTTAGCAGTCGGTTTGTATATTTGGCGTGTACAGATACATTCACAAGCAAAGCCTAAACCACTACAAATCCCCTTTTCATACAATCTTGCTGGAGATCTGAATCCTGAGGCATTAACGACTGACATCATGCAAGCTATTGGTTATCCAGATGCTATTCCATTTGTAACAAGTGGGGATAGGTTTAACGTTATATTATACAGCCGCCCTCAAATGCAGGATGATGTAGAGTTCCATATCATGACGTCTATATTCAGATTTCTAGTACAAACTAACGATAATACACAAATGCTATCCTATGAATTTCTGCTGTCTCAGCAAAGAGATCATTTAGTATTGATTGACCGCCAGGAGACGATAAACGTAAAGTCATTAATTGATCGACCTATTCCGGTTGGTGCTTTTACTTTGAGCGAACTGTTCAGCGCAATACGAGACTTTCCAGCGGATTCTTATCGCGAGCATTCCCAATATGGGGAAGAAGATACCGACCTATACAGTATTCGTTTTAATGACAGCCTTATAGCAGAGAGCTTTTTCTATAGCAAACACGGCTATGTCAAGACGGTCGATACAGCTATTACAATTGAACGCGGCAATGAAATACCTCTCTTAATATCCCATCTCAACTGGGGGGATATCCGGGATGAATCGCTACCTTATGACGATCCTCGTCGTTATTATAATGCGAGCGGAATGGGTCGAGTTAATCTGCTATATATACCTGAGCACAGAAATTAGCCCGATTATAGTTTTTTTCTATAATGAAAGCCGATCAATCCAAAATATCTGGATGATCGGCTTCTATACTTATTCTTCTATTTTACTCCTCGCCTGTCGCAACAGGATTCTCCGGATTGCTGCTCCAATCACTCCAAGAACCTGCATAAAGCTGGACATTGCAGAAGCCCGCTTCCTTAAGCGCGAACACATTGGGTGTTGCTGTTACGCCAGAACCGCAGTATACAATAATGTTCGACTTCTTATCGATACCTTCAAACCGCTTTGCTTGCTCCTCTGGAGACTTCCACGTTCCATCCTCTCGCTTGCCTTCCTGCCAAAAATGGTTAATCGCCGTTGGAATATGACCCGCCGCACGATCAATGGGCTCATGCTCACCACGATAGCGCGCTCGATCACGTGAATCAATAATAATAACGCCAGGCTTCCCGATCTTCTCTTTCACTTGCTCCTGTGATAACACCATCGCTTCATTCAGCTGTACAGGCAGACGATTGTTATCGTAACGCTTAGGTATAGCGGTATCGACCGGCTGGCCTGCTTCAACCCAGCCCTTATAGCCCTTCTCAAGCACAACAACCTCACCATTAAAGCCAATCCATTCTAACAGCCAGCGCAATCTCGATGCCATCGCACCTCCTTGATCGTCATAAGTGACAACCGTTACCCCGTCCTTAATGCCGATTGAAGCGAAAAACGCTGCGACAGTTGAAGGCTCTGGTAGCGGATGACGACCTCCTGCTCCATCTGGACGCATACCACTCGATAGATCGTGACTTAAACTGGCATAGTGAGCTCCTGGAATATGTCCAGCTCGATAGGCTAGCTCACCTGCATCAGAATCTGCCAAATCATATCTTGTATCGACGATTACTAGCTCGGCTTGTCCGTTTTTTTGCTGCTCCAGACGTTCAATCAACCATTCATTATTAACAAAGTAAGACATCTATATCTCCTCCTATGTAGGGAGAGAAGCACCATTGCTTCTCCCCTTATATTTTAATTGTTGCGGGATTTGTACTTCAAGCTCGTTTTGCTGCATGAGATGTTTTCCGAGGCGTATGCAATGCTGTTAACAGCTGAGGACCTTGCTTTGTTACGGCAACTGTATGCTCGAACTGAGCGGTTAGTGAATGATCGATCGTACGCGCTGTCCAGCCGTCATGGGCGATGTACAACTCCGTCGAGCCTGCAGTAACAATCGGTTCAATCGTAATGACCATACCTTCCTGAAGCTTTATTCCTGTTGTCTCTGTTCTTACATGCAGCACTTGAGGCTGCTCATGGATTTCTCTGCCAATACCATGACCTGCAAAGCTTGCTACAACCTTGTAGCCATCCAGCTCAGCTCGCCGCTCAATCGCGTAGCCGATATCTGCTAGATCTCTGCCAATCTCGATTGCATTTATTCCAGCTCGCATCGCTGCTTTTGCCGTTCTTACAAGCTTTCTAGCTTCCAGTGATACTTCACCGATCATGTAGGTGTATGCAGAATCTGCTTTCCAGCCGCCGACATCTGCTACCATATCAACAGTGACAATATCGCCATTTTGTAGCTCATAGCTGCTTGGAAAGCCATGACATGCTACCTCGTTGACGGAAATACAGCTCACATATGGATAGCCCTTATAGCCTTTTTGTGCAGCGACAGCACCATGCTTTGCGAAAAATCCAGCAATAAACTTTTCGATATCATTCGTTTTTACTCCTGCTCTAACACGCTTTTGTAATTCCTTGTGGCACTGTGCCACCACTTTTCCCGCACGTCTAATCTTCTTAATCTCATCACTGCTCCTACAGACCGCTTCCATTCTAACACCTCCTACATTCTTACTTTCAATGTATTCCGTGCTTCGTTGTCCAATACACCGATAGGAGCAGAAAAAGAGCCTATGAAATTCGAGATTTCATTAGGCTCTAAATGTGTGATCTACACCGCAGAGGAGTTAATTCTGCTAAGCTCATCCTCTACGAGAGAGGTTAATTCATCCTCATAGCCGCCAGTAATTCGATACTTGCGTACATAATCCTTAACAAACTTCCTCGGATCCTTCGGCTGGAAAATTCTTGTCAGTTCCTTCAAACTTTCCCTAACTTCATTCTGGCTATGCTTTGCCATGAAATCTCCTCCCTTACACATTGGACGGTCTTCACAATCGATAACTTGGATTATCGAAACAGCTAATGCTGTCATTGTGCTCCTTTTGCTGCAATGATGCTCTACGAGGGTAGATCATTTATTTCAAATTTTCTTACTATTATAACATTTCAGATATCAATATAAAACAACCGTTAAATTAGAATATTTTATTTTAGCTTTCACAACGTTCGATTCAGAGGCTAAGAAGCGTCATCATTGTGTATAAATTGGGCTAACGCTCTGATTCGGAATCTTGTGACCGCGATTCATTATTATCTTGTTTTCGATACATTCGCAAATAAACGACAACTCCAACTACTGCAACGATAATCCCGAATCCTAATAAAACCGCCGCAGCTACGCTCTGCCACACTCCGAAACCCTCCCTATCACAATGATTAGCATTCTACTAAGATAATAAACGATATGAACCGCTTGCATATGCGAGCAGTTTACCGCTTTCATCATAAATAGAGGCTGTCATTGTTATAGTACGTTTCGTACGGTGTAAAAGTTCCGCTTTACAAAAAATTGTTCCAGTAGCAACATTAGACAAAAAGTGTGTATTCATCGTTGCCGTTACAGTTCTAACCGATGGATCAAGCATCAAGACAAGACCCATCGCATTATCTAGCATCGTCATAAATACGCCGCCATGAACAATCCCCATCAGGTTTAAATGATGCTGCTCAATAGCAAGTGAAATCGTTACCTTATCCTGCTCTGCTTTCTCCAGCTCGAAGCCTACATGTCCCCAGAAGGTTGACTGAGCTTGCCTTGCAAGCTCATCAAATGAGCTACTCATTCGTCCGCTCCTCTTCCTCCATTAATTGGCGTTTTAGCACCTTGCCAACCATTGTTTTGGGCAGCTGCTTACGGAATTCATAGATATGAGGAACCTTATATGAGGCTAAACGCTCCCTACACCATTGATTGAGCTGCTGGTCCGATACAGCAACGTTGTCCTTCAGCACAACAAATGCCTTTACGGTTTCACCGCGATAGCTATCCTTCACTCCAATGACCGCAGCTTCAGCAATGGCCGGATGCTCATACAGCACCTCCTCGATTTCCCGAGGATAAATATTAAAGCCGCTAGCAATAATCATATCCTTTATTCGATCCTTTATTACGAAGAACCCTTGGTGATCCATTAATGCCATATCGCCTGTACGCAGCCATCCATTGTGAAATGCCGCCTCCGTCGCCGCTTCGTTGTTCCAGTACCCGCTCATTACCTGCGGACCGCGCACAACGAGCTCTCCGACTTCACCCGGAGGCAAAAACTGTCCTGTCTCTAAAGAAAGAACGGCTGCTTCGGTATCGGGAAACGGTATGCCGATTGTACCGATTTTACGATATCCCCAAATAGGATTCGCATGTGTTACTGGTGAAGATTCCGTTAAGCCGTAGCCTTCGATTAGCTTGCCGCCTGTCATTTTTTCAAATTGATCCTGTACCTCTAGCGGCAGCGCAGCCGAGCCGCTTATACAGATTTCAATTGATGAAAGATCGAGTGGCTTTGCTTGCTTTGAGGCGGCTTGAATAAGGGCTATATACATCGTCGGTGCGCCTGGAAAGATCGTTGGCTTTTGCTTATCTATCGTTCGCAGCACTTCTTCCACCTCGAATTTAGGCAATAGAACAAGACAGCCCCCTGTACAAACAGATAGATTCATTAGCACTGTGAGGCCGAACACGTGAAAAAGCGGCAGTGCTGCAAGGTATCGCTCTTCTCCGAGCCGGATTCGCTCACACCACTCCTTGCTTTGCAGCGTGTTGCTCACAAGATTGCGATGCGTCAGCATGACCCCTTTCGGAGTACCTGTTGTTCCTCCCGTATACTGTAGTGCAGCAATATCGTGATGACCAGCTAACGTCGGTCTTTCATACGAAAGCGCACTGCGGCTTAGAAGTGACTTCCACTGCACATAGCCATCTGTTCCGTAAGGAATCTTAGCCTTAAAGCCATCTCTGCGCTGTTTAATTGGATAGAGCATACTTTTAGGAAATGGGAGGCCATCCTTAATCGAAGTAATCACGACAGTGTGCAGCTTCGGTATCGGGCCTTCCTCTGGGTTCTTACCTCGGACTCTCGCTATCCTTGGGTACAGCATATCTAGCGTTATCATTGCAACTGCACCGCTATCCTTAAGTTGATGAGTAAGCTCGCGCTCCACATAAAGTGGATTCGTCTGCACCACGATTGCTCCTGCAAGCAGTACACCAAAGTATGATATGACAGCCTGTGGACAGTTCGGCAGCATAATAGCAACACGATCACCCTTCTTCACACCGAGTCTTCCAAGCCCTCTAGCCATGAGGTCTGCTGACGTGTAGAGCTGCTCGTAGGTGAGTGTTTTTCCCATAAAGGTTAACGCTGGCTTTTTAGCATATTGTGTCACTGCATCAATAAGAAACTGTGCGACATTAATCTCGGGATAGTCTAGCTTATGCCTGACCTCCTCTGGATAATATCTCAACCAACGCTTTTCTGAAAAATCTACAACTTGCTCACTCTCGCTTCTCGCTGTCTCTTGCACATCCGACGGTTGTTGATTAGGTGTATCCATACCCAATCATCTCCTTCACACGGTATAGTGCTCACTTCCAATAACCTTTGCAGCGATTTGTCGTTTTAATGTAATAACATCTGTGAGTGTTGCCTTCATTAATTTCTTTACAATAGACAGTTGCATGCGCTGCATATCTCCAGCCTCCATGCGAACAATTGTCTGTCTGGCGTCGCTTTCTAGCTGCTCCATTGCTTCCTGTACATAAACCTTAGTCATAAGAGCTGCTAAGCTTTTATCGTCCTGATCAAGCTTTAATGCGATGCGTTTTTTCGCTCTCAGATAAGCGCTCTCCATTGCATATATAACAATCATCATATTGGCCAGCACTTCTAATATTTCTTGCTCCTTCTCCAGCTTCGTTCCATATCGCTGAACAGCAGAGCCTCCTAGCATAAGAAATAGCTTTTTGGCTTGCTCTATGCGATAACCCTCCAGCGCTAAAGGAGCGTCAAGCACAGGGGGCTGCTGAGGTTCTAGCAGCGATGCTTGCAGACCTTCAATCTTCTCTAGAAGTGGAAGCTCACCCTTCATTGCCTTTTTAATTAACGTTCCAGGGATAAGCAGACGATTAATTTCGTTTGTCCCTTCAAAGATACGGTTAATCCGAGAATCTCGATAAATGCGCTCGACTTTATATTCCTTAATAAACCCGTACCCACCATGGATCTGTACAGCCTCATCACTAACCGCATCAAGTGCCTCGGATGCGAAAACCTTGACGATCGAGCATTCCATTGCATACTCCCCGATCGCTTTAGCTGCCTGACGACCCGCTTCCACATCACTGCCGTCTGTAATCGAAGAGGACAATTTATCGTCCATCCAACCTGCAGTCCGATAAACAATACTTTCCGTAACATATGTCAGCATGTTCATATCGGCCAGCTTTCCTGCAATGAGCGGATAGGAGGACAGCGGCTCATTAAACTGCTTGCGGACGTTACTGTACGCTGCTGCAAGCTCGATTGCCTCCTTGCATGTGCCTAAGCATGCAGCGCCAAGCTTAAAGCGACCTATATTCAATATATTAAATGCGATAAGGTGTCCTTTGCCTATCTCGCCGAGCACATTCTCTACCGGTACATGCACATCCTCAAAGAACAGCGGGCATGTCGAGGAGCCTTTTATGCCCATCTTATGCTCCTCTGGGCCAACACTAAAACCTTCCATGTCGCGTTCGATAATAAAGGCTGTAAACTTGTCACCATCGATCTTAGCATACACGATAAAGAGGTCAGCAAAGCCTGCGTTCGTAATAAAGATCTTAGAGCCATTCAAAATATAATGCTTACCGTCCTCACTTAAGCGCGCTGTGCTTTTGGCACTTAGCGCATCCGAGCCCGAAGAGGGCTCCGTTAAGCAGTAAGCAGCAATCCATTCTCCGGTAGCCAGCTTTGGCAGGTACTTCTCCTTCTGCTCCTTCGTACCAAAAAATACAATTGGCAACGTACCAATTCCAGTATGTGCTCCTACGGACAGGGCAAAGGAGGAAGTTCGCGCAAGAGTTTCTGCGAGCAGCGTTGTGCTCACTTTATCTAGACCGAGCCCACCGTAAGCCTCTGGTATGTCTGCTGCTAAAAAGCCCTGCTGCCCTGCCGTTCGCATTAAGGATACCGTCAGCTCATAGTTCAGCGCCTCAATCTCTGCATCTCTTGGCACGAGCTCGGTGTCAATAAATTGCTCTGCAGATTCCGCAATTAAGCGCTGCTCACTTGTAAAGTCTTCAGGGATACACGTCGACATCGGATCGCTAGGTTCAATGATGAAGCGACCTCCAACTGCAGGTCCTACTGTCATGTGACTCACTCCTTCATTTTGTAGTGCTTCAGCTTGAATACACCTCAATGAGCCCTGCTGCCCCCATTCCACCACCAATGCACATCGATACGACACCTAAGCCCCCGCCACGACGGGATAGCTCATGAATTAACGTAACGGACAGCTTTGAGCCTGTGCAGCCTAGCGGGTGACCTAATGCAATCGCCCCGCCATTCACATTGACACGCTCCAGCGGGAGCTGCAGCTCTTTAATAATCGGGATACACTGTGCTGCAAAGGCTTCGTTGAGCTCGAACAAATCAATTTGATCTACATCTAATCCCGACTTATGAAGCAGCTTAGGAATAGCCTTGATTGGGCCAACTCCCATAATCTTTGGTGCAACACCTGCGACGGCATAATGTCTAAAGGCAGCCATCGGCTTCAAACCAAGTGATTCCGCCTTCGCCCGACTCATGACAAGCACTGCTGCAGCACCGTCACTCATCTGTGAGGCATTGCCTGCGGTAACAGAACCATTGAGGGCGAAGGACGGCTTAAGCTTGCTGAGCTTTTGCACGGAAGTCGTTGCCCGAACACCTTCATCCTGCTTGAATTCAAAGCTGCGTTCTACATAACGCCCTTGATCATTCACTGTAGATCGCGTAACGACGACAGGGACGATCTCATCTTCAAATGCACCAGAAGCGATAGCCCACGCCGCCTTCTGATGACTGGCTACCGCAAACTCATCCTGCTCCTGACGAGTAACGTCATATCGTCTAGCCACCTCCTCGGCTGTATGCCCCATCGTCATATAAACCTCTGGCATCGTGTCAACGATATCTGGATGAGGCGACAATCTCCAGCCCGACATCGGCACGTGACTCATGCTCTCAACACCACCAGCAATGATGACGTCCGCTTCCCCTGTACGAATACGCTCTGCGGCATATGCAATAGATTGCAGACCGGAAGCGCAGAAGCGATTAATCGTCACTGCTGGTACGTCTTGAGGCAGCCCTGCATATAATGCGATCGTACGGGCCATATTCAAGCCCTGCTCACCTTCAGGCATTGCGCAGCCGATAATGACATCCTCGATCTCATCAGGCTGAAGGCTAGGCACCTTCGCCAGTAAACCCTGAATCACTGCCTTGCCCAGATCCTCAGCTCTAACCTCAGCTAAGCTTCCTTTATTGGCCTTGCCGACAGCTGTCCTAACGGCAGCAACGATAACGGCATCGCGCTCCCCAGCATCGAAGTAATTACTCATCCTATCCCCTCCCTTCATATTAATTTCGCAGAGGTTTACCGTATCGAAGCATATGGCTCATCCGCTGCTGTGTTTTCGGTTCCCCGCATAAGCTTAAAAATGCTTCGCATTCGAGCTGCAACAAATATTGTTCACTAACAAGAGCTCCCGATGGCACATCGCCTCCGCTTAATACATGCGCCAGCTTCGTTGCGATCTTCTCGTCATGCTCACTAATATATCCGCCAAGCTTCATATTCTGAATCGCCAGCTTCATAACAGCCTTTCCCTCACGGCCCGCTACAGCAACGAGCTCCTCTTCTGGTGGTACATAGCCTGCTGCATCTAGTCTTAGCACCGCCTGCTTAGCTTCATAAATTCTCGATTCACCACGCAGCAGCACACGATCCTGTGGTCTCGCATAGCCGAGCCTTGCAATCTCGAATCCGCTTGTTGACGTTTTTGCCAGCGCGATGCTTTCAAACAAACTGTTCAAATGCGGCTGCAGGTCACCAGCCAACAGCTTGCGCTCTACACGACCACTCGGTCCTGCTCCATACGCTGCTCGCTGCATCGCTAGTATTGCCGCTTCCTTGCTTCCGCCCCCTGCCGGTATTAAGCCGACTCCAGTCTCTACTAAACCGAAATAGGTTTCAGGTGAAGCGACAATGATATCTGCTGGCAAGCACGCTTCTACTCCTCCACCAAGCGTCATGCGATGAGGCGCTGCAACAACTGGCCTAGACAAACGCTTGAGCTGCAGCATGCTTTGCTGGAACAGCATAATGATATCCTCGACCTCATCCCATTCCTCGTTCATCGCCTCCATTAGCAGCAGCATGAGGTTCGCACCAACGCAAAAGTTCTTGCCCTCGTTCGCGATAACTAGACCGCGCCAATTGCGCGTCGTCTCATGACAGGCATATCGAATCGCTGACAGAATATCAGAGCCAATCGCATTGCTTTTGGAATGGAATTCTAGGGCGAGCACCTCATCCCCTAGATCTATTAAGCTTGCTTCCCGATTGCTCCATACCGTCCCCTTCTCTTCCTTAATCCTTGCAAGCTCAATAACTCCTTCCTCTTGCTCCTGCAGTACGTAGCGCTGCTGATGAACATAGAAGGTATTGCCGCGTTCACGCTTATAGAACGACTCGTTCCCATCTGCAATCCATGCTTCTACCCAAGCAGGCAACTGATCGCCTTCGGCCTTCATACGTTCCGCTACTGCTGCGAGTCCAAGCGAATCCCATAGCTCGAATGGACCAAGCTCCCAATTAAAGCCTAAGCGCATCGCCTTATCAATATCTGCGATATGCTCCGCGATCTCGCCGACTCGCTCTGCAGCATACAGCAGTGTTGCCTTAATCGTCTTCCATGCAAATTGCGCGTGAGGATGCTCAGGTACTGCACCGATTAACGCCTCGACCTTGCCTTTAGCACCCTTCGCTTGCTTTGCTGCCTCAATCACTGGTGACGTCGGCTTCGTGCTTGGCGCATAGGTCATCGTGTCAAACTGAAGCGATTCAATATAGCTGCTGCCATCGCTGCCTTTGAGCTTACGATAAAAGCCCGCACCACTCTTCTGACCCAATGCACCCTGCTTCACTAGCTGCTCCAGAAGAGCTGGTCTAGTGAAAGCAGCTCTTTCTGCCTCATCCTCACTGCGTGAATGAACATTATCAACGACATGCAGCAGCGTATCGAGACCGACAAGGTCTAGCATGCGATAGGTCGCTGTTTTAGGTCTCCCCATAACCGGACCAGTCAGTGCATCTGCTTCGTCGATTGTTAATCCATGCTGAAGTGTTTCCTTTAATGTAACGAGCATGCCATAGGTACCAATTCGATTTGCTATAAAATTCGGCGTATCCTTCGCCTGCACGACTCCTTTACCAAGTCGCTGCTGGCATAGCCGCGTTAATACCTCGATGACTTCAGGCAGCGTTTCTTCGGTTGCAACAAGCTCTACTAAAGCCATATAGCGAGGCGGATTGAAGAAATGTGTAACTGCAAAATGCTGCCTCATCTCCTTCGAGCTATGCTGAATCATAACCGCGGCAGATAAACCAGATGTGTTCGTACTAACAAGGGATCCCTGACGGCGATGTTGATCGATCCAGCTAAATACTTGCTGTTTAATATCAAGTCGCTCAACAACCGCTTCCACAATCCAATCCATCTCATGAAGCAGCTCACCATCGTCCTCCATATTCGCCGCATGAATGCGTGCGCTGAAGCTAACGTCGTACAATGGTGCTGGCTTTTGCTTGACTAGCTGAGCGATGGCAGACAGTGGCAAGCGATTACGTACTTCAGCGCTTTTTAATGTTAAGCCTTGCGCTTGCTCTTGCTCTGTTAAGGTAGAAGGTACAATGTCATAGAGCCACACCTCAAAGCCGCCATTAGCCAAATGTGCAGCAATACCTGAGCCCATAATGCCTGATCCAATCACCGCAACCTTGCGTATTTCGCTCATTTTTACGTTACTCCCCTTCACGATTGGCACCCCTTTCCTCAGATTTAATTGTATGAACACCACTTGGCATCGTTCCATCTCCTAGTACGCTCGTTGCAAGCAGCTCCGCAAAATCACGCGTAAGTATGTTCTCATGCTCGAGAAGCGCCTTCACCCCATCCTCCATCATCGTTAGACAATACGGGCAAGCCGTACTAATAACTGATGCGTTAGTATCCAGTGCTTGCTGCGTACGAGCATAGTTGACTCTTGTGCCGCTATGCTCCTCCATCCACATCATGCCTCCACCAGCACCGCAGCACATCGCGTTATCTCTACTTCGCTTCATCTCAACAAGCTGAACGCCAGGAATGCTGGAAAGTATTCTTCGTGGTGCATCGTAAATATCGTTATATCGCCCAAGATAGCAGGAATCATGGAGAGTAATTTGCTCGGAAACCGGGAACTGCGGAATAAGCCTCTTTTCTGCTATAAGCTGATCAAGCAGCTCGGCATGATGCAGTACCTCGATATGCTGAGGCATTCCTAGGTCTGCATATTCCTTCTTGAACGTGTGGTACGTATGCGGACAAGGTGTAACGATACGCTTTACACCGTAGTGTGTGATTGTCTCAATATTTTGCTGAGCCAGCTCTTGGAACAGCATCTCATTGCCTATTCGACGCGCGGTATCGCCAGAGCTCTTCTCCTCTAACCCCAGCACTGCGAACGATATCTCTGCATGATCGAGCAACCGTATCAGATCATACAGCAGCTTACGACTGCGGTTATCGAACGAGGCCATGGAGCCGGCCCACAGCAACAGCTCAGGAGCTTGCTGATCAGCTTCGCATTCCTTCATCGTTTTGACCTTTATACCTGTTCGCTCATAGCAGTCCGCAATCCAATCTGCGCGTTGGCTTCGGCTAATCCCCCATGGGTTGCTCTGCCTTTCAATGTTCTGAAGTGCTCGCTGCGCATCACTTGGCAGGCTGCCTTCCATAAGGACAAGATGTCTTCTCATGTCTACAATCTTATCGACATGCTCATTGCCAACGGGACATTGCTCTTCACAATTGCGACACGTTGTACAGGACCATAGCTCCTCCTCTGTCATCACATCACCGATTAGCTGCAGGTCGCCAATCGGTTGCTGAGCGTTCCATGTCCATCCAGCAGCCTGCTTCTTCATCGTTAAGGATATATCTGTGCAATATGGACTTTGGTGATCGGAAGCGTTTCCACCTCCTGTTGCTATACCGCTATCCACTCCAGCTGCTCCATCTCTCGTTCGAAGATCCGTCATGTTCTCTACCCTTACGTCTTCCGTCTTCATTACATGCGCTCCAACGCGATAATCACCGATACCGTGAGGTGGATGCTCCCATATTCCTTTAGGCAGCCATGGAGATTTGGAGGTGAGAGCAGCTCCTTGTTCCGTGAGATGATCACGCAGCTTAACAATCATATGCATGGGCGACAATAACTTTCCGGTTGCGGCAGCTGGGCAAACCTCGGTACAGCGACCGCATTCTACACATGCATACAGGTCGAGCAGCTGCTTCTGATTGAACTGATGAATATGCCCAACTCCAAAGCTTTCCGCTTGCTCATCCTCGAGATCAAGTGTTGCGAGTTTACCGGTTGGCTCGTCACGCCGAAGCCAAAGATTGATCGGTGCAACGATAAGATGAAAATGCTTCGATTGTGGAACGTAGATAAGGAAGCTAAGCAAAATAACTAGATGCAGCCACCAGCACACCTCATAGCCAACAGTCGCAGCTGTGCTTCCCACTACCACACCTGCAGCTTCCAAACCATTTGCAAGCAAGGAGCTGAATGGTGAATATCGCTCAGCAAGCTGCTGCTCGTGTAGCAGGCGCTCAAAGCTCAAGGTAAGCAGGACGCTCAACATCAGTGATCCGATAAACCAGTAAACGATTGAAGGCTTAGCTCCTCGCTTTAACCGCTTCAGCCTTTCGCCATATCTGCGAAATGCGCCGAGCAGAACTGCAAGCAGCACTAGAACAACGATCCATTCCTGTGACCAAATAAAAACAGCATAAAGTGATGGCCAAGGAATTAGCGGTACTTCCAATAAGCCTTGAAGCATAATGTCAATGGCACCAAGCTGCAGCATAATAAAGCCATAAAAATAAAAGAGATGCAGTACACCGCTTTTCACGTCATTTAACAAACGCTTGTGCAGCAGCACCTCTTTACTTACCCGAGCCAGCCGAGGTCGCTTCATCCTTGACCAGCTGACTGGCACTCCAAAGGACAAGTAGGCAAGCCTGCGTCTTATCACCTCGATAAACATCCAGACCGAAGCACTAGTTACAATGAGAGCAAGTATCAGCTTAATGTAAGCTATTCCGTCCATCATGCTCCTCCTTTCCACTCATCGTGCGAGCTCTGCTTCATTTATATGAGCTTATATGAGCGATCATGCGTAAGGAAAAGCGGTCTAATTTAAATCATGCTGTCATATGGTAGCACTAGCCCATCGTACGTCTTGCTATAGATGTCTCGGCAGTGAAGGCCGAGCTCTTTGAATGTACATTTATTGAAGGGAGCTGCTCTAGTATGAAAATCATCGTACTTATGAAGCAAACGTTTGATACGGAAGAGAAGGTGGAAATTACGAATGGCATGATTGAGGAGCATGGCGCCAAATTTGTCATCAATCCTTATGATGAATATGCGTTAGAGGAAGCACTTCGCATCAAGGAGCAAAATGGTGCAGAAGTGATTGCCATTACGGTTGGTCCAGAACGCAGCAGCGTTGCTCTGCGTACGGGGCTTGCCCTTGGCATTGATCAGGCCATTATGATCTGTGATGCTGAGCATGGGGATCATAGCTACCGTATTGCAGCGCTGCTTGCTGAGGTCATTAAACCGCTGAAACCAGATCTGATTCTAGCTGGTCTGTTTGCTGTTGATTCTGGAAGCGGAAGCGTTGCACTTCAGGTTGCTCAGCTGCTGCAGCTCCCTCATGCCTCAGCTGCAGTTAAGCTTCGCTTGGGAACCGCAGAAGAGCTTCTTATCGAGGACGCACCATGGAGCGGTACACTGGCCCTCGTTGACCGTGATGTCGAAGGAGATGTGGAGACAGTCGTTATCCCTCTACCTGCCGTCGTCACCGCTCAGCAAGGGCTTAATGACCCGCGCTATCCATCACTTCCTGGTATTATGAAGGCGAAAAAGAAAGCCATTATTGAACGCTATCCATCAGAGCTGTTAGCTGAGGTTAATCAGGACGACTTAAGCTCAAGCCTTACGGTACGAACCGCTTTGTTCCCTCCTTCGCCGCGCAGTGCCGGCAAGCGGTTATCTGGCGATGGCTCGCAGCAGACGAAGCAGCTGCTGCATTCCTTGATTGAAGCTAATATTATTCAACGAGGAGGTAACTAATATGGGCACATCCATTCTCATCATCGCTGAATTAAAGGGCAGTACACTGCGACGCGTAACACTAGAAGCTCTTGGAGTCGCAGCCGCTTTACTTCATGAACGATCAGGTGATATCGCTTGCTTCTTAGCAGGCAGTAATAAGGCTGATCTGGAGCTAGCCTCCAAGGAGCTGGCAAGACACGGAGCTCATCACGTTTATGTAGCGTCTGGGGAAGCACATCAGCCCATTCAGGCTCTTACCTCTTTACCACCGATATTATCTATCATTAAGGAGCTGAAGCCGCAGTATATTATTGCGGGACATACCGCCTATGGACGCGAGCTTGCACCACGTCTTGCAGCCGAGCTGAAAGCTGGTTATATTGCTGATATTATTTCGATGGAGGAGTTTGAGGGTCAGCTGCAATTTACTCGACCGATCTATGCTGGTAAGGCATTTGAAACTCGTACGTTTCATGGGACATCACCACATCTATTAACGATTCGCCCTAACAACTTTGCTCCTGCATCTGTAGCTGATGACGTAGAGCAAGCAAATGTCGAGCCAATATTTATTACTGAGGAAGCGGCTACTCCGCTGCCTTCCATCGTCAAAAATGTGGTGCAGCGAATGAGCAGCAGCATTGATCTTACAGAGGCAGAGATCGTTGTGGCAGGTGGTCGCGGTGTGAGGGGCAGTGACGGCTTCAAGCTGCTGCAAGCTCTTGCAGATGAGCTCGGGGGGGCTGTAGGTGCCTCACGTGCTGCTTGTGATGCAGGGTATTGCGATTACAGTTTACAGATCGGGCAAACGGGTAAGGTCGTTACTCCGCAGCTTTACATCGCTTGCGGCATAAGTGGAGCAATCCAGCACTTGGCAGGCATGAGCCAGTCACGTACCATCGTTGCCATTAATAAAGATCCAGATGCACCAATCTTCTCGATTGCTGATTATGGTATTGTCGGTGATTTGTTCGAGGTTGTACCGCTTTTAACGGCAGAGCTGAAGGCACTTCATCAATAGATTAATAAAAAAATAATAGATTACTAGAAAATGTCTTGCTATTATCTATTCATTCATGGTATATTATTTCTTGTCTTTCAAAGATAAGAAATACGGAGCTGTGGTGTAGAGGCCTAACATGCCTGCCTGTCACGCAGGAGACCGCGAGTTCGAATCTCGTCAGCTCCGCCATCTAAAAACGTTAAGAGTCCAAGAGGGCTCTTTTTTTTTTTGTTTTAAATAACTGATAACCATAACAAACTGGAGCTATAATTGTTAGATATCTAACAATTATAGCTCCAGTTCAGGTCGATTGACTTCGTTATTTTCCTACTCCAGACAGCACGATTACTGTCGGGTACTCAACTACCTTACCATCATGTGTTTGATAAAGAAGTTCCTTAATTCCTTTTTCTTTTTCCTCTGCTGTCTGCTCGCTTCCATAAGTATATTTATCGTACTCCACTTCGGTAATAAGCCATGTTCCACTACGCTTCTCCAACGAATACTTCTTAGCTATTGCGGTGAACGGTTGATCATTCAACTCTTTATTTTCAAATGTGTATATGTTAACTTGATTGGACTGATTTCCTTCATATACATCCGATATACGAATTGTTGTAATAAGCTTATCCATACCCAATCCACGAATAATATTAAGCATATGTTCTTTGTGTTTGTCGTACTCCTCTTGCGGCATATTCACCATATCATCTCGAGTGTAAGTTGCATTATCATAACCGAATACGGTCTCTTCGCCGATTGATGCCATGTAATCCTCACTTACAATTTCGTTTATATCATTATGATATTGTTCATATGATTTGTTAAAGTAGATGAGATCATATTCATTCTCTTCAACTGTCTTCACATGTTCCACCATCTGTTTTTTCTCCGATTGACCCATTGATGTATCAGAAGTACACGCCGCTAATAAAGTAATAATCAATAGAAAAATAACACATAATGATTTTTTATGTTTCATTCCAAGCCCCCTTTTTTCTAGCATACATAGGATGCTGAAGTTTGCTGATTGTATCCGCCATAGCAAATAGACCCAATTTAAAAATATATTTAACTATTGGATAAAGGTGTGCTCAAATTCCTTGCCGTCTATATAACGAGTTCAAACTAATTAATGTTGCAAAAATTGGATAAAGCCCCATTATAACGCTTAATATATACTTCAACCTAATAGCCAATAACTAAAAAAGAGAGACTCTGAAAGTCGTCTTAATTGACTTTCAGAGCCTCTCGCTCTAGCTATAGCAAGCGCCATTAGCAGTGCTTCTTTTTTATTGGTCCCTGATGATAAGGTATGTGCTTGTTAGATTTTAAAGCGAGCGATGCGCTCCATCAGCTCTTGAACCATTACCGACAGTGATTCGGAGGAGGTTGCTACTTCCTGCATAGAAGCGAGCTGTTCCTCTGATGCTGCAGCAACCTCAGCTGCCACATTCATCGTGCCATTAGCATTACCTGCAAACTGCTCAACGGTTGCAGCTACATCAATCGAGCCAGCATGCAGCTCCTCCGCTGCTGCGGACACTTCAGAGATTTGCTCATTCACACGCTGCACCTCTGCATTGATGACAGAGAATATTTGACCTGCCTCATGCACAGAAGCAATACCTAGCGCCATTTGCTTCGTACCATTTTCCATTGCTGCAGAAGCTGTTAGTGTGTCGTTATACACCTCTTCAATTAACGCTGCAATTCCTTCGTTCGCTTGCTTTGTTTGATCAGCAAGATTACGAATTTCAGAAGCGACTACGGCAAAGCCTTTACCATGCTCACCGACACGCGATGCCTCGATGGCCGCATTAAGTGCTAATAGATTGGTCTGCTGACTAACCTTTGCAATTAGATCTGTAATTTGCTTGATCTCATTAGATTTTGCAGTAAGCGCAGTAACCGCCTCATTGGAATTCTCGACAGATTGCTGCAGTTCGATCATTTGATCCACCGTTTGCTGCATTTTCTGTTGCCCAACGACCGTATTCTCCTCAGCAATTTGTGATGATTGTGCTGCCACCTGGGAGGACTCTGCAATACGTTCAATTCCAGTAGCCATTTCCTTCATCTCAGCTGACGTTGTCAACGACTGATTATGTTGCGCTTCTGCGCCAGATGCTACGTGCTCGATTGCTTGTGCAATGTTTTCAGAAGCTTTTGCCGTCTGCTGTGAGCTAGCGGACATTTGCTGTGACGTTGCACTGACATTAAGACTAAGGTCAGTGACATGACGGAACATGTCGCTCAATTGGCTGCCCATATGATTAAAATTATTGGCCATCTCGCCAAATTCGTCCTTAGAGCGTATATCAAGACGTTGCGTCAAATCACCATTTGCCATTTGCTGTAGACTACCGTTCAGCTTATTTAGTGGTTTAAGTACTAAGAAGCGCACGAGTAATATGCTGCTTACTATAAATACGATAACCGTAATTCCAGAAACAATCATCGATATTGTTCGTGATTGAAATACATCACTTAGCACATAATCTCTAGATGTAACAATTTCAACATACCATGTATCCTCTTCACTAATAAACGGCAATGAAATAAAGTGTTGAAGGGTGTCTTTGTTTTCAATTTCGATCGTTTCGCCATTTAATAATTTTTCTAAATTATCGCCTAATTGAGCGGTATCTACTCTTTGTCCCAGTAGCTCTGGATTACTACCATTCGCAGCGTAATAGCCATTCTGTGAAAGCAAAGCGACACTGCTATTATCTGTTGTATATTCCATCGCACTTTCCTGTAATGCACTAAGCGATATCATATAGCCAATGACACCAATGATCTCATTGTTCTTATTATAGACTGGCGCATTAATAGAAGTATAAAGTAACGGGCTGCTGCTTGTTCCATAGTTAACAGGGTCAAGTCTAGTTAACTCGCCACGCTCCATGGTTTGTATGTAGAACTGAGCCATATCACCTTCATCCAAATTGCTCAGCGGCGAACGGATTGAACCTTTCCCAGACTGGATAATGCTGATTGCAAATCGTCCAGGGTTCTTTTCATTCTGATACAATTGTATATATTGATATTCATCGTCCTTGTTATCATAGGCATTCGGCTCAAACGCTATATTGACGTAGAAAACAGATTCGTTTCCTTGCATATAATTTTCAACGAGAGCAATGATATCCTCACGTGCTACATCTCCCATATTTTGCAGCTCAGTAATTGTACTGGATAATGTGGTCAATGAACCTGCTTGTTGATCTATAAAGCTTTGAAATGATGCTGTGTAGCCTTTACTAGCTTCGACTGATTCCAAACTGGCCTTCTCATAACCTGCCTTTTCCATTTGCATCATCATAATGGTCATTAATATAACATTTGTGATGAGAAAAATGCTAATTAATGTGGCAATGAGCTTAAATGATAGCTTTAGTTTCACTTGATGCCACTCCTTTTATTTATATCTAAAATAATTACCTCTAACTATATCGTCAAATTGTTTTTTTAATATTAGGAAATTGACGATATAACAAAAATATTGCTAGAAACAACAAAATCGAGTAGGCCTATGCGCATGCGCATAGGCCTCTCACAGATCCGGACATGCGGGTCATCGCATCCGGCTCCTCCAGTGACTATCCCCTCTGGGGATGAAGTTCTTTGTAAATCATAGATAGACTGCAAAGACCGATTTCTTCAAACCATTGATTTGGCATCGCATATTGAGCATAAGTGGAATGAGAACTGCGCCATGCTGTCATACGTAGCCCAGGTAGGTCACGGCTTTTCCATCCTCTTCTACGCATCTCTCGGTGAAGTTTCCGCACCTTTCTCCAGCTTCGCAACTGGACAGAACGAAGCCTTCTTCTTATCCATTTGTCCAGATCCCGAAATCTCATCTGTACATCTGCCATTCCAAAATAGTTGCCCCACCCACGGAGATAGGGATTCAATTTTTTCTTCACCAATTGCTGCACATCCACCGTTTGGTTTCGTCTTGTGATTTCCTTCACACGTTTCTTGAATTTTGTCATCGCTTTATCTGACGGTACCATCCATTTCCCTGGTTTGAATTCATGCCCAAGAAACTCGAAAGATTCCCTCTTGCTATTGACGATTTTCGTCTTTTCTGGATGAATGATAAGTCCCATTTCTCTCTCTAGCAGCTTCGTTACCGATTTTAGAATCCGCTCTGCTCCTTTTTGCGTACGACAACAAATCACAAAGTCATCTGCATAGCGTGTCAGTCGATGCCCGCGTTCCGTCATCGCCAGATCTAACGGATGTAGATAGATATTGGCTAGCAGAGGGCTGATGACTCCCCCTTGTGGTGTGCCCTGCTCATTTAGGTGAAAGCTTCCACCGTCTAGGATACCTGCCTTCAGGAATTTCTCCAACAAAGTTAACACACTTCCATCGACTACGGTTTCTTTCACCATGCGGATGAGCTTCTCATGCGGAATGGTGTCGAAATAAGACTTCAAGTCTGCATCAATCACATATCGATATCCATCGTTTAGATCTTGACGGATCTTCTTCAATGCCATGTGTGCACTTCTTCCCGGTCGAAACCCATAGCTACAATCCATAAACTTTGATTCATAAATCGGTTCCAATATGCGCCTCGTTGCGGCTTGAACCACTCGGTCTCCCACGGTAGGAATGCCCAGCGGCCTTGACGTTCCGTCTGCTTTGGGGATGTAGACACGACGTACGGGTTTTGGGTGATACGTCTTGTTCTTTAGTGTCTGCTGAACCACTTCTAGATGGTGTTCCAACTGCGATTCGAATGCCTGGATGGTCATTCGATCAATCCCTGCTGAACCTCGGTTTCGCTTGACCTCTTTAAAGGCTTCCTCTAGGTTTGGCTTCGCCCATATCTTGTCGATGAGGCTGTACCATTTGCGTTCCTTTTGATTTACTCCTTCACGAGAGTGATTGGTTGTTCCTTGTTCTTCCATGTTCGTTTTCCTTCCCGATTTCGTTCCATGATTTGTAGCCTTACGGCAATCTTCATTTCCAAAATAGTACTCGCCCCAGACGGCTTCTCCTTATGTTCATTCCCCGGATCTACGCACATCCTAGCTCCCCGGCTTCTGTCTGGCACATGGCTTCTCTCCATCTCTCTTCTTCCACGGTTTCGGGCTTCACACAAGTCTTCGCCTTTTGAGTCGAAGCTTGTATTGACGACATCGCGCCAATTCATTTGCCTTTGCGGTCTTTCCGGCAAACTTTGTAACTACTATCCCTACGTCTGACTTCTCACCACTCTTAACATTGCCTTGATCCTCACGATCTCGAGCAATGGTTACCACTTGATATGGAAATGATGAGATCTCCTTGGGTCACGTCAACCGACTTTCCCCCGAATCCAGTCCTCTTAACTTACGGAGTCTATGGTGGTACAGGACTTCCTCTTCTTTTGCAGAGTTATCCGACTCCGTCAGCCAACATGGTTAAACCGCCTATTCCGGGTTTTGCCTTCGCATCCTCCGCACGCATTCTCGCGAACTACGCACTATGCGTCAGCTATGCACTTCCGCCACCTGCGGTGTGCTGGAGACTTTCACTCGTTAGTCGATTGCGCTGCCAAGCGCACAAAAGCCTGTCCCCTAAGTCATTGAATGATGACTTAGGGGACAGCCCTAGCTTACTTATTTTTAATTGTTGCGGTTGAGGCTCGCTCTTTAAGCTCCGCTGGGAATTTTTTTTGAACATGAGTAACCTTTTTATGAATGAGATCAAAAATAATTTTTATTGCTTCTTCAGCCATTTCGGCAATAGGTTGTTCAATCGTTGTAATGGAGGGATGGTAATAATATGCCATGTCCAGACCATCGAAGCCAGCTACAGCACATTGCTCAGGTATACTTATTCCTGCTTCAAGCAGTGCTTTGCTAGCGCCAATCGCCATGGAATCAGAAATTGCATAAATTGCTGAAAAATCAATACCTTCATCAAGCATTTCCTTCGTTACAGCATAGCCATTTTCCATCGAATAGCTTTCAAGCTGTGATTTCATTGGACGAATTAGCTGCTCATCCAAAGGAATACCATGATCTTCTAGTGCCTGCTTATAACCCAAATAACGGAGCTGACCTATACTACGATCACGCATGGAAGCCGAGATAATTGCAATACGACGATGTCCTTGCTTACATAAATAATCGACCATCTTATAGCTTTCAGCATAATCGTCTATAGAAACATAGGAATAATTGTAGTTGTCGAACTCAGAGGATAGCCCTACTGTGCATAATACATAAGGTACCGTGAGCTGTTCGAGCTTTTCCTTAGAGTGAGACAAGTATCCGCCAAGAAAGATAATTCCTTTTAGCTTTTTTTCTTTGATTAGCTCATTCGCTACATCAATCTCATCTTGATGCTCATAGACACGATGTAAAATGAATGAATACTTTTTCTGTTGAATACCCTTCTCGAACAAATCAATCATTCGTATAAAGAAAGGGTTGTTCATCCCTTTAATTAATACTGCAATCGTTTTAGAGGCTGTTCGTTTTAGATTTCTCGCGTTATTGTTCGGAACGTAATTGTTTTCCTTTACAACCTTCATAATCATTGCCTTCGTCTCTTCGCTGATGTCAGGATGATTATTAATGGCACGCGATACAGTCGTAACGCCTACTCCACAAATTTTGGCAATATCAATAATAGTAAGAGAAGCCATATGCACTCTTCCTTCTACGCTTTTTTCGATGCTTTGCTACACAACTTAGTGTATAACATAACACTTACTACTTTATTCGCCAATAGGTAAGCCTTATCCTTTTACTGCGCCTGCTACAACACCTTCGATAATGTACTTTTGGCAAATGAGGTAGAATATGATGATCGGGATAATCGCAAGCACGAGCATCGCCATCATAGCCCCCATATCAATTGAGCCATATCCACCCTTCAAATATTGTACAGCAATTGGAATGGTTTGATATTCTGTACCAATAACGAGATATGGCAGTAGATAGTCATTCCACACCCACATTACATTAAGAATAGCTACCGTTATAGCGATAGGCTTTAGAATCGGTAAAATAACTCTAAAGAACATCTCGATTGGTCCACCGCCATCAATCATAACCGCTTCCTCAATCTCAAGCGGAATCGACTTCACGAAGCCACTGAACAAGAATACAGATAAACCTGAACCAAAGCCGAGATATATAAGCAGAATGCCGACTGGATTATCTAATCCAAGGACGTTTGCTGTTTTTGTCATCGTAAACATAACCATTTGGAACGGTACGACCATCGAGAACACAAACATGAAAAATAGCGCACTCGACCATTTTGTTTTTACTCGAGTTAAAAACCAGCCTGTCATCGATGTGAAAAATACAATCGCTGCTACTGACAGCACTGTAATAAACAAGGACATCCCAAAGGCAGAGAAGAACCCTATTTTTTGAATACCGCTTGTATAGTTTTCTAGACCAACGTAAATATCACCTGTTGGGAGCTTGAACGGCGCATCGTTAATAAAAAACTTACCTTTAAAGGAGTTCATTAAAACAATTAATATTGGAGATAGAAAGGCAACTGCCAATACTAAAAGGACTAAAAATAGAAACGGTCTATTTTTTTGTGTATCATCCACCATTAGTTTTCAATCTCCCTTCTTCTTGTAATGCCAAGCTGAATAACAACAATTAGTGCTACCATAATAAAGAACATGACCGCTTTTGCTTGACCTACACCTTCAAATCCAGCCTTGCTGTAGAATGTGTTAAATATATCTAGAGCAAGCATTGTCGTTTGTTTTGAAGGGGCACCTGCAGTTAATGCAAGGTTCTGGTCAAATAGCTTAAAGGAATTAGATATCGTTAAGAACAAGCAAATCGTAATCGATGGCATAACAAGCGGCAAAATAATTTTACGAAGAATCGTTCCATTCGTCGCTCCATCAATTTTTGCTGCTTCAAGCTGCTCCTTCGGCACGTTTTGAATCCCTGCAATATAAATAATCATCATGTAACCGATCAGCTGCCAGTTCATGAGTACAACTAGTCCCCAGAATCCATACTTCGGATCGGAAGTAAGGGTAACATCGAATTGATAAAGAATCCCGTTAATAATCAACTGCCAGATATAACCTAGTACGATACCACCAATTAGGTTAGGCATAAAAAAGATTGTACGGAACACATTCGTCCCTAATACTTTCTTCGTTAATAATAACGCTAGTAAAAATGCAAGCACGTTAATTGACACGACAGAAACAACGGTAAATTTCGCTGTAAACCATAATGCTTTCAAGAAATCTGGATCCTTGAACGCCTTCACATAGTTGTCTAGACCTACCCATCTTGCATCGGTTACTGTTGTAAATTCAGTAAAGGATAAATATATGCCTAGAACAAATGGCACGACGAAAGCTACTGTAAATGCAATTAATGTCGGCAATGCAAAGAGGGCAAAATATTTTTTAATCATCTTCTGCATAGCTTTGTCTCCTGTTCTGTTATAGCGTGTAAAGACATATGTCACTATGCGGTAAACCGAATAGTGACATATGCTTCATTACGCGCATAAACTACTTCGCTTTTTCGTTTTTCCACGACTCTACGACAACTGCTGAAACCTCTTCCCAAGTTTTAGAGCCTTGAGCGTATTCAAGCAATGCGTCACCAAAGTCATTCTTAAAGTCTTCACTTGGGAATGCCGCAAATGTCCAAGCAACAGCTGTTGTGTCCTTGTTCATCCATTCCATCACTTCTGCTGCAAGTGGATCTGCTGGCTTTTCTTCATCTGTGAACGTATTGAATGGTGCGATGAAGCCAAGATCATTCGTTACATATGCTTTACCTTTGTCACTGCTGAACAGCCACTCTAGGAATGCAACTGATGCTTGTTGCTTCGCTTCCGATGCTTTGCTATTGATTGCTAAGTAGTTCTCTGTTCCAATAGCAAGACCTTGCGTTTCTTCGCCAGCTACACCTGTGTAAATTGGCAGGAATTTAATATCCTCTTGATTCACTACGTTACCGCCAACTTCAGCGATTTGATTCCAAGCCCAGTTACCGTTTTGAACCATAGCTGCTTGACCAAGTGCAAACTCAGCCATGGAGTCAGCAACAGATTTTGAACCTAATAGTGTTGGTTTTACCGTTGAGTTGTTGATGTATAGATCAAAAATGTTTTTGAAGTTGTTGCCATACGTAAACTTAATTTCATCTGCTTCTAGACCAGCAAGCACTGTGCTGTCATAGCCGCCGATATCGTTGAACTCATAGAATAAAGGAATGTTCGCTAAATGCGTTTGCCATCTCCATTGCTCGCCAGCACTTAAAGAAGTAGAAGCAAATACACCTTTAATGCCAAGCGCATCAGCATTTGCTTGCATATCTTCAACAACCGCTTTCAATGTATCGAAATTATTAACTTCCTCCATTGAACTAACGCCTGTCGCTTTGTTTGGTAGAGCGAAGTAATTCTCCATAATTGCGTTGTTGTAGATAATACCGTAGCCTTCAACAACGTAAGGAATACCATAGACGCCATCGCCATCCGTTACAGCAAGGCTTGGATCCGAAAGATAGCTGTATAGCTTCGTATCTTTAAGGTCTAGCGTGTAATCCTTCCAAGCGTTATAACCAATTGGGCCGTTGATTTGGAAAATCGTTGGAGCTTCTGACTTAGCCATTTCGGATTTCAAGCGTGTTTCATATGTTCCTGCTGCTGCTGTTACTACTTTAACCTTAACACCTGTTTCTGCTTCATAATCCTTCGCAATTTGCTCGTAAACCGTTGCGATTTCAGGCTTAAAGTTTAAGAAATAGATCGACTCCCCGCCTCCTGAAGAAGTGCTGCCACCATTCTTATCGTTGTTGCCGCAAGCTGCAATAAATACTAGTGAAGCGACAAGCAATAGACTTAGTACTCTGTTAAACTTTTTCATTCTAAAATCCCCCTCTAAAATGAATATAAATAGTGAAAGCGTTATCCGAAAAGGTTTTCGGAAACGATACCGAAAACGATTCCATAGACACAATACTATCATAGCTTCAAGTTGATGACAATTACCTTTTAAAACTTTTTATTTAGCCTGACACTGTAAACTTTGTCGAATTCACGATAATTTTGTCAATGTGCTGTGGTCATTTAATAGCGTATCCATGACGTCACTATCCTATGCTTCCTTAAAAAAATGAAACGAAAAAAAGCCGCAAACGTATTACAATACGATGCGACTTTGTATGCCGATGCTTGAAGCTATGCATTTATATATTGACATGCTGATTGATGTCTTTTACGTAATCATCCTTTATTTTTACTTCAATCATATCTTCATCCTTCAAAAATTTGAAAAGACCGTTGTTGAAGTCAGTACCTACTTCTTTGTAGAAAATACCTTCATAGATGGCATGCTGGGTATGGTTAAAGCATAGTTTGTAGCCTTCATCAGCTTTAAGAAGATATGCACGAATTCCTTTTTCGTAAAAGCCATCAACATTTTTAATATCGCGTGAGACAGAAATAATATGGAGATCTACATATGGAATTTCATTTAGCAATACATTAATGAAAGAGCCTTTCGTAATCTCTTCCCAACGATTTTGAGCAGTTTGCCCGAGTACGACCTGAGTGATTTTTTTATCTGCGGCTACTTCGCCAATAACCTTTGCAACTGGACGTTTTTCATTATACTTAATTATAAATTCGGCGCCATGCTCGTGAGCTAGCTTTTTCCAGGCTGCAATATAATGAATCTTTTCGATGTTCCACTCATCCTCAGGTTGAGAGTCAACCGTAAGCACATATAGCGGGCATTCTAACATAGCTGCGAGCTTACCGCCTCTTCGAATAAGTCGTTCGCCGTTTGGTCCATAATAAACACAGACCAGTATGCATTCATTCACACCTGTAGTCTTCATGGTATTTATTCACCTCAACTTAATATTAGTTTTAGCCTACATAACTAGGGTGCTCTTGTCAATGAAGTTATTGTATAATAAATAGAAATTAATGAAGGAGGAAGTTATTTGTCGACCTTACATCTTGCGATTTTACTGCCCTTTATATTTGTTGTAATAATACCATTATTATACAAATATACTCGAGCTATACATACTGGCTGGATAGCTCTAGTTGTGCCGGTCACCTTGTTTGTATACTTTATACAATATTTTTCAATTAACAAGGCGATTGATCCGATCACTGTAACTGTCCCGTGGATTCCGTCCATTGGGTTAAGTTTAACACTTTATTTAGATAGTCTTTCCTTGTTATTCGCATTACTCATTACGGGGATTGGCACACTTGTCGTACTGTATTCGATCTTTTATTTGTCGAAGGATCGTGAACGACTCAACCATTTTTACACCTACTTAATGCTCTTTATGGGAGCTATGCTTGGCTCGGTGTTATCAGATAATCTACTGCTGCTATACAGCTTCTGGGAATTAACGAGCGTTTCTTCCTTCTTACTTATTGCATACTGGTATCAACGTAAGAGATCACGCTATGGTGCTCAAAAAGCATTGTATATTACGATGACCGGCGGATTTTCTATGCTGCTTGGCTTCATCATTCTATACGCTGCATCTGGAACGTTCAGCATTCGCGAGATCATTGCTATGGGTGATACCGTTACAACACATGCTCTGTTTATTCCAGCAATGTTTTTCATTCTGTTAGGAGCATTTACGAAGTCAGCCCAGTTTCCGTTTCATATTTGGCTGCCAGATGCGATGGAAGCACCAACCCCAATTAGTGCTTACCTGCACTCGGCTACAATGGTTAAAGCTGGAGTATATCTTGTAGCACGGTTAACACCGATCTTTGGTGCGTTTTTGGAATGGTCATGGACGATAATTATCGTTGGTGTCGTTACTCTAGCCATGGGCTCATTCAACGCATTGAAGCAGTATGACTTAAAGGCGCTGCTCGCATATTCCACAATTAGCCAGCTAGGCTTAATTATGAGCTTGTTAGGTGTCGGATCGCTGTCAATGAATAGCAACTATGCTCCTTATAGCGAGTATTTCATCGCCGCTTTCGTTGCTGCCATCTTCCACTTAATTAATCACTCTGTGTTTAAGGGAAGCCTATTTATGATGGTAGGTATTCTTGACCATGAGACAGGTACTCGAGATATTCGTAAATTGGGTGGCATTATGCATCTGATGCCGATATCATTTACATTTACGATGATTGGTGCATTCTCAATGGCTGGTCTACCGCCTTTTAGTGGGTTTATTAGTAAGGAGATGTTCTTTACGAGCGTATTAACGCTTGCAGAGCATTCAAATGCGTGGATTACGATCATTCCGATCATTGCATGGATAGCTAGTATTTTCACCTTTATCTACTGTATGATCATTATTTTCAAATCGTTCACGGGCACCTATCATGCAGATTTATTAGATAAGAAACCACATGAGCCGCCTTTCGGAATGTTAGTATCACCTGCAGTACTTTCTATACTAGCGATCGCATTATTTTTCTTCCCTGGCTTGGTCGATACTTCAATTATTGAACCAACCGTAAAGGAAATGGCACCAATTGCACCGTTATTTATAGAGAATCCTAACTGGCATGTCCATATTAGTGCTTGGCATGGTTTTAATCTTGAGCTTGTCATGACGATTGGTATTATATTGATTGGAACATGGCTTTACCTTACGTATGAAAAGTGGAAAACTCCGGTTTTCGACTTAATTCCAAGACACCTAAACTTATTTACACTTTACGATAAAGCGATTGAAGGAATGGAGAAGACGGCAACGCGCATTACAAAATCATATATGACTGGTTCAACTACTCATTATTTAAGCTATATCTTTTCATTCCTTATTATTGCGGCGTTAGCCACGCTAATTGGTACCGGCTCCTTTGTTCTAGATATGTCTCAGGATTCGCCGATTGAATGGTATGAGCTTATGCTGGGTATCGCAACGGTCATCGCAGCAGTCTTTGTTCTTTTCTCAACTTCGCGTTTAATGTCTATTATGGGCATTGGCGTAATTGGCTTTACGATATCACTATTCTTTGTTATTTTCCGAGCACCGGATCTGGCACTAACTCAGCTTGTCGTTGAAACGATCTCGACTGCGTTGTTCCTATTGTGCTTCTACTTCCTGCCAAAAATGAAGGCAGGCGTAGAGTCGATCCGTTTCAAGCTGACGAATGCCATCATCGCAATTGGTGTAGGCTTAACATTTACTTTGTTAGGATTATCCGCTTACGGCTATCGTGTATTCGAGCCGATTGCTGAATACTTTTCAAATTCCTACGAACTAGCTGGCGCTAAAAATATCGTCAATGCAATTCTTGTTGATTTCCGTGCCTTTGATACAATGCTGGAGATTGTCGTTCTCTTCTCTGCAGGTATTGGAATCTATACGTATATTAAGCTACGCTATGCAGGAAGGAATGATTAGACATGAAGTTCACCGATGTATATTTACAAACAGCTACAAAAATTTTAGTTTTTATCATCATGACGTTCTCCATATATGTACTGTTTGCGGGTCACAATAATCCGGGTGGAGGGTTTATCGGAGGTCTAATAACGGCCTCTGCTCTAGTTCTGCTTTATATTGCTTTCGATCTGCAGACCGTTCAGGAGGTCTTCCCTGTAGATTATAAGAAGCTTGCTGCAACCGGTGTTCTAGTATCTGTATTAACTGGTGTGGGGTCACTCGTGCTTGGCGTGCCTTTTCTATCGCAAACATTCAAATATGTTGAGCTCCCATTTCTAGGGAATACTGAGCTTACAACCGCAATGATATTTGACCTTGGGGTATATATGTGTGTTGTCGGTACTACGATGACAATTATTACAAGCATAAGTGAGGATGACATCTAATGGAAACGTTTATGATTATATTATCTGGCATCCTTTTTACGATAGCTACTTATCTCATATTAAATAAAAACTTTTTGCGCATTGTACTTGGTATCACATTATTCAGTCACGCTACACACATGATGCTTATGGCCATCAACGGTCTAAAGCGAGGAGCTGCTCCTCTGCTTGGCGAGCATGCGGATGCCTATACTGATCCCATTCCACAAGCGCTAATCTTAACATCCATTGTTATCAGCTTTGCACTTACAGCACTGCTGCTCGTTCTCGGCTACCGCACATATATTGAGCTGGGAACAGACAACATGAAAAAGCTGAGAGGAGAGTCGCATGAGTAATTTATTAATTTACCCGATCATTATCCCACTGTTAATGGCAATGGTGCTCGTTTTCTTCCGCGATCGCATTAAGCTGCAGCAGTGGCTTACCGTGCTCAGTCTTCTCGCAACGATTGGCGTCTCACTCTTTACCGTTTACTATGTATCAACCGAACAAATCCTAGTACTCGAATTAGGCGGTTGGTCTGCACCATTCGGTATCGTTCTAGTTGGTGATATGCTAGCTGTCGTCTTAGTTGCTGTAGCGAGCTTTGTGACACTCATGTGCTTGCTTTACGGCTTTCAGTCGATCGACACCGGCCATAAAAAGCACTTTGTATATCCGATGATTCTTGTCTTGCTAACTGGAGTCAACGGTAGCTTTTTAACAGGAGATATTTTTAACCTCTTCGTATTTTTTGAGGTTATGCTGATTTCATCCTATGTGCTCATTGCCTTGGGCGGTAGAAAGATTCAGCTGCGCGAGTCCATGAAGTATGTCATCATTAACATCATAGCTTCAACGCTTTTTGTTATTGCTACCGCTTATCTGTATGCTGCGACTGGTACGCTGAATTTAGCGCATCTCTCAGAACGAATCGCTTTAGCTGGTCAAGATGGTTTACTGACTGCCATCAGCTTTTTGTATTTGACAGTATTCGGATTGAAATCAGGACTCTTACTGTTCTTCTGGCTACCGGGCTCATATAGTGCACCACCTCCGCCTATTGCTGCATTGTTTGCCGCATTGCTTACGAAGGTCGGGGTCTATACCATCATCCGCACATTCACGCTGCTGTTCTATCACAAGCCAGAAATTACGCATACGGTAATGCTATGGATGGCGGCGCTCACGATGATATTGGGGGCATTGGGGGCAGTATCGCATTGGGAGATCAAAAAGATTCTATCCTATAATGTCATTATCTCTGTCGGCTTCATCTTATTCGGGGTTGCGGTTGGTACAGAGCAATCCTTAAGCGGTTCTTTCTACTACTTAATTCATGATATGCTGTCTAAAGCGCTGATCTTTATTACAGGTGGAGCAATCATCAATATATTCGGCACAGACAAGCTGAAGGAATTTAGTGGACTTATCTTATTCCGTCCACTGCTCGGATGGCTCTTCTTTATCGGAATGCTCGCGCTAGCAGGCGTTCCACCGTTAAGCGGCTTTATTGGCAAGGTCATGGTGTTGAAAGGTGCAATTGCTGCCGACGAGCTTGCTGTATCCATTATCGGCTTAATCACTAGCTTAATGGTGCTTTATTCTATATTGAAAATATTTATTCACAGCTTCTGGGGTGAAACCTTAATGAGCGAAGGGCAGGAATACTCCACAGGTAAGCACGCACTGCTTCCAGGGACGATATTAGTTGTTTGTATTGTAGCAATGGGTCTTGGCGCCGAATGGGTAAATACATACGTTGCTCAAGCAACCGAGGTCATGGTCAATCCAAACCTATATATCGAGGCTGTTCTCAAGCAATAAGTCCTTGATTCAACCTAAGTAAAAGGGAAGTGTAAATCTATGACAACACAGATTTTAATTAACCTGTTAATTGCGATTACTTGGATGCTGCTCAATGAGAACTGGGATGTAGTAAGCTTTACTGTGGGCTATGTGATTGGCTTCGCCATTATATCCTCGATGAGGCGCTTTTTTCCAGTACCTTTCTACGGAAAAAAGGCAATTGCAGTGATTAAGCTGCTGCTCTTGTTCATCATAGAGCTATTCAAATCAAGCATTACTGTACTAAAAGAGATTATGAGACCGAAAATTAAAATCAAGCCAGGGATCTTTCGTACAACAACGGTGCTCGAGTCCGATCTTGAAATTTCCCTGCTTGTCGCACTGATCACTCTAACGCCAGGCTCTGTCGTTATGGAAATTGATCAAAAGGCGCAAGTGCTTTTTATACACGCCATGGATGCTGATGATTTCAAAAACAACATTATGAAGACGAAAAAAAGATTTGAAAAAGCGATAATCGAGGTGATGAGATAATGTTTGATAAAATTATGCTAATAGCTATGTTTTTGCTTACGGTCTCACTTCTCCTCACATTGTATCGAATTATTAAAGGTCCAACTGTACATGACCGTATCTTAGCACTTGATTCTATCGGTTATATTGTCATTGGAATCGTTGCTGTCTTATCGATATATCTCGATTCACACGCTTATTTAGAAACGATATTATTAATAGGTATATTGGCTTTTTTAAGTACAATTGCCCTAAGCCGTTATATGGAAAGGGGTGTCGTCATTGGACGGAAACGCAATGATTGAGTGGATTGTCGCTCTGCTTATTCTCGTTGGCACTGCAATGAGCTTAATCAGCTCACTTGGTCTCCTTCGTCTGCCTGACGTTTACAATCGTGCGCACGCTTCAACGAAAAGTGCCACGCTAGGGATACTTTCGATATTACTTGGGGGCTTTATTTACTTCTTATTTACGCACGGCGTATCCAGTATTCGTCTACTGCTTGGTATCGTGTTCGTTTTCTTCACAGCGCCACTAGCAGGTCATCTGATAATACGCTCTGCTCATCGCTACGGTTCGCCGCTAGCTCCGATCAGTGTCCAGGATGATCTGAAGAAGCTGCATAGCAAGGAAGCGATGGAGGAAGAAATGGTAAGGCCGGTTGAAGCCGAAAGTTAATCTAATTCTAAGAATATGTCACAATGAAATTGGGCTGACCCGTCGTTAATGAACCTAACGCCGAGTCAGCCCTTATTTTTTTGACTTAGCAATATTTAATTGAATGTTAATTATTTCATAAAATCAAAAGATTTGTTGCACACAGACACAAGTTAATAAGTAAGTCGAGAGTTACAGAGCGAAACTCAATAAACAGGTGAAATTAGAGATTTAATAGTGTAGTTAATTGTAATTGTCGCTCAGATGCTGATAACTCTTGAGTTGAAACTGTAATACATTGGAATTTGTTGCGATGGCGTGCCGTGTGCGGTGTAAATCGCACGCACTTTACTAAGGAGGGAAAGGCTGGTGATAACATAGGTTCACCTATTCCAAGCCGTTTAGAAGTGACTCAGTTCACTAAAGTTATAGATCGGTCGTTTTTTAGATGGAGAGTGAGAATCGATTTTATTCCAGTTGTTACATGGAGACAGTTAGCTGAGACATGTGTAATTTTTTTATATAAAGGTCATTTAACTGTAGTTGAAGGTCGTATACGAGTTTGGAACTACGAGAACAACGAGTTGAAAAAAGTATTCGTTACAGAGATCATTGCCGATAACATTAGTGTCGAATCGAGATGGCAGTAACGATAAGTTGATAGTGGTGCTTGTCCCTTTCTCAATCATGAAGCAACATCAAAGACTCTTTTTTAATGGCTTTCATCCGTTCGATATCTCTGAAGACGATCTTCCGTTCTGCCCCTGTTCATATCTGTATAGTGTAAATATACCTTATTACGTAGCTATGCATATTTTTCAAAAAGAGAACCAATTCAAATAGTTCGAATTGGCTCAGTTACTATCAAGTACTATAAAATATATGCTTTAAGAAAAGAAAATCCTAATCATTGTTGTTAATATTCATACAGTTACAATAGAGTTATCAATTTATTAAGTATGCCTCAAGTTCTGGAGAAGGCGATATTTTCATTTTAAAGTAATCTTCAATCCGTTCACTATCTACAGTATAAGAAATTTTAATGTATATTGTCTCATATATACTTAGTATTTTATCGTCAATTTTTGTTGGTTCCAATACAAAGGCTCTAGATAAACTTGCACCTTCTACTTCACCAGCAGGAGTAATGTCAAAAGAATTGTCATAATCTGTGTTTGTGTGAAAAACGTTATTTGCATTCAAATAATTCATCATATCATCTGCTAAATGGAAGGACATTATTACTTCCTTCATAATTACTTTTGGATCTTGTATAAAAATCTCATACTCTAACCGTACTGCATCTTCTTCAATTAATAGTTTGGAAGTATTTATTAAGGAGTAATTATTCGGATTGTTTTCATAAGGATCATTTTTCATAAAATTTATTAAATCGCTAGCTTCAGAAACATACGTTGCTTTAGCATCTGAATGTTCATCGTTTGAACATCCCACAGGAATTAAAAGTAATATTAAAATGAGCGTGGTAATTATTTGTTTTTTCATCGTTGACTCTCCATTCTAATATTGAGACCTGCATTTAAGCAGGTCTCTTATTATTTAAAACTAATCCATCCAATCTTCGTCGGAGTATTTCTTATCCTGTAAATAGTTCAAGTAAGCTTGATTCATAATGTAAGAGTGGTTGTAATAATTAGGTGCAGCCTCCACTCTTATTGCAGAATATCCTGTAGCAGGAACGAAATCTTTTTGTGCCTGGCGGACATTCTTATTAGTATCATGATAGTAACCAGAATAATGCTTGTAAGTATTTCGATTTGTGCTCTCAAAATGAAGATTCCATTTGTTATTGTAATACACAAGTCCTTGTTTGGTAGGGAAATTATAAGAAATCTTTGTTTCTGCTTTTGCAGATTGTTGAACATCAATATTAGATAATGTTATGTCAAAAATCGATAAAATCAATGCTCTAACAGAAGTAGTTAGTGTTCCCAAGATTGTTACTGTAATATCTTTTATTAGATCAAACTTTCCCGTTTTTTCATCTTGAACTATTGGTGCACCATACCAAGCATATGTAACCGTCTTCACATCCAGAGAACCTGTCCCAGGCAAATCTGCATAAGGTCTAATTATTCCCTTAGAATGAACCTCGTCAATTATATCATTTTTTTCAATAAAGTTATTCCGTTTAGATAGCTCATAAGATTCACGCCAATCTTGCTTCTCTTCCTCAGAATAAAATGAACCTGCGCTTACAAGAGAACTTCCTGAAACAAGTGTTGTTGCGATCAAGCTAGATACCAATATTTTCCTGATTATCATTTTCATTAAATTTCCTCCATTTTTTTTGTAAATTTAATAAAACATTTAACTCCTTCCATTTTTTTGAAAATACTTCTATAAATTATCATATAAATTAATCAAACACAAGAATTATTTGTATAAATTCCTATATTATTCACTTATAGTTATATTTTTTGTAACCTTTTGCTGTAATTCATGTTTTATTGAAATTTAAGTATTATACTGGAAAGATTGTAATATGAAGTGCGACACCTAAAAAAATAACTCATGACGAATTCGTGTAGAATGAAGTTACCAGACACCACCTACAAGGAGAACTCGTCATGAGCTATACACATCTTACCATAAACGAGCGTACAAAAATAGAAACATTATTACATTTAGGATGGAGTGCAAGAGCCATTGCACAGCAGATCAAGCGCCACCATTCTACGGTTTCTCGTGAAATACAACGCATGAATAACCACTCTTCTACTTATGAGGCTAGCGACGCACAAGCCGATTATCAGCACAAGCGGATGCAAAGTAAACCAAAAGGAAAGTGGAACAAAGACAGAGCACATTACCTTACTCAAACTCTGGCTGCAACATGGTCTCCAGAACAAATTGAAGGTCGAATGAAACAAGACGATCCTGAGCACGCGGTATCCTTTAAGACCATCTATCGCTGGATTTACCAGGGGAAGCTCGTCCAAGGAAACACCATCTTCTTGCGACACAAGGGAAAGCGTAGAAAGCCTCGTGAAAGCAGAGGTCGCTTTAATCTTGGATTATCCATCAGGCAACGTCCAAAAGAAGTGAAGCAACGTGAAACCTTTGGTCATTGGGAGCTTGATACTGTCGTTTCTAGCCGTGGTAAAAGTAAAGGCTGCTTGGCTACCTTTGTCGAACGAAAAACACGCTATTACTACGCTGTAAAAATGCCTGACCGTTCAGCCTTGTCTATGGAGAAAGCTGTTGCTACGGCTTTAGAAGAGCTTGCTTTACCTATGTTTACAGCTACCGTTGACCGTGGGAAGGAATTCGCTTGCCATCAAGCATTGTTAGAAGAGCACGGCTTGATGGTTTACTTTGCTGATCCTTATTCATCTTGGCAAAGAGGCAGTAACGAAAATGCCAATGGGCTTCTCAGAGAATTCTTTCCTAAGAAGTTCGACTTAAACACGATAGATCAAGCTGAACTTGAATGTGCTTTAGATTTAATCAACCATAGACCACGTAAATGTCTAGGTTGGAAAACTTCTCACGAAGCGATTATGGACGAGTTGTCGCACTTAGCTTGACAATCTATCACTGTAAAACAAAGTTGTAGACTGGCCCTAGGCAGTTTGAAGACAAGTGTATCGTAGATTATATGACCAAAATATTTTTTAAGATAAGGGGAATGTACTATACTTTGTCTTTATAACAAGTAGTGAAGAAAATGGATTCTATGAAGACGAGGTGATAAATTATGATTGAGTTTTTCTTAAATCATCCCGTCTTTCTTATATTCATAGTGATCGTAGTTGCTTATTTTTTATTTAAGGTTCTTCGTAAATTCTATTATTTATAATTACTTCTGTTGTAAAGTTTGTTGAGTGGTTATTGATTACTAAAAATTAAACTAAAAATAAACAAAACCGATCAGACAATAGTCTGATCGGTTTTGCGTTTTCGAATTTTATATAAATCAAATACATTATCCGTGCTAGCAGCTGTAGAAGGAATAGATGTGTTATTCTAGAGGTTATTTACAAAAAAATTGATTATTTTCTAGTAATCCTTTGTAATTACAGTTATTGTTATGTACTATCGTAACTTGCAGGGTAAGATAAATCCAATCGACTTTTACGATACTCACTATCTCTATGTTATCTCATTGCGGTTTCATTATTCCAAATGGTCAGTCCGCGTTAACCTTTGACTATATTCACTTACAAGTCGAGCCATTTTACGTTAGGTTCAAGAGGTTCCAAATTCATCCTTAATCAACTAATCTATTATTTTATATTCTCAGTCCTTTATTATCCTTTTCAGTTATAGGCCTCATCACTCTGCATGGTACACCTGCTGCAATCACTTTTGCAGGTATATCTTTAGTTACAACACTTCCTGCACCAATAATAGCATTGTCACCAATTGTCACTCCTGGAACAATCGTAACAGAACCACCAATCCATACATTATCTCCTATAGTAATAGGCAATGATCTCTCGTAGCCAGCCTTACGCTCATCTGCATCTATAGCATGGTTGGGTGTATATAAACTAACATTAGGACCAATCAACACATTGTTTCCAATCGTAACCTTTGCACAATCCAAAATGGTACAGTTGGTGTTCGCATAGAAATTATCTCCAATTGTAATGTTATAGCCATAATCACAGTTAAAAGGTGATTCAATCCACGCATTTTCTCCTACCGTATGAAACAACTTTTTAATAATTTGGTTTCTTTCTTTGCGTTCCGAAGGCTTCAACTTATTAAATTCAAATAATAAATCTTTCGCTCTTTCTCTTTCTTCGGTTAGCTCTTCGTCCCAACATATGTAATATTCTTGATTTAACATTTTTTCTTTTTCCGATTTCATAGTGTTATTCTCTCCTTTTTACAAAGAATAGTAACCTACTCACTATTAATTTACATTATAGCACGCTTTCAAGAAGATGAGCATCGATCTCACCATTGAAAGGAAACTGCTCTCCTTCAATTAATTGCTTCAGCTCTTCAAGCGCTTGCTCCGCGCGAGCGACCAATTGTGGAGAATAGCCAAATTGCTGCTGATGAGCGATAAACTCTTCCTCGTCTACGACCTTCCACGACTCATCCGGCTCTTTGATATAGTCCAAGTCAAGATCTACAAAGGACAGGACTTGATCATCTAATACTGAAGGCTGGGCGATGTTACAGTAATACATCAATCGATCTGCACTTTGAAACGTAATTGCAACGGTATACCATTCCTTAAGAAAAAATAGCTCTATCGATGGATAGGGCATCGTAAAGGTTTTTCCTTTTGTATGATGCGTAAATGTTCGGCCTGCCCTGCATAAAACCATAACATAATCATCCGTTTGCTTGATCACTTCAGCTGGCCATTCATAATGAAGACGTTCTCCATATTTATAAGCTCGAATCGTTACTGGTGTCCCCATACTTCCCTCCATTAATTTGTTTCATGCAGCACTCCTCAAAGAAGAGGAGCAAGCCTGAGCATGCTCCTCTTTACTGAATCCTATTGAAATGAATACGTCCAAAACTTTTCTTTTCCGAAGCGTTGCTTAACCTCTTCAGAATGAATGTCTTCATTACCAAACATTTCACTAATTTGAAATTGAGATTGATGTGCAGCAATTGCATTTCTTTTTTGGACGAGATAATCTGTTATATCAATCGATACATCCGGCTCGCCGTTGTCTTGAACCATATTGTGAGAAAATCCGATGCACAGTACCTTTGGTCTCTCTTCAGCAGGAACCTCCTGCAGCACGCGGATGACTGATGCGCCTGTTGCATCATGATCCGGATGCACGCTGTAGCCTGGAAAGAATGTAAATACTAACGTCGGCTTTACTTCCTGGTAGATGCTGCGAATGGCTGCATCTACCACTTCCCTAGGCTCAAATTCAACCGTTTTATCCATAAAGCCAAGCATGCGAAGATCTTGAATACCGATCGCTTGGCATGATGCGATTAGCTCTTCCTTGCGGATAAGCGGCAACGACTCTCGATTGGCAATAGGTGGGTTGCCTAAGGCACGTCCCATTTCCCCAAGCGTCAAGCATGCATAAGTTACCTGTGCACCTTCAGCTACAAATTTAGCTAATGTGCCTGACAATCCGAATGCTTCATCATCTGGATGTGGAAATACAACTAAAATCTTTTCTGACATTCAGCTTCCCTCCTAGAATGGCTGCTTGCTAAGCTGGAAAGCTACAACAAGCTTGCCCTCCGAATTAATCCCTGCAAGGATAATACGTCCATCCTCATCCTCCACAGCATGTGTTAAACCTTCCGCATACACCCATCCATGCTCTAGCTTCAGTCCTACACGGTACGGACCATGTCCTTCAATGGAGCCTTGTGAATACTGAATGACGGCATTACGTATAAAGTTCGCTGCCGGATGCTTGCTGCTGTCAAAATGCGCAGCATAAGCGCCCATCGTTAGCTCCAAATGAATATATAAAGGCTCATTCGCAAAGGCATCTAATTGCTTCTGAATGGCATCTTTTTGTATTGGGATCATCCTGTTATCCTCCCTTTTTCTATTGCCTCAGCAGTTTACCTTTCTATTATACGCCTTTATATCTCGAATACATAGTGCACGATAGCAAAAAATGACCTGAATCCTCCTTAGCAGATTTATCTGCAGGGAGAAATCAGGTCATGAATTGCTTTGCTGCTCGACCCTACTGCACTGCTGAAGCTCTCTAAACATTTAGCTATACTTTCTTGCTCTAACCTTTGTCTCTACTCTCTTGATGCCGTTTCTGTTTATGCGCTTCGGTTTTGTTGTCATGTTAGCGCTGGGCTGAATTTTTTGCCTTACTTATCGCTCAAGCTGATTACCCCTCATTCGTAACAACTTCCTCTACGATGCTAAATTGCTGTAGCATATAATAGAAGCGTGCACCATGCCCTTCCGCTGCTTCTAGGAAGTATTTTTCTGTAATGATAAAGCTGCCACCTCGATCATTGGATAGCACGTAAATTTTAGATACAGGACTATTCCACTCATTCCCATCGATCGCCGACAACATCGTTGCAGTAAGTGGCTCGGTAACTGCTTCTGGTTCCTTAACCGTGGCATAATAGTCAGCTAGTTCCTTCTGTAAGCGCGCAACCGCTGCCTCTGGTGCTTCATCCTCAACCTGTTCAATACTCATTGAAACCTCTGGGTAGATGTCACCAAGCGGCTCTGCTGGTACGATAATATCTCTATCCGCTTCCTCTACCAGCTTGTAGCGCTCCTCGTCAATATAAATGACATAGCCTGATTTAATGGTATCCTGTAGCACAATTTCTTTCTCTTCTGGCATTCCTTCGATATGTTCCTCTACTTGCTTTTTCGGTTCAAAGTATTGCTTGATTTGATTTACTAATGCTTGACCTGTGTTCGTTGTCGTAAATACCCCAATAATACTCGCTGCTGCTGCTACGCTAATAATCCATGCTATACGTTTCCCTGCCTTGCTTTTACGCTTCGCATGCGTCGTCTTTCTGCTTGGCTCAGTCATAAATAATTCCTCCTCAATATTTTTCCAGATGTCCTCTTTATGCTTTAGCATGGAGTCGGAATGCTGCTCAAGGGAACGTTTCATTTTTGTATCAAATTGATCCTCCTTCATCCTTCTCCACCTCCTAACGTTGTTTGCAATCTCTGTCTTAACCTCTGCTTCGCCTTAAAGATTCTAGATTTGATCGTATTCAAATTTTCGCCTAACGTATCTGCTATTTCTTGATCCTTAAGATCATGGATATATTTCAAAATAATCGGTACTCGGTTATGCTCCTCCAGACGCTGCAGCTCATCATACAGCTCTGCATATTCCTCAAATTGATGCTGATCATAGCTGCCTCGTTCAAAGGCTTGCAGTGCTTCATCCCCTATCGCAATCAGCTTTCCATGCTTCGTTGCGATGCGTTTGCATTCATTCAATAAAACGGTATAAAACCATGGCTTAAATGACTGCTCTACTCTAAAGCTATCAGCACTACGATATATGCGAATAAATGCTTCTTGCACTGCATCAAGCGCCAGTGATGACTGATTACGAAGCACGATGGTTGCTACTCGTACTGCATAATCATAATAGCGGTCATACAGCGCACGAAAAGCGCTCTGGTCTCCCTGCTTGATCGCAGTCATGAGTTCATTATCGTTCAATGCCTTCTTCTCCTCTCTTAACGTTAAGCTATATACATTACCCGCCGTACGCTTAAAAAGTTTTCGCAGGTAGAAAAAAATATTTATTTGCGATCATTCGCTTATATAAACGCCCCCTATGTAGGGTTTGTTACTTGTAGCTTCATTAATAGTATGAACGAATATAGAAAAACACCTTCAAGCCGTATCCATATCTTTAGACATGAGCTACATTGCTCGAAGGTGTTATCCTAAGTTATTTAACAGTTACGCTAATATTTCCAACATTGACCCGTGCCTGTACTACCGCACCATTTGATCCGAGTTTACCTTGAATTTCATTTTTCTTATTTAGGGAGTAGTCCACATCATCTACTGTAAGCTTTACAGTACCCACTTCTGCTCGAAGATCATAGCTTGCTTGCTGCGGAGCTCCATCATATTCAACTTTAATATTTCCGGCGTCTACATGTGCTAGTATTCCATGCTCGCTTTTTGCTTTTAGAATTTCAAGCTCACCAGCATTTACTGTAGCATCGATATGACCTATCACTTTGTTTGTGTAGATATTGCCCGCATTCAGCTCGAGCGTCGCTTCATCAAGCACAAGATCCTCTAATTTAATACTTCCAAATGCATTGCTCACGTTAAGTGCCAGTTCTTCATTAGTCGGCAGAGTAATAAGTAATGTTCGCTCACCACTATTATCCTTCATCGATTTCCCACGTTCGCTAACATTAACCTCCAGCACCTCGCCCTGTATCGAGGCATCGAAAGTAATTTGGTCTTTAATCAGTTCATCCGTGAGAAGCTCTACCGATGCTTCGTCCTGATCATTTTGTGTAATGACAATGTTCATAGCTTCTGTTTGAATATTAACTTTACTAAACTGAGCTGCTTCAAAGCTCTCTACACTATGCGTTACGACTTCACCCTTGCCTGAGCCTTTACCAATTGCACTATTACTAGCGACATTTATTGCCGAAGAGCACCCCGCTAGCAGCAGCATTGCTCCGGTTATAAGTATTCCAGCACGCATTACGAGTTTATTCATGTTCCCGCTCCTTTATTTACCATGTGATAGCTTCAGTATAGTCGATGATTAGTTGCTATAAAACAGTCTATCGGCTAGCAATGCCCCTAGACTTAGGGCGAGGTCACAGTCCATCATAATGAAGAAGATCTCAACGAAAGGAATGCGAATAGATATAGTGAGGATAAAGTCATTAAATTAACTTAAAAGATAATAATTTTAGAACTAAAATATTTTTTTGTAAAACTATGAAAAACTAATGCAATTCGAATACAAATATGCTACGATACCTCTTGGCTCATTTGACTGTAGAAAGAAAGGGATCATATGTCAACAGACAACAAGACTATTAACCAAACGCCTAGCAAAAATGCTGCTGAATTAAGTTTATTCAAGCTAACTTGGCCTATTTTTCTAGAAGTATTTTTATTTATGCTAATGGGTATCGTTGATACCTTAATGTTAAGTGAGATTTCCGACAACGCAGTTTCTGGTGTTGGTGCTTCTAACCAGTTTCTTCATATCGCTATACTTATCCTTGAGGTCATTGGTAACGGTGCATCGATCGTTGTAGCCCAATACTTAGGCTCTAGGATGCTAATGGAAGCATCACGAATCTCTGCGCTAGCCGTATCACTTAATCTAATTGTTGGATTAATTATTAGTACTGTGTTCGTTATTATGGGTGAACATCTGCTAGTTATGCTTAATCTGCAGGGCGAAGTTCTGATGCATGCGAAAAAATACCTTATGATCGTCGGTGGAGCAATATTCCTCCAAGCTATCATTAACTCGCTTGCCGCCATCATTCGTGTTCATGGCTATACGAAGCAAGCCATGTTTGTGTCACTCGGAATGAACGTTATTCATATCATCTTGAACTACATCCTTATTTTCGGACATTTAGGTTTGCCGGCATTAGGCACACAGGGTGCAGCGATTTCATCTGTCGCAAGTCGCTTAATCGCAGTAGTCGTCTTCTTCTGGCTCCTATACAATGTGATGGAAGTAAGAATCAAAATAAAGGATTACTTCAGTCTTTCGAAGAACTATATTTTGAAAATATTAAAGATTGGTGTTCCATCTGCCTTAGAGCAGGTCATGTATCAATCATGTCAGATCGTATTCTTATTCTACGCAACGTATCTTGGTGAAGCTTCACTAGCAGCGAGAACATATGCCAACAACATTTCGATGTTTATTTATATGTTTGCCTTTGCAGTGGGGATCGGTACTTCGATTCTAGTTGGTCGATTTGTAGGTGCTGGCAAACCGGATGATGCCTACAGAAGAGTGTGGAGCAGTGTCAAATCTGCATCGATCGTCTCGCTTGTTATGATTGGTGTCGTTACCTTATTCCGTGTACCGCTTATGTCGATCTTTACGGAGGACACCAATGTTATTGCCATCGGTGCAAGTGTACTACTGTTAAGCATTATCTTAGAGTCGGGTAGAACGATTAACATTATTATTGTTAATTCACTTCGTGCTTCTGGTGATGCTTCGTTCCCGCTGTATGTTGGTATTTTCACGATGGTTGGAATGAGCTTACCGCTTGGTTATCTCTTCGTATTTAAGATGGATATGGGGCTTGCAGGTATATGGCTTGCCATTGCGGCCGACGAATGGGCACGTGCCTTCATTATGTCCTATCGCTGGAAGAGTCGCGGCTGGGAGAAGCATGCGCTTGTTAAGCCAGCATCGAAGCCAGTGGAATCAAGTAGTATGTAGCTTAATAAATATAAACTAGACGGGGGTGTCTCAGGGTCATGATTAATGACCTTGAGACACCCCTGTTTCATTTGCTCCGTAAATGATGTGGTGGTTTAGGCGCGACGGTTGTATTTCAGCGCTACGCAGAATGTTGAGGTTTCGATTGCTGTTGCCCTCTGATTTCAGCGCTACGCGGAATGGTTGAGGTTTCAATTGCTGTTGCCCTCTGATTTCAGCGCTACGCGAAATGTTGAGGTTTCAATTGCTGTTGCCCTCTGATTTCAGCGCTACGCAGAATGTTGAGGTTTCAATTGCTGTTGCCCTCTGATTTCTAGAAGGATATTAATTGTAGAAATCAGAGGACAAAGGCAACCGCTTCGCTTTTACACTCTCAACATTTGCTCCGCTGGGGCGGTTTGTATGCTGTGCTTCGATGTGTTCACTACGTCAGTTACTCCGTTGGGGCTATTTGTAGGTACTTGCTTAGATGTATCACCACAACGTTTACTCCGCTGGAGCGGTTTGCGGGCTGTGCTTCGATGTGTTCACCACGTCAGTTACTCTGTTGGGGCTATTTGTAGGTTCTTGTTAGATGTATCACCACAACGTTTACTCCGCTTGGTGCGGTTTGGGTATCGCTTCGATGTGACCCACATCGTTACTCCGCCGTTATCTTATAGTTCTGTTTTCGTATGTTCTGCGCACGGTGTCATATATTTCTTTTAACGGTAGCAGGTGCTGCTGTGCTAGGCGCTTGCATTCCTCGTACTCGGGGGCCCATTGAACGACTTTTCCTTGATGTAATCCTACTTTTACTGTAACCTCACCAAGCGCTGTCGTTACTTTTATGAACTCACGCTCTAGTCGATGCACGCTTAACGGATAGTAGCGAATGCCAAGCGTTGTCGTCTCTCGAAAAATTGTATCCTTCATTTGTTCAAGCAATGAAGCTGAACACAGCAGCTGCAGCATCACTCCTGGACGATTTTTCTTCATATAGATAGGCGTGTAGTACACATCGTTCGCACCCTGCTCAAGCAACAAATCCATGACGTAGCCGAGCAGTTCACCAGAAGTATCATCTAGATTAACCTCTAGCTTTATCATTTCGTTATCTATATGCTCATGCAGTGGTGGCTTAGTAGACATCGAGGTACTCCTTTACAGCTATATTTCGGTGCTCCGTAAATGATGTGGTGTTTTTTCCATCTGATACCATTTCAGCGCTCCGTAAATAGTGTGGTTTCAATTGCTGTTGTTCACCGATTTCTAGGAGTATTTTAATTGTAGAAATCGGTGAACAAAGGCAACCGCTTTGCTTTTACACTCACACTATTTACTCCGCTGGAGCGTGTTTAGGGTGGCGCTTCGATGTGACACCACATCATTACTCCGCTGGGGCGGTTTGTGGGTTGTCGCTTCGAGGTGACGCCACACCTTTACTCCGCTGGAACGGTTTGTGGGTTGTCACTTCGATGTGACACCACATCAGTTACTCCGTTGGGGTGGTTTGTGGGCTTTCGAAGCTATTCTTCGCCTACTACAACTCTTAGCACGTTGGGATGCTCGCCGAAGCTTTTGGTGCCCGCTCCGTAGCCTATGCTTTGCACGGTCATTGAAGGCATCGGACCGTATTGCTCGGAAAGCACGGCAACGATGGCTGCGCCTGTCGGTGTTGTAAGCTCTGAGCGGATCGGGGAATGCTCTATGCGAACACCCTTTAGAATCTCGAGTGTAGCTGGTGCTGGCACCGGATATACTCCGTGATCGATTCGGATCTTCCCAGAACCTACTGGTACTGGAGACGCTTTTACTTTATCAATCTTCATAGAATCAAGCAGTATCGCTGCTCCAATAATATCGATAATGGAATCGACCGCACCTACCTCGTGAAAGTGAACTTTCTCTAGTGGTAATCCGTGAATTTTACCCTCAGCTTCTCCGATTTTTTTAAATATTCGCAAGGAAAGATCACGAACTGGTGCTTCAAAGCCAGCATCCTCGATCATCTTAACAATATCACGGTAGGAGCGATGATCGTGGCTATGTGCATGGTTGTGACTATGCCCGTGGTTGTCGCTATGTGCGTGATCATGGCTATGTACATGGTCGTGACTATGTGCGTGATCATGGCTATGAGCATGATCGTGACTATGCGTATGGTCATGGCTGTGTCCATGATAGTGTTCATGCGTATGGTCATGGCTGTGTCCATGATTGTGACTGTGCGTATGGTCATGGCTGTGTCCATGATCGTGACTGTGCGTATGGTCATGGCTGTGTCCATGATCGTGACTGTGTGCATGGTCATGGCTGTGTCCATGATCGTGTTCATGCGGATGCTCATGGTTATGGGCATGTTCGTGATTATGTACGTGATCGTGACTATGTGCATGTCCATGGCTATGCCCATGATCGTGACTATGTGCGTGATCGTGACTGTGCGTATGTATGTGTCCGTGATCATGGCTGTGCCCGTGGTCGTGACTATGCTTCAGCTCAACATCAAACTTTGTTGCGGTGATGCCGTTTTTTATAACCTTCGTCCATTTAAGCTCATATTCATCATTGATCTTCAGCTTTTTAAGCTCTTCCATCAGCTTATTAGCATCAGCACCTGCATCTAAAAGTGCGCCGATAAACATATCACCGCTAATTCCAGAGATACAATCCAAATATAACGTTCTCATGCTTCTTCTTTAACTCCTTTTCCTGCAAGCTGATGAATGAGAGCTGCGTTGTAGCCGCCCCCAAAGCCATTGTCAATGTTTACAACACTAATACCCGAGGCACAAGAATTGAGCATCGTTAATAATGCAGATAGTCCATTAAAGTTCGCGCCGTATCCAACACTCGTCGGGACAGCGATTACAGGATGAGAAACGAGGCCACCAACAACACTTGGAAGCGCCCCCTCCATACCTGCTACAACAACTGATACAACAGCCTGCTGGATTTCCTGAGCGTGATATAGCAAGCGGTGGATCCCCGCTACACCAACATCGTAAATGCGATGCACTTCGCTGCCAAGCACCTCTGCCGTAATGGCTGCTTCTTCTGCAATTCGGATATCGGACGTTCCAGCAGCAATAACTGCGATATATCCTTTTAAGCGCTCCTCTGGCGGCACTTCAAACTTTTTATACAGCAGCTGCGCGGGCTCACTATAAGTGAGCTCCAGCGCAGCACAAGCCTGCTGTACAATATTAGCTTTATCTTGATCAAGGCGCGTTACGAGCAGCTGCTTCGTATGCGCACTTAATGATGTCAGGATCGAGATGATCTGGTCAGCCGTTTTGCCCTCACCATAGACGATCTCGGGAAAGCCTTGACGCTGCTTGCGATGATGGTCGACCTTAGCGAAGCCAAGATCCTCAAAAGCAGCAAGTTTCTGTTTTGCTTCAGCAATACTTAATGTACCGCGTTGAACCTCATGCAATATTTCGTCTAGCACAAGCTTCCCCCCCATAACTGTGATGGCATACTAACCATTTCGTTTATTTATAGAACGGTGCCATAGCAGCACCTAGCTTTTCGTAGTTCGCATAAAGCTGCTGATACAGCTTCGAACGCTCTGGATTCGGCAGCGTTGCCGAGCCCATCGGAATATTGTTTTTAATATCGTTAAAGGAAGCAGCATGTCCAAGAGCGACAAGTGCTGTCCACGCAGCGCCCCAAGCTGCGCCATGATGATTCTCTGATACATAGATTTCAGCGTTGAATATATCAGCCATCATTTGCAGCCAAAGTGAGGATCGGGACAAGCCACCATTTACGTAGATTTTTCGGCCTGCTTCTTCATTAGAAGTATCAAGTGCACGGTTGATCTGATAAAGGTTAAACGTGATCCCCTCGAGCACAGCACGAATAAAGTGTGGCTTCTTATGTGTGACCGTCACGCCGTAGAAGCTCCCCTTCGCATGCTGATTCCAGATCGGTGCTCGTTCGCCATTAATGTAAGGCAGGAAGATCAAGCCATCTGCTCCTGGTTCAACCTTCTCAGCATCACTTAAAAATTCACCAAATTCGCGCTCATCCTCTAGCAGATCCTTCAGCCATTGCATGACAATCCCACCATTGTTCGTTGGACCGCCTACAATGAATTGATCCTCGGTAAACGCATAGCAGAATGTCTCCTGCTGCTCACTAACTTTTACAATATGAGAGAACTGTCTAATCGCGCCGCTCGTACCAACAGAAACCGCGACCTCACCAGGCAATATCGCACCGATGCCCAGATTAGAAAGCTGTCCGTCCGCCGCACCAATAACAAATGGCAGCTCCACAGGTATGCCCATGGCCTCTGCAACTTCTGGCTTGACTGGAGGAAGCACCTCTGTAGGCGGTACAATGCGAGATAGCTGATCCTCTTCAACACCAGCTAATGCCAGCACCTGAGCATCCCAGTTAAGCTCTGAGGGGCTGAATAAGCCTGTAGCAGATGCCATCGAATAATCAATGACTCGCTCACCCGTCCAGCAATAGATTAAATATTCCTTGATCGACATAAAATATGCGGCTTGCATGTAAGGCTCGTACTCATTCTCCTTCATCCATAGCAGCTTCATAAGCGGCGTCATCGGATGCAGTGGTGTCCCTGTACGTGTGTAGATAACTTGCTTCATCGTAGAAGCCAGTTCATCCACTTGAGCTGCAGCTCTTCCATCTGCCCAGATGATCGCAGGTGAAACAGGCAATCCCTGCTCATTTACAATAAGCAGGGAATGCATAGCTGCAGAAAACGACAAGGCCATCAGCTCATCCTTATGAACACCAGCTTGATCTAGCGTTGCTTTAATCGCCTTCACAGCAAGCTTTTCAATATCTACTGGGTTTTGCTCCACCCAGCCTTGCTGTGGGTAATGAGAAGTAATCATTTCCTCAACACTGGCAATTAAGTTCCCTTTTAGATTAAACAAGCACGCTTTTACACTTGTTGTCCCAAGGTCTAGTCCAATTACAAACTGTTTAGCCATATGACATGATTCCTTTTCATTATCGTTTTTTGCATGTGAACTTATGATATATTCAGCATTTTGTTCATGCTACCGCTTTGGTAGCCCAGCAAATCTAGTGTAACATATTGGTAGCCATAAGACTGCAGTGCATTCACAATATCCTCATGATGCTCAACGACTGTCTGCAAGTCCTGCGGCTCCACCTCTATTCTAGCAATATTGTCATGCGTGCGCACACGCACCTGACGAATACGCAATGATTTCAAATACGCTTCTGCCTTCTCAATCTTGTTAAGCTTCTCGTTCGTTATATACTCGCCGTAGGCAATTCGTGAGGACAAGCATGCGAACGATGGTTTATCCCAAGTCGGCAAATCAAATTGCTGAGAAAGCTCCCTGATTTCCTCCTTATACAGCTCCGCCTCCAATAGCGGACCGCGGATACCGCGCTCCTTAGCAGCCTGCATACCAGGACGGTGCTCGTTCATATCATCAGCGATAACCCCATACACGATGTTAGAAAAGCCACGCTGCTCAAGCAAAGGTATCAGATGATCGAACAAGCTGCTCTTGCAAAAGTAACAACGATTCTTCGTGTTTTCTGCATAACCAGGAATGTTGAGCTCCGACGTTTCAATCACTTGATGCGGAGCTCCAATTAGTGCGGCAAGTCGCTTTGCTTCCTCAAGCTCACTGGAGGGATAGGTCTCAGAGTCTGCTGTTACTGCCAATACGTGCTGCACCCCTAGTGTATCAACTGCAGCTTTTAGCAGAAATGTGCTGTCTACACCTCCTGAAAAAGCTACAACAACTGATCCCATCTCACGTAATATATGCTGCAATGCCTCGTATTTCTGCTTCAGCATGTTATTGATCCCCATCCCTTCAATTATATTGCTATCGCACTCTCTTTTGATATATTCATCACTTTACTTCATTATCCATTAAATTATTGCAAGCTATATACTGCTTACCTACATTATATCGTCATGCTGCCAAATCCACCATCTACTCGAAGCAAAGCGCCAGTTACAAAGCTAGATGCCCGATCGGATGCAAGGAATACAGCAGCTCCCTTTAGCTCATCCGGCGTACCAAAACGATTCAGCGGTGTATGCTTTAGAATCGATTCCACACGATCAGCACTTAAAATCTTACGGTTTTGCTCCGCTGGGAAGAAGCCAGGAATAATCGCATTTACACGGATGCCATGAGGTGCGAATTCACGTGCCAAATATTGCGTTACGCTGTTGATGCCCGCTTTAGACACAGAGTACGTGAATACTCTTGACAATGGTGTCGTAGAGGATACAGATGAAATATTAATAATGCTGCCTTGACGCTTTTGCTCGATCATTTTTTTAGCGAAGATTTGAGTCGTTACAACGACACCCTTCAAATTCACGTCCATAATGTCATCCCACTCGTCCATACCTAGCTCAAGAAATGGCGTTGAGCTGTTTTTACCAGGAGCATTTAGAATAACGTCCCAGCCACCAGACCAAGCTTCAATCTCTTCGGCTGCTTTTTCTAGTGATTCTCTAGAGCTGACATCAGCTGCAAATGCTTTTGCTTTACCGTCTTTTGCAACGATAGCCTCTGCTACAGCGTTAGCCTTCTCTAAGTTTCTTCCGATAATTGCAATTTGAGCGCCATGCTCAGCAAGACCTTCTGAGATCGAAGAGCCTAGTGTACTGTTCCCACCAAACGCAAGAACGGTTTTTCCTGTTAGATCAAATAGCTGTGACATGCTGATTCCCCCTAAAATAAATTGCCTTCCTCGTTGAATGGGAGTGCGTATGGTTCGTTAATCAATTCCATCTGCGGATGCTGCTTCACATATTCAAACAAAGCTTCTGAAACTTCAATTTCGCTAATTTCCAGCGTATTATGAATGCGTACAAGCTTAACCTGATCAAAATCGAGGATGTTGCACGTTTTAATCGCTGCTTGGATGCACTGCATATCATTCGGCAGCGTCGTCGCGATTTTAGTAGGAGCAACAACGGTCGATGTTAAGCCGTTAGCATACGTTACTTCTAGATCCATCTTGTCAACAAGACGCTGCGTCGTAAAGTCTGCAGTCCCCACACCGTTCGCATTACCTTCTGTCTGCGGTGTAAGATCAAGCACAACCATCTTGTTCACATCTGGCCCGCCGTGGGCATAAGGTGTCGGATAGCGCCCTGTTATGTTAGGGTCCATTCCATCACCGCTAATATTTTTACCGATCTGATCGATAACGAGCACATCAATTTGATCAAAGAAAAGCTTCGGCAGCAGTGATTTTGCTTTTTCCTGCAGTGCAGGCTCTTGAGAGATAATTTCCTCAGTCGTTAGAGCTTCAATATATGCGACTTTATCAAACGCATTCTCAATGCTGGCAACACCGAACAAGACCGGCTTTTTTTCCATAATCATTTTCGCCATTGCTGGTACATTTTCAGCCATATACTTAAAGCCAAGCTGGTGACATGCTTCCGCGCCTTTTTGCTTACCTAGTCCGATGCTGATCATTTTCATAATGCCGCTCTCAACTGGACCACGGAATGCAGTATGCGGTTTAATTCGGTTAATGACGACGATGCCGTCTGCTTCAGAAGCGTATTTATCAACATACACAGGAAGTCCATTAGGCAAAGTTCCTAGCTGTATAACCTCCATAGAAGAACGAATCTCGCAATTGACACTTTCTTCTGTTACTCCCAAATGAGCAAGTACTTCTCGCTGGCCTTCTGCAGTTGCACCGCCGTGGCTGCCCATGCTTGGCACGATAAATGGCTTGGCGCCTGCATCTTTAAGGAATTGCACCGTTACTGCAGTAATCTCAACTAGACGATCAAGACCTCGGCTCCCTACAGCAATGGCAATTTCCATACCAGGTGTAATCAACTGCTTAATGCTGTCCTTTTCCAGCTTTGCACGAAGCTCACTGCCTAAGTCATCAAGCTGTCGATTATCAAAATTAACCTTTACCTTTGCCATCTTAGGCAATGGTATATTTTTCACAAGCTCTTGAAGAATCCCCAACCTACTCACTCCTCATACGTCGATATTCTAGCTTCTGTTAACGAATTTAGATTTATACTGCACAGTCAATGAAACACATTGTCATGCTGCTGCTCTTGAGGTATAGCTATAACATGCTAGTGAGGATTACGATTCCATCCAATTCGTATGGAAGACGCCCTCTTTGTCCACACGCTGATACGTATGCGCTCCGAAGTAATCGCGCTGTGCTTGAATCAAGTTCGCAGGCAGCACGTCTGAACGGTAGCTGTCATAATAAGCAATCGCACCTGCAAATGAAGGTACAGGAATACCATGCTGAATCGCTAGTGCAACAACATCACGCAAAGCACTTTGATATTGAACAGCGATATCCTTGAAGTAAGGATCAAGCAACAGATTAGCTAGCTTCGGATCACGGTCGTATGCATCCTTAATTTTTTGTAGGAATTGCGCGCGGATAATACAACCACCGCGGAAAATCATCGCAATGTCACCATAGCTTAGATTCCAATTATTCTCTTCTGATGCAACACGAAGCTGAGCAAAGCCCTGAGCATAGGAAACGATTTTGCTTAAGTAAAGCGCACGACGCACCGCTTCAATTAGTTCTTCCTTGCTGCCTGTATACGCTGCTGCAGCAGGTCCAGGTAATATCTTACTTGCCTGTACACGCTCGTCCTTCATTGCAGATATAAAGCGTGCGAATACTGATTCTGTAATAATGGATAGCGGAACGCCTAGATCAAGAGCATCTTGACTCGTCCATTTGCCTGTACCCTTTTGGCCAGCAGCATCAAGGATCACATCAACGAGTGGCTTGCCTGTCAGCTCATCCTTTTTACCAAAAATGTCTGCAGTAATCTCAATCAGATAGCTATCGAGCTCACCTTTATTCCACTCTTTGAATACGCCTTGAAGCTCTTCTGCATCCAGCTTAAGCACATGCTTCAAAATAAAGTACGCTTCAGAGATTAGCTGCATATCACCGTACTCGATACCGTTGTGAACCATCTTCACATAATGGCCAGCACCGTCTGGTCCAATGTACGTACAGCAAGCATCTCCATTAACTTTAGCTGAGATCGCTTCCAAAATGGGTCTAACTAGCTCATACGCTTCCTTCTTACCGCCCGGCATAATCGATGGCCCCTTCAAAGCGCCTTCTTCACCGCCTGATACGCCTGTGCCGATAAAGTTGAAGCCTTCTGCCTCAAGCTCCTTATTACGACGGATCGTGTCATGGAAGAACGTATTTCCGCCATCGATAAGAATGTCGCCTTTATCCAAATGCGGCTTCAGCTGTTCGATTGTAGAATCCGTAGCTGCACCAGCCTTTACCATAATTAATATTTTACGCGGTTTTTCCAGTGAAGCAACAAACTCTTCAATTGTGCGAGCACCAACAAACTGCTTGCCTTTTGCTTCTTGCTGTAAAAACTCCTCTGTCTTATCGTAAGAACGATTAAATACTGCTACAGAATAGCCTCGACTCTCTATGTTCAAAGCTAGATTTTTCCCCATAACCGCCAGCCCAATAACACCAATTTGCTGTTTTGACATTATGAATCACTCCTTGGAACACCACTAAAAATTTAATTTGTTTAGTAGGTGAATTAATTATATAATAAACGTAACAATTCCTAATCTCTTTGTCAAATTAAAATTCAATTTTATTGCTAGCACATTGACTAAAACTGTTGAAGATAGCATGCTATAATTAAAACACTGTTTCAATTTCATGTATTAAAAGCAGCTTACTTTGCAATGAGTCGCTACGATAGGTAGGAGGTACATATGGTTACTGGAGATGCAGCTTATATTAAAAAGATAAATCGCTCCATTATTATAAGAGAGATACTCAAGGTAGGTACGATCTCACGAGCTAATCTCTCGAAGGTGACAGCTCTAACAAGAGCAACAGTGTCAGCTCAGGTTGCCGATTTAATTGAGGATGGCCTTGTTACGGAAAAGCATATCGAGCACAATCATGTCGGCCGTAAGCCTATTATGCTCTCTTTGAATGCTGAAGCAGGGTACGCGCTTGGCATTGATCTAGAAACAGATCATATTACGTTCATGATCACCGATCTGCTAGGTAATCCAATCTCTACTAGTGTCGTGCAAAATGATTCTACTCGCTATGAGAGTACCGTAGAGCTGCTCATTAAGCAAATTACCGCCTACAAGAAAAACTATAGTGATCGACGCCATGGGATTGTAGGCATCGTAATCTCAGTTCATGGACTTGTATCTAATGATGAAATGATCCATTTTATCCCACGCTTGAATTGGTCACGTGCTCCGTTGAAGCAGGATTTAGAGGCTGCGCTTGGTGTAGAGGTTCATATTGATAACAATGCGAACTTAACAGCATTCGCTGAGCGTGTCTATGTACACCACGATACAGAAAATCTAATATCAGCGACACTTTACAGTGGTATTGGTATGGGCATGATCGTGAATAACAAATATTTCTGCGGGAAAGACGGGTTTGCCGGTGAGATCGGGCATATGATTGTTGTGCCTGGTGGAAAGCCTTGTGAATGTGGTAATAAGGGCTGTTGGGAGAAATATGCCTCGGAGAACACAGTGTTAGACCAACTTTCTCAGCTATATCCTGAGGAGAGCTTAAGCTATAATCTCATTTTGCAAAAATATTATGAAAAGGATGAACGGCTCACCGCAATTATCGATCAATTTATCTATTATTTATCGATTGGATTAAACAACGTCATCAACATCTATAATCCTGATGTTGTTGTACTTGACAGCGAACTGCTCCGGATCTATCCCCATTCATTAGAGAAAATTACAGCAAATTTGCATTCTAAAATTAGCCACTACCAGGGGCTATATATTTCAAAGCTAGGTAAAAAATCGTGCACATTAGGTGCTTGTGCCAAGGCGATACAGCTATTTTTAGATGTTCCGACGATTTCACTGCCTTATAAAAATTAATAGGTGCTTACCAGTTTTTGTTATTGAGGTATTAAAAGCAATTAAATGTCATAATACTTAATTTGTTGGTTAAGTAAACAAATTAACTATGTCAGTGCTTTTATCATGTTTAGACGTATTTCAATGCGATATGTGTACAACTGAATAAGCCTAATCATAGGTAAGCACACTAGACACGCACACATCAAGGAGCAGCCGGAAGTAACACGATTACGCATGTTAACGATGCTTCATTCTGGTTGTTCAAGGAATACTTTGGCTTGTCTATTAAGGATACGTTCAAATCTTGGGGATTGCTGCTCTTCACCACCTCGATTGTTGGTTTAGGTGTCGTACTCATCCTCGATCTGTTTATATAACAACAGCTCAATCATAATAAAGCAGGGGATGTCCAACTGTCCGTTCATTGAACGCGACCTTGGACATCCCCTGCTTTTTCTTCTATTGTGCGTAATCTCCTGTGTAATTAACTAGCGAAGCATCACTAACTCCCTTTATTTCAATGATCGATTGAAGGAAGGCGGTATTGTCATCTACTAGCTTAATTTCATAGGTGACTTCCGTATAGTTTTTACGTACATTTTTCGATTTCAGCTTTCCTTTTAGCTTTCTTAGCTCAGTTCTCAGCTCGTTGATCGCTTCATCAGTATGTCGAATGATGAGTAGATAAGCCTCTTCTCTAACCTTACGTTTACTTAGCCAGAAGATCACTAAACCAATAATAAGTGAACCACCAATGGCAAGCGGATAGATTTTAGCACCTGTTGCTATACCTGCCGATATCGCCCAGAACATATAAACGATATCAAGCGGATCTTTGACTGCAGTTCTAAAGCGGACAATACTTAGGGCACCAACCATACCTAAAGATAAGACGATATTGGTGCTGATCGTCATAATGACGAGTGTTGTAATCATCGTCATAAGCACGAAGGAAACATTATAGTTGTAGCTGTACACAACTCCGCGGAATGTTATGCGGTAGATCGCATAAATAAACATTCCGATTAAAAAAGAAATAATTAGTCCAACGACAACGTCGTAATAAGAAACCGTGCGGAAGCTCTCTAATGTTAATACACTCTTTTTAATAATATCCTCAAAGGTAGTCATCCATATCCCCCAACCTATTGTTCGTTACACTACTGAGTATGCAGCAGCATTTGTTGTTCCTTGCACAAAACGTATTTTGATATGCTGGATCGCAGATGATTAGCTGGCGTAATGAGCGGCTTCACAACGCTAGGCAGCATATCGTCAAACTTCACTTCCATAATCGTAACACTTGGAGGCATAATCTCGGCTAACGAGAGCTCCGGATGAAATAAATCAAGCTGATTACTTCCTACAGCAAGTCGTTTATCAAACGTAATCCTCACATTTCCCTGCGGGAATACATAGGCTTCACGCCAATAATCTACGATCGTAGTCGGAATATAACCCGATGCTGTTAATGCTGCATAGAAATCAAGTCTTAGTGGATCCTCTGTTTCATATAAGCTTTCATAGTTTCCAAGCAAGATTTGATCATATTGCGCTCTAGTAATCGTTACTGATTCCTTGGCAACATAGTCTCCAAGCTTGCTTTTTCGCTCCAATGCAATATGATTGTCTGACCCGTTGTAGATACGAATTCTAAACTTTTGCCGTTTAAACACACCGTCATTTTTTGTTTCAAGCGCCGTTCGTCTTGGATCATCAAAATACAAGCTTCGAATATTGTAGCCATCAATATCAATCGAATGCTCATCAAGCGTTAACAGCTGTGAAATTCTCATTCGAAGTGTAAGGTAGTCATGCATATGCAAATAATATTTTTGCTCTGTTCGCAGTCTTTTCCCTCTTAATTTCAATTAATTCACCTCGAAATCTTTAATGCCATAAAATAAATCATCTTCGACATCAATGTAGATCTCAAAGTTGTCCTGTCGATTTCCTTGACTATCGACGACAGAAACACCCCAGAAGTAGCGTCCCGGTTCTAGGCTTGGTATCGAATGCGTGATTTCTTTTATTTCTTTGTTTTCATAAACAACTTCCTGCATATACTTATCCTTCGCAATGACGATCTCATAAGTTAGCTCATCATCCTGCAAGTCGAAGGAAACGCCCCAATCAAAAAACAGTTTACCGTTTTCTTGACGTACATCATTTAAGTAGAACGGCTTCGGTTTCTCCAGGTCATCATAGTAGCGCTCCAGCGATCTTTTCGGTGTATTCAGGATCCGCTGAATATCGCTATCATAGGTTGATACATGATCTGGCAAGTATTTAACGTCGGGCATACGAGAGACGAATGGCGTTACAATGCTCTTATACTTGTTCAGCTGTTGCTGCACCGTTTCTTCATTGATGTACGTATACAGCTCCTCGATCTTCTCGGTGAGTTTATTAACATTCTCCGCGTTTCTAAAGTAACGATTATGCAGAACAACGCCCCAATAGTTACTAATACCGGATTGGTACGGACGAATAAAGTCCATATTCCTTTGAAGCTCCCATGCACCGTCATAATCCCACGGTAGGAAATACCACTTATCAATGTTTAACGGCGAATACAGGAAGAAATTGTTCGCGTCAGTATCCATATTGTCCATCAATATATTCATGGCGGTCCATGTTAAAAAATTATCGAGATCGAAGTATTTCTCAATCGTTTGTTCAATTGGAATGCTATAATCATTCACCGCATCGAGCATTTCAATGAGCTTGTCATGCTCCTCCCGCCCTTTAACCTCAAAGATTTGCTCAAAAGTTGCAATATCGTAGGCAGGATCATCTTTCGATCTAATTTGATCCGGGTAGCGGAAAAACTCAAAAAACTTAACCTTGTACAAGTAGCCATTTGGATCAAGCATATGTGCTTTTAGAAACTTCTTATTCGGCTGCTCTACGTGCGTATAAAGCCCGTAGTCCTCATAAGGAGCATCCTTCTCTCCGTTGGATAGATCCTTAACGTACACTTGAATGAACTGTGTTCGTAGGCTCGTCATATCCGGTATTGTCTCCATCAGATCAAAGCTGAGCTTATTACGCAAGCGAGACATATCATCAATATGCTTGTTCAGATTCAGTCTTTCCTGGTCCATGTATGTACCAGCGTCAGCATAAAACTTGAGCTTATAGGACTTTTGTACACGAGACCAAGCAGAATTGCCTCGTACTGCTATCGAGGCATTCGCTTTCGTAGCTCCATACTGAAACATACCTGCTTTGGGACCCTCGCCATTAGGCAGTCCCTCTTGAACAATAACTTCCAGATCCTTACCAAGCTCCTTATCGATCTGACGGTTTAACTCATACCAATCGAACGACACATCTCCATCCTTTTTCGGTAGAATCGTTAGGTAGAGTGCCTTCAATGTGTCGTCCTGGTCTCGTTCATACAGTCTTTTATCATCCATTAGCGCGTAGCTAACTTCTCCGGCTAAAGCAGCACTTCCGCTTTCTTTGAGATCATCAATGGTATCGTCGCCCAAGCTGCAAGCTGAAATCAGCATACAACAAGCAATTAGCATCGTGACTGCACCCGATCTAAAGCGTCTTCTCTTACTGGTCTGCTTCTCCTTCGTATGAATAGGCTGCGCACAAAACGTGTAGTAATCGATATTACGCAGTACATATAGCAGGCGAATAATTACAGCAGCTAGTGCTATAAACGCAGCTATAAACATACCTAAACCATCGTAATCCAGATTCATCGTCACGATAGTACATCCAATGTTAAGCAAGAAGAATAATGCCCCAATCATAAATACACCTTTCTGGTCATCAAAGTACATTAAAATATGAACAAGCGAGAACAGCATAATAAACAGATAATAGGCCAGTGACAAAATAATAAATAAGTCAAGCTGCTGCATCGTAAATCCTACACGCGGTAGCAGTAAAATACCTGCACCAATTGCCAGCACGGTAAACACAAGCTGTATTTCCATTAGGAAGCTGATTTCACGAACTAACGTATTCTGCATGCGCCGCTTTGCATTTTGAATATCCTGCACAGTCCCGCCCGTCAATATGTTCAAATAATAATGTCTAAACTTTTCAAAGAATGAGGTTTCTACTGAAACGACAAACGTAACGAGTGTTGGCAGCACGGTAAGGAATGCATAGAATACCGGCACATCGTATGGCATATACACTCTGTATGCTTCTGCAATATGATAGCCGTGCCCGCTGAACCAATACACAAAGTTATGCAGATAGATACCTGAATAAATCAGGCAGCCTGAGAAAAATAGGCTTGGATACTTCTTGAAGTAGGTCAAAAACTCAAAATAATACTTCGTATCTGCTTTAGGAAACTTTTGTTGAAAGTGAAAGCCAGTTAACGTGCAGATGATGAAGAAACCAACATCTAAGCCAATGAATGCAGAGAGCAGCGTTGAAATGGAGAAGAACTCCATACCGAGCCAAGCGACCAACACAGCTGCAACTGCACCGATAATAAAGCTTCTTGCAATCCTCACATAGTCTTTAAGTGCGGATAAATATACTCCCTGCAGCCAAATAATGACGAGAAATATAAAGAAGAAGTACGCGCTAATTTTATAGGATAAATCAGCCTGTACCCGACTTAGAAACAAAAAGGCCGCTAGTGAAGCGATGGGCAATACGAGGGTTAGTACCCCGTAATAGGAAGACATCAGCTTTCGATAATCCTTCGTATATAGACAATCCGATACGTACCGTGTAATGACTAGTGAAATGCCCGACGTCATAACGATTGAGAAGATAAAGCAATACGAAACTGTAGCGATGTACAGCTCCCAATCCATATAGCTTCCGTTATATCTAGACATAAGCCGCTGTAGGATAATAATCAATGACATACATAAAATCATAGGTCCAACCGTAGTCATCGAGGAATATGCGTAGGCACGTAAATTGTTAAGCAACCCTTCCTTATGAAAGAGCTTTCGCAGCTCGAACCCTATTCCTGCCATTTGCTTTGTCCTCCAATTCAACATATAGTTTGCGATAGCCTGCAATGACATCCTCTTGACGATAATGCCTACTTACACGCTGATAGGCGTTATGTCCATATTGTTCACGCAGCTTTTTGCTTTTCGCCAGCTTGATGATAGCCTGAGCTATCTGCTCCACATGCATAACCGGTGCAATTATGCCAGCAGGTCCAATCGCATCCTCCATACCCTCCAGCAGCTCCTTGCAGCTTCCTACATTCGTTGCAACAAAAGGCTTCCCTGCTGCCATACCTTCCAAGATAGCCAGTGGCTGGCCTTCGCTTATACTTGTCAGTACGAGCAAATCCATCTTACCGATATACTCCATAATATTGACCGAGCCTGTGAATATAACATCCTTTAGCTGCAGAGCATTCATCAGTCGAATACATTCCTCGTAATACTCCTCATCCTCTTCATAGGAGCCCATAACATAGAACACTGCGTTCGGAATTTCTTCCTTGACGATCGCAAAGCTTTGCAGCATCGTCTTTATGTCTTTAATAGGAACGACCCGAATGATTGCCCCGATATTAAGCTGATGCTCCGGCTTTTCAGTATCTAGCTGCTCGTATCTTGATACATTAACTCCATTTGGAATAATCTTTATTTTTTGCTCATCACAGCCCAGCTCGATCTCAATTTCTCGATTACGATTAAAGAGCGTTGTTACTTGATCTGCTTGCTCATAGGCACAGGCAGACAAACGATAGAAATATTGAATCCATAGATCTTTAAAATAGCCTTTAACCCAATCTGCTTTAATAATTTCTTCTTCTCTTTCCCGAGAATAAATACCGTGCTCTGTTAACAAAAATGGCTTATTATACAAGCCCTTCGCCAGCGCACCGACGACACCTGCATAGCCAGTAGAGACGCTATGATACAAGTCTGCCTCAGGGATTTGCTCGCGTATCGTAAGAAACAACGGTAGAATCATCGACCGTACAGTCCAGAACATCTCTGTGTAAGGAACGAGCGGATAGCATCGCTGACACAAATCTTGAAGTAAATCGTAGAAATCCTTACTCTGTAGGAAGTCAGCCACATGATCATATTGCTTTCGACGCAGCAGCTCAAAAAGCTCCTGCCAGTGAATCGCGCCTTCGTCACCAAGCAAACGCAACAAATTCTGACGATCATTGTCAGACAGCTTGAAGCGCTGTCCCCACTTGCCTTCTTCCGTTAGATAAGAATCAAGAAAAGTCTCTCTCACCTCAACGATGTTGGAAGGCAGCTTATACTTAAACTTTCCTCTTTGCGAACGCGATGCAGCAATCGTAAAAATTATAAATTCATGCTCCTGCATCTGCGTTGCAATCTCATGAATCCAACTGGAAACTCCTCCTGTGACATAAGGATAAGAGCCCTCAGCAATGATACATATTTTCATTGCTTCACCTACTTTAACTCAATATTAAAATGCTCATCTGTCGCTTCCACCAAATAGGTGTGCTCATCAATGAGCTTGACATTACAATTGGTCAATCTACCAATTTTTTTCTTAGAACGAAGAATAAAGTATTGATTGCTATTGAAATGGTTAATATCAACCTTGATCTCGGAATCCGTTTGCTCTCTAGTAATTTGACTGTTTAACACATGTGCGACATGAATAGCAGCCTCACCAGATGTTTGCGGCTTTAGCCATGGATACGTGCTTTCCATACGATTTAGCATGTATTCAAAATCTTTGTACAGCTCACCCCAGCCCTTGTTGCCACTTCGGTAATCGTCAAACATATCGTCAGGATGAATAAAGTGCGAGATGAAACCATAAGCGGTCATCACACTTGCCTCCAACCACATCATATCTGGCGAATCAGAATAACCAGATGTAATACGAGGCATTTCAATGATCCCGTCATCTGCAATCTCGAACTCCTGTACATAGGAGAAATCCTTTGGATCTTCCTCATACAGGCTTGAAATGACACGCAGCGTCTCCCAGTTGTCTACAAGTGCTTGACGCCCTTCTGCACTTAGTATGTTAGAAGGCGGTACATAGCTAACGACGTTATAATTCGGAAACGCGCTTTGGGTATACGATAAGACCTCTCTTATAGAAGCTTCCATATCCTCGTAGGAATTCCAGACGACGTAATCATATTCGTCTGCAATATCTTGCCTAAACTGCAGCGGCTGATGATTATAGCCGTGAATACCAACCTCACCACCTGTCTTAAGCACCTCTCTGCCGAAAACAATTAAATTCGTTAAATCCTCCTGACGGTACTTAGGCAGAGGAGCTTCGATCGCTTCGTTATAATCCTCTATCGCTACTGCTGTATATTTCAGATCATAGTTTTTGGCAAGCTTAATCATATCCGGCCACCAAATCTCTTTGAAAAAGGTTGCGACGTTGCGATTATATTCCTCTTTAATCTCTTTTCTTTCCTCTGTACTCATCGGTGCAGGATAATCGTCTATATAGAAGAGCTTGGCATTAAATATTGGATAAATATAATCCGGAATAAGCATGCTGATCGCACCGACGACTAAGCCGCGATTGGATTTAGTAAACAGATTATTGCCGTTATAGACTAGAACCGCACCATCTCCGTGCTCGTAGCGCCAAGCAATTGGTGTCTGGTTTTTACCTTTAGCAAGCAGTTCACTATTATGATCCAGCTCAACCGAGATCGAATCATTATAGAAGAAGTCATCGGTAAACAATGCATCCTTCTGCCCAATCAATAGATTGGAGGTGAAGTGGATATCATCATTGCCAACAACATACCAGTAATTTACGATACCTAGCTTACGATATAGCTTCGTAAACACCGGTCCTGGGTGATCCATTCGAGAAAAAAACACGTAGCCTCCATCATGTATATACTGCTCAAGCTCTGTAATGGAGTCGGTAAGCACCTCTATACTTGCTGTCATAATGACCGCTTGGCATGCATCATAGCTGAGCTCATCGCTAGCTGTATCCAATACGGTATAAGGCTGCTTTAAATAACTGTACACCTTCTCAAAGTTGTTATAGTAGCTTACGCTGAGTGAATCCTCACTGTTATATATGATGCAGTGTGCATCAACTCCAGCAATATCGCCGCCGTCAATATTCATAGAGACGGTAGTGACCGTTTCCTGAAAGGTTTGCCACTGCCCCAAAGACGTTTGACTATCATTCGACACGTATTTGAGCATTAGGTCAGATCTCGCAATTTGAGAAATGATGCCAAAGATGAGGATGCTGAGCATAATGATGTATACGTTTCTTCTAAATCTTATATTGTTCTTCATCTACTACCCCTCTTGACCAAAATCTAACCATCATTAGCCCTTGATTAGTTAGCCTAATTGGAGAGCTTTTCAAGCGTTCAAGTGTTTGCTGCAGCTTTTGATAGGATCGAATGACAAAGTATACACGCAGCAATGATAAATATGCTTGCTCACTTAACGGATAATGCTCAACGTATTGCAGTGCCGTTTGTTCTGCGTCGGAATAAATACCTAGCTCGATTTCAATATCCAGCTTAGCTGAGAATAACCACTCCTCCTGCTCCCCCTGCTGATAAGCGTGCGTTAATACAGATAGATAGGTGTACTGGTATTTACGCATCGTCCTTTCATCAAGAAAGCCGCTTTTTAGGTAAATGGCCAGCACCTCTATATATGCTTTTGCAACCTCTGGATTATGCTGTTCCTGCTCGTAGCGAACCTCGAGCTCCTGCAAAGAGATGAGCAGCTTGCGCTTCAATTCCATAATCGCACTTACCGCATAATGAGAGGTTTCTGTATCCTCATTGCTAATGGCTTGCTGCAGAATCTCAATATATTGAATTGTATCCTGCTTCAATACATCGATTAACACCTGTCTGCGATCCTTATGCTGGCTGACGACTAATGCATCCTCGATCGGCACTACATCAAGCTCACGCTGCTTCTCGATGCGGTGAAATACGCCAATTCGTCTGATCTTATGCTCCTGCTGCTGACTGTCTACATAATTTGCGAACTCTTGCTCGGAGTTGCGACGAGGCTTCCGTATCCATAGAATCGGCATAAACCAGCCTACAACCGGTAAACAAGCTACGATGGCCAGCTTAATGATTGCTGTAGGCTTGCTTTTCCAGTTAAGAAGCAGCAGCACGATGAAGGAAACCACTAGATAAATCCCATATGCTAACCACAGCATCGCTTCCTCACCCCTCATTCATAACTGAGAATGATATTTTAGGATGCGATAATCTCGCCAAAATCGATGAAATATCAAGCTCATTCGTATTAGATAGCAGCACTTGCAGCTGCTTCTCACCATTTAATCCCAAATAATCCGTCTCGCGCAGCAATGGCACAATAAATTGGGATGCTTCCTCTATCGATACATCGCCTAACTCACTTTGCAGCAGCAAGTAAGGCACCTGATGCTGATGCTTAATATCGTTCTTCGAGTGCAGGATTTCATTGAAAATCTCTGGCTGTAATATCATCGTGCCATCGATATAGCGGTTGCGTTCTGTTGCATCAATAAAAGAAAAGGCTTTAGTTAATGCTGAAGCGATCAAGTTCGCTGTTATCTGGAACAAATTCTGGTGATACAAGGAAAAGCTCTCGAATTTCATTCCGTCAATCGCTATAATCGCTGTAACCTGCTCTTTGTAATAGATCGGAGCAACCATGAGAGGAATGGTCGGCTCGAGCTCCTTGTTCAAGTAGATCTGACCCGTTTGCAGTACCTGCTGCAAATACGCGTAATCATCAACTCGCAATGATTTTTTAAGCTCCTCATTTCCATAGCCAGAGCTAGCTAGCAGCCTTAGATAGCTTTGATGCTTGTTGACGCGGTAGATCGTAACCTTCTCTACGCGCATAATTGACTTAACAACATTAACAGCGGAGTTGAATACGAGCTCTGGCTCGAGACTTTCTAGCTCCTTCGTTGCGTAGTAGATTTTGCCGTAGCTGTCATCTGAATTCAGAATTCTGAGCTGCAGCTCATCCTTTACATCTCTAACTTCTTGATAGATATTTTCCAAAAACTCATAGCGTTCACTTACGTCGGATACCTTCTGCTCCTGCTGCGCGATGCGAACATTTTTGCGCTCGATGGCATAACCAACGACAAGACCTATGAACAAGTAGATCGCGATATGGAAGAAGTAGTTCGTGTCATAGGTGAGCGATAAAAAGTCGCGGCCAGCCTCTAGCTGCTCATACGTAAGCAAGCCTATAGATAGTACGACTGATAACAATGCTTGTCGATTACCGTATAAAATTCCAATGATCGTTATATAGAACAATTTGATGTCGATAACGTTCATAATATTGTTAACAAGACTTAAGCTGAGCCAAGCAGTTAAACAGAAAGCTATCAGGTTCTCTGCAGTCGGCAATAGCCATTTTGATCGTTTAGGCCGCAGTTTTACTGGAGCTGCCTCAGCAGCAACTGATATAGCTACCTCTTTCTCTCCTTGCTTTCCAGCAAAATAAGCATATGTACGCTCTATGCCTTCCTCAAAGCTGTAAAGCGGTGACCAGTCTAGGTCATGCATAATCGCGCGATTATCAAGCCTAGAATGTAAAATATCTTTATCTCGCGGTGGCTTCTGCTGTACCTTAATATTAGGCTGCAGCTTGGATAGCACCTCTATTAGATCATTGACAGATTGTGCTTCATTCGTTGAGAGATTGTACACGCCTTCTATAGTGGAATGGACACTGCGATACATTGCATCAACAACATCCTCTACGTAAATAAAATCTCTTGTTTGCTTCCCATCACCATAAAGCTTCAACGGTCTATTGTTCAATGAATCGTTAATAAAGATCGATACGACTCCGCCTTCACCTTGATGGTTCTGTCTTGGACCATATACATTGGAGAAACGAAAACCAATGGTAGATAGCTTGTAAAGCTCACTCCATTTATTTGCATAAATTTCGTTAACGTATTTACTGATCCCATAAGGAGCAATTGGTTCAGCAGGATCATCCTCCGGGTGAGGAATATTGCCTTCAAGTCCATACACAGCTGCGGAAGAAGCGTATAAAAAGCGTTTGACTCCGTACTTCACAGACAGATCGAGCATGTTGACTAGACCTACCACATTCGCCTCCGCATCGAGCTGAGGGTTTACGACCGATTTGCTGACACTAACCTGTGCCGCAAGATGCACAACTACGTCAAATCGATATGCTCTGAACACTTCCTCGCATTTTGGATCCTGCACATCAAGAACATAGCCACGATGCTTGACCTGAACATTGGCTTTTTTTCCAGTAGCTAGATTATCAATAATGAATACCTCATAGCCCTCTTTGGAAAATCGATCTGCTACATGCGAGCCAATAAAACCATAACCGCCTGTAATTAATACTTTCATTGCCTCTCCTCTTTTCTTACATTTGTTAATTCTTCTAACTAAAAACACCTAATGACAGTCAAGGAGATTGATGTAAGTCATTAGGTGTCTTTTCATAAGTTAATTCTTCACTTGAAGCTTCAGTAGGCTATCGGTCTGTGGCAGTCTTAACGCTGCCTTATCATCGAGCAGCACACCATACGAGATCGTATCTCCGGCTTTTATGCTTAGCTGCTCTAGTGATAGCTTTAGCTCGGTGAAGGAAGAGCTTGCCATATAGCTCGTTGAATCGAGCGTAACTAGCTTATTGAAAACCCACGTTTTGTTATCTCCGGCGTACTTATACAGCACACCATTTTCAACTAAATACTCAGCGCCGGACGCTTTCCATCTGGAGGTTTGATATCCTGTAGCATGGTTATTGTCCGTATCCAAGTACAGCTGCAGTTTTTTCGTTGTCACAGATGATGAAAGTGCGAAGTAGATGTGCGTCTGATCGTTGGCTGCATATAGTGCCAATGTGCCATCGCTTGATTGAGCACGCAAATGCTCATTCGCCCATTCATCCTTTTTCCCATCTATATTAAAGCTTGGTGAAGGCAATGGCTCCTCTGTATCAGCTTGTTGGATAGCAATCATATCGCCTCCTGCTGGTAGCTGATTACTTTTGTTATCCTTCCATATATAACCTACAAGCAGCTCGTTCGTTTGACCGATATCTGCTAATGGAATTCCCATCTCAACTGCTGTGCTGTGAATGACTACCTCATTGTTACGGTAATCTTTTACCTTCTTCCAGCTCCAGTCCTTTCCGCTGCCTGTATACTGATAGAGCACTCCATTCTCTACTAAATAATCAGCCTTCTGATTCGACCAGAACGGAATGGAGAAATAAGCCTGGCCTGTTTGATTACTGTAAATATATAGCTGACCTTTTTCCTGAAGCAGCTGACCGGTAATGAGCAAGTAGAGCGTATTATTTTGAATCGTGCTCTTCAGGCTTCTCACGTTAGAGCTGCTCGTAGCGAGTGAAGGAGTATTATTCCAATCATCTGTCAATCCATCAATCTTGAACGGTGGTTGATTATCTACTGGTGGTGTTGTAGGTGGTGGACTTCCTACTGGCGGCGGTGTTGAAGATGGAGGTTGAGTTGTAGGTGGCTGTGCATTACCATCATACTCTGTCGCGCCAAGGTCGATCGTTTTACCAACAATTCGGCTAGTTCCCACAAGATCGAGAGTTCCGACCTCTTTATACGTTACGGTTCCTGCATCTATTGCTGGAGAGGTTGAGGCTAGCTCGATAGAGCTTTCATTTAATTGTACTAAGTTCGGATTAGCTACAATCGATTGCTGATCATGCTTCGTTGCTTTTTGATATTGATCAAGGCTAGTGTAGCGAACACCACCTATGCGCCAATACGAATGAGCTCCATCTACTGCGCTATAAAGATTGTAATTAATCGTATTGCCCGTATTTGTCGTTTTACTGTCGTAGAAATAAGGAGTCTGTTGATTCGTTACAAATAAATTATTAGCAAAAACATTGTTTCTCACTGAATTCTGAAACGTAATTTCTCCGTCTCCAGTGCGCAGTTCGTTGTTGCTGAAAAAAGTATTATTCAGAATAAAATTGTCGATTGCTCCACCGTTACTGCTAGAGGAGCCCCCCATAATTAAGCCTGACATATGGTTATGGTGGATATAATTATTCCGAACAATAATTTGTGTTGCTGCTTGTTTTCCCCATTCACTTGACACTTCGATTCCATAATTACTATAGGACACCGAATTACGCTCGATAACAATTTTTGTTCCGCCATCGACATAAATCCCCGCTGCCGCTCGATAGCCCCGGTAGGCAGGATTATCAATGGTATCAACATAGGAAACCTGGTTACCAGAAATCGTTCCATTACGTGCTTGATCCGTACAGCCCGCTGGACATGTTCCATAAAAGCCAGCTACATCAATGCCGATATTGTTAATCCGTTCAATGACGTTGCCTTCGATCGTAAATCCGTCTACGTTGCCTACAACGGTAAGTGCTTCACTAGAGCCGAGTATTAAATCATGCAAATAATTGTTGGCAATCTTAATATTTGAGATTGCTTTCTTACTATTACCGTACACAATAATGCCATTTGCATTACCTTTATTGGCTAGATGATTAATTTTATGAATATGATTGTTTTGTATGACAATATTTGAGGATTCATCGGTTACTTTTATAGCTGAAATATACTTGGACGCATCACTGACTTCAAAATCAGTGAGTTCAAACCCATCAAATACAATATAATGAGCATTGTAGAATTGAACGAGACTTGAGCTTTTACTAGCGGAGCCGCTTATAACTGGAGTTTCACCTGGATACGCCTGAAAGGTAATATAGCCAAACGTCTCTGAGCCTGAACTTCTTATCGTAATATTTTCTCTATACGTCCCTCCTCGCACGAATACTGTTTCCCCCGCCTTAACGACATTGGCAGCATGCTGCAATGTTTTCCATGGTGCCTGCTGGCTGCCGTCATTCTCATCTGAGCCTGTTGGTGCGACGTAGTAGATTTTTCCTGGTGTTTGAACATTTGCATTTGCAAATGCTGGTAGATTTACTATGAGAACCATTGCACTTAATAACAGGACAAAGCTAATTTTAATGCGCTTCATAGCTCGTTGATGCTTTGTGCTTGCTAGTATCATTGTGCAGTTCCCTCCATTTACAACTGACATATGCCTCAAGTACTAGTACAACTTAACTATTTATTCTATTATATGGTAGTTTTAATTGTAAATGTTTTTAGAAAAAAATCTAGTGGACATCCATATATTTTTACATTTTTTTCATAGTTTAATAGAAAGATAGTTGTTTGTTTATCAGTTAATTGCCCACTTGATAGAACGGATTGGTAAAAATGCACAACATAATGATATTACTATCCAGCACTCAACAAAAACTGAACTTAAAGGGCGCTTACAGCAATTGCACAAAAAAATATTGCTTCCACTTACGAATAATAAACCCTTAATTACCCATAAGTTACAAATCATACATCATTATACTACGACTTATTTGATTTGTATGTGAGCTACGTTACAGTATCCATTTTTATTAGCCCGAGATTTCCTTAGCTACAGTATTGCGATTTCTAAGGCAAATCGTCATAATTAGTAATAATTTCGTTCATAATGAAGATGAGCTATAGAAAACAGAGGAGTAAATGATGAGCAACTTTTGGAAAGATTCTAAGCAGCGCAAGCTTCTGATTAATGCAGGAATTAGCTGGCTGTTTGATGCAATGGATATTGGCATGCTGTCCTTTATTGTCGCGGCCTTAGCAGTTTCATGGAACTTAGATCCGGGTCAGGTTGGCTGGCTAACTGCTATTAATTCGATCGGTATGGCAGTAGGTGCAGCGTTGGCAGGAGCGATGGCTGACCGGTACGGACGGAAGGTTATCTTGCTAGGTACATTAGTGTTATTTTCGCTTGCTACGGGCTTCTCAGCACTAGCAACAAGCTTCGCCTTGTTATGTGTGCTGCGTTTTATCGCAGGCGTAGGGTTAGGCGGAGAGCTTCCAGTCGCTTCAACGCTTGTATCGGAATCAGTGCCTATTAAGGAACGTGGCAGAGTAATCGTCATATTAGAAAGCTTTTGGGCTGCAGGATGGCTTGTTGCAGCAATTATCTCGTATTTCGTAATTCCTGAGTACGGATGGCGGATCGCCTTTGTTATTGGTGCGGTTCCAGTGTTTTACGCAATCTACTTGCGGAGAAATATTGAAGATTCACCTCGTTACTTAAACCAGCAGCGTACAAAAAAGCTTGGACTTAAGCAGCGTATTTCCTTTATCTGGTCACAGCCTTATCGAAAGTCTACGGTTGTGCTTTGGATTTTGTGGTTTACCGTCGTATTTTCCTATTACGGAATGTTTTTGTGGCTTCCATCTGTCATGGTACTTAAAGGCTTTACACTTGTAAAAAGCTTTCAATATGTGCTCATTATGACACTCGCTCAGCTGCCAGGCTACTTTACAGCTGCATACTTTATTGAAAAGCTTGGGCGAAAGTTTGTACTCGTTGTTTACTTATTATTAACTGCCATTTGCGCTCTATGGTTTGGCTTGGCACAGACGGAAGGTTCTCTGCTCCTTGCAGGCGCATTGTTGTCCTTTTTCAATCTAGGCGCTTGGGGTGGAATGTATGCCTACACCCCAGAGCTGTACCCTACAGAAGCTAGAGCAACGGGTGTAGGGCTTGCGACATCATTCGGACGAATCGGTGGCATTCTGGGTCCATTTTTAGTAGGTATGTTTGTATCTGAAGGCATACCGATAGAGATCATATTCACGATCTTCTTTATATCTATACTAATCGGTGTCATCGCCGTATTATTCTGGGGAAAAGAGACAAAGGGCATTGACCCAGATCTTCAGCGTAGCTAACAAGCACCTGAAGCTGAAAGAAATAGCTACTGTGTATATTAAAGCATTCGTAATTTCGTAAAACGAGCAAGTACAAGATGTATTTCGACATCCTGTACTTGCTCGTTTGTATATGTTTAAGCAATTAATTCTTTTTCTTATAGGCTAGCGATGCCTGCTGCACCTGCTTCAGCTCCTGCTGATAGTGAAACGGATGAACGCTGCTTCGAGAGATTAGTCTCATCACAGAAGGCAGCTGCTCGATGACGGGGCTGGTTCGCTTCTGAAGAGCATGCATAAAGGCTTGCAGCTCATCATGCTTATTCTTCACATAGGTAATGTCTTGCTCTGCTCGTTGCTTAATTCCATTCTTTATCGCTTGACCCGCTTCTTCTATATCCTGCAGCGAGTCATATATTCGTTGGTGCTTGCGCTGCTTAATAATCAGCTTATGATTAAGCTGCTCCATCACCTTTCTTGCCAATTGGTGAAGCGCATCTACAAGCTCATCCTCTTGCTTTTGTGAGAACAGACGCTTGATGCTGCTTGATAATCGTCCGCCACCACTTGCTCCCGCATAGGCTCCAACCATTGCCCCAGTCATTCCACCAGCCGGGCCGAACAGCATCGTACCGACAATAATCCCTGCTTTTTGTCCAAGTGCACCAAGCACGACACGTGAAGAGGTATCACTAATGACATTGAACACCGCTTGATTCATAGAGACATCATCCTGCCATACTCTCTTAATATTGTTAATAGAGCTTACTCCTGCTGCAATCCAAGGAAGCTCAAAATCTAGCAAATCCTCAGCATGCTGAAGCGTCAAGGTTGTTGCTTCCAGCACATCGTCTCTTGATAAGCTCGATACATACACCATTGGATTACCTTCAAAGTAAGGAGCCAGCTCCTCATTAACATAGACGGGAATATCGGGATAGGTCGTCAGATGCTCTCTCACGCCATCTGGGTTAGCCAAATTCTTCACTTGGAACGGCTGTCCATCGACGAGAATATCCCAGCCTGCTTGGTTAGACGTTTCAGGAAATTCCACCTCATGCCCCTTTGCTTGCAGCTCAGCAGCAAGCATCTGCTCAGCAACATAGCCTTGCAGCTGAGCCATATCTCCAGTAAGTGTCGACGTGTCAATATGACTTGCAAATTGACTTAACGTAAACAACGAGGATAAATCCTCTGTTCTTGCAAAATCAAGCCCGCTTACAACCTCCGGCTGCAGCATGACAACATCATAAATAAATTCACCGACACTAATCATCGTAACTGCTGCTGTCTGCTTCATCTGATCTGGGGTACCAAACAGCATCGTTTGCAGCCGATTGGTTTGCTTAGGCTCTTCATGAGCAGCACAGCGCAACGCTGCTTCGTACTGACCTTTTTTCCAATGCTCCCAGAAACGCTGATTACTAATCCCCATAAGCTTCCTCCAATAGCTTCGGCTCATCCCACCCAAGATCAGCCAATCCATAGTTTGCTTGTTCCTGCTCATAGATAAGCTGCTCAATCTGGCGCAGCTGTTGATTCAGCTGTTTAGCGATGGCTTGCTGCTCGTCTCGAACGGTTTCTACACTAGCTGTTGTCTGTGACAATTCGTCAATCTCAGCCTGTAAAGCCCGGTATTGCTCGCGTTCAGCCTGCATAAAGACAGCTCCTGTTGCTCGTAATACTTCCTCTGCCATATTCGATACAATGGGCTCAAGCTTTTTCTGTTCATCATAAATGTCGAGTGACAAGGTCATCTTCTTAAACTGACTGCCAAGCTTATCAAAAAAACCTGTCGCTTCAGGACGATTCTGCTTTGCTTCACGAAGCTCGACAATCGTTTGCAGCACGCTAATATACTTAAGCACATAGCCGGAAAAGGCAGATGATATGGAAAGCTTAGTGACATCACTCTCTTTAAGCGTTTCGATGATGCTGTGCTTAATGCTCGACATCTCGGCTAGACGCACTCTTATACTCGCTTTTAGCTTGCCAATTTGTTCATTATGCTCTTCAACGACCGCTTCAACAGCAGCCTTCTCTCGACTAAGCACCGCTTTTTCAGCTTGCAGCTGTACATATTCTTGATAGCGGCTTTGCCATTCACGAATAAATTCTTCGTAGCTTGGCTCCTGACCACTAGAGCTCATATAAGGCAAGGCGATTTGCATTACAATAATCGGCAGAAGCTTCTTCTTCAGCGCCTTATTCTGATGTCTAACAAGCAGCATCCCTCCCCCTAGCAGCAGCGGAATAATAAACAGAGGATTAGCTAATACAGCAATCGTCGATGTTAAACCGGTATAAAACCCAAACGGCAGTGTAAGTCCGAATAGGCCTGCAAATGCAGCTACGAGCGAGGTTGCCGTAGTGTAGAAGGCAAAGCCGCTTACCTCTACAATGATGGCGAATACGATGCTTGTCCCACTTGTCGCAATCGCTTTTCGTACCATATCATCGGTAAGATCATTAATGCCTAGTTTATCTTTTATTTTGGCTTGCTTGTCTTCTGGCAAGCTATGAATATATTCATTCACTTGAGCAGCAAATTTCGTCTGATCCTCAATTGTAAAATCTTGAAAGCTTTGATCGAGCTCACTAAATACTTTGCTCATTTGATATGTAATCATCTGCTGCAGCTTCGTTGCAGAGCTCGATGCCTCTACAAATGCTCGAAACTGCTTATCCTGCTTCAGCAGCTGCTCATAGACATCTTGAATGATCAGCTGGCACTGATCCTCAATTTCTTTCCTTACTGCATACTTGGTGCCTCTCAGCTTTAACAGCTTCGTTATCTCTAGAAATAAGTCAACCTTTAGTACTTCATCGTCTATCGCTTCTAGCTTGCTAACCTCATTGGTTAGATGCAGTGTGAAATGATCCTTTTCTTCATCGAAAAACAAGTCCTTCGTTTTCGACGCTAATAAATGTCCGATATTCGTTCGGCACAGTAACGCATACACCATACGTAAATCTGTTCCGTGCAGTGACATTAACCCGCTAGCCAAAATTTGTCCGTCCAATCACTCCACCCCTACCATTTGATGTAGGTTCATTATACTATAGGACCTTTGATATAAATCTAGCCCATAAATTGGATATATGAACTTCTTGCTAGATCGCTTTATAGAAAGAACTTACATGCCTGTTCTCCTAGAGATCATGTATAATAGTTAAGAACTGAATATAAACTTCTCAGGCCATTGTACCTAACGAATGCGAGGAATATCTTATGAGAATCATCGATTTTGAGCAGTTAACTGAAGAACATATACTGGATGGAGTATGGCAGCTGCTATGCAAGTATGACCATTCGTTTATCCCCCCATTGTCCGCTCGCGAAAACACATTTCAAGCTGAACTAACGGGATCGCTGATTAAAAAAACAGAGCCTAGACAATATTTTGAAATATTAAAGCAGCAGGCCTTCTTAGTTGCGCTGGATCATCATGAAGTCGTTGGCTTTATGTCCTATCGTCCTCATTATCAGTGTGAGGATTTAAATGATCACATCAATACGATCTATGTCACGACAATTATTGTAGATGAAGCACAACGAGGTAAGGGCATCACGTCCAGCTTCTATAAGGAAATCCTTGCATTGGCGGCAAGCCAAGCTATGCCCGTAACAACGAGAACATGGTCAACCAACGCTAGCCATATTCATATATTAGAAAAGTTCGGCTTTCACGAGGTGAAACGTATTCAAGATGGACGCGGTCCGAATATTGACACGGTATATTACCGTAAAGTTACCGAATGAAAGGGAGAGCTGAATGCATCGTAAATTTTCTCTATGGCAAAAGCTAAAGGCCTATAAGCTGCAAAATAATATTTATGTTATTGTTATGCTGCTTGGCAGCATATTCGCCGCAATTATCGTATATATATCGCCGCTGCAGGAAGTAAGGTTTGTACCTGAGCTTACGCTTGCCATCGCTACCTCCTTATTAGCGACGATCTTTGGACTAGTATCTGATGTTTATGTAAAGTATAAAACGTTTGAAAACGATCAGCTGCTTGAGGGGATTCACGAATTTGGTATAAGTAATTTGCATTTTAATAAAAAGCTGCTGCTCGAAAACCTACTGCAATCGTCAGATAAGGAAGTGTGGATCTCAGGCTACCGGTTAATCCTAACTAGTAAAATTACAACAAGCATCGCACAGGCTATTAAACAAGGTGCAGTCGTTAAAATTCTTGTGTCACCACCTTGGAATGACAGCTTCAAGCTCGTATATGGGGATAACGATCGTGTTATTGATAATTACTGCAAGGTGTTCAGTGCGATTGCAAAGGCATGTGCTGAGATGGGTACCGATGTAGATAAAATATGCGAGGTTCGCTTTACACATAAGCCACTGTTCAATGATACGTATAAAGTCGATATGAATCTCATCACCGGGCCTTATATGCATAATCAAGACGAGGAGCATCAACGTATAACAGCAAATGATTTCTTTACCTATGATCTAATAAAAAAGAGCAGATTGTACACCTTAGTGGAAAACGAATACTTAACGGTGTGGCATGAAGCAGGTGAAATGCTGCAGTGGAGCAAATATATGACTGCAGCCGAATACATTCGAACAAACGATTTGCGTGAAAGAGAAAAGGTCGAGCTATTGCAAAACTCCTGCATACCTACTCCCGCACACAATGCTCCAAAAGAATCTGTAGCTTATATAAAACAGCAAGCATGATATCATGCCTGCTGCTTGGACATATTTGTTTTTCCTGATATCCCAAAAAGGTGGGCATCGATTACGCTTAATTGCGTTAGTCGATGCCCACCTTTTCATTCCTATCCACTTTCTCTCGATTACTTTCAGCTTCCTGTTTAAGTATAACTTTCTAAACAGTGGTAAAACATAACTAGAACAGATTGGATAAGGCGGAACTTGCAAATGACAGATTCTAATCACATAATTGCTCCTAGTCTTCAGCACACGCTCGACAATTTTAAAGATTGCATCGATCTTACTCATCGTACATTTCCAGAGATCAATGTGCATCTAGTGTACTTTGATCATTTAATTAATAGTGATGAATTATATCGATATATTACCCCACTGACCGAAGCTAGAGAATATGAAATTCAGAACCTGCTTATAAGAAGCCAATATCAACTCGCTTTGGATTCTGATACGGTAATTAAAGGGATATTATATGGAAAGATAGCTATTTTTCATAAGGACGATACTTATTTAGTCGATGCCTATAAACCAGAAGCACGTTCGATTGATGCATCTCAAACAGAAACCGTTATTACAGGTCCACACGATTCCTTTACTGAGCCTGCTTTATCAAATTTGTCACTCATTAGAAGTAAAATAAAAAGCTCACATTTGAAGGTTATAAAGCTAGAGGTAGGTGAGATTTCCAAAACGGATCTATATATACTGTATATCGATGGATTAGCTAACATGGACTATGTTAAAGAACTGGTTGAACGTATTGAGTTGATTGAAGTGGATGCGGTTCACGATGGAAATATGCTCATCCAATACATCGATGATTTTCCTAACTCCATTTTCCCTTTGTTCTCAACGTCAGAGCGACCAGATACCGCAATATCCAAGCTCGTTGCTGGAAAAATCATTGGTATCCTAGATGGCAGTCCTTCTGTATTTACAGCACCTTCCTCTTTCTTTGAATTTTTTGCATCACCCGACGACTACTACCAACGATGGATTCTAGGTACTGCAACACGTTTACTGCGGTTTGCAGCATTAGTTATTACGCTGACATTTACAGCCTTATACGTTTCAGTTACAACCTTTCATTATGAGATGATTCCTGAAGCATTGCTACTAACGTTAACGGAATCTCGAAGCAGAGTACCATTCCCCCCGATTTACGAGGCGCTGTTAATGGAGCTAACGATTGAATTACTGAGAGAAGCTGGAGCAAGGCTCCCTACTAAAATCGGACAAACGATCGGGATTGTCGGAGGTATCGTCATCGGTCAAGCTGCAGTCCAAGCAGGCCTAACGAGTAACGTGCTTATCATTGCAGTTGCATCTTCAGCAATTGCATCCTTTGTTATCCCTAGCTACGTGATGAGTGCCTCCATTCGACTAGTTCGTTTTGGCTTAATCATATTAGCTGGCACACTAGGAGATCTTGGTATTGCAATGGGAATTGCTTATATCGTTATCCATCTATGTGGACTAACGAGTTTAAATACATCTTATATCACTCCCGTCGCTCCCTCGTACTTCAACGATTGGCGTGACGTATTTATTAGAGCACCCTTATGGGCAATGCGTGATCGACCATCGCAATCCAATACACCAAACAAAGTAAAAATGAAGCAGAAGAAATAATTGGAGGATCAACATGAGGGAAAAATTGCATCCATTCCATATTGCAATACTCATTTATATGACACAATCTGGGGTCGTTATTTTCTCATTGCCGCGTGTGCTTGCACAGCATATGGGATATAACGGGTGGATTGCTTTAACTGTCTTCTATGTCATTGTGGCGTTAAATATATCGTTAATCTCACTTGCTTATCGTCTTGCTGATGGTAAATCGATCTTTCAAATTATCGAACATTTCTTTCCAAAAATAGCGGTGATTCCCCTTTATATTTTTTTACTTACGCTATGGATGATGATTGGTTGTATATCTGCCAAAAGATATATTATCATTTATCAGATTTTCGTCTTTCCAACCACTCATCCGATGCTTATTAAAATATTGGTAGATACGCTTGCTTTTCTCCTAATAATAAAGGGAATCTACAATATATCTAAAGCTGCAACGGTGTTTTTCTGGCTTGTCATTTGGACCATATTGCTGCTGCTTTTCTTTCTTCATGATTTTCAATGGATCAATTTAACATCATTTTATTTCCATGAATCGTCTGATATCGTAACAGGCAGCTTTAGAATATTTACAGCCTTTTTGGGATATGAGCTAATACTGTTGCTCTTTCCTTACGCTGAAAAGAGAAAAGGAGTTATGAAGGCAGTACATATCGGTAACCTGCTCACTTTTCTAACCTACATATTGGTATGTCTCGTATGTTATGGTTTCTACAGCTTCGATCAGCTAAAACGAATGAAATTTCCGATGCTCGATCTGTTAGCTTATATCGAGTTTCCCTTTGTCGAACGTATAGAGAATTTGATTTTCAGCCTTTATTTGTTTACCTCCTTAATCGGAATTGTCATGTATTGCTGGTCTGCCCTCGAAGCGGCGCAACGAATACTTCCGAAAGCTAACGTAAAGTGGCTAGCAGCTATTATTATGGCCGTAGCATACGTGGTCTCCTGGGTACCAACTGTACTGGTTGAAGTTGATGCTTGGCTTCAATATCTTGGGCAGATCGAGATCGGAGTAGCCTTCGGACTACCATTGATGTTGCTCTTATTTCTGCTACTCCAAAAGAGGAGGGATGAGCCATATATCGATTACAACGAGCCATCATGATGCTGCTTGTCATGCTTCTGCTAATAGGATGCGGGGACCAGCGAGTACTGGAGAAGCTGGGGTTTACACAAACAACCAGCTATGATCTTGATCCTAATACGGAGGAATCTTCAGATGACGAGAAACAAGGGCAACAAAAATTATTAATAAGCGTAACGATACCGAGAACTAGAACTGAGAATAGCAGAGAATTGATTACTGCTACAGCTTATACTAGCAAGGAAGCAAAGATAAAACTTTCAAGTCAAACCGAGCTTACAATAGTAAGCGGTCAGCTGCGTAATACGCTTTTCGGGCTTAGCTTAGCTAAACAAGGCATATGGGAGCATATTGATACGTTAGTTAGAGATTCTTCGATCTCCCCGCGGGTTAAAGTTACGATCGTCAACGGCAGCGCACATGAGTTACTATCTAAAGATTATTCACAGCATAATCGAACAGGAAAGTACCTTGATCGTATGCTAGAAAAGGAAGCAATCTCACAGACGGTTCCAGAAATTACTCTTTATCGATTTACTAGAGACTTTCTGGATGATGGGATTGATGCTGTAGCACCAATTATTAAGCAGCTTGACGAACATGTTTCAATAGATGGGATTGCCTTGTTTCAGGGTGATCGCTATGTTACAAAAGTAGAGCCTGATGATACGTTAATTTTCGCCTTCCTACGAGGGAGATTTAAAAATGGTGAGATGAGCGTAGACATGTCTGAAGTCGGTAGAATTAATGAGCATATTATGTTCAGCTCTATGATCAGTAAACGAAAGATCAAGATTAAAACGACCTCTGAAGGTCAACATTATCATGCGGATATTAGCATAAATGTTAGAGGTTCCGTGTTGGAGTATACAGGGAAGCTTAGTCTTGATAATGTCGAGCACCAAAAACAAATCGAGAAGCTTATTGCTGAATATATAAAGCTAAAGACTGAGGAAATGGTTGCTATGATGCAAAAAAACAATGTGGATAGCATCGGATTAGGGAAATATGTAAGGAATAAGCTTAGCTATGAAGAGTGGAAGAATCTGGATTGGAGAAGGATTTACCCCAATATCGAAGTAACATGCAACGTTAATGTTCGAATAAAGGACTTCGGTAAATTCGTTAATATTGAGCAGTAATGCCTGCTACAATGGGGTTTGGTGGAGCCACGCGGAATCGAACCGCGGACTGATCGCTGCCAGCGATCTGTTTTCCCCCTAAACTATGACCCCACACTTACTATTTCATTATTATACCAAAACTATATCATGTTGTTAAAGCAAAAACTAGAGAGGATGCCCATTCATGGCGATCCTCTCTTTCATTAATTATTTATGTTAGCAATGATGAGATAACTGCGTTATTATGACTGTTCTGCAGAGACATTCAATTGGAAGGTAACACCGAACTTGTCCCTTACAATCCCGTACAATGGACTCCACTCGGTCGCCTGTAGAGGCATGACAACATCTCCGCCGTCTTCTAAAGCTGCAAAGATTTCCTTCGTTTTCTCTTCATCCGGACTTTGGATCGAGATCTGAACATTATCGCCTTGTTGATGAGGCATGCCAGGGAAAGTATCAGAGAACATAAGATCAACATCTCCAACCTTTAAGTGAGCATGCATAACAAGCTCCTTCACGTCATCCGTTAATGGATGATTCGGGTCTGGTGGAAGCTCACCGAATGTCATTAGGCTTTCAATACGCCCAACGAGTACCTTCTCATAAAAATAAATAGCTTCTCTTGACTTGCCTTCAAAAACAAAATACGGGTTTAATCGAATCGTCATCATTGAACACCTCTTTCGAAGGATTGGTCTTGCTTTATCCATTATATACCAATAACGTCCAATGTAAAGCATTTTTACGAACAAATGATCTGTTTTTTTCTAGCATCTTACATATTTGCGTTTGAAGCCTATCTGCCCCTTTTCAACAGCTTTTTTTATCGTTTCCGAAGCTTGAAGGACACTCGTTTTTTTCTTATCACGCTTCACTTCTACCGGCCCTACTCTTTTTGCTGTCTCCACAGCCAGTTCGTGGAGCTGAGAGAAGGATATACCTACAGTATAAATAAATTGATTCATCGCATATTTGGCACGTTCAGGTGAGCTATGAATCGTAGCTTCTACTGCCTCTAGCATGCTCGCAAGCTTTTGTTCAGAAAATTCATGGTCTGGACGATTGCCTAACAGCCAGCAGTAACAGCTCCAGCCTGCAGACATTTTGAGCTCTTCTCCACTTGCAATCCACTCATCTGCAACGTCCTGCGCAATGTCTGTCTCTGAAAGAGTAACTGCAACGACGTAATCAGATAACATGTAGAAATAAGCTCTATCGATCCAGCGCTCGAAGTCTGCTGCTGTCATTGCTTTAGGATCAGCAATAACACCTGCAAAATACATCGCGTCATAGTTTCCTGTAGCATAGAGCTGCTCGGCTAATTCCTGGTCTTTTTTTATTATTCTCGACATAGGCTTCATTGCACCCGTCGCGACTCCAAAAAGAGGCTCCTGCGCTCCATTAGATACATAAATTTTCTTGGTACGCTCCTTGCCAAGTGCTTCAAGCTCCTGCATAACCTCTTGTAAATTCATATATAACCCACCTTATATAGATTTCTCTTTTATCGATGCAGCATGATCATTATACCATCTTGCAGCCAAGCATCGACAATCTCACTGCAGTTATAAAAAGGCAATACTTGTCACAGCAGTTGCCGGAGTCATCAAGCTATGTTACCGTTTAAATATATGATGAAAGGAACGATATTACTGAAGGATATGGAGGAGAGAGAGATGATAAAAGCGATTGTTTTTGATTTGGATGGCACGATTATAGATACCGAATCGTCTTGGTATACAGCATTGGTCGATATTTACGGTGAGTACGGAGCTACGTTAACGCTTGAGCAATATTCCACCTGTATCGGTACTAGCCTAGATGCTTTCGATCCTTATGAGCATCTCATTAAGCAAGGAGAGCTGGATGTCACGCTTGATATCGTCAAAGACAAGGTTAAGCAGCGCTATGATGAGCATATGCTTAAGGAGCAGGTTCGCCCTGGCGTTCCTGAATATCTCGAGCAAGCCAAGGCAGCAGGCTTAAAGCTCGCTGTTGCGTCCAGCTCGCCTAGAGAATGGGTAGAGCGTTATCTCAATCAGCTTGGATTGCTTCATTATTTTGATGTGATCTGCACAGCCAGTGAAGTAAAACAAGTGAAGCCTGATCCTGAGCTATATGAGCTTGCGTTACAGAAGCTGGGCGTTCGTCCAGAAGAGGCTGTAGCGATCGAAGATTCACCTAATGGTGCGCGGGCAGCTGTAGCTGCAGGCATTCACTGCATCGTTGTGCCAAATCCAATTACTAAAACGCTAATATTCGATATTCCGCATCAACGAGTAAATAGCTTGGCCGAGCTGGACTTCCAAGACTTAATGACTAAGCCACTGCAAACGACGCATAATGGTTAGCGTAAGTACATTTCATATATAAGTTATAAACTTGATCGGAGTGTGGTGGCCGCCACACTCTATTAAAAAAAAGCTATGACCGTCACTGAGCTGTTCTCACATAAGGTTACAATAATACATGTAACCTTATGTGAGAGGCGCTTCATACAGTCTTAGCTTTTCCTCTTATTATTGGTGCTACACGGAACGGATAACGTAGTTTCGCCATTCTTGATGAAAATCGATATCGAGCTTGTATATATGGTTCAACCGTTCAAGCTCAGGCAGTGCATCCTCCGTATAGAGATCCATAGCATTCATGCGATCCTTAATTCCATCGATATCTGCACGCAGCACTTGCAGCAGCTGCTGTGTATCAGCACGAAACTGCTGGTTAAGCTGCTGGGTTGCTGCTTGCAGCTTTTCACGCTCTTCCTCAAACATACGACGTATATTGGCAACGAGTAAGCCATGCTTCACGTTAAATAGATCCGCCTTCTCCAATACTAGCATCACCACATTCGCAGCAATGATCGTCAATATAATTTGCAACGGCTCCATTAACCAGTTCGGCAGGCCAAATTGCTTCTCTGCGTATTCCATAAGCAGCTCAATGACAATTGTCGTAATCGTTGCGCCTAGTATTTTCACGATAGAGTCAGCCTTCTGTGCAGCTGTAGCGTGCTTATCGCCGAGTACTTTAACACAGGAGACAAGTGACATAACAAGGCTTTTTACAAGCTTCAGCAGTCGCTTCACCGTCGCCTTTACAAGTCCAATAAGGATATCGAAGAACGACTTTAGAATTTTCCCAATCATACTGCTACGTATATGCTGGAAAATCGAGCGCATATTTTTCATTACATAGGCGGTAACTCTTCCTGCAGCTGCCTTCAGCTTAGATAAAAATCGATCCAGCGTCATCTGCTTTTTCTGGGCAAGCTGCTTTACCTCATAGGTAATCGGTGGTACCGCATAGTATAGCAGCTGACCGGCAAGCATTTTAGGAATGGAGCGCGCTGTCGTTGATAGCGCATCCTTCGCTACATTACCATATTGCGTATGCTTCAGCATTGTCACGCTTTCTGTATTCTGGGAGTGTCGTATATTATGCTCCAGCTCCTTACGAACACTGTCCTTCACTTTCCCTGACTCATCCAGATAGCCTTTATCTTTTAGCGTTTGCTGCTTATCACCGGAAGCTGTTTCCTTCTCCCACTGTGAGATGATCGCATCGGATAGCTGCTCCGGTGTTGCGCGATGCGTAATATCTTGTCCGCGTTTGTCGTATACACGTACATCTCCCTTTGATGTATTCGCTGAAGCATGTAGCATCTGGAAGTTATCGCTTGAGTTATAGAATTGACGCATGCTTTCAGCACCTGGATCTGACAAATAACGTGCGTTATATGTAGCAGCCTCACGAGACTGGATATGATCTGCATGCAGGTCACTAACTAGTATTTCCTTGCCGTTACGTACGACGGTCGTGTGTGAGCCTTCATAGCCCGTTAACTCATCAACGAGCTTGCCTTCAGCAGCTTGCTTGCTGTCACGGTATTGCTGCTTACCGCGCTTATCCAGCTGGTCCTTTTCACGATCCTGTGTAAAGAGCTTCCGCTGTGACTTATCATTGAGTCGCTTAAGCTCCTGCTGAGTCGCACTGTGCAGCTCTGAATCATTAATGTTGTATAGCTCCTTAACGTGACTATCCTTTAGCACATCATGATCCTGCTCATAGGTAAAGTGCTTAATGCGGTGGTACATCTGATCAGCTGTTATATAATAATCACTTGTATCAAAATAATGCCTTACAATTTCACCTGATAGATCCTTGGCGATCGATTCACCAAGCCGGATTCCTAAGCTCTGGTTCAATATGGCATGATGCTTCATATTGATCTGCTTTACAGCAGTCATCACGGTATGCTCGTAATCCTTCACATACTGATCTCTTCGTTCAATCAGTTCGGTTACACTCAATTGGCTCATCATCTTTCTCCTTAGCTTGATTTTAGCAGCATATGCTGCTCCAGCTGCTTCGATTGTTCCTCTAGCAGCGTTTGGTAATCCTCTAGCTCCTGAAGATCCTCTTCATCACTGGTATGCTCTAATAGTCGTGTCAGTACTGGCGTATTGTAAAATTTGCAGGAAATGACGTAGAAGAAGAAGGCATTTCGCACAAACTGATAATGCTTTTGGTACATCGTATCCTGAAGCAGCTGTATATCATAGTCATACTGCACCTCGCCAAGCGCTTGACCAGCAATGACCATATGCTTTAATGACTCTGCTTCAAAGAAGGCTATAATTAACGTCAGCTCTGGTATAATTCGTTCACGAATAAACGTTAAAATAAACCGTACCGTATCCATGTACAGGCTGCACAGCTCCAGCTCAAGCTCCGTTACTTCCTTCTTCATACGCAGCCGATGTAGAAGCTCCTCGAACTGTAGCTGTATTTTCGGAATTTCGAGTTCAAGCTTATCATTAGCTTTTTTATTGCGCCATGCAACGTAAAATGGTGTTTTCACAAGAGATTCGAGGAACATCCCTTTATCACTAAAATCCTTATCAACGATATATTGATCCAGCTGCTCAAACTCTGACTTTGGCCGTTTCATCATTAGCTTCATTTCTTCCTCGGCATACTCGCCTGAGGATTTTACATTGCCGAAGCTGCTCAAAAAGAGTTGCATCGGCTCAATTTGAGCCTGCCATGAGTTCATCCGCAGATCATTGACCTCTTCTATGCGCAGGTTATACTCCTCGTACAGCCGATTAATTAGCTGTACAAGCTCGGCTACCTCTTCGTTATAGCTTTCACGTAAATCCTCAAGCTCAGAGATCAAGGATTCATTCCTAGTTCGTCCCATAAATTTATCAAAAAATCCCATGCTTATTCTCCTTCGTAATAAACAAATTTCCTTGATCTGCTGCGATCTCGACTCGCTACAATCCGACCCTGCTTTACTAAAAAGTCGTATTGCTTGTTTTTGCTAATAATAAAGGTATCCTCGTCGCCTTTTATCTTAAATGTGCGACCATTAGCCTCCCTGTAGCTGGCAGTCACCTTTTTCACCCTTTTCTTACTTATGAGTACAATCATAGCAATGACGATGATGGCGAGTATCGCTATAAAGATATACACGTTCGCATCACACTCCTTTAGGTATAGTAGAGATTTCTATAAGTTTGCTATTATACTTTAAAGTATAATAGACAGCTGCGATATTTCACATCTAAAACGATGTCAGAACTGTAAAAAACTATGTGCTTTCACTGCAATTTAATATAAAGAAAGAAGCAATAGCAGCAAGCTTGATCCTTGGATCACCAGCCTGCGGCCATAGCTTCTTCATCGTTGTGCTGCTATGTCGATTATTTTCTTACCTTATGTATTTCCTTAATAAGAGAGCGTAACGTCTTACCGTTCATAACTTCCGCATATTCATCATCTACCGTTGAGAGCACATAGTAGTCATCGACAATATAATACGTACCGTAGCGCGAGAAGTAATATTTACCCTCGTGAGCGTCTTTACCTGCTCCTGTCGCTAGTATGAACCTCATCCCGTTTTTCAGCTCAGGCTCAAATCCAATAAACATCGCATTATGTGATAGATGAATAATATCCTCTGTTGGCTTGCCACTGATGACCTTCTCAACCGCCACTTCATATTGGACAAAGCTCGGCCGATGAGAAATAAGATTGATCTCATACTGCGGCAGCTGCTTGATGACCTTCACAATAACGATGGATTCTGCTTCCTGGGCAAGCTCAAGAAAGCTGCTTGGCATCACTTCTACTAGCTCTGGAAATGAATTGTAGGCAGGATATTCTAAGCGCAGCAGAGCAACTCGTTCAGGTGGCAGCATATCGTGCTCTTTCTCTAGCGACTTGTAAGTAAGGATGCTAGCGAACGCTACGAGCAATATTAACACAATGACTAGCCACAGCCACTTCTTCTTCGTGCTTCGTTTGCCCATCATGCTCACCCCATAAGTAAAGGATTGATTCGTCACGTCATGCTGTTCAGAGACCTAAGAAAACGGTCACCTCATTATACATGATACGCTTGCACTTTTATGTAAATAAACTAATGATCTTACTTAAGAAATTAAGCTATTAAAATAGACAGTACGCTAAGCTCATGCTCAACACAGCGATAGAAAAAAGCCGAAAGGATGCATCCCTTCGGCTTGTAACTAGCTCTATATATTTGCATATAAAGTAAGAAGCTGTAGCAGCATAGCTTGATCTTAGATCGCCATTCTGCTGCAACAGCTTCTCCAATACGTCTATTTAGACAATACAAACTGAGCAATATTTTTACTATGGTCACCGATTCGTTCTAAATTAGTTAACAGGTCGAGATAAATCGTTCCTGTACCGCCTGAGCATAAGTTCTGGTTCAAGCGATAAATGTGATTTTTACGGTACTCTGCCTCTAAATCATCCAGCTTAGATTCCAAACTCAGCACTTCCTCTGCAACCGCTGTATCATGATGTTCAAGTGCAATCAGAGCTTTTGTTACTGCTTCGTCTGCAACCTCCATCATAGTTCTAAGCTCGCCTTCCGCATCTGCGGACAGCTCAAGCTTATTCGTCAATCTGAACTCTGCTAATTCAACAATATTCTCAGCATGGTCGCCGATTCGTTCAAGATCACTAATCGTTTGAAACCATCCTGTAGCACTTTCAGACTCGCCTGGTGATAATCCTTTTTGATGGATTTTCATAATATAATCGGTAATTTTGCGATTTAATTCATTGACCAGATCTTCCTTCTGAAGTGCCTTCTCTGCGGATTTGGTATCCTTGTTAAAGAAGAATCCTGTTGCATCCTGAAGAGCCTGCTGAGCATATTGACCCATCCGTATAATTTCATGCTGTGCTTGGCCAAGTGCCATTGCCGGTGTCGCAAGAAGGCGATCATCAAGATAAATGGCTTTAAATTCAAGCTCGTCCGACTTGCCTCGTATCGCTTTCGTTACAATCCATGCTAATACCGGAATAAGCGGCAGGAAGATAAGTGTATTCACTGTATTGAACAATCCATGAGCATATGCAATCTGCATCCGGATATTCACACCTTCTCCAAGCCATAGTACAAGGCTATGTACTGGGTTTAGAAGAATCGTAAATATAGTTGCACCAACAACATTAAATATAACGTGGACAAGCGCTGTTCGTTTTGCAGCTACCGATGCCCCGATAGATGCTAATACAGCAGTAATCGTCGTTCCAATGTTATCTCCGAATAGAATTGGCAGGGCACCTCTTAAGCTAACCATACCTTCGTCCGCAATCGTCTGCAAAATACCAATCGTTGCGCTTGAGCTCTGTACGATCATCGTAAAAACAGTACCTACAACTAGTCCAAGAACCGGCATATGGGATAGTTCCACCATAAAATCAGTAAAAGCCTGCAGCTCACGAAGTGGCTTCAATCCACCACTCATCGTGCCAAGTCCTAGAAACAACGTACCAAATCCAAATATAATTTGCCCAATATACTGGAAACGTTTTTTGTTAATGAAAAACAAGAAAAATGCACCTACTGCGATAATAGGGAGCGCATAATTTTCAATTTTGATCCCGACAATAAATGCAGTCATCGTTGTCCCTATATTAGCACCCATGACAACTCCGATTGCTTGTCTTAATGTCATAAGACCCGCATTAACAAGTCCAATTGCCATAACGGTCGTACCTGTTGATGATTGGATCAACACAGTAACGGCTATACCGACAAGAACACCTAGAATTGGGTTGGACGTATACTTTTCAAGTATACCTCGCATTTTGTCACCGGCTGATTTTTGAAGCCCGTCCGACATGTACTTAATACCGAACAGAAATATCCCGAGACCCCCTACAAATTTGAACAACAAATCCTGCCAGTCCAATATATAAATCCTCCTCGATTTTTTTGTATTTACACATCCTTAATAATTTAGCATATTTATCGAGGAAGTTAAATTCACTTTTACGCTATAGTGCGACAAATTTTTTAAATTAGTACATAATTCATTCATTTCACTGGATATAACAGATCGAGAACCCTATGAAACACATCGCTTACTTTCTTTTCCTTAACAATTAATAGGTTGTCTTATTATGACGTTCAGTATTCTTGCTTAGACCTCAATATCTTATCTTCTCAGCATGCAGAACAGCCGGCAGAATATGTCTGCCGGCTGTTCATAGTAGCCTAACTCGATAAAGACCTATTTCTTCTATAATCCCTTCGAGGAATAACGCTTAAACAATGCGATTGCTCCTGCTAACCCAACTACGCCAATACCAAGCAGCAAAAACACCGCTTGCCATACCGTAGCTACATTCAAGCCAGAGCCATTTATCATCGCAGACTGCAATCCTTGTAGTCCCCAATACTGTGGAGTAAAACGGCCAATGGCCTGCACTGCATCTGGCAGCATCTCAAATGGGAACCATAGTCCGCCCAGTATCGCGCCCCCCATCGCAATGAGCTGTACAACACCAATCGCAGCATTCAAGCTACTAGCGATCATAGATAATGCCAGCCCAAGACCCGTCGCACAAATCGCAAGTGCTAAGACAAGGGCAATAACCGCTAGAACATTCCCGAGCTGCAAGCCGTATACCAAATACCCGAAGCCTAACAGAACGGTTGACTGAATTATGAGCACCAGCACATGTGGCAGCCACATACCGAGCAAGAAATGATACGGAGGCATTAAGGTTGAACGCAGCCTTGCCAGCATACCAGACTCACGGTCTCGTAAAAAGGACTGCACCATCGAGATCATAATGAAAAAGACAAACATTACGGTATAGCCGGGTATAATCTGTGCAATTGCTTCGCCTTGATTGTCAGATAGATTACTAAAGATTGCGGCAAAAATCACGATAAATAATATCGGAAGTGCGAACAGCCAAAAATAAGTGCTTTTATCTTTAAATATTAAACGTACTTCCTTAGCAAAGATAGAAATGATCACCGTAAACACCCCCTATTCATCTCTTAATGCTGCGCCAGTTAGCTTCATAAATACACTGTCGAGCGATGGCTGCTGTAGCTGAAGTGCACGCACACGATGCCCGCTTTGCAAAAGGTCATTCGATACATCATGCAGCAGCTGCAAGGCATTTTCACCTTCGATCAGCCAGCCTTTATTCTGTGCTTGGATGCGGCTTACGGCAGCTAACTCGCTTGGTGGATTCCAGCCATCTGCTTCGACATAGACAGCAGGCAAGGCATGCTGCTCAAGCACCTCATATAGTGGTCCTTCAGCAACAATTTTTCCATGATCGATAATTGCCAGTTCATCACAGAGCGCTTCTGCTTCTTCCATATAATGCGTAGAATAGATAATCGTTGTTCCTTCCCGCTTCATCTGTCGGATCATCTCGAATATATGGTTGCGGGACTGAGGGTCGATTCCTACTGTTGGCTCATCCAGTACAACAAGCTTAGGCTTATGCAGTAACGCAGCAGCGATGTTTATTCTACGCTTCATCCCCCCAGAATACGACATCACCGGCTCATTCGCGCGATCAGTCAGACCGACCTTTTCGAGCACCTCAGAAATTCGTTCCTTAAGCTGGCTGCCATTCAGTCCATACATTTTGCCAAAGAAATGAAGGTTTTGGCGCCCAGTCAGCTGCTCATACAGCGTCACATCCTGCGGCACATAACCAACATGCTTCCCGATCAGCTCACGATTAGCTGCTAATGGCTGGCCCAGCAGTGATATACTGCCTTGATCGGCTTTAATAATGCCGGAGATGATCTTCATTAACGTCGATTTCCCAGCCCCATTCGGTCCTAGCAAGCCGAAGCAGATCCCTTCCTTTACTTGAAACCCAATACGATCTACTGCAAGCCTCCCCGTACCATACGTTTTAACGATTTGGTCAACTTTGAGTACTGCATTCATCCTCTTCAACACCTCCATGATCTAGTGGAGCTTATACTATTTCTTATCGATCGATTCATTCATTTCCTTCGTAAGTCGCCAGTAATAGTACGCATAGCCACACCAGAATATACCGTACACAACTATAAAGATAACGAATCCAATAAGTAAGGACTTCCATTCTAGTGAAAGCCATCCCGTCCAAAGAGCAATTGGCAAGAAAACAAGAAACGATAAGCTAAAATGAGTAATAACCATCTTTAGCGGGCTCCAGTTTACAAATTGAAATAGGAATGAAGCAGCACCATAATATGCTCCTATGAGCATACTGCCGAGCATATTTTTCCATATTTCATCTACAGGCGGGTTTATGTCCTTAGCTAGCAGCGCGGTTAAAGCTATGAATGTAAAAATTGCGGAAAAGCCGAGCCCGTTCATTATACGTGCAAGCACATCACTGAATTTAATGCTCATCCTTGTCACCTCCCAATACGAGACGCTTCTTCAATTCTGCAACATAGGCGCGAGATACATATTCCTTGTTGCCTGAATGATAGTGCACGCATAGATTGCCATTGAACATTAGCTCAAAGCGCGCAATACGCTCAATATTGCCGATGACGGACTTTGAAAAGCGCATAAAACGATAGGGAGCCAGCAGTTCCTCCGCCTCGTATAGCTTCATGCGCAGCTCTATTCTGTTGCTGCCCTGTGCTGCGAGCACTCGCCTATTTTCAGCATAGACGAAATCAATCTCCGAAGGCTCAAGCAGCACGGTTCGCTCATTCTCCACTCCCATAAGACGTCCGGTTGTAGCTGACTGCTGCTGAAGCTTGCTGACGATAGCGGCGAGCTCCTCTGTCCATTCCTTTGCTTGAATCGTAACGATTGTCTCCTCATGCTTGGCGTCTACCTCGATACGCACCTTCAACGTCTTATCCCTCCTGCTTATAAATGATTATGTAGTAGCATCGATATTCCCGCTATATGAATGGTCTAACCTGCAGTAATTGAGGTATAACCTGTAGCTATTGCTGTATGAACTTCGGCTAAACACGAAAAGACCCCTGCTCGAGGTCTACATCATCCTTATTAATTCACTGTCAGCTATCCTTAATCCAATGGACCAGACAAGCTATTGAACACGAGCACATTCGCCTGATCACCAGCAAACTCAAGCACACTAACGCTCGCATTTTTCACTTCACCTTGATGCTCTGGATGTTCAGTGTATCGATCGAGCAATTGTCGAATGACGACGCCATGCGTAACAAGCAGCACAGCTGCGGCTTGACCATTCACATCCAACAGCAATTGCTCAATCCCTTGGTTAATACGTGCTTGCAGCTCATCTGCATCTTCCGCATCTGCCTCAGGATCCGCTTGCTTCATAAAGGCAAGCACCTCACTCATCGAATGATGCTCGAATACCTCTCGACTCGTCTCGTATTGGTAGCCATGCTGAGCCGCAACCTGCTTAACGATTCGGTCAACATGATCACCCTCAAAGCTTCCAAAAAACACTTCTCTAAACTGTGGCAGTCGGCATAGCTCCAGCGGGTCACTGTGCTTGTTCTGCTTAAGGATCAGCTCTGCTGTCTCAATCGTTCTACCCAAATCACTTGTATATACACGGTCAAAGGCGATGTGAGACAAGCGCTCTCCTGTACGTTTTGCAACTGCTTTTCCTTCTTCCGTTAATGGACTGTCTGCCCAGCCCTGCAGCTTATGATATCGATTCAAATACGTCTCTCCATGTCTAACGACGTATAGTTTTACTGTTTTACTCATGTCTTCCTCGCTTTCTTGTGCAGTCATTCATTTCCTTTCATAGTTCGTCATGCAATGCTCACTATCCTTTACGATCGAGCTACTTCTACGAATTCTACAAAAAAAACCGAGAGCTATGCTGCTTGCCCTCGGTTTCTGTGCCGTCATTGCCGCTATTCGGATTCTACATATTCCTTTAAAGCTAGTAGATGCTCGTCCCAATACTGCTCGAAAAAAGCAAGCCATTGCTGCAGTTCTGTTAACGGCTCTGCTTGAAGCTTGAAGCGAGTTTCTCTTCCAGCCCTGCGCTTACTTAACAATCCTGCCTCTGCAAGCACATGCAGATGCTTATTCACCGCAGTACGTGATATCGGAAAGCTTGCTGCAATCTGAGTGATTGGCAGCTCCTGGTCAGCGAGAAGGTGCAGCATTCTCCTGCGAGTCGGATCCGCAATCGCTTGAAACACATCATGCTTAGCTGAAGCTGCAGCCATCTTACTGCTCCACATAAGCTGGAAGCTTTTCGTTAACGATCTTCTCCCATCCGCCATCCATAATTCCGCGTATAACAGTATGCGGTTGCCCGAATTCAGTCACCTTATCCGGATCCCAGCCTGAGTGAATTAATGTAAACTCCGTTTCCCCTTCTTCAAGCTCTTTCAGCTCAAAGGTCAATTGCCAATCCTTCCCCCAGTTAAAGCTAAGTCGATGCGGCGGTTCGAGCTCCGTTACTTTACATGGCGAGTCCCCAAATTGACCAGTATGCAGTACAAATTCATGACCAACAACCGGTTCAAAGGTGCTCGGCATCCACCATGCTGCAATCCCCTCAGACGTTGAAACAGCCTTCCATACTTTATCTATTGGTGCTTTCAATACGATGACTTTTCGTATCTCTAATTGATGTGATTCCTTCATATTTAAACCCTCCACAGCATTAAGTAACACCAAAAGGTGTTATAACAATAGTAACACTTTTAAGTGTTATGTCAATCTGACTATGCACATACTTCACAATACTTACTTCCTGTTTATTGTATCCTAACCTCTAATCTATCATTCTACGTTTTCCAGTTCATGAGCTCAGCCTATATTAAGCGCTTCATACCTTAGAGGTGATTAATTTGCGAAGCAACATCTCTCCATATGAAAGCAACGTCAAGCTATAGGACTAGAATATTGGCTTATGCTTTAATCTGAGTATCAAAGCTATCTACTTCTACTTTATAAATGATAAGTTGAGAGGATGAATGAATGTGAACATTACGACACAGCAGCTTGGACTTAAGCCCGCTATGGGCTGGAATTCCTGGAACACCTTTACTTGGGACATTAATGAACAGCTTATTCGTGACGTTGCAGACCGCTTTATATCCGAGGGCTATAAGGATGCGGGCTATGAATATATCGTTATCGATGATTGCTGGAGCTTGAAGGAAAGAGACGCAGAAGGGAATCTAGTCGCTGACCCGGAGAAATTCCCAAGTGGAATGAAAGCGTTAGCAGACTACGTGCATGAGAAAGGTTTAAAGTTCGGCATCTACTCATGTGTAGGAACGCATACTTGTGCTGGTTATCCTGGAAGCTTCGAGCATGAATTTCAAGATGCTAAGCTGTTTGCCGAGTGGGGCGTAGACTTTCTGAAATACGATTATTGCTTTAAACCAAGACATATTTCTGGTGAGCTGCTCTACAAGCGTATGAGCTTGGCGCTTAAAAATTGTGGTCGAGACATATTGTTCTCTGCTTGTAATTGGGGCGCAGACAATGTATATGATTGGATTCGTGAGTCAGGAGCTCATATGTATCGTTCGACAGGAGATATTCGAGACAACTGGGATTCGATTAAAGAGCTGGCTCTATCGCAGCTAGACAAGGCTAGCTATACTGGCTCATTCTGTCATAACGATATGGATATGCTAATCGTTGGGATGTATGGTGGCAGCAACAATGATTACATAGGCAGAATCGGGGGCTGTACAGATAACGAATATAAAACTCATTTTGCATTATGGAGTATGATGGGCTCTCCACTAATGATGGGCTGTGATATTCGCAACGCTAATGAGATGACGAAAAGAATACTGTTGAACCCTGATCTTATCGCGATTAACCAGGACCTTGAAGGTAGAGGCGCTTACCGTATTAAGCCAGAACCTCAATGGTTCCATACTGATGAAGTTTTTATGCTAGTTAAGGTGCTAACAGATGGCGATCTTGCGATTGGCTTTTTCAATTTAAGTGACAGTCAGCGAGAAATATCACTGCAATTCTGGGATATCGGTCTCCCGTATGCATCGGGCATCTCACTTTCTCTATACGATTGCTGGGAGCATAAGGAGCTTGGCGTATTCAAGGAAAGATTCGCTCCTACCGTACCAGCGCATGATTGCTTAGTTGTACGAGCGAAGCTAGTTACGAAATGAGCAGTAAGCGCATCTGTACAAAGTGCAGTGTCCCGCTTATGACTGACGACGTTGCCATCTTCCTAAAGCTAATCTCTAGAACCTCGCAGAACTTTCTATGCATCGATTGTCTGGGCGTGAAGCTTAACTGCGGTCGCGAGCCAATCGAGAAGCTAATTCAATATTATAAAGACTCCGGCAAATGCTCACTGTTCCGTTAACCTGTCAGCAGAGCTGGAATGCAGCATCATATACTCCGAAGGCGTATATGATGTTGCTTTTTTAAATGCTTTTGAAAAGTAAAGCTGGTCCTTATAGCCGACAGAATAAGCGATCGATTTGATAGATAAGCTAGATGACTTTAACAATTCACTAGCTCTTTGAATGCGATAGGCTGTCAAATAGCTTAGCACCGACATCCCAGTTGCTGCTTTAAACAAGCGAAACAGATGGCTTCGGTCAATCTTAACGTTGTAGACGATATCTGAAACATTTATTGCCGAATTCCAATAATTATGATGAATGTATTGCTTCGCTAGACGTACGTGATCTGTCTGTTCCTGTTCTGCTTCCTTAGGATAATACTCCATATAATACGACAGAAGCAGACGCAGCTTCGCTTCTGCCCGCAAGCTTTGAAAATAACGCACATCACCTTCGTCTTCAATACGGTACCACGGCTCGAAATCGAAGCCTGCATTGGCGACAATAGGCTGCTCTGCGGTGAGCTCTGTCATAGATAGTAGCTCGCCAGCTTCTTCGCCTTTAAATTCAATCCATACATATTCCCAAGGATCATGTGAATGAGGATAGTAGAATATTTCAGAGCCCGGAAAAATAATAAAGCTGTCTCCAGCTTGCAGTGAAAATGAGCCGTTCTGTGTCTCTAGTGTCCCTTTTCCACTCACAATATAATGCAGCGCAAAAACATCTCGTACACCCGGTCCCCATTTATGAAGATTAGGAGGCTTATAGCCACTGTTTATCCAGACTAATGATCGACTACCGTTACCCATGCGGTAGGGTTGAGATCTGCTCACTTGTACTGCCTCCTATTCTCCAATGGTATGAAGCATATGTTAGAAAACCTTTACACACCCTTCATAATAAAGAAAGCGTAGCAGATCAAGCAGCGATCATCAACCTGTCATCTAGCATAAGTTTGAACGATTATTATAGCCTTCATTATTCACCTCTCACTAGCTTTGCACGCAAATAGTTTGACATGAGTTCAATCAGTAGAATTAATATAACTAGACCGATAAGAATCGCACCAACTTCGTCCCATTTGTAGCCTCTCATAGCGAAGATTAGCGGTGCTCCAATTCCACCAGCACCGACAAGCCCTAATATAGATGCTTCTCTCATATTCATATCAAAGCGATAAATGATGACCGATAAAAAGATCGAAAATAGCTGCGGAACGATACCAAAGCGAATTTTCTCAAATGTGGTGCACCCTACTGAGGTCATCGACTCCAGCACGCGAGTATCGAGCTCTTCAATCGCATCTACATACAGCTTAGCTAGCATTCCGATTGAAGTAAGACCAACGGTTAGTACACCAGCAAAGGCTCCAGTTCCCGTCACACGAATAAACATTAAGCCATACACTAGGGCAGGCACGGTACGAATAACGATCAGCAGCAGCCTTGTTAGCCATGAAACAGGCTTAGGCATAATGTTAGAGGCTGCTAAAAATGCGAGAGGGATCGCTAATATCGCACCTACAATCGTGCCCAAAAATGCAATTGCTATCGTCTCAAGCAATAAATATAAAATACTTTGCCTTGAAAAATTAAAAAGCATATCCATATTCGGATGCGTTAATCCGTAAAGTATATTTTTAGCAATGGAAAGTCCGCCCTGCCCGATATTCTGAACGTTAACTGCTGTAAGTGACCATACAAATAAAGCTGCAACCATCATAGATAAAACAGCGACATATAATAGGTTACGAGGCGCAGCTGACAATTGCTTCTCGATATGATTCATTCCTTACCTCTCCCCTAGATTAGTTTTTTCCTAAAATGCTCACTTACCCTTTCGATGATGTATACTGTAATGATCAGTACGAGGATGAGCAAGCCTACAGCCTGGTAGTCTCGCCAGCCGAGCCCTTCCTGAATAAGCAGTCCAATCCCTCCCGCTCCAACATATCCGAGTATCGCGGCATATCTCACATTCCCTTCAAAGCAATAGAGAGAGGTAGAGATATAGCCTGGAAGCACCTGCGGAATAACCGCATAGCGAAACGCTTGGATTCGAGTCATTCCTATCGACTGCATCGCCTCAAAAGCACCCATATCTACCGTCTCGATCTGCTCATATAGCAGCTTGCCTACGTAGGAGACAGTAAACAGCAAAATCGCAACCGCCCCTGCCGTCGGACCAAGTCCAAAGATAAAGGTCGCTATAAGAGCCGTAACAAGCGTTGGCAAAGTACGAAGAATGCTGAGCAGCGTTTTGCTAACAACAGTAATAACCTTTGACTTCGTGATGTTTGAAGCTGCGGCTACAGCGATAGGCAAGGCAAGCAGTGCTCCAAGCAGCGAGCCTAGCAAGGACATTTTGATCGTATCGAGCAGCGGCCTCCAAACCTTAGAAATATAGCCCCAATTCGGCGGGATCATCGCTTTAACGATAATGAAAAACTCGTCTATTCTATCGATCAATACTTTGAAGCTGAAGCCAGTAAAGTTTGCAGATAGCAGCGTACATAGTACGAGAAATAATACGATGAATGGTATGAATGAACGATTCTGCAGCACGATCTTTCCGTTAGGAAGCGTAATTTTTTTAGGAGGAAAAAGTTTATTAAGCATATATCGCCTGCTCCTCTGCTTCTTGATTCGACTCCCACTTCCCACCGTATATTTCCTGCAGTACGGCTTGCGTCACCATCGATGCATCGCCGTCGAATACAACCTTACCCTTGCGAATTCCGATAATGCGATCTGCATATTCCAGCGCCATCTCGACATGGTGAATATTCATAATGACCGAAATGTTCATCTCTTGATTAATTCGCTTAAAATCATCCATCACCACTCGCGCAGTGACTGGGTCTAGCGAAGCAATCGGCTCATCGGCGAGAATTATATCTGGCTGCTGTGCCAATGTTCTTGCTAGTGCAACACGCTGCTGCTGACCTCCAGACAATTGATCAACACGTACAAAGCTTTTGTCTAAAATGCCAACCTTATCTAAAGCCTCCAGCGCTTTTATTTTATGCTGCTTCGTAAATATACCTGTAACCTTCCTCCACATTGGTAGCTCCGGCACAAACGAAGCGAGCACATTATTAAGTACGGTCGTGCGAGTAACGAGATTAAAGGACTGAAAGATCATCCCTACTCGACGGCGAAATTGACGAATAGACTTTCCCTTAAGCCGAGATACATCTACGTTATCTACTATTAATTTTCCTTTTGTAATATCGTGTATTCGGTTAATACATCGTATTAGCGTTGATTTACCAGCACCTGAGCGTCCAATAATGGCGACAAATTCGCCCTGCTTTATTTTAAGATTCACCTGAGTTAATGCATGGGTGCCATTTTTATACGTCTTCTCTACATCGATAAATTCAATCATCGGAGCGCTTCATCCCTTTAGCTATAAATTTTGAATAATAAAATGAGAACATCATGACATGACGATGTTCTCATTTTTGGTGAGATGTACTTTTGATTCATTCGCTTGTTTCATTCATTCGAATTAGACAAGCTGATCGTTCTATATAGCTAGTTCAAGCTGCGTATGAATTCCTGTGCTTTACGCTCACTGTCATAGTCGGAATCTTTTGCAATCTGATATCCTTCATGTGAGTAGATGGCAATGACTTGCTTTCCTTCTTCCGTCTCAGAAATCGCTATGAACGCTTCTTGAAGTGCTTTCTTCAGCTCGTCATTCATAATTGGTGAGTTTTTACTTACACTTACCGTATCGTTGTAGATCGGATCTGTTACACCGATAACGTTGGTTTGATCCCAGATGGAAGCAGTTCCGTTATAGTCCGTCGTCCACTTCTCTTCGTTATCACGACGCGCATCAGCAAAAGCTACGACAATATCTACCTGCCCTACAGCTAGTCGTGCGAAGGATGTACCATAGGAATCCGCTGGTGTAACCTTCTGAAGATCGGTAATCTTCTTACCATACTTATCCTGCAGCCATAGCGTAGGATAGATATAGCCAGCAGAGGATGACGTAGACATAACCGACCAGTTTGCACTGTTCAGATCGTCCCAAGTCAGCTCCTCACCGTTGTTAACCTTCGCTGCTAGCTCTTGGCCTTTAGGAGAAGGGCCTGCAATAATTAATGAACGGTAGTAGGAAGCTTGTTTATCATCTAAGCCTGTAGTCGGCTTATTATCGTTCCAATCCTTAGCATTATCTGAGTCATTAGACAATGCCTTACGTGTTGACGTCAGGATAACCTCCGCTCCGTCATCGTACAGCGTATACGTCCCCCCTGGAATTAAGCCAACATCTGTCGTACCCGCACTAAGTGCTTCACCAACAGCCTCATAAGTCGTACCTACATCGATCTGAACATCGCCAACCTCATAGCCCTGCGTAGCAAGCTGACTAATCAATAATTGCTTTAGAGGCTCAGTCGTCGTAATAATTTCATCTGGATCCTTAGATGGAACAAAGCTTACCTTTAGCTTGTCAATGTTTATAGTTGGATCTTCAGCCGGCTTTTCACTCTCATTAGCCGAAGGCTGTGTTGATACCTGTGGTGATGGTTGGTTACTAGCGCCTGTGTTTGTATTCTTCGGTGTATTGTTAGCACCGCAGCCCGCTAGTAATCCAATAGTGAGCATTCCTACGATTAAAACCATGAGCCTCATTTTCATCTAAAATTCCTCCACTACTTTCTCTTTTTTATGCTCATTCGCATGCTTGAAGTATAGGGGAGTTTAGTTAATTCTATATAAAGATTAAGTTAATTTTTGGTAAATTTACGTTGGAAAGGTAATTTACTTGGCAGCATGTGATAGAATGTGCGTGTCTTATAATCTAGTTCGTAAAGGAAGATGAAAATGAGCAAATCTACATGCGAGCTTATTCTACTTGCAACAAGTGACCTTCATGGCTTCATCCTGCCTCGAAGCTATGCCGATCAACGTGAAGTTGGCTACGGGCTAGCACGAGTATCTAGTATCATTAAGCAACTGCGTCAAGACCATCCTTATACACTATTAATAGATAATGGAGATTGCTTGCAAGGGACACCGCTCACCTATTATCATGCCAAAGTTAATAGCAAGCGACCTAACCCAGTAATCGCCTGTATGAATAAACTGCGTTATGATGCAGCCGTACTAGGTAACCATGAATTTAACTATGGCTTGCCATACTTACAGCAGGCAGTCGATGCCTCTGCATTTCCTTGGCTGTCGGCTAACACGCTGGATGAGACAACTGGTCAGCCATTATTTAGGGAGCCGTATATCATAAAGCAGCTAGACAACGGACTACGCGTCGGCATACTAGGCTTGACCACCTCATATGTTCCGCATTGGGAGCTGCCTCAGCATATCGCTGGCATTCAATTTGAAGACCCAATCGAAACAGCTAAGCACTGGGTAGCTCATTTAAGAGAGGTAAAAGCTTGTGATATCGTTATCGTCTCTTACCATGGCGGCTTCGAACGAGATATCGAACATGGGAATGCTACCGAGCCATTAACCGGAGAAAATATTGGCTATGCACTCTGTGAGCAGGTGGGAGGTATCGATGTATTAATAACGGGCCATCAGCATCGCGCGATTGCGGATTGCTTCATTAATGGCGTATGTATTGTGCAGCCAGCAGCGGAGGGCCGCTTTCTAGGAAAAGTAACGCTACAGCTCGAGAAATCGGATAAACGCTGGCAATTGATCCAATGTCAATCCGAGCTGATTGAAGCAGCTATATACGAGCCTGATTCCGACATTGAGCGGCTCGTTGCAGAGGATGAGGCGTTAACACAGGCTTGGCTTGACCTGCCGCTTGGCTATGTAGATGGAGATATGCTAATCACTTCACCAGCAGACGCTCGTCTTACAGAGCATCCTTTCATTGAATTTGTGAACAAGCTGCAAATGCACGTTTCAGGGGCTGATATCTCCTGTACGGCGCTATTCGATAATGAAACGCCGGGCTTCCCCTCCCAAGTAACAATGCGTCATATCGTGACCAATTATATCTATCCGAACACGTTAAGAGTGATTCAGCTAGCAGGTCGTGATATTCGTGCTGCGCTAGAGAAAACAGCAGAGTATTTTCGGTTAGATGATCGAGGAAACGTGGTCGTAAGCGAAGCCTTCAATCACCCAAAGCCACAGCATTATAACTATGATATGTGGGAGGGCATTGACTACACCTTAGACATATCAAAAGCGATCGGTCGAAGAGTAGTTCAACTTGAACGACATGGTGAGCCGCTTGCAGACGATCAGCTCTATGAGGTCGTCATGAACAACTATCGTGCTGGCGGCGGTGGCAACTATGAGATGCTTCAAGACAAGCCGATCGTAAAGGACATCTCTGTCACGATGGTTGAGCTGATCGCGAGCTATATTCAAGCACAGCAACATATCGAGGCGTCGGTGAATAACAATTGGCGTGTTACGAATGGTGCGGTTACATGAGTAACATACGGACGTAACAGACACGAGGATTGCAGTGAATCGTTATCCTCCGTATAATGAATAGAATCTAGTTAAAATTGGTATTTAATTCTATTACGCTTGCAACTTATTTGTGCACAAAAAGTTGCTAAACAATTCTGCTTCTACTCTATACTTCATATTGAAAGGAGGGTGACGTAATGGAATGGCTTGATCGAATCAACTCGGCACTAGACTATATTGAAGCAAACCTAACAGAGGAGCTAGACTTAGCTGAGATCGCACGTAAGGCATGCTGCTCTTCTCATCATTTTCAAAGAATGTTTTCATTCATTACAGATGTGACACTAGCCGAATATATTAGACGTCGACGATTAACATTGGCCGCGCTAGAATTACAAAATAATCATACAATAAAGGTTATCGATATTGCACTAAAGTACGGCTATGATTCACCTACATCTTTCGCGCGTGCCTTTCAATCGATTCATGGGGTTACACCTGCCATGGCACGATCAAATGGCGTTGAGCTAAAGGCCTTTCCTCGTCTTTCCTTCCTTATTACGATTAAAGGAGCGGAAGCAATGAACTATCGAATTGAAGCAAAGGAAGCCTTTCATCTATTTGGACATGAGGGGATATTTCGCACAGATGGTAGCGGTGAAACACCAGCACAGGTTTGGCAGAAATATCATGAAAACGGTACGATAGCGAAGCTAGAGGAGCATGCTGGCGATTTACCCCCCTTTGTTAGTAAGGACCTGTACAAGGTTCATGCGGTGTGCGGTTATCGCGATACGGAAAAGGATACCTTCCCTTATGCAATCTGTGCCTTCGAAAGCACTAATAGTCAAACAGCAGGCTATGACGTCATATCTATCCCAGCGCATACTTGGGCGATTTTCCCTTCAGAGCCATTTCAATGGGGACAATTCGATGAAGTCATTACAGAATTATATCGACGTGTATACTCAGAATGGCTGCCGACTAGTGGATATGAGCAAGTCCACGGAGCTCAGCTAGAGATTTATGGCAGCAAGGATGGGCAGGAATATATAGAGCTATGGTTCGCTGTTACTAAAGGTGCTGCCTCGATCTAACGCGATAGTCCAGAATACAGCTAACATTATATAAGTAGACATCCTATAAAAACCGGGCAGTTTCTGCACCGGTTTTTTTGCATGTCATTATAACTTGATTTCTCCTTCATCCCTCTGCTCCCCCGCCTTACGTCGAGGTTAGACTCAACCTAAAGACCAGTAAAAAGAGTAGACTCTAGAACGTTAAAATACTTTGTGATTCCCTATACAATTACATCATAAGAACAAGACGAGAGGATGATTGAACGTGAAAAAACTATATCGGTCGATGACAGATTCTAAGGTGACAGGGCTATGTGGAGGTATTGCAGAATGGTTTGGTATTGATGCAACGATTGTTCGCTTAATTGTCGTGATCAGTGCATTGTGTAGCTTTGGAGCAGTAGCACTTTGCTACATTGTAGCCTCCATCATTGTACCAAAAGCGCCTTATGGTAATAATCCATTTTCGAACTATCACTATTAATCAATACTAGCTTAGCTATTACAAACTATGACTAATCAAAAAAGACTGAACATAACATATTATTCTATATTAAAGGAGAAATGAACGATGGGAATTTTACAACGTGTATTTGAAATGACAAAGGCTGTAACGAATGACATGCTGGATAAATTAGAAAATCCAGTTACGATGATGAATCATTACTTGAGAGATCTGGATGAAAAGCTTGCAGATGCGGAGCGTGCAATTGTGGAGCAGCAAGCGCAAGAAAGAATGCTAATGCGCAAGCATGAGGAGCTAAACAGTCAAGCTGCTTTATACGAAAAGCAAGCAGAGCAGGCTGCTTCAGAAGCACGTGAAGTTGAAGCTCGTACAGCGATTGAAGCGATGCTTAGATACAAGGAAGAAGCAGATGAAACTGCACGCTTTATTGAGCTCTCTAGAGAAACATCGATAGATTTGGAATTGCGTATTGAAGCATTGCAGGAAGAAAAAAGCAAGCTGCAAGCAAAGCGTACCGAGCTCATGTCTCGCTTAAATCGTTCGCAAAGCAAAGCAGAATATCATCTACAAGGCAGCTCTTCCGTAGAGGGCTTCGAGCGCATCGAAAGAAAGGTTATGGAGTGGGAGGCTCAGTCTGAATTAGGTGGAATGTATCCTGACCCATACCGCCACGTTAGCTCTAACACCGCTGCGGTCGATCCTAAGCAGGAGCAGCGCAATCTATTAGTAGAAGAGCACCTACAACGTTTAATGCAGAAGGTATAATCTTCAGGCTGTTCATATACATCATTAAGCACCGTGCGGCATTGCATGGTGCTTAATGATGTTATTTCGTCCTGCTTTTCTATTCCTCTCTTAGTCTAAGGTGCTCCTCCTACACTGGATACCGTCCAGAAAGGTCCCTTCTTTTGAAGGTAGAATACACCTATCTCTTCACCAGTGGCATGATCAATCAATCCTTCTACTTGATAATAATGGCCATATTGACGATCATACTGCTCCATATCTGTAATATTTGATGTAAATGCACTCACAAGCTGGAGTCTAGCAACCATATACGTGCGAATGGTAAGCTGCGGTATGAAAAAGCTTAGGAGCCACATTAAAAATAAAAAGATAAATAGAAGAGCAGCTATTTTGCTCCTTTTACTCTTTAACATAAAACACCTCTATATCTAAATATGGAATAGCAGAGCATCTCTTCAATTGTATCAGCTTTGAAAGATGAGAACTCTCGATCCGCCCGCCTGTTCATGTCTCTGGCTTTACCCATAGGAGGTGAACCATATTGAGCATATGACTCTCCGAACGCTCGATGAACATTCCTGATTGCCGTACAATATCAGGAATATTTCTCGTATGGTGACATCCAATCGTACGCAGCAGTAACGGATTAAGCACACGCTGTCCTATGGACACAACTTTATTCGAGCTAATCCCGTGCTCCATCAGCAATATGTGCCCATCCGGCTTGCACCAACGTTTAAGCTTTTGCATGACATGCAGCGGGTGCTCGTAGCTGCAGAAGGATAATGATGAGACAATCGTATCGAAGGAATGGTCTGGAAAGTCTAGCTCTTCGATATCAGCTAATATAAACGTAGCATCGAGTGAATATCCGGCCGCAGCTTCCCGTGCATGTTTAAGCATGTCCGGACTAAAATCAGTTGCTGTCAGCTTTATACCATCTGGATAATAAGGAAAATTAGCTCCTGCTCCCACAGCAAGCTCGAGTACTTCTCCTGTTGCATGACGCAAAAGCTTCTGGCGCCAGCTTCTTAGGGCAGCCCCTTCTTTTCTTGTCTTATATTGAACAGCTTGCTTGTTAAACAAACGAACCTGTCTCGTCTTATCCAACTTGCTCCACACTCCCTCTGCAAATATATTTCCAATATACAGAAAATGTTAAATGTTATATTCCTAGTGTATCGCACAGTGATATGAATAGCCACAGATCAACAGAGAATTCACCGCTGAATAGCCGGGCCTCATTAAAAATTTTACTGCTAAATATGACGCAAACAGGCTAGGGTAGCCCTAGCCTGTTTGCTTGCTGTGTTCTATATTCTGCTATGTTCTATCCACTTACTCAGGCGTGCCTTGCGTTACCCCATGAATATAAGTGAACCAAGGCGTATCTAGTGCTCCTTGTCCCGGATTATACGTGAAGGAATATTCGACCGTATCTCCAGCCTGCAGATTATTGACAGGGTACGTATAATTCCCGTTGCCTGTCGAAGTCATTGCCACATTCAGCTGCGGGCCGTTGTTCACTTTATAATGCAGATCAGCAAAGGTCGCACCGTTCACATAGAACAATAGATCATCGCCAGTCTTCTTCAGCCCCTTTTCTTCGTCACCGATAACAATGACATTCGACGGAGGATTCTCGTTGCCGTTGCCAGGATTACCGCCGTTACCGCTGCCTTCTTTATACACACGTACATAATCAATCTGCATCGTCGCAGGAATATCCGATGGGTCTGGCGTCAGTCCGCTGTCAAAATGACCGCCAATTGCCAAGTTCATAATGAGATAGAACGGCTGATCGAACGGTGCATTCGGATTGTTAGGTGCAGCGACTGAGTACCATTGATCTCTCGATACTTTAAAGAAGAAGTTTCCATCGACGTACCATTTAATATTATCCTCTTCCCATACCATCGAATAGACATGATAGTCATTCGCGAACGTTTGCCCTTCTGGGAAATGATACTCACCAGCAATGTAGCGATTCACTGGCCACTGGCCGCCGAAATGAACAGCACCGCTAGTCGTACCTGGTAAGCGCCCTTTCGCTTCCATAATATCGATCTCGCCTGATGCAGCCCATGCTCCGTACACAGAATCCTCTGGAAGCATCCATAACGCTGGCCAGATGCCATTGCCTGTAGGAAGCTTAGCTCGGATGTCTACTCTACCGTACTGGAAGGTAAAATGATCCTTTGTATTAACTTTGCCAGAGGAGTATTGCGCATAACGATTCGGATCCTGTGGGAATGATTTATAATCGTTCAGCGCTCTAATGTTCAGCTTCCCGTCCTGAAGGAATATGTTTTGCGGGCTGTCCGTATAGTGCTGCAGCTCCGCATTGCCCCAGCCCCAGCTGTTCGGATCATCATTAATGTAGTAGCCTTGCTCATAGCTCCACTTGTTCAAATCGAGCGTGCTGCCTTCGAATTCATCCTGCCAGATAAGATTCATGCCCGCGATCGTTGGATCGCTCGGTGTCCCAATCTCGATATCGTCATGATCAGAAACATCTGGACGCGGAGCATTTGGATTTCCAATAAACGTGTAGGTAACGTAATTGTTGCCGATGCTTCCGCCTGCCTGACCATTCAACGGGTACCCGATGCGGATCTGCATATCAACCTGTATCGGCTGGAACCACAATCCATAAATGTAATCAGCCCAGTATCCCCACTGATTGGCATCTGACATATTATTGTAGCCGCTGCCTGAGTATACGAAGCCGCTTTGGCTAGAGTTGCTCATGTCTACCCATTGACCATTGACGTTAATCTCATAGACAAAATTGCCAAGTTCAGAGCCGATTGCTGCACTTCCATCAATTTTCGGAAGCGGGATGCCAATTACGCCGCTTTGATCTGCTGTATAGGTCGTTCCATCATAAGCCGTAAGGGTATATGAATTTCTGACCGGTTCATTAAAAATAATCGTATAGATGACATTAGCGGAAGAGGTTTTCGATTCGAGCTTCACATTGATCGATTCCGTTACCGTAAACCAATAGCCACCGCCACCTTCAGTAAACTGTCCGAAGTTACTGTCATAAACCCAGCCGCTTGCCGCATTGTTGTCAATATCTATCCATGTGCTGCTGTTTACTGGCTTTACATACACCTTCAAATCATCAGCTACTGCTTCATAGGTGATTGCCGGATCATTGTTAAAGGTCGGGTACGTAAAGCCCGCCCCTCCTGTAAATCCTGCTGTTATGTCCGGTCCTTGTGTCGGTGTCATTGAAGTAATCGTTTGCTTGTTAACATTTTGAAAGACGAGTGTATAGTCGAGTGTAGCTGCACTTGTTTTGGAATACAGCTGAATTTCTGTCGTTTCAGAAAGCGTGAACCAGAAGCCATAAATACCACTGTCGCTCCAATGCCCCCAGTTTTGGTTATAAACAAAGCTGCCTGTTTGATCAATGTCAACCCAGCTGCCGCCGACCTTCACATTTACGCCTACATCATCGGAAACATCATTCCAAGTAGCAGAGCCTCCGTTGAATATTGGCATGACAAAGCCGTAGCTCGCTTGCTCAACTCCTGATTTTGAGATTACAGGTCCATCTGATGGTGAAAAGTAAGTCATAGAGGTAACGGTAGTTCCTGCCGCTGCTGCAGTCTGAACCTTCGAAGATGGCAATAGGACGACACTCATTGCCATCACTACTACCAAGAACAAACACAAAACCTTTTGCATGAACATCGGAATGTGGATTTGCTTCATTATTTACCCTCCTCGAACTTTAGTTGACGCATCATCTTCTCCCCTGTGTTCGAAAACGAAAAACGAACGAAAGGCGGTCATGAACAGTGATGCCCGAACATCCGTGATCACATAGCGCGGCTACAGCTTTCGATACATGGCTAGCTCATGTCTAATCGCTATAAAACCTACACTGTGGGAAAGCGAACATTCGGGCCTTCTTTAGCGAGCATTTCCGCCAATTTCGTAATGCGGCTCTTTATCAATTGGGTAGTAATCATTCTGTGGACGCGCTTAGGAAATCGCTTTCACAGGAGGACACCTATATTCTATCGAACATTAGTAGGTCATAAAAGGTACATTTGTTTTTATCATGACCCATTTTTTTGGCTTTTGCCCATTTATAGCGCTGGGTCCTTCAGCTTCCCTTCTTGTTCATATTTCCGTCGCATCAGCTCTCGATACTCTGTTGGCTGCATGCCCATCACATCGCGGAAGGCTCTAGTGAAGCTTTTGTAGCTTTCATATCCGACCATTGCAGCAATCTCTACGATTTTATGCTCAGTCTCTGCCAGCAAGCGTCTTGCCTTATCTAACCGCACATCGCGCAAATACTCTGCAAAGCCCTTGCCGATGTTCTTCTTGAACAGATTGGAGAAATAAGCATAGTTCAACGAGACATGGTTGGATACCATCGCAAGATCCAGCGGCTTGTAATAATTTTCATGAATAAAGCGTATCGCTTCGTTTAAGTCCTGCGTATTGCGATAGCTGCATTTAAACTCGTAATAAAACTGGTTCAATCTAAGCAACTGCTGCTGCAGCGCTTGAATATATTCACGAATACCTCGGTGATCGAAAAGATTACGTAGACACTCTATATCTAGCGCTTCCTCCCCCATATAAGGCCTGATGACCCGCTCATACTCCTCCAGCAGCTGAACAACCGCACGGCATAGCTGCTGAGTATAGCCGATATGATAGCGCTGCAATATATCTTTTCGAAACACGGCAGAAATACCATCAGCAATTTTCCCACTATTTTTCGTACCAATGAGATGAAACAGCTCATACAGCTCCTCATATGGGAGCTGCCATTGCTGAACAAGCCCCTCGATATGCGCAGGTTGGATGAGCTGCTTATCAGGAAACAGGTAGCTATGGCGATAGAGCTCCATCACTTGTGTATAGGCGGTTGGCAGTGACAGCAAGCCCTGCTGCGGATTGGTCATAGCGGTGATTACACCGATCTGCGCGTCCTTAAGCGCAGCAGGCAATGCCCCAGTATCTATAGCTGCATCAATCGCAATAATAAGATGAGGACGATGCTGCAGGCAAATGCATCCATTCTTACCGAAGACGCGATAAGCAATCGATTCTATGCTATGTGAGCTGCTTGCACTCGGCTGGTTAATCCATAGCTCCTCGCGCAGCAGGCATAGCCGATAATTACTCCACAGCTTAGAATGCTGCTGCTCGGTCTCACGCAGCCATACCTCATCGGTTGCTGAGCCCTGCATAAACATACACAGCTCTCTTCGATCTGTTTCTTCGGCCCGGCGAGAAAGATCCTCCATATTGCGTGACAGTGCCTCACTTGTCTTTACTTCTTGTAACACATGCTCTACTGCAGTTTGCAGATCCGCACGCTTTACAGGCTTAAGCAGATAGCCCTTGGCACCTAATCCAATCGCTTTTTGTGCATAAGCAAAGTCACTATAGCCGCTTATAATTAAGAACTCTACCTTAATCTGCTCCTCTTTGGCATGCGCCATCAGCGTTAATCCATCCATATCCGGCATCTTAATATCGGTAATAACAAGCTGAAAGCTGATTTGACGCAATAACTCAAGTGCCTCAACTCCACTTGCAGCACAATATATATGGTCAATATGCAGCGGAAACTGGCTCAGCATTGCCTGCAGACCTTCACGGATTTGCTTCTGGTCGTCCACAATCAAAATGTTGATCATTCTACCACCCCCCAAGATTCACATTTTCCCAAGGTAAATGTATCGTTACACATGTATAGTCGCCCTTCACACTGTCGATCCATAAGCCGCTGTCTTTTCCGTAGTGAAGCTGCAGCCGCTTATGTACGTTTTCTAGGCCAAGTCCATTTTTGCTTGCAACGATAGGTGTATCCAAATCTTCATGCAGCACCGCCTGTAGCTGAGCCAGCACTTGAGGCTCTACACCGACACCGTCATCTCGTATCTTAATGAGCAGCAAACTGTCACTTTCCACCTCAACGGTAATGTGAATACAGATAGTGCCGTGCGATGGAGCTGCATGATGAACAGCATTCTCCACGATTGGCTGCATACACATTTTAGGAATCGCGTAGCTAAGCACCTCCTGAGGAATATCAGTGGATAGCTCTAAGCCTCTTCCTTCCATAAAGTTAATAAATTGAATATAGCTCTGTATGTTCGCCAGCTCTTCTCGAAGTGCAACGGTATCACTGCGCCATTGCATGCTGTAGCGCAGCAGCGAACCGAGCGACACGAGCGCATCTGCGATAGCCGGCTGACGCTCAACCTCTGCCAGCATTCGAATCGACTCCAGTGCGTTGTATAAGAAATGAGAATTGATCTGCGAATGAAGCGAGTGCAGCTGGGCGTTTTTAGCAACAAGCTGCTTATCAACCACCTGCGTCATAAGACGTTGAAGCTCATCCAGCATTTTGTTATAGCTAATCGCTACCTCGTCGATCTCATCACCTGTTTCGTTCCCTTCAAGACCCGTATCGATCTTCTCGTTTAACTGACCCTTACGTACCTTGCGCATCGAAGACAACACAAGATCTAAGCGGCGCAGCATACGTTTCGTTGTCTGTGACACAATGAGCAGCATTAACAACAGCGCAAGGCATGTAACCGCTACCACAAGTCCGTACCAGTAGCGTGGCTCTTTCATTAAGGCGTGATGTGATGCAATATCGACGACATATGCCTCGAGCGGAGCGATGTAGCGATACAACGCATAGTAGGTATTGTCGCCTACCTTCACCTTAATCGGACTGTTCTGCTGCAGCATATCCAGCTGCTGGTGTATGCTGCCTAAAATTACTTCAAGTTGATCGCCTGCGTGTAGCGAAAATTGATGCTGGGCATTGTATACATGCTTAGAAGGATCTGCTCCATCCATGATGACAGAGAAAAAATCTCCACCCGTATCATCTAGCAGCTCACTAAAAAACACACTGTGATCCATACGAATTTCCATAATGCTAGGATGCTTTTGCTGCTGCTCCTGAAGGCGTACGAGTCGATAATAGGAGAGTGTATGCTCGCCATCTTTATAGGCAAACAGTCGGTAAGCCGCTCCCCCTTCATCGCGCAGGGTTAACCAATAATCCTGCGGCCAAAACCTATCATAATGATAAATTTCAGGCCAGATCTCATAGAGATTCGGGTTATCGACATAAAAGCTCAGCTCACTAATCATTTCATTGCTTTGAATAATATTGTGCATCTGCTCAAAGTGGTTTTGTCTGAATTTCACTAGCCGCAATCCATCTTCTCGCATGTTCGAGTGAATAAAGTCGATAAATGTCTTTTGAGTCAGCACGGTAGAGGACACATTCTCCAGCATATCCATCCTGCTCCGCAGCTGCTCGTTAAGCCGTGCGACATGGCTGCTGCCATTGGCCATTGCCTCATTGTACAGCTGTGTTTCCTGCGTGCGAATAAATAAGAAAGAAACGATAAATACAGGAATAGCAATGGTCATACTGAACGCTAAAAACAGCTTTTGAGATATACGGGCATTGCGGTAAAGCTTCCTCATTTTAGACAGCAAATATTCCATATCATTGCCCCTCCCCACCTCTGTAATATACCATATATTACAATTATGCTGGTATGTCATATCACGCTTGTACTGCAGGGAGAGCGTGATTGCGATAAAAGCAGAGAATACCAGCCGCCAATACGGCGGCTGGTATAAGCTATGAGCCTTAATGCTCTCTCACTTGCTACTCTTGCATATACTGCTCTAGCATTTACTATTCTGCCATTTTCGCTTTTCGTGCATCAAGCTCTGCTTGGCGGTATTCCATTACTTGGTCAAAGCCATATTCTACACGGCGATCAAGGAAGCTATTGAAAATTTTATCGAAGGCTGCTTCATCCTTTGCCATAATGAGCTCAGGCAGCACTTCCTCCCAGTTTTGAGAGATGCGAGACCATGCTACCGCTACATCAGAATCACCTAGTGGATCTAAGCCTTTATAGATACCGCTATCAATATCAGCTTGACTGTTAGCAAAGTCCTCCATTTGCTTAATCACTGGAGCCTTCTCTGGTCTCCATTGGTTAATAATAACTGGGTTACGCATCATCCAGTACGTATCCATAATGCCGTATTCCTTCTCTAGCTTCTCAATATCATTATCAAGTAGCTGGACCATTTCAGGCTTAAGCTGTGGCTTGCCATCTACCATATCCCACGTTTCGCCTTCTTTACCAAGGAATAAATCTCTTTGGCCTTCCTCACTCGCTAGGTACGTTAAGAAGCGAATCGCACGTTCAGGGTTTTTCGTAGACTTGCTAATCATCGTAACCATCCAGCCGTCCATATTACCAGGGAACAGCTTCGCGCTTTCTCCTTTGCTGTTCTGAGGTCCATCAACTGCGATGTAATAGGAGTCAGGGTTTTCACTGGCAGCAAGCATTGGATTAACAGCTGCCATTCCCGTCCATTCGCGAACCATCATAAAGTAACGAGCATTGTTTGTTTTTTCCTCTACCTGTGAATCAGAATCCACTAGAAAATCTACATTAATAAGTCCGCGTTCGTAGGCTGTACGGAATGTTTTTAGCCATGTAACATAATCTGGATCTGTTATGCGATCATACACCTTACCGTCCTGCTCATACGGAACAGCAAGTAGGTTTTGCAGATACTCTGTCATACCATATGGAACATTACCCTGTGCAAAGAAAGGACTGATTGGCTGACCTTTGTACTGACCGTATTGGTCCTTCAGCAGCTGCAGTGCACCAAGGAAGCCTTCTGGTGTTGTTAGATCTGGACTACCCATTTCCTCATATAGATCTTTACGTACGAGGAATGTTTGGTTAGCAGCAGTCATCCCTGTTTCATGCATAAGGTTAGGGCTATAGGAATCATTAGGCACACCATACGTGTTGCCGTTCTCCTGGCGGTACCACTTCAATGTACCATCACCAGCTACCTTGAAGAAGTACGGGTCATACTGATCTGCCAGCTCATTCAGTGCATAGACATGATCGCCTTCCCAAAGCTTTTTAACAGCAGTTTCCCAAGATCCCATCGATATGATGTCCGGCAGCTTGCCAGAGGTCATCATTAGTGTAATGTGCTCATTGGCTTCACCAGATGGCACCTCGATCGTTACGTTAACACCTGTTTTTTCTGTTACATATTGAGATGCTAAGCTTTCTCCCCAGCTATGAGGGTACCAGTTTGCCCCTACGAACCACGTTAAATCTACTGGGCTAGTATCTAGCTTCCATGCTGGTTCATCAGGGTTCAATGTTACTTCTGGCTGCAGCTCCTGTGACTGATTAGTTGGTGATGTCGTCGGTGTGTTATTGTCACTGTTGTTAGATTTGCTGCATGCGGCCATCGTTAGTATTAAAATTGCCGCTAGAGCTATCGTCATGCTTAATTTGTTGAGCTTGATCTTCATTACTAAATCATCCTTTCTCCGCTTTAATTGTATTGATATTACCCTTTAATCGCACCAATCATGACGCCCTTGACGAGATAGCGCTGAATGAAGGGATAGAACAATAGAATTGGCAGTGTAGCTACCATCATGGAAGCAAATTTGATCGAGTTGCCCGGCAGCCTTGCACCGAATTGCGCCATCGCTTGCTGCTGCATAAACGACATGGAGTTCTCCGCAATAATTTTGTAGAGCATCGTTTGCAGTGGCAGCTTATCCTGCGAGTGAATGTAGATAACCCCTTGGTAGTAGTCATTCCAATGATAGACCGCTGAAAACAGCGCGATCGTAGCGATAACGGCCATACTGTTCGGCAGCACGATTTTGAATAGTACACCGTAGTCCGAAGCACCATCAACCTTAGCAGATTCCTCTAAGCTTTCGGGAATGGTTCGGAAGAAGCTCATAAATATAACCATATTGAAAAAGGTGTACATCGCAGGAATGATGAATACTAAGAAATTATCGTACAAGCCAAGCTTCGTCATTAGTATAAAGGTAGGAATTAGTCCACCTGAAAACAGCATCGTAATTAAGGCGATCTTCATATAAATTTTTCGACCGATCAAATTCGTCTTGCTCAGTCCGTAGGCCACAATCGCCGTAAATAACACATGCACCACCGTCCCTATGACGGTACGCATTGTCGTTATATAAAAGCCGTTCATCAGACTTTTATCGTTAAACACGACGCTGTAGCTTGCCAAAGAAAATTCCGTCGGAAACCAATTAACTGTACCAAGCAACGCTTGTTCAGGTGCATTAAGCGAGTTAATGAATACAAACCACATCGGGTACAGTGTAATAAAGCAAACGGCCAGCATAAGCAGCGTATTGCAGACCTCGAATACTCCGATTCTTCGAAACCTTCTACGTATGTCCATCGTTCCGTCTCCCTTCTTAGAAAATTCCATCGCCCGTCAGCTTTTTGGAGGTGTAATTGGCTAAGAACAACAGCCCAAGTGCTACAATCGAGCGAACAAAGAGGACGGCTGTCGAGAACGAATGACGTCCAGATACGAGACCCATGTTATAAATGTACAGGTCTAAGCTTTCCGCCATCTTCATATTCATGTTGTTCTTCAGCATGAAGATCTGCTCAAAGTTGCTTCCCAGTATGCCTGCGACTGCAAGAATAAATAAGATCGCAATCGTTGGGCGAATACTTTGAACCGTAATATGCCACATTCGCTGCCAGCGATTGGCACCATCGAGCTCTGCGGCTTCGTACAGTCCAGGATCAATTCCCGCGATCGCAGCAATATAGATAATGGCGCTCCAGCCGGTCTCCTTCAGCGTATCGGTAAAGTACGTAATCCACCAGAAATATTTCGGATCGCTATTGTATAGAATTTCGCGCTCTTGAAGCCCCAGTCCCATCATCAACTGATTGACAACCCCACCTTCGCCCAGCCAATTGAGCGTAATACCACCGAATATCGTCCATGCGATAAAATGCGGTAGATATGAGATCGTTTGTACCGAGCGCTTAAACCGGATGCTCCGAATCTCATTAAGCATTAACGCAAAGAGAATCGGGATTGGAAAACCAAGAACAAGCTTAATCGTACTCATCCCCAATGTATTGCGGATGGAACGCCAGAAACGATCATCCGACAAAAAGCTTTCGAAGTGTTTCAAGCCGACAAAGGGTGATTCCAGCATCGGTTTCGCTATACTGTAATCCATAAATGCAATAATGAGCCAAAACATGGGGATATAACAAAAGATGAACATCCAGACAATGCCAGGGATAACCATACTTTGCAATTGCCACTGTCTGAGAAATGACTTCATAAGTCCTGTTTTGTGTTGATGCATATTCCCTGCCCCCTTCTATTTCATCGTATGAAAACGCAAACATAAAAAAAAGGCCATCATTTTTGTCCCTATCCCATTTTTTTAGATTTGTTTGACCAAGGGCTGAAAATCAGTATGCTGAAACTATACGAAAGGGGTGTAAATGTGATGAGTAAGCTTATATGGCATCAAGATTTCTTGAAGGAAGGCGCGAATTTGAAGGATTGGAATATTCGGATCGGCAATGACTTACTCGATGACGAGGGAAATGTCATCGTTGCGGGCTGGGGCAATGGAGAGCAGCAGTATTACACTGGGAAATCGAACAACCTATATATCGATGAATCGGGCCTTCATCTGTGCGCATGTCGTGAGGACGTTGAAACAGAGGATGGTCGAAGCTTCGCCTACACTTCCGCTCGTCTGGACACGAAGGATCATTTTTCTTATCAATACGGTAAGCTAGTTATTCGTGCCAAGCTGCCGGTAGGTCAAGGCTTATGGCCTGCGATATGGCTACTGCCGCAGCACCAAACATATGGACCTTGGCCTGCTTCCGGTGAGATCGACATTATGGAGGCGAAGGGTCGCTTGCCACAGCAAGTGTCGGGAACTCTCCACTACGGCAAGGCTTGGGATGACAAGGCAACCGATGAGTATGCTTACCAGCTGCCAAACAGTACGATTAATGAATTTCATGATTATAGCTTGGAGTGGGATGAGCATTCGATCCGCTGGCTTGTTGACGGGCATTGCTATGCTGAGCATTTATTGAAGAATGATAATACACCTTACGTAATCCCGTTTGATCAGCCCTTTTATGTTGTTCTCAATCTTGCCGTAGGCGGCTGGTACGATCGTGTGGAAGTGGACGAGACAGCCTTTCCAGCACATATGACCATTGAAGGCATATGGCTGTATGAGTAGTATCACGAAAGGATAACTACGCAAGCTGATTATGCTCCTCCTCTACGCAATAAATGGAGCGCTCACTGTTAGACACAACCGAAAAACTCTTAATGATGTGAATGGAGACACGCAAGCGGATACAGCACCCATACGATTAGACCCACGTCTAACGGTTTGAGTGCTGTTTTTTTATTGAATAAGCGAGTTGTGGAACAATATGGTATAATATATATAAAACTATGTTTCATTGTACGAAACTTATTATTGGAAGGAGTCGATCCCGTTGCCAATAAACTTTCACGATGAGCATAACAGACATACCTATGCGATGAGAAGCGCTGATGACTCTTGGAAATCACTCATACTCGATACCATTGATGTCTCGAATAAGCAAATTGCTGACATTGGTTGTGGGGGCGGCATTTATACAAAAGCGCTGCTAGAGATGGGTGCAGGTCATGTCATTGGTGTTGATTTCTCAGAAGTGATGTTAAAAGGAGCCGCTGCGAACTGTCAGCATATAGGCAATGCTACGTTTCATCAAGGTGACGCATACCACACAGCTCTCCCTTCAAAAAGCTTGGATATTGTACTAGAGAGAGCTCTAATCCACCATCTGGATAATTTAGATGCTTGTTTTGTCGAGGCTTCTCGCATTCTTAAGGAAGGCGGGGCTTTGATTATCCAGGATAGAACCCCTGAAAACTGTCTGCCACCGGGAGATGAACATCACATTAGAGGTTATTTCTTCGAAAGATTTCCCCATTTAATTAATAAGGAAGCTACGAGAAGATATGAATCAGAGCAAGTACAACAGGCACTAGAATCAAATGGTTTTCAAGTCATGAAAGTCGAGACACTTTGGGAGACTAGATATATTTATAATAGCTTCGAGCAGTTAGCAAATGACTTGATGCAGCGAACAGGGCGGTCTATTCTACATGAATTGAATGATGCAGAGCTTATTGATTTAATAGATTTCTTAAAGGAAAAGCTTAGCAATAAGCAGTCTCCAATCATTGAAAAGGACTTATGGACGCTATGGTTCGCCGTAAAGAAAAGCAGCTAGCCTTAGCCTAGCTATAACGAATAAAAGCTGTAAGGACATGTTGAGATGCCTTACAGCTTTTTGTTCTTATTGCCGAATATATTTCCAGCTAGTTTACTTCGTCTATTGGATTGTCAGTGGAATAGATGCCTCTAACGTATGCCATTGTGCTCCTGCTTCAACTTCATCATCAAGTTTATACTCAGCTTTTACGGTGATCGTATATTCACCTGGTGGAAGCATAGACGGACGATCTGCATTATTCAAGTAAGCATTCGCATCGTCAATATTGTCGAACCCAATTTTATTGAGATGATACACTAAGAAATCATTACGACCTAAGCTCATATTCAGCTCATCACCAGCTTGAAATGTGCTAGAACCCAATTCTAATCCAGCTAACAAATGGCTTGTGAAGTCGTCCTCGTCGGTGATGTAATAATTGATGAGAGTTGAGCCATGCCATATATTCACTACGCGATCCGTATCGTTAGATAATCTGGTCCAGATCTCGATAGGCTCTCCGTATTCATATTCCGATTTACTGGCGAAAGCATGCAGCGTAAATATATTATCTGAATCCTTAGCATTCACGGTAGACTTCTTCGTTGTTGTTGTTGACTGTTCTACGTAGATCGTTTGCTCGTCTTTGTTATAGCTAACATGTCCTCTCAGCCGCTCCGTAAAAGCTCGTAACGGAACGTAAACACTGCCATTAATATTAAAAACATCCTGCTTTAAGTCGACCATTTGATTGTTAACGACTAGCTTTCCTTTGAATAGATAAGCGCTTATCTTATCCGATGCAGCCAGCATTGTTGATGAACATAGAAATAATATAATGGTGATTGCAATAAGTATTATTCTTTTCTGTTTCATGCTTCCACACACTCCTATTAATAGAATACTTCATAAAACGATGACACGCTTTTATAAGTGCTATACTGTCCTGATTTACAATCTTGCTAAGGGGCTAAGCAAAGAGCGTTCCATCTTACGGGAATGCTCTTTGCTTAGATTTATGTTCGTTCACAACCGTTACTTGATAGTCAATCTGGCTTGCCTACCGTCACATTCATCGTCGCCCTTTTATTGATAGCTTGATGAATACTAACTAGTAATCGAACAGCAAGATCCGCATTAAAATTTAGTCGATAGCCACCGCGTACTCGATCTACGAATCCGAGCTCAATAGACTCTGTAATGACACGATCAAAATTAGTAGAATCCGGCAAGTAAGACTTCAACGTTATTTCATCCATCGCATAATCTGGCTTCAAATCATCCATATCTCGTAATAGAGCGATTAAGATTGGACGAATTTCATCGGGCAGAAGTGTGAGCGGGAACTCTGCTTCCTGCTCTAATGTTTCTAGTGCTTCCTCTAGAAACTGCGGTGTTACTATACAGGATATACGATCCTTCGCCCATAGACCTATTCCGGTTGGCCCTAGATAAATATCTACAAGCGCTGGATGCCGATACGACCCTACCGAGGGAATGAGGATTGACGGTTCTGTGGCTGTAATAACACCGCTAAGAAATTCAATTTTCTCATCCATCGCCATCGTAGCGAAGGCTTGATGAATCTGTGGTAGCAGTGTTGAAAGTCCACCTGACCTCCCCAACAAGTAATCGGTCGAGCAATCAAATATTTCCGCGAGCTCAACAATAAGCGGAAGATCGGGTAAAGAGTCACCATTCTCCCATTTGGAAACTGCTTGTGCGGAAACGGATAATTGTTTTCCAAGCTCTTCTTGAGTGATAGCGTGGGAACGCCGCAGCTTCGCAATTTTTTCGCCAAAACCATTTAACTTATCCATTTAGATAACCTCCCTTAAAGAATTACCACTATCGTAGCGTGCCTCTGATTGTTTTTGTATAGAGGTGAACGGGGGGTCTCAACCAATGGTTGAATTATACCGATCAACAGTTGTGTCGTGCATTCACAACTACTTCCTTCACCGGATATAAAAAATAAAAACCTATTGCCGCTAAAAGGGCGATAGGTCATGTGCAAGTTGAAATATTTCAACCAGTATAATTCTTCCAAATATAACTGTCAATAACAAACTTACTCTATATCTTTACTTTTATGAATCATTGCGTGCTAGACGAAAGCCTTGATCTGGCCCATATCCGCTTGCCTCGAACCTACCGCGGAATGCGACCTCATTGTTGTTCTCGCCACCCATCCAGCCGCCTCCCTTTACAACTCGCTGTAAGCCACTTTCGCTATCTTCATCTTCATACCAATCCCATATCCATTCTCTTACGTTGCCAGACATATCGTATAGCTGCAGCTCATTAGGCTCCTTAGAGCCAACTAATTGAGTTTGATTCCGATTGTTTTCTATTGCTGGCCAGTTCCAATCTCCTTCTAAGTAGTTGTTACCAGCGTTTCGCCAGTTCCATGCCACCTCGTTAACATCGTCTCCGCCACTATACAGGTATCCTTTACTTAATTGACCACCGCTTGCGGCATATTCCCACTCCGCTTCCGTTGGAAGACGATAGCCGTTTGCATCCTTATTGATCGTTACCGTCCATTTGATCGGATCGAACTCACTTTTATTATCTGGATCAAGATTACTTTTATCTATATTGTAATAAGGCTCTAGCCCTTCCTTTTCACTCTTTAGATTACAAAACTCGATAACATCATACCAGCTAATCATTTCGACAGGTCGCTGCTCGCCTACAAATGCTGAAGGATTGTCTCCTATGACGTCCATCCACTCTTTTTGAGTAACTTCATATTTTCCAATATAAAAGCTAGGTATCGTTTCTCCCTTAAAATTTGAGTGTTCACTTATGATACTACCGCCTTCTACGAATATAAATTCACCACTTACGACTATTTTTTCACGATGGTCTTCAGGTTTGTTATTATTCAACTGAGAAGACTGCTGAGTTGTTTGCTGTGCTTTCGTCTGAGCAGCTTCCTGCGAGCAACCACTAGCTATGATGGATAGTATTACTATAAAACACATTAATATGGCTCTCATTCGTATCGATCTCCTTTATGTGGAGTGGTAACAATAAATAATTTTAGTGAATCCGGATACTTGGCCTACCTTAGCAGACAGGGCCGCTGAAGTTAGCTTCAGCAGACCCCATCCAGAGCTTACAGGCAGCTTATTACCAAACCGTTACATTCGAGCTACCGCTGCTTTGGTAGCCTTCTGTTGCCAATACTTGATATGACCAGTTATTGCCTAGATGCATACCAGCATTTCTCCATGCGTTCACATGGTTGCTGAACGTAATAGAGACGTTGCTGCCTGTCGGTCTTTTAGATTGACGAACACTCCAGAATTGTTGGAATGTTTGTGTGCCATCGATGGATGGTGCGTTGTAACGCATCGTTGTATAGATGTCATATGTGCCACCATCACTGTGTACAGTGCCTTTATATTGACCAGTAGGTCTGTATGTGCCCCAGCTGTCAACGACATAATATTCAATAAGTGAATTTCTCGTCCAACCATATAGTGTTAAATATCCATTGCCAGATGGTGCCCATACTCCAGCATTGTAGTTAATCGTTCTGTTAGGAGAGCCAGTAGCCCAGCCTTTACCAACAACAAAGTTACCGGTATTGTACCAGTTAACGCTGTAATTACCACCAGATCCATTAACCGCATTTACAGTACCGCCGCCATCCGTCCAATTTTGCCAATAGGTGTTTGCACTTGCTGTTGTTGCAAGCATACAGAAGCACATCGTAGCTGCAATTAACAATTTCACACTTCTCTTATTAAACTTAATCATACTAACCAACCTCCTAAAAAATAGTTTTTGACACATTCTGTCTACTTCCCATTCTGTTAGTTGATTTGCCTTTGGCTGTGAATCTTGTTGTTGGCTAAAGCTTGTCCCTCCTTTCATTTAAAATTATAGAATGTAAGCGTATACAATACACTGTAAAAACTTTAGAATTAACTTCAATAATTAAACATATTTAGCAATTAATGGTATTAACTATGTAAAAAGAGAAGCGGTTTTTCTCCGCTTCCATAAATAATTATTAATTTGAATCAATTTCATAAATCTAAAGCCCCGATATGACTAGCTTTCTAAGGCATGAAAAAAGGAGAACCTCCCCAAATCTCGAAATTGTTAAGTACCACCAAAACAATGAGATGAAAGGATGAACCCCTATGCCATATATTCGACACGAAAGTCTGTTTTCCTTGCAAGACTTGTTTTCTATGGAGCAAAAATTTCGTTTTGAAGCCATATTTAGTGCAATAGATATTCAACCTTTACTGTCCGTGGTCAGTAAAAAATCAAGGCTTGGTGCTCCCGTTGAAGTTCACTACTCGGCGATGATTTACTCGTTAATCGCTAGACTCATTTCACGCATCCCGACAATTAAAGATTTAATCAAAAGGCTCCGTGAGGATCTTTTGTTTCGTCTGGATTGTGGCTTTATGCTGTCAGATTCCATTCCTTCTGAAGCATCCTACTCTCGGCTTATTCAGAAAATTAGTCAGAGCAACGCACTAGAGCAGATGCAACAACAAGTCATTACTCATGCACTGCAAGAAGGATTTATTCTCGACGATACGATTGCCATCGATGCTACACATGTAGTCGCTCGTGATCAAGCACCTAAGAAGCAAGCGAAAGAAAAGCCTGAACCTAAAAAACGTGGACGTAAGTCGAAAGAAGAACATAAGATTTGGCTCGCACAAAAACAAGCTGAAGAAGCAACAAAAACGATTTACCAACGAGAAATAGCTGATCAATTGACAACATCCTACGAACAGCTAAGCCAACAGATGCCACTAGACCCACAGTGGGGCATCAAGAAAAATAGTGAACAAAACAACGTCTTTTGGTATGGCTACAAGGCACATTTGGCGGTTGCCACAAGTAGTCAATATATTCTAGGTGCGTTGCTATCTTCAGGTAATTTAAATGATGGAAAAGCTGCTATTCCTTTATTAAAGGGGCTTGCCCTTCATCATCCGTGCTTTAAGTATCGCTATGCAACAATGGATGCTGGGTATGACCATGAACCAATTTATGAGCAAGTAAGAAAAGCAGAAGCTCATGCGATTATCGCCTACAACCGTCGACGAGAACCCGAATATATCGGATTCGATGAGCATTTTGCTCCAACCTGTGTAAGAGAACAATCCTATCGTTATGATAGCTACGATGCGAAATACGAGACGCTAAAGTATATCCGTCCGAAAGCATGTGAAGAATGTCCGCTTAAAAAAGATAGTTTGTGTCAAAAGGTGTACAAAATTAAAATAACATCCAGTCTTCGCAAGTATACGGCACCTGCACGAGGAACGGTATCTTGGGATCATATAGCTAAACGCCGAACCGCTGTTGAACGTGTGAATGCCTATTTGAAGGGGTATTTTCAACTGAATCATATTCGTCATCGTTCAGGTCAAAAAGCAAAAGCACATTTGACGCTGGTTTCTTTAGTATACAATGCAACGAAATTAGCAGTAGACCGCATCAATAAAAGATTAAAACATCAAGCAGCTTAAGCTTCAAAAAATAGGAATTAATAAATTCTGTTAGTCTGACTTTGTTTAGATAAGTGCATTATGAAATTGATTCAATTTAATTATAAATAAAATAACAATAAATATATTTTTTATAGCTAAGCACTTTGTTTTCTTGGACTAACTACCTCTACTTCTTTACCTTTTTCAGATAATCGCGTTACAATTTTATCAAGCGTCTGCTTAGCGGTGTGATCCCAGACATGAGCAGAGCTTAAATCAAGCTGTACCTTGTTAGCTTCATCTGTAAAATCAATGCTATCCAGCAATGCGTTACTGGATACGAAAAACAGTTGACCCTTCACCCGATAAACCGAGAGATTATCATTCGTCTCTTTCTCAATATCTAGGTGCGATGCTGAACGGTAGGCATACACGATAACACTCATCAGTACACCGACAATTACGCCAAGTGCTAGGTTATGAGTCGTAACCATCACAATGACGGTAACAACCATAATAAAGGTATGTGCAAATGGTTTGCTTCTAATATGGCGTACATAACTCCAATCGAACACTTCAATACATACCATCATCATAACCCCGACAAGTGCCGCAATCGGAATAATGTTCAGCAGATCATCGAGTACAAACACCATTAGCAGCAGCATAACAGCCGCAACTAACGTAGACAGCCTTCCTCGTCCACCAACCTTTACGTTGATGGCTGATTCCGCGATAAGCGCACAGCCTGCCATCCCGCCTACAAAGCCAGTAACCGTGTTAGCAATACCTTGTCCACGCATTTCTTTATCCTTGTCCGACTTCGTATCGGTCATCTCATCAATAATCGTTTGTGTTAACAGCGTTTCTGAATATCCAACCACTGCAAGTGACAATGCAACAGGCAGAATAATTATTAACGTTTCGAACGTAAATGGAACCATCGGAATATGGAACCAATTAACGGATGATGTATCGATCGCTGCGATATCGCCAACGGTTTGCAATGAGCCCGGAATAAATACGACTAGAAGCGTCATGGCAACGACTGCTAGCAAGGGCGAAGGGATTGCTTTGAAAAACTTAGGAATCACGTAAATCATAACGAGCGTTCCTATAACCATCGCATACATGCCCCACGACTGATTCTCAAAATATCTTAATTGCGATATAAAGATAAGGATTGCTAATGAATTAATAAAGCCTGTTATGACGGAATGAGGAACAAAGCTCATCCAGCGCCCCATCTTAAACCTGCCCATTAGATATTGAATAATGCCTGTCAAAATCGTAGCTGCAAATAAATACTCCACACCATGCGTTGCTACTAATGCCGTCATAAGCACGGCCATCGATCCGGCGGTCGTTGATACCATTGCAGATCTGCCGCCAAATATTGATATTAATACTAAAATCGATATCGAGGAAATAATACTGATCATCGGATTAACTCCTGCTATAAATGCAAAGGCAAGAGAATCTGGGATTAAAGCTAGAACCGTTGTTATCCCCGCTAAAACATCCGCTCGTATATTAGAAAACCAATCTTGTTTTATTCGTTGCAGCATTTGTTTCTCGTAAGCTCCTTTTCTATAATTCTACACTTCTACTACTTTAACATCTCTCTCACTCCTTGTGTATATAAGAATTATTGTAAATATCGATAATAACGTTATGATCATAGACAAATAAATGTATTGATGTTAAAATCTCCATGGAAATTACTGTATTACTTTTTAATGTAAAGGAGATGCATATGAAAAAGAAAGCAATTGTCGTGTTTTTCACTGTATTGATCCTTAGTGTAGCTTTTTCGGGCGTAGCTGGTTATGCCATTGGAAAGAATGAAGTGATTGCAACACTTGCACAGCACATTAAAATTACGAATGATGGCCGAGAAATCGATATCGGCAAAGACGTGCCACTAACCTATAATAATAGAACCTACCTGCCTGTCCGTGCAGTTAGTGAAGCATTAGGCTATAAGGTTGAGTGGTTTGGTAGTTCCAACACTGTTAATGTATCGATGCCAGAAGAAGCATACCCGATTGTTTCAGTGGACGGAATCGAAATCATCGATTCATTAACCTCGCTTGATTTAATGTCGAGTACCGCTATTCAACGTGTAGATGTCATTGTCAATCAGACGAAGGAGCTTGACTTTGAACCAACATTAATATTTGAAGTGTTAAAGAACGGTGTCGTTATTGATTCACAAACAGCACAGCTGGAAAGGACTTCAGGCAGATCGATCGTTCAATTAAAATCTCGCCAGTTCAGTCATCAGCTTGGTAGTAATTTGACCAGCGATGAAAGACTCCAAAAATATCACGAGCAATTCTCCTACCGCTTGAAAATAAAATAAACCGTATAAGGGACTGTGCGCAGAAGATGGATAGCTTTACTCTTCTGCGCAGTCTTTTTTTGTGGAATTTTATAGTTTAATAGAATATGATGATAGAAAGGCAGCAGAGAACATTACATAAAAAGGAGTAATAACGATGAGTATTTATAATTATCTAGCTAAGAAATCCAATGGGGATATTGTCTCCATGCAAACGTACAAAGGGCAAACTATGCTGATCGTGAACACGGCAAATAAATGTGATTTCACGTATCAATTCGAGGATCTTCAGCGCATTTATGAAAAGTATAACAATAAAGGCTTTACAGTGCTTGGCTTTCCGAGCAATCAATTCGCCAATCAAAACCCTGAGGATGGAGCAGAAACAGCTCGTGCATGCAGAACGAGCTACGGGGTTCAATTCCCTATGTACGATGTCATCGATGTAAATGGAGAAACGACACACCCACTCTACAACTATCTGAAGCATGAGGTCGAGCCTCGCCCAGTTGATACTAGTAATATTCAAGAAGTGATTCTTACGAATAAAGTTAAGGAAATCTATCCTGATTATTTAATTGGGAACAATATCCGCTGGAACTTTACAAAGTTTTTAGTCGATGCACAGGGTCAGGTCATCAAACGCTTCGAGCCATGCGATTCAATCCTAGAGATCGAGAATGCAATCGAAGAGCTAATAGCTGCTAACCAATAGATTAACTACTAGCGATCGATAATACGTTAGTCTATATAAAGACAGCTCCCCAGCAACGAACACTAATTAGCAGTGCGGGGGAGCTGTTTTAATGCCTTTATGATTGCTACGCTTTCTACATATAGTTTATGATTACAAAGCCTACACGACTTCATGAACGTAGGGAACTGTAAAGGATGTTCTCTCATCATTGCTACAACATGTTCTTCATCTTGATATTCAAAAGGCCGAATATGCACCTTGCAGTCCTCCCTTCATATCGATAGTGACAGCTAACCGATCGAATGGTTCCAAACTGCGCAATTAACCGTTAAAGTTTCTTCTTCCCGTTACATAGTATGGATAATCCATCTTTTCTTTAACTTGTCTGGCCACTTCTTCACTAGTCAACGATTCAATAACATACAAGCCCAGATCAATAGAAGCTGATACGCCACCGCCAGTAAAAATATTACCGTCTCTTACATAGCGTTCTTTCACAACCTCAGCACAATAAGGTGCCAAAAGCTCGTACGCGGATGGATTCGTTGTTGCTTTCTTACCTTGTAAAAAACCTGCCGCACCGAGGAGCAAAGCTCCTGTGCAAACGGACATCTTGTACTTTACATCCTGTGCAGTCTGAATCCAGCCTATAAAGTCATCATCGTACCGCAGCTGCCTAGTAGCTAGACCACCAGGGATAAAGATCATGTCATAGCCAGATAAGTCAGGATAAACCTTGCCTACTTTCATAATTAATCCTCGATCATCTTTAATTTCTTGTTGATTCGAACAAAAATCCCATTGTACATTTTCTTTAGCGTTAAGAATGCCTATCCACGTTATTGCTTCATAAAAGCCTACAAAATCGAGTGTCGTCATGTTGTCAAATAAAATAAATGCAATCTTCATAAACTAATACCTACCTTACATAAAAATAAAAAAAGTATCTGATCATGAGATCAAATACTTTGCCCAGGCGTACGGCATATGATCATATGTGCTCCCTCGTGGTACTCCACGTTTACGCCAGTTGCACATACCAATTACTTCCTATTACTCTTATATCAATAATTTCTGAATATTACAACAATAATTCAGCGTAATCATAATAAAACAAGGTCCGCTTCTAAAGCGGACCTCGTCGATGCTTTCAATATATCTATGTTGCCTATATTGTGCTTCGTTAGATATTTTTGCACTGATATGACGGAAACGATTATTGCTCGTTCTTTTCATTAAGCTTCGAAATGAGCTTATCTCCTTCAACATCCAGGTTAGGAAGCATCCGATCCAACCACTTCGGTATCCACCAAGCCTTGCTATCGAATATTGCCATAACTGCAGGTACTAGCGTCATTCTTACAATAAACGCATCAATAAAGATACCAATCGTTAAGGCAAATCCTATTTGCTTAATAATAATATCTTCTGTAAAGATGAAGCCTGCAAATACAGATACCATAATGACTGCAGCTGCTAGCACGACGCGACTTGCTTGGTTGTATCCATGAACGATGGATTCCGTGCCGCGATGTCCGTGCACGTATGATTCACGCATGGAGCTTACTAGGAATACTTGATAGTCCATCGCTAAGCCGTATAGTATACCTGTGATGATAATCGGCATAAAGCTAAGCAGCGGTCCACCCGTGTCAAATCCGAACAGCCCACTTAACCAGCCCCATTGGAATACCGCTGTCGTACAGCCGAATGTTGCTAGAATACTAAGCAGAAATCCAACGGTTGCTTTAATAGGTACAACAATCGAACGAAATACGAGCAGAAGAATAATAATGGACAGAATGACGATAATTCCAACATATAGTGGAAAAACATCTGCCAGCTTAGCTGACATATCGATATTTACCGCTGTAAATCCAGTTACACCAAGCTTAATATCATGAGACTGTACAATATTAAGATTAGGATCACGCAAATGTGTTACCAAATCTTTCGTTTCCTTATCGGAAGGCCCCGTCTCAGGAATTAAGCTTAGAATCGCCAAGCTGCCGTTTTCGTTCATACCTAGCGGAGAGACCTGAGCAACATTATCCAGACTATTAAGCTCCATGACGAGCTGTATGAGAGATTCAGGAGTGAATGCAGCCGAAGAATTATTTTGCTCTGCTACAATAACGAATGGTCCATTAAACCCTTCGCCAAAGCCCTCCGTTATTGCATCATAGCTCTGTCTTGCTGCTGTATCTAAATTCGCTGTAGCCGCACCTGGAATCCCCATATCCATTTTCGAAATTGGTGTTGCGGCAATACCAAGAACAACGATAATGATTAGAATGACTGGCCAGCGGAACTTAATGACACCTCTAACCCATCGATCAGAAAATCCACTTTTTGCTGATGTCGCTGACTTGCTATTATACTTTTGACGAGCTTTTTCGGAGCAGATTCGTTCTCCAACTAGACCAAGCAAAGCTGGCAATAGCGTTAAGGCAAGCAGAACGTTAATAAACACGGTTGCTGCAGCAACTAGCGCCATAATGGATAGGAAGGAAATATCAATAACGAGCATACCGCACAAAGCAATAATAACGGTTAAGCCTGCAAAGAACACCGCGCTTCCGGAGGTTCCGATCGCTCTGCTTGTAGCCTCCTGCGCACTAATGCCTTGCTCAAATATTAAGTGGCGCTGACGATTGACGATGAACAAGCAGTAATCTATTCCTACCGCCAAGCCAACCATAAGACCCAACATAGCAGAGACGCTTGTCATCTCAATCATGCTTGAAAGTGAGAATGCGCCCCCAACACCAAGTGCAACACCTAAAAGAGCTGTGAGTAGAGGCAATCCCGCTGCTACCATAGATCCTAAGGTCATTAATAGGACGAGCGCAGCAACGACTACACCAATAATTTCCCCAGCTCCGATGCCAAGGTGAAGCGGCAATAACGATTCGCTAGGCAGCACCGTAATATTCGCTTCTGTCTCAGCTACCTTTGCCGCATCTATAATTGCATCCTTAACATCCTGTGGAACAGAGTTTACATCTTTTAAGAATTGAAATTGGAACAATGCGATATTCCCATCGCTTGAAAGCAGTACCCCTGGAAGTGGGCCAGCCTCTGTCATCATGTATCCATATGGCGGCAGCTGGTCAGGTGTCGCATTCTGCATCATAAGTAAGCTTAAAGCATTAGCTTCTGTAGCTAATTCAGCTGTATTCAATACGTCTTCTAATTGATAGACGTCATTAATTACTTTACTAATGGCGGCAATACGTTCAGGTGTATCCATCCGCTCCTCGGCAGGAGCCTTAAACACGATGCTTCCTTGTCCGCCTGAAGCCATCGGAAGCTCTTGAGCAAGCTGATCAAGGATTCGTTGTGATTCTGTGCCTTCGATTTTCATATTACTGCTTACTTGAATCCCATTGACTCCCATTAATGTACCTACAACTGCTAATATAACTAGCCAAGCTGTAATAACGTACCATGACTTTCTGTACGCAAAATTACCGATTTTATACAAAAAAATTGACATCTGTCGAAAGTTCCCCTTTAGGTTCGATTTTAGAGATTAAATCCATTTTTCAAATATTGATAGATTTTATCTAAGTATTGATGAAAAGAGCTGTCTGACATCGTTTGCTCTGGCAGTACATTAAGGCTTCCGTTTACTACAGGCAAGATGGCTCCGTAAACTGCTCCTACGAGAAGATGAACATATACGTCATCATATTTCCCATTAGAAATTTCCAGTAAAATGCTATTAGCTTCGGTCTGCATCTGACTCATTTTGTCTAGTAAGTAAGGCTTAAGAGATGGGTACTCCGTGCATAGATTGACAATCTTATTCATTTTGCGAAGAAGCTCTAAGGTGATCTGCATGTTGATTAACTTAAAGAGCACATCAATAAGTAACATGTCCTCTGACAAATTCGCCAACAAGTTCTCTGCTTCAATCGTGTCATTAATCATAAAAGCTCCAGCAACGACTGCTTCCTCTTTACACGTGAAGTGATTGGCAAAGGTTCTTCTGGAATAGCCCGCTCTTTGGACAAGTTCATCAACGACAAAGCCCTCTAGACCGCGCTCCATCGTAAGCTCGAAAGCCGCATCAGCAAGTGCTTTAACCGTTGCTTCTTTTTTTGCAACGCGTAGATTAGGCTTGATGGTTCTTCTACTCCTTTCATACAAAATTCTTACAGTAGTTTACAACATAATTGCCCAAAGTGCAATGTTGCACTTTGGGCAATTATGTTACAGTATTAAATCATTCAATAAAAGATAACTCTGCTAGAATACGAGGCTATCTCTTCATAGGCGCTTAATCATATACCTACTTCTCGCATTCTTTGGGTGATGCTCTCAACCCGATCATCCATATTCAATCCAGTAAACCTAGGAAGCTTTAGCTCACTCACCACTTTTCCATCGCGCATAAACATCACTCTCTCCGTCCGTGCAGCAACCAACGCATCGTGCGTAACGAGCATAACCGCGGTACCGTCATTATTAATCTCCGTAAAAATGTCCATAATCTCCTGCGCTGACTTCGAATTAAGTGCACCTGTAGGCTCATCACCGAAAATAATTTTCGGGCTGTTCATTAATGCTCGGCATATCCCTGCTCTTTGGAGCTGCCCTCCTGATACCTGCGTAATGTCGCGCTGCTCCAGCTCCGCAATACCTACTCTGTTCATAAGTGCTCTTGCCTTCTTCACAATAGATGCCGTATGTTTACGCTGATCACGCATTGAGGGAAGAATGATGTTATCAAGGATATTCAAGTTTTTAAGCATCGTCGGCTGCTGAAATACAAAACCCATCGCTGTTCTACGAATCTCTGAAAGCTCATCACCCGAAAGCTCACTTAAATCTTTACCGTCAAACAGAGCTTTTCCTTTATCAATCGTATCCATTCCGCTAAGTGCGAACATAAGCGTTGATTTTCCCGAGCCTGACGGCCCCATAACTGCAACAAATTCTCCCTCGTTCACCTCTACTGACACGCCGTCAAGAACATTTCGTTTCTCAACACCCTCCCCATAGCATTTCACAAGGCTGTCACCGACAATTATCTTTTTCATACCGCTACTCCTTTATATGGTTAGAGATTTTTATGTGTCCCACATGCGCTACACCAATTAACGTCGCTATTATAACTGTGATCGCCATCAGCAGAGGGCTAAGCAGGTAAGCTGAGATCGGATCAATTGTAAATTCGAACGTCGATGCTCCGAATGAGGAGATAACTAAGCCGGCAAGCAGCTCTCCGAGCGTATTAGCGAGAATCGTACCTAGAAGCACTCCGATGATTAGGATGAATATTGAACGGGAAATAAATTGTACCTTCACATCCGTGCTGGTATAGCCGAACGCATTCATGACGGCAATCGAATATCTATCCTTAGCAACCAGCATTCTTATAAAGAGCATGCTGATTAGCAACGTTATAGCAATAGCTACAACAATTGCAACGTAAGAGGCTGTCTTAACCGCGCTGATCGTCGAGCCAAAGGTCTGTTTAACATACTCATCAATATCGGAAGTTTTAGCATAATCAAATGCTTCGCTATATTCCTTGACCTTCACAGCGACGAGAGCGGGATCGTATAGTTTAGCGCTAACGATACTCCACATTGTTCCAGCGGATTGGTCTGAGAATACAGCCTTCGCTGTTTTACCACCGTTGGTAATATCGGAATAGATTCCGCTTACGATAAGCTTCTTCTCTACATCCCCAATCACCAATGTCAGCGTTTCTCCCACCTCGTAGCCCATATCATCAGCATATAGCGTGGAAAGAGCGATATCATTCTCTGCAGCAGGAGCTTTCCCTTTCGTATAGGCAATAGGGAATATCGAATGATCACCTAGCTCGATTTTAATATTTTCTTCCGTTCCATCCCGCAGCTTCACTCTAAATGTTTTGGTCGTAAGGACCGCAAATTGCGATATCGCTTGATCGCTTTGCACCGCCCTAGCAATGTCAGCCACTTTCTCCGAGAGATTGTCGACATTGCCGGACAGCTGCATGCGAAGATCGTAGCTTCCAATCCCCATGTAGCCAGTGAAGCTTTTCGAGGAAATCGTGTTATACAGGTTTTGTGGAACGATCATAATAAATGATGAGAGCACAAGTACAGCCAGCATCGTAGCGTATAGTCTTTTTCTGGATATTACATCCTTCATGCCAAGAAAAACATTCGTATTTAGCAATCTGCTTCCACTTAAGGTGATACGCCTTGCGCCTGTGTGCTTTTCTTGCAAACTGCCAAAGCGTATAGCCTCTGCCGCGGAGATACGCCTAAAGCGTTTGAGCACACCGTTTACATAGATGACGATAGCTATAAACACAAGCAGGATACCAATCATAGCTAATACATAGGCTAACGCCGTATGATCACTTTCACCCATAAAAAGACGAATATTTTCTAGCAACATGCCTTTAAATACGAACGAAAGGGCGAAGCCTAGAATGGAGCCTGCTGCAGCAATCGCTGCATATTTAGCAAGATAGATTTTTTTAATATCTGAAATACGCAGCCCGATGGCCTTCATTACCCCAATCTCGCGATAATCCTCTTCAATCTTGGCAAGCAGCGTAAAGCGTATGCACAGAAAGGAGATCGCAACGACAAGAAAGCTAACAAGTAGAATAACCCCAACCATCATCCCATCGGAAATAGCATTCATCATGCGGAATAGCGCGTAGGTGACAGTCGGCCCGTTCATCTCAAGCCCTGCATTGGCATAAGCGGTTTCGAAAGAGCCTAGCTCAGTTGTATCCTTTAATCTAAACTCTATCAAATACTCAGGATGACCTTGCGGCTTTATATGTGCGTAATCGTTGCTGCTTACTAGAAATCGCTTTGAAGCAGATAATGATGAATTCATCGTCGAATCGCGAAGAAATCCAGCAACAGTAAACTCCTTTCCGCTAATTACAGCCCGATCCCCCACCTTCACCACGTTATCCTTCATATAGCCTACTGGAACATAAACCTCACCGTCTGCTGCTTGAATAACCTGACCATCAAGATCTAATAGATAGTCGAATGAACGACTCTGAACGCTTAGTCCATTATCCTGAACGCTGCTAGCGAGCGAGCGCTCACCAAACGTAAACTGCGAGCCATCTAGGTTCAGAAATTCGACGACCTGAAACTCCTCGACATTGCTATGCTGCTGAGCAAAGCTCGTTAGCCGGTCGATATCGATCTCACCAGCATGCATCTGCATAAAATGCGGTGTTTTCGCTTTAGTCATCAATGTATCCAGCGCACCGTACAGATTAACTGCGACGATTGCTGCGAGTGAAACTAGCATAGCTGCTGCGGTGACAAAGATCACCGTTGTGATCGTAATCAATTTGCTCTGTAGAATATCATTGCGAATTATTTTCTTATACATAATTCCCCTCTATCCTCAATGCTCGTTTTCTTCGTTACTAAACATTTGCATCACGATTGCTAGACTACCACCCTCAGCCCCGAGCAGCCTTTCAACGTTATATATAAATGCCTGAATACGCGAAATGCGCTCCTCATCCGTCATTGGAACGATATCTTCATCAAAAATAGTGTTTGCATAGATAATCACCATCTCCATGCTCTCATAAGGGAATGCTGTGTCGAACAGCCCTTCCTCGATGCCTTCGCGTATAATTTCCGTGAGGATTGGGGTTAAGCCGTTTATTAGCATCTTCAGAATCTTCTGATGCATAAGAGCGTTCTGCGGCTTATGAATATGCTCCATAATTTCATTGCTGCTTTCACCACTCAGGTTCATCGACATAACTACGCGAACGATTCGCTCAACGATAGGTATGCTTTTGTCTGCTGCAACCTCCTCAGCAGCAGCCAGTAGACGGACACTATACCTTTCAATTAAAACGTTAACCATCTCTTCCTTGGATTTAAAATGATGATACAATGTGCCTCTTGCAATCCCTACTTTTTTCAAAATATCATTGGTACTCGTACCGTCTAAGCCCTTTTGCCCGATGAGCTCATCTACTGCGTCAAGTATTTCGTTTCTTCGCTCCTCAGCCGTCTTAACTATTCTCATGAGTGCATCTCCCTTCACCGACCGACAGTCTGTCGGTAATATCATAACATAAATTATTGCATATATTTGTAAATTTTTTATTAATTTGAAATTTTTTTTCGAGATTGAAGGTCACACCATCAAGCATTGGCATAAAAAAAGCATGAGCTCGGTAGACCCGAGCCATGCCAACATAGATAAAAGTGATAGAGAGTTTCTTGATGATACATCAATAATCTCAACCTATAGGAAGCACTCCATTCCTTCCTCACTCATACATCTTAATCATAAGCTGCGCTTGCAGAACGACCTTCTCCCTCAAATATTCCGGCTGTGTAATTGTCATGGCTGCACCGAAGCCGAGTATATAGCTGATGGCCTCCTGTTCTGTGTTAAAGGTTAACGTGACGGGAGTTGGTTGACCATTGTGCGAATCACCTATAGTCGTTATATCTACAAATTTGTCTGTAAAGGTGAGTCTGCCCATAATCGCTGGATCCACCTCAACCTCTACCTGAAAGGAGGGTAAGGCTTCGACAAAGCTGAGCGTACTTTGCTTCCAATACTCACTGAGCTGGAATTGCTCTGGTCTTGTAAACCCTTCTTCTACTTGCTCCGCTTGAACGATTCTAGATAATCTAAAGCTGCGATATTGATGTTCCTCATTTAATGCGACGAGATACCAAGTACTCCCCTTCGCTACCAAGCCTAAGGGAGATACCACACGCTTAGTACGTTCCCCGTCAGTTTTTTGATAGACGATATGAAGCTTCATGTCCTCCCATAGCGCCTGCTGCACAATAAGTAAGTTTTTGTTATTTAGCTTAGATTGTTTCCAGGTACTAGTGTCTATATAGAGCTTTTCTAAAAAATTTCGACCAGCTGATTTGGTTGTAGGCGGCGTAGCAGCAAGCAGCTTCTCACGAATGTCTACTCCGTATGCCTGCACACCGAGATCCTCCAATACTTGCTCAGAAGGAAGAATAAATAATGCCTTCATCTCCTCTAGCTTCAACCCGCTTAGCTGCGATTGAAAATGCTCCATTAGTCGCCACCCACCTGCTGGTCCCCGCTCCGCTACAACGGGTACACCCGCTGTGCTTAGCGCATCCATATCACGTAAAATCGTACGTTCAGACACTTCAAGACGAGTAGCGAGCTCCTTTGTCGTCATTTTCATATAATTTTGCAGCAAAACCATAATACTTAATAATCGATCCGCCCTCATATTCTCACCTGCAATCTATTTATTCGAAGCATCTTATATATGACAATAGATGTCATCATTATAGGTTACAATGATGAATGAAGCAACAAAAGGAGGATATGCGATGAAGTCTTTACATGGAAAAATAGCATTAGTCGCTGGCGCAACACGAGGGGCTGGTCGTGGGATCGCAATGGAGCTAGGAGCGGCTGGTGCAACGGTTTACGTCACAGGAAGAACGACAAGAGCAGCACGCTCAGAATACAACAGGCCAGAGACCATTGAGGAAACAGCCGAGCTCGTTACGAAGGCAGGCGGACGAGGAATTGCGGTGCAAGTCGACCATTTAATTCCTGAGCAGGTACAAGCACTAGTGAGTCAGATTGAGGACGAGCAAGGAAGGCTCGACATACTTGTCAATGATATTTGGGGCGCTGAATATTTGGTGGAATGGAATGTGCCTATATGGGAGCATTCGCTGGAGAAAGGACTGCGTATACTGAGACTTGCCATCGATTCACATCTCATCACAAACCACTATGCCCTGCCTCTTCTAATTAAGAACAAGCATGGACTAGTCGTAGAGATGACAGATGGAACAGCAGAATATAACAAGACGCATTACAGATTGTCAATGTTCTACGATCAAGCAAAAACAGCTATTAATCGAATGGCGTGGGCACTTGCCGAGGAGCTTAAGCCATATCAATGTACTGCCGTGTCATTGACTCCGGGTTGGATGCGCTCCGAGATTATGCTTGAGCATTATAAGGTAACCGAAGAGAACTGGCGTGATGCGACAGTAGAGGAGCCACACTTTGTTATATCAGAATCAACTCGCTATGTAGGGCGTGCTGTTGCTGCTTTAGCTGGAGATGCCCAAGTGGGTCGGTTCAGCGGACAATCGCTTTCTAGCGGAGAGCTGGCAAGAATCTATGGCTTTACCGATATCGATGGCTCACAGCCTGATGCTATGCGGTACCTTGACGAGGTCGTGGACGCAGAAAAGCCTGCAGACGTTAACGGGTACAGGTAAGAAGCTCAATACGATAGATACACGCTTCACTTACATTCCTTCATGTAAATAACCGACAGATATCTGTTCCGCTAATCTTTCTTCATTATCATATTCTTCCCTCTCTTTTCGGATAAGTCTAAGCAAACTGCTATGGATACTAATACCATATAGTAGTGACATTGTACTAATACGAAATGGAGGGAAAGCTTTTGTACGAACCTGGTGTGTCCATTATTACGTGTACGAATCACCCTGGTTTTTTCAAGAACATTTTGCGCAATTATCGGTCTCAGCGCTATCAACGAAAAGAGCTCATTATCATTATTAATAAAGACAGCATTGATGTAAGAGAATGGAAGAAGAAGGTCGCTATGTATCCCGATATAACCATATATAGGGTTGCAGAGCGAGTCTCGCTTGGTCAATGCTTAAATTGCGGGATTAGCAAAGCCAAGTATCCACTCATTACTAAGTTTGACCATGATGATTATTATTCACCATATTATCTAAAGGAGCAGGTCCACACGCTCCTACGTACAGGAAGCGCGGTAGTGGGCAAGCACGCTTGCTTTGTCTATCTCGCCGCAAGTCAGCAGCTTCTCGTTCGCTCTCCTCTTGAAATGAACAAACCAGTAAGCTTTATTCAAGGAGGAACACTCTTGTTCCGAAGAAGTATACTAAAAGATGTACGTTTCTCTGACATCACGCTTGGTGAAGATGTCAAATTTTTAAGAGATTGCGCCGAAAAGGGCTACACGATATACGCGACCTCACCCTTTAACTACATCTATATCCGTCGAAAAGATAAAAATTCTCATACGTGGCAGGTTGGCGATCAAAAATTTCTCGAAGGCGGCCAGCCTATTGCTAAGACTAAGGATTTCCGTAAAATCTCCGTGCGTAAATTTGCTTAAGCTTGAGGGGTATAGGTTATTCCCCACACTAAATACGTACAACAAATACACCATTAGCCTTACAAATGGTGTATTTGTTATGTATTAATCTTTTAAGATAGCGTTAGCGATCAACCTATCGAATGCTCGAATATCCACTCCTTTTTGCAGCTTTACTTTGATATGACCTGCTCGTGTCCACAATTCTACCTCAGCATTGAAATCAAGAAAGCTTCCCGCATTCTCTGTCGACCACATGTTAATTGAAGAATAAGGCAACGAATATATTTCCACCTTTTTACCTGTGAAGCCTTGTGCATCTCTCACAATCAGTCTTTTGTTTGTAAAGATCGCGGAATCCCGGTAAGTTTGATACGCAGCAACCGCTACCTCACCTTCCACCAGCAATTGGTTTACATCCTGTGGAATTGGACACTCTGTGACAAAGGTCCATTCCAAAATACTAGCTTGTGACAATCGTTTCAGCCTCCTTTTCAATTAGTAATTCCACATACTAATCTATTAAAGCTAGCGTATAGCTATGACGCAATGAACAAGCGGTAAGCAACATTAATTAAAAACAAAGAAGGTCTGTTAGCCCGAGACCTTCTTTGTTTTCATAGGCACACTATATGGTTTAAGCTCTACAGCCGCTACCGTATTATCGAACACAGTTTTAGCCTCCGCTTCAAGCTCAGCTAATTGCTCATCCAAATATCGGGAGCTAAAGTGAGTTAAAAACAGCCTTTCAGCACCTGCAGCATGTGCAATCTGTGCTGCTTGTATCGTCGTAGCATGACCGTATTCATGAGCCTTGTCTGCCAAGTCATGGGCAAATGTTGCTTCATGAACAAGCACATCAGCTCCTGTGCCTAGGTACACTGCATTTTCACACGGCCTTGTATCACCTAATATCGTAATAATGCGGCCTGGCAATGGCTCGCCAACGGCATCTGCAGATCGAATCATCCGGCCATCCTCCAAGCTTACGTCCTTCCCTGCCTTGAGCTGTCCATATAACGGCCCAGGTGGAATCCCCATCTCTGCCAGCCACCCAGCATTTAATACCCCTGGACGCTCACGCTCCATCAAGCGATAGCCATAGCTATCGATTCGATGATCCAGCTTTGCTGCTTCGATCGTCATATCTTCATCCTCGAGGATAATCCCTTCTGCAATCTCCACAATGCTTATTGCATAATTCAAGTGCGTCTCCGCGATCCGCAGGTTGGTTTCTACGAGCTCACGCAAGCCGGGCGGTCCATAAATATGTAGTGGCTCTATACCACCTAATGATGAACGAGAGCTTAGCAAGCCCGGCAAGCCATAGACATGATCTCCATGCAAATGAGTAATGAATAGCTTACTCAAGCGGCTAAGCTTCAAGGGGGTATTCAGCAGCTGATGCTGGGTGCCCTCGCCGCAGTCGAACATCCAAAACTGCCCGCTGTTACGGGATATTTTTAACGCGATCGAGGTTACGTTTCTTCCACGAATCGGCATGCCCGCACTTGTCCCTAAAAACCAAAGCTCCATTCTATTCCGCCTCCCCAATACGTTATGCTTCATAGTTTACTCAAATTAGGGTTAAATTAACAGTTCGGAGCTTGAAGCTATTTTAACATTTTTTTAAAATAAGAGTTGACAAAACTTGGAAAACTGCTAAACTATCCCTATAAGAATACTATGAATTGAATTGCTCATAACCTATATGTTAGGCCGATTAGTTAACTAAAGGCTCCTACTCTCACCTTAACAAGTGAAGTGGGAGTCTTTTTCTTCACATGAACAATTCTTATAGGTTAACTCAAGTGATGTCAATTGTGATCAGGGAGTTGATTGGATGGGTGAGAAAATTAGAGTTGAACGCGTTTCGAAATCTTTTACAATTCGTGACCACACTCAGAATGGAAGCTCTAAGGAATTTACTGCAATTAGTAATATGGAGTTTTCCGTAAATGATGGTGAATTCCTTACCATTGTTGGTCCTAGTGGTTGCGGAAAATCTACGCTTCTTGATTTATTGGGAGGGCTATCTACACCGACAAAAGGACGTATTTTACTTGATGGCCAAGAAATTAAAGGTCCCGGCTTAGATCGAGGCACTGTCTTTCAACAATATGCCCTATTCCCTTGGAAAACAGCACGTGGAAATATTGAGTTTGGACTTGAAGCAAAAGGAATTCCCAAACGTGAATGGAGAACACAATCAGATCATTATTTAGATTTAGTCGGATTAAAGAACTTTGCTGATCGATACCCTCATGAATTATCTGGCGGAATGAAGCAGCGTGTTGCAATTGCTCGTAGTTTAGCCTTTAATCCTGATGTTTTACTCATGGATGAACCATTTGCTGCGTTAGATGCACAAACCCGAGAAACTTTGCAAAGCGAGCTTCTACGAATTTGGGAAAAAACGAAAAAAACGATAATTTTTATTACACATGGTATTGATGAAGCCGTATATCTTGGAGAAAGGGTAGTTATATTGTCAGCCAATCCAGGACGCGTAAAGAAAATCGTCAACATCCCGTTAACTCATCGCTTAGCGGATGCTGACATTCGATCAAACCCGGCATTTGTAAAAGCTCGTCATGAAGTATGGAGCTTACTTCACGAAGATGAATATGCAGGACAATATATTTAAATAAGGAGGTGTCGACCATGTTTGCTGTTAGTAAACAAGTTAAATCATCGTCTAAAAGGCTTCATAAGCTTACTTTTAATCCTATATTGGGACTACAAAAGCTATTCAAACAATCCATTGTACTTTCACTGTTCGTATTGCTCTGGGAGATTGCACCACGAATCGGTCTAGTTGATCCTGCCTTCTTCCCTTCTTTCTCTGATGTAGCATCAGCATGGTGGAATATGGTTATATCTAACGAGTTATTTTCTCATTTCAGTGCAAGTATTACGCGCTCTATTGCTGGTTTTGGTTTGGCAATCGCCCTTGCGATACCTTTAGGTCTTGTGATTGGTTGGTACCCGATTGCTCGAGATTTACTTAATCCAATACTTGAGCTTTTTCGTAACACAGCCGCATTAGCATTACTGCCGGTGTTTATCTTATTACTGGGCATTGGAGAGACCTCGAAAATTGCCATTGTTCTTTTTGCTTGTACTTGGCCAATTTTACTGAATACCATTGCAGCTGTTCGTAATGTTGATCCACTTTTCATTAAATCAGCACGTTCAATGAACATCTCATCCTTTTCTTTATTTTATAAAGTTATTTTACCTGCTTCCATCCCGACGATCTTTACAGGTATTCGAATGGCGGGAACAGGAGCAATATTAGTCTTAATCGCTGCTGAGATGGTTGGTGCCAAGGAAGGCTTAGGGTACTTTATCACCTACTCTCAATATAACTTCATGATCCCAGAAATGTATGCAGGAATTATTACGATATCGATACTTGGCTTGCTTATTAACTATAGCTTACTGGCGTTAGAAAAAAGATTGTCACGCTGGAAGCAAGATCCGACGGCTTAATTTTTTTCGCAATAAACCAAGTAAACCAATAAGAAAAATAGGAGTGTTTATTTTATGACAAAAAGACAATTAAAACTAGGTGCATTTTTCAATTTGCCTGGACATCATTTTGCAAGCTGGCGTTATCCTACGACTCATCCGGAGCGTTCACTTGACTTAGATTACTTTATCGAGCTTGCACAGATCGCAGAACGTGGTAAATTCGATACGATCTTTTTCGCAGATGGATTCGGTCAGGAGCTTCAACAAAATTCTCCTTCAGGTATTAAATTAGATCCGGTTATTATTCTTGCCGCATTAACTGCTGTTACGAATAATATCGGTCTAGTTGCGACACTAACAACAACGTATAATGAACCATTTCAAGTCGCTAGAAAATTTATCGGGATCGATCATTTATCGAAAGGTAGAGCAGCTTGGAATGTCGTTACTTCAGCTAATGGAAAGGAATCGTTTCTGTTTGGGAAAGAAAAGCATCTAGCCCATGCTGAACGTTACGTTCGTGCTGAAGAATTTGTAGAGGTTGTGAGAAAGCTTTGGCTCTCTATTGAACGTAAAGCGCTTATTATTGATAAAGAAAACGGCAAATATCTTGATCTGAATAAGGTACATCAAGTCGATCATGAAGGAATATGGTTCAAGGTACAAGGAACATTAGATGCTCCCGCCTCGCCACAAGGTCACCCTGTCATTGTGCAAGCAGGATCTTCAGAAGCAGGTAAAGAACTCGCTGCAAAAACAGCTGAAGTTGTGTTTACCGGTTGGCAGACATTAGAAGAAGCGCAAGCCTTTTATCGTGACCTAAAAGGTCGTCTCGCGAAATATGGACGTGAAGCCGATGATCTTAAAATTATGCCCGGTGTGTTCATCACGGTAGCAAAGACAGAGGCCGAAGCCCTTGCTAAACGTAAGGAATTAAATTCTTATATTTTACCCGAGGTAGGCCTGGCTTATCTTTCTCACTTTATCGGTGCGGATCTTAGTGGCTATGATGTTGATGGTCCGATCCCTCAGCATTCCGACAATGACGACCCAACCAATCCGCAAACTCGTGCCAATATTGTCCGTGGTATCGCTGAGCGAGAAGGCCTACAGACGATTCGTGAGCTTTATGAGTTTATTGCAGGTGCACGAGGTCATCGTGAAATTGTCGGTACACCAGCGCAGATAGCAGATCAATTACAAGAATGGTTCGAACATGAAGCAGCTGACGGTTTTAATGTAATGGCTCCTACTTTCCCTGATGGGCTAAATGATATCGTTGAGCTTGTCATTCCTGAGCTGCAACACCGTGGTTTATTCCGCACTGAGTATGAAGGAACGACACTACGTGAAAATCTTGGCCTACCACTTCCAGTACACCCTTCCCAACAAACGATAAACACCATTCAATCTTAAGGAGACATGTCCTATGCAAAAAATAAATAAATTTATCCTATTTATGCTGATCTGCTCCCTGTTCATTGGTCTACTAGCTGGATGCACTTCATCTAACAAAGTTGCTACAGCTAAGGGCGGTAACAATGCTAGCGAAGATAAAGTATTGCAATATCAAAGTTCGCCAGGATCTGTTAGCTATCCAGAATTAGCGGCTGATCTCGGTTACTTAGGTGATCTAAAGCTGGAAAAAGTAAGTAATTCCGTTGGTGGACCTGAAAGCATTCAGTTAACAGCGACAGGAGATATTGATTTTGGAGCTGCTTTTAATGGTGCAACGGTCAAAGCGGTATCTAAAAACGTAAAAATCAAAGCCGTGGTCGGCTCTTATGGTAGCGATGAAAACACGTATATTGGGGCATACGTAGTTGAAGATAGCACGATAAAAGAGCCTAAAGACTTTATCGGCAAGAAGGTCGGCATGAACATATTAGGCGCACATGCTGAATTCCTTGTAAAGGATTACTTACGTCAAGAAGGTTTAACTGAAAAGGAAATCGACGAGGTTATTCTAGTGACAATCCCAGCAAGCAATGCTGAACAAACGTTACGAAACAAGCAGCTCGATGTCATTATTTTCAGCGGTATAGCAAGAGACTTTGCCATGGAACGCGGTGGACTCGTTGAATTATTTAAGGATATCGATGTATTCGGTGGGGAATTTACAGCTGGCGATATTTTCTTTACAGAAAAGTATATTTCCGAGAATCCAACAACAGTCAAAACATTCACAGAAGGCGTGGCTAAAGCAATTGAATGGGCAAGGGAGGCCCCCCGTGAAGAAGTCATCGCTCGTTATGAAAAAATAGTAGCTTCGCGTGAAGGAAATGAGCCTACAGCTAACTTACAGTATTGGAAGAGCACTGGTATTGCGACTAAAGGAGGCGTTATTGAAGACAAGAACTTTAGCATATGGATCGAATGGCTAGAGAGAAATGGTGAGTTAGAGCCGGGTACCATTAAAGCAGAGGATCTATACACCAATGAATTTAATCCTTACGCTCAAGCTCAATAAAGGTACATCTTTAGCATTAGAATTTTAATCGAAGGATTGGAGTGGTTTCATGTCAAAAAAACAATTGAAGCTAGGTGCGTTTTTCAATTTTCCCGGTCATCATGTGGCAAGTTGGCGATTTCCTACAACAGATGCCAATCGCGTGTTTGATATCGATTATATTAAAGAGTTAGCTTTAACCGCTGAGCGGGGTAAGTTCGACATGATATTCTTTGCTGATGTTTTTGGGCAAACACCATCCAGCTATCTAGCCAATACTCTAAAACTTGATCCTATCGTTGTTCTATCAGCAATCGCTGCAGTTACGAAACATATTGGGTTAACAGCAACGGCTACGACAACGTATAACGAGCCCTTTCAACTGGCTCGTAAATTCGCTGCAATCGATCATTTATCTAATGGCCGTGCGGCTTGGAATGTCGTTACTTCTGGTAATGAAAAAGAAGCCTATTTATTCGGTAAGGATGCTCATCTCGCCCATGCGAGTCGATATGAACGTGCTGAGGAATTTGTAGAAGTGGCTAAAAAGCTATGGTCTTCTATCGAATCAGATGCACTCGTCATAGATAAGGAGGCTGGTCAATACCTTGATCTCGTTAAAGTACATCCCGTCAATCATGAAGGAAAATGGTTTAAGGTGCAGGGGACACTAGATTCCCCTGCTACCCCACAGGGTCACCCTGTAATCATTCAGGCTGGTTCGTCGGAGGCAGGTAAAGAGCTTGCTGCCAAAACCGCTGAAGTGATTTTCACAGCATGGAGCTCTATCGATGATGCTAAAGCATTTTACCGAGATGTAAAGGATCGTTTGGCCAAGTACAATCGCAAGCCTAATGATCTTAAAATTATGCCTGGTGTTTATATTACCGTTGCCAGAACTGAAATAGAAGCTCGTGCTAAACGAGAAGAGCTCAACAGCTATATCTCTCCTGCTATCGGCCTTGAGTATTTATCCAATTTTTTCCGTGTAGATTTGCGCGGATACGACATTAATGATCCTATTCCACCTCCAACTGAAAGTGCTGATAAAACGAATCCGAATATACGTTCCACCATCATTCAAGAGTTTGCAGTTCGTAATAACTTTACGACATTGCGTGAATTGTATGAGCACATTGCTGGAGGTCGCGGACATTTAGAGCTTGTTGGTTCAATAGAGCAAGTAGCTGATGTACTGCAAGAATGGCTCGAGCAGGATGCTGCTGACGGCTTTAATGTGATGGCTCCTACCTTCCCAGATGGATTAAACGACCTCGTAGATCTATTAATTCCTGAGCTTCAACGCCGTGGTATCTACCGGTCTGAATATGAAGGATCAACACTACGTGACCATCTAGGCTTAGCTTATCCATCCTCTCTGTTCCAGACAAATCAATAACTAGATAAGTCATCTAACGATTCAGATGACTTGTAAGTCTCGCGTAAGAAGGAGTTGAGCATGAGCGATAATAAAGTTTGGACACGAGAATTCACGAGTATGACCGTTATGAATTCCATGTTCACCATCATCTTTTTTCTATTTATTGTTACGATCACGCCATATGCCAAAGAGCAGTTTAATGTGTCGATTAGCATCGCGGGGTTAGCTGCTAGCGTATTCGTAATCGGTTCATTAATCGGCAGAATACTAGCAGGTGGATGGATTACAGCCTTTGGCGCAACGAAAGTATTGGAGTTAAGTCTATTAGCATTTATTATGGTATCGGCGTGTTACTTTTTAACATTTACAATCGAGCTATTACTCATCGTTCGAATATTACAAGGGTTTTGTACCGGAGTCATAAGTACAGCAACTGGAACCGTAAGTATGCAAGCCATTCCTATAACAAGACGTGCTGAAGGGATTTCGTACTATAGCTTTAGCGCGGTAATCGGTGCAGCTGTCGGCCCTTTTTTGGGAATCTCTTTGTTATCGCTTAAAGGCGGCTACCAGTGGATATATATCATCAACCTGATGATCGGCATCATTAGCTACATTCTATTGCTCATGACTAAGAAGCATATAAGCTATATACCCAAGCCTGCAGATGCCGCTGAATCACGCTTCTCATGGAATCGTGTCTTAGAAGTTCAAGCCCTTCCCATTTCATTGATCGCCTTATTATTTGGCTTTTGTTTTTCTAGCGTTACTTCCTATCTTGTGACGTACAGCCAACATATTAATCTTGAAGGAATAGCTAGCTACTACTTTTTCATACATGCAGCTTGCATCATCGTTACTCGCATGTTTACCGGCAAATGGATAGATAAGAAGGGTGCAAATATCGTCATTTATCCTTGTTTACTATTATTTACTGGGGGATTGTTCCTGTATAGTCAGGCCTATGCAGCATGGATGTTTTTGCTTGCAGCTGCATGTATGTCCACCGGATTTGGTAATTTTAATACAGGTGCCCAAACCCTTGCTGTCCGATTTACTGAACCGCACCGAATAGGGATGGCGACGGCTACCTACTTTATGTGTATCGATATCGGTTCAGGAATGGGGCCATACGTGCTTGGTGTCATTATTGAACAATTAGGCTACCGTCCACTTTACGTTACAGTCTCTATGATCGGGATGTGCTGTTTCCCTATGTATTACTACTTTTATGGACGAAAGGAAAAATCCATGTTGCGTGCACAGAAAAGTGTGCCGATCCGTCCGTCCTAATAAACTGAATGGAGGTTATTCATATGTCACATATCGTTATTATTAATGGAGCTAATGCCGCTAGTTCAAGAGTGAATGCGGTGCAGCAGTATATCGAAAAAACAATCAGCGATGTTACTTCGATTGAAGTGTTTAAGCTACCTGCTAAAGATTTACTTACTGCTAATTTTAATAGTGAGAGCATTAAAGTTGTAAACCAGCTTGTTGAGAAAGCTGAAGCAGTCGTTGTTATTACACCTGTGTACAAAGCCTCCTACTCTGGAATCTTAAAAACATACTTGGATCTACTTCCCCCAAAAGGACTTGAACATAAAACGATTTTACCGATTGCAGTGGGAGGATCATTAGCTCATCTACTATCATTAGAGTATGCATTAAAGCCAGTCTTGTCGGTTCTCGGAGCGACAACGATTCTGCATCCCGTTTATTTAATTGATAAGCAAATTGAACCGAATGATAACGGCGGCTTTACGATTGCGGATGAGGTCATACAACGTCTAGATAAAGAACTGTATCAATTAATTGCTGTCCGTGCTAAAGTTTAACAGTATAAGAAGCAAAAGGATGTCTCCGCAGTCCATACAGGACCTTGTGAGACATCCTTTTTCAGTACTTTCAGAGGCTATACTTTTAAACGTTTCCACCCCGATATTGCTGGGCGTTTTTTGTCCTTGATCGATTTCAACCATTGCTCGGTTTCTATTAGCTTATTACCAAGACTAAAAAGCCGTTGAACATTTTACTTTCGTAAAACTTCAACGGCTTTAAGTGCTTATCCTAGATTAATTCGCTGGTCCGATATTAACTAAGCTTACATCGGATATTGTAATCGTAGTATCGCTGTCACGTTGGCCTAACATATTCCCCATATCAAATGAAACTCTAGCATTGGCATAGCTTTCTTTATTAGCCTCAAATGTAAAGGTATAAAGCTGCTCTTCCGCTGTTAATTCCACCTGATGCTCAAAGTAACCATGCCAAGCGTAGTTGTTTTCTGCATCTACCCATCCGATGCCAATGCCTAGCTTTCTTGCATCCACTGCTTTGGCTTTAAAGGAAATCGTATATCGTGACCCTTGCTGTATCGCAAGTCCTTCGTAAATCACTTGCCGATCCCATGAGTTTTCTCCTGCATCGCCAATACTCGCTACAAGCTTACCATCGATGGTATCTATGGTCAGTTGGCTCTGATCGCCTGCTGCATAGGTGATCCATCCCTCAGACCCATTAGAAAAATTACCATTCGCAATCAAATTAACGTTGATCGGCTGACCGCCCTGATCTGCGTTCGGATTAATCTCATATAGCCTTACTTCATTAATTGAAACAGTATGTGCTCCATTAGAAGAAACACTATTTCCTAATCCAAAGGCAAGCACGGCATTCTCATCAAGTTGTGCACCCATCGCGATGGTAAATGCGTAGCTCTGCTTACTACTGCTTAGCTGCACTTCTTCCTCAAAATACTTGTTAAACTCGCCACCGTTCTGGGATAGAACGACCTGCAGCGCTTTAAGCTCTTCGGAAGTATATGCGTCAAATTCTAATCTGTAATATTTGTTTGCTTCAAGTGCGATTTGATCCTGCTGCAATAAGGCATCCCACCAGTTTGCCGTTGTTCCTGACAGACCTATCGTTAGATCTCCTGCCTCAGAGATAGATGCCGTTAAATCCGTCGGAATCAAGTGCCACTCGCTCAATTCAGATGAAAACTGTCCATCTCTCACTTTATTCTCTGAGAAATCAATCCATAGTGTGTTGTAATCGAACCCTGTAAATTCAACATAGTAATTGCGTCCGGCTTCTAGATTAACGGGTGCCAAAGGTATCGTCTTATAGGTTTGCCATCCGCCAGTGCTGCCAAGGTTAAATGCTGATTGCGTAACGATGCTGCCTGTTTCATCTTTAATTGTGAATCCGACAGTCGAATTGCTTTCCTCGCTAGCTAAACGAGCAGATAATACATAATTAGCATTACGCGCGACCTGAACCTTATATTGCAGCAGATCACCTTCGTCCATATAGCCTATATTTTTTCCACCTTCACTTGAGTCCTCAAGCTGCAAGCCTTGCATTAGCCATGCCTGCGTGGCTGGCACATGGGCATAGCCATCAACAAATATTGGTTTTCCACGCTTCACTAGACGGACATTATCGATATAGACCTTTCCAGTAGATTCACCAAATAAAAACTCGAGCGCAGCTCGTATATCTGATTCACCATCACCTACAACGATCTCGCCTGCATAGGTCTGCATGTCCGTTCCAAGCTGTACCGTTCTCCCTTGTGCAATCTGGATCGTATGATTGCTTGTACTTACAGCATCAATCGACAGACCTCTTGGCGAATCAGCCTTCGCATCATAATATAAACCGTACGTTGTATTCGCCTTAAGGCTAAGATCCGGCTGTGAAACAACCACTGCTTTCGGATCGCCGTTAGTTTCAGTAACATCAACGGTTAACTGGCGTTCCATAATAGGAAACTGGAGGAAGTTGTTGACACTTACCTTCGCTGCTGCTTCTGAAGCAATGCTGCTCTTCCAAAACGCTAGTCGATCCTTCCCTTGATCGAAGGTACCATTGTAGATTAAGTTGCCATCGAACAAGGCTGGGCGATCACCAGGAACCTCTGGTAATGGCGCTGCATCACCTAGCTCAATTAGTCTAACATTCGCTAGCATAACGGTTTCATCATTCAGGCCAAGATTAAATTCAAATCTAGCATTATTATCAGAGCTTGCATTCATATTAAATTCATATTCATAGGATTGCCATGCTGTAGTTAGCGCAAAGGATTGATCTCCTGAGTAATTCGTCCAGCTATTCTCGAACTGTGTGACCTTTGACATCAGGCTGCGCTCAGCTGACGCTTTTGCATCAAATTGAACCTTGTATCTCTTATGCTTCTCCACATAGATCGGCTTCTGTGTAAGCTGAATCGAATAGCTCTCGGTGCCTGCATCATCTATCGTGACCTGCGCCACCTTGCCCTTTAGCTCATCATTAACAACCTCTACGGAACCCGCTCCGTTAGCGTTCGTTAGAAATTCCCATTGATGAGGGACACCATCTGTATTAACCGCTTCAGTAAAATTAGAATTGTAAATCAGATTGCCATCGTCTTGCGGTTCACGCAGCTTTTCCGGCTTTGGCGGATTGCCTGTGACATCTGGCCAACGATCTAAATCGTTATACGAATAAACACGAACGAAATCTACTTCCATCGTATCGGATTCAAAATCATCATTCGGTGATCCCGGCCAATCTCCACCTACCGCAACATTAAGTATTAAATAAAACGGTCGATCAAATGGAGCTGGGAACGTATAATACTCTGGCTGTCCCGCTGCCTTTGTCTGCCAATCCTTCACCTCATGATGCATGACACCATCGACATAGAATCGAATTAAGCCCGGTAACCATTCCACTTGAAAATCATGATAGTCATCAGAGAACGACTGGCCTTCAGGCAGAGTCAAGCTGCCCTGCACATGACCATGTGTTCCATCAGCCTTCTTACTATCAAAATGCAGTGTACTGTATACACGATTTTTGTTCTGCTCACCGCCGATTAACTCCATGATGTCGATCTCACCGGAGGCTGGCCAACCGCCATAATGAGCTTCATCTGTTGGCATCATCCAAATCGCTGGCCATATGCCTTGCTGTACAGGAAGCTTAGCACGTACGACAACTTTACCGTATGTCCAATCTCCCTTGCCCATTGTAATCAGCTTACCGGAGCTATAATCCTTACCGCCATCCCCGCCCCTTTTCGCTTCGATCTGGAGTACACTGCGGTCGTTATCCTTGATAATTCTTGTATTGTTAGGACTGTAATATTGCAGCTCATTGTTGTATACGAGTCCCGTATCCATTACCGACCATTTTGAAGCATCAATAGCTGGTCCGTTAAATTCATCATTCCATACTAGCTGCCATTGATGATCAGGGATTGTCGTTGTCGGAACTGGCTTCTCACCAGTTGGGTTACTTGGCTGATATGGACTTCCTGTTCCGACTTGGTTATTATCATTATCTTCCGCTTTGCCTTTAATCGTTGTTCGCAATCCCGCTCGAACCTCCTCATTATTAACCATGACATGGCTAGCTTGAACGAGGAGCTCCTCAATCGAGCCCTCAGCTTGAATAACAGCATGATGAGCTTCAGCGTCTACATGTAATGTACCGATCGAGCTATCGTTGGACAGCTCAACGATTGCTTGTTGCAGCAGCAGTAGCTGCTGAATTCGACTAGTGTTGTTAATGGTAACCCTTACTGGCTTATCGTTCTTATCAATCACAATTCGATCAATATCTGAATGGTTGATATTCACCGAGTGGCTTCCGCCGCCTTTTATAATTACGCTTCCTGTAACCTTAACGCCCTCTAGCGTAATATCCCCTTCACCAATACCTTCAGCAAGCAATAGATTGCCATTAACAATCGTATTCTCCACTAAGACATCTGCAGTGCGAATAATGACATTTCCCTCTACCGTTGACGGTGAATACGTATCAGGCGAACTGATCACATCACCGATCATCGCTGAGAGCAGCTGCGCTGTTTCTGCACGCGTAATAGGTACTTTCGGCTGCAGCTTTCCATTATACCCCTTCATTATGCTCTCACTTACCATATAGGAAAGAGCATGCTTGGAGTATTCAGATACTGCGCTATAGTCATCGTACTTTTCTAGTACAGCATCGTCTTTCATCTCGGTCGACAGCTGAAAGGCGCGATCGATCATCACTGCAGCATCCTCTCTTGTTACGGGAGCTGCTGGTGAAAGTGTTGTGTCAGAGGTTCCTAACAGGATACCCGAACCATTCGCGCGCATCATCGCATCGTAATACCATGCGCTAGCCTGCACATCTTCAAATGTGGTTACATGACTACCTGTAAATCCAAAGATTCGATCAAGAACAGCAACAAATTCTGCTCGGCTAATGTGAAGCTCCGGTCTAAAATTACCGTCCTTATAGCCGTTCATTAATGCTAACGCACTCATATGCTTTACTGCAGGTTCAGCCCAATGCTCGGTCAGATCCTTCCATGGTTGTACGTTCTCTGATGTGTTAACTTCCGGCTCTTCTTCTTGCCCACTTACATTCAGATCGTGCTGACTTTGTCCTTGCTCAACATTTCCCGCTGCATGCACGTTTTCGTTCGCTGCAGAGACAAGCATTACGACTAAACAAATTGCCATACACAACGCTAACCACTTTTTCATCGTTGATCCTCCTGATATGATTGTTCACCTTGTTGACTGTTCTTGTCGGCTCAAATCCTTTCATGGCAGCTTTCTTTATTCCTTAACCGCCCCAAGGACTAATCCTTTAACGAAGAATCGCTGTAAGAACGGGTAAACCATTAAGATTGGAAGTGCTCCAATAAATATTTGTGCTGCACGCACTGTTCGCTGTGATACGTTCTCCAGCATCGACGCATCGACATTGATCTTACTGAAATCCTGCTGCACAATAATGGTCTGCAGCAGTGAAGCGAGCGGATAATTTTTAATATCCGACATATAAATCATCCCATCAAACCAAGCATTCCAGTGATAAACCATCGTGAATAATGATAGGGTCGCAACAGCCGGCATGGACAAAGGAATATAGACAAGCATTAACGTTTTGAATTGCCCTGCACCGTCCAGATAGGCAGCTTCCTCAAGCTCCTTCGGAAGACCGCGAAAGAAGTTCATCATGAGGATCACATTCCATACGGACAACGCCCCCGGTAAGATAAGCGCCCAGATCGTATCCATAATTCCAAGCTTCTGAACTAGAATATAGCTCGGAATCAATCCGCCGCTAAATAGAATCGTGAAGACAAGGAACCAAGTATAGAGCGAACGGCCTCGGAAATTCGCATCCTCCTTTGATAATGGAAACGCGGTTACTAGCACAAGCACCATTCCGATCACCGTAGCTAAAATCGTTCGCTGTGCTGAAACTAAAAGTGAGTTAATAAAGTTTGAGTTGCCAAATGTTTTTACGTACGCATCCGTTGTAAAGCCGATTGGCCAGAATCCAACCAAATTTGATGAAGCTGGTGCCATGCTACTGAATGAAACAGCCAAGATATGAACAATTGGCAATATACATAGCAGAGATAAGATCCCCAGAAAAATATAGTTAGCAATGCTGAATACTTTGTATCCTCTAGTTTTGTAATACAAGCTCGTCTCTCCTCCTTCTAGAACACACGGTAATTAGCTAGTTTATAAGCCAATCTGTACGAAACAATAATTAGAACAGTACCTACTGCTGATTTGAACAATCCTACCGTTGTAGCAAAGCTCATCTTCCCATTCAGAATCCCTAGTCGATAAACAAAGGTATCTATAATATCGCCCTTGTCATATACAAGCGGATTGTATAAGTTAAACACCTGATCGAAGCCAGCATTCAGGATATTACCTAGTGAAAGCGTCATAACGACGATCGTAATTGGCATCAAAGCTGGCAGCGTAATATGCAGCGTCTGCTTAAAGCGATTAGCTCCATCGACTTCCGCTGCTTCATACAAGGCAGGATTAATCCCTGCTAGAGATGCAAGAAATACAATCGTTCCGAAACCAAACTCCTTCCAGACATCACTGACGATCAACGTAAATCTGAACCAGTTGCCATCACCAAGGAAAAATATCGGTTCCCCGCCAAGGGCAACGACAAGCTTATTCACCATTCCACCTTGTGGAGAAAGAATATCAAGTAAGATCCCGCCAAGAATAACCCATGATAAAAAGTGCGGTAAATAAACGAGCGTCTGAGTCACTCTCTTAAAAGCCATTAAACGCACTTCATTGAGCAAGACGGCAAACGTTAAAGGGGCGATTAATCCAGCCACTATCTTAAACACCGCAATAATGAGCGTGTTCCATATAACCTGATCTACATCGGGATATAGAAATAAATAACGAAAGTTTTCAAGCCCCACCCATTCTGATTCAAAAAATCCAAGCCACGGCTTAAAATCCTGAAAGGCAATAATAATACCTGCCATTGGAACATACTGAAACACGATCGCTAACAGCACAGCAGGTATGAGCATGACATGCAGTGGCCAGTTTCGTTTCATGTTCCAACGTTTCTTGGTAGTAAGAGCCTCGTTAGGCCCTTTCTCCGCAACTAAATTAAGATCCTTCACCCCAACATCCTCCAAGTCTTTTGAAAATTTTGTCTTTTCTAGGTCGTCCAGACCTTGTATAGTTACGATTATAGCAACGACGATTTATGATCTATATCCTAATATTGCAAGAACGATATTGATATTTTAACTAGATTAGGGGGGATGACTTTGATTGCTCGATTAAATGTTTTTACAAAGGTAACGCTGCTTATCGTGTTGCTGCTCATACTCATGCTGTCACTTTACACCTATTCCAATCAGCAAAGCATTCGTGTCATCGAGCATGAAATCGAAACAAACACGATGAATCGCTTAACGACTTTTGCAGAATCTGTCGAATCCAACATTTATCAGCTTGCACTTTATGGCATATCAATTGGGCAAGATTCCAGCATTCAGGAGTACCAAAGACCCGACTTTAAGGATAGCCCGTATGAGCAAGTTAAGCTGAACAGAGCAATTCTCGAAAAGATCAATTTATACAATGCGGCAAGCAAATGGCACTCAACGATTACACTCTATTTCCCGCGTATGAAACAGGTAATTTCAACCGATTACTATTCATCGATTCCATACCTGGAAAGCGAATTTATAGAGCCTTTTCCGCAGTCATGGATCTATGCTGACAACAGCTTTATCTGGCATACGACCGACCCTATTACTGCAATGAATGATCCAAGTACAGCGAGATTAATTACGAAAATCAGCTTCCCAGCTAATCATCTTGCAGCGCTGCTAGACCAGAACAAGTTAAATAACAATGGCGATCCCTTTCTGTTTCATCCAGAGCTTGGCTTAATTAGCAATAGCTCAAAGCAAGAGGATTTAATGACGTTGCTGGCTGATCAGCTTAAATCCGCTGAGCTCCAGAATGATGGCGGTTTTCGTACGAAGCTTAATGAGACGGTATATTATGTGTCCTATATTAAATCCAGCAGCTTAGATTGGTATTATGTGGACTACGTACCGCTCCAGCAAATATTAAGTCCAATCACGAGCAGCAGAAATTTGTTCTATGCATCCGTTGCAGTTTTAATCGTTGTAAGTGTCATTATTTTATTTGCACTTTATCGCAGTATTCAGCTGCCTCTGCTGCAGCTTGTAAGAGGTACGAATCGATTATCATCAGGGGATTTTTCTGTGCGGCTAAACTATTCAGCACGCAATGAATTTAGCTTGCTGTTTGCAAGGTTCAACATTATGGCTCAGCGTATTCAAGAGCTAATTGAGAACGTGTATGAGGAGAAGCTGCGTCGTCGTGAGGCTACGTTAAAGCAATTACAATCGCAAATTAATCCTCACTTTCTATACAACTGTTTGTTCTTTATAAAAAACATGGCTCGCATGAAAAACGAAGAGGCTGTCGTAGCGATGTCATTGAATCTAGGGGATTATTATCGATATATTACGAGGTCAGAAACTGATCTAGCAACGATTGGTGAAGAGCTGAAAATGGTTACAAATTACTTAGAAATCCAATCACTTCGACTGGAACGAGTGAACTATACGATTGATGTACCCGATGAAGTATTGGATAAAACTGTCCCAAGACTAACGTTACAGCCGATTATTGAAAACGCTATAATTCATGGCATAGAGCCCAAGCCTGAGAATGGCGAGATAAAGATATATGGAGATTATAACGACAATGTGTACACCATTACAGTAGAGGACAGCGGAGTTGGTATGTCTGAGGAACAGCTTGAACAGATGACAGCTAATCTTCAACGACCGCTAGATGAAAATATGGGCTGCGGAACATGGAATGTTCATCAACGGTTATCCTTTATGTACGGTGAATGTGCAGGTTTAACCTACTACCATTCCCCGCTCGGTGGTGTAAAGGTCGTCATTACATGGCATAACAACAATTCGAATGAGTAGGTGAACAGACATGCTGCAATTATTATTAGTCGACGATGAACGTTCAGTTGTAGAAACATTAGCAGAGACGATACCGTGGGAGTCGTTAGGAATTGGCACCGTCCATGAAGCATTGTCAGGTGCAAAGGCGTTAGAAATTATGGAAAATAACGCGATTGATATCATTATTACAGATATAAAAATGCCCGGTATGTCTGGAATAGAATTAATTGCTACCATCCACGAGCGGTGGCCGCACGTCCATTCCATACTGCTAACGGGCTATGCAGATTTTGAATATGCAAAGCAAGCCATCACCCAACAGAGCTTTGATTATTTATTAAAGCCTATAAGTGATGAAGATCTGATCGATTCCGTCACGCGGCTCGTCAATCGCATTAAAGAGAAATGGGAAGAAGCAGCCTCCTATCACAAAGCTCTGTATACCTTGCAGGAGAATCTACCCTTGCTCCGTTCAACGCTGCTTAACGACTTGCTTACGGGAAAAAGCTTTACAGAAGCTGCATTAACGGACAAGCTACAGCTGCTCGAGCTCCCTTATCATGTAGACCAACAGATCGGAATGCTTGTTATAAGAATGGAAGAGCATTTATCTGAGATGGTAGACCAAGATGTTGCTCTCATAGAGTATGCTATATGCAATATTGTTAGTGAGGTCATGCAAAAGGACTTTCATATATGGCATACGAGAGATGCTCATGATTACATCGTTATTCTTGTCAGCCCTCGGCAAGATGGGTCGCCAAGCAAGGATGGGCAACTGAAAGCGAGGCTTGAGCTATATGCGGAGCAAATTCAAACGAATGTTCAGCTCTATCTAAAAGGGGCTGTCTCCATATTAGTGGGCAGCTGGGGACGGTTTCCTAATCAGATCAATGAAATCTACGAACGAGCGGTTAGGTCTATGCGAAAAAGGATGGGGCAAGGTCAAGGATTATTTGTTACCGCATTGGATGAGCCTAATCGCGACCCGATGCAAGCTATTCGAACGCTGTATGAGCCACCAACCTTAAATAATTTGCTCGAGGCTGGAAGATTTGATGATGTTGAGAAAAAGATAGATCACATATTTGAGGAATTGCTTCATAGCAGCAATCATGATATTGCTGAACAGATGGTCGAAGTGTATCACATTTTAGCAGGCTCATTTGCCTTCATCATTCATAAAAATGGCAAGCAGATCTCTGAGGTGCTTCCTAGTGAGTCTTATCGCTATTTCCAAGCACCTAACTATACGACCGCTCAGCAGCTGCTAGATTGGTCCAAACGAACGCTATACTATATTCGCGAGGATACGGAGCAAGAGCTTAAGGATAATCACAGCTCCATTGTACGCAGTGTAAAAAGCTTCGTAGATCGAAACCTGGCAGCAGATGTGTCTCTACCTGCCATTGCTGACCATGTTCATCTGCATCCCGTATATTTATCTAAAATCTACAAGCTAGAAACGGGTGAAGCCTTAACGGCCTATGTATACCGATTGCGAATGGAGAAAGCCGCATATTACTTAAGAACCTCTACAGCAAAAGTGTTTGAGATTGCTGAGTGGGTTGGATATAACAATACCGCTTATTTCATTCGTGTATTCAAAAAATATTATGATGTTACACCCCAAGAGTATCGAGATAATCTACCGTTATAGTCACATCATCTAATAAAACCTAAAAACAAGCATTCTACACACGTTGATCGTGTATAGAATGCTTGTTTTGTTGCTGTTAATGATTATTGACCACTAACCGATTGATACCATTCATTAACTTCCTCTGTAATCTGTTTTCCACCTGAGGAATACCATTTCTCAACAAAAGCATCGTATGCATCGATTGAAGTTTTTCCATAGATGATTTGTGAGAATGTGTCATTTTCCATCTTAGATAGAATATCGTTGTTCATCTGCATCGTTTTCGTTGGTGCACCTGTAAACATTTGCGGCATAACGATGTCCTTCTGAGCCATTACAATTGTTGCTGCATCCAGCATCGGTTGCGGCACACCTGTTTTAATCTTTTTCTCAAATGGTGTTGATGGTTCTTCCCCGCTTGCAAGCTTTGCTAATGTCGCCATGTTTAAGCTTGGAATACGCGCCCCATCGAACGTAAGTGTATATTTCTCAGGTGCATATCCGCCCGTTAGTGCTGAATCCGTTGTTGGCACGCCATCAACCACTACCCAGTCATAACCCTCTGCCAAGCCGTATTCGAACTCACCGCCAACCTCAGGATTCGCGTAGTGATCGAATAGGTAGTTTTGGTACGTAAAGAACGCTTCTGGATTTTCCATATCTTTATTAATAAGAATTACACCATTACCATTAGATGTTCCACGTCTGCCTGCTTTTCCATCAGGTCCTGAAGGAATAGGATACGCTTTGTATTCAGCGTCAGGATTGTTTCTTTTCACATCCTCAAGCGGCCATGACGGCATCCAGTGAGGACCAACAACGATACCTGCTTTACCTGCAGTGAACTCTTCAGCAGCTTTGGTCTCATCATAAAGGCCAGCTTCCTCTGACATATACCCTTTGCCCATCCAATCCTGCAGCAATGCCAATGCTTCCTTGGTTCCTTCGCCCACTGAACCGTATTCCAATGTTCCGTCTTCCTTCATGTTCCATTGATTCGGCATGGAACCAAATGCACCGAATATCCAACCAGCGTCAGACATCCATGTATTGATCGCATTCTTGAATCCAATCGACAAACCGTACGTATCCTTTTGACCATTACCATCTGGATCTTGATTAGTGAACGCTTCCAAGATTGGCTCTAGATCTGCTAGAGTCTTCGGTTCTTCAAAGCCAAACTTCTTCATCCAGTCCTCTCGAATCCACATTACAGGGTCACCGTTATAAGCGAAGTCAAGAATCGGAATACCGATTCGTTTGCCATCCTCCATGTACGGATACCATACCGTTGGATCTTCATTGACCGCTTCTTTCCAAACATCACTTGCATACTGATCGAATAGTTCGCCAGCATCCACAAATTTACCAGATTCGATGAGCTCTCTTACTAGATTAAATTCACCGCGATAAGATATAATATCTGGCATTTCAGCATTCGATGCAAGTGACAAGCGTAGCTTAGTCTCAAATGCATTATTCGTTGAAGGTGATATCCATTGATTTTTTAGTTCGATACCTAGCTTTTCTTTTGCCCACTGCGTATGAACGTTATTGTCTTGATCTTCGCCAGACTTAAATTTTACATCAGGTCCCCAAGGACGCAAATAACTGATTGTAATTGGCGGATCATATTTGCCATCCTTTAACTCAACACTCGTTGTATTTGTTGATGTTGAATTAGATGGGCTTGTCGCGTTGTTGCTCGGCGTATTATTCGCACCATTCCCGCCACAACCAGCTAGTATGGTCGTCATCGCTAATGCGCCTACCAATAACATACTGCTCCATTTACTAGATTTCACTCTGTTCAACTTTCATTCCCCCAGTCATATAATGTTATATACAAAACCAATCATAATGAATGTCCTGATAGCTGCCCATACTAACATTGCAACATTTATTGCACTAATTTAGGATATTAAAAATTGAATATGCGTTGTTTAAATAATGCTATTTCTATTAATGAATAGTAAGATGATTGCTCAATGAATGCTAGACTAACATAACACAAAAAGCAGCCTGCTAGGGCTGCTTTTGTGTTATGTTAGTTACTCGTATATTTTACCCAATCATATTCAGCGTACAATGGATTAGCTCCGTTATAAGGACCTAGCCAATCATCAACACCTGTACCATTCCATATATTCATCATAATTTTACCAGGTGTACTCGGTATATTATTCGTTGCTGTATGCTTTAATACCCCATCAACATACCACTTAATATATCCCGGCTGCCAATCAAAGGCATACGTGTGAAAGCCCTGTGATGCATCAAAGCCAAGATCAACTATTTTCTCATTGCCGCCAATTCCATTCGTGAAATAATTGAACTGCACCTTGGTCGTATCCTTGCCTAGAAATTCAATATCAATCTCATCCCATTGTGTACCATGAGCTGGTCCTGTGTAGGTGAAAAAAGAGGAAACAATTCCTGTGTTTTTAGCAGGCTTCATACTTACCTCATACAAGCCATACCCATAGGTGTTCGTCGAACGATACTCTCCACAATCAAATTGATTGTAGGCCGAGCTTGTTAGCCCGAGTCTTAGCTTGCCATCGTGGGTAAAGCTGGCGTTATTACTACGCCAAGTACAATTGAACATGCCGCCATTGGAGTAGCCATTTGCTTTTTCCCATGTCTGAGAGTTATGGTACGTTAGTGGTTCCCAAAACACAAACCCTGCAAATACATTAACCGCAAAAAATAGTGAGATAACACTCGTTGCAACTAAAGTAATCCAAGTTTTCTTCTTCATCTTACACCTCCATTAATGATTTCACCTTAATTCTAGAGTGATTAAGTAGGGGACTCTATAGCAAACTTTTAATATACATGTTCATTTTCTAAGCAAAGAGGATGACTCCTCGGTCAAGTGCGACCTTCAGAATCATCCTCTTACGAACACTTTACAGCAATTCACACGCTGCAAAGCTTAATTATCTCAAGCTTACTTCCCCCAATATTGCTGGGCAATTTTTTGTCCTTGATTGATCTTCAACCACTGCTCCGCTTCTGTCAGCTCATTACCACCATCGCAGGAAGCAAATCCACATTGGTGTGAAAGCAGCAATCTATCCTTATCAATAATGCTCGCTGCTTCATCTAGCATTCTTAGTACACGTGCTTCATCATCTAGCGTATTCGTCTTAGACGATAGCAGGCCAAGTACAATCTCCGTATTAGGCTTGTCTTTAAATACAGCCAATGCTTCAAGTGAACCAGCACGCTCATCATCCCATTCAAGGAAGAAGCGATCATAGTTCAGCTGCTTTAAGAACAGGTTAGCAATCTTAACATAGGAGCCGCCACCCATATTGCGAGAGTCGTAGTTACCGCGGCAGTTATGGGTCCACATTTTCAAGCCTAAGCTATGTCCGTAGTCGATTAATGTGTTGTTTATGTCAATGAATTCTGCAGCAAGTGCTTGTACTTCCTCTTGATTAATTTGCTCGCCCGTATATGGAGAATTCGGGTTGTCATCAGCAAAGAGCTCCCATAAGCAGTCATCAAACTGTAGAATCTTTCCTCCAGTTGCAGCATAATCCTCAACAAACTCCTTGTAAGCTTTAACTAGACCGCTCTTTAGCTCCTGACGATCCTTATAAACGGCTTCTGCTCCACCAATATTATCTGACCATGACAGCTCTCCATAAATATGGGATGGAGAAGGCACGCATAGCTTCGTTTCTTGATCTCCTGCAAGTGCTTGAAGCTTTTTATAGATATGAATAAAATGATGATTTTTTCCGCTTAGCTCACCTGTAATGCGAAGGCCGATATCTTTACGCGTCTCATATTTCGAGGTGCCGTCTATATCTCTGAAGAAGTAACCATGGTCTGCAATATAGCGTTTAATTCCTTGGAAGCCCCACACAAAGTCCAAATGCCACATTGACTTTGAATGCTCTCCATCTGTAAGCGGGGTGATACCATGCTCGATTTGCTTATTAACTACAGCATGAATGGAGCTTGCTTCGCATTGCTCATATCCTTCAAGCTCATTATAGAATGGGTAGCTGATATCGTCACGATGCTCGATTTGAGCCTTATATTCTAACAAATCTGCTGGACGCAAAAGGCTACCAACCAATTGAAATTTATGTTTATTACACATAGAAAAAACCTCCTCAGCTCGTACATGTCTGTTGTATTGCATTGATTGTAGCATGGAAGATTATTGTATAGGTAACATCTAAAAGTCATATCTAGTTATAGCTAAAAGCTATAGCAAAAATGAAATAAAAGAAGAGCATTCATCTCAAGGATGAGTGCTCTATTGTCATATTTATCCCTATGACAGCTTCCAGCCAAAGTCATCATGATAAATCATCTGCTTCGTCATTCCACCATCAATACATATATTCTCTCCAGTAATAAATCCTGCCTTATCAGAGCATAAAAACAACACCATGTTAGCAATATCCAGTGGATTCCCTACTCGACCTGCCGGGTGCTGACGGGCATTTGCCCCTTCGTACTCTACATAATCGGTGTCAATCCAGCCTGGAGAGATGGAATTCACTCTGACCTTCCCCGCAAGACTTACTGCAAGCGAATGCGTTAAAGCTGCTATACCACCCTTAGCTGCAGTATAGCTTTCGGTGTTAGGCTGGCTCATCCGATCTCTGCTGGAAGAGATATTAACAATGCTAGCTCCTTCTGTAAAATGCTCTCTAAATAGCTTTGTCAGCATAAATGGCGCTGTCACCCCTACACGGAGAGCGTAATTAAACTCTTCGTAGGAACAGCTATCTAATCCTTTGGACAATGGCAAGGCATTATTGATAAGATAATCCACATGACCATAATCAGTTATGATCTTTTTCGAAAAACGTACTAACGTCTCCTCTTCGCTAATATCTCCTTGGAAGTATGGATTTTCTTTTACATCGATAACACCTACCTTTGCACCTTGTTTCTCAAACTCATCACAGATACATTTCCCAATGCCCTGTGCTCCACCTGTTACAACGACAACTTTATTTTTGAATGACATAAACATCCTCCATTCTAAATGTAATCATGTTATAGAGTAGTATAAGCTGCAATAATTGTGGTTTAATGGAACTTAAGACACGTATACCATAAAAAGGGTTGAACATAAATATGTCAAAACGAAGAGTTAGCAAGTGGATTATATATATGATCATTTCAATGTTAGCCATTACTGGGCTGCGCCTCATCTGGCTGCAATATTTAAGTTCATTTAATTATATCGATAAACCAGTCGCTGTGCAGGGTGTGCTTGATTTACGAGGCTGGCAGTTTACAGATCGACACACACTTCGCCTAGATGGAGAGTGGGAGTTCTTCCCTTCACAATTCATTATGGACGATAGTGAGAAACCTCAATACCTTCAAATTCCCAGTGAATGGAAAGATGCATTTGCGAGTAGCGAGCGTGAGGGGGACGAGCACTCCTTCCGTTACGGCACGTACCGATTGACAATCTTATTAGATGCAGACCAGAATCAATCCTTTAGTATTAGACTAAAAAATACATCTGCGGTTTATGCCAATGGGATTTTAGTTGCTCAGATGGGACAACCAGCAACAACTATTGCTGATTATCAAGCTCAGAACATCCCTTATACCGCAACATTCACACCGAAAAATGGTCAAATTGATCTTGTTATACAGCTATCTAGTGATGCTGCAACAGGGGGCATTACAAATCCCATCCGGTTTGGTACGGCGGAGGCTCTTCAGCTGCGCATCTCAATCTCAGCCGCCCTACAGTTACTATTATGTATCGTTATATTGATTCATAGCTTATATGCTTTAATCCTGTACTTCATGGGATCGAAGAACAAAGGTTTATTTTATTTTTCATTAATTATGATCTGTGCACTGTTCAGTGTATTAGTCGTAGATGATAAGCTGCTATTTTTCTGGTTTGATGCGAATAATTACTGGATCATTAGACTTTTTTATCTTTCCTATGTCGGTGCGGTTGCCTTTATCCCACCCCTGTTTCACCATATACTCCCTGCTTATTTAAATATAAAAATATTGCGAGCCTTTGGTAGTTTATGCGGTGCATATGCCGTGTTTATTCTACTCGCTCCTACTGATCTGATCACTGCATGGGGAAGAATTCTTGCGATCATATTAATCTTATCTGTCATAATCTCAGCTTATATTTTATGGAAAGCACTGCGTGACAAAGAGGATATTATTTTCTTATTGCTTGCCTGCTTGTTTCTCGGAACGAATGTAGTCTGGGCGGTAGCAAATTTTTATTATGGAATCGAATTTATCCATTATCCTTTTGATATCATCTTTGCCCTCATTGCTTTCTCGGCATTTTGGTTTAGACGTTTTTTCCATGCAACAGAAGCAACGAAGCTATTGACGAAGCAGCTGCAGGCTGAACATAAGCGCAAGGATGAATTTTTAGTGAATACTTCACATGAACTAAGAAATCCTTTGCATGGAATTATTAATATTACACAATCGATTCTGGAAGATAACCAACGACCATTGCATCAAGAGCAGCAACAACGTCTCAATCTGCTCATCCATGTCAGTAAACGTCTGTCGTTGATGGTAGACGATTTGCTTGATGTAACAAGGCTAAAGGAAAACACCATTCGCATACAATCGACTGCTTTTCAATTACAATCCGTCGTCTCTGGTGTGTTCGATATGGCGAAAATCATGTTGTCAGAAAAACCGATCAAGCTCATTGTAGACATTGATGATTCATTCCCTCCTGTTCAAGGAGATCATAATCGAATCATTCAAATCCTTTTCAATCTCGTGCACAATGCTATAAAATACACCGATGAAGGCTCGATTATTATTCGTGCGGCTACCATTAAACATATGGCTCACATTCAAGTAGAGGATACCGGGACTGGCATTGAGGAGAAGGCACTTCAAAGCATATTTCTCCCCTATGAGCAGGCAGAGCGTAATGAAATCCGGGCAGGCGGAGGATTCGGCCTAGGTCTAAGCATATCCAAGCAGCTCGTTGAACTGCACGGCGGGACGTTAACCGTTCAATCAACGCCGGGTAAGGGTTCTGTGTTTACGTTTACGATTCCTTTGGCAACCGATTCTTCCGAAGCTTTAGAGTCTGCTGAACAGTTTACCGCTGCAGCCATTTCTAATGCAGATGACATCGTGACGAAACAGATCGATCGTGCTGAGATAAGCTTGGAAGCTCAAGATATAAAACCATTGATATTAGCTGTTGATGATGACACGATCAACTTAAGCATCCTTCGCAATATGCTTGCAGCTGAGCAATATGATGTCATTACAGCGACCAGTGCTCAAGAGGCTCTGGACGTACTACAAAACGAACAAGTTGATCTCGTGATCTCAGACGTCATGATGCCACACGTGTCAGGGTATGAATTAACACGAAAGATTCGTGAACACTTTTCGATTGTGGAACTACCTGTTCTACTCCTAACAGCACGAAGCCGTACGCAAGATATTGTTACCGGCTTCCAATCTGGAGCAAATGACTATATCGCGAAGCCTGTTGATGCATGGGAATTACGAGCTAGAGTGCAATCATTAACGAATCTAAAGCTTTCACTTAAGGAACGCCTTCGTCTGGAAGGGGCTTGGCTGCAATCTCAAATCCAACCTCATTTTATATTTAATACATTAAATTCGATTGCTGCCTTAGGGCTAGTAGACTTCAACAAAATGCAAGTGCTGCTAGAGGAGTTTAGTCATTATTTACGCTTAAGCTTTGATTTCCATAACTCTGATCCAATCGTTCCTCTAGAGCGGGAGCTAGCACTTGTTCGTTCATATCTATATATAGAGAAACAGCGGTTTGGTGATCGTTTGAATGTGCAGTGGGATGTCGATCCTGCGCTCGACTTTTGCTTGCCTCCTCTCTCCATTCAACCACTCGTAGAAAATGCGGTCATACATGGTGTGATGAAGAGAGTAAGTGGTGGTACCATCTGGATACGGATAACAAGCAAAGATGAGCATTACGAGGTGTCGATTCAAAATGATGGAGCAGGAATGACGGAGGAAGAACGAAGCCGATTATTCAGCCAAGCAAGACACTCTAATAAAAGAACTGGAGTCGGATTAAAGAATACTGATCGACGATTAAAACAGCTATATGGCCAAGGACTAACCGTAACTAGTACACCTGAGTTAGGTACGACGGTTACCTTCCATATTCCGAAATAAATTTCCACTAATCGCTTACTTTTCATTCAGCTTCCTCCATGGATAATATCTCGGTTATCAATGGAGGAAGCTGTTCTTGTCGCTCTATTATAATGTATTAACTACAGCCTTTAACCACTTTGCAGTAGGTGTCTCTGCTTGGAGCATTTCTTCTGGTGTACCTTCAAATATGACATGCCCGCCTTGCTTACCTCCACCTGGCCCAAGCTCAATGATCCAATCACTCGCGGCGATAAAGTCTAGATTGTGCTCGATCATGATGACGGAATTCCCTCTATTTACAAGCGTTTGAAATACGTCTAGTAGCTTTCCGTTATCCTCTGCATGCAGGCCTAATGATGGCTCGTCTAATACGTAGGTTTGTCCTTCCTTTTGTAGGTGGCTTGCGAGCTTTAGCCGCTGAACCTCTCCTCCGCTCAGCGAACTTGTCGTTTGCCCTAAGGTAAGATACCCCAATCCTACGTCCCTCAGCGTATTCACTCTTTTTATTATCTTCGGGACTGTAAAGTAGCTCATCGCCTCATCTACCGTTAAAGCTAAAATTTCTACTATATTTTTAAGTTGGTACCGATATGACAGTGCTTCGTCTGAATATCTCGAGCCACCACAAGCTTCACAGCGAACCGTCACTGGATCTGCAAAGGCTACATCAGGTAAGATCTCTCCTTTTCCTTCACAGACTGGGCATGCTCCTAGAGAGTTAAAGCTGAACAAACCGGCAGGTTTTCCAGTTTCCTTTGAAAATATGTTGCGAATATCGTCCATAATTCCCATATAGGTAGCGAGAGTCGAACGAGTAGAGATGCCTATGCTACCTTGCCCCACCATGATCGTATCTTGGTAGCGATCTGGGAATGCTTCTGTCATTAAGGAGCTTTTACCTGAACCCGAGACACCACACACAGCGACGAGAACATTTTTAGGAATATTTAAGCTAATGCTCTTTAAGTTATTGTTACTTGCCGCATCTATGGAAAAATAACTGTACCTTCGCCTTGGATTGTTATTTACAGATAGCGCTTGGTGTAGGATGGCTGCAGTTGGCGTCTGATGTAGACCTTCCAGCTTTCCTTGATAGATCACCTTTCCCCCGTAAACACCTGCTCCAGGGCCCATCTCTATGATCTCGTCCGCTGCTTTAATAACGGATAGATCGTGTTCGATGACGATGACCGTATTATGTTGTTCCTTTATGCTTTTTAACATCTGAATCAATCGTTCCACTTCTTCTGGATGAAGGCCCGCACTTGGTTCATCGAATATATATGTAATATTGTTTAAGCTGCTTCCTAGATGACGTGCAATCTTTACTCTTTGGGCTTCCCCGCCAGACAGCGTTCCTACTTTTCTTGAAAGGCTTAAATAACCAAGCCCCATATCGATAAGCTGCTGGATATGTGGAATCGCTTGCCATGCAATCACTTCTCCCATTGGATCTTGTATGCTACTTAGTTCGACTAGCAATTCTGTCAGCTCTAGTTGATCGTATTCTGCTATGTTTAAGCCACGTATCGTACATTCTAATACTTTAGGATTGAGACCGGAGCCTTGACAGGTCGGACATAAAGCGTGTGTAGAAACGGCTAACACATCCTCCTGAGACACTTCCTTTAGCTTGGTCACATCTCTATGGATATAGAGACGCGTAAATCTAGGCAATAGCCCATCCCACTCATGAGGCTGAGGCCCGTTCTTCGTATGAAACGGCGCATATACCTTCTCCCCCTTCGGAGGACCAAATAATAGCAGTTGGAGTTTTTCCTCGGAATAGTCCTTAATAGGCAGATCTGGATCAAATAATCCGCCCGTTATCATCCATCTGCCCTGCCAGCCTGATGGCGATAGCGGCTTAAACTTAACTGCATAATCACGCAATGACTTTTCGAAATCAACCAGCTTATTAAGATCCGGGGCAACAACTTCGCCAAAGCCACCACATGCCGGACATCGACCGAAGGTGCTTTGACTAGAAAAATCGGTAGCCGAGCCAATCGGCGGCGTTCCTATCCTTGAAAATAGCAATCGAATCAGTGGATCGATATCCATATATGTACCTACGCTAGAGCGGGTATTGCTTCCAATCGCTCGTTGTTCAACGACAACGACTGGGCTTAGATTCTTCATCAGATCAGCGTGCGGCCTTTCATACCTTGGCATTTGGTTTCTTACATAGAGCGGATAATTTAACGTCATTTGCCTTCTACTCTCTGCTGCTAATGTATCAAAAACAACGGAGCTCTTTCCTGATCCTGAGAGACCGGTAAATACGATTATTTTTTGTTTCGGTATGTTAAGATCTATATTTTTTAGATTATTTTCCTTAAGCCCTCTTAGTATCATCTCGTCATTCATTGGCGACACCTCATCAATCTATATCATATTAAAATGGCTCTAACCGCGAACAAAGCCGCTAATTAGAGCCATTATACTTTATTCAATTGGTGGTGGTTGCTTTTGTTGCTTTTTTGTTGATGTTGACCTTTGTGTTGCTCTTGTCCATATGCAGCTGTACGACCTTATTCATCGATTCCTGCTTACTGTAGTATTTCCCTTTCGTAAACAAAGCAATCAAAATCGTTAGTATGGACGCTAATACCGCAGCAAAGAAGGTCGCGGTGTTTTGCAGGAAGGTTCCCATATGGCCTAATGCAGCAATCGTACCGAGAACACTTGAAATGACTAATGGTACAACGCCAACTGGGTTCCATTTATATAATTTTTCTTGTCTCGCTTCATATTCTATCGGAGCGATCTTAAGCAGTTTCTTCACTACTAATGCTTCTGTAACTAATATAGCAGCCCATGCCATTAGAAGGACGCCTTGGAAGGTCATTGCACTTCCTAGATGATCCAATATGCCGCCAAGCATTAATGCAATAGCTGCGACACCGGATACAACAACCCAAAAACGACGATCGGGCTTGAAGCCAAACATATTTTCAAAGAAGTTAGATAACGATAACGATGCGCTATAAATATTGGTTACGTTTATACGCAGCTGCGTTAGCATGGTAAACACTACTCCACCTAATCCAAGCAGTGTGACAATGTAAATTCCCGGGTTAGATTCACCTAATTTTACGCCAAACCATACCCCAAGTAGACCCATAACCCCAAAACAGAAAATTTGAGGAATAAATCCAATCATGATGGATCCTAGTTTAATGTCTTTTGGTTTTAGGAATCGTGCGTAGTCAGATGCGATTAAAGCTGTTAATCCCATAATTCCGTGCTGCATTCCAATACATAGCAGTAATGCTGTACCACCTATTTGCACACCTTCTGGTAGATACGCCCAGAAATGTCCTTCGACTTGCGATGGTGTGTTGAACGCGACAATAATTGTAATCACTAAAAAGATACCGAAGATAGGTAACGACCATTTTTGTAATTTATCTAGTTGTTTAATGCCGAACCAATTTAGCGGGATGACTATTGATCCAAATACGATAATCAGAAGCCATAAAGGTATTGCGGGGAAATATGCGTGTACTGCGGCTACAAGGATCATACCTTCAAATGCACAGTACATAATAAAATTCGATGCGTATATAAATGAAGTTAACGAGGCACCGATATATCCAAAGCCTTGTCTGGACATAAGGTTGACGTTCATCCCTGATTTCGCAGATAAATAGGCAATTACTGTACCTAATACTCCGGCTATCACGATGGCATAAATCGCTGATATAATAGCGTTCATCGCGCCATACTGAAGAGCCATTACGCTGCCAGTTTGAAAATAGAAAATAGCAGTGGCAATACCAAATGTTATGTTGGTTACACTGAACCAACCCATATTGCGTTTTTCTTGTGGAACTTGATCAAATGAATAATCGTCTTTTACTTGTTCTTGTTCTGTGGGAGCAGTAGTTTGGACTACACTCATGCAATCTTCCTCTCTTAATGCCCCACATTCTGCCCTTCCCTTAGTTGCAACGTCACATTCACACCCCCTTTTCTAGATTAAATCCCTATACTAAGAGGAACAGAATGTGTAAATTACAGCATGTAGTTTATAAACATTCTACCTAACATTGTTACACATTTCACAAATATATTCAAGTAAATACAAATTCCATTTATTTAAAGAGACTTGTAAAACAAAGTATCTTTTATATGCAAGACTATACTTTTGTAGGTTTACATACTGTAGAAAAGTGCAAATTGAATCTATTGTCGAAACCTCGTTGACCATCATCGTCCAGCAGGGATGACCGTTCGAGACATGAAAGCGGTAGGTCTCTTTTTTCAACCGGGGGTTGAATATTATTAAATATAAAATAAGAAGTTATTGTTTCGTTCGTAGTGTTTTCAATAATATTAAATTATATAAAGGAGCGTGTAAGATTTGATGAGGGATAAATTAGCAAGAAACATAAGCATATACCGCAAGGAAAGAGGACTTACGCAAGAAGGACTTGCTCAAATACTCGGACTTTCTTTTCAAGCCATATCCAAGTGGGAAAATGCACAGACAATGCCTGATATTTCACTACTACCTCAGTTGTCAAAAACATTAGGAGTAAGCATTGACAAGCTTCTTGGGTACGTAGCGCAAGACAGACAGATTACGATTTATGAGGAAGAATATAAAACACAAGAATATTACTGGGGGAAGGAGCCTAATAAAGCGTGTTATCAAGTCTTACAACTTATGCCGCCAACAAAACACTTAAAGCTACTAGATGTTGGTTGCGGTGAAGGAAAGGACGCAGTATTCTTTGCACGAAATGGATATGATGTTAGCGCGTTTGATGTTTCGGACGCAGGCATCGAAAAAACAAGAAGTCTTGCAGAAAAGGTCGGTGTTCACGTTAATGTCTTTAAGGCAGATATTTTAGATTATCGACTTGATACGTATTATGACATTATCTTTTCTAGTGGTGTACTGCACTACATTAAGCCTGATTATCGTAAAGAAATATTTAATAATTATAAGCAGTTTACAAATGAAAATGGCATGCATGTCCTCAATGTGTTTGTAAATAAGCCCTTTATTGCTCCACCACCTGAAAATGAACCCAATGCTTTTAAGTGGCACTCAGGTGAATTACTGACATATTACAACGACTGGCTCATTAAGGATAGCTCAGAAATTGTTTTCGATTGCAATTCATCAGGCATTCCTCACAAGCATGCCATGACAGAAATGATTGCACAAAAGATAAGCTCATTATGATAAAGCTGCTATAACCCAACACAAATAACTGTGTCACAGGAGGATAGTGTTTGAAGGGCGTTCTATATAAAAAAGAGCCCATCAACCCAACTAGCCGGTTGATAGGCTCTTAACTACATTCTATTCTACCTTATAGCTTATTGAACAAGTTCAAGATGGCTTGCGCCGTTTCGGCGCGGTTAGCGTCGGAAGCAGGATCGAAGATTCCGTTTCCTTTACCTTGCAGAAGTCCTGCTGCGATAGCTTTATTCACTTCTTCTACTGCCCATGAAGAGATGCTTGAGCCATCCTTGAAATCGGCTGAAACAGTCTCTGTAATCAAGCTGTTCTTGTATTCATAAGCGCGAACGAGCAGCACCGCCATTTGTTCACGGGTGATTTTCGCGTTTGGATCGAATGTAGTTTCTGATACTCCCGTAATAAGCCCCGCTTCATAAGCGATGGCTACTTCGTCCGCATACCATTGGCCCGCTTGCACATCTTCAAACGGAACAGAGCTCGCAGCATTCGTCAAGCCTAATGCACGCACTAGCAAGGAGGTAAACTCCGCTCGAGTGGTAGGCCCATTAGGTGTGAAGTGTGTATCGCTTGTGCCGTTAATGATATGCTTCGCTGCTAGCACCTCCAGCGTCCGAGCAGCCCAATGGTTCGAAGGAACATCTGTGAATGACTTCGAATACTCCAGCACTGCATAGTTGCTCAGATGCTCAAGCGTAACCGTCACGGTATGGTTAGTGGTATCTACGCTACCTCCTACGTACTCCCACTCTTTGCTATCTTCATTGTAATAATAAATGCCTATCAGGTCTTCATCAGCCTTTTCGTTATAAGGCAAAGTGATTTCAACACCACCGTCAGCATTATTGATGTCGATGACTTGATCATTGTGCTTCAGCTTAAGCGTAATGTCGTAGATTACGCCTGCAACTTCCACACGCGCTTGACCACCTTTAGCTGGAGCATTCGCAATATCAGCAGCAGTTACTGGTGCAACAGTGACTTCAATGCTCGCTCCAGGCGGATTACCCGCTGCAGTCAGCCATTGCTTTAGTGCATCCGCTTGTACCGTTACAACTGCATTTGCGGCTTTCACCTGCAGAGATAGTCCACCGATATCCTGTACAGCAATCGACTTCGATGAGACACCGCTGCCCAGCTCCACAATCGCTTTGTCTCCATCCTTAACAACATCAGGCTGAGCTGGTGTCGATGGTGTTGACGGTATTGATGGTCCTGGATTGCTCGGAGGATTAGTTGGCCCCGGATTGCTTACTGGTGTCCAATGTGCATAGAAGGTGCCCCCTGAGGCAATTGACCACTCGCCCATAAATTCTCTAACTCCGTTACTGTTGTAATACTGTTGTCCCTCTCCGTTCGTGTCTGCGTAATAGCCTTGGAAGGAATAGCCTGGCTTTTCAGGACGGCTAATGCCAAGTGGTAATTTGCCGCCATAGTTAACCGATACGAATTCTGTTCCGCCTGTCCCATCTTGGGAATCAAGTGTAATATTGTAAGTATTCGGTGTAAAAAGGGCATAAAGAGTTAGATCGCCAACAGAGTTAACAGCAATACTGTTGAGACTAGAGCTCGGTATGAATTTCGAGTCGATGTACCATCCGTTAAAAATATAGCCTTCCTTAGGGCTCGGTGCGCTCAGGCTAAACGTCGCTGTTTCAACGTTATAGTTGTCTGGCGCGCTGTCTGGCATGTCTGCAGGTGTTCCATTGTCTATATAGTTAATGCCGTAAGTTACGATTTCCCACTTAGCGAAAAGCTTCGTCGGTGCCGTTACGGTGTCAGATTCAAAGTTCCACTCATGCTCGTAGTTAGAATCTTTATACCATCCAGCGAAAGCATAGCCATTTCTAACTGGCTGTTCTGGTTCGGTGATGCTACCTCCATCCACCACATTGGCGATCGACATGACTGGACTGCCGCCCTGAGGATCAAACTCGACTAGGAATTTGTCAGCCTCTAACTCGATCCACCCGGCATAGAGAGTCAGCGCATAAATAGTGTCACCGCCGAGATTGTTGATTACAGGAGTATCGAAATTATACTCATTTTCAAAATTCGAATCCGTATACCATTTGCCATCAAAGAGATAACCGCTTCGAGTCGGGTTAGTTGCCGGTCGAGTTGCTTGTTCTCCATCGCGAACATATTGATTGTCAATTAGGCTACCACCCGATGTGTTGAAAATGACGCCGTTGCGTCCAGGTGGGAATATACCACTAGCTTCGATGCCAATATTGTCGCCTGCAGTAAAGGCAGTATCCCAATCAACGCCATTGTTGATACCAAAGCCTGAGGCTCCATTGCCATAAAAGTATAATTGCTCATTGTTGAGCATAGAAGCACTGATTGCTGGTTGACCAGTTTGTTGCCCATTTGCGTTATTAAATATGATTCCACCAACGGCAGCCCGTGGCATGTTAATCTTGTACCAGTGAGTGTCCTCGCCATTGTATTTCATTCTCGTCATCGTACCTCCAGGCCATCCACCAAACAGCTCTGGATTAAAAGTGTAAACCCTAACTCCGAGAGGATGTTCACTCCATGCTTGGAAATCCTGATTGCCATTGATAGAGAAATAAACATTGACGTGTGTTGGCTCTTCAACTGGAGGGGCGATTACGCCTTCAGATTCGTACCACATATAAGTAAATTCCCTAGTAATCCAATCTCCTGAAGCGATTTGACCTATCAGCGTGACGATAATAGGCTCGTTGTAGTTGGCTTCCGCGCTAATGATCTCGTCATTCTCAAATTCCTTAGCATCGCCGTTATTAATGGCATACATTGCATTGGTCACATTAACCGCCGACATTCTGAGCTGCAGCTCATTGCCAGTATATTTGTTCCCAGCGATTACATCGTCATTGCTCGGAAAGGCAGCCAGAATGGCTGGGTTAGCACTCTCTCTGTCCATTAGAACTACAAGGCCTGGGTTTGTACTGGTGTCTGTGTTAGAAACTTTTGCGGGATTACCAGGTATTACTCCACTGATTCTGCCATTTGATACGGTAAAGACATTGGTTTGATCCAATGCGTTAACATAATGTCCATCCTTTAAGAATTTCACAGGTACACTGCCTAGAACGCGATCGGTTGTACTCGTGTTGAGAAGAACCGCACCACCACCGTCCTCGAATGTACCACGCTCGATCATAACGGCATTGCTACCGAGGCTTACCAGATTCTCATCAAGACCGGCCATAGCATTATGGAACTTATTGATTGCCACGACTTCGGGATGACTCCACTGCGGCTTGCTATTGGCTACGTGATCTGCAGTCCGTACGCTGATGCTTCGGCTCCCATCTTCATTAATATTACGGGCAAAGAATAGTGGGGAAGCGTCCTTGCGAGCGGCAATCATTGCCCAGCCCTGTCTGATCTGCTTCGGACTGAAGCCCATAGACTCCCCTTCGTTGTTGTAGGTATCGTGGGATTCAACCCAAGGTACTAAGCGGTCAGCTGTTAGACCTTCCGCTGAGTAATCCGCCCATTTGTCGAGACGGCCGACATCTCCTACTTCTAGGACGCCACGTACGTGATGCCCGTACATGGAAGCGGTCATGTCAATGTACTTAGCATAGCCCGCCATTCTGTCGTTGCTTGGATCTCCTCCTTGCAGGACTTCTCCATACTGGAAGTTTTCCTTGCCCTTCTCCTCAAAATAAGCCTTAGCGGCACCAGTTACATTTTTCACATAATCACTGCTGAACTGTCCTCCAGGATACTTATCATTGCTTTCACCAGCAGTTATGCTCGCTGGAGAAGGTATGTCATCGTCTAGCTCAATATGCTTAATGGCATCATAACGGAAGCCACTCGCGCCAGCGTCGATCAGGTCCTTTAAGTAAGAGATAAAGGATTCTTGGACAAAAGAGCTGTGTGTGTCCAGATCTCGCAGCCCACCGATCATCTCAGGCTGAGTTAAAAGAAAACGGTCATTATACCCTACGCTGCCGCTCACATTATGGAAGTGTGTGTCATCATTCCAAGGGTCATGAGCGTTGCTTTTACTGCCCATATGGTTAGGCACAACGTCTACTATAATTTTGATACCTAATTTTTCTGCGGCTGACGTCAGGCTGACAAAGGCATCCCTGTCGCCGTATCTATTGTCTTCGCCTCCAGCGATCATATTTCTAGGTTGATACGCAGCATACCATTCGGCCCCAGAACCAACGCCCATGATCGGAGAAGTCTGTATCGCAGTGTACCCAGCGTCAGCGATAGCCTGCAGGTTCTCCTCTATAACATTTAAGTTCCAGTCAAAGGCGTGCAGTATAACCCCATCACGAATTTTTTCTGGAGTGGACGACGCTGCCGTTACTGAGGCTTCCGATAAGGATTCAGCCCGGGCCGTCGGCATCATAAAGACCGAGCTCAACAGCATCAAAGCGAGCAATAAACTTAGAAAGCGCTTTCGATTTGGTAGAATGGTTTGTTTCATATAATAGTCTCAATCTCCTTCTCATAAAATGATTATTCCAGCTTTAAAATCACTTTCTCACTAGACTTTCCTTAATAACTTTGTATATCACCGCCTTCGTAATCAACTGGATGTAATCGCATTCAAATTAGCTCATTCGATTACCCGCGTGATGACCAATGCTCGCTCACCCACTTTATACAGTGAAGATATCCTATCTAAATATACCACTGTAAAAATCGCCCCAAGGTAGAGAGTAATTGCGAGTATAGTCGATTATTTATGCAAAAAAATGTTAGTTGCGAAAATTATCTACCTGCTTTTTGTCTAAATGCCTAACACGGTCGATTCATCACATAATAAAAAAACTGCACCTCCAATTGTAAAGTGTGTCTAGTAATTGGGGTGCAGTTCATTGCTGGTGGGTTTAAATTCATAGAAAATGACTATTCGTAGTCCCGGAGCAAAGTCAGCGTTACGCAATGGATACCCCCGCCTAGCTTGTATATCTCATCCACTTGTACAGGTATCGTCGTTATACCTTGTTGCTCCAAAAGTTTTATCGTACGAACTCCACTGCTGCTGATCACGACGCGACCAGGGGCAACCGTTAGTGCGTTGATCGTCAGCTCTGGGTCCTGCGGATCTACATGAATCAATTGTATGTCGCGTTTATGAAGCTCCTCCAAAAATCTAAAAGGCAGTAATGCTGTTTGAACAAGCGCTTTATTGTGGTCCACCATAAGAAAAGCCTCGTCCAGATGGATTATTGTTGATGGCAAATCGATTGAAATTAGTTCGATATTTTGAAGCGATAGAATATAACGAAGTTGTTCAACGCCCTCCGCATTAATACGTTCGGATAAGCCAACAATGGCAGTGGTGGAGTTCAGCATTGTGAAGCTTCCTCCCTCCATATACCCATTACCTTGTATCGTGCCAAGAATAGGCATGCCTTGGCGAGTTATCGTTTGGGCCATCATAGGAGTCTCCCCATAACGGATATAAAGCGCTAGCCTGGTAAGTATGATTCCAGAAGGGATAACTATTCCTAAATCCCGTGTAAACAGCCTCTCTGGCCAACCTCCAGAGTCTCCCTCCAAAGGAATAATCTCAATACCTTCCTTTATGAGTGCTTCTTGCAGACCATCAAACTGAGCCTGCAGCACTTCAAGATTAGGCTTTTCATTCTTTTGATCACTCTGCGGTGTTGTCCCAATAATTGATTCTATCAATACAGGTCCCGATTCAATATTCTGCGCTGAACCATGCAGCTGCATAATTTCTTGTCCTGGCCTATGCATGACTACCTTTCTAACTTTACTAATTGCGTCGGATACGCCCCATGCTTCTCCCCATATGTCTCGTAGTAGGTTTTTTTCATAAAAGTTTGAAGTTACTCGTTTTCGGGATAAGTATTTTTTCTTCATCACGTGCCTCCTTTTCGTAGTACCCATTGTAACCAATTCACTTGCTCGGCAATCCAGCTGAGAGGTATAAGAAAAGCCAAAGCGTTAAACCGCTTTGGCTTTAATCATCGCATGTCTCCACTTCGTTCTAGTCAAATTTACATTCTTGAAGTGGAATGACTTTGGTCTTGTACACAAATTTATAGCCTAGCCATATAGCCAGGAATAACGGAATTCCGATATAGGAAACAAGCACGCCATACCAATCGATCGTTTCTCCAGTAAATGCTTTAAAATTTTGGCCTATAATAACGACCATACATAATGCAAAGGCAAATAGTGGACCAAACGGGAACCATCTGGCTTTATAAGGAAAGTCATTTATATCCCGGCCTTGTGCAACATATGCCCTACGGAAGCGATAATGACTAATTGAGATGCCAAGCCAAGTAATAAATCCGCACATACCTGAAGCATTTAGCAACCACAAATACACTACCCCATCACCGAAGAAGGAGGCTAAAAACGCAAGCATGCCGATTGAAGTAGTAACTAGCAGCGCATTAATAGGAATACCGCGTTTATTTAATTTCTTCAGAAACTTAGGGGCCTTTCCTTCTTTGGCAAGCTCCCACAGTACACGTGTAGATGCATACATCCCCGAGTTTCCAGCAGACAGCACCGAAGTCAATATGACAGTATTCATAATTGCAGCTGCAAATGCGAATCCTGCCTTTTCAAAGACAAGGGTAAACGGACTAACTGCAATATTTTCAATGCCAGTTTGCATCAAGCTCGGATTGGTATATGGAATGATCATACCTATCACGAATATGGTGAAAATATAAAAAATGAGAATACGCCAAAATATTTGTTTTATTGCTTTCGGTACATTCTCCCTCGGGTTCTCACTTTCACCCGCTGCAACGCCGACAAGCTCAGTCCCTTGGAAAGAATAACCGGCTGCCATAAAGATACCAAGAAAGGCTAGGAAACCACCATGGAACGGTCCACCGTCTAGTGTGAAATTACTGAAGCCAGCTGGCTTCGAGCCGCCCATTATTCCAAATATCATCAGCACCCCAACAGCCAAGAAGATGATGACAACAGCAATCTTGATCAATGCAAACCAATATTCCGATTCACCATATCCTTTAACGGACAGTAAATTCAAACCAAAAATAATGGCAAGGAACAGTAAGCTCCATAGATAAGAAGGACTATCAGGAAACCAATATTTAATAATAAGCGTTGCTGCTGCAAGCTCCGAAGCTATTGTAATCGCCCAGTTAAACCAGAAATTCCAACCTAAGGCAAATCCCAAAGAAGGATCAACGAAACGGCTCGCATACGTGTTAAAAGATCCTGCTTCTGGCATATAGGTTGCAAGCTCTCCCAAACTCGTCATTAGAAAATATACCATAATACCTACCGTTAAATAAGCGAGGAGAGCTCCCCCCGGACCAGCTTCTGCTATTGCACTGCCACTAGCAAGAAACAAGCCTGTGCCAATGGAGCCTCCAAGTGCAATCATGGTGAGATGACGAGCCTTGAGCCCACGTCTCAGCTGCTTTGGCTCAGTTGAATGGTTTGATGACATTAAAACACTCCTTAATCATGATGTCGACCCATTGTTCTGGAGTGTGAAACCAAGAAGAAACTTTTACACTTCCTTCAGAACATACATTTCTTACGGTCAAAAATAAAAAAAACGATCACAGAGGTGAACGTTTTATATCATTCCCATCTTATCTTCTTTGAAGATAGCTCATCACAAATCAGATTTGTGACAGTTCTGCGCCTTCCGGCAACAGTCCCAGCCCAATTGCCCAGAGCAGCAATCAAACTTCGGCGGTAGTTCCTTTCAACAAGCTTCAATGACGTTCTCTGCGTCTCCACTGGCTTACTTCTAAAAACCGCGACCTCTACCTCACCGTTTGATATGATGAGGGCTGTATTCAATTTATTTTTACAACAACATTATAGCGAACAGTAAGAAGGTAAACAATGGTATATAAAGTATATTGACGCTATTGGCTTTAATCTCGCTTATATAAGGGGAATTATAGACAAATCCCTCCCTATCCGTATTGCATATCAAAAGCCCTCTCACAAAGGATTGGGCTTTTTGATATAGGTAAATGTGGCTCGGTTAGATTATTTCTTAATTAGCAGCACAACACATTCAACGTGTGAGGTTTGTGGGAACATATCAACGGGCTGTGCCCATTTAAGCTCGTAGCCGCCAGCGAGCAGCTCCTTGCAGTCCTTCGCAAGCGTGGACGGATTGCACGACACATAAACAAAGCGCTCAGGCTTTGCTTTAAGCACAGCTTGAATGAGCTCAGCATCAAGGCCTGTCCGTGGTGGGTCGACAACGATGACCTCAGGCTTAATACCTTGCGCTACCCACTCCGGCAGGAGGCGTTCCGCTTGCCCCTCATAGAACAGCGCATTGTCGATGCCGCTATACTGTGCATTCGCTCTTGCATCCTGCACTGCCTCAGCAATTACCTCGATACCGCGCACCTCGCGTGCCTCTGAAGCTAGCCATAGGCTAATCGTACCCGTTCCGCAATAAGCGTCGATCACAAGCTCATTGCCACTAAGCTCTGCTGCTTCCTTCACTGCCCCATACAGCTTAATCGTTTGCTCTGGATTCAGCTGGAAGAATGCGCGTGGAGACAGGGCAAATTGAATCGTACCAAGCTTCTCTGGTAGTCGTTCCTCTCCCCACAGAATCGTTGTCTTCGGTCCAAAAATAATCGAGCTTCGCTCTTTATGAACATTGTGCGCAATCGAGATCACTTGTGGCAGCTCTGAACGCATTCGATCTACCAGTCTACGCTGGTCAGGAATACGGTCAGTCGCCGTAACAAAGGTAACCTGAAGCTTTCCACTCGCTTTAGCTACACGTACAACGATTGTTTTGATTACACCCTCGCGTGTACGTTCTTCATAGGGTGGAATATTAAGCTCCTTAATTATATGCTTGATTGATTTATATACGTCGTTAATAGACTGCTCCTGTACAGTACATTCACTAATATCAAACAGCTTATGTGTCCCTTGTGCATACAGTCCCGCTACAAGCTCGCCTCTTTGCCAGCCTAGCTGCAGCTGCGCCTTGTTGCGGTAATGCCAAGGATCCTCCATCCCGTATATTGGACGAAGCGGCAGCTCGGTTATTCCTGTATATCGTTGAAATGCCTCGCGTACAATCTCTTCCTTTGCGCGAAGCTGTGTCTCATACGTCATATGCTGCAGCTGACAGCCGCCGCATTGCTCATACACTGGACATGGCGGCTCCTGACGAGATGGCGATGCCTTCTCAATGCCCGTCAGCTTTGCCTGTAAATAGGAGCGTTCGACCTTCGTAACTTCTGCCTTTACGACTTCATCCGTTATTGCACCATCGATAAAGACTGCTTTTCGCTTATAGTAGCCGACACCTTCTCCATTAATGCCGATTCGCTTAATCGTAACGACGATACGGTCACCTACTAATACATCTTCTGCTGATGCTTTGCTCACATGCTGCTTGTTCTTATAATGGCTGGATGCTCCCGGCTTACGGTTCGAGTTTCGATCCTGCTTGCCTAGACTGCTGCGCTTCTCATCGTTCATGGGGCGCTTATGCTCAGCATCCATCTGCCCCTCGTATCTTCTACCTTTATCCTCGCTCTTACGATTTTTGTGACTGCCACTACCGTTCCCGATGCTGCGTGACTTCATACGATTCTCACTGCTCTGCGAGCTTGCATGAGAAGGACGATCACCTCTATGTGTATTCGCGCTAGTATGGTTGTCACGACGATGCTCATCACGGTTAACACTTCGCGGCTTCTTATTCGTTGGGCCTGATTGCTGTTTCATCTCGATTCCTCTTTCATCCGTACTCTATAATAAAACGTCATAATATTGATTATAGCTTATTCTGTCCTCAGAGCCTACAAACGGATGAGCAATCCAAAGCGTTTAGCTTTTCTTACGCTTCCATACATACCAGACGATAGCGAGCAGAAAAATAATCATAAAGATCGACGATAGACGATACATCATGTCATAGGAAGTGAAGGTAACAATTACGCCAAGCAGTATAGCACCGATTGAAACACCGACATCTGTTGAGTTGTAGAACATTCCATTCACATCTCCATACTCTTCCTTGCTTGCTGAGCGCAGCATCCATGCTTGCAGAGTTGGCTGGATCGATCCAAAGCCTATTCCATATAGCAGTGCAGATACAATTAACATTCCCATGTTTGTCGTATACGATAGTACCAGCATACTGGCCGTAACAAATATAGCGGATGGAATAAGAACGAGAATAGGTCCTCTGCGATCGAAAATTTTGCCGGCTATAGGTCTAACGAGAAGAATGGTTAACGCATTAAATAGAAAGAATAAGCCAACCTGTGGTAATCGCAGCTCTTCCCCATAGACAGCGATAAAGCTCAATAGGCCGCTATACGTAATAGAAAGCAAGGCGTTAAGCATCGCAGGAAAGTAATTAGAAAAACGCCAGATTGATCGTTTGGAGCTTTGCTCCTGCTGGTTTGCGGTTTCTTCTTCGACTTTAGCCAGAGCTTCAGGCATTTGCTGTGTTCCTTTGTTTTTTCGTGACCGAAGATAAGTACCTGATATATACAGCATCGGAAACATGCAGATAACTGCACCTGCACCAAGCGTTGCCAGTGTTGTAAAGCCAAATTCCTTCATGACGAGCATTCCTGTAGCAGGCCCAATGGACATCGCTAAGCTCGTCGACAATCCGAAATAGCCGATTCCTTCCCCCATCCGTTTTGGCGGAATAATTTGCGATACGAGTGTTGGAATAACCGTGCTTCCTATACCAAAGCCAATGCCATATAAAGCCCGAATAAGCAGTAACGGCATTATCGTGCTAGGCAGAGAGGCCAGCGCAGTGGAAGCAGCTGCTATCAATAAACCGACCGTCAATACTTGATCCTTGGACCATCGCTTTATCCATCTTCCAGTCATTAGACGTGCGATGATAGCCGTAACAGCAAACATGCTTGTTGCCAAGCTTACATGTATATCTTCACCAGATAGGTTCCCTTTTATATGCATAGAAAAGGTAGATAATAGCATTTGCAGGTTCAAAAATAAAAGGAACGAAGCAAGTGTTAAAGTAACAAACTGCTTCGTCCATAAGGCTGGCTTCTGCTGAGCCATTTCTTGTGTTTCTCCATTCATGTTGTTCGTTCACTCCTGTTGTATGTTTGTATGACTTTTGTTAAAGAATGCCTAGTATCTCAGCTAAAGCAGCTGATTCTCTAATCATCAGATCTTTTCGCTCTAAAATGATCGTTAACCTTTAATAAAATATAGTTAAGCTGATCATGCCCCTCTTCACCTAAGCAGCGCTTCATCTCTTCATCAATGCTCTGCTCGATTGAATGCGTCTCAGCTATAATTTTCCGTCCATGCTCCGTACTGAAGATGCGATAAGAGCGGCGGTCAGATGGATCGGCTTCTCTAACGATGAATCCTTTACCTTCAAGCTGATGTAATATACGAGTGACCGTAGGCTTGTCCTTGAACGTTTGCTCCGCAATGTGCTTCTGAATCATACCTTCCTCGCTCACAATATGAAACAATACCGACCACTGCTCAGGTGTTATATCATATTCCTTTAATCGATGTTGAAGCAAGGCTACAACTCTTCGATGGGTAACACCAAGCAAAAATCCTGTAGACATTAACATTTGACCATCGCTCATCGTTTCACCGCTTTCCAAGTTAGTTGTCATGACAATTATATACCTTTAAGATAAACTTCGCAACGTAGCAATAAAAGTAACATTTCTAAAAAGTAATGCAAACAGTAGTATCGTAAACAGCTATAGCGTAAACAGTTAAGAGTAAACAGTTAAGAGTAAAGAGTAAACATGTAACGCCATAGCAGCAAACCATACAAAAAAGGTGGAGCTTGGCTATAGCTCCACCTTTTCTTACATCACATTTGTCTTGATCTATCGTGTAGATGAGCAGCCTTGCTTTCGTCATATGAGCCTATTATTGCTGCTTATCTGCTCCACACAGCTCTACGATCACCTGTGCATAGATCTGGGCTGCTTTTAGCATATCATCGATAATAATAAACTCATCGTTGCTATGCATCCGTGTATCAATGCCTGGCATCGTTGGTCCGAACGCCACACCACCTTCAATATCATGAACGTACGTTCCTCCGCCAATGGCGATGCAATCACCCTTTAGACCAGTATACTGCTCATAGACATGGAGCAGCGTTCGGACAAACGGTGAATCCGCTGGTGTATGATGTGGCTTCTCGAACCCGCCTCGCTCCAGTCGAATCCCATAGTCAGCAAGCTTCGGCTCCAATACATCGAATGTATTCGCCTCGGTCGCACATAGCGGTACTCGGCTGTCGAACATCCCCTTAAGCTGTCCATCGCTGCTATATTCAAAAATCGAGAAGTTCATCGTCAGCTTACCAGATTCTTTATCCTCCATCGCAAGTCCCGCTGCTTTCCCGTAATAATCCTGATGCGGGAAAATATCTGCTACACCACGCAGCATGCGATGTCCTTCCTCTTCACTTAACGGCAGCTTGCTAATAAGCGTTAGCAAGCCTGTAATAGCATTAATTGCTGTCTCCGGGGTCGAAGCATGACCGCCGACTCCGACTGCCTTAATATGAACTCTCTCCTTGCCTAGATCCTGCAATTCAAAGTTCACGCCAGTTTTTTCGGTCACTCGAAGTGCAATTTCACTTATATCGGGGAGCAGCATACCTTCAATCTCAGCGATTGCCTCAGGCGGCACAACGTTTACTTTATAGCCACCACTAACAGAAAGCACGCGTGGCAGCTTATCTGTCTTAGCAAAGCTTGCATCAAACGATGTACGAATTGCACCCTTTTCTATATTGATGACTGGAAATTCTGCATCAGGCGTAAACAGATATGGCGGTGTTTTTTCCTTCGTTAAATAATAATCAAGATCCTCCATACCGGACTCCTCATCGGTCCCGACGATCAGCTTCGTATTATAAGCAAGCGGGAATCCGAGATCCTTAACCGCAGCCAGTGCATACATTGCTGCGATGACAGGCCCCTTGTCATCACTTGTTCCGCGTCCGTACATCTTCCCATCTACAATCGTTCCTTCGTAAGGGTCGTAGCTCCAGTTCTTACCTTCGCCAACAACATCAACATGTCCGAGAATGCCTAGCTTTGTATCCTCTTCATTGATACTGATCGTACCGACATAATTGTCAATATTATTGGTTAGCAGGCCGAGCTCTTCCGCAATGATTAAAGTCTCCTTCAATGCTTCTGCAGGTCCTTCGCCAAACGGCATTCCTGCTTGCGCCTCTCCCTTTACACTGTGAATACGAACTAAACGGCGAATATGCTCTATAAATGCATCCTTATGCTCTGCAAAATACTGCTCGATCTGTTGTTTTTCCTTCATCATCAGCCCTCATTCTTATCAAATATCTTTCTTATCGTACCATATTTATAAGAAAATGATGCGTACCTGCTGGTAAATGATGTATATTAGAGCTATGTGATGCACGTAATAAGGAGGAATTTCAATATGGAGCATTGGCAAACGATTTTAGTCGTTAAAGGTGCAGCAGGAAAAATGACCTTATTTGCGAGAAAACAACAGCAGGAATGGGAATTTTGCTGTTCGTCGACTTCATCCACTTCCTCGACCTCAACGATTGGAGAGAGCGTCGTCCACAGCTTCCCTGAGGCGCTCGGATTGCTTGGATCGTCTTGGAAGTACCTGACTCCTGAATACATACATCCTGAATTTAAGCAGCAATGCTGGACTCATCTATCTAAGCAAAGCGGATTATTTGATAAAATCAATTGGCGAAAGGCATGTCTGTAAAGCAAGGCTCAATCAAAAAGGGTACAAGCACCGCTAGGAGATTGAATTCTCCTATCGTGCCTGTACCCTTCATTGCTTATATCATTTGTACCATGATGACAAGTCGTTAGACTACGCCATTACAGGAGCAGGTGTAGCTTGACTGACTAACCAGATTAATCGACTTCGCTGCTTGCTAGGCTCGAGATCGAAGAAGTCATAGTCGCGCCATATCTGACAAAGCACCTGCTTCGTAATCTCAATCGCAATCGAATCGCGTTGATGCAGCAGCATCGCCATCTGATACACGATAAGCTCATATTGTACTAACCTTTCCTTGCATCGAGCAGTTGCCAAGCTGCATTCCCCCTTCATCGAACGCTCATTGAGCTACATATTTTCTTGCTTAATTGCATCAACGATGCTCCCCTTCTTCACCTTAGAGCCAGAGTACATCATAGAAAGTCCAACAATCATAAATAATACGACGAACAATATCCCGAGATGGACCCATGGCAATTGGAACGGATAATATGAGGTTTTCAGTATGGACCAATAGATAAGCACCATAATCCCGAAGCTGATTGGAAGACCATACAGCAGTGCCTTTACTCCATACAGTATGCTTTCATAATTAATCATTCGGTAGAAGCCCTTCTCCGTCATGCCGATCGAGCGCAGCATCGCAAACTCTCTCCTGCGGAGCTGAATGCTTGTCGAGATCGTATTCAATATATTCGCAACGGAAATCAACGTGATCAGCACAATGAACCCGTATGAGAAGACCGACAGTATAAACATCGTCGCCTCTTCTTCCTGCTTATGCTTGAATACATTGCTAATATAGTAATTATCAAAATGCTGTGACTCTCGAATTTGCTCCTCTAAAGCTAGTGGGTTGTCACTTTTAATATATACGTTGTATTGAACACGAGGCTCGATATTGCTGTTAAGCTTATCCATAACGGCCTGACTCACATATAGCGTCATACCATTCGGACCGTGAGTCGTTCGTACAATCCCCATCGGAGCAAAATCTGTTCCGCCAACAAGTTCGATGGCTTCACCTTCAACCTCGTGCGACATATAGATCGTTTCTCCACTCTCGTCTGTAGAAGTCTCGTAGGTCCAGTTCGTAAGCTGAACCATAATGTCAGTCACTTGGCTCAACACTTTTCCAGCAACGTATCGCTTTTCTCTCTCGTGATAGTAACTAATCTCGTTATACAGAATCGCTTGCGGATGAGATATGTCGAAGAGCAATGAAGCATCTACTCCTGCGTATTCAGCAACCTCCTTAAGCTCCTCATCATCTAGCGCTTGAATGAATACATCATAATATAGATCATCTTGAATATCTTCCTCTTGCCCCATAATTGCGCTAACGTTCGTTGCCGGCACATACTGATATGGCACGCGCGCACTGCTCTGCGTAGATTGAATGATGCTATAATCAGTTATTCCATCAAACTCGAGCAGCAGTTCAAGATTCGGGTCATCTTTCACACCATAATTAACTTGCAAATCATAGTTCACACCGCTATTCGTACTGAATAATGCTTGCTTCATCGATTCTGTCAGATAAGAAACCGTCATAAACAAGATAATACTAATAACGAGCGAGAACACCGTAATCTGATATCTGCGCTTGTTGCGTTTAATGTTTTTCAAAGCGATTTCTGCTTCAATGCCAAATAGCTTACGTACAAGCTTGGATGTTTTCACTTGCTTACTAGAAAGCTTTACGTCCTGAGTCTGACGAATCGCATCAATCGCTGACACCTTGGCTGCACGCTTCGCTGGCCACCATACGGATAACAGCACCGTAATCAAGCTAATACCAATTGTCAGCAGCAGCGTCCATATATTCATCTTCACTTCGAACGAAACATCGAGCCCAAGCACTCCACGAAACGTAGGATTAACGACAGCAAATGTTATCGCAATTCCTGCTAGCCCACCTAATATCCCAAGCGGAATACTGATGACACTAATAATCATCCCTTCGAAAAATACAGAATTTCGTTTTTGCCGTTTCGTTGCACCTACACTTGCTAGCATGCCGAGATAACGTGAACGATCCGCGACCGATATACCGAACGCATTATAGATAAGTGAGATGGAGCCAATCATGATGACGCCCATAACGATGGACAATAGAGAAAATACCGTTGTTACAAAGCCATCATGTGAGCTAACAAAGGAATAGCGCAGCAGCGTCGTATTAATGTAATACTCATCAATCGACAATGCATGTTTCAAGCGTTCGCCTTCCTTAAAGATCTCTTGGTCTGGCTTAGCTGTATACAGTTTTGCTGTAACCGTTGCATCCTTCGGAAGCTTCGATGGATCTAATCCAGTCAGGAAGCTATAACCCGGGGAGATGCCGTACTCATCCCCTAATCGTTCTATGATGCCGACCACCGTAAACTCTGCTTCACGCTCTCCAATAACGGTCTCTTTCGTATGTCGCTCATCATCAAACAGAATGGAATAGTTCTGGTCTAATCGATCAACATAATCTTCCTCAACCAGGTCTGGATTGTAGCGCTCACCTAATGTCATCGTCATCGTCTCACCGATGATGTGTGAATCCTTATTAAAATGCTTCAAAAAATGCTCCGGCACTACAATTTCATTAGGACTTACTGGCAAGCGTCCCTCAAGCAGCTGCAGTGGAAGCCTATTTAAAGCTGCTTCATTATAGGCTAATACATGAATATACGGCTTATTGTCTTTACCTTCAAGACCTTGCTCAGATAACAGAGCATACCCTTCTTCATGTTCCAGGATGAGCTCATCCGCATATAAGCTATCCTCCAGCACGGGCAGCTTACTGACAGGCACCTCATTATATTGGATATGCCAATTTCCGTTACTAGCAATCGACTCACGCTTTAGTACATCGATAAACGACAATCCAATGGTTGTAACCGCAGTAATCATCGCTACAGAAATAATGACTCCAAGAATCGTAACAAGGGTGCGACGCTTGTTTTCCTTCATATGACGCAGCGTTAATTTGTTAATGATATTCACGGTCTGATCACCTCGACCTTGGCTAGCTTGCCATCCTCGATCGTAATGATGCGATCAGCCTGCAAAGCAATACGCTCATCATGCGTAATGACGATAAGCGTTTGATTGAATCTTTTGTTGAACATGACGAGCATATCCATAATATCTTTGCTGTTCTTACTATCGAGATTGCCCGTCGGCTCATCCGCTAATATAATTGCCGGATGATTAATGAGCGCGCGTCCAATCGAAACACGCTGCTGTTGTCCGCCAGACAGCTGATTAGGTAAATGATTCAGTCGCTGCTCAAGATTCAATGTGCTTACAAGATCATGCAGCTCCTGCTTGTTTACTTTATGACCATCAAGCAGAAGGGGCAGCGTTATATTTTCTTCAACCGTTAATACCGGAATCAAATTGTAAAATTGATAGATCAGTCCAATTTGTCTGCGACGAAACACAGCCAACTGCGTCTCTCCTAGCGCATACATATCTGTCTGATCGACTAGTACCTTACCAGTGCTTGGTGTATCGACTCCACCAAGTAGATGCAGCAGTGTGGACTTACCTGAACCAGACGGTCCAATGATCGCTACAAATTCGCCCTTCTTCACACTAAAGGAAATATCCTTCAATGCGTGCACTTGGTTTTCACCTTTACCATAAATCTTCGACAGGTTCTCTACCTTCAATATATCCATCATACGTCCTCCATCACTTTTCCTTAATAACTGTTCAAAATACTGTTCAAAAATCCCAGCTTTCAGTACCAAGAAGCTGTAATCAAAGTTGGTTTTTTTGAACTTCCTCTTAACGCACAGTATAGTGATGGCATATGACTTCCCAGTGACTCCAAAGTGACAATTTTGTCACTAATGATACCACTTCAAGGTAAAGACTGCTCCAAGCTGCAATCCATTATGAACCTCGATCACACCTTTTTGAGCCTGTAGAATGTGATACGACATCGCAAGTCCAATGCCTACACTGGACTCACTGGCTTGCTTTCCACGATAAAAACGTTTGAATAGATGCGGGATATCCTCCTTCGCTATTCCTGATCCCGTATCCGCTACAATTAATGCGGTATAGAGCTCATTGCGTGACAGCGTGAGCGTAATGGTCCCTCCATGGGGGGTATGCTCCACTGCATTTTTTACGACATTAAGGATCGCTTCAATCGTCCACTTTTTATCTACGTCAAGCGTCAGGTCGGTATCACCTTCAAGTACAATATGAATGTTCTTAATCTCAATCGGGATCTCTATCGGCGACAATGCCCTCTGCACAAGCTCAGCTAGCTTTACCCGCTCTGACTGAAAAAGGACGGTTCCCGCTTCCAGCTTCGATAGCTTTAAGAGTGATGTAATGAGCCACTCTAGACGCTCGAGCTGCTGCTGCATATACTTTAGAAATTCTTTCTGCTTATCATGTGGCAGATTCGGCTGCTTAAGCAGATCAAGCATAACGCCCATCGACGTCAATGGTGTTTTCAATTGATGTGAGATGTCTGAGATCGCTTCGCTCATACGCTCCTTGTCTCGAAGCAAATATTCGCTTTGCTCAGAAAGACGTACCGTAACCTTAAAAATTTCATTCTTCAGTATGCTTAATTCGCCCTCGCGATTATCACGAATAACGAAGCTGTATTCGCCGCTAGCGATTTGCCGCAAGTAGCGAGAAAGCTCCTCCAGCTCACGGTATCTCCAGCGTGTAAATAGATAAAAATTAATATAGGTAATAATAAGAGCTGTAAGCACTAACCCGGCAGCTGCCCAGCCTAGCCATAATGCTGCTACGACTAGTGCGACTGCTGAGATGAGCAGCTGCAGCCACAAGTATCGACGAAACTCATAATTACGAAGCATATGCTATTCCCCCATCTTGTAGCCTAAGCCTCTTACCGTCAGAATAAACTTAGGCTGAGCAGGGTCATCCTCTAATTTCTCGCGAAGACGCTTGATATACACCGTTAACGTGTTATCATTGACGAAGTCTCCAGCTACGTCCCAGATCCGCTCCAGCAGCTGACTACGCGACAATACTTGTCCGGGATGATTTGCGAAAATTAGCAGTAAACGATATTCAAGAGCAGTAAGAATAATCTCCTGATTACCCTTATATACCTTTGCTTCTACTGTATGAATATGTAGGTCCCCAATCGTAATCGTTGATCGGCTTGCTGGTGATCGCTGATATCGGCGCAGCACCGATTTCATTCGGGATAGCAGCTCACGCACGCGAAACGGCTTCGTAATATAATCATCGGCTCCCATATCAAGGCCCATGACAATGTTGACTTCCTCGTCTACAGCGGACAGAAAAATAACCGGGGCCTCATGTAATGATTTGACAAGCTTGCACAGCTCGTATCCAGTGCCATCCGGCAAATTAAGATCAAAAATATATAGACTAAATTCAGTATAGTGCTCACGTATGATCACTTCAGCTTCCTTCATATGATGCGCGATCGTTACCTGGTATTGTTCTTGCTGCAGTGAGTATTCAAGACCAGCTGCAATCGTTCGATCATCTTCAACAATGAGCACCTTCATATTTTTTGCTCCTTTGATGATAAATTACATAGAGTATTGAATAAAATAAGTATACAACGATATGACAAATTTATCCATAGTTGCCACATAATCGACTAATTTTGCTTCTGCACTTCCATCTATGCTATAGCTACGAATGATTGTAGAGGAGATTGTTAGCCAAGCTATTTCTTATATGACGTACATAAGCTTATCATAATCAGCAAGCTGCAACCAACTTACTGTCATTTCTCAAAAAATATAATGTCAAATTTGCTATTGACCCTCACGTAACGTTATCCTTTATGCTTTAGCTATCGGAGGTGGAATTATGAATGTAAAAGAAGTCGCTCAGCTCGCCAAAGTAAGTGTGCGCACCCTTCATCATTATGACGAGATTGGTTTGCTTATACCAGATCATGTGACTGAAGCTGGATACAGGCAATACTCTGAGCACAATCTACAAACCTTGCAGCATATTTTATTTTTCAAGGAGCTTGGCTTTAGCCTCAAGGAAATTCATCGCATCATTCACAATCCGAGCTTCAACACCTTCGAGGCTCTTCAGCTTCAGCGGCGCTCGCTAATCGCGAAACGAGAGCAGCTGGAGAAGATGATCGCAACGATTGATCGAACGATATCACATGTTAAAGGAGAATTTGAAATGAGCGCAAAAGATAAATTTGAAGGATTACAGTGGGATAACAATCCGTACGAGCAGGAAGCACGTGAAAGATGGGGTGATAAAGCTGTTGATGAAAGCAACAAACGTGTAGGCAAGCTTTCAGATTCAGAGAAAGCAGAGCTAGAACGTGAGTGGAATAACATTTATTATGGACTTGCTGAGCGTATCGGTACGCCTGTTGATAGTGAGGAAACGATGGCACTCACGAAGCGCTGGTTTGAGCTGCTTAATAAGATGGGCAACTACAGCTACGAAGCTTTCATCGGCTTAGGCCAAATGTACGTGCAGGATGAGCGCTTTACTAAAAATATCGATCACTACGGCAAAGGTCTTGCGCAATATATGTGCGAGGCGATGGGCCACTGGGGACAATTGCAGCTGCAAAAGTAACATTCCTCGTGTATATATAAGCTCAATCGAGTAGGCCTATGCGCATGCGCATAGGCCTCTCACAGATCCGGACATGCGGGTCATCGCATCCGGCTCCTCCAGTGACTATCCCCTCTGGGGATGAAGTTCTTTGTAAATCATAGATAGACTGCAAAGACCGATTTCTTCAAACCATTGATTTGGCATCGCATATTGAGCATAAGTGGAATGAGAACTGCGCCATGCTGTCATACGTAGCCCAGGTAGGTCACGGCTTTTCCATCCTCTTCTACGCATCTCTCGGTGAAGTTTCCGCACCTTTCTCCAGCTTCGCAACTGGACAGAACGAAGCCTTCTTCTTATCCATTTGTCCAGATCCCGAAATCTCATCTGTACATCTGCCATTCCGAAATAGTTGCCCCACCCACGGAGATAGGGATTCAATTTTTTCTTCACCAATTGCTGCACATCCACCGTTTGGTTTCGTCTTGTGATTTCCTTCACACGTTTCTTGAATTTTGTCATCGCTTTATCTGACGGTACCATCCATTTCCCTGGTTTGAATTCATGCCCAAGAAACTCGAAAGATTCCCTCTTGCTATTGACGATTTTCGTCTTTTCTGGATGAATGATAAGTCCCATTTCTCTCTCTAGCAGCTTCGTTACCGATTTTAGAATCCGCTCTGCTCCTTTTTGCGTACGACAACAAATCACAAAGTCATCTGCATAGCGTGTCAGTCGATGCCCGCGTTCCGTCATCGCCAGATCTAACGGATGTAGATAGATATTGGCTAGCAGAGGGCTGATGACTCCCCCTTGTGGTGTGCCCTGCTCATTTAGGTGAAAGCTTCCACCGTCTAGGATACCTGCCTTCAGGAATTTCTCCAACAAAGTTAACACACTTCCATCGACTACGGTTTCTTTCACCATGCGGATGAGCTTCTCATGCGGAATGGTGTCGAAATAAGACTTCAAGTCTGCATCAATCACATATCGATATCCATCGTTTAGATCTTGACGGATCTTCTTCAATGCCATGTGTGCACTTCTTCCCGGTCGAAACCCATAGCTACAATCCATAAACTTTGATTCATAAATCGGTTCCAATATGCGCCTCGTTGCGGCTTGAACCACTCGGTCTCCCACGGTAGGAATGCCCAGCGGCCTTGACGTTCCGTCTGCTTTGGGGATGTAGACACGACGTACGGGTTTTGGGTGATACGTCTTGTTCTTTAGTGTCTGCTGAACCACTTCTAGATGGTGTTCCAACTGCGATTCGAATGCCTGGATGGTCATTCGATCAATCCCTGCTGAACCTCGGTTTCGCTTGACCTCTTTAAAGGCTTCCTCTAGGTTTGGCTTCGCCCATATCTTGTCGATGAGGCTGTACCATTTGCGTTCCTTTTGATTTACTCCTTCACGAGAGTGATTGGTTGTTCCTTGTTCTTCCATGTTCGTTTTCCTTCCCGATTTCGTTCCATGATTTGTAGCCTTACGGCAATCTTCATTTCCAAAATAGTACTCGCCCCAGACGGCTTCTCCTTATGTTCATTCCCCGGATCTACGCACATCCTAGCTCCCCGGCTTCTGTCTGGCACATGGCTTCTCTCCATCTCTCTTCTTCCACGGTTTCGGGCTTCACACAAGTCTTCGCCTTTTGAGTCGAAGCTTGTATTGACGACATCGCGCCAATTCATTTGCCTTTGCGGTCTTTCCGGCAAACTTTGTAACTACTATCCCTACGTCTGACTTCTCACCACTCTTAACATTGTCTTGATCCTCACGATCTCGAGCAATGGTTACCACTTGATATGGAAATGATGAGATCTCCTTGGGTCACGTCAACCGACTTTCCCCCGAATCCAGTCCTCTTAACTTACGGAGTCTATGGTGGTACAGGACTTCCTCTTCTTTTGCAGAGTTATCCGACTCCGTCAGCCAACATGGTTAAACCGCCTATTCCGGGTTTTGCCTTCGCATCCTCCGCACGCATTCTCGCGAACTACGCACTATGCGTCAGCTATGCACTTCCGCCACCTGCGGTGTGCTGGAGACTTTCACTCGTTAGTCGATTGCGCTGCCAAGCGCACAAAAGGCTCGACCAGAGGCATGCTATAACCTAGCTAGCTCTGGTCGAGCCTTTCCTTTATCGCTTTTCGTTAACAAACTACTAGCCCTTCATAGCCCCTGCAGTCATTCCGCTAACGATAAATTTCTGTGCAAATACGTATAGAATAATGACCGGTAATGAGGTCAGCACTAAGACAGCGAAGATAAGATTCCAATCTCGGCTATACATCCCATAAAAGTTATATACAGATAGCGGCATCGTCCAGTTCGAGCTATCTGGTAAGAAATAAAGCGGAATCGAAATATCATTCCACACTCCCATGAAGACCATAATCGCTACTGTTGCATTAACGGGCAACAAAAGCGGCGTAATAATTTTCAGAAACACCTGCAGCGCATTGGCTCCCTCGATAAAGGCTGCCTCATCTAACGATTTGTTAAGTGATTTGACGAATCCACTATAAAGGAAAATACTAAACGCCATATTCAATGCCGCATAGATGAAAACAACACTAGAGATGGAGCCGTAAAAGCCCAGCCATTGTACTACTCGAATGGTCGTAATCGTAGACATCGGAGCAATCAATCCCATAAAAAAGAAAAGATACAGGAAGCTTGAAAGCTTCGTTTCACGTCGTGCGAGAATAAAGGCTGCTGCCGATGATGTGACGATATTTACGCTACACGATATAACAGTAATAACAACACCGTTTACAAATGCTCTTGCCAACCCGCCTTCCTTGAATACCGTCACATAATTTTCGAACAGCCACTTCTCAGGCAGCTGAATTTTGAATTGCATCACTTCGATATTGTTCATGAATGAACCTAATATCATAAGCAGCAGCGGAACAATGATTGTCAATGATAGCAGGATCAGCATCAATTCAACAATGATCGTTTGAACTCTTTGTCGTACCCTCATTATTCTGCAACCTCCTTACGTCTCATGAACATAATCAGTGGTACGGCGATGACAGATACACCAATGAACAACAGCGTATTCACAGCTGTACCAAGTCCCCAGTTTCCTTCACCAAAGGCACGCAAAATAATTGTACCGACAACCTGAGACGCGTTACCAGGTCCCCCGCCAGTTAATACATACACCTCTGAGAATACTTTTAAGCCTCCAATTAAAGTAAGCATAATGTTAATATTGATCGCCGGTAACAACAGCGGGAGCGTAATATTCGTAAAGCTTCTCCACGCGCTTGCACCATCAATTTTTGCAGCTTCATAATATTCCTTGGAAATAGACTGTAATCCGGCTAGATAGATAGCCATCTGAAAGCCTACACTTTGCCAGATCGATACGGCAGCGATCGTCCAGACTACGATGGAAGGATTAGTTAGCCAAGCCTGTGCTAATGACTCAAGTCCCAGCTTCCCCAGCAATGAGTTAATCATTCCCTCTGTCCGGAGAATTGGTGTAAAAATTATGCTAATAACTAGAATACTTAATATAGAAGGAGAAAAATAAACAGCACGCAGCACATTGCGTGTTTTTAGCTTCATATTTAAACCTATAGCCAGCAAAAGTCCGAATATATTTTTGCCGATTACAGTAACGACTGCGAAAATCAGTGTGTTTTTTAGTGCTAAGATTAACACCTTATCAGAAAAAATAGCCTTAAAATTATCCCAGCCTACAAATTGAATGGTGTCGCGATCCAGTCGCCAATCTGTGAACGAATAATAAAAACCAATGAGTGCTGGAAATGCAAAAAATATAAAGTAAATGATTAATGCAGGCCAAACCAGATAATATGGATACATACTCTTCGATTTATGCATGATGTCACTCCTTTTAGAGCTTGCTCAATAAGTCGAGACTTTTTTGAGCACTCTTTATAGCAATCAGCCGCCGATAACATCGGCGGCCAATCAGGTCTACACAAGCGAGCTTAGAAGCCTTCTACACCTTTTGCCTTCATGAGATCCTTAAACTTTACATCCCAATTTTCTAATACTTCCTTCGGAGTGATTGATCCAGTGAAATGATCCTGCAGGTTACGGTACCATTCGTTCTGATCCACCACGGTATGTGCATCCATCGTTAACGTTACTTTTTTAGGTGTAATATAGTTATCAATGATTTCTTGCTTGTATGCTGGTTGCTCAGGTGTCGTTACATCGCTTAAATTAGAAACATAACGCTCCTCATCAACGATTTTTTGAGCGATTTCAGGCGATGCAATAAACGCAAGGTATTGCTTCGCTTCGGCAATATGCTTAGAGTTTTTCGGAATAAACAATTGACCGCCAAGCGGGCTTGCCCCAATCGTAGGATCCTCACCGTAAGGAATCGCGAATAATCCAAGGTTCATCTCTGGATCTTGACTCTCGATGTTCTGAATGAGCCAATCCCCCATAAACATCATCGCTACTTCCTTATTCAAGAACTTACCTACTGCCATATCATAGCTGTCGCTTAGTACATCTGCATTCGTGTAGCCAAGCTTAAAGATCTGATATTGCTGATCCAGAATGCCTTCTAATTCCGGAATATCTGTCCAATTTTTCTTGTTTGCATTAATATCATCAAACAAGGTTGGATCATTTTTTGCTGCGTAGTCAGCAAAAGCTGCTGCTGGCCATATGTTAGCTGCCCAAGCGTCTTTATAAGGCATAAACACTGGAGTAATACCACTTGCCTTAATCGCTTCACTAACAGCTAGAAACTCCTCATAGTTCGTTGGAATCTCAAGGTTAAGCTCCTCGAAAATATCCTTGTTATATACAACCCCCTGCATGCCTGTATCTTGGCTCACATGAAAGCTATAAATATTTCCATACGCCGACAAAACATCAGCGTTAAGAATACGATCCACCCACGGCTCATTATCTAGTATTTCAAAGTTGCGCTCTAGGTTTAGATCGGTTACAGCACTTGCTAAGTTGTATTGGATCAGATCAGGCACTTCATTAACTGCTAGCTTAGTCTGTAGCACCGTTGTAGATTGCTCTGCCGGAATCAGCTGCAAATTAATTTTAATACCTGTCTCAGTCTCAAATTCCTTAAGCAACCAATCAGCGATAAACGGTGAATCCTGAGAGCTTTTTGAGATTGCCAGCTCAAGTGTTACATTTGATTTGCCGCCGCTATTGTTTTTATTGCTGCTATCACCTGCTGTTTCGCCCTTATTATCTGAACCGCAGGCTGCAAGCGAAAGTGCCATCGTACTAGCAATTACGCTTAACGCAATCGTTCTCATTTTTGGTTTCATTACAAATTCCCCCTTAGTTGTATCTTTGTATGTTACCGCTTACATTTATTATAAAGTTCATGATTTGGGTGGTACATGTTTGCTATTTACTGTTCATGTGTAAAATTCTGAACTAAGGCCTGTACGAAGTTCTGTACGGTGAGCCTTACCCTTGTTCAATTTATTATACTAATGATAAAGTAGGTTAATAATGTACTTCTTATAGAAAGAAGGGTCCGTGACATGAACAGCTGGTATAAACGAACAAGTATGCAAACTAAATTTTTCCTACGGTACATCGTATTGCTTGTCATCGTTCTTTGTTTCTTCTTGGTTTATATAAACTGGATCGTCATTATACCGCTGAAGGACGATATGGAAGATGAAAAACGCATGCTTGCTGTCAGCATTAATAATCAGATCGATGACTATATGATTGCTCAGAACCAGCTTTCTCAACGTATTCTATCAAATAAGCAAGTGTTTAATATACTAGCAGCAGGCCATATCTCGACCACGACAGAGGAAGGCTTGCGCCATAGTCGGATCTTAAAGGATTCGATGTTTCAAGCGATCGGACCTACGATGAATATTCGCGATATGATCATTTATGATGTACAGGGATCGAGAATCGCCGCCTTTCTAGGCTTCAATGATACACCTGATTCACTTAATTCTGAGCTAAAAGAGCGTCTTGATTCGAGGATGGTACATGAGACTAGTTATGTTCTACATCGTGAGAACAATGGCATCGTCACGTTTAACCGAGCAATCGTCGATCAAAACGGAAGCGTTTACGGCTATTTAACGATTCAGCTCGATCAAGCAAGGCTGAATAGTCCAACGGGAAACGTGGCAGACGGATTTGCGTTAATATTTGATGAGCATTACCAGCTTATAGCTGGCATGCCAAGTGAAGAATACGATGATAGCCAGCTCTCTCAGCAATTGCAGCAACAAAGCGAGCGAAATGGCATGTATGTGAATAAAGCAGGAGATTACATCACCTATGTTCAGTCCGAGATGACAGGCTGGAGCACCTTCGTCGTAACACCGCGTGATTCGGTACTTGGACCTGTAAATTCAGTAATCAGGCTTTCTATCCTTATTATTAGTGGTTTGCTGCTGGTGTTATTTGTGTACATCTATTTTTCAACGAAAAACTTGCTGCTTCCGATACGAAAGCTTCGCAATCAAATTTCACGCATTCAGTATAATAACCTGAATGTTCAAGTGAATCATCATACGCATAATAATGAACTCATATCTCTACATGAAGCGTTTCAGGATTTATTATTACGACTGCAGCAGTCGATCGAGCGAGAAAAAGCGGCCGTGCATGAAGAAGCTAAAGCGCGCAATTCCGCCCTGCAGGCACAGATAGCGCCACACTTCATTCATAACGTCCTTTATTTGATTAGCATCGCCGCACAGGAACAGAATTATAAGGCCGTTACCGAGATGTGTAAGCACTTGTCTGAAAATCTTCGTTATATTGTAAGTAATGCAACCCATCATGTTAGTCTGACAGAGGAACTTCAATATACACGACACTATCTTTCCTTAGTTCATGCGCATTATGAGGATGATCTAGAGTGGGAAATCATTGCAGATGAAAGTGCTGATAGCATCCAAATTCCAAGATTGACGATTCAGCCCTTTGTTGAAAACTGTATTGAGCATGCCTTCTCGAAGGCTGATCCTCCATGGCGAATTCGTATCGAGTACAAGCTGTTTAACGGGCTGTGGGCAATCGAAATTAGCGACAATGGAAGTGGCATTGCTCCAGAAAAAATTCAAAGCATTATGGATAATATTCATCGCGGCAATACATCTGACATTGGTCTGCAACCAGATCAACAATGGGGAAATATGGGGATCGTCAATACCGTCCATCGCCTTCAGTTAATGTATCGAAACCGGCTATTTTTTAATATTTTCAATCATCCTGGTCATGAAAAAGGGGTTACTGTGCTTATTATCGCTTCCTTAACGGATGATTTTTATTAAGGATTAAAGGAGTGTGTCATATGATGTACAACGTGTTGATTGCTGAGGACAGTAAGCCTATCTTACGTAATATTAAACAACTTATCGAGCGATCAGAGCTTCCGCTTAACGTTGTGCACACCGCATACAATGGAGAGGAAGCACTAGAGTATATTAAGACGCATTCAATCGATATATTATTAACCGATATTCGCATGCCTAAGCTGGACGGTTTAAGCCTTATAGAAGAAGCTAAATCCTATCTTCCTGAGCTTAAGGTCGTGCTAATAAGCAGCTATAGTGATTTTGAATATACGAGAAAAGCGATTAACTTACAGGTATTTGATTATTTATTAAAGCCGGTCGAGCAGCAGCAGCTGGATGATGTCATGAGTCGTGTCCTCCGCAAGCTTGATGAGCTGCGTAAAGCTCGCCAAGCTATGTTAGGAGATATCGTTGCAGAAGATTGGGTGCTTGAGCCTCATAACAGGCAAGACTTCTTCGACCAGCCCAAGCTTATGATGCTGCTGTGCAGTCAGCCGTTCACCTCACAGAGAAACTGGAGGCATGAGCTGATTCGTCCTCTATTGTCTAATTGCTGTGAGCCCTATCCAAGCTGGCTCCTCCCACTTAAACAGAATAACAAACTACTGCTGCTTAGCTCGGTAGCTCTACGAGATAAGGTTACTACTGGTACTGCTTGGCTAAAAGACATCCAAGAGCAGCTGAGACGCCAAGATATTAACATATCTGCTGTTTGTCATCTCGAACCCGTCGAGCCAGATCGCATCTACGCGACCTATCTATCGTTAGAAGCTATGTTAGATCAAGAGCTTACATTATTTAGTCCTATTCTCTTAGAGTATGAGCAAAGCCATATACCTACTTATTCACGAGCTGTCAATGATACATTACGAGTTCTTCAGGAATATATCGTACATCGGCAAAAGGAACAATTTTCGTTGAAGCTAGCAGAGCACTTAAAGCATATGAAGCTAACTGTGGCTTTATGGTCCGAACTAGTGCAGCTCGTCGCTGCCCTTGAAGGTGCCTTTAACGAGGCATGGCAGGAATCTGCTCCAGATGAATATAATGCTGATCCTACTCCCCTTCTGAAAAAGCTAAACTTAGAAGATTACGATAGCTTTTGCGTACAATTCATAGCTTGGTGCGAGGACCAATTTCAACGACTACAATCCTATAATCGCAAGAGCAGTGAAGAGTTGTTCGAGCAGATGGATCAGCATATTCAGCGTCACGTTTATTCCCAGCTGTCCATTGGTGAATTGGCGCTAAAATTTCACGTGAGTCCTTCCTATGTGAGCCGAATTATTAAACGATTTACTGGACAAACCTTTGTCCAATACTATATGAAATTAAAAATAGATGAGTCCTGTCGTCTAATGCAAAGTAAGCCAAGCTTGTTGATTAGAGAGCTGTCAGATGCTCTTGCATTCAGTGATCAGCATTATTTTTCACGTGTATTCAAGGAATATACGGGCTACACGCCAACGGAGTATAAAAATCAATGGCACTTACATTCATAAGCTATCGCTAGCTTTTTTTGAATTCGATAATGACTTTCCATAACAATTCCGATATAATAGTCATCTGTCTCTTTTTATATTTTCTGCTATGCACATTAGAATGTGAACAGACTGAATAACTTTAGTGAATATGTGTGGCTCTGCGTAGCTATCCACAGCGTTTTTTCTTATTTTTCACTTGTATCCACAGCGCTTTGAATAAAAAACACTATCCACATGTGCATAATGTTTTTCGTTAGCTATCCGCATGTGTTTATGTGCGTAAGCTGTTAGCAGTGTGGATGAACATAAAACAGACTGAGTCCTTTACTACGGACTCAGTCTGTTTCTTTATCAGTATTTATTAAATACATAGTTGTAGCTATTGATACAGATGCCCATCGCTGAGCTGCTTCAGCGCGTCGACATCTCTTATCACAATTTCACTATGTTGCTTTTCAATAATTCCACGTTCAATAAAGCTTTTAATGACTCGATTCAGATGCCGATAGCTTGTACCTAGCAGCTCGGCAATTTCCGTAAGACTGGTCGTTTCCAGCTCTCCACGCTTAAACCTCAATTGCTCACTATGATTGGTAATGGATAGAAGATAGCTGGCAAAGCGACGATCCACAGAGGTTAGCACATTCATGCTAGCTGACAACGAGATCGTGTTTAGCTTATGACAGACCTGCTCTAGCAGGTACTGTAGGAACGGTGCATGCTTCATATCGTTCTCCTGCAGTATGCGATGTGGAACAACGATAAGCTTTGTTTCGCTCACTGCCTCAACCTGAACGACGGCAGCCTCTTTATTGACTAGCTCAACATCCCCAATTAAGGAGATAGGTTGACAGAAACGCAGCAGCAAAGTTCGTCCATTCGGCATAACATTGACCACTTTTAATTTTCCGGTGACCTGAATATATAGAGACTGAAGAAGATCTCCGCTATTAACCAGTGTATCTCTTGGTTTAAGCTTCATCATTGACATCTGCTGTATCGTACTCGGATGAAACAATTGCCCCAGCTCATATTTCTCGAGCCAATTCTTGATCTCCTGATGCTGATCCATAAATGTACCTCCTAGCTGAAAAGGACATATGTCCTATGTTATGCGACTATTCTTCACTATAATAGAGCAGATACATGAGAACAACCTTAAATTCATACACCATAAAGGAAGAATGTATATCTAATGAACATCAAAGTTATTGCACTTACCATTTCAGCGTTCGTCGTTGGATTAGTCGAATTAATTATTGGAGGTATTCTTCCGCAAATCGCAGATGATCTTAACATTACGATTGCGAAGGCAGGCATGCTGATTACAATATTCAGCCTTGTATATGCGGTGACAGGACCATTATTGCTTACGCTGACATCTAGAATTGAGCGTAAAAAGCTTATGCTTGGCTCCCTCGTTATCTTCTTTATCGGAACGCTACTCGCTTTCTGGGGATCAAGCTATATGATGCTCGTTGCTGCGCGTGTTATTAATGCCGCATCCGGCTCGTTAATTGTAGTCCTTGCACTCACCATGTCTGTAAAGGTCGTGCCTGAACGCTTCATTGCACGTGCAATCGGATTTGTCTCGATGGGAATCAGCTCATCGATCGTTATCGGCATACCAGTTGGTGTCCTAATTAGTGACTACTGGAATTGGCGAATTGTATTTTTATTTGCAGCCCTATTAACACTGTTTGCCTTTATCATTATTGTCGCTTTCATCGATCCTGTTGCACCTGGCAAAACCATTTCATTACGCGATCAATTCCGTGCCATTAAACGCGTGAAGATATGGTCGGCACATTGCATGCTCATGTTCGCGATCGGGGGGCACTATGTTTTCTATGCCTATCTATCCCCGTATCTGACGCAATATTATCAATTAAGTGCGCAAATGATTAGTGTCATTTACTTTATTTTTGGATTCTCCGCAATTGCAGGCGGATATGTTGGGGGCCTGCTGTCGGATCGATTGAATCCACGCAAAGCGATAGTAGCGATTGTCTTTACGTTTCTACTCACCCTCATTACAATATCAGTAACGAGAGACAGCTTTGCAATGTTTATCATTATGCTAGTTTTGTGGGGCATGATGTCGTGGGCAGTGTCCCCTCCCGAGCAAGCTTATCTCATTGAAACAGAACCGGAGACTGCGGATATTCAGCAGAGCCTTCATAACTCTGCACTCCAGCTTGGGATTGCTGCTGGCTCTGGCTTAGGCGGCTATCTTATTAAAACAACGAACGATGTTGCGGTTACTTCGTGGGCTGCTGCGATCATGATGGCTATCTCCTTAGGTTTCGCCTTGTTCTCCATTACTCGCAAGGTTTCAAGCCATCATCAGAAGCAAGCTGCATAGATTGATTTCAGGTACAAGTATTATAGTTTAGAAGCTGCCGGGAGTATGCCCTGGGTACACCTGGCAGCTTGGTATCGCTTGAAAGGAATGAAAATAGAACAGATGCATGAGGATCGACAACAGTTCATTCAAGGAGTACGAGATTGTCTTCCTACTCTCCTTGGCTATATCGGTATCGGCGCTGCTTTCGGCATTGTCGGTGCCTCTTCTAATGTCAGCCTGCTTGAAATTGCGTTGCTCTCCTTGCTTGTATATGCAGGCTCAGCTCAATTCATCATTTGTGCGTTATTCGTAGTACATACGCCAATATCCGTCATTGTTGCTACGACCTTTATCGTGAACTTAAGGCATTTCCTCATGGGACTCGCAATTGCACCAGCCTTCTCGCAATATTCAATGAAGCAAAACGTGCTGCTTGGCACACTCCTGACCGATGAAACCTTTGGTGTTGCTACCTCGAAGCTAACGAAGCAGACTAAGCTCAATGCCAGCTGGATGCATGGATTGAATATTACCGCCTATCTATGCTGGCTGCTTTCAAGTCTATCTGGTGCCATGCTCGGACAATGGATCGAGGAGCCAACAGTTTTCGGGCTTGATTTTGCATTGCCAGCGATGTTTGTAGCCTTGCTCATTATTCAGCTTCAGCAGCAAGCTGCAGGCAAGCTCATGCACTTGCTTGCTGTTGTCGGCTATACGATTATATTTATGGTTGTGTTCAGCTTTGTCGTACCATCACATTTGGCTGTGCTGCTATCAACGATGAGCGCTGCAACGATTGGGGTGCTTACGAAGCGATGACCATCTCAACCACGATGCTGCTTATTATTATAGGCTGCTGCTTAGTTACCTTAATCCCTAGAATTGCTCCGTTTATTCTCGTAAAAAAGGTTAGCCTGCCAAAATGGATGACCGATTGGTTAAGCTATATACCGATCTGCATTCTAACTGCTTTAATCGTACAAGGCATGTGGACAGCTGAGCAGGGCAAGCTCATTATCAGCTGGCATTATATGCTTGCACTCATCCCTACCGTTATTACTGCGCTATGGACACGTAGTCTGGCAGTGACCGTCATCGTTGGTGTGGTCGCTATGGCATTGGTAAGAATGTTTTCCTAACCTCTATATAAGAAAAAGCCGAGAGCTTCCCTCTATCTGCATAGGCTACAGCCCTGCAGTAGAGTAAAGCGTCTCGGCTTTTCTATTTACTTTTCTCTTTATATAGTACAAGTTCAAAGATTAGACTACCTATTTGGCTGATGCTGATAAAGAAAGCTGATCGAGAAGCTCCCGGATCGCATGAGCGACACCGTGCTCTGTGTTTCGCTTCGTTCGATGCGGGATCAGTGCCTTCAACGCTTCAGGAGCATTGTCCATCACTACACCTTTGCCTGCCATTTGCAGCATGGACAGATCGTTAAAGCCGTCTCCCATCGCCATAATTTCAGCTGGCTGAATGCCCAGAGATGCTGCATATTGCTGCACGGCATAGCCTTTATTGCCTTTCGCTGAGTTTACTTCCAGGTTGCCATGAGCAGAAGATGAAATGGCAAGTCCAGTTAGCTGACGAACTCTTTCATCGGAGCGCTTAAAGCATGCCTCATCTGTTGTTAATGCGAATATTTTTAACACTTCAACCTGATCATCATTCAAATACGACTCGAACGATTCAACAAATTGGCAGCGTTCATTACGAATACGCTCCTCACACATGCGCAGCACGGTTGCATGACGCTCCGCTTCACTCAAATGTGCTAGCTCGATCTTCCCATAATAATGCGATATATCAACATACTGATCATAGCTTAGGCTGATCGCTCCATCTGGTGTCATCAGCTCAAAGTACATGCCCTCTTCCAGCAAGATGTCATGCACTAGTCGAGCCTGCTCCCTAGTCAGCGGTTGACTCGCAATGAGCTTGCCGCTTGCATCATGTGTCTGTGCACCGTTAAGACTTATAACCGGACATGAAATCCCCGCTTCGTCTAATAGGACATTAACATTCGTATAAGGCCTTCCTGTTGCAATGATGAATTCAATGCCTCTCTTCTGAGCCTCTAGCACTGCTTCGCGATTCTCATCGCTAATTCTCCAATATTTATTCAGCAGTGTTCCATCCATATCTGATGCTATCAATTTCATACAGTATGCCTCCTCTCCACTACACCATTATAGCTTATAATGGCGCGAGAAAGGCCGTAAACCGTATATTAAATTACCGTGAAATTAATGGCATTCCGTTAGCTGCGATGAACTCAGCCACCTGCTGCTTCTGCGGTATAGAGGCCTGTGCTCCATCCTTCGTGACCGCAAGCGCTGAAGCTGCAACTGCGTTGGACAGTGCTGCTTCAATCGTTGCCCCGTTAAGTGTTGCTGCAGCATACACGCCGATAAATGTATCGCCAGCCGCTGTCGTGTCCACTGCCTTAACCTCATAAGCAGCTACCGATACGTACATGCCCTCAGCATTGGTATAGATACACCCTTGCTCACCGAGTGTAACAATGACTTGCTTAGCGCCTTGACGGGTAAGCAGCTCAGCAGCAGCCTTGGCAGATTCCATATTATAAACAGGCTTACCCGTAATAAGTGCTGTTTCCGTCTCATTCATAATAAAGGTATCAATATCTTCCCACAGCTCAGCTGGAATTGAACGGGCTGGCGCCGGATTGAACCATACTGGAACATTAGCCTGATTCGCTTTAGCGATGATATGACAGGTCGTCTCCCAAGGAATTTCATTCTGCAGCAGTATGGCACTAGCCTTCTCCCAAGGTGTATGCTCGTCCACAGCCTGTGGCGACAGCTTTCCGTTGCTTCCTTCCGACACAACGATAATGTTCTCGCCCGATTCATTGACCATAATATATGCAGTACCGGAGGCTCCCTCCGTTCTTAGCACATGCTCGGTATTCACTCCGCTTAATTGAAGTTGATCAATGAGCTGGTCAGCAAAGCCATCACTGCCGACAGCACCGACCATGACACACTCCGCACCAAATCTTGCAGCAGCGACAGCCTGATTCGCTCCTTTACCGCCTGGGTAGTAAGCCAAATGGCTACTGTGGATCGTCTCACCTGCTTTAGCAAAATGCTGAATTCGGCTTACGATATCCATGTTCAAACTTCCGATAACGATCAGCTTGCTCAAATCCACTCTCTCCTATCGTAGTCTTTATTATGTATCTCTAGGTCCTGCTGGATAGTTATGTAAAATTATACCCTGTCCTTGTATATACGTCTAATTCGGTGCTGAAGGTTCAACTTTGAACTCGTACAAATTGCTTATTTTACATTAATAAGTTTTGGTCGATTGACATAAGCTATAGTCAAACCAAACGTGCACATGAATATTCTATTCGCACATTTCCGTCAAATTTTGAGCATTTTGCGAATTTATAATCATTTATTTGCCATAACCTCGAGAAAATGTTCACAAGGCTAGAGACGATTTCAACAACTTAGGCTATAATGGAAAGTAACAGCTTAGGCCGATCTTGAATTGGATCTGAATCTGTCTCGAGGCATATGATACTCATGTGCTGTATTTGCTATGAGCAGCTAGGATCGTTTAGATTGTTTATCTATGTCTAGATATCAAGACTATTCCCTTTCACTTTAGGTGAAATTTATCACAATACATGATGTTGGATAAATAGCAAGGAATTCATCATTGGCTTTGACGATTAAAAATCGGCTTAAAGTAGTTTATTTAAAGGAGACCTGGATATGTCAGAAACAAACACTCAAACGCAATCTGCAGTAGCTCCGGATCAGCAAGCTCTTCTTGAAAAGCTAGCTAACCCGGAAGTACAGGCATCACTGAACACGTTAGTGGATCAGCTTCCGCAGCTAACTGAATTAGTGAATACTTTAACAAAGTCCTATGCATTTACGAAACAGCTTGCAACAGATGAAGTGTTCAAAAGCGATATCGTGAACGCAACAACTGAAATTGTTGGACCAGTCATTGAAGGTGCAAGAACGATCGCACTTAACGCTGTTGAAGCGAGTGACCGTGCTGAGCAAAGCAATGAGGTTATCGGTGTTTTTGGACTAATGAAAATGCTAAAGGATCCTCAAGCGCAAAAGCTTTTCCGCTTCATTAACGCTTACTTACAAGTTGCTAACGAGCGTGAGCGTAATCAAAAATAGTAGAAACAATTTATCGTATGGACGGAGGACTAGCTATGTCTAAACATATTGTTATTTTGGGTGCAGGTTATGGCGGTATTCTTGCTGCGCAATCTGTTCGCAATTACATGGACAAAAACCAAGCAAAAGTTACAGTTGTTAACCAATACCCTACTCACCAAATCATTACTGAGCTTCATCGCCTTGCTGGCGGTACAATTAATGAAGAAGCCGTTGCGATTCCTTTAAAAACGCTTCTTAAAGGCTATGATGTTAATCTTAAAATCGCTAAAGTGTCTTCCTTCTCTGTAGACAACAAAGAAGTTAAGCTTTCTGATGGTTCTACACTTTCTTATGATGCACTCGTTGTTTCTCTTGGAAGCCAAACTGGCTACTTCGGTATCCCAGGCCTTGAAGAAAACAGCATGGTGCTTAAATCTGTTGATGATGCGAATCAAATCAACAAGCACATCGAGGATCGTATTAAAGCTTATGCTCAAAGTGGCAATGAAGCTGATGCAACGATCGTTATCGGTGGCGGTGGTCTAACAGGCGTTGAGCTTGTTGGTGAAATCGTGGATAACTTCCCGAAAATCGCTAAAAAATATGGGGTGCCATTCCATAACCTAAAAATCAAGCTGATCGAAGCTGGTCCAAAAATTCTTCCAGTACTTCCAGATCATTTGATCGAGCGTGCAACAGAAAGCTTAGCTAAACGCGGTGTTGAATTTATTACTGGCGTTCCTGTTACAGGCGTTGTTGGCAACAAAATCGAGCTTAAAACAGGCGAATCTATTGAAGCTAATACATTCGTATGGACAGGCGGCGTAGCTGCACTTCCAATCGTTGCGGAATCTGGTCTTGAATGCGACCGTGGTAAAGCAGCAGTTAACGATTTCCTTCAATCTAAATCCCACAACGATGTATTCGTTGTTGGTGACGCTGCACTTGCTTTCCCAGAAGAAGGCGGACGCCCATACGCGCCAACAGCACAAAACGCTTGGCAAATGGGTGAGCTTGCAGGCTACAACCTGTATGCTTACTTCAATGGCAAAGAAATGGAGAAATTCAGCCCAGTTAACTCTGGTACGCTTGCTTCTCTTGGCCGTAAAGATGCGGTTGCTACCGTTGGTGCAAGCAACACTGCGCTTAAAGGTATCTCTGCAACGTTGATGAAGGAAGCAAGTAACATCCGTTATTTGTCTCATATTCATTCTATGCGCACTGCGCTTCATACAAAGCTATAGTAGCTTAAAGCGTAATGGCTACGTATTAGCCTGAGCATTTCCCGCAGCCATCCTGTCCACTGACATGATGGCTGCTTTTTATTACGTGGCAGCATTAAGGAGCTTAACTTCATGAATCAAAATCAATGGTCATCTGGTCTGATGTCCGCATTAATGGCATGCACGGGCGGAGCAATTCTTGTTGTACATAGTGCCAATCATCTTGGACTTAATGAACGACAGCTACTATCATGGCTTTTTGTTTGCTATGTTTTAGGTGGACTTTTCAATTTCTTCGTAGCTTGGCGTTATCGTCTACCTATTGCAGGGGCCCATTCTGTAACGGGCATCGCGTTTTTAAGCACTGCAGCCGTTCAGCTGACTTTGCCTCAGCTTGCAGGAAGCTTTATATTAATCGGGGTCATTATTGCCTTGTTAGGCTTTACCGGTATATTCTCAGTGGTCTTTAAGCATATTCCTAGACCGGTTATCGATGCTATGCTGGCAGGCGTTATTGCTCATTATATTGTTTCATTAATTCCAGCCTTTCAAAGCAATCCGATCGTTGGACTGTGTGCAGCTGTAGGATTCTTTGTAATGCCGAAGCTGGTAAAATCGCTGCCTGCTATCGTAGGCGTTATTGTATTCGGCCTAATCGGTTTGTTGTTTACTTACTCCTTCCCGGCTGTGGAGCGACTGACATATGAATGGCCTGTATGGATCGCACCCGAATTTACATGGCAAGGGTTTATATCAGTCGCCCTGCCGATCAGCATTCTTATTATTAGTAACGATATCGCTGTTGCTGTAGCATCATTAAACAAGCAAGGGTATAACACTCCTGTTAATCGAATTATCTCTTATTCAGGTATCGCTACAGGCATTGGAGGCCTCGGACTTGGGCATTCTATCAATATTGGTGGAATGATGACGACGATGTGCAGCAGTGATGAGACAGGGGCAAAGGATGAACGTTATCGAGCTGCCCTCTTATCTAGCGTTTTATGTATTCTTTTCGGGTTGTTCGCTTGGCTTATTATCCCGTACATTACACTGTTACCTGACTACTTTATTGCCAGCATTATTGGCTATTCGCTGCTCAATATTTTCTTAAATAGTATGCAATCATCGTTTGGTAATAAGCAGTATCGGTATTCTGTCCTTTTTGCATTTATTATTTCCGTGTCTGGTGTAACGATGCTTGGTATTTCAGCTGCGCTTTGGTCATTGCTAATCGGTACAATCATCGCTTTCCTGCTTAAGGAGCATCGACCTACAGCCGCTGAGCAAGCGGAAGGTTAACCGTAAGCGGTGTAGAAGACAGCCACAGCCACTATCCATTGATCATTAATCTTGTTACGAGGAGGGATGAACCGTGGAAACAGAAACGAAAATATCCAAGCTGGCAGAAGAGATAACCGCTGCAAAGCATATCGTCGTGTTATCCGGAGCAGGCATTAGTACGGCTAGTGGTATTCCTGATTTCCGATCGGAGAATGGTGTTTATTCGAAGTTTGAGCGTGTGGAGCATTTATTATCTGAAACGTACTATCACCAGCATCCAAAAGAGTTCTGGATCAATTTCAAGAATATTTTTCAGCTCCAGCATATGGATAGCTACGAGCCGAATGCTGCACATACACTGCTCGCTGAGCTTGAGAAGCTGGACAAGAAAGTAACGATTGTCACGCAAAACGTTGATGGACTACATCGTAAGGCTGGCAGCACACATATCCTCGAGGTGCATGGAACGATTGCAAGTGCACATTGTCCAAAGTGCAAAGCGAGCTATTCGCTAGCCCATGTGCTGCAGCAGGAAGTACCGCGCTGCTTCAGCGATAACTTCATTCTAAAGCCGGATGTTGTGTTGTTTGGTGGCGGTGTGCAGCACCTAGAAGAAGCATATGAGGTTACTCAGCATTGTGACCTGTTTCTCACGCTAGGCTCCTCACTAGAGGTATATCCCATCAAGGAGCTCCCTTATTATGCTTCTCGTGCCGAGCGTCCGACTACAGCGATTATCAACATGACGGCCACTCCCAAGGATGATCTGTTCGATCTTGTTATTCATGATGAGCTTGTAGCTACATTCACGGAGCTGCGGAAGCTGCTGAATAAGTCTTAAGCGGTCAGCAATAGAGATCGTTCTAAACCTACGAGGAATCGAGTAGGAGGGGGCGGCTAGCCCCCGTCCTCTCACACCACCGTGCATACCGTTCGGTACACGGCGGTTCATGTCATATTCCGCAAAAGACTGTATCTGTCCGTTGAACTTCTCAGTCCAAGAGATGACCAATATTGGTTGTTCATTGACCGATGAAGAATCGGACTACATGCAATTCGCCAGTGTTTCTTCCTCGAATTTCCCCATTCATGTGCCTTTTGTTTCGAAACGCCTAACGACAGCAGTTTTCTGACCTTTGTCTTCGGCTGCTTCCATTCTTTCCATATACACATTCGAAGCCTTCTTCTTATCCATTCGTCCAACGCTTGGAACACACTTTTCGTATCGGCTAATGCATAATAACCGCACCAGCCTGTGAGATATTGATTAAGTTCCTTTATTCGTAGTTCGATCGGGATTGGCTTACTCCGAGAGGTGATCGCTTTAATCTTTGTTTTCACTCGATCCAGTGATAGCTTTGCGATCTTTATTCGCGGATTTTTCTTCTCCCAGCTGAACGTGAAACCTAGAAATTTACGCCTCCATGGACGGTCAACCGCGCTTTTCTCTCGGTTAACTTTCAACTTCAGTTTTCCTTCGATGAATGCAGTAATGGAGCTCATCACTCGTTGTCCTGCCTTCCACGTTTTCACATAGATGTTGCAGTCGTCGGCATATCTCACGAAACGAAGGTTCCTCTTTTCCAGTTCCTTATCTAACTCGTCTAGGACGATGTTCGATAATAGCGGACTAAGTGGACCTCCTTGCGGAGCCCCTTCCGTTGTCGCTTGAACGAGACCTCCTTCCATTACTCCCGCTTGCAGATAGCCGCGAATAAGTTTCAGCACCATTTTGTCTGTCACTCGTTCCGCTAGTTTTGCCATTAAGCGGTCGTGATGGATTCGGTCGAAGAATTTCTCCATGTCAATGTCTACCACAATGCGGTATCCCTCTTCCATGTAGCTTCGTGCTTTCCTTACCGCATCATGCCCTCGCCGTTGTGGGCGAAATCCATAACTTTGCTCGGAAAACGTTGGGTCAAATACAGGCGTTAATACTTGGATGATTGCTTGTTGAATGAGGCGATCTGTCACCGTAGGTATGCCTAAGAGCCGAGTTCCACCGTTCGGTTTCGGGATTTCGACCCGACGGACTGGACTCGGTTCATACGCTCCTTTCTTTATGCTTTCACGAATGGTTTGCCAATGTTGTACGAGGTGTCTGCGTAAATCTTTTACCGACATGCCATCTACGCCGTGGCTTCCTTTATTCGCTTCGACCCTCGCTAGCGCCGATAGCATATTTTCTCGTGACAGTATTTCTTCGATCATCCTTAGATACAACTCCCTTGCGTGAATGATTCTTTCTCTTTGTGCCGCTGATGAGCTCTGCCCTTCCGAGTACCCTCGCGTATTCACCGCTACTTTCCTCAGATAAGTCCTTTCGGATTGTCTGCTTTCATCGCCCATCCTCGAACGCCAAGATTCTTCATTCCTATTCCATGTTCGGTCCTTCCGCTAGCTGTTGCAACAGCCTGCGTACTATGACCTCTGCTGACTTCTGTACGTTCAGCTCGCCCTCGTGGGCAAGGTTACGAAGTTCACTTCGCATTCCGCACAGATCTCCCCAGGTAAGAACGCTATCTTCCTCTCCATCTATCTGCTTCATTTACTCTCGTACGCCTTCGGCAGTATGGACTTCAGTTTGTGCAGCAACCTCATCCAACGTACGCTAGCCTTGTATGAAGTTCGTGTCCCTCAGACCGGAGATTTGCCGCTGGCTTCCTTCAGATTCCACCTCGCGATGGACACCCTTGCCTTAAGCTATGGCTACTTGGATTGTCAACAGTAAATCAGACAACTTTTTTAAGGGCTTCTTGGCGATACTGAACAGGCGTCATATAGTCTAAGGTTCCATGAATACGATGCTTGTTGAACCAGTTAACGTAATCGTATAATTCCAATTCCAAATGACGAAGGCTCTGGAAGTTCATCTGGTTCACAAACTCTGTTTTCATGATCTTGTAGGTAGCTTCAGCCACTGCGTTGTCGTATGGACAGCCTTTCATACTTAGTGATCGACCAATTTCAAACGTCTTTAAAAGCTCGTCCATCTTTTGATTTTTGAACTCGCTGCCACGGTCGGTATGAAACCATTGAATCTGACGCAGATCACCCTTAACGGTCGCAAAGGCGCGTGTAATCAGGGCCGCGTCCTTGTTCGGGCCTGCACTATGACCAATAATTTCTCGATTAAATAGATCCACCAGCACACAAATGTAATGCCATCGGCTCTGGACTTTTACATACGTCAAATCACTGACCACGAAGCGTTTCGATTCCGTTTGTTCAAACTCGCGCTTCAGGACATTCGCCGTTGCAGCTTCGTTACAGTCCGTTTTAAGGGGCTTATATTGTGCCACCGTGTAGGTGGAAACGAGCCCTTGCTCTTTCATGATGCGACCAATGCGGCGCCTGGAGACGATAAACCCTCGCTCGCGGAGCTTCACTTTGATCTTGCGTGTGCCGTAGGCTTTTCGATTCTTGAGAAAGATATCTACAATAGCTCCAGTGATATCGTCCTCAGTATTCCGTTCTTGGGCGTCGTAATAGAATGTACTTCTTGCGATTTGCAGGACGTCGCACATTGCTGATACCGAGTATTTATCACGGTTATTCTGGATGATAGCTACTTTCGTCCCATGATCAGCGCGGCTTGCTTTAAAATGTCGTTCTCCATCTTGAGTCGTTGAATCTCTTTACGCATGGCAATGAGCTCATTTTCTTCCGAAGAGCGATTGTCCTTCTCCTTGAAGGAGCCCGTTGTCTGAGCTTGGTTGATCCAGCGGTCCAAAGCAGAAGCTGTAAGGTCATATTCTTCCACAATCGCTGCTCTGGTTTTCCCATTTTCGTAGAGCTGCACCATTTGCTTTTTGAATTCAGTCGTAAACGTACGTCGTTGTTTTTTAGGCATTGTAGAGATCCGCTCCTTAATATAATAGTTTTATTCTACAAGCCCTTATTTTTTCTGTCCAACTTAGTGTAGCCGATCCAACTACTGCCTTCACCATTCGGGACTTGAACCCTAGAGATAGCGCCCATGCTGGGCACACTGCTAAAAGTACTCCGCCATCTACATTGTGGCGGAGTACTTTTTTATTTTATTATTGGTACGGTATTTAAGCTCTACTAGGTTAGCTTTACTTAAACTTAACGTACATATAACGGATGATAAACCAATGCTAATCGTATATATAAATCAATCCTACTAAATTTGATCCCGCTGCTAAAAAAGCACATAATAGTACTAGATATGTACTAGATTTCTTCATGCTTATCAATGATCGTCATCACCTACTTTTTATAAATGATTGATCTTCCGAAAGGAGTCTGCGTTAAACTATGCGAAAACGTTATGTGAATTTAGATGGCTCGACGAATGCCAAGTCTTTCTCTCAGATGCAGCAATGGCAGAAGGAACGACGCGCTAAGAAAAAGGATTTATCGTTTCAGCTGCCTCGCGTCGCTCCTGACATTGATTTTTTAACGAATAACCGCGAGCAAACATCCGTCACCTTTATCGGGCACTCCACCTTTCTTATTCAGCTTGGCGGATTGAATATCGTGACAGATCCAGTGTGGGCAGCACGTATGGGCTTTGGTGCAAGATTGAATGCTCCTGGCGTGCCGATCGATCAGCTGCCTCCGATTGATGTCGTTGTTTTATCACATGCACATTACGATCATCTTCATCTAGCTAGCTTAAAACGACTGCCAGGAGATTATATGCTCCTAGTTCCCGAAGGCTTAGGAGATTGGGCGAGACGCAAAGGCTTTGCTCGTGTAGAGCAGCTATCGTGGTGGTCAGAAAAGCAGATCGGAGAGGTAACCTTTGGCTTTGTGCCTGCCAAGCATTGGACGAGACGTACACCTTGGGATATGAATTCGTCACATTGGGGTGGCTGGGTGATGCAGCACCAGCAGCAGTGCATATACTTTGCCGGTGACAGCGGCTATGATGATTTATTCTCTAAAATAGGTGAGCGCTACAGCAATATATCCGTTGCTTTGATGCCAATCGGGGCATATGAGCCGGAGTGGTTTATGCGTGATTCGCATATGTCGCCAGAGGAAGCGGTGCAAGCGTTCATTGATATTGGTGCAAGCATATTTGTGCCGATGCATTATGATGCTTTCCATCTTGCTGATGATACGCCTAAGGAAGCACTTGATCGGCTACTTGCTGAGTGGATTAAACGTGAACTGCCAGCTGAGCGGCTTTGGACGATGGAGCTGGGGAGAACAAAGATATGGAATAAAGACTTCGAAATGGTATGATCAAGCATTTCAACTATCAGATTGGCATTATATTGTAATATTAGAAAGGATAGAGGTTCTAGAAGTCTATGAGCCTCTATCCCTTTTTTACTCATTTACATGGTAAGAAACTAGAACTGCTTTAGTTTAACAAGCTTTTTATAGCTTCAACTACGACATGCGGCTGATAAATCTGAATGGAATGCCAGCTATCCTCTACCATTATTCGTTTCGTTCGTTTCGTTAAGTTTAACAGTTCCTCTTGACTCTTTTTCCAATCCTCGCTTTGTTTTCCAGCTGATAGAACGATGACAGGCATATCCTCCTTGAGCGGAGGAGCATTTTTCAACTGAACGGCACTTTCTTCTGTACAAATCAATTCCAAATATACGGCTCTAAAGGCTTTATTACTACGCCCTAAGGCAGTTACTTTACTTTGAATATGAGTAGGTAGCCTATTTGCCCCGATATGTCTTTTCAATAATCGCGGAAGGCCAATGGGCGACAATAAATAACCCAGTCTAAACAACCTCAGATTCTTTTCTCTTTCCACGTTTCTGTGTTGGCTCATGCTATCATCGAGATATCGGCTTTCATGAGTCGAGTCAACAAGGATTAGCCCCTTCACTTCCTCTGGATGTTGGGCTGCAAATAACCTCATCATCATTCCACCGTATGAATGCCCGACAAGGATGTACGGCGGTTTGAGATTCATTTCGTTTAGCAATAGACGTAGCTCCTGAACATAATTTTGGCAAGTAGCTCGATCCATTGCTCCTGTACTCCAACCAAAACTAGAACGGTCATAAGAGATTACTTTTGTATGTTTTGATATTTCTGGCTGAACTAGCGACCAATCTAATGAGAAGCCACCCATGCCAGACTCTAGTATTACGGTCGGTTGATCATGTTTAGTCTCTCCAGTAACGACTGCATGCAGACTACGTTGACCTATGCGATAGAGCTGCCCTTTTGGTTTGTTCTTATGTAGCTGATATTGGGTAACCAGAGTTTGACAAATGGATAATGGGAAACCAACTACTGATATTGCTGAACGAACACTTCTTTCGATAAAAGGTATCTGAGCCATACTGCTCCCCCTAATCATGAACTATTATTATTCAGGTCATTCAATGTCAGTTAAGGAACGTTCTTGGATTTTTCTCAAGGTTCGTACTCATTACTCGTTCCTTCCTAATCATATACAGGTACTGTTGTTAAACTTACCAGATAATGTTTCTTTTATTTTTATCTAAAAGAACTACACCGTCATCTTTCCCACCTAGTAAATTCGAAGATCAACTACATATCCGTTTACCTACAACAAAAATAATAGAAGGGTTCACTCCCAAGTCATTATGACAGGAGTGAACCCTTTTATCTAATGCGTCATCGGTGTCTACCGATCGCCATACAAAAGATTAACCACTTTTTTTGTATCATCTTCCGATTGAGCTGGTGCGATGATGTAATGGTTGTCGTCGTTTAAGTGGATCGAGAAATATTGTAGATCTTCAGCTATTTTTATATCTCCAGACATTCTGTTGAGATTAGATGACAATGCAGCGATGTAGCTCCCGCTCCCCTTGTCAGAAGAAATAATTTTGTGCGTAGTCCCATCTATTATCACTTCACCACTTAATTTGTAGTTGGAGAAAAACTTTCTCAACGAAATATCGACTTCAACTGTAACATTCTGCTCACTTATCGTGGTTGGGATTGTTTGACCATCCTCGATAATGAAATTCTCCACATACATCCCAGGAAGCTCTGTAGCTATCTTTTCATACTTAATATTAGAACCGATAAAAAGAATGATAAGTACACAGACAAGGATTAGTATTGGCCATAATATTTTTTTCTTCAAGATAGTTGCCTCCTGTTTATTTCATTCTTAATACATATGCGCGATAAAAGTAGGGTTATGCAAGTTAATAGTGATTTGATCATTCCCCATGGATTTACTTTTCAGTTTAACTTTCGTTAAGGTTCTCTTATCTGCATACCCATTATTGTATGCAGAATTGGCAAGCGAAAGTGAATTGTTATAGTCACCATATTCTGTTAGGTTGCCGTCAGTACCATCGTTATATATTTGGTTGTTGCGGATAATGTACGCGTCAACATTATATGCCACATTTACATAGTTTGTAGATAATGCAAAGAACCAGTACTCACTCGATGTGTTGTATACAAATACAAACTTAACCGTAGTTAGCGTTTGCAAGTGTGCCACCGTTGCATCACCAGTGGAAGAAATGGAGTTCGTAGGTTTGCTAGAGAACAATAACTCCCATGGCAGCAAGTCGAATTTCTTAAGGGAAGCCCCGATTAATTTATCTACATAAATAGACAGGACTTCATTTATCCAATAGGTCGCTTGCGTGCTTCCCGAGCTAAATTGGCTATAGACCGTTTTTGTTTGGTTTTTACTAAGGTATGGATCATTGCCTTTGTACATGAAAGTTAGATGGTATTGTGTTTTACCAGAGTAAGTCGTTGCATACCCTGTGACATTATACATGTAATTCCATGTATCAATAATATCTTCCATTTCATCATAAATGCTGCTCGTTGAATAATCTAGTTGAAGTTTATCCTCGAAAGCTTCCGGATTGCTTTTTAGGAATTCTAGTAACAATTCTTTAGAAGGTTTCTCAACGCCTAATTTAGCTAACTGTGTATCAATAGATTGCATCTCTGCATCAATTTGTGACATTCGAGCATGCGAGGAATCAAGTATAGATTTTTTGTTCGTAGCCGTTGCGTAGTTTTTTGAGATATATTCATTCTTTTTCTCTAGGATTAGTTTTTCATTGTTGAGTTTCATAATCTCCGTTTCAAGCTGTTCGATTTGCTTCACAGCAGCTGTACTTACCGGTTTCAGACCAGATAGCTTACTGTCAGCAGAACGAAGATCGAAGGAATTTGCTGAGGCTGTTGGTGCGACCAGTAAAAAGACTAAAACAAAAGACAGGATAACATTTAACCTACGTTTTGTACCTAACATGAAATCAACTCCTATTATATAGTATATCTGAATCATCTCAGATGGTAATAGGATAGCATTACTAATCATAGTATCGAATAATCTGTCATAAGTTTACATTTTTACATCATATTCGGATGTTTTTATAGGCCTTATTCATCTTAACTGTTACTTATTACCTAACACTGTAAAGGTAGAATCATTACGGAAGCATACATTCTTCACCAAGAATCCGCGACGCTGCACATGTAATTTCAGTTATTCCGAAAAACAAATAATTTTTTTTGTGGAATAACTGGCTTATAGTTACAGACTGGATAGAATAAGTTTTAGACTGAACACTTAATTGAAACAGCGACAGCCAAGGATGAGAAAATAAAATCCAAGACTGTGACTGTTTCAGTGTACTACTATTCTCCTTTAAACAATCAACTTCTCCATTTTCGCAATATTTAATGTCATTAAGGATAGACGTTCAACATCATAACAATCTAAAAACAGCTTACGATCTCTGTAAGCTGTTTTTAGATATCAAGGTAATCAAAGAAAGGAGATTAATAAGGATGGATTATATACTACTATGGAAGATATGGAGAGAATAGATAAATAGTATGCACTTGCTGAGAAAGAGATTGACATTATTTAATCGACATTATTGGCGCGGAAATGGTATGTTATATTTTTTGCGGAAAGGATACCTGCCACTGCATAGCAGTGGCAGGCGGTAATGACTATTTTAACTTCACTCGTTGTAAACGTAGTGCGTTCAATACAACGGACACAGAGCTGAATGCCATCGCTGCGCCCGCTACCCATGGAGCAAGCAACCCGATGGCCGCAATTGGAATGCCGACTGTATTATAGGCAAATGCCCAAAATAAATTCTGTTTAATATTACGCATCGTTTTGCGACTCATACCAATCGCATCGGCTATACTGTTTAAGTCGCCTCGAATTAGTGTAATATCTGCAGCCTCCATCGCAACATCAGTACCTGTGCCAATCGCCATCCCGATATCCGCTGTTGCAAGTGCAGGAGCATCATTAATCCCGTCACCAACCATCGCTACCTTCTTGCCCTGCTGCTGCAGCTTTTTCACTTCTTCTGCTTTACCCTCAGGAAGCACTTCGGCAATTACAGCATTCACACCGACTTCTTTTCCGATAGATTGAGCTGTACGTTCATTATCACCAGTCATCATAATGACGTTGATGCCCATATCTTGCAGTCTGCGTATCGCCTCCCGCGATGTATCCTTAATCGTATCTGCTACAGCTACTAGACCTGCATATTGACCATTAACACCAGCTAGCATCGCAGTTTTTCCGTTACGCTCTAGCTCCTCCATCCGAGGGAGCACTGCTTGAATATCGATCCCATATTGCTGCATCAGATTCCTTGTCCCGACCACTACACCTTGACCAGATACCGTTGCGATCACACCGTAGCCTGGAATGGCCTCGAAGAATTGGACGTCGCCAAGTGCGATATCTTTCTCTTGAATCCCTTGAACGATTGCTTCCGCTAACGGGTGCTCCGATTGCTTTTCCGCTGCACCGATCAAAGATAAAAACTTCTCTTCGTCTTGACCACCTGCTACGAGAACATCTGTTAATACAGGCTTACCATGTGTAACAGTACCCGTCTTATCTACGACAACCGTGTCAATGCTTTGCGTTTGCTCTAAATGCTCCCCACCCTTGAACAGGATACCAAATTCTGCAGCTCGACCCGAGCCTGCCATAATTGAGGTTGGTGTTGCTAGGCCGAGAGCACATGGGCAAGCAATTACAAGTATTGCAATTAACACTTCAAGCGCTGGTGTAAATTCACCAGGTGTCACCCATATTATCCAAATGAGGAAGGTAACCATAGCAATCCCTACCACAATAGGGACAAATACTCCTGAAATTTGATCGGCCAACCGCTGAATCGGCGCTTTTGAACCTTGCGCATCCTCGACGACTTTTATGATTTGGGCTAGAGCGGTGTCACGCCCTACCTTTGTCGCTGTCATTTTAATTGAGCCATTTTTGTTGAGGGTTGATCCGAATAATAGATCGCCCGCCTGCTTATCTACTGGTAAGCTTTCTCCAGTTAACATCGATTCATCAACAGAGGTCATGCCTTCTAAAACTTCGCCGTCTACTGGAATTTTTTCGCCTGGCTTCACTAAGATCGTATCACCGATCACTACTTCCTCTAGCGGTATCTCTATTTCAGCTCCATCACGTATAACGACAGCTGTCTTGGCTTGGAGCCCCATTAGCTTCTTAATGGCTTCAGATGAACGTCCCTTTGCCCTTGCTTCAAACAATTTGCCTAACAGAATTAGTGTAATTAATACTGCACTTGTCTCAAAGTATAGGTGTGGACCGTGGTGCGTTCCGCTTGTTACAATCGCTTGATATACACTATAAAAATAGGCTGCTGACGTACCCATCGCAACGAGTACATCCATATTTGCACTACCATTACGAAGTGCTTTATAGGCACCTACATAAAACTGTCTTCCGATCATAAATTGAACCGGCGTCGCTAGCACCATTTGGAACCACGGATTCATAAGGAGATCCGGTACATATAAAAACGATGTAAATGAAAAGTGCCCCACCATCGTCCATAATAGCGGTAAAGATAAAATCGCTGATAGAATGAATTTGCGCTGTTGAGCTTTAATATGCTTTTCGCGGTGGTCGACTTGCTCTATCTCTTCTTGCTTCTGATGCGCGCCATAGCCTAGCTTCTCTACCCTTGCAATGATGTCGGCGATGGTTACTTCTGAAGGATTGTATTCAATCGTTGCTTTTTCAAGCGCTAAGTTAACGTTCGCTACTGCTACGCCATCTAATTTATTTAGCCCTTTTTCAATCCGAGTCGCGCAGGCTGCACACGTCATGCCGGTAATATCAAATTCTGCTTTTTGCTTTACAACGCCGTAGCCAAGTAGCTCAATTTTCTTCTCAAAGTCTTGCTCACTCAGTTTGGAAGGGTCGTACTTAATCGATGACTTTTCTAAAGCTAGATTAACCGTCGCTTGCTCAACACCATCCATCTTATTGAGTCCTTTTTCAATGCGTGTCGCACAGGCTGCACAAGTCATTCCAGTTATTTGAATACTCGCTTCCTTTATCGCTACACTTTTGTCTGCTGTGCCCATAATCATGTTCACCTCTTCTATATCGAATACCCCTCTGGGGTATGTAAGTTTGAAAATAATAGAGTGCTTCTATAGCACTCTATTCTACCCCGTAGCCTTGATCCTCAATCGTTGCTTTGATTGTGTCTAGGGATACTTGCGAATCATCAAAAGTTACGTCAACTTGACCAGCATCTAGCTTTACAGTAACAAGGTCTACACCTGCTAGCTGACCAACGCTACCCTCAACCGATTTTACACAATGTCCACAGGACATACCTTGTACATGTAATGTTACATTTTTCATCGTACTCTCTCCTTTATGTGTAGCATATCTGTGTCATACAAATACTCTATGGGGGTATAAGGAAGATAAAAAAAATATTTCCCTCTAGCTACGTTATCTTTTCATTAGCTTATGGATCGTCCCTACTAACTCGTCTAAAATCTCTTCATCGCCTTCAGAGAGACGATCTACTACACAGCCCTTGAGATGACCCTCAAGAAGAATTTTGGCAACACTATTTAAAGCAGATTGCGTAGCGGAAAGCTGCGTTATGACATCGTCACAGTAAGCATCCTTATCGATCATACCTTTAATGCCTCTAATTTGGCCTTCGATCCGATTTAATCGCGTCGTTAAATCCTTCTTCACGCGTTCAGGATGATGGCTCTTACGACAAGACGTACTATCCTCTGTATGGCAAGCTACTTCCTTCGATGTTTCCTCCATGTAAGTCAACCTCCTATCTTGATTTTATACTAGCATACCCTAGTAGGGTATGTAAAGTGGCAAATATACTACGACATGAAATTCTTTTTACCCTTTGTTTATTATGTAACTGCTCCATAAATCTAATGTCACTGCGCTTCTTCTACACAATGTAAAGAACCTACCTGTGACGGTAGGTTCTTTAATAAAACCATATGGATATACTGCTCACCAACCCAGATTTATACTCCCCGGAATCGTATCGTTGATTTACATGTAATCAAAGCTTATTAAATAAAGTAAATCAGCCTAAGTACAATGCTCTTGACCACCTTATTCCTTTACGCCACCAAGTGCCACGCCTGCAATAATATATCTCGACAACAGGAAGTAGAACACAAATAGTGGCAATACCGTTAGGGAGAGACCTAAGTAGATCGATCCAAACTCCGTTCTATAAATATCTCCCCGCAGTAAGCTAACCATAATAGGTAAGGTATACTTATCCTTCTGTGTTAGTAGAATAAGCGGTGTAAATAGATTATTCCAGCTAGCTACAAACACAAAGATAGCTTGCGTTGCCAGCGCTGGTACCATAATTGGTAGAATAATTTTATTGTAGCCATAAAACTCACCTGCACCATCAATACGCGTTGCCTCTACAATTTCGAGTGACAGCGTAGCAAGCAAATATTGACGCATGAAAAACACGACTGCCGGCGACGCTATTGCAGGTAATATCAGAGGAAGAAAGTTGTTTGTCCAACCTAGCTGGTACATAAATTGAAAGAAACCTATCGCACTCGCCTGCGCTGGAATCATCATGACGCACAGAATAAAAGAAAAGAATGGCTGACGAAGCTTCCAGTTGTACGCAACAAGCCCATACGCGGTTAGTGCAGAGAAGTAAACTGCGCTTATCGTTGTTCCTGCAGAGACAATAAACGAGTTTAAGAATCCCTTGAACGGATCAAAGCTTTTATCAAGCAATACATTCCAGTTCGTCCATAAATGCGTGGACGGTATTAATGAAAGGCCGCTCTGTATCTCCGGTGTAGAGCGTGTAGCATTGATAAACATAATATAAAAAGGCACGATACTAAGTAAGGCGAAGAAGATACATACCGCGTATACGATAGCCTTGTTTATAGAGAAAGATTTTTTGTTCAGCAATGTCTCCATGAATTACACCTCTCTTGCGGCCGCTTTTGCAGCTTTTCTATTCTTCTTTTCTGCTTTCTTCAGTTCTGCTGCATCGCGGTCACGCATGAAGTAGAACAGAATTAAGGAAAGCACTACAGCGATAATGAACATAATCATGCTCGCTGCCGCAGCACGATTATACATATAGGTTCCTCTGAACGCTTGGTTATAAATGAACACAGATGCCGTCTGCGTAGCATTATCTGGTCCGCCTGCTAAGAACAGCTGCGGAATATCAAACATTTGCAGGCCACCAATCATCGATGTAATAAGCACATACAGAAGAATTGGTTTCAAGATCGGTAACGTAACACGGAAGAAGGTTTGTACATCTGAAGCACCGTCAATCGTTGCCGCCTCAAAGAGAGTTGGATTAATTCCCATTACACCTGCAATTAGAATGATCATTGTATTTCCATACCACATCCAAAATTGGATAAACCCAACTAGACCACGAGCAGTCGCTTTATCTTGTAAAAAATTAATTGGCGATTCTGATATTCCCACCAACTCATAGAAGCTGTTCACGGGTCCCATTGGATAGGCAAATAAAGCACTAAATAATACAGCAATTGTACCTGCTGTAATGATATTCGGCATATAAAGCAAAACCTTAAATGTGCCTTGACCTTTAATATTAAGGCGACGATTAGTAAACCATGCAGTAAGCAATAATGCCAATACGATCTGTGGAATAAAGTTAATAATCCAGATTAGGCCAGTGTTGTATAGTGATTTCTTAAAGGAAGCGTTGTCAAAGAGCAAGTCCTTAAAGTTCTGGAAAGGATTATCGAGAAATTGGATAGGCTTAGGGATTACTCCCTTCATATCAGTAAACCCAATGATCGCAGTATATAAAGTTGGGTATAACGAGAAAACTGCGAACGCTATAACAAACGGTAAGCAGAAGATATAGCCATATTTTGCATAGCTGACTCCTTTTTGCCGCATCTATACCACCTCATAAGTTGAAATAAGGGGCGGGAATACTTCTCGCCCCTTTGTTACTATTCTATTCGCTTTCGATACCCAATTGGTCTTTCACCTGTGCTTTGAAATCAGCAAGTGCTTGCTCACGGCTCTTGTTGCCCGCTGTGTATTCACGAACTTGATCACGCCAGATTAAGTTAATAGATTCGTCATACTGTGTTAAGTTTTTACCTGTTGCATTAGCGTTAGCTGGAACGAATACATCAAACATATTCTGTCCGCCTAACAAATCAACTTCACCGTTAGATTTATCCATAACAACAGAGGATGCTACGCTATCCTTCGTACCTTGCTCGCCTTCCTTCATTGTTCCATTAGCCCAGAAATATTGAAGTCCTGTGTCTGAAGAATCAAGTGTTACCCACTCAATGAAGTCAGCCACTGCTTGCTTCTTAGCTTCATCTTTTAGAACATTTTGGTTAGCTAGCAGCCATGTACCGCCCCAGAAGAAACCTTCAGGAGATTCAGCAATCGCCCAGTCGCCATGCGTATCTTTTACTTGACCGTTCATTACGTAGTTAATAAGCCATGCCGGTCCGAAGAATCCGAAAATTGGTTGGCTTCCAGTACCAGACATGTCTGCATACCATGATTCCGTCCAGTCTTCTGTATCGTTATGATAGCCATTATCTTTAAGTAGTTTTGCTTTATCCAAGAAATCCTCACGCTTAGGATCGATATGAAGCTTGCCATCTACAACCCAGCCTTTATCGGAACTGTTCTCAAATGCGTGCCAAATATCGCCGTCACCAGAAACAATACCGTAGCCTTTTTCTTTTAATTTTGCAGCTGCTTCAAAGAATTTATCCCAGCCAGGGCCGATTTCATTTTTAATAACTGCCGGATCATCCGTTCCAAATGTATCTTGAGCTAAGGAACGACGATAAATAAATGCTCCACCAGTCGCTTGATAGCCAAGAGCTTTCAGTTGACCTTCTTTACTACCGATATCAACCGTGTATTGAGCGATTCCAGCGTCCTTTACCATATCATCCGTTAATCCAAGATCTGCGTAATTAGCAGCGTAGTCTGACGCATCACCTTGAGAATATTTAAGAACAAATGCTGCTTCTGCTGCATAAATGTCTGGAGCGTCTTTTCCACCAGCCGCTAGTGCTTGGTCAAGTGCTGGTTGGTATGCCCCATCCGTTGTAGCAATAATAGTCGTATTAAATTCAACGTTAAGATCAGGATTCAGTTCAAGATATTTCGTTGTCATATTAGGAATTTCATCCGTAAAGCTCCAAAGATTGATCGTGATTTTTTCTCCGGAAGATGAATTCCCTGAGGATGAAGAATTGTCAGTAGTAGACGGAGTATTAGTAGAAGAATTGCCAGTGGATGAATTGCCATTGTTAGTTCCGTTGTTGCCACTACTGCAGGCTGCAAGCATAGATGCTAGTAAGACAATGATAGTAGTTAGAGTTAGAATGCGTTTCATAGTGAACCTCCCTTTATACCTCTTACTGTATTTTTGTAACCGCATTCATATTATAGTGCTTCTAAATAGTGGTTAAAAGGCAACGATATTGGGAAAAGTTCCAATATTATTGGGTCATTTCTTTTATACTTGTCATTTCCTTCCTATAATGTCTCGGGCTCATCCCTTCATTATCCTTAAATACTTGGATAAAGTATTTTGCTGTGCTATATCCTACCTTTTCAGCGATTTCCCATATTGGCATACTTGTCGTGATCAGCAGCTCCTTCGCTTTTTGTAATCGTGTGCGCGTCAAATAGTCACTAAACGTAACGCCTGTCTCCTCCTTGAACAGCACGCTGAAATAGCTCGCATTCAGATGGAAGTAGTCTGCTACCTGCTTCATGCTAATCGCTTCATGAAGATGCTCATCAATATAAGTCATCGCCATTTGAATTTGCGGGCCAAAACGAGCTTCCTCGCTTCGTACTTCAAGCAGCTTAGGGTCGACTAACTTCTCGATCGTATGAAGGCGTTCCATACTTCTATCAAGCTCTAACGCTTTTTGTATCGTTTCAATTAATAACGTTTTACCAATCGGCTTAACAAGGTATTCGAACACGCCAAGCTGCAGTGCTTTCTTCGCGTATTCGAACTCAGCATAGCCAGACATAACGATTACAACCGGTAATTGCCTATGCGAAGCCAATGCTTCTAGCATTTGAAGTCCGTTAATTTCTGGCATACGGACATCCGTAATAATAATATGAACGGTATTCTCCTCAAGCCACTTCAGTGCATCGACTCCACTCGGAGCCGTTTCAATCCGATGCTTGCCTGCTGACCAGACCTCTAACATTTTCTTTATGCCTAGTCTTGTGCGCAGCTCGTCATCTACAATTAATATCGTTTTCATAATAGTCAGTTCCCCCTTCTTGAATCTTGCTAATTGGACAAACATTATTAATAAACCCCGTTCCTCTACAATGTAGAGATACAGAATATCGAGTTTATATGTATTGGAATGTATTCAATTAATCCAATCACTTATGAAAGCGGTTTCAATACTTTACATTGAAAAACTAATCTACTAGTCGAAGTCACAATGCCTATAGCGTTCATCGCCAATGTCCTTCTCCTTTTACTTAGCATATCACATTATTATCTCTAGTTTACCTCGTATTAATCACTATGAACTAAATGTACCATTAAGCTAGAACTAGCGTCTATATTAATTTCTTATATTATATGAGCAGTTTCCAACTTTTTGAAGTAAAAACTGATCGCTGGCTGTTGCCATCTCTCTCTTCGCAAAAAGCCTATATATAATACAAATTTACCTATTTTATAAAAAATAGAAAAAATCAATTGTAAAAAAATACATAATTGGTTATGATGATTAACAGGTAGTGAATATAATACAGTAGTGAATGATAATTCCTACATCGAAGTGTTCGTTGATAAATGTGAGGTGAGTATGTGGATATTCATGTTCAATTCAAAAAAGGTGCGTTGGAGCTTTGTGTCTTAGTGCTAATACATCGAAAGCCTTGCTATGGCTTTGAGCTAGCCCAGCAGGTCTCTCAGCATATTCAAGTTGCCGAAGGCGCGCTTTACCCATTGCTAAGAAGACTTGTAGCAGACGGTCATTGTTCAACGTATTTACAGGAATCTAATGAAGGGCCACCGCGAAAATATTACGTTCTTACCCCTGAAGGAGAGCAATATATGAATACCATGGTTGAGGAATGGGATAAATTCGTCTCGAGTGTCTCCAAATTACTAAAGGAGGGTACAGCCAATGAATAAAGCGCAATTTTTAACGATATTGCGTAAAGAACTACGTGCTTTGCCGCAAAAGGAAAGAGATGAGCTAGTAGAAGACTATGAGCATCACTATGTCTTTGGTCAAAGTGCAGGCAAGAGTGAAGAGGAAATCTCGGCGGAGCTCGGCGATCCAAATGAAATAGCTGCAGAGGTGTTGGCGGAATATGAGCATCGCAACCCCATTCAACATTCGATAAGCAGCAGAAATAACCGTTCACGTACCATTATGGCGTGTATTGGGCTTTTCATCCTTAATTTTATGGTTTGTGTTGTACCACTCGGCTTATCGGTATGGGCGGCATGGCTGAGTCTTTTTGCTGGCTCCATTATAGTCGTCCTCTCCCCCTTTGCTGCTATAGTAGATTTTATTACTAACGATTATTATGGCGGTGGCAAATTATTCGCATCGATTGCGATGTCGGGGATTGGCATCATGTTGTCTATTGGTCTCTTTTCGTTAGGAGCCATGCTTAAGAAAGTGACCATTTCCTACGTTCGTTGGAACTTAAGCGTCATTAGAGGGGGAAAATAATATGAAGAGAAAGCTTTGGATTTTAGCCTTCCTACTCGTTGGTGTAGGCATTATTGGATTAGCGTTTAATAAGTTTCAGATCGGTGATGAAGGACTCATCCGTGTTGAAAAAAGCTGGTCTATTCAAGGCAATGAATTGAACGAGCTGATCGTAGACGGAGCTTCATCTGACGTGAAGATCGAGTTTATCGAGAGTGCAAGCGAGACGGCTAATATATCCATCTCAGGTAAAGTTGAGCCAGTTGTCGCCGAAAGAATAAAGAACACTGTCTTTGCGAATGAAGCATTAAAATTAGATTTGGAAACGAACGGTACTGTGAGATTTGTCCAGTTTGGCTTCACTGATACAGAAATCAACATTCAAGTAAGCATGCCAAAGTCTGATGAACTCAATCATTTACAAGTGTCGATGTCCTCTGGCAATGCAAAAGTAATCGGCGCAGCTGTAGATTACATCACACTAGAATCTAAATCAGGGAACGCAACAATAAGCGATATTCAAGCGATCGAAGCTGCAATTAGCTCACAATCTGGGAATCTTAAGATAGAGAACATTACGAGCAAACTAATGGCATCAACTGACTCCGGTAATATTAATATTAAAACTCTCACCGGAGAGCTAGATGCGGATTCCAAGTCTGGCAATATTACAATTAACCAAGAGGAATCTAGTGATGCTACGGTCACGACTTCTTCTGGTGACGTAAAGTTTATTGCTGCTAACAACTTTGATGGCTTCTATGATGTAAGAAGCAACTCGGGGACTGTGTCAGCTCCAGAAAACAATGGAAATTCTGACGAGATCATTAAAATAAAAACCAGCTCAGGTAATATTACAGTTAAGCAATAGCAAAAATCGGGATGCCCATGAACATGGATGCATCCCGATTTTTTGTTATAAAGTGAGTATTACAAAGCCTCATACTTGAAAACCGCAAAGCGAGCAGGCGCTGATGCCTGTTCCTTCGTACCGTGTGCGTACATTCCAACCGTTACACCTGTAAACGTCGTTCCGGAGTTTGGCGAGATATCACTTGCCGGAGCTGCTGCAAGCTTAATCCAGCTCTCTCCATCCAAGGAGTAAGATAGGCTATACTCCTCTTCTGTCGCCTGAATAGCAAGCTTAATCCCTCCGTTGCCGCTGAATGCAGCCGCATCGATAGGTTCGAAAGTATGCTCTGCACCCGCATTACGCATAAGCGTCGCTTGCACACTGAGCTTGCCGTTCTGCTGTACTAAGCCGATTGCAAAGTAATTATTATCGCTTAATCTAGCAGCAATACCTGCCTCCTCGCCATCCTGTACCGGCTCGTAGGCGAGCGTTGTCTCGACACGCATCGCATGATGCAGCTGTCTACGACATACATACACCGTGTTCTGCCCATCATGAAGTGTGTTCGCATTACCGACGAGAGTTAGATATCCTTCATGCGCACTCAAGCTAACTGCATCCGCAGCAGGCAGTACACGTGAGTAGATCCAGTCCAAGCTAAGCGGTGCTTCTGATGAGAACTTCGTTGTCAGCTGCTTCGGCTCTTCCTGCTGTTTAATGATCTGCTCCGAGGTGCTGCTCGATGGTACGGTTACCTGCATCTGCAGTCCAACATGCCCTTCATTGTTGTCGACCATCGGCCATCCATCTACCCAAGTAACTGGTGCTAGAAATGTCTCGCGACCTAGCACACTGCCTTGCTCATTGCGCAGACGTACACCTAGAAACATGACCCACCAGTTGCCATCCGTATCATCAATTAGCTCAGCATGACCTGTATACTGTATTGGATGATCCTTCAGTCCATTATGCGTCAGAATAGGATGCTCCAGCAGCTCAAACGGGCCATACGGATTGTCACTGCGACCGATAATTTCACGATGCTCCGGTCCAGTTCCACCTGAGGCGGTCATCATATAGTAAACACCGTTAATTTTATATAGATGTGGTCCTTCGACCCATGGTCCTTCATCGCCTTCGAATACGACAACTGGCTCGGTTAGCGCCTCGCCTGTTTTCGGATTAATCTCATATTGAATAACATGAGACGTCTCTGCAAAGCCAGACTGCACCGATACGTACACCTTGCCATCATCGTCAAAGAACAAGGATGGATCGATACCACCATGAGGAATGAGAATTGGATCGCTCCAAGGTCCTGCTGGATCCGTCGCTGTGACGAAGAAATTACCGATGCCGTATACATCTGTCGTAATCATATAGAATAGACCGTCATGATAACGAAGCACAGGCGCGTAAATCCCTTGTGAGCTTTTACGGTTAAGCAGTTGCACCTGACTTTCCGAATGCAGCACATGGCCGATTTGCTTCCAGTTCACTAAGTCCTTACTGTGGAAAATCGGCACACCAGGAAAGTATTCAAAGGTACTCGTTACGAGATAGTAATCCTCACCAACACGAATGGCGCTTGGATCAGGATAAAAGCCAGACAATACTGGATTGCGGTAGTGCAATGTTTTCGTCATTCTTATTACTCCTCCGTCCGAACCTACTTAGCAAAATCAGTAATACGCCAGAATGATTCCTTAGGCTGATGCTTCTCATCAAATACAAAAGGCCAGTTTTTACGTCCTCTTACAGGGAAATTATCCAGCCATGTATAATCCTCGGCTGCTCCCCAGAAGGTTATTGCAGTAATAACATCCTTATATTCACGGAACAGCTGGAAAATTTGATCGTAGCGCTCTGCCTGCAGCTCAAGCATCTCCTCAGTCGGTGCCGTCAGATCTGTTCGGCGATCCTCATGATCGAACACTGATACATCAAGCTCTGTTACTTGAAGCTGTAAGCCAAGTGCAGCATACTTCTCAATCGCTGCGCGAATATCTTCGATGCTTGGTCCCTTCAAGTTCCAATGACCTTGCAGGCCGATGCCATGAATCGGTACATCCTGATCAAGCAGAGATTGAACAAGCTTAATAATTTTGTCGCGTTTTACAGGATTGCACTCATTGTAGTCGTTGTAGAACAATATCGCATTCGGATCTGCTTCATGCGCAAATTGGAAGGCTTTAGCGATAAAGTCCTCTCCCACCTGCTGTAGCCAACGAGAATCACGTAAATATAGATCGCTTTTATCCTCGATAACTTCATTCACGACATCCCAGCCATAGATGAGACCTTTATAGCGACCAACTACGGTATCGATATGCGATTTCATGCGTGCAAGCAGCTGCTCACGTGTTGCAGGCTGACCATTGTCACCCTCAAACACCCAGTCGGTGGTTTGATTATGCCACACGAGCGTATGCCCTCTCATTTTCATACCGTTTGCTTTAGCAAAATCCATTAGCTTATCCGCCGCATCAAACGTATACAGCTTCTCTTCAGGGTGAACGCTTACAAATTTCATATCATTTTCAGCCGTAAGGCTATTAAAATGCGTCTGAAGCAGCTTTTCAGAACTTTTGATTGTAGTCAAATTAACTGCCGCACCAATATCAAAGTGATCCTTATACACTTCCCAAAGCTTCGGTACCTGTCTCATACTATCGTTCTCCTCTCAATGAGAAAATTTATGATCGCGCGTACATTACGAAGGGAGCCTTAGTAGTAAATTTCTTATCCTCTAAGGCTGTACCCTTCATTCCAATCTCAAATTAATATATTCTCCGGCCTTTTTCGTCAGCAATGCCGGACTTGCGATAGAAGTACGTGTTAACAATATCACGCCACTCTTTGCTATTCTCCAGCTGCATCTGTAAACGACCAAGTATATGCTCATAACGATCAGCATCCACCTTGTCCTTAAGCTCTTCCCAGCGTGAGATCCAATATTCCACACGCTCGACTCCTTCAAAATGCGTATCGTAAATATGCTGGATAACCGTTTTGCCGGAATGCAGCACATGCGTATACGGCACGTGATGGAAGAATAACAGCAGCTCATCTGGACAAGTGTCTAAGCTTTCATAGCGCGCAGCATGCTCCGGCTCATATTGGCTAGTGTAGCCTGTTCCGCTTGCAACTGTACGATTAACGCCAATGCCTTTGTTATCCGCAAAATGATACGTACCCCATTTTGAATATTCATAGCCGTCAATGTCTGGACCATAGTGATAATGCGGAGTAACCATCCAGCCTACACCTAGCGGTGAGGTGTATTTCTCATAGATAGACCAGGATTCCATCAAGAAGTCAATTAGCAGCTGCTGTACGTCTGTTGACGATGAGAACGTGAGCTGTGCCCATTCCGCAGCAATCTCCTCACTGCTTAGTTCAGGATTCCATAGTAAGCGACCATAGCCATAAAGGTTGGCTTGCGCAAGATGGTGTCCCGTCCAGTTGTCATCATCTCCAATATTCGTAACCGCTGCAATACCTGAATATTTATACGGATGAATATTTCCAGCAGCAATTTCCTTAACGGTGCTGCCATCACCCTTCACCTTCGTATCAAAATCCAGTACTTCCTTCCACTGTGGAATGAGATAGCATACATGACGCTGCTGTCCCGTATATTCCTGCGTAATCTGGAACTCCATCACTGCATTTGTATTCGGCATCGCTCCAAAAAGCGGTGAAACTGGCTCGCGAACTTGGAAATCCATTGGACCATTTTTAATTTGCAGAATGACATTATCCATAAAGCGCCCATCTAGCGGTTTAAAGTGATCGTATGCTGCACGTGCACGATCGGTCGAACGGTCGCGCCAGTCTTGATGACAGTCATAGACAAAGCAGCGCCACAGCACGAGACCGCCATATGGCTGAAGTGCTGTCGCCAGCATGTTGGCACCGTCTGCATGATCTCGACCATACGTAAATGGACCCGGGCGGTTTTCAGAATCGGCCTTTACGACAAAGCCCCCGAAATCAGGAATCGCCGCATAAACCTCTTCAGCCTTCTTCTTCCACCATGCCTGAACACGCTCATCAAGCGGATCTGCCGTGTCCACTTCACCAAGCTCAATCGTTGCCGCATAGTTAACGCTTAAGTAAAGCTTAATGCCATAGCTGCGGAATATAGCTGCGAATTTTTTTACCTGTGGCAGAAGCTTATCTGTGATCAGAAAAGTTTCCGCTCGATGCACGTTAACGTTGTTAATGGCAATCCCGTTAATTCCAATCGATGCCATCATCCGTGCATAATCAACAATACGAGGACTATCGACGAGCAGCTCATTATCCTTATACAATATAGATCTTCCAGCATAACCGCGTTCGATGCTGCCATCCATATTGTCCCAATGGTTAATCATGCGCAGCTCATACTTCGGTTGTTCAGCGATATTAAGCTGCTCAATGCTTTCGCCCTGAGCCATCAGTCGCAGCAAGTGGAATACACCGTACAGCACTGCACGTTCACTTGCTCCAGCAATGGCAAGATAGGATTGCTTCTCTGAAGTAATCGTTTTCAAAACGTAGCCTTCCTCATGGCTTAAAGCAGCGATTGGCCCGATAATGGCATCGTCAACGTATGCACTACTGCCGATTGTTCCCAGCACTAGGAATGAATTTTCCGCCTGCGCATCCTTTGCAACCTTTGGTGCTGCACCGGTCAGCTTAGGCAGTGCTAGCTCAAGCTCCTTAACCGCGGATGTAATTGGGCCTGCGTCAGTATTACCTGCAACGACAATCGTATTCGTCCAGTTTCGATACTGCTCTGCAAGCTGCTCATCTGTTACCGTATCATACCTGAGCCACGCTTCATACCCGTTAAACTTCATGTCTTTGTTTCATCCTCTCTAGCATGAAAAGCTGTGCTGTCCTAAATCGAACAGACACAGCCCTTCATTAAATTTTTGATGAAATGTTAATTGTCAGTTCAAAATTCGATGCCGAATAAGCTACCTAGTTTTACTTCGTGATCAAGGTTCAAACCAAGTCCAGCTTTCAGCACCGAGAAGGTTGGACGAAGCCAGAGCTTGAGAAGCGCAGCGTACGTTATGGGTACGTGAGCATCGGAAAGCTCGGCTGAGTTCAAGATTCGATGCCGAGTAAGCATTCAGTTACTCTTCGTGATCAAAGCTGAACCCAAGTCCAGCTTTCAGCACCGAGAAGGTTGGATAAAGCTAGGGTCTGAAGAGCGCAGCGTACGTAGTTGGTACGTGAGCACTGGAAGACCCAAGCTGAATTCAAAATTCGATGCCGAATAAGCTACCTAGTGTTGCTTCGTGATCAAAGCTGGACTAGCCTTTAACGCCACCTACCGTCATCCCCTGCACAAAATACTTCTGCAAGAACGGATACACGATAATGATCGGTAAGCTTGCAACAATCGTCATTGTTGCACGAATCGAAGTTGGCGTTACACTCGTCACGTTACCTTGTGCACCTGCAAAGGCATCTGCTGCAGTAGCGCCCGAGCTTGCTGCTGTATTCGAGGTTGACAATATCTTCATCAACTCATATTGTAAAGTACTTAGCTCTAATCGTGAAGAGTTATATAAAAATACGTCGAACCAAGAGTTCCATTGTGATACTGCAACGAACAAAGATACAGTAGCAAGTGCTGGAATAGTAAGTGGAAGAACGATCTTCATAAAGGTTGTAAACTCGCCCGCACCGTCGATTCTAGCAGATTCCATAATCCCTTCTGGCAAGCCTTCGATGAAGGAGCGAACGACGATCATATTAAACACACCGATGATACCAGGAATAATATATACCCAGAAGTTGTTTAATAGACCAAGCTCTTTTGTCAGCAAGTAGTTAGGAATAAGACCACCATTGAAGTACATCGTAAAGATAAAGGCAATCGTTACGAATTTTCTTAGTACATAATCCTGTCTACTAATCGTGTATGCTAGCATCGCCGTACAGAATACAGACACTAAAGTACCAATAATCGTACGAGCTGCTGAGATATAGGTTGCATAAAAGATTGATGATTCATTAAAAATATATTCATAGTTCGCCCATGTCCATTCCCGTGGCCAAATGTAGATATTGCCTCGGATCGAATCATTCGCATCGTTAAAGGAAAGAGCGAACATATTCAAGAACGGATATAATGTAACAATCATTAAGCAAATCATGAAAATGATGTTAGCTGTATCAAACAATTTATCAGGAACTGAAGAATACAATTTACGAGATGATTTGGCTCCACTCATGTTGTTAGCCTCCTTACATGATGATGATTAGTACAGTCTGCTTTCACCTAATCGTTTTGCTACATTGTTAGCAACCATTAGGAAGATGAAGCTGACAACGGTCTTAAACATACCAGCAGCTGTTGCTAAACCATAGTTGCCCATGTTCATCCCGTACTTTAAGACAAATATATCAAGGTTCTCCGAGTAATCCACGTTCATACCGTTTCCTAGTAGATACTGTGGCTCAAACCCAGACTCCAGAATATGCCCAAGGTTCATGATCAACAGAATTACAATTACGGATTTCATTCCTGGAAGCGTAATGTGCAGAATACGTTGTATGCGATTCGCTCCATCAATTTCAGCTGCTTCATATTGTGATGGATCAATGGTTGTAATGGCAGCTAAGTAAATGATCGTATTCCAACCAACATTCTTCCATACCTCTGTTGCCCCTAGAATACCCCAGAAGTATTCACCCTTACCAAGCCACAGAATAGGTTGATCAATTAGATTAAGCTTTAACATTAATACATTAATAATTCCTTCTGGTGCTAATGCTGTTTGTACAATGTTGGCCGCAACGACCCATGAAATAAAGTGTGGTAAATAACTAATCGTTTGTACCGTTCTTTTGAACATTAAGCTTCGAAGCTCGTTAAGCAAAAGTGCGAGCACGATCGCTGTTACGAAGCCAAGCACGAGGTTAATTGAGCTCATCACTAGCGTATTTCTTAATACGCGATAAAACGCTTCTTCCTGGAATAGCATCTTAAAGTTATTGAGTCCAACCCATTCTTGATTGAACAAATCTCTTGCTGGTCTAAACTTTTGAAACGCAATCGTCCATCCCCATAGCGGAACGTACTTAAACACAAACACCCATAATAGAAACGGCAGAGACATAAGCATAAGCATTTTTTGCTTAGATAGCTGTTTGAAAAATGTTCCGATACGCGAATTGCCAGTAGTAGCAGCTGCAGTTACGGTTTGTCCTGTATGTTTCCCCACCTTAAAATCTCCCTTCCGGCAAAAAATGCGTGCTTCTCTCCAACGGGTAGAAGGGAAAAGCGAAGGCTCGCTTCGCTTTTCCGTTAAGCTTTATTTACTTCTTACCAGTTGCCTGCTACACGCTCTTTTACATGTTTAGTCATGAATTCTTCATAGCCAGCAACATCTAGCTTACCGAATTCTGCTAGGTACTCATTCCATACTTTGTCGAACTCAGATGGAGCAGCAAATACTAGTTTTGGATAGAATTTTTGTTGAAGGTCACTAGCTTTTTGTGCATAGATTTGCTCTGGAGAACCTTGAGCTTTGTTGATACTCCAAGCAGGGTACCAAGGACGCTCGTCCGGCTCAGCGAACATGCCCGCAAACGTTTGAGAACCGTATGCATCAAGAAGTGCACGGTCGCCTTCTGTATAACCAGCGTAAGCTACTTCAGGCTGGTTACCTACTGCATAAGAGTTACCATTTTCAAATACAGAGTTGTTACCATAACGCGGCCAGCTGTACTCGAAGTACTGGAAGCCATATGAACGCTTGAAGTCGTTGTCGTTACGATTAGCAATTTGCTCATCGCTCATTACATAACGGCCATTCTCATCAACAGAGTATGTTACGCCTTCTTCACCCCATTGAACGAGAACTTGGTTTTCTTCTGTCAACAGGTTGTCCCAGTATTTAATAATACGAACTGGATCTTTCGCACTTACAGAGATACCGATACCGCGGTTGTTAACGAACGCTGGTGGATCGATATATTGGTCTTTTGTATTTTCATCAAATACAACTGGTAGACCTACATAACGGAAATCATCATTTCCTGCAGTTTTCAAGTTGTTCGTAGCATCGCCTACTTGCCAGCCGTAGTTAAAGTATCCTAGCACGCGGCCAGAAGTTAGCTTAGCAAGATATTGGTCTTTGTTCGCTGTGAATGTCTCAGGATCGAATAGGCCTTTGCTGTTCAACTCATTAAGAGATTGAAGCCATTGCTTTTCATAATCTGTTGTTGCATAAACTTTTGCTTCATGAGTTTCCATGTCAACGTAGATGTCACCGTCATTAGGATAACCAGCAAGGTGCATTGGAGCGTTCGTGATTGTGAAGAAGTTGTCCTGAACACCTGCAAATGTAATGAAGCCGATTGTATCTTTACCATCTACAGAAGGATACTTCGCTTGATATTGCTCAATAAGACCAAAGTATTGATCAAGCGTTTTTACTTCTGGATAACCGAATTCTTTAAGAACGCGGCGTTGCATCCAGAATGCGCCTTGAGAAACGTTTGGATCACTAATGTATCCTTGGTTTGCAGAGAAAGGCAGGATGTAGATGTTGCCATCTTCTGCTGTAAACTTGTCAAAATAATCGCCATAAACGCGTTTGATGTTAGGTGCATGCTGCTCAATCAGATCGTTCAATGGAATAAATGCTTCAGCATCTAGCAACTTCTCTATTTCACCTTCAGGAACGATAACATCTGGATATTCGCCTCCAGCAATCATTACCCCAGATTTCGTCGCAACATCGCCAACTGCAAATTCCATCTTCCAGTCAACGCCTGTTTGCTCTTGAAGGATTTTACCGATTGTTGTTTCACTTGCAAGTACATCCTTACCAGAACCAAAACCAAAGTAAGTAAATGTTACAGGATCCGTGCTAACCTCTGCGTTGTTACCAGAGCTTGCAGCGTTTTTATTCTCTTTATTTCCTGCATCATTGTTACCGCAGCCTGTAATGAGCAATATAGATGCCATTGCAACTGCTAGACCCGTCTTTAACCATTTTCTATTGGTCATTGATTTGTTCCCCTTCCTAACAATCTTATTTTGTAAGCACTTTCAGTATAGGATATTGTTAACTTAATCGTTACCCATAAAACTTTAGTTCGTCCTTTGTAAAATAAAGATATTTACTTAATGTAGTAAATATCCTATTTCGACACTATTCAACTTTTATCGCATAGGGCTGAATTCAAGATTCGATACCGAGTTAGCTTTCAGTATTACATCTTACGTTTGCTTGAAACTATCACCCGCGAATCGTTTTTGATTGACGACCTTGTTCCAAAGGAACACCGGAGGAAATCAAAAATCGATGAGCGAACTGAGGGGCGCAGCGTACGTTATTGGTACGTGAGCACCGGAAGGCCCGGCTGAATTCATGATTCGATGTCGAATTAGCTTTCAGTATTACTTCGTGATCAAAGGCGAACTTATTGAACTACCTCTTCAAATCGATGTTCAATAAGTTCAGCTTTCAGCACCGAGAAGGTTGAAAGAAGCCTAGGGACTGAGGGGCGCAGCGTACGTTATTGGTACGTGAGCACCGGAAGGCCCGGCTGAATTCAAGATTCGATGTCGAATTAGCTTTCAGTGAAACTTCGTGATCAAAGCTGTACTTATTGAACTACCTCTTTAATGGGTAAGCGTAGAATGATCCGTGTCCCATGCCCATGCTCACTCTCAATCTTGTACGTAAACTCATCGCCATAGCAGATTTTTAATCGAATATAGACGTTTTTCATGCCTACCGATTCACCCATACTATCATCCTCGGTGAAATAATGATGCAGCTCGTCCAGCTTTTCAGCACTCATTCCCATTCCATTATCGGTAATAACAAAGACGATTTGCTCATGCTCGCGTGCAATCTGTATCGTAATGAGGCCGATGCCAGGGCTGTTTTCTACGCCATGAATACTTGCATTCTCCACAAAAGGAAGAAACGTCATTTTCGGAATAAGCAGCTCCTTCAGCGCTTCCTCTACCGTAATTTGATATTGCAGCTTATTGGCAAAGCGATATTTTTGAATTTCAAGAAAGCTTTCGATTAGCTCTATTTCCTCTCGGATCGTAACAAAGCTTCGTTTCCAGGAGATCGACTTTCTAAAAATTTTCGCCATATTTTGAATCGTTTTTGCCGTTTCCGCTTCTCCCTTCATTAAGCTGCGCATCCGTATCGTTTCGAGTGCATTGAACAGAAAATGCGGATTGATTTGACTATGAAGCGCGTGAAGCTGAGCTTGCCGCTGCCTGATTTCGAGCTCTTTCTTTTGAATATCAGCCAAATACACATCGTTGATCAAATTCTCGATTCGCTCGATCATGCGGTTAAATTCAACAGCCAGCTCTCCGATCTCATCCCGCTCCTGAACATATGGAACAGGCTCGAAGTTTTTTCCTTTGACCTTCTTCATATGCTTCAACAGATGCTTAATTCTCGTATGAATCGAACGCGACATCATCAAAATAATAAACGTTGGAATAAAAAAATTGATCGCGGCAAGCCATACAATAAACTGACCCGAATGTCTAACCTCAGAAAGAACTTTCGCTTCATCTAGAACACCATAAAGCGACCATCCACCTAAGTAGCGATTATTCTCATACATTTGCTCGAAGGTGATGGCTTGCTGGGGCTTACTGATATTCTCCTTCAACATGGGCTCCATATTAGCTAAAAATGCGGGAGCATTACTGTAACGAACCTCATTGTTCTGATCCGTAAAATAAACATCGCCTTCAAACGATGATAGCGTAAGCAGCTGATTGACATATTCCATATTCAGGTCAATCTTTATAATATGCTCATACTTTCGATACCGCTTGTCCGCTATTTGCTGAATCACACTAATCGATGACGGAGTCACATATAGATTCGGGTACGCGTTGTTGTGATCCTTGATACTACGATACCAATCCGTCTCCCGCATAGAATCTTCTAAGTTAATAATGTTGCCTGAAGCCAGAATTGTAGGGTTATCAGTCATAATGTGAGCAGAGCTAACCGTTTTATACTCCTTATCTGAACGAATAAATATATTTTTTATCGAGGCAAGTGACTCAATGTACTGATCGTACGAAGCATAGTCCGTCTCAAGATGATTCTCCAGCAGCTTGTCGATCGAATAAAGGTAGGCAATACTTGCAGCATCATCGATGACAACACCTAGCTCATTTTTCAGCTGAATCATGGCCTGCTGGGCATCAACCGTCTTCTGCTTCTTAATGTTATTGGTCGTAACATTATAAAAAACGATATTCGTTAGGATGATCGGGATACACACACATACAATATAAATAAAGATTAGCTTACTTCTTAATTTTAGATGGTTAAAATGAAATCTGTGCACCGCCTGCTCACCTCATTATTTTTTGCCAAGCATTTTATTGCGATAGTCGGTAGGAGTTAGCTTCTCAAGCTTTTCGAACTGCGTAACAAAATAGTCCGCGTTTTGAAAGCCTACCTTTTCTGCCACCTCATACATACGCATATCCGTTTGCCTTAATAACCGCTTTGCCTCCTCCACTCTGAGCGAAAGCAAGTACTCATTAAAGTAAACTCCGTATGTTTTACGAAAAAGCTGACCTAAATATACAGAATTCATATAAAACTTTGCAGCAATACTTTTTAAATTGATATTTTCCTTGTAATGAGAATCGATATACTTTTTAATCTTTTCAATACTGCCCTTTCCTTGCTCGCTGCGCTTTTGAGCAATATAAGCAGCTGCCTGCTGTACAAACTGTACATAGATATGCTGAAGCTGGGTTAAATTGCGGTATTTGCGCTGCCAGGCAAGCAGCTCGTCAAGCAGGTCTAGTTCCTCTTCATCGCCTTCCATCTGTCTAATGCTGTTAATAATCCCAATTAAGCTGCGCGTAATCGTGTTCGATACTGCGCTTGGCGCGAATCGCTTCGTATGGAACTGTTCAAACATCGCTGCAATCGTCGCTTCATATGCTTCGTTTTGGTTTTCCTCAACCTGATCAATAAGCTTGCTATGCAGCTCTTCATCAACATCGAAATAATATAAAGACGTCTTCAGCACTTCCTCGGCAAATAGGACAGATTTGCTTGGCTCTACAAATTTATAATCCAAGCAATGATTCGCACTAATATACGAGTTAGCGATTTCTTTAAGATGTTCAACACTTTCACCAACATAGAGGGCAACCGTCTGCTCGAGCTCCTTCTCAAGCTGCTGACGAAGCCTATTGAAGAGCTCTGCTCTATCATTGTTCAATCCGCTTATAAGCTGCAGTGGAATAATCATCCCGTATTGATTATGGTCTCGAACTTGTATAGGCAGCGTCGTTCCATGGTGATCAAAGAACTGTTCCATAACGCGCTCTATCGCAGGCACATAATTCGTCATACCATCAGGCTGTAAATCTTGAACCTCAAGCAGCATGTAGGTATAAGGGGACGCTGCAGGAATTTGGAGTGCACCAGCAATTTGGTCTATGCTTTGCTCGCTTAGCTCGGACTGTAGTAGTGTTTCCAGGATCGATTCAGTAATCGGTCTTGCTCCCGATAGAATGCTTAGTCTCTTTTGATTCAGCGTGCTTGCCAGCTTTCGCAGTGTAGACGCTAGCTCCTCTTCATCAACAGGCTTTAGAATATAGTCCTGCACATTATAGCGCAGCGCCTGTTGAGCGTACGAGAAATCATGATATCCGCTTACAATAATAAAAAGAGGCTGGTGTACTCCCTCCTCTTTCACTCGCTTAATTAGTGCTAATCCATCAAGCACGGGCATACGAATATCTGCAATGACAAGGTCAGGCTTAAGCTGCTCAATCATGTCGATTGCCTGAAGTCCATTCTCCGCTTCGCCACATATCTCATACTGCAAAGATGCCCAATCCATTAAATTAATTAGTCCTTTTCTCACGAAAATTTCATCGTCAACAATTAAAACCTTATACATTATTCCGCCTCCCTTTGCTGACTGTACATCAATCTGAATTATTTATATTGTACTGATATGATTCGACATAAACAACAAGCGAAGAAAACAGTCTACGCTATTCAAGCAAAAGCTCCCCTTACTGCCTCAGGTTTGAAATACACCTGTCCACAGTAAGGGGAGCATATTCGTCGATCATAAAGTCTGGTTTTATTCAAGCTTGAGATCAGGATACAAGCTATGAATCATCTCCACATTAAGAAAGTCCTTCATCGACCACTTAAAGCGTACATTGAAGCGTTCACATACCTCTTGAATCTGTGCCCGCTCTAGCTCTCCATCACGCAGATACAACTGCATCGCATGATAAATCATACCACTTCGAACGATATTTTTCGTAACGAGCACTTTGGCAAGCTTCTCTAACTCTGACAAGCTTCGCAGCATTTCAATTCGATTGTATACCGTATAATGGGTCGTGAACGTACGAGCACCACGATGCTTTGTGTTGGAGTGCTTAAGGATATAGCTTGATTCTACCAGGTCTGCACTATCTGAAATCGCATTTTCACTACATTGACCATTTCGTTTAACATAAATTCGCTGTTCATTTGCCATCAAAGCGTAGGTACACAGCTGATCATCAAACGCAATAATTTCGCGTTTAACTTGACCCTGCTCGTCGTATATCGTAACTTTATTCTCCTCTGGGTGAACATGCTCTATCTTTAACGTGACTAGCTCCATCAGCTTTTCACCTTGAATTCCATTCCATAACGCTTCTACGATAAATTTATCTTGTGCATTAACGAGCGCTTCGAATATATATTGCTTCTCCTCGAAGGACATGTAGTTTTTCACGGGAATGACAAGACTGTATATATAAGCCGTGCTGCGCTTTTTCCAAGGATTTACTTCATGAATCGAGAGTTTAGATTGGATTGCCCACTCAATATAAGAAGAGATCGTTGAATAGATCGATCTCGAGCTTTCCTTCGTTTTTGGCTGTAGTACGTTAATAACAAATTCTTTTAATTGCTCTTCGGTAAAATCACAGAGATCTTTCTGATACTGCTGTTCTAACATTGCCGATTTCTTAAAAATACGCCCATAAACCTCTTTTGTATCCTCATTGTCATAACGGTCCAAGTATTGTATCTTTACAGGTTTATTGTACAGTATGGCGTCAATTCTGTGCTGATGCATCAGTCGACTCCTTCCCAAAGCTAATTATCATGATCAATATTAAAAGATAAATTTATTGTATTATAAACCACATAATGACATAATAACAACCATATATTTCTATTAAAATAATGCCTTGACAAATTAATTTATAATTATTTTATTGAAATTATGAATTAATCCCACGTAATACACATATTATTTTCATAAAATATTTTGCGTGATATTGTCGACATTTGTAGTCGATTTAAGTAAAAAAAACGACAGCTCCAAGTGTCATTACGAATGACGAATGGAGCTATCGTTTTTTAAATGGATCGCTTTGCTCTTACGTAAGCCTAGAGTAACTTGGGTTGCTCGCTGTATTGCTTTGAATCATGCTGCTAACGTCTAGCAACAAGTTGCTTAAGTTCGGACACCAACTGATCAAGCTTCTCAAACTGTCGACTCATGTCAACCATTTGGGCATATTGCTGCTCCATATTCGCGTTCACCTCTTGAACAGCACCCATGTTTTGCTGTGTCGTTGCAGATATACCGTTCATTCGATCAGCAAGCATAGACGACTGCTGAGCTAAGCTTTCTGTAGTGGCAGCTGCTTTTAATGTATGCTCTGACGCCTGCACCGAGTTCGACTCTGTCTGAGCAAGTGCTTCCGATGTTTCTTCCAATGATCTGCTGCTGCGCAGAACGGAATCGTTGCCTACTTCAACGTGATGATAGGCTGCATCGATGCTTTGGTGAATGACGGCAAGCAGCTCGCTGATTTGTTCAACGGAGCCTCTTGTATGCTCGGCAAGCTTACTAACCTCACCTGATACGACAGCGAAGCCTCTGCCATGCTCACCTGCACGTGCTGCCTCGATTGCAGCGTTAAGCGCAAGCAAATGAATCTGTGAAGCAATGTCATTAATCGTTGTAGCAATATCCTGCACATGCTCGTTGCTTCGCTTTAGACGCTCCATTTCCTCGAGCGCTTGCTGCGTAGATTGCTTTAACTGCAGCATTTCTTCCTTCATATGCTGCATTTGCTCTGTGCTTTGTGTTGTTAGTCTTGCATTCTCCTCGGTATACTTCTCAACCATATGAAAGCTGTCTGTCATTTCATTAATACTAGCATCCATCGTTTGAGTTGCATCATTTATGGCTACGATATGACTCGTTTGCTGCTCAACAGCTGAAGTCATTTCATTAAATGTAGAGGTTACCTCATGTGAGATGCTTGTTGCAGTCGTCACTTGCTCTTTTTGCTTGGTGCTAAATTCATTAAGCACCATAATCGATTGCTCAAGCTTATCGATAAGCTTATCTGACAGCTCCTTAGACGCTAGAGCCTCCTGCTCTCTCATTTGAATGTTGCGCTGCAGCCGTTGTGCAAAGTAAGCAGACACACTTAGAGCAAGCGCCGCAAAAATGAGATATAAATATAAATACATTAAGGAATCATTCGGGAAAATTCTATCTCGAATTGCTTCATCCATATACAAGTATGTCGTTAACACTCCACCAAGCACGCCAGTAATTACAATCGGACGATAATCCGAGTAAAGCGTTACAATCGCCATATTTACATAAATTAAAAAGTACGTGCTGACAATCGGCGCCGGATCACTCACAATAAGCACTGCAGTAATACTGACTAGCCCGAACGGAATAACGTACTTCACATACGGACTAAGCTTATTCACAAAGGTCATGATCGTCGCAACCGCAGAGATCAAGCCGCCAACGATGAGAAGCACAATGATCATATTCCAAGGTAACCCGATGCTGATGTCGGTAACGACACCCAACGCAAGCAAACACCATATTATCCAGACAAGCAATCGATTACGTTTATCCAGTTCTGTTAGAGCTATCTTCGTCATCATAAAACCTCATTTTCTATTTAATTGCCGCTGTTGACCAGAGACTTGTACCATGAAAATTGATGTGCATATTGATTGATATATCCAACATCCATGACGGCAGGCACAACGTAATCCCCTTTGTAAAAGAGCTTGCCACCCAGCTTCTGCATAGGCACCTTGTAAAGAATCCTTAACGCTCTCATAAATACTGGCTCTAGCAACGATACGATACATGTAATATTGTGATTCGCTGCATTGGCGCATATCGAAGAAAGGACGTAATCCGTATACCTCCCTTTTCCGCGATAAGAGCTTAATAATGCGATTTTGTCACTTTCACCTACTTGTCCTTTAGCGTTTACTACCCACGGATGACTAGCAAATGGTGCGACCTCATTTATGCTGCTTCGATGATCTGCATAATATCGCTTCAATTCTGAGGTGCCAATCGGTTCCCCGTTTTCATTGTAAATAATACTTCGTTCTAGAGCGTTCTCGCCAAATTCGAGCTCATACCCCTTTTCTCGCCAAACTGTGATCCAAACCCCGTTAAATAGTGCTAAATCCACTTCATTTGCTACTGATTTGTACATATAAGCTGCGTCCACTCCTACTAATATCCTATAAAAACGATGGTTACAATTACCATTATGTAATATATTATCATGCCAATAAATGGGACTGTCGCACTATTTTCATGTCATAAATTTCCATCTATAATATTAACCCAAAATTGTTGGTCGTTAAATTCAACAGCAAGCAGCCCTATTGAACGGAATCAATAGGGCTGCTTGCCATGCTATATTTATTGTCCTAGCTGAATCAAATGCTTCGGGTAGCTTGTTAGAACTTTCGCTTCTCCACTCTCAGCGATATAGATATTATCTTCAATCCGAACGCCGCCTAACGTCGGGTGATAGATGCCTGGTTCAACCGTAAACAGCATCCCAGCTTCAACCTGCTTGTTGTTCCCTGCTGAGACAGAAGGCTGCTCATGTACCTCCATCCCAAAGCCGTGTCCTAATCGATGTGTGAATAAAGCACCATATCCCGCCTCCACAATTAGAGCTCGTGCAACCTGATCGAGCTCGGCAAAGGTAATGCCTGATCGACTTGCAGCAATCGCAGCTTCATTTGCCGCAAGCACAGTATGGTAGATACGCTTTTGCTCTTCAGTGGGCTCTCCCATCACAAAGGTTCTTGTAATGTCTGAGCAATAGCCTCCTGCTTGTACACCGATATCGATAAGCACGAAATCTCCCCGCTGCAGCTTAGCGCCACTTGGCTTGCCATGCGGCAATGCAGATCTCGCACCAAATAGCACCATCGTCTCAAATGCTGGGCGATCTGCACCTTGCTTGCGCATCTGATATTCGATCTCAGCAGCAAGCTCCAGCTCTGACATGCCAACGGCAGCCAGCTTAGCTGCTGCTCCCATCACTTGTTCGACGATATCAACTGCCCGCTGCACCTTCATAATCTCATCATTGCTTTTTATGATGCGAAGCGAGAGAAGCGCATCCTCCAGGTCAATACAGATCGGATGATCTAATGCCTTAATGAGCTGCTCATAGCGTGCGACAGTCATTATTCCTTTCTCGATTCCAAGTCGTGCTGGCTCTTGCTTCATCGTACGAAGCAATACATCGTAAGGATTAACGCCATCCTCGATACCGATAATCGATGCTACATTACTTTCTTGTTTTGCAGCTTGAAGATCCAGCTGCGGGACGAACAACCATTCCTCACCACCTGAGTTCATATAATACGCTAGAAAGCGTTCATGTGGATCTGAATCAAAGTTCGTCAAATAATACACATTCGTTGGTGAGGTGATCAGCATACCATCCAGCTGCTGATCCTGCATATATGTTTCAAGCTTCTTTTTACGATTCACCCAAGTATTATCCATACTAGTTAGTTTCCTTCCTATTTCTACTGTTATCCTTTATTTTATTGTACAGGATCAAGCTCGCTTTTACGAAATATAGACTATTATGCTACCCAATATTAACGATTGGCCGCAAAAGCAATGCTGCATCTCCATTTTGCATATGAATTATTATCCAATTTATGATGTATTGTCCATTCATTATTATATGGTAAATTATTTTGGAAGCGCTGCCAATAATTCTACCTAGATCTGCAGCTCCGTATACTATTGAGGTGCTTTACCATTATATTAAGGAGGTATTATGTTGAAACACATTCGAAACACTATGCTTTCCCTAATTGTGCTGCTTGCTTTAGCAATACCAGCTGTAGGCTATGCAGCGGACGCTGAAAAGGATACGACCACGATTCAAGATTATGTAACAGCGATGCAGCCTGGGTGGAATCTGGGCAACACCTTTGATGCTGTAGGCACAGATGAAACCGCATGGGGCAATCCTCGCGTTACACAACCATTTATTGAAGAGCTTGCAAAGCAAGGATTTAAGAGCATTCGTATACCAGTTACCTTTGATCAGAGAATGGCAGCTGGCCCTGAATATACGATTGATGAAGCGTTTCTAGGTAGATTAGATCAAGTCATTCAATGGTCCATGGATGAAGGAATGTACGTCATGATCAACATTCATCATGATTCATGGATCTGGCTTGAGCAAGGCATGCATGAGAACCATGATGAGTCACTTGCACGCTTCGAGGCGATCTGGACACAGCTTGCAGACCGTTATAAAAATCACTCCACGAAGCTTATGTTCGAGAGCATCAACGAGCCTCGCTTCCATGGCAGTGACGAGGAAAAGCAAACCTATCTTGATGAACTAAATACTTCTTTTTATGAAATTGTTAGAAATTCAGGCGGGCATAACGACGTTCGTCCGCTCGTACTGCCTACGCTAGATACAGGCAGTGAACCACATAAAGTCCAAGCGCTTCAAGCCTTTATACAAGAGCTGGATGATCCTAATATTATCGCTACCATTCACTATTATGGCTTCTGGCCATTCAGCGTGAATATCGCAGGCTTCACTACCTTTAATGAAGAAACGAAAAATGATATTATTACAACCTTCGATCGTGCATATGACAGCTTTGTCGCAGATGGCGTCCCGGTTATTATCGGAGAGTTTGGGCTGCTCGGCTTCGATACGGATCTTCATGCGATCCAGCAGGGTGAAAAGCTAAAGTTTTTCGAATATATGCTCCACTATGCACAAGAAAAGCAACTGACACATATGCTTTGGGATAATGGTCAGCATTTTGGACGCAATTCTTACGAATGGTCCGATCAAGAGCTATATGACATGATGAAAGCAAGCTGGGCTGGACGATCAGCTACAGCGGACACGGACTCTATCTTCGTTAGAAAGAATGCTACGATTAAAGATGTAGACATCAAGCTCCAGCTTCATGGTAACGAGCTAGTCGAACTCAAGTATGGCAATGAAGTGTTAGTTGCAGGCGATGATTATGTACTTCATAACGATGTGCTTACGTTAAAGGCGAGCCTCATTCAAGAGCTTACTGAATCTAAAGCACTCGGATCCAATACCGTTCTAACTGCTACATTCAACAGCGGAAAGGATTGGAAATTCTTTATCATCACCTACACAACACCAACATTAAGCAATACGAGCGGAACAACTGAGCAATTTAAAATTCCTGTAGCGTTTAACGGTGATAAGCTAGCGACGATGGAAGCCTTCTACGAGGATGGCAGCATTGCCGGCCCTCAGAACTGGACGTCCTTCAAGGAATTCGCCTATACGTTCAAGCCAAATTATGATGAAAACACGCTTACGCTGACGAAAAACTTCTTCAACGAGGTTAACGATGGAGTGGTTAAGCTAACACTGCATTTCTGGAGCGGTGAAAAACTCAACTACACCATTACAAAAACGGGTGACAATATTATTGGCCTTAGCAGTGTAGCCCCTGGCGGCTCTACCGGCAATGGCGGTACTACTGGAAACGATGGTTCTACAGGTAACAGCGGTAACGACAACCCAGATAACAGCAATGGTGATGGAGATGGGAATACGCCTCCAGAGGAGCCATCTACAGATCCAGTGACACCAGTTGTTGTTTCATACAACGATATCACTTCTCATTGGGGCTATATCGGGATCTACCGTGCTACGAAGCTAGGATTAGTGAACGGTTATGCGGATGGCTCGTTCCGTCCAGATCAAGCATTAAATCGTGCGGAGCTTGCCGTGATTGTAGCTCGTGCATTAAAGCTGACTGTGAACTCAACAGACGAATCTAGCTTTACAGATAATGACAAGACTCCTTCGTATGCTAAGTCCTCTATAGCACAGCTTACGAAGCTTGGTCTGCTTAACGGTTATACAGACGGCTCATTCCGTCCAAATGAAAGCATTACACGTGCTGAGCTTGCCGTTGTCATTGCTCGCGCCTTGAAGCTTGAGGGCAGCGCAGCATCTAGCTTTACTGACCAAGCGAGCATACCAGCATGGGCACAGAGTGAAGCAGCACTGCTGGATGAGCTAGGTATTATGACAGGCAAAGCCGATGGCCGCTTCGCTCCTCAAGCAGAGACAACACGCGCTGAAGCAGCAGCAGTCATAATTCGCGTCATTGATTATCTTACAAGTGTAAGCTCCACAACACCATAAACGTTATCATATCGCCTTAGAGCAATAACGATAACTTAATAGGGTAGCTTAAAAGCAAAACGCTCCGATTCATAGGATCATTGTTGATCACTATGAAGACGGAGCGTTTTGCCTTCTACTGGTTCCACATCGGTCTACATATTCCTTTTGTTCTTGGTCGTCATGTAATATATCAAATAAGCAACAGCAAATACCATGCCTGCAATAGCGAGAAATCCTATGCCGATGATTAGCCAGAATGTAATACCAATACCGGACATCGTATCACCTCATCTATGTTTATGTACAATTTACCATAATTTTATATATTTAGCACTTATAATCGTATCAGCTCTTATGTTTCATTGCGATGAATCGATAAGCTTCTCCATGACAGAGCGCAGCTTCTGCTCCGATGAGCTCTCCTTATCACGACGATCATCAATTTTCACTGAGGTCGACACACGCTTAGCCCCTGATAGAAACGGCGCTTCATGCAGTGCAGCAATCGCTTTCCACACCTCATCCAACGGACCTTCAATAATTGTGCTCATCGATGTTAGTGTATAGCGAACGCCCTCCTGCTGCTGCAGCACGCGCTGCAGTTCAGCTACATAAGGACTCAAACTCGTACTTCCTGTTCCAATCGGAATGATTGTTACTTCAGCAATGGCCACTTTCCAACCCCTCCTTCTTAATTCCCCCTTACTTTAACGTTTACAACGGTGAAAGTAAAGCAAGTTTGTAGGCTTAATATGCGCTGCAGCTGCAAGTCATACGAATGAAGCATTCTACTTATTGTAGAGCAGCATCAAAAAAACCGTCATCGTTACACAGAACGATGACGGTTAGCTTATGCTTACTAATGACTCTTACTCATATCACCTATTAGGAAGGCTGTGCTTCCGGTATAAATTCAATAACTTCTGCCGGCTGCTTTTTCACTTCAATGAATTTCAGAACTAAGCCCTTTTTCTGCTTAATCGTAAACGCATAGCCCTCATGAGTAATGACTTTATTCAGATCAAGATCCGTGTTCTGCGCAAAGATCCAACCACCAAGCGTATCTACATTATCGTTTTCTAGTGAGATTTGCAGAAGCTCTGATACCTCTTCTAGCAACACTTTAGCATCGATAACGTAATGCCCTTCACTTACTGTACGTACATGTGCGACTTCATCACCGTCGAACTCATCGCGAATCTCACCAACAAGCTCTTCAATAATGTCCTCAGCTGTGACAAGACCAGATGTCCCGCCATATTCGTCAACAAGAATAGCTATATGAATACGTTCCTTTTGCATCTTCTGCAAAACTTCTTTAATCGGTGTCGTTTCAATTACATTGATCACGGGTTTAATAAAGTTTTTGAGTGCAAATGTTTTTGCTTTTCCAGGGTCTTCTAGACCTTTAATTAAGAAGTCTTTAATGTTAAAAAATCCGATAATATTATCACGATCACCATCAAAGATCGGATAACGCGTATATTTTTCCTGCGAGATACGCTTAAGAATTTCGTCATACGGCGTATCTATACTAAAAGCAACCATCTCTGTTCGCGGAATCATAATTTCACGAGCTAGACGGTCATCAAATTCAAATACATTGTTTACAAATTTCATTTCGCTATTGTTGATCTCACCGGACTTGTTGCTTTCTGCAATAAGCAATCGAATTTCCTCTTGTGTATGAGTTACTTCATGCTCACTTACTTGCTTCAAGCCGAACAAACCAACTAATAGACGTGCTGAACCATTCAAGAACCAAATAAATGGGAACAATACCTTATAGAAAATCATAATCGGTTTTGCGAAAGCAAGTGTAACCATTTCCGCTTTTTGAATCGCTACCGTTTTTGGAGCTAGTTCACCTACTACGACGTGTAGGAATGTTGCAAACAAGAATGCTCCACCAATTGTAAATACAGAGATTAGATTAGTAGGTATGCCGATCATTTCGAAAAATGGGTGTAAAATAAACTCGAAGGTTCTTTCTCCGACCATACCGATACCAAGGGCAGTTACTGTAATACCAAGCTGACACGCAGACAAGTATTCATCCAAATGCGTCGTTACATGCTTGGCTGCCTTGGAGCCTTTTTTCCCTTCAGCGATTAGCTGATCAATACGAGAACTACGAATTTTTACGATGGCAAATTCCGTAGCTACGAAAAATGCGGTCAATGCAATTAAAATGATAAAAACAAAAATATAAACTCCTGTCAAATGATTGTCCTACTTCAATAAAGTAGAACTCCACCTCCTACAATATGATAATTGATCTTAACTTCACGCAGATCGATCATATTGCAGAGCTGACCTTTACGCTAAGGAATGATATAACGATGGGCACCTCATTTATCCCGTATTAGCCAGCTGTTGCATATGAATCGCCATGCGCTTTTGTGCCGATGATCCCTGCAACGACTAGCTTACAAAAATGAAGCTTATCCTTCCCATTGCTCTTCCTCCTCGTCTCATAAATTTGCTTGACATCATTATTTACGTGAATTCCATTCACGTGGTTGCAATTTTTATTATACAACATTTCGACTCGGAGGGACTACTTTAATTCTATCTTCTATAAAGAGTGATCAGCCATCGCTAGCTTCCAAGCTTCATATCGCTTTGCCGCCGCACCACTCTCAACGATCGTCTTGCATATGTCCAAGCCATGTTCTATACCATTGACGCGCTGGGCTACATACAATCGCATCGCTGCATTAAGCAGCACTTGGTTCGTAAAGGCAGGATGCCCTTTTCCATTCAGCACCTCTTCCGTCACCTGAACCTGCTTGCTGGCCGTCCATTCTATCTCTGGAATCGTTGCAGCTAATTCATATAGCTCTGGATCAATAACGAGTAATTCCGATCTTCCAGACTCAACATAGTAAGTACGTGTTGGACGATCAATAAATAAATCCTCCGAGCCTTCTACGCCTTGAACAATGAGTGCTCGTTCATATGCTAGCTCCTGAACTAACTCACTCATTCGATTAAATACTGTGTTGTGAAATACACCAAATATGAGATAGGGAGAATGTGCATAATCGATTAGCTTTTCTACCGTACTCATTATTGTTCGCATATCCAGCTCCTCACGTATATTACGCAGTGCTTCTATAGCTGGACTCCAGTGCTGTGCGGGAACATATAATACACCTGTAGCCTGAGCTATATCGGCTGCACGCTCCCTGCTCAGTTGATCGAGCTCGACCCCTAGTGTAGTGATCATATCATGCAGGGTAATGCCTCGCTTAGGCGGAAGTGTCGGCGCACCATGCAGGGTTACCGGCAGGCCCGCTTCTGCTAATACAAATGAGGTTGCAAACGTAGCATAAAATGATCGCACTCTTCCATCATACGGACCTGTACAATCCATTCCTTCCATAGTTGGCAATCTATGAGCCTGTTCACGACATTTCACCACGAATGCCTTTAGCTCAGCCACACTTTCCATCTTAATCCGTTGTGCAACAAAAAAAGCACCAATCTGTGCAGGTGTAGCTTCTCCTGTTAGGATTGCTTCCGCTGCTCCGAGCGCTTCTTCATAGGTCAAGTCACGCGCACCTCTCTTGCCTCTTGCAACTTCCTTCAATAATCCTGTAAACATACGATTCGCCCCTTTCATGATTCCTCCAGCATTCGATATACATTAACTACTGATGACGCTACATCAATAAGCCGTTTCCGTTCATTCATCGCCTGCTTACGCAGCATATTATATGCTTCTGCTTCAGATACATTTTTCACTTTACATAGTATACCTTTCGCATGCTCAACCCATTTTCGTTCCTCGAGCTTTACTTTAAGCAGCTTTAGCTCCGTTGCCCATTGCTGTCGTTCAAAGCACTGCTTCGAGGCAAGAAATAGAGCCCAATGCAGCTCCTGTTCATTCATACCAGGAGTCAACATTCCGTCTAGCTGCAAATCACTGTCACAAAACGATTTGGAACGCTCACTTGATTGTGCACTGCACCACCATAGCATTGGGGTCTTCCTCGTCTTCATTAGTGAATGAACCCATTGCTTCGTTTCATCTAAAGTCATATCCAGTATAATAACATCAGCTGCTTGAATACTCACCTTTGCCTCACTCATACAATGTGCATGACTTACCATATAGCCGATTGACTCAAGTGCATCTATAAGAAGGTTCGTGTCGTTATTAGCTGAATGCATCTCGTCTAACTTCACACTAGAGATCATTAATATCGAACGCATAGGAAGCTCTCCCTTCTACTGTATAGCACTAATATTCCGCCCTAAACTCATGTTAATATATATAACACATGTGAGGTTGTCTTGTCGATAACAATAAATCCATAACTTTTTATGTTAGGTATATTTACATTGATTCCATTTTGTAGTATAGTTGGTGTAAGAAAGAAATCAGAACATGCTCGAATACAATGGCGTATTCACATGAAATGGCAAAGAAGCCTGTCTTCATATAACGAACGTATAATCACACCCAACGTGTGCCTAGTTCGTTATAGGAAGCAGGCTTTTTCTAGTTTTTTCGGGACCGGAGAGGAGAGAGAACGATGAAAAAAAGAGAGAAGCTTGTAATGATTGGTAATGGAATGGCTGGTGTACGTACCGTTGAGCATTTGCTAAAGCTAGCCCCCCATGCATATGACATTACAATTATTGGAGATGAGCCGCACCCGAACTACAACCGCATCATGCTTTCATCGGTGTTGGCTGGTAGCACGGATATGAAGGAAATCGTTATTAATGACTGGGATTGGTACAAGGAGAACGGCATCAAGCTTGTTGTTGGGGAAAAGGCTGTACGTATCGATACGAAGCAGCGCCAAATCACAACCCAGCTAGGCAAACACTTTGATTATGATCGCGTCATTATCGCTACTGGATCACAGCCGTTTATGCTCCCAATTGCAGGGTCTAATAAAGAAGGCGTTATCGCGTTTCGCAATATTAAAGACTGCGAGACGATGCTGGAAGCATCAAAGCAATATAAAAAGGCAGTCGTTATAGGAGGCGGCTTGCTTGGACTTGAGGCAGCTAGAGGCCTCATTCATCTAGGCATGGAAACATCCGTCGTGCATATTCATGACTATCTTATGGAAAGACAGCTTGATGAGCCTGCATCTAGAATGCTGCAGCGAGTGCTAGAAGCTCAAGGCATGACCTTTCTGCTGAATAAGCAATCCGCATTCATCTCCGGTCGCAAGCGTGTGAAGGCATTGCATTTTACCGATGGCAGTGAGGTTCAAGCCGATCTTATCGTAATGGCAGTTGGCATCCGGCCGAATGTTGAGCTTGCAAAAGCATCTGGCATTGATGTTAATCGCGGAATTATTGTAAACGATGAAATGGAAACCAATCTCCCTGGTATCTACGCTGTAGGTGAATGTGCGGAGCATCGCGGCATTGCCTACGGTCTAGTCGCCCCACTTTATGAGCAAGGTATGGTGCTGGCAAAGCGACTTGCCGGTATTGATGCACCAGGATATCAAGGCTCTGTGACATCGACTAAGCTGAAGGTTTCTGGCGTTGATGTATTCTCAGCAGGGAGTTTCATAGAAGATGCAAGCAGAAAATCTCTCCGTATTCAAGATGATCTTGCTGGCACATATAAGAAAATTACGATCGATTCTAACGGCAAGTTAATTGGAGCTGTACTGTTTGGCGATACCTCTGATGGAGCAGAGCTGTTCTCCCTTATTAAAAGAGGAGAAGTCGTAGAAGGACGTGAGAAAGAACTGCTCCTAGGCATCTCACTCGATCAGCTTAACGGCGGCAATCCTGCCGCTAGATACGAGGCAATGCCAGACGACGAAATTGTCTGCGGCTGTAATGGTGTTACTAAAGCAACAATCGTTGATGCCATCCACTCGAAGGGCTGCAATAGCGTATCCAGCATTAAAGCCTGCACAAAGGCTTCTGGCTCCTGTGGCGGCTGTAAACCTATTGTGGAAGGATTGCTGAGCGTATATGCAGGTGATGCAGCAGCTGAACCTGTAAAGGAAGGGATCTGTGGCTGTACTACACTATCTCGGGATGAGATCGTCGCTGAGATCCAGCGCATGAAGCTGTTAACTATAAAGGAAACGATGAATGTACTTGGCTGGACAGAGCCAGAAGGCTGCTCCAAATGCCGCCCAGCCTTAAACTATTATATTGGTATGCTTTATCCGGAGGAGTACGCGGATGAGAAGGAATCACGAATCACGAACGAGCGCTACCACGCTAATATCCAAAAGGATGGCACCTTCTCTGTCGTACCTCGCGTGTATGGCGGGGTTACTACTCCTTCCGATCTCAAAAAAATTGCTGAGGTTGCAGAGAAATTCAATGTTCCGATGGTTAAATTCACAGGAGGACAACGACTTGATCTACTCGGCGTTAAGAAAGAGGATCTCCCAAAAATGTGGGAAGAGCTCGATATGCCATCAGGTCATGCTTACGGTAAAACGTTACGAACCGTAAAAACCTGTGTTGGCTCCACCTTCTGCCGCTTTGGCACACAGGATTCGATCTCCATGGGGATTCGAATGGAAAAAGCATTTGAAAGACTTAATGCTCCTTCCAAAGTAAAGCTGGCTGTATCTGGCTGTCCTCGTAATTGTGCAGAGGCTACGATTAAAGACCTTGGTATCGTTGCGATTGACGGCGGCTGGGAAATTCATGTAGGCGGAAATGGCGGGGTTAAGGTTAGAGCGACTGATCTGCTCTGTGTTGTAAAAACTGAGGACGAGGTAATGGAATGGTCCTCTGCGTTCCTTCAGTTATATCGCGAGCAAGCGATATGGAACGAGCGTACCGCTCAATGGATTGAACGTGTAGGTCTCGATTATGTGAAGCAAGCACTACAAAAGCAAGAGGATCGCTTGGCGTTAATGTCGCGCATTAATAAAACATTAAGCCTCACTACTGATCCGTGGAAAGAAATCATTCAGGACAAAGAGCTACGCAAAAACTTTGAACAGCTTGCCGATATTCAAACGGCTGCTCAATAGGAGGTATTCCAATGGCGACTTCAAAAATTTTAGTAGGTAAACGATCTGAAATCGATGTAAAGAGCTCTCGCAAGCTTCGCATTGAAAATATCGACATTGCACTCTTCCACTTATCAGATGGCAGTGTGCTAGCTGTAGAAAACAAATGCCCGCACAAAGGCGGCTTACTATCTGAAGGTATGGTTTGTGACGGCAAGGTTCATTGCCCGCTTCACGATTGGAAAATTGATTTACGCAGTGGCAAGGTGCAAGATCCGGATGAAGGCTGCGTTACAACGTTTAAGACAGAAGTTGATGAGCAAAGCGGTGACATCTATATCCACATGTAAAGAAGGAGTGGCTGAGCCATGAGTTATGTAAAACCTATAGAGGTGCTGGAAACGATGGTTATTAACGGGGCGAACAAAGCCAATGCAACCCCACTGCAAATGCTGATCCGTGGCGGATTAGGAGGAGCAATTTTAGCATGTGCTACAACGCTTGCCTTTACAGCAACTGCTCAAACTGGACTCGGCCTTGTAGGTGCTCTTGTGTTTCCTGTTGGCTTTGTCATTATCGTATTGTTAGGACTTGAGCTTGTCACAGGTAACTTCGCACTAATTCCTCTTTCTGTATTAGAAAAAAAGACAACGTCTGCTGCTATGTTGCGCAATTGGTTCTATGTCATCATCGGTCATTTACTAGGCTGCGCCGTCTACGCTTTGCTTTACTGGGTAAGCATAACAAGCATAGGCAGCAATACAGAGCACCCGATGATCGCAAACATCATTAGTATCTCGGAAGCAAAAACATTAAGCTACAAAGCGCTTGGCATGGAAGGCTTGGTTCTCGTTTTTGTTAAAGCTATTTTATGTAACTGGATGGTTACCCTTGGCGTCGTCATGGGGTTAACCTCCAAGTCAACGATCGGTAAAATTACAGCGATGTGGCTTCCGATCCTAATCTTTTTCGCACAAGGCTTCGAGCATGCCGTCGTTAATATGTTCGTGATCCCGATGGGCATGATGTTTGGTGCTAACGTAAGCATGGGTGACTGGTGGATATGGAATCAGATTCCCGTACTTGCCGGTAACCTCATTGGCGGTGTATTGTTTACAGCTTTGTTCTTGTATCTTTCCCATAAACCATTACCTTCTTTTTCACAGCTTCAACCTAAAGCTTCAGAAACTGTTCAAGAAAAGAGTTGATTCTATGAGTGAAAGAAACAGAAAGACTTCGATAGCCAATAACAGCAGCGTTGCGATTGTCGGCGCTGGCCCTGGAGACCCTGAGCTGCTAACGCTAAAAGCATTGCGTCGCATTCAGAAAGCGGAGGTCATCGTATATGATCGACTCGTAAGTCGTGCCATCATCTCCTTTGCTAAACCAAGCGCCGAGCTGATCTACTGCGGCAAAGCACCAGGCAAGCATGCAATGACCCAAGAAGAAATCAACAGTACAATGATCCAATATGCTCATGCTGGTAAAAACATCGTGCGACTTAAAGGCGGTGATCCTCTCATCTTTGGTCGCGGCGGTGAGGAGGCACTGGCACTGGCTGAAGTCGGCATTCCCTATACGATCATCCCTGGCATTACCTCCGCAATCGGTGCATCTGCTTCTGCATCCATTCCGTTAACGCATCGTGGCATCGCTGCTTCATTTGCCTGTATAACCGGTTCACGCTGCCAAGACAGCAATAAGCCCATTCGTTGGGATCTGCTGGCGCATAGCGTCGATACGTTAGCGATCTATATGGGTGTCAGTCAGCTGCATGATATCCAGCAGGAGCTGTTACAGGCTGGAAAGCCACACGTCACCCCCATTGCTTTTATCGAGCAGGGAACGACCAGCAACGAGAGGATTGTTACGGGCGTTTTAGGTGAGATGAGCAAGCTTGCTGAAGCAAAAAAGCTTACCAATCCAGCGCTTATCATTATCGGCGAGGTTGTCCTCGTTCGCGATCAGCTGCAGTATGCGATGAAGCAAGCACTCAAGCTTCAGCAGATCGGATAAATACTTGCGTCTGCTGTCCCTGCAATGCGTCAACGTTTGACTGCGTTGTGAGGATGGCAGACATGTTTTTGTAAAGTTAGAGCTTGTCGATAAATTCCTTTATCGATTGGTTGAGCTTCGCTCCCTCAGTATCTCTTATATTATGACTACTGTTTTCTAGCCTGACTATCTCAATACAATTAAAACTATCCTTATACCGCTCTAGCTGTTCTGTAGTGATTAGTGACCCTTCCAATCCACCATATATAAGCAGCACTGGCTTATTAAACGCAATGCTCAGCTCTTCATCTGTAGAATCGCGTTGTATGCCAATTACTGCTTCCTCACGAATCAGTTCAATTCGCTTTGTCGGCTTCAAGTAATGCTCAATATAGTCATGAACCCAGTCTTCGTCCATGCTTCTATGCTCTAACGGATAATCTAGCAGCATTAAGCTTTTAATACGATCATTATTCCTTCTAGTATAGCCGAGTGCGTAGGACACTCCTCTTGAAAATGCCATCAGATGTAGCTCTCTGAGCTGTGCATCCATTATGACTTGCTCGAGATCGATCACGTGATCGTTTAGATTATACCCGTGTATTGGCGTATCACTTAATCCTCTTCCGCGGAAAGACAACACAATCGTTCTTCTTGGCAACATAAACTTAATAAAATCCAAATAGTCCTCAGCAGTTTCAGATAAACCAGGACATACCACCAAAGGGGCTAGCTTTTCATCAGCGAAAGCTTTTGAATCCAAGTAGGCAATCCTTATTTCTCCTTGCGTCTTTATTACTGAAGACAAATTCACTGAAATCCCCCATTTCACTATTGGATTAATATGAGTCAATAAGTATTTCCACATATTAGAAACTTTATAGATATTATACTCGGCATCACATAGCAAAGGGGGAATTCGATGAAAAAAATAATGATCAGCTTAATGTCAGACCTTATGGGAATCAAGCGAGCTCGTTGAGATGAAGTAATATTAGCACAAAAAGCCAAGTGGATATCGGGCTGAACCCTAACCACTTGGCTTTATCATTACTATCATTAGCTGCAGCTCTACCTGCTAACAGCTGATGTTCGTTAAACTACTGTATAGCCCTGATCATCAATCACTTCTTCGATCTGTGCGCGTGTTACTTTAGCTTCATCAAATTTAACAGCTACTTTGCCCTCTGCCAAATTCACTTTAACGTCACCTACACCAGCGAGCTCTCCTACACTGCGCTCTACTGATTGTACGCAATGGTTACAGCTCATGCCCTCTACTTTCAACGTTACCTCTGTCATGTTCATTCCTCCCTATTCATTAACGTTCCATCCTATACACTTACTATACATATGGCATCGCTATTGATTCATAGCTTCTGCATCGTTACAAGCATATATCTCAGCTGTTCAACAAGCATTGTTGCAAGCTTAATCCTAGTATAATATACCCCGTCAGGGTATGTAAAGCTTGAATTACACCGATAAAAAGCAATAACCTCGTATTGGACAGCACTCTTTCAGCCGCCATTCCGAGGTTATTGTTTAGCATCAGCATGTCTATTATACCTTTGTTCTCGAACGATTATATCGTGTCGCCCATACACCCGTAACAAGGCAGATGATGATCAAGCCGAACGTTATTGCCAACGTCTTCCAGTAATCATCATACAACGCTGTATCACTTCCGAGCATTACTCCATAGCTAACTAGCTTCCATGGTGAAGCATTCCAGAAGCTGCCGATGATTGAATCGATCATGCCACCGATCGGAATAACAATAATAGCGATCGTAGCAGCTAATCCCGTACTAAAGGCAGCACTGAGTGCGACGGTTAACGCCATAACAAAGAGCAACCAAACAGCATAAGTAACAATCATAATAAGGGCATCCTTGAATGAAACCGAGCCGTATAGCACCGATGTATAATACAGGCTGCCAGCATAGCCTAGCACAGCACTTAAGATCGCGACTAAGGCTGCAACTATCCACTTGCTCATAAACAATGAAACAGCTGATACTGGACGAATGTAGATCAAGGTCGCTGTCCCGCTGCTTCGATCTCGACTTATCGTTCCTACAAAAACAGCGATAAGCACGATAACACCGATTAATTGAAACTGACCCGTGGAAGCCATAAGCAGATCCAGCGGCTGAAGCTCGGGCATCATCATTTGAAAGCCTTCAGGCATATTTCCTACAGCCTTTAATATATCCTCCATGAAATAATTCATGACCGGATCACTTACCCCTAGCAGTATGAACACAAGTGGAATCCATATAAACTTGAAGCTACGCCAGCTTTCCCTAAATTCCTTAACGAGCAGTACTTGCAGTGAATTCACCAACACCAGCCACCTTCATGAATATTTGATCCAGCGATGCACTTTCACGCTCAACCTTAATAATTTCATAACGCGAGGACGACAGCAGTGCCATTAATGCGTTCATCGTTGGCAGCTGCTCATCAATCGGCAATGAGACATTGCTGCCCTCTCTCACTGCATGTTCTGCTAAGGACTGCGCGAAGGCTTCCGCTTCAGCCTCGTGTACAAATTCGATTGAATATCTAGGATTGGCATAGCGCTGTTGTATCTCCTGCAGCGTGCCTTCCTCCACCAGTCTGCCTTCCTTCATAAACAGCACCTGATCTGTCACCTTTTCAGCATCGTGTAAAATATGCGTGGAATACAGAATCGTTGTCTCCCGCTGCAGCTCTTTAAGCAGCTCCATCACCTCTGCACGTCCGATCGGATCAAGTGCAGATACCGGCTCATCGAGCAGCAGAAGCTGCGGCTTATGAACAATCGCTTGCGCGATTCCGAGTCTTTGCTTCATCCCTCCTGAGAAGGTAGACGTTAGCCGCTTCATATCCTTGCCAAGACCAACATAGGTTAATACCTCTTCACTACGCTTCTTCGCTTCTCTTGCAGAGATACCACTAAGTCTAGCGGTCATCTCAACGTACTCTAGCGCACTAAGCCACGAGTAAAACTTAGGATATTGCGGCAGAAAGCCAATATGCTTGCGAATGTCTCCGCCGTCTGCCAGCGTAACCTTCCCGCTGCTAGGCTCTAATAGTCCGCAAATCATCGACATCGTTGTTGTTTTACCAGCACCGTTAGGACCAATTAAGGCAGTGGCTGTATTAGGCTGAAGCGCAAAGCTCAATGCATCAACACTGACCTTACTGCCAAACTTCTTCGTTAATGCTTCCACTTTTAATAGGCTCATTGTTGTTTTCTCCCTATAATAAAATAAACGATAGAGGCTATCATTCCGCTAATTAAAATGAGAAGCAGCCACATCACTTTAGGTCCTTTTGTCTCTGGAACACGGATCAGGTCAATAATTGCAATAATTTGCAGCACAAGCTGAATAACAAGAATCGGCGCAATAAGCTCCCATGGGATTGCGGATAATTCGTTCATTACACATCCTCCTTAAGCTTTAAGACATGCTTTAGATTTGTAATTATAGCTTGAAAAGCGGGATCATCCTGTAACGGTGCAAAGCTCGGATTATGGAGCAGCAGATTCACAATATCCTGCTTAATCGACTCTTCATCGCGCGGCGCCTGAGCTCCAAGAAAAATTTCTTGAGCAATCCACTCGTCAATTAAATAAAAATATGCATCCCCTCTTAGCTGTAATGGAAATTTCATGCTACGGCATGCTCGATAATACTGCTCTAGCATGCGAAGCGCATCCGCTTCACGCTGCTGCTTCATATATCCTGCCGCGGCATTAAAGTAAAATGTTAGACTAAGATTAGGGTTAAGCTGCTCGACTTGGAACAGTTGAAGCATTTGTTCAATACGATTCACCGTCTCATCAAAATGCTCTCTGTTAGCTGCTTCCAGCGCTAGACTTTCCGTTGCACTGGTGATCATGACGATCATGTATTGGTACATGCTGACCTGTACGACCAGCTTTGCTTTATCTTGATCACCAAGCATCTCATGCGCTTTTGCGATTAAAAATTCTTCCCCATATTGAATAGAAATTTTGTCACCTAAAAAAGTGAGCAGCTCCTGAGGCTTACCTGTTAGAAGAAGCACATAGGCTTGAATCATTCTCGCTTGATGTGTCAGCTTATAATCGTCACAATGTGAGATCACTCGCTCACTAAGCTCTGCAATGCGATTCAGCACAGCTGCCTGATCTGAAGCTCGGGTATAATAGTTGAGATATAGCTGTGACATCTGCACCAATAGAGGGTAGCAGGAATAATACTCAAGAAGCAGCTTCTCTATATCTACCTGCACCTTATCGAAGGTCTCATCCCTGAATCGATTGGCAAATGCCGCATAATGCTCATTAATTTTTTTCCTTGTCAATTGAGGATTATAGCCTAATAGTGCATCTATCGATAAATCCATTAGCGTTGCAAGCCTAGGCAGCAGCGTCAGCTCAGGATAACTTAAGCCTTGCTCCCATTTGGATACGGCCGCATTCGATACTCCTACATAAGCAGCTACCTCACCTTGTGTCATGCGAAGCTGTTTGCGACGGCTACTGAAAATTTCTGCAAATTTTAATTGCTGCATCATTTTCGCTCCTTTCCCATTAAGCATAAAACGAAAAGCTAGCGTTTGCTAACGATTAATTGTAATTATTCATTAATAAAATCAACCAGTGGTTGAATCCAGAATTATAGAAAAGCACTGCCACAGGAATGCACATCTTCATATCTGACATTCACATATAGGCAGTGCTTCAATACGTTATAAGGCCAATGTTACCTCTTGCTCTTATTGCTGTTCTAATATAAATTTGCTTAGATCTGATTGAAGCTGTGTCGACATATCCTTCATCGATTGCGCAGCAGCTTGAATTTGCTCTGCTGATGCCAGCTGCTGCTGTGCTGCAGCAGCCATCGTTTCCGCCTCATTGGCGCTACGATCTGATGCTGATGCAATTTCTGATATCGAAGCGGTGATCTCTTCCATCTCGGCTGACATCTCCTCTGAAGTAGCCGACACCTCTTGAATCTGCTCACTAACAAGCTTTACGTCGTTAATAATACGATCGATCGTTGCCTTTGATTGGTAGATCGATTGTATACCGCGATGCGTTTCCAGCTGCATGACGTCCATCGCTTCCACATTTTCGTGAACGATTTTCAGTATATTTTCTAGCAGCTCTGAAATTTCCATACCGGAATTCGTTGTTTGCTCCGCTAAAGCGCCCACCTCTTTCGCTACAACAGCGAAGCCTCGACCATGCTCTCCTGCTCGTGCTGCTTCAATATTCGCATTTAGAGCTAGCAGCTTCGTTTGCGCTGCAACTTCCATAATGACATTAATAATTTTACTAATTTGAACCGATTGACCTTCCAGTCGCTTAACGATCTCAGCGCTCTGCTGCTGTGTTTTTCTTATACTATCGATCTGCTCTACGCTATTGGTCAGCTGCTCATCTCCTAGTATTGCCTGTTCACTTGTTCGAATGGCTGCGAATGCTACTTCAGACGCTGCTTCTGCTATGCGGTTGACGCCAACGGCCATCTCGTTCATTGCAGTAGAGGTTTCACCCAATGTACGCTTCTGACTCGCTGTCCCATCACTTACGACCTGCACTGACTCAGCGACTTGCTTCATTGCAGCAGACGATTGCTGTGCAATAACTGCCAAATTCGAGGAAGAATCTAGCGCACTATTCGCCAGATCTTGATTTTTCAGTAGCACTTCACTAATCGATGACTGCATTTCATTGAATGCATCTCCAACCTCACGTAGCTCATCTCTTGTCTGAAGTGCAATCGGTGTAGAAAAGTCTCCTGCAGCCATGGCTTGTGCGCGCGCTTTTAGTGTAGAGACCGTAATCATTACATTTCGGTAAAACGCGATGTACAGTAGGCTAATTAATATAAATATTACAACCAAAAGAATAGCAACGAAATTGCGAGCTGTAATGATTTCCGTTTTATTATTATCAAGCTCAACCAATAAATTTGAGGCCAACAAGCTAATCAATTCATCGATAGACGTAATGGATGCGGTTCCTTGATTGAAAAATTCATCTGGGTCCATCGTCAGCTGATCAGCAGCTAAAATATTTTGATTAGCCAGCTTCAGATAGTCCTCTGCAAGCGTACCAATACCCATAAGCTGGTGAACAAATTCTTCGTAGCTTCCTTCTTCTAATCGTAGAAATTGGTTAATCACTTTATTGACCTTTTGGATCGAACTCTCTGTAAATTCCTTCTGCAGACGAAGCTCATTAGCCACATCTGCGGACAGTATCCCCTGTGCAAGCGCACCATTCCCTTTGCCGCGAATAATAGCTGTTGATTCTACTAAGCTAGGGAGATCATTAACCAACAGATCCATCATATAATAGGTATCGATTGACTGATCTAACGTTAAGCCCGATTCATCAGCGATCGACTTAATGAGCTGCAGAAGCTCATCTATTCTAGCAGAATGCTCCTCGAAGCTATCCGACACCGTAAGATTACTATAGCTTTCGCTAAGCTCTTGCAGCCTTGAAGCCGTCTCTGTCCAACGAGTATAAGAGTCGGGGTATTGATGAACATCCAATGCATCCTCTATTACTTCGATACGACTCATTATTTCGGAGCGTTTTTCATCAAGCTGCGCTTTGGATGCTGTATTCCCGTTCAAATAACCATTCGCTAAGCCTCTATGCTGCTGAACCTCTAAAACTAACGGCCACACCTGCTGAACCTGCTTGATCCCGCTCATTTCATTCGCCAACAATTGAATAGAACGCTGCTTCTCTAAAAACCACGATGACGTTAAAATAATGATCGGTACAACAAATAACAAACTAATTAGCATAAATTTTTGTGCGTACTTTAGCTTCCCCATTAATCGAATAAAAGGCTTCAATACTACGTCCATCCTGCTCTCTCCCTTGATGTTAATGTTACTTAATAGAAATACGTCTTTCTACTTATATCGACATTTTTCTACAATTTCGATATGGACGTTTCGTTTATTTTTTCATAAAATTTGGTGTTGTTTTATAAATGTTCACGATTCCTTAATAATTTCGAGCAGCTCACGCCCTATTCAAGCATCCTTTGCTCTCATTAAGCACAAAAAAAGCACCCTCACGGTGCTAGGCTAACAGCTTTGATAGTTCTTGGAATAAATAGCGGAGTATATTCCATAAAAATGCTCCCGCGCCAAGCCTCCACAGGACGAATATGATTAAAACAAGCAGCAGACAGGTGCCGCAGCCTGGACTTTCAGATGTAAAAGCACCGATGACGATTAGGAGCAATACGACAATTATGATGACCCATATCATATCCGCTTTCACCTCCAACGTCATCATACATTATTTTCCATAAACATACAATAACTTCATTCCAGCCGCGCAAAAAAAGCTTGCAGCTAGTTTATGGACTTCGTTGCCATGATCTAGCTGCAAGCTTATTAAACACAGTTCATCAATCATATCTATTCCGTTAACTACCTTCTTATGCTTTACTCCTTCATACGCATTAATCGCATACTATTAAGTGAAACGGCCAGCGTAGCGCCAATATCTGCCGTAATGGCTATCCATAGCGTCAACCAGCCTGGAATAACGAGCAGCAAAGCAATCAGCTTAATGCCGATGGAAAAGGCGATATTGATCTTAATGATCTGCATCGCTTTACGACTGAGCTTTACTGTAAATGGCAGCTTGCTTAAGTCATCCGCCATCAGGGCGATATCTGCCGTCTCCAGCGCGGTGTCTGTTCCCGCTCCCCCCATCGCAATACCAACGCTTGAGGCAGCGAGCGCTGGCGCATCATTGACACCATCGCCTACCATCGCTACTTTGCCGTAACGCTCTTGCAGCTGCTTCACTCGCTGAAGCTTCTCTTCTGGCATCAGCTCAGCCTCAATATTCGTTACTCCTGCTTCTCGGCCAATATATTGCGCTGTGCTGTGTGCATCGCCTGTCAGCATAACCGTCTGCTTAATACCTAGCGCTTGTAGCTCCTGCAGCACCTTCCGACTTGAACTGCGAAGCTTATCGGCTACTGCAATTAATGCTAATACACGGTTATCCATCCCTGCCAGCATGACCGTTTTGCCCTGCTGCTGAAGCTCATCAATTCGCTGCTGCAGCGATTGTGGCAGCCGGATAGCAAGCTGATCTATAAATAATCTCGGACTCCCTACATAGAACGTAGTCCCTTGAACGCTGCCGCTAATCCCTTTACCTGTTATCGCGGTAAAGCCTTCAACTTTAACTGCTGAATCGTCAACGTCCTCTTCATGTGCCTTATTTACAATGGCTGAAGCAAGCGGATGCTGCGAGCGATGCTCCAGTGCAGCAATAATCGCCAGCAGCTGATCGGCGTCTGCTTCCTCAAGCACCTCATAATCCGTTACGCTTGGCACACCTTCAGTTAGCGTTCCGGTCTTATCGAAGGCAACAGCTTTCACTGAGCCCATTTCTTCTAGATAGATCCCGCCCTTAATTAACACACCTTGTTTAGCGGCATTGCCAATCGCTGATACAATCGAGATTGGTGTTGATATAACTAATGCGCATGGGCATCCCACCACAAGCACCGCGAGCCCTTGATACACCCAAGTCGACCATGATCCATCCAACAATAGTGGAGGCAGCACAGCAACAAGCGCAGCAACGAGCATAATAGCAGGTGTATAGACTTTAGCGAATTTATCGATAAATGCTTGGGCAGGTGCACGCTCAGCTTGCGCTTCCTCTACGAGATGGATGATTCGTGCAATCGTTGTATCCTCAACATGCTTCGTAATTTCAACCTCGATCCAGCCTTCTCCATTCAGAGTACCAGCAAACACCTCATCGCCAACACCCTTGGCGGCAGGAATCGATTCCCCTGTAATGGCTGCTTGGTTAACTGCAGATTGACCTTGAACAACGACTCCATCCATAGCGATCTTCTGACCAGGCTTAACGAGCATAATATCGCCGATTTTAATCTCTTCTACTGCAACCATTTGCTCTTGATTGCCACGGCGTATTAACGCTTCCTTAGGCGCAATATCCATAAGCAGCCGGATAGATTGTCTTGCTCGATTCATCGAATAACGCTCTAGCGCCTCACTAACCGCAAACAGGATAACAACGACAGCGATTTCAGCCCATTCTCCAATAATGGCGCCACCGATCACGGCAACGGTCATCAGCGTACGCATATCAAAATCTAATCGCAGCAAATTTTGCAAGCCTATCTTTAGCAGCTTAGCACCGCTAATCATTGTTGCTGCAAGAAACAATAAGATCGTAACGAGATTTTGCTCACCATTGATGCCGTAGGACAAGTAGCCTAGCACGATAAGCAGCACTGAATATAGCAGCAAATGATAGGTCTGCCAGAACGAGGGCTTTTCCTTCGCTTCATTAGATGTAGCTGCAGCAGAGCGGCTACTAGCCGGTTCATCAGTCGTAATTTTCAATGATTCGAATGCCCCTGCCTGCTCCAGCTGAGCAATTGTAACGCTGCCGGCAACTGAAATTTTTGAAGCGCCAAAGTTAACTTTAGCATCCTGCACCCCTTCGATTTCCTTTACGTTACGTTCAAATTTGCCGGCGCAATTCGCACAGGTAAAGCCTTCCACGCGATAGGAGTGATAGGTGTTCGCTTGCTCACTTCCATTACTCATGATGCTTCAGCTCCTTGCTATGTTCTAATGTGATTCCCATTAATGAGCGAACATGATCGTCATCTAAAGAATAAAAAGCTAGCTTACCCTCCTTACGAAACTTCACCAGACCTCTTTTATTCATGGCACGTAAATGATGGGAGGTTGTCGCAACGGTCGCACCGATAATATGGGCTAGATCACAAACACATAGCTCCTCTGATTGGCATAAGGCATAAATAATTTTCGAGCGATTCACATCGGCTAACGCCTTGAACAGCTGCGATACAAGCTGAAGCTCCTCAAGCTTGATCGCCGCTTGAATGCTGGTAACCTTCTCTTCGTTATAGCAATACATTTCACATAGACTCATGCCGTTCACCTCTTCATTCAAACATTTGCTTGAATATACTATAAGCTTTACCCTTACTTTATTCAAGCTGAGGTTAGAATGAATGTTGTCTAACATAATGTTTCCAGTATTCTAGGAATTTACTCGATATTCAGGCACTTTTATAGAGTGAAATAGCATCATGCCGCGACATTGTTTTTTCTATCTATCGCCACACATTTATGTTAAAATTATCCATATAGTAAGTTTATATATCTAACAAAAATATGGAGGGTATTATGGATATCCTATTTGCGTTGTTAGCATTTTTGTTCATGTTGTTCTTCTTGAGTACAATCCATTCATATATTAAAGATACGAAGAAACAAACCTCTCTAACCTTTATTACTTCAGCATTATTTGGAATGCTGTTTTGGGTTTGTATGTTTATTTTCACAAGTTGAATTCTTTAATGGACATAACAAAGAAAAACCTTCTGCACTGCTGTAACAATCACAGTAGCCAGAAGGTTTTAGTTTTCTCCGTTCAATATTCATCATATTCATTACTTCAACCATCAAGCTTGCTGCTTCGCAAGCGCTGCAATTGCTCGGGGTGCTGCCGAGCTTTTTCTAACCATCAGCTTAGGCTCAATAACGGTATGCTTCTTCACTTTCTCTTGATTCATCATCCGTTGCAACACCTGAATCGCCGTACGTCCAAGCTCATTTGCCTCCTGCGATACGGTCGTAATCTCTGGTATAAAGTGATGCGCAAGCGGAATATCGTCAAAGCCGACAATTGACATATCCTCTGGCACCTGAACGCCATGATCAATTGCGGTTTTAATCGCACCAATCGCTACAAAATCATTGACACAGAACACTGCGGTAGGCTGCTTCTTCAAGGAAAGCAAATGCTCCATTTGCTTCCGTCCGGAATCGATGGAAAAACTATCCGGCAGGATCCACTCCTCACGTACTTGCAGTCCAGCATCCTTCAAAGTCTTCTTGAAGGCACGCAGCTTACTGGAGGTCGTACTCATATGCATCTCACCGCCTAAAAAGGCGATGTGCTTATGCCCATTATCGATAAGATACTGTACAGCCATACACGCCCCCTTGTATTCATCGGTGGCTACTCGGGTTAGTACGTTACCTTTTACAGTACCATTAATCAGCACAGTCGGAATCGTTGATGCATGCTGAATAAGCTCTTGATCCAGCTCCTCATCACCATTTTTAAGATTGATTCGGCCTCCGAGAAATAACATGCCATCCACGCGTCGTTCACGCAGCATGCTCAAATACGCCGATTCCTTCTCATAATTACCGATTGCGTTCATCAATAGAAACGTATGCCCTGTTGAATATGCTTCCGTTTCAGCACCAGCCAACACCTCTGTATAGAACGGGTTAGTCAGATCCGGGACAATGATGCCAATAATCCCTGTTTCCTTCTTCAACAGGCTCCGTGCCATAGCATTCGGCTGAAATTGATATTGCTGAATGAGCGCTTCTATTTTTTTGCGTGTTGAATCCTTAACAGGTGCCGTATCATTAATCACCCTAGACACCGTTGCCACAGATACATTGGCAAGCTTGGCAATATCGTATATTGTCATCTGCTTCATCACAGTAGAACCTCCGAACTAATGTCCACATATTACTTTCACATATTATAGCAAAAATAATTAAAACCTAACATATTTATACATATTTATATACATGTGACAGTAGGTTCGTGCACGATGCACGAACCTACTACTTTATTACTATTAGATTAGAACACGACTTTTCAACTCTGTCCATGGCATAGATGTGTGATTGTCAAACAGCAGCTTTACGCGATGTGGCAATTTTCCCTGCTCATCGAATAGCTCAAGCGTATTGTTCCCATCGTTTAGCCAAGCAAGCGGAAGCTTGTAATCCTCTTGTGGGCCAACCTGCCAATATCGTCCAAGGTTTCTGCCATTCAGCCTAATAAAGCCCTTGCTCATTCCTGTTAGACGCAGCTTCAGCCTAGCATGTGATGGCATATCCGCTTTCGACCAAGTAAAGCTGCAGCGCTGCCACGCTGGTCCTCCGTTTTGTTCATTCGTGCTAGATCGCTCGCTGACTGGTAAATCGCTCAGTGAGACAACCTGCCACGGGTCTAGTCGATGCTGCTCATCGCATACAATAAGCTGCAATCGATCAATCGGAGAAGCTACATACTCCATTTCGAACGCATTCGATCCAGCTTGCAGATAGGAAGTGAGGTCTGCCGTATGGAATTTAAACCAATTGGCATAGCCTTCGAGCTCAACGTTAACCCCATTAATTTTCAGTGGTAAGCTTATTGCTCCAACAAGCAATACACGCTTGCCCGCTTCCATATGCCATGTCTTTTTTAACGTTTTCGTATCGCCTACAGCATTCACTTGCGACAAATCCACCATGGCATTCTCTAGCTGCCAACCGCTGCGGAAATCAACAACGTCTGCCTCTTTATATACAGCGCCTGAAATTCCTTTTTCCTCACCAAGATAAGGCGAAAAATTCAATCGGCCCATATGCTGTACGAGAAATTGAAGCTGATTACGTCCCTGCGGCAGCTGCAAGCGAATGCTTCCAGCTCCGACATCCCTTATGAACCCTTGCTCCTCACCATTAACGTAAACCCGAACAGGGTCCTGCAGAGCTGAGATCGCAATCGTTGTTTCGCCTGCGTGATCACAATGCAGCTCATGGGAATATAGCAAGTATCCCGCGTCTTGCCCGAATTCTGCAAAGCCAACTGGACGCTGCAGCACAATACCACATGGACTGCTTAGCATAACCTGTGAGCTGGACCAGCTCGTTAGCTGAGGCACTTCAGTCTGAGTCATAGTATTGCGGCTGCTCAGGGATGCCGGTGAATCATAAGAGAAGCTGCTGCTTTGTTCATCAATGTATAGCGTTGTTCTGCTATCATCCTGTACCCCTTCCAGCACTCCCTCTGCAGTAATCGAGATATCCTTGCAGCCAATAATCCAGTCCGCCGTTGAATGACTAACCCGCCAAGCTTGTTTCGTGCTCTCTGCATTCAACACAACAAGCTCTACGAGTCGACCCTTCACCTTCAAGGTAATAAGCTGTGGCTCCTCGAAGCTGTAGAAGTCAAGCAGTAATTGCCTTTTATGATGCCATGTATAGCGAACAGACGGATAATCACTCGCTGTCCACTCCAGCTCATCATCAGCTTCAAGCAGCACAGACAATCGCTGTCCCTTACCACCGCTAATGATTAGCACCTGACGATTCGCATAGCTTTCATTGCCAATAAGATAGCCACCCATCGTTAGGCTTAGACCGTCCATTACGTTAATCCGATCCAGCACCGGAATCATCTGCCCAGCTTCCAGTGTGAGCGGTAACGTTAACTCATCATGCAGGGTAATAAAGAAGCTGTCCCGCTCCTCCTTCTTATTTTCCACAAACAGAAGCCGCTGCTCATCGAGCTGCAGTCCAGCTATCGCTAGGCCTCCAGATGCTTTAAGAGATGAGACATCTGCCTCCTGCGATTCCAATAGGAACGAAGACATCACTCCAGTAAATTGTGACAGCTTCTTCGCTGAATAGTACTTTTCAGTCGTTCGCCCATATTCATTAAGCGGCGCATCATAGTCGTAGGACGTGATCATAAAAATATCGCTGCTGCCTACAGTTCTTCCGCCGTAGCTGCCAAAATTCGTTCCACCATAGAACATATAATGATTAATACCATCAAAGCCCGCTGCAATTGTCTCCAGCATTCTATTCTCATAAAGCAATGCTGTTTTCTGCAACGCTGCAGAGCCGCCCCAATGCTCGAACCATCCCGTCCAAAACTCTGTTACCAGCTTCGGAGTGTCTGGCTGCTTCGTTACTAATTGATTGTAATGATGCTTAGCACCTGACCAGAAGTTCGCACATTCAATCGTTTCCTCAGCCCCGCCGACACACGTAATAAGAGGAACCTCTATTCCGCGAGCTAGCATGCCATCACGAAGCAAGCGCATATAGTTTTTACCGCGTTCGCTCTCCGCCAGATAGCCGTATTCATTCTCTACCTGAACGAGAATGACGTTCCCGCCCTTTGTTAGCTGCCGAGACGAGATGATTGGCAGGAGCTGATCAAAATAGCGAAAGATGTAGCGTAAATGCTCCTCATGATCGATGCGATATTGCATATTCTCCTTTGTAGATAACCACCAAGGATAACCGCCAAAATCCCACTCTGCACAGATGAAAGGTCCTGGTCTAGCAATGACCCATAGTCCTAATTCAGCGCAAAGGTCGATAAATGCACCACAGTCGTAATCACCTTCAAAGTTAAAGCTGCCTTCCTCTGCTTCATGCACATTCCAAGCAAAGTAAGTATCAATACAGTTCATGCCAGCAAGCTTAGCCTTTGTAAGTACGTCTCGCCATTCCTCCTTCGGCATGCGAAAATAATGAATTGCTGCGCTATTAAGAAAAACGCGCTTGCCATCTATAACAAAACTTTTATTATCATACTGAATCGTCATAGCTGATCTCACCCATCCTATTTATTTGTTTATGGCCTAGTCGATCTATCCATATCACACACCGTAACCATCTTATTGAAATGGGTTACATAACCTACTATTAAATAGCAACTGTATGAGGCCAGATCAGCGTCAGTGATGCCTATCGTCTGATCAAAAAGTGTAGTAACAAATCCGAACTTTATGAACATTCCGCAGACCCACAGGCCGTCCGGATTTGTCACCATTACATCGCAAACCAAAAGTTAGCCAACAATACCTGACTGTTCAAAGTTCTGTACGAGTTTCTTCTGTACAGCGAAATAAATAATTAGCAATGGCAACAGATAAATGAATGCTGCCGCTTGTTTCACCGCATCAAACGCAAACACATTAGCCCCGGGTACATTGTACCAAGTTTGCACAGCATACAAAATGTTGTCTACATTAGCCGGTGAAAAGGTCTGAGCTAGCTTAATGCTTAAGTACGGTCCATCTGGATGGAAAAAGCCAGTGTAGTAGGTATCCCCATAGTTCCATACAAAGGACAGTATGCCAACTGTCATAATAGCAGGTATCGCATTAGGCAGACAGATTCGGAAATACGTCTGATAGAAGCCGCATCCATCAATGAGCGACGCCTCCTCCAGCTCCTTAGGCAGCCCTTTAAAGAATTGTCTAAAAATAAACACGAACATGCTCTGCTTCACACCAAAGCCGAAAACCGCCAATAAAATCAACGTAATCGGCTTATTGATCAAATCAACCGTGCTGCCACTAATCGCCGTAAAGATGCCGAAAATATCAAAGTTTTTGAAGCTCAAATATTGTGAGATGAGCAAGGACTGAGGCGGCACAACGAATGTAAGAATGACGAGAAACATGACAATGTTTCTTCCCCAAAAATTCACTCTGCCAAGCGTATAGCCTGCAAGCGCACAGACAAAGATTTGGATAGCTGCAATCATAGCCGAGTAGAGAATCGATTGTACCATCGGCATCCCATTACCAAACACCAGTCTTATTGCGGCTTCAAAGCTGACAATGGAAAACTCCATCGGCACCCAGACCACATCAGGATTCCCTAGATCCTCCAGGTTATTGAACACGGTCGGTATTAGCTTAATTAACGGATACAGAATGGCAAAGCCAAGACCGACAATCAACGATATGAACGCATACCAGAAAAGAATTTTCTTAAAGCTCTCTTTTACGTTGTATAAATTTAATTGCTTTGTTTGCTTTCTAGTTGATGTTTTAGTTTGAGTCATATGGCTTCACCACCCTGTTAATAACTAGCATCAAGATCAATAAGTCGATTAATACATTCAATAAATAGACAACGGAAAGCGCAGACCCCGTACCAATACTATTTTTATTAAATGCAAAATAATAGATTTCCGTCGAGATGGTCGATTTAAGAAACATATCCACGAACGTATAAATCATCGCAAATAACATAATGTTTGCAAGCAGCGGCAATGTAATTTTCCAGAATACCTCGTAGCCGTTCGCTCCCTCGATTTTAGCCACTTCATATAGGGAGGCATTAATCGACTGTAAGCCTGCTAGAAAAATGAGTGTTTGCACGCCTGTTTGTGAGATAAGCAAAAACACACCGTTAATTAGCTCCGAAATAAATCTTGTAACGTCACGCGGCAAGAAGGTATATTCTCTTAGGAAGTTTAATATAAACCCATTGTCAAACGTTTCTGTGATCGAAGCGTTTGCTACATCGCCACCTGTTGTCACTAGTGTTAAATCAACAACGACCTTCAACCCTAGTACGATTGGCAGGAAGAAGATAACGCGAGCAAGTCCACGCCCCTTAAAATTAGCATTTACAAGGATCGCACAGAACAAGCTAAAAATAACGATTACGGGCGTATTGATGAAAATATCTACATTCTCATCCGTAAATATCCGTAAAAACTGCGTACTTTGGCTTGAAACTTCCGTCGTGAACAAATCAATGAAGTTTTGAAAGCCAACATATTCAAGGCTCATCCCTCCGGAATCAGCAACGCCAACCTTATGGAATGAATACTTAATTGTGCTTATTAACGGATTTACAAAAAACAATATAAATCCAAGCAACCAAGGAAGCACAAAGATGATACCGTGAATCTTTCGCATATTCATATGTGAGATCTGAAATCTTCTGCTTTTATGTGCGGTATCTTCCATTACCCAACCTCCCAAAGCGTTTTGCCTGTCTATTGAATATACTTCTTAGCAGCAAAACGCTGCTTCGAAAGCATACTCTTAGCGTTTTGCCCGTTACTTAATGACGTAGCCAAGTGCATCAAGCTGGTGCCCTTCAACGGTTACGGCGAACTTATTATAGTTAACGATCACCTTGACTCTAGATGCATAGGTTGTTTCAAACACATTCTCATCTACCATACGATGGTTCACAATCTCTGCTGAGCCAATCTTAGCGATTCCTGCGCTATATTCCTCATATAGCTCCTTCATTCGTTGCTTAATCGCGCGATATTCCGTTGCAAAGTACTCTCTGAATTCTGAATACTTAAGAATATCAACGTTTTCTGCGGTAATGGTAAACTTCGGAATACTACCGAGCTCCAGTGCTTGCAGAATAAAATAGTCACTACGGTCAGCCGATAGATTCACATTTAGCGTCGTATATTGCGTTAATCCATTCATAACGAGCTGTCTAAATGGTACGGACGTATACATCGTTCCGTAATCACTGCTTTCACGAGAAATATTTGCCGCATATGTCGCATAAGGCAGCTTATCGCTATTCGGATTATCAAGTGCTACTTTTTTGCTTTCAGTTAGCTTTTGCAAATTGTCATGGACAATCGAATTTGAGATATATGGATTAACAATCTCCTTATCCTTATAGCTCGCATAGTAGGTAGATCCCATATCATTGACAAAAATAGAGTCAAACCCACTAGAGTCTTTAATGAATCGATCTACCGTGTTACTTAGATTTAACGGGTTTAACAGATACTGAGCGGTTGTATACGTATCGAATATGCCAAGGGCAAGATTATATTGATGAATAGCCTGTGGCTTATTGTTAAAGCCATATACTGCATTGCGTTTCGGTTTAAACCCGTCCTCATCATCATATACACGCATCAAATCAATATTGAAGAATAACTCATGCTCGTTGCTCGCAGCATAGTTCATGAGCTGCTCCAGCTCTTTCTTATCCCCATTAGCCTTCACTAGCTCGGCTTTGTTACCGATTGAATTGTGCAATCCACCGTTAAACACGCCTTTATAATTTACAACCGTCGGTATTCCCTCTAAATCCTGCAGAATGCCCTGCAGTTGATCATAGCTCGTCATAGACTGTGACTTTTCATAAGGGATCCCGAGGAAGCGCTTCTCTAACATAAGTCCGCCAATGACATCCAAGAATAGCTTCGGACGATTGTCATAGGACAGCTGCAGCCCGTGTTGATCGATTAGATAGCTCTGATAGGCCTTTGCTAATTCATAGTGAGTTACCTCACTAGCAAACAGCTTATAGCGAACGGTATAATCAATATCCATTACGCCCGTTGAAGCGGTATACCGCGCTTCCTCCTCACTATATGGACCGAATACCTTTACGCGAGAGAACTGCATCGCATCAAAGCTGCTGAACACCTTATTATTAGGCGTTCCACCAAGTGACGTATCCTCCACCCCAAGCTGAACCTTGATTTTCCCTAGCTCTGCTCCCTTTTCAACAATGCCGAGAAGACCGCTGCTTTTGCCCTTTTGATCGGTATAATATAGGCCAAACACTGGCATCATTAGATCCTCGGGGAATTCAGACATTTCATACAGCTTGTCGTAATAGGTGTTGTTGTAGATCGGCCGCTCATATTCCGGAAATTTACCGTTAAAGGTATTCATTTTGAATAAAGCGCCTGTGCCATCTGGAACAAAAATATAGCCGTCTGCAACATTTTTCGCTGCTGCCATACCGAATGAAGGAAGCACCGAAATATTTTGCATCGTGTAGAAGTCGTTACTGTTAGCAATCTCATAGGTCGGAACCTTAACGACGAGATCACCGTTGTCTAGTGTGACCTCCATCGTCACAATAAAGTTAGCTGGTTGAGTAATTTTAACAGTTAGTCCGTGAATGCTGCTCTCTTCAACTAACATATCTGTCGTGTAGTCAATCGCCTTCGTCATCGCGATTAGATCACGTACGAGTGACAACGGCGGCAGCCCTGCGAATCGGTAGTAATACAGATCATTCGCGCTATCATACTGATACGTTAAGGTTAGGGCATCCTTGAACTTCAAGGCCTGAGCCTCTGTAATTGCACCCTCTGCCAGCTTTTCATCAATCTTATCGATAAAATGAGCTTCATAATTCTCAGCTAATATCTTTTGTGGCACATACTCATTCAAGCGATACGATTCCGTCTCGAAGAAATCAAATATGATCTGAACACCGTTTTCAATTTGATTGAGCGTATAGCGTTTGTTTTGAATCGCATACGTATATGCATCCCATTCGTACAACGCCCCGTCCTTACCGAGATACTTAATAATAACCGGAGACTTATCGACGACACTGCTATCCTTATCGAGCGATAAGCTGCTCCATTCCGTACGAGTTTGTGTATCAATCACTTTAATATTGAGCGTTTCCGTATTAATATACAGATCCTTACCTTCATTGCTAGCTAATTTAATATTACCTGCCTGCTGATCAAGCTCACCAATTACTTCAGCTATTCCATCCTTAACGTATTCTGGCATGGCTTGACGCTTAATGCCTAGAGATTGAACCTGTGAAGGTACAAAAAATAGTGAAATAAAGGCTACAAGTAAAATCGCCGCAATGATCATCTCTTTTGCCCCCGCATTTCTGATGCGGTTGATTGCTGTTTCGCTAAAATTTCTAATCACATTGCGTCACCACCTTTTTGTTATTTCACTAAATACGGAATATACAAATCCAATCACTTTACCCATTAATGTAAAGTACAGCATCGCAAGAAAGATAATAATAACAGCTGCGATGAATGTAGCAATGAGCGTCAACACATTCGTTAATGCCGTATACTCATGCACCACGCAAAGCCCGCAGAACAATAGAAAGCAAAACCATACCGTGCCAATCATCGTAAAGGCATTTAACAGCGGTGCCTCCTCCATCGTCACGACATTACTTAGTAAAATGCCTGAGATATCAAAAAGCAGCTTCGGCACTAAGGCATAACACATCACGATGAATATGTCGCCAATGGAGCCGTTCCCATCAAACAGCGTTGTAATGCTCCAATTACTGATAAGAAACAGGACGATCGGGAACAAGGTCGTAATAAAAATCGTTACGCTGTTAATATAGTGAATCGGAAAAGTATTTAAGATAAAGCCTGTATATTGATAGGATAAAACACCAACAATACCGACAAGAATCAGAATTAAGGTAGGAAGGATATATCTTTTCTTCTCATGATTAATGACTTGATAGAATCCATCAAATGGATGCAATAACACATGAAACATCAGTTTTCCATCTTCGATAATAGACATAAATACAGATCATACCCTTTCTAAACGGATTTAATAGGTTATGGAACTATGCTTAACCGTTCTTCCTGTTATATCTGTATTCCGAATAAATCAAGTAACCAGCAAAGAGTAGAAACGGTATCACAAGCCAAATGAAGTTATTTTGAATGAAAATATTGCGATATCCTGCAAATGCTTTTGAGAAATAGCTGCGTGCGTTGCCTAGCTTGGAATAATACATCGCCTCTTCATATTCATCCTGCATGAGATAGTTTCTACCTACTCCTGTATAAGCAATATCATAGTTACTGTTCAGCTCAATGGTTTTAGCATAGCTTTCTGCAGCCTCTTCCCATTGTCCATAGTAATACTGCTTCTCTGCATACAATGCCGCTTCACCAAACTCTGTCGGTTGATACACGTGTGCGATGGCAAACTGTTTATCCGTAATGATTAGTTTGTCGCCAAACCATGTAATAGAGGTTGGTTCCCTTACATCACCCTTCGAATATCCAATCGAGCCAAAAATATTCAATAGATCTCCTTGAAAGTTGTAAAGGAATACTCTGCCCTTGTTTTTGTCTAGTAATGCATACACGCCATAGTCTGAAACAGCGATATCGACAAATTGGCTGCGATCATCTGCCGACAAGTAATTCACATCACCGATGACCCAAAAGTAACCATTCTCCATCAGTACATTCTCGCCCTTGGAATTAAAGCGAAACACTTTATCCTGAGCAGAAGAATCAAAGGTTGTTGCGTAGATCATACCTTCGGAATCAATCGAAAGGTTGTTAAAGGCTGGAGCAAACACCTTCTCCATCTTTTCCTTTTGCTCACTTGTTGCGATTGTTTTCCAGAAATGATCGATCACATTCACTCGTGGCTTGTTCAAGCCAAAGTATCTAGAGAAATTTCCATTGTTATGAATTTCAATAATGCCTTCGTAGCTGCCCTGGACAATGACGCTAATTTTTCCATCCTTATCTACCACGATTTTGGAAGGCTTGAATAATGTAGCGCCGACCATATTTTCTGGCCGTTCGATGATACGCTTAAATTGATAGGTAAGACCATCTAGGACAACAATCCGCTCTGCTCCCGTATCCGCAATATAGAGCTCATCGCTGTATTCATGATAGAATACCCCTTCTGGCTTATCTAGCATGAGCTGTTTGTTGGCAGCATCAACGATAATTTTATTGTTTTCGTCTCGAATGAGTTTAATGGATTGCAATAATTGTAGGTTGGCGTCTAGTACATTCACTCTACTTTCCAATGTATCGACTAGAAAAATACGTTCATCCTTGCTTACAAATACATCATCGATACTCCCCATCTTAATCTGCCCGAGCTGACCTTGATCGATCGTATCCATCCATTCAAAAGCAGGCAGACTTCTCGGGGTATCGCCCCAATAGTCATAGATGTAATTCGTTTCTTGCGTATGTTCAGCGAACACTGGAGTGGAGGGAAGAAGCATACATAATATTAAAACGAATAATAAAACCCTCTTTTTCTTCATCGCTGCTAGACTTCCTTTCCATATGTTTATTGACCTGCTGATCGTTATCTCAATCTCGCTTATTCTTTAATACCTGTAGTAGCCATCGTTGAGATTACATTACTTTGAGAGATAACGAATACGACAACAGGTACAACAAGCATGATTAATGTAACAGCAGAAGCAACCCCCGTTCTCGCTATACCTGCATTAACGATCTGTGATAACGCATAGCTGACCGGCTTCAGTTTCTCCGTAAAGATGACGCCCCCGCCTGTCGTTCCCCACAACGATTGGAAAGATAAAATAATTAACGTAATCCAAGCCGAGCGAGATAATGGCATCATAATTCGCCAGAAAATCGTGAGCTCCTTGGCACCATCAATTTTAGCCGCTTCAATTAAGGCATCTGGAACCTGAACCATAAAGTTCATCATCAAAAATAGTCCTAGCGTTCCACCAATAGAAGGCAGCAACAATGCCCAATATGTGTCAATCATATGCAGCTTTGACATAATGATATAGTTCGGCAAAGCCGTTACCGTACCGTTAAACATGAGAGAGTAAACAATCAGCTTTGACATCGTTTTGGAGCCAGGAAAAACATACTTTGCAAGTGGAAAGGCTGCCATTGAGCCAATAATAACCGAGCCCAGCGTACCTACCGCTGTAATAAAAAATGTATTGAAAATATATCTCGTGATCGGTACCCACGAATTTCCAATGACGATGAATAAGTCCTGAAAATTCGTAAGCGTCGGACTCATTACGAACAATCGTGGTGGAAAGATAAAGATCTCATTCAACGGCTTAAACGCGTTATTAATGATGAAGATTAAGGGCCATACGCTGAATAGACCGAACAACCCTAAAAGGATCGTTAGCGACATATCGCCCATAATGCTTCTGTTTCTACGCTTGAATTTTCTAGATACATAAGCTTTTTTTATTGTCGCAACAATACTACTCACATTACGCACCTACCCTTCTTAATGCTTTCTGCACGATAATGTTAGTAAACAGCATCGTAAAGAATAAGATTGTTGCAATCGCAGAAGCATAACCCATCTCATATCGAATGAAGCCATAGTCATGTAGGTGCGTCAGAATGGTATGACCTGAGTATTCAACGGATGGGAATCCAGCTAATTCAATCGATAACTGGGATACCGAGAATGAAGCTGTAATCTGCATAACCGCTCCGAATAGAAGCTGAGGTCTCATCGATGGCAGTGTAATGTACCATAGCTCCTGCCAACGATTTTTAATGCCGTCAATGCTGCCTGCTTCGTACAACGTTTTGTCTACATTTTGTAGTCCGGCAATAAAGGCCAGGAAGCTGACGCCTAAGCTTAACCAAAGCTGAACTAGGATCAGAATTGGAAATACGTAATCCTTATTATCAAAGAATAGAATGGGTTCTGTTATAAAGCCTAAGCGCAGCAGCCAGGAGTTAGCATAACCATACATATCGGAAGAAAAGATAAGCTTCCAGATTAAGTAGGCATTACCTGAGATAGAAGGTGCATAAAACACTAACGTCATAATGGCACGAACCTTAGGGGTAAGCTCATTGATTAACCAAGAGAACACAAAACACATTAAGTAACTGATTGGCCCTGTAATCAATGCAAAAAACAATGTGTTTTTTACGGCGATCAGGAATATATCGTCATTAACTATGAGATTAATATAGTTTCTAAATCCGACAAATGAAGGAGCTTCAAGCATATTGAAGGATGTAAAACTAATAACCATTGAAGCCATTACTGGTATCACAGTGAACACGATGAATAGTATCGCGAACGGCATGATTAATAGATACTTCGCCCCATGCTCTTTCCATATCTTCGAAAATGACCTATTGTTTTTTCTTCGCGTGATTGTTTGATTTGTCAGCATACTCTCTGTTTACTCCTTTTCCCATAGATTGCAAGACGTACTTCAATCACTGCTGATATAGGATAGATGGAACTCCTGACGTTTTTTTGTAAGCTCCTTATCGATCTGCTTGTTGTTCAGATATAAGGCTTCACGTGGACTTTCACCACTCGTAACGACGCCGCGGAACGCATAATCAATGGCCCTCGTTGTCATATATCCGCCAGGCACCTCTGGCACGCCTACAGTAGCCTCGAACTGTTCTTTAATCTGTGCGGCATCCTTAATTGACCACGGTAGTTGATCGAGTACCTCGACATTTGCGGTTGGATAACGAGCAGCAGATCCCATAATCGCTTCTAATGCATTGGCATATTCTGTTTGCGTTTCTGTCGACAGCCACCATTGCATAAACTCCCAAGCAGCCTCTTTGTTGTCAGCATCATCAAGAAGAACAGTATTAATTGTGCTCGATACGACCTGGTTATTGATTGTGCCATCCGCTCGCTCTATACCAGGCAGTGGAGAGAAGGACCATTGACCTCTAATCTCTGGAGCAAATACCTCTAGCTGGTTATAGGTCGTGTATTGCGCGATACCAGCTGGCATCTCACCCGTTCTGAAGCGGTTTGGAAAATCAGCAGAAACAGGCAGGCGATAGCTTGTAAAGAAGCGTGTCACACGACTGAATGCATTCATCGCATTGTCTTCCGTCAGTGCACTCTCTATGCCGTAATCGTTGCCTTCACCCTTGAATAGATCACCGTCGTATTGAAACACCATAGAAGGAACTAGCTCTTGACCTGGGATGTAAAAATCATAGTTGTTTGCGTGGAGCACTGAGATAACATGCTCTACGTCATCCCATGTTTTTGGCGGTGTAAGCTCAAGCTGCGATAAAATGTCATCGCGGTAAAACATCATGAGGAAGGTTTGCTGCTCTGGCAGCGCATATACTCCTTCTTGGAACGTAACCGTACGAAGTGCGCTATCATAGAACTTTTCGGCTATAGCATCATATCCCTCTAGCTTTGAAAGATCCGTTAGGGCGTTACGCATGGCGAAGTTAACAACCATGTCTTGCGGAATGGACAATGCCACATCTGGACCGTTGCCTGCTAAAGTAGCTGGCAATATAACGTCCTCGGGAATAAGCATTAAATTGACTGGAATATTACTTTGCGGAGTAAATTTTTGATCAATCATATCTTTAATAATTTGAGCCTGATCTCGACCAGACGATACCCACACCGTAATGGCATCCTCACTTGTATCTCCAAACATCTCTGTTTCGTCTACAAAGAATGTAGAGAAAAATCGAGACACACTGTTGTATGCGCTAACAAAAAAGTTTGGCTTCGCTTTTTTCAGCTCAGATCCAGGAGCATATAATGTGAAGCTGTCAAGCTGCAAAGGCATCTCAGAAATCGATGTAATCCAAGTCCCTAAAGAAGAAATATTGTTTGCTAACGTACCGAGCTCTTTAATGACTGTGTCAGGTTTAGCTGCAATCCCCGCTGCCTGTACCTGCATCTTCTCGACCATTGCTGTTTTCTCGCCCTTTTCGCCGGTGATTCTCACTAATTCGTCAACAACCCGCTTCAAGCGTTCACTCTCAGCTTGGAAAAGCTCAGAATAGTTAGGAATTTTTTTCGTAATTTCATAATCAATATAGTGGTCTGGTACTAGTCCAGTAATTTGCACAGTTTTTCGATAAAGATCGTTAAGAACAAATACACTTTTTTCTACTTCGGATAGAGGCATTGCAAATTCACCTAACACAACCTCTAAGGAAATCGTATTTTCCCCTTCCTGCAGCAGAACAAAATACTCTTCATCTTCCTGTCCAATGGTGTAATTGACGAATCCAGAGTGAAACGCAAACGGCACAGCCATCGCTTCACGATATGGAACTTCACCATTTACTTTTAGTTGTCTATAGGACATTACGCCACGGTTCGTATTTTGTACGCCTCGGAAGGATAGGTGGTACAAGCCTTCCTCTGGCACATCAATCTTCCACTCGATATAATCTCCGGGCGTTCTCCAGTTGGGTCCGCCAATAGCGTTTAGCTTAATTTTGTACGGATGATAAGGCTCCGTATTGGGATTGCTATAATCAGTAGCCATCGTAATGTCCACAGATGACTTTTCAATACCTAATGTGCTGCCATCGATACGTTCTGCTTGGTAGACAAGGTTTTCCTTGCTATACACGCTATACTTTTGCTTCCACTCGCTCAGCACTTCTTCATAGGATCTTACTTGTGGAGCAGTCTTTAGCGTAAGATCATGAATCTCCATAGGCTCTTTTACGGATTCAAGCGTAATCGTATGTGTGCCGGCACTAAAATAAAATTTGTAGGGCTCTAGATTTCTTTTTTGTGCATCACCGATATACACCGTCGTCAATCGCGGCTTTTCTACCGCTAAAGGTCTAATCTCATTACCGTTTCGCTCCATGATGGCTTCCCCGTTGCTATTGTCCCATACACGGTTAAACACTAATTGATTCATGCCCTTAAAATAGCTTTCACCATCAATAAGGAGCTTTCTTTCAATTTTCGAGTTTGTACCCTTTACTGGGATATACGACAGTGAAAGATTGTAGAAGCCCGCTTCCTTCACTTGAAAAGACCACTCAATCGCGCCTTGTTCACCCGTTGTAACCGTTTCCCCATTAACTAACGCTTCCATACCATCAAGCGCCTTAAACGTCGTCACATCCACCTTTACCTCAGCGGATGCCATGTTCCCTTCATACCCTTGTGCTGAGAGGTACTCGCCGTATGAATCCTCAATATATTCATGGCTTTCCTTCTCCAGCTCAATAGCAAAAGCAGGGTCAGTGTTACCTGACCCTAGCCCTGCAGGCATGAACATGGCTAAAACTAAGACTAAAACCATACTGAATCTGAACGCTCTTTTTTTCAGGCCCATACCTTACCTCCGTGATAATTACGAAGTGCCGCTATCATTGCGGTTCAACAACCTTATAGTGCGAGTTCAAAAAGTCCAGCTTTCAAAGGAGGACTTTTTGAACTACCTCGTTAATTACTCAACTTTTACCTTCAGCGTCAAATTCGCCGTATTTCCAGCAAAGTCTGTAACTGTAATTACTACATCGTATTCACCTGGAGTCGTTGCATCCAGTTCACTTACATCAGCCGTTAGATTCGCTTTTACATCAAAGCCGTCTTTATCAGCAGCAGTATCAATAAAGTCATCCTTCCAGTTAATCGCTGAAACATCTTCATCTACATTAACCGTACGATACTCTGCTTTTGCTGTAATGGTAGGTGCAGTTGTGTTATTTGGATCGTAAATAACGACATTAAACTTTTTGCTTGCTTCGTTGCCAGCAGCATCCTTCACACTTAACGCTAAGCCGCCTTCATATTTTGCTATTGCTGTAAAGTCAATGGCACTCGTATCTACAGCAACCGCTTCAAATGCAATGTCGCCATCAACACCATCTTCAGCTTTTACGAATTCATTCCAATTCACAGTTGCTGGATCAGTTCCTGCTGCTACTGCAATCGGAGTAACCGTTTCTGTAAAGAACGGAGGCATATTATCTACAGGCGCACTAGCACTCAATGCGCTTTCCGTCGAGCTCATCGCGTCAAGAATACGGTTTTTATTCGCATCAATTGCAGCTGCATATTTTGGCGTGCCGTTTAAGCCGTAAATCGAGCTACCCATGATTTGCTCTTCCCACATTGGGCCCCAAGATAGAATCGTTGCAAACTCGTTTGGAACGGGATCTGCAGATAGAGCAAGGAACGCTTCCATTACTGCCTCACCATAGGTTTCGTTCGTTACGTCTAAACCAAAGTTAAGTGCTGCAGCCTTCGCTTGAGTCGTTAAATAGTCAAGCGCTTTATCACTGTTAGCCAATGTTTTATATGCAGTTGACCAGTAGATTTTGTATGCTTCAAGTGCAAGCTTTGTACGCTCTTCGTCAATACCTTTCAGTACAGCCATTTGGTTACCAGGAGCAACGTGCTGTTGGTACTTCGGATCATCAGCAGACAAATGATCTGGTCTTGGGAATGGAACAACCCCCATAGACTCTCCACGCTCAGCTAATGCCTGACCTGCGCCAGCTGCTAGCCAAGGAACCATATTCGTAAATACCGTTTCACCATTACCGAAATCATTCGCATTCCAAGTCCAGCCTGGTCCAGGCTCGCTATCATTGTATCTAGCTGTAAACATTAAGTTTTTATTCGTCAGGCGATCAATGTACTCAATCGCTTGCTTTGCTTCTGCAGAATCAGCTGTTAGGCCATTTTCGCCATACACCGCACTACCATTGGAGTGGATTGCATGATAGGCTGTTTGTCTGTAGTCCGTTTGGAACGCTTTAATAGGCACATCCGTTCTAACTGGAGACATTTTGTTAGCATAGAACTCGTTAATTTTCGTTAAGTAGTCTTCGAATTTTGACCATGTCCACTCGCCCTTTTTCCAAAGGTCATGTGGATAAACAGTCTGACCATTTTCCTTCAAAGCATCAACCTGATCTAGATAGTCGATATTGTAGACAAGCGGCCATTGTGGCACGAATTCAAGAATGTAGTTCAAGAAATAAACGCCACCGAACATTTGGTTACCAAACATCCACTCGTGGTCTGGATCTGCAAAGATGTCTTTATATTGATCTAGTGGCTGGAAGATATTTTGTCCGAGCAATGTCCCTTGAGAACCACCCCATAGCAAAGCAATGTCTACGATAGGATCGTTAGCAAGGACAGATTTCAGCAATGATTCACGGATATCCTCAGGATATTGCTTCCACTCTATTTTTACGTTTAGTTCATTTAACACGGCTTCTTCAGCTGCTTTTCTCGCTGCAAGCTGATCTGGTGGCATACCTGGCTCACCAGTTACTGGATCTGTCCAGCTTGGGTCATCTCCAGGCTGCCAGTGAGTACCAAAAACGATAACCGTCGGCTCTCCACTCGGCTGATCATTGTTGCTTGTTTGCTCTGTGTTTTCTGTATTGGTATTGTTATTGGTCGGTTTCGGGGTATTCTCAGTTTTAGAACAAGCACTGAGCAATACTGTAGTAATTAGAACTAATGTCGTTAACAACGTAAAAGCTTTTTTTGATTTACTTACCATACTTTGCATCCCCCTGTTTTCGTAATTTGTAATCCAATCGTTCGATCAGAAAAAGAAAAACATTATGATTAGACAGAAGTTGACGAATGACTCATTTACACCACACATAAAGTAAAAAGTAAGCGCTTTAATTTCCAAGCAACATTCATTCAAAAAAAGCTTTTATCACCTTCCTATCCGTTCCCCTTATTCATAACCTTAATCAAATGATCCCTGCAAAATTAATCATAATGTAACCCGTTTTATGAAAGGGGTTTCACTTCTCTCAAAAAAAATAGGTGAATTAGTTCATCTCTTGTTTGATGCCATTTTATCGCCTCATACTTTATATTGTCAACACAAAAATTTTAATGCCATTCTGACCAAGCCTTACTGAGCTATCAACACAAAAACTTCAAAAATTTTGAAAATAACCGTTGTTTTTTAATGACGTCCTTCGTATAATGGTGTAAATGTAACCGCTTTCTATGATGATCCAGCAAATTTTATAAGCAAACTGTTCTTCACTTTAATCATACTTCTCTTTCATCGTTCTACTCTTGAATAGTTCTACTCTTGTATAGTTTCACTCTTGTTTTACTCTAGTTTTACTCTTGTTTTACTCTTGTTTTATTCATGAATTATTCTCTCTTGAATTTGTTATTTTCTTGGGTCTTCTTAGCCCTTTATGAAATGGGTTTCATAAAGGGTATGTTATTCGTAACTGGAGGGTGTGAATGACAAGTCAAAAAAAGATGCTCCTGATTGCCTTAGTTGCAGTCTTGTTTATCGTCTGTCTTGTTACTTTAACTATGAATATGAGGGAGAAAAAAATGATAACTAGTGATACTGACATGCTAGTAGAAAATACGGTTGTCCATTTGATTGAGCATGATGGCGTGCAGGTAGCCTATCAAAATGGATTACCAATCCCTGAGTTTTCTACTTGGAAGATGAATGAAGAACGCAGACAATATATTTCCTTGAATGGAGAATGGAAATTCGGACATGAGGATGACATCAATTGTCCCCAAGCTGATCTTACATGCAGCGATACTACGTATGATGATTCCGCTTGGTCTGTGCAACCCGTTCCAGCAAGTCTTGACCTAGCCTACGATAATAAGAAATACCAATATACATTCGGTTCATTTTGGTTTCGTAAAGTCTTTAAGGTCGAACAAGATTGGAACGACAAATTCGTTAAATTAAACGCGCTAGGAATGGGCTATCATTCTGTTGTTTATATCAATGGAACGAAGGTTGGAGTGAATGAAGGCAGCGCAACGCCCTTCTCCTTCAATGTTTCGCCTTACTTAAATTATGGCGAAGACAATATCATCGCTGTCCAAATTATTAGACCAGCACACGACCATGAAGATGTTGGAGCTCTGCCAGCTGGTGGGTTTGACTGGTGGGATTATTCCGGCATTACTAGAGATATCTACTTGGAGGCGACAGCTCCACAGACGATCTCTAAAGTCATTGTAGATGCTTCTCCTCTTAAGAAACGAGTCCGTGCTTCTGTCGTCCTACTAAACTACAGCAAAGAAGCTGCAACGCTAGATGTGCAGGTTCATCCAGGTGTGGACAATATAGAAGCTCAAACGAAAAGCGTAACGTTAGGTGCGGATGAAGTAAAGGTCGTTGGCTTTGAATTTGATACACCGGATATCGAGGCGTGGTCAACAGAGTCACCCAACCTATACCAGCTAACAGCTGAAATTGTAAATGGTGATCGGCTCAAAACACAATATGGCGCGGTAGACGTAGAGGTTGGAGATGCAAAGGTGCTGGTTAACGGCTCTCCAGAATGGTTCAAGGCGACAAACTGGCACGATGAGAACAAAGAGTCAGGCCGATCCATGTCACCTGAGGAATATCGTGCAGAGATTGATGTCGCTAAAAGCGCGAGCGCTAATCTTATCCGTAATGCTCACTACAATCGTCATCCATATGCTTATGAGTATGCTGATCAGATCGGAATCTTTGTCATGGATGAGATCGAGAATTACTGGTTGAGTGAGCAGGCGATCGGTCATCAATTGTACGAAAAAGGGTTATCACGCGAAAAAGCAATCGCTATGGCTTGGAATCAGGTGAATCATCCTTCTGTCATCATTTGGAGTGTAGCGAATGAAAATACACCGAATAATACGACACATTTGGCATGGTTTAACGATATGAGAGATGCGGTAAGATTGGTCGACCCTAAGAAGAGACCTGTCACCTACGCTTCGAATACCCAGCATCATCCGGTTGATATGTCCATGTCAGCGGCCGATATTATCGGATTCAACCAATATTATGGCTTCCACGGTGGCGAATCTGAGGATTACGGCGCCGAGCAGTACAGAAAGAAATTGCTAGAAATCCACGAGCGTTACCCTAGCAAGCCTATCATTCTATCAGAGAATGGAACATGGTCGAGCTTAGGCGATCGCGCACGCGAGCAGTGGCAAGCAGGCAATTTTGCTGCCCATTGGGACGTAACCGTTACTTATCCATTTACAGCAGGCTACACCTTCTGGAATCTAAAGGATTATCGCAGCAAGATGGAGTACACAAGCCGAGATCCTCAGCGCCTGTCGGGAATGGGAATGGTGGATTGGAATAATCGTGCACCTAAGGTTGTCTATTACTACTTCCAGGAAGCAACAGATCGCGGTGCGAATCGGATCATGAATCCTCGCTTTGAACGGGGTATTGAGGAATGGCAGGTTATCTCCTCTAATAAACAGTCGGTCACGCCTACTGAGGAAGGTCTGCAGCTCACATTAAATGCATCAGACTCTATTATGTTGAAGCAAAATGCATTTGATCTCTTAGCGGGCAAATATGTATTGGAGCTTCAATTAAGCAGTCCAGAAGATGCTGTAGCAGGAAAAATTGTGCTTAAATCCAGCTATTTGTCTGGCGGATCATTAGAGAAAACGTTTGATTCTAGCGGCACGATCAAGCTGCCATTTACGCTGACGCATAATGGGGTTACCAGTGTTTCTGTTCAGCTTCAATTAGAAGGCACAAAAGCGAATGAGCAGATCATCATCGAACAAGTGAATTTGTTTCCAGAGTTGAAATAGCAGGCAAATAAATAGGGCTGTTCAGCGAGTAAGCATCCGCTTACTTGCTGAACAGCCCCTTCTTGCGTTAAATGATAATTATTGCAGCTAGTCCATCGTTTAATGCCAATATGTAGGATACGCTCGATTGCTGCGTAAATTGTTAATGATTAATCCCATAATTACGATCGTTACCGATCCGATAAGGACTGGCGTAACAAGATACTGCCAGCTATAGCCACCTGCGATAATAATGATCGGATTAGCCGCGGCAGGCGGGTGCGTCGTTTTCGTCAGCATGACGACAATTAATGAGACGCAAACGGCTAGTGCAAGCGTCCATGCATAATAGCCAAATAATGCGTGCACAGCTATACCGATTGCACTTGAGAGCAAATGCCCACCAATTACATTACGCGGCTGAGAGTAAGGCACCTGCCATGCGCCAAACACAAGCAAGCAGCTCGCTCCGAATGGCGCCATAATCCATAGTGTTTCAGTAAAGCCAGTTAATGAAAGCAATATTCCGATGGTAACCGTCCCGCCTATTACGACTGTTAGCATATCTTTGATGTCAACGGTGGATGGATTATTCCCTCTGCCCGCCATCTTCGAGATATAGCGGTGCATCACATGCCCTGTCTTTGTTGCAGTACGATTCATTGTATATTTCTTCCTCCATTTCCCATCCATCAATATACAATGAACCGTACTACCTGTCAATTTTATCTAAGTGAAGCGTTGACCTACTAAACCTCCTTGCGCTGCAAGTAAATAAAGCCGGCTATAAAAAACAAGACAAAGCTACCTCCAATGACCGTGATGAGCTGCTCCCACGGAGCATAGAAAATATCACTCTCATTATCCGTAATATACATCATCAAAAAAGGCTGTCCCCACGGATAAAAGGGCGCAAGATCTTCCGAATTCAGAACAAGCATCGTAGGAATCGTAAAGATGACATTTACAGCAAATGAAGCAGCCAAGGATTGAAACAGCGTGGAAAGAAACAGCATAAGCGCGATTAGTGGCAGTGTTGCAAGCCAGCCCCCTATCGTACCGCGTATCAGCAGCTCTATCGGGAATGGTTCACCATACTGCTTCAACAAGCCAGCCACTAGCAGTGCGAGCAGCACAAGCAGCTGCATACATAAGCTTAATAGGCTAACGATTAGGAATTTGGCTACATATACCTTTCCCCGCGTCGTTGGTAAAGCAAACAGCTGCTTCCAGCCCCCTGCTTGATGCTCATAGCGACAAATTAGCGTTGCAAGCACACCGATCATTAGCGGCAAAAACAAAACGCCATAAGCTAGATTCGCATTTATCGCTGCATACACGTACTTTTGACCTGTTAGCTCCTCTGCATCAACATTAACATTCAAAGCAATCGCCAGTACGATTAGAGGTGCCAGCAATATAAAGGGAACGATATTCGTTTTCCATAGTTTAAACCATTCTGTCTTCAGCAATGCCTTCATTTAGCTCACATCCTTTCTACAGAAGTGCCACATGCCAGCTATAAACAGCAGCAAGCCAGCACTAATGCCAAGTACGATATTGATGAAAGGATTATTCCAATCATTCGCTAATGTTGGCCATTTCCATAGGAACCAATCGGGAAGAAAAAAGGCCATGAAAGTCAGAATTACTCCGACTACCCCTATGCTCACGGTGATGCCCTGATTGTTGTTAGCGACCGCAACCCACAGGTGAAACGCAATGAGCGCCTGTGACGCAAGCCACGGATAAAAGCTGACTTGCACAATCCGCAGCCACGGAATATCATCGCCCAGTCCCAGCGTTAGTCCGTATAACGTCGTGCCGATTCCTAGAATAATCGAGGATACGAATAATAGCGTTGTCGCGATTACGTACTTTGATAGATAGACTGACGATCGATTGACTGGTAGCGCCAGCCATTGCTTCCAGGCATTCGTTTGGTTCTCTATGCTTGCCATCATCGACGTCAAGATGACGATACCTAATACGAGTGCAAGTGGGGTTAAGCTAAGAATGCTGTCTAAGTAAACCGACCAGTCGTCATCGCTTATTGACAGCAAATAATCTTTGCGAACGCCATAATTCACCATCGTCAAACCGACTACACCTAGCGGGCCTAATACGGTTAGAAACCAAAGACCTTTTCTCTTAATTTTCATCCATTCTGATCGAAGTAATTGGCTGAGCATTATAAACTCACCCCATCCGTCATACTTAAGAAGATTTGCTCGAGCGACTGTTTATTTTCCTCCACCCGATAGATGTCATGTCCTTGATGAACGAGTAAAGAGACCGCATCTGCCACACTGCGATTCGAGCAGTTTTCTAGAATAAGCTGCTCTTGCTCATGAGCAGCGGCAAGCTCCAGCTGCTTTAGCGCAGCAACCGCTTTGCCAGGCTCGCTGCATTGAATTCTAATTGTAGAGCGCGCCAGCTTTCGCAAATTCGACATCTGATCCTGATAGATTAGCTTTCCTCTTGACACCACGCCTACCGCTGTAGCGATTTGATCGATTTCGGATAAGAGATGACTGGATATTAGTACAGTCATGCCATATTGCTGCGGCAAGCTTTTAATAAGCTCACGAATCTCAATAATGCCCGAAGGATCTAGTCCGTTCGTTGGCTCATCCAGCACAAGTAGCTTCGGCTGATGCAGCAATGCTGCGGCAATGCCCAATCTCTGCTTCATCCCTAGCGAGAAGCCTTTAACTTTACGATGAGCAGCCTCCGTTAAGCGCACCGTTTCCAATACCTCACTAATGCGCTTATGCGATACGCCTACGATCTCACGCACAACGTTCAAGTTTTCATATGCGGTAAGATGCGGATAGTAGGATGGATTTTCAACGAGCGAGCCGACCTGACGCAAAATGTCGAGCTTACTCTTCTGAAGCTCCTTACCAAAGATGCGCACTGTGCCAGATGTAGGTTTCATTAATCCAAGCAGCATACGAATGGTCGTCGTTTTCCCTGCCCCATTCGGACCTAAAAACCCGTAAATTTCCCCTTCACGAATGACCATATCGACATGATCAACCGCTTGCTGCTTCTGAAATGTTTTCGTTAATTGCTCTGTTTGTACAATAATACTCATGTTTTTCACCTCTAAAGCAAGTATAAATAGGCAAGGTTAAAGTGAGGTGTGGGGAAAGGTTAAATTTTGTTTAAATTAAAAACAGAACCTTCCCCTGTACTTTGGGAAAGTTCTGCTTAGTGGTTAGTCTTACGGAGTTGTTTTAATTTCTATTGTTTGACTTTTACAATTCCATTTCACTGAGAATCCAATGATTTCTGCTATGTCTAGAGGCTTAGTTTAGAGGATGTCGTATTTCTATGATGAATTCTTCATCTCTACGATAGTGCTGCCATGTTAAGCCCATACCTTCTACCATCATATGGACGATGGACAAGCCAATGCCTGCACCCTTGTTATCAGTCACGCCATCCATCCCTTGACCACGATCTACGACACGGATCGCATCATAACCTTCGCAGGCTTCCGTTTCGATCGCAACAAGCTTGCCATCACGAGCATGTCGCAGCACGTTTTGCAGCAGGTTATCGAACATTCGCTTCATCCAGATCGGATCTACCTCCCACGTCGGTACGTGAAGCTCTCCAAGCCTCATCTCAATCTCAAAGCCATTTTGCTCAAATACCGCATACCAAACCGCGATATGCTCACGCAAAAATCGATTAATTTGAAGCTGTGTCGGCTCATAGCGATACTGAGCACTCGATAATAGCGTATAGGCAAGTAAATTATCTACAAGCTCGTCGATATGACGGACGGAGCTATCCATCGTCTGCAGCGCTTTTGCTGCTCCATCAGGCAGCTCGTACTTGCTGACTGTATATGCATTAGCACGCAGCTTTGTTAGTGGAGTCCGAATATCGTGTGACAAATTAGCAATCAGCTCACGCCGAATCTGCTCCTCGTTCAGCTCTCTTTGGCGGCTATCATTCAATTGCTCCACCATATTGTTGAACGAATGCTCAAGCTGACCGATCTCATCTTGCTTCTTAACGTCAATAGATACTGGCAAGCCATCGGGATTACGCTTACTCATCGCACGCTGTAAGAAGAGCAGCCGCTTACGAATATTACGGAAAAATAAATACGAGATGACGATAAAGACGATAACAATAATTAAAATACCTGCCAGCAACCATATGCCGAATTTCTCAAAAATATCCGAATATGGATCTCTGAATAGCTCTCGAGGAAGCTCAACTACGACAAAGCCATTGTTCTCCTTGCCCTCTACAAAAGCAACGACTGTAAAGGGATCTTTACCATATCTGCTCTTCATAAAGGAAACAATGTCTGACTGTGACCATTGCTGTGGCAGCTCATATTGTACATTCCAGCTGCTCAGTAGCTGCCCGTCCTGGCTAATCCAGAACATACCTGCCTCTGGGTATTGCTCGCTCCATTTCTGATAAAGCAGCTTTACGTCCTCTTCAGTGGCAGAGGTGTCACTTGCAGCCTGATGCCAGCTGTTTTCTACTTTCTCATACTCGGGTATATCGTTTTGAGCCATTTGATTCGTTATACCGGTGAAAATAATTGCACCGCCAATATACGTTAGTTGAAACAGACCTAACGCACACAAAATAATAACCATATACTTAGCTTGCAGAGAGCCGAATAGCTTCCTCATAGCTTCACACGATAACCGATTCCGCGAATCGTCTCTATGATAGTTGGCTGTGATGGGTCAAGCTCGATCTTCTCGCGCAAATATCGGATATGTACCATAAGCGTTTTATCGCCTTCAATATAGCTTTCTCCCCATACCTGCTCATAGAGCTGCTCCTTCGTCAGTATTTGGTTCAAATGTCGAATAAAGCATTGGAACAACAGGAATTGTTTACCCGTCAGCAAAATCTCCTCATTCGTCTGCTTGTTGACTATGTGAAGCTCCTTCGTATGAATCCGCAAATGCTGGAGCTCTATCGTCTGCTCATTTTTCTGAAAGCGACGAAGTAGAACCTCGATGCGTGCAGCAAGCTCATCGGGATGAAAGGGCTTGGTCACATAATCATCCGCGAAGCTTAAGCCTTCGAGCTTATCCTCCACTGCTGTTCGAGCCGACAGCATTAGGATAGGCAGCGAGCTGTTTTCACGCTTTAGGCGCTTACCAACGGAAAAACCATCTAATCCAGGGAGCATAACGTCCAAAATTGCTAAATCTGCTTGCCCGGCGTACGCTTCAGCTCCCTCTCCTGATTGCAGCCAGCTTACTTCGTAGCCCTTATCCTGCAGCTCCTGTGACAACCACGAGCCGATCTCATGATCATCTTCAATGTATAAAATGTGAGGCATTCTTGATCAACTCCGTTCTAATCAACGATATCGTCATTATAGCCCACATGTTTTTAATCCAGCAACGGTTGGTTTGGTCTCGGTAAAGGCGTGAGGGTGGATACTTGGGTCGGGGGGCGGTGAATTGTGCGGCGTGGGGCGGTGACTACTTTCTCTGCGCGGGGAGATATTCGCCGCCCAGGAGGGATGAATGGTACGGCGCTAGGGCGATATGGTGGTGTGGGTGCGGTGAGTTGTGCGGCGTATGGGGGCGATATTGTGCGGCACGGGGCGATATCGTGGTGCGGGGCGTGCTATCTTGGGTGATTTTTCATACAAACGAGCCAATTACGCCGCATGGTCAACGATTTTTAGGTGGTTTTTCATACAAATGAGCCAATTATGGCGCTGAATCAGCGACTTTGGGTGCATTTTCATACAAAGTGGCGCATTCGGCGCACGATTAGCACCTTTTGTATGGTTTTTCATACAAATGAGCCACTTATGACGCTGAATCAGCGAATTTGGGTGCTTTTTCATACAAAACCGTCACTTACAGCGTACGATCAGCGCCTTTTGTATGCTTTTTCACACGAATGGGGCAATAACGACACATAGTCACCTACTTTTGGGTGAGCAGCTTTCAAGTAACAATATGCCGCTGAACTATCCAGCGTATTGCTTCATATACTCATCGATTTGCATATGTGCATCCTTTACATCATCACTATGCGTAATGCTTACAAGTGCAGGCTTTAGCTCACGAACGATACGACTGCTTGCAATTGCCTGATCCATATATGCGGTAAACATCCGCATCGGCTGCTGAAGCTGTCCTTTTTTTGAGGTAAATAGGTCTCCGCTGAGCAATACGTTATCCTTGGCATGATAATACACGACATGACCAGGTGAATGACCTGGCGTATGATAAGGGATCAGATCACCGAAGGCTTCAAGCTCACCATTTTCGTTTATTGGCAGGGGCTGCACAACGTTTGGAGGGACGAGTGCCTCCGCTTTCTTTCTACGTGGGAATGGAGCTTTGCCTTCCATATAGTCCAGATCAAAGGCATGAGCATAGACAGGAATATTTCGCTCACGAATGATGTTCTTCACCCCGCCGACATGATCAGAATGACCATGTGTCAGTAGGATTGCCTTTATCTCGCCAAGCTTTTCGGCCTCGCGCAATATATGTTTACTCATAAAGGCCATACCAGTATCAATGATGTAAACACCATTACTAGCCTGCACAAGCCATACACTAACCTTGAACAAACACCAGAATTCCAGCTTCGTAATATGCTCTGAAATTTTGCGAATTTTCATAAATAATCCTCCCTTATTCCTCTAAATGACTGGACTATCTAATAGTTTGACTCCTTCACCACTACACTTAAACAACCCCCACACAAACCTTAAGCTTCATTTCCTTTATCCGACATACTGAGATAAATGTCATCCACAAGCTCATCGATTTTCGATTGATTTTCGGCGTATTTTCCTTGCTCCATAAAGCTGCCAGCAAGTCGCAGTGCGTGCAGTGCATTTTCATAAAACTTAATTTTCCGCTCAATATCTTCAATCTTCTGAGTGAATGTTGTCACTGACGCAATATTACACTCCTGTGAAATCGGCTGCTGCTCCAACGTAAGCAAATATCGAATTTCTTGCAGTGAGAACCCTATTTGCTTCAGCACAATAATATACTTCATTGATTTTTCACATTGGTCATCGTACAAACGATAGCCATTATCTAAACGCTTCGGCTTCAGCAGCCCTTCTGCTTCATAATATCTTGCTGTATCACTCGTAATCTGATATTTCTCAGTAAATTGTTTAATATGCATCGTGTGCCCCTCCTCTTTAAGGGTAGCGTATCATTGGAGTATACTCCAAGGTCAATAGTTTTTTGATAATGAATGAATTAATTGTTTCGTGATGAATGTATTCATTATTTCATTGGTTAACGTGAACGAACAAAATTAGAAAAGGCTGTCTTAAAAGTCATCGTTTATGACCTTAAGACAGCCTCTATTGCGTTGCGCAATTGCTTTTATCTATTTGAATTGTCACCTTTAAGTGACGGAATGCTCACTTCGTATAAATTGAAGGGATTTCTACTTCGCACTAAAATTCAAATTTATCTACTGAGCAGTCAAACCGCCATCAGCGACAAATTCGGCTCCAGTTGAGTAGCTAGATTCATCGGATGCTAGAAACAGTACAAGATTCGTAATTTCCTCTGATTGGGCAATACGCTGCAGTGGAATGAATTTCGCAAACTGTTTAATTTGCTCTACTGCATCGCCTTCCGAAACCATCGGTGTTTCGATCACTCCAGGATGAACTGAGTTTACGCGAATTCCATACTTAGCAAACTCAATCGCTGCTGCTTTACTCATTCCACGAACAGCGAATTTTGAATCCGTATAGCCGACCGCACCAGCAACCAGCCCATTAATGGATGATATGTTAACAATGGAGCCCTTTTCAGTCTTTTTCATAGAGGGTAGCACAGTCTTCATCCCTAGAAAAACCGATACTTGGTTAATATCGATAATTTTTCGATATTGCTCCTCTGTCATTGCCTCAAAGCTGCTTGCTACGCTGATCCCTGCATTGTTAACCAATATATTCACTGGTCCGAATGCTTTTTCAGCTTCTGTAACAACACGTTCCCAGTCCTGTGAACTCGTCACGTCTTGTTGAACAAACATTGCATTTTCCCCAAGCTCAGAAGCAAGTGCTTGTCCCGCTTCTGCATTTAAGTCCGTAATAACGACCTTTGCACCTTCTTCAACAAACCTACGTGCGTGGGAAGCACCCATACCACGAGCTCCGCCCGTCACAATAGCAACCTTGTTAGCTAATCTACCCATCTGTCATTACTCCTTTATTGTGAAGTGTGAATTATGAAGATAAGTAAATTATAGCGCTCGGAAGTTTCGAAAGCAAAAATGTTGAAGTCCTACTTTCCGTTGCTTTCTCATACTGCAAAACCTCAAATTATGGTTAAAGTTTAGCTTATTACATTTATGCTCGAAAGTTAACTTATTGCCTTAATATTTCACAACATGAAACATTAACAAGGTTTACCCTCTGGTAATAAGCCTTGCTCAAGCCACGCTCTTAGCATATCATTGAACGCTTGAGGTGCAGCCATGGAAATGCCGTGCCCTATATTAGGCAGCACCACTGCATGGCAGTTAGGGTTGGCATCACTAAGTAGCTTTGCCGACTTACGCATCATCCCTTTTTCTTTATCACCTACAGTAACAAGCATTTGTGACTGTGCACGTGAAAACTGAGATGGGATTTGGAAGCTCATATTTTCTTGAAGAACGCGTATTAATGCTTCAGCTGTAATCTGCTTGCTTTCTTCAAAATAGCGCTCAAAATCGTCATCCTGAACGTACAGTGTTTTGGATTGCAGCCTTGAAAATGAACGATTGCGAATTAGCGGGTGCATTAGCTTAATTGATGGGCCGATCCATCTTGCCATCGCGGGCTGCGGTACAACGAGCGCACTATTAATCATGGCATAATCAATAAGATCAGGCTTCATGCTTAGCATCTGTACAAGCACCTGCGCTCCTAAAGAAAATCCCACCACATTGACAGACATCCCGTTCGCTTTGTTCTCAATTAGTTCAAGCATTGCTTCTGCGCTTGACTCCATCGAAAATGGCGGCGTCTGCTTGCTTAAGCCTTGCTCTGGAAGATCGGGCACTATACAGTAATAATCCGAAAAATGTTCAACCTGTCTTTTCCACATCCAGCCGCTTACTCCGCCCCCATGTAAAAACAGGAGAAGTGGGCCATTTTTATCGCCATACTCTTCATAGTGTACTGACATTTATTGCACCTCATCTCTTCATGCTGTCTGTTATTGAGGTAATTCTAGATGGTAGCACTTATGTCCTGCATTTCTATAGAATCATCACTAGTTAAATTGGGCATACTTCCCATACCTATACCTCTAACCTCTAAGCATTGCACTCATCACAAGCAACATGAACAATAATTCATAGTGAAGGAGACTTTTCCTTGTTAAACAATGCTAAAGCTTCAAAAAAACTATCTATGCTTGCCGCTATCCTACTCTTACTATTAAGCGTTGTTATGTGGCTAATAATTGCGCTGTCGATAACGCAAGAGCGAAGCATTGCTGCGCCGATCGAGAAAGCTAATAAGCCGGTCATTGTTCTACTGTTCGATTCACTGATGAATGAGCCTATGCAAGCTGCGGTTAAGGAAGGGATGACTCCCGCTATTTCTTATTTGATGAAGCATGGCACATTATATCCTGAGGTCGTCAGCGCTTATCCAACGATGTCTGTATCGATTGACAGCACAATCTTGACTGGCAGCTACGCGGACAAGCACCGAATTCCAGGACTCATATGGTTCAACGAGTCCGAACAGCAAATCGTTAGCTACGGTAGCGGACCTCATGAGATTTGGGATAATGGTGTAAAGCAAGTGCTGCAAAACAGCATCCTTAAGCTGAATGGGCAGCATTTAAGCGATGAGGTTAAGACGATTCACGAGCGATTAGCCGAAGCACAGATTCAAAGCGCCTCGATTAATGGCTTAATTTATCGCGGCAATACCCCTCACACGTTGACCATACCTGGGCTGCTGTCGCGTTCTAGCCTGATGCCTAGCAGCGTTGCTGCAGTGAATGGTCCAGATCTACTCTCGCTTGGTGTGTTAGCACAATATAACAAAAAGAACGATCATCATAATCTCGCGTGGGACCGCTTGGGCATAAATAATAAGTTTACAGTCAATGAACTTGCGTATCTCGTACAGAATGACAAGCTGCCAGCCTTTACGCTTGCATACTTCCCTGATACGGATGCAACCCTGCATAAGCATGGACCTCAAGACTTACAGGCTATAAAAAAAGTCGATGAAACCATTCAGAGCCTATTAAATTTGTATCCTTCCTGGGATCAGGCATTGGAGGAAGCGGTGTGGATCGTATTGGGAGACAGTGGGCAATCGCTTGTTCTTGAAGACAAAGAGCGTGGATTAATCAATATGAATGAGCTGCTGTCAGGCTACAGCTTATGGAGCAAGAAGCATCCGAACGGTCAGCTTGCCTTTGCGCTGAATGAGCGTATGGGATATATCCATATTCTAGATGAACAGCTACCCCAAGAGGAGCTCATTCAACGCTTAAAGCAGGAAAAAAGAATTCAATTTATTGCTTGGCATAAGGATGGTGTGAACTATGTTGCAAGCCCAGAGCATGAGCAGCTGCTCATCTATAAACCTAACGGACCTTATCGCGATTCATATCAGCAAACATGGAACATCGCAGGGGATTTATCCTTATTGAGCTTAACGCTTGATGACAAGCAGCAGCTTTATTATGAAGACTATCCTGATGCACTTGCTCGATTACATGGCGCTTTACATACACAGGAAGGGAATTTCATCATTATTGATGCCAAGCCCTCCTATGAATTTTCTGATCATCACAGCTATAACCATACAGGCGGCGGCTCGCACGGTTCTCTTCACAAAGTAGATTCACTTGTTCCGCTTATAGCTGCTGGTACAACGATAGAGCTCAAGGATACGAGACTTGTCGCGCTCCAAGAGTGGCTGCTATCGATCGTTCTCGGGCAAAATAAACTATAAATTGTTCGCATTAAAGGGAAGGGATTCATGTGACGCAACTGGAATAAAGCTATATTTCATATAATGTTAAGGGGACTGAAACGATGGAATTCGCATGGCTATCGCTTTACAGTAAACTTCAAACGATGTCAGACATTCCAGATGAACAATGGACTATATTCCAAAAGCTAGCTGAACCAATGACAGTCAAGAAAAATAGTTATTTTGCTCGACAAGGTGAGCCTTCTAATTCCATTGCCTTTTGTATGAACGGTTTATTGAGACTGTATTATACAACTGCGGATGGTACAACGTTCAATAAGAGCTTTTGCAGCTCAGGAGACTTTGTAGCATCTTATCGTGCCTTACTAACTAGCTCGCCATCATACTTCTCAATAGAAGCATTAATGGATAGTGAATTGCTAGTTATTCGTTACGAGCATTTTCAATCGTTATTTACAGAGCATATTTGTTGGGAACGATTAGGAAGAAATATAGTAGAGCAGCTGTATATAAAAAAAGAACAACGTGAATACGAGCTACTTATGCTCTCAGCGGAGGAACGTTATCGTCTATTTCTAGAAAGACATTCTCACATGATCAACGATATTCCGCAATATCATATTGCATCTTTTCTAGGAATTACACCCGTTGCCTTAAGTAGAATTAAAAGAAAAATTAACCTAGGTTAATTACAAGCTTTCTCTTTCTCGCTATATTGAGAAAAGAAAGGAAGTGGGAGCTATGAATCGATCAGGGCATACTGTGCTTATTACTGGTGGCGCTGCTGGTATTGGTCAGGCGCTAACAGAGAAATTTATTAGTACCCATAATGAGGTTATTATTGTGGGACGCAATGAACAGAAGCTGAAAATGATGAAGCAGCGCTATGCTGCTATCTCAACCTATACTTGCAATCTGAACGATAATGAGCAAGTAAAGCAGCTTGCTGAGCAAGTGATTCATAACCACCCGCGGCTCAGTGTACTCATTAACAATGCAGGAATACAATACAACTATTCTCTTGCTGGCAATGAACTTTATGATGCTCAGATTGAAGCTGAAATTATGACGAATTTGACCTCGCCGATCTTGTTGACTGCTCAACTTATCCCGCTCCTTAGACAACAAAAACAAGCAGCCATCGTCAATGTATCCTCTGCTTTAGGCTTTGTTCCAAAGCAATCGGCACCTGTCTATTGTGCAACCAAGGGAGGACTCCATATATTCACCAAGGCCCTTCGCTATCAGCTTGAGTCTACGCCTATTAAGGTGTTCGAGATCATTCCTCCCATTGTCGAAACCGACATGACAAAAGGCAGAGGACACGGGAAAATATCTCCCTATGAGCTAGCAGAGCAGTTTTTCCGCTATTATGAACAAGATCGCTTTGAGGCCCCTATCGGTAAATCCAAGTGGCTCAGTCTAATAAATCGCATACTTCCCACATTAGCTGAACGAATGCTACGAAACAGTTAGATTCATGCCCACTTGCTGCTAATTAACGTTATGATGCTTTTTATAGCGGCATAATGCATCGCTTCGTGGTATAGACAAAAGCTAAGGCTCTCACCTACTGTTGATAGCTGCAATCCCGTCGATGTTGCGTAGCTTTCAGGCAGAGGAGCGTTCAAGCGCTGTTCGTTCTGCGCTTGAACTCGCTCAAGCTGCTGCTTTAATAACGTGATTAGCTCCTCTTTCGTTGGCGCTTTTTTCGTCCACTCCTTAGGGGATGTACCTGAAGCAAACCATTCGTGAAAGTGCTCAGGGATGGTTGCCTCCTCGCCAGTCAACGTAAATGCGAATTTCTCTGTCACGACATAAATATGACCGAGATTCCATTTCACATGATTGTTCAGGCCCTCAGGAATAATCTCAAGCTCTTCTTCCGCTTGTTGTTCAATCGCTCGAATGGTCTGCAGCCGTGCAAATTCAAGCTGGTTAAATATCCAATCCTTCATCCACATCTTCTCCTTTTCATAACAAAAATTAACCGTATAACGCATGGTTTAATAGTTAAAATTATACATTGTACTCATTAACCCGTCAATCATGGTATAATAGGTTAAAATCGTAAGAGATTGGAATGAACGGATGAACACAGAATTGAAGTTCCCTTTGCTTTCTGGAGATCTATGCATGGATCTCGTCAATACGGAGGTCGTTAGCTATGGTCAGCGGCATGATTTACTTGCTGAGCCAAGTCATCTTATCGCTTGGATCGATACGTTAGCGGATGCCGGTTATATCAACTATGAGCAATTTCGAGCACCGATTGCGCAATGGGCAGAGGAAGCTTTGCCTGAACTGCGCAGCCTGCGCTCGTTTTTGCGTTTACAGTTTGAGCGAATGGCCGATGGTGTGCGAGCAGAGGAAGGCTGGATTACTCATCTGGAAGCGATAATAGAGCGCGCGCCATTTGCTTATCAATGGCGTAAGGAACGCATGCTTCCTGTTCCTGTCGGTGCTCCTGAGGCTGCATTATTATCGATCATTGCGCTTAATGCTATGCAGCTGCTAGCAAGCGGTCAGCTTCAGCACATTCATCGCTGCGGCAACCATGAATGTGTGCTGCTGTTCATCGATAGTAATCCGCGCCGCAAATGGTGCTCGATGAAAATTTGTGGAAATCGCATGAAGGTAACACGCCATCAGAAGCAAAAAAAGCAAGAGCAAGCCAAGGACATATAAGTAGATAAAAAAGAGCGTAAAGCCTCGTTATGCGTGCGTCCTATCACGTAGATAGTAGATGCAATAACAAGCTCTACTGTCTACCAAGATAGGAGCATATCACATTAGCTTTACGCTCTTAATGATTATTCATATTAATTATTCATCTTCCGAGATCTATTAAGGGTGTCAGTTGGTACCGATATAAGTTAATTAATCCCCAATCAACTGCACAGTTACGGCGCTCTTAGCCCCCAGATTCAGCTCGATCGGCTCATGACCCGCAAGCTCGATCAATACATTACTTGCTTGTTCACTATCATTGAAAGCAATAACGGCAATTGACCCATCAACGTTGCGCATCGCAACCGTATGGATTGCTTCATGATCTGCACTAGCTTCTATACGGAGCGCCTTCGGACGAACACATTTGCTAAAATGTGCAAGTGCGTAGTAATCAAGCGTATACTCCAGCGTTTTCGTTTGCTGATTTACCTTCAGCAGTCCTCTGCAGGTACTCTCCCCGAAGCCTGGAACGAATGGACCATTCTCCTCATCAAGCGCCATATTCCACAGCACAAAGCTCTTACTGTAATTGCGAAGGATAGCAATACCAGTGCGCATGACGTTGGAGAACGCAGGCTCAAAAGCAGGAATCCAATCACCGCCAGAGCCCTCCGTAAAGTGAACCTCTTTACTAGGGTTCGTAAGGAACACATCACTCTGTGCGCTCGGACTACCGCCATACCAATGCCAAGCTACGCCGTCTACAGCATCACCAGCCTCATCCAACACGTGAAGCGGATAATCTGGTCGATCCCAGTTATGATCGTAGCACAGTATCTTCGTCGTAATTCCTGCTGCAACGAAGGCAGGCTTGAGATGATGCTTAATAAATTCGCTTTGCACCACTGGCAGCATCAGCATGCCAGGATAGTGACCTGGACAATATAATGGCTCGTTCTGAGGCGTCACCGCATAGATGTGCAGCCCTTGTGCCGCATAGGCTTGAATGTATTTTACAAAATATTGCGCATACGAAGCGTAATATTCTGGCTTTAGCTCGCCACCGATCATCGAGCCGCTCGTCTTCATCCAGCCAGGCGCACTCCACGGAGATGCCATTAGCTTAAGCTGTGGATTAAGCATTTGCGCTTGCTTCGTCAGCGGGATAATATCTGCTTCATCATGTGCAGCAGAGAACCTTGCTTGATCAACGTCCTCCTCGCCCTCTGGAAGATCGTTGTAGCTGTAAAAATCTCTTGCATAATCAGAGGCACCCATCGGATTACGAATGACAGATAGTCCGATGCCCTGCTCTGGATGGAACAGCTTCTGCATCGCTTCCTCACGCTGTGCTTCCGTTAACACTTGATTCATTAAATATGCAGAGGAATCTGTAAAGGATGCGCCGAATCCATCAATTTCTTGATAGGCTTGCTCGGGATTGATCGTAATCTTTACCGCAGCCCCATCTCCCGCCTGCGGCTTCAGCTCCTCTAGCGTCTTTGAAGCGAACAGCTCATGCTCTCCACTTGAATAATACAATATGACGTTTCTTGCCATCGCAAACCACTCCTCTACTCTCTATGCTGACTACTTCTGAAAATCGGACGTTTTGAACAGGTACTTATAGACCAAGCTTTTCTTTGTTTCTTGCCATTTTTTCGTTGTAGATGCTTACAATTGCATCCCAGTTGTTATCGTTCAGGAATTGCTGGTATTCCTCTAGCACCGAATTGAAGGTAGCATCGTCCTTCGAACGGATCAGACTTACAAGTGTCGTATTCCACTGTGTATTAATCGCACTTAACGAACGCGCTTCAGCCGTACCTTGATCTGGATTGATGTTCTCTAGAATGAAGTGTGGTACAAGCTTGCCCTTACCCCATTCCTGCATTTGCTTAATGGAATCCGGGAAGGCATCATCACTCAATGTTTTATGACGATCATGACCGAAGAACATAAATTCCCCGAAGCGGTATTCCTTCTTAAATTGATCCGCATTGTTCAGCTGCATTTCCTTTACTTCTGGCATAAGTGCAACTTTACCCTCAGCATTGATCTCATACGTCTCGCCTTCAATGCCATAGTTCATCAGCATTTGTCCTTCTTCACTGAGCAAATACGTGAAGAGCTGAATAGACTTGGCAGGATCTATATTGGAGTTAGTAATGAAGCTAATCATCCAGCCTGTAATACCAGATTGATTCAATGTCGGTGAATTGCCTACGGTGCTTTGCGGTCCATCAATCGCTATATATTCCTTGCCTTCGTTGTTGCTTGCGAATATTTGAAGATTACCACCCTGCTGAGGAGTACCATCTAACATCATCGTAGCGTACTTTCCTGATTTGACCTTTTCCTCGAAAGCGGTACCATCATCTGCGAAGCTGTCATCACTAATTAGACCGCCGCGGTACGCTCCATTCAGCGTAGAGATCCAAGTTAAATAGTCCTCGTCGAGATTACGATTGTAGTGGTTTCCGTCTGCATCCGTTAGCGGAACACCGATGAAGTCCTGGAATACATCGCCTAAGGAGCCTGTGCCGGTTCCGATTGAGTTAAACCCAAATGGAATTAGCTCCGGAAATTGAGCTTTAATCGCTTGCAGTGTCGCAGTAAATTGCTCTGGTGTCGAGAAGTCAGGCTGACCTAGCGCATCGTAAACATCCTTACGAATAACGAAAGCTGTTTTCGCTGGAATGGTCCCTTGCTCATAATCCGCTTGCGTATTGGAGTAGTTCGGATAGCCATATGTTTTACCATCTGCTAGCTGAAACCAGTTTAACGTATCCTGAGCTGCAACCTGATTGAAGTATGGGTCGTATTTCTCAGCCAGATCATTTAGCGGCAATGCCCATGTATCCGCCTTTTGTACGATTGAAGAATTAGAATCAAACACGGAAATTAAATCTGGCATATCGTCACCAGCAAAAAATGTATTTAGCTTCGTGTCGTCCCCAGTAATGAACGTAATATCAAGATTTAAGTCCTCTTTAATCTTTTTCGTTACAACATCGTTGCCATAATCGCTATTCCACCAGTCGGCATTCACATACCAGGTCAATGTCGTTGATTCTTTCGTATCTAGCTTCCACGCCGGCGTATTCGGATCAAGCGTATAGCGATCCTCGATTGACGTATTTAACCCAGCACCACCGCTTTTTTCCTTGCTGCATGCCGACAATACAAGCACGACAGCCATTAACAACATCAGCAAAATTTTTGTCTTATTCTTTCTAGCTGTTCCCATTAAAAACCCTCCCTTTAATAAAAACGTTTTAATTTTTTAGTGCAACAAGCTGATATAACCTTCAATCCTTGAGCTCTATTCTTTTACCGCACCCAGCATCATTCCTGAAATGAAATAGCGCTGTAATAGCGGATAAATAGCAACAATTGGCAATGTAGTAATAACAATTGTCGCTAGCTGCACCCCTTTGGTCGTCGTTTCAATGATGACGGAGCCGCCGATGTTTTGCATCGATTGTGTTTGAGACTGAACAATGATCTCATACAGCTTCATCTGCAGTGGATAAAGTGCTTCATTCGTGACATACAGCTTCGTCGTCATGAAGTCGTTCCACTGATTCACACCATTGAACATCGCGATCGTTGCCATAGCTGGCATGGAAAGCGGAATAAAAATACTTAAAAATACTCGCCAATCTCCTGCACCGTCAATTTTGGCTGATTCCTCTAGTGAGGAAGGCACATTTCTGAAAAAGTTCATTAAAATAATGACATCATAAAAGCTTAACAGCGCAGGTATGATGTATACCCAAAAGCTATTCAGTAATCCAAGGGACTTGATCAATAGATAAGTTGGGATCATCCCTCCGGAGAAAAACATCGTAATGACACCCATCGTCACATAAAATTTACGTCCACGAACATTGCTCTTGCTTAGTCCGTAAGCGACCATCGCGCAAAAGAGTACGTGTGTAAGGACACCTATCACTGTTTTCGCGGCGGAGATAAAGAACGACTGACCGATCGAATCATCTCGGAATACGGCACGATAGTTTTCCAGCGACAGCTCGGAAGGCCAAAATATAAATCCTCCTTCAGCGAGTGCTTTGCTTGAGCTAAATGATGAAATAACGACATTCCACAGCGGTACTAGAATGAGTATCAACACAATCGATAGGCATGTAATGTTGATCGTATCGAATACACGACTATCCCAGTCCTTGCGCATAATTTTTCGTTCCATGCTTTTCCTCCTCCTGCCTACAATACCGACTGATTATCATTTAGCCTTTTCGTAACTGCATTAGCGGAAACGAGCAAAATGACAGAGACAATTGAAACACCTAGACCAACTGCAGTCGCGTAAGAGAAATCCCCCTGTGTCATACCCATTCGGTAAACGTATGAGTTAATAACCTCGGCCTTCTCACGGTTTTGCGAATTCATTAATACGAGTGTTTGATCCAAATTAGAGCCAAGCAAGCCGCTGATCGTCAAAATCAAATTCAAGCTGATCATCAGCTTCATATTGGGGATCGTAATATGCCAGATCTGCTTCAGACGATTAGCACCGTCAATTTTCGCAGCTTCATAATAGGTTGGATCGATCTTAGCCATGACGGCCAAGTACAGAATCGTTCCCCAGCCCGCTTCCTTCCAAATATCAGAGAGCGTGGCGATCCACCAGTACTTATCTGGATCCAGTAGAATGTTTCTCGGCTCATCGATAATGCCTAGTGCGAGCAGCAGCTCGTTAAACAATCCTGTCGTCGCAAACCAGTTAATCAGCATACCGCCTAGCACGATCCAGGATAGGAAATGCGGTAAATACGATATCGTCTGCACAAATTTCTTAAAGCCTCGTAAGCTCACTTCGTAAATCATAATGGCCAAAATAATCGGAACGATAAATCCAATCGCTAGCTTCAAGAAGCTAATGCCAAGCGTATTGACGACCGATTCCCAGAAAAACTTATCCTTCATAATAATTTCAAAGTTTTCGAAGGCTACCCAAGGAGCGGTATCAAGACGGTCAATGACCGTATAGCGCTTAAATGCAATCGTTAAGCCGTAAATTGGAATGTAGCAAAAAATAAACATAAAAATAACACCAGGCCAGATCATCGACTGTATTTCCCATTGCCTAGCAAAATCAACGAAAAACTGCTTAAACCGTTGCCCCATAGTTGGTTTCTCGCTCATATAGCCAGATGCTTTACTCATGTTTCAGCCCCCTCGCATAATAAAAACGTTTTTATTTTTCGTAAAAATTTTTTATGTGTGTTTTTGCAATATTTTTTTGAGCTATCACCCTTCTATGAATCAGCATTTGATTTGTGTAGAGCCTCTTACAATCATTTCACCTGGCAGCTTTTCGATTTTCCCTTGCTCTTTTTGCTGGATTAGATCGATAAGATGCTCAATCACCATAACGCCCTGCCTCTTAATCGGATTGCGAACGGTCGTTAATGGCGGGTTAAAGTAAGGAGCAATATCAATGTCATCGAAGCCCAATACACTAAAGTCCTTCGGTACATCATAGCCCTCTGACTTTAAGGCACGAATACAGCCAATTGCACTTAAGTCATTCCCTGCTAAAAATGCTGTCGGCAGCTTTTCAGCGTGCTTATGCATAAAATACTTAACCGCATTATAGGAGCCTTCTTCCTCGAAGTATCCCTGCAATATATAATCATCGTCAATCGGATAATTAAACTCTTGAAGTGCGGCCAGGTAGCCTTTTTTACGTTGTACGCTGTCGAACATCGAATCAACGCCCGAAATATAAGCGATCTGCTTATGGCCTAAGTTAATTAAGTATTTTGTTGCTTCATAGCCAGCCACATAGGAATCAAAAATAATACTGCCCATCGATTTATTGCTAAACATGCGATCTAAGAACACAGCTTTAATATTGTTCTTCTCCATCGCAGCAAGCTCTTTTTCTGCGATTCGTTCTTCCTCGAAAATAATGACGCCATCTACTCTTCCACCAAGAATATTGCTCATGATCGTCTTTTTATCCTTCGTCACAAAAACGTTCAGCCCATAGCCTCGCTTTTCGCACTCACGCGACATCGTGTCTACTAAAATATAAAAATAAGGACCGGACACGCTCGTCGTGAAAAAGCCGAGCATTTTCGTTTTTCCTGACTTTAGCAGCTTGCCGTTCAGATTCGGCACATAGTTTAGACGCTTTGCAACATCAAGCACATGCTGCTTCGTTACTGGATTTAGTACATCCACATCATTCAATGCATTAGAAACTGTGGAGATCGACACCCCAGCTTCCCTAGCCACATCTTTTATCGTCACTTTTCTCATGAAGTTCTTCCTTTTCAATAAAAACGTTTTTATATCTAAAAAGTTAGCATAAAAGCGTTTCCAATACAACTGTTTTTTACAGAAATTAAACTTTTTTATTTTTATACAATGAAATCGATTGCCGTAATGGAACTCTCAAGCTCTTATATATTCTAGTTGGTTTGTTTTTTTTCGATACGATTAATTAATTCATTTAGTTGGCTTACATTACTTTCAGATTTAGATTCGACATCATAGACAATACCTGCTTCCTTGACTTAGAAAAACTACTTGATCTCTTCCTATTCTAGTTGTTGCTTTATGTAAATTTCTGTTAGTATCTATAGTAAATCAACTCTCAAACTCTTTATGATCATTTAATCTAGGAGGTACCTATATGGTCTATGCGGCTCTGCTGCGCGGAATAAATGTCGGCGGCAATAACAAGATCGATATGAAAACACTGAAAGCAGCTTTCGAGCAAGTTGGCATGAAAAACGTCGTCACCTATATCAATTCAGGCAATATTGTGTTCACCACTGCTGACTACATTAAAACTGAGCTCGTGCAATTGCTAGAAAAAGCTATCATGGACACGTTCGGACTACAGATTAAGGTGCTTATCGTCAGCTTAGAAGATATGCAAAAGGTCATGTCCACTCTTCCAGCCTCATGGACAAACGACGACAAGATGCGAAGCGATGTGTTGTTTTTATGGGAAGCGATCAATGATGAATCTATCCTTGAAAAGCTCCCATATAAGCCGGAGCTAGAAACGGTGAAGTATGCACCTGGTGCCATACTATGGTCAATAGACAAAGCAACCGTAACGAAGGGCGGCATGACTATGCTAATTGGTACGAAGCTATATCAGCAGATGACGATTAGGAATGTAAACACGACTCGTAAAATATATGAGCTTATGCTGGCGGCAGAGAAACATTTAAAAGAATAAGGACATTATCCGAGACCTTTAAAGCCACGATAATGTCCTGCTTTGTACTGGCTCTACTCCCTAAGTTGTACCGCGATGTACTAGCGGTGGTATTCTAAGTTGTACTACGCTAATCTGCGTTAATCTGCGCTAATCCACCTTGCTTTTACGATACTGATTCGGTGATAAACCGATCGTCTTCTTAAAGGCGGTGCTGAAGTAATGCTGCGTATCATATCCGATCTGCTGGGCGATTTCATGAATCGGCAGATCACTGCCATGCAATAAATCAATCGCTCGCTTCATCCGTACATACGTCAAGTAATGAATAAAGGAACGTCCTGTCTCCTGTTTAAACAAGCGGCTTAAGTACACCGGAGAGACATTCAGTGACTTTGCCGCCTTTTCAAGCGACAGCTGCTGATCCATATAATGCGCTTGAACCCATTCCTTAGCCTGCTTAATTAGCGGTGATAGCTTCCAATCGCGATTAATATTGCTTTTCGCTTGCTGATATACGGAGTGAAGCTCCTCCATCCCTTGCTTGTTCGGCTCACAGCAGATCAGCACCTGAATGTTTAGATAATCCTGCACCGATTGAATGAGATGCTGCAGCATATCGTCAGGAGGCTGCTTCTGAAGCAAAAACACGAGATATTCATCATAATCTCGAAAATGAATGCAGTCCTTCTCACCAAGACATTCCAGTGCAATATTTTCTATCGCGAACAGCAGCAGCTGACGGTCCCGCTGCGAATACAGCGTTTCACCGCTCGACAGCTCAGGCCAGCGCAGCACGCACACCGCTGCGATCTCATGCTGTGGCAAATGAAGAAACATTAGCTGCTCACGAATTTCATCCAAGCTTAATTCACCGCGCATCCAGTCAAGACAGAATCGATCCCGCAGTAGATCAATATGCTTCTCAATCTGCTTAGAGGCTGCCTGCATCAGGTTTTGCTGCGTATGATCATTCTCAAGCCTGGAGATAACCTCCTCCAGCACCTCTGTTAAATGCTCTGGATTAACGGGCTTAAGGATATAGTCCGTTACTTCAAGCTTAATCGCTTCCTGCGCATAGGAAAACTCATCATGTCCAGTAATAATAATAATTCTGCAGGAAGGCAGCTGCTCATGAATGTGCCTGATTAACGTTAGCCCATTCATTATCGGCATACTGAGGTCAACGAGCATAATATCGACTTGATGCGCTAGCGCAAGCTCGAGCGCTTCCTCACCATCCTCTGCTTCACCGACAACAGTTAAGCCAAGCTGCTCCCATGCAATGGCTGTACGTATCCCTTCGCGAATAATCGCCTCATCATCGGCGATAATGATGCTCCATGTTCCCGCTCCGTTCATTACTATCCCTCCCCTGTGCCTTCACAATAGGGTGACGAATCGTCACAACGGTACCACTGCCTACCTTACTTTGTACGGTTAGGCCATAATGCTTACTGAAGCTAAGCTGAATCCTTTCCTGTACATTGCGCAGCCCATAGCCTGAACGGTTGCCGTTCAGCGTCAGCTCTGCGCTTTCTACTAGCTCCTGACTAGAAGCCGCTGATGCCAGTGCTTGCTGCAGCGCGTCCAATCGCTCCTCGGACATACCTGCGCCATCATCCTCAATGTGGAGCATTAACGAACCATCAGCGACACCTACTTTAATATGCAGCTGGCCCGGTCCTCTGCGTTCCTTTATCCCATGGTATATCGCATTTTCAACAATCGGTTGCAGGATCAGCTTAAGGACAATAAGACCTCTTGCTTGCTCCTCGACCTCTATCGTGTAATTAAGCTTATCCTTGTATCGCGTCTTCTGAATTTTCAAGTAGCTGCTTATATGATCAAGCTCATCCTCAAGCGGAATCAGCTCTTGGCCTTGACTTAGACCCATGCGAAACAGCTTAGACAGCGCTTCAACCATCTCTGTTGCTTCCTTCGCACCATCCTTGCGTGCCAGCCATTGGATCGTATCGAGCGTATTGTATAGAAAATGCGGCTGAATATGCGCCTGCAGGCTGCGCAGCTCAGCCTCCCGCTTTTTGCGTTGCTCCTTCTCTACTTGATGGATTAAACGCTTGATCTGGGCAAGCATCTTATTAAAGCTGCGGCCCAGCAAGCCGATCTCATCTGCTCGCTCGCCATTAATCCGTATGCTCATATTGCCCTCTTCTACCTTCCGCATCACAGAGGCAAGCTGGGAGATGGGACGTGAGATTGAATTAGCTAAAAAGTATGACGCGGTAATACCAAGCATACAAACAACAAATACGAACAGCACCAAATACAGGTTCATGTCCTTGATGGCCTGCAGCGTATCCTGCAGTGGAAATATGCCTACGGTCGTCCAGTTCGTAAAGCTCGATGCTTGATAGATGAACTGCAGCTTCTGCCCATTCACCTCGCGCGACAGTATACCTGAGTTGCTGCTTACAAGCTCTCGATACAGCTCACCATCCATTAGCGTCTGCCCACTTGGCGCATAGATCGGATCGCCATGCTCATCAATGACGACAAGATAGCCCCACTTGCCAAGCTTTACATCTCGTACAGTTTCAGCAATAACGCGCAGCTTTAGATCAATCAGCACAACGCCTTTATTGCGACCGGTGTATGGGTCCTGGATCGATCGCACGACCGACACTAGCTCATTCTCTTTATAATTGACATGCGTCGTAACGTTGCGGTTGTATGGGCGCCCGATCATTTTGAAGATGCCCTTCTCCTTTACCGCTTCCTTGTACCAATACTCCTCGGTCAGGTTGCTGTCGCCACGCGCATACATTTCATTGCTTAAATATTGTCCATCACTGCTTACGATCATAATACCGGCAATCTCAGGGTACAGTGTTGAGAAGCCCTGTAGAAACTTAAATACGCGATAACGGTCCTCATCCTTCGTAATCGAGACATGCCCATCATTCAAAAAGCTTTGAATCTCTGGATTCATCGAAATAAAGTAAGAGATATTTTGTATATTGGCGGCATGGGCATCTAGTGATTTGTTCACATGACCGATCAGCTGCAGCGTTTGTGAATTCGCCTGCTTCTCTAGCACATTGCTAACCGCCCAGGACAGTAGAATCGTAATACATAGCGAAGGCAGAATACTAATAAGCAAAAAGTGTACAATGAGCTTATTACGAATTGGCCAGTTGTTTAGTTGTAGTCGTTCACGCAGCATATCCCATCACCATCCGCTTATAATGCGTAGCCGCTTGCTTCAATGTTGCCGCAGGAGATGCAAAGATTAGACGGCCTACCTCCTCCGACCGCCCCATCATTCGATTCATCTCATCGTTGCTACTTCGCATAGAAATGATCGACATTATCTCTCGTCACCACCGTTACACCTGTATCTACATAGGTCGGTACCGGCGACACGTTAGCGCTTCGCCAATCAGAGATCGGCTCTGTGAGCTCATTTCTAAGATGAAATAGCTGCATGAGCGACCAATAGCCCATATTCCACGTGCCTTGCGCAATCGTTGCTGATATCGTTCCGGACTTAATCATATCTAGCGTTCCTTTATCGGTATCGAAGCAAATAATCGTCAGCTTTCTCTGCATGCTCGATGCAAGCAGCGCATTGCCTGCGCCTACTCCACCATTCGCTTCCGTCACAAAAATCCCCGTTAATTTATCGTAGGTCTCGATCATCTCAAGCGCCTTCTGCTCAGAAATCAGCTGATCCCCTTTGCCATCCGCGATAGAGACAACCTGCATATCCGGATATTCGCGCTCAATCGTTTCCCGAAAGCCCATCGTTCGCTGCTGATGGTTCAATTGATTAGGTAATGTAATGATGCCGATCTGACCTGTGCCGCCTGCTTGCTTTGCCATCTCTCTTGCCGCAGTTACGCCTGCCTCGTAATTGTTCGTTCCAATAAAGGAGTAAGCCTTGCTGTTAGGCGCATCGGAATCAAACATGACGACAGGAATACCCGCTTCTACCGCCTTCTGAATTGCGTCATTCAGCGCCTCAGAGTCGATTGCAGTTACTGCAATGCCCGCTGGCTTGCGGGCGATGACCTGCTCCAGCACGATGACCTCCTCCTGTGTATCGTACTGCGTCGAACCACGATACTCTACAGAGACACCTAAAGCTTCAGCAGCATCCTCGAATCCTTTGAGCACATTTTTCCAATAGTCGATGCCCGTAAGAAAGTTAACCATGACGTATTTTTCATCAAGCCCGCCTCGAAGGCCAGCCTCCTGCTCGATGAAGCTCGTCTGGTTTTCCCGAAAATGAACGACATACAAATAAGAAAGCAGCGTCACAATGAGAACGAGGTATAGCAGCAGCAGCTTCTTCATGAAACTCCCCCATATTCTTTCATTTATGGTAATCTAGCATTTAATCGTATTATACCACCATTTAGGAGGACTTGTTTTTATTGTAAATGTCAAATGCGACCGCAAGCAGCAGCACGAGCCCCTTAATTCCCTGCTGATAATCAATACCGAGACCGACGAGTGACATCCCGTTATTCATGACCCCCATAACAAGGCCGCCAACAATTGCTCCAATGACCGTTCCGACACCACCTGTTGCTGAGGCGCCTCCGATAAATGCGGCAGCAATCGCATCAAGCTCGAAGTTCACACCGGCCTTTGGTGTCGCAGCATTCAATCTAGCAGCAAAGACTAGACCAGCTAGTGCAGCCATTACGCCCATATTTACGAACACCCAGAACGTCATTTTTTTCGTTTTTACCCCTGATAGACGCGCGGCCTTCTCGTTGCCTCCAAGGGCATAGATATGTCTACCCATCACAGTTCTGCGCATCATAAAGGTATAGAAGGCAATTAAAGCAAACAGCAAGATGAAGATATTAGGCAAGCCCTTATAGGAGGCTAAGATAATCATAAAGTAGTTAATAATCGCCACGATCAGCACTTGCTTCGCGATAAACATACCAAAAGGGAGCACCTCCAGCTGGTAGCGCTGATCTATCATCCGCTTTCTCCATTCCATTAACACGAACAGCAGCGACAAGCCCACACCGATCATAATCGTTAGCAAATGCGTGCTGCCACTTGAAAAGTCAGGCAGGAAGCCGGTGCTTATTGCACGGAAGCCATCCGGGAAAGGTGCGACAGATTTGCCATCAAGCACAAGCATCGTCAAGCCGCGGAACAGCAGCATTCCTGCGAGCGTAACGATAAATGACGGTATTTTTACGTAGGCCACCCAAAAGCCTTGCCACGCCCCGACCGCTGCACCGATCAGCAGCGAAAGCACAATCGCTACACCAAAATGTATGTTGTAATTGACCATCATAATCGCTGACACCGCACCGACGAAGGCAGCGACAGAGCCAACAGACAAGTCGATATGACCAGTAATAATGACGAGCAGCATCCCGATCGCCAAGATGAGAATATAGCTATTTTGCAGAACTAGATTGGTAATATTAAGCGGCTTAAGCAAAGTGCCGTCTGTAATAATTTGAAAAAATAGCATGATAAGTGCTAAAGCAATAAACATCCCGTACTGTCTTATGTTGCCAACAAATAACCTCTTAACGGTATCCAGCATCGGTTAATCCCTTCCCTTCGTCATGTACTTCATAAGCAGCTCCTGTGAGGCGTCTTCACGACCCACCTCTCCTGTAATTCGACCTTCATTCATTACGTAAATGCGATCGCACATGCCGAGCAGCTCGGGCAGCTCGGAGGAAATCATCAATACACCCTTGCCTTGTGCCGCAACATCGTGAATAATCGTATAAATTTCGTATTTGGCACCAACATCGATGCCGCGCGTCGGCTCATCGAGAATAAGCAGCTCCGGATCTGTAAATATCCATTTACTAAGGACAACCTTCTGCTGATTACCGCCGCTCAGGTTACCTGTCTTCTGATGCACGCTTGGCGTCTTAATCGCCATCTTCTCTCTAAAGCTTTCGGCTTCAATGAGCTCCTGATGATCGTTCACCAAATAGCGCTTCGATATTTTCTTTAAGCTAGCAAGCGTGATATTGCGCTTAATATCCTCCATAAGAATAAGACCGTACTCCTTGCGATCCTCTGTTACGTAGGCAATACCGTGCTCGATCGCCTCCGTAATGGTATTCAGCCTGAGCGGTTGTCCGTTCTTAGACAGCTGCCCGCTAATTTTTTGACCGTAGCTTTTTCCAAACAGGCTCATCGCGAATTCCGTTCTTCCCGCCCCCATTAGCCCGGCTATACCGACAATTTCGCCTCTTCGTACATGTAGGCTTGCTTGATCGACGATTTTCCGCTCCGCCTGTGTCGGGTGATATACGGTCCAGTCCTTAACCTCAAAGAAGGCTTCTCCAATATTCGCTTTACGGTGTGGATAACGATGGGTCAGATCGCGTCCAACCATCCCTTGAATAATCCGTTCCTCGGTAATCTGCTCAAGATGTACATCAAGCGTCTCGATCGTTTTCCCGTCTCTAAGTATCGTAATCGAATCAGCAACCTTCATAATTTCGTTCAGCTTGTGAGAAATAATGATTGAGGTGATCCCTTCCTTCTTGAAGGCTAGCAGCAGCTGCAGCAGGTTTTCACTATCCTCTTCATTCAAGGCTGCAGTAGGCTCATCTAGGATGAGCAGCTTTACTTCCTTAGATAATGCCTTGGCGATCTCGACGAGCTGCTGCTTACCAACACCAAGTGAGCCGGCACGTACAGACGGTGATTCCTGTAAGCCAACCGTCGTTAAAAGCGCTCTTGTATCAAGCTCTGTCTTATACCAATCTATTAATCCTCTAGCTACCCGCTCATTGCCTAGAAATATATTCTCTGCAATCGAAAGCTGCGGAATTAAAGCCAGCTCCTGATGGATAATGACGATCCCCTTCGCTTCGCTGTCCGTAATCGTGCGAAACTGGCAGAGCTGTCCCTTAAAAAGTATCTCTCCCTCATAGGAGCCGCTTGGGTACACACCTGACAGCACCTTCATCAGGGTAGATTTGCCCGCGCCGTTTTCTCCCATTAAGGCGTGTATTTCGCCTTCCTTTACCTGCAAATTTACGTTTTCAAGCGCCTTGACGCCTGGAAACTCCTTCGTAATGCTTCGCATTTCCAATATATAATCAGACACTGTACTCACACTCCTGTCGTTATACTCAGTGAGACAGAAATGATTTAGCGCAGCATGTGCGCTAAATCATTCGTTCATTGCTTATCGTTGATTAATTCAGATCGCTTTCCTTGTAGTAGCCGGAATCAATCAGCACCTCTTTATAGTTCTCGATATCAACCGATACAGGCTCCAGTAGGAACGATGGAACAACCTTTACGCCGTTATCATATGTTTCTGTATCATTAATTTGCGCTTCCTTACCTTCTAGCACAGCCTCTGCCATACTTACAGCGACCTTAGCCAGCTCACGCGTATCCTTAAATATTGTAGATGTCTGCTCACCAGCAACAATTGACTTAACGGAAGCAAGCTCTGCATCCTGACCGCTAATAATCGGCATTGGCTTATCCGCTGTACCATAGCCTACGCCTTTCAATGAAGAGATAATTCCGATACTAATACCGTCATAAGGCGACAATACAGCATGAACATCCTCTGTTGTGTAATTCGCACTTAGCAGGTTATCCATTCGCGCTTGAGCTGTAGCTCCATCCCAGCGCAGCGTTGCAACTTGCTCCATTGTTGTTTGACCGCTCTTAACGACTACCTTGCCACTATCGATATATGGCTGTAGCACACTCATCGCACCGTTAAAGAAGAAGTATGCATTGTTATCATCCGGCGAGCCTGCAAACAGCTCGATATTGAATGGACCTTTGCCATCCTTCAAACCAAGCTTATCCTCTAGGTAGGAGGCCTGCAGTACACCAACCTTAAAGTTATCGAAGGTTGCGTAGTAGCTAACATGCTCGGAATTGCGAATAAGTCGGTCATATGCGATAACTGCTATATTCTCATCCGCTGCTTTTTGCAGTACATCCGTTAACGATTCACCGTCGATCGCTGCGATGACAAGCACCTTAACGCCCTTCGTAATCATGTTCTCGATCTGAGAGACTTGGTTCTCGATGACATCCTCTGCATATTGCAAATCTACTGAATAGCCAAGCGCTTCAAATTCCTTCTTCATGTTCGCCCCGTCATTCACCCAGCGCTCAGACGACTTTGTTGGCATTGCAAGCCCAACACTGCCCTTGCTTCCACCATTACTGCTGCCGCCATTGCTTCCACCGTTGCTTTCCTTTTGACCATTTCCAGCGCATGCAGCCAATACGACAGCCAGCATAACAACGAGCACACTTAACCACATTTTTTTCATCTCGACGATCCCCTCTTTCATTTGAATTCATCCCCATTGTACCGAGGGTTCCAGTTTATGTATTTCGAATGAATTAACCAGTTTTTATAAAAATTTAACTACTTCGATTTAAAACAAAACACCCCTTGAGCTTCGAACTGGATTCATTCGAATGAGCTCAAGGGGTATTTGTTCTCTTACGCATTGCTTAGCAGGATGTATCGTTTAGGAGTTTAATAATATATACGATTAATAAAACTCGATATCGATGCTTTTCCTTTGCTCGTCAGCAAGCTTTGGCATCCTCACTTCAAGCACACCATTTTTATATACTGCACTAATCCCATCTTGATTGACAGCGCAAGGCAGCGACACCGCACGCTCGAAACGGCCAACAACCCGCTCTTGCCTATGCATATGCTTTTCCTTCCCTTGATTCGAGTGCTTCACCGTGCCCGTAATGTGCAGCATATGGTCATCCATGCTGATCTGCACATCCTCTTTACTTTCTATACCAGGTAGATCACACGTCGCAATGACTTCATCGGCTGTTTCATATACATCTACACGAACACTGCCAAAAAGATAGTCACGGCTTATCGAAGAGAATTCCTGGAATATGCTATCTACTTCATGCCTAAATTGATTAAGCTGACGAAACGGATCATATGGCCATTGCGCCATAGCAAACGCCTCCCTTTTTCCTACTCTTAAAGTGACTTCTGAAAAAACTATATGCAGCATGCAAAAAAAGGTTAAAAAAATAGGCAGGAACATAGCACAAGTGCCGTTCCATGCCTATTGAGATCATTTGTTTACATTTATTTGTTATTTGTAGCTTGTTATTTGTTTATCGAGTGCTGCAGCACAGCTCCTGTTGCTTTCTTCAATAGAAGCACAAACAGTGCACCGAATAGCAGTAAAACACTCGTAACAATGAATAGCGTCTCAATGGAGGTTTGCAGCAGACCTAAGCCTGAAGAGCCTGCAACAACTCCTAAGGAGAAGAATGCATAGAAATATCCGTAAGCCTTACCTCTGTTCTCATTGTTCGTGCCGCGCATGAGCAGTACATTAATGGAAGGGAACAAGAAAGCGAAGCCGACACCATATAATGCGAGCACTCCGTAATAAACACTCACACTCTCAATCATTGCGAGCAAAAGCTGACTAATGCCAAGTAAGGATAGCCCTATAATTAAGCTGTAATGCGCAGGGATACGGTCGAATAAATTTTTAGTCCTCATGACGAAGATAAATACAACAACTAGACCAAACACACTTAGCAGCGTTCCACTAAATCTAGAGTCGTAGCCGAACTGTGCTACACGCAGCGGCAGCAAATAAGCTAGCGCCCCTTGTGAGAACATAAGTAGAAAAGCGCCTAAGAAAGAGAAGACCACCGGACGATTCCATGTAAATGGCTGTGATTCCTTCTTCTCCTTGTTAAATACGATATTACGCAAGTAAATTAACGTAATGATCGCAAGCAGTATTCCAAACACAGCCACGCATATAAATACGGTTGGAGCTGACGTTCTCGCTGCAACGATCCCGCTAAACGCTGGACCGACAATTGCGGCGATCCCTACAAATGCGCCCGTCACTGCATTTTGACTACCAGCTTTCTCTGCCTTACTCTGATTCGCTACAAAGGTAAAGGCAGCCGGTACGATAAATCCTCCGATAAACCCGTGAATAAATCGAACCGTTAACAGCGCAGCTGGTGTGCTTACAAAGCTATAGGATACAAGAAGTATGCTTGTTCCGACCAGCCCAACCGTCAGCATCTTAAATGCACCGAAGCGGTCTGTAAAGAATCCCGCTAATATATTTCCACCTGTATTAGCCAGTGAATATGCCCCTACGATAAAGCCTGCAACGGTCAGTGAAGCTCCTAACGACTCTGCAAAGGTACTCATAACGGGCAATTGCGTAAACAGATCAATAAAGGTGAAAAATATAATGCTATACACGACCCATAGTAACGGTATCGGCTTTGCAAGCAAGGACTCTTCATGCTTTTTCAAGTACCGATCGAACACAAAGTTTCCAAGTGGAATAAATGCTACAAGAACTGCGAGCAAGCTCCAATAGGGCTTCCATCGTATAAACAGCTGCGCAACAACGATGGAAATCGCATAAACAGTAAATATAAATCCATGAATCGCACCAACGATTGTAACGGCTAGTGGCATACCAGCCCAATATTTAAGAGGCATAGCGATGCATAGCAGCACAAGCAAGGATAAGCCATCCATAAGACCAAATAAACGTAAAAAACGTATTGGAAGTTTTTGATTTCTCATCTAACCATGTCCTTATCATCATATTTACTCTATTATAAAGGATTTAGCGCGAGAAAATATCACAATTGATAAACATTTTCATGCCAATATGATGACTTTTAAGCGAACAGCTTCACAAATTGCTTGGTAATTGCTCAATGTACTGCTTGAAAATGGTTCATCCACTCCCGAATAGATTCATCTAGCACGACCGGCTCGTCATAGCCGTAAAATAATACCTGTAGGCCGTTGTCGAGCATCGTATAGGAATAGGCAATGGGCTCGCCATTGAAGATATATAGTTTATAATAATTCTGTTGATAGCCATTATTGTTATTGGAGCTAAGCTTTGGCTCACCTTCTTGAAGCAACGTAACGAGCTCGTTACTTCGAGCTGCATCAAGTACAACTAAAGGAGCTTTCCCATCCTCCAGGCTATACCACTCTATCTTTTCAATATTTTTCTTCATGCCTTCGCTAAAGCTTGTTTTGAATGGATCCCGCTGGTCATTGGCTACATATAGACGGTAACCGTTAATGCTACGCTCATCAATTGCTGCAATCAGCACAGTGGTATCGTAGCCTTCTACCCGATACAGTTTCGTGCCAATGTCGAGATAAGCTGCATCTCCTGGCTGAATGCGATAGCTAGCATTGGTCACGACGTCACCTACTTTAAATTTTACCTCACCAACGACCTCATCCGTTACTAAAGCAGGGTCAGCGATTATCGCATTATGCAGCCCTGTGTACTGATTATTCTTTAGCTTAACAAAATCCACCCAGTCAATCGAAGCTTGAGGAACGCCTTTTATTGGATTTAGATATAGAATTCCTCGACCTCCGCAGCTGAACAAGGCAATGATCAGTACTACTGCAACGATCAATAGTATAGCGAGCTTCCTTTTCAATATCCTCAACTCCTATTCAGGAACTTCTCCTTCATCTAAAATTCCGATGTTATAAGTCTAGACGATACATACTCCTACGAGGTTACAGTGCTATCGTTAGACCAGTGTCATGGACTGTAGCTGTAGCTGTCGCTTCTAGATTCATTCCCAATTTATGATTACTATTATGGTGATCGTAGAAGGATGTCGGATTATCACTTTTTTTACATTTGAATTCAACATTTATATACAAAGTTCAGCCTAGAAGCTGTGGTGATTTTCGTTTATAGTAAAGACACGGGCTTGTACCCTTCTTTTCATTTTACCTTCTCTACGATACTCTCTATGGAATATAGCTTCTATTCCTTATGTATTTCTCTTCTAATTGACTAAAGTATAAGATTAGCTTTCTAGCTTTATACATACGTTCACCTTCGATGTACTTTTACCTTCAATGTAAGACAGCACTTCCATTCATCAGACTGTCATTCATCAATCCATCAAACCATCTGCGTATTTCTTAACACTTCTTAAGCATCGTTACCGATCTTAAATAACCGCCAACTGTTTTCAAGCTATGTTCAAGATAACTTGATCTATCTCAATCTCATTCTCAGTCTATTTTCATATCTATTACATATCTACTCGCTTTTTACAGTTTCCATTATCTCTCTTGAAATATCATCAGATTTTCATTTTACTTTTAGACTAAATATAATATAATACTTAGTATAAGTTCACTTATAAATTATTTCGGGAGGGATTAGCATGACAGATATTAACAAAAAACTTACAACAGCATTTGGTGCTCCTGTGGCTAACGACGATGATTCATTAACAGCAGGTCCTAGTGGACCGGTTCTACTTCAAGATGTATGGCTTCTTGAAAAGCTGGCTCATTTTGATCGCGAGGTTATTCCTGAGCGTCGTATGCATGCTAAAGGCTCCGGTGCTTTCGGTACATTTACAGTCACTAACGACATTACTAAATATACAAAGGCAAAGCTCTTCTCAGAACTCGGCAAGCAAACCGATGTATTTATTCGCTTCTCTACTGTTGCAGGTGAGCGTGGTGCCGCTGATGCTGAGCGTGATATTCGTGGTACAGCGATTAAGTTTTACACTGAAGAAGGCAACTGGGATATTGTAGGTAACAACACACCAGTATTCTTCTTCCGTGATCCTAAGCGTTTCCCTGATCTTAATCACGTTGTAAAGCGCGACCCTAAAACAAATATGCATAACCCTCAAGCGAACTGGGATTTCTGGACTAGCCTTCCAGAGGCACTTCATCAGGTTACGATCGTTATGAGTGACCGTGGTATCCCTGCTTCCTATCGTCAAATGCATATGTTCGGAAGCCATACGTTCAGCATGTACAACGAAAACAACGAGCGTGTATGGGTTAAATTCCACTTCCGCAGCGAGCAAGGCATTCATAACTTAACCGATGAGGAAGCAACGAAAGTTGTCGGCCAAGACCGTGAATCTCATCAAAGAGATCTATTCAACGCAATTGAAGAGGGCAATTTCCCTAAATGGAAAATGTACATCCAAGTGATGACTGAAGAGCAAGCGAACAATATGCCATACAATCCGTTTGACTTAACAAAAGTATGGTATAAAAAAGACTTCCCTCTCATCGAGGTTGGTGTGCTTGAGCTTAACCGTAACCCTGAAAACTACTTTATCGACGTAGAGCAAGCAGCATTCTCTCCTGCGAGCGTAGTACCAGGTATCGGCTTCTCACCTGATAGAATGCTTCAAGGTCGTCTGTTCTCTTATGGTGACGCTCAACGTTATCGTCTAGGAACAAACTACTGGCAAATTCCAGTAAACTATCCGAAAAACGTTGCAAACTTCTGCCCGTTCCATCGTGATGGTGCTGGTCGTGTATATCAGAACAATCCAAGCGTTCCATACGCTCCAAACAGCTATAATCAAAATGAAAGCAGCAAAGAGCATCAAGAGCCTGCTCTTGACCTATTCGGTGCTGCAGATCATTGGAACTTCCGTGAGGATGATGACAACTACTACGAGCAACCAGGTAAATTGTTCAATCTTCTATCCGCTGAAGAGCAGCAAAGACTGTTCGCTAACACGGTAGCTGCTATGCAAGGAACAACGAAGGATATCAAATTGCGCCATATCAACAACTGCTACAAGGCTGATCCTGCATATGGTGAAGGTCTGGCAAATGCATTTGGTATTGCACTAAGTGAAGTTGAAGCAGCTGCAGGCAGTAATTAAGCTAATGCTGAAGCTAGAAGCTTCTAAGCTTCTCGGTATATAAAAAGGATGGATTTCTCGTCATTGTGAGCTGACGGAGAGATCCATCCTTTTTTCTTGCCGCTAAATTATGTTACTTCATTGTGAAAAAAGCGAATAAATAAAGGACTTTAGTAGCATTTTGTAGAATAAATTAAGGTGAGATAGGTTGATTTCACTGTATTTTGCAACTTTCCGTAACATTTGTTAGTCTAATATCGGGGTATGTTATGATTATAGAAAACTTTAACCTAGAAAGGGGTATTTCTCCTTGTCCAAGCTTACAAAAACGGTAATCGTGCTTGGCTTCTTAGGCATCATATTATCGAGCTGTTCAAGCGCTGTAAATAATACACCTGCTAATAAAGCGCAAAATCAGCCTTCGGAAGTACCATTAACGGTTGATCAAATTGAATCTGACATTCTACTTATAGAAAATAATGGAATTTCTGTTACAGGAGCACTTCAAAAAGATGCAGAGATTATTGTACCTATCACCGTGCATATAGATGATAAATCGAAAACGTACCAATGGCAAAACGTTGCTGATCCAGAATACTACCCCAAGCTTATTGTGGACGATCTCAATCAAGATCAACAGGATGAGATCTATCTATTCCTAACAAAAGGCTACGGCACAGGTGTTATTGACACACAAATCCATATTCTACGTAAAGATTTTTCAGAAATTACCGCACCTAATCCATCCGTAGATCTAAAGGACAAGCTGCAATCTTCCGTAGAAGAGATCGATAGCGAGCAACACTATACTTTAAAACTACAGAATAAAACCTATACGTATACCTTCAAGCACGATGAAGCTGCGATGTGGTTCGAAGAGGTTGTTGTCGGCAAAACAACGACATACCGAATCGAAAACGGTCAGCTTATCGTATCGTTATCACTGCAGGTTGCTCCTACCCTTACAATCGGTATGCTGGAGATGAGCTATGAGTTGCTGGAGAAGCAGTTTAAGCTCGCACAAATCAAACTCGTGTAGAGGTTGTTTATAAAGTACGACTTTGATTTCGGTGTATAGCGCTGATGCATATTCGACTTCGAATATGTAGTGCTACCGAAAGGTTATGCTTCCGTAGTATGTTTTCTACGAAAACATTTTAGGTGCTCACGTATTAAAAACATACGCTGTGCTCCTCGCTTTTTAGTATCCAGTCATCTTCTTGGAACTGAAAGCCGAACTTTCTAAACTACATTTGCAAAGATGTTCAAAAAGTCCAGCTTTAATTACGAGGTAATCCGTTGTCGTTTATTCGACATCGAATATGTAGTGCTACCGAAAGGTTATGCTTCCGTAGTATGTTTTCTACGAAAACATTTTAGGTGCTCACGTAGTGGTACCTACGCTGTGCTCCTCGTTTTCTACTAGCCCTCCATCTTCTCGGTACTGAAAGCCGAACTTTCTAAACTTCGACTAACAAAACCCTCCTGCTGACCTTGGCCAGCAGGAGGGTTTTGTTTATTCACTAAAATCAAGGTTGGATGGCTGCTTCGGAAGTGCGTCTAGTGCCATCATATTGGTTACTGGTGTTCGATGATCGACTGCTTCAAACTTAAAGCCGTCTGCCCATACCTTACCCTTGCCGATAAGCAGCACCCCGAAGTGAATCGACGCACTTTCCTCGGGCACATCGAGCACTATTGAATAATGGTTCCAATCCGTAGAGCCAACGATTGGTCGATTCTCCATATTATCAAATTGAATTGGATCGCCAGCAGCACTGTCCACTCTGCACCATGCTGCACATCGTGCCGCATTCTCCGATTTCAAATAGCAGGACATTTTGATACGTTTGCCTTTATAATCATCTGCAAGAAAGCTTTGCATCATTGTACCGAATTGGCCTCCAGATTCATCCACTTCCTCTATCGAATATAGAACGCCTGATTTTTTTCCTGAATGAAAAATCTTTTCATCTACGCCAAAAGCATAACTCCCTGGATGTGAACCACTTAAAAACCAACCTTTTGCTTGCTTGTCATCATTGCTCATACCATTGTCCTCCGTTCCAATTAACGTGCTCATTATTTTTCGATATTTACCTGGTGGCATCGCATACAGCTCACGAAATGATCGAGTAAATGCTTCTTGTGACTGGAATTGCAGCTCAATAGCAATATGGAGTATCGGCTCATCCGTGTGCATAAGCAGCATCGCTGCAAGGGCTAGCCTTCGTACTCGAATATATTCACTAATGGCTAGGCCTGTTTCTTGCTTAAATATCCGTGTCAGATGAAACTTTGAATATCCTACTAGCTCTGAAAAGTCGTCTAAGTATAAGCTGCTGGTCAGATGCTCCTCAATATATTGAATGGTTCGCTGCGTAACGTTACTATATTTCATTCGCTCACCTCATCCTTATCATAACGTATCCGAACAAGATCGTTTTGATATAAATTGCTATGTTTTTGACGAATATTCGAGCGCTTGCTGTAAACAATAATGACAGCTAAACTCAATCATCGACTGTGAGGAAAACCTAATGAGAGAGCAATATTCATTTGCAGATCTGAACGATCAACCAGAGCTGCTTGAAGATCTTCAACAGCTTGAACAAAAAATTGAACAACAGCTAGGCAGAACCGTGAATTTAATTGCTTTTACTCCCGATTCTTCTATTGAATCAGATGTATCCAATGAGCAGCATGATCCAGATGACCAATCTCCATAATTAAAGGGTACGCCAATTCAGCAGCAGTTGAATTGGCGTACCCTTTTTTAGAATGACTGTCCTATGTTTTGTCGTTAATTTTCGTATGCAATAAACGCTACTTGATCTTTACCACAGCTCTCACATACTAGCAAATGAGGACATACCGGTTCATTAGCCGTATGAGGATAGCCATCCCCCATCTTCACGGTCTCGTCATCATTATAATGACCGTAAGGGTCAAGAAAATCGCTAACTTTGCCTGCATCGGTCATCTGAGCACGGCATACCGGACATTCATCATTTATTTGCCGTAGTGCATTACATAAAGGACATACTGCCATCGTTCATTCCTCCGGTAGCATCATGATGTAAACATGCAGGTTTAGTATATCCTTCTTTGTAGCTTGCATACGAGCATAATCATGTCTTATCGTGTGTCATTAAACCTTCTTCGATTTTATAAAATCCTGCTTGTACAAGCCATGCTTTGTACAATAGAAGTAAAGCGTACCGCGAGTCTGAATCGGCATGCGGAACTCTGCATTCTGCTCCGGATACAGCTTAATGAGGTTCATACGGTCATACGTAACGAACGCTGCGAAGGAGATATAGTGCTCCTTGCTCATCTCATGCTCCAGCGTCATATAATAGTCATTGTCTACCGCTTCTGCTTGTACTTGATGCTCAGCCTCTGCAGGTTGAGCCTTGAGTGGTTCTACAATTCTACCGCAGCAGGATAGTGTTGGATGGCCAGTACTCGTCATGACATTCCCACAATCTGTGCATACATAAAAGTTAATTGATTTCATATTTCCACGATCCTGTTCATTAGGTTTTAGATCCCCTTCTAATAGCTTATCGACATGAACGCCCAATATCGCAGCCAGCTCACTTAGCAAGGACACATCAGGGCAGCCTAGGCCGCGTTCCCATTTTGATATTGTTTTATCGCTAATATTCATCTGATCGGCTAGCTGCTTCTGCGTCATTCCTTTTTCTTTTCGTAATTGAAGAATTAGTGCACCGACTTTTACGCAATCCACCGTTCATTCACCTCCAGCTTCTCCATCATAACGCGAACCGATGCTCGCGCTCAATCAACGCTTCGTAGAGTTTACCGCTATATATCACAAAACAGGAGCTATACCATGCTAGCTCCTGTTTTCATTCGATATTTCCTGTTTAACTTTTCATCAGTATATCACACGTTCTGACTGATGCATTCTGAATCAATAGCTTATGCTCCTGTGCAGATACGTATCAATCACTCGTTAGCTCTCGCACCTCAATTGGAAGAAGCATTTGCTTTAAGCGGTCACGGTGCTGCTCGTACTGTACCGGCAGCATTAGCTTGCTGCCCATCGTCTCTGGCGATTCATCATAAGCAAATCCTGGCGGATCGGTCGCAATCTCAAACAGAATGCTGCCCGGCTCGCGGAAATAAATTGCATTGAAATAGCTGCGATCTCGCACATCTGTCACATGCAAGCCAAAGCTCGATACGAACTCCTGCCATGAGCGTTGATCTTGATCGTCCTCCGCTCTCCAAGCGATATGGTGGACGGTGCCTGGCCCCATCTTACCAAGCTGACCCTCGGTCATTTTTATATCGATGATGTTGCCGATCTGTGCAGTAGAAGCATATCTAGCATATACCCCATCCGTTCCAATTGCTTGAAGTCCAAGCACATCGGACAGTACAGTCGCTGTATGCTGCGGACGACTGGAATAGAGCACTGCACCACCGAAGCCTTTAATAGCTACATCCTTCGTAACTCCTCCGAATGTCCAGTGATTTAACGGACCTTCTTCACGCTCGACCAGCTCGAGATGCAGTCCATGAACATCGTCAAACTGCAGCAAGGTTTCGCCAAATCGCTCTGCCACGACATAAGGAATGTTAAAAGACGTTAGACGTTGCTTCCAATATTCAAGTGCGCCGACAGGAATGGCATACGTCGTAACTCCAACCTGACCATCGCCAATGACCCCAGGATGTGCGTTAGCCCATGGGAAAAACGTGATGATCGTCCCTGGACTTCCAGCTTCATCCCCAAAGTATAAATGATAGGTGCCTGGATCATCGAAGTTAACGGTTTGCTTCACTAAACGCAAGCCAAGCACACCTGCGTAAAAATCGATATTCTCCTGTGGATGCCCGACAATGGCAGTAATATGGTGTATGCCAGCAGTATGCTTCTTCATATATTTCATCATCTCCAATACGGTTTGAAAGCTTCTATTCACATGAAGCTTCCCCCATTATAAATATTCCTTTTCCAGCTTCAACGTACTGCGAACGGTGTCTATCGGTCGAACTAATCGTTCGATCTGCTCGCGCTGCGGCTCTAAAAACGGCGGCAAGGATAGCTTTTCACCGAGTGTCTCATAAGGCTCATCACCTAAGAAGCCTGGTCCGTCTGTTGCCCATTCGAATAAAATCCCCGGTGCAACACGCACATATAATGATTCAAAGAAGAAGCGATCGACGTGACCTGAGTTCGGGAATCCGAAATCGCTCATTCGTTTAATCCAATCATGTAGTACGCTGTTGTCCTCTACACGGAACGCAGCATGATGCACAGTCCCGAAGCCTTGTCGTCCAGGTGGTAGAACAATATTGTGTTCGACAATGACCTGGGCACCATTGCCCCCTTCGCCAGTCTCATATAGATATAACGAGCCTTCCTTCGCTACCTGACGCATCAGCAATACCTTTTCTAGCAGCTCCTGCATGTATTCAATTTTCATAACGCGTATATGAATCGGCCCAAGGCCTGTAATTGCAAATTCAAGCGGTACGGGACCGTTCTGCCACGGCGTACCAGAGGCAACGCCTTCGTTATGCTCATCGGATACAAGCATATATTGCTGATCATCAAAATCAACAAAGGACAATACTTTTTTGCCAAAAAGCTCCTCGATGCCTGTATGCTTGACCTCATATTTGTCGAAGCGTTTAACCCAGTACTCAAGTGCCGCATCGGTAGGCACGCGAAATGCTGTTTTATAAATTTCGTTCGTACCATGTGTTCCCTTTGGAATGCCTGGAAAATCAAAAAACGTCATATCTGTACCAGCTGAGCCGGTATCATCGGTAAAGAATAAATGATAGGTCTGAATATCATCCTGATTGACCGTTTTCTTTACGAGACGCATGCCAAGCACATACGTAAAAAATTGATAATTTTTCTCGGCACTGCTTGTAATGGCAGTAACATGGTGAATACCTTTTAATGGACTAATCATTTGTTTTTCCTCCAATATTATATGTCTTAATTTTAAGATATATATCCAAAAAAAATGTTACCCTTGCTTATTATGTTCAACTAGCGACCAATAAATAATCTTTAATTTAAGATAATTGTAGCATCTTTGTTTTCTCTCGTCAACCGTAAAGGCGCAGCAGATTATCTGCTGCGCTCAAGACTTCATATACGTACGTACTATATGGCCTCTGCCGAACGCTTAACAAGCTTCTGATAATAAGCATGACGCTCCAGCAGCTCTTGATGCGTTCCTCTTCCTGTAATCTCACCGTTTTCAAGTACAATTAATTGATCGGCATGTGTAACCGTAGATAGTCGATGCGCGATAATGATTGTCGTTCTTCCCTTCATCGCTTGCTGTAATGCTTCCTGCACATAGGCTTCCGACTCATTATCTAAGCTAGATGTGGCCTCATCCAGCAGTAATATTTTTGGATCTCGTAGTAAAGCTCTCGCAATGGCAATTCTTTGACGCTGCCCTCCAGATAGCTTAATACCAGCTTCCCCAACCTGAGTGTCGAGCTGCTCCTCTAGCTTGCTTACAAATTCCCAAGCGTTTGCATTTTTCAGTGCTGCAATGATCTCTGTCTCACTCGCGCTCGCATCACCGTAAGCGACATTTTCACGTATAGTTCCGTTCGTTAGTGGGCTTTCCTGTGATACATAGCCAAACAGCCCGCGCCACTCTGTAAGCTTAATCTGATCAATCGGCTGTTCTCCGAACATAATACTGCCTCCTGCCCGTTCATAAAAGCGCTCAAGCAAGGAAAAGATCGTCGTCTTCCCGCCGCCGCTCGTACCAACAAGCGCCGTCGTTTTGCCGTAAGGGATATGAAGAGACAGCTGATCGAAGATTTCCTTCTCATCGTATCGAAAGTTAACCTGATTGAATACGATATCTCCTTGCTTCGACTTCAGGCCTTCACTTCCAGACGACTCAACTGGCTGCTCCAGTATCTCGTGCAGACGCTCTGTCGCTCCTAAAGCCTTCTGGAAGGAGGTGAAAAAGGTCGCCATCTGCGTGAATGGAACGACGATCTGAACGAGATAGAACATAATAGCGACAAGTGCACCCGCTGTTACAGCACCAGACGCTACCTGTGCTCCGCCATAACCAAAGATCATAATAAGGACTAGCATAATAACGAGTGTCATAACCGGAGACAGAATCGATAATATTTTTGCTTCCTTTAGCCCGAAGCGATACAAATTATGAATTTGCTGCTGTCCCTTCTTATTTTCTGTCTCCTCTGCTTGATAGGACTTTACAAGACGAATATTGGTAAGGACACGTCCTAGATTAGCTGTGAAGTTTGCCATCTCATCCTGATTCGCAAGAGAAATTTTATTCATCTTCTGCCCAAGCGGCAGCAGTACAATAATCGATAATGGTACGGCGACCAGCATAAGAAGTGTCATTCTCCAATCAATCCATAGCAGAATCGCTACAGAGCCAACAACGGAAAGCATACCTGTAAAAAATGAAATAAAGTGCTGGGTAATCAGTTCCTTAATTACATTGGTGTCTTGTGTAATGCGGCTCATCGTTTCGCCTGACTCATGCTGATCAAAATAAGTAATACGCAAACGCAGCACATGTGACCATACTCGCTGTCTGATCGCTGCTACGATCTTACCACCAATCGCCGACATCATGTAAAAGGCAACACCTGATATCGCCGTCTGTACGATCAGCGCAAGTCCCACGAAAATCAGCGACAGCCACGACATGCCCTGCTCTGCAAATGAATTGACGACGTTCATCGTCAGTAAAGGCACCGCTAGTCCAAGCCCTGTTTCTATAATGCCTAGCAGCACGGCGATGATGATCATCCATGTTGGAGGATTGGCCTCCTTCATAAGCCTCAGCAGCTTACTCGGTTGAAATGCAGCCTTACTCATCGTTATTCCCTCCTAGTATGGACTTCTTCATAATTCGTTCAAGCCACTGCTCTTCTTCCTTTGTAAATGGCATATGAAAAAGCGATTCGTCAATTTCTGTTCCTTCATCTATCTGCTTTGACGCTTCAATAATACGAGTAAGTAGATGCTCGGGTATAATGGAAACCATCTCTTCAACAATAAGGAGAACCTCTTCATCCGGCAGCTGCTTGCGGTATGCTTCCTTCAGCTTCAACGTCGTTTCCAAATGATGTCTCGTGTAATCTGTAATGTTTTCCTTATACAATTGCTCTAGCTCATCTACCAAATCTTCAGGCAGAAGCGTCTTGAAGTAGGTATGCTGCTCATCGCTATGAATTAAATCATGTATGATCGATAAGAAGACGTCCGTATGAATCTCTTCCTGGTTCTCTGACAGTGTAATCGCATGCTCAAGAGTAGCAATCGTCTTTTCGATTTGTGCCTTTTTAATAAGCATCTCCTGCTTCTGCCTTACGAGCGATTTATGAAGATTAAGATCACTCGTAGCCAGCATGCTCTGTATATCCTCCAGCGGGTACCCTAAAAATTTAAAGGTCAATATTTTCTGTAAGGTGACCATATTGTCATCCTCATAATATCTTCGCCCAGATGGCGATACATAAGTAGGCTTAAGCAGCCCTTTCTCGTCGTAATAGCGCAATGTTCTAATTGTAACTCCGGTCTTTTTGGAAAATTGTCCTATCGTAAGCATTGTTTTCCCTCCCTCTCGCTTCATTATAAATGCTGACGTAACGGTAGAATCAAGCGCTATCTTTATAATTCGTTCTTCATATCTTTCGCCAAGCATTTACGCATATCGCTCGTTTAAGGTATACTATTGTTATTGGGATTGATTCTCATTATTATTTAACGGAAATACACTATTCCTATACTTAAGGAGGAGCAATATGTTTATACAGCTTCGCAAATGGATTGTAACTGAAGGGAATGCAGATAAAATACTAGAGCGATTCAAAAGAAAGCCTGAGGATGGACCTTCACTGATCGAGCAGCGTGAAGGCTTCATTGGTCGAGAGCTTCTAGTGAAGAAAACTCGTCGCGGTGACGAAGAGGTCATTATGCTTGTTCGTTGGGAGTCTGAGGAAGCGTGGAAGGCTTGGGAAAAAAGCCCCGAGCATATCGCTGGACACCGTGCAAAGTTGAAAGAAGGCGGCAAGCCTGCTCAGCCAGATTATGTAATCAGCATGGAGCACGGCGCGTACTACGTCGTAGAATAGCTCGGCAACAAGACAAGCTATTCCCTGTATCATGAATAAAGCGCAAAGCGTGCTATGTCCGCTTTGCGCTTTATTTTTTATCAAGCTCTCCTGCATAATAAAAAGCCGCGAGGCATCTGGAGCTACCAGATGCCTCACGGCTTTATTACATATTACTTCAATTCAGCAAGCACTTCTTCGATTTTAGCTAGCTCAGACTGCAAGCCACCGCCGCTTAGGTACCAAAGCGGTCCATCTAGGTATACAATACGGCCATTTTCATAAGCTGTTGTTTTCTTAATAATGTTGTTTTCCATATCAGCTTGGATGTTGGATTCTCCACCCGTTGCAGCTGTACGGTCGATAACGAACAATACTTCAGGGTTGAACTCTAGAATTGCTTCAAAGCCAAAGTCAGAGCCATGAGATGAAGACTGAATGTCTTCCGTCACTGGCTTAAAGCCATAGATGTCATAAATATATCCAAAGCGAGAATTCTGTGCGAAGCCAGACAATTTACCTTCGTTATACATCGTTACAAGAGATGTTTCAAAGTTGCCAGCTAGTGCATTAATTTCTTCAAGCGCGCTATCAAATTTAGCTAGGTAATCATCAGCTTCAGCTTTTTTATCGAACATTGTAGCTGCTACATCTACAGATGCCAGGAATGTATTCCAATAATCATCCTGCGTTGCACCTACAAAAATAACTGGAGCGATTTCTTTCAGCTCTTCATAATACGTAGATTGACGACCAGAGATAAAAATTACATCTGGAGCAAGCTCAGCGATATCTTCAAGCAATGGTGCTTTTAATGTACCTACGCTTGTATACTCATCACTTGCAAACTCTTGTAGATGTGCTGGCAAAGTAGAATCCTTAGGAAGTCCAACAACACCTTCAACACCTAGTTCATTTAATGTATCTAAGAAACCATAGTCAAATACTACAAGTTTTTCTGGCATTGTTTCAAACGTTACATCCTCATAATTAATCGTGCCTTTTGCTTCGTCTTCAGTAGATGCTACTGTAGAAGAAACCGTTAGAGGATAAGCTGAATTGCCTTGCTCATCTGCAGCTGGTTGTTCTGAAGTAACTGGTTGCTCTTCAGTCGTATTACCACCTGTCGTTTTGTTTGCTTCATTCCCCTTTTCAGTTCCACATCCAACAAGTAAAACTGAAATTGCCAAGATGGCACTTGCTAATTTCCACATTTTCATTTTATATCTCTCTCCTTATATATGTTCTATGTACCCCTACAAAAATGATAATCATTATCACTGACAACGATTCTCATTATAGATGCATTTGTCAGCATCGTCAAGTATATTTTGTAAAATTTATTTGTATCGTCATATTCTTTTCTGAAATGTTAACAATCATTCATCTATAGCTAACTAAAACTAACTAGTAACAAGCTTACTATTACAAAAGCCCCTTGCAGGTTAGATCGCTCTAATCTACAAGGGGCTATATCATTACATGAATCATTACGTATGAGAATTAAAATATATACAAATCCGGCAACCGTTCTGCTCCTGAATCGGAATATCCATGTCGTAAATGTCACGCAAAGCATCGGAGTTAATAATTTCGTGTGTTGGTCCGTCTTTTACGAGCTTGCCATCCTTCAGCGCTACAATACGATCAGAGTATACCGATGCAAAGTTAATATCGTGTAAAACGATAATAACCGTTTTGCCAAGCTCATCAACGAGTCTGCGCAAAATCTTCATAATTTGAACCGAATGCTTCATATCTAAATTATTGAGTGGCTCATCAAGCAGAATATACTCAGTATCCTGAGCAATAACCATCGCAATGAACGCACGCTGCTTCTGTCCGCCTGACAGCTCATCAATAAATTTATGCTGCATATCGCCAAGGTTCATATATTCAATCGCAGTATCCACGAATTTCTCATCTTCGGAATTCAGATGCCCTTTGGAATATGGATAGCGTCCAAAGGAAACCAGCTCGCGTACCGTCAAGCGAACACTAATATGGTTCGTTTGCTTTAGGATCGATACACGCTTTGCAAATTCACTAGATTTCCACTTCCTAACGCTGTTCTGGTCCAATAGTACTTCACCAGAATCTGCTTCTAGCAGCCGACTTACCATAGATAGCAGAGTGGATTTGCCGGCGCCGTTCGGCCCGATGAACGATGTAATCGTTTTAGGCTCAATCGTAATCGACACGTCCTCTACAACAGGCTTCTTGCCGAATCGTTTCGTTAACTCTTTGATTTGAATCATCCTGCTGCCCTACTTTCCTTCAGTAATAGATAAATAAAGTAAATGCCGCCAATAAAGTTAATGATGACACTTAATGTCGTTCGTAGCTCGAAGATATGCTCGACCAAAAACTGACCGCCAACGATCGCGATAATGCTAATTAGACTTGCCCCAAGAATAAGAACCGAGTGCTTATAGGTCGTTAAATATTGATAGGCTAAATTAGCTACGATCAGCCCTAGAAACGTAATTGGTCCAACTAGTGCTGTGGAAGTTGCAATTAAAACCGATGACAGAATAAGCACATTCATAACCATTCGATCATAATTGATACCAAGGTTCATCGCATTCTCACGACCAAGTGACATGACATCAAGCTTGCCCATCATACGATAGCCGTAAATAAACGCGACGACTAATATAGCGAGGGCGATATATAACAGATCCTTCTTCACATTAACAAAATTCGCGAATAGTCGGTTTTGTAGGCTGAGATATTCAACTGGATCAATAATGACCTGCAGAAATGTGACGAGACTGCCTAATAGTGTACCGAGAATCATCCCAATGAGCAGTAGCAAATAGATCGGGTGCTTATCTGCTCGGAATAGAAATCGGTACAGTATGAGTGCAAATAACACCATCGCAATGATCGCTGCCCCAAAGTTAAGATACTTGTTCAATACCCATACCGACATCGAGCCAGCAAAAAAGTAAATTAACGTTTGGACGACGGTATACATGGAATCCAGTCCCATAACCGATGGAGTCAGAATTCGATTGTGAGTAATCGTCTGGAATACGACCGTTGAATAAGCGATGGCGATACCTGTAAGTACCATAGCAGCTACGCGTACCATACGACGTGGAAATGCGTAATCAAAGCCGCCCTTTATATCATAAAAACCATAAAATAAGATGCAAATGATTGCTAGCACGCCAAGAGCAATAAGCTTTGTACTATTTTTTCGCATAGGCTCTCCCCCTAAATAGCATAAATAAGAAGATCGCACTACCGATAACTGCAACGGTCACATTAACTGGAATTTCGTAAGGATGAACAATGACACGCCCTAAAATATCACAAAGCAATAAAAATGCGACACCTAAAGCAGCAGTATGTGGAATCGTCTTGCGCAAGTTATCTCCCAAATATAATGACACGATATTGGGTACAATTAAACCTAAAAATGGGATTACCCCGACAGTAAGGACGACAGTTGTTGAAATAATGGCAACAAGTACGAGCCCTAGATTCAATACAAGCTTATAGCTCAGTCCTAGATTTTTCGCGAAGTCCTCGCCCATGCCTGCAACCGTAAACTTATTAGCATACAGGTAGGCAAGTATAACCGCTGGAATGCTGATGTACAGCAGCTCGTAGCGTCCTGATATCACTAGCGTAAAGCTGCCCATTAGCCAGGATGAGATATTTTGAATCAAATCATTTTCATAGGCGAAAAATGTCGTAACTGACGAAAGAATATTACCATACATAATTCCGATTAGCGGAACAAAGATGACATCCTTGAATTTAATGCGATCAAGAATTTGCATAAAGACTAACGTTCCGACTAAAGCAAAGAGAAAGCTAAATATAATTTGCTGCGTATACGTTACATTCGTGATAAACAGCATCGAAATTAATATCCCGAGCTTTGCTGCATCTAATGTACCAGCTGTCGTTGGTGAAACGAATTTGTTACGGCTTAAAGATTGCATGATCAATCCCGCAATACTCATGCCTGCGCCCGCCAATATAATCGCCATTAAGCGTGGAACCCGACTAATGAGAAAGATTTCAATTTTATCTGTGTTCCCATTAAACAGATCACTCAATCTAATATCGATTGCACCGATAAATAGCGATATACATGACAAGACCGCAATGGCAATCATTAACATCCAAAGTCTCATACGTCATCCTCATCATGTATTTATTATTTCAGTATGAAAATTGAAAACGATTATCATTCTGAGTGTACGATTTCAATTATAGTAAAAACAGGCCTTAAAATCAATGACTAGCTTGTTACGATGCAATGCCATCCTTTGGATTTGCTTTATATGCGTACATATTTTTGAGATTAGTTAACCATGCTAAGTCATAGGTCTAAGGAAAGGAGCGCAACGTAACATGAGTGATAGAAACTATATTCATAATGATCATGAACGCACAGACAATAATGGCCAGCGAAAAAACAAGGTACATGGCGGGGAATTCCGCAATGGACGTTTAAGCCAAATCAAGAATAACAATCCGCAAGGCGAAGACGTGCCGAATGAATTTATTAGCCATCGAGATCACGAATAGCATGATAAAGCTCGGCTGCAAAGCAGCAGTCGAGTTCAATTATAATTAAAAGCTAAATAAAAACTAAGGAGCGATACATACGATGAGTCATCGTTTTGAGGGTAAGGTTGTATTAATTACTGGCGGAGGATCTGGACTTGGTCAAGCCTCTGCCGTGCAGTTAGCTAAGGAGGGAGCGAAGCTTACCTTAGTCGACCTCAGCCAGGAGGGTTTAGAGGCTTCCAAGAAATTAATCGAGCAGGCTGCGCCGCAGGCTGAAGTACTGTTAATTACCGCAGATGTTTCTAATGAACAAGCGGTTCAAGACTTTGTTAATCAGACGGTTCAGAAATTCGGTCGTATTGATGGCTTTTTCAACAATGCAGGCATTGAAGGCAAGCAAAATCTAACCGAGGATTATGGCATTGAAGAGTTCCGTAAAGTTGTCAATATTAATCTAAATGGTGTTTTTTACGGGCTAAAATACGTGCTTGAAGTGATGAAAAAGCAAGGCTCCGGTGCGATTGTAAATACGGCTTCTGTAGGAGGCATCCGTGGAGTGGGCAATCAATCTGGCTATGCAGCAAGTAAGCACGGCGTAGTAGGCTTAACTCGCAACTCAGGCATTGAGTATGGGGAGTTTGGTATAACGATTAATGCCATTGCGCCAGGGGCAATTATGACGCCAATGGTGGAAAATTCTTTAAAGCAAATAGATCCCGTGAACTGGGAAGAAGCAGGTAAGCAGTTTGTTTCAAGCAATCCGATGAAGCGCTTTGGTAAACCCGTGGAAGTAGCTAATCTCGTTGCCTTTCTATTATCGGATCAAGCTTCCTTTATTAATGCGACAGTTATTCCTATCGATGGTGGTCAATCGTATAAATACTAAGATTGCCTCTTCAATATGGCTCCGAGATATCGAGCACAAAAAAGTCGACTGCAGCAATGCAGTCGACTTTTTATGCGAGCTAATTTAGTCCCTCATGCCTTTAAGGAATGAGATGGTATATCTCTATCTTTTCAATTATGCCATCCTTCACTTCCAGCTCCATAAAGTTGTATTCCATCGGGTCCTGAACAATATACGCTCCATTATTCTCCTTACTTCTGCCATCATTACTTAGAACAAGCTCTGGATATGCGATAAGCGCCTCATCTAACGAGCTGCCGACCTCAATGCCTTTAGTGGTGGGATAACCACTTGCTGTTAATGAGATGGACATTATCCAAAACTGCTCACGGTTTTGCTTAGGCGAGAACAGCTCGAGCTGTAGACCTTCATATATAGTCGTCTTCTGCAATGATCCTGTTAGTGTGTCGCCCTTTACTTCCTGTACATTTGTTGACATCGGCGCACCAAATATCGACTCGAGATCAACTTCATCGTCCAATGCTTTAAGTGGAATGACATGGTCCTCATAAACGATGGCATATTGATGTTCAAGCGGCACCAATTCGCCCTGAGTGGCAGGTGATGGATTTGGCTGATCATTCGTCAGCCCATCATGCTCGCTATCAGTATGATCGTCGGTTGAGTCAACACTCCCACCAATGTTCTGGTCTATGCCCTCAACTGCGATTTGGTCATTGCCCTCACCATTGATCTGTTCATTGCCTGCTCCATCCACTTGCTCCTCATGCTTATTAGATTGGTTTTGTGCCACGTTTCCAGCCGTGTCATTGCCTTTACCAGCGCATGCAGAGCAAGCCATTAGTATGACGAGCATTGATAGGATTGCTATCCAGCTTTTCATGCTCATATCACTCACACTTCCTATCGTTAGATTGTATTGCTTACCTAACGATAGGACGTCACCATATGTTGCTGTTCATAAGCTGTTTTATTAATTTTTTTCGCCTATTAGCATCACTCTAGTTTAGAGATGATGCGCTTCAGCTTGATAGCTTATCGTTTAACTACCTTAGCGATGAGCTGTGTATACATTCGCTTTGCTAATGGCGCGAATGCGGTCAATCTGCTCGCTAGTCAATGCTGGCATATCGGTAGCTGCTATATTCTGCTTTAGCTGCTCCAGCGTTCTAGCCCCAGGAATCGCAACGGCAACTGCTGGATGACTAAGTGAGTATCGAATCGCAAGCTGCGTTAAATTCGGATCAATGTTTTGCAGCTGGCTGCGCAGCTCACGAAGCTCCTCCAGCTCATAGCCTAACACACCTTTTACTGGCTCACGACCAGTTGCTAAAGCACCACTTGCTAACGGCCCGCGTGCAATGACACTAATTTCGGATTTTTGTAGCAGTGGAAGTACCTCCTCCTCTGCTCTACGATCCACGATGCTGTACTGGTTCATGACACTCGCGATAGAGGAACGAGCTACATATTCTCGTATTACATTCGGACGAATGGAGGAAATTCCATATGCTCGAATCACACCTTCTTGCTTGAGCTGCTCGAACGCTTCAATCGCTTCCTCTATGTTATCCTCGATCATTCCGCCATGCAGCTGGTAGAGATCAATATAGTCTGTGCCGAGACGCTGCAAGCTTTGCTTCACTGCACGTAATATGTATTCCTTAGAGGCATCCCACACCCATCCGTCTTGCCCTGGAATGCGTCGATTCCCAACCTTCGTAGCTAGAATCACTTGATCACGCTTGCCTGCAATAGCTTTTCCAACAAGCTCTTCATTACGACCCGCATCATATAAGTCAGCCGTATCAATAAAGTTGACGCCAAGCTCAATTGCTTCATGAATGATACGCGTAGCAGGCGCTTCCTCTGTGCCTAATGACATGCAGCCTAATCCAATCTCGCTCACCATAAGCTCTGAGCGACCTAATTGATTTTTCTTCATACGATCCCCCTCCTGTTCTCCTTTCATTATAACCAACTTATGAATACGAATCACGCCAATCATACCGATTCAGCATGTGGAACGAATCGACTTGTACGATATAAAAAGCGGCTAATCGGACATAACCGACTAGCCGCTTTCTATGAACTTTTATTATGGTCTTTACGATACTTTACAATGGACTTACGATGAATTATTCAATTGGCGTAAGCATCGCTTCAATCTCCGCACGTCTACCTTCCAAAAATGGCGGTAGATCAAGCCTTTGACCTAGCTCCTCTATCGATGTATCTACCGTTAAGCCCGGACCATCCGTTGCTAGCTCGAATACAATTCCATTATGCTCTCGGAAGTACAAGCTTTCAAAATAATATCGATCGGTAATTTTCATGACGTGAAAGCCATTCTCATTAATGCGATCATACCATTGACGCAGCTGCTCGCCATTCTTCACTCGTATCGCCAAATGATGAACGCTGCCTCTCCCAGCTCTCTCCTTCGGCCCTTGCTGCTCGACGATAACAATTTCACCGTATGCTTTTCCTTCTACGGACTGGTAAAGTAGTCCTTGCTCTGTTTCTCCTGCCAAAGCGTAACCGAAGATATGCTCTAACGTATGAGCTAAGCTAGCCGCTGATTCGACCGTCATCTCCACAGCACCCATCCCTAATATTTGGTGCTCCTTAGGAACCGTTGAACCCTCCCATGCCGTCCAGTAATCCGGCACTTCATCGCCACTCACATGCAGCAGCACCAGTCTAAGTCCATCCACATCCTCAACATGCAGTGCAGCACGACCGATATAGGTTGTCAGCTCACCATGGGACACACCATACTTGGAAAATCGCTCTCTCCAATAATGAAGACTTTCCACCGAAGGAACGAATAATCCGATACGCGTAATGGCGTTCGTGCCACGATGTGTTCTGCCGACTGATGGAAGCTCAAAAAACGTTAGCTCTGTCCCTGGACTTCCCGTCATATCACCATAAAATAAGTGATACATGCTAGGATCGTCTTGGTTGACTGTCTTTTTCACTCGCCGCATGCCTAATATTTCATTATAGAAACGATGATTTTGCTGTGCATTTTTTGTAATCATCGAAATGTGATGATGTCCAGCAATTTGAAGCATGCTCATAACCTCCATAAATTATCTTAATATTAAGATAATCACCCAAAAATAATGTCACTTTATTATATACGATTACAGCATGCTGCCCGCTCCAACTATAGAGCAGGCAGCATGCCGATAACCTTTGTATTATTATGCCGCTGGATTGATTTCCAATTCAACTTTAATTTTAATATCCTTACCTACGAGCACACCGCCAGTTTCAAGCGCTGCGTTCCAAGTCAAACCAAACTCTTCACGGTTCAGCTTAGCCTCTGCTTCAAAGCCGTATACTTCAACGCCCCAAGGATTTTTACCTTTGCCACCGTATTCCACTTCAAACGTAATGGATTTCGTTACGCCTTTAATTGTCAAATCGCCAGTTACTTCATAGTCGTCGCCGTCTTTCGTAATGCTTGTTGACTTGAAGTCAATCGTAGGATTGTTCTCTACATCAAAAAAATCAGCGGATTTCAAATGATTATCGCGATCCTCACTGCTTGTATCGATGCTTGCTACATCGAATGAAAAGGCAATCGTTGCTGTCGTTAGATCAGCAAGATCTGCTGCCTCAATATCTGCAGAATATGCATTGAACTTTCCTCTCACCTTAGAAACCATCATATGCTTCACTTCAAAACCTACAGATGAATGCGATTGATCTACTACCCATTTAGCCATTATAAATTCCTCCAATTCGTTATTATCTCTAAATTGAGATATGTGTTTGAAAAAAAATCATCTAGCTCTTCTTGCTCTGATGAAGTAATTAATCTTAAATTTAAGATAAATTTATCATAGATCGAATACACTGTCAACTGTATTTTAAGAATTATTTTCCATTTGGAGCTCACGATAAGCAGCAATCAGGGAATAAACGACAATTAGTATTTGAGCTTTAATATATTTTGTTCAGTTTTGAATGTCGAACTATTGAATAATAATAGTGCATCGTTAATCTGATGCTCCTCCATATAACTGTCGATGCTGCCATTGTAATAACGAATATCGATAACATGCAGCTCCTTGACATGAGAAACGAGGAATGGAAGCACGCTGTGAGCGTAAGAATCTTTAATTATTAAGAGCTTATCTAAATCAACCTGTTTAGCGTTTAGCTCCGTAACAATTTGCATCAACGCATGGACACCGCCTTGAAAATATGAATATTGATCCTTTTTAGTTAAATAAGTAGGATCATATAGCGAATGACTCGTCGTGTTCGTATCCGCAATATATAGCTCTGAGCTGACAGGTTTAACCGGCGTATAGATTTCAATGGAGTCTGGCTTTATCCCGCTAAATAAGCTTCTTGTATGATAGCTTCCAAGAAAGCTATCAGATACGGTTGTTATTGTGAAATCCTCCTCTGTAGCTGCATGCCATCCCTGCTGCTTAGCATAGGCTTCATAAGCTAAATAAGCACCATAGCTAGTCCAATGATGATCGGTTTTATAAAAAATCGGTTTACTGCTGTTTTTCATCGGCTCTAGAAAAGTATAGCCATCAATCCATGTCATATTAGCAGCTACCTGCTCAGCAATAAATTGATGGATGAGCTGCTGTGAGTAGGACTGTGCAAGCCAAGGAAGTTTATTTTGATAGAGCCCGATAGAAGTAGGAGCTAGCAAAAAAGTAATGTTCTTATCGTGATGACGCTTTGCAAACTCATTCACTGCATTCGTATACTGCTCAAGCTTATCATAATCGGGGGCCTCTAATTTTTCAAAGAGATAGCCATCCTTACCGCGGTATATGCCATTGTTCTCTTGCTGCAGCCTAAGCCGCTCTAATATAGATTTACTAACCACCCATTGATCCCGATAAGGAAAATGATCGGTAATGTAAGTCTCGGCATCTTTGGTGAATTGACCCTCGAACAGCTTCATCCAAGTAAATTGCGGAACACCTTGTAATTTTCGATTTTCCAACTCCGAATAATAGCTTTTGGGCAGCAGTATAAACAGAAGGAATAAGCCGCTCAAAATAGTAATAAAGCTCCACGTATACCATTTGCTTATCGTTGATGAATGTGATGACATGATGAGCGGCTCCTCCTTAATACACGATTGTGGCGAATACATTAAAACCTGAAATATAGAAACGGATTAAACGATGCATCGACCAAATAAGCAATCGATACAAGCAGCAAGATGATGTGCCAAATGAACGAGACAGATTGAAATACGAGCGAACGTGAATGTGATGCAATGAGACGGCTCTTACTGAGCGGCATCGATGCCAAGATAAGGATTAACAGCAATATACCGTTTGTATATAGCACGTATAGAAACTGTTCATTCCAAGCTGGCATACTATTCCCACCGAACATAGCTCTGAAGTAGCCGGCCATCTGTGGCATGGATTCAACAGCGAATATAACCCAACCAAGCAGAATGAAAAGTATAGCATAGCCATGACTCACCCAAGCCGGTAAACGATCCAGCATACGCAACATAAACCACTTCTCTAGCATCAAAATAACACCGAAATAAACGCCCCAAATCACAAAGTTCCAGCTTGCTCCATGCCAAGTTCCTGTAAGCACCCATACCATTGCTATGTTCCGTAATTGCTTGAGTCGCCCTTGCCTATTACCTCCAAGTGGAATGTAGACATATTGGCGAAACCATGACCCTAGCGATATATGCCAGCGACGCCAAAACTCGGTTATGCTCCGTGAAATGTAAGGAAAGTTGAAATTCTCATTGAATCGAAAGCCAAGCATTAAACCAAGTCCGATAGCCATATCTGAATAGCCGCTAAAATCAAAATAAATTTGAAAGGCAAAAGCTATAATACCGAGCCATGCCATGAGCATCGAGAGTGATTCAACTGGCTGTGCTGAAATTTGGTTCCAAATGATACCGATATTGTTAGCAAGCAGTACTTTTTTCGCAAGACCAATAATGAAGCGCCTTACGCCTTCAGCAAACATCGCATGACCAACCGTTCGATTCCGCAATTGCTCAGCAATCGTTGAATACTGAACAATTGGGCCTGCAACAAGCTGCGGAAATAGTGAGATATAGGCTGCAAAGTCAATCCAATTACGCTGAGCCTCAACATCTCTTCGATATACATCCATAATGTAAGAAATCGATTGGAATGTATAGAAGGAAATACCGATGGGCAGCGGCAATTCAAGCAATGGAATAGATGTACCCCATGCTGTATTAATATTAACAATTAAAAAATCAGCGTACTTGAAGAAACCAAGCACGCTAATATTCATTGTGACCGATGCAACGACTATAAGCTTTCTTTTCATAGCACCGTACGTTGGACTGCTAAGTAGTAAGCCGAAAACATAATCTCCTATCGTTGCAAAAATCATGAGCACAATGTAGACAGGCTCCCCCCAAGCGTAAAAGACGAGGCTAGCTACTAGTAGTACCACGTTTTTCAGGCGTTTAGGAGAAACATAATAAATGAACAGCAAAATAGGTAAATAGAGAAATAAAAATAATAAGCTGCTAAAGACCATACTGGCCTCCATCTTTTCCTAAATAAAAATTAGAATGGCTCAATTATGAAGCAAAAAAGCTATTGAACTGTTCAACAATATCATCAGCATTTTCAGATATTACGAAAAGCACATAATTGCCTTGTGTAACAATTTTGTAGTTTTTAGCATTTTCATATTGATCCGGCAGATAGGTTTCAAATTGTTTCTGAACATCTGTCGCACGTTGCTTTATGCCTTCTTCAATTGTAGGCATTGAAGCTGCATCTTTAAGCTTAAAAATAGCAATCTCATTCGTTTTTATATTCATCATTGGCATTTTGACGACGAATTGCTCTGCCAAAGCAGGGTCGAAATGATACATATCCTTGATCATCTCAGCATTCATATCTAATTGTGATGGCTCCTCTACAGCTGCAAGAATTGCATCCATCATGTCTGCAGGAGTACTTGAACCGTTGACTTCATTTAGTTCTTCTTCGCTTTCTGTCTGATCGTTGCCAGCATCTTCAGTTGGTTTATTTTGCTCACCAGCCGCATCATTATTCGAGTTATTGTTTGAACCTTGCTCGGTTGGTGGCGTGGATCCAGGCTTTTCCTTGTTGTCATTACCAGCGCAGGCTGTTAGTGCAAGTCCCATAGCGATGACTAATACAAATGCGATTGCTCTTTTTTTCATAGTTGTCATACTCCCTTATCTCATAGTTGTCGTTTCATGTATCACTAACGTATAAAATTTAAATATTGTTGCAAAGATTGTCGAATAATCTTTTGAAATCTGATGATATCGTTAGGTTATATGTTAAAAACCGGAATAATTCTAGAGCTATTATCGCTAAACTTATCCACTTATTTTTTCCGTTAATGCAACCAGGACGGGGACGGCATATTCAGAAGCATGATAATATAAGGTCATATTGAATAAAGGGGTATGAAAGTAATGTCCACTCATCCAAATTGGAAAACAGGTGCTACCGGATACAAATTTATAGCTTCCTTTAGCGGAGGTAAGGATAGTACCCTTGCCTTATATAAAGCAATGAAGACTGGGGAAGCCATGGGGCTTATCGCTATGCTGGAGGAAGAGGGAACACGCTCCAGATCTCATGGCATGCCTCCCGAGCTATTGCAAGCGCAAGCTGATTCTATAGGCTTACCACTACATACCACGGCTTCTAGCTGGCAAGATTACGAAGAAAAATTTATACGCATGCTAGAAACAGCTAAGCTTCAAGGTGCCGAAGTGTTAGTAACGGGAGACTTGGACATGCCTGCTCACGGCTGTTGGCACGATAAAGTAACAAAAATAGCTGGGTTAAAGCTCGCCATGCCTCTATGGGAGATGAATCATCGAGATGCTGTTGAAGAATTTATTCGGCTTGGATTCATCACGATCATTGTCACGGTTAATTTGTCATTAGGTATGAAAGAGGAGGATCTTGGGCGTATACTGACCCTTGATTATGTGGATGAGCTTATTGCACGCGGGATCGACCCATGCGGCGAAGGCGGTGAGTTCCATACGACTGTCGTTGACGGCCCTCTATTCAAACAAAGAATCAACGTAACAAAAGGTGAAATCGTTCGCAACGGGGAGTATGCTTTCTTACCATTAGCAACAGAGGATCTCAAGCGGAGCTAAGAACGTACGGGGCCATTTGCTTCAAATAAAAATCAACGATGGGTTAATGCTATCGCCCATCGTTGATTGGAACAGTTCATGAACCATCACTTATTGATTTGAACATTACTCATTTATTGCATACTCATTTACTCCTCTATCATTAAACGGCGTGTCGTTATCTTTTTTATTCCATAAGAAACAAGGAAGGATATGACATAGGACAACAGGATAAGAGCGATGCAAACGAACAGAATAAGCGGTATGTTTATAATAAATTGCACATTTCGAACCCCTGCACTGGATAGCAGCACGGACAACAATGGATTAGTATATATAGCGCCCAAGCCCCCACCTAACAGCACAGATAGTACAACGACCGGCAAAAAGCTCAATGATATTTGCGACATTAGCTGAAAGGTCGTATATCCTAATGACCTTAGAACGCCTAGCTCTTTTTTACGCTGCAGGATCATTTTCTTAATAACAAGGTACAGAATTAACACAACAACTAGAAAGGTGATCACCAATACGGTAACCATGACCGTAAACACCGCTGAAGTATAGATTTTACTCTGACTTTGGATCGTATCTGTAACATCAATAATATTGGTAATGTCATGTCCAAACTGAGCTTTTAGTTGTTGAATAAAGCTCGTATTATCAATACCTTCTATATACAGGTTTAACAATGTCCCCTCATAATGTGGCAGCACCTGCTTGGCCCCACTCACCGTTATATACGTCATCTGACCGAGATTACTAATGGACTGACTCAAACCTGTAATCAGATAATTGGACTTCAGCTCCCCTGCCTCAACCTCGACCATATCACCGATCGTTTTATTTAGCGCGCTGGCTACAACCCATGACACGGCAATTTCGTTATCATACTTCGGATATCTCCCCTCATAGACCAATTGATTATTCAATTTACTGTAGTCATCGGACATATTCATATAGAACGATTGGCCATCTACCTTCATGCTGGTCATATCCAGTACGGCAACTTTAGTCATATGCTCCATCTGTTCCAAGCTCGTCAAGACTTGCTCATAATCGGCTGCATCTGTAATTTGCAGCATAATATTTGAGGTTTCTGCACCAACAAGATGGATAAAAGCTGTTTTGTCTTTTCCAATATTGTAATAAAGCACAACCGAGAATACGGATGCAAAGGTAATAGCTGTTACGATAACTGAAATCATTATATTTTGCTTCATATTCGTAAGGGTCGTCTTACAGGCTAATAGCAATTGAAGAGGACCTTTCGCTTTATCGAGCGGAAATCTATTTTTCTTGAAGTTATGAGTAATAATTCCCCCTCTTAACGCGACGACAGGAGGTAGTCTGAAAATACGTAGTGAAGACATAACTACCACAAGCATGATTAATAGTAGAATTAGCGCAATGCTAATGAGATTAATGAGTGGTAAAAAACTTTTACTCCATAACAAGCCAGATAGTGTCGTCACAACACTACCGAATACAGGTAGAACGAGATAAGATATAGCTGCTCCTAACACACCTGCACTTAAAGTGATGATGACGAATTGCAGTAAGATCGATAATATGACTTGATAGCTTGTATATCCTAGCGCCTTAAGAACCCCAATATTATTCATGCCTTCTGTAATATGATTGCTTACTCTAAATTGAATGACGATTAATGCGACAGCAATAATAACTAGAGCAAATGCCATAAGAATCATCGTAATGATGTTGATGGTCATAGATCCCACACTCTTTACAATGTCACTATCTAGCGTTGTAAATAACGGAGCTGACGCACTTCTCCCAGGAGGATCTGGAAATTCCCCAGTAAAGTCGTTCAGAAAACCGGTGATCTGTCCACTATCCTGAAGCTTAATTGAATATAGAACGCCATGATCGGCAGTATACTCCTCTAGTTTAATAAATTCTTCCTCTGGCAAATAAAACTTTAAGATTCCGGTATTATGCATCCCCATCATTGCACTTTCAAAAAAACCAGTAATCGTGTAGTGGAATGACTGATCGTCAATATGCAAGGTAAAGGAATCCCCTAGCTGATACCCCGCATTCAGCTTAAAGTCATATGGAACATAAATCCCATTTGTAGCCTCTGGCTCTGATGACTGCTCGACCAGCTTTATTGGAGAAAGCTGTCTATCATGTTCAGCTTGCTGCACAGCTATACCAATGCTCATATCATTCTCACCATAGGAAAACCTTCCTGCGGCCCAAATGACAGTCTCTCTTTCCGAAGCGGCTACTCGAGGGTCTTGCTTAATGTAATCATAGTAGACTTGCTGTTCATCCGAGCGATCAAGTAAAAGGTTAATGTTAGGCTCCTGCAATTGCTCGAATTTGTTATCAAAAAATGTATTCATTTTTATAGCTATCGTTAGGCTGACATTCAGCAAAATGCTTGCTATCATAATCATGAAAAATAAAGATATAATCGAGCTTCTAGAGCCCTTCATATTAGATAGAGCAAGATTCCACAGCTTCATACTACCACCCCATCTCATTGAGAAAAGCTTGGAGCTGGTGCTGTCGTTGTTCAAGGTTGTTATTATAGTAGGAGTCCAGTGATAAGTCTCCACATATAACGCCATCCCGTAAATAGAGCACTCGATTACCACGAAGAGCTGTTTTCAAATCATGTGTAACCATAACAATACTCTGCCCATGTTCATTGAAGCTGCTTAAAATATCTAGCACGGCATCACTTGAAGAAGAGTTAAGCGCGCCAGTCGGCTCATCTGCAAATACGATTTGTGGTCTATTAATGAGTGCACGCACAATCCCCACTCGCTGAGCCTCTCCTCCAGAAAGCTGTGAAGGGAACTTGCCCCAATCCTTTTCTAGCAAGCCTACCTTTAATAGTAGCTCCTTCGCCCTTTTTACAACTTCTTTCTTATCTCTGCTTACCAGCAAACCACTAGCTAGAATGTTATCAAGGACACTCATATGATCCAACAAATTAATATGCTGGAAAATAAACCCACAATGTTTTCTGCGAAATAATGCGAGCTGATCTTGACTCAGCTTGCTTATATTTTGATTGTTCACGATGATGCTTCCAAGCGTTAGCTGATCCATACCGCTTAACGCATAAAGCAGCGTTGATTTCCCAGAGCCTGAAGCGCCCATAATTACGGTGAAATCACCGTTTTGCAGCGTTAGGTCTAGGTTTTTCGACACATGCTGCTGATTGCCACCACTAGAGTAGGTTTTACAAAGCTTTTCCGTTACGATTAAACTGTCAGACATGCTTGCACCTTCCTTTTGTATCGAACATTAATTTATTTATCAAGGTAGCTCTATCATACAAAAGAAGATATTATTGAATCTTTATCTATTCCTTAACTGATTCTTAATTGTTCAACTATTATCGATAACCCGCTAGCTATACCAGCTTAATTTGCAGGACAACCGTAAATCCATCGTTATGATTAAAACAGTAAATATCACCCTGCATTTTGTTCATGAGATATTTTGAAATATATAAGCCCAGCCCCGATCCGTTTTGACCGTCTGCATTACTTCCACGATAAAATTTCCGGAAAATGAGAGGGATTTCCTCCTCTTTCATTCCCTTCCCTTCATCTGTAATAGACAGCTCTAGATATTCATTGACCAGCTTGGCTTGAATAGCTACGCTGCCATCCGAGTACTTATACGCATTGCTAACTACATTATCAATAACCTGCTGCAATCTATTCGTATCGGTTAGAAGCATGCACTCTGGTATATAACCACAGATAATCCGGTTATCATAATTAACCGAATCGATCATACGCGTTAATACGATGCTTAACTCTTCAGATAATGTAACTTGCAGCTCATTCAATTCCTCCAACGTAGCATGAAACATATCCGTAACGAGTAGATTAATTTGCTCAGACTTGGAATAGATCATATTTAACTGTTTCACCGTCTTCTCATCTTCGGCACGAAGCAGCATTAGCTCGCTAATCGCTTTAATCGATGCTACAGGAGTTTTAATGTCATGACTTAAACTTGCGACAAGCTCCTTCTTACTGCGATTCGCTTCATATTCACTAGCTTTTGCAGCTGCCAATTCCTCTCGCATCATATCAAAGCTCTCTGTAAATGCACCAAATGGATTGTTTTTCATCATGTGCAGCGGAATATCGAGATTCCCTCTAGCAATATGCTGAGCAAAATGCTGCAGCTGCTTAAACGGCTTAAATATAACTTGATGGATATAGACGATATAAACCATTAAAAACATAGCAATAACGATAAAAATAATAATAAGTGCAACAACAAGCCTATGCTTAATATCGTTAATAACCGCTTCGTAGTTATTGTGAATGAGCACTTTCCCTACATGTTCTTGCATAATGGAGACATCGATGACGGTACTACGGTTTTTTATTGCTTCATTAATCGAAGAGTCCGCATTCTCATTATTTTGGTAGATGAGCTCACCTTTGTCATTTACAACTGAGAAAAGGAGATCGCTCTCACTATAGTTTCCCGCTTCAATATCTGACCAATGCTGTTCAACCAATTTCACAATTTCATTCACTGCCACTACGTCCACTTGACTGCTCATGTTTGTTCTCTGCAAGAGCAGCATGGTTATCGTAATACTGACAAAAAGCATAGCAGCGCTAATTAGAATTAGCCCTCTCATCCTCATAACGGTTGATCCTCGAGCATATAGCCTGTGCCCCAAATCGTTTTAATGTAGATTGGTTCATTAGGGTTCTCCTCTATTTTTTCACGCAAGTGACGAATATGTACATTCAAAGTTCCATCTCCCGTGATGACGTCTCCCCAAACCTTGCGGAAGAGCTCATCCTTGGAGATGATACGATTTTTATTTTCTACCAAATAACATAGCAGCTTGAATTCCATCGTTTTTAGCGATATCTCTTTGCCCTTTACTCGCACCCGATTTTTATCTCGATCAATATATACGTCACCAAATGCTAACGTTTCAAGCTGCTGCTGACCACCATATCGCTTTAGAACGGCTTTTACTTTTGCGAGCAATATACTAAGCGTATACGGCTTATGGATATAATCATCTCCTCCGATGTTCAACGCAATCAGCACATCATCATCACTCGATCTGGCGCTAATAAATAAAATCGGAATTTGCGTCGTTGCTCTTAGCTTCTTACATAAGTCAAAGCCTGAATCTTGTCCTAGATTAATGTCCAACAGGATAAGCTCTGTATTGTGATGCTCCAGAAACTGCAAGCACTCCTCCGCACTGGTAACATAGTAGGTTTTTACATCAAACATATTAAAGTATTCACTAGTCGTTTCTGCTAGCTCCAACTCGTCATCTACAATTAAGCAATGATAGTTCATGATCAATCTCCATATCCATTATTTAGCTAACCATAGCTCATCTCTAACATATCATATTTCTCGTTTACGATGCTGTTTATTGCATAGATTGTACGATGAGTATCATTTCACCTGATTAATAATCATTAGCTCAGAACTGGTCCTCATTGATTGCAGAGCATTTATTTACATATGACGTTATTGACGATATGAGCAAATGATTGTTTCGGAATCAGATTACCTACTGATATGCTAAATATGTAAATTTTTTGTAAATAAAACAATGATATAAGGAGGTAATGTTAAGCTTCGCTTCTGAGCTGCTTACCCTATGGATTCAATGTCATACCTAATCTAAAAATCAGGAGGGATTTCATTGAAGAAAACTATTAAAAGCGTCACCAGCATCGCTTTAGTGCTCTCACTTGCATTAACACTTATTGCTGCAGCAGCGGTTACGTCTGTACAGGCCGCAAGTCTAACCATCATCAATAGCGGTGGCTGGAATGAAGCTGCATATGTCGAATGGGCTTCTGTAAGCAATGCAGTAGGATATAACGTATATGTAAAAGCCGCCAATGCTTCTGATTCCCAATACCAACAACTCGATAATGAACTCATTCGTAAGTATCCTAATCATTGGAGAGCTGACGCGGTTGGTCTTGCGGCTGGACAATATGTGATGAAGGTGGAAGCTAGACTGTCTGGTGGTTCAACCGCAAGTGCAGTATCGGGTACATTATCTGTAGCCGCCCATGACCGATCTGGATTCGCATTCTCGAGTAATTCCACATACGGTACGGGCTCAGGTGCTTACAATAACAACGGAACACTTAAGCCTGGCGCCCAGGTGCTTTATATTACTTCGGAGACAGCTCGAACAGTTACCCTTAACGTAAAGACAAGCAGCTCTGGACAAATACAAACCGGTATTGGGATTGGAGAAATATTAAAGCTGCGTCAAAAAGGCTATGACACTACTCCGCTTGCCATTAGAGTAATTGGCAAAGTGACGGCAAGTGATATGAGCGGACAGCTGAACAGCAGTGGCTATCTTGAGGTGAAAGGTAAGAACAATTATTCAGAGATGAATATGACGATTGAAGGCATTGGAAATGATGCCTACGCTTATGGCTGGGGATTATTGCTTAGATATGTAGGCAATGTCGAGGTAAGAAATCTCGGCCTTATGATGTTCCCTGACGATGGGATCTCGATGGATACAGGTAACGTTAATGTGTGGGTGCACAATAACGATATTTTCTATGGAGCGGCAGGCGGAGATGCAGATCAGGCAAAAGGTGACGGCTCCACTGATCTGAAAAAAGGATCAACCTACATTACCATCTCCTACAATCACTACTGGGATTCAGGAAAAGCATCGCTTGTCGGGCTCAGTGAGTCCTCTGAATTCTTTGTTACGTTCCATCATAACTGGTTTGATCATTCGGACTCTCGCCATCCACGCATTAGAGTAGCCTCCGTCCATATTTACAATAACTACTTTGATGGTATTTCCAAATACGGCGTTGGAATTACAACAGGTGGGTCTGCTTTTGTAGAATCTAACTACTTTAGAAATGCCAAATACCCAATGATGAGCTCACAGCAAGGAACCGATACATTAGGAGCAGGTACGTTCTCAGGTGAGAACGGTGGCATGATAAAAGCCTACAACAATACCATTGTCGGTGCTACAAGTCTCATCTATGCAAACGCCAATGCGGGAACAGCTCCTGCACACGCCACATCCTTTGATGCCTATCTCGCTTCAACTAGAAATGAAACCGTTCCGAGCTCCTACAAAGCATTGAAGGGCGGAACCGTCTACAACAACTTTGATACAAGTGTCGATCTGGGCGTACAATCCTCCAATATTGATCAAGTAAGCAATGTGGTGCAAGTCGTTACGTCAAAGGCGGGACGCTTGAACAAGGGAGACTTTACGTGGCAGTTTAATAATGCCGTCGACGATACCTCCTATGCCGTTAACGCAGCGCTAATGAATAAAATTATAAACTACACCTCACAGCTTGTTTCTGTAGGCGGTAATTCTAGCCCAGCACAGCCTAGCCCTACTCCTTCAGCTACACCATCACCAACAGCATCTCCGACTCCAACACCGACCTCAACTCCTGCACCGACCACAACTCCTGTGCCTACAGCGGGTCAATATGTTCATAACTTTACGACCGATGGAACGACGAGCAATTTCTTCAATATTCAAGGTAATCTATCGACTAGCAAAGGTACAGTGTCCTATAACGGACTGACCCTTACGCAGTGCTTAAAAATTGAAAGCTCAACCAGCATTACCTTTACGACAACTACTTCCACAACGCTAACGCTAGTGCTTAATTCTGCAGATGGCACGAAAATTAAAGTAGATGGAACAAGTCATACGATATCAGGTGGTATCGTCACCGTATCACTTTCACCTGGTGCTCACACGATTACAAAAGACAGCGTGTCTAATCTCTACTACATGCAGCTAACGTAATCGCTAATAGCAAACTCGTGATATCGGTTATATTAATCGAGTAGGAGGGGGCGGCTAGCCCCCGTCCTCTCACACCACCGTGCATACCGTTCGGTACACGGCGGTTCATGTCATATTCCGCAAGTGATTATATCTGTCCGTTAAACTTCTCAGTCCAAGAGATGACCAATATTGGTTGTCTAGTGACCGATGAAGAATCGGGCTACATGCAATTCTCCAGTATTTCTTCCTCGAATTTCCCCATTCGTGTGCCTTTTGTTTCGAAACGCCTAACGACAGCAGTTTTCTGACCTTTGTCTTCGGCTGCTTCCATTCTTTCCATATACACATTCGAAGCCTTCTTCTTATCCATTCGTCCAACCCTTGGAACACACTTTTCGTATCGGCTAATGCATAATAACCGCACCAACCTGTAAGATATTGATTGAGTTCCTTTATTCGTAGTTCGATCGGGATCGGCTCACTCCGAGAGGTGATCGCTTTAATCTTTGCTTTCACTCGATCTAGTGATGGCTTTGCGATCTTTATTCGCGGATTTTTCTTCTCCCAGCTGAACGTGAACCCTAGAAACTTGCGCTTCCATGGACGGGCAACCGCACTTTTCTCTCGGTTAACCTTCAATTTCAGTTTTCCTTCGATGAATGCAGTAATGGAGCTCATCACTCGTTGTCCTGCCTTCCACGTTTTCACGTAGATGTTGCAGTCGTCGGCATATCTCACGAAACGGAGGTTCCTCTTTTCCAGTTCCTTATCCAGCTCGTCTAGGACGATATTCGATAATAACGGACTAAGTGGACCTCCTTGCGGGGCTCCTTCCGTTGTCGATTGAACGAGACCACCTTCCATTACTCCCGCTTGCAGATAGCCGCGAATAAGTTTCAGCACCATTTTGTCTGTCACTCGTTCCGCCAGCTTTGCCATTAAGCGGTCGTGATGGATTCGGTCGAAGAATTTCTCCATGTCAATGTCTACCACAATGCGGTATCCCTCTTCCATGTAGCTTCGTGCTTTCCTTACCGCATCATGCCCTCGCCGTTGTGGGCGAAATCCATAACTTTGCTCGGAAAACGTTGGGTCAAATACAGGCGTTAATACTTGGATGATTGCTTGCTGAATGAGGCGATCTGTCACCGTAGGTATGCCTAAGAGCCGAGTTCCACCGTTCGGTTTCGGGATTTCGACCCGACGGACTGGGCTCGGTTCATAGGCTCCTTTCTTTATGCTTTCGCGAATGGTTTGCCAATGTTGTACGAGGTGTCTGCGTAAATCTTTTACCGACATGCCATCTACGCCGTGGCTTCCTTTATTCGCTTCGACCCTCGCTAGCGCCGATAGCATGTTTTCTCGTGACAGTACTTCTTCGATCATCCTTAGATACAACTCCCTTGCGTGAATGATTCTTTCTCTTTGTGCCGCTGATGAGCTCTGCCCTTCCGAGTACCCTCGCGTATTCACCGCTACTTTCCTCAGATAAGTCCTTTCGGATTGTCTGCTTTCATCGCCCATCCTCGAACGCCAAGATTCTTCATTCCTATTCCATGTTCGGTCCTTCCGCTAGCTGTTGCAACAGCCTGCGTACTATGACCTCTGCTGACTTCTGTACGTTCAGCTCGCCCTCGTGGGCAAGGTTACGAAGTTCACTTCGCATTCCGCACAGATCTCCCCAGGTAAGAACGCTATCTTCCTCTCCATCTATCTGCTTCATTTACTCTCGTACGCCTTCGGCAGTATGGACTTCAGTTTGTGCAGCAACCTCATCCAACGTACGCTAGCCTTGTATGAAGTTCGTGTCCCTCAGACCGGAGATTTGCCGCTGGCTTCCTTCAGATTCCACCTCGCGATGGACACCCTTGCCTTAAGCTATGGCTACTACTGCCTTCACCATTCGGGACTTGAACCCTAGAGATAGCGCCCATGCTGGGCACACTACAAAAAAAGCGATGAAGTGTTTCTTCATCGCTTTTTGCCCATGATATTAACCAAGGCGATGTACACTGCCGTTATTATTTAGCTCGTCCCTCTCCTCTCATTATGCCACCTCTCGACCTCATTGCCGAAACATTTCTACCCTGCATCCGATATTTCTCACCTTACCCTCACTCTATTAAACGCTTACAATTACAACATATTCATATAAAGGGAGGAAATATTAAATGTTGAAAGCTGCAAAGTTAGGGCTAGTCGGAATACTCATCGTTGTTCTTCTTGCTGCGTGCGGTTCAAACTCAACGAGCGACGGCTCCACCAATAAGTCTACAGAAAAAATTACACTTACCATTTGGAATAACTGGTCCGGACAAGATGCTAAAGCGGTAGCCATGCGCAAAATATTAGAAGACTTTCAAGCTGAAAATCCAAATATTACGCTTGAAATTGAAGCACTGGCAACTGATGGATTGAAAACTAGACTGAGAACAGCTGCTGCTGCTGATGAAATGCCAGATTTATTCGTTATGTGGCCGGGTGCTATGACGAAGGAGTTTGTGCAGGGTGATCTATTGCAGCCTATTAATGAATTTCTAGATCAGAACGCGGAGTGGAAAAACAACTTTATTGAAAATGCATTGGTCGATTTCACGGTCGAGGATAATATCTACTCTGTGCCTATGAATCTCGCACCAAGCTCATTGCTATATTATAACGAGGATCTGTTCAAGCAGTACAACGTAAAGGTTCCTACCACTTGGGATGAGCTGCTACAAGCCGTCGATACCTTTAATGCCAATAACATTATCCCCATTGCTCTAGGCAATAAAGCAAACTGGGTCGCTCAATCTACTACCTTCTCCACGATCGGTGATCGAGTAACTGGGACAGAATGGTTCCTTAAAGCAGTTGATCAGAATGGAGCGAGCTTTACAGACCCAGAATTTATTGAGGCATTGAAGCTATATCAAGAGCTAGGAGAAGCAAAAGCTTATCAGGAAGGCTTCAACAGCATTGATGAAAACCAAATGCTGCAGCTATATACACAAGGAAAAGCGGCTATGGTGATCAACGGTGGCTGGGCAGTAGCTGGACTAGTAAACACTGCTTCCGAGGAGATATTAAACGCAACCAATATTACCATCCTGCCTACAGTCGACGGCGGTAAAGGTGCTGCGAAAACAACAGCTGGCGTTGTTGGGACTGGCCTTGGCGTCAACAAAAAGCTATCTGGTGCTAAAAAGGACGCTGCAATGAAGCTATTCTATGCGCTAGCTGGCCCAGATGGACAAAAAGCTACACTAGAGAGCAGTACACTAATTAGCTACAATCTTGAGCTTGATCCTTCTAAAGCTAACCCTTTATTTATTAAGCTGACAGAGCTCATGAAGGAAACAAAAATTGTTCCTGTCTATGATTCCAAGCTTAGCTCTGCTGCAGTAGAAGCCATCAATAACGGCTTACAGGAGCTGCTGCTTGGCGGAGATCCAGAGGATATTGCGAAACGAATCCAAGCTGCACAAGCTGGAGCTGTTAATTAATCGAAGGATTGGACGTAGCTCTCCATTATGGAGGGCTACTCTTTTAAAGGAGTGAGATCATGAATTCTGCAACCGTCAAACGTTTTATCGCTGTAGCGCTAGCTCCTTCGCTTATTCTATATTCGTTGTTTGTGTTTGTCCCTGTTATATGGTCAGCATATTACAGCCTATTTAACTGGTCAGGGATCGGGCAAGCGGCCTTTATTGGCTTGCAAAACTATAAAGAGCTCCTAAGCGACAGCATATTCTGGCATTCTCTCGGTAACAATGTGATTTTTGTACTCGCCTCTGTTCTTGGGCAAGTCCCTCTCGCCTTGCTGCTGGCGATTATTTTATATAAAAGCAATGCGCTTCAGCGCTTTCTTAGAGCAGCGGTGTTTATGCCAATGGTGCTATCAACGGTCGTCATCGGGCTCATATGGAACTATGTCTATCACCCACAAATCGGCATATTAAACTTTTTATTAGATGCCTTAAATCTAAGCGCATTAAAAATGGAATGGCTATCCGATCCTGACATCGCTATCTTCTCGTTAATTCCACCACTAATATGGAGCTTTGTCGGACTCTATCTCATTATTTTTATTTCTGCACTGCAAAATATTCCAGGGGAGCTTGATGACGCAGCTAAAATAGACGGCGCAAAGGGCTTCACGAAGCTGTTCAAAATTACATTGCCTATGATATGGGGAACCATTCAAGTTGCATTAATCTTGTGTATTGCAGGCAGCTTAAAATCATTCGATCTCGTCTATATCATGACACGTGGAGGTCCTGCACATGCGACTGAGCTACTCGCGACCTATATGTATAATGCTACCTTCTCAACCTTTCGATATGGCTATGGCAGCACCATATCCACAGCGATTGTGATCATTAGCCTATTACTCATCGGTACGAGTCAATGGTTAACAAGCAGAAGAAAATAAAGCAGCTGCAAAGGAGGTTATTATGAGTAAACTTGCGTTTCATTCCCCCTATTCTATGAAAAAAACGTATTCCATTCGTAGAATCGTATCTACGATCGGATGGATATTAATTACTATTTATGGCATTCTTACTATATATCCCTTGTTTTGGCTTATTCTAAGCTCATTTAAATCCAATGCTCAGTTCTTTAGTGAGCCTTTTGCATTGCCTAATCAATGGATGTTCGATAACTTTATTACCGCATGGACAACGTCTAAGATGGGCGTAGCTTTCCGCAACTCGACGCTCGTATCCATCATCACCCTATTGTTTACCTTATTGCTTTCTGGTCTGACCTCTTATGTACTTGCTAGATTTAATTTCAAACTAAAGGGCCTAACGATGCTCTTTTTTGTTGTCGGCATGTTAATTCCGATCCATAGCACGCTGGTCCCCCTTTTTATATTAATGAAGCAGCTATCCATACTTAACTCATACTGGGCGCTTATATTACCTTATACAGCTTTCGCCCTGCCGACAGCAATTTTTATATTAACGGCCTATTTATCTACCATTCCGAAGGAAATAGAAGAAGCAGCTTATATAGATGGTACTAGCTTATGGGGCGTATTCTTCCGAATTATGCTACCGATCTCACTCCCTGCTCTATCGACCGTATCAATCTTAACGTTTCTTCACTCCTGGAATGACTTTTCGTTTGCATTAGTATTTATAAGCAAGTCTACATTAAAAACATTACCACTTGCTGTTTCCAACTTCGCTGATGGCTTTCAGACGGATTATAGTCTAACACTGGCAGCGATGACGCTATCCGTCATACCAACCATTATCGTATTTTTACTATTTCAGGAGCAGGTGATGAAGGGCATGACCGCTGGAGCAGTGAAAGGTTAGATGATGCTTCGATTTGTGGAGGGGATATATTCTTGAAGCGATGGATTGATCAATCTTTACGTCAAAAGCTAACGATACTTATGATATTATCTACGATATTTCCGATTTTGCTACTAGGGATATATTCCTTCTACATCTCACTGCAGGGAAACCGTCAAAACATTGATCAAACAGGCAACGATATATTAAATCAGATGGAAGCGAGTCTCAAGTATCAGCTGCAGGATATTGAGCGAACGTCCATCTTTCTAATTGGCCTGCAAGAAATTCAAGCCTATGCTAACAGCACAAGCCCTACAGGACAACAGCAATCGGTCGTTCTGAGCATACTTACGAATCTCGTCAGCTCTAAGGACCATATCTTTGATATATCGCTATATACAAAGGGCTCACCTGATGTGATATCAACCTCGAGCCTGTACTCCTCCGACCTATCCAATCATCTAGATATCAGCTCCGTGAACAAAAAGGTATGGAGTAATCCTTATGCCGTCGTTAATTATGCAGGAGAGCATCGCATCATTACGTTCGCTCGCCCACTGCGTAGCATTAACAACTACGAGACATTAGGCTGGATCTCTATTAGTGTTAATGAACAGCAGCTCATTGACTCACTCCTCCATTTTCGACTGGACGGTAAGCAAGGTGACATGTACATCCTTAATGAACACAATATCATTATAGCTGCCTCACAAAAAGATAGGCTTACTGAAGCAATGGGCCACTATTATCCATTATTAGTGAAGGACGCTAGAGAAAAAGCTGAGTTTCATAAAGGGGTAAATCGATATAGCTATGAGGGCACTCGCCACGTCATGCTGTACTCCCCTAATTTCTATGAGCAATGGAGTATTATCGGTATGTATCCTCACGATATCTACCGAGCTGAAAGCAGCTCCATTCTAAAATTCGCCATCATTACCGTCGTCATATCGATTATGATTACAGGTTTTTTAATACTATTTACAGTGCGTCATATTACGAATCCACTACGACTGCTTACAAGATTATTGTCCAAGATCAATCCCGACGAGCCGATGCCTGTCTATCATAGCCGCTCTAATGATGAGATAGGTGAGCTGGCCAAGAGCTATAGCAGGCTCAGTAAGCATATTGAGCAATTAAAGAAAAAGGTTGTTCGGATTGAAGTTCGAAAAAAAGAAGCCGATATGCGTGCACTGCAATCCCAGATCAACCCTCACTTTCTATATAACACACTCTCCTCCGTCCAATGGATTGCTTTAATGGAGAACCAATCAAAAATTGCAGATATGATCGGCGCACTAAGTGACTTTCTGCGCTTTAGTCTAAACAAGGGCAATGAATTTTGTAAAATTGAGCATGAAATCGAGCATGTAAAAAACTATGTAACGATACAAAACATCCGATACCCTGATAAATTTGACGTCGATTATATTGTGAATGCTGACGTAACGAATCATTATATGCTCAAGCTATTGCTGCAGCCACTTGTAGAAAATGCGATGATTCACGGCATTCAAAAGCTTACTGGCAAAGGCAGTATTACCGTATGTATTGAGCAAAAGGGTAATCTTATTCACTATATGGTGCTCGATAATGGAGTCGGCATGAGCGCTGAAAGGCTTGAGTTTGTACAGCAAATGCTGCAATCCTCGATGCAGGATGAAAGCTCCGATGAGGTTTACGGCTTACGTAATGTAAACGAACGCCTCATCCTACACTATGGTCCCGATTCACGATTACATATAAAGAGCAGTGCTAACCAAGGAACTCAAATTTATTTCACCACTCCAATTATAGGAGATAAGCCATGATGAAAATTATGATTGTAGATGATGAAGTGATTATTCGTACCGGATTAGCCACCGTAATTAAGTGGGATGAGCTAGGACTAACCTTTTTAGAGCCTGCGGCATCCGCAGAGGAAGCGATGGAACGAATTCCAGTAGAGCAGCCTGATATCTTGTTAACCGATATTCGCATGACTGGAAAAACCGGACTTCAGCTTGCCGAAGAAGCACGAGAGATTTTACCTAGTTTAGATATTATTATTTTGACTGGCTATGATGATTTCAGCTATACCCAGCAGGCGATACGCCAAGGAATCAATGACTACTTACTAAAAACGAGCAGGCCCGATGATATTATCCGAACGGTTCTAAGAGCAAAGCAGCGTCTCGAGGAAAAAAGTCATCAGCATAATCAAGAGCAGCTTGCCCGTCGAAATCATTTACTCGAAAAGTGGATCATTCACGGTGAGCCTATTCAAGAACAGAATGAGCTTGAAGAGCTGCAGCTCTTGAATCCTGACAGTCAGGCGCAACAGATTTTGGGGTATCAAGTGTGGATGATTACAGGCAGCGGCTGGAATGAGTCACCTAAGAAGGAAAAGCTGCTCTCCTTTGCGATTGAAAACATCTGCAGAGAGCTGCTTCAATGTGAAACATTTATTCAACAGGAGCGTGTCATCGTGCTTATGCCTGTTCCTCACATGCAGGATGAACGTGAACGTGAGCTTAAGCTTCGTCGTAACGAGCAAGCTGTCATGAAGATAAAAAGCATGCTGCGTTGCCAGCTCAATGTCACGATTGGGCAGCTTGTTCATGACAAAGTACATTTACACGATTCCTATCAATCCGCCCTGCACATCGAGCCTTATCATCGTCTGATTAACGATTCCATTATTCGATATGACGATATGCTCTTACGAGCAGGTGCCCCTACCACCTGTACAGCAGGCCATGAGCATCAGCTAATTACAATTCTGCTTGAGGATGATCCGCTATCGTTGAAGACATGGGTGAATGATTACATCCAGCAGCATTTAGCGCATCCACAGTTTACACTTGATTCATTAGAAGCTGCGATGCAGCATGTCGTCACGATTGTGAATCAATGGCTAACAAGGGCACAGCAAGCCATCGACAGAGCAAGTCTCTACCCACTTAGCATACTTTTCCGTTATAGCAGAGAGATGGAGCCTTCTGTTTGCTTGTTCCAATATATTCATTCCGTCATGAAAATGTATCATCATCAGCTTGCTAGCTCGACAATATCACATGTTCAAAAAGCGAAAAGCTTTATTGAATCTAATGCTGAGCTAGATCTCAATCTTCAACAGGTAGCGAACCGAATCCATATTCATCCTAGCCATTTGAGTGAGCTGTTCAAGAAAGAAACAGGCATGACCTTTAGCGATTACATTACACAGCAGCGCATGAAGCGTGCAGCTCAGCTATTAAGCACGACGAGATTGAAGGTAGGCGAAATCGCAAACCATGTTGGCTATACCGATGTGAAGTATTTTAGTCAGCTGTTCAAGAAGGATACAGGTATTACTCCAAGTGAGTATAGAGAGATGACGTATCAATAGGAAGGAGCATATCGATGAAGCTGCATAATAATTGGAAGGTACAAGGCTTTGAAGTCGGAGAACGCAGGCCGCTGGAGCTAGCTGCTGCGGATCTGGATGATCGTTTTTGGATTAACACCTCCGTGCCAGCAGATATCCATTCGATCTATATTCAGCGTAAACTCATTCCTGATCCGTACTTTGGGCATCAGGATCAAGCAAGCCGTTTTATTGAGCGTAAGGAATGGTGGTATCGCAAGTCATTCCAGCATGAGACTGTTCATTCAACTCAGCAATCCGAGTCATCTACTGCATTAAAGCATGAGCTCATTTTTGAAGGCCTCGACACGTTTGCTACCATTTACTTTAACGGTTTAGAAATTGGCAAAGCAGAAAATATGCATCGCACGTATCGCTTTGATGTTACGAGGCTACTGAAGAATGGAAAAAACGTTATTGCGATACGCTTTGACCCGCTCCATCTTCACTATGAAAACAAAATGCTGTTCGACTGGTCGTCCTATACGAAGGAAAGACCATGGATACGTAAAGCAGCGATGAATTGGGGCTGGGATTGGGGCCCACGTCTCGTTACCGTTGGTATATGGAAAGAGGTTAGGCTCGAGCAGAAGCACAATATAACGATCGACCACCTGCATGTGCAAACGACTCAAATTCAGGATCAACACGCCGAGATTAAAGTAAATGTCGAGCTAACAAAAGCAAGAAGCTATTCACAATATCAATGTCGAGCTATGCTATGTGACGCCGAAGGCAGCATCGTGGCGCAGCATACCGTTGAGCTGGAACATAGCAGCGGTGCTGTCGCTAAGCAACCTGTTAACGTAGCTCACAGCCGAATCGCTCAGCAGACAGTTAACTCAAACGACAGTGCCAACAATATGCTTATTGCTAGCGCAAACGACATAGCTGTCACTCAGCAGACTGCCAGCGTAAATGGAAATGTTTGCGATATACTGCTTACTGTAGATCAGCCTCAGCTATGGTGGACACATGATTTAGGTAAGCCGTATCTGTATACCTTGCATGTAGAGCTCATTGATGCCGTTAATGATGTGTGCGTCGCTAAAAAGTCACAGCGTGTTGGGATTCGTACCATCGAGCTACAGCTAGACAACGAGCAAGGGCAGCCACATTTTCAATTTGTCCTTAATGGCGTAAAGCTTTTTGCCAAAGGAGCAAACTGGATTCCTGCAGATCATATGATAGCAACGATATCTGATGAGCGTTATATCGAGCATATTAAGCTGGCCGTCACTAGCAATATGAATATGCTACGTGTTTGGGCCGGAGGAATATACGAAAAGGACATCTTCTATGAGCAATGTGATGAACATGGACTGCTAGTATGGCAGGACTTTGCCTTTGCCAACACGTTGTTCCCGGACTTTAATCAGCCATTCGAGCACAATGTGAAGGCAGAGATTATCGATAATGTGAAGAGATTGCGCAGCTATACCTCCCTTGCACTTTGGTGTGGGAACAATGAGATCGACTGGCTCTATGATATGAAATCGTCCGAAGGCAGCATCACTTCCCCCTTTTATGGAGAAGCCATCTATCATGAGTGGATTCCTGAGCTGCTTGAGGAGCTGGATCCTGATCGACCTTATTGGCCCTCCTCTCCCTTTGGCGGTAATGATGCGAACGATCCAGATATAGGTGATCGTCACAACTGGCAGGTATGGCATGGCTCTGTATACCCGCGCCGCTCTGGAGAAATTCCACTGCTTGATTACAGTGTTGAGGGCGTTAGCTTTAAGCATTATAAGCAGGACTTTACGTTGTTCAGCAGTGAATTCGGCATGCACGCTTCGGCTAATCGCTTTACGCTGCAATCCTATATCCCAGAAGGTGAGTTTTACTGGAATAGCGATGAGATGGCTTATCGGAACAAGGACACGAATCATCTAAAGGGGATTCTATTAATGGAGGGATATACCGGTATCCCGCAAAACATTGAGCAGTACATGAACTTCTCAATGCTTACACAGGCTGAAGGATTGAAGTATGGTATTGAGCATTATCGTCGTCATATGCATCGCACAAGCGGAGCTTTAATCTGGCAGTTTAACGATAGCTGGCCGGGTACCAGCTGGTCCTTAGTCGATTATTTACTGCTTCCAAAAGCATCTTACTATTACGCTAGAAGTTTTTTTGCTCCTGTATTACTATCGATGGAACATGAGCCTCATGAGCCAATGAAATTTTATGTCGTTAATGATACGCTTGAGCGCTATTCCGGTAAGGTCACTGTCACACTTGCCTCATTCACAGGTGAACCGATTGCTTCGGAAAGCTATGATGTTGTTGTGGAGCCAGGCTGCTGCACACCTATTGGCATAATTGAAGAAGCTCTCTACTTAACGACATGGAAGGCAAGCGACGTCGTCGTTGTCATGTCCTCTAATGATCTGCCTGTCAGCAATAACTATTATTATTTACGAGATCATAAGGAACTTACACTTCCTTCTGCTGAGCTCGAGTGGAGCATCGACCATGAACAACAAAGCGTTACCGTTAAAGCAAATCACGCACTAGCACGTATGGTTAAGCTAGAAATCATGAATCAGGCCGTTAGCTTTGAGGATAACTACTTTGACCTATTAGCTGGTGAGCAGCGAGTCATTAACGTCGTTAAGCATGATGCTTCGATTCAGTGGGAAAATCTGCATATCACTGCTATAAATAGCGTGCAGCCGACTCATTCAACATAGGGCGTAAAAGCTAGCTCTATACCATACATGAATAAATGGCGTTGCGGGAGGTGATCCCTGCAACGCCATTATTGTTATAACCCCTTAACGGTCTCTATTGACTAAGTAATTCAATATATGCTGCAAGAATGTTGTTCGCCGCGGCATCTCCCTCAACGCTTCCGTAGCAAGACAGTAGTGCTTCCACATCTCCTTCTTCGCACCTTCCTGCCCTAATACAGTAACGAAATTCGACGTGTTGTTCAGAGCATCCTGACCTACGGATTTTCCAAGCAAATGCGCGTCTCCCTCCAGATCAAGTAAATCATCCTGAATCTGAAAAGCGATTCCTGCATGATAAGCGAATGTTTTTAGTAGCGATATTTCCTGATCATCAACGTTAGCAAGTATAGCCGGCATGAGTAAGGCAGCCTCAAAGGCTATTCCGGTTTTGTAGAAGCAAATCATATTCAATTGCTCCAGCGTTAATGCTTTCCCTTTAGCGTTTAGATCCATAAGCTGCCCCATACAGAGTTCCTCTGTCGTACGTGAAGAATAATGAATAAGCTTAAGTACGGCTTTCGGGTCGAATTGGTCAAGCGAGGTTTGATCCTGAATCGCCTTTTGAATGAGATATAGACCCGTTAATTCTGCAGTTGCACTATTGTGTATCTGGTGCAGTGTTGAGCGCCCTCTTCGAATAGACGCGTTATCCTGTGATGGTAAATCATCAAATATAAGAGAAGCAGTATGCATGTACTCTAATGAACGTAATAAAGGCACGATCGATTCCGGCTTGAATCCATATTCCTGCACACCCATGAACCAAGTTATAATTGGTCGCAGACGTTTAGCATCTCCTGCTAGGCTATAATTTGCCGCATCGACTAAGATCTCCTTCGTAGCAAGGAGCTTCTCGGACTTGGCGATCTGTAGCGTGCTATTAATTTGCTCACGTGTCTCCTGAATCGTCTTCTTAAACTCTTCCTTAAGCTTTCGTTCGTTTTTTAGATTGTTAATAAATTGATCTCGCAGTAGCTTGTCAAAGAAATCCACATCATCAGCTTTTTGAACCAGTCGTTGAATGATCCGATTCAACGCTGGGTTTCCGGAAGCGAATATGTCCATCGTTCGATTGTATTGTTCCGTACCGATTCTAGCTTTAAACCGCTTGAGACCGTTGATGGCACGACTAAGAATAACTTCACGGCTCTTAGCATCGGAATGATAGACCTCGTGAATCAAATAGTATATAACCGTCCAGTATAATTCATAGGGATTGATGAGATCTGGTCGCTGATCTCGGTATTTTAAATAATAGGTATAGGATGTTACCGCTCCATCCTTCGTATCGTCGAACATATCAGCAAAATCGTCTGCCAGCTGATTATAAATGCCATAGAAGAAGGTTCGATCCTCAAAGCCTTGATCAAGAGGAGCACGAATGACAGATCTTGCTATTAATCTGGAAGCAGCAGATTTCAATATAACAGGAATATACAGCTCTTCGTTCGTATACGCAGCATCGGATAAATCCTTAGCTCTATCACGCTCCTGAGAATGAAAGAATGTATACGCCAGCTCAAAAAATTGACTCTGCGCGTCTTGTTGATGCTGCTTAATATATTCAAAAGCCTCTGTTAGCTCTGCGTGAATATAGAGCATTAAAGCGTTGTTCTCTCCTGTCCATTCGCCAACCTGTGGCACCGTACCCGTGCGAAGCGCAGCTCGTATTACTCGAGAATATTCTGCTTTCTCTTGATCCGTTAACACCTGCGCATCGAGCAAATCATCTATGAATGGGTACGTCAATCCATAGGAATAGCCAAGCCTTATCGCTTCATCAAGTCTACGAGCACGTTCTTCAGGCGATGTCTCTTCACTTATCTCTTCACTCGCATGTAGGACAACACCTACAATAATCTTAATCAGCTTGCGCTGGGCATGCTCGGCATTCATTCCCTCGGGGATATGAGACGCAACATTCCGTAGCTTCTCTAACACCCAGATTACAGCTGTTTCTACATCTTCCTTCTGTGCCCACCGATACAGCTCTACTAAGCTGAAAAACTCTGACTGCTCGTCTTGCTTGCCTTTCGTAGAACGAAGCAAGCGCTGCTTAACGTCAGCAGCAACACGCTGAATTTTAGCCTCTGTATCAGGTGAATCCAAGGCTTTGCCCAAATCTCTCATATAAATATAGGAGATGCTTCGATCGAGGTAATCATCCAATTTGCCTGTACGATTCAGCCATTGAATATAACTATAATTATGCCCAGCATTTGATTTTCTTCTCGGTGACAGGAAGGATAACCAGGATCCATGTTGAATGTGATGTTCCTTCCATAATCTGAAGTCCTCTGTCAAAGCAGGAGCATACGTTTTTTCCTTAACAATCTTATATAATGATGCAAAATATTGCTTGGCTTTCTGTTCTGCCTGCCGAGAACTAGTATCGACATCAAGAATTAATTCTTTATTCATATAATGTATACCTCAACTTATCAAATCCGTGTCATACTAATACGAAGGGATAGTAGTCCGGTTGCATGCATGTCATCTTGTGGATTATATTGTTATCACTAACCATATGCGTTTTAGAAAGATCTTACTACATATTGTTATGGCAAATTTAGCCTCTAACTTAAGTTACTTCCTCATTCACAAATTCAACATAATGTAAAAACACCATCCGCATGCGAATGGTGTTTGAGATGATTAAGAAAAGCTGAAACCGATGAAATAACTGTGGAGTTAAGTAATAACCCTCATTAATTTCGGACATAAAAATTGCCCTGAACAAAAGTCCAGGGCAACGTAAAGCTTATATTAAAGTTTTACAACGTTTTCTGCTTGAGGACCGCGGTTGCCTTGAACTACATTAAATTCAACGCGTTGACCTTCGTCTAAAGATTTGAAGCCGTCACCAACGATAGCGCTGAAATGTACGAATACGTCGTTTCCACCTTCAACCTCGATAAAACCAAAGCCTTTTTCACCATTAAACCATTTAACTGTACCTGTTTCCATTATTAAAAACCACCTTTTTTCACTTTTACCAAATTTTTATTTTATAGGAATAAAAAAATTTGTACATTGCATAAGGCTATTGCTATCAATAACCCTCTACGCTGTACAAATCGTTAGATCGCTATTCAATAATTGTAATTATAACACTTCCGCAAACAAAACACAATGCATGGATTGAATAATCGTGTATTTCTGCTTTTGTTATCCTTATTTAATGCTTAGCGATTAAACCAGACTACAGCTTTTTCGAAGTAACTGGGCTATTATTCTCGATAACATCGAGAATTTTTTCATCTTTGACCATTGCGGAATGACATTGAGGGCATGTAGGACTTTCAGAAAAAGTAAAATTATCTCTCATCCACCCTTTACAGTTCTCATCCGAACATACCCATATTTCAGTTAATGCAGTTGGAACTTCTTCGATTGGTTTTCTCTTAGAGTTATACATGTTTACCTGCTTTCTATTCCATTTTTATTTCATGAACGAATAGCAACACTATATGATACATATGTTCATTGTTTACAATAATGTGTGAATTTTTAATAAAGTTTCCTTGTCATTAATCAGCATGCCCTTATTCGTTAAAACTAACTCTTATTTAGCTTTACGAACCTTTAATAGCTTGCCTTTTACCGTTGTATTTTTCATGATTTCTAATACATGCGGCCCCTTTCCATTAAGAATTTCTACATCAGTGACATTATCCAGTATTGTTATTATGCCAATATCATCAGCTGTTACCCCGTCAAGCTTCGCAATCGTACCAACAAAATCAACCGCTCTTAGCTTCTTTTTCTTTCCAGCATTGAAATTCAGCTTCATGATTTGTTTATTCAATTGCTCGCGTTTATCCTTTATCAAGACAGGACCAGCTTTTAACGTATTTTGAAACTCTTCTTGGCGAAGATTAACCGAAGTCTCTGAAGGTGCTTTTATGATAGGAATTTCAAATCCGATATAATTTTCGATATCAGATAGTCTTCTTCCGTCTTTTGGCGTTACGAAAGTAATGGCCTTACCTTGTTTACCTGCACGTCCAGTTCTCCCTGTACGATGAACGTAGCTTTCCTTCTCAAGAGGTATATCGTAGTTAATGACATGCGTGATGTTACTGATATCGATTCCTCTAGCAGCTACATCCGTTGCTACTAAATAACGAAATTGTCCAGATCTATAAGCTTTCATGACTTCAAATCTTTGTTCTTGCTCCATTCCCCCATGTATGCGACCAACTGGATATTTCAGTCTAAACATTTCACTATACAATTGTTCTACATGGTCTTGAGTGCGGCAAAAAATAATACAGCTCTCTGGATTCTCGACGATAAGCATTTTCTGTAACAGCTCAAGCTTATCTCCTTCACTAACCTTAATAAGTACATGATCTATCGTCGAAGTTGTTATACCACTAGCCTTAATCTCTACTTCAACCGGTTCATTCATATATTGATGAGATAGCCTAGCAACATCCTCTGGGAACGTCGCTGAAAATAACATCGTTACTCTCTCATTAGGCAATTTCTCAATAATTCCTTGTACTTGATCAATAAATCCCATATTAAGCATTTCATCTGCTTCATCAATAACTAAATATTGAATACGTTCGATTGATAATGTTCCTCGTTCGATGTGATCCATTACACGTCCTGGTGTGCCTACGACCATATGTGTTCTTTGCTTCAGCTCTGCTCGTTGAATATGAAATGGACTTTTACCATATAGTGCTGTTGATTTTATTCGCTTAAAGCGTCCAATATTCATCAGGTCCTCATTAACCTGTAGTGCAAGTTCACGAGTAGGTGTAAGAATTAATGCTTGAGGCTTATTTTCATTCCAAGTCACTAGTTCACAAAGGGGAATACCGTATGCCGCTGTCTTTCCGCTCCCAGTCTGTGATTTTACGACAAGATCCTTCCGCTCTAAGGAGTATGGTATTACTTTAGACTGAACCTCTGTCGGTGTTTCATATCCTAGAGTTTTCAAAGCCTTAACAATTTCTTCACTTAATTTGTAATCTGAAAACTGCTTTTTGCTCATTACTAACCTCTTCTACGGTATATTTGCTTGCCTACACATTGAATACCTTCAAAATCTACGCCTGCTATTATCATTATACCCTGTATTGAATAGTATAAGTGTGCTTTACTATGATTACGCGGTTCCATCTTATTTTGTTTTGAGAATTCTACTGCGAGCTGATCCAGCCTCGAGAAGAAAAATATGATAAGCTATAGACGAAAATAATAAATTTTAGGAAGTGAAACCATGCAGGAAAAAGCTGAGGAAATTGCACAATGGATGCTCAGTGTAGTAAAAGAAAAGGGTATACTTAAGCAAGAGGATGTCGTTTCACACATAAAGGAACATTATGGCGCTCAATATTTATATGTGAATGATCTAGGGCACACATCCATCGATAAAGAAGTGAAGAAAATATACAAGAAGCTTCATAAGGGAAGAGTAGCATGGGATCGTGATGGCTTCTTCTGGGCTTGGACATAGAAAGCATATAAGTTAACCATAGTAGTAGGAGCAAAGACAAACACCATCTACAATCGGATGGTGTTCTTCATCTTCATCAACTCTATTTCTTCCTATTGGCTACAATCTCATCTATTTCACACTTCAGTAGCAGGTACCTATGGGTACTTCTCATAATTGACACTTTAGTGAGATTATTTTTATCGACGAAGACCTTCATATGGTCTTTGGAAAGACCAAGTAATTCTCCAGCCTCCGTAACGGTTAATACCTCTAGTTTACTCGTTGCATTAAACGTCTCTTTCACTTTTAGATTCCAGTCTTTAAATGGTTTCATATTGAATATCCTCTCTGCTTCCTAATCGATCGGAATACTTCATTATATCATAGCTTCACACGAATATGATTACGTTAAACCAATTAACCCCTCACAAGGCCGTTCCAGGCAGAACTCCCCCACCAGCAATGGCTTGCGGGAGGTCACATCAACTTTATGTTAAACTAAGATAACTGACCAATCAGCAAGATCGATTTCTTTGGAGGTGGTACATTATGATGATGGTCATAATCATTTTAACGATAAATATCATATACGTGTCCTTTTTCACGATTCGTATGATTCTGACGTTAAAAGGTCAAAAATTTCTAGCAGCTGCACTCAGCTCTATCGAGGTGACGATCTATGTTGTCGGCCTAGGCCTCGTCCTAGACAATCTCGATGAAATTCAAAATTTAATTGCCTATGCCGTTGGATATGCGCTGGGTGTATTATTAGGCTCAAAAATCGAAGAAATATTAGCATTAGGCTATGTTACAGTAAGTGTCATTACGAATCGTCACGACGAATCGCTTCCAAATAAGCTTCGAGACGAAGGGTATGGTGTAACTTCGTGGATAGGCGAAGGCAGAGACGGTCCCAGGTTGATGATGGAAATTCTAACTCGGCGGAAAGAACAACGGGATCTGTACAATTCCATTATTGCCTTCGATTCAAAGGCATTCATTATTTCGCATGAGCCGAGACATTTCCACGGTGGATTCTGGGTTAAAGGAATGAAGCGACAAGCCAAGAAGCTAGGAGAAACCCATCTCGTTGTACATGAGAACAATCTCCCTGGCGTCACGGAAAAAAGCGTTCAAGAAGCGATTGCTAAGACTGAGGATGACAAGTAGCGTGCAGGTGCGATACATAACCTATGACGATGTTGACGCTAGCTTAGCTGTTACAACTTTTTTCTCTTACTCTCAATGGTTACAGGTCAAAGTAACTGCATGAATTATCAGACCTACTAAAACAAAAGCACCATCCTCTAGGATGGTGCTTTTGTTTTAACTAACTTCTTGGCCAACCGGGTTAATTAACTCCTCCATACCATCAATGTAGCAAGAAGCAACATCTCCGGCACGTATATGAACCGATCCTGGCGTGCCTGTCATTATGATATCACCAGGTTTTAGCGTCATCATCTTGGAAAAATATGCTACGATAAACGGTAGCTTATAGATCATCTCTGACACTGTATTACGGTGTATAACTTCACCATTTAACTTTGTTTCAATATGAAGCTCCTCTACATTTTCAATCTCATTAAGCGTAACAAGCTGTGAACCGAAGCTGAAAAATGTATTCATGACTTTCGAGCGTCCTAGAAACCTTGGGTTTTTCGCATGAATATCCTGAGCGGTCATGTCAAGCGTTGGAACAAGCCCAGCAACAGCGTCCATCGCCTCGCGTTCATCTACATTTTTGCAATGTTTACCTATTACGATTCCTAATTCAGCTTCAGCAGTAACATGCTCTACATCGTTAGGAATGATAATCGTATCCTGATGTCCGATTAAACTTGTATCTGGCTTGAAAAATACGATAGGTTCTTGATCTGGTGGAACAGCAGCTAAGTCCTCTGCTTTCTTCCAGTAGTTCATGCCGATCCCACAGATTTTGCTTGGATGACGATATAGCGGAGCGTACTGTACATTTTTAAGCGAAATAACCTTGAGTCGCTCCAGCTGCCCATGTGTCAGCCCTGTTAACCATTGATTCAATAATTCCCATTGTTCATCTAAAAGCAATCCATAAATACTTGTGTTCCATTCTTTATTAAACTCAGCGTTTAGCTGACTAATGGTTATTAAACCTGTTTTTAGGAAGACCGCAGCTTGCTCTATGCCATTTAACTTAATCGTGGCTAGCCTCATCAGATTTTTCCTCCCCAGATAGTAGTGCGGCATACTGATTCACAAAACGGAGCAAGCGTAGATCTTGACCATGTCCTGCGATAATCGAGATGCCAAATGGAGCGGATGTAGCTGCTTTATAAGGAATATGCACCTGAGGTAAGCCAGTTAGCCCTGCTATACTACTAAGCTGAAGCGTAAAGCTGCGACGTTGCTCCAATAACGAACCTGATTGATGAAGCAGTGGCGGTGTACCTGGCGTCGTCGGTAATATCAACAAGCCATTATTTCCCAATAAATTGATAACTCGTTCACGCAGCTGCTCTCTTAGTTGCAATGCGGCCACGCAATCAGACTCCTTAATCGTGCTTGCCCATTTAAAGCGATCGGAAATGCCTGGACCGAAGAAGGGATTATATTGCTCAATCCATTGACCATGCGCTTTCCATATCTCATAGCCCTGCAGATAACGAAACGTATCCATCCATGCAGTTAATCCTTCTTGAGCAAGCTCGGTGCTTGTCATTGGACCCAGGCTTTGTTCGATATGATTAACATGTGAGGTTAACACATTGGCACAGTCACCGTCTACTAAGGACCAGCTCTCCTTGCTTGTATACATCGCATGATATGCTAGATCTTGATCTGACTGCTGTTCAATGAGTACCTCTCCAACCTTTAGCAGCGTATCACTATCACTTGCCATCCATCCTAACGTATCGAAGCTTGCTGCAAGAGGAATAACAGCTTCCATAGAGATTATGCCGTGAGTTGGTCTAAAACCATATATCCCACAATAGGAGGAAGGGACTCGTACGGATCCCCCCGTATCTGTGCCAAGTGCAAAATCAACGAGCTTCGCTGCTACAGCAACGGCCGAGCCGCTTGAGGAGCCTCCTGGTATACATGGTGGTGCCTTTGGATTTATTGGTGTACCGTAATGATAATTTTCTCCGTTTAAGCTATACATCAGCTCATCCGTATGAGTCATCCCGAGCAGCTCAGCACCTTCAGCTAATAAACGTTCAATACTAGGTGCAGTCTTTGCGGAAGGAAGGTGTGTTCGAAGCCAATCTGGGTTTCCCGCTCCAGAGCTGTGATTCTTAACGGCGATAACATCCTTCGCAGCAAAGGTTAAGCCGTTAAGCCTTCCACTTCCAGTAGGTGCTAGGCTCACGTTATTGTCTATAAATGCCCCCCACTTATCTCTCAACTTCCACACCTCCATCACTGTTAGCTTTTTCATACCACACATGTATAAGCTCCTCGGATGTACATACTAGGCCAAAATGACGCTCAATATTGTTTAAACTCGGTTCATAGGCATCCAAATAAACACAGGTTGTCGCATCCTTAGGCAGCACCACATGGTAGCCCAGCATATGTGCATCACGAAGCGTTGACTCTACACACGTATTCGTATTAATACCAACGGCAACAATGCTTTCGATTCCTTTTTCGGTTAACAGCTGATGCATATTCGTTTCCACAAAGGCACTGTAGCGATGCTTCCACACTATCGTATCCTCAGCCATTGGTTCAAACTGCTCAATAATATCTGCCCCCCACGTCCCTGTACTGCAGCTTTGAGGATGCTTTTTTCCTTGTCTTCTTTGTATCCATGCATCGTTTTTATTGTTCGCCTCATTATGCGACATCGCTACCCATATAATAGGCATGTTAGCTTGGCGTGCTTGCTCGATAAGCTTTTTTATAACCGGTATAATCGTTTGGTACTGCCCCACCTCAAAGCCCGATTGAGAAAATACACCGCGATGATGTACAAAGTCATTCTGCATATCAATAATGAGTAGGGCAGTAGATTTTTTCATGACCGTTTCCAGCGTATATTCATTAGTTTCAAGCACCTTTACACCTCCGATAGCACGCCCTGTGATTGAAACACACTACGAATTTCATCAACGTATTGAATAAATCGTTGGTCTTTACGCGAGTTTATTCCTCTTGGGCGATCTAATTCAATTTTTATATCCTTTAATACGGAGCCTGGTCTAGGTGACATCACAATGACTCGATCGGATAAAAACACCGCTTCCTCAATGCTATGTGTAATGAAAATAACGGTAAACTTGAATTTAGAGTAAATTTTTAACAGATCATACATCATTTGCTCGCGAGTTAGTGCATCTAACGCTCCAAATGGCTCATCCATCATTAGCAATGTCGGATTTTGGATCAAGCCGCGGCATATAGCAACACGTTGGCGCATTCCTCCGGACATTTCAAATGGATATTTATCTTCAAACCCTTCCAATCCAACCATTTGAAGCAATTCCTTAGCCATATCTCGATTTGTTTTTTTATCTTTACGATCGAACCATGTAATATTTTTAAGCTCAAGTGGAAGTAATACGTTTTCGATGACTGTACGCCATTCTAATAGTACGTCCTTTTGAAACACAACAGCGTTACCAGTTTCAGAGCCCTTAACCACTTTATCATCCATGACTATCGTTCCACCTGTAGGCGCCTCTAAGCCAGCAAGGAGATTCATAAGCGTGCTCTTTCCGCAGCCACTTGGACCAACTATGGAGATAAAGCTAGAGGCTTCTATGTCTAAATTGACCTTTGTCAGTGCCTGCACATCACCGCTTCTAGTTTTAAACACCTTCTCCATATCTTGAATAACAATATGTTTTCCAGCCATATTATTCCCCTCCTCTTGATGCTTTGTACCATGGAATGGACATTCTCTCTAATATCGATACCAGATTATATAAGCCAAGACCTATAATGGCTAGAGCCACAATGACACAAAACTGTAAAGTAACGTCCAGCTTAGAACTTGCGACGAGCTGCAGATAACCAAGTCCTCGCTCAGAAGAGACAAATTCAGCAACGACAGCTCCGACTACCGCTAATGTTATCCCCACCTTAAAGCCTGCAAATATACTTGGTAGTGCCTTTGGAAGTCTAAAGTAGAGAAAGACCTGCATCGAATTCGCACGTAATGATTGTGATAGCATGAACATATCTTTTTCCATTGATTTTAAGCCAGCTATTGTATTGACTAATATCGGAAAGAAGGAGATCAAGAAGGCTATTAACACCTTAGATAACATGCCAAATCCAAACCAAACGATGAGTAATGGTGCTAAAGAAACCATGGGGATGCATTGCAGCCCAATTAATATTGGAAAAAATGCTTGCGAAGCGTATTTGGAATAGACGACCACAATGGCAAAGGGGATACCGATAACGATCGACAAACCAAACCCAGCAAAAATTTCTACCAATGTCACACCACTATGTCGTACTAACATTGCCCAATCTACAAAGATGCGCTGCAAAATATCTGTTGGGGTCGGCAGCAAATACTTAGGTATCTCTAGTACAAAGCATAGTAATTCCCATAGCGCAATTAAACCCAAAAGTGTTAAGACTACTGATAAAGAACGTGCCATCTTATTAGACATAGGTGTAACCTCCTTGATATCCTTCCTTATCTAGCTAGACTGAAGGATTTATGGCATAAAGTCGTTAGTTAAATAGCTTTCCATCGGTAATTTAGTATTAATTAAATCACTTTCTAATAAGCGATCGGCCATGTCATTAATAGAGTCCTCTTCTATCCAGCCATATGGCTTACCCTCCTGATATGCTAGTTCACCTGTACGATTAATTTGTTCAACGACTATTTCCTCATCTACAGTTTCAGGGAACAAGGCTTTAGCTATCGCTGCTGCTTCCTCTGGATTTTCTAGCGTATAAGCAAATCCTTCATTGACCGCTGCCAAGAAGCGTTTAATTGTATTTGGATTTTGCTCGATAAACTTATCATTAGAAATTAAGGACAGGCCCGCAATGTCGAAGTTATAGTCGGATAAGTATAGAGGTACTAATTCGACTCCTAGATTTTTTTCGAACAATGGGTATTCGTTCGTTGAGAATACAGCGACTGCATCTGCTTCTTTATTAAAGAACAATGTGTTTCTTGCGCCAGTTTCGACCATAATGTGCTCCACATTGTGGGGATCGGTATCGTTAAACTCTAAAAACTTTTCATAAATGCTTGTAAAGGTGGAGCCTGAGGAAGAAACAATGGATTTACCCTCAAGATCCTTAGGTGAATGAACTGGATTATCTGGATAGGACAATATAATAATTGGCGAGCGGGGCATATAGTTTGCGATCATTTTAACGGGCATTCCTTGTTCAATCCCTTGCAATGGCTCGACCGCAGATGTGACGCCAATGTCCTCGTTATTTTGTGCAATAACCTGTAGTACCTGCACTGAACCAGAACCTTCTAATAGATCTACTTCTATCCCATACTTTTCAAAAATGCCTAATTCACGAGTAACATAAAAAGGGGCGAACTCACCTTTGAACTTCCAGTTTAAGCGCAATGTAATTTTCTTTTTTTCAGCAGGCGGCAAATCAATATTCGTCACATCATCACCTTGTTCTTGTGGAGAATCCGTTACAGTAACCGATGCGGGGGTAGCTTGGGAACTATTCGATGCTGCACCATTATTTCCATTGGATGCACAGCCAGCAACCACCATCATACATAGCAAAAGTAAAATTATCGGTTTTAGTATAGTTTTCATTGTAAATCCTCCTCCAAATCCCTTTATGTTTATGTAAGCAAACCTGACATTGTTATCTGTTTTTAGTTGCTTAAGTTAATTACATGATATATTATATAACATATAAATTATATGTGCGCCGTGCACAATATAGGGTAGGAAAATACTAGCTAGACAAACAAACACCTTAATTTGGTCTCATAAGCGAGAAGGAAATGTCTATATAATAGCTGAGGTTTAGAGAAGGTATGCGAATAAGATTCAAATTAAATGTTATATATCCTTACATTAGAGGTGATTGTCATGAGTTTATCACTATTGAATTCTTTAAAGCTTCCCGTATTTTCGAATGCAAAGGTAATTGGAGGACATGATGGATTATCTAAAAGTATTGATACAGTTAATGTCATGGTAAAGCTGCCGGTACAGCTAGATTCGTTAGCAAATGAAAAACCCAATATTTTAAGCTGGCTCAATAAAAACCAGCTTGTCTTAACAACTGAGCTCGTTGTTAACGAAAACATTCATGCCCTTCTACAGTTTCTTAATCAAATGAGTTCTGCTCAAGCCACTGGGTTAATTATTAAAGCACACACGGATCACGATCTTCCTATCCTGCCCGAGCCCTTAATTATGAGGGCTAACAGCTTAAAGCTTCCACTTATTGTGTTACCTAATGACAATTCCATCGGGGAAATTATGAGTCAGGTTTTAGCCATTATTCTTAACGCCAAGCAGGTCGAGCTTGAAAGAACGATAACGATACACAACAAATTTTCCCGCTTGTTTTTGAGGGGAGCAAGCATGTCTGATATCGCACAAACGTTAACAAGCTTTATTCATTATCCGGTTATTGTAGTAAATACAAGATTTGATATACTTGGCTGTGCTGCAACTGCAAAGCCTTGGATCGACTCCTTAGCATCAGAAAAAGACTGGGTTCACTTTATCATCAACCAGCCTCCAACCAAAAGTCAGCTTACCTTTTATAAAAATGAGCAGCATAAAAAGCTAGGCATTTACCCTATTCATTCCTCTGGACTTCTCAAAGGTTATTTTATTATCTTAAATATCGACTCTACGATAGAGCCCTCCCTCATGCCACTTGAGCAGGCTGCACAAATCGTGGCCTATGAAAGCATTAAGCAAGCGGCTTTACTTGAAGGATCAAATAAGCTGAGAGATGAGTTTTTTAGCGACTTTTTTGAAAATCGCCTTACATCAAGTGAAGAAATATTAAAGCGAGGTGAAAAATACGGGTTAGTTAATTATGGATATTATTGGGTTGTTTCTTGCAAATTGCTGTCTCATGCCCTGCATGGACAACAATCTCGCCATATAAATTCAAGTCACTACGAGGCGTTAAAAATTGATATCGATACGTATCTGGAGCCAGAAAAGGCAACCTTTATATCTACGATAAAGGATGATAGTCTCATTATTATTTTTAATAGCACCACTTCAGAGCACCCTATTGATATGGAAGCAGAGTGGATTGAAAAGCTAACTCGCTTGCAGGAGCAATTAGCAGCCTGTAACAGTAATTGGGCGACCTGCTTCGGCATAAGTAACGCTACCGAGCAGCTAGAAGGCGTACCTCGTGCTTATCAGGAGGCAATGACAGCATTAACACAAAGCTTGAATGTCGGTAATAAGCCTTTCGTTGTTTCTTACCGTGTCCAACAGGTGCCCGACCTGATCCGCTTGCTCCCTTATCACAAATTAAGTGAGTATTATGTTACGGTGCTCCAAAAGCTCGCTTATCCAAAAACAGCTGAAACCCATGATTTATTGCTCACATTAGATACGTATCTACAAATGAATTGTAATGTAAAAGAGACGGCGAGCGCGCTGTTTTTGCATCGCAACACCGTCTTCTATAAACTCAATAAGTGTGAATCCATTCTTAACATATCACTTAAAGATCCTGTCGATCTTATCAAGCTCCGAATTGCACTCATTATTCACCAAATTCTTATAACGGGCGAGAAGCAAGATTAATATCCTTCTCCTTATCTGCTTGAGACATTACGCTTAGCGGCTTCGGTGCATGAGCTAAAAGCTCATGTATCCGATTCGTCTCATAGATCACCTGTTTAGATAGCTGCTCAAGCGCCTCTCTTGATAATACATCCACCGGCTTTTGCGTAATCATATTGATGATAGTCTGCATTTCACCAGGCTCATAAAAGCGCTGTATATAGGTTAGCATCTGTGCATAATTTAGCATACTCCCGCTTCCAAGCGGATTAAATAGGTCCCCTATATTGTCGCTTCCAAGTGTAATTCTCACCCCAGACTTTAGCAGCTCCTTCGTTCTTGTGATCGCTCTCGTTGCAATTGCAGTTGGACACACGATAACATGCAAACCAGCTTCTACAACCTGCTCTATAGCTGCTAATGCTTGATCATCAGATACATTAGCTAGCGAGTTACAATGTATAGCATACACTTTGCCATTCCATCCTCTTCGCTTCGTTTCTTGTGCAATATCGGGCAAGTGGAAATGCTCAGGTCTACCACTTTCATCGGTATGAAATTCTATCCACGGTACATCATGCTGCTCGGCTAAATTAAAGATGTGTTGAATATGCTTAGCGCCGTCACTATCTGTTAATGTATGCCCCCCTATACCTACTCGCCCCATCTTTAGAGCCTCGGCTAATAGCTGATCCGTTTCTGAAAAGCGTTCAAAGCCTTCCTGGTTAAAAGCAGTAATATCAATGACGATATCATTTTTATAGTTTTGCTTCAGCTCTAATATAGCTTCCATCCCTTTTAACCCAACAAGCGGATCAACATCTACATGCGTGCGCACATAGGAGGTACCATACTCCAGCATATTTAATAGTGCCTGCTCAGCACGTGAGTAAATATCAGCTTTCGTAAATTTCGCTTTATGCTCTCTAGTCCATCCCCCTCTAATAGGAGCTGGAGCATCTTCATAGCTCACTCCAGGTACTAGCATCCCTTTGTCTAGATGAGCATGTTCATTGGAAAACCCACTCATCTTCCACGTGTGATCAATTGTTTGCACTGGCGTTCGCCCCCTTCCTCATTAAGCTTTAGCAATTAGCGCTAACAAATTAGCTCCCTTAGGTCCTTGATGCTCTGAGCCAGCTGAGCATAGTATTGAAGCATCATTCACTACACTTCCTACAACCGCGTTGGCAACAGCCTTTGCTAATATTCCAGCGTGCATACTTAGGGCATCCGAATGCATCGTATGTCTTTGGTCACGAATATGAGGTAAGGCATCCGCGCCTGCGTTAACAAAAACTTGAACAATTCTTTGCTGATCCTCCTCTGACAGCAATGGATCAACCTTCATCCCCATGCCTTCTAATAGGTCATATAATCCATGAAGATCGAAGCTGTCGATCATCATGCCAGAGCCTACAACTAGCGAGCTATCGGCACCCGCTTTATTACCCATAACAATAACTCTAATCGCCTTCTGCTCGCCGCCAGCAGATACTGAGGTTCGAACAGAGTACAAGGAATGATCACCATTGATAGCTGAATCCGTTACAAGCTCTCGTTCTACTTCTCCTAGCGCTACAGCTGATCCCAATGCAGAAGCAGCCTTGGACATCGTCCCACCTACACCCCATGGGCATTTAATCTCTACACAATGCACATCCTCTAGTGATGTAATCCCTGCATCCTTGATCGCTTCAAGTACAGCTTCCGCTGCTACATCGACTTGTACAGCTGTCCCTATTTCTTCTGGAAGTAACACTCTGCTTGTTGCAACGCCAAACACAAACCGTTTTTCATCATTGCTTGCATACTCCTGGCTATCATCATCTCTTAGAAAAACCGTATAGTGCGGACTCATTAAGCCTCCGGTTTTTCCAATCATCATCATCGGTATACGGTCAAAGACCTCTTCATGTGTCCACCCTAAATATTCCGAGAGCAATAATTGAAATGCCAATGTCGCATAGCCTCTTGCGTAGCCATCACCTTCCGTTTGCGCGATAATCCCTTTTATATGCTGTGCTTTTATTTTTTCTGCTTTTAGCAGTGCCGCCAGCTCACTCACATCACCTGGATGATCCATCATCAGCTTTATAACATCGTATTTCATATTCATCCTTCCTCTCGACAATTAAAATAAAAAAGCCACTATGATTAACTAATTTAATAGTAATCGTAATGACTTTTTGAAAATATGTGCGCACTGCACAAACATGAACTTAAATTAATATCAATGATGAACAGTGCGGATACCCAGCAATCACACTACCATCCTATGGCTATGCCATCGCTTCGAGGATCAACGCCTCCATGCTTAAAGCCTTCATCATCAATGAGAATAGCATGGGCATGACCAGTGTATGAATCGTAGGCAGCAACCTTCTTTACACAGTGTCCGACGTCATTTAAGTTAGCGACGATCTCACCAGGAAGGCGGTCCTCCACCTTCAACTCTTGGGACTCTTCTCCCCACGTTCTCCCCCATACAAAGCGAGCAGCATCAATAGCCGCTTGAGGGTCCAGACCGTAATCAAGGATACGAGTCGCTATTAACGTTTGCGTTTGTGGCTGTCCTTCTCCCCCTTGTGTTCCATATAGCAGATAGGGCCTTCCTTCCTTGAAAATCATGGCAGGCATTAACGTATGGAAGGTGCGTTTATTGGGCTCAAGTCTATTAACATGTGTAGGATCTAATGAAAAAAACGAACCTCGATTTTGAAGCAATATCCCCGTATTCCCAGCTACTACGCCAGAACCGAACTCAAAATATAGACTTTGAATAAACGAAACAGCATTACCCTCATCATCAACAACAGCTGCGTATGCAGTATCATGGCCTACCGATTGTGTATCCATAGACACAGTAGAGCTAAAAGTGATCTCGCTTGCTAGCTCTTTGGCATATTGCTTACTTAACAGCTTTTCAAGTGGGATAGAGGTAAAATCAGGATCAGTAAGGTACCGATTGCGATCCCGAAAACTAAGCTTTAATGCCTCTACAAGGAGATGATAATACTCAAAGGAGCCCTCTGTAATGTCGCTCATCTTGAAATTCTCCACTATATTTAATGCCATAATCCCTACAAAGCCTTGCGAATTTGGAGGCACCTGATAAACATCAAAACCTCGGTAATCTCCCTTTAATGGTGTGAGCCAATCCCCTTTATGACTCATAAAATCCTGAAGATTCAAAAGCCCACCCTGCTCCTGTATAAACGACACGATTTCTTCCGCCAGCTCCCCCTTATAGAAGCAATCTCTACCCTGTTCTGCGAGTTTGATCAAGCTAGCTGCAAGCTGTTTTTGTATAAACCGACATCCTTGCTTCGGCACCTGTCCATTCGGTGTATAAATGTTTGATGTAATAGGAGTAGCTTGTAAAAGCTCAAATTGATCAACTGTATTCTTATGCTGATTACGTGAAAGTGGGAAGCCTTCACTTGCATAGGCAATAGCAGGCTCAAGCACTTTCGCTAAGCTCATCGTCCCATACTGCTTTAAGATGGCATCCCAGCTATCTACCATGCCAGGCACTGTAACAATACTTCGTATACCTCTGGTGGGGATCTTATCCTCACCGACAAAGCTATTCATGGTCACTTTCCCACCGGAACGACCGCTGCCATTGTAGCCTTTGACTTCACCACTCTGTTTGTTGTACATAAGCCAGAACGAATCGCCACCTACACCGGTCATATGAGGATAGACGACGGCTAAGCATGCACTAACTGCAATAGCAGCATCATATGCGTTACCACCTTGAAGTAAAATATTTTGTCCTGCTGCTGATGCCAAATAATGTGGACTAACGACCATTGCCCTTGTACCGATTACCGATTGATTCATACTCACTCCTCCTATCACATGCTTTCTTTTTTCAACATATCACCTCATTAAAATTTACACAACAAAAATTTTGTAATTTTTTTCTTTTATTTTTGTTGATTATGTTCGCTATTAAGTATATATTCTTACATAAGGTAATACATTTACTGAATAAACTTTCATATTGTCTTGATTGATTTTTCAGAATTGTTCAGTTATGGCATTCAGAGAAAAGGAGTGGATTCATGTGCATACACCTAGCTCACCATTACTCGCACTTGACGAGATTGATCGTCAGCTTTTATCCATATTAAGAGAAAATGGAAGGGCATCCTATACAGATCTAGCAAAGGAAGTAGGACTATCACGCGTAGCGGTGCAAACAAGAATAAATACATTAATCGAAAATGGTACCATCGAGCGCTTTTCATGCATTTTAAATCCGGAGAAATTAGGCATATCCGTATCCGCATTTTTTAATGTTGAGGTTCAGCCGAACTACCTGGCTATTGTCGCCGATACTTTAGCAGAGGAACCCGAGGTGACTAGTCTGTATCATATGACAGGTCCTAGTAAGCTGCACATGCACGGGCTATTTAAGAGTAATGAAGAGATGGAGCAATTTATGAAGGAGAAGCTCTATGTTCTTCCGGGTATTCAAAGCGTGGACTGTCAGGTACTAATTAAAAGATATAAAAGTCGTATGGGGATGAGACTATAGTGGACAAAAAAGAGTATTGGAATCTGACACTTGCTATGTTAAGAACGGGCTTGCTTGGCTATGGGGGAGGTCCCGCTACAATCCCATTGTTTAAACACGAGGCAGTCGATCGTTACGGCTGGATGGAAGACAGTGAATTTGCTGAAGTACTCGCTATCGCTAACACCTTGCCTGGACCGATTGCCACTAAACTAGCAGCGTATCTCGGCTACCAGAGACGCGGAGCGCTAGGCGCAGTACTAGCTGTCGCGTGTCATATCTTGCCGACCTGCATCGCGATTATTGCGCTATTCTCATTTATTTCTGTTTTTAGCTCATCGTCTATTATTTCCGGTATGATTGCAGCTGTTGTACCCGTTGTCTGTGTTATGCTGGCTATTATGGCATTTGAATTTGGAAATAAGGCCATTAAGGGACTTGGCTATCTTTTAGGCTTTGGATTATTGCTGTTAGCCTTTATTTTACTGTATGTGGTACATTTGCATCCAGCGATCGTCATTGTTATTTTTCTATTGTATGGCGCATTTCATTTTAGCCTACTTGGTAAGATTGCAGCAAAGAAAAAACGTAAAAGGGGGCTTGATAGCTAATGAAAGAATGGCTGGAGCTATTATATGGTTTTTTTGTAGCTAATGTACTTGGCTACGGTGGCGGCCCTGCATCAATCCCTCTTTTGCACCGTGAGATTGTAACGAATTATGACTGGCTTAACAATGCGGAATTCGCGAATATGCTTGCTTTAGGCAACGCACTACCAGGACCAATCGCTACTAAAATTGCTGCTTATGTTGGGTACGATGTCTCGGGTTGGTTTGGAGCATTTATCGCGATATTTGCTACAGTCTTCCCTTCAGCCACTGCTCTTATCATCCTCCTCAATATTATGAAGCATTATCGCCAGTCCACTGTAGTAAAAGGGATGACCCTTTTAGTTCAGCCTGTTATAGCTATATTAATGCTTGTTCTAACTTGGGATAATATTACGGAGTCTGTGAATCATATTGGTATTATTCAGTTTGTTGGTATTGCAGTGGTTTCTCTTGCGTTAATGACAATCAAAAAAATTAAAATACATCCTGCTTTCATCATAGTCCTTGCATTTATATACGGCGCTATCTTTTTATCCTAAAAACTCTTTTAGCTCTAAGGATGCGCCAACCGAGCTTGAGTAGATTCGGAATAGAAGTTACTTTTTCTACAAGATAGGCGAATGCAGAACGGTTCCCACGCCTTGAATTGCAGTCGCTGCATGAAGCTAGCAGATTATGCGGGAGATCCGAGCCTCCTTTACTCGATGGGATAATGTGGTCCACCGTCGTGGCAGGTTGTCCACACCATAAACAGGTGTAATGATCCCGTTTTAGCGCAGCTTTTCGATAATCTCGAAATAAGAACGGATTATATAGTAATTGGATGGTTTCCTCATCAATCCAGACAGCACGTGATCGATCAACCTCCCGCCAAGCCCGATGAGGCAAGCATGGTGTTAATTTTTGTCCATCCATATTCAGTACCGTAATCATGGTTTCCTCATGATGATTATCATTCATCGAGCTCACTCCATCTGTCGACATACTATAGCCTATAGTTTTAATATATATCAAAAACATCATCCTCATGCGGATGATGTTCAGTGGGATTGAATCCTTTAATATGCAGTCAGATTATTCACAAACATAAAATTTAAATGAGACAAGATCTTTTTGACGTGCACCAGTGCCAACAAATATACTTTTCGTAAGCCAGTCATACTTTCCCTTTTCTACTTCAAAGGTAGGAGAGGAACGGAAATAATATTGATCAGGGGATACTTCTTCCCCTTGTGCTAGCTTCTCTATAACGTCTGTTGGACCATGTCGATAGCCTTTATTAACAATATAAATAATAACACCATCATCCGTCTTCATCGTATAGTGCGCTTCAATTTCTGCTACTCCATCAGGTCGCACAAGCTGCCAATCTGCACCGCCAGGTAGTATGACACCGCTTATCTCCTGACCTACAAATGTCCCTCCTACAATGGGAATCATTCTACGTATTCCTTTACTAGTTACACCAACGTCCTGAACAGTGCCGACTTCCATTGTAGCCTCAAATGCCGGTTTTAGTGTAATCACTGGCTCACCTTCATTCCTACTTGGTTAAGCTTTTCCTTATGAAAACCAGCAATTTGCTTGTAGCGGTTAGAGATTTCCTCTAATTCAGCATAAGTAATCACATCTTCTAGACGCTCGAATCCTTGAGGTGCACGTTCGTGAACCATTTGCATTACAATTTCAGGACCATGCTGTCGATTACTACGTACAATGGATGCCGTTTTATGAATACGTTGTTGTTCGTAGTCTAATAAAGCTTCCTCAATGCTCTGATTTTCTATAAGAGATACATATAATGCTTCCGCATCTAAGATGGCTTGCGAAGCTCCATTCGATCCAATTGGATACATCGGATGCGCAGCATCACCAAGCAATGTTACTCGATTAAAGCTCCACTTTGGTAAAGGCTCTTTATCTACCAGTGGAAATTCATATACATATTCAGCACCTGAAATTAAGCTAGGCACATCTAACCAATCAAAGGTCCAATCTTGAAATGTATGTGCAAAGTCGGCAATATTAGCAAGCCTATTCCATTCGTTTCGATCGGGCGCTTCTGTTACAGATAATTCTGCGATCCAGTTAATATCGCAATAGCCAGAATGATCAGGGGCAGTAATCGGATATGCTACAAATTTTTCGTCAATATTTCCTGCCATAATCATCGTGCGACCAGATAAAAATGGCTTAGCCTTCGTCATTCCACGCCATAAAATTCTGCCGCCATATATAGGTTTATCATTTTGTGGATATAGTTGCTTTCTCATAGCAGAATGAATGCCATCTGCTCCAATTAGAAAATCACACTCCACCACTTCTAGCTGCTGTTCATTGCTTCGGTCTATAAAAGAGGCCTGCACCTTCTTGTTGTGTTGCTCAACGTGAGATAAATGCATACCTGTATGAACACAATCCTCACCAATTACTTGTTTTACTTCATTAAGCAATATCCCTTGCAGCCTTCCTCTGTGTAAGGAGTATTGTGGCCAATGATAGCCTGCATCGATACCACGCGCCTCTTGCCATATCAATTGACCGAATTTATTGTAATAGACTAATTCTTTCGTTCGAATCGCTGATTGGTCTAATGCCTCCTGCAACCCTAAATCCCACAGTATTCTTACAGAATGAGGTAATAGATTTATCCCTACCCCTAATTCCTTTATGGTTTTTACTGACTCATAGATCTGAACATTATATCCAGCACGATGAAGATATAAAGCCGTTGTTAATCCACCAATCCCAGCTCCAACAACTATTACTTTTTTATTCTTTGTCATTTTTGTGCTCCTCTCGACTAGAATATATTGAGTAGTATTTATATAAAGAAATATGTAAGCGTTTTATCTTAATTATAATATAGTATTTAGTATAAATATACATTTTTGTTCACTGTATACCAATACCCTAACATTCCTTTCATCAAGAAGAAGCAAAACAAAAACATCATCCGCATGCGGATGATGTTTTTAGTGGTCGAGGCTTGGAGATTCGAATCCCTGCCTGAAGACTACACACATAAGCCTTAAGCAAGTGCAGTCATAGCATTCATGTCGGTTGCAGGTCGGAGATGCAGTAGCAAGTTACTCACTTTAAACTGCCATATCTCGCTGAATATAAGACTTTACTTGGTTCGTGCAATACCGAATGTATTTATGATCATCATGCAGCTTGCTCAACATAACCCCGCCTTCGATCAGAGCAATAATTACACTGCATGCAGCTTCTACTTCGATATCCTCTCGAAACTGCTTCCGCTTTATTCCGTCCTTAATAATCTCCCCAAGACTCATCATTAATTCATTCATTGCATTTTGTGCTCTTTGTTTCAATAGAGGATGTCCATCGTCATTTTCAACAGCAGTATTTAATATTGGGCAGCCACCTTCCCATATATTATCTTCAACCAACTGAATATAAACATCACCTATCGCTAGTATTTTTTCTGCTGGCTCGGACAGCTCAGACAGAGCCTCTGCTAGAATACTTTTTAGCTTAGCAAACATATAGTCAAATGCACTTAGTGCAATTTCTTCCTTACTTTCGAAATGATTGTAGATGCCACCCTTGCGCACATTGGTACGCTCGATAATCTCTGACAGAGATGTGCCAGCATATCCCTTTGTATTAAATAAACCGGCGGATTGGCGAATAATTTGTTCTTTAGTAACCTGACCTTTTCTCATAGCTATCCCTCTTTCAAATAATACCGATTGGTCTTAAGTTAACACAATTTCTGTATACACTCAATCCAAAACTGGAAAATAATTGTTGATTAGTGAATAGCATTATGTTAAATTAAAAAGAGACCGGTCGGTATTAAAATTGAAAGGATGAATAATCCATGGGTATGTTATTTCAGCATATACGAAGTGCTACATCGGTATTAAGCGTGAACGGAAAAAAGATATTGATTGATCCTATGCTAAGTGCTCCTGGTGAGCTGCCGCCAGTTCCGTTCACTCGTACACTACGCCGCAATCCATTAACACCTCTTCCTGTTCCGCTCGATTTTTTTGAACAGATGGACGCCATACTTTTAACACATCGTCATTTTGATCATTTGGATAAGAAAGCCTTGTCTATACTGAACAAAGATTTACCTGTATTCTGTCAGCCTCAGGATTACACGTTCTTGCAAACAGCTGGCTTTAGCCAAGTATTTGCTATTGAGCAATCACATGAATGGTGCGGCATTCAGATGAAACGAATTAAAGGACGACATGCTCCAGGCTTTACCGCCAAGCTGCTCGGACCGGTATCCGGTTTTATTATAAGCACACCAGCTGATGGTTCGATATACATCGTTGGCGATTGTATCTACACACCCACGATTGAACGGACCTTCCGTGAATATCAACCGAATGTCGCTATATTAAATACCCCTCGTGCACAGATGCTATTAGGGACAATCATCACGATGACAGGAGAAGATATCGTACGTATTGCAAACTTGTCTCCAGATACGAAACTAATTGCCGTGCATATGGATGCAATCAGCCATTGCACATTTAAGCGAAAGCATCTTCGAGCTTTTTTGAAGGAACGAGGAATGGAGCACGCTGCTATCATACCTGATGACGGGGAGGTTATTACTCTCTAGGACGGAATTTCGTTTTCCATATTGCTAAAAAACAGACTACTTCTTATTGAGAAAACCCGACCTCCAATGGTCGGGTTTCTCCAGTCAGTCTATGATTTTTTCGATTGCCGCTGCGATCAATTCTAGATACTCATCAATGGTATATTCAATCGAGAGTGGGTTTGGATTACCTGCTGCAGCTAGTGGCGTACCATTTCCTATAAATACAACCGATCCCCGCTCTATCGCAGGAATTTTACCTAATAGTGAGTCTTCCTTAACTGCATCGTATAAGCTGTCATCTCCATAACCAATAATAAGATCGGCATCGTATAATAAATCAGCATTCTCAGAGCTTAATCTTAAAGAATAACTTGTCGGATCCTCAATTGCATTGACAAAACTTTCTGGATACTCCATACCTAGCTCAATTAAGAAAGAACCGCGTGGATCAGTCGGTGTATATGTATTTAATCTAGACATATCCTTTGCCGAGAAGTTTACCCACACTACTTTCACACCCTGCATCTGAGGATATTCAGCAGCCTTTTCTTGTATTAATTGCTCTATATCTTTAATTAATTGCTCACCTTCTGCTTCCATCCCCATACCTAACGCTGTGTAGGTTATTTGCTCTCTCCATGTCGTTACCCAAGGAGAGGTTTGATAAGCAACAACAGGTGCAATTTGCGTTAATAATTCATAATCCTCTTGCGTGATGCCAGAGTATGCAGCAAGAATCACATCTGGATTGGCATCAGCAATCGCTTCAAAATCAAGACCGTCTGTGTCTTGAAATACATTTGGATCACTAACTTCGAGCTCTTCCAGCTTTTTAGCTGTCCATGGCAGCAAACCGTTATCGTCCTGCACACCATAATTCGCTGCTGAAAACCCTACAGGTACAACACCAAGTGCTAGAGCAACGTCATGATTCGCCCATTGAATCGTTACAACACGCTCAGGCTTCTTCTCAATTACAGCTTCACCAAGAGCATGCTTTATCGTGATTGGATAGGTCGTTGTATCCTCTGCTGCTGCTTCAGTCGGTTCAGACGTACTTGTTGCAGGAACCTCAGATACAGTAGGACTTGCAGATTTCGTATCGTTACTAGATTGATTACCACAAGCCGCTAGCATGACAGCTAGACAAATGATGATGATAGACAACGTTATAGCTTTCGTATTTCTTGAATTCAGTAAGTTCATTACATTTCTCATCCTTTTCTCTTTAAATATTTTATATGTAAATCAACTACTCAAGCTTTATTGCACCTATGTCCTATAATCATTACCCCTTATGTCTATTTAATGAAATTGATAATCATTATCAATATGATTACAACCTTATATTAGGCACTTATTTCTAATTTGTCAATCCTTTATTTTTACAGCTCTATCCTTGAAAATACGGAAATGAATGAAACAAAAAGAACTTAGAATCCTTTAATACCAAGGTTTCTAAGTTCTTTATTGTTACTCCTATCCAATTGTAGTAGCCGGTCTTATAGAGATAATTTCAGCTGCTTCCACTTGCAACCTATTCCAAGACCATAAGTTGTAGTTAAACTATTTCAGATCTTTCATTAATTGAGTATAAAGCTTGTAGTATAAGCTATTGCCAGCACGATCAACATCGTATTGAGTTGCGAAGTTGTTTTTGTATACACTTGTCGCTTTTTCTAGAGCTTCACCTGTAAAGCCCTCAGCGGTTGCATCATCAATGATTTGCTTAAGTCGATCTTTAACTGCCATTCCTGGAGCAACACGAACCTTCGTTGCTTGCTCAAAGGCATAGCCCATCTCGATTAGTTTTTCTTCTGAGAACGCATCGCCTGTAATTTGCAAACCAATCGGCTCACCATTGCCCCCCTCAGCTGTACGATATCCAGCAGGAATCGTAATACTCGGATATCCTGCTTTTGCAGCAATACCTGTAGTCGCACCGTTCATTCCGATCAAGCCATCAAGCTCATATTTATCTAATAGATAGTTAATACCGTTTTTACGAGAATACTCAATATCAGCAGCACGTTGGCTCTCGTATTTTTTATAATCGTCTGAGCCTGGTGTCATATCATAGCCATTAGACTCTTCTAGAATCGTTTGCCCATATTTCAATAGAGCCAAGTTTTTCTTATTGTAAGCAATAACATCCGATAAGCTCTTTATCTCTGTTTCCCCGTCACTTGCAATGATAGGATTCTTCTGTGATTGAATATAGGATTCGATATCTTGCTTGAAGTCATAATATAATACCTTTGATGCTGGTGCAGAAGGAATCTCTCCCATCATGCCATCACCATCTTTACCGAACACGATTTTAGCTCCTTGCTCTTCAAGCACACGAATAGATTCCATGAATACTTCATAAATATCCGGCTGCGTTTCCTTGTCAGGAATTCGATAAACACCAAGCGTTTTACCCTTCAATCCATCTTCTTTTAAGTAATCTGTGTAGTTTTCCATCTTATCAGCTAGATACGCCTCATCTACAACAATTTCATTGTCAATTCCCATATTAATGTACAGGTCCTTTTCATCATAGCCTTGAATGGAGCTTAGCAGCATGGCTACATCGGCCACATTACGTCCCATTGGACCTGCAACGTCCTGACTATGAGCAAGAGGAATAATACCCGAGCGACTCACCAATCCTAATGTTGGCTTCAAACCAACCAATGAGTTACGGAAGGATGGAGATAAAATTGATCCTGAGGTTTCAGAACCAATTGTAATTGCCGCTAATGCAGCTGCTCCAGCTGCTCCTGAACCAGAAGAAGAACCCGAAACATCTAACACATTTGGCAAATATGGATTAAGAACCTGGCCGCCTAGCGTAGAATAACCATTTCTCATACCACTTGTAATAAAGTTAGCAAATTCAGAAAGATTTGTTTTACCTAGAATGATAGCTCCGTCCTCTTTTAGCTGCGAAACAATAAATGCATCATCAGCTACAAAGTTATTAGCTAATGCGATAGATCCAGCAGTAGTAGCCATTTCATCAGCTTTTGTTGTACCGATATTGTCTTTAATTAAGACTGGGATACCAAACATTCCAGTTGCTTTCGATGGATCTGCTTTTACAGCCTTATCAGCCTGAGTCGCTAACGCAAGAGCCTTAGGATTAAGCGTTGCAATCGCATTGATTTGTACGCTATGCGAGCTATATAGATTAATACGAGTTAGATACATATTCACTAGCTCTACATATGTAACTTTTCCAGCTTTAACCGCTTCTTGAATGTCTGCAATGGAGGACTTTTGGAGATCGATTTTCAAAGTGTCAACTGCCACCTGCAGATGAAGGCGTGTTTGATTGATCTTATAAACCGTGCTGTTCGGCGTAATATCGTTAACCATGCTAATCGCATGCTTCACTTGATTAGCATATTCAGCTGGATAAGCTGCAAGATTTATAGCTTTCGCTTCGTGATATAGTTTATATAAATTTTTCAACGCATCTGTAGCAGTGACAGAAGATTTTATCATGCCATTTGGAACAAAAGCACTTGCAGGTGCAGCAGTTGTCACCATCGATACACAAATTGCACAAGCAGCAATAGCGCCAATAACTTTCATTTTTTTCATAAAGAACATTCCCTTCAAGTTTAATGTTATGTCCACTTACCTTACATGAATATGTTACATCCATACGATATTTATTGTCAATCATTATTTTTTTTTTGCAGTTAATCATATAAAACACACATAAAACTAACATATTTGAACAGATCAAGTTGAAACAAAGTAAATTCCACAACATTTATGTAACATAACCTTACGTATGTGGGTGAAATACCTTTAATATTTCTTTTTATCCTCTTACCTCCCAACTAGACAAGAAGAGCTGTAATCACTTCGTATTCCACCTTTGCGTTACAAAAAAAGCATTAAGTATTTTATGAATAACTTTTAAAACAAAAAAAACACTCCTTAATAACATCATTAAGAAGTGTTCATATTGTGTTCATGGTCAAGGCTAGGTTATGGACAAGAGCAGTTTGTGTTCTAGATACAATAAACACAGTACCGTTCACACATGGATACCCGTTTTCTCATTTTCGTTCCTTTTTCATTCACTTTAACACCTTGGGCGACATATGGGCATCCAATCAATCTTCAAACAAAACAAAAACACCATCCTCATGCGGATGGTGTTCATGATGGTGGAGGCGAGGGGATTTGAACCCCTGTCCGAAGACTACGCCACATAGGCCTCTACGGGTGTAGTCACAGTTTTGATGTCACCTATAAGGAAGCCCCGTAACATATTTGGCTTCAACGCGGTAACCGCACACAATATTATCTATACTAGTCCTAGATACATATCAAATGTTTCTTCCAAAATATCCGTAACTAATGAGATAAACATCGTCTTATCTCCACTTGTGTGAGCGTGATCCAATGCTGTATAATACTCACTTCTTTTCTCTTTCGGGATGACAATAGGAGGATAGCCACTTTTCATTAGTTCAAAGTTCAACAACAATCTTGCTGTTCTTCCATTCCCATCAATGAAAGGATGGATTCCAACAAAATCAACGTGGATAATTGATGCCCTTTCAATGGGATGCAACTTTTGCCCCTCTAACTCATACCAGCGGATAAAACGCTCCATCTGTGAATGGATCTGTACAGCATCTGGCGGAATATGACGTGCACCGCTAATGATCACATTCTCATTACGATATACTCCAGCATACTCATCTTCAATGCCCTTTAATATTAGCCTATGGATGTTTTTTATCTGCCATTCCGAAAAACCCTCTTGATTTTTGACGATTTCTTCAACGTATAATATTGCATCCTTATGATTAATAGCTTCCAAATGCTCTTTTATCGTTTTACCACCCACTGTAATACCTTCGAGAGCTACCTTAGTTTCCGATAGGGTTAATGTATTTCCCTCAATAGCGTTGGAGTGATAAGTCCAATTGATTATCAAATGTTCTCGAATACTTCTAAGCGTATGGACAGGCAGGGGTCTTTTTTGATCGAGCAAGCTTTTCTTCTGATCAATTTGTTCAAACATTATTCTCACTCCAAACGTACTCAATATATCTTTAAGTCTTATTCGTCATTATATCATAAATGCTAAAATTGCAGCATTTAAACCTAGTACGGTCAAGATACTGGGTATTGGTATCTGAGTCCTCGAAAGAGCCAACGTATTTTCTAAGCTAAAGTTAACCCCCCGCCTGATCTTTGAAGCTCTTTTAAGAAACGATATCCCTCCAAAAATCCAAACACAAACTGTTCCTCCTCTTCAAGACCTTTCTCAGTGCTTGTTGCCTCCTCCATGATCCCGTATAATTCACGTTGAGTCTCATTTAAACTACTGTAAAGACGGTTAATTGCATGAGTTGCTTCTTCGCTCGCATTTCTGACACAAGGATTCATAGAAGCCATTCCACCTAATTCTAGATGTCTTCTAGCAGCTACCTCACTCAATATTTCTCTCATTCCATCAAGATAAGCATTTTCTAATGCTTCAAGTTCAGTTAATGTTTCTCTTTTCTTCGGAAAATTCTTTACTACTGTATCATGCCTAACCATTGAAATATGAAACGTTCCCATTTCTTATTCCTCCTCTCAATATACTATAATAGCATTCCCTGTTTGCTAGATTCTAAAACAATCATGATCTTAGCTAAGCATTATTTACCTCAGCAACGACTTCATTAGCCGTTAGCACGTGCCATGTAATGTATAACTTTTAACATAGCTTACAGAAATTCTATACTACCTGTGCACCATTCCACGCAAATACCAACGAAAATCGTTAGCCATTTAGATATATAGACCGATAAACTGCTAACAAGCTTTTTTAATATGAGAGCATAGCAAAAACACCATCCTCATGCGGATGGTGTTCATGATGGTGGAGGCGAGGGGATTTGAACCCCTGTCCGAAGACTACGCCACATAGGCCTCTACGGGTGTAGTCACAGTTTTAATGTCGGCAAAGCAAACGCCCCGTAACCGGCTTTCGCTAGGCCCAGCCTGATTATCTTCTTCCGTCGACCCCAGGCGGAGACCGAGCGGCGTATCCCACTAAAGTTGAGCCCCTATCCTAGCACATGGGCGATGCGAGGTAGAAGCACGCTAACAGGTTATTAAGCTGCTAAAGCGTAGTTTGTTTGTTGTTTGCCATTTAATAGGCTTTAGCGTTTTTAAGTGGACGACTCCCCACTACCCGCAACCCATGCTCGTTCAATCCCCGTCGAATCCATAAACGCCCCCTAAATGGCTCTAAATTAGCTGTTATGCTAATGAGCAGATAAGGGCGCTTGCTTCTTCGCGAAGTAAGCACGGATTAAATTTGTTGCATCAGCATCACGATCTAGCCACCGACTATCTCGTTTTGCCTCCTCACTGATCATCTCGATCAGCTATGAACATAGTATAACATGAATGTTAGTACATTACACGTTGTAATCACTGGAAGTAGGCGAAAACTTTGCTAAGGCGTGTATACAAACTTCGAAGGGAGCAGATAACGTCCTAACGAATAACCTTCTGCTTTTCACGCAATATACGTTGAATATCACGCTGTGAATCACGCTTCGCTGCAGACTCACGCTTATCATATTGCTTTTTACCTTTACCTAGACCGATTAGCAGCTTGGCATAGCCGTTGCGAATGTAAATCTTAAGCGGAACGATGGAATAGCCTTCCTGCTTCGCTTGACCATACAGCTTCGAAATTTGTGCCTTATGCATCAGCAGCTTTCTCGCTCGGGTCGGATCAGATGGGTTATGAATATTACCTTGTTCAAATGGGCTGACATGCATATTGTGAATGAAGATCTCTCCATTACGAATGGTCGCGAACGCATCATTAATATTTGCACGGCCGTTGCGGATCGATTTAATTTCCGTTCCTGTTAGCACCATGCCCGCTTCAAAGGTCTCTTCGATGAAATAGTCATGGGAAGCCTTTTTGTTTTGAGCAAGCGGCTTATCATTATTCTTTTGTTTTCCCATGCCCGTCACCTCTCTACATCATTCTCATGGAATTATATTGTAGCAATTTGCACCTTTAAAATCAACAATCGTGCTGGTCTGAACAAGAAAGACCGCCCCACCGAGACGGTAAAGGACGGTCTTTCACACGCATTATGCGCAGGTTAGCTATTAAAGCTTAACTACGTTTTCTGCTTGTGGTCCGCGGTTGCCTTCAACTACGTTGAACTCAACTTGTTGGCCTTCTTCAAGAGTTTTGAAGCCTTCGCCAGTGATCGCGGAGAAGTGTACGAATACATCGTTACCGCCTTCTACTTCGATAAAGCCGTAGCCTTTTTCTGCGTTAAACCATTTAACTGTACCTTGTTGCATGTGAAATAGCCTCCTTAAGAGAAAAAAATTAAATAATATGCGCCTATTTCGTTGTAAAACAAAAAATTCACACATTGAAAAAGGTTCATTTGTTGCTGATGATACCCTTTTCAATATGTGAATTCAGGTAGTTCAAATCAGATAGCTTTAGTTTATAATAGGAATCAGGAAAAAGCAAGACTATTTGCCTCCTCCTGATTCAAAAAAATTACAATCGATTGATCCCCTCTATCAGCCGTTATTTCTTTCGAACAAAAGCTGACATGGACTTTTTCGCTTTTACTTTCTTCTTCTTTGCTTTGTTCGCAGATGCTGAATTGCCAGAAGAGCCTGTAGCCCCTCCATTAAACACACCGCTTTCTGACGTTTTCTTTTTGCGTTTATTGCCTAACGCAACACCTCTGCCACTGCGATCTGTCGAAGCTCGGCTACCTTTCTTCTGCTTAACCCCTGCATCGAATGGGTTGGAATAGTAAGAGTCGTTCTCCGCACTGCGAATAAACTCTCCACTATGACCTGCCTCTTGATCATAAGCATCGAAATCTAACACTAATGGTTCATTTTCACTCCACGGACTGCTTTCTTTAGAAGTGTTCGCACTCGTCCGCGGACCACGTTTAAAGTCATTATTTTTTCTTCGACCCGTCCGTTGATCCCCACCACCTTGGCGTCCACCTTTGCCGCCACGGTTTTTCGAATAAGGACCCTCTGGTCGGTCATCCTCTTTACGCTTACGACGAGCTGCTGAGTAGTTGCCTCCACCGCCGCTTTGCTTCGTAAATTCGAAATCGATGGTATGATCGTTCATATTTACACGGCTTACAATGATCTCTACCTCATCACCGATACGGTAAATTCTTGATGTACGCTCGCCAACTAAGATCATATGATCAGGGTGGAAATGGTAGTAATCATCGTGCATATCGCCTAGGCGAATTAAGCCTTCTACCGTATTTTCCAGCTCAACGAACAATCCAAAGCTCGTCACACTGCTAATGATGCCGCTGAACGTTTCTCCAACTTTATCGAGCATATACTCACACTTCTTCAAGCGATCAGTATCTCTCTCCGCTTCAACCGCTACACGTTCACGCTGCGAGGCATGCTGAGCGATATCCTGCATCTTAGCGTTTAACGCATCCTGACGCTGTGGTGACAGTGTGCCTCCATTCTCGATGACCTCCCGAATTACTCGGTGAATCATTAAGTCTGGGTAACGCCGGATAGGCGATGTGAAATGCGTATAAAACTCTGCGGCTAGTCCAAAATGTCCTAGGCTTTGCGAGTCATACTTCGCTTGCTTCATCGAGCGAAGCATCATCGTTGAGATAACGGTCGCTTCCTTTGTGCCTTGGATTTTATCAAGCAGCGTTTGCAAAGACCTAGGATGAACCGAGTTGCCTTTCCCTTTAACGATATGTCCAAAATTAGCAGCAAAGGTCATAAACGTTTGCAGCTTTTCTTGATCGGGATCTTCATGGATACGATAAATAAACGGCACCTTTAGCCAGAAGAAATGCTCAGCAACTGTCTCATTGGCTGCAAGCATGAATTCTTCAATAATTTGCTCAGCGATTGTACGCTCTCGCTTCACAATATCGACCGGCTTGCCTTGCTCATCGACAATGATCTTAGATTCCTGGAAATCGAAATCGATCGCACCGCGCTTCATACGCTTTCTACGCAAGCCTAAGGCAAGCTCCTCCATAAGCTTAAACATATCAAGCAAATCTGCATAGCGTTCCTTAAGCTCCGTTTCCGGATTTTCCTCATCAGCCTTCAAGATACGTCTAACATCGGCATACGTCATCCGTTCCGTAGTCCGAATAACACTCGTAAATATGTCATGGCGCACCTGTTTAAGTGTTCCTGGCTCAAACTCCATCTCACAGCTTAACGTTAAGCGATCTACCTTAGGGTTCAACGAGCAAATTCCGTTAGATAAGCGATGTGGCAGCATGGGTATGACACGGTCTACTAAGTAGACGCTTGTACCTCTGCGCAGCGCTTCCTGATCAAGTGCGGAGCGTTCTTTTACATAATAGCCTACATCCGCAATATGCACGCCAAGCAGGTAATTCCCATTGTCTAGTCTTTTTATATGAACGGCATCATCCAGATCCTTCGCATCGGCACCGTCTATCGTCACAATAACCTCATGACGCAAATCACGTCGGCCTTGGCTAACAATCTCTTCTTCCGTAATGTGCTCAGGGGCAGCAATCGCCTCAGCCATTACTTCTTCCGGGAATTGCTCTGGCAGCTGATGCTTGCGAATAATAGATAAAATATCAACACCAGGATCATTTTTATGCCCTAAAATTTCAATAACTTCCCCTTCAGCCGCTGAGCGACCCTCTGGGTAGATCACTATTTCTACAACGACCTTCTGTCCAGTAACTGCCCCCATCGTTTTTGCTTTAGGTATAAAAATATCTCGATTAATTCGCTGGTCATCGGGCATGACAAATGCGAACGACTCGTGATCCTCAAGTACACCTACGACTTGAGTGATCGCTCGCTGTACGACACGTACAACCTCTCCTTCCATCCGTCCGCCAGCTTCACTTTTACTCGTTATGCGAACTAATACGACGTCTCCATTCATCGCACTTTTCAAATCATTCGCATGTAAATAAACGTCAGGGTGCTCACTGTCGTCTGGAATTAGGAAAGCAAAGCCCTTTGCATGTGCCTGTACTGTTCCTCTAAGTAAATTCATACGTTCTGGAACACCAAATCGTTCATTACGTGTACGAATGATCTTCCCTTGCTCTTCTAGAGCGACAAGCATTTTCAAAAAGCTCTTAAACTCAGCTGCATCGGTAATGTTAAAATGCTGCTCAAGCTCAGAATAGGTCATTGGCTTATAAGCAATTTCCTTCATAAATTCGAGCAATTGGCTCTCGTTTACCATTCTTTGGTCTCCTTTATAACTTAATTTTCAGCATATTCGACCGTTTAATTTAAGTATACACGAATCATCCGCATTGCATCCCTTTTTATTGAGAAAACAAAAAAAGCGAGGAAATCCTCGCTTTTTAATGTACGTTTATTGATTTAGAAAATACGAAACAACTAACGCCAAAATAAAGAAACCTGCTGCTAAACCTACTGTTAAACGCTCTAGAAACAAATCTAATCCGCGTGCTTTTTGTTTACCGAATAGATGCTCCGCACCACCTGAGATCGCACCAGATAGTCCAGCACTTTTACCTTTTTGAAGCAATACAGCTCCAATTAAGCCAAGCGCGAAGACGATAAGCAAAATTTTAAAAGCAACTGCCATTTCTTCCACCTCCAGCATAGCAATCCATACAAAAACAGATAATTTTATTGTAGCATACTAGGCTAAACGACACAATAGGACAGATTGGATAGTCGCTTACCAATATTGAGCACTGTGCTGTGCTCTGTCCATGTACGTATATCACCTGTTGCTTTGCGTGTTTGTATGAAATGACTGAGTATATAGGCCACTTGATTGTTGCATGGACGGCTGCATAGATGATTGTTGCTTAGAGGTTTCCAACAGCTGCGAGAGATATTGAAAGTTTTTTTCTGCATCTTCTAGTGCTTTGTTCTTATGAAACTGCTGCTCGATATACATCACCTTCGAATCTAAGTTTTTTAAGCTAGGCAACAATTTCTTGAAGTCAATCACACCATCCTCAAGTAAGCAATCTTTTCTCCCTTCTGTCATCGTACGGATATGCAGAAAGGGAGTTCTTGACTCATAACGATGGTAGATCTCCTTAGGATCTAAGCCACTTAGAAAGATCTTACTAAAGTCCAACTCAAGCAACAGCTGATCTTCACTTAATTTCTCAATTAGCTGATCCATTATATATTGCTCCTTGCTTATTTCTACAAACTCGCGGGTGAAATTGTGAAGCACGAGCTGAAGCTTTTGTTCCTCCGCAATTTTCACAAGGCGTTCAAGAAGCTGCTGAAAGAAGATGACCTCATGTTCCTTAATATCTTCACGAATAGGCAGCCATGGAACCACGATATAGCTTGCTCCAGTCTCGGAAACAAACTTAGCCGATCGTCCAAAATCCTTTTCGATCATTTTCTCATCATATATACGCAGAGGAACATGAACGGAAGGCACCTTTAGATCCAACCTTTTTAACATCCTTCGCAGCATGGAGGGCTTATACGTATAATATCCAATGAGCTCAATGGATTGATAACCGATTTCTCTAATTTTTTTGAGCGTATGAACCAAATCATCCTCTGCAACATGTTTCACCGAATACATTTGCAATCCAAGCTGATATTCCATAACAGAACACCTCTTTATGTCATAATCGTATGCCTACATTATGACCTACTACAAAAAATTCATGCGATCACGTCAATGTGTGCGAATATGGCGAGCACAAATAAAAAAGCACTATGCCGCAATGAACGGCATAGTGCTTTTTGTATATTGCTTATTTGAATTTTTTAAGGTTGTAGAACGCTGATTTACCTGCATATTGTGCAGTTGAACCAAGTTGATCTTCGATACGAAGCAATTGGTTGTATTTCGCAACGCGGTCTGTACGAGAAGGAGCACCCGTTTTGATCTGACCAGCGTTAGTCGCAACAGCGATATCAGCAATTGTGCTGTCTTCTGATTCACCAGAACGGTGAGAAATTACTGCTGTATAACCAGCACGTTTAGCCATTTCGATAGCATCGAATGTTTCAGTCAATGTACCGATTTGGTTAACTTTAACTAGGATAGAGTTACCTACGCCTTTGTCGATACCGTCAGATAGACGCTCAGTGTTTGTTACGAATAGATCGTCACCAACCAACTGAACTTTTTTGCCTAGGCGGTCAGTAAGAAGCTTCCAACCTTCCCAGTCATCCTCTGAACAACCATCTTCAATTGTGATGATTGGATATTTATCAACCCAAGATTCAAGAAGGTCAACGAACTCAGCAGAAGTGAAGGATTTGCCTTCGCCAGCAAGAACGTATTTACCGTCTTTGAAGAACTCAGTAGAAGCAACGTCCATACCTAGGAATACATCTTCACCTGGCTTGTAGCCCGCGCGCTCAATTGCAGAGATAATTGTTGTGATTGCTTCTTCGTTAGATCCAAGGTTAGGAGCAAAACCACCTTCGTCACCTACAGCAGTGTTAAGACCTTTGTCATGAAGAACTGCTTTAAGGTTGTGGAAGATTTCCGCACCGATGCGTAGCGCTTCTTTGAAGTTTTCTGCACCAACTGGAAGAACCATAAACTCTTGAACGTCGATGTTGTTGTCCGCATGCTCACCACCATTGATGATGTTCATCATTGGAACTGGAAGAACTTTTGCGTTGAATCCGCCAAGATATGTGTAAAGAGGTACATCTAGAGCATCAGCAGCAGCACGAGCAACAGCCATAGAAACAGCAAGAATTGCGTTCGCACCTAGCTTGCCTTTGTTGTGAGTACCGTCTAATTGAATCATTTTACGGTCGATTGCTACTTGATCAAGAGCGTCAAGACCGATGATTTCTGGAGCGATGATCGTATTTACGTTTTCAACCGCTGTAAGTACACCTTTACCAAGGTAGCGAGATTTATCGCCATCGCGAAGCTCAACAGCCTCGTAAGCACCAGTAGATGCACCAGATGGAACGATTGCACGGCCTTTGCCGCCAGATTCAAGAGAAACTTCAACTTCTACAGTTGGATTACCACGCGAGTCAAGAACTTCACGTGCGTATACGTCAACGATGATAGACATTTAGTGTAACACTCCTTTTGTTTTTATATTATTATTGTACATGTAATGACCTTACTTAATCAATGTAGAACCTGTCATTTCTTCTGGTTTCTCAAGATTAAGCAGTGAAAGCATCGTCGGAGCGATATCCGCTAGAATACCGTCATTGCGAAGCTCGATATCTTGCTTTGTTACGATAAATGGAACAGGGTTTGTTGTATGTGCAGTATGCGGGTTGCCATTCTCATCAAACACCATATCAGCGTTACCATGGTCAGCGGTAATAATACACACACCACCTGCTGCATGAACAGCCTCTACCACTTTACCTACACATTCATCTGTTGCTTCTACCGCTTTAATTGTTGGCTCAAGCATACCTGAGTGACCAACCATATCAGGGTTAGCAAAGTTAATAATAATAACATCATGCTTATCCGCTTCGATCTCACGAACAGTATATTCTGCAAGCTCATAAGCGCTCATCTCAGGCTGCAGATCATAGGTTGCAACCTTTGGTGAATTGATCAACACGCGCGTTTCACCAGGCAGTTCTTTATCACGACCACCACTGAAGAAGAACGTAACGTGAGGATATTTTTCTGTTTCCGCTGTACGAAGCTGCGTCAAATTGTTCTGCGCAAGCACTTCACCAAGCGTATTATCAAGGTTTTTAGGTGAGTATGCAACTAACCCTCCAACCGTTTCACTAAATAGCGTTAAGCATACATAGAATAAGTCTTTTGGCTGCTTGTCGCCGCGATCGAATCCACGGAAATCCTCGTTCGTGAATACCTGTGACAATTGAATCGCACGGTCAGGACGGAAGTTACAGAAGATAACAGAGTCTTGATCTTCAACTGTCGCAACAGGTGCCCCTTGATCATCTACGATAACTGTTGGCAAGAAGAACTCGTCATAGACTTCCTTCGCATAGGAATCTTTAACCGCTTGTAATGGATTAGTCGCTTTTTCTCCTTCTCCATATACGAGGGCGCGGTAGGTTTTTTCTACGCGCTCCCAGCGCTTATCACGATCCATCGCATAGTAGCGTCCAGAAAGCGTTGCAATTTTACCTACGCCTAGCTCAGCAATCTTTTGTTGCAGGTGCTCTACGAACCCTTCACCGCTGCTTGGAGATACATCACGACCATCAAGGAAGCCATGTATATAAACATCACTAAAGCCTTGACGTTTTGAAGTTTCCAGCAATGCAACAATATGATCGATGTGGCTATGCACGCCGCCATTGGATAGCAGGCCGTAGATATGAAGCTTTTTACCGTTCTCTTTCGCATTGCTAATTGCTTTAATGAAGGTTTCATTTTCGAAAAATTCACCATCGCGAATTGATTTTGTAATGCGAGTTAGATCCTGGTAAACAATACGACCAGCACCGATGTTTAAGTGACCTACCTCAGAGTTACCCATTTGTCCCTCTGGTAGACCTACTGCTTCACCGCAAGCAACCAAAGTTGTGTTTGGATATTGCTGAAGATAACGATCATAGTTCGGCTTTTTAGCTTGAGCAACAGCGTTACCCACTACATCATTACGAAGACCAAAGCCGTCCATAATAATTAAAGCTACTGGTTTACGATTAGCCATCTTACTTGGCCCCCTCAACAAGTGCTACATAGGAGTCTGGCTCAAGGCTTGCACCGCCAACTAGCGCGCCATCAATATCCTGTTGACCAAGATATTCAGCAACGTTGTTTGGCTTTACACTACCGCCATATTGAATACGTACTGCGTCTGCAGTCGCTTGATCATAAAGCTCAGCTACTACGCTACGCACATAACCAATAACATCCTGTGCATCTGCGCTAGTAGAGGATTTACCTGTACCGATAGCCCATACTGGCTCGTATGCGATAACAGATTGTGCTGCCTGCTCAGCAGAGATGCCTTCGTATGCAGCTACCGTTTGAGTACGGCAAACATCTTTTGTCGTACCTGCTTCACGCTCTTCAAGATTTTCACCGATACAAATGATCGGTACTAGGCTATGTTTAAATGCAGCATGAACCTTCTTGTTTACTGTTTCATCTGTCTCAGCGAAGTATTGACGACGCTCAGAGTGACCGATCAATACATATTTTACACCTAGATCCTTCAGCATAACGCCGCTGATCTCACCAGTGAATGCACCGTTATCTTCAAAGTGAAGATTTTGAGCACCGATTGCGATCGATGTACCTTTCGCTGCTTCTACAAGCGCTGGTAGGTTAGTAAATGGTGCACAGATAACACTTTCTACACCTGCAACCTCAGCTTTACCCTTCACAGCTTCAAAGAAAGCTACAGACTCAGAAACCGTCTTAAACATTTTCCAGTTACCTGCAATAATAGGTGTTCTGCTCATTTTTAGTCCTCCTAAAAACTTGTTTGATGCATTCCTTTGTTGCTTCTTCGTGAGAAAAAGTTACTACGGAAGCATTAACCCTTTTTCGGATATTCTTCCGAAAAAATACTTCGAAAGCATAATCCAAAACTTTTTGATGCATTCCTAAGAACCTCTTCGTGAGAAAAAGTTACCTTGGATGCATGCTGGTCATTAACAGTCCTCAAGGATGTACAATCCATCGCTGGATCACACATCCTTAATCGGGCTAATCTTATTTATCGTTAAGAGCTACAACGCCTGGAAGAGCTTTACCTTCCATGAACTCAAGGGAAGCACCGCCACCAGTAGAGATGAAGTTCATGCGATCAGCTAGGCCGAATTTCTCAGCAGCTGCTGCAGAATCACCGCCACCGATAACTGTGTAGCCTTCAGTTTCAGCTGTAGCTTGAGCTACTGCACGTGTACCATGAGAGAATGGCTCGATTTCGAATACGCCCATCGGACCGTTCCATACTACTAGCTTAGAGTTTTTAATAACGTCAGCGTAGATTTCACGAGTTTTTGGACCGATATCGATACCTTCCATGTCTGCAGGAATGCTATCTACAGGAACAATTTTAGTATTCGCATTTGCACTGAATTCATCTGTAACAACGATGTCCACTGGCAAATACAAGTTTTTGCCTGCTTTTTTCGCTTTTTCAATAAATTCAAGCGTTAGATCTAGCTTACTGCTATCAAGCAAAGATTGACCGATTTCATAGCCTTGTGCCTTGAAGAATGTGTAGGATAGACCGCCACCGATAATGATGTTATCTGCGATTTCAATCATTTTTTCGATTACAGCAATTTTATCCTTAACTTTAGAACCACCAACAATCGCTGTAAATGGACGCTCAGGGTTGTTAAGAGCTTTACCTAGTACATCAAGCTCTTTCTCCATAAGCAAGCCAGATACTGCTGGTAGATGATGTGCAATACCTTCTGTAGAAGCATGCGCACGGTGAGCAGCACCAAATGCATCGTTAACGAAAAGATCAGCAAGCTCAGCGAATTGCTTTGCAAGTTCTGCGTCATTTTTCTCTTCGCCAGGGTAGAAACGCACGTTTTCAAGAAGTAGAACATCTCCGTTTTGCATGTCAGCGATTTGAGCTTTAACAGCATCGCCTACAGCTTCATTAGCTTTAACAACTGGTTTGCCAAGAAGTTCGGAAAGACGTGCCGCACTAGCAGTGTGACGTAGCTCTTCTACAACCTCGCCATTTGGACGGCCCAAGTGGCTCGCAAGAATGACTTTAGCACCTTTTTCAATGAGGTAGTTGATCGTTGGCAACGTTTCACGAATACGCTTGTCGTCAGTAATAGCACCGTTTTCTAGTGGCACGTTAAAATCGACACGCACGAATACTTTTTTACCAGCTAAATCAGCCACGTCGCGAATACTTTTTTTATTCATGGATTAGCCTCCCAATGATTTGATTATGCAATATAAAAGCAGGCGTCCTTCCTAGGGAAGAAACGCCTGCTTATAACTAGCCCTCTCTTACGCTCATGCGTTCAGTAAGGCTAAGGACCGACATCTTCATGAAGAGTCATGCCCGTCGGCTTTCTTTCCTTATAGACCTTTTGCAGCGATGTAAGCAGCTAGGTCAACTACGCGGTTAGAATAACCCCACTCGTTGTCGTACCAAGAAACAACTTTAACCATGTTACCTTCAACAACCATTGTAGAAAGAGCATCGATTGTAGAAGAAGCAGGGTCACCATTGTAGTCAGAAGATACAAGTGGCTCATCGCTGTAGTTAAGGATGCCTTTAAGAGCGCCGTTAGCAGCTTCTTTAAGAGCAGCGTTAACTTCTTCAACAGTTACGTCAACTTTAAGCTCTGCAACTAGGTCAGTTACAGAAACGTTAGGTGTAGGTACACGCATAGCCATACCGTTCAATTTACCTTTAAGCTCAGGCAATACTAGAGAAACTGCTTTAGCCGCACCAGTAGAAGATGGGATAATGTTCTCAGCAGCTGCACGAGCACGACGAAGGTCTTTATGTGGTACGTCTAGTACAGATTGGTCGTTAGTGTAAGAGTGAATTGTTGTCATCATACCTTTAACGATTCCGAATTTATCATTCAATACTTTAGCGAAAGGCGCCAAGCAGTTTGTAGTACAAGAAGCGTTAGAAATAACTGTATGGCTAGCAGCATCGTATTTATCTTCGTTAACACCCATAACGATTGTAATATCTTCGTTAGTAGCTGGAGCAGAGATGATAACTTTTTTAGCGCCGCCTTGAAGGTGAGCTTCAGCTTTTTCTTTAGCTGTGAAGATACCTGTAGATTCAACTACGATTTCCGCACCTACAGAACCCCAAGGAAGATCAGCAGGGTTGCGCTCAGCGAATACTTTGATTTCTTTACCGTTAACGATAAGAGCGCCTTCTTTAGCTTCTACAGTACCGTCGAATTTACCGTGAGTCGTATCATATTTTAGCAAGTGAGCCAAAGTGTTAACGTCTGTCAGATCGTTTACTGCTACTACCTCAACGTTAGGATTGCTGAATGAAGCACGAAATACGTTACGACCGATACGGCCGAAACCATTGATACCAATTTTAACCATTGTTATTTCCTCCTAGTCATTTGGCAAATTTAATTTATTGCAAGACGAGTGTAATTGAATTACATTTCGTCATAATGCCCATTACTTTCATTAATCCGAATAAGCTCAAGCGCTGCACTTTCATCCGTGACGAGTGCGTGATTATGACCAGATCGCATAATCGCATCCATAGCAGCAGCTTTACTCGCTCCACCAGCTACCGCAATAATACATTCGATCTGGGCGATATCTTCTAATCGCATGCCCACAGTTTTCATCTTATGGACTGGCTCGCCATGCTTATTAAAGTAGAAGCCGAATGACTCAGCAAGCGCTCCTTCTGCAACCATCTTGCGTACTTCTTCAGGATCAGTTTTTCTTCGCCTTGCCATTACAGTAGCGTCACCAATACCGTGAATAAAAATTCTTGCATTCCGGATGACTTCGACAATTTCTTTAATGGTAGGCTCTTGCATCATGGATTCATAAGCTTCCTCACTGATATGGTCAGGAACGTGAAGCAATCGGTAATGGCCGCCTGTACGCTTAGCCATCGTAGATGCAATTGTATTCGCCTGATAATCCAGGCTTTCACCTAAACCACCACGTGCTGGTACGAATACAACATCCTTTATTGTGCTTGGTAAGCTTAAATAATTTGCAACCTGAGCTGTCGTAGTGCCACCTGAGACCGCGATTACATCTCCTGATCTAATAACTCGCTTCAGAAGTAAACCGGCAGCTCTTCCAAGCTCACGCTTCGACGCCTCAGACTGCTCTGAATTACCTGGAACTACAATGACGTGCTGCAAGCCATACAATGTCTGAAGCTTTTTTTCTAGATCTGAGCTAACAAAAACATGTGGATCAAGCTGTTCTAATTGCTCTAGCACCTTCTTACCATCTTCGCTTAGCGACATGCCTGAAGGTGAGATCAATAAAAGACCTTGTTCCTTTAACAGCTCCGTTTCCGCTCGCAGTACACGTTCTGTCATCGCCATCACATTAGCGAGTGCTCGACGCCCGATTGTTCCTGCTAGCATTACTTGCTGTAAAATCTTGTAGCGTTTGCTCATCACATCTAAAAGCTCAGGTACTAGCTGCCGCTGCAGTTCAATAAGCTGTCGCATTATACCATCACTCCGCGTGAACTATATTGGAAACACCCGACGTGGACAAAAATTGTCCCTGTGGTATTATTTAAGTCCCACATATATTGTACCTAATCTTTAACAGCATCGCAAGTGCGCTTTTACGATGTAAACGATTACTTATTTAATTTATGTATAAAGATATTTGATACAGTTTGAGTTTTACCATTGAGAATCCTAGTTATACTTTCGAATATCGCTTATGCAAAAAGGCATGAATAGGTTTTGATCGGATAAACACTTGATTCATTGAATAAAATCCAATACAATATAGTAGTTGCGCCCGTGGTCCAATGGATATGACGTAGGCCTCCGGAGCCTGAGATCTAGGTTCGATTCCTAGCGGGCGCGCCACTTACATACGTATAACATCATTAATGTTCATAGAATAAAGGGCAGTGCAATCATCTCCCCAGAATAAAACAGGATGGAAAATGACTATATCTCATTTTTCTATCCTGTTTTTTTATTCATAGCAATGAAGGTGATGTACATTCGGAGTGTTTAGCTACTAGCAAATCAGGTCATACTATGTAACGTAGAAGTGAGTTTGACCATCTTTGACTTTTAACAAAATTTCTATTATTATAAATTACATACTACTAAATAGGAGGATTGGTTAATATGAACTTTGTGCCTATGGTTATCGAACAAAGTAATCGTGGAGAACGCTCTTATGACATTTATTCTCGTTTGTTAAAAGACCGTATTATTATGCTTGGCTCTGGTGTTAACGACGTTGTGGCCAATTCTATTATTGCGCAGTTGCTTTTCTTGGCTGCTGAAGATCCAGAGAAGGATATTCATCTATATATCAACTCTCCTGGCGGTTCCATTACTGCTGGTATGGCCATTTACGATACGATGCAATATATTAAGCCCGATGTATCTACGATCTGCGTAGGTATGGCTGCTTCAATGGGTGCTTTTCTACTAACAGCTGGAGCGAAAGGCAAGCGCTTTGCATTGCCAAATAGCGAAGTTATGATTCATCAGCCGCTAGGTGGTGCTGAAGGTCAAGCGAGCGACATCGCGATTCGCGCAAAACGTATCATCAATATGCGTGAAAAGCTAAATCAAATTTTAGCTGATCGCTCTGGTCAGCCTATTGAGCGAATTAATCAAGATACAGATCGCGATTACTTTATGAGCGCACAAGAAGCTGTCGAATACGGCTTGATTGATAAAGTAATTGAAAGAGTTAACTAATTAACCATTCAGGTTGATTTGTCTCTGCTTGTACAGATCTTGCAGGACTGCAGTTCATCGGTTGTTCAGATGCAGCTGCAGTCCTTTTTATTTCACCTTTCTTATGTAGCGTGTAACCGCACATATCCAGCCAACAACGGTATAGTTCACCATGGCTATATAGCATCAGCATCATAAATCCCAATCCATCACTTTCTACATAAACAAACACACTTTCTACATAAACAAACAACATAAACTAAGTCAATAAAGCCCATATCATTTATCACATTTAATAATCCACTGCTCATTGTGATAAAAATCACATATCTATTTCTGACTGTCATATATGATGAAATTGTAATAGATCACAGTACGACTTGCATTGTTGGAGGAGTCAATATGGAGACAGAAGCATTATATCAAGTTGAAAAGCTGGCATTAAAAAAACTGAAAATTTACGATCAAAGTATTCTGCGCTATCTATTGCGTTCAATGGTTGCGAGTATGTTTATCGGCTTCGGCGTTATCGTTGCCTTTAAGACAGCAAGCTTCTTTTACGAGGTCCATTCTCCTTTTACGTATCCAGCAGCTGCTTTGACATTTTGTATAGCCATCATATTAATTTCTTACGGTGGCGGTGATTTATTCACAGGAAATACGTTCTACCTTAGCTTTAGCGCACTTCGCAAAAAGTTAAGCTGGAATAAGGTTCTACGATTGTTGTTGTTGAGCTATGTCGGCAATATCATCGGAGCTATCTTCTTTGCAGTGTTCACATGGGCTACGGGATTATTTGATAGTGAGCAAATTCATGGATTTTTGTTGAAGGTGGCACACAATAAAGTCGATGCATCGCTTATGGAGATTTTTTTTCGAGGCATATTATGTAATTGGCTTGTCTGCCTAGCGTTCTTCGTTCCCTTCATGATGAAAGCCGATGGAGCAAAAATGCTAGTTATGATTTTATTAGTGTTCAGTTTCTTCATTGCAGGTTTTGAACATAGCATAGCGAATATGTCTGTATTTGCCATTTCTATTGCAGCACAAGGCTGGGGAGCTTTGACGATCGAACAGATTTTACACAATTTAATTCCCGCTACATTAGGCAATATTATAGGCGGCAGTGTATTTATGGCTATGTTTTACTACTATATTAACAAACCTTATTTTAATGAAAGTGGGGATGACGTATGAAAACGAGAAAAGTTGTAGTTATTGGTGCAGGTTTTGTTGGTTCTACAACCGCCTATACACTAATGTTACGTAATCGTGTCAATGAGCTAGTATTAATCGATGTCAATCATAAGAAAGCTGCGGGAGATGCACTGGATATTAACCATGGTATGCCTTATATCGGAGGGGCAAAGCTATGGGCAGGAAGCTACGAGGACTGTGCAGGAGCTGAGATCATCATTATTACAGCAGGTGCAGCACAACGTCCTGGCGAGACGCGTACTGATTTGTTAAAGCGTAATGCAGATATTTTCGATAGCATCATTAAACAAATCCTACCTTACAACAAGGAAGCCATTCTGTTAATTGCAACAAATCCAGTTGATATTATGGCATACGTTACACTTAAGAAATCTGGCTGGCCTGTTAACCGTGTTATCGGCTCTGGTACATTGCTGGACAGCGGACGCTTCCGCTATCTAATCGGTAAGGAGCTAAAGATCGATCCGCGCAGCGTGCATGCTCATATTATTGGAGAGCATGGTGATTCTGAGCTTCCAGTATGGAGCCTTGCTAACGTTGCTGGTGTTGACATCGAGCTTGATGAAGAGACGAAGGAAAACCTCTTCCTACAAACACGTGATGCCGCCTATGAAATTATTGAAGCAAAAGGCGCTACCTATTATGCGATTGCGCTTGCCCTTGACCGAATTGTTACAGCAATATTAGATGATGAGGGCGCTGTACTCAATGTATCTACGCTGCTAGATAATTATTGCGGAGTTTCTGATGTCTATCTTGGCGTACCGTGCATCGTCGACCGAAGCGGTGTTCGTAAAGCGCTGGAGCTTACGCTTACGAGTGAAGAGCAGGCTTTATTCGAAAAGTCTGCGAATAAACTGAAGGAGCTCATTAAAAGCATTGAGCTTGACGATTAAATCCGAATAAGTCCGATTAATTAAAGAGGCTGCCAATGTTCCTAACATGAGGATAATTGGCAGCCTTTATTACATGAATTATTGGTTTTCGAGCTCTTCCTTGCTTACAAGTGCAATCAGTGCATTAACCGCTTGCTCTGCGTCAGAACCATCAGCACTAATTGTAATTTCTGTGCCTGAGCTAATTGCAAGACTCATGATTCCCATGATCGACTTAGCGTTCACTTTCTTCTCGTCTTTTTCCACAAAAACCTCAGAGGAAAATTTGTTCGCTTCTTGTACGAATAACGCTGCAGGTCTAGCATGTAAACCTGTTTTCAAACGAACAACTACTGGAAGCCTTGCCATGAAAAACATACCCCCTATATTTAAAGTCAAATATGATAATCGGACATTTAGAGCTTTATTAGTTATTATACCATTTTAAGCCCATTTCTACTAGGTTAAAGTTGAGCCATTCCTTATTTTTTCTGCCATCTCGTCAATTTTACGTAAACGATGATTCACACCTGACTTACTTACCTTAACCTTTAACAGCTCTCCAACCTCAGTTAGATTAAGATCAGGATGTGCCAATCGTATTTCAGCAACCTCACGTATTTTTTCTGGCAGATTCTCCAGTCCAATTTCTTTTTGCAGCAATTTTATATTATCGATTTGTCTGACCGCAGCCCCAATCGTTTTATTCAAATTCGCCGTCTCACAATTTACGATTCGATTCACTGAGTTACGCATATCTCGCATGATGCGGACATCCTCAAACTTGAACAATGCTTGATGCGCACCAATAATATTGAGTAGCTCAATGATTTTCTCGCCTTCCTTGATATAAAAAATAAAACCTTTTTTTCGTTCGATGCAACGAGCATTTAGATTAAAGCCATTAGCAAGCTCAACAAGTGCTTGGCAATGCTCCTCATACATAGATGCGATCTCCAGATGATAGGAAGACCCCTCTGGATTATTTACAGAGCCGCCAGCTAGAAACGCGCCACGAAGATAGGAACGCTTACAGCAGTTTTTGCGGATAATGTTGCGATCAATGCCCGAGTTAAACATAAAGCCTTCCGAAACAATACTTAGATCGGTCAACATGTCCTGCACTTTCTCTGGCAAACGAACAATATACACATTATTTTTTTTCAAGCGCATTTTTTTACGTACAAGTAATTCAACATGAACATCAAAATGCTTTTTTATGAGCGTGTAAATGCGGCGTGCTATTGCGGCATTCTCTGTCGAGATGTCCAATACGACCTTGCGGCTTGATAAGCTAACAGCGCCATTCATCCGAATCAATGCGGCAAGCTCCGCCCGCTCACAGCACGGCTCTGTTTCGACCATCGTTAATTCTTTTTTTGTTTGTGCCGCAAAAGACATGCTGCTCTCACCTCTTTCTAAGCATCCAGTTTTCAACCAATTTATAAATATGATGACTTAATCGCTCTGCATCATGTCGTAAAAACGTCCGGAATAGAACGAGTTGATCGGCAATAACCTGATAACCGCGCTTCGTAACCTCGTCTATGTCCAACTGGACGGCTTTTGCTCCAATTTCCGCATACTTACTTTCTACATGTGGCGGTATTTCTCCGTTATTAACGATTACATAATCGAATAAATGATGACCGATATGATCATAAATTGCATCCAAATGATCGCTTACAGAATAATTGTCAGTTTCCCCAGGTTGAGTCATTACGTTGCATACAAATAATTTGACAGCGTCCGATTCAACAATTGCCTGTGCCAGCTTCGGAACGATCAAATTCGGCATAATGCTTGTATATAAGCTTCCTGGTCCGATTAAGATCGCATCAGCCTGTTCCAGTGCCTCAACAGCCTCTGGCAAAGCTTCAACATCCTGCGGTTCTAAGAACACACGTTTAATCGATCCATTGGCCTTAGGAATCATCGATTCACCGGTCACAATCGATCCGTCGCTCATCTCCGCCTTTAGTACAATGGCACGATTAGCAGCTGGCAGCACCTTGCCTCGAACAGCAAGCACCTGCGACAACTGTCTAATACCTGTTACAAAATCCCCAGAAATATCTGTCATTGCGGCTAACATTAGATTACCAAGCGTATGACCTGCAAGTCCTGTACCATTCGTAAAACGATACTGCAGCACCTCAGCAAGCAGTGGTTCCGCGTCTGCTAATGCGGATAGCACATTACGTATATCTCCTGGCGGAGGAATATGCAGCTCATTACGCAATATACCAGAACTGCCACCATCATCTGCAACCGTTACAATTGCAGTTATATCAAGAGGCTTTTCCTTCAAGCCTCTTAGCATAACGGAAAGACCTGTGCCGCCACCAATAACTACAATTTTGGGACGTCTAACGACCTTTTGCACGATATGCATGCTCCCCTCTCATTATGTCCTGTCGCGCTCTGAATCACGATGGCTTACACGTATTTGCTCCGAGTCCTTCAGCTTTAAATATTTGCCCAAATACTCGGAAATCGCTACTGAACGATGCTTTCCTCCGGTGCAGCCAATTCCTATGACGACCTGACTTTTTCCTTCTTCATCATATTGTGGAATCAGATATTCAAGCATGTCGACGAGCTTTGAGAGAAAGGTGTGCGTTTCAGGCCATTTCATAACATATTCATAGACATCCGGATGTTGACCTGTATTTGGTCTTAGCTCATCAATATAATGCGGATTAGGTAAAAATCGAACATCAAATACAAGGTCAGCATCAAGAGGAATTCCATACTTAAAGCCGAAGGATGTAATATTAACAATAAGAGAACGCTGCTGCGTCTGACCAAAATGATTGATTAAACGCTCCTTCAGCATTGCCGGCTTCAGATCACTTGTATTAATCGTTAAAGACGCCTTCCCTTTTAAGTCTTCCAGCAGTGCACGCTCTGCTTTTATCCCTTCAAGCGGCATACTTTGCTGAGACATCGGGTGTCTGCGTCTGCTTTCCTTATATCTTCGAACGAGCGTTTCATCACTTGCATCTAAAAATAAAATTTCACAATTAATCGTATGATGCTCGTTCATATATTCTAACGCTTCAGAAAGTGCAGTAAAAAACTCACGCCCTCGCAAGTCAATGACAAGGGCTACCTTCCCAATCTTACCGTTTGATTGTTCTATCAACTCGGCAAACTTTGGAATGAGCACCGGAGGCAAATTATCCACGCAGAAAAAGCCTAGATCCTCTAAGCTTTGCACCGCGATCGTTTTACCTGCTCCCGACATCCCCGTAATAATAACTAGCTGGGACAAATTCGTTGCTGGTTCCATGAGCAACACCTACTATCCTCTTAAAATTAAACCTGCAGCACCTACAATACCTGCGTTATTACCAAGAACAGCTGGGACAATCTTCACATTTTCCTTAGAAGCGTCCTGTGTATACTTATCAAATACTTCACGGATTTGATCGAATAGGAAGCCTCCAGCCTTCGACACTCCTCCGCCAACAATAAAGCATTCTGGATTTAGGATAACAGCCATCATTGCCATCGAGCGACCTAGATAATAAGCTGCGCGCGCAACAATACGAGTAGCAACCTCATCTCCTGCTTTAGCAGCATCCAGAACATCCTTCGCCATAATTTTCTCTACATTAGAAAGCGTCGTACGATCACCTCGCGCAACCGCTTCCTCCGCCATACGAATAATACCCGTTGCAGAAGAAACCGTTTCAAGACAACCCACCTTGCCGCAGCCGCATTGAATCGCTTCAAGATCGGGAACGATCGCCATATGACCAAGCTCACCTGCTACACTTTGAAAGCCTTCAACAATTTTACCGTCAATAATAATTCCGCCGCCTACACCTGTTCCAAGTGTATACATGACGCAGTTAGCGATTCCACGACCTGCCCCTGCCCAAGCTTCACCTAGTGCAGCCACATTCGCATCGTTGTTTACTTTAATAGGCACTTGGAGTTCCTTCTCTAAAGCACCCTTTATATCAACATCGTTTATATATAGATTCGGTGAGTGCTTCATATAGCCATTAGGAATATCTAAAAATCCAGCAATTCCGATGCCAGCACCTTCTACTTGTTCCCATGAATAAGAGGACTCTTCAACAATTTGTTTTACGTATTTCGCAATGTTATGAAGAATAGCATCTGACCCTTTGTCGACCTCTGTTGGGCCTTCAAAGGTTTGTAATAAGTTACCTTCAGCATCGCAAATACCAAGCTTAATCGTCGTACCGCCTACATCAACACCAACATAAATTTTTTCGGACATGACTCCACCTCATTCATATATAAAGTTCCATTTCAACTATAAGCGTTCCGCCGTTTACGGTCAAGCATGACCACAGCAAGCAAAATCGCTAGTCATTAGGTTCAAATTCTAAGTCGACTAACCCCTCAGTTCACGCATCGTAATCAAAGTCGAACTTTTTGAACTACCTCTTCAATAAAGGTTCAAAAATTCGGCTTTCAGCACCAAAGCATACGCTTCCGATGCGCGTTTTTCCAAAACGCTGTATTTGAACGAAGCGAAGGCCTGAGGGGCGCAGCGTACGAATTGGGTACGTGAGCACCACAAGGCCAAGCTGAATTCAAAATTCGACGTCGACTAAGCCCACAGTATAACATCGTGATCAAAGCCGAACTATTTGAACTACCTCTTCAATAAAGGTTCAAAAATTCGGCTTTCAGCACCGAGAAGTTTGAAAGAAGCGCAGGCCTGAGGAGCGCAGCGTACGTAGTGGGTACGTGAGCACCACAAGGCCAAGCTGAATTCAAAATTCGACGTCGACTAAGCCCACAGTATAACCTCGTGATCAAAGCTGAACTTTTTGAATTACCTCTTATACCATGGTGCTTTTAGTTTGCTTTTTATCCCCAACACCGCATCAATCTCCTTCACACGCTTACTGATCGTCGTGATGCTCGTTCCATAGCGAACAGCAGCTTCATGATACGTAATCGGCTTATTGTACAGCTTAGCTGTCAAATACTCCAAAGCGGCTGCCCAAGCCTCCAGCTTAGTTAGCTTGGATGTCGATACATAACCCTTGGATAGATAGTTGATCCATAGCGTAATCATGTCATGCTGCCAGATGGCGTTATAACGCCTCGCTGTATGTGCAAGCGAAAGCTCTGCTACTCTCTCCCATAGCGGATCACAATCTGCGAGATTGCTGCTGCTTTCCAATGTTGGCACACGCTGCGCATCAACCTGCATCAGCTTGCCTCCAAGCATAACATCGAACGCATCCTCCATGCCCATGGATCGCAGGGCATACATCACAAGACGCTTAACGTAATCATCCTCGTCCTGCTTCAGTAAATATTGCTTTAGCATGTCTTCAACTGCGACATCATAGCATGCATCCAGATCATTAATAGCTTTTAGCTTTGCTTCACGATCACTATATTGAAAGGCCCAGAACAAATATGCTCGCTTGAATATAGACTCAAGCTGTTCGCCTCGTTCCCTTGCCTGCTGCTCCCATGCCTCCACCTGTTCTTCTACCGTACTAAAGTAGCTGTACGATAGCGAAGGCTGAAGCGGCAATCCTGGCTTCATTTGCTTCAGCAATATTAGGAAGAACTGCGGGAGCTGTGACTGCTCATCCATGCTGCGCGTCATCAGCCAAAACTTCTCTGCCAGCTCTAGCTTACCGATATTGCAGGCCGCGACAGCTGCAAAGTGGCTAATGCAAGGGTCCTTTTTCGCCTCACCCTGCTTCGTTAGCCGCTGAAAGTGTCGCAGTGCTGCAGCATGCTCCTTCACGATGCCCATCGTTGTTGCCAGCTTAAACAGATGCTCTTGATAGAACGGGTCCAGCTTAGTAAGCATAGCAACTAGCGGCTTAAGCTTATCTTGGCTACCCTCATAATGGTAGAAGATTGCCAGGTTACATAATGCATGCAAATTTGCGGGATCCTGCTTCAGCACAGCCTCAATCGCTTGCTTAGCGTCGTTAGTCATACCAACATAGTAATAGGCCAATGCAAGATTGTTATGAGCTGCTAGAAAGTCTGGTGTTTCCTCGGTTATCGTCTCCAACAAACGGATAGCCTCAAGAAACTTTCCTTCTTCAAGCATCTCTCGAGCACGAATATGCTCATACACACCAGCTCTAGCCTTTACCTTCGTAAGAGGTGTCGGCCGCTCTAGCTCATATTGAAGGAGCTCAATCATTTCCTCGGCTTCCTCTAGAAAGTGACCTTCCTCATCCTCTTGCAAATAATGAAGAAGCTCTCGCTCTGCTTCTTCAAAGTACTCCATATTCGCAAAATTGTTTGCCATGTAAAAATGGCACTCGGTCATATCTGGGTCGATCTCATTAATTACCTTTTGAAGTATATGATTAGATTCACCGTACTTGCCAATCTCTGATAGCACGCCGGCCATATTGCAATAATTTATAGGATTATTTGGTTCGTAATCAACAGCTTTTTGGAAGTATTTAAGTGCCTTGTCATAATGGAAACGGTCCAAGGAGCGAATGGCTCTCTCATAAAATAAATTAGCATCAAGCTGTAGTAATGTAATTCCGTGCTGTTCTCCTGATACTTTCTTGTTTTTCTTCATGGTCAAGGCACCTCCTTTTTTAATACGTCAATTATAGCACAGTCCCAACCGAACATATAATGACAAATAAAAAACCGCGGATGACTATTGTCAATCCGCAGTTTAATCCGTTTCCCATTACAGCCCATTGTTTTTGAACAATACGCTAATGGAACCACCATCAATAATAATTTTTGTAGCCTCTGCTAGAAGCGGAGCTACTGTTAATACTTTAAAGCGATCAGGTGTATCATTTGGCAACGCGATCGTGTCTGTTACAATGACTTCCTTGATGCTTGGATGATCTAGTCGTTTAATCGCATCGCCCGAGAATAGTGGGTGAGTTGCGCAGACGTAAACATCCTCTGCACCATGCTCCTTTAAGCTTTCAACAACATTAATGATTGTACCGCCAGTATCAATCATATCCTCTATAATGATCGGTGTTTGTCCAGCGACATCACCAATAACATGCGTAATCGATGATTCATTGTGGGCAGAACGCTTTTTAATCATAATAGCGAATGAAGTATCCAAATAATTCGCAAGCTTTTCAGCTGTTGTCGCGCGTCCAGCATCTGGAGATACGACGACCGGATTTTTAATATTTTTCGCTTTCAGATGAGCACTAATTAGATCTAATGCCGTCATATGATCAACTGGAATATTGAAGAATCCTTGAATAGCCGGGGCATGGAGGTCAATAGTAATGACACGTGTAGCACCAACTGTTGTTAACACGTCGGCAAGCATCTTAGCCGAGATTGGTTCACGCGGAGCTGCTTTTCTCTCCTGTCGCGCATAGCCGTAATACGGCATTATAATATTAATTGTACGCGCGGATGCACGTTTTGCCGCATCAATCATAACGAGCAGCTCAACAAAGTGCTCATTAATTGGATGGGAAAACGATTGAACTAGAAAAACGTCACAATTTCGAATCGTTTCCTCATAGTGTACATAGATCTCACCACTTTTGAAGCGAGATAATTTAATAGCTCCTAATGGCATTCCCAGATGTTCACTGATCTTTTGAGCTAAAGCCGGATTGGACGAGCCCGAAAAAATACGCACTTTGTCGCTTAACATGATACCCTCCTGAGTACTTCAAACATATAAATTAAATGTAAACGAAGCATTTCTACTTGTCCTATTATACATTGAATTTTTCAGAATTCAAAAAGAAATAGTACTATTTTTCGACAAAATGAAAAATTTAACGCATTTTATTCGTTGTTGGCTTTCCATGTCGATCTTTTAATTCGCCTAAAATCGCGTCAAACGGAAGTCCACGCTCACGCAGCAAAACCATAAGATGGAATATAAGATCACTTGCTTCTGCTCGCAGCTCATCATTATCTTTGTTTTTTGCAGCAATGATAACCTCCGCAGCTTCCTCTCCGACCTTTTTCAGTATTTTATCGACACCTTTGTCGAATAGATAGGTCGTATAGGTTCCTTCTGGTCTTTCAGCGAAACGCTGAGCAATCGTTGTCTCCAGCTGTCCAAGCATAGCAAAACGATCACTACCTTCTGAAGCTGCTGAAGCCTCTTGCTGTCCACCTTCAAGCTGTAATGGCTGTGTAAAGCAGCTATAGCTACCTGTATGACAAGCAGGACCGATCTGCTCAACCTTAACTAGCAATGTATCTCCATCGCAGTCATAGCTCATGCTCGTAATGCGTTGCTTATGCCCGCTCGTAGCCCCTTTATTCCATAGCTCATTACGCGATCTACTCCAGAACCAAGTATATCCCGTTTCCTGAGATAGCTTTAATGATTCCTCATTCATGTAGGCAAGCATAAGCACTTCTTTGCTTTGTGCATCTTGAACAACGGCAGGAACAAGACCGCTGGCATCCCATTTAATCTCACTTAAACTCATCGCACCTCTACCCCTTTTGCTCGCAGATCTTCCTTCACTTCAGCAATAGTCATTTCTTTATAGTGAAAAATTGTCGCTGCAAGAGCTGCATCTGCCTTTGCTTGCTGAAATACTTCAGCGAAATGCTCAACTTTACCCGCTCCTCCAGAGGCAATCACTGGTATGCCTACACTTTCACTAACTGCCTTCGTCAAAGCAATGTCGAAGCCATCCTTCGTTCCATCAGCATTCATGCTCGTTAGCAGAATCTCACCCGCTCCAAGCTCTTCCACTTTCGCAGCCCATTCTACCGCGCGTAGTCCTGCTGGCTTGCGTCCGCCATGCGTATAGACTTCCCAATCCTGCCACTCATCATTATATCGAGCATCAATCGCGACAACGATACATTGAGCGCCAAAGCGGCGAGAGCCCTCTGTAATTAGCTCTGGATTCAGTACAGCAGCGGTATTTATTCCAATTTTGTCTGCACCTGCGCGTAGAATGCGTGTCATATCGTCCACGCTCGAGATTCCCCCGCCAACCGTAAATGGAATCTTAATCTCTCCAGCAGTGCGCTTTACGACATCAACCATCGTTGCACGACCTTCTACAGAAGCTGAAATATCTAGAAACACTAGCTCGTCTGCGCCTTCCTGATCATAGGTTGCAGCTAGCTCTACAGGGTCCCCAGCATCTCTCAAATTAACAAAGTTAACCCCTTTTACAACACGCCCATCCTTTACATCCAAGCACGGAATAATTCTCTTTGCCAACATCTATACGCCTCCTTCTCAGGTCTAACACCTGTTCATCGTTCATCGTCCAAGCTCATACTGCTATATCTAAGCAGCCTCTCCTGCACACTAAACAGGTAAGCTGCGTGCTGACAATGCTAAAAAGTTTCGAAGCAGCTCCATGCCTAGCTCTCCACTTTTTTCAGGGTGAAACTGCATACCATACACATTTTCATTAGCTACAATTGCCGTCACAGGACCATAGTAGTCACCTGTCGCTAGAAGATTCTGCTTATTGTCAACGAGCGCATGATAAGAATGAACAAAGTACACATGACCTTCCTCCAGAGAGCTGAATAACGGAGATGACTGTAAGAACGTTAGCTTATTCCAGCCCATGTGCGGGATCTTGAAATCCCCTTGAAATTTCACCACTTTGCCCTGCAGCAGACCAAGACCTTGGTGCAAGCCATATTCCTCACTCTGCTCGAATAGCAGCTGCATACCTAGACAAATACCAAGCATCGGCTTCCCTGAAGCGGCATACTGCTTAGCTACGTCGCCTAAGCCTGTTTCGTTAAGATTATGCATCGCATCACCAAATGCACCAACGCCCGGTAATATGACAGCATCGGCAGACAGAATTTGATCAGGTTGGTCGGTTGTAATTACCTCATAGCCTAGTCGTTCTATTGCCTTGCTTACCGAGTGTAAATTACCCATTCCATAATCAATAATCGCGATCATATAAAACCCCCTTCTCTTTCCCCAAATTCAGCTTAAAGAACACCTTTAGTAGAAGGAACACCTTGAACACGAGGGTCTATGCTTGTCGCTTCATCCAGTGCACGACCTAGCGCCTTAAACACGGCTTCAATCATATGATGCGTATTCGAGCCGTAGTGAACAATAACATGTAAGGTAATCCGAGACTCTAATGCGAATTTCCATAAAAATTCGTGTACAAGATCAACCGCAAAGCTGCCTACAACGGAGGATGGATATTCCGCACGATATTCAAAGTGTGGACGATTACTAATATCAACAATGACCTGAGCCAATGCTTCATCCATTGGTACAAATACGCTTGCGGTACGTTTAATGCCTGCTTTATCTCCTAGAGACTGCAGCAAGGCTTGACCAAGACAAATACCAATATCCTCAACCGTATGATGGTCGTCAATTTCGATATCGCCCTTTGCATTAACCGATAAATTAAAATGTCCATGCTTCGTAAACGCATCGAGCATATGGTTCAAGAAAGGCACATCGGTTTCGATCTGTGCATCTCCCGTACCGTCAACAGCCAAGTTCAGCTTAATATCTGTTTCCTTCGTTGTACGAACAATTGAAGCTTCACGTTTATTCATATCCGTCATCTTTATCTCCATCCTCTTCTTTGCATATGGTTTTGAAATTCACTCGCGGTGCAGAATGCCTCTTTTACTTCGAGCTTTCTGCTATTGGACTAGAGCTTGAAGCTGCTTCTAGTATTATAGCTTCTGCTTTCATAGCAACAGCCAGCTTAAAGCTGAGACAGCTTCAAGCTAGCTATAGACTGCATATTTATACTTCCTTACTCAAACGCACCTCGATAGCGCGAGCATGCCCTTCAAGTCCCTCGTGACGTGCGAGCGTCATAATTTTATGTCCATTTTCAAGCAATGCCTGCTTACTATAACGAATGATGCTTGATTTTTTAATAAAGTCATCAACATTGACAGGCGAAGAGAATCTCGCGGTGCCATTTGTCGGAATAATATGATTCGGCCCTGCAAAGTAATCACCAACTGGCTCAGAGCTATAAGGACCAATAAAGATTGCACCTGCATTCTCAATATAGCTTAACAGAGACATTGGATCCTCAGTAATAATTTCTAAATGCTCAGGAGCAAGCTGATTGACAACGCTGAGGCCTTCCTCCATATTTTCAGTTAACAGCACAGCCCCATATTGCTCAATCGATGCTGCGGCGATGCCTGCACGCGGCAAGCTAGCTAGCTGTGTATCAACCTCAGCAATAACCGCATTCGCCAGCTTCTCCGACGATGTTACAAGAATTGCTGAAGCCATCTCATCATGCTCAGCCTGTGATAGAAGGTCTGCGGCGATATATGCTGGATCAGCAGTGTCATCCGCAAGCACAACAATTTCGCTTGGACCCGCAATGCTGTCAATATCGACTACGCCATACACCGAACGCTTAGCAAGCGCCACGTAAATATTACCTGGTCCACATATTTTATCAACGGGTGCAATCGATTCCGTACCATAGGCAAGCGCAGCTATCGCTTGTGCGCCTCCTACACGATACAGCTCCTTCACACCAGCTTCTGCTGCTGCTACAAGAATGTATGGATCAATACCAGCCTTACCACCTGTCGCAGGAGGCGTCACCATGACGATTTCTGGCACACCCGCTACCTGTGCAGGGATAACATTCATAAGAACAGAGGAAGGATAAGCTGCCTTGCCTCCTGGTACATATACGCCAACACGCTTTAGTGGACGAATCAATTGACCTAGCATCGTTCCGTCTGGTGATAGATCCATCCATGAATTGCGAAGCTGCTTCTCATGAAAGCGACGAATGTTGATCGCTGCTTCACGGATTGCCTCTAGAAAAGCTTGATCCACCTGACTATAGGCTGCTTGGATTTCCTCCTCTGTTACGCGGAGCTGATCTGCCGACAGCTTTACACCATCCAGCTTTTCCGTATATTGCAGCAATGCTTCGTCACCTTTTGTTTTTACATCAGCTACAATTTTTTGAGCGTCTGCATTTTGCTCAGGCGTACCGTATTCCACTTCACGTTTCAAGCCAAACTGCTCCGGCTTTAACAATTTCATACTCATATCGATTCTACATCCTCTCTAGCTGCGTGAGGCAAGCGTTTGTTGCAGCAGATCACACAGGCTTTGAATCCGTTCATTTTTCATTCGATAGCTTACACGATTCGCAATTAAACGACTTGTAATGCCAAATATTTCAGTTTGTTCAACGAGTCCATTTTCTCGAAGCGTCTGGCCTGTTTCGACCATATCGACAATTCGATCTGCAAGCCCAATCATTGGAGCAAGCTCAATGGAGCCGTTCAACTTAATAACCTCCACCTGCTGTCCAAGCTCACGAAAATAAGCTGAAGCAACATTAGGATATTTCGTTGCTACACGTGGATGTATTGTCGGCTTCCAGTCTGGAAGTGCAATGACACTCATTCGGCATCTCGCTATACCAAGATCAAGCAGCTCATATACATCCTTATTCTCTTCCATCAGCACATCTTTACCTACTATGCCAATATCAGTGACACCGTACTCTACATAAGTCGGAACATCGACTGGCTTCGCCATAATAAATTCCATCTTAGCATCTGGCAGCTCAATAATAAGCTTACGCGTGTCATCATATTCTGTAGGAATTGGAAGGCCTGCCTTACGGAATAAGTCCGAGGCTTGCTTGTATATACGGCCCTTTGGCATCGCTACCTTCAATACTTGCTGTTCATTTCCGCTCATTTGGCACCTGCTCCCTTCTCAGTAAAGGCGATCACATCAGCATATAATCTTCCCTCATAGCTTGTTGTACGTCCATTTTTTACAATCGAGGACAGCTCCTGAGCACCGCTTAGCTTGCTCGTTATTACAGCCTGACCTGCTTGGCGCATAGCCTGGGCACGTTGAATCGCTTCGCTGCGACTATATTCATCATAGACAATGATCGTCGGAAGCACCTCTTCGTTTCGCTCCAAATCAAGCAGCTCTAGAATGCGCGTCGTTTTAATAGCAAAGCCTGTAGCAGGTGCAGGATGACCAAATCCATCAAGTAATGTATCATAGCGTCCACCACTAACAACTGGAAAACCTAGATCCGCTGCATATCCCTCAAAGGTCATACCTGTATAATAAGAAAAATCACCGATCATCGTTAGATCAATCAATACATGCTCCGTCACATCATAAGCTTTAAGCACGGCCCATACTTGGCACAAATGCTCAATTGCAGCACGAGCAGTCTCGTTGCTGCTTACACGCAGCGCACGCTCGCATGTTTCTTCTCCGCCTCTTAGACGAAGGAGGTCTGCCAGCTCTTTGCTAATCTCAGATGATAAATTAAGCTTATTGAGTAAATCCTTATAGCCGACATAGTTGCGGCTAAGCAGCATCTCTTTAAGTGCAGCTTGATCCTCTGGACGCCCCTGCAGTGCATCCTCGAGTAAGCCGTTCAAAAAGCCAACATGCCCAATTGCAATCTTAAAGCGTTCAATGCCCGCAGCCTTTAATGAAGCAATCGCTAGAGCGATAACCTCAGCATCAGCTTCTGCAGAGCCATCACCTACCAGCTCAACGCCTGTCTGATAAAACTCAGCCTCACGGCCAGCCTCCTCTTCAATCGAGCGAAAAACATTCGCGTGATACGAAAGGCGCAGCGGCATTGCTTGATCCTTAAGCAGGGAAGAGACGACTCGCGCAATTGGAGCAGTCATATCCGAGCGCAGAACCATCGTCGTCCCACGATTATTTAGTAGCTTAAACAGCTTGGCATCCGAGGTAGCACTTGCTACACCTACCGTATCGTAAAACTCCATTGTAGGAGTCATGATTTGCTCATAGCCCCAGCTCTCCATACATCCTAAAACGCGGTGCTCAATAGCACGCAGCTTCTTGACAACATCAGGCAAATAATCTCTAAAGCCAATTGGTTTTTCAAATACTTTTGGTTTAGGCATACCGTTCTCCTCAGTTCTTTATTATATTAAAGCGTTAACTTATTACCATGCTAACAAAATAAAGGTTTTTGATATCTTAGCATGTTGCATGCGGCTTCGTCAAGTAACGAGCAAGCAAATGCCACGTATGCAGCTATGTCTCCAACTGAATAAGGCATGAAGCCGGCTTTACCAGCTTCATGCCTATAACGTTGCTTATTTCCCCTCACGAATGACCTGCATTGGATTACCGCCAACGAAGCTGTATGGAGCTACATCTTTATGTACGACAGAGCCAGCAGCTACAACGGCATGATCGCCAATTGTAATACCCGGAAGAATCGTACAGTTCGCCCCTATCATCACATTGGAGCCAATGTTTACTTCTCCTAGTCGATATTCGTGAATTAAGTACTCGTGCGTTAGGATCGTCGTATTATAGCCAATAATGCTATTATCCCCTACCGTTATTTTCTCTGGAAAAAACACATCAACCATCACCATGAGGGCGAATGACGTCGTCTTGCCTACCTTCATCCCTAGCATTTTCCGATAAATCCAATTTTTCATAGGGAGAATCGGACAATATCTGGCTAGCTGAATACATATAAAATTACGAACAGCTTTCCATGGGCTAACGGTAGAGTAAACTTGCCATAATGCATTGGGCCCCTTTGTTGGATAGCGAGTTATTTTCCGCAAGGTTAACGACGCTCCAATCCTACAATATCAACTAGCTCATTCATCGTTTGGATAACATAATGTGCGCCTACGTCGCGAAGCACCTGGCCTCCTTTAAGAGACCATGCAACACCTACCGTTGTAACACCTGCCTGAACACCTGATTCAATATCCATTGTGCTGTCACCAACCATTATCGTACGAGCAGGGTCTGCGCCAAGCGCTTCAATCGCTTTAAGTACAGGCTCTGGATGAGGCTTAGCGTTCTCAACATCATCAATCGTAATAACGACGTCCATGTATTTCGCAATATCGGTAAAGGCAAGACCTTTATCGGTTGTCAGTCTCATTTTTGTAGTGACCACACCCAATTTAATGTTCTCACGATGCAATATTGCCAGCACATCCTCAACTTGGTCAAAAAGCTTTACATATTCATCATGTAATCGAAGATTTACCTCTCGATAAGCTTCAATAAGATGATCGACTTTCTCTAATCCTGAGAATCGTCTCATCTGATCCTCTAATGGCGCTCCCATCGAAGGAATAATATGCTCGCGGTTAAAGCCTTCGTCAACCGTTCCCTTGAGTGCATGCAAAAATGAAGCAATAATTAACTCATTCGTATCTAGTATCGTTCCATCCAAATCAAATAGTACTGTATCGTAAGCTCTCATAGCTGCCTCCTATCCGTGCGGTCTAGTCGCCGCCTCCACCACCATCAGATCCGCCGCTGTCTCCACCGCTGCTATGTCCGCTGCTGCTGTCTGCAGAGGATTGCTGGTCGTCTGTTGTTTCTGTATTTGAGTTTGTCTTCTCTTTCGATTGATTTGCCGATGCATGCGAGGAATCTCCAACAACGGCTCCTGATTGATCTTTATTATTTTTCTTATTGTTAGCAATTTTATGATTCATAGCATTTTTTTCGGTAGCATGCTCTGCTTCTGCTTGCTGCTTCGTATTAACAATCGGATCAACATAGCGAGCTTTGGCGAAGCCTGCTGTACGACGAACGATGATAAAGACGATAACCGCTATAACAAGCAGCAATGCAAGCAGCTGTGAGCTGCGAACGTTGCCATACGCCGGATCTAAATAACCAAGCTCAAACACTGCAGTCATCGGAGACCACAAGCCATTTACTAGATCAACAAGCCACTGTGGTCCGGAGAATGCTAGTGAATCCGTCCGCAATGCTTCGATATAGAAACGACCAATAGAATACCAACCAATATAAACAGCCAGAAGTTCACCTTCGCGCAGGAATCGTTGTCTGCGAATAATGAATAATATAATCAAGCCAACGAGACTCCATATCGATTCATATAAGAAGGTCGGATGAACATAGGTTCCATTAATAAACATATGATCAACAATAAAGCTCGGGATATGTAATGTTTCTCTTAAAAATGACTCTTCAACTGGTCCACCATAAGCCTCTTGGTTAACAAAATTACCCCAGCGGCCGATCATCTGACCAATTAATAACGATGGAGCACATATATCTGCAATTCTCCAAAAGCGATAGCCTTTTGCCCGACTGAAAAAGTATCCGCACACTAAGGCACCAATAATTGCACCATAGATAGCAATACCGCCGTTCCAAATTTTAATAATATCGCCTAGATTGTCTTTATAGTAGTCCCATTGAAAGGCAACGTAGTAAATACGAGCAAAAATAATAGCAGTTGGCGCTCCGATCAACAATAAATCCATAAAGAAATCAGATTTAATGCCAAAACGCTTACCCTCCTGAATAGCTAGCAGCAGTCCTGCTACCGCTCCCAAGGCAAGTATGACTCCATACCATCTAATGGATAAAGAGCCAATCTCAAATATCACGGGATTAATCAATAATATTCACCCTTCCTTATCAGTTACATCTGCCAATAATAACAAACGTATTATAGCATAGTTAGAGGTGGTCATAACAAATTCACCTCCAAGACGTCAATCCTGCTTTGCTTTCGACTTGGAGGTGATTATGTAGTTATTAACTTTTAACGCTGCCCCATCATTTCTTTCGTAGGACCTTCTACTGGCGGTACGTTAAGCCCTGCTTGACGTAGCAATACCGTCATTTGACCACGATGATGGGTTTGATGCCCAATAAGCTTTGCTAGCATCTTGCCTTTTGTCGTTGGCCCTGTGAAGCCTTGAACCTCAGTCAGCAGATCCTCTTCAGTTAACTTCTCTGCTTCCTTAAGAATCGCATTAGCGATAATTTCATAGCGGTGTGTGATTTCCACTACACTGGATGGAACAGGCTCATCTCTTTTCGGACAAGGTACATCAAGACCGATGACATGCTTTGCAATTGATCCTGCAGCGCCAGTCAAATGCCATGCTAGCCAGCCCAATGAATTATGTCCTTCAACAATACTAAAATCTAATTTGTCGTTAGTCATTGCCTTAAATACAGATAAGGTTCCTCCTGCATTCTCATGCCAATCTTGTAAAAAATCTTCAACTACACGATACATTGCGCTCTCGCCTTCTTTCTATTTATATATGATATTGCTTTTTGTACATACAGCTTTTAATCATAATCTTCCATATCGTCTGCAATCGTTTCTGTAAGCTTGTTCGTAAACTGTAATGCTGCATTGTAGCCCATACGCTTCAACCTGAAATTCATCGCTGCCACTTCAATGATAACAGCTAAATTTCGCCCAGGTCGAACCGGAATCGTAACAAGTGGGACATTGGTTTCGATAATTTGCGTGGTCTCTTCATCAAGTCCGAGTCGATCATACTGCTTGTCTTGTTGCCAGTTTTCAAGACGAATAACAAGTCCTATACGTTTTTGCGTTCGTACTGCCCCAGCACCAAACAATGTCATAACGTTAATAATACCGAGTCCTCTAATCTCCAGCAGGTGACGAATAAGCTCTGGTGCAGTACCCGTTAGCTTGCCATCTGCTGTTTGACGAATTTCGACTGCATCGTCAGCGATTAATCGGTGTCCGCGTTTTACTAGCTCAAGAGCTGTTTCACTTTTACCGATACCACTTCCGCCTGTAATAAGCATCCCTACCCCGTAAACGTCAACTAATACACCATGGATTGTTGCTGTTGGAGCGAGTTGGTTTTCGAGGAAGTCTGTTATGCGGCTAGAGAGAATCGTTGTTGCAATCGAACTACGTAGAACAGGAATATTTAATTCGTTAGAGTTCTCAATCAATTCTGCTGGTGGTTCTAGTCCCCGGGTAATAATAATACACGGCGTTTCATCAGAACATATTTTACGCATCCGTTCTCTGCGCTCTTCACTTGTAAGCATATTGATAAAGGATATCTCCGTACGCCCTAGTAGTTGAATACGCTCGCTCGGATGATAGTGGAAATAGCCTGCCATTTCCAATCCTGGTCGATATAGATCATCTACCGTAATCAATCTTTTTTGTCCATCTTCACCAGATAAAATTTCAAGCTGGAAATGTCTAACTAAATCTGCCACCTTTACTTTTTTCGGCATACATGCATCCTCCTTAGAAAACAAGTACAGCGATGTTACTATTTCCATCGTATAGTAAAAAGAAACGAAACGCAACGTTTTAGCTATTCAAAAAAATAAAGCCCCACCGCAGATCACTGCAGTGAGGCCTTACTAACATATGAATGATAAATTAGTTCTCGAAAATGTTAAGCTCAGTTTCTTTGTCGAACAAATGAGCTTTGTTCATGTCGATTGCAAGCTTAACTGTTGCACCATCACGAAGAGTAGAACGACCGTCTACACGAGCGATTACAGACTCTGTACCGATTCCGTTAAGGTATAGGTACATTTCGTGACCAAGGTTCTCAGCAACCTCGATGTTCGCAGTTACAATTGTTTTTGGTGAAGCTTCAAGGAATACTGGCTCTTCATGAAGATCCTCAGGACGAATGCCTAGAACAACTTCTTTACCAATATGGCCTTTAGAACGTAGAACTGCTGCTTTACCTTCTGGTACAACTACATCTACGCCAGTAGCTTTGAAGTGTACTTCGCCAGCTTGCTCAGAAAGCGTACCGCTGATGAAGTTCATCGATGGAGAACCGATGAAACCAGCAACGAAGATGTTAACTGGGTGGTTGTACAGTTCTTCTGGAGAAGCTGTTTGTTGAATGAAACCGTCTTTCATAACAACGATACGGTCACCCATTGTCATTGCCTCGATTTGGTCATGCGTTACGTAGATTGTTGTAGTCTCTAGACGTTTAGTCAATTTAGAGATCTCCGCGCGCATCTGACCACGAAGTTTAGCATCCAAGTTGGAAAGCGGCTCATCCATTAGGAATACTTGAGGCTCACGAACGATCGCACGACCAAGTGCAACACGCTGACGCTGACCACCAGATAGAGCCTTAGGCTTACGATCTAGCAAATGTTCAATATCAAGAATTTTAGCTGCTTCACGAACGCGTTTGTCGATATCAGCTTTTTTGAATTTACGAAGTTTAAGACCGAACGCCATGTTTTGATAAACGTTCATATGCGGGTACAATGCATAGGATTGGAATACCATCGCGATATCGCGATCTTTTGGAGCTACGTCGTTCACTAAACGATCACCGATGTAAAGTTTACCTTCAGAAATTTCTTCAAGACCAGCGATCATACGAAGTGTTGTGGATTTACCGCAACCAGATGGACCAACTAGTACCAAGAACTCTTTATCTTTGATGTCAAGATTTACATCCGTTACAGAAGCTCTGTCGCTTCCTGGGTATCTTTTATAAATGCCTTCTAAACGTACGCCTGCCATGTGTATTTCCCCCTAAAGTGAAATTTTCTTATAGACCTATCTTATCCTAAGTCCCACTTGATGACTATGCACATACCTTACAAAAAAATTAATGCGTTTTCGTAACTTTGTACAATAACAATATAATCTTTACTAAAACCGCATCCCGGAACAGTCTTACATCAAGCCCTGTTTCCTGTTTCAGCTTGTCTAGACGATACAGCAGCGTATTTCGGTGAATATACAGCTTTTTCGCTGTTTCACTTACGTTGCAATCCAAGCTAAAAAATGTATCAAGGGTCGCAAGCATTTCAGGTTCAACAAAAAGCTCTGCTCGCTTTAGCGATTGCTCCAAATACTTTTGACGCTGAGGCTCTGGAATTGCATATAGAAGTGATTCCAAGCGCAAATTCCATGGTAGATGTATGTTGCTGCTCGGATGGAATTTACGTCCAATATGTATGGAGTCACGTAGTGTCGTCACGGTCTCAATCATGAGCTTAGCAGGAGCTGCAGGATAAGTAATAGCCAGCTGACTCTCCCCTAGCCACTCTGACGCTAGCATATCGTGCAGAGCATGGACAATATTCGTTAAAATGTCTTCTAGCGTTTCATCCTCTTCATGCTCTAATTCACTGCCTTCCTCATCCTTTAGCAGCGTTACTGGTCCCCATATGAGCCATTCATCATGACCTAAGGGAATAAGTAAGGCATCCTCAGATAAGAAGGAACGAAGCAGCTTGTCTAGCTCAGCGTAGCTTCCTTTATATTGACTTGAGCCATCTGCAACAAGCAGTATAGGAAGCATTTCATTATATAATGTATTCGCTAATACTAAGTGATCAGGAATATAGCCTGTCTTCGTTCCTTGTGCAATTTGACTTTGAAGCCATTCTCCAAGCTTCGTTGCTTGCTTTTCCTGCTTAGACATTCCTGCATATTGATGCTCAATATTTAGGTTCGGTCTATTGAATATAAGCATAGCGATCAGTTGCATCTCCGTTGAGCTTAGCTTCCGCTGTATGAACTCTAGGACCTCACAATAATCGGCATGCAGCTCTTTAATTAACCATATATCTTGATCTCCTTCTATGTATTGTCCCTTTTCAATTGTAGCATTTTCAAATGAAGGACCCATAAATTTGTACATATCCTCAAGACTACGATTGCTCGTGATGACAGAGCAATTAAGTATATATTCGAGCTGCTTCTGCAGATCATTGGAACTCATAAGCGGCACACTCCTATTTCTCTGTTTGTATACTACTATTGTATCATAATATTTTTATTATCATGAGCATCAGTAACAGGCTTATTCACTGATATTAGGCTTTATGCGTTTGTCGGACCTATGCCAGCTGCTCTTAAAGTTGAGTTATAGTCAGTAGTAACCTAGGGTAGAGGCTAGATGTTTTAGTGCTTTTAGTGCTTTTAGTGCTTTTAGTGCTTTTAGTGCTTTTAGTGCTTTTAGTGCTTTTCGTGTTCTTTAATACCTTATGTGCCTCTGCGATTTTAGAGTAGCTTGGGCTTTCTTGACGCACTTTCAGCTTCATGTTACGCTTGTTGCATATTCATGCATGTTAATGATAAATACATATATATATTGGATTGGAGGAGCTTTTGTAATGTCCAAAGTTGTTATATTATCAGGGAGTCCCAGTGTTAGTTCACGCTTGAATGGCATGGTCAATTTTGTACGGAAAACTCTTGCCGAAGCTGGATTAAACACGGCTATTATTGAGGTCGTGGACTTGCCACCCGAGGATCTTGTGTATGCAAACTTTAACAGCCCAACTATACTAGCGGCTAATGAGCTTATTGCTGCAGCAGATGCTGTTGTTATCGCTAGTCCGGTATATAAAGCATCGTATACTGGAGTACTAAAAGCTTATATTGATCTGCTACCGCAAAAAGGCTTTGAAAAGAAGCTCATTGCTCCCGTATTCATCGCTGGATCCATGGCTCATATGCTTGTCGTAGACTATGCACTTAAACCAGTGCTTGCTTCAATGGGTGCAACTCATTTTACAAAAACGGTATACGCTACTGACGACAGCATTACACGTGAACAGGATAAAGATGGTCAATATCGATTTACGATCGAGGAGAGTATTAAAGCTCGTCTGCAAGGCATTGCAGATGAACTCATTGAGTACTTAAAATAATTTATTCAACATACAAGCTGCTATAAGAATAGATACGTTTATCTTCTCTTATAGCAGCTGTTTTTATTAGACGATCATTTTACTTTAAAACAAAAAAAGAGAGGAATCCCTCTCGATCATTTGTAAAAACTGGTGAGCCATGAAGGACTCGAACCTTCGACACCCTGATTAAAAGTCAGGTGCTCTACCAACTGAGCTAATGGCTCTTATTAGGAAATGGTGGAGGCTGATGGATTCGAACCACCGAACTCGTAGAGAGCAGATTTACAGTCTGCCGTGTTTAGCCACTTCACTAAGCCTCCACATGGATTGAATGGTGGCTCGGGACGGAATCGAACCGCCGACACGAGGATTTTCAGTCCTCTGCTCTACCGACTGAGCTACCGAGCCACATCTATACTTCCTATAAGAAAAAATGGCGGAGCTGACGAGATTCGAACTCGCGGTCTCCTGCGTGACAGGCAGGCATGTTAGGCCTCTACACCACAGCTCCGTATTAAATGGTGGAGGATGACGGGATCGAACCGCCGACCCTCTGCTTGTAAGGCAGATGCTCTCCCAGCTGAGCTAATCCTCCATATGGTAGCGGCGAAGGGGATCGAACCCCCGACCTCACGGGTATGAACCGTACGCTCTAGCCAGCTGAGCTACACCGCCACATTTTTTTGACTTGTCCATCTTACTCAATTCTTATGGACTTGTCAACTACTTTTGCTCAATAATTTCATTGAGCTTTTCAAGGTTTGAACCTTGAAAACTGGATATGAAAGTTCTGAATCTCCAAAGTAAATCATTTAGGATAAGCCCTCGACCGATTAGTACTGGTCAGCTCCATGCATTGCTGCACTTCCACCCCCAGCCTATCAACCTCGTCGTCTTCAAGGGGTCTTACTAATTGGGAAATCTCATCTTGAGGGGGGCTTCACGCTTAGATGCTTTCAGCGCTTATCCCTTCCGTACTTGGCTACCCAGCTATGCTTCTGGCGAAACAACTGGTACACCAGCGGTACGTCCATCCCGGTCCTCTCGTACTAAGGACAGCTCCTCTCAAATTTCCTACGCCCGCGACAGATAGGGACCGAACTGTCTCACGACGTTCTGAACCCAGCTCGCGTACCGCTTTAATGGGCGAACAGCCCAACCCTTGGGACCTACTTCAGCCCCAGGATGCGATGAGCCGACATCGAGGTGCCAAACCTCCCCGTCGATGTGGACTCTTGGGGGAGATAAGCCTGTTATCCCCAGGGTAGCTTTTATCCGTTGAGCGATGGCCCTTCCATGCGGTACCACCGGATCACTAAGCCCGACTTTCGTCCCTGCTCGACTTGTAGGTCTCGCAGTCAAGCTCCCTTATGCCTTTACACTCTTCGAATGATTTCCAACCATTCTGAGGGAACCTTTGGGCGCCTCCGTTACTTTTTAGGAGGCGACCGCCCCAGTCAAACTGCCCGCCTGACACGGTCCCTTCACCAGATTCATGGTGACAGGTTAGAACTCCGATACGATCAGGGTGGTATCCCAACGGCGCCTCCACACATGCTGGCGCACATGCTTCAT
>NZ_JBBORD010000001.1:512500-965000 GCF_038004245.1 Paenibacillus sp. FSL W7-1287 | reverse complement strand
ATCCATCGCTCTAGCTTTATTCAATAACATCCGATACCTCTGCTCAGCGGCCATTTGCCTTAAAATCGCCCATTCGACTTCGTCATCTCCAACAGCAAACTGAAACATAATTTCTGTAGCCCGTTTATCTTCTAATGCTTGCTTAATTTCAGCTCGTAGCTTGTCCATTTCTCGCTGCTTCTCACGCGTAATTGAACGTGACTCCTCTACTTGTCCCGCTTCACGTTGCATCATATATCGTTTAAGCATTTGTTCCGCCTCCTTACTTACTACATATGTATGAGCAAGCAAAAGAATTAGAACTTACAATTGAAAAGGGTCCGCTAAGATATATTCTCAGCAGACCCTTAATTATTATTGTAGTAATATTTCGATAAAAATTTATAAGTTCGGACTTCAGGACCGAGAAGCTTGGACGCTAGTAGAAAATGAAGAGCGCAGCGTACGCTTTTGGTACATGAGCACTGGAATTTTCGCTAGCGTTCAAGATTTGACGTCGAATAAACTTCCACGAATCCACATCGTCATCAAGTTCATGCTTATTAAACTACATCTTCCAAGTTCAAAAAGCTTGGCTTTCAGGACCAAGAAGATGGGACGATACTAGAAACTAAGGAGCGCAGCGTACGCGTTTGGTACGTGAGCACCACAGGTTTCGGTAGCGTCACATATTCGATGTCGAGCTCACCACAATGTACGGCATCGTCATCAAAGTCAAGCTTTTTGAACCACCTTATAACAGCTCACGTCTTCCTTCCAGAGCCTTGGATAGCGTTACTTCATCTGCATACTCCAAATCGCCTCCTACAGGAAGACCGTGTGCGATGCGTGTCACCTTTATACCGAAAGGTTTCACAAGCCTCGAAATATACATCGCTGTTGCTTCACCCTCGATATTTGGATTGGTAGCGAGGATAAGCTCCTGCACCGTATCGTCTCCAAGCCGCTTTAATAACTCAGCAATCCGAATTTGGTCAGGACCTATCCCTTCCATAGGAGATATTGCGCCCTGTAACACATGATAGTATCCATCAAATTCCTTTGTTCGCTCCATGGCAATCAAATCCTTTGATTCTTGAACAACACATATCACTTCTGCATTTCTACTCTTGTCCTGACATACTCTGCACGGATCTGTATCCGTAATGTTACAGCATATCGAGCAATAAAAAAGATTACGCTTTACACTGACTAGCGCTTTAGCAAAGTCAATGACGTCATCTTCCTTCATTCGTAGCACATGGAAGGCAAGTCGTGCAGCCGTTTTCGGTCCAATCCCAGGTAAACGAGTAAAGGAATCAATAAGTTTAGCAATAGGTTCTGGGTAATGCACGTTGTAGGTACAGCTCCTTTCGAATAGCTAGAGCTATCCTATCTTTCCATGTATCATTATTAGAATAAGCCTGGAATTTTCATACCACCAGTGAATTTACCCATATCTGAGTTAGCAACCTCTTCAGCCTTAGTAAGTGCGTCATTAATAGCTGTTAGTACAAGATCTTGAAGCATCTCGATATCATCTGGATCTACTGCCTCTGGCTTAATGTCTACGCTCAGTACCTTTTTATGACCATTAACAGTAACAGTAACTACGCCACCTGCAGTACCTTCAAATGTTTTGTGTTCTAGCTCTTCCTGAGCTTTTAGCATTTGTGCCTGCATTTTTTTCACTTGCTTCATCATTTGATTCATATTATTCATACTATACACCTCATCCTTTATTCTTTTACGACGACAAGCTCTTCACCGAATAGCTTTACTGCTTCTTCGACCCATTCTGGCTGCTTGCTACCGCCTTGTTGTGTAGATATATTCTCAGGCTCTAGCTCCAGTGACTCGACGACTTTTTCTTCATTTCCATCGAGTGCAGCCTGCCAGTCCTTGAGCATAACAGTTACGATAGTATACGGCTGATTCATTACTTCAGCTGAAACTTGCTCGATAATTTCACGATGCGATGGTCGCTCTGTCATTTCACGATGCATATCGTTTCTAAAGGTTAAGAGCATCTGACCATCAACTGCGGCTACCAGCTCACTATCCTTCAACCAAGCCTGGACGGTAACCTTTCGTTCCTTTACGAGCATCATAATATCGCCCCACTTCATACGTGCAGCTTGCGTTTCTTGACTATTCAAAGAAGCGAGAAACGGATCAAGCTTGACCTTTGGGCGATTTGCGCCGCTAGCCGCAAAGTTTCTGCGGGCTGGTTGACGCTCATTACTTTGCGCTGATGGAGCTGATGCCGAAACGCCCTGCTTCATTAGCTTCGTTAATTGTGACTCTAAGCTTTGAATCTGTTGTCGCAGTGAAGCAATCTCCTGCGAGCTTGCTGTCGATGCTTGCTGCGTGCTAGAAGCTTGAGTTGAACAAAGCTTCAGCAGAGCCACTTCAAGCAAGGTTTGAGGCTGAGCTGCAGTTTTTAGCTCCTGCTGGTAATGATTGAGTATTTCAATCATACGGAACAGCTCCTCAGCTGTATAAGCGGAAGCCATAGCTTCAAACTGCTCAACTTCAACGATGCGCTCTGTTGCCGCTCGTCCGTTAGGCGCAAGCTTTAAGACAAGCAGATCGCGGAAATAGTAAATGAGATTTTCCATGCATTTGTCGGGACTTTTCCCTGCTTGCATGAGCTGTTCAACGAGAGAAAGCATTAAAGCAGCGTTTTTCTGTTGTATGGCTTCAGCAAGCTTATAAAATTGCTCTGCAGCGATACCGCCTGTAACGTCAACTGCTGCCTCAAGTGTAATCTGTCGATCGGAAAATGCAGCTGTTTGTTCAAGCAATCCAATCGCATCACGCATACCGCCTTCAGATAGCCGAGCGATATAGGCTAACGCTTCTTCAGTCGCTTGGATGCCTTCCTCTCTGCAAATCTCATCAAGTCTTGTGACCTGTTCTGCAGTAGATACCTGCCTAAAGTCAAAACGTTGACAGCGTGAAATAATCGTTGCTGGCAGCTTATGAGGCTCCGTGGTTGCCAATATAAAGATAACATGCGCTGGAGGCTCTTCCAATGTTTTTAGCAGCGCGTTGAACGCCTCTGCTGTTAGCATATGAACCTCGTCGATAATATACACTTTGTATCGCACTTCCGTCGGAGCATAGCGTACTTTTTCACGAATATCGCGAATTTCATCAATCCCGCGATTCGATGCAGCGTCAATTTCTACTACATCCATAATATGTCCTTCTGTAATGCCAATGCAAGTATCACATACATTACACGGCTCAACAGCGGGACCATGAACACAGTTAACCGCCTTGGCTAACACTTTAGCCGTCGTTGTTTTCCCTGTTCCTCGCGGGCCGTTAAACAAATACGCATGAGATACACGCTGTTCACGTATCGCATTTTGTAGCGTCTGTATAATATGCTGTTGTCCGACCATATCCTTGAACATCTGCGGACGCCAAGAACGATATAGAGCTATATGTGACACGTTATGATCTCCCTTGCAACTTGTTCAATAGCAAGTGCTATTGCGCCATCTTATTATACTACAATAGAAAGCTTTACAACATCTTAAACTGGATGAAAAACAAAAAACCTGGTAATGAACGAGATTTTACTCATTCATTACCAGGTCTTAGATGATCATTAATATCAATAGATAGAACCGTGCACCTATCGTCGATAGAAGCGATCCGAGTGACTTTCTTGCTACATAGCTCGAGCAAGGCACTCCTTCGGCACATGAACTAACTCACTTATGGCTGCTTCCTTCCGGACCTGACCAGGTTCATAAGCGTCCATTGCGAAGGACCCCGCCGTCAACACTACTTGCAAGCGTCAAACCTCACATCGACAACACCTAAGATAGGAATTCAACCTCGCTATAGCGGATTGCGAGTTACAGGGCACCGCTACCTCCCCATCTAGCACGGCAAGGAACAGTATATTACAAACTAGACAAAAGTGCAACCTTATCATACGGTTTAACACAAATTGGCTAAAGGTATGCGGATTGTAAGCAATCGAGTAGGAGGGGGCGGCTAGCCCCCGTCCTCTCACACCACCGTGCATACCGTTCGGTACACGGCGGTTCATGTCATATTCCGCAAGTGATTATATCTGTCCGTTAAACTTCTCAGTCCAAGAGATGACCAATATTGGTTGTCTAGTGACCGATGAAGAATCGGGCTACATGCAATTCTCCAGTATTTCTTCCTCGAATTTCCCCATTCGTGTGCCTTTTGTTTCGAAACGCCTAACGACAGCAGTTTTCTGACCTTTGTCTTCGGCTGCTTCCATTCTTTCCATATACACATTCGAAGCCTTCTTCTTATCCATTCGTCCAACGCTTGGAACACACTTTTCGTATCGGCTAATGCATAATAACCGCACCAGCCTGTAAGATATTGATTGAGTTCCTTTATTCGTAGTTCGATCGGGATCGGCTCACTCCGAGAGGTGATCGCTTTAATCTTTGCTTTCACTCGATCTAGTGATGGCTTTGCGATCTTTATTCGCGGATTTTTCTTCTCCCAGCTGAACGTGAACCCTAGAAACTTGCGCTTCCATGGACGGGCAACCGCACTTTTCTCTCGGTTAACCTTCAATTTCAGTTTTCCTTCGATGAATGCAGTAATGGAGCTCATCACTCGTTGTCCTGCCTTCCACGTTTTCACGTAGATGTTGCAGTCGTCGGCATATCTCACGAAACGGAGGTTCCTCTTTTCCAGTTCCTTATCCAGCTCGTCTAGGACGATATTCGATAATAACGGACTAAGTGGACCTCCTTGCGGGGCTCCTTCCGTTGTCGATTGAACGAGACCACCTTCCATTACTCCCGCTTGCAGATAGCCGCGAATAAGTTTCAGCACCATTTTGTCTGTCACTCGTTCCGCCAGCTTTGCCATTAAGCGGTCGTGATGGATTCGGTCGAAGAATTTCTCCATGTCAATGTCTACCACAATGCGGTATCCCTCTTCCATGTAGCTTCGTGCTTTCCTTACCGCATCATGCCCTCGCCGTTGTGGGCGAAATCCATAACTTTGCTCGGAAAACGTTGGGTCAAATACAGGCGTTAATACTTGGATGATTGCTTGCTGAATGAGGCGATCTGTCACCGTAGGTATGCCTAAGAGCCGAGTTCCACCGTTCGGTTTCGGGATTTCGACCCGACGGACTGGACTCGGTTCATAGGCTCCTTTCTTTATGCTTTCACGAATGGTTTGCCAATGTTGTACGAGGTGTCTGCGTAAATCTTTTACCGACATGCCATCTACGCCGTGGCTTCCTTTATTCGCTTCGACCCTCGCTAGCGCCGATAGCATATTTTCTCGTGACAGTATTTCTTCGATCATCCTTAGATACAACTCCCTTGCGTGAATGATTCTTTCTCTTTGTGCCGCTGATGAGCTCTGCCCTTCCGAGTACCCTCGCGTATTCACCGCTACTTTCCTCAGATAAGTCCTTTCGGATTGTCTGCTTTCATCGCCCATCCTCGAACGCCAAGATTCTTCATTCCTATTCCATGTTCGGTCCTTCCGCTAGCTGTTGCAACAGCCTGCGTACTATGACCTCTGCTGACTTCTGTACGTTCAGCTCGCCCTCGTGGGCAAGGTTACGAAGTTCACTTCGCATTCCGCACAGATCTCCCCAGGTAAGAACGCTATCTTCCTCTCCATCTATCTGCTTCATTTACTCTCGTACGCCTTCGGCAGTATGGACTTCAGTTTGTGCGGCAACTTCATCCAACGTACGCTAGCCTTGTATGAAGTTCGTGTCCCTCAGACCGGAGATTTGCCGCTGGCTTCCTTCAGATTCCATCTCGCGATGGACACCCTTGCCTTAAGCTATGGCTACTACTGCCTTCACCATTCGGGACTTGAACCCTAGAGATAGCGCCCATGCTGGGCACACCACAAAAAGCCTTTAGCACTTAATAGCACTAAAGGCTTCGATATGCCGCCTTGTTCAGGCACACAATTTACATACCGTATTTCTTTTTGAAACGATCTACACGGCCACCAGCGTCTAGGAACTTTTGCTTACCAGTGAAAAATGGATGACATGCGGAACAAACCTCAACTTTAATGTTCTGTTTAATAGAACCAGTCTCGAATGTGTTACCACAAGCGCAAGTTGCTGTAACGGTGTGGTATGTCGGATGAATACCTTGTTTCATCTCGTTCACCTCTTTCTGCCCTGGATCTCAGACGGACCAGAGTTATATGCACATAAAAAGATTTTAACAGATGGATGTTTCAATTGCAATGGAAAAGATATCGGCTAATTCTCCAAAAAATACCGATGTTTCACAGCTTACTTATTGGTAGATGAGTTGCTTGTCGTCGTTTTCGCAACAGGCTTTCTTACCGTAGCTGATGTCGTTCTTTTTACTGGCGCTGAATCTGTCTTTTTAAGACTTTCAATTGTAGCCCCATCAGAAGCTATGTCAAGCGACATCAGAAACTGCTCATTATTCTCTGAATTCTTCATTTTTTTGAGGAATTGATCTACAAATTCGAAGGAATCATTCATACTTTTACGAATAGCCCACACTTTATCAAGCTCTTCCTGCGTTAACAGCATCTCCTCACGTCTTGTTCCAGAACGACGGATATCAATTGCAGGAAAGATGCGGCGTTCAGCAAGCTTGCGATCGAGATGCAGCTCCATATTACCCGTACCTTTAAACTCCTCATAAATAATATCATCCATACGCGAGCCAGTCTCGATTAAGGCCGTCGCTAGAATCGTCAAGCTGCCACCCTCTTCCACATTACGTGCAGAGCCAAAGAAGCGCTTTGGACGGTGGAACGCAGCAGGATCGATCCCTCCACTTAATGTACGACCAGACGGCGGTACATGCAAGTTAAATGCACGTGCAAGCCTTGTAATGCTGTCGAGGAGGATGACAACATCCTTCTTATGCTCGACAAGACGAAGAGCACGCTCAAGCACAAGCTCAGCAACCTTGATATGATTTTCTGGAAGTTCATCGAAGGTAGAAGCTACAACTTCACCTTTAACAGAACGTTGCATATCCGTTACTTCTTCTGGTCGCTCATCAATGAGCAGTATGAACAACTCGATATCAGGATGGTTTGTAGAAATGCTGTTGGCAATTTCTTTTAAGAGTAGAGTTTTACCTGCCTTAGGAGGAGCTACGATGAGACCACGTTGGCCGAGGCCTACAGGGGCAAGCAAATCCATAATGCGCGTGGAAAGATTACTTTGCTTTGTTTCTAGCACCAGCTTTTTCTCAGGGTAGAGAGGCGTAAGTGCAGGGAAGTGTAACCGTTCTGCCGCAGTTTCAGGACTTTCTCCGTTTACTGCATTAACTTGAAGCAATCCATAATAACGCTCTGATTCTTTGGGTAATCTACATTTTCCTGAAACGAGATCCCCATTGCGCAGATCAAACTTTTTAATTTGAGAGGCTGAGATATAAATATCTTCTTTACTTGGCAAATAATTGATTGGACGCAGGAAGCCATAGCCGTCAGGCAGTACCTCCAATATCCCTTCCATAAATAAAAATCCGCTTTTTTCCGCTTGAGCTCTAAGAATCGCAAAGATTAATTCTTTTTTCTTCAATTGACCGTAATAAGGAATTTGATATTGCTTTGCAAGCTTATATAGCTCTGTTAATTTCATGTTCTCCAAATGTGCAATTTGAAGATCTGACATGCTCTCACCACTTTATAATAAAATATAAACCTTGCTAATATTTAAACAGCATTGCCCGAATCTATGAAAACTATTCGAGCAATACTGCTTCAAACTAGATTAATTGTTTTCTCGCCATACATCTGCACCAAGATTGCGCAGATTTTCAACAAGGTGATCATACCCGCGATCAATATACTCTACATTCGATATTTCGGTAACCTCATTCTCTACCGTTAACGCCGCTACAACAAGCGCAGCTCCAGCACGCAAGTCAGCGGCCTTCACTTTCGCTGCAGATAGCTTGCCGCCTTCAATAATCGCAGTACGACCTTCCACGCGCATGTTGGCACCCATTAAGATTAGCTCTGGGACATGCTTGAAGCGTGTACCGTAGACATAATCTGTAAGTAAACTTGTGCCTTTCGCACAAGCAAGCAACGATGTCATCGGCGACTGAAGATCCGTCGGAAAGCCAGGATAGACTAGCGCTTTAACATCTACTGCATTATAGGAAGGCTTACCTATAATACGAATAGCTTCATCGTACTCCTCTACTTCGACACCCATCTCTTCTAGCTTTGCTGTTAAAGCTTCAAGATGCTTCGGGATAACATTGTCGACCAATACATTACCTCTAGTTGCAGCAGCCATAATCATATAGGTCCCTGCTTGAATACGATCCGAAATAATAGAATGGCGGCAACCCTTCATCTCCGTTACCCCTTCAATTCGAATCGTTTCAGTGCCTGCACCTTTAATTTTAGCTCCCATAGCGGTCAGCAAAGTGGCTACATCAACAATTTCTGGCTCCTTCGCGGCGTTTTCAATAACCGTAACACCAGTGGCACGAGAAGCTGCCAGCATAATATTTATGGTCGCACCAACACTTGCAACGTCTAGATAGATTTTTGCACCTTTGAGCTCTTTTGCTTTAATATGCAGTGCGCCTTGTTCATTCGTAACAACTGCACCCAGTGCCTCAAATCCTTTAATATGCTGATCGATTGGACGTGGTTCAAAATTACAGCCACCCGGCATACCAATAGTCGCTTCACCGAAACGACCGAGCAATGCACCCATTAAATAATAAGAAGCACGCAGCTTTTTCACTTTACCGTTTGGCATTGGTTTAGATACTAAGTTGGCGGGGTTGATGCGAATTTCATCACGTTCACGCTGAACAATAGCACCTAACTCCTCTAAAATTTCACTATAAATCGCGACATCACTAATCTGAGGTAAATTATCAAGGATAACCTCTGTATCAGCTAATATTGCAGCTGGTAATAATGCAATCGCGCTGTTTTTTGCTCCGCTAATGGTTACTGTTCCATGTAGCGGTTTTCCACCGCGTATCATTAATTTCTCCATGAATCTAATGGTCCTCCCGTTTACCTGGAAGTCAACATAGTAAAAACCGCCATAAAGCGTGCTCCACGGTCAACTAGACGTATGAGGCGCGCGCTGACAATAGGCGGTTTTACATGTATCCCTTGTCCCTGTTTCTATTACACATATACCTATAATAAAACGAAAGTACGTTCCATTCATAAAATGTGTATCCTAGTAATTGTATTGTTTTAGTAGCTATTGTTGAATCTAATATGCGGACAACTTCCATTACTCCATTACATCATACAAAAACAAGTTGTCCGTAGATATTCAACGATATTATAGCATAGTGCGTCGCGATTTCCTACCGCTTGTAGTCCTAAAATAACGGAAGCATCGCTACAGGGTGTAGCGATGCTTCCGCTTAAAATCACTTCTTAATTTAAGAATTCAGCTTACTTCGCGTCTTGAGTTGATAATTCACTTCAATACGGAGCTCATCAATGTCAAATGGCTTAGTGAAATGCTTTACAGCTCCGAGTTCGGTCGCTTGATTGATCATATCCAGCTCTCCATACGCTGTCATCATAATAACAGTAATCGTTGGGTCAATCGCCTTGATATGCTTGAGAATTTCTAGACCGTCCATACCTGGAATCTTCATATCCAGCAACACAAGATCAGGCCGCTCGCTGCGAACAATTTCTAGTGCAACTTTACCATTGGATGCTTGGGTTGTATGGTAGCCTTCACTATTAAAAACTTCCATCAGCAGAAGTCTTATTCCATTTTGATCATCAACTATGAGTACTTTTTGCTTATCCAAACAAATTCTACCCCCTAACATCACATAGCACATATTACTTACTATCAACTAGTATATGAGTATTCGATATTAGGAGGTAGAATCCTTCTTTTTTGGTTAAGTTTAACTATGCTGTTTTATTAATTATTGTTGTTGTTTTAATGAAGCCTCCACGAAACCACTAAATAATGGCTGTGGACGATTCGGTCTTGAAGTGAACTCAGGATGGAATTGTACAGCAAGGAACCAAGGATGCTCCTTCACTTCCACCATCTCTACAAGGCGACCGTCAGGTGATGTCCCAGAGATGACAAGTCCCGCTTCCTCAAGTGCTTCTCTGTATTCATTATTAAACTCATAACGATGACGATGACGCTCGTACACTAGCTCGTCATTGTAGGCCACGTGCGCATTCGTTCCTTCAACTACTTTACATGGATAAAGTCCTAGGCGCATAGTACCACCCATGTCAGCAATATCTTTTTGATCTGGCAGCAAATCAATGACTGGATATGGTGTTGATGCATTAATTTCCGAGCTGTTGGCATTAACAAGACCAAGAACGTTGCGTGCATATTCGATTACCGCAACTTGCATACCTAGGCAAATACCAAAGAATGGTACTTTATTCTCGCGTGCATAACGGATAGCCGTAATTTTTCCTTCAATCCCACGATCGCCAAAGCCACCTGGAACAAGAATACCGTGAACACCTTGCAACGATTGTGCAACATTAGCTTCATTAACCTCTTCAGCATCTACCCAGCGAATCGTTACATCAGAATCATGCATAATGCCTGCATGGCGCAAAGCCTCAGCAATACTTAGATAAGCGTCATGAAGCGCAACGTATTTACCAACGATTGCAATTTCTACATTGTTTTTCAATGATTTAACACGTTCAACTAAGGCGGTCCATTCTGTCATATTAGCCTGTGGAGCATCGATTTTCAGGTGGTTCAATACAATTTGATCAAGCCCCTGTGCCTGAAGCATTAATGGCACCTCATATAGCGTCGATGCATCTAGACATTCAACAACCGCATTCGCATCGATATCGCAGAACAAACCGATTTTACGCTTCAAATCTTCAGCAAGCGGATATTCTGAACGACAAACGATAACATTTGGTTGAATACCAATGGAGCGAAGCTCTTTCACGCTATGCTGAGTCGGCTTCGTTTTCACTTCACCTGCTGCTTTAATATATGGAATCAGTGTGACATGGACGTACATGACATTGTCACGACCGATATCACTTTTAATTTGACGAATTGCTTCTAGGAAAGGCAAGCTCTCGATGTCACCTACAGTGCCGCCAATTTCTGTAATCACGACATCTGCACCAGTTTCTTTGCCAGCACGGAAGACACGCTCTTTAATTTCATTCGTAATGTGTGGAATAACCTGAACCGTTCCACCCAAATAATCACCACGACGTTCCTTAGTGATAACATTAGAATAGATTTTACCTGTCGTTACATTGCTGTTTTTTGATAAATTAATATCAATAAAGCGCTCATAGTGACCGAGATCTAGATCCGTTTCCGCACCATCATCTGTTACGAAAACTTCACCATGCTGGTATGGACTCATTGTTCCTGGATCAACGTTAATGTAAGGATCGAATTTTTGGATTGTAACCTTAAGTCCTCTGTTTTTAAGTAATCTTCCTAGGGAAGCTGCCGTAATCCCTTTACCTAATGATGAAACTACTCCGCCTGTAACAAAAATATATTTGGTCACTGTGATAATACCCTCCATGCTTTCATTATGTTTTAGCTTTCCCAAATGCAAAAAAATCAAGCCTTGCCCACAAAAAACAATGTGAAACACGGCTTATATATTACCTCTACAAACAAAAAAAGTGACACCCGTAGCACGGGGGCACTTTTCTCATTCTGGTATATAAATAATACATAGATATGTTAAGCTGTTTGTTTAGCCCATAGGATAGTTTACCTTCCCGTATAGGCTCGTGTCAAGCAATTCTGAAGGCTAGACACAAATTCGCAACGTTTGAATCAGCTTATAATAGGAAGCCCTGAAATTACTTATCCTCTTCCTCAAAATCTTCGAATTCTTCTTCCTCTTCTTCCTCTTCTTCAAGAGACATATCTTCGTCCTCTACTTCGTCAAGCTCAACATCTTCTTCGACTTCCTCATCCGATTCGCTGAACTCATCCTCTTCCTCATCATAGGAGTCAAAGCCGTCCTCTTCGGATTCGAATGCATCCTCTTCGATATACTCATCTTCTTCATCAAGATCATCGTCATCATTAATAATACGTGTACGTTTCGTATTTCCAACTGGATCTTCTGCACGCTCAACTGGATACCAGCGCTTTAAACCCCATATATTGTTACCAACACAAGCAAAACGTCCATCAATATTGATTTCTGTGTAAACCTGAGCAATAAATTGGTTAATATCCTCATCAGTAATACCACGCAGCTTCGCTACCTCCATGATGAGGTCTCGATAATAGTGTGGAGTATTCGCTACTTTTAATACCTCAAACGCTAAATCAACCAACGGCATCTCGCGAATACGCTCTGGGTCAATCTTCAATGTGATTCCGCTCATCTTAACACATCCTCTCTTGCTATCTGAATAAGTTGAATAGGTCCCTCTCAATTAACAATAGTCAAACTATAGTAAACATTATTTCCTTTAAAAATGCAAGTTGTAACATGGACGTGATATTTATTTTTTTTGGAGCGTATGTAAAGGCAAAAAAGCGACAGGATTTCTCCTGTCGCAATTGACTGTATCCTTCTGCCGATCCTCCAGCTTGGATCGGCAGAATAGATGAGCATAAAGCTCTTTCTATATGTTATGAGCCAGCATTAAAATTGACACGGTAATAAGCCTAAACTTTATAAAAAAAGGCGGATGCATAAACACCCTCATGTAGCTTCTCATACAATATTGAACATTGTTTATTGAGGAGGATGCTTTGCCATGAATTCAAAGAAGTATGACGATGCAATCATTCAGCTTCATACCTCCGCTACTCGAAAATTAGTGAATAACGGTATTCCATGGGGAGTTGATAAAATAAAAGCACCCCAGGCATGGACATTTTCCACAGGTAGAAACATAAAAATCGGCGTCATCGACACAGGCATAGATTACCACCACCCTGCCCTGCGAGGCTCTATATTACCTGGCATCAATTTAGTCGAGTCTAATCGGCCGCCCGTCGATGATAATGGTCATGGCACCCATATCGCAGGAACTATCGCTGCAGCTAATGCTGCTCACGGTATGATTGGTGTAGCTCCTCATGCACTAATCGCCCCGGTGAAGGCCTTTGACCAGTACGGGAGCGCATATGTATCTGATATCGTGCAGGCGATTGATTGGTGTGTGCGCAATAAGATGAACATCATCAACATGAGCTTTGGTATGCGCACAAAGAGCAGATCGATGTTAAATGCCGTTAATCGTGCGTATCAAAAAGGTGTCATTATCATCGCCTCCTCAGGAAACGACAGTAAACGCAAGTCTATCGATTATCCCGCACGTTACCTCCACACGGTTGCCGTCGGTGCGACCAATGCCAATCGCAAGGTAGCTCCATTTTCTAATCGTGGCGAATATATTGATATTTATGCACCTGGCGATCGAATCGTATCTGCTTGGCTTAATAATGAATATCATGAAATGAACGGAACAAGCATGGCTACGTCACATGTAAGCGGAGCTGTTGCACTATTACTCGAGTTATATCCACAGCTACGTCCAGGTGATATTAAAGCAGTACTCAAACGTTCCATGCAGCCATTAAAGTATACAAAATCCCGTAAAGCAGGCGAGCTTGACGTTATGAAGATGCTTAACGCTGCGAAAGAATTATATGGTTAACGAATGGAATATATAAAAACTGCCGAATCAATTCGACTGATTCGGCAGCTCTGTTCTAAGCTATTAGCTTTAAGCTTTACATATCGTCTTCAGCAGCATCCTCAGCTTGACGATGCATTTGCTCTGGGGCTGATACACCAATTAGCTTAAGTGCATTAACAAGCGTTACCTTTACTGCTTGCAGTAGCACTAAACGAGCATTCGTCACCTCTACATTGTCCGTTAAAACTTTCTCTGCACGATAATAGCTGTGGAAAATCGATGCAAGATCATATACATAACGAACGATTCGATGCGGTGCGAAGCTGCTAGCCGCTTCACTAATTTCCTGCGGGAACTCTCCAAGCTTACGAAGCAGCTCATATTCATGTGCAGATGTTAGCACATCTAGCTTTACAGATTGCAGCTCTGGTATCGCTACGTTTTGCTCTGCGGCTTGACGCAGCACACTGCAAATACGCGCATGCGCATATTGAACGTAGAATACTGGATTTTCATTGGAGGTTGCAACAGCAAGATCCATATCAAAATCAAGATGAGAGTCCATGCTGCGCGATGTGAAATTATAACGAATCGCATCAACGCCTACTTCGTCCATTAGATCCTGCATCGTTACTGCTTTACCCGTACGTTTCGACATCTTAACCTTTTCCCCGTTTTGGAACAAGCTAACCATTTGTGCAATGAGCACAGTAAGCTTCTCAGGATCGTTGCCTAATGCCGCCATCGCTGCCTTCATACGCGGGATATAACCATGATGGTCAGCCCCCCAAATATTAATCATGCGATCATAGCCACGGCTATACTTGTCGAGATGGTAGGCGATATCCGGAGTTAGGTAAGTGTAAGAGCCGTCATTCTTAATAAGCACGCGGTTCTTATCATCGCCGAACGTCGTTGTGTTCAGCCATGTTGCACCTTCCTCTTCATATACATGACCAGATTCCTTCAGCTGCTGAAGGGCTTCAGTCACCTTCCCATCCTCATATAACGATGTTTCACTGTACCAGATATCAAATTCAACGCGGAATCTTGCTAGGTCTCGCTTAATTTTATCTAGCTCTCGCTCCAAACCGTAGCCGCGATAGAAATCATATTTTTCCTTGCCTTCCAGCTGAAGCAGTGATTCACCCTTCTCCTCGACAAGCGCTTTTGCAAATCCGATAATATCATCACCGTGGTAGCCATCCTCAGGCATCACCGCGTCCTTACCTAATTGCTGTAGATATCTAGCCTCGATGGATAGTGCTAGATTCTCTATTTGCTTACCAGCATCATTAATATAGTATTCACGTGTAACCTCGTAGCCGGCAAAATCAAGCACGTTGCAAAGCGCATCACCAACAGCAGCTCCGCGCGCATGTCCTAGATGCAGATTACCAGTAGGATTGGCACTTACAAATTCGACCTCAACGCGCTGTCCACTACCATCACCCACACGACCGTAGCGCTCGCTTGCTGTTAATACTTCACCGATTACTTCATATAGATAGCGATTGTCCATCCGGAAATTAATAAAGCCTGGTCCAGCGATCTCAGCACTTTGAATAGACGCCGCTTCAAGATCCAAATGCTTAATAATCTCTTCTGCAATGACACGCGGATTTTTTTTAGCCAGCTTTGTTAGCTGCATAGCCGCATTTGTCGCTAAATCCCCATGCGCCTTATCCTTTGGAACCTCTAGCACAAACGCTGGCAGCTGATCAGCTTCTACCAATTCCGCCTTCACTACAGCATCGGCAATGGCTTCCTTTACCGTTGCATATAATCGATCTAATACATAAGTTGTCATATTGCTGTTGCCTCCTTCAATAATAAACGCAATTTAAACCTTCCAGTTGATTGTTCTCCAACATAAAGCTCATAATCCCATACTAAAGAAAATGGAAGCCGCTTAGGCAAACCTAAAACGATATGCTCCATTGCATCTTTAATGATGAGCTGATAGGTATAAGCTGCTGTCTCCAGATTGATCATCCCATTGCTGTAGAAGCCTTCTCGACGTTCATGTATTCGGTACACTTGCTCAGCGTCTACCGCGCCTTTTCGAGATACCTTTAATTCATTAGACTCATAGCGCAATAAATGTCTAACCTCTCCAGCATCCGTCTGCTCCGTGTACTTTATGTAAAACGCTTTATCCTTCAAATACCATTCACCAAGCATTTGCTGTGTGACGACTTCATTGTCCTGCTCACTTTCGAGCTGTATCCATATCTTTTGTTTATAGTTCATACCGAACGCTCCATATGCCTTACGTTATATCTTATTACTATAAACAGTAACGAAGCGAATTTCAATAATTACTGCGGTTAGCAGCAACTAAAATAAAAAGCTTGCCTGCACAGACATGCCAGCGGCAGTCTATACAGACAAGCTTTACTTTGTTACTTATTTTACGAGATCTTCAACAAATTTTGGCAGGATGAAGGCAGCCTTATGCAAGCGCGGGCTGTAATATTTTGTGTCCAGCTCCGGCAGTGCAGAAGTGTCCACCTCAAGTGGATCATACTTTTTACTTCCCATTGTAAAGGTCCATAGTCCGCTTGGATACGTTGGAATATTAGCTCCGTATACACGTACAATCGGGAATACTTCCTTCACATCACGATTTACTGTTTTAATAAGATCAGCTTTAAACCAAGGATTATCTGTTTGTGCAACGAAGATTCCATCTTCTTTTAACGCTTCATAGATTCCTTGATAGAAGCCGCGTGTGAACAGATTAGCTGCAGGTCCAACTGGCTCAGTTGAATCAACCATGATGACATCATACGTATTTTTATGATCATGAATATGCATAAAACCATCATTAACGATTACCTCAACGCGAGGATTGTCTAGCTCACCTGCAATCGTTGGCAAATACTTTTTGGAGTATTCAATAACTTTACCATCAATATCAACAAGCACCGCTTTTTTAACCTTTGGGTGCTTCATAATTTCACGAATAACACCACCATCACCACCGCCTACTACGAGCACATGCTCTGGATTCGGATGTGTGAACAAGATGGGATGAGCAACCATTTCATGGTATACGAACTCATCCTTAACTGTAGTCATAACCATACCGTCAAGAACAAGCATGGTCCCAAATTCTTCAGTTTCAATCATATCTAGCTGTTGGAATTCTGTTTGCTCATTAACATAAGTTTTCGTAATCTTCGCAGTAATACCGAAGCTTTCAGTTTGTTTCTCTGTATACCATAATTCCATGTCCAATACCCTCTTTCTCTCAGTGGTTCAAAAAGTAATTATAGAGTAACAGATCAAAAAATCAACATAAATTTGTAAATCTGAAGAAATAAATATTTATGCCTATATCCAGATACTGTGAATATCAAACAAGCTAACGCTCCATACTACTGATATAGCTAGTTATTGCCAGTTAACGAGGTGAGACAGATGTCTAATCAATCCAAGCAACCAAAGAGACCACGCTTTCCGCTATTAGCAGAGCGTTATCTTTTTCATATCATTCGTTTTAACCGCTGGCTGCGCAGAGGCATCATCGCGCTCGCTGTCGTGATGGGACTAACACTTGGCGGCTTGTATTACTTGAAGCAGCAGGATCTGCCTGCCTCCAGCATCAGCCAAGCAAGTCAGCTTGTTGATCGTAACGGTGAACTAATCAGCTATTTCCATACGGGAGTCAATCGGCGTGCAGTATCGCTCTCTGAGATGTCCCCCTATGTTATTCAAGCAACACTCGCCATAGAGGATCAACGCTTCTATTCGCATTTCGGATTCGATATTAAGGGGCTAGCTCGCGCGGTTATTGTTAATGTCAGTTCATTGTCGGCAAAGCAAGGAGCTAGCACGTTAACACAGCAGCTTGCTCGTAATCTGTATCTTACACATGAGAAAACATTCGAACGTAAAATAAAAGAAGCGATTTATACTGCGCAGCTTGAGATGAAATATTCCAAGGATGAAATTCTGGAGATGTATCTCAATCAAATTTACTATGGCCATGGCGCTTACGGCATTGAAGCGGCAGCCAGATATTTTTTTAACAAGCCTGCTAGTGAGCTTAATTTGGCAGAAAGTACGATGTTAGCTGGTATTCCCAAAGGCCCGACATACTATTCGCCGCTAAATGATATGCACAACGCTAAACGCAGACAATCGCTCATATTACAGGCGATGGTGGAAAATGGCTACATTAATGAAGAGCAAAAAGAGGAAGCCTATCTACAAGTTTTAAGCTTTACGGCAACTGAGGATGAAAACTTAGTTCATGAAACTGATGCTTCTTATTTTAAAGATTACGTCATTCAAACAGCGATTCACGAGCTTGGAATCGATGAGCAGCTGCTTTATGAGGGTGGAGTAACGATATATACGACGCTAGACAATGAGATGCAGCGCATTGCCGAGCAACAGATTATTAATGGATTGCCAGCAAGCAGCGAGCAGCAGGCTGCACTTGTGGCGATTGATCCGCGTAATGGGCATATTAAAGCGATGGTTGGTGGAAGAAGCTACGAAAACAATCAGTACAATCGAGCGATCGCTACAACTAGACAGCCAGGCTCTACGTTTAAGCCGTTTTTATATATTACGGCACTCAGGCAGCACGAGCTGACCGTTCGCTCAGCCTTCAAAAGTGAGCCTACCGTCTTTACTTACGATGATGGAAGGAAAACATATGAGCCGCAAAACTACGGTGATAAGTACGTCAATGACTATATTACTTTACGCAAGGCGATTGCGAGCTCTGATAATATATATGCGGTAAGCACGATGATGCAGGTCGGAATAGAAGCGGTCATCGAAACAACAAGAAAGCTTGGTATCCGCTCGCCACTAGAGGCAGTACCTTCACTTGCTCTAGGCACGTCTCCAATCAGTCCACTTGAGCTTGCATCAGCCTACGGTGTGTTTGCCAATCAAGGTGTATACAACAAGCCGATCTCTATTCTAAAGGTTGTCAATAAAAGTGGTAAGACGATATACGAGGCTAACTACGAGCCAACGGTTGCGATAAGTGAAGAGGAAGCCTTTTTAATGACCTCTTTATTAGAGGATGTTTTTGAGCCTGGAGGGACCGCACACCGCGTTCAGTCTATCCTTCATCGACCAGTCGCTGGAAAAAGCGGAACGACCCCAGTTGATGCATGGATGATTGGCTATACGCCAGAGCTGAGCACTGCTGTCTGGGTCGGATATGATAAGGATCGTTACTTAACGGTAGCAGAGTCTCATCGAGCTGCACCAATATTCGCGAATTTCATGGAGAACGCGCTACATTCGATTCCTCCAAAAATGTTTCCGATTCCAGAAAATATCGTTTCGGTATATATAGATGAAGAAACAGGATTATTAGCATCTGAGGCTTGTCCTTCGGACACATTAGAATACTTTCTTGCAGGCACAGAACCAACCCAATATTGCGAATCAGCTGATGAGGAGCTGACTAGCGATGAGGAAGCTGCTCCACAGCCTTCTATAGAAATGAATGAACACAAAAGCTACCGCAATTGGTGGGAACAAGTTAAAAAATGGTGGATGCGCTAATCAAAACTAAATGTTTGTCCAAATTTTGATTAAAATGTGAAAAGTATTTGAACATTGTGACGACTTTGTGATATATTAAGACTAAGTAAACCTTTACATCCTTACTAAGGAGTGTGATTGGTATGAATTCCAACACAAAATCAATGAATATACGTAACGTAATGACAGAACAACCTGATGCATCGAAGCTCGTCAAAATTATGACGATCATTGCCTGGCTCGTATTAGGCATTGGTGTTGTATTGTGTTTGGCTAATATTACAGAGTTTAATGATCGCAATTGGGGGCTAATGATCGGTATTGGTTTCCTAGTAGGCAGCGTTCACATTTACGTAATAGGCACTGCAATCGCCCTTGTGCACAAGCGTGCCTCACATCAAGCATCGCAAAGTGATATAAAATCCAACTAATTCATTTCGTAACCTTTAAATAAGGAAGCAACGCGTCTTCGGTAGTCGAGGATGCTTTGCTTCCTTATTTTTTTGGCCTTTTACCACTGTTTTACAAAGATAAGTATATGTTATGTCGATCAAGTGAAAGATCTTTGACGAATATAAGACGAATTATTTACGGAATCGCAAACCATAGAGTCTTTTTATCGATTATTTGTTATCTTAAGACGTAAGTTAAATAATTCAAGGAGTGAAACTTTCATGAGACCTGTTTTTCGAAAGCTGTCGGCTATGCTAAGTGTCACATTGTTACTAATCTTGACCGGATGTAGCAACGAAAAATACTTAGTACTAGATCCTAAAGGTCCAATCGCCTCAGCTCAAAAGGACTTGATCCTAATTACAGTGGCGATATGTACTGCGATTGCGATACCTGTTTTTATTATTACAGCAGTCATTGTGTGGCGGTACAGAGAACGCCCTAACAGCAAAGCTTCCTATAAGCCTAATTGGGAGCACAGCACTAAATTGGAGCTCACGTGGTGGGGTATTCCAATTATCGCAATCATCATTCTAGCAATTGTTACGGTTAACTATACGTATAAGCTAGAGCCATCAACAGCTATTCAATCGGATAAGGAGCCTATCGAAATTCAAGTCACTTCACTCGACTGGAAATGGTTGTTCACTTATCCTGAACAAGGTGTTGCAACGATTAACTATGTTCAAATGCCTGTCGATACACCCGTTCGTTTCAAGCTGACATCAGATATGGCAATGAACTCATTCTGGATTCCTAGTTTAGGTGGTCAATTATATACAATGAGCGGAATGGCCATGACACTACATCTTCTAGCAGATGAGGAAGGCAGCTATTACGGCTCAGGCGCCAACTTTACAGGTGAGCACTTTGCACAAATGACCTTCACTGCTAACGTAACCTCTCAAGAGGAATTCGATGCATGGGTTGAAGATGTGAAGGCTACTGAAGCTGCCCTAACGGAAGAAGACGTAGTTAAGCTGAAAGAGAAGGGTACACATGAGGTTGCTCAATTCTCCAGCTTCCCAGACAACGTATTCTATGACATTATGATGCAGTACGTTGAAGAAGGCGAAAAAGGTGCGCATGCACACCATGTTACAACATCCGAAGACGCTGAAGCTTCTGAGCATCAGCATCACTAATTGGAGATAAGGAAAGGAGCTCAAATTCGATGTTTGAAACGATTAAAGAGTTTGCATCGGAGTTTTTCGTCACGGGCGACCCAATGATTCTGGGTGCTCAAGTATCGATTGCTTTGGCGATGGTTGCCATCGTATTCGTACTGACGTACTTCAAAAAATGGCGTTGGCTATGGTCAGAATGGTTAACATCTGTCGATCATAAAAAGATTGGTATTATGTATATCATCTGTTCTATCCTGATGCTTTTCCGTGGTGGCGTTGACGCATTATTGATGCGTGTTCAGCTCGCAGCACCTGAGCTAGAGTTCTTGCACGCAGATCACTACAATCAGATCTTCACTACGCACGGCGTTATTATGATTCTATTTATGGCGATGCCATTAATGTTCGGTTTGTTCAATATTATCGTTCCATTGCAAATCGGTGCGCGCGACGTTGCGTTTCCATTCCTAAACTCATTCAGCTTCTGGATGTTCTTCGCAGGTGCAATGCTGTTCAACCTTTCCTTCGTTATTGGTGGTTCACCAGACGCTGGTTGGCTAGCATATCCACCATTATCTGAACTTACAGGTAGCCCTGGGGTAGGACAGGATTTCTATATTTGGGGTATTCAGATATCCGGTGTAGGTTCTCTAGCATCCGGTATCAACTTTGTCGTAACGATTCTTAAAATGCGTGCACCTGGCATGAAGCTAATGAAAATGCCAATGTTCTCTTGGTCTGTTCTTGCTTCATCCGTAACCATTATGTTCGCATTCCCAATTCTTACAGTTACATTATTCCTATTGTTCTTAGACCGCTATGTTGGCGCACACTTCTTTACAGTTGACGCCGGCGGTAACCCAATGATGTATCTTAACTTGATCTGGATGTGGGGTCACCCAGAGGTATATATTGTCGTCTTGCCTGCATTCGGTATTTTCTCAGAGGTTGTTGCAACCTTCTCGAAAAAGAAAATCTTTGGTTACAAGTCTATGGTATTCGCGCTAATGTCCATTAGCTTCTTCTCCTTCTTTACTTGGGCCCATCACTTCTTCACAATGGGTTCTGGAGCAAACGTTAATGCGTTCTTCGCGGTTACAACGATGATTATCGCAATCCCTACCGGGGTTAAAGTGTTTAACTGGCTGTTTACGATGTATCGCGGTAAGCTATCCTTCCCTACACCTATGATGTGGGCAGTCGCATTTATTCCGTGTTTCGTTGTGGGTGGTATGACAGGGGTTATGCTTTCCGTAGCACCTGCTGACTTCCAGTTCCATAACAGCTACTTCTTGATCGCTCACTTCCACCAAGTACTAATCGGTGGTGTAGTCTTCGGTTACTTTGCAGGTCTTTACTACTGGTGGCCAAAAATGTTCGGCTTCAAGCTGCATGAAGGCTTAGGCAAATGGGCATTCTGGTTCTGGAATATCGGTTTCTATGTGTGCTTCATGCCGCAATACGCACTTGGTCTAATGGGTATGACTCGTCGCTTTAATGAGTATAATTTCGATATGGGCTGGCAGCCGCTTAACGTTGTTTCAACGATCGGTGCTTTCCTAATGGGTATCGCATTTATCTTCCAAGTATGGCAAATCGCGCACAGCATTCGCTTTATGAAGAAAGAAAACACTGGCGACAACTGGGGCCAAGGACGTACACTTGAGTGGTCTATTCCTTCTCCTGCGCCATTCTACAACTTTGCACGTACTCCAAAAGTCGTTGCACAAGATGACTGGTGGGAAAAACAACAACGTCGTGAGAGAGGCGAAGCAGATCCAGCAGAAGTTATCGCTGCAGATAATGCACCTCTTGAACCGATTCATATGCCTAAAAACTCGGGCATCCCAATTATTATGTCCGGCTTCTGGTTCATCGCAGGTTTCGGCTTTGTATGGGACTGGACATGGATGGTTGTACTTGGTCTAGTCGGCGTTGCCGTATCTATGCTTGCACGTTCCTTCAATTACAACGATGACTACTATGTACAGGTTGATGAAATCGAACGTATTGAAGCCGCTGCTGCAAGGGGGGCTAATTAATGTCACAAGCAAATGCTCATTCACATGATCATGGTCATCACGATCAAGAGTCGCTAAAGCAGTTTGGCTTCTGGCTCTTCATGATTACTGACGTTATATTGTTCGCAACATTGTTTGCCACATTCGTTGTATTGCGCGGCAATACAGCAAGTGGACCAATTGGTGCCGAGCTTATCGAAATGAACGGGATTATTGTTTCTACGTTCATCCTATTAACAAGTAGCTTTACAAGTGGATTGGCGCTGCTATCCATGAATAAAGGAGATAAAAAAGGACTTATTCTATGGCTAGCTGTTTCCGCATTGCTCGGCTTATCCTTTATCTACCTTGAAGTAAATGAATTTATTCATCTCGTTCATGAGGGTGCTAACATCGGCACAAGTGCTTATTGGTCAGCATTCTTTACACTTGTAGGTACGCATGGTCTCCACGTATCTATTGGTATCGTATGGATGACGGCGATTATTTTCCAAATCGCAAAACGCGGCATTACACCGGTGACGAAGCGTAAGGTCAACATTATCAGCTTGTATTGGCACTTCTTGGATGCAGTGTGGATCTTCGTCTTTTCCATCGTCTACCTTATGGAGGTGATGTAGTATGGCATCTCAAAACCATTCTCATGAAGAAACAGGCCATACACATGGTTCACTAAAATCGTATATTATCGGTTTTGTGTTATCCATTGTTCTAACGATCATTCCGCTCGTTGCGGTCATGAACGATATGTTTAACAAGAGCACGACGATTGTTATTATTCTCGTAACCGCAGTGCTACAGTTTCTAGTACAGCTTCTATTCTTCATGCATATTCGCGAAGAGGATAAGCCGCGCTACAACTCTATTTCATTGATTTTTGCTATATTGCTTCTGTTGACAATCGTCATCGGATCAATCTGGATTATGACTTACAACCAGGTTGCTGTATAAGCGAACTCATTATAACAGATGGAGAATTCACTCCATTAAAAAGCTCCCCTACGTTAGTCAGGATTTTTCATATCCTGCTACATCAGGGGAGCTTTTTTCATATTACATATATTCAATGATATCGTCGTCTTAATCTGTTATGTACTTAACACCTCTAGCGAGTATTGGAACAAAGCATCCATCTCTATCGCTTGAATCATCGTTAGAAGCTGTTTAGCTTCATCATCAAGCGTTGAACTTAGCTTCACTAGCTCAATAAATTGCTCACTGCTCCAGCCTCCATTTTGAAAGGATTGCAATATCGTATTGCTGCGCAATTCATTAACCTGCCCTCGCCAATGCTGCTGGAGCCACTCGGATACACGCTGCTGAACCTGCTGCATAACGGGGTGACGGGAGGCTTGCCAGAACCAGTATCTCGCGTTAGAGTAGTCGGATTCCATTCGATGCATAATGCCGTGCCAGTAAGCTCCTGTCATATCGTGCTCGATCTGCTGAGCATAGGAATGAGATAGGCTTAAGCTTTCGTTGCGCAGATGAAGAGCAGCGATGATGGTTATTATTTCTGTACTGCTTCCCCATTCGTTTAGCGCTTCAATTCTTGGTTCCAATGAAGGATTCCACGTTTTGCTTGGGAAAAGCGATACTGGCTCTGTTCTTTGATCAAGTATTTCGATAATAGCGTTAATATCTGATTTCATCATGTTCGTCTCCCTTCATATTCATATCATCTATTTTGTAGAAGACTAGTAGCTAATCGTACATCACATACCCTGATTCAGGTTGATAGGGTGCGAATCCTGCCATGCTGCGTAGGCGGTAACGAATTGGATGGTTACTGCCAATCAGTATGCTGTTGCGTATGTCACGTTCTTCTGCAGCTTGCAGTGTAAAAGCATATGTATGCGGAAAGACAACCTGCAATGTGTTATAGATTGCATTGCTTCTAACATCAAGCTTCCCTTTATTTGTTACATTAATTAGTAATGTGCCTTGACGCTTAAGCTTCGCTCGTGCCATATCAAAAAACTGCACCGTTGACAAATGCTGAGGATTACCTTTGCTAGTAAAGGCATCTAATACAATACAATCAAAAAGGCGCTGCTCCTGCTCTAGCAGCAATCGTCCATCACCAATCAATATAGGACTCCCCTTCCAGCCAAAGTGCTGCTGACTTAGCTTCACTACCGTTTCACTGATCTCTGCAGTCACGCAGTTGCTGTCAGCGAAATAGCTCGATAAGGTACCAATACCATGACCAATAATAAAAATATCGTCGCCGCCGTTATTTTCTTTTGTACTGTTATGCTCTATCAGATGAATCAATGCTCGAGGATATTCAAAGAGGATACGGTCTGGCTGCTGTAAATCTATCGCCCCCTGCACCGCATCATCGGCAAATTGCAGCACACGAAAGCTTCCTATCTCGTCAAATAGCGTATTTGTTTCATATACAAGTACCCGTTCATCTGCTGCTCCGTGAGAAGCTAGTATATTCATGATAGCTTCCTTCCCTGTATGTACGTCTTATAAAGTTATTATAAATGAAGGCGTAAAAAGTACAACTTCGCGTTATACGAAAAAAAGAAGCAACTCTAGGGCAATAACTGCAGCTTTGAGTCACTTCATTATTTATATGGGAAATTTGAATGATATCTTCCCGATCTTATGCTTCCTCAACTACGATATGCTCTGGCACATTCAATACAAGCTGACTTCTAATCCCGGAATTGGCAAAGCGATTGCTTTCATATTCAAGCGGCTGTATAAACACATACAGCACCTCGCCTACCTGACTTGTTCGAAGCAGCTTCTGTTCGGTCAGCGGTACAGGCTTCTCTGCTTCATACCGTACAGTGCCAAGCAATGTGATATCCTGAAGTCCTGCTTGTTGCTCAAGCTCGTAGCTAAGTGAGCCTTTTATCACGATCTTTTCAATATGCTGCTCAGGGAGCTGGACACTTTCTTCAATAAAAGCATGTCTCTCCTTCACATGAAAGGCCTCATTGACTTCCCCTAACAGCCCACTCGACATTAGCGCAGCAAGCATGAGTGCTCCTGCACCAATACAGCCAACAAACCACACCGCCACCCAGTTATACTGAAGCTTATATTTCTTCAAAAAGCGTTCAGAGTGCACGACGATTAGCTCAATACCAAGCATAATAAAGACGACAGGCGCCAGCCACAGCAGCAGCTGATAAGCAGATGTAGTTTGCCATAGGGAAGCAGCAAAAGCTACACCAATACCAATCAAGGTTAATCCCATAGAATAGGTTCCTATTCTCCATATTCTATGATCATCTCTAGCCTTCTCCTGCAGTCCATTCGTCATGGATGTCACCACCTGTTCCATTAGTCCTCCCTCCTATAGCGCTCTTTGTTCGATGCATTGGTACCAAATAACAGCTTAATGCCAAGCAGTATTAGGATAAATGCAATGACGATCGTCGGAATCATATACTTAAACTCAACATATTGTCTCCACAGCTCATGAAATCTAGGTTGAATCACCTGCTGTGCGATTCGATCAAGTAAATAGTAAATACCTACGAGCAGCAACCCTGCACCAATCCAGCGTTGATATGGCATAAAGGTGGCTACAAACGGCTCATCCTGCAATCCATGCTCGCTTAGCTTTCTTAGCTGAACCATCACATCGAAGAATGCAAAGCACCATAGCAGTGGAAGTAAGAATAGAAACAATGTTAAGCGAAGCTGATCCATTACAAATATACTGATTAAAAATAATCCCATTAGCTGCAAGCCTCGTTGCTGCAAGCCTAGATATAAATGACCTGCACCAGGGAAAATCGATAGGATCATTGCAGTTGCTCGATTTTTCTTGCCGCTCGCTAGATGCTCTTCTACATGTGCGAACAATGACTGATCCTCAAGCAGCTCGCCTCTTTGCTTGCGAGCTAACAACGACATCGCGTCGAACATGCAGTAGATCCAAATAATCGGCAGTGCCAGCCACAGCACTAATATACTTGGTGTTCTAAGGACTGTAGCAATAAATAATACGACGCCAAAGCCACCAATAAACGTAATCATCAGTGTAATTCCGCGCTGCATCAACCCCATATACATATGTCCAAGACCCGGCAGTATAGACAGCATCATCATCTTTGTTTTTTCCTGCTGCTCTACTACGTGCAACGGATCTGGTTCGATTACGATTCCATTCTGAACGACAGCCTGTGGTTGAAATGCGCGATGCTTTCCATTGGCGATCGTAATGATCATATCGAGCATATTCAAGCAAGCGAATATAAAGGAAATAACTAAACCTACAACGAAATCATCGCCATAAACGTTACCACCGGTTATTAATAACAGAAACATGAACCCGAGTGGCCCAAAAAAGCCTCCCGCGTAAAATAAAAAACGGATGATGCGTCCAATATACAAATGTCCGACTCCGGGTATAAACGACAGTAAAAACGCAACTAACGGACTTTTTGCCTCCAACCTTTTCACTCTCCTATCTATTTATAGAATGTAGAATTATTCAAATCTACGTTCCTGTATTTGATGTAGCCATTGAGTCGCTTTATCAAGCCATCGCTCGGATTGCGGTATGAGGTTTTGATCCGACTGTTCAGTAAGTGGCTGCTCTATACCTTGCTCCAGCTGAACCATAGAGCTTGAGATGGCACCTATAACCCCAGTACCAACTAGTAGCACGGTTATAGATGCAGCGACCGCAACTTGAGCTAGCGGACGTTGAATCCATCTATGTTTCTTCGGTTTTTGTTCAGCCTCAATGGCAAATATGATATGCTCGGCAGCCTGTTCAGCCGAAGGGAGATATTGTGGCACCTCGACACTCGTCCAATGAATAAACCGTTCAAGACAAGCATCGCATAACTGAATTTCGAGCTCCACACGCTGACGATCCACCTGTGACAGCTTGTTTTGCACATACCCTTGCATTTCTAGATCTGTAATATGCAGTTTTTCTTCCTTCATTCAAAGTCCTCCCTTCGCCAATGCCGTTTTAGCCATAATCTCGCGCGGTATAATCTTGATTCGACTGATTTCTTCTCAAGTTGAAGCTCACTTGCTATTTCCTCATATGATTTCTCATCAATATAAAACGAATGAATGACATCCTTATAATGCTCCGGCATGCGGTCCAGCTCTTCCTGAATGAAAACCTTGCGCTCCTGCAGCATGATGGCTTGCTCCGTAGAGAGTGTAGTAGAATCCGCTTGCTGTGCATGCTCTTCTATCCATTGCTCATCCTGTGCGACCGTCACCTTCTGCCGTGCGAGCTTTCGACGCATATCAATCGCGCGATTTACCGTTATGCGCGTGATCCAAGTCTTTAGCCCTTGATTACGGTATTCGGGGAGAGCGCGATAAATTTGAACGAACACTTCCTGTGTTACGTCTTCTGCATCCTGATGATGATGGAGCACCGCATAGGCTGTTCGATATACATGCTCGTAATATGCTTTTACAAAATCCTTATAGGCTGCAGCACCACCTGTATAGATTTTGTTGATCCATTCCTGCTCAGTAATCTCGCTCTCCCTCCTCTCCACATGAATAGACGAATCTCAACACAGTGACCACTGCGCATTTTGTAAAAAAATAAAAAAATCTTCTCGTGCTCTAAGCAGCTGCGTGATACAGCTTCTTTTCACACAAGAAGATTAACGATTAACATTAGTCAGCGAGTAACGTTTTTAGCTCCTCTGGGGAATGCTCCCACCATTCCAGATTATGCTCCATTAGCAGCTTGCGGAGTGCTGCTTTTTCGATAGGTCCAATATTATCAAGCATATAGCGACGCTTAATCGCAGCATCCAATCGATTCACATGATCGGCAAGAATTTTCCATCCACGTCTTGCTTCACTATCAATCAGCATCTCACAGGAGGTAGCACCAGCATAATAGGCGCCTTCCTCTGATCGTTCAACAGCTACCCAAACAACCCAGCATGGACGACCGTTCGGTGTATCTTCTTTATTCGGAGTAAATTTAATACCACGTTCGATTTTGCTTTTAGCATGCATCGCTCCTACATCTAAATAAGCGACACCTTCATCAATGATGACACACGCTACATCGCTAAGATCGATAGAACCAGCACCAAAACCTCTATGTTTCTTATTGCTCACAACGTTGAGCGTTAATGATCTTTTTTCCTTTTTCTCTGGTTGTGCGGATTGATTTGTATCCTCTGTCACTTTGCTCACACCCTTCCAATAGAAGTCTTTATTTCAATAAAAGCTTTGAGACCTCGTTACTATAATCGTTCAAAAGATTGGCTCCCAATGAATGCTATGATCGACGTCGAATATGCTATGAAACACTACATCGTCATCAAAGCCAAGCTTTTTGACCTCATCTCATACAATAATTCTATTTTAGCTAATATTATTGGAAAAGCCAACATATACATGCTATAGATGCTTGTCAACGGGAGGGAATCGTAGGATGTCTGAAAAGCCATACAAACTACTACTACTTGGCTTACTTATCGTCGTATTCTTGTTTGCTACTTGGCCGTATCAATTTCAGCATGCATGGCAATCAGGTTATACGTATGCAGGATCGCCTGCAGCAATGAATGTAATGACCTCAAGCGCAATCATGAATGATTCAAAAGAGAACAAGCCTCTCACTTCACTGCCTATTAATAGTGATGTTGGCAATATCGCGCCACAACCAGCACTAAGCGATCGTATTGTTAATTATCACATTCAGGTTAACTTGAATGAGGAGCTAAACGTGCTAGAAGGAGATCAAGTGATCACATGGCGTAACCCTGGTAAGCAGCAGGTTCAGGATCTGTATCTGCATTTGTACGCCAATGCATTTAAGTCTCCCCAAACGACCTTTATGCAAGAATCTGGAGGAAAGCTTCGTTCAGACCAAGCTACAGCGAACAGTGAAGGCTATATTAACCTGACAAGCCTCGAATCAATGGAAGGAGAAAGCCTGCTTCCCCGTCTAAAATTTGTATCGCCTGATGACGGTAATCATGAAGACTATACGGTCGCTACATTCCGATTACTTGAACCAGTTGCACCTGGAGAAGATGTAACCTTACGACTCAAATTCGAGGTAAAGCTTCCTGAAGTATTTGCTCGCATGGGCTATGCCGGTGAATTCATTATGGCTGGACAATGGTTTCCGAAGGTAGCGGTGTATGAGACTGAAAACTCCTCAGGTAAGCGAGAAGGCTGGAATGTTCACCAGTACCATGGTAACTCAGAGTTTTACAGTAATTTCGGTGTATATAGCGTCAAAATTCACGTGCCTGAGCATTATGTCGTTGCAGGTACCGGCATGCAGACGAAGGTAACAAAACTTGGACAAGGCAGAAAAATGGTTTCCTTTTATGCCGAGGATGTGCATGATTTCGCCTTTTCAGCATCGCCTGACTTTATTACACATGAAGCATCCTACTCCGGTGCCGGAATACCTGGAGTTAAATTAAAGCTCTATGTAGATAAGGAGCATGATGCGCTGTCCGAGCGCTATCTCCATGCAGCCAAGTCAGCACTTTCGTATTTCGGTAAAAATTACGGCACATATCCATACAGCACCTTATCTATTGTCGTACCGCCAAAAGGTGCTTCTGGAGCAGGTGGTATGGAATACCCTACACTCGTAACGGCTCTCGCAGCAGACAACGAAAACCCTGGATATGAGCTGGAACGCACGGTCATTCATGAGATTGCACATCAGTACTGGTATGGCATCATCGCTAATAATGAATTTGAAGAAGCGTGGCTTGATGAAGCCTTTGCCTCATATACAGAGGAAAAAGTGATGGAGTACGTATATGGTGTAAAATCAGACCACCGCATTGAAGCAAGCTATATTACAGCGCCTGCACCTTTAAAGCTTGATGCTTGGTCATATGACAATCATTCGCATTATGCTGAAAATGTATATTTGCGTGGTAAGCTCCTCTTGCTTGACTTAGAGCAGCTATTGGGGAGCGAGCTAATGACCAAAGTTATGCGCAGCTATTTCCAGTCGTATCAGTTCAAGCACCCTACTACCGCTCAGTTTCAGGAAGTGCTGGAGCAAGTCACGAAGCGATCGTGGCAAAGCTATTTTGATTCTTACGTGTACGCTAATGAAACGAATGACCTCGTCATAACAAAAATAGACAAGCGTAAATTTCAAGAAATGAATAAGGACATCTATGAATACACCATTTTGCTCAGTCAAAACAGTGCAGTAAAGCGAATTGTGCCTATTGAACTTGTATATGAGAATGGTGCAATCGTGCGGAAAGAATGGGAGATCGGTGATGAAGCGAATTTACATTTCGTAGAACGATCTGAGGTACCGTTATCCTGGATCAAGCTTGATCCAGACCAAAGCAATAAACTCGATACGAAGCTTAACAACAACTTTATGCGTGCAGAGCTGCCTGAACCAGAGCGAAAAGCTGTAGCTATTACAGCAACCTCGCTGCTTGATTCACTGCTGCGTTTGTTGAGCTGGTAGAGGAGGAATATGAATATGTCGCAAAGGCTACACCAAGGCTGGAGTGTGACGAAACGTCATGTCAATATTATACTGCTATACTTTATTTATCAGGCGATTTGGGGTTTCGTTCTATACCGAATCATCGATCATATCGTCTCCCCTCTCCTGCTTCGTTATCCTAAAATAACGAACAGCTCAGAAGCCATGCAGCTGTTTTGGATTGAAACAGAGTTTAATCTCATGAAAACAGATATGATCGTTCCTTATATATGGAGCTTAGCTGGACTGCTGCTGCTTCGCATGATGATTACACCTATTATTCAAAGCGGCATGTATTACAGTTTGTTCGAAATGAGCCAAGGTGCTGAACGAACTGCCTTTCGTAAAGGAATAGCTGCAACGTGGAAACCGATGATGCTTGTGTACTGGCTAAAAAGCATTGCGATCCTCGCACCACTGCTCTACTTACTTCGTCCCTTACTATTCATACAGGATCCACAAGCCGCGTTTACCTCCTTACTAGATCAGCCTGGCTGGCTATGGATTGGCTTTATATTATGGGCTGCAATGATCAGTCTCTTATCGTATATGATTACACTCGGTATTGGAGCAAAGCTTTCACCAGTGCAGGCACTGTTAAGTACGATTAAGCACACCGCGCGTGTACTAATCATCGGTATCACCTTGACTTGCTGCTACCTTCTTATTAGCTTGCCAATCCATACCTTATCAATTGTGTGGGTGACCTTTATCAGCTTCGTCTTGTATCAATTGCTGCCGCTCGTTCGAGTAGTCTTTAAGGTGTGGACGATCTCCGCTCAATATAACGCGATGGGCAATGATCTATCTCAATAACGAATTCAGAAAAAAATTAGGACTAATCTATATGATTAGTCCTAATTTTTTTGTCCGCATTCCAAGCCGAACTCGCAATATTCTAATTTACAGGTTATGTAGTCTCACTCTACAAATACTTATGCAAAAAAAACTGAAAGTGCTCGAATGTCGACAGCATAGAGTGTTGCTTTCGAGCACTTTCAGTCTGTTCATTATAATGGTTTCCCTTTATCATCCAAAGGCTGCGTAAATACGGTTTAGTTCGGCTCTTTCTTGCGGGCTAAGCTTCTGAGCTTCTTCAATCTCGTAGCAACCAAATGTATCATACAGCCTCGAGGACGGATCGACTTCTACATACGTGCACCATGGTAGCCAGTGATAATGGCTCTGAAGGGTCTGGCTCGTAAAATTACCGCTTTCATGTCCTATGCCAGGCATAATGTAACCGACACTTCCGTCTACATCATTGGACTGGCGAGTATTATTGTGAATAAATTGAGCAAAGTCAAGGTAATGCTCATCCCCGGTAATGATATACAGTCTATAATACGTGTACGAGCAGGCTGCCATATACACGTCGGCTCCTCCACCGACCGTAATAATACTTTGACCGCTGATCGAATACTGATTGAATGGATGCTTCGGCCAAGGGGTACGGACTGGGAAGGTCCAAGCATAGGTCCATGTTTCTGTATAATCGGCAGCACCGATCGCCGCCTCGAGCCATTTCTCCTCACCAGTTAGATCGTATAGCGCTAAAAACCCGAACAGCGCGTAGATACCGGCCTCCTTATCCTGAATATCCGCATTGTCGCATGTTCCGCCTCGGTATTCTAAGTTAAGGTAATTTTGAACGAAAGCCCATTCCCCTGCTCGAATCGCAGCATTCTTGTAGCGCTCTTCGCCGGTAACTAGATAAAACTGAACTAAGAAACGAATAACACTAGGAGTGTTAGACTTCGAATCCATACGAATCGTATTGTCAGTATTATAAGCGCGGTAGAAGCTTCCATCTTCGTTCTGAATATTCGTCAGCCAGTCAGCGGTTTTTCGGCAGAAATCTAGCCATGATGCTCGCTCATCCCCCTTCTTCCGCATGTATAGGTATGCGTCCAGAATCGCCTCAATTCCGTCTGCTAGCATCCGAATATAGTGTGGGTATGGCTCAAATCCCTCAATATTAGGGTTATAGCACATCTGCGGAAGGCCGGAATCCGTCATCGCTACCCGAGTCCAAAAGTCTATGATGTTAACCCCTTTTTCGAACGACTCCGATTGATTTTCCTTGTCACCGTAACGCAGCAGCTGGTAACCGATGCCGGGCTGCTGTCCAACGAATCCGAACTGAAAGGATACACATGAGATATCCATGTCGGGCAGCTGGCAAGCAAAGGGTAGCCCATAGGAGTCTCCATACTTTCGAGTGTAGTGAGTTAGTAGCTTCATACAGTTATGAAAATGCTGCTCATTATCTACCTCAAATAATTTGTCTCGCAACCTGCTATAGGCCGTACGCCAAGTATCCTTCATCATCGATTGGAAGCTGTTGTAATGATTGAATTGAATAGCAACGGAATAATGCTGTTCAAACCCTACTTCTACCGGATGATTGATACGCTGGAACGTTTTAGATTGCTTCTGGTAATCGAGACCGGAGTATATCGCATTTCTTCTAGGCATCTGCCCATCACAGGCTGGATATACATAATCGATAGACAGGCCATCGATCTGTGTCTCTAACTCCTTGCGTACCGCAAAGCCATAATACATATAGTTCAATGTTTTACTCTCTGGCTTGCTCATACCGAGCGCTCCGATCGTGCACCGCGGGTCTGTATTATTCTCGGCCCGAAGAATATCTGTGGATTGCATCGTAACGTCTGCTGCCCAGCGTGATAAAGTAGCCGTCTCGCCTGATTGAATATTCTGCATCGCGAACAATGGCAAAGCCATGCTAGTCTCCATGCGCCAATAATATTCACAATCGAGGTCTTTGCCCATCGCATAATCTGGAGCAAATTCATTCTGCTTATACCAAACGCCTGGAGCAAAACAATTATAATCACGCGTAACATCCGATTCCGCCATAACGAAGGAAACCTTACTTGAGAAACCGAGGTCGTCTCCCGCCTTCAGCACCTTGACGCTGCGGCTTACTTTGAAGCCATCTCCAGCAGTCTCATAACGGTCTGCAAAAGAAAATGAGGACCCCGAAGGTACTGTCAATATTCCTTCGGCCAAAATATGATTACCTTCTGTTGTAATATGGCTGTAAGCCTGATCATAAAACTCGCTGATCGCAAACGCCGTCTTGACAGTAACAAACATCGGGCGCTTGTTGTAATAAAGAAGCTTGCCCTTTTTTTGAACCTCCATGCCACCTTGATCAAATATTAAGGCATAATCTCCGCTAACTAGCTTCATCGTATAACCCCCTATTAGAATGGTTATCTCAAATTCAACGTTACTTTTACTAGCTTGTGGTGTACTACCATCATTGCCCAATATTTGTGTAACATTTAACGTGTTTTCGATAAGCGAATAACATTCCATGAAAGCTTTTTAGCTATAGCCTTCACCCTGCCATTCTCCAAACGCGTATCAGCATTAAGCGATGGTTTGATAACATCTGGATGATCATAACAATTACCAGCTTCCAAATCATTCGTGTACATCTCGATGTGTTCAGCAAGCTCATAGCCCTCAAAGGCTCGAAGATCGAGATTTACCTCGATGTCATCAGCAATAGCACGGTTGATCATAAAGATACAAAGCTCCTCCTTCTCCTCATGCATAACTGCCGCTGCTTCAATAGCCTGCACATTTTCGTAGGCATGGCACTGAACAGAGCCAGTTAAAGCAAACTGCTCCGTGTTGAAAGTCGGCCCGTCAACAGCAGGCATTAGTGATATTCCGCCACGAGTCAGCTTGTTCATTTGAGCATAAGGATAGTAGGATGCATTCTTCCATACATGTGAGCCATTAAAGGATAGTGCATCACGGATTCCACCTGTCATGCATCCAATCTTTATTCGGTCTGCATGACGCAGAAACGTCATCATTACAGAGGACATTGCCAATGCTTTTAGCATTTGATTCGAACCAAAATCTCGATCGTTATAATCCTCTGGATCGAACTTTTTAAAGCTATTCTCTCTTGGTGCGAATTGAAAGTAGCTTTTCGTAACATCCTGCCACCCTCTACGTCCAAAGAGCACCTCCCCCTGCTTGCCAAAATTCGCGCCGTACTCATCGAAGGAGATGTACATTTTCTTAGGCGTTCTCAGCTTAGTTTGCAGGTAGTCACAAACTGCAATTGTCGTCCGAATATAATCCTCGAACACTGAGGATATATTGAGAAAGTTAGCGATATCCCCTTCTGGCGCTGTATGGTAATGATGCAGAGAAATATAATCAACCGATTCATAGCACTGCTCGAGTGCAGCCATCTCCCACTCAGGGAAATGACGGTGATGGTCCGACGTTCCTGCGAAGACCGTTTCAGCCTCATTATCAATCCACTTGACGAGCTTAGCTATCTCATGCGTACGTATGCCAAACCCCACAGGATCCTTCTCCCATGAACCGATCTGCCAATGTCCGTCCATTTCGTTGCCTAGATACCATGTACGGATTGGATAAGGTTCAAGCTGACCGTGCTTTTTGCGAAGCTCTGACCAATATGTACCGCCTGCAACGCGTGAGTATTCAACAAGATGCGCTGCGCTCTTCATGTCCTCTGTTCCAAGATTGATCGTATACATGGGGTCAGTCTCAACCTGCATCGCCCATTTCATATATTCGTCATGTCCTATTGTATTAGGTTCTATCTGAAACCATGCTAGGTCGAGCTGCGCCTTGCGTTCCTCGAGCGGGCCGATCGAATTTTTCCAATCCCAGCCCGAGACCCAGTTGCCGCCTGGAAATCTCAATGCAGGAAGGTCCAATTCCTTCACAGCATCGATAATATCACGGCGAAAACCCATCTCGTCAGCTGTCGGGTGCTTAGGGTTATAGATTCCACCATACACCCAGCTACCGATAGGCTCTAGGAACGCTCCAAAAAGACGCTTATCAACAGATCCGATCCGATACTCGGGATGAACGGTAACGTTTGCTTTCTTCATTCTTTGATCCTCCTCTTACTTTAATGTGTACGCCTATGCTTTAATGGCTCCTACAAGCATCCCTTTCACAAAGTGCTTCTGCAGCAATGGAAATACGCACATAATGGGCAGCATCGATACGATAACCGCTGCCATCTTTAGACCTTCTGAGAATTGTTTATCTGTCTGTACATTCGATATATTTAATTGCTGACTAATTTGAGAATCGATAACGATTGACCTTAAGGCCAGCTGCAAAACAGTGAGGTCACCCTTGCGAATAAAGATCATCGCATTAAACCATTCATTCCAGCGGTCAACGGCATAGAATAGCGTCATTGTCGCGATAATGGGTAAGGATAAAGGCAAAATAATTTTGAATAGAATACGCCATTCTCCTGCCCCGTCGAGCTTAGCAGACTCCATTAACGAAATCGGGATTGTCGTGAAATTATTCATCATAATGATGAGATAGAACGAATTAATGCCATAAACTAGCACGACCGACCAGATTGTATTGATTAGTGATAATTCCTTCATGAGTAAGTACATCGGGATGATTCCACCAGAAAACAGCATCGTTAGCACGACAAAATAAATAAAAAACCTCTTGAAGGGAAACGAAGGTCGGCTAAGTCCATAAGCCATACTCGTCGTTAAAAACATATTGAGTGGCAAGCCTAACGTAAGGAGCAGCAGCGTTGTACGGTAGCCAGTCCATATCCGCCCGTCCTCGAACAAGGATTTGTAGTTTTCAAACGTAAACGACTTCGGAAACAACAGAATGGAAGACTTCAAATACTCCTGTTGGGTCACGAATGAGACGGCAACCACATTGAGAAACGGCAGGATGATCGCGACAGCAAAGCCTGTAAGCAGAATCGCTAACAATACATCCAGCATCTCAATTCTATTGTTCAATTTACTGCTGCTCGGCTTATGCGCCTGTGTCTGCTCAGACCTAATCTCTGTCATTGTTCACTTTCCTTTCTCTCGGTAGATCACTTTTATCTCTGTACTTTCACTTTCTTTTTCATAGATGGAAAGAGTCCTTCTGCCCCTAACCACTTACACACGCGGTCTGCAAACAGCAGAAGTGCAAAGTTTATAACTGATCGAAATAAACTGACTGCACTAGAGAAAGAAAAATCTGCGGCTGATTGGAAGGTGATGCGATAAATATACATATCCAAAATTTCGCCTGCCTTTGCTGTAGCTGCATTGCTAATATTAAAGATCTGATCGAAGCCCGAGTTCATTAGATTGCCTACGGTTAAAATCAGCATAACAACGATCGTGCTTTGGATCCCTGGAAGTGTAATATAGCGCATGATTTGCAGACGGGTCGCACCGTCAAGCTGTGCTGATTCATATTGCTCCGTATCAATGCCTGTAATCGCTGCCAAATAAATAATCATCGTCCAACCCGCTGATTTCCAGTTATCGGTGATATATAACAGCGGCCTAAAGATTTGAGTATTGCCAAGAAAGTTTACCGGATCTCCGCCTAATAAACGGATGATCCCATTAACCAGGCCCTGCATATCTAGTGAGTTTATAAGGACGCTGGAAACGATAATCCATGACAAAAAGTGGGGAAAGGTATAGACCGTCTGAATTGCTTTCTTGTACCTATTCATACGAAGTTCATTCAATAGAAGAGCTAATAGAATAGGAAAAGGAAACTGAAAAAGGATACGCCCAAGATTAATCCATAGCGTTCTCCAGACAGATTCTAGAAACGCAGGATCTCTAAATACATAGGTGAAATTCTCTAGTCCAATCCATGGGCTACCAAATATGCCAAGATTCGCTTTGTAGGTTTTGAACGCTAGTGACAAGCCGTACATCGGAACGTAGGCAAAGATCAGAAACCATATGACACCGGGAAGTATGAGGAAATAAATTTCCTTCGACTTCAGAACGCGACTAATCAAGGATGAATCATTCTTTACTACATGCGTATTTTCCATATTTAGCCCCTCTGAAATAAATTTTAATTCATTGGTAGAAACGCATTAGCAAGCATTCGCCAACTGCAGCAAACGTAATGTTTGCTACAGTTGGCGTAGTATTGGCATTATAGCTGACGTGCTTAGCAGCTAGTTCCCTAGTGTGGAATTAAGCTCATCAAGCACCGGCTGGATAATGGACATCTTAGAATCTACCCATTTTCTCCAATTCTCTTCTATATCCCCCGATTGCGTCACGATATTAGCATATTCGGTGTAATAGTCCATCTGAGCTCTTCTAAAGCTTGGAGAATCGTAGGCGAATAGCTCCCAATCGACTTTGGCGAATGAATCAGGCGTAGCAACTTGCGTTCTCTCCGTATACAGCTGCTTGGATAAGTCTCTTAACGACTTAGTCGTGTTCGGGTTGTCGAAGGCAAAGTCATCGAAAAGTATGGTGCTGCCTAGCAGATAACCCATCGATGGATACTTACCCGTAGCGCCGCCAAGCGGCTTGCCTTCCTTAGCTTGATCATAGAGTGATTTCACAGTTGTTCCATCACTTTCATACGCCCAGTCAACGTTTTCTATTCCCATATTAAGAATGGTATTTCCCTCTAATGTTGCATTGTAATCAAGAATATCCATATAGCGCTCGAATACTTCATCCTTAATATTCGGGCTGAATATGATGGCACCCCAGTAGTTGATCAGATCATATTGATGGTAATTGCCATCATCACCAAGAACAGTCGCCATCTGGATATTGTCATATGGATCCGTGCCTATATTTGCTTGAAAATCATCATAGAATTGCTGAAGTGCAGAGGTTGGAGCCTGGAAGAATGTAGCACCAGCAATGCCTTGCACGTTAAAGAAGGAGCCGTGCTCTTCATTCTTAACCGTATAGAAATCTTGGCTCATTAATCCTGAACGATAGGCTTCAGAGAATAGTTTTAGACCTTTAAGCGTGTCTTCTGATGCTCCACCCCATTTGTAGGTTCCGTCAGTGTCCTTGTAGAACTTGTTAAAATGGGTGCTGTTTCTTGCAACGAATAGATCTACAGCATGTGTCGTGTTCTCAGCAATAGGAATAAGCTTGTTCCCAGCATTTCCAGGGTCTTGTTCTTTAATGAGCTGAGCGAATTCCATAACTTCAGATGTCGTATAGGTAGTTTTGATTGGGAAGCCTACTGCTTCTGCCCAATCTTTACGAAGGAACAAGGATGGATGGTTCGGTAGAGGATCGCCAGGAAGATTGTTCATAAATCGTGCTCTCGGTATAAAGTAAGTGCCGCCAAAGGTCTGTTCCATTTGAGGGCCAATCGATGTTTTATCAAAAACAGCTGCTACGTTAGGCCAACGGGTCTTCCAGTCATCAGGAAACCTTTTGATCAGACCCTGTTCAACAAAGGAGGCAGCGTCAGCATGATTGTAGTTATATACAGCTACATCAGGCATATCTCCCGAGTTAATCCAGATACGAAGACGCTCACTCCAGTTATCCCAGTTTAATGCGGCTACATCCATTTCATAGTTGAATTTTTCAGAATAATACTGAGCTAAAGGATCTCCCTTCGTATAATCGAAGCCTTCTATTCCCTGTACTGAGGCATACGAGAACTTAACCTTTTTAGAGAGATCAGTTTGAGGCTTCCAGTTGCCATCATTATCTCCCTCACTGGCTTGTGGTGCGGGTGTAGAATTACTTTCACTGCTAGGCGTTACGCTTGGAGAATTGCTTTCATTTTTTGTGTTGTCACTGCATGCTGTAAAAACAAACATCATCATGGCCGTAATCAATACTAAACTTAAAGATTTGGCTAGTTTGTTCACGCTAGAGACACCCTTTCTTTTAACTTATTTATTATAACTTTTGCTCTTTGGATCAGAGCTCATGGTTATAACTTCGAGTAGGGTAAACTTACAGCAGCATTCTTTTGTACCTAGCGAAATTCAAAGTATTTCACTTAATTTAAAGCGCTTACATATTGATTCATGAGGATATAATAAATTATCAATTTATCCAAAACAATGACCTATTCTCTTGGATAATTGATCTATTCTTAGATTTTGAGAATTGAAAAATCAATGAATAGATCAATCGTCAACATTCGATATTATATTGTATCCGATTCGACATTATATGTGTGCTGCGCTACGTAAATGGTTTGGTTACAATTGCTGTTGTTCGGCGCTCCGAACATGGTTTGGTTACAATTGCTGTTGTTCCCAGATTTCAGCGCTCCACAAATGGTGAGGCTGCAATTGCTGTTCCCCTCTGATTTCTAGAAGGATAATTAAATTGTAGAAATCAGAGGGCAAAGGCAACCGCTTCGCTTTTAAGCTCTCACCATTTGCTCCGCTGGAGCGGTTGTGGGCGGTTGCTTTGATGCAATTAACTCTCCATTTACTTCGCTAGGGCAGTTGTGGGAGCCGTCCCTTGATGTGATCTACGCACCTTTTACTCCGCTGGGTTGATGTGTGGGTGTCGCTTTGACGTTATCACCGCACCATTTACTTCGCGTGGCATATTCCATCCTTCATAACAAAGAGGCTGTATCAAGGGTCTAATCCCTTGATACAGCCTCTATTTATCCAATCTTACCTTTATTATTCGATTACCCATTTACCATCAGGTAACGCATTAAGAGTCTATCTTTACGCTACAGATCTGCTAGTCGATAGCCTGCTCCTCTTACTGTAACGATATACTTTGGGTCGACTGCGCTATCCTCTAATTTCTTACGCAGGCTTTTGATGTGTACATCCACTACATTGCTGCCTGCATAGAACTGAAGTCCCCATATGATTTCGAGCAGCATTTCCCTAGTTTGAACGGAGCCGTCAGAGTTTAAGAAGTGCAGCAGCAGATCATATTCGGTTTTCGTCAGATCAATACGCTCATCTTCCCTCATGACGATCATGCGCTTCAAATCAATCTTCAAATCCTTATAGATATGAAGATCGTTGAAATGTGCATGACGCAGCTGGTTCTCTAGAAGATCATTGATGTGCTCGATTATTCCATCTACTGCGGATGGCCATAGCAATGTTTCCACTCCATCTAGCTCTTCATTAGCAAGATCACCGGCACGCTCATCACGCAAAGCAACAAGTGGGATTGGATAGCTTCTAGCAATGCGCAGCAGGGTCTGTTCACGCTGCTGCTCTGAATCGCTATGTTCGTCTTCCAATGGCAGTGTGTCATACACAATAAGCTCGGGCTTTAGTGCGGATAGCAAGCCTTCGTTGAACTCATGCAATGAAAATACATCAAAGCAAGCACTTGAGAGAGAAACGTACAAGCTCTCCAAGCGTTCCGGATAAGGGCTTATGATCATAACACGCTTCGTTAAGCTGCAAAGTTTTTTTGCTCCTGAGCTTGTCGCCGAAACTATTGCTTGTTCGTGCATTGCTCACACAACCCTTCCATTACAATATGGGGATGCTGAATGCTGTATCGGGTTTGCTCAGCAACCTGGTCGAGCCATGTCTGAGGAATGTCAACGAGCACCTCTTCTACCTTTCCACAGGATGTACATACAATATGCTGATGCTCCTCCGTACGAGCATCATATCGACTAACCGATTCGCCAAGCTTCAGCTCCTGAATAAGGTGTACCTCCGTCAAATAGCGTAACGAGTTATAAACTGTACCATAGGCAAAATTAAAGCCTTTCGCACGTAAACGTTCTATAATATCGGCTGCTGTCGGATGGTCATGTGATTCCTGAACAACCTCAAGAATCGCTCGACGCTGTACTGTTAAATTAATTTTTTGTGCCATAGCAATGCCGCCTTTCACAATATTAGATTTAGTATAAATCTAATATTAACTCCAGTCAATCTACAACAACTAATCCTCAGCGTTTCGACACCATTTCCCAGGAAATAGCACAAAGACTGCCTCTTTCTCTATATTAGATGAAAAGGGACAGTTTTCGTACAGGTTACAATATTGGACTAAGCAGCCTGGAAATAGACTCCTTGAATCGATTAAACCAAGGTCTATTCTCATATTCCTCTAGCGTTAGCAGATGCGAAACCTCCACATCCTCGTAGAAGATGCTCTCAAGTCTAGCTGCTACCTCTTTATTATAAATGAACGCATTCATCTCGAAATTCAGCTTAAAGCTTCGGATATCAAGGTTTGCTGTACCTACAGATGCCACTTTACGATCAACCACTAACGTTTTCGCATGTAGGAAGCCCGCTTTATACAAATGAACCTTTACCCCACAGGACAGTAATTCTCCAAGATATGATTGTGTTGCCCAAAACACAAAAAAGTGGTCAGGCTTACTTGGCAGCATCAGATGAACGTCCTTGCCTGATAATGCGGCTGTTCTTAGCGCGTTTAGCAAGCTGCTATCAGGGACGAAGTAAGGTGTTTGCAGCAAAACAGTCTCCTTTGCTGAGTAGATCATTTTAATGTAAGAATTTTTAATCTCCTGAAATTCGGAGTCAGGTCCGCTCGCAACAACCTGAATGCCAATCGGCTCACTGCATTCCATTGGCTGTTCTGGAAAGTACTTGGAATGATAGGCAAGGCTTAAATTCGATGCAATGTTCCAATCGATCATAAACTGTGCCTGCATCTGAAGAACAGCTTCACCTTGAATACGTAAATGCGTATCTCTCCATTTACCAAAATGCTTATTCAGTCCCAAATACTCATCGCCTATATTAAACCCGCCGATATAACCAATCTCTCCATCGATTACAACAAGCTTACGATGATTACGATAGTTAATTTTTATGTTAAGGTATGGGATCCGTGAAGGGAAAAATGCCGCCTCAAGCCCACCTGCCTCACGAAATTCCTTGAAAAACTTTTTTGGCAAATTCGAGCTCCCAATGTGATCATACAGGAAATGAACCTTGATTCCCTCTTTTGCCTTCGCCGTTAGTGCGCGCATCAATCTGCGACCAAGCTCATCATCACGAACGATATAATAGACGAGATGAATATGGTGCTTCGCACGACTTATATCTTCTATTAATGCATCGAATTTCTCATGGCCATCCGTATAGATATCGACCTGATTATGTGTCGTAAACAATGAAAATGCTGTCGACAAATTCATTGTAATTAGGTCAGTATATTCCTCCACCTCGGACCCGGCGAGATCAATTTCTCCACAATTAATGCGCCGATGCTGCTCTTTAATCATATCATTGATCATGCTCGGGTTAATGCCTAAAAGCTTTGTCAGCTTACGTTTTTTGAATTTCTGTCCGAGAATAAGATAAAGTACAAATCCAACAACCGGAATGAAAAATAATACCATAATCCAAGCCCATGTCGAGCTAATATTACGCCTTTCAAGAAAAATAATGGTTATAGCAAGAAATATATTAAGAATCATAACGATTAAATAAATCTGTTGCCATATAAGCATTCCCTATTCTCCTTCAACTAACGTACTTTTAATACTAGTTCAAAAAGTTCAGCCTTTAGTGCTACCTCGTGCCCATAGATGTCATCTCGAGCATTTCTATTAACGCTTGACTGGGCTTACTTGATAATACTCTTCTAATGTTAAGTCTTCTTCATCAATATGCTTAGCGAGCTCCACGCCAACATAGCGCAAATGCCAAGGCTCATATTTATAGCCTGTAATCTCCTGCTTGCCTTCTGGATAACGAATAATAAAACCATAGGCTGCTGCGTTGTTCTCGAGCCATATCGCTTCTGCTGTTCCTCCAAAGCAGTCCTGTGCTGCGCATTTGCCATCACTGCTCGTTACATCAATGGCTAAGCCTGTTTCATGCTCGCTAGTTCCTGGCTCCGCACTATAGGTTTTTGCCTTCTCATAACCATCCCGTTCTACATACCGGTTAAATAACGCCGTTTGTGTGCTGTGAGAGCGGTAAGCAGACACACCTGCTAGATAGATACCATCCACTTCTGCTGCTTCAAACATATGCTCAAGTGCCTCCGCCGCTTCCTGACGAAGCATGCGTTTTTCAATCTTCTCCTCGAATATAAAGCGAACATCCGGATAGACGAGATCATCAGGCTCATAATTATCTGGCAGCTTATAGTCTGGATTAACAATAACGCTAACACTTTTTGCATCTGTATCGGGCTCAATGTTAGGTGTAGCCGTTGGTGTACTCTCCTGGTCTGGATCAGGCGAATGTGACGGCTCTTCCACAACCTCACCGGAATTTTCTGGGTTATTTGTTAAGTTTTCATCAATATCTGAAACATTATCTGTTGTTTCTTCGTTTACATTAGTATCACTTGGTTGACTTACACTAATATCAGGTGCTTTTTGTTCTTCTTTTTGGTTAACAAATGTAACAATTAATACAATAAGTAGTGCGAGGGATAAAACAAGTAATAATAGTCTTCCTAATTTCATTCTAGAATTTCCTCCTTAAAGATGACCGTAAAGCTGAGCACGAGAAAGAAAAGTGAGGTGTTTTATAATAATAAAGAACACTCTGACTGATATGTGAGCAATTTACAGTTTTTTAGATTTTGACATTGAAACTTAATATTAGCATAATAGATAAGTAATTATATCATCTATGTAGCTTTCATGAATATATAAAGAGATACGAAGGGTAGGATGTACAGTGTTAAACGATAGCTACAAACGCCTTTTTAGTATGCAACCGATCTTGTTTTTTTCGTTCATTATGCTGCTAAAAAGTGCCTTAGCCTGGATGGTTATATTTGAGAATGGAATGTCCTGGACATTATTGCTTAAAGAGCTGCCATTCGCATTAATCATCTTCTGTTTTATCGAGGTATTCGCAAAAAAACGCAAAATTCTTTATTACTTGCTAGCGAACCTTCTAATGACAACCATTCTTTTTGCCGTCATTATGTATTACAAGTATTACGGAGTCATTGTAACATACTTTGCTCTAGCTCAAGTAAATCAAGTTACCGCAGTTAAAAATAGTGTGTTTTCCTTAATGGACCCTTATTTCTTGCTTATCTTTGTAGACGTTGTAATATTAGCCGCTCTACTTATTAAGAAGAAAGGCGATATCGATTGGAAAATGAAGGTCAACAGACCTAGCAGCAGAAAAGTTGCCTTAGCTGTTCTTACCGTTTCATTAATTGTGTGCCTGTTCAATATTGTACCGAACCGTGCAAGCATGAATGAAATTGTAAAAGCTGAGCAAATGGGTATTCTAAATTATGAAGCCTATATGATATTCTCCAGCAAAGAAACAGAATATGTCGAGCCTAATGAGATCTCGCAGCAAAAAATTAACGATATTAAAAAAATTATCCCTGTGGAGCAGCCTTTTCAATTTGGAACAGCTGCAGGTAAAAACGTCATTATGATCCAAATGGAATCATTCCAAAATTTCTTAGTCAATCTTTCTGTAGACGGTCAGGAGATTACACCGAATTTTAATAAGCTGGTTAATGAGCACTTTTACTTTAATAAGTTCTATCAGCAAGTAGGTCAAGGTAACACGTCTGATGCAGAGTATGTCGTCAACACATCACTCTACATTCCACCGCGCGGCGCTGCTACACAAATGTATGCTGATCGCGAGCTGCCTAGCTTACCAAAGCTGCTGGAAGAACACCAATATGACACTGCTACCTTCCATACCAACGTCGTTGAATTTTGGAATCGTGGCGAGCTGTATGAGTCACTAGGCTTTAATAATTATTATGATACCGAGTACTTTGGTGAAGAGGATACTGTATTCTTCGGTGCCTCTGACGATGTATTATACCGTAAAACACTTGATAAATTAGTGGAGATGGACGCAGCTGAAAATCCATTTTACGCTCATGTTATCTCTATGACAGCTCATCATCCTTACACATTGCCTGAGGATAAGCAATATATCACCTTGCCAGAACGCTTCCAAAAAACATTGGTTGGTGATTATCTAGTCGCTCAGCATTATGCAGATCAAGCACTTGGTGCTTTTATTGACGACATGAAGGAAAAAGGACTTTGGGACAACAGTCTAATTGTGCTTTATGGTGATCATCTTGGCTTACCGATTTATTCATTGAACTCAAATGAGCTAGCATTAATGGAAGAGATGTACGGTCGGGAGTATACGTACACCGATATGATTAATATTCCACTAGTTATCATTAATGAAGGAGTTACTGAGCCAAAGGTATTTGAGCAAACAGCTGGTCAGGTCGATATTACGCCTACTATTGCTAACCTGCTAGGTATTAGTATGGAAAATCAATTGCATTTTGGACAGGACATCTTCAATCAATATGAAAATCTACTGCCACAGCGCTATTATTTACCTACAGGCTCCTTCCTTACTAGCGAAGAGCTATTCCTATCAGGCAGCGGATACTCTGACGGCAAGCATTTCTCGTTATCTGGTACAAGTACAGAAAGCGGTACGGCAACGGAAGACGAGTTCCAACGCGCATTAGAGCTGCTGCAGCTGTCAGACAGCTACGTTAATAGCCTTCCTCTTAAAGACGGAGAAAAGGCTTCTAGCAAGTAGGAATTGTTGAATTACAACATTGCATGAGTGCTCCTCATGCAAAACAGCATATAAAAATGGGTGGTCTGCCATTTCAGCGTAAGCTGATGTAGTAGACCACCCATTTTATTTCATTGAGCGTATTTTTTTATTATCGATAAGGACGGTGGAGCTCATGATACAGCTCCTCCTCCGTCATAAACTCCACAATATCCTCATGCTTTGTCAGCATCGCATAGCCTAGCATTAGCTTAGTCATAGCTGCCTCTGGAGCCATTCCACTTAGTAATACGGCACCTGCCTCGAACAGCTTAGCTGTCGAAGCATAGTGGACATCCTCTGCACGTTTAGCGGGGGTGAGAAATACATCAATCCCCTCGTTAAGGCATCTTCGGATAAAGACAGGCAATGAATACGGTCCGCTATCTAACGAGCAGGCTGTTGCAGAATGGTATAAATCATGCACGATCGCCTTTGGCTTCATGCTTCCCCATTGATACAGCTCATAGTTCAGTCCCGGATACGGCTTAATATACACAATCTGATCAGCAAGCTCCGTAATCCCCTCTATGCTTTGCGTCCAGCGATTAGATACTGGCATAAGCTGCTGCATCGCTGGATTGCGTGTATCTTCGGTCCATAACAGCTTTCCTTGCTTTAGCTGGCCGAGTGTAAGCTCATAAGGGCTGCGATACTGATCAGTAAAAGCTTCACACTGCATAAGACGAGTAGCTAAGTATAGCTGACTTTCTCCGCGATCATTCTCGTATACGACAAAAACACCAGGAGGAGCCTCTGTTTCAATCCATTGTACAGCCTCAGTAAAATTACGGAGGCCGTTAGCTCGCTCATCCTCAAGCGGGTAATTGCTTGCGATCAGCACAATGGGGATGTTCGTTTGGGCAAGCAAGTAACCGAGCATTGCAGCTGAGTAAGCTAGTGTATCTGAGCCATGCGTAACAATAATGCCTTTGTACTGCTCCTGTGGAATTTGCTTAATTTGCTCAGCAAGGCTAAGCCATTGCTGAGCAATTAAATTTTCACTTAATATATTGAGTGGCTGTATCGTATCAAATGTTGTCTGCAGGTCGTACTGCTCCTTAAATTGATCAATAATCATATAGGAACCAGAAGCACTTACATCAACTGCGCTTCCTTGCCTTGTACTTCCTATTGTTCCTCCTGTAAATACAACCATAATTTCATTCATGTTCGCTAATCCTCTACTTTCTACTAACAAATGGCCACCAATTGTATTTCCCGAACAGCTTAACAGCTACAGGTATAAACAATGGTAGCATAATTAGAGCATATAGGAAAAGTCCGCACAGCACGAGTGTTGCAATTTGAAGCAAGCTCATTACACCTGAAGGAAGCATCGCCGCAAACGTTCCGCCAAGTATAATGGCTGCGGACATAATAACGGAGCCCATGCTCTTCATCGCTTCATGAATTGCCACGGTAGGCTGCATATGAGCATTTTCCTTAAAGCGATCCATTAGGAAGATACTGTAGTCTACACCAAGAGCGATCAGCATAACAAAGCCGAAGAATGGAACGGCCCAGCTTACGCCAGATAGACCTGCAATATCTACGAAAATCAATTCTGTAATCGCAAGTGACGTGCTGTACGTAATTAATAAGGAAGCAACGACATAGATCGGAATGACGACAGAACGGAATAATAGCAATAAGATAATAAAAATACCGATCAGCATAAGTGTTACCGTTTTTGAATAATCTGCGCTGCTCATTTGCATCAGGTCATTATTCATACTCGTAACGCCTCCGAGCTGTACATCAGCTCCTTCATGTACAGTGCCAGCCAATTGATCCTTCACGACGATGGACAAGCCGTCGATGATCTCAATCGAAGAAATCGCGTAAGGGTTATCCTCCATAATGACATCAAACGTAATGAGCTTTCGATCATCGGACATATATTGATCAAGTACAGCAGCAAAGGCTTCGTCTGTAATAGCTTCCTCAGGCATATACCAGCCAGCAAGCTGCTTATCTGGTGACTCGACAAGCCCCTTCAAATAATTCTCTGCAGAGCCAAAGCCATCCGTTACCTGCTCAAGTCCATCCACGCTTAAGGCTAGCCCCTCGGTTAGCTGTACCAGCTGCTCTTGAATGCTTACAAAGCCTTCCTGCAGCTCCGCTCCACCTACCGCTATTCCATCTAGACCTTCAGCCAGCTGTGGTGCTTGAGCGCTGCCTTGAGCTGTGCCCGCTGCGAGCTGATCAAGTCCTTGTCGCAACGCACTCATTCCACCAGCAACCTGCTTCATGCCTTCAGAGAAAGCTTTCTGACCTGCACTAGCCTCTGCTAATGCCGTATTAGCTGTTGCAAATCCACTCAGCATGCCAGCTAGCCCTTGGTTTAGCTCTGCAATCGCAGCATGTAATGCTGTTGCTCCAGCTGCTAGCTGTTCAATCGAAGCAGAAAGTGAAATATACGTTGGATCATCGGCAAGCTCAGGGTACTGCTGCTGCAAGGCTTTCATTCCTTGATCCACACCAGACAGCCCTGTTGCAAGCGTCGCCTGCTGCTCAGCAATCGCAGCATAGCCTTTCGATAGCTGCTCTCCGCCAGCATATAGCTCATTATAGCCCTGTAATAGCTCATCACTCGCTGATGCTAGCTTCAATGCATTCTGTTCAAGCTCCTTCAATCCCGCTTCCAGCTGCTTAGCAGACAATGCACCTTGCTTCATTCCCGAGCTAATCTCCGATAAACCGTCAGATAGCTTATTCACTCCATCTTGCAGCTGCTTGCTACCAGAAACTAGCTGCTCAGCTCCATCGATGGCAGCATTAAGCTGTGGTGTATTTTCCGCTAATGCCTGTTCAGCTTCAGCTAATCCATCTCTTATCTCAAGCAAGCCATCCTGTCCTTGTGAAAGACCTTCTTCAAGCTGACCGACCTGATCGGTAACGAGGAAGTCCTCCAACGGTTCACCTAGCGGCCGAGTGGCACTACGCACAGTTGCGACGCCATCCTGCTCCAGCAAAGCACGAGATGCCTTTTCAATGACAGCCATGCCCTCAGAGGTGTCGAATGGCTGCTCGCTCTTGATGACGACCGTTGTAGGCATGGCTTCACCAGGTCCAAAGTTGTTAGCGATAAGATTGAAGCCTTTAACCGAATCGTATTTCTCACCAATTTCATCAAGTGAGTTATAGGAAACAAGATCATCCTTCGTTAATAACAGTGGTACGATAATGATTGCTACAATTAATAAAGCCGCCATTGGGCGTTTCAGTGAAAATGCACCAACTTTATCCCATAGCTTACTTTTACCGTGCTCCAGCTTTCCTTTGGCAGGCCAAAACAGCTTATTGCCGAGTGAATATAGGAAGAAAGGAACAACGGTGTATAGTGCGATCAGCATGACAGCTATCCCTACAGCTACTGCAACGGCAGAGCGATACAATATAAATGTCGAGAAGCCAATCGCACTGAAGCCTACCAGCACAGCAATACCTGATACAAGCACTGTTTTTCCAGCCGTGCGATACGTCGTTAGAATGGCTTCTTGTTTATCCTCATGCTTACTGAGCTCTTCCTTGTACCTGCTAATTAACAGGATGCAATAGTCCGTTCCAATCCCGAACAAGACCGCCATCATGAAGATTTGTGTGAAGGTAGACAGCGGAAAATCAACGGTATCTGCAAGAAACGCAACAATGGATTGCGATACGATATAAGATAGGCCAACCGTTAATAATGGCACAATCGGCGCAACTGCCGAGCGGAAGACTAAAAATAGTACGATAAGAATAAAGCCAACGGTAATGAGCTCCGTGCGCTTTAAGCCTTCCTCTGAGCTGAGCAGAACATCCTGACTAATAAGCCAGCTACCGGTGTAATAATGCTCTATCTCGATAGACGCTAACGCTTCATAGAGCTGGTCTATCGCTTGATCTACTTCTCTGCCATTCATCTGTACATCTAGCAGCACAATCGCCGTTGACTCATCAGGAGCAAGCATCTGCTCCTTCAATTCCTCATTGTCGAAGTAAGAGGTAATCGATGCAATGCCCAGCTGCTCCTTATTCTCTTCCAGCAGAGCAAGAGCCGATTGTATTTCCTCTTGCTGCTCAGCTGTTAATCCACCCTCCTGATGGAACACGAGGGCTGTAGAATTGCCTGATCCAGAGTCGCTGCTCTTCTCCTCTATCAGCTTGGCTGCTAGAGATGATGAATATTGCTCGGGCACTGTAATTTCGCCTTTTTCTCTAACGAGTGACGCAAGATTAGGTGCTGCAATAAACAGCCCAACGGCAGCGACAATCCATACTGCTATAACGATCCATCTAAATTTCAAAATCCCTTTCAAGCAAATGCCTCCTATTCTAAATCCATCATTAGCACTTCTGAGATATGCTCCAGCACAGCTATATATTCAAACGCTTTAGCTTCCCCGATCTTACTTATATAAGGCTCAATAATATGATAAATCGTTTCTTCTATACGGCTGTGCTGTCGATCGCCTTCCTCCGTAAGTGATAAATATACGACTCTCCGATCTTCTTGACTTGGAGTTCTCACAACATAACCTTTATTAACCATGCGGCTAATAATCGATGTGATCGTACTTTTCCCTACACAAAGCAAATCGGCCAATTCCGATGAGCTAACATCGTTATTACGCTTTAAGTAGCGTAATATAAACAGCTGCTCTGGCGTAATATCATTAGGTAGCCCTTCCTTGACTTTACTGCTTAATCTACGATTAATCATATACGTCGCTCGTTCATAGCGCTCGACAATCTCTGTCATCCTCTCATTAGCCATACCAACACCTCCCCACAAAATAGTTCTATGATGAAACTATTCTATCATCAAATAGTTTGGTCATAGAACTACTTTTACCTAAATTTCACAATTCATTCACAACTGCTTCCCACAAAAAAAGGAGCTGCAATCGAAACGAACGATTGCAGCTCCTAAGCCTTACCACATACCTACATCTATACCTATTCTTATACTCCTGCATTTCCATGCCTGTTATATCTGTCTTATTATCATATCTTTATCTATATCTATATCTTTATCTGCTTCTATACCTATGCCATTGCTATCTAATTATGCCGTTATTGCCCCAGTACCAGCCTGAAGCTGATACATGAGATAGTACTTACCTCTCTGTTCCATAAGCTGATCGTGATTACCACGTTCAACAATAACTCCGCGATCCAATACTAAAATTTGATCAGCTGCACGTATCGTCGATAAGCGATGAGCAATAACAAAGGTTGTGCGTCCTCGCTTCAGCACCTCGAGCGCCGCTTGAATGACAGACTCTGTCTCTGTATCAATACTTGCCGTCGCTTCGTCCAAAATAAGAATAGCCGGATCATAAGCAAGCGCTCTAGCAAAGGATATGAGCTGACGTTGACCAGCTGACAGCGTGCTACCTTTCTCAATGACCTCTGTATCAATGCCTTTCGGCAGCTGCATAAACATGTCATATGCGCCTACATCCTTCAGTGCCTGAATAACACGCTCCCTTGATATCTCCTCATTATTTAAGCTGACATTAGATGCGATGGTCCCTGTAAACAAGAACGGATCCTGCAGAACAATGCCCATATGCTTACGAATTTGCTGCTTAGAAAAGCTGCGCAGATCAACACCATCAATCGTTATACGGCCTTCCTCTATATCATAAAAGCGGAACAGTAAATTCAGAATTGAGCTTTTTCCAGAACCAGTATGACCAACGAGTGCAATCGTCTCCCCTTGCTTAGCGGAAAACTGAATATTTTTTAGAACATATTCCTTTTCCTTGTATGCAAAGGACACGTTCTCAAAGGCAACATCCCCACGATAACGAGGCATAGGCTGATCATCAACCTCCATACCAGGCTCATCCATAAGCTTGAATACACGTTCTGCAGATACTCTCGCTACCTCCAAATTAGATAGCTGATTAACAATGCCCACGATAGGGTTAAACATCCGATTCAAATAATCAATATAAGCAAACAGTAAGCCAACTGTAATAGCCGCTCCGAGCTGATTCGTAAAAAACAGCACAAGAATGACCGCATAAATTAAGTTGCGCAGTACGTTCAGCAAATTATGAGAGGTCCACGAATTTAAGCTGAGCATTTTATTTTGGTATTTGAAGTAATACGAATTGAGCTCATCAAATTCCTTCTCCATCGCTTTTTCTTTGCGAAAGGCTTGAATAATGGACATCCCTTGAATCGACTCGTTAACTGTGCCGTTAATCTCACTAAGCTTCGCTCTTAGCACTCGATTGTATTTGGAAGCAAAGCGCCGATAGATGTAGATCCATAGCATCAAAATCGGAATTAATGGCAATGTGATGAAGCCAAGCGTCGGATTCATAGCGAATATTGCAGCATAGATTGCTACAATATAGACCAAACCCATGCTGAAGTTAGCAATAACACCGACATACAGCTCTCTAATCGCTTCCGTATCATTCGTTACACGAGAGACAATCTGCCCTGCTGCGTAATGATCATAGTATTTAACCGGCAGCTTTTGGGTGTGCGCATAAACATCATGTCGAAGCTTCTGAACAATGCGATTCGCTGCTGTCTGCAGCAAAATGCGCTGAGAGTATACAAAAATGGCTGCCACTGCAAGCAATACTAAGTAAATCGCTGACAAACGTAGAATAGATGGAATTTCTGGCTTGTAAAATTGATACAGCTCTTCCTTCGTCAACAGGGTGGCTTGCTCACTATTGTCTCCTTCATTCACGAGATAAAAACGTAAACCTTGCTGCTCAAATTCCATGCTACCTAGCACAGCTGTACTCGGATTAAGCTTATCCTCACGTACAAGCCATTGCTCCTTATATGGAACAGCCTCAGCCGTCCCTTCTTCTACGTAATACCACGTTTTATTGATACCTGTAATATGTTCATCGATCATCTTTTTCGCAAGTAATGGTCCCATTACCTCAGCACTAACTGCAATAATTAAAAATATAAGTGCAACGATAATCGTCTTTTTATAGAGTAAACCATACTGCAGCAATCGCTTTCCTGTCTTTATCGTTCGATCTGGCTGCTGTACTTGCTCTGTCTCTATCGTCATGCTTCTCACCTCTCTATTTTAACCGCGTTAACTATGAGCTTAGCTCGAGCTCGATCTGCTGACGATCATATTGCTCCTTATACCAGCCATCACGCTTCAGCAGCTGCTCATGCGTTCCTTCTTCAGCAATTACACCATCTTCCATCACTACAATCCAATCTGCGTGCTGGACGGCCGATAAGCGGTGTGTCGTAATTATCGTCGTTTTGTGCTGTCGCTCATGCTTAATGCCCTCAATAATTTCTATTTCTGTTTTTGCATCTACAGCCGATAGTGCGTCATCCAGCAGCAGTATTTCAGGATTTGCAATTAATGCCCGCGCAATGCTCACACGCTGCTTCTGACCACCGGACAATGCAACACCACGCTCTCCAACCATCGTCTCTAAGCCCTCAGGCAAAAACTGAATATCTTTGGCGAACGAAGCCCGTTCAAGCGCACGCTGAAGCTGCTCTTCGGTCGCATCTGCTTTACCAAACAATATATTGCTGCGTATTGAACGTGAGAACAAAAACGGCTGCTGAGGCACGTAGCCGACATATCCGATTGCGTCATTCAGTTTCAGCTCGTCAATGCTATGTTCCCCAAGCTTTAATGTTCCTTGGCCTAGTGGATATTCACGCAGCAGCTGCTTCAGTATCGTCGTTTTACCACTACCTGTTTTTCCGACAATGCCGAGCGTCTGTCCTTGCTTAATGCGTATGTTAAGCGCACTTAAGTTTTCATTAGATGAGCTTGGATATTGGAAAGAATATCGCTCAAACGCGACTTGAGAAGGACTGTGCTTCTCCACTGTATTCTTCTTATCCTCTACATCTGCCTTGCTTGCTAGCGTTTCATTGACACGGTCGAGAGAGGCGTTGCCTCGCTGCATAATATTGATGAGCTCCCCCATCGCGATCATCGGCCAAATGAGCATCCCTAAAAACATATTGAATGTCACAAGCTGACCAAGCGTCAGCTCACTATTGAACACAAGATAGGCGCCGTAGCCAATTCCAATTAAATAGCTGATCCCAACAATTACTTTAATCGCAGGCTCAAACAGTGCATCGATTCTTACAACTGCTAAGTTTTTCTCAAGCACTTCCTGCGTCTTCGCTTGAAACTTTTGCTCACTTGCTTTTTCCTGAACGAAGGCACGAAGCACTCGAACGCCAGAGACAGACTCCAGTACATCATCATTCAGCTCACCAAAAGCATCCTGAGCTGCCATAAAGCGCTGATGAATTTTCTTACCAAAGATCGACAGTACCAGCGCAATGATCGGCAATGGTAGTAATGCTGCAAGTGTCAGCTTCCAGCTAATCGCTACGCTCATCATAACAACGATGCTGATCATAAATATGGTTGAATCGAATAGCGTCAAGATTCCGAAGCCGGCCGTATTCGATACCGCACCAAGATCATTCGTTGCTCGAGCCATTAAATCTCCTGTACGATTTCGCTCGTAGAAGGAAGGCTTCATTCGTAAAAAATGTGACATTAGATTAGTGCGTAGTATGCGTTCCAGCACGAATGCTGCACCAAACAGCATGTAATGCCAAATATAATTGATGCCATAGGCAACGATCGTCACGACAACCCAGCCAATGATCATCCACCGGAATTGTACCGACGAAAACTGACCCTGTTGGATACCGTCAATAACAACACCAATTAGCCACGGTGGAAGCAGGTCGACTAAGCCTGCAAAAAACAGCAAGCTAATCGCCAGCGTATATCGTTTCCACTCCAGCTTGAAAAACCATCCTAGTTTTTTTAATACATTCATCATGTTGCTTAACAACCCCTCGTTATTAACGATTTCAATAGAGCACACAAAAAAGAGCATGCCTGCGTAGACATGCTCTTCCTCACACGGGTATTAGATCACAAAGATGCGAAACTAAGCCCATTATGCGAAAAAAAAGGCGCATGACTACGTTACGTAATCATGCGCCGTATGTACTTAACTATACGTTACGGGCACGGATTACGTCATGATGTTGAAACAAGCCTGTTAAAACCATATTGCCAAACTGAACCAAGCTAATCATACGTAACCCTCCTCTCATAATGTTAAAATATGTTACAACAATATCATTGGATAAACCTCCTTGTCAATCAATAAAATGTAAAAATTAAAATTGAAGGATTCAACAACTTACTTATGTATAGCTAATAACCTAATAGCTATTCACTATATTTTCTTATTGTCAATCCAGTATCGTCTAACTTATACTTACTATAATTTGATGTATTTTGTCGATATTTGTCTAAAAACACGTTGTGTTACTTATATTAAAGCCGGAGGGCTAATCATTGTCTATCCGAATTAAATTATCATTAGCTATCTCTCTCATCGTTACGGCAGTACTTATTCTCAATGTTGTATTCTCGCAAATTAATGCGGTTCGTGTACAGAATGAAAACATTGAACAGCAGGTTACCAATATTGCCAAACAGCTCGCTGTTTCTATAGAGCTTATTGAAACTACGAATCGCAGCATCGAGAATGAGCTCGCTCATCGCCTTAAAGCGGCAGCAATAGCTGCAGAGCAGCTGCTTGATCCAGATATCTCTAACCTTTCCAATGAACTTCTAAAGCAAGTGAGAAATCAAGTAGGGGTTACAGATATTACATTATGGGTGCTAGAGGATAACGAGCTAGTTACTGTATTATCCTCTAATCCAGATGAAATTAATTTAAGATCAAAAACATGGGACTATTGGGATATAGCATTGAAGGATGTCATGCACTTACGTCCTGTCTCTGTTGATCAAGGACAGCACTCTACAAATTTCTATTCAGGTCCAGTTAACTTTGCAGTTTCAGATCCTACTAAGGTAAACAAATGGGGATATTATTACTCAGGCAAAACAAACTACATGATTAATACGATGATCAACACGGATCTTTCCTTCTCAAATGGCTATATTAACGGAAAAGAAACGATTGTGAAGGAGCTTATTAAAGAGAATGAAAACCTGTTAGAAATTACTGCATTCGATCCGGAGTTCTTTGGCAAAGAGAAAATCATTAAGCTCAAGCAAGGGCAGCCTATTTACAATCTTGATGTGCGTGATGTGATGTTCGGCTCCTACAGCTACAGCAATGTTGAAAAAGATTTGAAGCTGGTCAATCAGGCCGTGTCCACCAATCAGTTTCAATCTTCAACATTTGAACATAACGATCAGCAGCTTGTTCGCACCTTCATTCCAATTACAGGTAGCAAACCATATATTATAAGCTTAGTCCTCGATAAAGAGTCGATGCTATCTAGTACGACGAAGCAGCTGCTTGACCATACGATGATCAGCATCGTGCTGCTGCTTATTACGATCGTAGGGAGCTATCTAATAGCAGAGCTGCTTACTGCACCGTTGACTAAAATTATGGTTAAGGTTAACGCGATCTCGATGAATCAATTCAATACGCCGTTAGAGCACAGAAGTAAGGATGAGCTCGGCTTGCTTGCCTCACAGGTTAACACGATGGGCAGCAATCTGTACCATTATACCGAAGAGCTAAAGAAAACAAACGATGAGCTGATGAGTACAAAACAATACTTGGAATCCTTCTTTAACCATACAAAGGATGCCATTCATATTATGGATCTCAACTTCAACATCATTCAGATGAATAGTGCATTTGAAGAAATGTTCGAATACAGCAGCGAAGAGCTTCTCGGTCAGCCATTGTTCCGCCACTCTGAGGAGCAGCAAAAGTCTTATAATATGCTGCTCATGCAAGTAATGGAAAACAACGGGATCTCTAGCTATGAAACCGTCATGTATACTAAGTCAGGACGCCCTGTAGACGTAAGTATTACACTGTCAGGGATTATTGATGAGTACGGGGATACCGTGGCTTTCGCTTCCATTACACGTAATATTACACAGCGCAAGCAAAACGAGGAGCTGCGTCGCAACAATGAAAAGCTCTCTGCAATCGGTCAAACGGCTGCCAGCATCGCACATGAAATTCGTAATCCGTTAACGACCGTTCAAGGATTTTTGTCGCTCAACAAAACGAAGGGGAATCTACCTGAGCAGCATATCGATCTCGTCATGCAGGAAATTCAACATATGGATTCAATCATTAGCCAGTTTCTAAGCATGTCCAAGCAGCAGATTGAGCACTGGTCACCTGTGTATATAGAACGATTAATTCGTGATATTGTTACTTTAATGAAGTCCTCTGGTAAGCTGAATAATATAAACTTCAAGCTAAAGGCAGTAGAGGCATTGCCACCAGTGCACGGCTCGGAGCAACATCTTAAGCAGGTATTCGTTAATCTAATTAAAAACAGTATTGAGGCTATGCCAGAGGGCGGAGAGCTCCTCATTCATATTGACCTGAGCACTGAGCCCAAGTCCATGACGATTACGATTCGAGACACTGGTATCGGCATCTCAGAGCAAGAGCTCAGCCATATATTTGACCCATTCTATACGAACAAAGAAGGCGGAACCGGCTTAGGCTTACTTGTTACTCAGCAAATAATTTCTAATCATCATGGCTCACTCAGCTTCTCGAGCGAGCTTGGAGTAGGCACGGCTGCAACCATTGTATTACCCATCTGATGCGTCGGTGCTTATGTCAAATAGTACAAATCAAATAAAAAATATACAAGCAGTAATTGACTTCATTAACAAATAGGAGAATAATAAAAGAAAAACTCTAATCATTTTGATCGTGTAATGCACTAGGAGGAATCATACATGAGCATTGTAAATCAGTTAATGGAATTCAATAAAGATTTTGTCGAGAATAAAGAGTATGAAAAATATATTACCGACAAATATCCAGAGAAAAAGATCGCCATCCTAACTTGTATGGATACTCGCTTGATGGAGCTGCTGCCAAAGGCGCTTAATCTTCGTAATGGTGATGCAAAATTCATTAAGAACGCTGGCGCTGTATTAACTCAGCCCTTCGGATCCGCGATGCGCAGTATTCTTGTAGCCGTATATGAGCTTCAAGCAAAAGAGGTCGTTGTTATTGGACATCACGGCTGTGGCATGACTAACCTAGATACACAAGGCATGGTACAAAAAATTGTTGAAGAAGGCGGCGTAGATCCGCTCGTTATTGAAACATTGGAGCGTTCCGGCATCCGTATGGAGAAGTTCCTAAGAGGCTTTACCGCACCGGAGCATGGTGTAATGCATAGCGTTAAGATGATCCGTAATCATCCGCTATTTCCTCAGCATGTGCCTGTGCACGGCTTTATTATGGACCCACTAACTGGAGCACTCGATCTGCTCGTTGAAGACTATCGAGAATAACGACAACAAGGCATAATCTCAGCTTAGGCGAGAGATTATGCCTTTTTAGTAGTTGCTTTGATGTGATTTGAGGATAGCGTCAAGCCGGCTCTGCGCAATGTCTTGATTTATACTTATAGCTGCCCGTACTCCATCACCAGCTGCTAGCACAGCTTGTGCAGGGGATATGCTCATCACATCTCCGGCAGCATATACTCCAGCTATACTCGTCCTCCCTTTACCGTCCTGCCATATTCCTCCGTGATCAGCCAGCCTGCAGCCGAGCTGCTGCACGAGCGATCCAGCATGCTGCCAATAAGTTGATACAAATCCGCCGCTACACGCAATTCGCTTACCATTCTGCAGCACAACACCCTTCAGCTTGCCTTCTCTACCGGTAAGTGATTTTATCGGCTCTATATGCAGCACAACGCCCAGCTGCTGAAGCAGCTCCCGCTCCTCACTCGTTATTGATCCTTTCCCATTCGTAAACAGGTGCAGCCTGCTGCTCCATTGCTTCAGCGTTGCACTAAGTGCAAGGCCGTTATTGCTTTCTGTTATAATAGCAAGCGATTTGCCGCTTAGCTCATAGCCGTCACAGTACGGGCAACTGAACATTGACTTGCCATAAAATCGTTGCAGTCCGCTAACGCCGGGAAGCGATTCCTTTAAACCGGTTGCCAGCAGTAATCGATCGGCCTTAAACGTCGTTCCGCTTTTCGTGCTCATCGTGAAAGTACCATCGGTTAAGCGTTTAGCTTGGCTAATCGTTGCTACATAGCGCTTTATATTCGGATATTGGCGAAGCTCTTGATGAGCAAGCCTGCGAAAACGACTAGGAGCGATGCCTTCTCTCGTAATAAATCCATGCATGTGCCCTGTTACTGCATTGCGCGGCTTTTGATTGTCGAATAGCAGCACCTGATGATTAGCTCGAGCTAATACAAGTGCCGCATTCAAGCCTGCCGGGCCGCCACCAATAATAGCAACGATCATCATCTCACACTCCTCACTCATTTGTATAAATGTATGAGCTATTCGTTTCAGGTATACATATACAAAAAGAGAGCAGGCCAGTGATCGATCTCACTAGCCTGCTCCAGACTCAATTCATACTCGCTTTGCCATTATGAATTAGATTTATACGTTTTGTTGTACCAGCCTTTTGCCGCCTCAATCTCGCTTCTAGACAGCTGGTGGCCATAGCGCTCCCAGAGCAGCTCTAGGCTAGCTCCTGCTCCCTCTAACAGCTCCGCAAGCTCCTTCGTTTCCTGCGGTGGACATATCGGATCATTTTCACCAGCAGCGATAAATACTTCCTTACCGCTAAGATCAGGCAATTGTAATCCACGAAGCGGCACCATCGGATGGTGCAAGATCGCGCCCATTAGTGCATCCTGATAGTGAAACATTAAGCTTGCTGCGATATTAGCACCGTTGGAGTAGCCGATCGCGACAACCTTACTGCGGTCAAAGCCATATTGCTGCGCAGCTTGATCGATAAACTCGTTCAGCTCTTCCGTCCGAAGCTTCAAATCCTCAATATCAAATACACCTTCCGCAAGACGTCTAAAAAATCTTGGCATGCCATTCTCAAGCACATTTCCTCGCACACTCAATATCGAAGCTTCCGCATCAATATGCTTTGCTATGCCTAATAAATCCTGCTCAGTCCCACCCGTTCCATGTAAAAGCAGCAGCACCGGTGCTGTTTTATCCGTACCTTGTTCATATATATGCTTCATCATTATCCTCCTTTGCAGCAGGCAGCTCTACTACTGCACTGTTGACGTTCTATTCCATATGATATCTTCAAATTAAGATTTATATTCGAAAGAAGATCACCGCTAGCACGGTGATCCGCCCTCCTTAAAGGTTCTCTCCGCATAAATTCCCAATTTTTTAAGCAAAGCTGTCGCTTCCTGCTGCTCCTGCTGTGTAAGCCCCTCTACCGCAGCTTCAATGACGCTCGCATGCTGTGGGAACACCTCTTCTATAAATGCAGATCCAGCACTCGTTACTTCAGCGTAAATAAGTCGTCTGTCCTCTGTGGAAACTCGGCGCTTAGCGAGCCCTTTTTTCTCCAGCTTATCAACGACATACGTTATATTACCGCTGCTCATTAGCACCTTACTGCCGATTTGCTGCAGAGGCTGAGGGCCTTTATGATATAAAAGCTCCAGTACACCGAATTCCGTACGATTCAAGCCATGCTTACGAATATCTCTGTCGCCATGAGCAGACACCCATTGACTAGCGCGCGATAACGCAATATATAACTCCAGCGCTGCTTCCGACTGTTTGTAACGATTCGTTACACTCATGATAAGCATTCCTTTCTAAAAAAAACATCTTAAATTTAAGATAACAGAACATTCGACAACTGTCAACGTTATCTTTACTTGACTTGATTTATGATTATCGGTATTCTGAACATAATCCTAATATATGAAAGCTATGAATAGAAAAAGTAATTGCGATACGCATGTTTAAGCGAGTCGATGGCTGGTGAAAAGATCGACACATGCCGCGTAATGAATGGGTCTATTCGCTGCAACCTGAACGACACGACTCCTTGTCGTGCTAGTAGGCATTGCCGGCGCTCACCGTTACCGAGCTGATTTTGGCAGAGCTTCTGTCAAAATACAAGTGCGACTAAGGTCGAATTTGGGTGGTACCGCGGAGATCAAGCTTCGTCCCTTCTTTTAGGGATGGAGCTTTTTTTATTTACTTTAACAATCTATAAAGAGGTGGATCATCATGAAACGTATGTTGTCTGGTATTAAACCAAGTGGTGTGCTCAATATTGGCGGCTATTCTGGGGCATTAAGTCAATTTGTTCGCAATCAGGAGGAATACGAGTGCTTCTTCTTCATTCCTGACCTGCATGCTATTACTGTCTATCAGGACCCTAAGGAATTGAACGAGCGCTCTCGTGAGCTGGCTGCGCTATACATTGCAGCAGGTATCGATCCTAAGCGTTCCGCTGTATTCCTACAATCCTCCGTGTCTGCTCATGCAGAAATGGGCTGGTTGATGGAAACACAGGCTCACTTTGGTGAGCTTAGCCGAATGACACAATTTAAAGATAAGTCTGATGGCAAGGAAACCGTTAGCTCCGCCCTCTTCACTTATCCTGCTTTAATGGCTGCAGATATTTTATTGTATCAAGCTACACATGTCCCTGTCGGTGATGATCAGAAGCAGCATGTAGAGCTTACACGCGATCTAGCTAGCCGATTCAACAATCGCTACGGAGAAACCTTTATCATTCCTGAGCCGATTATTCAGGATACAGGTGCACGTATTATGGGGCTGGATGATCCATCGAAAAAAATGAGCAAATCCAATCCTAACGCAAGCAGCTACATTCTGATGACAGATGAGCCAGCGGTTATCCGCAAAAAGTTCTCACGTGCCGTTACCGACTCCGACATGTCCGTACGCTACGACTGGGATACGAAGCCAGCCGTGAGTAACCTTATCGAAATCTACAGCGTATTTTCAGGCCTATCGATTCCAGAGGTGGAGAAACACTTTGAAGGGCAAGGCTACGGCAACTTCAAAAAGGAGATTGCTGAGGTTGTTGTTGCTAAGCTAGAGCCAATTCAACAACATTTTAAAGAAATCGTTCACTCCGCAGAGCTTGACGCTATTCTTAAAGATGGTGCAGAACGTGCAGCAGCTATCGCTAATGAGACACTGCTGAAGGCGAAACGCAACCTAGGCTTTCTTATCGTGTAGTTCCTTTACCTTTCATTAGATAATAAAGAAGGGCAAGCAGATGGAGGATATGACATACTCCACTTGCTTGCCCTTTACTATTGCTTATTCATCCATTGTTGTCATTTACGACGATCCACTTCGCTCTAGCAGCTCTGATGAGCACCCACTTCAGCATAGTCTAAACATGCGAGCGATGATTCAACGAGCAAGCCATAAGCACCGCGCCGTATGCCGCATCCTTTATTGGCATAATCAGCTTCACTTGGGGGTAGGTGCTAGCGAGCTTCCGCTCTAACGCACTATGCACAAATGGCGATTTTTGCAGCACGCTGCCTGAGATTGCAATCGGGCTATGTTGCAGCTTGAGCCTCTCAATGACCGGAACAATGAGCTCATACAGACTCTCTGCTGTGGACTTCGCAAGCTTCAGTGCCTGCGCATCTCCTAGCTCACACGCCTTCGTCATAATCGGTGCTAGCGCTGCAATATCCTTCTTCGTTGTGTGCTTGCCATATACGAAGCCGATAATGTCTTGAACGGTACGCAAACCGAGCTGCTCATACACCATTGCAGGTATGATGGAATCCTTTAATCTGCCATCCTCCGCTTGAACAAGCAACGATAACAATTGACGTCCAATACTGTAGCCGCTGCCTTCATCATCGATTAAATGGCCAAAGCCACCTGTACGATGCTTTTCTCCATATCCGTTCACACCGAAGCAGATCGAGCCCGTCCCTGCGATAAGTATAATACCCTCCATCGCATTTTGCGCGCCATAGAGCGCGATCTCTTGATCACCCGTAATATATACAGGACCTTCATAGCCTTGAGCTCTAACATTTTGCTCTAGCTTAATGCTAACCTGCGGATTGCTAATGCCGGCAGCGCCGATAACGATTTGGCTTACTTGATCAAGTGAACCGCAGCTTTCTTTAATCGACTCGAACATTTGCGCAAATGAAGCCGCAATTGTCTCTTCATCCCCGCCGTTATAGTTGATCGCCCCTACATGAAATTGCTTCAGAAGCTCACCTTGTTCATTAGCGACATCTACTGCTGTTTTTGTTCCTCCGCCATCAATGCCAACGACATATGTCATAATTAAATATCCCCCCTTTGCAGCTCTACTGTTACCCGAATATTATAAGGCTATCGTTATTTTTGCGGTAGGTTTAAATTTGCCCGATAACACCGGTACGAGCGATTGGAATGCACCTTGGGAATATTCAAAGGCTGCAAGTCCTGTGCATTCACCTTTCAGCAGCGAAAGATCATATGGTCGACCTAGCGCAACGGCTGTCACATGTAAGCCTGCTTCCATTAATGCATGGGCAAGCTTAAGCTGACCTGTGTTCTCTCGACCGTTGAACAAACCTAGCACGATGCGCTTGTAGTCCTTTGCTTGATCGACAACTGCTCGAATCTGTTCTTCATTAGGATCGACATCGACGGCCACATAGGAAGCCTCAAACTGTTCACCCATATATTCAGCAAAGTTCAATTGATCATTTACACTGCTTGAAGCCATATCGGAACGGTAGGAGTAGGCGCCGACAAACAACACCTCTTTACTACGTTCTTGTACTGGCTCTAGCTCTCCCTTCACTAAGCATATCGTCTCTGTACGAATGAGCTCGTTAGAGCGACGATGCGTATCGCAGCCAACGATGTCTGTATTAGGCGCTGCTACGTCAGCTACTTCTGCTTTGTAGGCGAGTATTTTAGATACTGCGCGGTCGATTACCGCTTCCTCAAGCTCACCGGAAGCGATAGCTGCCTCGATTAGCTCGATCGCATCCTTAACGACCGACGGTGAATGACTAATAAAGACAAGATCGACGCCAGCCTTCACCGCTCCAAGCGCGCCTTGTGCTGTGCCATAGAAGCGTTTGATCGCATCCATCTCTAAGCAATCCGATACGACAAGACCTTTGAAGCCGAGCTTTTCCTTCAGCAGCTCCGTAATAATCGTATAAGACATCGTTCCCGGCACACCTGACTTCTCGATTTGTGGGAACAGAATATGCGCACTCATAATCGCCTTGGCACCTTGCTTAATGGCTTCAACGAACGGACGAAGCTCTAGCGCCTCCAGCTCTTCCAGCGACTTGTCAATCGTCGGTAAGCCGATATGGGAATCTACATTCGTGTCGCCATGACCAGGAAAATGCTTAAGTGAGGACATAACGCCTCCATCAAGCAGTCCCTTCATCATTGCGATACCGTATTCCTGAACAACCTCTGCAGAGTCTCCGTACGAACGCACATTAATGACGGGATTCAAAGGATTGTTGTTAATATCCATAACAGGAGCCAGATTAAAGTTAATGCCAAGAGCCTTCAGCTCGCGTGCCGTAATGCGTCCTGCAGTATATGCATGCTCAGGACGACCCGTAGACGCAATCGCCATTGCACCTGCAACATTCGTTGCATCGCTAGGCATACGCGTCACGCGGCCACCTTCCTGATCAATCGTAATAAAGCCCGGAATTCCTGTATAGGAAACAAACCATTGCTGAAGCTCACTTACGAGATTACCAAGCTGCACCTTATCCGCAATGTTATGTGAGAACAGAATAATATTTCCTACTTTATATTGCTCAATAACTTCCCTAAGCTCACTAGACAGCGTCGTCGATGGAAACCCTGTAACGAACATTTGCCCAATCTTCTCTCTAAGCGTCATTTGCTCTAATGTTTTCATCTCTATCCCTGCCTTATTTATATATATGATAATCCTTTTTCAGTTCAGCAAACTGCTTGCTCTCCTCAGCAAACTGCTCAAGCAATTGCGCCGCGGTCACATTGGGTTGACGGTATACGTTGTCGCCGCACAGCAAATCAATAAACGGGCGAGAGCCCTCCTTAATTGGTGGTAAAAAGGAAAATTGCTCATATAGATCTCGAATCGTAAACATCAGCGTTACACCGACGTCAAGCGGTCTAATAAGCTGTTCATCTGTAACATAAAGCTGTACACCGCCACATAGCTCTCCTGCATGCTTAGATACCGTCGGCTTGAAGTGAACAGGGCGGAACCGAACGCCAGGCAGCTGCTTAGCATTCATGACATCAGCAAGCTGCTGTGCTTCAATGTAAGGCGCACCGATCATTTCAAATGGGAAGGTCGTTCCTCTACCCTCAGAGCAATTTGTTCCTTCGAACAAGCATGTGCCCGGATAAAGCAAAGCCGTCTCATAGCGAGGCATACCAAGCGATGGATGAACCCATGTTAGGCCTGTCTGCGGAAAACGCATCTCACGCTGCCAGCCAGACAACGGTACAACATGCAGGTCAGCATTCCAGCCCATCTGGTCATTGGCCATCGTCGCAATTTCCCCCGCGGTTAAGCCATATCGAACAGCGAGCTCATAATTGCCAACAAACGACTTGAAGCCTTGCTTTAGGATATTCCCCTCGATAGTCACACCGTCAAGTGGGTTAACGCGGTCTAGCACGACAAATGGAATGCCAGCCTTTGCACAATCCTCAAGTGCATACAGCATCGTATAAATAAATGTATAATAGCGAACGCCTACATCCTGAATATCATAAACCATCACGTCGACGGCATCGAGCATTTCAGCCGTAAGACGTTTAGAATCTTTACGATATAAGCTGAATACCTTCACACCCGTATAAGGGTCCTCATACGTATCAACAAGTGCACCTGCATCTAAGTCGCCACGAACACCATGCTCTGGCGAAAACATCGCTGCAAGATTGAAATTTTCATGCAAAATCGATATCGTCGAGCGAAAATCAGTCGTAAGCCCTGTAGGTGTCGTAATTAATCCCACTCGCTTTCCTTCGAGCTTATGACGGTCATTCAATAGCATATCTACTCCGTTAAGTACCATATCATGCTGCCTCCTAGATAGGTGATGGGTGAAAAGAAAGGGAATGCATCCTGGTTCCAAGAAACACTCCCTTTTGATGCTATTTATATTTATTAGAGTTCAAAATCCGATTCAATGCCCTATACGCTACAGACGCGATACATCGTCATCAAGGCTGAACTTTTTGAACTTCCCATTTAATCGAGTTCAAAAATCCAGCCTTCAGCACCGAGAAGTTTGGATAAAGCTAGGGGCTGAGGAGCGCAGCGTACGTATTGGGTACGTGAGCACCGGAAGACCCGGCTGAATTCAAAATTCGATGCCGACTAAGCTACAGCGCGATGCACCGTGATCAAGGCTGGACTTTTTGAACTTCCCATTTAAATAATGGTTCAAAAAGTTTGGCCTTCAGGACCAAGAAGATGAAGTGATACTAGAAAGCGAGTAGCGCAGCGTACGTTGTTGGTACGTGAGCAACGGAGCTTTCGGTAGAACTTCATATTCGACGTCGACTAGGCTTCAACGCGATACATCGTCATCAAGGCTGAACTTTTTGAACTTCCTCTTATAGGGTGGAGTGTCTCAGTTTCATTGTTTCGGGGGGCACCATAAACGCCTCCGCATACATCTTTCTCGCTTCGCAGCCGCGAACAACAGCTAATGCTTTGTAGTAGTCCAGGTACTTAAAGGACTTGCTGCCTGTGACGAACCAATGCTTGCTAAGCGCCTCGATCCATAGATCGAACGCAGCCTGATCGAAATCAACGTAAAGATACGGAACATAATCCACCGCATCCTCCCAGTTTTCCGAGTAAAGTAGTTTTGCTGCAAAATGGTTAGGTAGCTCGCGCTCAATCGTCGGCATGCTAGCGTAAAAACGTGCATCGTTGACGATATGATGAGTGAGAGCATGATCCTTATGCATGCTGTTTTTCCAATGTGTAATAATGACATTAGGCTTCACTTGACGAATCACATCACAAACTTCCATACGAATTTGCTCTGTGTCCGGCACCTCGCCATCTTGATAGTCGAATACGAATGCCTCACCGCCTAGCATTTGAGCAAAAGTATGTGCTTCCTGCACCTTCTGCTCACGGTACTGAGCCATATCCTGACCTGCCGGCACGCCGCGCTCTCCTGCTGTTAGGGCAAGCGTAACGATTCGATCTCCCTTTAAGCTATGGCTGGCAAGGACACCGCCTGATGCCAGCTCGACATCCCCCACATGTGCGCCAATTGCTAAGATGGTTTGCTTCTCACTCATATTAATTGCTCCTTTCGCAATATGGAAAACTGCTTCACGACTTGAAAGCCAGCTTTTTCATAGATTCGGATGGCAGGATTATTGCTCCCTGTAAACAATGAGACATAGTCACAAGCATTGCTTTGAAACGCTTCCACCATGTGGAAAAACAATACACTTCCAAGCCCATGACCTTCATGCTCAGGGTGAACACCAATCCCTGTAAAATAAGCACGCCCATTGGGCTGCCTAACAATCGGACCTGCGAAGCCAACACAGCGATCACCATGTACCGCTGCAACAAATGGAATGTGACGCGCTGCCGCATCGGTAATTTCTTGCTGCCATTGCGGATTTCCGAGCGCTGTTAGCAGCTCCTCCAAATGCTCATGCTTTTCAGGATCAAAATATTGCACACGATAGCCCTTTTCTGCGGCCTTCTGCTCCTTCGCGGCAATATCCTCTGGTATCGTAAAATGACCAAGCTTTAAGTACATGCCGCATTGCGTTGCACGGTCGATATACCCTCGTTCTATAAGACACTGATATAGCGGCACATCTTGGCTAATTCCAGGCGCGTTATTATGCTCATGCTCCAGTGCTGTCGGTATATTCCATACCAGCTTTACTGGATTGAAGAACAATACCTCTGCCTGTGTTTTGCCAAGTGTCTTAAAACGCTGCTCCAACTTATCGACGAAGCGATGATACAGCTGCTGATCAGCGTCTTTCTTAACCCATGCACAGGTGATATAGCCCGCAACCTCACCAAGCGGCAAATCATCACCGACACTGCCAGCAGCAAAACCAATTAGCTCGTCCTCGTTGTAGGCAACGAGCACGCAACCCGCGTCATAGTATTGATGCTGAATAAAGGTGCTGAGAAACTCAGCTTCCGTAAGTGGCTTATAATGATAAATCGTAGCCACTTCATTCCACAGTGCTACGACTTCTCCGACATCCTCGATTTGAAAGCTTCTTATGTCCATACGGTTTCCCCCATTAGGAGCGTATTATTGGATTGGCCAGCTCAGCTTACCCATCACAACTGGCTGACTTGCTCCTGTTACGTTAGCAATATTGTTGGGTAATCGCTGCATCGTATAATGGGCCAGTAGCCCAAAGGCGATCGCTTCCTTCGCATCACTGCTTCCGCCGATATCCTCCTGCGTCAGCACTTTGACACCATTTGGTGTAAACAGCTGCTTCAGATAGCTAATGAGCGTTACGTTATAGCTGCCTCCTCCACCAACGAGCAGCTCATGTGCCGGATGTTCATCAGCAATAAAGTGCTCATAGCTATAGTGAATCGACCAAGCAGTCGCATAGGTAACGGTTGCAATAACATCTTCTGCACGCCATTGTTGTTTACGCATCATCGTAAGGATTTGCTCTGCATACTGTGTACCGAACCGTTCCCGACCGGTAGACTTAGGCAGAGGCATCCGGTAATAGTCATCCTGCTGCAGCCAAGCTAGCAGTTCATCAATCAATTGCCCTTGAGCAGCAATCTGCCCTCCGACATCCATCGTTAGCGGTGCGAACAGCTGTGCAACGAGTGCATCGATGATCATGTTGCCCGGTCCTGTATCGAAAGCATAGACATCCTCTGCTGATGCTCCCGCCGGCAGTACCGTTACATTGCCGATGCCACCGATATTTTGCAGCAGGCGTGTCTTACGCTCACTGCGATACAGCAAGTATTCCGTAAATGGAACTAGCGGCGCACCTTGTCCGCCAACCGCCATATCTGCAATTCGAAAATCTGAGACGCAAGGAATTCCTGTTCGATTGGCGATAACCGCACCTTCACCAATCTGCACCGTAAAGCGTACCGTTTTTCCTTCGATACTATGATCCCAAGGCGCATGATAGATCGTTTGACCATGAGAACCGATAACGCTAATTTGCTTTGCCTGGAGCCCACTCTTCGCAATAACGGAAGATGTGGCTTGGGCGTAAAGCTCGCCCAGCCACATATTCATCATTCCTACTTTGTCTATCGTTGCAAGCGCAGGATCAAAAAGCTCAAAGATTCGATCTCTTGTCTCCTTAGGGAAAGGCGTATTCTCAAAGGCAAGCAATTGAACGCTTACCTCCTGCGCGCTTGTGCTGTCAATCTCAATGACTGCCGCATCAATCCCATCAACAGAAGTACCCGACATTAGCCCGACGACATAGGTTTTAGACATTAGCCCTTCACCGCTCCTACCGTTACCCCTTCAAGGAAGTATTTTTGAAGACTGAAGAATAGAATAAACATTGGAACAGCTGAAATTGTCGCACCCGCCATCATTGGCGCAAAGTATGTTGTATTTGCAAAACGGAAGTTTTTCAGACCAACCTGAATCGTCTGCATATCCATCGTGTTCGTTACGAGGAATGGCCAGAAGAAATCATTCCAAGCTGCCATAAACGTTAGAATTGCAAGTACAGCCATGACCGTTTTAGAAAGTGGCGCAATAATGTGCCAGAAAATTTTCGGTTGAGAACAGCCCTCGATTTTTGCTGCCTCTAGAATTTCACCCGGAATGGATGACATGAACTGCTTCACAAGGAAGATGTTGTAGACCGTCACGATGCTAGGCATAATAAGTGCGGGATACGTATTTTGCAGTTCAAAAATGTTAACAATTAGAATATAAAGCGGTACTTGTGTAACTTGGCCCGGAATCATCATGGAACCTAGCAGAATTGCAAACAAAATGTTTTTACCTTTAAATTTCATTTTGGCAAAAGCATAGCCTGCTAGTGTTGCGAAGATTACGTTGGAAACCGTAATACAGGCTGCAACAATGAGAGAGTTCAATAGCCAATCCCATGAATACGGACTAAAGTTAAAGAAGAATTTATAGGACTCGAATGATATTTTGTTCGGTATTAGAGAGTAGCTCATCGCTCCAGCTTCCACTGGATCTCCAAATGAGGAGATTAACATAAAATATATCGGGAAAATGGTAGCTAAGGCAAACAGGACTAGGAACGCAATAATCAAGCCATTACGGACGAACAGAGCCCATTTGCTTTTGAAGTTGTTATTATATAAAGCCATATGTTCCGCCCCTTTTCCTAGTATTCGATATCTTTACCTAAGAACTTGAATTGAATGAAGGATACAATTGCAATAATTGCTGCTAGTACTAGAGATTGTGCTGCTGCCTCACCAAATTCGAAATATGTGAACGCATTGTTAAAGATTAACAATCCTACCATTGTCGTTGCATGGTCTGGTCCACCGCCTGTCATTAGATAAGCGTTTTGGAATACTTGGAAGGAACCAATGATACCCGTAACGAGTAGGAAAAGCGTTGTTGGCTTAAGGAAAGGTATGACGATAAACCATAGCTTTTGCAAGAAGGTTGCACCGTCAATTTCAGCTGCTTCATAGTAGCTGTTATCGATTCCAAGTAATGCAGCTAGATAAATAATAATAGCTGTACCATGACTAGACAGCCATGACATTAACACGAGAGAGAACATTGCTGTTGCACTGGAACCAAGCCAGTTTTGATTTTCCATCCCAAAAAACATAACAATTTGGTTAGCGATACCGGATTTTAACGGATCGAAGATCCACAGCCATACGACAGCCATTGCTACACCTGATGCTACTGCTGGCAAATAGTAAATTGCCTTAAACACCGTTTGTGTTCTTTTCTTAAAAGGAATAATAAGAATCGCAATAAGAAAGGAAATCAAAATATTAATTGGTACAGTTAGTAGTGTATATACTGCTGTATTTTTAATTGCCTTCCAGAATAACTCATCCGTAAATGAATTTTTAAAGTTTTCTAGACCAACATAAGTGGACCCTAATGGTCTGTATTCCTGTAAGCTAATCATAAAAGCATTAATAACCGGATATGCGGTAAATAAACAGAACGCAATAAGAGCCACTGCGATAAATGCATAACCCCAACCGCTATCACTTTCGAGTCTTAATTTTCTTCTTTTAGTCAACGTTTGATTCATTGGGCCGCACCTCTCTTCTTCGTACAGTACAAACACAGGGACTATATTCAGAATGAAAGCTGTACGTTCAATCTACGTACAGCTTTCACCATCCTAATCATTTATCGATTAGTCAACTACAACGCCATCTTCACCGAAGGATTTAATTGCAGCAGCTTTAACTGCATCATACATTTCTTGAGGTGAAATCTCGTCAGCTAGCAATGCTTGCAGCTTAGGAACGATAACCTCAGTTTCAATTTTAATTGCTTCAGCAGCAAGTTCAGTTGGAATATCTGTGCGCGCTGCTACTGCTTTAGACATCATAATTTCATCAGCTTTAAGGTTTTCTTCGCTGCGAGGATACACTTCAAGCACCTCAGCATTGCGTGCAGATTCAGAAACCGGGCTCAAGAACAGCTCATTCGTGAAGTTTGCTGCAACAGAACCAGAAGACAGGTAATGAATCGCTAAACCAATGTTGTGAAGATGTGCTTCACTTGGCTCTTTTTTACCACGTAGTGCAATGAAACCATCTACAACTGCTGTCGGAATGTAATCTGCACCGTTGAATGAAGGTACTGGAAGCGCGATGTATTCTGCTTCGATAGAATCAGCTACTGCAGAACCGTCGTTCGCTTTAATTTTTTCATTGTTTAGACGAGCAGAGTTTTCAAAGCTTGCAAGACCTTTACCAGTAATCATTGTTTGACCTGTTAGGAACATGTTCCAACGTTTACCAGCATCGATAGAGCTTAGCTCTTTAGGCATTGAACCATCGTCGATCATTTGACGGATCGCTTCAAGTAGGCCTAGGAAGTTTTTACTTGTGTAAGTGAATTTGTAATCTTCATCAAAGTACTCTGGAAGACCAGCAGATTTAGCCATAATGCTTAGGTAGTCTTTAGATGTAACACCAGATGTCGCGAATACAAATCCGTAACGAGATGTATTACCTTTATCATCCTTAACTACACCAGCTTTAATCGCTTCACGGAATTCATCGTATGTCCAGCCGTTTTCTTGAACAGCCTTATAATCAATTCCTGCTTCCTCAAGGAACTGCTTGTTACCACCGATGGAGTGAATAGCAAGATATGCAGGCAAGCCATATTGTGCATCACCTAGCTGGAAGAACTTCATTGGTACTTCATCATAATCAGCTTTAACTTCATCAGAAAGAACTTGGTTAAGATCTAGAAGCACATCTAGTGCAGCGTATTTTGAAATCGCCGTTGAACCAACCCATGCGATATCTGGTGGAGAACCTGCATTCACTTGAGTGTCAAGCTTTTGAGTCATATCCTCCCAGCTTGCTGGTTCAATTTTCAAAGTCAAGTGTGGATACATTTCATTAAACTCTTTTTCCATCTCTGGAAATCTAGCTTGGAAGTTTGCCGATGCTGGTGGCAGCAATGCAGTGATCGTGTCTTTCTCTAATGATTCACTACTGTTACCACCTGAATTCGTTGCATTGCCTGCATTGTTCGTCGCATTAGGCGTGTTATTGTTTTTTCCTCCGCAAGCTGCCAGCAATGATACGAGCATGATTACGGTTAACAACATTGTAAAACCACGTAATCCTTTTTTCATGTTTAATGCCTCCCCGTTTTTTAATTACGTCTAACCTAGTCTTACTCGCTTTTTCTTTCTACTAACTCGACATAATTGCATGAATCGCTTCTTTCAATCTGCCATTATGCTGAGCCAGCTGCTGCTCTGCTTCCTGTGCATCAAGACCTGTCTTAATCATCATTATCGCCAATTTACAGTTCATTGATGCTTTAGTAAGTGTGTCAGAAGCAGTTGTAGAATCTACGCCAGTCGCTCGCATAATGATGCGAACAGAGCGGTCCACCAGCTTAATATTGCTAGCCTTCAGGTCAACCATCAAGTTATTGTAGGTTTTCCCAAGCTTCACCATCGTGCAGGTGGTAAGCATATTAAGCACAAGCTTTTGGGCAGTCCCTGCCTTTAAGCGTGTGGAGCCACTAATGACTTCCGGACCAACAACAGGTGCAATGGCCACATCAACAATTGGTTCCAGCTTAGAGCCTTTGTTGTTACATACAGCAATCGTCTTCGCGCCGAGCTCTCTTGCCCTAGTTAAAGCACCAATGACAAACCTTGCACTCCCGCTCGCTGATATGCCGATCACAACATCCTTACTGGTAACTCCAATCTCATTGATTAGGGCAATTCCTTCTTCCAAATTATCCTCGCAGCCTTCAACCGCATTACGCAAGGCCGTGTCTCCACCTGCGATAAACCCTTGAACTAAGGAAGGATCAGTACCAAATGTTGGTGGACATTCAGAAGCATCCAATACACCTAGGCGGCCGGATGTCCCCGCTCCTATATAAAACATTTTCCCACCATTAGCTAGACTTTGGTGTAGAATATCTACCGCTTTTGCAATATGCGGAACTTCCTTTGCTACAGCTGCAGGCACCAAAGCATCCTGTTGATTCATAATCTGCACCATTTGCTCTGTTGTGCATTCATCAATCATTAAGGTGTCCGGGTTAATTGCCTCTGTCGTCAATCCCGCAAGGTAGTCATTCATAGTCTCCCTCCTCGCTGTCTATACCTAACATGTTGTTTACGTTTATACGTCAGGTTTGTTCACAACTCCTATATATTCATCTTAATATACCGCTTACAATTCGTCAATACTTTTTGAAATAAAATTTCAAACAAAAATATAATTTTGTTGTTTTGTTTCAAATTGTGCAAAAAAGAGACATTAATCTGCAAATGATTAATGTCTCTCATCCCTTTCGCACGTTAGCGTCTATGATTGTCTATGCTAACGTCTATGCTTTTTATTTAAAATGTTACGCGTCTTTTTTAGATGTACCTTTACATGCTCGTATTCAGCACTAGCAACTCCTGCAAATAAAATATCGATAACGGTCAGCATAGCAATACGCGAGCCCATTGCGCCACTTCGGATCGTCACCTCTGGCGTAGAGATGCTCAGCACGATATCTGCTTTCTCTGCTAGCTCACTTTTTGTATATTTCGTAATGGCGATACACTTCGCTTTATTTTTTTGGGCGATTTCTAGTGCATCCAATATTTCAATGGTCGCCCCTGAATTGGATATAAAAATGGCAACGTCGTTCTCCTCCAGCAAAGTCGCTGCAGTCAACTGACTATGTCCGTCCGTATAGGCATGACACATTTTTTGAATTCTAGAAAATTTCTGCTCTCCATCCATGCAGACGAGACCTGATGCTCCAACGCCGAAAAACACGATTCGTTTACTTGTGCGAAGCGCCTCAACTGCTCGCGAGATTTCCCCATTATCAATCACACTTAACGTATCTTCAATCGACTTGCAATTGTTTAATGAAATATTAGAGATAATGGTCGACAGCTCATCTCCCGGCTGAATATCAGTATACTGCGTCTTCTGCTCATCCTCGCGAGAACCTAGAGACGCAGAGATGCTTACGATAAAATTGCGATAGCCACTATAGCCCATGGTTTTACAAAACCTGAGCACAGAAGCATCACTTGTTTTGCTAGCCTGAGCCAGCGTCTTAATTGAAAGATGAGGAATTTCTTCTGTGTTTTCCAAAATGTAGTCAGCAACCATTCGTTCAACTGGAGTCAGGCTATCCTTCATCTCACGAATTTTAATTAACACATTACTATTAATACTCATAATCTACCTACTCACGATTATTTTCTACCTTATTAGAAGACAGCTATACTCTATCATAAGGAAAGGACATCAAGCAAAACTCGTAGAATGAATGCTACTATCTAGATGAATGACCGTGATGTATAGTCACAATTCGACAGCTTTGACTACTTCGAGCATAGCATTCGCTCATGTAAAAAGTCAACAATGTGCATAGCCTGCATCGGCTGCTGTGGCTTATGCTTCTCGATACCAAGCTTCATCTGCAGCAGACAGCCTGGATTGCTTGTTAGCATATAGCTCGCCTCTGTGCGATCTGCATGCACCATCTTATGCTCCAGTATGCTGCCAGCCATCTCCGGCTGTACAACATTGTATGTCCCTGCGGAACCACAGCAACGATCCGATTCTACCATCTCAATATACTCGGTATTCGCCACGTTCTTCATTAGTGTTCTAGGGGCGCTTGACCCTTTCATTACATTGCGTAAATGGCAGGAATCCTGATACGTCACTTTAACATGTTCAGTCTGGGAGGATCTATCTGCAAACTCCAGCGGATTCCCCTTCTCCACAAGTAGTGTACTAATATCAATGACGCGCTCTGCAAACCATTTTCCATCTTCACGGTATTGCTCATCCTGTGCTAGCAAATGGTCGTATTCTATGAGCAGCGCACCACAGCCACCTGCATTTGAAACGATATAATCGACACCCAGCTCCTTAAACACATCGATGTTCGTTTTCGCCAGCGCTCTTGCATCTTCCATTTCACCACTATGTGCATACAACGCCCCACAGCATACTTGTGCGTCTGGAATGTGCACGTCAAAGCCTGCTGCAGATAGCAGCTCAACAGTATTTACATTCGTATCAGCAAACATAACATCCATAATGCAGCCGCGGAACATCGCTACTGTGCCAACCTTCTTGCCCTTTGCAGCATAAAAGGTTCCCATTCGCTCAACAACACCTTTACTGCTCGCTTCAGGCAATATCTGCTCCATCTCGGCCAGATGCTTAGGAAACAGCTTCATGATGCCAGTGCCACGTGCTACCTTTTGCAAGCCAGATTTCTGGTAGAAAGCTAGCGAGCCTCCAAGCACCTTCATGCTGCCTCGTTTAGGGAATACTCCTTTAAAGAGAGTTTTGCGCATTATCTTTACTGGAGCTGAATGCTGGGCATGCTCCTCCAATGCTTCCTTTGTCTGCTCTATAAGTTGCCCGTATTTCACATCTGCTGGACATGCCGGCTCACATGCACGGCAGCCAAGACATAGGTTCATCTGATCCTTGAACTGCTCATCCGGCTCCATCAATCCATCTACCGCTGCCTTCATCATCGCAATTCGGCCGCGTGGTGATGCTGGCTCCATCCCTGTTTCATTAAAGGTCGGACATGCCGGCAAGCAAAAGCCGCAGCGCATACAATTCGTCAGCTGATCGTAATCCAGCTTCTCTAGCAAAGTGCGTGCCAGAGGGTTGCTATGTTCGATATTTGGTTTACCAAATGTACTAGCCACGTTGAATCACCACTCTCTTCTTAGCTTGCTTTGCGAACATCTTATCTGGGTTCAATAGATTGAGTGGATCGAAGGCTGTCTTAATTCCTTTCATCACTTCAATCCCCGCTTCTCCAACCTTCCACTCCAGATAAGGCGCCTTCACAACACCAACACCATGCTCACCCGTTATCGTTCCTCCAAGCTCAATCGCTGCCTCGAAGATTTCGGCAAACGCCTCCTCTACGCGATGTACCTCATCCTTATCTCGTGCATCGGTCGTCGCAGTTGGATGCAGATTTCCATCCCCTGCATGACCAAACGTTGCAATATTGACGTTGTACTTCTGCGCGATAGCATTTGTTTTAAGCACCATATCCGCTATTTTGGAGCGAGGTACCGTTGCATCCTCTAATATCGTTGTTGGACGCAAGCGTGCTAGTGCTGTAAACGCACTGCGTCTTGCGGTTAGCAGCTTTTCTGCTTCCTCGCGTGTCTTAGCGATCTCAAGTCGATCAGCCTGCTCCTCACGGCAAATGCTATAGATCTTCTCAATATCTCGCTCTACCATTTCCGGCTCGCCGTCCTGCTCGATAATTAAAATAGCTGCCATATCTAGAGGCAGGCCAATTTTAGCGAAATCATCTACGACTCGAATGGTTGGGTTATCCAATATTTCTAGTGTCGCAGGAATAATTTGCTGCTTAATGATTTTAGATACTGTACGCGCAGCACCATAGATATCCTTATACATTGCAATCATTGTTTTCTTCGTTTTCGGTGGTGGGATCAGCTTTAGAATCGCTTCAGTAATAACTGCCAGCGTTCCTTCTGAGCCGACGAGCAGCTTCGTAAGATCATAGCCCGCTACATCCTTCGTCAGCTTCCCGCCTGTGTGAATAATCGATCCATTAGCAAGCACGGCTGTTAATCCAAGCACATAATCTTTCGTTGTACCGTACTTCAAGCCGCGCAAGCCGCCAGAGCATTCAGCGATATTGCCACCGATGGTTGAGATTTTCATGCTGCTTGGGTCTGGCGGATAGAACAGTCCAAGCTCCTCAATATGACTACTAAAATGTTGTGTAATGACTCCAGGCTGTACCGTAGCCGTAAGGTTTTCCATGTCCACTTCGATAATCTTATTCATGCGGTGCATGACCATAACGATACCGCCACTTAGCGGAGTTGTTCCCCCGCATAGATTAGAGCCAGAGCCTCTCGTTACGATTGGGATACGGTTAGCGCTTGCAATTTTCATAATTTCACTAACCTGCTCGGTTGTTTCAGGGTAGATCACCCCATCAGGTAAAGCTTGAAGCATCGGTGTACCGTCATAGGAATGCGCAATAAGTGCTTCCTGATCGGTTCTAAAGTATTTATCGCCAACAATTGCTTTGAGTTGTTTGCTTATTAATTCTGTAATCACAATATGTCCTCCTTATCAGAAAGTGAACAGGTCATCTGATGACTTTGATATTGATTATAGCTTAAATGAGGTGTACAGTATAGTCAATGACCAACAATTTTTTTGGAGGTATTATGCAACCAATTAAAGTGGAAACGGAAAAAGGACATGAAATCGTGAAGCGCATGATCCTTTCACAAATAGAAGAAGGAACACTTCAGCCCGGCGAACGATTGCCCTCTGTGGTTGATCTTGCCACGGCTTATGGCGTCGGACGCTCGACCATTCGAGAAGCACTAAGTGCGCTTAAAGCAACAGGCTGGATAGATGTGAAGCATGGCGGGGGCACCTTTGTCAGCAAAACGCTGCCTACCTTGCAAGCAGATATGAAGGACCCATTTGCAGAAGCGGATGATCTAATAGAGTTGCTAGAGGTGCGCATCTGGTTAGAAAGCGGAGCCGCTGTTAGCGCGGCGGAGCGAAGAACGCCACAGGATCTTACTACACTTCAGCAAATTGTGCACAGGATGGAGCTTGCACTGCAGCAGGATGACACCGCGCTAAGCGAGCAAGCCGATATCGACTTTCATCTTGCGATAGCAAATGCGTCACATAACCAACTGCTTAATTCGCTCATGAGCTCACTGTCCAGTAAGCTAACGGAGACAATCGGTAAGTCAAGACAGCTATGGTTTTTCGAGGACAAGTCTTCAGCGAGCCAGCTGCTTAAGGAGCATCAAATGATCTATGAGGCCATTGCTGAGCAGGATGGCGAAAGAGCAAGCCAGCTGATTACCGCTCATTTGCGCAAGGTTAGAATGGTATTGAAGCGAGGCAATGTAACTTAATATAGATTGATGTAATGCAGGAATTATGCCTGTTAGAGATTCGAGATGTTGTTGTTGACCAATATAAAAATCACACTATAGTAGAGTAATAATAGAACCTAATACTATAGTGTGATTTTTCACGTTTTTTAAGATGCACTTCAACTCTATTCGCCCAACATTTACCATGTTATAATCAACATAGCAATAGACAAGCTTATATGGGCGGTCGGCTACCTCTCTACAGAAGGGAGGGATGCCTAATGACAGTTTTTGAAGCACTGATGTTAATGTTTACCTTCGGTACACTTATCGTGTTGATACTGTCGTTCAAAGACAAATAGGCCGCCCCTCAGGAAAGGAATGGCGGTCTACTTGATCTGCTTTTAATTAACCTGATATAAGCCTACCGCCCTTAAAAGCGGCTATTGCAACGGGAGTCGTGTTACCAGCACGGCTCCTTATGCATTATACGCAAGTATAGCAAGTATTTATACTCATATTGTACCACGAGTGATTGCGCTCATCAATAAATTGTGATAACCGTTAGCTCTAGCCGTTAGATGCTTTATCAAGCTGCTTGCTGCGCAGCTGACCGCATGCCGCATCGATGTCAGTGCCATGCTCCAATCGAACGCTAACGCTAACCTTATGCTTCTTCAGCATATCGTAGAATGCACGAATGTCTTCCTGTGTGCTGCGCTGATACTGACTATGCTCGTCAACTGGATTATACGGAATCAGATTGACATTCACCATAGCTTTACGCGACTCCAACAGCTCCGCTAGCTCGACAGCATGCTCAAGCTGATCATTAACTCCTCGAAGCAATATATATTCAATCGTCGCACGGCGATTAGAATGCTCCAAGTAATAATCAATGGCAGGCATTAGCTTTTCAAGCGGATATGCTTTGTTGATCTTCATAATGCGCGAACGCAGCTCATTGTTAGGTGCGTGCAGCGAAATCGCAAGATTTACGCCGAGATCACTATCCGTAAAGTCTTTGAACTTGTTCACCAAGCCGCTTGTTGATACGGTAATATGGCGCGGACCAATCGCAAGTCCCTGATGATCCTTCACCGTACGAATAAAGTTTGACATATGCTCAAAATTATCGAACGGCTCACCAATGCCCATCACGACGATATGGCTTACACGATCTCCATTGCCTTCCGCGTCAAGGAAAAACTGCACCTGCATTAGCTGCTCAGTGATTTCTCCACTCGTCAAATCACGACTTTTCGCAATTAAGCCGCTCGCGCAAAAGCTGCAGCCGATATTGCAGCCAACCTGAGTCGTTACACATACAGACAGACCAAACTTATGGCGCATAAGCACCGTCTCGATCAGATTACCGTCCTCGAGCTGGAACAAAAACTTCACCGTTCCATCCTGAGATTGCTGGCGTGTATGCTCAGATAGTGTTTCTATAACAAAATGCTCATCTAATAGAGCGATCGTTGCAGCGTTAACCTCGGTCATATCACTGAAGCTGCGAACACGACTGCGATATAAATTGCGCCAAATGTGCACCGCACGCGAGCGTTTCTCGCCTTGCTCCTCTAGCCACTGAGATAGCTGCTCAAAGGTTAATCCATAAATTGATGACTTCATACTTTTCTATCCTCATTCCGCTCAGGAGTGTGGTCATAGCTGATCTACTGATCACAGACATACTGACATGACCTATTGACTCCAAAGCTTATAATATCCATTTTATATTCGCTCTCTATTTTCCCAAAATTAGCGCCACAATACAAGTAGCTTTATTGGCTTACTAGCGGAATGTCGACTTCAATGGAGCCCGGTAGAAAATTAGGATAGGACACAATCGGAAAACGGATAGGATTCGTAAAGCCTTCTAGATCGAAGCGATGTAGCGTTTCGTATTCACTGCCTGAATGCATAGAACCAAAACGCATATATACCTCTTCCCCATTGACATCGATACCCGTAGAGAATAGACTTCCTTTATATTGCTCATTCAGCTCAGAACTACCAACATAAGAAATCGAATCTTTGGTTACAGAAAGTTCTCCTTGTAAACTGGAAGGCTGATACAATATCTTCTGCTGCTCAAAGTCTATCTCGATATAATCCTCACCTTTCGGCAACGCTTCAATCTCACCTAATCGTAACGTTAGCTGCTGCGGATCTCGGAAGTAATTGCTTTGAATAAAGAGTGAATATCCCTCTTCATCGAAGGTACCCGTTGCGGTTACACCATTTGTAATCGCGCCCCACTGCTCACCATGCTCATCTATAAGCTCTAAGCTGCGAATGCTAAGCAGTCTCATGCTATTGCTTTCATCCGCACGCAGCTTTAGCTCTGCCCGAAGCGGCGAGATGTTCAGCTCATCAATCCAGATCTTCTGATCATTGATAACAACCTCTTTAGCGATAGAATAGCTTTTCGTCTCAGCAATCGGCTGCTTCAGCTCAAATGGAATGGTCATAACTGTCTCATGTTCATCTGTAAATTTCAGTTCTAGCTCAAATTGCTTAGAACTATAATCTAGCCCTCCCTCTCCATAAACTCTGATCTCGTCTTCAATTGTCATTTCACCATCTTGATGAAAAAAGGAATAGCTAAAACCAGCCTCTATCTCTTTCCCACCATGAAGTAAGTTAATCCCTCTGACATCAACTCTGTCTAATATTTCAGCATCATCTGCTGCAACTCGATAATAGATAATCATCCCTGACTCATCTACAATGACGCCCTTTAGCGTGAGCTCTAGACCATTTTTTGTAACTGTCTGATCAATCACTTCATAATATTCATTGTCTACAATGTCCTGCATTCCTTTATCCTGATTGCCTGCAATTAGCTCCACTAGCTCCGCGACAACTGGAATGTTCGCTAACGAGCTTGCAAACACCGGTGAAACACGAATACCTATAATAAACGCGATCACAATGCTTGCTGCCATCGCACCACTAATGAGCCGCAGCTTTAATTTCCTAAGACGTAAGTCACGAGCTTCCTGCTCTGCTCTACGCTTCCCCTCTAATATAGCATGCTCAAGCTCTAGTTCTGGTACGGCAATCGTATCGAGTAAATTCATATATCGATCTTGTTTATACTCATCCATTATAGGCCCTCCTCTCTGAATAGATGTCTCAGCTTGCGCAAAGTATAATGCAGCTTCGATTTAACAGTGCCTTCCGGCAGCTTTAGCTGCTTGGCGATCGCTGCATTCGTTCGATCCTCAACATACTTCATATAAATCAGCTCACGCTGCTGTTCGTCTAATGCCGACAAGCTATCCAGCCACTCCACATCAAGCGGCTGCTCGTATGGAATTTTCTCATATCGCTCAACTTCACTTGGCAGCTCTCTTTTCTTTTTGCGCAGCATATCACGGCATATATTCATCATGATTCTCGTCAGCCACGTGCCAATGTAACGAGGCTCTTTTACGGTATGAATGCTACGAAAGCAGCGGTAGCTCAGTTCCTGCATCGCTTCAACCGCATCATGCTCATTTCGTAAATAGCTGTAAGCAATACGGTATAACGGCGATTTATAATGCTCCAGCAAGGCAATTACTGCTTCCTGATTCCCTTTGATCGCTGCACGGACCAACGGCTCCTCCAGCATGCTCTTCACCTCTTTCTACACATTAGACACGCGAGAACAGTATTTCGTTCAAATCTTAGAAAATAAATATACAAAATAAAAACGGTGAAGTGCACCCTGTCAAGTGGACAGTGTAAATAACAAAAATAATTTGCTTGGAGACCTCAGCTCATTTGAATGGAACTGGGGTCTCTTTATTATGCAGCTTGCCGGTATTCATTTGGTGACAAACCGCCTAGACGCTCTGTATAGCGATAGTTGTTATAATAGAGGATATATTCACTAACATCCTTGAGGACATTTTCATAAGTGTCATACTTTGTAAGATAATAGCTCTCTGACTTGTACGTCCCCCAAAAACGCTCAATCGGCTGGTTGTCCAGGCATCGACTCACGCGAGACATGCTTTTCCTAAATCCGTATTTCACATGGAGTCGGTTATACTCATGGGACGTGTACTGGAAGCCTCTGTCGCTTTGGATGAGCGGGATTACACCAGGATTTTTCTCGTAAGCCTTCTTCAGCGTATCCATTACGAGCTTATTGTTGTTGGAACGACCTAATACCCATGAAACAATGGAGTTATCGTACACATCAATAATCGCGCTTAGATAGGCTTTGCAACCATTTCCATACTTCAGTTCTGTCACATCTGTACACCACTTTGAATTAGGAGAATGGGCATCAAAGCTACGATTCATTACATTTTCAACAATATGGATCTCAGGAGTTTTCACGTAGCTTGGCCGTTTCCTACGAATGACCGCTTTGAGTCCAAGGGCCCGCATGATTCGGTAATATCGCTTCTTGTTATACTTCTTTTTGAGTTTTCGGTTGAGCTGAGTACGTATTTGACGGTAACCGAGTATTCCTTTTCGCTTGTCATAACGAAGCTTTACTTCTTTGGCTAACAAACGGACTTCCATTTCCCTGGCAGATGGCGTCCAGTTTAGCCACTTATAATAGGCAGATCGAGCTACCCCCGCTAGTGCACATAACTTTGTAATGGCGTACCCTTTTTCTTTGTTCAATTCTTGAATCGCTTGATACAAGTTTACGTGTCGAACAAGGGTTAGCGTGTATTTCGTCGCTTGATCTCTTCCAACTTTTTTGCGAAGGCATTCTCCATCTCTAGGTATTCGTTTCGAGCTTCTAGTTCCTTGATCCGTAGCTTAAGACGTTCATGCTCATCTAGCTCGTCTACAGGCTTTTTACGACCACGGTTGTCCTTGAGAGCATCCTCGTTGCCTGCTTGATATTTACGAACCCATGCATAGACTTGCTGATAAGAGACGCCGTACTTTACGATCGCTTTCTGATAATCCATGTTATTAGCGATGGTATATTGTGCAATTTCAATGCGTTCTTCAAACGTTGTTTTACGTCCTTTATTCATAGGAGATAGCCCTCTTCCTTTACGAGTAGGTTTCAATTCTATCTCACCAGTATACTTGGAAATCCATTTCTGCAGGACACTTCTACTTGAAATATTGTGTTTTTTTATTGCAGCTGCTACGGAATAATGACCAGACAATACATCTTTAATAGCAGTTAGCTTTAATTCCTTCGAGTACGTTTTCCATGTATTCGATTCCTTTAATCCATTAAAACCATCCGCCATATATTTTCTTATCCAATCACGAACAGTGAGTGGACTAACGCCTAGCTGTTTCGCTTCATAGGTTGGATTGGATTTGTGTTCTAAACATAGCTGTACGACATACAATTTCGTTTCCAAAGAGGTTAGACTTCTTTTAGACATTAGAAAAACTCCCATCATTGTAGCAGTAGAAGTTTTTGTTTTTTCTACTGTCTACTATGATGGGAGCATATCATACCGTTTCATTCTATCACTTTTATTAGGCATGCTTTTGAATTAATGAAATTTGCCCTGCATGAATTCCTGAATGATATATAAGCTGAACAATGGCATCAAGCGGAGTGAAGATGCCACGAGGTGTTTTTACCTCCTTGTTCCATTCTTCCGCAGACATAGATAATATGGCATCTTTCACTGTCGCATGAGATGCTTTAAGGAGATCGATATGCTCCTGCAAATTCAGGAACTCAACCTTTGCATGTGCGGGTCCACGCAGCGTATAATAAGTAAGCTCTTCTGGCTTAGACTTGCCGAATACCCACTCTGCGTAAACATATTCCACCTCTGCGCTATGTCGAAGCATATATCCAATCGTTGCTGGTCCGATGGCCAAGCTTAATGCATCCTCTGGGAGTCCACTGACCATATTGTGGAACCGAGACTGAGCCATATCCCACATTGCCACGATGGTTTTCGTATCCATGATCATCTAGACCCTCCTTAACGATTCGCTTGTTTAGCCCCTGCACCATGAGCATCACGATTCACATGTTCAAAATAATCACCTGTGAAATCAACATCGAACGCTTGGCCAAAGCCTACGACATAACGACCTGTCGTCAACGTCAGCTCAAACAATGAGAAGTCTAGCTTTCGCAGCATATTAAAGGTAGGAGCACCAAACTTCTCTTCGAATTTTGAAAACACCTGCTCATAGCCACTATTACCGACGTTAATGGCTGTTCCTTTAAACCGAGCGCGTTCCCTTGCAAACATGTTTTTTGTCGTTGCTTCATCTGCTGCGAGCATGACATCAACCGCGCGGTTTGCTTCAAGATTGCGATAATGCTCGGCCATTTGACTTAAGTAAACATATACTTTGCCATTATGCTCGACGTAGGGAGCATACGATAAAAACGGTGTGCCATCCAAACTAATCGTGCTTAAAAACAGAGATTTCATACTGCCTATTAGCTGCTTACAGTTATGCTTAAGTGCCGCTGCATCTACTGACTTCACATTCATTTCTTTCACTCCTTTACATGTTCATGTTATGTACAACGTATATATGACATTTTTGACTTATGTACTGCTAGCTGAAACCTATACCTTCTAACGAAGAGGTAATTGATAATTGTTATCAATTAATATGTATGCAGTTATATAAAAAAAAGACTTTATTATTTAGCCGACTTAATCCCTGCCATTGTGCAATGATCAAGGGTTTTCGCTAATAATAAAGTCATGTTGGAGAATGTTCCTTCTGATGATTAAGTAAATATTGCATAAACTGCTCGGGTGTTAAATTTCCCTTTTGCTGATTACACGTTAAACAAGCGCAAACACAATTAACGGGCGTTGTATGCCCACCCTTGGCACGTGGTACGAGGTGATCAATCGTATCGCCATATTCTCCGCAGTAATGACAAGTATGATGATCACGAGCTAGTATAAATCTTCGAAATTCCTTACTACTATAGATCATTCGTATCGTGTATGGATTAATAATGACGGCTGCGCCTTCCTTAACAAGCAGCTTTGCCTGTGCGGGATCGACCTCTTGAATCCAACGGCGCCCAGTATCTGACCGACCGCGCATCCGAACTACCCCGCGCCAAGTTGGGCGCAAATCATCAGCATGAAGCCCATTACTATCTGGCTGCCGATGATAGAGCAGCGGCTGACGTTTTTTTCTATTCCAGCGCGCTCTGCTAGGAGAAAGCTGCAATGCTATTGACCATTTGGACTCATCAACGTACTGCCCAGCTGAGGTTCCTGCTTGTCTGCATTGCTTGCATGTTCCGCGACGACTGTCTGGTCGCTCGCGTCTGCCAGTTCTGCGCAGAAAATCATGGAGCGGCTTTTCTTGTCCGCAGCTTATACAATACTTCGTCTTTACCTCCACGACACACCCTACTTCCTTCCGTCCGTATAGTACTTCGATTATAGCATACAATAACACTCATGTTGAATGCCCGGGTTTATCACAGCAAGGTTTATATGAGCAGGTGTGACAAAAATCACTTTCTATCTGAGCTCTGTTGATTATAGTAATTATGGAAATGGTCACCAACTACTAGGAGGTAAAGTATGTCTAATAAGATTATTCACATTCCAGAAAATCCCGTATCGCGCTTTCTATTTACTAGCACGCAAGCTGCTTGGTTTTGGTTAGTCGTACGGCTTTATGTAGGTTATACGTGGTTAACAGCCGGTTGGAAGAAGGTTAATAGTGATGCTTGGACAGGAGAAAATGCGGGGGTTGCTGTTAAAGGCTTTATGCAAGGTGCGCTTGCAAAGGCAGAGGAAGGTAAAGACGTATCCTCATGGTATGCGGCATTCCTAGAAAACTTCGTCATTCCAAATGCGAAAGCTTTCTCTTATGTCGTTGCCTTCGGTGAAGTACTTGTTGGCTTAGGCTTGATTTTAGGTCTACTAACAGGCATTGCCGCTTTCGCTGGTGGTTTGATGAACGTCAGCTTCCTGTTTGCAGGTACAGTAAGCTCCAATCCTCTACTGTTCATCCTTGCAACGTGGCTTGTGCTTGCATGGAAAAATGCAGGCTGGTATGGACTTGACCGCTGGGCACTGCCATTGCTAGGCACACCGTGGTCACGGAAGAAAACTTCGACCTATGAATAACAAACGATAAAATTAGAAGCTACATCAACTATAGAATCTCAACTCCACTTACTGGGGAAGAGATTCTTTTTTTTATTACTGCAATATTACTTTTTATATCCGTCCAGTTGTATAATTGCGATAACTCAATGTTTTGATGTTATTTACATTGGGATTAATTTCGAGAGTATAAAATATTATGTGTAAATGAATAAATGCAAAAGGAAGACCTTTTCTTGTAGAATTGAGTTACCACACAAAATTCACAGAGAGAGGTCTTCCCTATGAATCATTTTACAACAGATTTAGTCCAAGCTCTAGTTACAAAACAAGATGTGACTGAAATTTTTCGTATTCACCTCGAAAGAGCGATGAATCACTTGTTAACAACCGAGTTAACCGCCTTCCTAGATTACGAAAAGTATGATCGTGCAGGCTTCAATACAGGCAATTCTCGTAACGGCAGCTATACACGTACGCTCCATACGGAATACGGCGATCTGCACCTTCAAATCCCTCGTGATCGTAATGGAGAGTTCAAGCAGCAGACCGTAGCGCCCTACAAGCGATCCAACGACACGTTAGAATCGTTTGTCATTCATATGTTCCAAAAGGGCGTAACCATGACTGAAATCGCTGATCTGATCGAGAAAATGTATGGGCATCATTACACACCACAAACCATATCTAACATGACGCAAGTGATGGTAGAGCATGTTGATGCGTTCCTAAAGCGCCCATTAGCCCAGCGCTATGTCTGTGTCTATTTGGATGCAACCTACATTGCTGTAAAGCGTGAGACTGTTTCGAAAGAAGCCGTTTACCTAGCTGTAGGCATTCGTGAAGACGGTTCTAAGGAGGTGCTTAGCTATGCCATCGCTCCAACTGAGTCTGCCTACGTATGGAAAGAGCTTCTGCAAGACCTTCGAGAAAGAGGCACAGAAGAAGTGCTACTCTTTATTTCTGATGGGTTAAAAGGTATGGTTGATGCCATTTTCGAGGTCTTTCCAAGTGCCAAATACCAAACCTGCTGTGTTCATCTTGCTCGCAATCTTGCTCATAAAGTGCGTGTGTCTGATCGTGCTGAGATCTGTGATGATTTCAAAACAATATACCGCGCAAAGGATGAGCAAGCTGGTCGTGAAGCGCTAGAACGTTTCTGTGATAAGTGGAAAACTGCTTATCCTAAAGCAACGAAAGCTTTAGTGGAGAATCCGTATATCTTCACGTTTTACAGCTTTCCACAGTCGATTTGGAGAAGCATTTACTCTACGAATCTTATTGAATCTTTTAACAAGCAGATCAAGAAATACACGAAACGGAAAGAACAATTTCCTCACGAAGAAGCACTAGAGAAATTTTTAGTTTCACAGTTCGAAGGCTATAACCAACGCTTTGCTACAAGATGTCATATTGGCTTTGACCAAGCTCGTGCAGAACTACAAGCCATGTTCAAAAGCAACACGTAATTCAACTGCTACAAGTAAAGGTTATTTTTATTTACACAAAATTCTTGACGCTACCTTAATTTCGGTTAGTTAGTAAAAGAGATGTTTTCCAAATGCATTAGTAGTGTTCTTATTTGAAATAGCTGAGAATGGGTGAATATCATTGCATAGGTATATGTTCTCGACAACAAAAAAAGCAGAAAAATACATCGATCAGATTGTACACCAACTGGTAATATTATTTAATGTCTCACATCAAGAAGCAATTGGTCGCGTCAATAGACATTGGACAAATTGCGAGCATATTGATGATGAAAGCATGATTTATCATATGCTTCCTGATGAGTGGGCACATGAAGTATATTATGGAAGTGATTCAATGTGGTGGGGCAAAGATAAGAGTGCTTTAAGCCCTCTACCATATGAAGATGATATAAAATAGCTAAGTATGGATGTTCACTATAATAACATTCGAGAATATAATTCCTTCTCCAACGGACAAAACCTCGAATTCCACGTTATGTTGCGGAATTCGAGGTTCTACTGTTATCTTACACATATTATTTCCCAAATTATTTCAAAAATTTCTCGCTACCATCGTACGTGCCGATGATGCCGTACAGGTCAGGACGACGATCACGGAATACGCCCCACTCAATACGCATCGTTTCGATCTCATCAAGATCAAATTCTGCTACTAGCACAGTTTCCTCTGTGCGTCCCGCTTCTGCCACCTTGTTGCCTTGTGGGCCAGCAATAAAGGACGAGCCATAGAACGTAATCGAAGAGTCCTCATCGCTTTCTAGACCTACACGGTTAGATGCTACAACAGGCACGAGGTTAGAGCCAGCGTGTCCCTGCATACAGATTTGCCAGTGATCCTTAGAGTCGATCCCGCTGTCCTGCGGCTCAGAGCCAATTGCAGTTGGGTAGAATAGAATTTCTGCACCCATAAGCGCCATGCAGCGAGCTGCTTCCGGATACCACTGATCCCAGCAAATGCCCACTCCGATTTTTGCATATTTTGTATCCCAAACCTTAAAACCTGTATCGCCTGGGTTGAAATAAAACTTCTCTTCATAGCCAGGTCCATCTGGAATATGACTTTTGCGGTATAAGCCTAAAATTTCACCGTCAGCATCAATAACGACGATAGAATTATAGCGTGCATTGTTTTTCTTCTCGTAGAAGCTGATTGGCAATACAACGCCAAGCTCCTTCGCTACTTGTTGAAAATGCAGGATTGCCGGGTTTTTCTCCATCTCTGTTGCATAGACGTAATAGTCTGCCTTTTCCTTCTGGCAGAAATAGTACGTTTCGAACAGCTCCTGCAGCAAGATGATTTGCGCGCCTTGCTTCGCTGCTTCACGTACAAATGCATCAGCCTTCGCAATATTCTCTTCTCTTGTCGCTTCACAGCTCATTTGAGTTGCAGCTACTTTTACTTTTCTCATGACATTCCTTCCTCCAATCATCGCTTCGCATATTCAGCGCTTCGCTTATCCATCTCTAACGCTCGAACCTTCAGCGCTACGCTTATCCATCTCTAACGCTCGAACCTTCCTTCGTCAGGAGGTCGCTTTTAGTGATGGATAAGCTTCGCTGGTGTTTTATTTTTGTATTTATCGCTTGCGATGTTGCAAGCGTTGTATGACTAATCTTCGTGGCGCTTAGAATACTCATCGCTCCGCCCACCCCCTCCATCGCTTAACATTCCTACGGAATGAGGGGCGCTGATGGAAAGGGCGAGCTTCGCTGTTGTCTGTCATATTCGATGCCGAGTTCACTTCAATGAGCTACTTCGTAATCAACTTCGGACTTTTTAACTACCCCTTCCAATAGAGGTTAAAAAGTTCGGAGTTCAGTACCGAGAAGATGACCGGATACTAGAAAACGAGGAGCACAGCGTACGGTATTGGTACGTGAGCACCGGAGTTTTCGGTAGCCTGTCATATTCGATGCCGAGTTCACTTCAATGAGCTACTTCGTAATCAACTTCGGACTTTTGAGCTACCTCTTCCAATAAAGGTTAAAAAGTTCGGAGTTCAGTACCGAGAAGATGACCGGATACTAGAAAACGAGGAGCACAGCGTACGGTATTGGTACGTGAGCACCGGAGTTTTCGGTAGCCTGTCATATTCGATGCCGAGTTCACTTCAATGAGCTACTTCGTAATCAACTTCGGACTTTTTAACTACCTCTTCCAATAGAGGCTCAAAAGTTCGGCTTTCAGGACCGAGAAGATGGGACGAAGCTAGAAATTACGGAGCGCAGCGTACGTTATTGGTACGTGAGCACCGTAAATTTCGGCTGAGTTCCATATTCGACGTCGACTAATCTACAACGTTCAGCATCGTCATCAAAGTCGGACTTTTGAGCTACTTCTTCCAATAAAGGTGTAAAAGCTGGGCTTTCAGGACCAAGAAGCTTGCACGCTAGTAGAAAACGAGTAGCGCAGCGTACGTTGTTGGTACGTGAGCAACGGAGTTTTCGCTAGCGTTCAAGATTCGATGCCGACTAAGCTACAACGCATTACATCGTCATCAAAGTCCAGTCTTTTACACGACCGCTAAAGGGAGTTGTTGGGTTGTGCAGTGTACGTTCCCGCCCTCACGTATAACCCCCATCCCATTGATCGTGCGAATGCGACGATCAGGGTAGAGCGCTGCTAGCACTTCGATCGCTTTCTTATCGGTTTCTTCCGCTGTTCCGCCGAATACAGGCAGAATGATTCCGCCATTAACGAAGTAGAAGTTCAGATAGCTAAGCGTTAGACGCTCGCCTTCATAGTAAACAGCCGGTGGCTGCTCAATCTCGATCACTTCAAGCTTGCGCCCCTTCGCATCGACGGCTTCGCTCAATATTTGTAAATTACGCTGCGTAATGGCAAAATTATCGTCATTCTCATCGTGACATACTTGAAGGATCACCTTACCCGGTGCTGCAAAGCATGCAATATTGTCGACATGACCGTCTGTCTCATCGCCACTTAAGCCGCGTTCTAGCCAGATGACTGTATCGATATTGACATACTGCTTCAGCAGCTCGAAGATTTGCTCACGGGAAAGCTCAGGGTTACGATTCTTGTTCAGTAAGCACTCTTCCGTCGTCAGCAACGTACCTTCACCATCGGTATGAATCGATCCACCCTCCATCACAAGCGGCGCATCGAACTGAATCGCCCCTACATGCTGAATAATTTGCGGTGCGACTGCATCGTCCAGATCCCAAGGAGAATACTTACCTCCCCATGCATTGAATCCCCAATTTACACCTGCCAGCTTGCCATCAGGAGACGTAACAAAGGTCGGTCCATTGTCACGCAGCCATGCATCATTATGCTCAATGACTAGTAGATCAATGGGATGTGCATGCTCGCCTTCCACATATGCGCGCACTGCTTCCTGATCAGCAGCATTTACAACAACGGTTACAGGCTCAAACTCTGCCATAGCTATAATAATTTCAGCATAAGCTGAACATACTTCCTTATATTGCTCCGGGTAGCACATCGAAGCTTGAATCGGCCATGAAATAAACGTACGCTCATGCGTTGTCCACTCTGCTGGCATCGTAAACTGTTGAGATCTAGGATTCATAATTCCCTCCGCTTATCTATGTTAATGAATAATAAATGTCTTGAACACCGCTATCATTATACAGCAAAACTCGCTAAGGTTCGATGCTAATATTTTGAAGGATCGGCAAACTTATTTTTACTGCTGTACCGTACTCGCTGCTGCTGTTCATCGTCACCCCATATTTCGGTCCGTAAAGGAGAACAATGCGATGGTGGACGTTCTCAACACCAATGCCTGACACGGGTCGTTTCTTCATGTATTGTGCCGCAGCCTCTGCTCCTACACCATCATCAAGCACCTCGATCAGCAAACGCTGCTCGTTCTGTCTTACAAACACATAAATATTACCTTTCTTCGCTCCAGGAAAAGCATGAAAGAATGCATTCTCTACAAATGGCTGAATAATAAGCTTCGGCACTAACAGCTGTTGGCACTCACGCTGTACCTCAAAATGCACCTGTATCTGATCCCCATAGCGAATTTGATTAATGTACACATAGTGCTTCAGGTTTTCAATCTCATGCTGAACCGTGATGACATCCTCCGTCGTGCCGATTGAGTTTTGCAGCATCGTGCTTAAGCTAGTAATCGTACGATCTACATCATCAATCCGGTTCATTTTCGCTAAATATTTTATCGAGGTCAAGGTATTGTATAGGAAATGCGGATTAATTTGCATTTGCAGCACGCTTAGATCTGCCTTGCGCCGTTCTGTCTGCTCATGCATGACCTGCTTCGTATAATTATCGATTTCTTTAATGAGATGATTGTATGTCTTCGTTACTGCCTTAATCTCATAGCTTGTCTTCTCCTGCAGCGGATGCGGCTGCAATGAATCAGCCCGCGCAGACTGCATCGTATCAACGAGCTCATAGAGCGGCTTCGTGATCCGTTTAGTGATGAAATATACGACGAACATAACGACGACACTAAGGGCAAGTACGAACTGTACCATCCGATAGCCAATATTCTTTAAAGCAGCGAAAGCAACGTTTTGGTCGATTTCCTGTAGTAAGTAAGCATCATATTCCGGAATGTACAATGATAGATACGTATAGCCTGCCTTAGACTTCATCCCAAAGTATTGCTCGTTATCAGCAATCACTGCATGCTCCAGCAAATTAGCATCCTGCGTGCTCGTTAATTGGCGGTTACTGCTTGATAGGATCGCGCCATCAGAGGAAACAAGCGAGATCATCGAGCCGGGCGTCACATATGCATTATATCGCTCATAGATCGTCGCTTCATCCATAATAACAATCGCATACCCATACATCGTGCGCCGATCCATAAGCGGCTTCGTTGCGAATATATAGTGATCGTAAGGCACCGTCTCGTTAAAGATATGCTGACTGCCGTGATACATCACCTTTTGTGCAACTAGGCCGTCCTCGATCATAAAGTTTTCAATAATATTGGGCGGAACCTTGTCCCATTTCAAAGCATTGCTCGAATAATTTCGATTCTCGTTGCGCCCTACTCCTGCCACAATAAAATGCGTATTATCTGGACTGAGAAAATCTTTGTACGTATCGATGTAGTTGCCCAAATTCATCACAATATTGAGCTGCTCAAGCGTTGAATCAGCAGGCTTCGTTAAATACTGCTTAAACGCATCACTCACATTAATCTGCACCATCGTATTGACGATCTGCTCATTGTATTTTAGCAGCTCAGCTCTAACCAGCTGTAAATTCATTTTAGCGTTCTGTGTCGTCTGATTTAACAGTATTCGCTCAGAGATTTGAGAAGCTGCGAGCGTTAATAGGACAGAAGCAACAAGCGTCGCTGCAAGCACGACAAGGAAAAACTTCATAAAGATACTGTTGCGTTTAAACATAGCCTCACCTTTGCTGTTGGTGACGATATTCGACCGGTGTCATTCCAACGAATTTTTTGAATACCTTGGAAAAATAATTATGCTCAGAGAATCCAATCTTTGAGCTGATTTGAGAGATCGTGTCATCGGTATACTTTAAAAGCTCCTTCGCCTTTTCGATCCGCACTTTATTAATATAAGCCGTTAAATTTTCATTCGTTCGCTGTTTAAAGTACCAGGACAAGTAGCTGTAATTCATATGAAAGGTTTCCGCCAGCTCGGCTAGAGAAATATCCTGCTGGTAATGCTCATGAATAAAATCAATAATTTGGTTGAGCGTATTCATCTCGCCTTGATCATTACGCTCGTTCACCTGCTGCTCAACCATATCAATAAATTCTCCGATAATGTTCTGAAGCTCGTTAACAACGATCGCTTGATCAATTCGCTTAAACCACTTTAGCTTTTCTGTGCTCTGCTCGGTAAATGGTAAATGCAAATGCTCCAGCGCACTCATAATCGTATAGATGATATGCTGAATAAAACGTTTAAGCGAATATTCATCTAAGCCTTGTACCTCACTTAAATCTGAAAAATAGCTCGTCAGCTGCTCTCTTGCCTGGTTGAAGGTGAACCATTTGATTGCATTTACAAATCCATCATGGTCAAAGGATACATCTGTATGCTCCAGCTTTATTTCGTTTTCGAGAATTAAGCTTCGATTATTGAAATAAATCGCCTTCGTCATCAGCTGCTTGAGTCTCATATATTTTGCTTGCAGCTCATCAAGGCTGTCCATGCTATTGGAATGAACAAATTTCAACGTATCATACTTTTCATTCACTGCTTTAATGAAGGCAACCAGCTGCGGCTTTAGCATTGGCTCCTCATCTATATCGTAGTTCAGCACAACAGACACATCATGCTTGGTGAACACCGCCATATGTGTCACCTTAGAAAAATGCTCATAGCATTGCTGAAGTATATACTGCTCAAGCTCGTACTGACTGGTATTTGTTAAGCTTTGCAGCATCGCAATACTTGTCACAAGCAAGCTGAACTGCTGCTTTGGCAGCTGCGACAGCAGATCATGCCGATCACTAAGCGCCAGCTCCTCCTGCTCAAACCACTGACTTATTATAATAGAAGGTTCTTTAAGAAGCGGCGCTGAATATTCACGCTTCAGCTGTGAAGTCTCACAGGAGCTATGTATTAATGTAACGAGCTCCTCCACAGTGACCTTCGGCTTTAGTAAATAATCATCTACTCCGTACTTGAACACCTCTCGTACTAACTCAAACTCACTATAGCTGCTTAATATGATCATCTTAATGTCAGGGTATTTTTTTCTTACATTTTTAACAAGATCAATTCCGTCCATAATGGGCATCATAATATCTGTAATTACAACATGAGGCTGAACTAGCTCCATAAGCTCTAGCGCTTCTGCTCCATTCGCAGCCTGTGCCACGATTTCAATTCCATCCTTCGCCCAATCATGTAAATGTGTAAGGCCCGTCCGAAATATCGCCTCATCATCAACAATCATTACACGATATGCTGTCATGCTGTCACCCTCTTTTTTCGATAATTCTTCCCTTTAACATAATTCATTTTGGGGAGCAAGTACACTCTTTAGCTTTACCAAAACATGTTATCCAAATTTTTTACTACAATACAAAATTAGTACTAGTAAAAAATTAAGCGATTTCATCCTTCTATAATTTGTAGCACGAAAGGACAAAATAGTTATTATACAGCTTGTTTTGTTTTCTTTAGAATGAGAATGTACACAAAAACAAAAAAAGATAGGGGTTGTAACGATTGAAGAAGAAAGCACTTTCATCATTACTAGTCGCTGGTCTAATGGCTTCAACTTTAGCTGCTTGCGGAAGTAATGACACAAACAACAACGCAGGCAACACTACTGGTGATTCAACTGAAGGCGGCAGCAAAAAGGTTGTAGCTTGGGCATGGGACCCATCCTTTAACGGAAAAGCACTAAATATTGCTGCTGAAATCTATAAGCAAGAACATCCTGATTTCGAAATTGAAGTTGTGGATATGTCAAAAACTGACCTTGAGCAAAAGCTAAACACAAACTTGGCTGCAGGTGTTACTGAAGGTCTACCGGATATTATTTTGGTTAATGATCCTAACATCCAAAAATATGTTAACTCCTACCCAGGAACATTCGCTGATTTCACAGATAGCTCTGTAGATTACAGCCAATTTTCTCAATACAAAGTTGACGCTCTTACTGTAGATAACAAAATTTACGGTATTCCATTCGATATCGGTGTAACTGGCTTGTTCTACCGTACAGATATTTTGTCAGAAGCTGGATTCTCAGCTGAAGATCTAGAAAATATCACTTGGGATGAGTACATCGAGATCGGTAAAGTTGTTAAAGAAAAAACTGGTAAATACATGTCTACAATCAACCCTAACGATGAGGCACTAACTTCTGTATTGCTTCAATCTGCTGGCAGCTGGTACATCACTCCTGAAAACAAAGGTAACTTTGTTGACAACCCTGCTATGACTGAAACACTTCGTGTTTACAAAGCAATTTCTGATTCAGGTATTGCTAAGCCAGTAACTGGCTGGAGTGAATTCGTAGGTAGCTTTAACTCTGGTGACGTAGCAACTGTAGTATCTGGCGTATGGCAAATCGCGTCTATCATGGATGCAGCAGACCAAAGCGGTAAATGGGCTGTAGCGCCTACACCACGTCTTGACATTGAAGGCGGCGTGAACGCTTCTAACGAAGGTGGTTCTAGCTGGTTCGTTCTTGATAAATCTGCAAACAAAGAGCTTGCAATGGAATTCCTTGGCGCTACAATCGGCGGCAGCAGCGAATTCTATGAGCGTTTCCTAACTGAAGCTGGTGGTGTTGGTTCTTATATCCCTTCATTCTCTAGTGAAGCATACCAACAAACATCTGAATTCTTCGGTAACCAAGCAATCTATGCTGACTTTACAGAATGGTCTACAAAAGTACCTGGTATTTCTCTAGGTATGTACACGCAAGAAGCGAAGGATGCTTTGAAAAATGAGCTTCCAAGCATTTTGAATGGTGCAGATCTTCAAAAAAGTCTTGCTAACATTCAACAGCTATTTGAACAACAGGTACAATAATCTAATCGTTAGCAGGTGATAAAATGGGAGGCAAGTTAAATAAATCCTCTCTAATCGGATGGCAGTTTGTACTACTGCCATCCGCATTAATTCTACTATTCAGCTTCTATCCAATGATTCAGTCCTTTATCCTGAGCTTTGAATCTGGAAAAGGTAATGTATCTGAATTCGTTGGACTAGGCAACTATTCAAGACTTCTGTCTGACCCTATGTTCAGACAAGCATTGTACAACACAATTCTTTACCTTATTGTTCAAGTTCCAATTATGCTTTTCTTGGGCTTAATTATTGCCCACTTGCTTAACCAACCTAATTTGAAGTTTAAAGGCTTTTATCGTACAGCAATCTTTTTACCATGTGTAACATCTCTTGTTTCTTACTCCATACTTTTCAAAAGTATGTTTGCAGTTGATGGAATTTTCAATAAACTGCTTATGAATATGCATATTATTAACGAACCTATTGCATGGCTCATGGATCCCGTCTGGGCTCGTGTTGTAATAATTGCGGCAATTACATGGCGCTGGACAGGCTATAATATGATTTTCTATCTATCCGCAATGCAAAACATTGATCCAAGTGTTTATGAAGCTGCATCGATTGATGGTGCTTCTAAGTTTCGTCAGTTCTTCTCGATTACGATTCCAATGGTTAAACCGATCATCTTGTTTACAGCAATTATCTCAACGAACGGTACACTTCAATTGTTCGATGAGGTCGTAAACATTACGAACGGTGGACCTGGTAACTCGACGATGACGATTTCTCAGTACATCTATAACCTGTCGTTCATGTATACACCTAACTTCGGTTATGCAGCAACAGTATCCTATGCGATCGTTATTATTGTAGCGGTTCTTGCATTCATCCAAATGAAAATCGGAGGTGAAAAGAAATAATGAGACATATTGCTTCAATCGGTAAACATTTGTTTCTAATTATTGCTTCTATCGTGTCGTTATTTCCTTTCCTTTGGATGATCATGGGGATGACGAACACGTCCAGTGATATTGTAAAAGGACGCTTCAGCTTTGGATCCAACTTTGGTGCTAACATCAGTAATTTGTTTGAAGGTAGCCCAATTGGGGATGCATTTGTAAACTCTCTAATTATCGCAGTCATTGGTACAGTCCTTACCTTGCTGCTATGTTCTGCAGCCGGTTACGGCTTCGAGGTTTATCGTTCAAAAAATAAAGACCGTCTATTCGGCTTTCTATTGTTATCTATGATGATGCCATTTGCTGCAATTATGATTCCATTGTTTAAGATGTTTAGCCAATGGGGCTTGCTGAATTCAGCAGCGGCGGTTATTCTTCCGACAGCGACGACGGCGTTCATGATTTTCTTCTTCTTACAGAATACAAAATCATTCCCTCGTGAGCTGCTTCAAGCAGGTCGAGTTGATGGATTGAATGAGTGGAAGCTGTTCACTCACATCTATATGCCGACGATGAAGCCAACGTATGCGGCTGCAGCGATCATTACATTTATGGCAAACTGGAACAACTTCCTATGGCCATTGATTGCACTGCAAACACCTGAGAAGAAAACATTGCCACTTATTGTGTCTTCTCTTGCATCGTCCTATAATCCAGACTATGGTATTATTATGGTAGCAATTGTTATTTCAACATTGCCAACAGTCCTTATCTTCTTCTTGCTGCAAAAGCAATTTGTTCAGGGGATGCTTGGTTCTGTAAAGTAATTCTTTCTGTACAACCTAAAACAAGCCGTCCTTCGCTACTGAAGAACGGCTTGTCCAATATTATGAGGTAGAGGAGATCGGAATATGACACTACAATTCTCAGATCGTTTATTACATGGAGCAGACTACAATCCAGAGCAGTGGCTGCATGACCCAGCAATTCTAGCTAGAGATATTGAATATATGAAAGCAACAAACAGCAATGTGATGTCGATTGGCATGTTCTCTTGGGCAAAGCTTGAACCACAAGAGGGTGTGTTTGATTTCGAATGGATGGACAACATTATTAACTCTCTTTATGAAAACGGTATATCTGTATTTCTATCAACACCTTCTGGTGCAAGACCAATGTGGCTCGCTAAAAAATATCCAGAGGTGCTGCGCGTAGCTCCTAACCGTCAGCGCAACCTGTTCGGTGCACGGCACAATCATTGCTACACTTCTCCTGTATATCGCGAGAAGATTGGTATTATTAATGCTAAGCTTGCTGAGCGTTATGCGAAGCACCCTGGTGTTAAGCTATGGCATATCTCTAATGAGTATGGCGGCGAGTGCCATTGCGACCTTTGCCAAGAGGCTTTCCGCGGCTGGCTTAAGGAAAAGTACGGTACGATCGAAGAGTTGAACATGCAATGGTGGACAACGTTCTGGAGTCATACGTACAACGATTTCTCTGATGTTGAATCTCCTGCGCCACATGGTGAAAACGCGATTCATGGGATGAACCTAGACTGGAAGCGTTTCGTATCCGATCAAACGCAAGACTTCATGAATCACGAAATTGCAGCAGTGAAGCCTTATAACACGGATATGCCGATTACAGCTAACTTTATGTATTACTTCAATGGTCTGAACTACTTTAAGTTCAAAAATGATGTAGATATTATTTCTTGGGACAACTACCCAACATGGCATAAAACAGATGACTTTGCTATCGGCTTAGATACAGCGATGATGCACGATCTAATGCGTTCTATTAAGAAGCAGCCATTCCTGCTAATGGAAAGCACACCATCAAGCACAAACTGGCAAAGTGTCTCGAAGCTGAAAAAACCGGGCATGCACCTGTTATCTTCGATGCAAGCAATCGCTCACGGCTCTAACTCCGTGCAATACTTCCAATGGAGAAAAAGCCGCGGCTCCAGCGAAAAGCTGCACGGCGCTGTCGTATCTCATAACGATCGCTCGGATACACGTGTGTTTAAGGAGGTTGCTCAGCTTGGTGACTTGCTTACACGCCTTCCTGACATCGCTGCATCGAACACTCATTCAGAGGTTGCCATCGTATACGATTGGGAGAACAAATGGGCTGTAGAAGACTCTCAAGGCCCTCGTAACAAAAACATGGGCTATATTGAAGAGGTTCAAGCACATTACCGTGCATTTACGAAGCAAGGCATCTCCGTTGATTTCATTGATATGGAATGTGAGCTTGACGGCTACAAAATCGTCGTTGCACCAATGCTGTACATGCTGCGCGCAGGCTTTGAACAGAAAATGCGTAAGTTCGTAGAAGCAGGCGGAACGCTTGTAACGACGTATTGGACAGGCATGATTAATGAGAACGACCTAATGTTTATGGGTGATGCTCCTCATGGGCTAACGGATGTGCTGGGACTTGTAAGTGAAGAAATCGACGGCTTGTATGACCACGAATCCAATGCGGGTGTTGTACAGCAATCTCTTTCGACAGGTGTACTATCTGGCAGCTATAGCTGCACAATGCTGTGCGATCTTGTTCATTTGCAGGGTGCTGAAGCGATTGTTACGTACAAAGATGACTTCTATGCAGGACGTGCAGTGCTGACGCGCAACTCATTCGCTAAAGGTGAAGCATATCATATCGGCAGCCATTTTGAAGATAGCTTCTATGATGATTTCTACCGTGAGCTAGCTCATAAGCTAACACTTGAAACGGCTCTGCCTGTACAGCTTCCTTCCTCTGTCTATGCGGTTAGTCGTGAAGATGAATCTACAAAGTACATCTTCATTCATAACTTCAGCAATGCAGCAGCACCGATTCCAGCGCTTGATGAAGCATATAGCGTTATCGCGCGTACGCGTCCAGAATTGACCCAAGAGCAGTGGACGCTAGCACCGTATGAGATGCTTATCGTAACAACTAATAAATAATATAGCTTCACTTGTGTGACAAGCGTGTGCTATTCAACAGGCAGCCAAAACCTTTCGTGGTTTTGGCTGTTTTGTTGTACAATGAGATTCTCCGATTTATGCTTTTTGTCATTAATCGAAATAAGACTATTCCTTCACAGAGCCTAGCGTAATGCCGTGAATAAAAAACCGCTGTAAAAACGGATAAATGATTAGCACCGGAACCATCGCAATAAAAATTTTCGCTGCATTTAATGTTTGATTTGAGAGCTCGCTCATCCGTTTATATTGATCCTCTGTCATATTTGCAGTATTAATGACAACGACAAACTGTTGAATTAACGTCTGTAATGGATAATTCTCCTGGCCAGAGGTTAATACCAGCCCATGAAAGAATTCATTCCAATGATACACGATGGTAAACAGCGTAACGGTTGCAAGTACAGGTACAGCCAAGGGAATATAAAGAGTGAGCAGCATTCGCCATGGCCCTGCACCATCAACAAGAGCAGCCTCATCGAGCTCCTTAGGGAGATTGCGGAAGAAGTTAACGATTAGGATAACATTGAATACGGGCACACCACCCCCAAGCACAAGTCCCCATATGGTATCGTATAAGCCTAGCTCCTTGATCGTCATATACCAAGGTATTAAACCTCCGTTAAACAATAGCGTGAATACAAGTATCCACATAAACACATTCCGCATCCGAAATTCCTTCGTACTTCTTGAAAGTGGATAGGCCATTAAGGTCGTAATAAAGAAGGTTACGGATGCACCTAATACGACACGCTGGATCGATATCCAAAAGGAATTAAAAAATGAGCCATCCCCCATAATCTGTTTATACGAATTAAAGTTAAGGCCTACCGGCCAGAGCCATACTCGTCCCGCTGCTGCTGCCGATTTCTCACTAAGTGAAACGGCTAACGTATACCATAGTGGAAGTAAACAAAGGAATGCGATCAGAAGCAGTACGATTAACAATGTAAGGTCGAATAGCTTCGCTCTCCATGTGTTTTCTCTTAGCATGAGCCCACTCCTTTATTAGAATATACGGTAATTGGCAAACCTTGAGGCTAACTGATATGACACAATAATTAATATAAAGCTAACGACTGATTTTAACAGACCTACTGCCGTGGCAAGACCATACTGCATATTCAGCAAGCCTTCACGATATACCCATGTATCGATAATATCTCCTGTGGAGTAAACAAGTGGATTGTAGAGGTTAAAGATTTGATCGAAGCCGGCATTTAATACATTGCCCAGACTTAGCACCGCAAGCAGCACAATCGTCGTCCGTAGCCCCGGTAAAGTCACATGCCACATTCTACGAAGACGAGCAGCTCCATCAATTGCTGCAGCCTCATAAAGTGATGGATTAATGCTCGTTAACGCGGCTAAGTAGATAATGGTATTAAAACCAAACTCCTTCCAAACATCACTCGCGACAATAATAAAGGGAAACAAATCAGCTCGAGCAAAAAACAAAATAGGATCTAGCCCAATAAACGTCATCACTGTATTAATGGGGCCTGTATAGGAGAATACATCGAGCAATATCCCTGATAAGATTACCCAAGATAAAAAGTGAGGCAAGTATACGATGGTCTGAATCCAGCGCTTAACAAGCAACATTCTAAGCTCATTTAGCATAATCGCAAATATTAACGGAACAATGAGGTTCCCTATCATTTTCATAACTGCAATAAATACCGTATTAAAGAAAATTACAGGTGTATCATTTAGTGCAAACATATACTCGAAGTTATCTAATCCGACCCACTCTGATTGAAAAAAGCCTTTTCCGGGGTTGAAATCCTGAAATGCGATCACAATGCCAAACATCGGGATGATACTGATCAGCAACAGCCAGATAAAGCCGGGGAGAAGCATAATATAGTAGTGCTTCGTGAAGCTTTGGTTTCGCATGTTATTTTCCTCCTTCACTCTATACGGCTTGCAGGATGCAGAACAATCCATCCTGCACCCTGCATAGAATCATCAGATTATTTCACATGCTCTTGAACTTCTTTTGTAATGATGTCTCCTCCTTGCCTCTTCCAATCCTCTACGAATTTGTCAAAGTCATCGATTGGCGCTGCACCCATAATAATTTTGAGGAAGGTTTCATCTTCGAGCTTTTTCAGATTCGTCCAACGACTTTCCATTGTTTTCGTTTGGGAGTATAGGACGCTGTAAATCTTGTTATAATCTTGCGTTAAGCTAGAGGAGCCTACAAGTAATGAATACGCGCGCTTCCAGGTACCTTCGTCAGCCTTCGGATCCCAATATTCAATATCCAAATTATCATAAGGCTCTTTCTTTACCTTTTTAATGTTTGCAATATCAGCTGCAAGTAGCTTGTAGCCTGGATCCGTGAAGTCTGCAGCGGTTTTTGTACCTGCAAGCACTTCTCTCAGTGCTTGAGCCGAATATTCACTTTCATCGGTGTAAGACATCGGAACACGCAGCGGATAATGACCAATGGGCACTGAAATATCAAAGGTAGACTCATCGCGAACGAGTAAATTCAACATCTTAATGACAGCCTCTGGGTGCTCATAGCCTTTACGAACAACAACAAACAGTGTAGAAGGTGCACCCATATGTGCATTAAATTCCCCATCTGCATCTAGCGGCAAAAGATAAGCCTGCCAGTTTGCTCCTGGATTGTTTTTTATTGCATCAGGAAGCGGACCATAACCCATCCACCATGGACCAAAAAATATACCCGCTTTACCGTCCGTCACTGTTTCGGAAGCACTTTTACGAATTCCAAGTTCTCTATCAATTAGCCCGTTAGCATACATATCTCTAAGCTTAGCAAGTGCTTCCTTCGTTTCAGGAAGTATTGAACCATAGACGGCTTCGCCAGACTCATTCTTTAGCCAGAAGCCAGGATACGATTGATAAGCTCCAAATATCGGGTCAAGTCCGTACGTATTGTTCGTTGATTCTAGAAAGTTTGCATACAGTCTGCCTCCGTTTTGCTGACCAGCAATCCCTATCGTATCGTCTTTACCGTTATCATCTGGATCTTGCTCTACGAACGCCCTAGCAACCTTTTCAAGATCCTCTATCGTTTTAGGCGCTTCTAATCCTAACTTGTCTAGCCAATCCTTACGAATCCACATCTGATGTACACCATCAGATTGCACCTGAATACTTGGAATCGCATACATTTTTCCGTCAAACGTAACGGACTTTTGTGATACGCCATTCGTCTTTTCCATAAACTTTTTCACAGATGGAGAAGCGTACCTTTCAAATGCTTCCGTTAAATCTGCTAATTGACCCGCTTTTACCATCGCTCTAAGCTGTGAATCCTTGACGATCAACGCATCCGGCAAGTCATTACTAGAGATAGCTAGATTTACTTTTTGGTCATAGTTCGTGCCGCTTGCCGCTTGCCACGTTACCTTTGTATCGATGTTCAGTACTTCCTTAATATAACGTGAATACTGGTTGTTTTCTGGGGTGTCTCCTTCAGGCAAGCTTTTATCTGTAGGGTCTACTTCTTTTCCATAGTTAAGTGTAATCGTCTCAGCATATTTCCCAAATGGATCCGCTTTTTCCTTACTTTCATCTTCCGTTGCTTCTTTTTCACCGCTAACATTGGTGCTGCTATTGCCATTATCAGTATGTCTAGTTGCGTTCTCAGTATTGTTTCCTCCACTGCTGCAAGCACTTAACAATAAAATAAAAACTAATGATACTAACATGAACCTTTTAGCCATACCAGTTCCCCCTTCAATTCATATCAATATGGGCGAGCACCATAAATATATCACGCTTCCAAGTCATGAAAGGATAGATCACCGATGGTGATCTCGTGTGAGATATGAACGGAAATTATAATGAGCAGTCACTTCTCTTACTGGCTACGTTCATATGTCTACCTTCTCCTATGATGCTGACGATATTCGCTAGGGAGCATACCTGTCTGCTCACGGAAAACTCTACTAAAATATTTCTCATCAGCATATCCCGTATGCTCTGCAATCCAAACGATAGGCTTCATCGTTTGCGTCAAATAATCTCTCGCCTTATCGATTCGTACTTTTCGAAGATACTCATTGAAGGAATAACCAATAATTTTCTTGAAGCACTCATTAAAATAACTTCTGCTTAGATTGACTCTTTTTGCTACATCGATCGCAAATAACGGCAATTCATATTCATCATGAACAATTTTTATTGCCGACATGATACTTCCACTCACGTCTCTATTGATTTCAAGTTTGCCTAATTGCTTAAGGGTTTGCTCTCTAAAGCAGAGTAGCCAATCACTCACTTCCTTCCAGCACAAAAATTCACTAGGTAAAGCGGTGTCCACTTGCGTAATCGCTCGAAACAACCGATTCCAGTCCACTGTAAAGCCATACAGCAGCTGCATGAGCTTCGGTACAGATAACTGCAATTGCTTCAGTTGGAGCTGCAGCCCACGAAAACACAGCTCGTCATGTATCCAATGAAACGAATGCAGCCCCTGTCGCATCCTCTCTATCTCTGCTTGATGTGGCTCCATATCTTCCATCTGTAGTTCTGCAATTGATTTCTCAATCAGATAACCTTCACTTCCATCACATTCGTAAAACAGCATTTTTTCTCTATACTGTCTAAGCCATTGCTCTACTTCAGATCGAAGTATGCCTCTCAAACCTTGTAATTTGACTAGCTTCCATTCCTGCCTATGGATGCCAGCCGGGAGTCGTGGCAGCTCTTCGTCACAAGCTTCGAAAACATCTTCTTTTGCAGGCCAAAGCATAATTTGATCGTTATGGGTCATACGCCATTCTAACCGTGTAGCATCCCCAGCTTCCTTATTAATATCAGGCTTGTCCTTAAGCGATAACAATGCATAGGCAGTATCAATCGTATAAATGTCAGCTGCACTATGCATCTCTTGCTTCTTCACTCTTTCATCAATGATCCGTGCATAGATTCGAGCCAACACTTCCTCGAACTGCTCCTTCTCCAGCTGAACCTTTGCAATATAATCAATCGCGCCCAGCCGCAACGCCTCCTGGATAGACTCAAAATCCTGGTGCATCGTTAGTACAGCGATTGCTAAATGGGGATACTTTCTTCTTGCAATTCTAATTAGCTCAATCCCTGACATGACAGGCATCGACAAATCAGTAATTAATAAATGCACATGACTATTATCTAAAAGTTCAAGCGCCTTCTCTCCATTGGCCGCTTCGCCGACAACCTTCATCTCGAACATATGCCAGGGCATAACAGATATTAGTCCTTTACGCACAAGCTTATCGTCATCCACAATGAGCACATTAATCATAATGGCTAATTCCCCTTTTCAAATGGTATTCGAATAATCATGCAAGTCCCTTTTCCAAGCTCACTTGAAACGATTAGATTGGCACTGTCTCCATAATGCGATTCCAATATTCGCTTAACATAGTTCATTCCAATACCCATACCGACGCGATGCTGTTCAGTCAGCTCACGATGCATCAAGACTTCAAGCTCATCCGCTGATATGCCTTTTCCGTTATCCTTAATCTCGATTGCGAGCTCATCCTTATCTGTTTTGCTTACTTCTACCTCAATCCTCCCGTCATTGTCGAGCCCATGATATAGCGCGTTTTCAACCAGTGGCTGCAATATGAAACGAGGAACGGGTACATCAAGGATTGCGTCATCTGCTTGTATACGCACATCAAATTGAAAATTATAGCGAATTTGTTGAAGTGTCAGATATTGCTTTAATGAATCTATCTCTTCACGTATCGTAGCGGTGCTGTTTCCTTTTCGAAGATTGTAGAAGAGCAGCTTATTGAGTGAAGTAACGAGGCGATCGATCTCCTCTTGCCCGTTAATAACAGCTAGCCAGTGGACAGTATCTAACGTATTCATTAAAAAGTGAGGGTTAATTTGATACATCAGCTTCTCAATTTCTAAATTAGCTCTTCGTTTTTCCTTCATTTCTATCTCTGAATAAAGCTGTGCGATTTGAACCTTCATATGCTGAAATTGATGTAGGAGCATCTCAAATTCTGGTATATTCGATTGTGTTTTAACAGCATTAAAGTTGCTGTTAGCCATCCATTTGATTTCTTTATTAAATCTTGAAAGAGGACGATACACCATCCGCCAAAGCAACAAACCGATCGTTAAGCTAACCAAAATAAATAACAGCAGCAATAGAAGCATTTGCATTAGCCACTGATTTTTTTCTTTGTTATAATCAGCCTTTGCAATTAGCGACACGACACTCCAGCCCTGATTGCTCACTTGTCGATACCAATAATGCTCGCTGGCTACTCCTGATTCTGAGGATGAGGCTTGCAGTCCGGAGAATAAGCTATTCTCTGGGAAGATATCACTTCGCTCGCTATACGCGATTCTTCCGTCGTTATCTAGTATCAAATGGTATGTATACTTACTAACCTCTTCGAGCTCAAGAATGCTTTGTGTCAGCTTGAAGCCTGTCTCAATATATACGTAAGCATCATTACGCTCCGGCATGTCAAATTTGCGTAGGGCAGAGATAACATATTGATTATTAAATCGATCATTACTAATATGAGGACCGTAGTAGGTTATGTCATGATAGCTGGCAATAACGGGGAGCTGATCTATATCGAAGGTATCCTTAACTCCAGTGTTTTCGAATAATATCAAGTTATCATCTTGAAAATAATACATGGTCAAGCCGATATTGGGGTTTGTAAATGTGATGAGGTTTAATTGATATTTGATCTGGTCAATTAAATAACTGCGGTTATAAGGAAGTTTCTCATTCATAAATTGCTCCAGCTGCGCACCTATGATTCCTTCATAAGCAAGCTGCTGGGAAACATGATTTAGATTATGGATATGATTTTCGAATGATAGGCGAACTTGCTTCAGATTAGTCTGAATACCCGATTGAAGCTTCGTATCTAATATGGAGGTAATCGTATTATAGGAAAGATAACTGATGCACATAAAGGGGATTATTGTTGCTACAGCAAATAACCACAGTATTCGATTTTTTAAGGTCATCCGCTCCATACGGGACTTCCATAACGGACCTAGTTTCATTTGCTTCCTCCCATCAATCTCAGTGATTGCTTTATTCACAATGATGACAGAGTGCTTAGCTTGTCCTTGTCTAGCTAGCAATAATACTATTGCAGCAATAGTCGATGTCTTATCTAATCAGTCTTAAGGTTATAGTATTCAATTAGTGTACAAATAACACCTTTCAGTGCTTGAGATTCTTCTCGGTTAACATTACATGTTATAGTGATAATGATATAATTTTCTTCAAGCATTAGACATCAAAGGAGATTACACCATGCTACGATCTGCTACAGCTAATGATGCGCATGCCGTTGTGGAGCTAATTATACTTGCAATCGGCAGTGAACTAACTGAACTATATACCGGCTTCTCTAGCCCTCAAAAGGCTGCTCCAATATTATTGCAATATTATTTACAGCCTGGAAATCGATTTAGTAAGGAATTGATTGTCGTATATGAGCAAGCTGATCAAATTCAAGGAATGATTCTTTGCTACGTCGGTGAAGAAGCTGCTGCACGCTATGCACCGATTGAACGTCAGCGCTCGAGTGAATTGAAAAAAACCGTCAATCATCCTATCGAAGCTGAGCTCGATGAATATTATATCGACGCACTTGCCGTGCATCCAAGCTTCCAAGGAAAAGGAATCGCCTCTAAGCTTATGAAACAGGCCGAGCTGGATGCCGCTTTGCTAGGGAAATCCAAAGTCGGCTTATTAGTCGATCAAGATAAGGAACACGCTTATCAGATCTATGAAAAAAAAGGCTATCGTAAGGTAAATGAAAAAATGCTAGGTAATCAACCGTTTTGGCATATGGTTAAGGAAGTGAGCATTATGTGAATGGAGGATGATGAGGGAGCTAAAATTGCAGCGTTAACGATTACCGTAATAGAAAAGAGATTTTACTGTGAGTTTCTAATGAAAGCCATGGTAAAATCTCTTGTTTTCTATTTATGTTCTATTGTAGCTATTGATTGGAGATTCCTTGTTCCTTCTCCCACTTTGCAACTTCCTCACGAACGATAGGAGCGACAACCTTGCCATACAGCTCAATACCATGCATCACTTGATCATGTGGCATGGTGCCGAGCGGCATATGCAGCATAAAGCGTGTGATGCCTACATGCTTACGTAAATTTATAATCTTTTGCGCGACATATTCAGGATCACCAACGTATAGAGCGCCCTCGACTCCACGCATATAATCATAGGTTTGACGGTTATATGGACTCCAGCCGCGTTCCTTACCGAGCTGATTCATAACCGCTGCAGTAGATGGATAGAACTGCTCTGCTGCAAGCTCCGTCGTATCAGCTATAAACCCGTGAGAATGAGAGGCTACAGGCAGCTTGTCTGCATCGTGACCACTGCGCTTAGCTGCACGCTTGTACAGCTCCACAAGCGGTGCAAAATGATATGGACTACCACCAATGATAGCAAGCACTAGCGGCAAGCCGAGTATGCCTGCACGTGCAACGGATTGTTGATTACCGCCACTGCCAATCCAGACAGGTAGCGGGTCCTGCACAGGACGCGGATAGACGCCACGACCTTTAATGCTTGGTCGGTGGTTACCCTCCCAATGTACAATCTCATCCTTCGTAAGCTTTAGCAGCAGCTCTAGCTTCTCATCAAACAGCTCATCATAATCCGATAAATCATATCCGAACAGCGGGAATGACTCAATAAAGGAGCCTCTTCCAGCCATAATTTCTGCGCGTCCATTCGAGATCGCATCAACCGTTGCAAACTGCTGATAGACACGAACAGGATCATCACTAGAAAGCACAGTGACAGCACTCGTTAAACGTATATTTTTAGTCCTTGCAGCTGCTGCTGCCAGTATCGTAGCCGGGCTGGAAGCTGCATAATCGCTGCGATGATGCTCTCCAACGCCATACACATCAAGTCCAACCTGATCGGCAAGGACAATTTCCTCTACTACTTGACGAATGCGCTCAGCATGGGAGATAAGCTCTCCAGTTTGCGGATCCGGGTTCGTCTCGACAAACGTTGATATTCCAAGTTCCATAAGATCACTCCTAACTTTTCGCTCGCTGGCATTGAAAGATTCCTTTAATTAGCCTGCCCATTTTTTGTGAAAGCTCTACGTTTATTATGACCTGTTTTCTTTTCTTCTTCAAGTTACTTTACTTTTTATTGTAGTAAGTGCATGCAACATTTTATAGTATTCAACGTCAGACAGTATATACTGCGCTTAATACCGTATAGTTGGTTTGTAGCGATCAGCTTTGAGCTGTTAAATGGAGGTAAAGTAATGAGAAAAAAAGTAATATTATTTCTTTTAGCATGCTGTATTATTAGCGCTCATCTTATATATGTTAGTTCCTCAACAGAGCAATTCATTAGTTACCAACCATTAGAATATAAACATAGCATGAACGCTCCTACAACAGAGAAAGAAATACTCTACACCATTCCTGAATCATTAGATCAGTCTTTAATATCGGTAAATCATCTTTTAGAGCAATATGATGACGCTTATGGTGGTGTCACATTAGAAGGGAATTATATCGTTGTTCATACGGTAGGAGAACAGCAGAAGCTAAGTAACGAGCTTTCTGAGTTAAGCAAGTATGACAACATCTTATTAAGGCCTGTTCAGTATTCAATAAAACAGCTAAATCAGGCTCAACAAAGGATAAGGAGCGAAGCCTCTATTGCTGCGTCCTATATTGATATCGAGGCCAATCAAGTCGTCGTAATGCTTAACGAACTTACTGAAGAAAACATACAAACAATAATCGATCTATTACCGAATGAGCAGATGGTAGCTTTTGTAGAAGGAGAGATCACTTTACACGATCAAGCTGCTTAATAAGCGATCTAATGCATTATGTATATAAAAAATGGAGCTAGGCAGTAGCCTTAGCTCCATTTTTTTATATTCTGCGTCTCCACTCACTATAGCGTGTAATGGAAAGGCTCATTAACAAATGTCGCGCAATTAAATATTAACTACACTTTTGCTTTTATTGTTTTGTTCGCTACAAGCGTTATCGAGAACGCCACCAGTAGGGAAGCAAGCATTGCAACTACAAATCCTATTGGATTATCACTTAGATAAGGTGCAGCGAACGATGGTACGTAGGCTGTTCCACGCACAGCGAACAATCCGACAAGTCCGCCTCCGATGCCCGATGCGATAATCGCCCCGGCGAATACAAGCTTATTGGAGAACATAAACGGATATGCCGCTTCTACAAAGGTTCCAAAGCCCATATTGATTAAAAATCCTGGTGTTGCAACAGCTGCCTCGCCTTTATCACGTGGCCCTACAATGTTTGCAAGTGTAATGCCCGCTGACACCATAACGAGTCCAACCATATCCACTGCACCAAGGAAGCTGTTCCCTGTATGCTCCATCTCCAGAAGGACAATCGGCAGTATCGCCGCATGATACACCCCAGCAATAATCGCAGGCCAGATGAGCAAGCCACCAATAATTCCCGCAAGTATCGGATTGAAGTCAATCATTGCACTAATCAGCTGTTTTACCCACTCGCCTAGCTGAAGGGCAATCGGCGACACGAGAAAATACATTAACAAGCCCGCAACAAGACCAGCCAACCCGCCAGCTACAATATTAACGGTTGTCATTGGAAAGCGCCATTGAACACATAGAATGAATAAATAATGCACGAGTATACCAGCCAATATTCCGCCGATCATGCCGCCAATAATACCGCCATCCGTGGACAGCACACCTGCGATTACGCCCGCTACGATGGATACTTCATCTAGCTCCGCCACTTGCTTTGCAGCGACTACTGCAATGAGCACGGGCAATGCACCAACTATAATATCAAATACGCTTGAAAGCGATGCTAATGCAGGAATTTTACCAAGCGCCAGTACAATGGCCATCGCAATAAAACCTGGCAATGATGCCTGCATAATGCCTTTAAAGTTAATTCTTCGCCATATACTTATTGAGCCTGCCGCATTAGCCTCCGCTGCAGACTGCGTGCCTATAACAGGCATATACTTAATCTTCCAATGCTTGCATAGCGCGGTAACAAAGGACACTGCACGTGTGCGATTTGTCGTCCCAGTCGTACCGGAAGTCGCAATGACATTGGCTCCCTTGGAGCTGATCTGTGCCATCGATGTCCCGCCAGTCCCTACAATCGGAATTCCTTTAGCTGCAGCTGCGGCAATTGAGGCGGCATTCACCCCTGTAGGATCACCACTCATTACGATGATGCCATCTACCTCACCCTGCTCTATTCTAGTAGCCAGCTGCTCATCTTCCCGCTTCGCAAGCTGATTAATATCCGCAAGAGTCAAGGTCTCTCCTTGAACGACTACCTGCTGCACAGGATTCCAGCTATATAAGGAAGCACCTGTTTTATCTTTGGCAACATCCATCGATTCTTCAGCTGCAATAAACTGAATAGCTGTGATGTCCAGCTGCGCACTGCTACACTGCGCTATAATTTCACCTAATAGCTTGTCTGGCTGTCGTCCGCCTAGATTAAATAAATTACCGCCACTACTGCCGATAATAGCAACTTTCATCTCTACACTCCTTATCTTATGCTGTCTAATCGCTTTACCGTAGTAATGCATTACCTAATTATAAGGACAAATAAGCATACTTTACAATAACTATTTCTTTGTAGACGTGCGTTTACTATTAAAGTTAAGCATCATCCTGTGGCGAGTTTTCAGCTAATTGCTCTGCATGCAGCTTAATTTCTTCAATAAAGTGGGCAAGAGTACGCGTAATGTAAGCATCCTTGCGCCATATAAAGATTGTCGTTATGTTGCAATAAGGCTCAGGCAGCTGATGCTCATCGACAATTTCCTGCGAGATGAGATTGGTCACGGACGATTTTGGGATGACGGTTACGCCAATCCCCGCAGATACGCTGCCGATAATCGTTCCAAACGTACCAAACTCCATTATTTTTCGTGGAATAATCCCCTCCACCTTCATCCAGCTCTCAAGTCGGCCACGATACCCGCAGCCTTTATGATAGAGCAAGAAAGGAGTCGTCGTAAGCTGATCCATCGTAAAGCTGTCACGCTTAGAGACGAGCACAAGGTTTTCCTCTACGACCGGAAGCTGCTCAACATTCGGGTGGCGAATCGGTCCCGTAACAAAGGCCCCATCCAGCTTCATATCTAGTACATCCTGTATGAGCTGATCGGTCACGCCCGCCATAAGTGAAACCTCTACATTCGGATAAGCATCATTAAAGGAGGATAATATGCCCGGCAATGCATTAACCGTCTCTACTATCCCAATTTTCAGCATCCCTGATACATCTGCATGATCCTGAAAGCTTTGCTTTAGCTCCTCAACCTTTGATGTAATTTCCTTCGCATACTCCAATAATCGCTCGCCCTCTGAATTGAGTACTACACCTCGTTTATGCCTGCTGAACAACGGTGTATGCAGCTCCTTCTCCAAGCGTTTTATCCGTGCAGTAACGTTGGACTGTACATAATTAAGCTCCACTGCTGCCTTACTGATGCTGCCACATTCCGCTACCTTTTGAAAAATTACAAGATCATTTAGCTCCATCCTATTCACCTCTGTCCGTTGAATTTGTCAATGTGTTTTATCATTATATCACTTTTAGTGATGGATAAATTGATTTTCAATCATTTTACATGTTTATTATAACGTAATATGATCATGTAAGAGAGCTACATACGATAAAAATATAAATCGATAGGGTGGAGAGTCAGTGAATAAGAAAGTTTTGATTGGAGCGTTTCTATGTTTAGTTGCTAGTATGTCCTGGGGAGCGATGTTCCCTGTCGCGCATGTTGCATTAATGCATATTGATCCGTTCTACTTCTCATTTATTCGTTATCTTATTGTAGGTATTATATTATCTGTCATATTGTTCATTAAGGAAGGCAAGCAGGCATTTCGCCTTGAAGGTAAAGGATTGTCATTACTGTTTTATGGTTCGATGGCATTCGTCGTTTATAATATGTTTATCTTTTTTGGACAGCAGCAAATGGGGAAAGCTGGTACGATTATCGCCTCCATCATGGAAGTGCTTATGCCGATGATCTCTATTATTCTAATCTGGGTAACCACTCGTAAAAAACCAGGAGCTGCTACACTGCGTAATGTACTCATCGCATTTATAGGAGCCGTTCTCGTCATCACTCGTGGTGATCTAAGCTTTTTCGCAATGAACAGTTCTCAGCTTATGCCGCTATTATTCATGCTCATTGGAGTAACGGGATGGGTTGTCTATTCGTTAGGCGGCTCCCGCTTTAAGGAATGGTCCATTCTTCGTTATTCAACGTTAACCTGCTTGATCGGAAACGCCGCTGCATTGCTCATCGTTACAACAGGAACGATGGCTGGATGGCTACAGGTGCCTACTATGGAGACACTATTTACGATTAAATATGAAATGGCATTTATGAGCTTGCTTCCAGGGCTAGTCGCGCTGCTTAGCTGGAATAAGGGCTTGCAGATGCTCTCATCTACTCATGGCCTTCTGTTCATTAACTTTGTCCCAATTACAACCTTTGTTATTATCGCGATTCAGGGGTATAGCATCAATGCATTTGAAATCGTTGGTACCTTGCTTATTATTGCTGCGATTGCTCGTAATACATTGAATCAAGGCAGTAGTACTGGGAAGAAACAGCTGCCTATTAAGCTGACAAAAGCGTTGCGTACGCTCACGTCAAAGCTACACTAACCACAAAGCACCTATCACCAATAAGCCTTTCAGACATCGGATAAGTAAGCTCTGCTTACTCCGATATGCTGAAGGGCTTTTTAGTTGGCGTCAAGGACAAAACAAAAAAATCATTTTCTTCTCGTCCTGCTTGAGAACGAATAGAAAATGATTATGTACGCGACATACGTTATTTTATTTCCAACAATTTATAAGTAATTATACCAACAGGAGCTTCTACTTGTATAACATCATTGACCTTCTTGCCGATTAGACTTTTGCCCAGCGGGCTTTCGAAGGAAATTTTATTGTTCGCAACATCAGCTTCGGCTTGTCCGACAATGGTGTATTCCACATTCTCATCGAATTCTTCATCATATAATACTACAGTTGCACCAATGGTTACGTCCGTAGCCTGCTCTGATTTCACAATTTTCGCCCTGCGCAGCATACCTTCAAGCTGTTTAATTCTCGTTTCCATATGTGCCTGATCATCTTTAGCTGCATGGTATTCACTGTTTTCTCTTAGATCGCCGTAGCTAATCGCTAGCTTCAGACGCTCTGCAATATCGCGGCGTTTCGGCCCCTTTAACTCCTCGACCTCTTGAACTAGCTTATCATAGCCCTCTTGCGTTAGTATAACTTGTTCCTTATTCATCACGCACACTCCTTTATTACAGCTGTCGTGCAAAGCTGTTGACGACTCCATATTGCAGTCTGCAGTCATTTGACTTCACTATTGCACCGCTAACGTTCTGCTGTCTATTCATTACATATGCATACGTCATAGTATACTCAGACGAGCATTATTTCATTATACGATAGCCAAAATTGATTTATGCACTATCGATCTAAACGGCCTTTCAGGAATAAAAAAGCTGCATAGCCAACGACTATACAGCTTGTACAACCCATGGAGCTTATTAAGCTTTGTTAGAAGAACCGAATTCACGGATTTTGCCGATAACAGTAGCTTTAATCGCATCACGACCAGGAACAATATATTTACGAGGATCGTAAGCTTCACTATCGTTAGCAAGAACTTCGCGAACTTTTGCAGTGAACGCCATTTGGTTTTCTGTGTTCACGTTAATTTTAGATGTACCACGAGCAATCGCTTTTTGGATATGCTCTGTAGGGATACCTGTACCACCATGAAGAACTAGAGGCATATTTGTAAGCTTACAGATTTCCTCCATCTCGTCAAAGCCAAGGTTAGGCTCGCCTTTGTAAGGACCATGTACAGAACCTAGAGCTGGAGCCAATGTGTCGATACCTGTACGTTTTACAAGCTCAAGACACTCTTGAGGGTCAGCATAGATAACGCCATCTGCGATAACATCGTCTTCTTGGCCGCCTACAGTTCCTAGCTCAGCTTCTACAGAAACACCTTTGCTATGTGCATATTCAACAACTTTTTTAGTTGTTTCAACGTTTTCTTCGAACGGATGATGGGAAGCATCGATCATAACAGATGTAAAACCAGCATCGATCGCAGCTTTACATTTTTCAAAGCTGGAGCCATGGTCAAGGTGAGTAGCAACAGGAACAGTAATGTTCATTTCTTCAATAAGTGCAGCAACCATAGCTGTTACAACTTTAAATCCGCCCATGTGACGAGAAGCACCTTCAGAAACACCTAGAATAACTGGGGAGTTTTCTTCTTGTGCAGCAGCTAGAATAGCTTGAGTCCACTCCAAGTTGTTAATGTTGAACTGACCGACAGCATAGCCTTCTTTAAGCGCTTTGTTTAACATGTCTTTCATTGAAACTAATGCCATTATAATTCCTCCTAAAACTTTTCGTGTTATCGACTTCCTTACACTTCCATCCACCATAGAGGCAGCATAAGAGGCATAAACGAAGATCATTAGTTAATTCATTACGATCCCATTAACTATACCTATTTATCATATCCATTTTGGACTAGAATTACAAATGGTAATCAGGCAATTATAGTCAAAAAACGACGCTGTAAGCGATTACTTTTGAAAATATGAAAAAAAAATTTTGACACTCTGCATATTCATCGTCAGATTACGATAACAGACAAAAAAAGCATCGCTTTTGTAAGCAAAAGCGATGCCCGATTCATTTTATATGTCCATAGCCGCTCCACGGTAATCAATAAAGCTAAAGCTCGAGTCGACTGTTACTTTTCTCTCCATAATATCGATAATGCTCACCGCACTTTGCTGTGGGGACAACGGGGCAGCTGAGCCTCCCATGTCTGTTCGCATCCAACCAGGATGAATACTCCAAACATCTATACCTTTAGCGGAAAGCATGCGATTCAGCTGCTCACTTAGCAGGTTTAATGCGCATTTGGATAATGAATATGGATAATCTCCTGCGTATGCGTTATGGATACTCCCAGCTTCTGAGGAGATGTTAAGGATTGTGCCATCCTTCGCGTCAAGCAGCTCAAGCATATGCTTAACGACCCGAATCGGTCCAAATAAATTAACATCAAAGCTTAGCTGCATATCGTCCATATCCAAGTCTTCAATCGCAGTCTGCCGTCCTACGAGCACTGCCGCACTGTTAATGATGCAGTTCAGTCTCATCCCTTCTTGCTTCAACTGCTCTGCTGCCTTCTCAATAGCCGCTTCATCGCGAACATCGGCTAGCATAATCGTTATCTGCTGTTCATTCAAGCCCCCCGCTTGCAACGAAGCACTTAGCCGCTCGCTAGCTGCTTCGTTACGGACTAACGCAACGACATGATGGCCGCGGCTTATAGATTCTGCTGCGAGCTCATAGCCTAACCCGCGATTGGCTCCTGTAATCAATACGTTCACCGTATCACCCCTTCAATCACTTCCGTTTAATCGTTTTCCAACAGCTCAATGAGTACCTTTAATTGAGGAAATGTATCGATATAAGCATATCTGCCGCCCGTATATTCACCTTTTTGCTGCAAAGGGAAGCCTGACTTCGCAAGCAGCTCAACTTTATCCTTCATCCCTTTAATTCCAAATGCGATATGATGTGGACCTTCGCCATGCTCATTCAAATAGTTTCGCCAAGTGCTTTCGTGGTGATCTGGCTCAATTAATTCAATTTGAAGTGAACCCATATCAAAAAAGGCTAGCTTTGCACGAGCAGGACTAGGCTTACCCTCGAATTCAGTCTGCGCCTGCTCCATTGGATCTGTCCAAAAAATATTTGGCTTTTCTACTCCAAAAAAAGTGGCGTATGCTTCACTAACCTTTTCAATATCATGAACAAGAATACCAATTTGCGTAACGACATTCGTTTCAATTAGACCTGACATCATAATCCCTCCAATATGAAATGGTGAATTGCCCTGTACAGCCTTGCCTCTAGCTTACCTTTAATCCAAACGCCTGCAGGATTCCCGGATAATTAGCGTGCAGTCATACTTGATCTCACGAATCGTATCTGCTGGCTCCTCAACTTGCTTAACAACGACCTGCATCAGTTCCTTGAATAGCTGCTTAAAATCAACGCGCACGGTTGTGAGTGGCGGATCTTGCTTCTCACTTAGCACATGATCGTCAAAGCCGATAATCGACATATGCTCAGGAACCTTGAGCCCTTGCTCTCGCATCGCCCGTATCGCACCAAAAGCAACACTATCATTGGCTGCTACAAGTGCAGTAGGGAGTGGCTCATCGCTTCCAAGCAGCTTCGACATCGCATCATAGCCTGCCTGCTCTGTAAAATCTCCATCCAGCACCCAGCCCGGATGAATGTCGAGCCCTTGCTGCTTCATGGCATGATGGAAGCCCTCGTGCTTTTTAAGGCCTGACAATCGGCTTCGATCACCATTAATGAGACCGATATGCCGATGACCAAGGCCAAGTAAATAAGCAATTGCCTGCTTCATACCAGAATCATTGTTGAAATTGGCAACGATGCGATTAGGTACAGCAACGTCTGGATGCTCCTGATCAAACACACCAACGACAAAGCCTTCTGCTATGAGCTCCTCAACAAATGGCTCTTTATGCTTTGTTCCAATAAATATGCCCGCATCGATCCGCCGCTGATAGAATGCTTCCCTTACATGATTAATGCTGGCTTCATCCTCGGTATTACGAATAATAAAGGTGAGCACATAATAATTAAGATCTGATGCACTTTCTATCACGCTCACGATCATCATATTCGTTAGCACATCGACAGAGATTTCCCCTGAGCTTACCATGAACAGACCAATCGTACGGGATTTTTTGCCGGCCAGCATTTGCGCTGAAGCATTAGGAAAGTAATTGAGCTCTTTAATAGCTTTCATCACTTTCTCTTTTGTTTTTTGTGGTACATTTGAATAATTATTAATGACCCGACTAACCGTACTCCTTGATACACCTGCTAACCTCGCAACTTCCGTACTATTAATTTCATTTTTAGACAAATCATAACCCTACCTTTAAATAAACACGTGTTTATACCTCTATCATAGTCCTGCTATGATACACTGTCAACCGGTTCACAAGGAGAAACGGCTGTAAACAGCGTCAATATTTACATTAACGCGCGTTCATGGTACGCTACTGCTAGAAAAATGATCAATTTGGAGGGATATATATGCTACGATTAGGTGGTCAAGTTTTTATTGAAAATCAACAACCTGAAACTTGGGCAAAAGCGATGCATCAAGCTGGCTTTCGGGCGGCGACCTGCCCATTTGACGGGAAGGATCGCGACCTTATGAAGGCCTATCTCGATGCCGCTGAACAACATAACATCGTTATTGCGGAGGTCGGTGCTTGGAGCAACCCGATTAGCATCGATGAGACTATTGCTAAGCAAGCCATTAACTATTGCGCAGAACGTCTGCAGCTAGCCGATGACATCGGTGCACGTGTCTGTGTTAATATCGCCGGCTCTAGAGGCACCGTATGGGATGGACCGCATGAGCTTAATCTTACCGATGATACATTCAATCTTATTGTTGATACCGTACGAGCGATCATTGACCAAGTAAATCCGACGCGGACAACCTTCGCATTAGAGATGATGCCTTGGGTATACCCAAACAGTGCTGACAGCTATGCAGCGCTGTTAAAGGCGATTGATCGACCACAATTCGGTGTACATTTTGATCCAGTTAATATTGTGAATAGTCCAGAAACCTACTATCATACGGATGCACTTATTATTGATTTTATCGAAAAGCTAGGGCCTCATATCGTCAATGTGCACGCCAAAGATATTCTGCTACAACCAAAGCTAACCCTCCATCTTGATGAGGTAATTCCTGGACGAGGCAATCTACGCTATGATGTGCTGCTTACACAGCTTAATAAGCTGCAGCGAGACATCCCTGTCATGATTGAGCATCTGTCTACTAATGAACAATATACAGAGGCTGCGCAATATATTCGTTCGGTCGCAGATCAATTACGCATCGATTTTATTAACTAATTGTTGGAATTTCCTAAAAATGTATTGTCAATCCCATCACATATCTCCTATACTAATAGGCAGGTTTTATAGTATCTGTCATAAGGAGAATGATGATGATTACACAACGTAATATCGCTTTAAGTATTATTCTTACATTAATCACTTGCGGTATTTATGGAATTTACTGGTTCATTGTATTAACGAACGAAGTGGGTAGATTGAGTGGAGACCCTGATTTTACTGGGTTAAAGCATTTCTTGCTTTCTATCGTTACTTGTGGAATTTGGTCATTAGTGTGGGCTTACCAGATTGGCAAGCATGTAGCTGAAGCTCAGCGTCAACGTGGCATGATGTATAGCGACAATTCTGTAATATATCTTGTGCTGGGACTGTTCGGGTTTGGTATCGTAACCTATGCACTTGTACAAAACGATGTTAATAAAATGGTCTAAGCCTTTTAGAAAGAATCCTAAGCTTGTTTGGGGTTCTTTCTTTGCTATCGGTACCGTGGTCTATCTGAAGGTGTGGATTCCGCTCACTGGATTAAGCATTCCTTGCCCGATTCATGCCGTGACTGGTTTATATTGCCCAGGCTGTGGAATGACCCGCTCGCTTACCGCTCTGTTAAAGCTTGACCTTGAGGCAGCCTTTCGCTATAACAGCTTAGTTTATGCGCTCGTCCCGTTATATCTATGCTACTGGCTGCTGCAGCGCAAAAAGCTTCATCGCACATCCAATGCTGTGCTAATTGCAATGGTGATTCTCGCTCTCGGCTATGGCATTGCAAGAAACTTGCCTCTGTTTGATAGGCTTGCACCGCCTGATTTATAAAATGCTACGAAGCTTAGTTGTAGTACTTCATCTTCTCTGTTACACCATACAAATGCATACCGAAGGGGTTGTTCAGAATGTCCGTTTAGCTGGCATTGAACAACTCCTTTTTCATTATGGCTTCACGCACAGAACACATTTAGCTGTTACAAGCTTTAGTTACTGAAAGTCGTTACAATTTGTTATATTAGTATCAGCATATAGATGACGAATATAGCAGTGCCTATAGCATGGAAGGAGTGATCCGGCATGACGACTTTGACGCAGCAAGTAGATGCGATCATTACACAGCAGCGAAATTATTACGACCAATCCTCTACAAAGGATGTTCATTTTCGTAAAGAGCAGCTTGTAAAGCTAAAGCAAACGATAAAAAAATATGAAAAGCAAGTGCTGGAGGCGCTAAGGCTTGATTTAGGTAAAGGTGAATTTGAAGCCTATACAACAGAACTCGGAATCGTGTACGACAGTATTAGCTTTATCATTAAAAATATCGAGCGCTGGGTAAAGCCTAAGTCAGTAAAGACACCTCTGCATTTCCAGCCTGCCAAAAGCTTTATTGTGCGAGAGCCATACGGTGTGGTGCTAATTATCGCTCCGTTTAACTATCCATTCCAGCTTGTGATGGAGCCTTTAATCGGTGCAATTGCCGGAGGCAATACAGCCGTTATAAAGCCTTCTGAAGCAAGCGTCCATACGACACAAATCATTAAGCTAATATTGGAGGAAGCATTTGAGCCTAATTACGTGAGTGTTGTAGAAGGAGAGAAGGAGATGGTGACGGCACTTATTCATGCCCCCTTCGACTTTATCTTCTTTACTGGCAGCGTTGCGGTAGGTAAGGTTGTAGCAAAAGCTGCGGCTGAGCGATTGACCCCTTATGTGCTGGAGCTGGGTGGAAAGAGCCCTACCATTGTTAGTGAGACAGCCGACTTAGAAGTCGCAGCCAAGCGTATCGCTTGGGGTAAATTCAGCAATACAGGACAAACGTGCGTGGCACCTGATTACGCTATCGTACACGAAAGTATATATCCAACATTTGTAGAGCTGCTGAAAAAAACAATAAAAGACTTTTACGGGCATGATCCACAGCAAAGCACAGACTATGGTCGCATCATAAACGAGCGTCAATTCGACCGGCTGCACCATATTTTAATCGCTGAAGAAAGCAATATAACACTGGGAGGAAGCATAGATCGCCAAGACCTATATATTGAGCCAACGATTATTGAACATGTAACGTGGAATAGTGTAGTAATGGAGGATGAGATATTTGGCCCTCTATTACCCGTACTAAAGTATAGCTCTTTGGATCATCTAATCAGAGAAATTCGTAGGCTGCCTAAGCCATTAGCTGGTTACTTATTCTCGACAAACGAAAAAGAAACACAAACGTTTCTACAGGAGCTGCCATTTGGAGGCGGCTGTATCAATGACGTCGTAGCCCATGTTGGCAATACACATTTGCCTTTTGGCGGTGTCGGCCCTTCAGGCAGTGGTGCATATCACGGTAAAGCGAGCTATGAATGCTTCACTCATCCGAAGTCGATTCTGCATCGTTCAACAAAGCTTGAAACCGGCTTGCTCCACCCTCCTTACAACTCGCGAGTAAAGCTCGTTCGAAAAATATTAAAGTAGGCTAATTATGGTTAGCGCCATGCTATGCGCACAAAAAAAGATGTTGCCTCGGGGGCAACATCTTTTTTGTAGTGCTGTATCATCGTACTCTTCTTTACAGTAGAATGATCGCTTTATCTAATCGCCTAGTTGTCTAAAACTTCACGACGATTTTTCTTAAGCATTTTCGATAGAATTTCATACATCACCGGTACAATAACTAATGTTAACAGCGTAGAGCTCGTAAGTCCGCCGATTACAGTAATCGCAAGACCTTTAGAGATCAAGCCGCCACCTGCACCACCGAATACAAGCGGAATCATAGCACCGATTGTCGCGATCGCTGTCATTAGAATCGGACGAAGACGCGTCGCACCAGCTTCAAGAATCGCTTCACGCAATGTCATACCATCGCGTTCCATATGAATGATGCGGTCAACATACACGATAGCGTTTGTTACGACAATACCGATCAGCATCAGAAGTCCCATCATGACCGATACAGAGATCGTTTCATTAGCAATGTACAGACCAACGAATACACCGATAACTGTAAACGGAAGAGATAATAGGATAACGAATGGAGCAAGTCCTTCTCCGAATGTAACGACGAGAATAAAGTATACAATCGCAATCGCTGCCAGCATTGCTACAGCTAGCTGAGTGAAGGTTTCAATAATATCCGCCATTGCACCGCTGTTACCAAGCTCAACACCTTTAGGGAATTCAAGCTCGTTAACCTCTTTATCCACCTCGCTCGATGCTTTGGATACATCATCGCCTAGGATTGTACCTGATACGCTAGCATAGAATTGACCTTTGCTGCGTGCAAGTGTATTCAGCGCATAGCCTTCTTCAACTTCCACAAGATCGCCTAGTGTAAGCTGTGCACCTGTTACTGATTGTACAGGAAGCTTAAGCATATCCTCTACAGATTCAGGCGTTACTACTTCTTTCTGAACGATAACCTCTACTTTGTTACCGTCACTTTCAACTGTAGTCAATACTTCCTTAGAAGTATCTGGGTATAGCATCATAACGATTTGCGCTGTCGTCAGACCATGCTGCAGCAGCGTTGCTTGATCAACATGGAATGTAAATGCCTCATAGCTCTCTTCACGAGTAGAGGATACATCCTTCAATTGCTCATTGCCTTTCATAACCTCTTCGACCATTAGGACTGACTGCTCTAGATCATCGAGGCTTTCGCTGTATAGCGTATAGCTAAGCTCGTTGCTGGATAGTGCTGACATCGAGAAGTTCTGGCTTGACCAGCGTCCCGGGTGTCCAATCTCTTCAACGTACTGCTCGATCTCCTCACGAACCTCTGGGAAGTTCTTCATATCTGGATCGAAGATAACATACATAAGTGAACCGCCGGCGCCGCCCATCATCATCGTCTGCATATCTGCACTTTCCGCTGAGGAAATGGATAGCTGAACGATATCGACATCTTCACGCTCAAGCAGCTTTTGCTCTACTTCAGAAACATGCTTAATTGTATCTTCTCTAAGCTCACCAGCTTTAGGTGCGTAAGTAAGATACATGACCTTCTCCTCGTCACTTCCAAGGAAGCTCAGTCCAACTAGACCAGAGATCGGAATGATACAGCTTCCCACTAATAGGACAAGCGAGATAATGACGGTAATAATTTTATGGTTCAATGTCCATTGAAGTGCACCACGATATTTTTTCGCAAGTGCTCCAACTTCTTTATGCTTGGATTCTGATTTGGCTGCATAAAGCTTTTTCTTGAACAAGAAATGAGACATAGCAGGAACGATCGTAATGGCAACAATTAGCGATGCAATCAAGGCAAAGCTCATCGTCAACGCGAACGGTACGAAAATCTCACCAACCATGCCGCCAACAAATACAAGCGGTGCAAATACGGCAACCGTTACAAGTGTAGACGATAGAATTGGCTTGAACATCTCAATCGTCGCTTCACGTACTAGTGCACGACCATTCAGCTTCTCTTCCTTCAGATGCAATCTTCGATAGATGTTTTCGACGACGACAATCGAGTCATCAATTACACGTCCAATCGCAACAGTAATCGCACCTAATGTCATAATATTAAGCGTTATATCAAGCCAGTGTAGAATCATCAAAGCCATAAATACGGACACTGGAATGGATACAATCGAAATAATTGTAGATTTAAAGTCGCGTAGGAATAGTAGAATAATAATGACAGCTATAAGTCCACCGAACAGCGCTTTTTCAACCATCGTAAGCACCGCTTCTTCAATCGGCTCACCTTGGTCTAACGAAGTCTCTACAACAAGCTCAGGAAAACGCTCCTGCTCTTCTGCCATTAGATCTTTAACTGCATTCGCAACCGTTACTGTGTTAGCATCCTGTGCTTTAATAACCTGAATCGCAATGGCATCTTCACCATTTGTGCGAGAGATGGATTGAACCTTACCAACAAGCTCAATCGATGCAAGATCACTTAGCTTCGCAACAGGAGAAGGATAGTCAGCCGTCGGCGTTACTGGTATTAGCATATCGCCAAGCTCTTCTATGGACATAAACTTACCATCTACTGCGATAGCCTGTTCAGCTTCCGTAAACTCGAACAAACCGAGAGATGTATATAAGTCACTTGCTTTAATTAGGTTCGCAATCGTTTCTTTTGTTACCCCAAGGCTCGCCATCTTCTCTTCATCGTACGTCAGCTCAACCTCTTCAATATGCTGACCCGTAATTGAAGCAGAAGCAACCCCTTCAATTTTTTGCAGCTTCGGTAGAAGAACCTCTTCTACTGTGCTCGTTAAATCAACGATATCACCAGAGGTACTGCTCACACTGAGCGCAAGGATCGGCATCATATTCATGCTAATAGCCGATACTGAAGGTGCCTGTGCATTATCTGGCAGCTTAATATCATCTAGCGCGGATTTCATCTCACGCTTCGCTTCATCCATATCTGTTCCATAATCATATTCAACCTGAATACTTGCTACACTGGAATATGAGCTGGACATGACGGTCTTCACACCGCTTAGATTTTCAAGGGTTTTCTCTAGCGGAATCGTAACATCCTCCATTACCTGTTCAGCAGTTGCTCCAGGATAAACACTCATAACCATTAGATAAGGAATAGAAATGTCCGGTATCGTCTCCATCTTCATTCTTACAGATGAATACATTCCAGAGAATAGAACAATTAACGTTAGTAGCCATACTGCTAACTTGTTTTTCACTACGAAATTAACTATTGACCTCACTTACACACCTATCCTTTCTTGACTATTTTTTCTCTATTTTTTATACTAATGACCGGACGGTCATATGTCAACACAGACCTAAGTTGAGGTGAAAATTATGTCTAAGCGACAATTAATTATGGATACAGCAATTGAGCTATTTGCAGAAAAGGGCTACGAAGCCACATCAATACAAGAGATTACAAAGCACTGTGGCATATCCAAAGGCGCTTTTTATCTAGATTTTAAATCCAAGGATGAATTGATTCTAGCCATTATCGATTACATTATTAGCAATTTTGGTACGAAAATTGACCGCGTGGTCAACAGCGCTGTAGACGGGGAACATAAGCTGTTTCTTTATTACTCCAGCATATTCGAATTCGTTAATAGCCACCGTAGCTTTGCGTTAATCTTTTTCACAGAGCAAATCCACCAAACGGGTCAGCTGCGTAAGGTTAATTATGAGCTTTTCCACAAATTTACGTTTTATGATGAGCAGTTTTCATACTCGATCCTTACCTTGCTCGAATCGATCTATGGTGATGCTGTCGTCCGTACCAAATACGATCTGATGCTCTGCGTAAAAGGGTTTATTAAATCTTATTGTGAATATGTATTGATGCAGCGCACACCAGTTGATATCGTTGCTTTATCGCAGAGCCTCGTCGACAAAACGAATATTCTCGCCAAGCACTCACGCGCCGTATTTCTAATGAATCCAGAATGTTTCAAGGTGAACAACTCACAGCAGATCACGCTTTCTTATATCGTCGAGCAAATCAACTCCGTAGAGCAAATGACAACAAGTGATCTAGAGAAGGAATCGCTTCACATCTTAAAGAACGAGCTGACGAGCGAGCAGCCTAGTGCTGCCTTAATTCAAGGGATGCTGCACAATCTGAACCAATACTCAAGCAGCTATTATATTGTTTCCTTAGTGAATCACTACCAGCATCAAAAGTAATCTAGCATTAGCCCGCTGCTTCACAATATGTAAAGCTTGGCGCTTGCTCAGCTTGCGCCTGCTGCAATCCTTGTCCACTTACCTTCTGAGTTCGTTTTACGAATTTATAGCTGTTACGTTTCGTATTTTTTACAACTTCAACAATTGTTAATATTCCCCCTTTCTTCTTTTCCTTACTCATACAGAAGACCTAACCTCAGAGCATTGCATTCATAGCAAACAAAGCTTATAGTAATTTTATTACTTTAAAGGAGGCTGAGATCACATGACTTACATTAATCAACCCTTTCACATAAAAGGAATGGAGCTGAAAAACCGTGTTGTCATGGCTCCGATGTGCCAGTACTCTGTAGAGGCACATGACGGAATTCCGACAGAATGGCATCAGATTCACTATGCCTCACGAGCAATAGGCGGTACAGGTCTAATTATTGTAGAGATGACTAACGTAGAGCCTCGTGGACGCATTACCGATCGCTGCCTCGGCCTATGGTCAGATGAGCAGGTTCCTGCATTTAAGCAAATCGTTGATTCTGTGCATCGTTATGGTGCAAAGATCGGTATACAAATTGCACACGCTGGTCGTAAAGCACAGGATGCTGAGCTTCCTGTTGCACCTTCCAGCATCTCCGTTACACACGATGATACAACGCCTAAGCCTTATGCTTTAACGACTGAGGAAGTACAGGACATGGTGCTTCGATTCAAAGAAGCTGCGGAGCGAGCTGTCGCTGCTGGCTTTGACTGCATCGAGCTTCACGGCGCTCATGGATATCTCATTCATCAATTCCATTCACCTGGCATTAATAAGCGCGATGACCAATATGGTCAGGATGTCGCTCTGTTCGGCGAAGAAGTCGTTAAAGCCGTGCGCAGCGTCATGCCGAAAAACATGCCGCTCTTATTCCGCATCTCTGCCATGGAATATATGAAGGACGGTTATCAGGTTGAGCACGCCATCGAGGTCGCTAAGCGCTATCACGCTGCTGGTGTAGACAGCTTCCACGTTTCTTCAGGTGGTGAAGGCCCCGTATCTGTCGTACAGCCCGGACATCACGCTGGCTATCAGGTACCGTTAGCTAAAGCATTCAAGGATGCATTCCCTGAACTACCTATTATTGCTGTAGGCAAGCTGGAGCAACCAGCCGTAGCTGAGCAAGTGCTCGCTAACCAAGAAGCCGATCTAATCGCAATTGGACGCGGCATGCTTAATGACCCATACTGGACACTGCATGCCATTAAAGAACTGACTGGCACTGTGAATCCACCCGTACAATATGAGCGCGGTATGTAAAAAATTTAACATAAACTAGAAGGGCTCTGCATCAGCCTACGGTCTGATGCAGAGCCCTACCTTTGTCGTACACCTAAGCACGATATCACTCAAGTTCTCACTTAAGCTCTCTCTTACATATAAACATTATCGCACAGCTACATAACGTCTACGTGTAGCCACTATGGTTTGGATCATCTAGTCGCCGTCCTACATCTGGATAAGTTCCACATATGAGCTTCTAACGGTAGCCGCAAGCTGCTGTATAGGCATGGACAAGCTGCAGCAAATCATCGCTGACATAATCCGGCTGCTGCTGGGCGTGTGCTACATCCTGCTGAGTTGCATTGCCTGTTAGAACGAGTGCTGTTTTCATCCCATGCTTGCTGCCTAGTCCAATATCTGACGTCATGCTATCACCGACAACGATGCATTCCGATGGCTCAAGTCCAAGCACTGTAAGTGCTGCACCTGCCATCATCGCTGACGGCTTCCCCATTACATGGGATACTTCCACTCCTGTTGCGTGAACGATAGCGCCGATCATTCCAGCAACATCAATACTATCCCCTTTCTCAGTAGGGAACATCTTATCCTCATTTGTTGCAATAATGCGTGCTCCATGTCTTACCGCGCGAAATGCCTTGTTTAGATCCTCGTAGGTCAAGCTCTCATGCAACGTAATTACAAGCCACTTTGCCTCTTCAGGCTCATTAGCGATTACTACGTTATGCGAACGAAGCTCCTCCTCCAAGCCTGGATCACCGAATGGCCAAACTGCTTCTCCGGGATAATGCTTCTGTAAAAATGCAGCGGTCACGGTAGAGCTTAATAATATTCGATCAGCTTCAACATCTAAACCCATGCGATTCAGCTTCTCCCGGCACATTGCTCTTGAATAATTACCACGATTACTTAAGAATACGAACGGTATATGTAGTGATTTAAGTATATTTACAGCCTCAATAGCGCCTGATATCGCTTGCTGTCCCGTATAGACTGTGCCGTCCAGATCGATAATAAACCCTTTAACACTCTCCATATCCCCATCTCCCCTTTACATCGCTTCCTTCAACATGATCAGATAGTCATTCCATGCTGCCTTAAATCATCGGTAAAACAACACCACCGTATATAAATGCAGCAAGTACGACAAGAGCAGGATGAAGCTTCTTGATCGCCATCGCCCACCAAGCTACTGCTGCGATAATAATCGTTTGCAGCCATCCGATATCGACCATCGAGTCCTTGGCCATCTGCCACGTCAATACGACCATCAGCATCGCAATGACGGGTTGCACGAGCAAGCTAATGCCCTTAACTATCTTCGATTCGCGGTGCTTTTGCAGAAGCTTTAACATCACGATTAATGCAATAATCGAAGGCACAATTGTAGCTGCAAGCGCAACAATCGCTCCGACGATCCCTCCCACATCATAGCCAACATAGGCGGCAATTTTCGTAGCGATCGGTCCAGGCAACGCATTGCCTAATGCGATAATATTTGAAAATTCATTGGACGTTTGCCATGCGTATTTGTTAACAACCTCTTCGTATATTAGTGGTATAGATGCAGGGCCGCCTCCATAGCCTAAAATATTTGCGATTAAAAAGCCGAGCAGAAGCCATACAAGCTCAATCCAATCCATTAGGAGCGGCCTCCTTTAAGCTTATGCAGGGTAGCCTTTAAGCGGTAATGTATACTGCCATAGCCTATGAATAGAACAATAACAATGGCAGGATGCAGCTCTACCCACTGCAGCAGCAGTATTGCAATAATAAAAAACGCGATTCCAGCAGCTATACCTAAGCCCTTCACAGCTTTTTCGGCAAATTCGTACGCCATCATGCCCAGCATTACGGCTACAACAGGAACAACTGCACTGATCATGCCTTGAACGATCGGCGAGCTGCTAAAAAATTTAACCATCGACATACAAATAATCATCGCTACCGAAGAAGGAAGAATATGAGCGAGCACAGCGATAATTGCCCCCAGTGTACCTTTTAGGCGATAACCTAAGTAACCAGCCATTTTTGTCGCAATAGGCCCTGGTAACGTATTAGCTAGCACAAATACCTCTGCAAATTCCTCGTCGCTTAGCCAGCCATATTGCTGCACTGCTTCATGGCGAATAAGCGGAACAACGGAAGGGCCACCGCCAAAGCCAATCACACCTGTTTTCATCATGCCCCATATGATTTGCCTGTATTGTCCCATTATGAACTTTCTCCATTCTTGTCACTTTAGCATCTATAGCAGCCCTCTTTTCTCTTAGCTCAAGCTTGACTGCCTCCTTCATTATACAACAGCGATAACACATTTATAGTCACATAATGAACAAAGTCAGCTGCTGCCACTAATTAGACAGAATAAACATTTTGTCTTAGGTTCATTTTGACGGTATAATCAACAACAGTTTTTACGAACACTGAAAGAGATAGACTGACGGAGGACTATATCGAATGGCTAGACGTTTCATATCCATCCTTTTATCGATCATTGTGCTTACATCGCTGTACTTTTTCATAGATTCAGCAATCAACATCCATAGCACCGTTGCAGAGCTTAATGATCGATCTACAGCTGAGCAAGCAGCAAAAAGAGTTATTCTTATCGCTCAAGAGCTCGATACTCCTTACTGGAAGCTGCTCAAGGAAGGGGCAGCTGAGCAAGCAAAAAGCTATGGTTATATGCTGCAATACGTCGGACCACAGCGCCATGATCCCGATGAGCAGACAAGATTGCTACAAAAAGCTATTGCAGCAAAACCAGATGCAATTATTACACAAGGACTCCAGGGTCAGGAAGCATTATTCGAGCTTGCACAGGACAGTGGCATTGCGATGATTGCGATTGATACAGATGTTGAATCCAGCAGCCGCATCGCTTATGTTGGCACAGACAACGAATTAGCTGGCAAACAGCTAGCACAGCTTATGCTATCAAAGATAAAGCAGAAAGAGCTGCATGTCGGTGTGATCATCGGCAGCTATGCACATAATCAGTCGGAGCGACTTGCAGCGTTTCAAAACGCATTAGCAGACCAGCAGCATATTGAGCTTGTCGAAGTACGCACCTCTAACATCTCACGCTTGCAGGCTGCCGAGATGACCGTTGATCTACTACAGCAATACCCACATATTAATGTATTTGTCGGTCTGAGCGGACTGGATGCAATCGGTATTGTAGACGGTCTTGATGCAGCAGGTCATAAGAATATCGCTGTGTTTGGCTTTGATAATTTGCTCAATACGGAGTCGCTTATTCAGCAGGGTAGAATTGTTGGGAGCATCGTACAACAGCCGGATATCATTGGTCAGCAAGCTATCGAAGTGCTTCATCACTCGATGGAAGGGATGCCCTATGCTGAACAAAACTTTATCTCTACCTACGTTCTTACCGCAGAGCAGCAGAACGAGGTGCAACGATGAAAATTAGAAATATGCTTTTTATCGTCATTCCGCTCCTCTTTCTAATCAATGGAAGTATTAGTTATTTGTTGTTTAGCAGCAGCAATCAGGTCAATACGAGCTACCTCCAGCTACAAGAGCGTTTACTTGTCTATGAACGTTTGAATGAATACATACAGAACCATATTCAGCTTGCAGATCAATGGCTAACGACACATTCTAAGGATGCCTATGACGCTTTTCAGCAAGGTTCCCAGCAGATGAACAATGAGATCCTTCGCTTGAAGGACTATGGCCCGCCTGCCAACGGAATGGTGGATGCCTTAAGCTATCAAGCATTAATTGATGGATATCAAGCGGTGGAGCAATTACTTCTTGCCTCCTCTACGCAAAACACCCTGCTCTACTCATCGTATCTCGATCAAGCAGAGCTGCTATCGGCGTACATTATCGAGGACAGCTATCGCATGATTGGGTTAGAGCTAGAAGCTTATGAAGAACGGTCAGAGGAAATTCGAAGTCAAGTGGCTAAGATGAGGATATCTGGCATGATGCTGCTGATCGGCGTTACATTGCTATGCTTATGGCTCGCTTACAGAATATCAGCTTCCATCTCAGCTCCAATCCGTCAGCTTGCCCAAACTGCAGAAGGCATAGCACAGGGCAATCTTGATCAGCCTGTAGCTCAATATTCGAAGCAAAGTGACTTTTATCGGTTAGGTGCTGCATTCAAGAAAATGCAGCAGCAGCTTAAACAATATATTGCTGCGCAAAAGGAAACACTAGAGAAGGACAAGCAGCTTAAGGAGATGGAGCTAGAGGTGCTTAAAAGTCAGATCAATCCTCATTTCCTCTTCAATTCCTTGAATGTAATGTCTAAGCTTGCGCTTATTGAAGGCGCAGAGCGAACAAGCGATCTAACGGTCGCGATGGCTAATTTGCTTCGCTATAACCTCAAGCAGCTCGATACGCCCGTTCCACTGCGCGATGAGGTGAAGCACGCGAACGATTATTTCTATATTCAACAAGCTCGCTATCGAGATCGAGTAAAATTCGAGACGGATATAGACGAAGAGCAGCTCGATACTACTGTTCCTGTGCTTACGCTGCAGCCGTTGCTAGAAAATATATTTGTACACGGCATAGAGCAGCTTGAGCGCAACGCAGTGATCACGCTGCGCATTTACGGGAACACCGAGTTCACTTGGATTACTATCGAGGATAACGGTATAGGGATGAATGAACATACAAAGGCTCAGCTGCTCGATTATGAGCAAAGGCAGACAGCATCAGCTAAGCAGAGCAAACCACACCAATCTACTGGACTAGGAACTCGTAATGTATTTCGGCGTTTACAGCTCTTATATGGAGCGCAGCACGAGGTTCAGATAGACAGTCGTGAAGGTGAAGGAACATCAATCACACTACGTATCCCGCGTCAGAAGGGAGATTTATAATGTATCGTATATTGATTGTCGATGATGAAGCGCTCGAGCGCGAAGGCATGCGCTGGATTATGACAAATATGATAAAAGAGCCTTTGGATATTATTGAAGCCGAGAACGGAAGAGATGCCATCCAAAAAGCAAGCATTCATAAGCCTCATATTATTTTTATGGACATTCGCATGCCGGGAATGGACGGCCTGCTAGCGCTCCGCTCCATAAAAGCAGAATCACCACAGGTCAAGTTCGTGCTTGTCACAGCCTATGATTATTTTGATTATGCGCAGGAGGCGCTGCGTCTCGGGGCAAACGACTATATCGTTAAGCCTGCCAAGCGGCAGGAAATCACCGCGCTTGTTGAACGCTTGATCGCTGACATCAAGCAGGAGCAAGAGGCAGCAGAAAGCACAAAAGCTCGTGAGCAGCAGCTTGTAGAGCTCATTCCGCTAGTTAAGTCGGAGCTTGCACTTGGCTTAATCGCTGAGACGATTGATGAGCAAGAGCTGCTCAGCATGGCTGACTCTTTGCAGCTGCCGCTTGATCAGGTATGTGCACTCGTTATTGCACTTCCTGACAGTGAGTTGCTAGCCAAGGAGCTTGTACAGCAGGTCAGGACGCTGCAGCTGCAGCTAAAGTCAAGCCGTTATTATAGCTTTAGCAGTACACTGGTGAACGAGCATATTGCACTGTTTCTATCTGGTGATGAATCTATACGCTCCGAGGAGCTACAGGATGAAGCAGAGCGATGGAGCAGTGAACTCATTGACAGCTTTAAGAGCTGTGCGCCGCAGCAGCAAGTCATGATCGGCATCGGATCGAGCCATGAACATATACAAGGTGCCCGGCGTTCCTATTATGAGGCCGTTTTTGCTTCCACTACCGCTACAGGACATCAAGCGAGCAGCAGCTTCCAGCACATTGAGCACCACAGCCCGCAGCCGCTGCTGCAGAACAAGGCCGAGCAATATGCCTATGTTCAGCAAGCAATCACGCTCATACGACAAGAACGAGAGCAGCACACCTACTCGGTCATTGATGCAGCAATCAGCTATATGAATCGAAACTATAAGCGTGAGCTGTCGCTTGAGGAGGTTGCCGAGCAGGTTCGTCTGAATCCGTACTACTTTAGCAAAGTATTCAAGCAGCAGACTGGAGAAACCTTTATCGATCACATTACGCGCATCCGTATTGAGCATGCTAAGCGTTGGATGAGTCAAAAGGATATTAGCCTAAAGGAAATATGTTATCTTGTTGGCTATAATGACCCCAATTATTTTAGCCGCGTCTTCAAGAAGGTGACTGGTATTACGCCATCTGAATACCGCGCAAAACAATCGTCAACATAAGCTCTTAAAAATGTGCTAGCATTCGACAAATAAGTGAAGATATCTCCTCAGCCAAGCAGCAAAATATCATGCTAGAATAACACTCGACCATGAAAAAAGCATAATCTTGTGCTGGAAGGAGTGTACAATGACATCAACACAACAACAAGCTTCAACACTTAAATTTGTTACACTTATATCTATCGTTGCCGCAATTGGCGGCTTATTATTTGGCTTCGATACTGCCGTTGTATCAGGAGCTATTGGATTTATGGAAGAAAAGTTCGACCTGAATCATTTTCAGGTAGGTTGGGCTGTATCCAGCTTAATCGTCGGCTGTATTGTCGGTGCTGCCTTTGCAGGTGTGCTAAGTGATAAATTCGGTAGAAAGCGCGTGCTCGTTGCTGCCGCTATCTTATTTATTGTTAGCTGTATCGGATCTGCTACACCAGAGAGCTTTAACACGTATATTATTTTCCGTATTATTGGAGGACTTGGCATTGGTATCACCTCTACCCTTTGTCCACTATACAACGCGGAAATCGCTCCGACCAAGTACCGTGGGCGTCTCGTAGCGTTGAATCAGCTAGCTACCGTTACTGGTATATTCCTTGTCTATTTCGTTAACCTATGGATCTCTAACAGTGGGGATTCCGTATGGCAGGTAGAAAGCTCCTGGCGCTGGATGTTCGGGGTTGGCGCTATACCTGGTCTTATCTTTCTCGTTGCTCTATTCTTTGTACCAGAAAGCCCGCGCTGGCTCGTTAAGCAGGGTCGTCGTGACGAAGCAAATGTCATTCTGAAGAAGATTCACGGAGAAGCGCTTGCTGAACAGGAAATTGTTGATATTGAGCAATCGTTTAAGAAAAAGCAAGGCACATTCTCAGAGCTGTTTAAGAGCCCTACGTTAAGAGCTGCTCTAATTGTTGGTATTGTGCTTGCTGTGATGCAGCAATTCACAGGTATTAACGCTGTAATGTACTACGCTCCTGAGATTTTCAAAGCAGCGGGTGCAGGTACAAACACTGCACTTACGCAAACGATTTTTGTTGGATTTATTAATTTCGTATTCACGATATTAGCGATTTGGCTGATCGATAAAGTCGGTCGCAAGCAGCTGCTCATGTTCGGCTCTGCTGGCATGGCCATTAGTTTGCTCGTTATTTCCTTTGCATTCCAATCTGAGCAAATTAACAGCACGGTTCTATTGATCTTCCTACTGCTTTATGTAGCATCCTTCGCTGTATCATTAGGTCCAGTCGTATGGGTGATCATGTCTGAGATCTTCCCGAACCATGTGCGTGGCATAGCGACTGCTATCGGTTCTATGTCGTTATGGATTGCAGATTATATCGTTTCTCAATCGTTCCCGTCGCTGCTTACATCGATCGGGGCATCACCAACCTTTATTATTTTTGCTGTATTGTCCGTCTTCACGTTCTTCTTCACTTGGAAGAAGGTTCCCGAGACGAAGGATATACCGCTCGAGAAGATCGAAACACTTTGGGCAAAATAATGCTCATGCAGCATACACATTGAATATAGGATGAAGAGAGGCTGGGACAAAACTAGCTTCTCATAAACAAAACAGGGATGAAATCGATTCAGATTTCATCCCTGTTGCATATTGCTTGTTACTTATGGGTGAAAACTTACGTCCTCACCGCATACTTTCTCAAGTTAACAGCCAATAATGCTAGACCAATATCATATTCGACTTTAGATTTCCCTCGAAGCATAAAACGAGTGAAACCTAAATTAGCCTTCAAGAAGGCAAAAACTGGCTCTACGTCAATTTTTCGTTGGCGGTAGAGCTTGTTTGTTTTGTCTTCTGAAAGCTTCTCTCTCACATAGGCTTTTTGCTGCTCCCATGTTTCATTGATCATGAGCGTACGATTCGTTCCCTCTTGTGCTTTGGTGCAGGTAGAACGGAATGGACAGTCGGTACAATCCTCACACTCATACAACTTGAATTGACGTGTAAAGCCTGATCGATCTCTTCGTGTCACCTTGCGCTGAAACCATAGTTTCTTTTCATTCGGGCATAGATAGACATCTTGCTCCGCATCGTATACCCAGTTACTCGTTTGGAAAGGGTCTGTCTTGAATCTTCTTTTTTGCTCGTTCAAGTAATGAGCATACGTGAGCAGAGGTGTACGGTTGATCTTCGTTAAAATATGATCATAATTTTGTTCACTGCCATAGCCTGCATCCGCAACAATATGTTGAGGTAATTCAAAGTATTCTTCTTCAATGGTATGTAGGAATGGAATCAACGTTTTTGTATCGGTTGGGTTAGGGAAAATGCCATAGGCCAACGTGTATTGCCCTTCGGTTGCAATTTGGACGTTGTAACCAGGCTTGAGTTGTCCGTTTTTCATGTAGTCGTCTTTCATACGCATGAAGGTGGCATCATGATCTGTTTTAGAATAGCTGTTGCGTGCACCTAAAATGTCTAGATCCTTTTCATATTTTTGTTTACGTCCAATCCATTCTCGAACCTGCTTGACCATTTGCTTAGGCGTTTTACGTTGACGGCGTAGCTGCTTACGCTCAGCGACGTCCTCTGTATGAGCGATGGTTTGTGTATAGTCCTCTACAACTTCCTCTAGTTTTTCTGCAATTTCTCGCAGTTGTTCATTGGAAAGCTGCTCATCCTGTTCACGAGCCATTTCAGGAATGATCTTGTTGTTCAGCAGTTCATTGTAGAGCTGATTGGATTGTTCAATGAGTCTACGGTGATGCTTTTCGATGGCTTTTTTCCAAACGAATGTAAACTTATTCGCATTGGCTTCGATCTTTGTACCGTCAATAAAAATAGCCTCCTGATCAATGAGCCTTTCTTCAACTAATTGACAACGAAACTGAATAAAACATTGACGGATAAGAGTTTTCATTTCGGGATGAATACGAAAACGATTAATGGTGCGGTAGCTAGGCTCATACCCTTGGGCTAACCACATCATACGAATGCTGTCCTTCGTTAATGCTTCGATTTTTCGACCTGAAAAAGCAGACTGAGTATAGCCGCATAAAATAAGTTTGAGCATCATGCGTGGATGATAAGCTGGACAACCTGAATGACGAAGAAATGAAGCAAAGGCTTCATCTGGAATAGTTTCTACAAGATGATGGATATGAAACGCAATGTCGTTTTCTTGTAATTTAACTTCTAAATCTAGAGGCAAAACTAATTGATTCATGTTATAATCTTTAAACATAAGGAACACCTTTCCTGTTGGATTTGTTTTGTGGTGATTCAATTTTAACAGATGGTGTTCTTTTTGTATTTAAAAATATTAAAGCCGTTGAAATTTTACTCGTCGTAAAATTTCAACGGCTTTCTTTGTTTGTTAGGGCTGGGTTTTGTCCCAGCCTCTTCTTCATAGAGCCTCCTGCAATACAGTCCTTCTTCATATATTGCTTCTACGTTAACAATACGTATTTCCCAGCTCCCAGCTCATCACAATCCTTGCAGTCATAGCCATATGCTTCAATTGATCGTAGCTGTTGACTTCGCATGACCTCTGCGATGCTTGGCAATCACACCATGGCGCGGTGCTCCAATAAAGCTGATCAAGAAGATAATCCCTGTCGCTAACGCCATTGCTCCTGAGATGGAGGTATCGAGCAAAACTGCCATATAGTAGCCACTAAAGGCTGAAATTATTCCAAAGATGCTACTTAGCACAAGCATAATAGAAAGCTTATCTGTCCATAGGTAAGCAGCAGATGCTGGAGTAATGAGCATCGCAATAACGAGTATCGCACCTACTGCATCAAACGCTGCTACACTTGTAATGGAAACAAGGGACATGAACACATAGTGCATGAGCGTAACTGGTATTCCGATGCTTGCGGCGAATACAGCGTCAAAGGACGTAAGCTTCCATTCCTTATAGAATAGCAATAGAACAGTTAAGATGACGATCAATACAATGACTAGGCTAACAACGGCTTTCGGCACTTCACCTACGAGAGGCAGCAGCACTTTATTCCATGGGATAAACGTAATCTCGCCCATAAGTGAGTGCTGAACATCCAGATGCGCATTCCCTGCCTTCGTCGCAATAAGAATAACACCGATGGCAAACAGCGTTGTAAATACAATACCGATAGAAGCCTCCTGCTGCACACCAAGCTGGTGGAACCATTGTACAAGCACAGCGGTTAACAACCCCGCTACGACCGCGCCGATAAACATATGAATTCCGCTTAGCTGCAGGGTAACTAGATAAGCAACAACGATACCTAGCAGTACCGTATGACTAATCGCATCTGCCATCATCGCCATTCGTCTAAGAATAAGCAGCACACCGACAAGCCCGCAGCTTACACCAACCAATGAAGCGGTAAGGAGAATCCAAGCTGTATAGCTCATCCTCTCCCTCCTTCCACTGCCTGCTCTGCCAGTATTGTATTTTGTCTCTTAAGCTGCGCACGCTTCCGTTGATATAGTATAACTAACAAGCCTTTGCTCGTTCCGAGCAGCAAACTGATGACAAACATCGCTGCTGCGGCTACGACGATAAATGGACCTGTAGGCCAGCCCTTCCCCAGCGTACTGAGTAGCGTGCCGCACACACCCGCTCCTCCACCAAATATTGCAGAGAGCACGAGCATTCGTCCAAAGGAATCTGTCCAATAACGCGCACTCACTGCCGGAATAATCATGAGGGCTGCGATTAATATGACACCTACCGCTTGAATGCCAATAACAATTACGAGCACAAGAAGAGATGTATACAGGATATTCATTGATTTAACGGATAAGCCAAGCCCCTGAGCATAGCTTGGATCGAACAACGCAAGCTTCCATTCCTTAAAAAAAAGATAGACAAGGACAATCACACTAATGGCTAAAATAGTAAGCAGTATCACATCGCTGTGGACCATTGAAGCCGCCTGCCCGAATATAAAATTATCAAGCCCGCTCTGACCGCCGCCTGGCATACGATTAGCATAGGTGAGCAGCATAATGCCGAGTCCAAAAAATACGGAAAGTACAATGCCCATCGCCGCATCCTCCTTCACTCTGGAGGAGCTTCGAATCCACTGCACAAGCCAAGCTCCGATCAGTGCGCTTATGGCAGCTCCGATCAGCATCGCAGGAAGCTGCTTCGTGCCTACTGCAATAAACCCAAGCACAACGCCAGGCAACGCAGCGTGAGATAGAGTATCACTCATTAGGCTTTGCCTTTTCCAATAAGACAACACCCCAACCACTCCCGCGGCCATCCCTAGCAGCAAGGTGCTGAGCAGCACCCACTGTGCATTGTAAGACAGAAAATTCATCGTCTACACCTTCTCTCTCATCCAGCGCAATGCTCCGCCATACGTACGATGCAGCTGATGATCCGTGAACGTATCAGCTGTCGCGCCGTGCGCAATGACCGTACGATTGAGCAGCAGCACATGATCGAAGTAATCCTCTACTGTCTGCAGGTCATGATGAACGACCATCACCGTTCGGCCTTTCATTTTCAATTGCTGCAGTGTATCCATAATGATACGCTCCGTGGCAGCATCTACTCCTGCGAGTGGCTCATCTAAAAAGTAGATCTCCGCATCCTGAACAAGTGCCCTCGCTAGAAACACCCGCTGCTGCTGACCACCTGACAGCTGACTGATTTGCCGATCAGCATATTGCTCCATTCCCATTACACGCAGTGCTTCCAGCGCTTGATCGCGATGTGACTTACGCGGCCGCTTCAGCCATCCGATTCTTCCATATAGCCCCATAAGCACAACGTCTAAGGCATTTGTAGGAAAGTCCCAATCAACGGATCCGCGCTGTGGCACGTAGCCAATTTTTGTTTTTGCGCGTCGATAGGATTGACCTAAAAAGCTAACCTCTCCCGTTGTACGTGGATGCAGCTCCAGCATCGTTTTGATCAAGGTTGATTTCCCTGCGCCGTTTGGTCCAACGATACATGTTAACGAACCTGGCATTACCTTGAAGCTGATCTCTGACAGCACCTCGTTTTTGCGATATGCAGCACTTAAATGATTTACCACTATAGCGGCATCCATATTAATCACCCTGACCTGTTAATGCTTTTGATATGGTCTCAACATTATGTGCATACATCCCGATATAGGTTCCTTCCGGCGTTCCTGCGGCTCCCATTGCATCCGAGAATAGCTCTCCGCCAAGCTGAACATCAAGACCATTTTGCTTAGCACCCTCGATGACCGCATTGATGCTGTCTGGATTAATGCTGCTCTCTATAAAGACAGCGGGAACCTGGTGCTCCATTAATATCTCAATGGTGTTCTCAATATCACTTAAGCCGATCTCATCCTCTGTGCTTAGCCCTTGCAAACCGATCACGCTAACCCCGTTCGCTGCGCCGAAATATCCAAATGCATCATGAGCCGTAACGAGTATGCGTTTCTCTGATGGAATCTGCATGAGCTTCTGCTTGCTTTCATCCTTCAGCTGATCGAGCTGTGAGAAATATTGATCGCGGCTCGCTTCTAGCTGCTCCTCATGCTCTGGCAAATTAACAATTAGCTCATCAACTGCCGCGCCCAGTGCCGTTTTCCAAAGCTCAATATCAAACCAAATATGTGGATCCTTCGCTCCAGTTTCATCCTTAAGTAAACGCGCTTCCTCTACTGCCTCACCAATCGCAACGACTGATTTACTTTTGCCCATCTCATGGAATACTTCAAGTAGATTCGCCTCAAGATGTAGTCCGTTATAGAAAATTACATCGCTTTTTTCTAGCTTAGCAATATCTCCCGTCGTTGCCTTGTGCAAATGCGGATCAACGCCTGGCCCCATTAAGCTCGTAACGGAAATGAGATCCCCTCCAATGACAGACAGCGGCTCAGCGATTTGAGCGATCGTTGTAACGACGTTTAATTTGCCGTCATTATCAGCATATTTATTATCTTGACCAGCCTGACAAGCAGATAGCAGCATGACAAGTCCAATAAGCAGCACCACCGTACTACGCAATGTTTTCATTCTCTTCATCCCTTCCAATTAATTTAAACTTAGTATATGATCAATTTTGCTCTAGTGCAACATTTTTTGTTATAGACAAAATTTATAGCCACAAACAATAGTTATAGATTAAAGCAATACTTATGGCTTGAACCAATATAGAACACAAAAAAAGAGCAGATCCCAATATCAACGACTATTGGTGCCTGCCTTCTATGTGCTATGCACAATCTATTCAATTTTCTTATGTACAAGCTATTCGTCATAATCAGCCAGGATCGGAATTCGCAGTATGCACTGGAAGCCTTGCTGCCTTGCACTTATAAATTTTAGATTGGCGTGTAAACATTCCGCTCTACTATAGATGCCCTTCAATCCAAACTTAGACCAAGCACTCAGATCGATCTCATCCATGCCGTTGCCATCATCACTATAATCAAGCGTATAATAGCTATGATCTTGATAGAGCATTAGCTTCACTCGCCTCGCATCTGCATGTTTTTCAGTATTATGGAGCAGCTCTTGAATAATACGATACACATGAAGCGCTCGCTCTCCTCCTAGTGCGTACTCTGGCCAACTATTCATATAGTCGATCTCTAAATACGTACGAAGCTGCAATCGATCTAGTAAAAACTGCAGCTGACTCTTCAGCTCTCCTTCCGCTAATCTTGGAGCATATTGTGTCTGACAAAATTCACGCAGTAAATAGATACTGCTGGCCTGCTGCTCACGAATACGCATTATTTTTTTTCTAAGCTCCAGCTTATTCGCCATCTCCGGTGTTTCAAGCAGCGCATCAAGCTCACGCAACGCAATGACCTGCTCCTGTAATGCTGTATCGTGCAATTCTCTTGCTAGTTTGATTTTTTCTTGTTCTAGCTGACGCATGTAAACTGTAACCGTTGACTGTTCTTTCTGATTCGTATAAAGATCCTTTAGCATACTTTCACTCTCCAATTCCTCTATCGTATATCATCGCTGCTACCACTCCGTGTATAGCTGCTTATACTTTTACTCATGTAAACTGCTTATACTTCGTATTAGGTAACTCCTAGCTCGATAAGCTTGTCTATCTTCCTATCTGAAATTCTTATCTCTAGACTGTTGATCAGTATCCCAGATTATGTATATTCATTCGGTTATGCTATAGTATAAGAACTAGAACTGCAAGAACAGATGGACTTATATCGATAGGGAGGAATACGATGATTATTACAACAACTTCAACAATCGAGGGATATCCTGTGAAGCAATACCTAGGTGTAGCAACAGGCGAAGTTATTATGGGGGCTAACGTTGTTCGTGATTTCCTAGCTTCAATTACTGATATTGTAGGAGGTCGCTCCGGAGCATACGAAAGCAAGCTTCAGGAAGCACGCGATGCGGCTATGGCAGAAATGCAGGCCAAGGCTGAAAGAGTTGGTGCGAATGCGATTATTGGTGTAGACATTGATTATGAGGTCATTCGAGAAGGAATGCTCATGGTGGCTGTCAGCGGTACGGCTGTTCGCATTTAAGAAGGGGTTGATCAATTGCCATGATTCATACCTTAACCATTTCTACGCAAAAGCGCGATGCTATGATTGACATTACAAGTCAAGTGAAGCAGTTTGTACGTTCAACCGGAGTGAAGGAAGGACAGGTAATTGTCTATTGTCCTCATACAACAGCAGGAATTACAATCAATGAAAACGCCGACCCAGATGTCGTTATTGATGTACTTCGTCGATTGGATGAACTGTATCCTTGGCACCACGAGCTTGATCGTCATGCAGAAGGAAACACTGCATCCCATCTAAAAGCAATAACGACCGGCTCAAGCGCATCCGTAATTATACATAAAGGCGAGCTAATTCTAGGCATATGGCAGGGCATATATCTCTGCGAGTTTGATGGTCCACGCACTCGGCAGGTAACCATAAAAGTAATGGCTGGTTAATCACAACCGCTTATGTCTTAGCCTATTAATAACATATCATAGTGGAGCCATTAGCAGTGGCTGTCGTCATATGATGTCGATTTATCATCTTACAATGCATGTTAATCCGCATATGGGCACATATAAGAAAACAGGTGGAAAGGAATCCACCTGTTTTTTTGGCGTTTATAGCGATGTGAAATGAGATAGCACAAACAAGGCCGGAGAGTTCCAATAAATCGTAACCTCATTCGTTGCGTAGCTATCCTCATGATCCGCATAGCAAGCAGCTGGCGCTCGATTCTGAAGATGCTTCGCTGCATATTCATCCTGCAGATTTTTGTTAGGCCCGCCTGATACCATGCCTGGCACAGGAGCATCTACTCCATCTCCTACAGAAGGACGATGATGCGGATGGGTCATCGCAGAATGTCCGTATCCGCTAATGTAGCTTATGCCATTAACGTTCATCCCAAGCAAATAATGCACATGTGCTGCAATAACGCCTTCATAGCGTTGATGTCCTTCGACATGCTGCGCGAACAGCATAAGCATCGCGTGATTCATAACATCCATATTGCTACCCCAGCGATATTGCTCTGGCAGCATGGAGATACTGTAGCCATCCTTACTGCTTACATCAGCAAGCTGATCCGCGTGTGAGGATAATGCTTGCTTCAGCTCACTGACGATTGCTTCCTCCCTCTTATGCTCGCACAGCAAGTAACTCATTGTTCCGTACCCGCCCATATCTGCCCAGCCGAGTGATGTTTTATTGAAGCTGCTTCGCTTTGCATAACGAAGGAAAGCAGCGTGGTATTTATCGTTGCCAGTTGCTCGATATAGCTCAGCAGCGGCCCAGTAACGCTCATCCTCATCCTGAGAATCCCCATACTCTCCCGTACCAACGTCAGATGGATTGCGGAAGCCTTCAACATCCGGATGCTCCTCTAGCCATTGCCAAGCACGCTCAGCTGCCAGCAAGCAGCGCTCGGCATAATGCTCATCGTAGGCTGCATAAGCCCTGGCAGCCATCGCCATGGAAGCGGCAAAGCTAGCAGTTGCGGTAGCTGATATCGGCATCGCATATAAATCAGCCGTGTCATCCTCAGGCATCATATCTAATGGTGGAAACTGCAATGTTGTCAGCTTATGATATACACCGCCTGTTGCCGCATCCTGCATCTTAAGCATCCAATCGAGCTCAACCTTAACCTCATGAAGCAGATCATCCATGACGTCATTACTTTCCGGAAGGGGTACTTTTCGTTTGAAGGTCTGAGGATATAGCTCATAGGCAAGTAACAGATCGGCAATAGCTTTACCTGCCGCAACGATATACTTGCCGTAATCTCCAGCATCATGCCAGCCTCCTGTACCGTCAAAGGTCAGCTCGGGCTGTCCATGCACATGAACGAGCGAGTGATGACAAGCAGCGTGAGCCCAAGGCCCAGCGTACTCGGAGGTCAACTCTTCACCACAGCGTAAGTAATAGAACGCCTTAAGCACTGCAACCTGAACATCTTCATACACATGCGAAGAGATAGAGAACGGCCAGGAGCTACCTTCCTCTCCTACAATACGATACCTACCCTCACGAGTAACATGAGAGAAGTCAAGCTTGCATACCGTCACTCCACTCGCTTCATCATACTGCTCGGCAGAGCTTTCCCCCTCCCAGATGACCTCATCTGAGTCAATCGCTACTAAACGATACTTGCTTTGCTTACCTTGAATAACAGCAAGCTTCGCGTCATTGGGACGATAGCCAAGCTGGTTAATTGCAATATAATTCTCATTCATCATTCGTGCCTCCTTGTCTTCAGTTACGTATGTATGCGCTCACATAAAGCTGTCTAATAGGATGTATTTCATGCTCATTATTGTAGCACAGCAGCCCTCTATTGTATGTAACATATGGAACCATATGGATTAATGCTAGTCTTATAACATATGATTCATCGATCATGCCATTGCGTTTAATCTCTACCATATGGCAAAATACATGTAGACTGACCAGCATGTTCATCCTGTCAGCCACTTTCTCGCGGCTGGTACAGCACATCTATCATTTGGAGGTTGAATGAATGAGAACCATGAAGCTTGGAACAACAAATCTTGAAGTCCCAGTTATTGCAGTAGGCTGCATGCGTATTAATTCTTTGGATAAAAATGAAGCAGAGCGCTTCGTACAATCGTCGCTAGAGCTAGGTGCTAATTTCTTTGATCATGCAGATATTTATGGTGGTGGACAATGCGAGTCCATCTTCGCTGATGCGGTACATATGAACGATGATGTTCGTGAAAAGCTGATCCTACAATCCAAATGCGGTATTCGTAAAGGGATGTTTGACTTTTCGAAGGAGCATATCCTTCAATCTGTGGATGGAATACTACAACGTTTGCGTACGGATTATTTGGACGTATTGCTGCTTCATCGCCCAGATACGCTTGTGGAGCCAGAGGAAGTTGCAGAAGCCTTTGATCAGCTAGAAAGCTCTGGCAAGGTTAGACATTTCGGAGTATCCAACCAAAATCCAATGCAAATTCAGCTATTACAAAAATATGTAAAGCAGCCGCTTGTAGCTAACCAGCTTCAGCTAAGCATTACGAATACAACAATGATTAAACAAGGCTTCAATGTTAATATGGAAAATGAAGCTGCAGTTAATCGTGATGGCAGCATCCTAGATTTCTGTCGCTTGAATGATATTACTATTCAGCCTTGGTCACCTTTCCAATATGGCTTCTTCGAAGGCGTATTCTTAGATAATGAAAAGTTCCCTGAGCTGAATGCTAAAATCAATGAGGTTGCAGCTAAGCACAATGTAAGCAATACAACGATTGCCATTGCATGGCTGCTTCGCCATCCTGCTAAAATGCAGCCTGTTACGGGAACGATGAATATTAGCCGCCTGGCAGACTGCGTTAAAGCGGGCGACGTTAACCTTTCTCGCGAGGACTGGTATGCTATCTATTTAGCAGCAGGCAATATTTTGCCATAGCACCAGAACATAAACACTCCCCCTTCTTGGAAGGGGGAGTGTTTTACTTGTATAAGCTAAATATTTGCGGCCATAATGCCCAGCGGGCCATCCTCATCGATGATATCACTAAGCTCATATACCGATATTGGGAAGAATGGAAAACCAAAAACATAGGGAGTCAATTCATATAATTGAAAATACAGCACGAGTGTTTTATCCGCAATATAGAACGATTGGTCTGCAGCTATACCTGTAAAAGGAGACAGTAAACCTATATCTCTCTCCTTAATTTGCTGGGCAACAATCGCTGATAGCCGCTCGACATAAGGACTTGATGGTTTAAACAAATCCTTCAGTGAGTATACTCGATGCTTACTCATATCAAAAGTTAACGAACGCAATATGGTCATCCCATGAGCTGCCTGCATGCGGTATAAGTAGTTCGATTGCGTCAAGCTAAATATGTTGCGCTGATTATTTTTCAGCTCATATTGGCCAATTAATGTGTTAACGGTCGATATATCCCCCGCTACTTGCTCGTCAATCATATCTTGCGCCTGCTTGACAATCATCGTATTAACCGTTCGTTGCCATGCAGGATCGGCTAGGCCAACCACTTCAGGGTAATAGATTACGATTTCTTCACCGGCACGAACAACACGTGTATGAGTCGTAACCGGAAACACCTCAGTCATACGATCCTCCTCACTTTCTTAGTAGCATCGTATTCGATAGGCATTTCACTTGTGTCACTTTCTATAGATCAGAAAAAATTTACAGAAATAACTTCCAATATCTAGTATGATGAGAATGATATAATATCGAAAGACTGGGAGGCTGACAAATGAACAATCATGAAATCGACTACAAGCTATACGGAGATGACATGCAATTTGTTGAGGTTGAGCTTGATCCGAGTGAAACCGTTATAGCTGAAGCAGGAAGCTTAATGATGATGGATGATCATATCAAGATGGAAACGATTATGGGTGATGGCTCTGATAACAGTCAATCGAGCGGATTCCTTGGTAAAGTGCTTGGTGCTGGTAAACGAATCATTACTGGAGAAAGTCTGTTTATGACGATGTTCACGAACGAGGGCATACATAAGCAGCGAGTATCTTTTGCTTCCCCTTATCCTGGGAAGATTATTCCGATGGACTTAAGCCAGTTACAAGGTAAAGTTATTTGCCAGAAGGATGCATTTTTAGCTGCAGCTAAAGGAGTAAGCGTTGGCGTGGAATTTCAGAGAAAGCTAGGCGTTGGCTTCTTTGGCGGTGAAGGCTTTATTATGCAAAAGCTGGAGGGCGATGGTTTGGCATTTGTTCATGCGGGCGGAACAATTTATGAACGAGTGCTGCAGCCTGGAGAGTCCTTGCGCATTGATACAGGCTGTCTTGTTGCGATGACAAGAGATGTGCAATACGATATCCAAGCAGTTGGGGGAATTAAAACAGCGTTATTCGGAGGAGAAGGATTGTTTTTTGCACGCCTAACTGGTCCTGGTAAGGTGTGGGTTCAATCTCTGCCATTCAGCCGTCTCGCTAGTCGTGTATTCGCTGCTGCACCAGCCTCCAAGGGTGGCGGTGGAAAATCTAAGGGTGAAGGCGGTATTGGCAACGTATTTGATCTGTTTAGCAACTAGAATAATACATCGCCTTTCAAGAGGTATAAAGAGAGTAAGCCCCGCTCTTCAGAGCAGGGCTTACTTGTGCTTACAACGAAATAATAATTTCTAGTTTTTAGCTTTACCTTGAATTTCAGGTACTGGCGGCATATCGTTTTTAGGCATTCGCATTTTATGATTGCTTTCTGTGCCATGCGGTTCTTTAGGGTCTGGTCTTCTCATCCCTTTTTTGGCCATCGTTATCACCTCAAGCTTATTATGTGTGATTATCGACAACTTATACATACAGATAGATCATTATCATTGTTCATGAGGACCGATCAGCTCCGGTCCAGCATTACATTGATTTCTTCCGTTGCGCTTCGCTTCATATAAACGCTGATCCGCCAAGTTGAACAAATCAACCTTATTGTCTGCATCGCTTGGATATGATGCGATGCCTGCCGAGATAGTAATAACATCGCCACACGGGCTCTCTTGTGCACTTATTCGCTTACGAAAGCGTTCTGCTAATTCCAAGGCCTCTTTAATACCTGCTTCCGGAAGCAGTATTACAAATTCCTCACCGCCGTAACGACAGCAAACTGCAGATTGCGAAGCAGTCGCTTCCATCATATTGGCCAAGTACTTAAGCACCTCATCTCCAACCGCATGACCATACGTATCATTAATACGCTTGAACAGATCAATATCAATGACAATCAAGGAAAACAACCGCTTTTCCTCAATCCAAGTACCCAGCAGCTTGTCCATCGTACGCCGATTAGTAAGCTGCGTTAATGCATCTGTCTGAGATTCATGGGTCATATGATCGACCTTATCATGCAGGAAGCCTAAGCTGTAAGTAAGAGCTTGCTTTAATTGTATAGCTTCATAATACCAGGCTTTTACTCTAAACAATCGATCCTTTTGATTGTTGCGCGTGCTATCCTCCGTTAGGATAGCCAGTTTTTGAAGCGGCATTGCGATTAGTCGTGAGATTAGAAAGATTAACAGTATGGACAACAACAGCGATGGCAGTGCATTCAATATCATTCGCGTAATCATTTTCTGATTAGCAACAAGCGCTGCATCTGTCGGACGCTGAGATACGATACCCCAGCCAGAGGTCGGCACATAGGAGTAGCCTGCAAGCATGTCGACACCCCTTGTATTAATAACTCTCTGTGCACCGCTGTTAGTATTGATTAGCTCTTGAATGACTGGATTTTGATCAGCGAGATCACCAATCCGATCGTGATCCTCATGGTAAATAATTCTTCCATCCGGATCAACCACATACACATAGGAGCCATCCTCATAGAAATGATCGCCTAACAATTCGTATAACACATTGTCTTCCATTAAATAAATGGTACCGCCAACAAGCCCCAAATATTGCTTCTGCTCGTCGAAAATAGGATAAGAGATAAATATAATATACCGACCAGTTATCCCCTTATAAGGCTTCGAAATAAGTGGCTTCTGCTCTGCAAAAGCCTGTTTTCCACCCTCCGAGTTCAGCGTGTCTCCAATTAGATCTAAGGTATGAGGAGAGGTGGCTAGTATTTCACCGTCTGCTGCTGCAATGATGATGGAATTCAATGTATTCGTCTGGTACTTGAGTCTATTCGCTTCCTCAAGCAGCTGTACTTCTCGATCGTCATCATCACGAAGCATGATAGGTGCTAATAGCTGTGCACTGTATTCAAAGGTGTTCAAGGTCATATTAAAAAACACATCAGTCGTGTTAGAAAGCTTCTGGGCATACACACGGTTAGTTTCCAGCGTGCTATCGATCAGATTTCTTTTATTCATCTCATAACCCGATAGGGTGCTGCTAAAAAAAGTTAAAACAATCGAAATCATGGCGACAGCTAATATTAAATATTTTAATTTTAGAGATAGCTTCATCGATGAACAGAAAGCTCCTTCTTTAATTATGATTGACAATACTATATCACAATTACAGCTTTCGTAATGATTACTTTTTTATAAATAATCTCCCTAGATGCGTTAGATGCCTTAACCCTGTTCATCTATTCTGCCTATACGATTTTATACTTTCATGTGCAGCTTGATAGGTTCAACCCGATAACCCAGCTTGTGGTGCAAGCATATATCTGCTATCTAGACATAGTCCAGCTTGCAACTCGCTGGATCATCTGCTGCTTCTGCTCAGAGAATTGCCGATGTCGATGCCCGTTAGCCCCTGATGGATGAGGAAATCCCCACATCACATTCCGCTCATCTAGTGTATGCTGCGCAACGAGCATACGCAGAATGCCTTCTACACTTTTTCCTAGCGGTATAACCGGGATGCCCGGCAGCAGCTCAAGCTGCTTGGCCATATGACTTAGCGCATAACAACTTAACTGCTCATGCTTCAGCAGATTAGGCTGTGAGCCCGTATAATTTTTATGCTGTAAAAATGCTGGGTACGGCAGTACAGAGGTTGAATTCAACCAATCTATATGTTGATCAAACAACGTAAAGCAGCTATCAATCCCTAGCTTTTCATGTAAATTAAGCTGATCCAGCATATCAATTAAATGATGGCGCATCGCTCCTGCAAATCGTGCGCTTCGCTTCGCCCTGATGCAGGCTTCCTCGTCACTGAGCCCCGCCTGAATGGCTGCTTGTGCCTCGGATAGCGCAATCTGCATCTGATGAAAGCCAGGTGTTAGCCCTACAATCATTAGCCTGGCATGCTCAAAAATGACATCGTTGTGCGGAGCATAATAGAGCTCTAACGGTGCAATGCGTGTCAACATCAAGTCCTCTACAAGCAGCTCTTCCCTAGTTAACGATAGAATGGGTGGCAGGCTCGCAATGGTGTGACGATAGGTCGAAAAGGTATGACTAATGATCATAGCTACTCCTTGCAATCGTAATGATTATACAAAGAGCAACAACGAAGGCAGAATTCATCCTCATTGTTGCTCTTATGTTCTTGAACCATCGTTAGCTACGTCCCGCAGTAGGTCTGGTATCCACATTCCACCTGCTCTGACGGCGGCTCACTATACGCTTGCTGTTCACTTGTGTAAGCATATGGAGACTGCAGAGCTTCGACAAATTGCTCTAGCTGCTCATAATTGCCTTGCTTAACGGCTGCTTCCAGCACCTCTTCCACGATATGATTCCGTGGAATAATAGCTGGGTTACTGCTTCGCATAAGCTCATATGCTCGCTTAGTATCCGCATCCTGAGCGTGCAATCTTTCCTCCCAGCGACTATGCCAAGCTTCCCAATCCTTATGCTTCGCGACACTCATTTCCTCGATATGTCCTAGCGTCAGATCACGGAATGTGTTCGTGTAATCAGCCTTCGTCTCCTGCATCATTACGAGTAAATCAATAACAAGCTGCTCATCACCTTGATCTTCATGCTGCAGGCCTAATTTAGCTCTCATCCCCTGAAGCCAATATCGCTCATACAGCTTGCCAAACTCCATCACAGCTTCCTGAGCCTGCTCAAGTGCTGTCGTGGAATCCGGATGAATAACCGGCAATAGCGCCTCTGCTAAGCGTGCCAAGTTCCAACCAGCAATCTGCGGCTGATTGCCATACGCATATCGTCCTCCTGTATCAATGGAGCTGAACACCGTCTCTGGATCATAGCTATTCATAAATGCGCACGGACCAAAGTCAATCGATTCTCCGCTAATGGTCATATTGTCGGTATTCATAACACCGTGAATAAAGCCGACAAGCTGCCACTTAGCGATAAGCTTCGCCTGCTGCTCGATAACTGCCTGCAATAAAGCTAGTGCTGTACCTTCACCCGACTTAATGTCTGGATAATGCCGCTGTACAGCATAATCTACGAGCTGCTGTAAGACGTCAGCACCACCCCAATTTGCCGCATATTGGAACGTACCAACACGCAGGTGACTGGATGCAACTCGAGTTAATATCGCGCCCGGAAGCCTTGTCTCACGTAAAACCTCTTCGCCTGTCTCGACGACTGCTAAACTGCGAGTCGTCGGTATACCTAGCCCATGCAATGCTTCACTAATGATATACTCTCTTAGCATCGGGCCTAACGCTGCTCGTCCATCACCGCCACGCGAATAAGGTGTGCGCCCTGAGCCTTTTAACTGAATATCCACTCTTCGTCCGCTTGGGTCAATATGTTCGCCAAGCAATATCGCTCGACCGTCACCTAGCATCGTAAAATGACCAAACTGATGACCAGCATAAGCCTGAGCTAGCGGCTCAGAGCCCTCAGCAATTTTATTTCCACTTAATATATCAGCACCATCCACCTCTAACTCCTCAATGCTGAGCCCCAGCTGTTCAGCTAGTGCATTGTTCACAAGGGCGAGCTGAGGGTGAGAAACAGGCGTAGGAAGCTGCATGCGATATAAAGTTTCAGGTAATCGCGTATAGCTGTTATCCCATTTCCAGCCAATCGCTGTACGTATAGTTCCCATGTCGTTAACTTTCCTTTCCACTTGAAGCATTATCGTTACGCATCCGTACTTCGTATTGATTAATTTTACTATAGCATACTGGAATGATTCCCAATACTGATGAACGTAATGCGCAGCTTATAAACTTCACTTCATGAGAACATTACCTATTAGCTGGATTTCACTTGAAATTGAGAAACGATGCTTTGGAGCTCTTGGGACAGCTCATGAAGCTGCTGCGATACTTGAACGAGCTCTGAACTAATGGCTAACTGATTGTTAGAGGTTGACGCAACCTCCTCAGATATGGCGGTGGATTGCTCTGCCGTAGCACTGACGTGCATCATCATCTCAGACAACGTAGATTGCGCAACATGCAGCTTATTAACAGAATCAGTCGTATCATTGATCTTCTCTACAAAGGTATTCATCCTTACATCTACATCGCGGAACACCGTATCCACCTGTCTCGCGACCGCTATCTGTTCTTTATAGATCGGGTAGCTGTCATTCATCGCTTGTACTGTACCTTCGATGTCTTCCACGATGGAAGCAATGATCTGATTAACTACAATAATGGAATCTCTCGATTGATCAGCCAATTGACGAATTTCTTTCGCTACGACCATAAAACCGCGACCATGCTCTCCTGCACGTGATGCCTCAATCGCTGCATTAAGCGACAGCAAATTCGTATGCTTGGCAATATTATCGAGCAGCTCTAGAATTTTCCCAATCTCTAACGCACGTGCCGTCAGCTGCTCTGCACGCTCCAGCGTTTGTCGCGTAAGAGCTTCTCCCCTCGTTGTTTTCTCCAGCAAGGTTTGCATTTGCTTGATCCCTTGATTACTTTCATGCTTCACATCGATTACATGACTTTGCATAATATGATTGTTATCCAAGAGAACACTCATCTCTTCCTCGATTGAAGCGGCATGAACACTTCCCTCTTCTGATTGCGTTGACAGCAGATCGGCACCACGTGCTATCTCATCTGTAGCGACAGCGATTTCCTTGGCGGAAGTATCCATCTGCTGTGATACCTGCTGCAGCGTTTTGGCAGATGAAAGCACATAGTCGAGCGCACCGCTTGTTCTAGCAATTAAGCTGCCTACATTATCCGCCATTTGGTTAAAGCTTTGCCCGAGCATACCGATTTCATCACTTCGATTGCTCTGCATTCTAACCGTCAGATTGCCACGCTCGACCTCTCTCATAAGCTGTGAAACCTCACGAATCGGCTTGCTTATCATTCGTGCAATCATCCCACCTAGCACGAACGAAACAGCTACCGCTCCAGCTATAAGTATCACGGTTATCGTTAATATACGATCAATACCTTGAGTCAGCTCTGCCAGTGGCATTCCCTGAATTAAACTCCAGCCAGTACGATCCGATGTGCTGTATACAATAAGCTGACCATCTTCAATGTAAGAGCCGCTCGTGTCGGCAGCTTCTGGAAGCTGGTAGCGCCCGTGAGTTCTACGTTCTAGCTGAACGGGGACTACTGCCTCTCCCTGTTGTGCATCCGCAAGCTCTTCCTCCGGAAGCACTGCGTTCTCTACCTCACCGGAATGCTGCTGGCCATCACCTTGAGTTTCGGTTGCTATGTCAGAGGCTTGCCCCGATTCGACATATGGAGAATCTGAATAGACAAGCTCTCCTGATGCGTTAATAAGCTCTGGCAGCTGACCACTACTAAGCTCAAGATTAGCCAAAGCTTCAGCGATAATCTCTTCCTTAAATTCAATAAACAGCAAGTAGTTCCCGCTGTTCGTCTTCATCATCTTCCCCATCGATATGTAAACCGTTTCTGAGCCTATCTCACCCTTCGGGATCGCTCCGAGCCAGACAGCCTTACCATTGCCAGCGATGACAGATTCAAAGTACGGCTCGTAAAAGCTAATCGCGGATGTTCCATTGCCTGATGAGAAGATAGCAGACACATAGTCTCTCCCTGTATCTACCTGCGTGTATAGATGCTCGTCAAACAGCTGTATAAATACTTTATTCGTCGTCGCTGTTTGCTTCAGCTTGTCCATTATTTTAGCTTCGACATTCATGCGATTCTCTGTTGTCCCAGCCTTTATGAGATTTAGTCGATAGGTCAGATCACCTATAAAATCCTGGTCAAGCGTAAGCTGGAGCGATATATTTTCATAAAAGTTTAGCAAATAATCTAGCTTTTCAGATGTTTGCTGCAAGCTTTGTGCAGCAACCTCGGATACCTTTTCTTCCATAGCTTTACTCGATACAAAATAAGAAACAAGACCTACTGTTATAACAGCAACAACCATGCTTAAAACAAAAAACAGAAATAGCTTAGTTCCAATCGTTTTCAATCGATTTGGACGAATCGCTGATTTTCGCTCCGGCTTGTAAGCGCCTACATTATTGTGCACTTGCTTTCTTTTGCTCATGTGAAAGCCCCCTGTTATGGTTAATAAATTAGTTATTTATTAACATACATGTTACTACAGGAGTGTTGAACTTACAATATAAATGTTAACAAATAATATTTATATTAATGTTATTACAGCAGCATTGAGCAGTCTATTCGTAATCGTTCCAAAGTTTTATCACATGCTAACGCATTTAAAATGAAAAAGGAGCCTCTGTACTTACTAACATTAGGCTCCTCCTGCACTTATGAGCTAATAATGAGCTGCTATTATACATGAAGTTTAATAGAGACGATAGGAACGCTTGTTAGGATGAGCTGCCAGTTGATAGACCGAGCCATTCTAGCAGTATCCGGTTGAATCTATCCCTTTCCTCCCAGAAGCCGCCATGTCCGCTATAAAGCAGCGGTACAAGCTGAGAGGTTGGCAGCTGCTTATGCAATGCTTCTGCCTGCGAGAAAGGAACAACCTGATCGTGGATGCCATGTATAATTAGCGTCGGCACTTGAATAGCGGGCAGGTCTGCGTGAAGATCCGCCTCACTTAGCAGCTTCATAATCGCTGCGGTTGACCAGCCAGAAGCCTCTAGACCTAGATCAAAAAACCATTGCTGAAACGATCTCGTCGCATATTGAAAGAAGAACATATTGGTCAGGTCATTCAGCATATTGGGGCGATCATTCAGCGTCTGCTCAATAATTGGGTTGGCAACCTCGGGAGGAAGCCCAGTCGGTACAGCTGCATCCACAAGCACTAAACCAGACACACCATAGCCTTTATGACGAGACATATAACGGGTAGCAATGGCACCACCTGTTGAGTGTCCAAGCAATATGACATTGGTAATGCCCATCGTATCGATAACCGCGCGCAAATCATCCGCCAATCGATCAAAGTTATAGCCAAAGTAAGGCTTGTCGGATTGACCAAAGCCTCTCCAATCTAAGCCGATACAGCGAACGCCATACTGAGGAAGCACGTCGAATTGATATTCAAATTGCTTATGGCTGAGCGGCCAGCCGTGAATAAATAGGATCGTCGTCTTTCCTTCAGGATTCAAATCCTGTACAAACAGCCTTATGCCTTGCTCCACCTCTACATAATAACCCATTCATTCCTTCCGCCCTTCTATATACGATATGTGCTAAATATATTCAATATAGGCTGGGCTAATGTCATAAGGAGCGCAAAACAAAGAAGGATGAGTATGCATTAGGGCGCACCCCTCTGCATGACTCATCCTTCCTGAAAGATCTAGTGAGTATTGTATGATTGCAAATTAGTCTATTAAACTTTGTTAAATTGAATCCAATCGATGACCATACCCGGCTTCGTGAATTCTAGCTTCAGCTCGTAGTTGCCAGCTTCAAGCTCAACCTTTACGAGCTTTTGCTTAATCCATTTGCCGTCTGTACCATTCGTCTGAATCGTCGTTGCCAGCTGCTCATTAAGCCATATATTACATGCGCTTTGTGCAGTATTCACATGCGGTGACATAATATGAACGATAATTCGATACTGACCACTTTCCGGTACCTTCATATAGACCGATGAATCAATACTTGGCTTAATCTGAGCATCAACAGCGAGATCGTGTGCCTCTGCTGGAGAAAGCGCAGCATTCGCTTTTAGTGAATCAACCGCTTCGTTAAACTGCTGTTCTCTCGTAAAGACAAGCGCGTTCATAATGAATTTACAAATATTGATCGCACTGCGCTGCAGCTCAGCACGCGTTAATGTGCCATTAGCAAGCGATGCCATCGTATTATCATCATGCGAGTTAATCTCTGCACCATAGTTGTTAACAACCATATAAAGATCGTTCTGTGCACGAATCATAAAGTTCGTATTGCGAGCATCTGCCGGGCCGCCATTAATGACATCATTCATAAGCGCCCACCAATCCGTCATAACGATGCCATCAAAGCCCCATTCGCCTCGTAGAATCGTCGTGTTCAAATCATAGTTCGAAGCAGACCAATGACCATTGATCGGGTTGTAGGACGTCATAATGGAATTCGCACCTGCCTCCTTGACCGCAATCTCAAAGCCCTTCAAGTAAATCTCACGAACAGCACGCTCGGATACTACCGCATTGACCTTCGTACGATATTGCTCCTGATTGTTGCAGGCAAAATGCTTCAAGGTAGCCGTTGATCCGCCTTCGATAATTCCTCTCGTGCATGCTGCTGCAAAGATACCAGTAACATATGGATCCTCTGAGAAATACTCAAAATTACGGCCATTCAATGGACTGCGACGAATGTTCATGCCCGGCCCAAGCAGCGTATCGATGCCGTTTCTAACGAGCTCCTGTCCTTCCATGACGTAAAGCTTCTCAATTAGCTCCACATCCCACGTTGCTGCAAGCAGCGTACCAATGGAAACCTGAGTTGCCTTATGACCGCTGTCCATTCGAATGCCAGATGGTCCATCCGCAGTACATGCAACTGGAATACCAAAGTTATACAACGCATCACTTACACCACCGAACGCCGATGCAGTACCAGGTGTAACAAGCGGGCTGCTCATTCCTTCTCCGCGCACGATCGTCGCTAGATCATCGTCACTTAGCTGGGCAATAAATTGCTCCATCGTCACACGGCCTTCTTTAACATCCTTCAGCTTGTAGCCTTGATCTCCTGTAGGCGTAATCTCCTTCGGCAAATTGCTCTCAATGCGCTCCTTAAGCGAAATTCGCTGCTTCGGCACATCCACATACGTCAGCTCGTAGGTGCCATCTGCTTGCAATGCACCTGGCTTCATACGCTTAAAGTCTGCCGTTGGTGCTAGCGCTTCACTTAGCTGCTCTACGACACGAAGCTCGTTAATAACAAACGCTGATTTCCCTTCAAATTGTACCTTTTGGGCGCACTTCACACTGTTTCCTATATAAAAAACATACTCCCCCGCTTCCAGCACATACGCTGAACGGTGTCCTGTAAAGCCCCCATCATCGTAGGAAGCCATTGCATTGACTGGGAAGCGAATGACTAGCTTGTCGCTTTCACCAGGCTGCAGCTCCTTCGTTTTGGCGAAGCCAACGAGCGCTTTTACGGGCTGACCTAGCTTGCCTTGTGGTGCTCCTGCATACATCTGAACGACTTCCTTACCGCTATACGTACTACCGGTATTCGTTACATTCACCGCGATCTCGATAAATTCCTTGCCATCGTTCAACGTTAACACTGCATCCTCAGGTGCGATGCTGAACGTCGTGTAGGACAAGCCGTAACCAAATTCATACTGAACCTTATCTGGGCAGAACGTCTCAAAATAGCGATAGCCTACATAAATATCCTCTTCGTAGACACTTTCGATCTCACTACCGTAGTTATTAGTCGATGGATAGTCCTCGATGGAGTAAGCAATCGTATCAGTCAGCTTACCACTTGGTGTAACCTCGCCGACAAGCACATCAGCAATGGCATTGCCACCCTCCATACCGCCATGCCATGCATACATGACAGCTGCGATTGGATGAACATAATCTTCATTCATCCAGCTCATATCTATAATATTGGAAACGTTGAGTACTACGATCGTTTGTTCAAAATGATTCGTTACAAGCTTTAGCATATCGCTCTCTTCTTCGGTTAGACGATAGCTGCCAGGCTTGTCTGCATTATCCTGATCCTCGCCTGCCGTACGTCCAATAACAACGATCGCTTTAGAGGAAGTTGCTCTAGCTTCGGCAACGATCTCATCTGTAAGTGGCATTTCCTTCTGATGCCATGGCTCTGCAGCCCAGCCGCCGCCGCCGTTATCGAAAGGATTTTGCTCGATCCATTGCTCATAGATGCCAGCAAGCTTCTCATTAACTTGAATCTGCTTCTTAGAGCGTAAGCCGTCCAGCAAATTCGTCGTGTGCGTCACATGCACACTGCCGCCTGAGCCTGTACCACTGCGATAGTAGTTGACTTGAATTCTCCCAAAAATCGCTACTTGCTCACCTTGCTTAAGAGGCAACGCTTGGTCTTCATTTTTTATGAGTACCGCCCCTTGTGCTGCCACCTCTCTACTAAACTCCGCAAATCCAGGCAATGGAATGCCTAATGTCTCTGTATTCAAATCTACCACTCCCAACTTCAAATTTAGTGCTGCCATTGAATAGAAATTGTAAATCACTTCATAAAAATGATATAAAGTTTTCCAGTTATTCATCATTATTATAGAGTAAGTTCGTTATATCTTATAGACATTATTATAAATGGGACCGTTTCTCACGTTCTACTATCACATTTTAAGAAATAATCAGCTAAATACTAGATATTGAAACTCAAATTACTCGATCGAGCATACCGAGCTGCTTCCAATCGTTAATATTTTTGTTAAAAATTATTATTTTTATGTTGTTTCTACTTTGGTTAAGTATTAATATACTTATTAAGGAATGGAAGGAGCTATAATCGGACAATTCCATTCCTTAGCACAACGGGTTGAAAGCGTTATCAATAAATTTGTGGAGGTGATGAGCTCGTTAACTCGTAATGAAGGTATGGAAATTCATAAGTAAAGGAGAATGATATCCATGCAACACGTACGATCACACAAAACAATGCTTACATCTGCGCTGCTTGCCATCCTGCTTTTTGTTAGCTTAATGCTTCCTGCTAGCGCCGCAACATGGAATTTAACTGGCGATACAAATGTTCACGACCCATCTTATATTGTCGAGAACGGAACGGGAACACATTGGGTGTTCAGTACAGGAGAAGGTCTTCAAGTGCTGTGGTCATCCGATGGAAAGCATTACAACCGCTCCCTCCCAATCTTCACATCAAGACCTTCCTGGTGGAGCCAATATGTGCCGAACCATACTGGCTTGGATGTATGGGCCCCTGATATTTTCTACTATAACGGTACCTACTACCTGTATTATTCAATTTCTACCTTCGGCTCAAAAGTATCCGCCATCGGCCTTGTGACAACGAATTCAATCTCTGGCGGTGTATGGACGGATCGCGGCATGGTCATCTCCTCTAACAACTCTACAAACTACAATGCGATCGATGCTAACATCGTGCAGGGACATAACGGCAAGCTCTACATGGCTTTTGGCTCCTGGAGTAATGGTATTTATGTCACAGAAATTAGCACCTCAACGATGAAGCCTACCGGCAATTCCTATCGCGTCGCAACCAAGTCAGGTGGCATCGAAGGACCGAGCCTCGTCTACAACAGCAATACTGGCTATTACTATTTGTTCGTCTCAATCGGTACGTGCTGTGCAGGCTTGAACAGTACGTATAAAATTGCGGTCGGGCGTTCAACGAGCCCATTTGGTCCGTTTGTTGATAAAAATGGCGTCGATATGAAGAATGGCGGAGGAACCGTCATCGATAGCGGAAACAGTGCGTGGGTAGGCCCTGGCGGGCAGGATGTGTATGGCACCAATGTCATCGCGCGCCATGCCTATAGCGTTGCCGAAAACGGCGCACCTAAGCTGCTCATTAGCGATCTGTATTGGGATTCGAGCGGTTGGCCTTACTTTAATTAGCGACATGCTAGCTCGATGAATGGCTCAACTAGGAAGATCAGAATTAAGTAACCTAAGATAAAGCAATGATGGGACATGAAGGTGCTGATCGATCAGTAATAACGATCAGCACCTTTAACTAACACTTCCCCAAGCTGTTGCTTAAATCGACGATAAACATTGAAAACGCCACCATGCTAAAAATATATTTAGCACTATGGCGAATATCTTTCACTAAAGTGGTTGCTCTAATATTTCTTCCATTCAATAAGATCAAAACCATAAAGCTTATTAATTTCAATATATTCTTGAAATAAATCATCCATCTTGGTAACAATATTATCCTGTGTAGAGTATAAATCAGTACCAATTAGGATGTAGTTTTCCTGTATAAAGATAAGTAGTTTAAAAGTATTCTTTTCAAAGTAGGGTTCAGTATCATTATTTACTGGGGTAACTTTTTCCCCCAATTCAATTACATATTCCCAATCTTTTAGCTCAACCTTTTTGGTATCAGCGGGTTGTTTTTTGATTTCATTAAAAGCAGCAATAAAGCTATTAACATCATTGATGCTTCTTAGAAATTGAGTTTTAATATGATCTTCATTGTTTTGATAAAGCGCAATACCGTTATACTTTAGCTTTTCAATATTAGAATCTTGAGTAGAATCTTTATTTTGACAACCAGTTAAAGTAGCAAACAATATCGTGGAAATTATAAGATAGGATAGTAATTTTCTGATATTAACGCCTCCTATTTTACATAATAGTAAATTTATGGTACTATAATCTATGAAATTATTCAATATTAGGAGAGTGATTAAGTGAAAAGGAAGTTTTTGTCTCTAGTGCTGGTAATTTGTTTATTTGCAACATTTGCATCAAGTGTGTCAACAAATGAAAGCGGAGTACAGCCTCAAGATGCTATCACACAACATCTGAATATTTCAGCTACACAAATTGAGTTAGCCGAAACTCAAGCTACACAAAGCAAACAACACCAAACTGCTACTTACAAAGTAAATAATGCTGCACTGGAACTGGAAAAAGCAAAATTAACAGATTCATCTAGTGTTGATTTTGAATTTACGAAGACTCATGAAAATGATGACGGAAGCTTAACTGTAAATGCAATTATTACTATTGATACAAATGATAATAAGTATCAGACAGTTTTAGCTGGTGATCTTCAGAAAATTACAACTAATGAAAATCATGTAGTGTATATAGGTGGTTTACACGGATATTTAGGTAAAACAGACACAGCTGAGGAACAAGATCAGAATGTAATTGATGTTGGATTACATTACTCACCAAACACCGCGGAATCGTTATTTTCAGTAACAATTGGAAGCGGTGGCAACGGACGCACACCTTCTTTTTTCTATTTCGGAGATAAAGACAGTGTAGTGATTCAAGAAGCCTTTCAAATTTTGAGAAAACAACAAGAAGTAAGTAAAGTACAAGAGCTTAATGATATTAATTCCAATACCTCAAATGATCTAATCCAACCTTCTTCTGTTGATGCAAGAGTAGTGTATCAAGGAACAGATTACGCTACTTCATCGTATGGTAACCTAGCAGCAATAAGTTTCTACTCTACAAATGAGCTAAGAAATCAATCAATAACAACCCACTATGCTAAAGCAAACTCCTATACAAGCAATGCGACAAAATATATTCAGTCTATTACAGCTTCTCCATATAAGGTCATCGATGTCGCAGCAGATACTTTTACTGTGGAAATTTTAAGTGCTGATGATTTATTGTATGCGGTTGGAGGAACTGCTTTGCCTGCTAATAGTAGTTCTACACTAGATGTAAGCATACCTTTTTATTTTGGACCTACTTTCGGTTTCCAGTCCCTTAATTTTACGATTCCTTTAAGCAGTACTGCTTTATCATATCGAAAAAAGGCCTTTGGCAGTAGCCCACACAACACGCATATTACGAGCTGGGTAATGAAGAAATCTTTAGGATTTTCACCTTCAGTGACCGATGCAAGCACGGCTAGTGGTGCTTTACCAGTTTATAGGCAAGATAATGGACTAGGTGTACAAAGTTCATATACTTATAGTGGAAATGTGACTTCTAATTTTAATGTAAGCCAGGGTGCAAGTACAAAAATTAGATATGTTTATACGAAATATTATCAAACTATATTTGTTGCTGAATATTTCACAACGAGCACTGCGTTGCATGCTAGTAGTCTTAAGATAGTACCTTAATTTATATTACGAGCAAAACGGGGACAAGATTTATTCTTGTCCTTTTTTGTGTGTAAAAAGTTATCGCTCAAACAGCAAGGTAGCGAGATAACCTGCTAGCTTTTCTGCTGCTTTTACATGCGCAAGCTGACCGGGATGGCTTCTTGCTCCTACCGTAGCCTCGGTCATGATCGGAAGCTGAAATACGCTGACCTTCTCGTCTCCACTTTCTACTTTATAGGCTTCAACGGCTCGATGAATGGCGGGCAGCATCGGTATACCTAACATGCCATATGCCCATAGCAGCTGTGCATACTTATTGCACGAACGAAGCTTGTGTAAAAAAGCTACTGCAGCTGCCTCAAAAGCTGCAATATCCTCAGGATGATAGCTTGAATTATCTAGCAGTCGCTGCTTATATTGCACTCCTGTATGCTCATCCCTCCATGGCGGCTGATAAAACGCGCTATTGTCATTCGTACCGAGATTGATAATAACAGCATCCGGCTGCCAGCTTGCAAAATCATTGGGCCGATTCGCACCTAAAGCTTCATTTCTTGCTCCAGAAAGCAGTCCGCACACCTGCTCATAGTAAAGCGGAAGCGCATGGTTTGGGTTGTTGTCCCAGCTTGTTAGAACACCCCAGCCGCTTTGTGAGAGGACACGATAGTCCGCATCTACTAGATCTGCCGTCAGCTTGGTATAATTGTGACTCGCACTAAAGAACATTGGAAGCCAATCTTCCTCCTCACGTGCACCAATCGCGCCTTCACCAGAAGTAATGCTATCACCAATAAACTCAAGACGGTATCGCTTAGCTGGAACAGGCAGCAGCTTGCCGTCCCCTTGCAAAGCATGAAGCTGCAACAGACTTCGCTCATCGCCGCTCATCGCTTGGACTTCCTTCATGACACGTACATGTTTTACTTTTCCAGCATTCATTCCACGAAACAGTGTAATCCAGCGTCGGCCTTTCTCCAGCATCAAGCGACTCACCTCAGCACCATTGATCCATATGCTGATCCATTGCTCGTATTGCCCATAGTCTGATTCAACCTCTAGCAGCAGCTCGCTTCCTGTTGCATTCAGCTCTATCCCGCTGCCAGTCCAAAACAACGTAAGCGGATTTCGTTCACTGCTTGTTCGTCCGTGAATTTTAATATGTTCATGCTCTATAGCATAGCTATTCACCATATTCACTGACTCCTCTCATCCTCATATATAAGCGATTGGTATCATTGGCTGTGACTATTTGCTGACAAGTGACTGAATAGCTCGGGAAAGATCTGCATACTGAAACGAGTAATGCTCGCCAAGTAGCTTCTCAGGAATGACGTGTTGACCCTCCAAGAGCAGCATGCTCATTTCGCCTAGCATCAGCTTCATTAACCCTCCTGGGACAGGGAAGTAGTGAGGTCTATGTAATTGCTCAGCCAGCGTACGTCCAAACTGCTCCATCGTTACCGGCTGCGGCGCAGTGAAATTTACAGCGCCTTGCATAGTAGAATGGTTTATACAGTGAAGCGCGGCTCCAACGACATCATCAATGTGAATCCAGGACAGTGGCTGTTGTCCACTGCCAAGTCGCCCTCCAACGAATAGCCTATAGGGCAGCAGCATTTTAGGGAACGCCCCTTCACCTGCACCGAGCACTACACCTAATCGCATAAGTACGGTACGGATGCCGCTTTTCATCGCTTCTTGCTCCCACTCATTTACGATATGTGATAGGAAGTCGGTCGGTCCGATAATATCCTGCTCCGTAAACTGCCGATCACGGGAAATTCCGTAATAGCCGATGGCGCTAGCATTAATGAGCACTGAAGGCTTCCGCTTCAACGCTCCAATGATTCTAACGATTTCTTTCGTCGTAGAAAGTCTGCTCTCTAATAACGTCTTCTTTCGCTTGGCTGTCCAGCGACCACTGCTTAGAGACTGACCGGCCAGGTTAACAATCGTGTCGATACCTTCAAGCTGCTCCTCTGGTCGATCGCCCTCATGCATCCACCTTATATATGTAACTCCAGGCATTGGCGTAATTCTCTCAGGCTGACGTGATAGAATATATACCTCGTGCTGTTGCTCTAGAAAGCCTTTGCACATGGAGCTGCCAATAAATCCTTGACCGCCGGCAATCGCTATTTTCATAGAACCCACCACCTTTCTCTCCATTCTAACCATATTATACCTGCCCGCATGCCCCCATGACCACTTATCCCTTTCGTACATAAAAAAGAATGGATAAAGCTCGCTGCGCGCTTTATCCATTCTTAGCCTATAAACTCTATACATCTAACTCCCAGAAATCAAGGCTGTCTATGACTGCCTTTCCACTGCTTGTGAATAAATGAATATGATTGCTGCTTTCCTTCGGGAAAACGAAGCAGCTGAGCACTCGCTCTCCCTCATTTACATAGATCTCGACGACAGAATGGTCGATCAATAGATGCAGAATGAGTTGATCTGATGCTTGCCCGAGCGTAATACTTTTCACTCTGTCAGAGCCATTATATGATTTCGAGCAATCCAGTGTAAGCTCGTTGGACGATACTGAGTATCGGATAACCGTTTCTTCCTCACGCTGATCTGAAGCAAGAATCGATATACCAAATTCCTGTGCATCGCTTTCTGTCAGGTTATACGCCACCTTCAGCTCTGCCCTTCTGCTCTGCAGCTTAGGCAATGCTTGCTCCAAGCTACTATCCACGATCAGCTGCTTATGCTGAATATGCTGCGTTCTAAGCTTTATTAGCTCTTCGACGGGTTGAATGATTAGCCGCTCGTTATGCTCATCCAGCGTCAATACTCTCGGTATTGTCATAGCACCCGACCAGCTTTTCCCGAGCTTCCTTCCATTCATCGGCATCCAGCCAATTAACAGCCTTCTGCCTAGATGATCCTCCATCGTCTGCGGTGCATAAAAATGAAAGCCATCATCCAGCACATGAAATGCCCCGTGTGTATACGTGCCCGTATCATAGTCCAGCTTGCCAACATAATAGCCAGATAGCGGATAGTCACGAACGCCCTCTGGAGATATGAGTAAAATATCATACTCACCAATTCGGAACAGGTCTGGACATTCATACATATAGCCCATCGAGCCGTCGCTTTGTGCAATGACGCTAACATATTCCCATTCCAGCAAGTTATGTGAACGGTAAAGCAGCACCTTACCTTTATCATCCTTTTTGGTGCCCAGCACCATATACCAGTGATCACCGTGCTTCCACACCTTGGGATCTCTAAAATGATTATTCTGACCGATACCTGCTGGAGGAGCTTCGATAATCGGATTATTCTCGTATTTAGTAAAGCTAATACCACCATCTTCAGATATTGCTAGGCATTGCTGCTGAAGAAGATCATCCGGCAAGCCCTGCGGAGACGTAAATACATTGGAAGTGTAATACACGTACAGCTTTCCTTCATGCTCAATCGAGCTCCCAGAAAAGCATCCGTCCTTGTCGTACCATTCACTAGGTGCAAGCGCAATAGGAAGCTTCTCCCAGTGGATGAGATCCTTGCTTTTTTTATGCGCCCAATGGATGTTTCCCCATTCCTCAGAGTATGGATTATGCTGATAGTATAAATGATACTCACCGCGATACTGAATTAATCCATTCGGATCATTCATCCAGTGAATGCGTGGTGATGCGTGATAGCTCGGTTTATGAACGTCAGGCACTGCATGCTGTAACGATTCATTTACAAATTGCTCTGCCTGCTGTATAGCTTCTATATGCTTCCTCACCTGATTCATCCAATCCACCTGCTTAATTAATATTTTCTATTTCACTGAGCCTTGTGTAACACCTTGAATAATAAATCGCTGCGCAAACAAGTAAACTACCATAATAGGAAGTACAACCATCACAACAGCTGGTAAGTAGCGTTCATAGTCTGAGGAATACGATCCTCTAAACACTTGAATCGCTAGCGGCAGCGTATAATTGTCAGATCCTGCATTTTGTAAAATCAATACCGGCAGCAGGTAGTCATTCCAAATCCACAGTACATGCAGAATACCAATCGTTACTGCAGTCGGCATAAGAATAGGTAAAACAATTTTAAAGAAGGTCTGTATTGAATTACAGCCATCAATCTGCGCCGCTTCTTCTAGCTCAAGCGGAATACTTTTAATAAATCCATGATAGACAAACACTGCAAGCGAGCTTCCAAAGCCGACATACATAAACATTAGCGTTAGCTTTGGCTGAGACTGAATCCAGCCTAGCTCCGCACCATATATGGAAACGAGCGGAATCATAATCGATTGGAAGGGTATGATCATGGAAGCAACCATCATCAAAAACCACATCGTATTCATTCTCGTTTTATTTCGTACAAAATAATGCGCGGTCATTGCTGAGCAAATTAATATGACCGTCAAGCTGATGAATGTAATCATTGCTGAATTGCTAAATGCAGACCAATATTTCATCTGATCCATTGCGAGTCCGAAGTTTTTGAAGGAAATAGATACAGGCAATGAAAATGGAGATGCGATAATTTCTGCATTGGTCTTAAATGCATTGAATAAAAGAATAAGAAAAGGAACTAAAAAGAACAGCAGTGCTAGCAATAAAACGACATATATGGAGCCCTTTTTCAAAGCATTTGCCATCTGCATCACGCCTCTACCTCCATTCTCTTCGTTAGATATACCTGAACAATGGTCACTGTCGCGACAATAAAGAACAATACAAACGCCTCTGCTTGACCTACCCCGTAGTCAAATCGCTGAAAGGCCTTGTCATACACATGCATGGAAGCCATTACTGTGCTCCCGAATGGTCCCCCGCCTGTTAACGCGTAGTTTACATCGTAGACCATAAATCCACGCTGCAACGATAGGAAGATCGTTACGATAAAGGAAGGAACCATAAGCGGCAATACCATGTGTATTAACTGCTTCCAGCCACTTGTTCCGTCTATCGTCGCTGCCTCCAATATATCCTTAGGTACGCTCATTAGACCTGCGATAAAGATAACCATCATATAACCTGCGTACTGCCAAACGGTAACGAGTACGAGTGCCCAGAAAGCCATCGTTTCATTACCAAGCCATGTTTTGCTAAATAGCTCCCAGCCAAACTTCTCACCAATCGAAGTGAAAAAGTTGTTAAACATAAACTGCCAGATGAATCCGAGTACGAGTCCGCCAATAAGGTTTGGCGAGAAAAAAGCAGTTCGAAAAAAGTTTTGTCCGCGAATGCCCATTGTAACGAGATAGGCTAACAAAAAGGCAACCGTATTAATTAAGAAGACGCTTGCTGCAACATACTTAATCGTTAACCATACAGAAGTCCAAAACTTTGTATCGTTGAAAACTGCTTCATAGTTATTGAACCCAACGTAAGGCATGCTCGATGAGATGCCATCCCATTTAAAAAATGTCATGTAAATTCCGTATATAAACGGAACAATGATGACCGCTATAAAAGCAAGTAGTGTTGGACCAGTAAAAAGTAGTTGGTTGCCTATTCTCTTTACTGTGTTTTTTTCAGAGATCATGCCAGTTTCCTCCGATTCCGTGGATTAAAAGAAGAAAGTCGAGGAACGAAGACCGTCCATCGACTTTCCCTCTTCATGTTGGTTACTTACTGTACGCTCTTCCAGTAATCCTCGATCTCAGCAGCAAGACCATTGCGATCTGTCACATCAGCCAAGTATTTTTGCATGGATGCACCAAGCACCTTCCAGTGATCACCTGGTACAAAGTTACCTGCAAACTCAATCGAGTTACCAGCTAGGTTATACTCATTAATTGCTACAGCAAGAGAGCCGTTAAGCTCCAATGTAATGTTTTTGAATGCAGGAATTACGTTTGCTTCATTAACAAGGAATTGTTGACCTGCATCCTCGTAAACAAGCCAGTTCAAGAATTGCTTAGCAGCAGCTTGTTGCTCTTCTGTGCTTTTTTCATTATCGATAAACATTTGCTTCGTTGCACCAATCGCTACAGCAGAGTTAGCTTTCGTCGCAGGATCATTGCTAACCGGTACTGGAATAAAGCCATACTCTCCTTCTGGATTAGACTTCAGCAACTCAGTGATTAACCAGTTTCCATTGAACGTAATTGCTGCTGAGCCTGTTGCAACAGCTGCAGTACTTTGCTCATAGTTGACAGCCATAGGGTCATTTTTGCCCCCATTGTACTTCTTCAGAACATCAAATGTATCAAGCAAGCCTTGGTATGTTGCATTGTTTACAAGATCAGCTGAGCCGCCTTTTAGTTGCTCTAGGAAGCCCTTCACATCAGTATCTGGCTGTGCCGCATACGCAATCGCAAGGAAGTGATTACCTAGCGACCAGTCCATGCTGCCAATATAAAGTGGAGTCTTGCCAGCTGCTTCGATCTTCTGCAAAAGCTCTTCTAACGCCGACGTTGTATTGATCGTAGCTGGATCAAAAGCTCCGCCTGCCACTTCATCAAGCACTTCTTTGTTGTAAATTAAGCCGTAGCCTTCAACTGCAAATGGGAATGCTAACGTCTTACCGTTAATTTCATTCGGCTGCGCAAGCTCAGCTACCCATTTCTCACCAGATAAGTCTAACGCCTTATCTGCAAACTTCTCGATATCACCCGCATCAAGCATCGCTAGCGTTGCAGGCGTGCCTGAAGCATATAACGCGGAAGCCTTCTCTACAGGTGATTGATCCTGATTTGTGGAGATTACTTCTACCTTTATGTTTGGATGCGCTTTCGAAAAGGTCTCAGCTGCATTTGTCATTTGTGTGTGGATTTCTGACTTGGAATTCAATATCGTGATTTTAACTTCCTTAGCATCAGAATCTGAGCCAGTATTAGTTGAAGCATTCGTTCCTTCGTTCGCGTTGCTAGCGTTATTGGCATTGTTTCCCCCGCATGCGCTTACAACAAGAGCTAAAATTAGTACCAACATCAATGAAGACAGTTTTTTCATCTTTTAATAACCCCCTGTTATTACATAGATTACTTTCTTAGCGTTATTATATATGTCAACCGCTTGACATGTCAATCGGTTGACATATATTTTCTTAAAAAAAGCCGATATATTTATTCACGGCTTTTTACTATGTTGTATCTCGTTCAACTAGCGTAACGGGCAGCGTGTTCTCAAGCTCTACCTGCTCACCTTGAGCTAATTTATCCAGAAGGTCAACTGCTAGCTTGCTCATCGCCTCAATGGGCTGCCTTATCGTAGTAATGGCAGGGTTGGCCAATTCAGCGAACGAGATGTCATCATAACCAATTAGCTTCAGCTGCTGTGGGATACTGATTCCTCTAGCCGCTGCGGCTTTAATAACCGTCATTGCGACAATATCACTAGATGCGAATATGCCATCAAGACCTTGGTGCTGTTCGATTAGCTCGGTTATGAGTACATCATAAGTAGAGCGATCAAAGCTATCTGATCCTAACTGAAAAACAATAGGCTCAATCTGATGCTGCTTCAAGGTTTCAATAAATCCCTGCGTTCTTAGATTACTAAGCAAGTCGAGACTAAGATCACCGCTAATAATTGCGACTTTTTTACAGCCCTTGGAAATAAACAGCTGAGCCGCCAGTTGACCGCCCTGATAATTGTCTGAGGAGATGTAAGGAATATCTGCGATTCTTCTGTCAAAGGTCACGATCGGACGCTGAAGATTAATATATTCTTGAACATCCAGTGTATGGCTCCCCATAATCACGCCATCCACTCGATTGCTTTTAAGCATATCAATATATTCCTTTTCCTTCGATTGCTCCATTCTTGAATTACAAATAAGCAGCTTATAGCCAAAACCGGAAGCATAGTTTTCAATAGCATTGGCCATCTCACTAAAGAAGGGATGCGCAATTGTAGGTATGATCATTCCAAGCACCATAGAGCGCTTACGAGTAAGTGAACGGGCAATTTCATTCGGCTGGTACTGAAGCTCCTCCATAACAAGGCGCACCTTTTCACGTGTACGTTCGCTAATATACCCTCGATTGTTTAGCACTCTGGACACGGTTGTTACGGTTACACCAGCTTTTTCAGCAACATCCTTTATCGTTGTCACCATTTTTCCTCCTTTCCCGTTTTAATTTAAGATTATAGCATAACAACGAAGGAACTAAAACAGATCAATTGCCTACTTAGATTCATTTCGTTACTATAATGATATAGATGCTAGAGCTGACATCTTAATAAGTGATACCGCAGCTAATGATAAAGGAGATTGTGTCCTATGTATTCCTATTCGATGAAGCAGGAACGTTTTGAAACCTATGTGCTGGAGCACAAGGAAAGTGGCAGCTATATTGAGGTTGTGCCAGAAAGAGGATGTATTGTTAGCAGATATGTATATCGTGGTCAGGATGTGCTGTACTTAGATCAAGCGACACTAGATGATCCAAGCAAAAACATTCGTGGAGGAAATCCGATTCTGTTTCCTATTAGCAGCTATTTAGAGAATGAAACGTATACCTATGAAGGTAAAGCGTATCAGCTAAAGCAGCATGGCTTTGCACGACAGTTAGCCGGTCAAGTGATTAGTGTGCACGCCAATGAGCAGGAAGCGTCTATTTCATTGGAGCTCGTTGATGATGAAGCAACACGCGAGCGCTATCCATTCAGCTTCCGTCTTATGATGACCTATACGCTTAAAGCGGATGGACTTAAGATTGAAGCTGGCATTACGAATAATGATCATAAAATAATGCCCTATTACCTCGGCTATCATCCTTACTTTTATGTAGAGGATAAGGCAACGCTTGAGCTAACGATTCCATCGTCAAGCTATAATGAGATGCTGCCTAACAGCATGGCACAAAGTCAGTTTAATATGCAGCAGCAGGAATCTAATGTCATCTATGATCAGCTGCAAGCAAACAGCTGCACGATGATCGACCGAGCAAGATCATTGCAAGTTACAATTGAATATGATGAAGTATATCAATATATCGTGCTATGGGCGCTACAGGACAAGCCCTTCATATGCATAGAGCCTTGGATGGCGCCTGTTAACGGAATGAATATAGGTAAGGGCATTCAGCAGCTTGCTCCTGGCAAGTCTGACCACTCTGCAGTACTTATTCGCCCTCAGCTCTTGTAAAACGTAAATTTAATACCCATTATGGCGTTCTGACAACGCTACAAAAATAGTGTTGTTACAATTGCTGTTGTTCCCAGATTTCTAGAAGGAACACTAAGGTAGAAATCCGGGGAACAAAGCGTACGCCTCCGATGTAGCTTTCTTTCAGAAAGCTGTGAGGCAACCGCTTCGCTTTTCCACAACACTATATTTTTTGCTGGGGCTTTGTCGGTCACAGTTACATAGCAATCAAAAAAACGAGCCTGTGGGCTCGTTTTTTTGTATGTTCCTACTTATTTTGTATAGTTGTCGAAGTAGCCTTGGATGTAAACCATTGGCGTGCCTTTGTCACCGCTGCCTGATGTTAAGTCGGATAGTGAACCGATTAGGTCTGTTAAGCGGCGAGGCGTTGTGCCTTGTGCTTCCATCGCACCAACGAGGTTCTCGTTTTTATTTTCGATATAGCTGGCAATCGCCTGCTTCAATTCTTCACCACGTAGGTGAGAGAAGTTGTTGTCGGCCAAATACTTCAGCTTAATCTCGTTCGGCGTGCCTGCTAAGCCTGCTGTATAGGCCGGTGACACGACTGGATCAGCGAGCTCCCAGATTTGTCCTACGGGGTCCTTGAACGCACCGTCGCCGTAAACCATCACTTCTACCGTTTTGCCTGTTTGCTCTTTCAGCTTCGCCTGAATGCCGTCAACAAGTGGCTGACAGTTGTTAGGGAATAGCTTAACCGTATCCTCGGTTGCTTTGTTAGAGCCAAGCAAGCCATATGCCTCGTTATAGCCGCTGCCGTTAATGGACTGAGCTAATATATCATCCAAGCCATAAACCTTTTCTGCTCCACCAGCAAGCAAGATACGTTTCGTACGATGTCGCGAGTGAATATCACAGGTTAACACGCTCTTCGTATAATCGAGGATCGTTTTAGGCTGATTCGAGAAGATAACCTCGCACGCAGCTCCTTCACCTTCAATAATCGATTTATAATAGTCGATGTAATCTACACCTGTAAATGTATGTTTTTTATTTCCAAAGTTCGCTCTAAATTCAGCCTCTGTTAACACATCTGTCCAAGGGTTGATGCCTTTCTCGTCCAGCTCATCTAAGCTAACAAGATGATTACCTACTTCATCAGCAGGGAAGCTTAACATCAATACAACTCTTTGCGCCCCTTTTGCTATGCCTCTTAAGCAATTTGCAAAACGATTACGACTTAAGATCGGGAAAATGACACCCACGGTATCGCTGCCGAATTTCGCGCGTACATCTTCTGCAATATGGTCGATGGACGCATAGTTTCCTTGTGCACGTGCAACAATTGATTCGGTAATGGTAACGATATCACGGTCTTCGATCGAGAAGCCTTCTGCACTAGCTGCGTTTAATACAGTATCAACCACGATTTGTTCAATATCGTCTCCTTGATTAATAATTGGACCTCGAAGTCCTCTTACTACTGTACCAACTACTCTTTGCAATATAAACTCTCCTTTAATCGAACATAAACGAATGATGATCGAATGTATGATAACTACTAAATAACTATACAATTAAGTAAAACATAAGTAAAATTAATATCTATAATATATAGTATTAGGGTGATTAATATGAGAAAGAGCTTGGATCTTTATCGCGTCTTTGACGAGGTAAGCAAGCAATCCAGCATATCAAAGGCTGCACAGGAATTATTTATGACACAGTCCGCCGTTAGTCAATCCATTCAAAAGCTGGAGAAGGAATTAGACCTTGTACTGTTCAATCGTACATCAAAAGGTGTGACGCTAACGACGGAAGGCAAACTGCTCTATGAGCATGTCCGAGCCGCACTAAATATTCTTAACATCGGTGAAGAAAAAATGTTGGAATTTAAGAACATGTTGATCGGTGAGCTTCATATCGGTGTTGGAGATACGATCTCACGGTATTACTTACTGCCGTTTCTCGAACAATTCTACAACCAATTTCCCGGTATTAAGCTTAAAATCTTAAACGGCACAACGACAGAGATTTGTGAATTTATCAAGGAAGGCAAGGCAGATCTTGGTGTATGCAATCTGCCCATCGTTGACCATAGTATTCAAGCCTTTCCGTGTAAGGACGTGCATGATATTTTCGTCGGTGGCGAGAAGTATCGTGAGCTCTCTTCCTCACCTATTACATTGGAGCAGCTCGTGGAGCTGCCTCTGATCTGTCTAGAAAAAAGAGCGAACTCTCGCGTTTATATTGACCGTTATTTTAAAGAGAAGGACATTACACTCTCGCCGGTTTTCGAGCTTGGATCACATGATTTACTGCTTGATTTTGCTAAGATTAATCTTGGCGTCGCATGTGTAACGAAGCAGTTTTCACAGCATTATATTGATAGCGGACTGCTGCATGAGCTGAAGCTTGAGGAGCCTATCCCAGAGCGTAGCATCGGGATCTGCTACTCGAACCAAGTTCCGCTATCACATGCTGCAAAGCAATTTATTCAAATCGTTGATCCTACATTATATGAAGCGTTGTAATCTTCAATTTATGCTAGTTAAACAAGGCAGAGTGATTGTAAAGGATGTTCCTCTGCCTAATTGACTATGTACATCAATTTTTCCGTTATGATCCTCGATAATACGCTGGCATACAGCGAGTCCAACCCCAGTTCCCTTTTTCTTCGTCGTATAGAAGGGAGCGAATATTTTTTTCATATTCTCCTGATTAATTCCGCTGCCATTATCGGCTATTACAATCTCGACTCTAGAATGCAGATGACGAATATCAATCATGATGACTCCATGATTACGGTTTACACTCTCTTTCACAGCATCCATAGCATTATGGATCAAGTTAAGCAGCACTTGTTTAATTTGCTTTGGATCTATGCATAACCATATATCGTTGTCTGGACGCCTATACTCAAAATAACAATTATTAAGCAGTGATTCACTTTGGCAAAGCAGCATAACCTCCTCAACGACAGACACAATGCTAACCTGCTCTAATGTTGGCGCAGAAGGCTTGGACGTATTAAGAAACTCATAGATAATATCATTCGCTCGATCCAACTCTGATATTGCAACATCTGCATAATGCTCTTTGCCTATCTCTAGCAAATGTGGACGCAGCAGCTGAACAAATCCTCGCACACTGGTCAGAGGGTTACGAATTTCATGAGCAATGCTTGCAGCTAGCTTACCTACCGTCGCTAAATTTTCATGCTCAATAACCGATTGCTGTAGCTGCTCAATGGATTGCTCCAGCATAATTTTTTCTTCCAATAAGGAATGCGTTACATTAATAAAATTGCATTCTAAGCCTGATACTTGTGTTTGAAAGCTTTCCATTTGACTCTCTTTATCAATACAGAATAGATGAATTTGATTGGATGATTGACAATGAATATAAATTTCGAATAACGCTGCTTTCTTCTTTCTCGTATGAAGATGGAGCTCTAGCTTGTGTATGGAATCAAGCTTTGTAAAATCATCAATGATCTTCTCCCTGCTACTAGCATCAACAAGCTCTAAGAAGTTATGTGCTATCGGGAATTTATGCTTTACACAATCGGTTTGTAACAAAATGTTAAGCTCTCGATCGACCATAAAGTATGGGAACGGTAACATATCTGGTGTTAACAAGACATCGTTCATGTGTAAATCTCTCCTATAAATCTTTGACTTTAAAATTTATCTATCCTTTCACTTACTCCAATAAAATTCATTTATTAATTAGCTCTCAGAAATTTTCACATATAATAATATAATTGTCTACCATAAATAAACAAAATAATTAAAAATACACATATGAATCAATTTCATAATGCACTTATCTAAACAAAGTCAGACTAACAGAATTTATTAATTCCTGTTTTTTGAAGCTTAAGCTGCTTGATGTTTTAATCTTTTATTGATGCGGTCTACTGCTAATTTCGTTGCATTGTATACTAAAGAAACCAGCGTCAAATGTGCTTTTGCTTTTTGACCTGAACGATGACGAATATGATTCAGTTGAAAATACCCCTTCAAATAGGCATTCACACGTTCAACAGCGGTTCGGCGTTTAGCTATATGATCCCAAGATACCGTTCCTCGTGCAGGTGCCGTATACTTGCGAAGACTGGATGTTATTTTAATTTTGTACACCTTTTGACACAAACTATCTTTTTTAAGCGGACATTCTTCACATGCTTTCGGACGGATATACTTTAGCGTCTCGTATTTCGCATCGTAGCTATCATAACGATAGGATTGTTCTCTTACACAGGTTGGAGCAAAATGCTCATCGAATCCGATATATTCGGGTTCTCGTCGACGGTTGTAGGCGATAATCGCATGAGCTTCTGCTTTTCTTACTTGCTCATAAATTGGTTCATGGTCATACCCAGCATCCATTGTTGCATAGCGATACTTAAAGCACGGATGATGAAGGGCAAGCCCCTTTAATAAAGGAATAGCAGCTTTTCCATCATTTAAATTACCTGAAGATAGCAACGCACCTAGAATATATTGACTACTTGTGGCAACCGCCAAATGTGCCTTGTAGCCATACCAAAAGACGTTGTTTTGTTCACTATTTTTCTTGATGCCCCACTGTGGGTCTAGTGGCATCTGTTGGCTTAGCTGTTCGTAGGATGTTGTCAATTGATCAGCTATTTCTCGTTGGTAAATCGTTTTTGTTGCTTCTTCAGCTTGTTTTTGTGCGAGCCAAATCTTATGTTCTTCTTTCGACTTACGTCCACGTTTTTTAGGTTCAGGCTTTTCTTTCGCTTGCTTCTTAGGTGCTTGATCACGAGCGACTACATGTGTAGCATCGATGGCAATCGTATCGTCGAGAATAAATCCTTCTTGCAGTGCATGAGTAATGACTTGTTGTTGCATCTGCTCTAGTGCGTTGCTCTGACTAATTTTCTGAATAAGCCGAGAGTAGGATGCTTCAGAAGGAATGGAATCTGACAGCATAAAGCCACAATCCAGACGAAACAAAAGATCCTCACGGAGCCTTTTGATTAAATCTTTAATTGTCGGGATGCGTGAAATGAGTCTAGCGATTAACGAGTAAATCATCGCCGAGTAGTGAACTTCAACGGGAGCACCAAGCCTTGATTTTTTACTGACCACGGACAGTAAAGGTTGAATATCTATTGCACTAAATATGGCTTCAAAACGAAATTTTTGCTCCATAGAAAACAAGTCTTGCAAGGAAAACAGACTTTCGTGTCGAATATATGGCATAGGGGTTCATCCTTTCATCTCATTGTTTTGGTGGTACTTAACAATTTCGAGATTTGGGGAGGTTCTCCTTTTTTCATGCCTTAGAAAGCTAGTCATATCGGGGCTTTAGATTTATGAAATTGATTCATATAAAATTATATGTGTATTTTTATAAAGCATATTATTTATTTATATGAATATTTGTTTCTTGATTTTTTCGCTCATAATTGACCTTATAGCCTAAGCTTTCCGATATTTCACGCAATGGCACATACGATCTTCCATTTTTAGTTATTGCATTTTTGAAAATCGTCTTCTTGCCGTCCTTGGCGAAGGTGACACTTTTCGTTTTTTGATCCCATGCGATACTGTAGCCTAGTGCTTTTCCGATCACTTTAAGCGGTACATAGGTCGTTCCTTTTTCGATATACGGCTTGCCATCATCTGCTGTCATATTAAGGGTTGAGCCAAGTATAGTAATAGCTATCGGATCCTCAAACTGCAGCTCTTTTGCATACATGATCTTACCAGTTGCACCAACGAATATATATTTGCTGTAAGCTTTAATGCCGTCCATCATCATCATATTGCCGTAGGTATTCGCACTGTACGGATCATTGACCGCTACCTCTCTCCACTTCACACCGTCCTTAGATGTGTAATAGGCGTTATAATCGGTATAATCGCCATCAATAATCTTTAATGAATCATTAAAGGCGAAGAAATAACCATCGAATGATGTTATAAATTCAAATCGATCATTCTCATCGTCCAAATTAACCTTTGCGCGTGTCCATTTTTTCGCATCAGTTGAAGTGTACAGCCTAGCAGCATTATACCAATCTACCGCAACATACTTCTCACCATTCCATGCGATATGCATATTCATAACATCAATGGTTGCAAGGGTTGTCCAAGTCGTACCATTGGTTGTCTGCATTACACGCGTATATTGATCACCGTTATTGTACATAGAGAACGTTGCGACAATACGCTTGCCATCCCAAACCATTGAATTTAGCCAATGATCGTAGGTGCTTACACTTTTAACCTTAGACCACTTCACGCCATCCTTCGAATAGTACACCCCATCCACTTGACTTGCGGCAATGAAAAACTTCCCTGTCCATAGGATGTCGCGCAGCTGTCCGTACTCATCCAGCACATTTTCCCTTTTCCAATTTACACCGTTGGTGGAGGTATAGATGCCACCATTCCCAGTCGCAACAAATTTGTTCGCACCCCAGGCAACGTCAAACAATAGCGTTCTGCCGATCTTACCGTAAGGAAGCGGCGTAGCACTTTTCCAGTTAGATCCATCATCTGTATAAATGATGCTGCCATGTGCCCCTACAGCAACCGTGCGCTTACCGTTTGTTGCAATACCGCTAAAGTCGCCAAAAATCGACGTTCCGACAAGGCCATACGTCCAGCTTATGCCATCCTTAGAGAATATAGAATAGGTACCATCTGGACGATCAATGGTTTTATTAGAAGCTAAACCTGCGTATCCGCCATCAACTGGATAGATGAGATAGACTTGCGTCTGCAAATTAGACAAGTCATGCTTCTTCCAGTTAACAGCGTCTTTAGAGGTATAAGATACTTGCTTTCCTACTCCTCCATTGTTGTAAATTAGTCCAAACGCTATAAATTGCTTGCCATCATAATAAAGGTAATTAAGATTAGCCTCGCTAGGCGATTGACTTTGCTTCGTCCAAGAGATGCCGTCCTTAGATGTAAACAAGCCGTTCCCTACTCCAATATAGCGATCCTTTGCCCAGACAAAATCTTGAATACTCGCCTTCGTATCCAACGATTTTGTTGTCCACTTTACGCCATCCTTAGATGTGTATACTTTATTGTGTTCAAAGCCATAAATAAAGTAGGTTGAATTCTCGTAATGAAGATAATGATTACCGTAGTTGTCTGTAAGCGTCAATCGCTCTGTCCATTTCTGTCCATCACTTGACGTATAGACATGCTTCTGACCTACAGCAATGAACTGCTTGCCAGTCCACAGTAAATAGTGAATGGACTCACCAGGATTAAAATCAGCCTTTTCCCAGGTTAGTGCATCCTTTGAAACAAACAATTCCGATGAAGACCAGGCAGCGTTTTTCTCATATTCAGTATTCGAACCAAACATATAATAGCTGCTGCCATCATAGGCAATCGTCGTTAACTGATAGTTATTAAATTTACTTGTAGCCTTCCAGTTACGTCCATTCTTCGATGTCATAATCGATCCGTAAGGACCAACCGCTACATACTGAGACTTACCAATAGCCATGGAATAAGGTGCGTTCGAGCTAAAGGAGCCATCTACACTCCACCCATCTCCAATCGAATAAGGAGATTGCTTTAGCGTGATGCTATCAATGCTTTCGTACTCCGATGCAGCCGTAACCGGAGACAATATAGTCATAAGTATTGTACAGCCTATGACCAATGAAACAATTTTCTTCCAAGCCATGTTTAACCATTCCTCCTGTTGTTTACACTTTGAAGTTATGTAGCTATAACAGACTTATTATAGATCAACTACAGGAAAAATGGGGAAAAAGTTGCTGAATAATTTCCATATATTGGATGGTAATAAAAGGCATGCTAAGTGCACGTATAGGTGCTCTTAGCATGCCTCGTATTAATGCGCATTAGTTGACATAGCATCACTTCTGCTGTTCATCTGCCAGTCTTTCCTGGGCTAGTCGAATCATCTCCTTGACCATCGACCCGCCAATTTTTCCACCGATATGACCGACATCCTCCGTCGTAAGATGTCCGTTGTCGTACGGCTGCAGAGGAACACCTAGCTCTTTAGCTACTTCAAACTTCACATCATCTGGACGAGCAGGATCAACCGTATAGCCTTCATTACGCATCACATCAGCTTTAAATTGCTGCATTGCTTGTTGAACATTAGGCACAGCATAGGATCTGCGTCTTCTTCCCATGTGATTACACCTCCTTCACGCTATGATTGTCCCTAACATACCCTCCGCCATCGCTATTCATACAACGAGGATACAACGAGAATACAATGAGAAAAAAATGAGTAAATTCAATAAAATCACTATTCCATTATTTTCTATCTCGTGCTATTATGTATCTAAATGATATATATCAAACAGATAGGTGATACTATGAAAAACTATAATGATACGACTTACGCGATCCTTGGAATATTAACGACATCCTGTCGATCTGGCTATGCCATTAAGCAGCTGATTGACCAGAGCTTGACTCATTTCTGGAAAATTAGCTACGGTCAGATCTACCCTACTCTTAAGCTGATAACAGAGGAAGGATTAGCAACGATACAAAGCTCCTCGCAGCCAGGCAAGCCTGACCGGAATGAATATGAGCTTACGGACAAAGGCAAAGAGGTATTACGAGAATGGTTAGAGCAGCCAATTAAGCAAATCTCTGTTGAACGCAATGAGGTGCTGCTTAAGCTTTTTTTCGGCAGTCATCAATCCAAGCAGCATACGATACGCACGCTGCAGGATTATAAGAATAAGCTTGAGGATCGTTATGCCACGTATGTAGGCATTGAGCAATCGATTACAGCTCATGCAACAGATGAGGAACAGGATGTACAGTACTGGCTGCTTACGCTGGATTATGGCAAGCGGACCACCATTGCTGCGATTGAATGGTGTGAGCATGCCTTGCTTCAATTCAATCAAATGGAAGGGGGCTAATCATGATGTCGGCTTCAATATTAAAGGGGCGTTACACGGTTAACAATGACCAGGATATTGTCGTGTTTTTAATCGGTATGCGCATTAACAAGTGGTGGGCGCTGCACAAGTGGCTGCCTGTATTTCTGGCGATGCCAGGGATGGTTCAGGAGCTGTACACGCACAAAGCAAAGCTTGGCTTTATGTCCATGGAAAGCTATTTTGGTCTTCGAACGACGATAATGGTGCAATACTGGAATTCGACAGAGGAGCTGCTTGCTTATTCCAAAGCGAATAAGCATATGGAAGCATGGAAAAAGTTTAATCAGAGGGTAGGAAGCAGCAGCCAGGCGGTTGCTGTCTACCATGAAACCTATCAGTTAAAGGCTGGCAGCTATGAATCGATCTACGTCAACATGCCACCCTACGGCCTTGGAAAGGCACTTTCCGCAGTCCCTGTTACGAAGGAAAGCCATACAGCAAGCAAACGTTTGAACAAGGGGTAATGACTAGCAGATTACACATCTTTCCAATTAGCATTGCTTTGCTTCGTTGTTTATGAACTGTGCTAAACGCATCCGTACTTTAACAAAAAACTCCTCTCTACGGGAAGATCGTGCAATCACCCAAAAAGAGGAGTTTCTTTTGGCTCGATCATGACTTAGTCAACGAAGATTGGAAGCCTTGGTCTTGCTGCTGACTAATCATATCCTTTCTTCGGTAGACGCCAAGCATAAAGCCAATTAAGCCAAATTCCAAAATGGTGACTGAGCTTAATTGCAGAATCGGAAGACCAATGCCAAAAATAGGTACAATACCAAGACACATCAGTAAATTCCATAGCAATCGTATGCCGAATATGCTGCAGACACCTACAATTAAGGATCTTCCATACATATCCTTCGTTTTTAGCCCCATTCGAATCGTGCGCCAAACAAAAGCAATAACGGCTAACACAACTATTGTTCCAAATATCCAGCCTAAGCTGTAAACAAGATAAGCATACATCATCTCACTATAGATAAACGGTAGTTTAGGGTTAGGCACACCGATGCCTTGTCCCCATAGTCCTCCCGCTTGAATAGCCTCAACAGATCGTAACGCTTGATAATTAGCATGAGGATCATTACTGAACATAGCGGTTAAGCGGAATTTAATATAATGTAATTGGCCGCCATTAAAAGACAGCAGCAGAACCATACCTGTAATTAAAGTACCTGCTGCAGCTAGTATAAAGCGCCATCTGCCGTATACAATCAACAGTACAAAAATTCCGAACGTGTAAACAGCCAAATTAATCATCGTAGGCGTCAACATATATGCGAGCATCGGCAACAGAATAAAAGCGACCAGCTGTGCCATAATTTTGACGGAGGACATGAGTTGAGTTGATCGAGACTTGGTGCGATCGATATAGAGAATTCCAGCAATAGCAACAATGAGCAGATAAGGAGACACTTCACCAAGATTAACGTTAATTGGTCCTATTGAAATCCATTGCTTCAAGCCATTTATTTGTGTGCCGAATAACAGTGAATAGTACATAACTGCAATCGTTATTGCGTATAGCCACCATGACCATCTTGCAAGCTTTTGATAATTGCCAAAGTAAGCGGCAACCATGAACAGCAAGCCTGCCAAGACGATAACAAGCTTAGTCGTGAAATTTATGTATCCTGCTGGCATGGCAAACAGTGCAACGACAGCTAACAAGAACATAACGGCAAAGATCACAACTACACTCCACTCCGTCTTCGGCTTGTGCGCAGCGTTGAGCCCAATCCCTACTTCACGTGCATCTCCCATACCTCTAACGGCTGAAGCGATCGCTTCTTCTTCACCCAGCTGCTCCAGCTCCATCAGATCTTCGACACGCTCTAGCAGATGCCCTAGCAGCTCACTTGCAATGTCATTATGTACGTCTTTAGCCTTTACATGGCTACAAACTTCCTCTAAGTATGCGGCGACCAATGGATGGGTGGCTAACTTTTTCTCATTCATACAGAGCCCTCCCCAATCAATCGATCGACCGTGTTGCGAAAGAGCGTCCATTCCTCACGCTTCTCCTGCAGCTGCTGCTTGCCGCTTTCCGTTATTCGATAGTACTTTCGCTTGCGTCCTCCTTCTTCTCTCCAATATGCCTCCACCATCGCTTCTAGCTCAAGCGTATGAAGGATGGGGTACAATGTGCCTTCCTTTAAAGTGAACACATTGGCCGAGCTTCTTTCAATTTCTTTCGTCATCTCATAGCCATACATATCCGCTCGATCTAGCATAGAGAGGATGAGAATGACTGTGCTGCCCTTCATAAGCTCCTTATTAATTTTCATCACTCGTTCATTTCCCTTCTATACCTATAATTACGATACATCGGTAATCTATGTATTAGTATATACAAAATTTGTATATAACTCAATGTCTGGTACCTTCTTTTTCTGGAATCCTTTCATATTCCAATAAAGTTTCAAATATTCGGCTTTCAAGATTCGACGTCGAATATACTAATGCGGCATCTCACCGTCATCGAAGTCGGATATTTAAACATCCCTATTCACAAATCAAAAACTGCATCTCATCGTTAGCCTAATGCTAACGTTCGAGATGCAGCTTGATTCGATGTGCTATTATGCTAAACTATTTTACTCATTCACCAATTCCTGCTCAACGCTCTCCACCGCACTGCTTAACGCAGCTCGCGCTCCTTTCAGCTCAAATTGTACGTTATCAATCGTTATGTGGTGAACATCGGCATCCTCCGTACCATTAAGATTACCAAGCAGAAACTTGAGCTGCACGTTCTCGTCACGCTCCATCGTAAATTCATAGCTAAACCTTTGCGACTCTCCCGTTAACGTAACCGGTTGATTAAGTGAACGTGCATATGCGCTGTTTTCTGCAATCACTTCAATATCGCGTGCTATGCTTGCATAAGCATCGAAGGAAACAACGTATGTTTTTCCCTTGCTGACCGGTACGGCTTCCTGGAATAGCAAAACGTCCCACGGATTTACTCCGGAATGCTCAATCGTAGCATGCAGCGCACCTCCATCTACATTAAAGCTCGCCTTCGATGGACCATCATATATCCCCTGTACATGCGTATACCAACCATCCATGCCAGCAGCAAAATCACCATTCACCGCTAGAAAGGCCTTGCTTCTTGCATCCTTTACTTCCACGCGCACATGATCAACCCATACCGTATGCTCACCAATTGCCTCTGCGCCCTCCAGCTTACCTAGCAGCAGCTTGAAGGATAGCAGTGCATCATGCTCCATCGATAGCTCAAAGCTATAGCTTTGCCAGTCTTCCGTTAGAGCAAGACGTTCTGACATATAGCGGTGATAGCTGTCATTCTCGAGAACGAGCTCAGCCTCTCTGCCTAACGAGGCTTTCGCATCCAGTGATACAACATAGGTCTGATTCTTTTTCAATTGGAGGCCAGATTGCGCAAGCATGACGTCCCATGGATTGTTACCTGTGCTCCACACCGTATATTCCAGCACTTCACCTGCAACATCCATCTTCGTATACTGATCCCAGCCGTCATAACGTCCCTGCACATGCTCACTCCAACTACTCAAGCCGTTCGTGTAGTCACCGTTTTTCAGTGGAAATTGCAGCTCTAATGGCAGCTCGCCTACATGGTTATCCGTTGTACGCACCAGCTTAATATTATCCATATACACGGAGCCTTCAACTCCACCTAGCCAAAAGGCTAGCGTCCCCGACTCGCTTACGGATTGCTCAATATTAAAGCTTGCCGTGTAGCTTGCAGCTTCCTGTGCTAGATTAAACGTGACGGGCTGACCGTGTAGCTCGCCATCCTCATTCATGAAGATCACGTCAATGCTGCGAGGCGCATCAGCGCGCGCAGTAAATGTCAGCTCGTATGCGTTGTTCTGAATTAAGCTGATACCATGCTGAGCAATTGTGACAGCATCTGCCTGCTGACCACCCTCTTCAATCGAAACATGGAGCTCGCGCAGCGACGAATCTACATTAAATGCAGCTTTCGCATCATTAGCAACGGAGGTCATCCAATACGTTAGCCGGTGAATATAACCAAGATCGAAGCTACCATTATAAATATGGTTGCCATTAGCGAGCGGCTCTTTCAATCCGTGCTCTTGATATGGATCTGGAGCATTAATCTCCTCCAGCTTCACGTTACCGATCCAAATCGGGCTTGTGCTCAGCCCCATATTAAACTCTAATCGAGCTTGCTTGTCGGTATCTGCCGTCATCTGGAACACCTTCTCATAATGCTGCAGCTCACTCGTTAGGGCGATATCGTAGTTGTCAGAGTAGACAGACCAGCCTCTCTGTTCACCGCCACCAATCTTCACCGCCATATTACGGTTCGCATCAGACTTGGCGTCAAAGCTAAGCTTATACCAGCGGCCTTTGCCGACCGTTATATGCTGAATAAGCTGAATAGAATGCGTCTCATTCCCCGCATTGCTTATCGATGCTTTAGAGAAGCGTTCCTCCTCCAACGCTTCTACAGTCAATTCACCCGCTCCACCGAATTGCTGTAGCGCAACGAAATTCCAATACTGCCCATTGAGCTGCTCACCGTCATTCGTTACCTTTGTAATCGGCTGCTCATATGCAGCGTCGTATACGTAGCTGCCATCAACTGCTTCCTTGTATGGTGCATCGATCGGCTCTGCTTCAATAGCAGGCTCCATCGGCTCCTTATACGGTCTTCCGGTTAGCTCATAAACTCGTACATAGTCGACAAGCATTTCTGCAGGCAGATCAGACTCGCCAGGCACTCTGCCACCGTCATAGTTACCACCAACCGCAAGGTTCAGAATCATATGGAACGGCTGGTCAAATGGTGCTGGGAATGCATATTTGGCAGGCTCATTCTCTCCCCAGCTATCCCAATTGTTAAGCGTTTGGAACAGCACGCCATCGACATACCAGCGCAGCTCGCCCGGCTCCCACTCTAGGCCGTATACATGATAATCGGTAATAACTTGCCCTTCAGGGAAATGATACGTTCCCGCTGAGAACTTATTGTTCGGCCAGTTGCGACCATAGTGAATCGCTCCACCGATCTCATCCAGCAATCTGCCTCTCGCTTCCATAATATCGATTTCTCCAGAAGCGGCCCATGTACCATACACGCTATGCTGCGGCATCATCCAGAATGCCGGCCATAGTCCATCACCAGCTGGAAGCTTCATTCTTGCCTCGAATTTGCCATACGTCTGTGAGAAATTAGGCTCCGTAAACAAGCGCCCTGACGTGTATGACTTACCTTCATGCTGCTCGTGCTTAGCAGTAATTTTTAGTACGCCATCTTCAACGGCGATGTTTTCCGCACGATAATACTGCTCTTCATTGTTGCCCCAGCCATCGAGACCATATTGTGAGCCGGTACCAAGCTGGTAAGCCCATTTATCTAGATCGACTCCGTTGTCATCAAGATTCGTTCCTGATCTATCAAATTCATCACTCCATACAAGTGTCCATTCATCCTTAGGTGGAGTGGTTGGTACAGGCACAGGTGTAGTTCCTCCATTCGATGATCCATCGTTTTCATCTGGCTTCGTATATGAAATACCCGCTTCATTCAACAGCTGCTCAATCGTCCCTGTCGATGCAAGCTTACTACCCTCTGCTCCCTTCATAAAGGAAAGCAATTTAATGAAGGATTCCTTATCAAGCTCAATGATCGCGTCATGCTCAACGTACAGCTCATCAATGCTCGAGCCATCTCGTATAACGACGCGAACCTTTCCTTCTAAGCGATTCACAACAATCCTATTAATTGTTGAATTCTCAATGTAGATACTGTCCGTACCGCCACCATTAATATGTAGCGTTCCATCCATGCGAACACCGTTCAGATGCACATCTCCATCGCCTACAGCTGCCGTCACATAGACATTGCCCTTAATCGTCATATGCTCAAGCGTAACACCAGCGGCTTGAATAACGAGATTGCCATCAACGGTTTGGTCTGAATACACGCCAGACTCTTGAATGAGCTCGCCTGTCAATTTATCAAGCAACGTAACCGCCTCCGCTCTAGATAGCGCTTTCATAGGTTTTAACGTACCATCACTATAGCCATTCATCATACCCGCTGCTAGCAGACGCTGCATCGCATGCTTCGCGTAGCTGCTCACCGTCTGCCCATCCGTAAAGCTCTCCAGCGTCTGAGCTCCGCTTGTTCCTGCAAGCTTGAACGCTTTTGCTAGCATGACGGCAGCATCCTGACGCTTTACTTGCTCATTCGGCTTAAAGCTGCCATCCGGATAACCGCTAACGATTCCAGCAGCTGCGGCTGCTTCAACATCAACGCGGTACCATGCTCCGCGCTCCACATCTGTAAAGGCTGCAGCTTCACTTGCTGTTGGATACTGAAGTACTGCACGCAGCAATCGCGCAAGCTGTGCTCGTGTGACCGGTTCATCTGGTCGCAAGCTGCCGTCAGGGTAGCCTCCCAGCAGACCCTTCTCCTTCCAAGTCGTCATTCGTTCAAATCCCCAGTGCTGTTCCTCGGAATAGCTGGAGCCGTAAGCTGTTGCAGGCACCAGCATGGTGAGAATAAGCAGCCATACCCAAAAGCTTCTTCGTTTCATTGATTGCTTGCTCCTCTCGTTCGGTTATAACGACCTTTAGAATAATGAACTGCATAAAAAACGACTTGCTGCTAGAAGATATTCGTCTCTAGAAGCAAGTCGCTAGTTGTTTAGGAGTTATGCATTATTGCGCGTTGTCATACCATTCATTAACTTCTTTAGTAATCTGCTCTCCGCCTGATTTCAGCCAGTTGTCTACCATCGTATCAAAGCTGTCCAGCGGCTGTTGTCCGTAAACGATTTTACTGTAGGTTTCATTAACTAGCTTGTTAAGCAGCTCATTTTTGTCCTGCATCGTTTCCGTTAATGGACCCATATAGTAGTTTTTCATACGAATATCTCTTTGCTCGACAACTACCTTCATCGCATCGATATTTTCCTTCGGACGTGAATTGAATTCTGTTTTCTCATATGGTGTTTCTGGTGCTGCACCGCTTGCCAGTTTTAGATGAGTGTCTCCATACAGACTTGGAATACGAGCTCCCTCATACGTTAGTGTGTAGTAAAGTACAGGTGCAGTTTGACCGTTAAGACCAGGGAATAGCTCTGGATGATTCGCTGCATCAGCCGTTACTGTTCCATCTGGCAGGATTGCATAGTCATAGCCCTCCGCAAAGCCATTTTCAAATTCGCTGCCTGGCTGCGGATTCGCTAGGTTATCAAAGAACCAATTATAGTAATGAAGAATCGCTTCTGGGTTAGCACTGTCTTTGTTAACGAATAGATAGCCATTCACCGGTGGGTTTCCACCTGCAGAACCAATCTTGCCATCTGGACCAGCTGGAACTGGATAAGCTTTATAGGATGCGCCTGGAACGTTAGCAAGCAGATCTGGGAACGGCCATGCTGGCAGCCAGTTGCGTCCAAACATAATACCTGCTTCTCCTTTCGTAAACAGCTCAGAGCCTGCTGTCTCATCATAAAGCGCTGAATCCTGAGAAATATAACCCTTCTCCATCCATTCCTTCAGCTTAGCAAGTGCTGTTTTAGCGTTTGGATTAATTGAGCCGTTCTCCAGTTCACCTTCAGCGTTCAAATTCCACTGACCAGGCATCGTGCCGTAAGCTCCGAATACGAAGCCAATGTCTGTCATCCACGTATTAAATCCGTTCTTAAAGCCAGTTGCTAGACCAAGCGTATCTTTTTTGTTATTGCCGTCTGGATCCTGATTCACAAATGCATCCATAACTGCTTCAAGCTCTTCAATCGTTGTTGGCGCTTTCAAGTTCAGCTTATCAAGCCAGTCTTGGCGAATCCACATCACATGATCGTCATTGTATGCATAATCGAGAATTGGCAGCGCCATTTTCTCGCCATCACGTGTAATTGGCAGCCAGATCGCTGGATCTAGTGCTAGGCCTTCCTTGTACGTGTCATTGGCATATTGCTCGACAAGATCACCCACCGGCATAAATTGACCGGAGTCAATCAGCATATTTACCGTTTCTAGATCACCGCGGTATGCAACGACATCTGGCATTTTTTCACCTGATGAAAGCATTAGGCGCAGCTTTGTTTTATACGCATCATTCGTATTCGTTACCACCCAATTGTATTTAATATCAATGCCTAGACGCTCTTTAATTAAGCGGGTATGCACGTTGTCTTCAATGCTTTCCCCTTCCTTAAATACGGCACCGTTCTCGTTAATTCCCCATACCGTCGTTAGCGTAATCGGCTCTTGATATTTACCATCAACAAAGTTATTGCTTGGTTGCTCGTTGCCTTGATTGCTCGAATTGCTATTGTTGTTCGTTGTTGTATTACCCGTGTTGCTTGTGTTCGTGCTGCCGCCATTATTATTGCCTGCACAAGCAGCAAGTACGGCTGTTAAGGACATAATAAGCAATAATGATAACCATTTTTTCATAACCATTCCCCCTATAAGTTATATTTTGGTTTATATAGCGATAATTGCTATAATTTTATCTTACTTTTTCCGTGTTGAAGTGAAAGACCATATTTTTTAGATTGATGCCAATTTCTTTGTTACTCCTTCACTGCACCTAGTATAATTCCTTTTACAAAATAGCGCTGTAAAAATGGATAAACAAGCAGAATTGGCAATGTACCAATAAAGATCTGTGCAGACTTTACCGTACGCTGAGATATGTTTTTCAGTTCATTGACATCGGGATTAATCTTGTTGAAATCCTGCTGTACAATGACGGTTTGTAAAAAGGTAGACAGCGGATATTTTCGATAATCAGAAATATACAGTAACCCATCAAACCAGGAGTTCCAATGCATAACCATCGTAAATAGCGAGATCGTAGCGATAGCCGGCATAGAAACGGGTAAGTATACACTAATGAGTGTTCGGAAATGACCGGCTCCATCGATAAGTGAAGCTTCCTCCAGCTCTCTTGGAACCGCACGGAAGAAGTTCATAAGCAGTACCATGTTAAAAACGTTAATAGCTAGCGGTAGAACGAGCGCCCACATCGTGTTCATCAGGTTCAGCTCACGAATGAGCATATAGCTTGGGACAATCCCTCCGCTAAACAACATCGTAAACAGGAAGTACCACATATATATCGAGCGGCTCTTAAAATAACCGGTATCCTTCGATAACGCATAACCGGCCAGCGTCATTACGCTCATCCCGATCACCGTGCCGAGCACGGTACGCTGCAGACCTACAAGCAGTGCATTGTGAAAGTTGGGGTTATTCAGTGTCTTTTCGTACGCTTCAAAGTTAAAGCCAATCGGCCATAGGCCTACTAGATTGGAATTGGCTGGCGCGCTTGCACTAAAGCTAACCGCTAAAATATGAATAAGCGGCAGCACGCAGGACAAGCAAATGATCGTTAATAATACATAATTGAATGCCGTAAACGCTCGATAGCTTGATGTTTTATAATACATACACTCTCATCCTTTACTAGAAGATTCGGTAACCGGCATACTTGTAAGCCATGCGATAGGAGATAACAATTAAGATCAAGCCAATGACCGACTTAAATAGCCCTACTGCGGTACCGAAGCTGTATTGCCCATTCAGAATAGCTGTACGGTAAACGAATGTATCGATAATATCGCCTTTATCATAAACAAGCGTATTATACAGGTTAAAGATCTGGTCGAAGCCGCCATTCAAGATGTTGCCTAGCGATAATGTGCCGACAACGACAGCAATTGGAATCATAGCTGGCACTGTAATATGCACGGTTTGCTTCCAGCGATTAGCACCATCCACCTCTGCTGCTTCGTACAAGGACGGATTGACACCAGCGAGTGAAGCTAGGAAAACAATCGTATTAAATCCAAAGTTTTGCCATATATCACTAACGATGACCGTAAAACGGAACCAATTGCCATTAGCCAGCCAAGGAACTGCTTCAAAGCCAAGCGAGATCAACGTGCTGTTAATAATCCCTTTGCTGCTCAGCATATCGGTTAGAATCGCACCGAGAATGACCCATGATATGAAGTGTGGCAAGTATACAAGCGTCTGGACCGTACGCTTGAACGCTGTTTTACGAACCTCATTGAGCAGAATCGCAAAAACAAAAGGCACGATTAAGCCAAATACTATTTTAAAGCTGGAAATAACGAGCGTATTCCATATGACCTCCTTACTGTCTGGGTACTGAAACATAAAATCGAAATGCTTCCAGCCTACGAACTTCGAGCCAAACAGGCCATCATACGGCTTAAAATCCTGAAATGCCATTACTAATCCGCCCATAGGCATATAAGCAAAAATAAACGTCACAATTGCTGCGGGCAGCAGCATAATATGCAGCGGCCATGTACGACTTAGCTTTTCTTTTTCCCTAGTGCGAGTACGTTTAGCTGTTGCTGTCTCGCTAATTACATTGTCCACTGTATTGCCCCCTTCCAATATTTGCGATATAATTTGTCTCTCCCGTACTATCATTCTATCAGCAACAATTTTCTTGCTACAGACCACGTTTTTTGGAACGATGCCAATTTTTTTGTCTCCTAGTTCACATCACATATGGAGAGTGGGGAACGATTGATGCGTTTACGTGAAAATACGTTTGCCAAAATTATTACCTTAATTGTGTTGTTATTAATTCCTATTATTTTACTTTACACGTTATCTATGCGAACAAGCATGCAGGTCATTGAGGAAGAGGTATACTCGCTGCAGAAGAAGGATATTGTGTTTCTCGCCGATGAAATCAATAAAAGCGTGACAACACTCACTTCGCTAGGCTTTCTACTAAGCGAGGATATACATATTCAGAAGCTGCAAACGCTGCACCTAATAGAAAGCGCTTACGAGCGCAATGATGAGCGACTACGCATTATGGAGCGTCTACGCTTGCTCAACGTATCGCAGCGCTGGGATACGCAGTACAGCATTCTTGCTCCAGCCAATAAGGAGTTTGTATCGACAAACACCTATCTTTCGTATGATCTAGATTCGGTTAAAAAGCTGCTTGCTCCGAATTGGACCTATCAGGAGATGGTGACGCAAAACATCCTACAGCAGCGCTTTGTGAGACATATTGTTAAACCAAAAAGCAAGCTATTGGATCTTGATCGAGCAGGTATTATAGTCGAAATCTCATTTCCTGAGGAGCATATTATTAAAGATCTTGATACGTTCAAAGCAACAGGCAAAGGGGACCCGTTCCTATATCATGTAGATGGAGAGACGATCCGCAACAAAAGTGCCAATGCCGAGATGATTGAAAGCATTCATCAGCTTGTCCTGGAGGGTAAGCTTAATGCGAACGGCAGCAATGATACGGTAAGCCTTGGAGGAACAAAGTACTTAGTTACCTTTGCCCCCATTCATACACTTGACTGGTATTTGGTTGATTACGTACCGATTGAAGCAATGCTAAAACCGATTATAAAAACTCAGGTACTGTTTTATGTATCTGTCGTGCTGCTGCTTATATTAGGACTGTTAGCGGCATACCTGCTCTATCGAAATGTTCAACGTCCGATTAGTCTGCTTATACGTAATGTGAAGCGGCTGCAGGAGGGGAATTATTCTACTCGAATTACGGTTAATCCGAAAAATGAATTTTCTTACTTGTTTGCTAGATTCAACGATATGGCTGCCGAAACTGAGAAGCTTATCGAGAAGGTGTATGTAGAGGAGCTGCGTCGCCGCGAAGCAAATGTAAAGCAGCTGCAATCGCAGATCAATCCTCATTTTCTATACAATTGCTTTGCTTTAATTCGTAGCTTGGCAAGGCTGGATAAGAAGGAATCCGTTATGATGATGTCGATGCACCTAGCCAAGTACTATCGCTATACGACAAGGGTGGAGAAGCTGACCTCTACACTAAAGGAGGAGCTGCAGCTGCTCGAAAGCTATCTTGAGATTCAACGCTTTCATATTCAGCATATGAATTACTCGATCGATGTACCCGATTCAATGCTGAAGCTAGAGCTGCCAAGGCTGCTGCTGCAGCCCATTGTTGAAAATGCTGTCCTGCACGGGATTGAGCAGTTTGATGGTGACGGACTGATAACGATTACCGGAGAAAGCTCAAACGGCTGGCATAGTCTCATCGTCCAAGATAACGGAGTTGGCATGAGTGAGGAGGCGCTGCAGGAGCTTGAACGAGAGTTGATGAATGTGCCTGACGATCATACAGGCTGTGCACTATGGAACATTAAGCAACGCATGCTACTGCAGTTCGGACCAAGCTCATCCCTTAGCTTCGTACGCCGAGAAGCAGGCGGCTTAACCGTTAAACTAACTTGGCAGGAGCGGAATGTAAGCTAATGGTGCTGCTGCATTAACATTGAAGATTCACATCTTTCAATCAAATGTATAGAGCTTCAAAATGTTCACTGCTTTAAACGTTCATAGCTGCATATTACATCGTTACATGACAGAGGGGGAGCATGCATGTATCAATTACTTATCGTAGATGACCAGCCTGATCTAGTAGAGGACCTGGCGACCAATATGGACTGGGAGAGCATTGGCATCAGCTCAGTATACCAAGCACATTCCGCTAATGAGGCGCTTGATACGATGAAAGCAACGCAGATCGATATTGTCATTACCGACATTCGCATGCCTGGCATATCAGGACTTGATCTCATTGATGCGATTAAAACGTCATGGAATCATGTCAAATGTATACTGCTATCCGGATATAATGATTTTGAATATGCGCAGCGTGCATTGCGGCAGCAAGCAAGCGCCTTTCTGCTCAAGCCTGTAGAGGATGAGGAGCTGATGCAGGCAGTTAAAAAGGCGATCGAGGACTTGGAGCAGCATTGGCTCGAGGTTAGCTCTCTGCACAATGCGATTAGCTCCTTAAAAGCGAATTTGCCAATTCTGCGCTCTCATCTGCTAACCACGCTATTGCATAAGCAGCTTCCTCAGGAGCAGCTGCAAAAGTGGCTTCATATGGTAGAGCTGCCACTAGACTGGGATGCCCCATGCTATATGATGCTGCTGCGTATGGAGGATTATTTCTATAAGCAAAGCGAAGAGGACAGCTCATTACTGGAATATGCGATTTGTAATATCGCCGAGGAGATTTTCTCCGAAAACTATCAGCTATGGCATGTTAAGGATAGTTATGGCTATTATGCATTTTTAATCTTTGCTTCAAGCGACGGTGATTATCGCCTTCATGCCGAGGCGATTGAGCAAAAGGCCGCACATTTGCAGCATTATGTAAAGCTATACTTAAAGGGCACTATCTCGCTTGTGCTAAGTCAGCAGCTCACGTTTCCGCAGCAGCTAACCTCGGAATACGAGCGACTGCTGCACAGCTTCAGACAGCGAATCGGCAGTGAGCGCGATTTTTTACTAACGATGCAGGCCGAGCCTGAAGTAGAGGCGGATGGCGCAGATTGCTTGACCCAATTATATACGCCGCCACTGCTGAATCATCTGCTTGAAATAGGACAATGGGAAGCTGTAGACGATAAGCTTGAAGCTATATTTATAGAGCTGGAGCAAAAACGAGGAGATTCTCACGAGCATATTGTTGAGGCCTATTATGCTATAGCTAGTGCACTGAGCTATGCGGTTCATAAAAACAAGCTGCGCATGACGGACAGCCTAGGTGCAGAATTCAACCAGCTGCTGACGGGACCAAACTTCCATACGATTATGCAGCTTCGGAGCTGGCTCGATGGAGTCATTCATGCCTATAAGCAATCGATTACTGCTCGAACGCAGCATTCTAGAACCGGAATTATCCAAAAGGTTCAAGACTATGCTGCCCAGCATCTTGCGGATGCATCACTGCAAACCATAGCTGATCATGTGTTCCTAAATGCGTCATACCTATCCAAGGTGTATAAGCTTGAAACCGGTGAGGGGATTAGTGAGTATGTTACACGGCTGCGCTTAGAAACAGCCGCTCATCTTCTGCGTACGACGTCGGAGAAAATTTATGAGATCTCCGTCAAGGTTGGCTACAATAAAACGAGCTATTTTATTAAGGTGTTCAAGGATCGCTACGGTGTTACCCCGCAGGAATTCCGCGATCAGTAGTAAGGAGCTCGGCACATTTGGATTCACGTCATATGGTTTTAATATCCAGAAATTTACGTTATACTTTAGCTTAGTACTCTAAAATTTGTGAAGGAGGAACAGCTAATCTCGATGGAACAATCTATCTCTAACAAAATATTGTCATTAACTGGTCTAGTCACGATATTTATAAGCGGAATCATTCTTTTTATATGGAAAAGAGCTGACACCCTTCACTTTTTACAGCAGCTATTTACGGTGGAGTATATTGGAACTGATCTCGTGCTCGGACTAATAGGATCGCTGGTGCTGCTGATTCTATTAGGTGCGCTAATTGTCACGAAGAAGGCGCATCTTCCGAATACTAATGGTGTCAACGACCTTGTAAATATTCTTCATACCTCAAAATCAAGTATATATACGATCAGTATACTAACGGTAGCTGGAGAAGAGCTGCTCTTCCGCGGTGTTCTGCTCTTGATGCTTACAGCCTTCCTACCAGGCTGGCTGTCGGTGCTACTGATTACGATTGTATTTACAGCCATGCATTATAAGAATCAATATGAGGGACAGCCTTATTTGCTAGGCTATCTATGTATAATGAGCTTGATTACTGGGTTTATAACTGTGGAGCAGCAGACACTGTGGAGCGCATTAATGATACATGCTGTAAGTAACTTCGTAACGTCGATCTTAATTAAACGGAATATTATTAAAGTAGAGGCAGCGTTGCCTGCTTCAAAGCAGTCTATTGAGCACTCACAGTAGAATCGGGTTTGTATAGAATAAAGAGGGCATAACCATAAGCGTTCGACGCTTGCTGGTTATGCCCTCTTTTATTAAAACTAGATTCTAGTTACCGTATAGCCCTTTTCCTTCAGCAAGGTAACCAAGCCTTCTTCACCTAGCATATGAAGATATCCCGTAATAATAAAATACGATTCCTTCTTCTCGTTATTCAAGTAGCCTTCGATTTTTTCGATCATGCCAGCATGACGATTAGTCAGCATCTTTTCATACAGCTCTGGGCTTTCCTTCATAGCGGAAATCAGCTCCTCAAGCCCTGCATCATCACCACTAACCCATAGATCGATAAGCACATCTAACGCAGGCTCCTGTGTATCACTCGTTACATTGACACCATAGATGCTATCCAACACTTCCTTCAGTTGCTGCTCTTGAAGCTCCTTGGAGTAGCTATCGAACATATTAAACTGCAGCAAATACGTTTCGAGCTCTAGAATAGACTTGTTTGCCGCTTGAGCTCTGCTCAAATAGTACATGTCAATGCCCAGCCCGCCCTGATAACCTGCTACTGCAGCTTGATAGTTAATCAGGTCCAGATATACTGCCCAAGGCTTAAATGTATCGTAGGCGTTTGTCTCCAGCCCTAGAGCTGTAAGAAGTTGTTGAATACGTGCATACGTTTCTGCCGATACATGATCCTTCAACGTTGTTCCGTCTGTAAAGGTTTGTAGAGCAGCAATTTCCTTCGCTACCTTTTCATCAGGTGCCTGAGTCGTATTAACCTCAACGACAAGATGATCTGCGTTATCGAAAGCCTCTTCAATCTCATCGCGTAGTGGGTACATTCCAGCATCACCTAGATGTACAGAGCCTAGTAGATGAACCTCTACTCCATCCTTCTCTACCTTCCAGAAATACCCTTTAGTAGCTTCCTTGGTAAGTAATACGGACTGTGATGCCCGATCCCATTGCACCTCGTAATCAATCGCTTCACTTATGAATCTAAGCGGCACATAGGTCGTACCACGATAAACCTTTGGAGCAACAGTTAGTTGCGTCTCGACTCCATTCACATAACCCGTAGCATTGCCAATCTGTAGCGCAACTGAAAAGCCATACTTTTCTGCTAGAACAGCTTGATTCGGATGATCCCATGCAACAGAATATCCAAGTGTTTCTAGCATCGCACGTGCTGGAACAAGCGTAGTCCCCTTCTCAACGATCACTTCATTCTCATTGAATTCTACCTGTTCTCCATTAATCCATACGGTAACAGGCTTGTCTGCCGTTTTAGCTTGTTCTTGTGCCTGAACACCTGTAGCGAATACAAAAACCATAATTAATGCGGCGAGTAGTGCGGTCAGCTTCTTCATTCAATTCTCCTCTTTCTATAATAGATTGATAGCATAGATATATACAGTTACTTCTAAATTTAACAAAAATATATTAATATTTCAACCTAAAATTACCATTTACTAGCTACTGCAAAACACCTAGCACAGCAATTCTCTCTTTTTCTTGCCATCTGAACCATTCCAGCTTGCTCTTCTCTAGATTAAACTGTAATCGAGCCAGTTCATGGCTAACCGCTTCATGCTCTCTTGTAGAAATGCTGCCCAGCGTCAAGAGCTTGTCAGCATCCTTCAGCTTTGAGCTAAGCAACGTATGCTCAGTCTCTAATTGCTGGATTCTATGCTCTATCGTCTCTTTTTCATAGCTGAGCATTTCAGCCTTCTGCTGCAGCCAATCCTCAAGCAAGGTCACGCGTTCCGTTTCAATCTTCAACAGTGCATTCAAATATTTGTTCATTCCGCTCGTTTGTGCTTCCTCAAGCTTAGTTTTTATCTGATTAATGCTTTTTTCTGCCTTCACATATTCGATCTGCTTCTTAATATCAACAACAGCTTCATCATCTTGACCGTCTAGCTTCACCTCGTCTATTGCTGGCAGAATGATAGAGTCCTCCGCTTTTATCCCTAAGCTTTGCTTGAACCGCTGCTTCTGCTCACTTTGCTGTCTGCTCAATTGCTCTGCACTTTTCTTATATTGGATAGCGGAGTGCTTAGCCTGTTCAACATCCTTCGCCGTAGATAGTCCAAGCTGATATAGCTTCTCAGTATCCTTGTAGGCTGTCTCTGCTATCTGAACCTCTAGCTGTGCAGCACGAATATCGATGGCTAGCTCGATGAGCTCATAGTAATGACTGAGCGCAGTATATTGTGCAAGCAGCACCTGCTTATCTTGCTCTAGCTTAGCGATCTTAAGCTGATGCGTCCCATTATTTATCTCTTCTCCAAGCGCTCTCACCTGCGTAAGCCATTGCTGATGCCCTGCTATATATTCATAGTTCGCCTGTGTTTCCATCATCTCATTCATAGAAGCATTAATCATCGATTGAATCATTAATGCACCATCAACTTCACTTTTTTCCGCTTCTGATAAATCATCGTAGCCGGGTACGAGCGCTCGAAGCTCGTCTAGCTCAGTCGGTAATGATTGTAGTTCAGGCTTGCTATAAGCACCTAGCTCAATCCGCTGATCATTGGCATAAAACAGCTGTGCCTCATTGGCTTTAACCTGCAAATTCTGTTCCCTAACTGTCATATCGTTTTTGGCTGCCAGCTCAAGAATCTTCTCTCTAGTTAAGGAGATTGTCTCACTCTTCCATGCTGCCGAAGCCTGCTGAGCAGAAGAGAGCAGAAGGGCAATGGCAACCATCGCAACACAGCTCACAGCACAAGCTTTGCGTAGCATTGCAACTACTTGTCTGATGTGAATCCCCTCCTAATCTCTTAAATTTATTTTCTCTAGCAAATAATGAATAATCTTTTTCGAGTCTGTAACGACATAGGCCTCTGCGGTCATCCCTACTCGTAGTTCACCGTTTTCCCCCTTGCGGTTCACGAGCGGGGTATTCGAGATCGAAGCCTCTACGGTGTAATAGCTTCTTCCATCCTGCTGGATGGTAGAATCAGTACTGATAGACTGAACGGTACCGACCAAGGAACCGAAGCTTTGTTTTGGGAAGGCATGAAAGTTCATATCAACCTCTTGACCTACGGCAATTTGTCCGATCTCATGGTTCGGAACGGCTATGCTCATTTTGTACATCGATTCATTGACGGGAATGATGGAGAGCAGCTCTTCACCAGGCTGAACAATGTCGCCGCTATTCAGCTCCTTCACCATGTGAACCATACCTGCTATCGGTGCATGAATGCTTTGCTTATCGATAGCTAACTGCAGCTGATCAATCTGATGACGAAAGGATTGAATAGAGTCCTTCTTCTCCTCCAGCGTTGCTTCAATCTGAACCAAACGATCTAATCGAAACTTTTCCAGCTCAATCGTTGATTGTTGGCGCGTACTATCGCTTTGCTTCTGCAAATTATTTACCTGCTCCTGTAGCTTGTCCTCCTCTAGCTGTAACGATTGATGCTCTAGAGATACGAGCGAGTCCTGTCCACTGAGCTGGCTTAGCAGATGCCGTGTTTCTTTTATCTTGTTCTCGTAATCATTGATCTGAGACTGCACACCTAGCAACGCTTCCTGCTGGAATTGAGTAAGCTGCAGCTTAGCAGCCTCAACTTGCAGTTTTTCAGCTTCCAGCTGTGAGGCGGGCACAAAGCGTTCGCCAAGAGCAATTGACTGCTCCACCTTCTTTTCACTTTCGCTAACAGCAGCTTGCAGCTCATGGAGTGTAAGCATATATTGATTGTATCGTTCTTCTCTTAACAGGTCGCTTGCAGGAAGCTGGTTATTCTCCTCTTCCATAGACAGCATTAATTGCTGTTCTCCGCTAAGCTCCTTTTCCAGCTCCTCGATTTGCCTATTGTAATCAGCGATGGATTGATTGTTCTTTTTACTAGTCGCCCGCTGATTTAACGTTATTCCTTCCTTTGCAAGCAATGACTCGCCTGTCGCTTGCTTAAGCTGCTCAATGCTGGAATGATACTGAAGCTCCTTCTGGGCATACTCCAATAAATATTGCTCAACGAGATGGTAATAAACCTTCTCTGCCTCATCCTTCTCTTGGAACAAATTAATATGACCCTCAACGCTGTCTCGATATCGCTTAAGCAGCTCTACATCCTGCTCCAATCTGGCTAGCTCGCTCTGATTGGATGTTAAATCAAGCTTTAGGCTCTCATGCTCCAGACTCATAAGTAGATCACCTGCTTCGACCCACTGACCTTCCTCTACATGATAAGACTCGACTGTGCCAAGCACGGTAGATTGAATATTGCTTACCTTTTCATTCGGACGCACAATTCCTGAAGCTTTAGCGACCTCATCGATCTCGCCGAAAAACGACCACGTTAAGCCAGCGCCAATGATGAGCAGCAGTAAAACGATAAACGTGGTTATAGCTGGATGTGTTCGTGCCTCTAAAATCTCTCTGCTATCAGACATCTCTGACATGTCGTGCATGATGACTCTCATTACATACCACCTACCCCTACAGGAATTTTCTCCGTAACGGCAGAAGCGTTCTCTATTCCTGGAAGCTGATCCTTCCAGAGCTCATAATATTTACCTTGTTTAGCGATTAGCTCCTCATGCGTACCTTGCTCCAAAATTTGTCCCTGATCCATAACATAGATGCGATCACAACGCATAATGGTACTAAGGCGATGCGCAATAATAATCGTCGTTAAATTACTGAAGCTGTTAATCGTATCGGATACTGCTTTTTCAGTGATGGAATCAAGGTTACTCGTTGCCTCATCCATAATGAGAATGTCTGGATTTTTAAGGATAGCCCTTGCAATGGCTAGTCTTTGCTTCTGTCCACCAGAAATGTTCGTTGCATTCTCCTCCAGCAACGTCTGATAGCGAAGTGGAAAGCTATTAATGAACTCATGCGCCCGCGCTTGCTTGCACGCTTCAATAATATGCTCGAGATCGACTGAATCATCGACTCCTAAACGCAGATTATCCATGATTGTCCCACTAAAAAAGAAGGTGTCCTGGGGGATATATGCGATTCGTTCCCTTAACGAATCCAGATGAATGTCACGAATATTGTGTTCGTTAATAAGAATCTCGCCCTTCTCATGCTGATAAAATTGCATAAGCAGCTTAATGAGCGTTGTTTTCCCAGAGCCACTTTCTCCTACAAATGCGATCTTCTCCCCTTGCCGTATCGTCAAATTGATTCCCTGCAGCGTTAATTCTCTCGTTCCGTAGCGGAAATCAACATTCTGCAGCTCAATGTCTCCCTTCAAGCTGGCAGGCTGCAGCTTGTTGTCCTCCTGCTCTCCCTTTTCAGTCTCTAGGTCGAGAATTTCACCCAATCTATCCGCTGCAACGACAGCTGTCTGCACGGTAGGCTGTAAATTGATCAAGTTCTGAATCGGATCAAGAAAGTAAGCTAGCAGCGCGTTGTAAGTAATGAGCTGGCCCATCGTCATATGGCCCTTCATCACTTGAACGGCACCAACCCATAAAATAACGACACCTCCAACGTACTGGACGAGTCCTTTTAGCGATCCTTGCACATTATTAAAAACACCAAACTTAAAGACTGATTTAAGGAAGCTTACGAATTTTTGCTCGGTTTCAAAATTAGCCTTGCCCTCCGCGTGATAAGCCTTAACGGTTTCAATACCGTCAATTGACTCTACAATATACGAGGTTAGCTGTGCATTTTTCTCCATCTGTTCTCGGTTAAGACGATCAAACGGCTTATGGAAGCCCCATACTAATCCAATATAGATGGGAACGAGCAGAAGAGTTATGCCAAACAGCAATGCGCTTTGCGAGTAAAGAATAGCTCCGCCGGCAATAACCATTAATATATCAATCATAATTGTGAGCGTAGCACTAGAGATGGCATCTCTGACCTTGGATGCATCCATTAAGCGTGAAATGATCTCCCCTGTTTTTCGTGCACCAAAAAAGCTCATAGGAAGCTTTAATACATGGTGGTAATAGCCGAGTATGAGGGATATGTCCAGCTTTTGGCTTAAATATAAGAGCAAATGTGATCGAAAGGCGTCTAACAACACCTTAAAGAGGTATAGAACGATAATGCCAATCGACAGAATATGAAGTGTTTTTTCCATGTCGTACGGTAAAATCTCATCAAGCAAAAACTGAAAATAGAATGCGCCTAGTATACCTAGCACCGTAAAGAGCAGTGACGCTAAAAATATGCCGAATATCATTCGCTTCTGTGGTAGCAATAAGCCAAAAAAACGTGCAAATAGCCCCTTCGTCTCGTTACCTTTACGAAACTGAGGGGTTGGAACCATTAAAATCAGCACGCCTGTCCAAATATGAAAAAAATCTTCTGGCGTATATTTAACAAGCCCTTTAGCCGGGTCAGCTACAAGGACTTCTGTTTTCGATATTTTATGAATAACAACATAATGCAGCAGTGTTTCATCAATGACGACATGGGCTATAGCTGGCAGTGGGAACTCACTGAAAAATGCCTCCTGATCACCTTTAACGCCTTTTGCCGTAAAGCCAAGTTTTTCTGCAGCCTTAACCAAGCCATAAGCATTTGTCCCCTGTCTGTCCGTTCCTGCAACCTCACGAATTTTAGAGATCGGATACTTTAAACCATATTGAAGTGAGATGGTTGCTAGACAAGCAGCCCCGCAGTCCTTAAGATCCTGCTGCTTAATACAGTGATAACTGCCAGTAAAATGTAGCATCGTTTGCTCCTTATTCGTTACTCCACTGATTTATTATTTAGCTTGTTCATCCTTCTACGGAATATCATCATCACACTATCTACGACGATAACCGTCAGCACTAAAACATAAATATATGTATTTACGAGCTCTGCTAATTCGAGCAATACTAGTCCAATAATCATGAGGAGTCTAACTAAACTAATTGAAAAGTGAAACTCACTAAACTTACTGTTATGTACTCTATCACTCTCAAACAATATTAATTTTCCATCGTTACATATGGAGTATATTAGGAAATTGATATTATATAACCACACAAAGATTAGCCAGCTAGAAACCGAGCCTTCTGACCAATATTCAACAGTTATAATGGCACTCATCGCAAGTGCAGTTAACGCCCATAACACCGTGCCTTTATTTTTTATCAAATGAGTTTCCTCCTATGAATAGAAGAAATCATGACACAATATATGCGACATGATTTCTTCTATAATTTATGAGCTAGGCATTACTTGCGAGTAAGATCCCAACCGATCCAAGCTCCAGCACCAACAGCGGCTGCAGCAGCTGCTTTACGAACAGCTGGAACCTTTGAAAGAGCAATAACGCCTCGAGCAGCTAGAACGACTAGACCGCCAATGCCTCCGTTAACTGTAGAAAGCTCTTCCTTACTCATCTCTACCATACCTTTAGTTTGTAGCTTATCCATTTCCATACCTCCTTTTCGGCTATGATTATTTACCTCTTACCTTGTTGTAAACATAACCGCCAACCGTTCCAACTGTGATTCCCGCTCCAACATATTTCACGCCCGCCACTACCGCTGCTCTAAACGCTGTAGAAGCTGCCAAATAAGCAACGCCCTTTACCGCTAGATAAGCTAAAGCGATCACGCCTCCATTGGTTTGTTGCATTTCTGATTTGCTCAATTCAGTAAATTTACTCATTCCAAATCCCTCCCATTTCGTTAACTAATATTGGCCAAAGCTGAAGTGACCCTAGCATTATGTACTTGCCTATTACAAGTTAACATAGCTTTTCATTTCATAATATATCCCAAATTAGACATTTGGTGTTAATTGATTGTAAACGAGTAATTATATATTTACACGATCATAAGCACATAAGAATTCATCATTCCAATTAAAAACTTTCTAATGAATTGCCCTTTATCTGATACTTCAGCCTTGCGATATACATTTTTTATGACGTTCCTAACAGTGCCTTCGGTCAATCCTAGTTCGCTAGCAATTCTCAGCGCACTATAATTATTCATCCACAAATACCCGATCTCTTTTTCTCTTGGGGATAAGCGGTACTGTTGGAAACGGTCGTAGACAACGGCCTTGCTGCTTGATGATGATTGCTTCTCCAGCTCTTCCTCAATATACTTTAGCGTCATCGAAAATAGTGCTGCCATTAAGAGATGATCTTCCTCCATCGAGAACGACATACCCAAATAGCCGATAACTTCGCCATTTTCACGTACAGGACTACAGAAGCAATCGCAATCCTTAACTACGTTGAAATCATGCTCGGCTCCGCTTCCATATACCCAGTCCTTCATTTGCATGGAAAAGCTGATTGCATTTAGCCCTGCATGTTGAACGGTAAAGACAGAGCCTTCACCTAAATTGTGCTGCTGATCGAGTGATCGAATGAGCTCCTGCGGTCCAGTAAGTGATAGAACAACCCCATCTGGCGTTGTAAAAACAAAAAGGATCGATTTAATCATGCTTGCATATGCATTCTCGCAATGCTTTTTCACCGTATCCATATATAACTCATTATTTTTGTAATAATGATGTAGCTGTATTCCACTTAGTCTTTCTTTGAAAGTTATTTGGTTATAGTAATGTGGCTCTGACTGCCTATATGTTTCACAATCCTTCAATAGCTTAATGTCTAACGATGTAATGGTTCTCCAGGGCTGTTTAACCTTTTCCGTTTCAACTTCAAACGTAATAGCCAAATCCTCAGCTCCTTTATGTTTTCATCTGTATCTCAATAACTATTGATGTGAGAAATTAACAATATATAATATAACAGGTTATCGTTAATATAACAGGCAATCGATATAAATTGGTTAATTTATCCTAATTCGCATAATTTCTATCATAAATGTATCGTTGGTAGTAGTTTTTTACTAGTTATGTATATATGTTTTTATTTTTTTGTCGATTTATTTCATGGTTTTTAATTTCATGTAAAAAAAGACTGCGGCTGCAGTCTTTTTCACAAATTTATTAGACATTATTCGGCATACTTCTTCGTCCATTGTGCAAGCCATTCACTATAACTAAGTCCAGTTATCTCCTCTTGAGTCTTTCCGTCTATAGAATAGACGCCTCCCATTAAAAAATCCCCATCCTTCCTTACCGGATATGAATAACCACCAAACACTTTCCCTTCTGATAGCATGACTTTAGTATGATACTCGTACGCTGAGCTTTGATCAGCAGAGGCATACGTGTGCTCCAATGGGTGTCCTGACACGATAAAACCATAATTAGTAACTAGTTTGCCAATATATTGTTCTGGCTCTACCTCTTGAACAGACCATATATTCATATACAGATGTTCGGTAAGCTTCTCTTCGTGCAGGACATATGCATCCGACTCACCTAAAGCAGTGACGATCTTATAGCCTTTCGCTTCGAGAGCAGCAGCCGCTATGCGCTCATCGCCTTGCAACTCGGACTCAGCCTCGCTTGAGCAGCCGGATACAAGGAGGAACATTAGTGCTGCCGCAAGCAGCATGATGACATTACTTTCGCTTAATCGGTGATACCTATTCGTCATATTCATGGTGTCCTCCTAAACATTTATAAGTGAAGCTGTAAAGTGATGTTTAGCTTACTTTCGGCAACTTTAATTCGTCGCCCAATCTTCACCCAATATAAGATTACCATATTCTTCTATATGATTGATTGAAATAACTTTAGAGGCTACTTCATTTTCTTATTAGGTATAATCACACCATTCATCACACCATTCTTTCTAGTAGACATTAAGAAAGCCGTTCTCATTCTATGCTGGAAAGTTGGGAGTAACTCCCTAACCAGTACATAACTAGAGAACGGCTTTATGTTTTCTGAAAAAGAATAATCGATTAATGCTTAATGATTGACCTAAGTCGTAACTACAGATCTACTATTTATTGAATATAACTACGGAACCAGCGACAGCTCTATCATGCCACCACTACTGCACCCGCTTCAGCAGTACTTCCTGCTCATACGTCTTCACTTGCTGCAGCCACTCTTCACGCACTGGCACACCAGCTGTTGCGCAGTAATAATCCCATACGGCGCCGAACGGGTAAGACTTGAACTCCTCGGTAATGGCAAGACGAGACGTGTAGTCCTTATTCAGCTCAGCCTCACGCAGCTGCTCCACTGGCTCTAGCATCGCTCGCAGCAGCGCTTTGATTGTATTACGCGTACCAATTACCCAAGCTGCGACATGATTAATGCTGCCATCGAAGAAGTCTAGTCCAATATGTGTTCTATCGAGCAGCTCACCACGCACCAGCTCACGTGCAATATCCAGCAGCTCATCATCCATAATAACTACGTGATCACTATCCCAGCGTACAGGACGGCTTACATGCAGCAGCAGCTCATCAATGTACATCAAGATGGAGGAGATTTTGTTGGAAATCACCTCTGTTGGATGGAAATGTCCTGCATCTAGACAAAGCGCTTTGTTGTTGGCAATGGAATAACCCATATAAAATTCATGCGAGCCCACTACATAGCTTTCTGAACCGATCCCGAACAGTTTGCTTTCCACTGCATCTACATTGTACTTCGGATCAATCGGCTCAGCGAAAATTTCATCTAGTGATTGCTTCAAGCGCTGACGCGGAGCTAAACGATCAACCGGAATATCCTTGTAGCCATCGGGCACCCAGAAGTTAGTGACACAGGTTTGACCTGTCTCCTTACCGAAATATTCAGCAATTTTGCGCGAGGCTTTGCAATGGTCGATCCAGAACTGACGGATGCTAGCATCTGGATGGCTTAGCGTAAAGCCATCGTCTGCCTTGGGATGCGAGAAACACGTCGGATTAAAATCAAGTCCAAGCCCTTGCTCCTTCGCCCATTCCACCCAATTAGCAAAATGCTTTGGCTCTAGCTGATCGAGGTCGACCTTCTCATCGGTATCTGCATAGATCGCGTGCAGATTTACCTTATGCTTTCCCGGAATGAGTGACAACGCTTTCTCCAAATCTTGACGAAGCTCTGTAGGTGTTGATGCACGTCCGGGATAGCTACCCGTAACAGCTATGCCACCGCTTAATGATTCGTCCTTGAACAAAAAGCCTTGCACATCATCGCCTTGCCAGCAATGGATCGAGACCTTAATGTTTGCTAGCTTCTCTAGCACACGTTCTACATCAATACCGTGTCTTGCATACATTTCCTTCGCCAGCTTATAGCTGTCAACAACGCTTTGATCCATGGATACGCCTCCATTCTATTTATGGTTTGTACATTCAGCGCTCCGCTTACCTTCTCTACGCTCGGACCTTCCTTCGTCAGGAGGTCGCTTTAGAGATGGTAAGCTCCGCTGGTGCTGGAAATACTTCTTCGAGCCTTAACCCTTGGTAGCATTACATCATCAATTTCAGCGCTACGCTTACCTTCTCTACACTCGAACCTTCCTTCGTCAGGAGGTCGCTTTAGAGATGGTAAACTTCGCTGGTGCTGGAAATACTTCTTCAAGCCTTAACCCTTGGTAGCATTACATCGTCAATTTCAGCGCTACGCTTACCTTCTCTACGCTCGGACCTTCCTTCGTCAGGAGGTCGCTTTAGAGATGGTAAGCTCCGCTGTAGTTGTTGTTAGTGTACCAAAGAGCTTTTTGGTCGCTAATAGAAAATAAGTAGCGCAGCGTACGATATTGGTACGTGAGCAACGGAGTTTTCGCTAGCGTGCAAGACTCGACGTCGAATACACTACAACGCAATACATCGTCATCAAAGTCGGACTTTTTTAACTACCCTTCCAATAGAGGTTAAAAAATTCGGCTTTCAGCGCTACGCTTACCTTCTCTACGCTCGAACCTTCCTTCGTCAGGAGGTCGCTTTAGAGATGGTAAGCTCCGCTGTAGTTTTCGTTAGTGTACCAAGGGGCTTGGTCGCTAGTAGAAAATAAGGAGCGTAGCGTACGTACTTGGTACGTGAGCACCTAAAATGTTTTCGTGAAAAACATACTACGAAAGCATAAACTTTCGGTTGAACTCCATATTCGCCGTCGAATCAGCTTCCATTGAAGTAACATCGTCATCAAAGTCGGATCTTTTTAACTACCCTTCCAATAGAGGTTAAAAAATTCGGCTTTCAGCGCTCCGCTTACCTTCTCTACGCTCGGACCTTCCTTCGTCAGGAGGTCGCTTTAGAGATGGTAAGCTCCGCTGTAGTTTTTGTTAGTGTACCAAGGTGCTTGGTCGCTAATAGAAAATAAGGAGCGTAGCGTACGATATTGGTACGTGAGCAATGGAGTTTTCGCTAGCGTGCAAGATTCGACGTCGAATACACTACAACGCAATACATCGTCATCAAAGTCGGACTTTTTTAACTACCCTTCCAATAGAGGTTAAAAAAATTCGGCTTTCAGGACCAAGAAGATGGGGTGAAACTAGAAAATAAGGAGCGCAGCGTACGTACTTGGTACGTGAGCACCGCAGTTTTCGGTTGAACCCCATATTCGCCGTCGAATCAGCTTCCATTGAAGTAACATCGTCATCAAAGTCGGATCTTTTTAACTACCCCTCTAGGTTGCGCCAACGTTGGAGTACCTGTTCTAATTTGTCCTGCCCCCGTGGTCCATAGCTTACAACGTCAAAGGAATCAGCAATAAGGCTGCGTGCTTCTGTCACTCCATCCAGCTTGCCGCAGGCTATTAGCTGTACGACGAGATTGCCTATTGCAGTTGATTCTGTAGGGCCCGCCTTTACTTCTCGCTGGATCAGATCAGCGGTTAGCTGACAGAGCAGTCCGTTGTTCGCTCCACCGCCAACGATATGAAGCACTTCTGGCTTTCTTCCTGTCAGCTGCTCAAGCTCATTCATATAGTCGTAGTACGTTAACGCGAGACTATCAAATATCGTTCGAGCAATGGCGCCAGCGGTTTGCGGTACAGCTTGCCCTCTCTCACGGCAATAATCCTGCAGCTCCTGAATCATATGCTCCGGATTAAGGAAGCGCGTATCATTGCAGCGCACAAGCGACTGGAATGGCTGCTCCTTAGCTGCTAGCTCCACAAGCTCAGCAAAGCTGTATTCATTGTTCTGCAGACGACGAACCTCTTGAATCATCCACATCCCCATTATGTTTTTCAAAAAACGAAAGGTGTTATATGCGCCCCGTTCATTCGTATAATTTAGTGCCATCGCCCGCTCATCATGCAGCGGCTGCTGCAGCTCCATGCCAAGCAATGACCATGTCCCGCTGCTAATAAATGCCCAAGGAATAGACTCAGCGGCCGGCACACCAACGACAGCCGATGCGGTATCATGCGTTGGTACTACGATGCACTCACAATGAGGCAGCTCTCCGCTCTGCTGCAGGCTTGACTGAAGCGGACCAAGCGTGGCGCCTGGCTCTATTAATGGAGCAAACTGCTCACGTCTTACGCCAACGAGCTCCAGCAGCTCATCGTCATACTGCCCCGTTGCCAAATGAATCATTTGACTCGTTGAAGCATTTGTTGCTTCATTCATTCGTTTTCCAGTCAGACGATAATATAAATAATCAGGAATATATAGGATCTGTGCCGCTTCCTTCAGCTGCTTGTCGTCATGGACATACAGCTGATACAGCGTGTTGAACGGCAGCTCCTGTATGCCCGTTTTGCTATAGACCGCTTCACGGGTAATATGCTGATGGAGCTGATCAGGAGCACCATTCGTACGTGCATCACGATATGCGTATACATCATGAAGTCGTTCGCCCTGATCATCCAGCAGCACATAATCGACCGCCCAAGTATCGATACCGAGCGTGCAGCGATCAATGCCTGCTTGCTTCGCTTTACGCAGTCCTATTAAAATCTGTTGGAACAGCTGCTCAATATCCCAATAGTCATGATTGCCCTTGCGTTGAAATCCGTTAGCAAAACGATGCAGCTCCTGTAAGACGAGCTTGCCTTGCTCGAGCCTGCCATGTACTAATCGACCGCTCGATGCACCGATATCGACTGCAATATGATCGTTCATCGCGCCCTCTCCTTATTGAAGATAATGGACTTAGTGCTCCATGCACGTCATCTATCCGACGTGCTCATTAAAGCTCATCAATAATAATCGTATAAACAATACCTGGACCGTGTACTCCAATCGTCAAATCGTTCTCAATATCAGCAGAACGGCTAGGTCCAGATACGAAATGTATCCCAGCTGGCAAGCGCTTTAACTCATCTAGCGGCTTCAGCACCTCTCCGAGTCTCGTCACCACTGAGCTTCGCGGGACAAGCGCGAACAATAGCGTTGGCAGTAAGCTGACGGAGCGACCCTTCGTCTTACTGGACAGTAAAGCAAGCGAGCCTGTATAGGCAACGGCGTAATCCGCTAGCACCACACCGATATCCGCCTCAGCTGCTCTTGCCTTCCAGTCCTCCATCGCATCATCGTTCCAGCTTCGTACCTTCACCTGCGGCATAGCCTGCTCTAGGCCCAGCTGCTCCAGCAGCTGCTCATCCTGACGCAGTACATGCATGGCCTTCAGCTCTACTGCCTTGTCTACAATAATGTTGCTTGCATCAGTAAGCGTAGCAGCTCGCAGCACATAGCCTCCCGCTGCTTCAAAGTTGCGCTGGAACATCTCAAGCTTTTCAACTTCACCCAGCTCAAACTGCTCCCAAAACTCAGGTGCCCCTTGCAGCGGACGCTGCGGCTTTTGCGTCATTCGAGGACGTTGCAGCTTCGCCGCAATGCCATTCAAAAACTGCTCCTGCTTTTGCTTTGAAGCCTCATCTAGCTGCTTCAACCAATCTTCACGATGTTCACTCATGCGATGCACCTCCATCTCGTCCTGTCAGCCATTCTCGCATACGAGCGGCAACAGCTGGATCGGCCGCCTTTGCCTGTTGATCTAGCTCTGATCGAAGCTCACCGTATTGTTCACGGAAAAGCTGCTTGGAGATGCTCGGTGCTACGCGGTGCGAATTCCAGCCTTTAAGCGGACCAATCTTCGCTCGAATGCCCCCATCTCTAACAACAACCTTCTGACCAAGCTTGCCAAGCTTCAGCGCCCGATGATACACCTTCACATTGGACATCACTGTGCCAAAGCCTTTCATGCCCATACGCTCTAGCGGATGGTCATGCCCCGCTTCAACCTTACGTCTGCGCAAGGACACGAGCATATCATGCAGTGGAATTTTCACTGGACAAGCCTCATAGCATGCCCCGCAAAGACTTGAGGCGTTCGCTATATCATCCCATTCTGCTACATTCTTCTTTAGCGCAGGTGTTAGCACTGCTCCAATTGGTCCACTATATGTGCCACCGTAAGCATGGCCGCCGATATGACGATAGACAGGACAAGCATTCAAACAAGCACCACAGCGAATACAGTTCAGCAGCTCTTGGAACTCTGGATCACCTAGCTGCAAGGACCGACCATTATCAAGAATAATGATGTGCATCTCTTCTGGACCGTCGCCGTCCTCTGCTCGCTTTGGACCAGTAATACCTGACATATATACCGTCAGCTTCTGTCCTGTAGCGGAGCGCGGCAATAGCGTTGCCATTACCTCAAGATCTGCCCAAGACGGAATGATGCGCTCCATGCCCATAAATGTAATCTGCGTTTTCGGCACGGTCGATACCATTCGCGCATTGCCTTCATTCTCGAACAATACGATGGAGCCCGATTCTGCAATTGCGAAGTTGCAGCCTGTTACCCCTATATCTGCTTGTAAAAACTTTTCGCGAAGTTTTTTACGCACATAGCCTGCGAGTACAGATGTTTCAGGCGGTAGCTGCTCACCTGCGTCCTCGGACAATAGCTCTGCAATTTGATAACGATTTTTATGAATAGCGGGAATAATAATATGGGATGGCGTTTCGTTCGCTAGCTGAATAATGTATTCGCCAAGATCCGTTTCAATTGCCTCGCAATCGATGGATTGCAGCGCTTGATTGAGGTGAATTTCTTCCGTTACCATCGACTTGGACTTCACCGCGCTTTTGGCTTCCTTCGCTTTTGCGATCTGAAGTGCGATGCTAATCGCATCCTGCGCTGTATCGGCAAAATGAACATGTACTCCGTTTTCTCTCGCGTTATTTGCAAATTCACCTAAATAATAATCAAGGTGAGCAATCGTATGAAGCCGAATTTGCCGTCCGCGCTCTCTCCACTCTTCCCAGTTTCCATGCTCCTCTGCCGCCTTCAGCTTGCCGCTGCGCAGTCGTTCTGTCGTAAACTTAACGGCCTGTCGTAAAAAATCATTGTTCAAGGCCAGCTGCGCGCGTTCCTTGACCGTTCCTTTAAGCTCGGTTTGCTGTATGCTCATCGCTGTAGCTCACCCCCTCGTACAGCAGCTCTGCCAGATGCATCACCCGCACCGGCTGATTACGATAACGCAAATGCCCAGCAATATTCATCAGGCAGCCCATATCAAGGCCAACAAGCACCTCGGCCTCCGTCTCGATAACATGCTCTGCCTTCTCCGCCACCATTGCCCCTGATATATCTGACATCTTAATCGCAAACGTTCCACCAAAGCCGCAGCAATCCTCGGCAAATGGAAGTGGAACAAGCTCTAGGCCCTCTACGTTGTTCAGCAGAGCCATTGGCTCATGCTTCACACCAAGCAGGCGGCTGCCATGACATGATGGATGATAGGTCACCTTATGCGGAAAGCGTGCGCCTAGATCTTGAATGCCTAGCACCTCAACCAAGAAATTTGAAAATTCAAACACCTTTTTTTGCAGCTGCAGCGCTTTTTCCTGCCACTCGGGCTCTTCTTTAAACATTTCAGGGTAATGATGAATCATGTAAGCACAAGACCCCGACGGTGTAACGACAAAATCACTATCTTCAAATGCATGAATAATGGTCTTTGCAGCGGCTCTTGCTTCCTTCCAATACCCGCTATTGTAAGCAGGCTGGCCACAACAGGTCTGCACATTAGGAAACTCAAGCACAATCCCGTATCTGGCAAGAAGTCGCATCATTGTTTCTCCAACTCTTGGATATATTGCATCACTTAAACAAGTAATAAACAATGATACCTTCATCCTTTTCACCAGCCTTCATCTGGAATTAAACGATACCGTAAGCTAGACAAGCGGTGATGCTTATCCAGCCTACGTTGTCATGACGTTTTAGTCTTCATTTATTAGTAGTATTAATAAGTTCGATTCCGACCATGAGCAAGATCATTGGTTAACCATCGTCGGTTTTCTATAAGTATCCGTATAGCCTAAAACAAGCTCCCTAACGGCAAGCTCATTTAGGCAAGTGTCACTCGAATGCCTTCTGCTTCAAGTGCTGCCTGTACGTTACGGCTCATATCACTATCGCTAATGACCGTATGAACAGCTGACAGATCTGCCACTTGCGTAAAGGCCTGCACGCCAAACTTGCTAGAATCGGCAAGTAGAATCGCTTGATCCGCTGCTCCGAGCATCTGCTGCTTCAATCGTGCCTGCAGCTCCCCTGATTCGCTAATGCCACGCTCAAGATGGATACCCTTGCTCGAGAAAAATAGCTTATTTACATGAAATGACTCTAGTGCTTTTTCTGCGATCGGTCCTACGAACGAAAGAGAGCGGGGGGATAGACGTCCACCTAAAGAAATGACCTCGATCTTCTCCTTCATGCTCAGCTCAGTGACCACCTTCACCGAATTGGTCAGTACCGTAATCGGCAGGTCAGGCATAATTTTGGCCATGTACCAGGCTGTCGTGCTCGCGTCGAGCAGAATTCGATCATTCGGCTCAATAAGCTTAATCGCCTGCTCCGCAATCCGCCGTTTTTCCTGCGAGCGTGTAACCTCTCGCTCACTATAAGGGACCTCTTGCTGTGCATCCTTTACGCTAACCGCACCACCGTGCGAACGCTTTAATCGTCCTGCCTGTTCAAGCCGATCCAAATCTCTGCGAATTGTTTCTTCCGTAACCTCACATAGCTCGCTTAGCTCAGAGACTCGTATGCTTCCTCTCTCATTAACAAGCTGAACAATTTTTTCATAACGCTCTACAACCAGCATGCGCATCCTCTTTTCAACACGTTTTTCTGAAACGTTCCTGTTTCATATCTAGAACAAATTATAACGTATAAGGCCTAAGGGGCAAAGAACTGATGCAACATCTGCTGCTCTTGCGCCGCATGATGAAAAATGATGCTATCTTGTAAATGCGGCAGGCACCCCGCCATCAATCGTCAGCATGCAGCCTGTCGTTTTGCTTGCTTTGGAGGATGCAAAAAATGCAATGCCTTCTGCAATATCCTTCGGATAAATGTTAACAAGCAGCGTCGTGCGCTTGCGGTAATATTCCTCAAGCTGATCCGGTTCAATGCCATATGCTGCTGCACGCTCGTTGCGCCAGTTAGAATTCCAAATCGCTGAGCCCTGCAGAATTGCATCTGGGAGCACCGTATTGACACGAATGCCGAATTCTCCGCCTTCTGCTGCAATGCAGCGTGCAAGATGTGCTTCTAATGCTTTAGCTGCACTATAGGCAGACGCATTTTTACCGGCATAAACGGAGTTTTTAGAGCCAACAAACACCATGCTGCCGCCAATCGATTGCTGCTTCATAATTTTGAACGCTTCTCTTGCAACTAAGAAATACCCTGTGCCCAGCACGTTGATGTTCAAGTTCCATTCCTTTAAGGATGTCTCATCGAATGGACTAGACGTTGCCAGACCTGCATTGTTTACGATAATATCAACGCCGCCGTATTGCAGCACGGCCTCGGCATAGGCTGCCTGCACTTCTTCTTCCTTCGTTACATCCATCTTCACAGCTAATGCACGAGCATCGCCATACTTTGCATTCAGCTCATCTGCTACCTTCTGAGCACCCTCCAGATTGAGGTCAGCCAGCACAACATGTGCACCTTCTTCTACTAGGCGCTGCGCCGTTGCACTGCCGATGCCGCCTGCACCACCAGTAATAAATGCGATCTGACGAGAGAATTCCATCTCTGCTGGAGCAAGCGTTAGCTTGTAAAGCTCAAGCGGCCAATATTCTACGTGGAATGACTCGTTCTCACTTAATGAAACGAAGTTGCCTAGCGCTGTTGAGCCTCTCATGACGGCAATAGCGCGGTGATATAGCGCTCCGCTTACTTTGGACATCGCCCAGCTCTTCCCGGTGTTGAACATACCGACGCCTGGGATGAGAATAACGCGCGGTGCAGCCTCAAACATCACCTCGTTGTTTTCACTATTGCGCTCAAAGTATGCTTTATAGCCTTCCTTGTAGCTTGACAAGCCTTCAACCAATCGCTGCTTTAAGCCATCGATATCCTGCTCACCCGGCTCCCAATCAATAAATAGCGGGGTAACCTTCGTATGAACAAGATGGTCAGGACAAGCAGCACCGATCTGAGATAATTGCTGAGATGCACTGCCTCCAACAAATGCAAGCACATCAGCTTCATCATCGAATGTAACGATCATTTTTTTCTCATCGCTAACTAGGCCACGAATAAGCGGCATAATTTGCCCGGCTACACTTTGGCGTGCTTCTGGTGCAAGTGGGGCGTGTTTCTGACCACCAAACAGCTTCGCTTCATTTACCTTTGCTTCAATATATTGCTCTGCTTCATTTATAATGTTGATCGTTTGTGCATAGCACGCTTCAGACGTATCTCCCCAAGTGACAAGACCGTGCTTTTCCATAAGCACAAGCTCTGCCTGTGGATTGGAGCGAACCCCGTCGGCGATCATCTTCGATAGTGTAAAACCAGGACGAACATAAGGCACCCACACAAAGCGGTCACCGAATATTTCCTTCGCAATTTCCTTACCGTTATCCGCGCAGCAGATGCTAATAATCGCATCAGGATGCGTATGGTCGACATGCGGGAATGGTAGAAAAGCGTGCAGTAGCGTTTCTATCGAAGCTCTAGGATGCTTACTGTCAATCATACAGTTGCTTAAGTAAGCGACCATATCCTCGTCGCTCATCTCATCACGTTCTAATAAAGGCTGTATATAGCTCAGGTTCAGCCCTGTAAAATGCTGAGCCTTCATCGTAGCTAGATCCGAGCCGCTGCCCTTTACATACATGACATCAATCTCTTGTCCACGGAAGTCTATCATTTTCGTTTTACTAGAGGTGTTACCTCCACCCCAGTTACATACGCGACGATCTGAACCGATCATATTTGAGCGATACACAAGCTGCTCAAGTCCGTTCGCCTGCTGTGGAGCATCTGCTGCATTCCATAAATTTTGTACCAATTGAATGCCTCCCTTTATTTGTATTGTTTTATGTTTGTTTGTTTTTGATATTCTATGTATCATATACTATCACCTTTGTTTATTTTTGTATATATCCTTTTTTCAATAGTATTACGCTAAAACATGAATACCGAACAAAGGGAATCGGGCTGATTAACAAATAATCAGTGGTAGAGTATTCTTCATATGAATTAAAAAAGCCTACTAAGCAGGGGTAAGTCCCAGCTAAAAGAGCTTCCCGCCAAATGACGAGAAGCTCTTTTAGATCTAGTATTATTTTGATCGAATTATTCGCCTTCTATTATAACTGATTGAATTTTCAATTCATCACTGTATGTTAACTTTACTGATAAAGCATATTCAACAGGAGATATACTCCCTGCCAATGTAGCTATAAGTTTATGATCTATGACTTCGTATTTGATTATATTTCCAAATCCAATTTCTTCATTCCATTGTTCCACCATTGATTCATCATAGCTTTTTTCGAAACGCTCTTCACCAATGTTTAGTGTTACTTTAACTTTCCCATCTACATGATCGATACTTGATTCCTTATTATTCTTTACATATTTTTCGGCATCTTCAATTGCAAATTCACTCAAATTATCTTTGTTAAGGATATGAACTTCTTGTTGATTAAATCCTGTTCCATATGCCTTTGTAAGTATAATTATTAATTCTTCCTTGTGATCATTATTTATATCATCTATCATCAATTCAGGGTAATAGGTTTCGTTTGTTACATTAGACCAAGAAAATTTTTTTTCGTTCATATCATTTTTTACAATAATTTCTGTATATAAATCGTTTGAAACTTTATCACCAAACACACTAATTCCATCAAGATTAATTAACTCTAACTTAGAAGAATCTGAAAAACTTACAGCTGCAGGCGTTTGTTTTTCTTCATTTTCTCTAGTTCCACATCCTGAAATGATTAAAACCAACATTAAAGCGAATCCTATTTTCCACATCATGTAATCCCTCCCATTTAATGATCTTTCCAATATATAATGTGACGTTTCATAATAGATATTAGTTACAACTTATATGAAATAAATATATATTAGATATTTTTCTAGTTATAATACCTATTAATAGTTATGAGAATGATGAGGCCAATTTATTTGGGCAAGTTAATGCTCATAGTGATACAGATGTAGACAATCTTTCAAAGTTAAATATATAAGGAGAAGATTACGATGAATGCAATAGAGAAACGGATTAATGATCTGCACAACTACGAGATTCACCTGACTAAGCCTAAGGATTTCGAACAATATTGGCACCGTGTAAAGCAAGAAGCTTTAGCCACGACGGTTAATGGCCAGCGGGAGCTAAGCCCAACCTATATGCAAGGTGTACATACGTATGAGGTTACATTCGAGGGCTACGCTGGCACGACAATTCATGCAACATTATCTCTCCCTGAAGGAGCAGCCTCTAAGGCGCAAGTTCCGTGCCTCATCACGATGCCTGGCTATATGGGAGGGCGGAGCAATAGCTATCAGCATGCACAATGGCTGCTTATGGGAGTTGCTGTTATGTCCGTTGATGTACGTGGTCAAGGGAAGGATACAGGAAATACGCTTGGTAGTACGCACGGTATAGCAAAGGGATGGATTACGGAAGGTTTGCTTGATCCCGATCATTGCTACTATAAAGCAGTGGCGGTTGACCTATTGCGTGCCCTCAGCTGGCTCAAGGATCAACCAGAGATTGATACTGCACGTATCGGGGCAATTGGGGCAAGCCAAGGCGGTGGACTAGCGTCGTTGCTTGCAGCACTTGATGATACGATCTGTATGCTCGTTGCAGACATTCCGAATATGTGTCATATCGATTATGGTGTTCTACATTCCACAGGCTCGTTGACTGAGATTGCCGAGTTCTGCAGAAGAAGACCTGAACAGCTGCAAACGGTTCTCGAGACACTAAGCTATTTTGAATTAATTCATATGGCTGATCGTATACAAGCGCCTGTCTTAATGAGTGTTGGACTTAAGGATACGGTATGTACACCAGAGCAGATTTTCCCATTCTATCGCTCCATTGTATCTGAGCAAAAGCAGCTGGAAATTTACCCTTTCTCAGGGCATGTAGTAGAGCCGGCTCAGCAGCAAAAAGCTATCGACTTTGTATATCAACATCTGTTAAGTAAATAACCTTATTTTTTTCTCCATTGCCTGAAGATTAGCAGGAGTCGCTTCAGGTATAACGATTATTTTGGAGACACTGATTAACGACACACAAGCTAAATATACGATCCTTAAGAACAAAGGACTTAACGGTTTATTGATAGCCGTTAAGTCCTTTGTTATGAACGAATATGGAGATAAGACGCATTTTTCATTTTGCGTTTTGTGAATTATGCTTTACAGCACCAGAAGGCCAACGATAAACGTAATCACGCCAACAATAGCAACGAACATATTAGACTTTAAAAAGGATTGATTAAGAAAACGTACCGCGAACCAGTTCAAGCCACTATGCAGAGGGATAAGTATAATGACCGTCCACGGATTGAAGGCTACGATCATTGTTGCTCCGATATGAAAAGCTGAAGCCCATATGCGCTCTATTACACCCCATAAGGGACTTACATTAAGCTGACCTTGTGCCGCTAAAAATTTCTTCGCCTCCATCGCTTTCTCATCCGTTTTATTGGCGAGTGTAGTTAGCGCCACAATGTTGACAATCGTGAACAGTACTTCTATAGCGGCCCAGCCTTGCCCAGCAGCAACAATGCCTGCAGAGGATGCAGCAACAGACGTGAATGCGACAAGCAACAGCCTTACAGATTCTTCTAGCGGGCCTGAGCTTAACGCTAAGATGTTACGTCCCTTCTCCTCAGGAAGCTTGGCAACTAACGCGCTTACCGGACCTCGCAGTAATAGAGCGACAAACCAGCCAAGCGCACCTAGGCCGAACGCCTTCCAATCTGGCGCATAGCCTGCAGCATAAAAAGCTGACATAAACAATATGGGCACAAGGATATATACAGGTAATATCAACAATGCTTTCTTTGTTGCTTTTTTGAATCGATCATTAAGCTGCTCATGTGGTATCGTCGTACTCATAACTAAATCTCTCCCTTTTTGTATACACAACTATTGTTATCATTATCAATAATGATAACAATAGAACGAGAAGCTGTCAATATGATTGCTTCCCTAAATCTCTGGAAAATCGATAATCGACAGTAATCTTTTTCTGCGATGTTCATTAGGCTCGTTCTTCATTGCCTTTAGCACAATATCTCGAATATCGTAGAGCATCTTCAAGTTTTCTTCTTCTGTCAGATATGCTGAGAATTGACGGTAGGATACGCCGTCCTTCACTAAGTCAATATGATCCTGATGAATGTACCGACCATATTCTCCAATTAGGCTTGCTAGATAGTTCATAAAAAAGGTCATGTGGTCATCCGGGGATGCTTGCTCCAGCTCCTCAACGGAAATTTCGGCCCCCTTCTCTGGGAGCGTATATACCTTTTCAAGAGTGCCGCGGTTCGGAATCTCCTCCGCAACCATCAATACCCCTGACTCAACGAGTTTTTTTAGATGGCGATAGAGTGTAGCCTGAGGCACATCAACTAAACGCTCCTGAAGCTGCTGAGCGGTCATGCGTTCTCCTCGGACAAGCGACTGAATGACACGCATTCTGACAGGATGTAATATAATCTCTGCTTTTTTCAAGATGAATTCCCTCCTGGTGCCTCCACAATTATTATCAACATTGATAATGTTAATGTCATTATACTGTAGTTCTGATTGAATCGTCAAATTAGGAGGCATAAACATATAAAAAGGGCATGCATCGTTATGGTTACAATAACGACACATTGCCCATATTACAGTCACTCCGATAAAAATACAGAAGTCCCTACATAGAAGCTATTGGTTCGATGCGACTTATATTCAGCTCCGTTACTCTGCTTCGCCCACAACGGTGAAGCGCTCATTCATATGCTTAGGGTTTTCAATCTCGTCTAATACCGCGATCGCAAAATCTGCATAGCTAATATAGCTTTCACCCTTAGCGTTTACAAGAAGCTGGTCCTTACCTGATTGATACTTCCCTGTTCTCTTTCCTTCCGGATCGAACATTGCAGAAGGACTAATAAATGTCCACTTTACATCTGATGCACCTTTAAGCTCTTCTAGATTTCTGCCTTGACCTGTAGCTGTTGGCTTAAACATATCCGGAAAATCAGGAGTATCCATTACTCTTAACGTTTTCTGTTCATCTACGTAAAGGCTACCAGCTCCGCCTACGATAATCGCTCTAGTCTCTGCGCCTTTTATTGCCTCGATTAAAGCATGTCCAGCATCAACATGCGCTTGTTCTTCACCTATAGGAGCACCAAAGGCATTCACGACAACATCAAACGCTTTTACGTCATCCGTTGTCAGGTCGAAGATAGATTTTTCAATGACCGTAACGCTCTTCTCATTAAGCTTAGAAGCATCTCTAACGATAGCTGTTACCTCATGTCCACGCTCTAGCGCTTCCTTCATAATTAGGTTGCCTGCCTTACCGCTTGCACCAATTATTGCGATTCTCATCCTATATTCCTCCTCAAAATAGATCAATTGTAATCATTGTTGTTACATGTAACTATAATAGTTACATTTACGACGCTTGTCAATTTATTTTGTTATTATTCGTTCAGCGATGAATAATATGCTTGTAATTGAATGAATTACAGGTGTAGGATAGATAATAACAAGATGCTATGATCATGCGTTGAAGGTAGGGGTTAAAGTTGTCAATTAGCAGTCGATTCGCGGTCGGCATTCATATTCTTGCCCTCATTGAGTTGAATAAAGATGGGGTAAGCACGTCAGAGTTTATCGCAAACAGTGTGAATACAAATCCTGTCGTCATTAGAAAAATTATCGGTATGCTTAAGCAAGCTCAACTGGTCCATGTACGGCCTGGTATTGCTGGCGCTGAATTAGCAAAAAAAATATCTGACATTACGCTGCTCGATGTGTACAAAGCTGTTCAAGTTGTAAGTGAGAATGAATTGTTTAGTATTCATGATCAGCCTAATCCACAGTGCCCTGTCGGCCGTAATATACAAGAAGCAATCGGACCAGTGCTTATAACGGCACAGTCTGCCATGGAAAAAGTGTTAAATCATATTACGATTAAAGATATTGTTACAGACATTTCTAATAAAGGTTAAAAGATCTCGGATTTCAGGATCAAAAGCTTGGTCAACTAACTGATAGAATCAAATACAGGTACAACATAAATAGAGCTCTCTTAAGGTATAAACCTTCTAGAGAGCTCTATTTGTATCGTTTTATTTCATACGATGAAGATAGACCACTTCTGCTTAATACTGAACCAGACTTACTATTGCTTATAGGTTAAGCTTATCCCATTAGATCGATTAGCCGTGTTAGTTCATATGACTATCCTTTGTGGAAATAGCTCTCCTGTGGTCCAAAATAAGAGTATGGTAATGATCCTCTCGACAGCACGAGCTTTTGCAGCACAATACCTGCATCCAGATGATAGATTCGCAATGTATGCGCGCCCTTCGTTAGCTGGTGCGTTGTTGTTTTTAGATGCGCATTATTCAGCACAGCTTGCTCCCAGTCATGTGTTTTGCCTGGCGTATAATGCTCGCTAACCGTATCAACGACAACCGGCTCCTGCTCATCAAACGCTACAGCGTAACGGAGCCTGCTATCAACACTAAGCGGATTGCTCGGTGCCAGCACTGTCGTTAATTCGTATTGTGCATCTTCTGCTGCATAGATTTTGTATTCCACATAAGGTGCGTCCGTCACTTGCTTAAAGCTTGCCGTTGATGGAAGCAGCTTAAGCGATGATAAGGAGCGACCATATTGCTCGATGACCTGCCACTCTGTATGTGGTGCTGCAACACGTGCACTCGTATGCTCTGCTTCAATAGCAATAACACCAGATGTCTCAATAAACGTCTCCTGAGGAAGCTCTGAACGATCAACAAGCTGTGCACTAATCGTTATTTGTACCGTTTGACCCGCTCCACTAATGCTCAAGCTTCCACTACCACTAGTGCGCAGCTTCGCCCAATCGATCGACACTTCGATTGATTCTCCAGTGGTCACATGGCCGATCGCCGGCTCGCATACGATCCAATCTTGATTAGTAGAAACGTTATATTCGAACGATTCCACACCGCCATTAGAGATCGTCAAGTTCTTACTCTCAGGCATAAGGTCATAGAAAGGTCGAAGAGCACCTTGCTCTATGACGATACTGCCCTCTGCATGAACGATAAGCTTCGCTTGCTCCTGCTGCGGCTGCACGCTCGTTACCTCTGGATAATGCCAACCATCCGCGTTCCAATTGACATACCCTACATGCGGAGAGGACATCATCCCCCGCCACTTTCCGCCAGACATCGTCTCATTATAATATTGCTCTAGCTCTTGATCGCGCTTAATTGCCTGCTCCGTTAAAACAGCGTACGTATTAGCGAGCTGGCTCGGATGCTCCTGATTGCTGTAGAGCTGATTCCAGCCTGCATACAGGTTCATCTTTTTGACAGTTACCGACGCTACGGCAGGATAATAGACAAGCTGATAGTACGCATCTTGATGTGAGGCTGGAATCTGCTTAGCAACGGCATCTGCCTTACGCTCGATCTCCAACGCTTCCTCCAGCATCCGTCCGGCTTCCTTATATTCAGTGAAGCTGTACGTATCCGGATAGATGACCTCTGGCTTACGTTTTCCGTTCATACGTGTATAATCGTTCAACAGCTGGGCAATGTCCTCTACCGTCTCATCACTCACGACATGACCGAACTGCTGCTTCGCCCATTGTCTAATAAATGGCTGTGTTTTATTGTATTGACCTGTGCCTAGCTCTTCAAAGTTGTAGGCTAATTCCATAAAGTAAGAGATTGGCAGCTCATTTGGCTTCAAATCACCAACGTTCACGATCCAAATGTCGCGAATGCCATACTCATAGGCCATCGTCATCTGCTCCCATACCTTTTCAAGCGGAGTTGTATTCACCCACTCGTAGGAGCGTGGGCCTCCATGATAATCAAAATGATAATATATCCCCCAACCGGACGGACGATTTCTATCTTCCTCCACCGGTAATGTTCGCATATTACCAAAGTTATCATCAGATAGCATGATCGTTACATCATTGAGCACATCCCAATGCTTCAAGCCAGGAATGGTATCACTGCCATGCCAGAACTCCTCGACTTCCTTATAGACGACCAACGCTTGCGGAGCATGCTCCAGTCCGTGCTTCTTAAGCAGCGACTTTTGCGTCATAATAATATCCTTTAATCGATTAATATTCTGTTCGAGTGTACCGCCTAGTTCGGAATCACGCTCACCGCGCATACCTAGCGTAATGATGCTCTCTAGGTGCTTATTGCGAATGACGCCATCCTCCCAAAAACGTGTAATGGCTTCGCGATTCACTTCAAAATCCCACTCGTTACTTTCAGAATACTGCTTATAAATGTGCTGCCACTCTTCCCCTGCACGGAATAATGGCTCATGATGTGAGGTACCCATCACGATGCCGTAAGCGTCGGCAAGTTCAGCATTGGCAAGCGGATAGCTTTTTCCATTCTCACTGAATACAGCACTCCACATCGCCGGCCACATGAAATTTCCTTTTAGACGAAGCACCAATTCAAATATCGGCTTGTACATCTCTTCATTAAAGCCGCCGAACTGATTCATTGCCCAAGAGCCAAGAGATGGCCATTCATCGTTTAAGAAAAATCCGCGGTATTTAATCGATGGCTCCTTAGACGTGTAGCTCAGCTTGCTCGCTGGAATGCTTATTTCACTTGACTTGGCTGGTTGAACATCGCCCCAATACACCCAAGGACTAACACCAATTAGACTAGATATATGATAAAGTCCGTAGAACGTACCTCGCTTTTCGCTGCCGACAATGACGATTGCTTGTGCAACATTGTCAAACGGCTGCTCAATCACTTGAATCTGAAACGATTCACGCTTATGCTTTAAAGAAGAAAGCTCCAGCTTACCTTTGGCAACCAGCTCATCAATCAGCTTACTGCTGCCAAGCGTACCCGCTACGATCGCCATATCGCAAGCGGTCTCTGCTTGCTCTGTTACGACAGTCGGCAGCACACCAGTTACGAGCTCGATGTCTGAAGCTAGGGATTGAGCAACAAGCTTAAGGCCTGATCCATCCTGTCCGGATGCATCAATATAGATAGGAGCAGCTTTTCCATTGTGAACAAGTGTAACGTTATATTGCTGTTGCGTAAGATGATGACTCATCTTAAACACCTCCATGATATCGAATTTAACTATTACCTGAATACTGAGGTGGTCAAGCCTTGAATATTGAAGCCTACCACAATCTTGTCCCGAACATATTTTTGTTCAATGAACGAAAATGTTTTCCCGATTGGATCATAGCCAAACGCAAAAATGACTTTCACGATCTTACCTTCGTCATTGATGGCAAGGCTAATTACTACATTAACGGAGTGAAATATACGGTAGAAGCTGGTGATCTGCTATACATTCCAGCTGGAATGATACGAGAGGCACATACGTTTGAAGCTTCTCCGATGCATGCTTTTCCATTTAACTTCCACTGGGAGGCACCCTATAACGATTTTAAGCTGCCGTTCGATATCGTAACGAAGCAGCTTATAACGAAGGAAATCCTTGACTACATCCGAGAATTCAAGCATGTATGGATTACTCAGCAGCCTCTTTATCAGCTGCATGCTCGGGCGTTGTTCGAGCTAATTCTTCATCGTTTGCTAGCTAATTTTTACCGTATATCTGCCGATCCTATCGACCCTCGCGTTACAAAAATGATGCGTTATGTCAACGAGCATTATGCGCATCCACTGAGTGTGAAGGAAGTCGCCGATTTGCTACAGCTGCATCCGGTCTATGTAGGAAAGCTGTTCAAGAAGCATACGGGCACCACCTTCAAGGAATATCTCAACCGTGTTAGGGTGAACCATGCCGAAATGATGCTCTCCTCCGGAGACTTTACCGTTACAGAAACGGCGGAGCGCTGCGGTTTTTATGACGTTTCATATTTTAGCAACCTATTTAAAGCGATGAAGGGCTATCCGCCTTCAACGGTCAGTAAGCCGCTTCCACCCAGCACACCTGCATTATAGCTTTCCTTGCTATTTATCCACCATAGAGGATTACAACATCATTTGTAATTATTAAACATAACCTGCCCGTACAACTACCTTCCAGCGCCCAGCGGCTCTCGATTACTCGAGAGCCTTTTCTAGTTTTTCTATAAATCTACTAGGCTCTCTCACTGCTTTATGAACCCTTCAACCATTGTCCGCATATAGTATTTGAGTGAATTATCTCATGATTGAAATGAGGGATATCGTTGAAATTTAGCTTTTTGAGTCCTGCCTACAATAGCGCAGAATGGATTATAACGATGCTAGACAGCATTCCAAAGGAGTACGCCTATGAAATTTTAATATGTGATGATGGGTCTACTGATCAAACACTTGCTATTTTACAAGAATATCAGAAGCGCTGTCCGCAGCTACGAATACTAGAAAACGGGATAAATCAAGGGGCTAGTTTCTCCTATAATCGTCTCATTGCAGAGGCTACCGGTGATTATATATGCATCATCGATAGCGATGATATGTATCTGCCAACGATTCGAGACGTGCTGGCACAGGTTGATGGTGAGCACGATATTTATTATTACAATATGATCACAAAAATTGGGCAGCAATTCGTCATTACAGAAGCGAGTCGCTATGAATGGTGCGGACAATTCAAGATTATTAGACGCCTTGCCGTAGGTCCTGCTGTGTTCACGGTAAGAACAGACAGATCGGGTGATCGCGACTTTAATAATGTATTACTTAGTCAAAATCCGCGACGCAAATATACGGGAATTTTCGCCTATTGGTACAACTTCCCTCGTACAAATTCAGAATATGACTTATTCAGAAGAGGTCTGAAGGGATGAGTAGCATCGCAATAGGCCTAATCGATAGAACAACAGGAAAGGTGCGGAGATGATGTTTAAGGACAAAACACTGCTTATTACAGGGGGCACAGGCTCTTTTGGCAATGCGGTATTGAAGCGATTCCTGCAATCTGATCTAAAAGAAATTCGTATCTTCTCTAGGGACGAAAAGAAGCAGGATGATATGCGTAAGCTTTACAACAATAACAAGCTTAAATTTTATATTGGAGATGTACGTGACCCAGGGAGTATTGCTTATGCGGTACATGGAGTCGATTATATATTTCACGCTGCAGCATTGAAGCAGGTTCCTTCCTGTGAGTTTTATCCGTTAGAAGCTGTGAAGACGAATGTAATTGGCACCGACAATGTACTATCAGCAGCTATTCATGCAGGGGTAAGAAAAGTCATCTGCCTGTCGACCGATAAAGCCGCTTATCCTGTTAATGCAATGGGTATTTCAAAAGCGATGATGGAAAAAACCTTTATCGCCAAATCAAGATTAGTTGATCCGTCAACCACATTAATATGCGGGACGAGATATGGCAATGTTATGGCTTCTCGTGGATCAGTTATCCCTTTATTCGTAGAGCAGATTAAAGCTGGTAAGCCACTTACGATAACCGACTATCATATGACACGGTTCATTATGAGTCTTGAGGAAGCGGTGGAGTTGGTGCTCTATGCGTTCCAGCATGCTGAAAACGGAGATATTATGGTACAAAAATCTCCTGCTTCTTACATTGGTGATTTGGCGCAGGCACTAAAGGAGCTGTTCAAAGCTGACAATGAAGTTCAAATCATTGGCACACGGCATGGGGAGAAAATCTATGAAGTGCTGCTTACAAAGGAAGAGGCTGCTAAAGCGATTGATTCAGGGAATTTCTATCGCGTCCCTGCGGACAACCGAGATCTTAACTATGGAAAATATATAGAAACTGGTTCTCAGAAAATTACACTCACCGAAGAATATAATTCGAACAACACCAATATTCTTACGGTCAACGAAATTAAAGAAAAGCTGCTTCAACTTCCATATATTCAAGAGGAGCTGTTACAGTGGCATGGTAAACCTTCTGTCGGATAGACACAAGCGAACTGTTTTAATATCGAGATATGTGAATCAATATCCGATGAAATGGCAACGAGGTGATACGATGAAGATTAGTTTTTTATCTCCGGCCTATAACAAAGAGGAATGGATAATAGCGATGCTAGACAGCATTCCAAAGGAATATGCTTATGAAATTATAATATGTGATGACGCGTCTACGGATCAAACATTAAGTCTATGTATTGACTATCAGAAGCATTGCCCCCAATTAAAGATAATTAGAAATGAGACGAATATTGGCGCAAGTGAAAGTTATAATCGCCTCATACAAGAAGCAACGGGCGACTATATTGCGATTATTGATAGTGATGACAAGTATTTACCTGAAATTCGAGACGTGTTAGCACAGGTCAACGGAGAATACGATATTTACTACTACAATATGATCACAAGAGTAGGAAGATTGATTCGCAAATTGCCTACTGATGGTTATCTTTGGCCTGGCCAATTCAAAATTATTAGAAGAAGCTTTATAGGTGATGCTAGATTTACAACAAAAAAAGCCTATGCCGGAGATTGGGATTTTAATAAAGCGTTAGTCGATAAGCAGCCACGCTGTAAATATACCGATATCATTGCATACTGGTACAATTACCCGCGTCCTAACTCAGAATCAGATTTGCACGTACGTAGATTAAAATAATTGAAAAGCAAAGCTATAGACAAATGGTCATGAATGCAATGCTTACAGAAAGAAAGGAGAATGGTCATGCATATCCTCGTTCTTGGAGCGAGTGGAATGGCTGGTCATACGATAGCATTATACTTTTTAGAGCAAGGTCATAAAGTAACTTCCTTCTCCCGCAAGCCAGTTCCTTATGGCAACAATCTATGCGGTGATATTACAAATCTGCATCTACTGGATACGCTCTTATCCTATCCATATGACGCCGTCATTAACTGTATTGGAATGTTGAACGATGCCTGTGATGCTAACCCCTCACTGGCCGTTTATGTGAATAGCTACTTGCCGCATGTTCTGTATGAGAAGCTACAGAATTCTCGAACATTGCTTATTCATATGAGCACAGACTGTGTGTTCTCAGGGCAATCTGCTCCATATGATGAGATTAGCTTTCCAGATGGCAGAACCTTTTATGATCGAACGAAAGCATTAGGTGAGCTTCATAATCGCAATAGCTTAACATTCCGCAACTCGATTATCGGACCTGATATGAACGAAGCTGGAATCGGACTATTTAATTGGTTTATGAAGCAGCAAGGAACGATTTACGGATATGAACGGGCAATATGGACTGGCGTCACAACCCTGACACTAGCCAAGGCAATGGAGGCAGCTATACAAGAACAGCTAACAGGTCTTTATAATCTAGTTCATTCAACCAGCATTAACAAGTACGAGCTGCTCAAGCTGTTTAACAAGCATTTCAAAAATAATGAGCTTATAATTCGGCCATCCAGCTCTGTTAGAGTTGATAAAACATTAATTAACCATCGTACTGATTTTAGCTTCAAGGTTCCTTCGTACGAGCAGATGATTGTGGAGATGAAAGAATGGATTGAGCGGCATCCTGATCTATATCCTCATTATAAATAATGCTAGGTATTAAACAGCCAGCTTCCTCGGTAGGAAGCTGGCTGTTTAGTTGTTTATGATGGGGCTGAAACTATGACTCTGTCATTGTACCGCCATTGACATGCAGCACTTGGCCTGTCACATAGGACGAGTCATCCGATGCCAGATAAATATAAGTTGGTGCCAGCTCGAATGGCTGTCCTGCGCGCTTCATCGGAGTATCTACACCAAACTTCTTAACATCCTCTTCTGAAAAGCTTGATACGATGAGCGGGGTCCAGATTGGACCAGGAGCGACTGCATTGACTCGAATGCCCTGACCTACGAGCTGCTGAGACAAAGATCGTGTGAAGGTGACGATGGCTCCCTTCGTTGCAGAATAGTCGAGGAGCTTTTTGTGTCCTTCATAGGCTGTGACGGAAGTTGTACATATTATCGTACTCCCTTGCTTTAGATGAGGCAAAGCAGCCTTTGACATGTAGAAAAATGGATACACATTCGTACGAAAGGTTTGCTCGAGCTGCTCATCGGATATATCCAATATACTTTCCTGAGGGTACTGAACCGCATGATTCAAGACAAGCGTGTCAAGCTTGCCATAATGATCAATGGTTTGTTTAATAACCGATTTGGAGAAAGACGCATCTCTTAAATCACCCTCTATAAGTACGATTTTCTGTCCGCATGCCTCTATCATTTGCTTCGTAAGCTCAGCATCCTTGCGTTCATGGGGCATATACGTAATGACGAGATTGGCGCCTTCCTTTGCGAAGCCAATGGAAACGGCACGACCAATGCCACTATCGCCTCCCGTCACGATCGCTACCTTATCCTTTAATTTTCCACTCCCCTTGTAATCAGGGTTATCAGATATCGGTAACGGAGACATCTCATATTCGAGACCTGGTTGGATATTTTGATGTTGAGGTGGAAAGGCGATCGGACTCTCCTTGCATTCTGTTTCCGAGCCATAATGAGGATAACCTGGAATCATAACTACTTCCTCCTTTCGTTTCTGCTGTACTACACTATTCGCCTAACTATAATTGGTGACAACAAGTATTTAAGCTATCCATGACGTGTAGATGATTGATTAGAAAAGTTTTGTATTGGCCGAGCATGAAGCGGATATTGCTCCATGCTCGGATTGGATATGATCGATTATTGTCCCTCAGTATCCTGCAGCTGCTGCTTCATTATCTCAAGCTGTTCTTGATTTTGCTGCACAATGTCCATATGCTCGTTGAACTGAGCAGCGTTTTGAAATGCATTCTCTGCATGAGAGATGGATTGATATGCTTGATCAATGACTTGATCCGATGGATGTGACATCGCTTGCTTTACCGCGCGATTAGCTCTCTGAACAGCGTAGCCGAACAATGTACTCGGGTGATCCTGCTTCCAACTGACTTCTGAGTGCTTAGCCATATAATTTCCTCCCTTAATCAACAATGATCAAATATCCAAGGTTAGTGTTGTAACGGTGGCCGATAATTATGCGCAGCTCTTCTTCTATTTGTTCCTTGCTGTCATTGCATATATTAACCGAGTCGGTGAAATAATGATCTAGAGGTGACATGATGATTAAAATGTGGAAAAACCCAGTATTCGCAGTTTCAGCCGTAGTAATTTTAGTTTTTGCGATTATCGGTGCAATCGTACCGAATTGGTTTGGTGAGGTAGCGAAAAGTATCTTCTCCATCATCTCAAAGTATTTCGGATGGTTTTTCCTGCTAGCAGTCTTTATCATTGCTGTATTTCTAATCGGCCTCGTGTTCACAAAATATGGGAGCCTTCGACTAGGAGAAGAGCATGAAAAACCCGAGTTCCCTTATTTCTCTTGGATCGGTATGTTATTTGCAGCAGGACTTGGGGTAGGCTTAGTATTTTGGGGAGTCGCAGAGCCAATGAGTCATTTCTATACTCCACCGTTCTTTGATATGGAAGGACTAACTGAAACTTCAGCGAGAGTCGCCATGGGCTATGCATTTTTTCATTGGGGTATTAGTCAATGGTCAGTGTATGCCATCGTTGGCTTAGTCATGGCCTTTCTACAATTTCGCAAGAAGAAAGACGCGCTGATCTCCACAGCTTTAGAGCCCGTAACAGGAGGGCGGCCACTCGTTAAGCATACGATTAATTCCCTATCTATCATTGCAACCGTTATGGGTATTGCAACATCGATCGGACTAGGCGTTATGCAATTGAGCGGAGGGCTAAATTCAGTACTAAACATCAAAAGCTCGAATTGGATTCAAATCCTTTTAATTGCGATTATCTTCCTGCTGTATATGCTCTCGTCTTCATCCGGGATATATAAAGGCATGAAGTATTTAAGTAATTTGAATCTTGCACTCGCCGTAGGCTTACTGTTGTTCGTATTTATTACCGGTCCAACCGTCTTCATATTGGAAACCTTCACCTTAGCGATAGGGGATTACCTATCGAATTTTATCTCCTATAGTCTAAGACTTCAGCCTTATCGAGGAGGTACATGGATTCGAGATTGGACTATTTTTTATTGGGCTTGGGCCATTGCTTGGTCACCATTTGTCGGCGCATTTATTGCGCGCGTATCTAAAGGAAGAACGATTCGAGAATTTATACTCGGAGTCATTATCTTCCCTCCCGTTATCGCCTGCTTTTGGATTGCAGCCTTCGGTGGAACCGCACTATGGTTAGACCTGAAAAAAAATACTGGAATTGCAGAAACGGTACATGCAGATGTAACCTCTGCGCTATTCGAACTGTTTCGATACTTACCGATTTCGGGCATTACGTCTATCGTATCGATGGTGCTTATTTTGATCTTCTTAGTTACGTCTGGTGATACAGCAACTTATATTTTGGCAAGCATGACCTCTGAAGGAAGCTTAAATCCGCCCCAAAAGCTAAAAGTAGTATGGGGAGTGTTAATCTCTGTCATTGCTGGCGTGCTGCTTTACGCAGGTGGACTCGAAGCATTGCAAACGGCCTCGCTTATTGCAGCGCTTCCGTTTACCATCCTACTTATCCTGTTAATTGCAGCGGTTATTAAGCTGGTACGCTTTGAGCCTCTGCCGATACGTAAAATTGACCTTAAACGATTCCGTCAGCTTGAAAAGCTAAGTCAACAGGAGCTAGATAAAAAGAAAAAAAACAATAAGTAGAACAATGTTTCTACTTGTTGTTTTTTAGTTAGCACTCTAAGAATTAAGCCGAGCCTTCAGACGAGGCATTGGAATATTAAGCAACAACAGCCCCGCTACAAACACAAACGTGCCTGCAAGAACATAAATGGTGATCGGATCGTTGAAGAAAAGATACGACCACAGAATCGTAAATAATACTGTACAGTTACCAGCAAGCGCGACAATCGTAAATGGTACACGTTTAATCGCTTCTGCCGACCATAAAAAGCTAAACCCTGTAATTAAGCCTAGCAGCAGCAGTGCTCCCCAAGCCCAAACCGTAACTGGACCAACAAATCCTTCAGATTGAAAGGGAATAGGCAGCGTGACTAGACATGTACTAATGATAAAAATGGAAACATTCATATTACCATTGTCCATCGTCTGGATAAGCATACGTTGACTTAATACATGTACGGCCGCTCCGATACCAGCAAGTATAAACAGAATAGTTGTTATACCACCACCGTTAAGCAGCTCATGCAACGGAACACCATTCCAGCCTACGATGATTACACCTATAATACATAGCACGGCGGCGACCCAGCTGCGCTTCGTAATTTTATCCTTGAACAGCAAAGCTGCAGCCAGCAGTAATACGACCGTCTGCACAGGTTGAACGAGAATATTTCCGTAGGAATAGCCAATATGAATAGCAATGTTCTCGAATATATAATTGAGCGCCTTACCGATTGCCCCTATCCATATCCACTTGAGGCCGAGACGCACATTAATTTTACCGTTGCGGATGTAAAGATATAGTCCTAAAAAAACAACACCGAAAAAGAATCTTGCAAACGTTATGATGGCGCTATCGACCATCGTTGCGCCTGTTTTTACTAACACTCCGACAAAGCTCCACGCTAGGGTTGCGAGGAGTAGCATGATATAGCCCACACTTGCACCTTCTTCTTAGAGGATGTTAAAAGCGTTTGGCTTTGATGACGATGTCTGGCTTCGTCGTTGATTCGACGGCGAATATGGGGCTCAACCGAAAACTCCGTTGCTCACGTACCAGTACCGTACGCTGCGCTACTCGTTTTCTAGTTTTACCCCATCTTCTTGGTCCTGAAAGCCCAACGCTTTTAACTTTTATTTTAGTTGTTGTTAAATATGTTCGTCTTTGATGACGATGTCTGGCTTCGTCGTTGATTCGACGGCGAATATGGGGCTCAACCGAAGGGTATGCTTCCGTAGTATGTTTTCTACGAAAAAATTTTAGGTTCTCACATACCAATACCGTACGCTGCGCTACTCGTTTTCTACTAACTTTCAATCCCCATTGGTACACTAACAACAACTACAGCGGAGCTTACCATCTCTAAAGCGACCTCCTGACGAAGGAAGGTTCGAGCGTAGAGATGGTTAAGCGGAGCACCGAAAACTCCGTTGCTCACGTACCAAAAACGTAAGCTGCGCTACCCGTTTTCTACTAACTTTCAATCCCCTTGGTACACTAACAACAACTACAGCGGAGCTTACCATCTCTAAAGCGACCTCCTGACGAAGGAAGGTTCGAGCGTAGAGATGGTAAGCGGAGCGCTGAAAACTCCGTTGCTCACGTACCAATACCGTACGCTGCGCTACCCGTTTTCTACTAACTTTCAATCCCCTTTGGTCACTAACAACAACTACAGCGGAGCTTACCATCTCTAAAGCGACCTCCTGACGAAGGAAGGTTCGAGCGTAGAGATGGTAAGCGGAGCACCGAAAACTCCGTTGCTCACGTACCAATACCGTACGCTGCGCTACTCGTTTTCTACTAACGTTCAATCCCCTTTGGTACACTAACAACAACTACAGCGGAGCTTACCATCTCTAAAGCGACCTCCTGACGAAGGAAGGTTCGAGCGTAGAGATGGTTAAGCGGAGCGCTGAAAGCCGAACTTTTTTAACGCTTATTTAAATGATGTTAAATAATATAACCCTCTATTTAATGGTAGAAGAGATTGCCCTTGGGCAATCTCTTCACGCTTATTTATTCAGCTTATCCAGCTCTTCACGCCATCTGTATTTAGGCTTCCAGCCTAGTAGCTTCATTGCTTTATCACTGCTTAGCAATGCTTCATGCCCTTCTAGCGGCGCACGGAAGTCTTGAACCTGAGGATAGCGCGCTTCCATAAGCTCACGACTTGGAACCGCCATGCTTGTTTCATCGGAAGCTAGATTAAGTGCAACAGATCCAAGTCCATCAGCTTCAATAGCTAGACGGCATGCCTCTGCCACATCACGAGTATCAATATAACTCCATAGTATACGCTCGCGCTCCTCCGGATTGTTAATCCATGAAGGGAAACGTTCGTACCAGTCTGGCTGAATGACGTTACCTAGTCGGAATGACACCACTTGAATTCCCGTTCTGCGATGGAACATATCTGCCGTTAATTCGTTAACTACTTTGGACAAACCGTAGCTATCCTGAGGCAGCTGTGGATGTGCTTCGTCCATCGGTACATACTCTGGAGCTAACGGATGCACAGCAAAGCAAATACCGTACGAGGATTCGCTTGAGGCGATAACTACTTTCTTGATGCCTAGCGTAGAAGCCGCTTCCAAAATATTATACGTACTCATAACATTGTTGCGGAAGGTAGCATCGTTAGGGACGATACCTACTCTTGGAACCGCTGCCATATGAACGACGGCATCTGCTCCAGCAAGCACGCTATACGTCTGTCCTAGATCATCCAGATCAGCGATCAGTGTGGGACACACCGCCTCCTCTGGTTGGCGTGTATCTACGCTGAGCACTTCATAGCCTTGCTCAACAAAGTGCTTCACAACCCACTTCCCTAACATACCACTGCCGCCAGTTACGACGACCTTCTTTTTCTTTTCTGTCATTATTCGTTACCTCCTCACTTTATGGGTACAGATTATATCATTTCATGGTTTCATTGCAGGATGTCTCACAATAGCTGTCGTTCAGACTGCCTTGCAGGACAACCACAGATTATCATACTTTGTTTAATCAGTAAACAATCTTTTGACAAATGACACTTTCGTATGCATAGCAAAAGCCATTCACATCATTGTGAATGGCTTTGCTTTTCAATCAATATTGAATTAAAACGCTGGAATAGCCGTTTCATCGTAATTTTGTTGTAAAAATTCGCGTACCTCGTCACTTGTCATCGCCGCTGCTAATTTCTGAATCGGCTCAGAATTAGCATTATCGCTGCGTGCTACAAGGGTAATAGCAAAATCGTTTTCTACCCCTTCAGTAAGCAGCGCATCGCTTTTAGGCGTTAATCCAAGTGGAGCAGCGTAAGCTGGTGTCATGACAACCGCGTCTGCATCATCATACATTCTAGCAAGCATAAGCAGGTCAACTTCTTCAAATTTATAGTTTTTCGGGTTCTCGATAATATCCTTTTGTGTGTAGTAAGGACCTGTTTTTTCTTGAAGCGTGATCACCTCATGCTGAGCTAGCAGCGATAGTGAGCGGTCAATATTAGACACATCGTTCGCGATTGCGATAACAGCACCTTCAGGCAGCTCCTCCATTGAAGCATAATCCTTAGCATATACTCCGTAGTTAGCAAAATATATAGGAGTAACCGGTACTAGCTCTGAGTCATTGTTGCGATTGAACTCCTCCATGTAAGGGACATGCTGGAAGAAGTTCGCATCAACTTCTTTCGCCCAAAGCGCGCTGTTTGGTTGAACGTTGTCACTTAATACAAGTACTTCAAGCTCGATACCTTCTTCTGCCAACATAGGCTTCGCAAGCTCTAATATCTCTGTCATTGGCGGAATTAGTGACGCAACCTTTAATGTTGTTACTTCGGTTGTTTGTTCAGGCTGGTTACTGCTTGTATTATCCACATTTCCAGCATTGTTCGCATTGCCGGCATTGTTTTGGCCGCATGCAGTTAAAAGCAACGCACAAAGCAGCACAGAGTAAAGTATTTTTTTCATGTTGTTTCTCCCACTTTCCAATTATCTTTTGTCTATTTTTCTTGATATTGTCGTGCCCGCAAATTGAATAAGCTGCACTAGAATAATCATGATGATAATAACATAGAACATCAAATCTGTCTTGAATTGCTGATAGCCATATCGAATCGCAAAATCTCCAATCCCTCCACCCCCAACGACGCCCATAATGGTGGAATAAGATATAAAGCTCACTGTAGATGTCGTAAGACCAAGCAATAGACCGCTTCTAGCCTCAACATATAAAAACTTAAAAATAATATGCTGAACGGATGCCCCCATCGATACCGCTGCCTCCAATACACCTCTCGGCACATCAAGCAGCGATTGCTCGACCAAGCGGGCATAGTGCGCGATTGCAATAACCGCCAAAGGAACCGTAGCTGCAATGGTGCCTATTGCTGTGCCTACAATGATTCTCGTAAAAGGAATCATGAACACAACGAGCAATAAAAACGGAAATGAACGAATCGTATTAACTAGCACATTAAGTATAGAGTAAACGAATTGGTTTTGCAGCAGGTTCCCTTTACTGCAAAGATAAAGATAAGTGCCTATCGGCAAACCGATTAGTATAGCAGCAAGCACCGATATTCCTACCATGATAAACGTTTCACCAATCGATTCCATAATTTCAGATTGATACTGTACTAATATATCAGGCAAGGTGATCGCCTCCCCTTTCCTTCAGCTTCTGCACGAAGCTTTGAGGGGTTTTCTCAAGCTGCTGTATGCCAGTAGGCTCATTAACAACCGTCTCGTATAACGCGCCCTCTGAGATAACCGATACGCGATGACATAGGCTTCTAATGATATCCAGCTCGTGGCTTACGATCACAATCGTTACACCTAGTGTTTGATTTATTTTTTGTAATACGTGCAGCACTTCCGCTGTTGTACTGGAATCCAGTGATGACGTTGGCTCATCACATAGTAACACCTGCGGTTGATTAGCGAGTGCTCTAGCAATGGCTACCCGCTGCTTCTGTCCACCGCTAAGCTGAGCTGGATATTGTTTGGCTGCATGATCAAGCCCAACAAAAGCAAGACATTCCATCACTCGTGCTTCTTTCTCACTTTTGGAGTAACCAGCCAACTCTAATGGAATCGCGACGTTCGCATACACCGTTTTATTACTTAATAAATTAAAGTGCTGAAAAATCATCCCTATCGATTGCCGGGCCTTCCTGAGCTCTGCTTGGCTTAATTGGGTTAATTGCTGACCATTGACAACAACCTCTCCCTGATCCGGTTTTTCAAGCACATTCATTAAGCGCAGTAATGTTGATTTACCCGCTCCGCTTGGTCCGATGATGCCGTGTATTTCGCCTTTATTAACGGTTAACGATACCGAGCGAATAGCTCGATATTGTGCAAAGCTTTTGCTCACATGACTTAATGTAATCACGACAATAGCCCCTTTCTACGGTGTAGAGGGATGTTACAGCGATATTAATTATAGCCTAAACTCGTCGGCGTGTCATATTGCTGGGAGCCCTAACCAACTGTTAATCATAAATCATGACTAAAAATATGTATAATAACAGATTGTATTATTGCACGTCAAAATCAAAATAAGTTGTTGGATAAGGCTCGTCTCTTAAGACGTAATGCCACCATTCCTTACTATATTCCTTAAAGCCATGCTTGTTCATGACTTGCTTTAACAGCTCCCGATTCGCTGCTTGCTCTGGTGTAATCTGCTTTGTAGCAAAGGTGGAGATCTCATCAAGCAAATCATAAGGACTTCCCATATCAACCAGCTCGCCACTACTAGCATGCACAAGCGTTAAATCAACCGTGCTGCCACGCGAGTGTCCTGACTTCTTCGATAAATAGCCTCGTTTGAATAACTGTCTTTTGTCCTCATTAGGGTAAAAGTCTTCCTTCATCAGCGTATCATCCACATCCTCGGACCACTCTTTGAAAAATTCAACCGCCTTCGCCGGTCGATAAGTGTCATAGATCAGCAGCCTGTAGCCCGCATCTCTCATCTCGTCACTAACCTGCATCAATGCCTCAGCCATTTCCGCTGTTGCAATGGCATAGGGTGCAAGATATCCCTCAACTTGTCTGCCAACAAAATTATTTTCGCCATAATATCTTAGATCATACTCCGCATCAAGTAGAACATCCTCGAGATAGACAAAGCCCTCTGGCAGTTCATAAGCTTTGGGTGGTACTGTTGGCTCAGCTGGGTGCTGCATGAAGTCTGTTTCTTCAGTTTTACTCAAGCCTGCTTCATCAATAAGCTCCGCTCCGTCTTCCTGTTCCTCTTCCACATCGACAGCGCTGATTACTTCCTCTTTCTGACCTTCATTAACGGACTGAGCGCCGCCTTGTAGATGCTCAGCTCTACTTGTCTCTTTGCTTGTCTCATTACTATTATAGGAAGCTTGTCCATCCATGAATGGTTCAGCTGTCTTTTCCTCTGACGTATGCTCCGTACTGCAGGCTTGCAGCACTATACATAGCAGCATCACTGTCAAAGCGCGCCACACGAAGCTGCTCATACGCATCTCTCTTCCCCCCTGTCTAATAACCGAGTAGTTTTGTATTGGCATGCTTAATATCAATAAAAAGCCGCTCACATAACTGGCTACCGCTTGCTTATTAGCATTATACCAAACTCAATTAACTCTCAATAAAAACCCCCTTTGTATATGCCGTTGCTGTAATGATGCAGCGGTTCTACAATAGGGGGCGATATCCTCTATTTCTATCTTAAGCAAGCACTAGCAATGACTATATCTCTGCACGCTCGTCTGATTCGTGTATTGATCAGCTTCACGCAGATTTTCAACGATGGCTGGCATATCAAGCGCCTTCACTAAATCATTAATAGCCATTACTCCTCTTGCAGCATATTCAGCTCTCTGCTCAGCAGTTGTTAGCTTAGGAGTCGTCATATGATCGGAAGGTGCATCAAAGTAAGAGCCTACTGCTCCTGATTGATAGGCATACTTTCCAAGCTTATTGGCTGGGTTTTTAGCCATGCCATCGAGCATATGCTGAACATTATACGTAACCGACGAAGACTCTGGTATATTAAGCGGCACATCCTCCAATCTTCCAAGCTTATCGTAAGCACCGATAACCAGGTCGTGGAAAGAGCTTAGCAGATCAATGTTTACAGCTTCTGCGGTTTTTAGCATGTCCATATATAATAGCGGAACTTTGGTCTCGTCAAAGAAATCGCGCACCATGCTGCTAACGGTTAAATAAGCAGGACCATGACTTGTTACATACACTTGTCTTCGAAAGCCTTGCTTCAGTAATGAATTTGCAATCTTTTGCAAATAGGCTTTGCCGTCCGCTATGCTCATTTGCACAGTACCTCGACCTACCGTTGTACCCCCTGCGAAAAAGTAAGGCAAATTATGCAGCACTAGTCCATCGACTGCTTCAGCCATCGTAAGCGCGACTGCTTCCGCTAACACCGTTTCCGCATCAAGTGGCAATGCACCATGTGTTTCCGTAACGCCTACCGGTACAAAAATAATATCATTGCGCTCCAAATATTGCTCTACTTCCCCATTCGTTAGCTTAGAAAGAAATCTAGTTCGCATCGTTATCCTACTCCTGTCTACTATGATGTCAAAGATTCAGCTGCTCTATTGAACTGTGTTTCTTCTTGCCTTTAGTGCAGCATACATCTCACTTGTTTTCTGCGCGTTAAGATTATAGATTAATGCCACGCCGATAAGAATAATAATGAAGGCGACAATTGGCATGCCTGTATACATTTTTAGTACACCTTGAGCCACTTCAGCTGATTGGGACTTAGCGCCGGATACAAAACCAACCCAGCCGAGTGCAAAGCTACCAATTGCTGAGCCTAGGCCCATACCAACTTTTCGTGCAAATGAGTAAAATGAAAATAGTGTTCCTTCGTAGTGCTTACCTGTTTGATACTCTGCAAAGTCAATGCAATCTGTTACTAGTGCCCATACAACCATAATGAATACAGAAGAACCAATCATTGCGATATTGTAAAGCACCATAAACACATAGACATTCTCAAAGGTTACAAGCGTCATTAATGTGGATGCTGCTAGGCTAAAAATGGCTGAAGCAATGACAAGATTTCGCTTGTTGAACTTTGCGACAAGCTTAGGCACGATAACAAATAAAACAAGGGTTATGCCAATACTGATAAAAGAGTTAATTGCAAAGGCACCTGGCATGTGATAACGCTCTGCAAATACGATTGGAGCAAGCTGGTTGACCCCGTTAATAATGAGAAGCGATCCGATGGATGCCACCATCATACCTATTAACGGTCTATTTTTCATCGCAGTCTTAAATGCATCCTTAAAGCTGTAATCCGACTGCACGCCAGCTTGCTTGTCCTCACGAATACGCTCTGTCGTTAATCTAACTAGGCCAGTATACGCAAGCACCGATAACACACTGAATACGATAGCGATCTGGAAAAATGCTTCGGAAACGACTTCGCCTGATTGATCATAAATAAACATAGGAACAAAGGATAAAAAGCCGAGACCTACAACCATACCACCAATTGCACGCGCACGAGAAAGCTTCGTACGTTCAACGGGATCATTTGTAATAACAGACGCAAGCGAGCCATACGGAATGGAATCCGCTGTATAAGCGACACAAAAGAATAAGTAAACAAACACAACCCATACATGGATTGCCGATGAGCCCCAGCTCGATACGTCAGCAAATGCTAGTAAGCAGGATGCTGCTAGCAGCCATTTAGAAATGGTAATGTAGGGCAGAAATTTATTACCAGACTTACCGAGCTTCCAACGGTCTGGGAGCGTGCCCATAATGATGTTACAGATTGCGTCAAAAACTTTGCCTAGTAAAAACATCGTCCCCATGAAGTAAGGGCTTACACCAAGCACATACGTACAAAATATTAAGAAAAAGCTACCGATGTATAGGTTTACAAAGCTTCCACCTATATCCCCTAGTGCATATCCAACCTGATCCCTCACACCAAATTTCCTCATATGTGCCCTCCTTAAGTGTTCAAAAGTTTATCATGTAGTACGCTGAGACAATTGAATTAAAAATGTCATTAACTGTCTCATTATTGTCAGAAATGCTTCCTTCGATTCACTTGTACTATTAAAATCCTCTATTGAATGTAAACGCTTTTACTAGAAAGTAGTTAAAGTATAACTTGAATATCTCCAAAGTGTTTTCACTGTAATTGCACGATTTTACACTATAATTGCATCCTTCGTTACCCAGCGAAAATAAAAAAGCACGCAACAAATTTATTGTTACGTGCTCTAATCTATATGTAAGTATTCATTCATCTAACGATATTTTTTAGAGACAACGAATTCTGTAACCGGCAGTATTACCCATGCAAGTCCTATAACAATAACAAGTGGAATATTCTGTATATCGTTCATTGCAGTTACACGTTCCGATATAATTAATACGATCACCATTAATAGGATCAACAAATAGTAGCTGATTTTTGAGCTTAATAGTGTAATATGCTTTTCTAATTCATCCTTTTTCCCTTCGTGCTTCCCTTCCATTTCTCCCCATGTTAGAGAATGAAACAAAAAATCCAACTCCTAAAAAAAATAAAAGAACAGTATAACTGTTTTAGCAGTTATGCTGTCCTTAATTTGCTTTATTCTTTAACTTTATTCCTTTGCTTCATCCTTTTTCTATACTCCAGAGGAGTCATTTCTTCGATATCTTTGAAAAAAGTAGAGAAATATTGAGGATTGCTAAATCCAACCATTAAAGCAATTTCAGTCATCGATAGGTTTGAAAATTGAATAAGCTCCTTCGCTTCTTTAATTCTTCTTAAATTGCGATATTGACTGATCGTTATCCCTTTTTCTTTCTTAAACACACGCATCATATGTGACGGATGAACATGCATCTTTTTAGCCATTTCATCCATCGATGTATCTTCCGTAAAATACATTTCTATAAATTGTTCTGCTTTTTGCACAACGGTTAACATATTATGCTTTGTTCGGATGTTAGGATCCACATATTCCTTGACCATCTTGTCATGAATCTCATCAAGCTCTGTAATGGTTTTCGCGTGTTCAATCATAATCGCATATTTCTCAGAAATATAATGGCATTGCCAGGCGCTTAAGCCACCCTTCTCAGCAACATAGCTGTACAATGTATTATGCGACAGCAGAATGTTTTTATATGAGCGAGTTTGATTATTCGGCACCCGCTTAAGAATATTCAAAAACTCATCTCTAAACTTATTCGTAAAATCCTTATTAAACTGATTGATCCAATTGATGTCACTTCGCTGAATGGCCGCTAAGTATTCCTCCCTAAGCTTATGGGCAGATTCAATATATTCAGGCGTAGGCCCTTTGCGGTTTTTATCCACTGCTTCATCTGTCATTAAAAGTCCCCTGCCTTACATTGCTTATACAAAGAATGTTGCCCTAATTTTTTCTTATTTTAGCGAAGTCGTTAGCACGCGTCAATTAAAGTACAGCTTTTGAAAGTAACGTAGCACATTAATTAATATGTTAATCGTTACGAGAGCAGCTTATTCCGTTCACCTTCATAAAGGTTAATCCACTGCTCAGGAGTCATTTTTGAAGCTAGCTCACCAATTAATGAATAAGGAATTTTGTTTGGATTCGTAAACCGAATACAGCTTTTACCCATATTTAATTTAGTTGGCATAATCTTTGCATATTCCTCTTGAAACCATGTAAGGAGCTCAGGATCCGCATATACACCCATATGGTACAATGCGAGATGTCGCTTTTGTGCAACGATACTAATAAACGGAAGTGGTGTGTTTGGCGTACAATGATAGCCTTGAGCATACGTAGTTAAGGGAACAACAAACCCGATCCCCCCATATTGGGATACCTGCTCAAAGCCTTCTGGAATATGACGCTCCACCGTATCTACAAGCTGTACAAAGCTTTCTTTCCACTTTTCATCGATCTGTTCCATCAATTCTTCTTTCATCATTAGCCCTCCTCGGCAGTAAACAAAAAGAAGCAAAATGCCTGTCAGCCATTATGCTTCTTTTCGTATCATTCTATTTATTTCCTTTATTTATCCCAAAATACTACATATGAATAATTACGTTACTAAAGCTTTGCCGGTTGGTTGCTTACAAGACCTAGAGAACGTGACGTTGAGCTTTCTAACTTTTGCAGCAGCTCTGGATGCTCCAGCACGGATAATCCGTATGATGGAATCATTTCCTTCAGCTTCGGCTCCCACTCTTTCACGTGCTGCGGGAAGCAACGATGAATGACATCAACCATAACCTGCACAGCAGTTGAAGCACCTGGAGATGCCCCAAGCAAGGCAGCAATAGAGCCATCCTCAGCGCTAATTACCTCTGTCCCGAACTGAAGAGTGCCTTTACCGCCAGCCTCTGTATCCTTAATGACCTGCACACGCTGACCGGCTACGACAATACCCCAATCCTCAAGCTTTGCGTTAGGAATAAATTCACGCAGCTCCTCTAAACGCTTCTCATTAGAGAGCATCACTTGTTGGATCAAGTATTTCGTAAGCGCCATTTCCTTCACGCCAGCAGCAAGCATCGTTGTAACATTGTGCGGCTTAATGGACGTAACAAGATCAAACATCGAGCCAGTTTTAAGAAACTTTGGTGAGAAGCCCGCAAACGGCCCAAACAGCAATGACTTCTTGTTGTTAATATATCTAGTGTCCAGATGTGGCACGGACATTGGTGGTGCTCCAACTTTAGCTTTTCCGTACACCTTGGCGTGATGCTGCTCAACAATTTCTTGATTGTTGCACACCATAAACAATCCGCTTACCGGGAATCCACCAATATGCTTGCCTTCAGGAATGCCTGACTTTTGCAGCAAGTGCAAGCTTCCTCCGCCCGCACCTATAAATACGAATTTCGCTTGATGACGCTCAACGGTGCCGCTCTCCATATTACGGACCTTCAGCTCCCATAAGCCATCACTTGTACGCTTCATATCATTGACGCTGTGCTTGTAGTGGATAGCAACGTCTTTGCTTTTCAAATGGTCGAACAGCATGCGGGTCAAGGCACCAAAATTGACGTCTGTCCCCGAATCGATTTTAGTCGCAGCAATCGGCTCGTTCGCTGTGCGTCCATCCATAATAAGTGGAAACCATTCCGCCAGCTGATCTCGACGTTCAGAATATTCCATACCTTGAAATAAAGGATTCTTTGATAGCGCTTCAAATCTTTTTTTCAAAAACGCAACATTTTTTTCTCCAAGCACCATGCTCATATGCGGCAGAGGCATAATGAAGTCCTGAGGGTTGCTGATTCGTTTGTTGTTTACAAGATAAGACCAAAATTGCTTAGAAACTAGAAACTGTTCATTGATTTTAACTGCTTTACTAATATCTATTGAACCATCAGCCTTTTCAGCAGTATAGTTAAGCTCACAAAGTGCAGCATGCCCAGTTCCGGCATTATTCCATTCGTTCGAGCTTTCCGCTCCTGCCTCTTCCAGCTTCTCAAACACTTTAATATTCCATTCTGGTACTAATTCTTTTAGCAGTGATCCTAGTGTCGCACTCATAATTCCGGCACCAATTAAAATAACGTCTGTTTTCGTCTCTCTGTTACTCATTTTAACCGTCCTTACACTCTAAGATTTGAAGAAAGGTTGTAGGCGCTCCTGCGTAGGCTCATACAAGGCAGAGTGCGACCTAGTCACACACCTTTTCTAGACCGATAACACTTAACTATAGTTTATCACTATTATTTACAGATTAACATATGTTCTATTATATGATAGTAGCACTAGTTTTAATAGACGCAAATAGTAAGACGCACCGTTTTAGGTACTAATTTATGCCATATGTATGTCACAAACACTTCTGCTTCATCGTCTCATCATCAGTAATAGTGAAATAAAGGTTAAATATGTTTGGATTTCAGGACCAAGAAGATGGGGAGAAACTAGAAAACGAGTAGCGCAGCGTACGTAATTGGTACGTGAGCAACGGAGTTTTCGGTTGAGCTCCATATTCGCCGTCGACTAAGCTACAGCGCAGTGCATCGTCATCAAAGTCGAACATATTTAACTTCCACTAAAAGGAGGCGTTGATGTATGAAGGATGTCATAATCATAGGCACAGGCCTAGCCGGCTATACTGCCGCTCATTATTTAGCGAAAAGTAATCTATCGGTGCTCATGTTGGAGAAAAGTAAAACCGTTGGTGGGAGAGCTCAAACGAAGAAAATCAGTGGACAGTACTTTAATATGGGGCCTCATGCCGTGTACAAAAAAGGAGAAGGTGCAGCCATTCTCGAACATTTAGGTATCGAGCTGCATGGTCGATCTCCTAAGCTAAGCGGAGAGATCTACGAGCAGAATGATGCATATACCGCACCTTTTACTGCATCTGGGTTGCTGGCATCCTCTTATCTTAGCTGGAAAGAGCGTAAGGAATGGATGTTGCTTATAATGCGACTGAGCAGCATGAAGATAGATGATGTACCACAGCAATCGTATGAGCAGTGGATTGAGTCGAATGTAAGATCCGATAGGGTAAAAGGCTTGCTATATGCGCTCGGAAGGCTCGCTTCTTACTGTCATGCTCCTGATATAATAAGTGCCAAGGTCATGCTTGCCCAAGTAAAGATTGCATTGGGAAAGGTTCTGTATCTCGATGGCGGCTGGCAATCACTTGTGGATCAGCTGCACAACAAGGCCGTACTATTAGATGTACAGATTAAGAAGGAAAGTAATGTGCAACAGATTTGCACAGATGAAAAGAACGGGTTTAAGCTAACACTATCTAATGGTGAGATTATATATGGGAAGCACGTGATCTTTACCGGGGAGCCACAGGCACTGAATCAAATGCTCGATATCGAACACCCCTATCGTGACGATTTATCGACGATGAAGGCGGTTAAAGCAGCCTCTCTAGACGTCGCGTTAACGAAGCTTCCGCAGCCGAAACGATTGTTTGCGATGAGTACTACAGATCCGTTATACTTTGCCGTTCATTCCTCTTATGCCAAGCTGTCTGAGCATGGGGATAGTATCGTTCTGCACTGTCTAAAATATCTCCGCCCCAGTGAACAGGCTAACAATGAGCAGGTCAGAATCGAACTGGAGCAATTTATTGAAAGACTACAGCCTGGCTGGAAAAACGAAGTAATTACGAGCCGGTTTATGCCGAGCATCACAGTCAATCATCGATTACCACGGGCAAATGAGGAATCACCATTATTACAATCATTAGCTGTTATTCCAGGAATCTATGTTGCTGGGGACTGGGCTTCCCCACACTCGATGCTGTTAGACGGCGCAGTCAGCAGTGGAAGGTTAGCAGCAGAGCATATTATTCGAGAGATGAGGTGATCTTGTGCAAATTAGTAATGAGGAATATCGTCAGCTTAAGCCGCTGTTGTTTTCACTAGGCTATCGACTGCTAGGCTCGGCCAATGACGCTGAGGATATGGCACAGGAAACCTTTCTTAAAGCGTATCAAATCGAAGAAGAGCTAGTCGATAACAAGAAAGCCTATCTCTGCAAAATGATGACGAATCGCTGTCTCGATCTATTAAAATCAGCACGTCATAAAAGAGAAATTTATACAGGGCCATGGAATCCTGAGCCATTAATGCTTGAGGGCGATCCATCTGAGTACGTTCTACAGAGAGAAGGTCTTAGTATAGCTTATTTGCGGATGATGGAGCATTTATCACCTGATGAGCGAGCCGTTCTGCTTTTAAGGGAGGCTTTCGATTTCACGTATAGCGAGATCGCTGGCATGCTGGATAAAAAGGAGGACAATTGCCGAAAAATATTCAGTCGTGCTAAGCAAAGAATGGTCGCGGTTGAAGGGGAAAGCTTAGACTATGAAAGTAATCGCTCGATCATTCTACGGTTTATTGAGGCGTTTCAAATGCATAATATGGATGCTTTGCTGGAGCTAATCTCAGATAATGTAACGCTCTTTTCCGACGGCGGTGGAAAGGTACACGCAGCCGTACGTCCGATACATTCCCGCTCCAATGTTATTGCGTTTTTATTTGGCATTATTAGTAAGGCACCAGATAACTTCTATGTTGAGGTGAATACCGTCAACGCTCAGCCTGCCATTCTCATCTATATCGATGATGCTCTTCAAAGCGTCATTAGCTTCTATATTAAAAACATAACTATACAAGAAGTGTATATTACGCTAAACCCAGATAAGCTGCCTACTCTAAGATGATAAATTCAGATAAAAAGCAAGAGAAAGTCTAAAATGCGATGAATCCCTTCCAGTTAGACCGATAGAGGACTATAGCTTCTATCATCTACTTAAATGGGAGCCTATCATCTAAGACCTGCTCTTGCTATTTCTGTTTGTCGCATTTCATTCATTTATTGTTTCACAAAAGAGTACCAGAATTGCTCCTCATGGTACTCTTTTTATTTATTTCTTTTTATAAGTTCGGTATGCAACTTATCTATAAATGATCACTCTTATTCTGTACACTATCTTTCACTATTTACTAGGCACGCTTGCTAAGATTTTCTCCAACTCAACAGATGCTAATACAAAGGCACCTACTCCGTGAAGATCATTCTCGCTTGTTGGACGCGTCACATAGTTCTCATAGTCTCCCGCAGACGTTCCAATGCATATATGTGGCAGCACAAACTGATCTTGCTCATCGATGACCGCATCAAGCAGACCAAGATAGCCCTTCTTGGCCACTGCTAATGCCTCGTCTTCAACTAAGCCACGCTGATAAGCTTTAGCGATCGCATATACAAATAAGCAGGAACCAGATGTTTCCAGCCAATTATCTTCTCGCTCGCCTTTGTCTACAACCTGGTACCAGAGTCCGGTCTTAGCATCCTGGTAAGGAATAATCGCTTGCACAAACTGTTGAAGCGCCTGTTCCCACTGCTTATTGCGAGGATCTGATTCTGGCAATTCATCAAGGAATTGACTGAGCGCTAAACCATACCAGCCTAATGATCGAGCCCAAAATTCTGGTGAGCAGCCCGTTTCTTGGTTAGCCCAAGGCATCTTTTTGCTCTCATCCCATGCGTGATAAAGCAGTCCAGTCTGCTCATCGCGCATATGTCTACGCATTAGCCTCTCCTGCAAAAATACAAAATCTCGAAGCTCAGGATCGTTATATTGATTAGCGTACTTCAAAGCAAATACGCCGCCCATATATAGCCCATCCAGCCACATATTGTACGGATATTTATCCTTATGCCAGTAGCCTCCCTCGCTCGTCTGATTGAGCGTATCGAATAAATGACGCAGCTTGCGAGCCGCAATGCTATAGCGCTGATCTCCCTTGTACTTCTCTGCCAGTCGGAACAGCAGCAGCCCAGGCTGGATTGCATCCAGCTCATCGCGCGCAAAGTAGAAGTTCCCCTCTGCATCAATAAGCTTGTCGACGTAGCGCTTAATGTACTGCTCATAGCGCTCATCACCACTATGCTCCAGTACCTCCTCCATGCCGCAAAGAAAAACCCCTTGATGGTAATGCCAGCGATAAGCTGGCGGCAGCTCCTCAGGCACATACTGTGCCATTAACGTATCACAAGCAAACTCCGCCCACTGAATGGGCGTCCAATCGGTTCGTCTATTCATTAGTTACCTCCTATAATCAGCGCTCCGCTAATTCATCTCTAACGCTCGGGCCTTCCTTCGTCAGGAGGTCGCTTTTAGAGATGGATTAGCTTCGCTGTAGTTGTTGTGTGTGTTCAAGATTCGACGTCGAATCACGGCAACGCAATGCATCGTCATCAAAGCTGGACATATTGAACTACCCTTCCAATAAGGGTAAAAAAGTTCGGCTTTCAGCGCTCCGCTTAACCTTCTCTACGCTCGAACCTTCCTTCGTCAGGAGGTCGCTTTAGAGATGGTAAGCTCTGCTGATGTTCTTTGTTATTAAACTAAGAAGCTTGGACGCTAGTAGAAAACGAGTAGCGCAGCGTACGGTGTTGGTACGTGAGCAACGGAGTTTTCGCTAGCGTTCAAGATTCGCCGTCGACTAAGCTACAGCGCATTACATCGTCATCAAAGTCGAACCCTAGCCTTTGATGGATCCTAGCATAGCCCCCTTCGCAAAATGCTTCTGCAAGAACGGATAAACGCACAGTATCGGCAGCGTAGCTACGACGATAACGGCCATCTTCACCGTTTGCTCTGGTGGAGGCACGGAGGCATCGAGATCTGGACTGTATTCTAAGCCGCTGGCAAGTACAACAATTTGACGCAGTAGTACTTGAATTGGCCACTTCGCACTGTCATTCAAGTACAGAATGGCACTCAAGTACGTATTCCAGTACGTTACCGCATAGAACAGCGATAGCGTGGCAATGGCCGGCATGGATAAAGGCAATACGATGCGGAATAGTATGCCGAAATCGTTACAGCCATCAATTTTAGCGGACTCCTCAAGCCCTTCTGGAATATTTTGAAAGAAGTTCTTCAATATAATGAGATTAAATGCACTAATCGTAGATGGAATAATTAGAGCCAAGTAACTATCGATCAGCCCCATCTCTTTAACCACAAGGAAGCTTGGAATTAGACCACCGCTGAATAGCATCGTAAATACGACTAAAAACATAATATACTTACGGCCATCAAGATCACGTCTTGCTAGACCATAGGCCATTAATGATGTAATTAGCATGCTGAATAAAGTACCGAAAAACGTAACTCCAACGGAAACACCCATCGCTTTAAATATGGTATTGGTCGAGAAGATAAAGCGATATGCCTCAAAGCTCCATTCCGTCGGTATAAGAATAAATCGTTTGACCGCGAGCTCCGCACTTGTTGTGAATGAACCTGCGACGACGTGCATAAAAGGCAGCACCGTTAACAATGCAATAATCGAAAGCAGCAAATAATTGACGGTGGCAAATATGCGACCATTTAACGTACGATCCTCAATCATGAGGTCCCCTCCTCAGCCAAATTAATAAACGCCCTCTTCGCCCATTTTCTTCGCTAAATAATTTGCGAACATGACGAGCACTAGGCCTACCAATGATTTAAAGAAGCCGATGGCTGTACTATAGCTAAATTGCCCCTGACGTACCCCAGCTGTATAGACATAGGTATCAATAATCTCAGCCACATCGCGATTCATTGAGTTAAGCAGCAGATACACATGCTCAAAGCCAAGCTCCAGCACGTCACCAATTTTCAAAATGAGCAGTACGATAATAACGCTGCGTATCGCTGGCAGCGTAATATGCCATACTTGTCTCATACGAGAGGCACCGTCCATGCGTGCAGCTTCATAGAGCTGTGGATCAACCGATGCAATCGCTGCCAAATATATAATCGTTCCCCACCCTGCTTCACGCCATATCACCTGTATGATATAGACTGGTCTGAACCATTCATTGCTAAGGAGGAAATTGACTTTTTCGAATCCAAGTAACACAATCAACTCATTAATTATCCCGCCATCCATCGTAAGCATAACAAAGCTGATCGATACGATAATGACCCAGGATAGAAAGTGCGGCAAATAAACTAATGATTGAAATAATCGCTTAAAGAAGTTAATCCGTACCTCATTGAGCATTAACGCTAATATGATAGGCACCGGAAAATAAAACAATAGATTCATACCAAACAGTATTAACGTATTCGATAATATATTTAAGAAATCAGGCTCTGTAAACAGTCGGGTGAAATGCTTGAAGCCTACCCACTCACTTCCCGTAAATCCAAAGAACGGCTTAAAATCCTGAAAGGCTATCACTAGTCCAAACATCGGTATATATTTGAATATTAAAAAATACAGAATTCCAGGGGCAATCATGACGTACAACCATTTGTTGCGCCATATTCTCTTTTTTCGTTCACTGCCCTCTGCGATCGGGATGCGCTCTACTGTAGCTTCCTGCATCGTACTTCTCTCCTTCCATATTCGAGAGGAAGAGAAGGGCATAAGCTCACTTTGCCTAGCCCCTCTACCTTCCTAGCCTGCGCTGCTATGTCTGGCTACTATTTCGCTGCATTAAATTCATCGATAATTTGCTGACCACCGCGAGATTTCCAATCCTCAATTGCCGCATCAAAACCAGCGCGATCAATAGAACCGTACATGTATTTATAGGTCGCATCATTAATAAGCTCTTGAAGCTGTGTGCCTTTCTCTGCAAATGTCGCAGAGTCTAGAGCAGCTGTTGGATCATGGATCGCAACTTTTTCATTATCTACTACGAATTGTTCAGCAAGCTTTCTTGCTTCTAAATCAATATAAGCTTCCAGCTGACCATTCGTTTCTGGTTCACCGATAACACTATCTCTAAAGCCTTTCACTTCGCGCTCTGTTAGCTCTTTGTCATCGGATGCCTTTGCTTTACCGTCTTCAACGGTATAGTGAACACCTTCAATTCCCCAATACATCATGTTCGCCACTTCAGGAGTCATCATGGCATCGAAGTACGCTAGAACGCTTTTTAGCTCTGCCTCGTCTTTAATTGCCGTTTTCGGGAACAACACGACGTTGTTATAGCCAGGAATCGCCCATGTCGATACATTACCGCCTGGACCTTCAACTAACGCATGCACACTCGCATTGGCATCCGGAACGTTCTTAACTAAGTCTTTATCTAAGGAGTTAATGTCCTGCATCGAACCGATATATACACCTGCTTTACCGCTAGTGAACAAAGCAACTTGATCCGTTTTACTTGTTCCAGCAAAGTCTACGTTCATTAAGCCGTTATCACGGATTTTTTTAATATAATCCATAGCTTGAACGTATTCCTCGAACATAAATTCAGGCAGCAGCTTTCCATCCTTCTCGCCCCAATTTGTTGGCGTACCGAACCAAGAAGCAACTGTTTTGAAGGCACCATAGACTAGATCATTACGATCTGCTAAACCAATCGTATCGTCAACGTTGTTGCCATCTGGATCCGCTTTCGTAAACTTCTCAATCATCTCATACAGATCATCCACTGTTTTCGGAGCTTCTAGACCAAGATTATCTGCCCAGTCTTTACGATAAATGATCCCTTGACGTGCCAGTGGGCGGCCAATATATAAGGAATACAGCTTGCCATCCACCTTCGTATTGTTCAAAATTTCAGGCTTTAATTTGTTTAAGTTAGGGAACTCCTCAAGGTAAGGTCCGATTTCCCAAAACTGTCCATCACGAATCGCTTCCTTCATTTGCATAAAGGTTGCCTGGTTTTTCAAATAAACAACCTGTGGCAGCGAGCCCGTAGCGAAGGATGCATTCAGCTTTTCCTCATACGTATCAGCTGGGAAAAACTGATAGGTCAGCTTCGTATTCGTTAGCTTTTCAACCTCATTTTTAATTGTGTCAGGCGGTGTTTCAGCAACGTTTAGCGGTAGCATTATTGTAATCTCAGTTGGCTTTGCTGGTGTCTCTGATGAGTTATCATTGTTGCCGTTTGTGCTCGTTGATGAATTTGGTGTAGACGTTGCATTCGTACCTTTATTGCTATTCCCTCCACATGCGCTTAACACCATCGTAAGCGCTACCAAAGTACTTAGTAGAACAACGGCCGGCTTTCTTTTCATACATCATGACCTCCATTTTAGATTGATATAGATGAAACCTGTCCCATCGTTTGTTTACTTGGAACAGCTTAAACGTAACATCATGAGTTGAAGTGCGGAAACAATCATTTGTTCATACTGCGGCTTAAAAGACTGCATATGAGCTAATGATTATGGCAGATGATAATGACACCTTAGTCGAAGCATCTAGCAATTTATCGCGTTAACGCTACATTCTCACGCTGAATTTAAACAAAAAACAGCAGCATGGCGATCATCCTTTCGCCCTGCTGCTGTTTATATAAATTCATCGTTATACTCTAGTTAAAGTGGTTTGCCGTATACTCTGCAATAATTTTATTTCCGCCATTTTTACGCCATAGCTCAACCTGCTGCTTGAAGCCCTCCTCATTAATTGAACCTAAAATATAATTGTACGTGGCGTCAGAGATAATTTTATAAAGCTCAACTCCACGCTCATCATAGGTCATCGATTCTAGACCGACCGTCGGATCAGGCACAATAAACTGATTATTGTCCTCCACTAATTGCTCAGCATAGCTCCACATATGATGCTGCTGAGCGACCTCCATAAGATTATCGTTACCCAAATCTGCGATCATTAAGGAATACAGTGCATTAACCTCTTTCGTGCGTAGCGCTGCCAGCTCCTCAGGCAAGATCACTTTATCATTCTCTACATAATAATGCTTATCAAGGATGCCGTAATGCAATAAATGTGCTACATCAGCATCCATCGTACGGTCGAAGAAGGACAACACCTTAAGCAGCTCCTCCTCAGTAGGGATGGCTTTTTTCGAAAATAGATACAGTCCATTAAAGTTAGGAATCGACCATATACGGTAGCCTAACGGTCCTTCAATTCGGTTGACGATCGTAAATTCCACCTGCTCATTAAACTGCTTCGCTTCTTCATATAGTCGCTGCACATCAGTCATTGCGCCGATGTACACGCCGGCATGACCACGAATAAGCAGCTCTCGCTGTACATCCTTGCTCGTCACGGGAAAGTCTACATTGATCAGCTTTTCATCATATAGCTTCTTCATAAAATTCATCGTATCAAGATAGCCCTGCGTTTCGAATTCCGGTATAAAGCTGGTCTCTGTCAGCTCCCAGTTATTCGGTGTACCAAAATAAGAGCTTAATGTTTTAAATGCACCATAGATCAAGTCATTACGATCAGTCAGTCCAATCGTGTCATGCTTGCCATTATTATCGGGATCCTCATATGTAAAGGCATAAAGGATGTTATACAGCTCATCGATGGTTGAAGGCTCCTTCAAGCCGAGCTGGTTAAGCCAATCCTTGCGTAGAATAATGCCTTGGCGAGACGATTGTCGCTCCGTATACAGACCGTATATCTTATCATCCACGGCAGTCTGAGCCAATATATCACGATCCAGCTGTTTAAGATTAGGAAACTGCTCAAGATAAGGGCCGATCTCCCAAAAGGCACCTGTTCGGACCGAATTTTTTACGGAGAGATAATCAATATATTTTACAAACATAACCTTTTTTAATGAGTTTGTTGTCAACGCGGTGTTCATTTTATCGGAGTAAATCCCATCAGGCACCCATGACAGCTCCAGCTTAGTGCTTGTCAGCTCCTCGAGCAATGCCACACTTTCCTCGCTTGGCGAGTGAGGGAAATGCAACGGTGCCATAATGGATATTTCGGTAGGCTTCGTATCGTCGACCTTGGAAGTAACAGCAGAAGCAGCACAACCGCTTAAGAGTGCAACGATTAATAGCAGCAATCCTAATCTTGCGGCAGTACGGATGGAGCAATTATGCTGTATCATTGTCATTCCCCCTTTATTTATTGGAAATTTATTGTAAAAGTGAGATAATGATTATAGATGAGTGATATGATTATTGTATAAAATGTATGCGTTTACTAAAATAATGCTAATAACATTCTTCCTATCATTGATAAGGTGTTGAGATGCGATGCGATCATTAAACTACTTTGCTAAGCTAACGATCTTCGGATGCTTACTTAGCACAATACCGGTTATATTTATCGGAATTTTTGCCTATGTGACCTCGACGAATGAGATTCAAAAAAATGTTAATGAGGGTAAAAAGCAGTTGATTATGCAAATTAATTCAAATGTAGAGCAGAAATTAACGACTGTCAACCATACGATGAATCAGGTGCTCGCCTCAACCGTTCTGAAACGGGCGATGTCTCAATCGTTAACCGCAGCGGATTTTATGCTATATGATGACCTTCGGAATGAAATTCGTCACATGCAATCATTCGATACGAAGCTGGAAGATGTGATCTTGCTAAACCAGCGCCATCAATGGCTAGTAAAAAACTCTGGACTTTACGATCTCGATCAATACGAATATAGCGAACAGCTGCTTGAGCTGATGGAGCTGCCTGAATATTCTTCGTGGGTGTTAACGCCATCGTATTTGTTCTATAGTGAGGAGTTTGCGAGAAATACGGCGGTGTGTCCATACAATATGACGCTCGTTAAGCAGCTGCCTGCTAACAGCATCGATACGTATGGTCTTGCTCTAGCTACCATTCCAACCTGCAGCCTGCAAGAAATGGTGGAGCAAAATATTGACTCTAGCTCTAGTGTAATCATATTTGACGATCAACTCAACATGATCATTCATAATGATCAAACGCTTATTGGACAATCGGTTGAAGCAGCAGGTATTGATGCTAGCAAGCTAACGGAGACGAGTGGGCAGTACGATGCACTCATTCAAGATATGAACTCCGCGGTCACCTATTATAAATCGCCGGTTACGGGCTGGACATATATGTCGATCTCCTCCATTGAGGCGTTGACCGCTGAATCGAAAAAAATCGGGATGTACACCTTGTATATTTGTATGGGTCTCATTGTGCTATGCATCGTGCTTGTATGGCTAGGCACAAAACAGTTTTACAGCCCAATACGTCGTCTGCTGCAGCAGATTGGCGTTAAAGAGCTCGGTTATCGCAGCCAGCAGCAAAGCTCCAATGAATTTCAGCTTATTAGTGACCGTGTTCATGATCTGTTTCAATCCAAATCAGAGCTGGAGCATCAGCTGCAGCAGCATATCCATCAAGTACGCACCTTATTTTTTATGAAAGCGTACCAAGGGCAGATCAAACCTTCCGAGATTCGTGCTCAGCTGAAGCAGTTTGGCTACTCGAGCCAGCTGGAAAGCTGGAATACGATGGCGGCGATTACGATTCAGATAGACTTTCACCCATCAAGCAGTCATTCGATTAAAGATATCGATCTGCTATTGTTTGCACTGCATAATGTTGTCGAGGAATTTATTCCAGCAGAGCAGCGTCTCGCTTCCGTTATTCTAGATCAAAGCGTTGTGACGGTTATCGGCTCTCCATCAACAGAGGCTGACAGCTTTCATACGATGCAGTATAGTTTGACGGAATCATTGCAGCAGCAAATTAAACAGCTGTTGAATTTGCAGATTAGCATCGGCATTAGTACGCCGTTCTATGAGCTGAGTGGCTTTAGTGCTGCTTATCGTGAAGGTCTGGATGCGTTGAAGCATCGCATGATTCTAGGCGAAGGCATTATTATTCAATATGATCAGCTCAGTGAAAACCGGCATGTTCTTCAGCTTAATTATCCTCAGCAGCTGGAGAATGAGTTGCTTGATGCGATTAAAGTGGCCGAGGAAGAGCGAGCTAGAGAGCATTTGCTGCAGCTGCTGTCTACTATCTTTCAGACTGATCGATCACCACAGGAGTTTCAGTTCCCGCTAACGAGGCTGCTTAATAATCTAGTAATGATGATGCAAGAATCGGGCATTACGATTAAACAGCTAAAGCATCATCATGGCTCGCTGCTGGAGCAGCTGCTTAAAATTCAGCACAAGCAAGAAATTGAGCGTTGGTTCTGGAAGGTCGTTATTCATCCGCTCATTGTGATCTATCGTGATCGGCAGGAAGAGCAGTATCATAAGCTGTCTGAGAAAATCATCGATCTAGTACAGCGATATTACGATACTGATCTAACGCTAGAGGAATGTGCTTCACGTCTGCACTATAATGCGAATTATTTAAGCAGTGTGTTCAGAAAAGAAACAAACGTATCCTTTAGCGATTACTTAACGATGTATCGCTTCAAGATGGCGAAGAAATGGTTGTCCGAAAACGACATGCCGATTAAGGATATAGCAGCAAAGCTGCGCTACAATAACTCACAAAACTTTATTCGCTCATTCCGTAAGCTAGAAGGAATGACGCCAGGTCAGTATCGGGATAAGTATAAATCGCAGGAGGATCGAGTGGTGTAGCACAGCAGGTGGTAGGAGGATATTTACGTAATTTCCGTTCAGGAAAAAGGACCCATTCCGGATTGGATGGGTCCCTGCTTCATATATTTGCATGTTTATCGTTTGCGGTACTGAACAATTATTACTTAAGCTGATAACTATTAAGCAATCGCTTCATCGAGATAATCGCTTGCTGCTTCGTGTAGGTAGACTTTGGAGCAAACTTGCTATTGCCTACACTGCTCATAACCGCTGAATTGTTCGATGTATCCTTGATCGAGGAAATATACGCAACGGCTTCCTTTGCCCAGCTTGCAATGCTTTTATCGTCCGCAAATGTAACTTTTTTGCTCTGCTCAGGCATATGGAGTGACTTCGCGACACGAGCAATCATTATCGCTGCCTCCTGGCGCGTAATTAGACCTTGCGGATCAAGCTTGTCATTCCCTTTTCCAGTGATGATACCAAGTGAATAGGCCGCTAATACTTCAGCATCATAGGTATCTTGGATAAGCTTAGATTGGTTGTTCTTGCTGGCTTTTTTCAGCTATTCAATAAAAAGTAAAAAAGCTCTCCCTCATACATCACGAAGGATGAATAGGGAGAGCTAACCGCAATGGTTAAAACGATAATGTTAAACGGTAACCGTTTCTTGTTCAGGCGCTACCGCTGTATTGCGGATCATATAATCGAATGCAGCCAACGCTGCTGTTGCACCAGATCCCATAGAGATGACGATTTGCTTATAGACAGTATCTGTGCAATCTCCTGCGGCAAATACGCCCGGCATGCTTGTTGCGCCTTTCTTATCAACAATGACTTCACCATATGGTGTTAAGTCAATAGAGCCTTGTAAAAACTCTGTGTTCGGCAATAGACCGATCTGTACGAATACACCTTCCAGCTCGACGTGGTGTGTTTCACCTGTCGTCTTATCGAGGTACGTTAAGCCGTTCACTTTATCTGTACCTGTAATTTCTTGAGTAGAAGCATTCAACAGTACAGTGACGTTCGGTAAGCTGCGCAGACGCTCCTGTAGTACTTTATCGGCTTTTAGCTCATCACGATGCTGCAGCAAGGTAACATGCTTTACAATACCCGCAAGATCGATGGCAGCCTCAACACCGGAGTTACCTCCACCAACGACAGCGACACGCTGCCCTTTGAAGATCGGTCCATCACAGTGTGGGCAGTATGCTACACCTTTATTTTTGTACTCTTGTTCGCCAGGAACACCAAGCTCACGATAACGCGTACCTGTTGCAAGGACAACCGTTTTCCCCTTTAATACCGCACCATTCTCGAGGGTAACCTCTACCATCTCTTTACGCTCAACTTTCGCTGCACGCTGAGATCTCATCACATCGATATCGTAGTCAGATACATGGCCTTCTAAGCTTGCAACAAACTTTGGACCCTCAGTAGCTTTTGTACCAATGATGTTCTCGATCGACAATGTATCATTGACTTGACCACCGAAGCGATCAGCTACAATACCTGTACGAAGACCTTTACGAGCGGAATATATCGCTGCGCTAGAGCCAGCAGGCCCGCCGCCTACAACAAGCACATCAAAAGGCTCTACGTTCGCAAACTCTGAGCCATCAGATGAGCTGCCTAGCTTCGCTAAAATATCCTCGATTTCCATTCGACCGTTGGCAAAGCTTTCACCGTTTAAGAAAACAGTTGGTACAGCCATAATGTCTCTCGACTTTACTTCATCCTGGAACGTTCCGCCTTCAACCATTACGTGCGAAATATTCGGGTTCAGTACAGACATGATGTTCAAAGCTTGAACGACATCCGGACAGTTATGGCATGTTAAGCTTACAAACGTTTCAAAATGCATTGGTTCTTTAATCGCTTGGATGCGCTTAATGACCGATTCATCTACCTTCGGTGCACGACCACTAACCTGAAGTAATGCAAGTACTAGGGATGTGAATTCATGACCTAATGGCAGTCCTGCAAACACAACTCCTGAATCCTGACCTGCTTTGTTAATGCTAAAGCTTGGTGTGCGTTCTAGCTGCACACGTTCTACTGTAATTCGTGAAGACATCTTCTCTAGCTCAGTTACTAACTCTAGCATATCCTGAGAAGTCTTATCATCACCTGCGCTTACTTTTATGACCAAATCACCTTCCAGCATGGTCAAGTATTGCTGCAACTGCGCTTTTATCTGATTGTCTAATACCATATGCGTTACTGCCTGTGCGGGTATAGATGGGAACCATCTATCCTGCTTGCGCAGTTATTCACCTCTCTTTTTCTGAAGTTGTATAATAGAATCTATAATAAATGTATAAATACAGAATTTATTAAAAATAGAGCGACAAAAACAACCGCAAGGATTGTTCCTGTCGCCTCTATTGTGCAATGTTCGTTCAGTTAGATACTTAGATTTTACCTACTAGGTCTAAGCTTGGCGTTAAAGTTTCAGCGCCTTCTTCCCATTTAGCTGGGCAAACTTCGCCTGGATTGTTGCGAACGTATTGAGCAGCTTTGATCTTGCTAACAATTGTAGAAGCGTCACGGCCGATACCGCCTGCATTTACTTCATAAGCTTGAACAATTCCGTCTGGGTCGATAATGAATGTACCACGCTCAGCCAAGCCGTCTTCTTCGTTAAGTACGTCGAATGCTCTAGAGATTGTGTGATTAGGGTCACCAATCATGATGTACTCGATTTTGCCGATCGCTGGAGAATGATCGTGCCAAGCTTTGTGTGTAAAGTGTGTATCTGTAGACACGGAGTAAACTTCTACACCAAGGCTTTTTAGTGTTGCATATTGGTTTTGAAGGTCTTCTAGCTCAGTAGGACATACGAATGTGAAGTCAGCTGGATAGAAGCATACTACGCTCCATTGACCTTTAAAGTTTTCTGAAGATACGTCGATAAACTCGCCTTTTTGGAAAGCTTTCGCTGTAAATGGTTGAATTTCTTTACCGATTAATGCCATGACAGTTTCCTCCCACTTTCTCTTTAGTTTTTCGTGTAATTATAATTACATTGAAATAATTATAATTATTAATTAAATTATCTTACATTATTCGCGCTTAGTCAACTTTAAATGCGTGACTAAAGTTAAAATTTTCTATGACAATCTATTCTCTACAGGAAAAACCATAGAGAATAGAATTCACTCTAGCTACTTTACTTACGTCTATTTTGTGTCGATCCTTGCTTCTTCTACTTTAATAAATATGACCAATTATGAAAAATTTATACGCGCTCTGACTTGTACCCTCGTGTTAAACAAAGCGTACAACTTGCTTAAGAGGAAGACGTGATGAACCGTAAGCCTGTGCTGCTGCCTCACCAATCGCAATCAGAAGAATCGGAATCTCATGCTGTGGCAGGTTGAACTTTTCGGCAAACTTCACTTTATCAAAGCCGCCCATTGGAACAGTGTCGTAGCCCATGTCCTTTGCTAGAAGCATGATTTGCATCGAGATTAATCCAGCATCAAAGGTTACAATGTTTTTAAGAACATCCTCTGGCAATCCTCCATATAGAGCAACTGAGCTTTTAATCATATGGTCGGCAATTTCACGTGCCATATAGCCATGTTCAAAATTAGCGTTATAAATTTGCTCCGCATTGTTATACATCGTCATGTCGCCTAGCACAGCGATAATCGCTGACGAGGTTTCTACTTGCTCTTGATTGTTCGCAATTGCACGTAAATCCTTTTTTGCTTCGGGATTATCAATGACAAGAAAACGCCAAGGCTGCAAATTGCTTGAGGATGGAGCCGACGTTGCCTGCTCAAGTAGATATTCCAGCTTCTCACGAGGAATGACTACCCCTTCTTTATATTTGCGCACTGATTTACGAGCATGCATAATTTCTTCTAGCTTTGTATGTGTTTGTATCACCATTAACAACTCCTCTTCGATGTATTTACCAACGACTTGTATTGTCATTCAGCTTTTTAATGAGCAATTGCAGCTGATCGATTTCCTCGTTCGTAAACTCCGCATATAGCTCATTCATAAATTGTTTCCTGTTATCGTCACAGGAGGTTAGTCGTTCTCTGCCAATCTCAGTAATTTGGACAATAATCTCACGATTATTATGCTCATTACGTTGACGATAAACGAGCTGTTGCTCTTCGAGCAGCTTTAGATGCCTTGTGATTGCTGCTTGATCGATATTTAATTGCTGCTGCAGCACAGATTGTGGGGTTTTCCCATTGCTTAAAATGACGTTTAGCAATTCGTAACGCGTTAAGCTAATGCCTGCCCTTTGCTCGAAGCACTGTGCAATCCTTCGATCAATCGTTTTTATCATCAAAAACAACTCTTTTAGCTCTTGATGTGATTTCTCCATGCAGTGATCACTCCCATCTAAAGCATGACCAGTCAATGATTGACTAGTCAACGATTGATTAGTCAATCATACACCCTCATTTAATTATTTGCAAGCTAGCGAAGTGCATCGCCTTCAAAATTATGTAAATTTTCACAAACCGACTTGAGTGATGGCATTCGCCAATTGACGAAGCATACTGGGGGAATACACATTTCACTAACAATGATAGTGCCACTGGTTGAATTTGTCCCCTCATAATTACAACGATTGAGTATACTATCTACTTATCGTTGTTAACTAGAGGGGATTTACTATGTTAGAAACAATCTTAACGTTGAATTTTTCCAATAGGAATCCACAGCTCGACTTCTTTTTCCTCAGTAAATACTTGCTTTTGACCAACTTGGATTTCCGGTCCAACTTGTATTTTAGGTCCCTCAACTTGTTCATAGCCTGAGGATGGAAACCATTCCCCATAAATTTGCTTCCATTTATCAGGTGACCAAGGTACTTTCACCTCGAATACAACCCATGTTAGCTCAGGCACAAGTAATGTTGTAAATCCAACCGGACAGGGCTCCTTTGTAGCTACCCCCATGTAATAGTCGTATTCTGGGTTGCCTCTCCCCACATCGCCTACATCAACATGAAGAATACCAGAAGGATCCTGATTACTGAGAGACTTGAGTTGATTGTACGTTTCATCACTAGTAGATAGCCACACCTGCTCGACACCTGGATGCTCACCATCCTTAATGGCTGTCACCTTGTTTTTGATTCCGACCACCTGAAACGATTCCTTTTTGACGATTCTAAACTTCATTGGATCACTTCCTCCTATCGATAATCGGAAGGTCATTGGTGGATATGCTTTTAGTGGACTAGTATTGCTTCTCGCTTCTGTAGGCGTCATTCCATGTAGGCTTTGAAATGCTCGTGTAAATGCATCTGGGGAATTGTAACCGTATTTGATCGCAACATCTATTACCTTAATTGTGCTGTCCTGAAGATTCATCGCCGCAAGCGATAGTCGTCTGCGGCGTATATATTCCTGCAAAGTAATACCCGCTAGGAACGAAAACATCCGCTTAAAGTGGTAGATCGAGCAGCATGCACGCCTAGCTATCTCTTGCTCGTCAATATCATGCTCAAGGTTTTGCTCAATGTAAGCTAATGCACTATTTAAATGATTTAGCATATTCATCATATAACCTCCTCTCAATTAAACAATAGCAGGATGTAGCAACTAGCATCCGATATTTCAGAATCAATTATTGCAGGGTAACCGGCACTACTAACTTCCATGTCCACTTTGCAGTTCCTTCCCGCAACAAAATAATTACCACTTTATTACATGTAAATCATTTACATATGTAACAATAGATGATAATATGTAATCAAACGGACACGAGGAGTGATAATATGGCTGATTTATTAACGGTAGACATATTAGCTGAGATACTCGAAATGCATCCCAGAACGATTAGGAGGTACATTCGCGACAATCAACTTCCAGCAACTAAGGTTGGCGGTGAATGGAGAATACGAAGGGAGGATGCAGAAATGTTCATTGGTAGTAAGCTCGAGCACATAAAATCAAATGCGATCCAGGACGTTCAAGCATTTATGGATGGTAAGGACAGTGAGGTTGATGGGAAACTTCAGGTCTGTTCAGTACTCGACTGTTATGTAGAACAAGCTGAAGCGTTCAAAATTTCAGAAGCGATTATGTGGCATATGAATCAACCTGATCCTACTCGCGGAAAAGCGAAGTTTCAATACTTTTTCGACGAAAAAGAGAATAAAGGGCGTTATATTATATGGGGAACGCCTGCTTTTGTCGGTAAAGTTCTTGCAGCAGTGGACTCAGCTGTAGGTAATTAAAACAATATCAGTATACAATCACATCTACGAACAACGTGCTATTCACGATATTCAAGGCTCCTTTCATTGGGAGCCTTTCTTCTTTATCTACACTAACAGCCAACACAAGACATTTAAGAAATCAAACTAGCAGAGAGATGGAAGATACTATACAATTTAGAAAAATGACATAATAAGCGTGGTGACGATTCTGTTTAAGATACTTTTAATTGAAGACGATACATCGTTATTTAATGAAATAAAAGATAGACTGATGGGCTGGTCGTATGATGTGCATGGGATTACCGACTTCAATGACGTCCTTCAGCAATTCACCAGCATTAAGCCAGATATCGTGATCATCGATATACAATTGCCGAAATACGATGGCTTCCACTGGTGTCGCTTAATCCGCTCTCATTCCAATGTACCGATACTATTCCTGTCCTCTAGAGATCACCCTACCGATATGGTAATGTCGATGCAGCTCGGTGCTGATGACTTTATTCAGAAGCCCTTTCATTTTGATGTGCTTATCGCGAAGATTCAAGCGGTGCTTCGTAGAGTTTATCATTATAACAATGAGCCAATTCTTATACGAACATGGTGTGGTGCAACGGTCGATTATGAGAAAAACACCGTTTCCAATGAAGCCGGTGCGATAGAGCTTACGAAAAATGAAATATTTATATTGAAATGTCTTATCGAGCAAAAGAACAAAATCGTTAGTCGTGAGCAATTAATAAGAAGCCTGTGGGACGACGAGCGTTATGTCAGTGATAATACATTAACTGTCAATGTTAATCGATTGAGAAAAAAACTAGAGGAGCTTGGGCTAGATCGCTTTATCGAAACAAAGGTGGGACAAGGCTATGTTGCGAAGGAAGAGGATGATTACCGTTGATTAAGCATTATATCGTGGAGAGGCGCAGCTGGATTCTACTGTTTGTTGTTATCCATGGATTAATCCTCTTCATATCGTATGTCGATCCTCAGATCCCATTTATGCCGATACTTTATATTGTTTTTCTATCAGCACTAGTGTTCATTCTTTTTCTAGCTATCCGCTACAATAAAGAGACAAAATTTTACAAAAGCATGGAAGCATGGGAAAACGACCTAGATCTCGCTGCTTTAGCTCATTCTAGCAGTCCGTTCGAAAAAATAGTTGAGGCTAGTGTCATCAATCAGACGGAAAGACTTAAGCAGCGAGCTGAGTATAATCAAATGCTCGTTGAGCAGGAAAAGGATGAGCTATTATCGTGGATTCATGAGGTTAAAACACCGCTCTCTGCGATGCGATTAATCGTGGATCGTGTTGATGATGAGGCGATACGATCACAAATCATGTATGAGTGGTTAAGAATTCATCTCCTCCTTGATCAACAGCTGCACCAAAAGCGAATTCCTTTTATGGAAAACGATCTTTATATCGAGCTCATCCAAATTAAATCACTCATCACCAAGGAAATGATTGAGCTGCAATCATGGTGTATGCAGAAAGGGATAGGCTTTGAGCTTAATCTTGAAGTGCAAGAGGTGCTTAGCGATGCCAAATGGCTTGCTTTTATTATGAGGCAGCTGCTTACTAATGCTGTAAAATACAGCCATTCCTCTGACATTGTCATTAGCAGCTACCTGAGAGGCGAACAAGCCGTAGTTGAAGTTAAGGATACAGGACGTGGCATTGATGCCCGAGATCTACCTCGCATCTTCGAAAAGGGCTATACGTCAACCGCTATGCACCAGGATCATGCAGCAACGGGCATGGGATTGTATTTAGCAGAGAAGGCGGCTAAGCTGCTGCTCATTCACATCGAGGTTCAATCTGAGCCCGGAGCTGGAACAACCTTTTCTCTCGTATTCCCTAAGCATAATCCATTTGACCAAATAACAGGCATGTGACGAATTTGTCACATGCTTTTCTGTTTTGTATGATGAATCGAAGGAATTCGAAGATAAGGTCTCCTATAATGAAGCTATCAAATGTTAAATGAAAAGGTGTGGAGATATGAATATATTAGAAGCAACGAAAATCCATAAGAGCTACGGCAATAAATTCAATAAAGAAGAAGTTCTTAAAGGATTAGACGTTACTGTTAAGAAGGGTGAGTTCGTTAGTATTATGGGCCCATCAGGCTCCGGTAAAACAACGCTGCTGAATGTACTCTCCTCTATTGATAAGGTGAGCAGTGGTACTATTCAGATTGAAGGCAAGGATATGACAGTCATGAAGGAAAGACAGCTGGCTGAGTTTAGACAGCATCATTTGGGCTTTATCTTTCAGGACTACAACCTTCTAGACACATTAACCGTTAAGGAAAATATACTGCTTCCATTGTCCGTAACTAAAATCTCTAAGAAGGAAGCTGATCTGAAGTTCAGCCTGCTTGCTAAGGAGCTTGGCATCTATGAGCTTAAAGATAAATACCCGAACCAAATTTCAGGCGGACAAAAGCAAAGAACGTCTGCCGCACGAGCATTCATTAATGAACCGAGCATCATATTTGCCGATGAGCCGACTGGTGCACTGGATTCGAAGGCAGCCTCCGATCTATTAGATAAGCTGAGTGATCTCAACGATAAGCTTAAGGCGACGATTGTGATGGTTACACACGATCCGGTAGCAGCCAGCTACTGCAGTCGAGTGATCTTTATTAAGGATGGTCGCATCTTCACCCAACTAACGAAGGGCGAGGAATCAAGGCAGCATTTCTTCCAGGACATTATAAAAACACAAAGTGTACTAGGTGGTGTGCAGCATGAGCATTAATCACCTCATCGTACAGAATCTAAAAAAGAATATTAAAAATTACTTTTTGTATATTTTTGCTTTGATCTTTACCGTTGCCCTTTATTTCGCTTTTGTCACCCTACAGTATGATCCAGCTATGGACGCAACGAAAGGCTCGGTGAAGGGCGAAGCTTCGATTCGCGCTGCATCGGTGCTGCTTGTCGCAATCGTGACCATTTTCTTGCTGTATGCGAACAATATCTTCATTAAAAGACGCAGTAAAGAGATTGGGTTGCTTCAGCTAATTGGCATGCGAAAATCGAAAATTTTCCGCATTCTTACGCTAGAAAATTTAATACTGTACTCCAGCTCATTAGCTATTGGTGTTTTTGTTGGTTTTTCCGTATCAAGATTGTTTATGTTAATTCTATTCAAAATTACCGATGTAGAAGCTGACGCGACGTTAAGCTTTTCAACGGAAGCGCTGAAGCAAACGATCGTTGTCTTTGCTTGTATCTATCTACTTATTATGCTGATGAATTACTTGTTCATAAAGAAGCAGTCAATTCTATCCTTATTCCGAGTACGCTCATCAACAGAGGAAAATAACCGAAAGGTCACCGTTTTTGAGATGCTGTACGGTACAGCCGGAATTCTGCTCATTCTGTTTGGCTATTATCTGTCATCCAGACTATTCAATGGTGACTTTACGTCAATTAACGGGCTGTTTATTGCGATGCTCTGCATATTAGCATCCGTCATCCTAGGAACGTATCTGTTCTACAAAGGCTCGGTTCGCTTCCTGTTTTATATCATTCGTAAAAAGAAGGATGGCTACTTAAACATATCGGAGGTTCTTTCCCTCTCGACCATTATGTTTCGGATGAAATCGAACGCCTTACTGCTTACGATCATAACGACGGTATCTGCACTTGCCATTGGGCTGCTATCACTGAGCTATATTTCTCTCTATTCCGCAGAGCAAATGGCTAAGGATAATGTAGCTGCAGACTTCGCACTAGCCTCAGAACAGGATGCCCAGCAGTTCAAGCAAGCACTGCAGGAAGGGAATATCGCTTATACGGATCATACGATCGAGGTCATTCAAGCCAATGTAAATGTGGAGCAAATATCCGAGGCGAAAACTCAGGTGCTGGAGCTCGATCCTAACATAATGCTCACTCCAGTCATCCGTGACAGCAACACTGAGCTAGATGTAGCACCAGGAGAAGTGTACTTTACAGGTTCTAATGATCTACTGCGTAAGATGCTGCCGCTTAAAGATTCAGGCACAATCGAATTGCTAGGTATGAATAACACGATCCCTCTCACGTACCTCGGCATGCGAGATGAATTCTACGTATCCTATTACTATACTAGTGGGGGCGTTCCTCTTGCAGTAGTAGATGACAGTGTGTTTGAGCAATTGAAGCAGGACCTTGATCCTGAGCTGCAAAAGGGTTCCTCGCTATATATCGGAATTACGATAGACGATGAATCACAGCTAGAAAAGGCGAATGAGGCGTACAAGCAAGCGAATTTCATGACTCCTCATGAGTCAAGACTAGAAATGAGCAGCAACCAAAAACGAAATATGGGCCTAATTATGTTTATCGTTGGCTTTCTAGGACTGAGCTTTTTAGTCACGTCCGGTTGTATTCTATACTTCAAGCAAATGGATGAAAGTGAAGAAGAGAAGCCGAACTACACGATCTTAAGAAAGCTTGGATTCACGCAAGGCGATTTGCTCAAGGGAATTCAGGCGAAGCAGTTGTTCAACTTCGGTATTCCATTAGTGATTGGCCTAGCTCATAGCTACTTTGCAGTTAAATCCGGCTGGTTTATGTTCGGTACGGAGCTATGGACACCGATGGTTATCGTCATGTTGTTGTATACGGTGCTATACTCAATATTCGCCTTCCTATCCGTTCTGTACTACAAAAAGGTGATTAAGGCATCGCTATAGCTACTCTACTTGCGAGCCTCCCACCTTCAATGTATACAAAGCAGCCCATTGCCTGTACTAGGGCAATGGGCTGTTATAGCTTCTAAGACTTGTAGCTCTACTTGATTCTATGACAATTTCTACAGCCCTCTACGGCATCGTTCCAGAAACGATATCACTGTAGATCGTATGCACTTCCCCGCTAGCATCCATATAGATCAAGTATGTCCGCGCATACCATGTTTCTCCTGATTGAACGCCTGTCTTATTCATCATAAATTGTCCGGTCTCCGTCTGTGCACTAGACCTCGCTTTTATCGCGTTCTCTGTACCAAAATGCAGTTCAGTTATCGGAGTATCCGATTTCATGACGACAACACCCGTTTCAATAAATAAAAATGGTGACGTCATGTCATACTGACCGATGAAGGACATTCTTAACGTCAATGAATTCGCGATAACATCTGGCGATATCATAATAATTGGAGATTTTACGATAGGTGCGGAATCGTAAACCGCCGTTAACGTCGTGTTTCCAGTTATATAGAAGGTATACGCTTCATTATAGCTTACAGTCTTCAGATTGCTTTCCCAGTGTGAAAACTGAGTTCCCTCTGCCGGTTGATCAGCGATTACCGTTACCTTAGCATCAAATGGGTAGCTTGTTTCACCACTTGGAATGCTTCCTCCGTTTACTGTCACCGTGTACTGCTTTACCTTCTCCGAGTATACAGGCTTGAAGGTTACATGCTGTTGGATATTCGTGTAGTCTGATGACCATCCAATAAATTCAGCATCTGGCTTTGAAGGATTCGGTGGTGGTGTAGCATCTCCTCCCCGAGGGATTTGCTGAATGGAAAGCACATACCCACTTTCACTTACAAATCGTACCGTATATACTTCTTCTTCAAGCTTAGTTGATGTTGCGATCAAGCTCATATCTCTCGTAATATTGAAGCTGTAATTAAGCTGAGTACTAAGTACCTTGCCTGTCGCGACATCCTTCCAGCTCTCGAATTGGTACCCCTCTAATGGCACAGCGGTAAGCTGCACGGAATCTCCGTATTGATAGCTAGTCTCAGCACCAGTAACGATACTGTTTACAGGTGTGACCGATACAACAAGCTCGTTCTCCACGATCCACTTTGCGTAGAGTAAAGTATCTTCAGTAATCCACTCACTAGCTAGATCAAATCGATCTGCGAATGTTCCGTTATCTGTAAACCAGCCTTCAAAACGGTATCCTTCTCGAATGGGAGCAGTAGGAACCGCCGCAAGTTTCTCGCTAATAACCATTTGACTATTAACTGGGGTGCCTCCATTCGTTTCGAACATTACATGATATAGCGGTTTTACGACAATCTCATATATCACGATCGTTCCATCCTCAGCCATTACCGCTAACTGATCACCGATTACAAGCTGATCTGCAGATTGCTTTTCTGCTGCCAAGTCGAACTGCTCCGTCGTAATAATAGTAGTATTAGAAGCTACAACCTTCCATTGTGCCTTTTCAAACTTGTTGAGCTCACTCAATAGCTCAAGGACCGTTGTTTCCGTTGTAATATCCGTTTGCTGAGATACGATGGATCGCTCTTCTTCTAATACCGAGTATGCATCACCGACCGCTGTTACGGTTGCATCGTTACTTAGAATGGTCAACGTTACTGGCCATTCGGTGAAACTTAATAGCTCGTTACCTGCTAGATCAGTTACTTGACCTACAGCTGCATCATAAGTGAGCGTAACCTGTGCCTCTATAGCTACAGGCTCTGCCAGCCTAATTAACCAAACGTTTGGTTCATTCGTTGCAGCTGCTTCTAATAATGACCAAGCTTCACCATCTACGATTAATGTAAAACCAGCTTCAGTTAGCTGTACTTCCTCGTCAAAGGCTACCAACAACTGAGCGGGCTCATTACTCCGTATATTAGCTTCTAGCACATAAGGCTCTACCGTATCAAGTGGTTCATGGAATTGCTGACCTTGCAAGTACGGATAAGCGCGCCCATCATGAATCTTCCATATGCTGTCGAAGTCCCAATCCGTAAACATCGCCTGCTGTTTTAATTCCTTTGTCGTCTTACCTACACCGCCGTAAGCACTATTACCACCATATTGGTCAAGATTCCAGTAGGTGCTCTCAACGACCGGCATATTCAGCTCCCGTCCTTCACCTATTAGAGCTCCGATATACGTTGATGTCGTTGCTGACACAGATGAACTTGTATAGCTATTACGCAGCAAGCCACCAAACATTGCCCCTGCAATTCCACCTACCGATCTGTTACCTGTAACGGGTGCAGTATTGTAAGTATCAATAAATGTTGCACCTCCGACACCTGCAGCCATACCGATCAGTCCACCGACTTGATTGTCGCCTGTTACAGCTCCACTGTTATAGCTTTGTTCGAATGTACATGCATAGCTAACACCAGCTAGACCGCCAATTGAAGTTAACTGACCTGTTACTGTGCCTTCATTGTAACTGCCTTGCACAATACAGCTATCCAAGCTATAGCCTACCAACCCGCCGACAAAAGATCTCCCCGCTACAACGCCTTCGTTATAGCTGTTATGAATCGTTGCATCCTGCAGCAAGCCTACCAACCCGCCTGTATAGGTTTCGCTATTAATGTTCGCTAGGTTATAGCTGCCTTCTATCGCTATACGAGGCAGCCCTGTGATCGAGCCAGCCAAACCACCAGCAATCGTTGAGCTTATAATTTCTCCTGCATTATAGCTCGAGGCAATCGCACCTTCATCCTCTACATTACCCGCAATTCCTCCAGCATTTCTTCCACCCTGTACAGTAGCATGGTTCTCACTACGTGCGATACGACCGCTCCCCTTTAGATTAGCGACAAAACCGCCAACCATCCCGGAGCTAGACTCTACATTAATTGAGCCGCTAACAAAGCTGTCCTGAATCGTTCCGTATAAGGTTTTCGCAAAGCTACCGTTGGATTGATAGGATTCAAGATTCACATTAACGACTGCTAGATTCGTAATGGTGGCTCCAGCTTCAACCGTATCAAACAAACCGTGCTCGCCGCTTAGTCCACTAATCTCATACCCCGCGCCATCTAGATGTCCACTGAAGGATGGGATGGAACTCCACCCATAAGCTCCAGCCTCTCCGGAAGCGATATAATCTGCTAAATCAATGTTTGCAGCCAGCTTAAAGTAAATGCCTTCTTGATCCTCATAGTTTCTAATATTGCTTACATGCTCTGGAAACAGGATCAACCAAGGGTCTTCCTTAGAGCCGCTGCCTCCGACAAATTCCTGCTCCAGCCATAGGTCGATGACTGTCATATTCGTAAAGCTGGTCATTCCATTGCCAGCAGCGTCGGCAATGGCACCTTCCTCCGCTTGATAGCCTAGCTTCACGGTATGAAGCTTTGTTTCCGGCAAGCTGATGGATTGATCAAGCTGAACGATCCATTCCGTACGATCCTCGTTGTGATTAATGATCCCAGTCACAGCAATGGAAGATACTTTATTTGCGACAGTAAAGCCTTCTTCATCTACTGCGTATGCTGGTTCGTCAAACGTAAGGATCATTCTGTCCCGCTCCTGAACGGGAATCTGTGCGCTAATTACAGTAGGCGGAGCGATATCCTTCTGTTTTGCCAGATCTATGCGACGTAAGAAAGGATACATAGCACCTTGATCAATATTCCATATGGCGTCAAAGTTCCAATTGGCAAATGTTGAACGTTGTTTGAGCGCTGTCGTTCCCATTCCCTGTCCACCGTAGCTTGAGCCAAGCGTTGTTTGATCTATATTCCAGTAGCTGTCAGTTATCGCTACTCCTTGTACTCCTCTTCCGCCGATAATAATACCGGTATGCGTGATGCCTTCAACTTTGGCGAGACTATAGCTATTAGCAACCTTACCCTCATAATAGCCTGCTAAGCCACCAACATAATCCACCCCACTAACGTTGGCTACACTATAGCTGTCCTTAATATTCGTACCACCGTTAGAGCCTAGACCTATTAGGCCACCTACATTGCTTTCACCAGTAATCGATCCTTCACTATAACTGCCCGATATGGTTCCCCACGTATACTGCCCGTAAAGACCGCCTACATTCTCCTTACCAGTTAGTGACATGGAGCTATAGCTGTCCTCTACCATGCCGGAGCCTGATCCTACTAAACCGCCAACATAATATAAGCCTGTAATCGATCCCTCTGTGAAGCTATTAATTATTTGGCCATCCTGCATCGTTCCAATTAAGCCGCCAAGCTCAGCTTCCCCATTTACAGGTCCCTTCTTATAGCTATCGCGAATTACACTTCTTTCATAATATCCAGCTAAACCGCCGAGCTGAGTCTGTCCTTCGACGACAGCCTCTGAATAGCTGTTTACAATCGTAGTATCACGATTGGCATTACCAATTAGACCACCAACCATGGATATTCCATTGACTTGTCCTTTACTGAAGCTGCTATCAATCTCGCAGCCGTACTGTAAGTAGCCACCTATTCCACCAACTTGTTGATTCCCGCTTACAGAGCCTTCATAATAGCTGTTTTGGATCAAGCAGCCCGTACCATATCCTACAAGACCACCAATATTATTTGATGTGCCTGTAACATCCCCTGTACTGCTGCTTCCAACGATATTTACTTCTTCCAGTTCGCCTACAAGACCACCGCTGCTAGATTCTCCTTTTATGCTCGCTGAGCTCGTACTGTTGTAAATACCTACTCGAGCGGAACCAGCAACTTGTCCCGCTAAACCTCCGAGAGAGGAAGAACCCTCCACCGAGCCTTGACTGCTGCTATTGCTAATTTTCCCGTTGTCTAGCATTCTTCCAGCTATTCCACCTAAATGCCAAATTCCTTTAATATGTACATCACTATGGCTATTCATAATTTGACCGTTACCTAGCAGCTGTCCGGTAAATCCGCCGAGCACATAGCCAGCCTCGTTGGTAATTGATCCGCTAACTGTGCTGTTCTCAATGGTTCCTTTAACGAAAGCTGCCATTGCTCCAGTATCATTGGCTTTCTCTAGTGAAACATCCTGCAGTGTCAGGTTTTTAATCATTGCCTGTTCATCTAGAGTTACAAATAATCCTCCGTAGCGGTTACTCATCTGTAGACCCTTAATTGCAAAGCCTGCTCCATCTAGTGTTCCATTGAACTGCGGAATCGGCAGCCAACCATCAGCATTGAATCCTTTACCACCCTCACTTAAATATTCCGTAAGGTCTATGTCATTCGTAAGCTCAAAATACACATCTGTCGTATCGCCATAGCTTCGGATGAGATCTAGCTGCTCCGGCGTAGCAATCCGTATAGGATCATCTAACGTACCACTACCACCGTCAAAGAAGTCATCCAGTATTAATTGGTTATCTACTGGCTCCCCGTCTATGCTAGCTAATGAATTGCCGGCTTTATCTTGAAAGTACGTCGTATTTACATATGAAAACTTGACCGTATCCTTAATATTGATCGGCTCGGAAAGGTCAAACACCATCGTTTTACTATCTATACTTGTGACATCATCTAATCGAATAGTGACACCCTGTCCTGTTAGTAGATTATAATCATTCGTCCAACGAACAATGGTAATCGGCTCATCGAAAAGCATCGTTAACTTGCTGCGATCTGATGGACCGATAAACGCGTCTATTAAAATCGGTGAGGCAATGTCTGGCTGTACACTATGATCTATTCCTTGTAGATACGGATAGCTTTCCCCTTCTTCTATGGCCCATATCTGATCAAAGTCCCAATCGGTGTACATAAGTGATTGCTTCATCGGTGTCGTTTGAACACCTACTCCATCTGAAGACTGAGCAACCTCTGATCTGCGAATATCCCAATAGCTATTCTCCACTAATCCAGCCTGCTGGCCGTCTTTACCACCAATTATGCCACCAGCTGATGGGGAGGAGCTCATGTTACCAGCATTAAAGCTGCTGCGGATGGATGCATTAGCCCCTAAAAAGCCAACCAAACCTCCTACTAGCTCTTCTCCGGTTACTTTTCCGATGTTATAGCTGTTTATCACTTCAGCATCTTCACCTGACCCAAGTAAACCACCTATTGCATGTTCCCCTGTAACAGAGCCATTACTGAAGGCCTCTGAGATGCTACTTTCATTGACAGCTGTCCCTGCTAGGCCACCAACATGCTCTGTACCACTAACTTTCGCTTGATTATAACTGTTGCGAATGGTGCCCCCATCCAATTGACCAACGAGTCCACCTACATGTTGACTACCTTGAATATTACCCGTTACATGTATATTCTCAATCGTGCCCTGTGCTATCGAAGCTACTGCTCCGCCACGGCCCAACACTTCAATATCAGTATTGATAAGCTTTACGTTACGAACAGTACTGGATTCACCTAGCTGTTGGAATAATCCACCTTGCTCCCCTCGCATATAAAGCCCTGTAATCGAGTGGCCTGTGCCATCGAAGTGTCCGTTAAATTGAGAAATGGATGTCCAGCCTTTCCCATCGTTATAACCTACTCCGCCCGACTGTAAATAAGAAGTAAGATCAATATCAGCAACTAGCTTAAAATAGCTTTGATCTGATATGTTCATAAAACGAATGCCGCTTAATTGTGAAGGCGTAGCGATTTCCCATGGGTCCTCTTGTGTACCGCTTCCAGCATATTCATTGTTATTCTCAACCTGGAGATTATTAATAGAAAGCATTTTGTTCTTTCTTGCATCTGAAATACTACCTTTCTCAGATTGATAGGAAAATGTTACGCTATCGGTGAACAGGATTGGACTTGCAAGCGAAATCTTCCACTCTGAGCCATTTATATTAATAGCTTCAATGGTCTGTAACGTCTCACCATTACGCTTGATTATCAATCCCTTCAAGCTGCTTATAGCTACCTGATCATTAAAGGTTAAATGAAGATGCTCGCGATCCTCTAACTTCACCTCAGCATGAATGATGAATGGAGCTTCCAGCTTCTGGACATTCATATCAATACTCTTTAAGTAAGGGGTCGATATATTTTCTTCAATTGCCCATGTCGTGTCAAAGTTCCAATTACTAAACGTGCTCTTCATCTTTGTAGCTTCGGTTGAAACGCCTATGCCACCATACATTGACGATGTATGTGTCTTATCTTTATCCCAATACGTATTTTCAATGATGAGCTTTGTATCACCCGTTCCTGAATCATTGTTATAGGCTAGAATACTGCCTAAATGCCATGTTCCATTAATCTGAGCTGCACTATAGCTATTTTCTATTCTTCCGCCATCTGCATCAAAATTCATTCCGATTAACCCACCAACATAGCCTTGCCCACTAACCTGAGTAACACTATAGCTGTTTGTTATTACCGCATCACGTGATAAGCCAATTAATCCTCCTATGTAGTCAAAATCACCGCTTACAATTCCACTGCTAAAGCTATTATCTATTGCGCACATCGGCACACTTTCGCCGATTAAACCACCTACTTTTGTATAACCTTTAATGGCTCCTTTACTGTAGCTGTTTTCAACCAAGCATCTACCGCTACTAATGTAACCAATTAAACCACCAGCAGCTCCTGCACTTTCTACAGTTCCCAAAAAGTAACTATTACTAATGATAGCTTCATAGTATTGATAGGCACTCCCAACCAATCCCCCAGCATGTGCATAGCCAGAGGTGGATTCAACGTATACAGAGGCTGTACTGTAGCTATTCGTAATGTTACCTCCCCCGCTACCAACTAATCCTCCTGCTATGCCAATTCCACTTACGGCCCCTGAGCTGTTACTATTGATAATTTGTGCAGTTCCCAGTGCCAACCCAACTAGCCCGCCTGTTCCACCGCGACCTCCTCGTACGTTTGCCTCCGAATAGCTATCCACGATTCTAGCATTTTCCGACATTCTAGCAACTAGCCCTCCAGTATAATTGCTGCCCTTTACACTTCCAGTAACCGAACTCTCTAGAATTTCTCCATCTAATAGATAGGTGATACCGCCACTATTCATGGGTACATCAATATCGACCTCTAAGTTCAGACGTGTTACTCTAGCAAACCCATCTAACCTGTTGAATAGTCCCCCATCCTGACCTCTAACATATAACCCCGTAATATGATGATTGTCACCATCCAATGTGCCGTTGTAGCGATCTATGGGTACCCAGCTTCCGTCACCGTAGGATGACAAGTCAATATCATTGACTAACTTAAAATTTTTGTCTTGGTAATGTCTGACCTCATCCAACTGCTCCGCTGTAGCAATTAACCATGGATCCTCTAGCGTCCCGCTGCCTCCAGCAAATGGCACGCTGTCTGTACTAACCACTTCATTGGCTTGTACGCTATAAAGCCCGATATTACCCATCACTGTCGTAAAAACAATCGCAGCAATCGTCAACATCGAGACCCAGCGTCTTGTTATTAACCTGCTCATCTTATTCCTCCCGATATGTTATGTACACGCTAAAAGCTATAATCCTAATTCCTCAAGCAGCTTATCCTGCCGATCATATTCCTTCTTACTAGTTACAACCCCAAGCAGCAGCCTCCATGTGCGCTTCCATCTATACAATAAGCTGCGCGCAGCTCGAAGTCCCCAGGCCAAGGGCAAAAACAGTGGTCGGTTTTTCAAGAAGGAATATGCAGCCATGCCGCTTAATGTTCGATAGCTCGGAAAGCAAATGCTCCAATACGTCCTGATTGTACGCAGACCGGTATGCTCCTGCTTCCTTTTTGCTCCGAGCGTACGAAGCATCGCTACATATCCGTCGCGCCGATAGTAGCCAAAGACACCTGCTGAGTAAATATATTCACTGATTTGCTCATAGAAACGCTCATTCATTTTCAATATTGTTATGGGCAAAGTGACGTCGAACCATCTTTGGCATAGATCAAGTACATGATTAGCGAATATATCGAGCTTCAGTATGCGCAGCTGAGCTTGAATATAGGGCCAATTCAATGGATTATGATCGCGCTGAATGAGGGCTGCGATATCCATAAACATACGAATGCCACAGCCGGTGCTGTAAAAATGCTTCGCCATATGTACGAATAAATAAATGAGATGATCATTCTCTGTAAATTGATAGGTAAAGCCTTGCTGAGACTTCTTAACAGCATACTTCCATGCATCGTTATAGTAGTCTCTGTAATCAGCTTGATCGTTAAAGTTGCGCGAAATGAGATGGTCATGAATTTCGAGCTGAACGGCGCCCCTCACGTATGTCCACACATTTCCCGCCGTATAGGTTGCCTTGTAGCCTATAGCCTCTAGCATGGCATGGCTTCTCTGTCTATCCGAGGATTGTATAAGAATATCAATGTCCCCCATCGTCCGCATATCTGGAGTAGGATAGATGTCCTTTAACGCATAGCCTTTAAATAAAACATGCTTCATCTGGTGATTGTTGAAGCATTCAATAACTTTCTGCATCTCCTGCTGCTGCAACGCGGCTCTTGAGATCGTAGAGACAAAGTCTTGCTTCCATGCCTGCTCCAGACTCTCCGGTATGTCGCCTAACTGTCGCTGCGCTTTAAGCGACATATAAAGCATCCCACTGACAGAATGAATTTTCCCTAACGTATAAAGCCGTTCGTAGTCGATCTGCTCCATATGTGAAGGATGGATCTGGCTCTGCTTAAGATGTGAGGATAGCAGTGCAATAAATGAAACGGTGTTATGCTCCATGGCCAAGCTCCTTTCCGTGTTTTAACGTATCTAAGCTGATCACTCGATCACAGCCTTTAAGAACGAATGTACTATGAGAAATAAAGATGACTGTACGACCTTGTAGTGTACGAAGTCGACGTAGCACTTCTTTCTCTAGCGATTCATTCAGAGCTGAAGTGCTCTCATCCAGCAGCAATATCGGAGCTTTCGACAATACAGCTCTTGCTATCGATAATCTTTGCGCTTGTCCCTCGGACAACCCTACATTGTGCTCACCTATCATCGTATCCAACCCATGAGGAAAGGCCGCTATTTCCTCTGAAAGACATGCTATGTTGAGAGCATCGTTAATATCCGTATCGGTAGCTTCCTCGTTAAACATCGTTAGATTTTCACGAATTGTACCTGAAAACATAAGCTGAATCTGTGGTACATAAGCAAGCAACAAGCGAGCTGCCATGTTGTTTAACACGTTGCCCTTGCGCATTCTAAAGCGAAGCTCTCCTGAGTCCGGTTGAATGAAGCCAAGAATAAGCTTGAATAACGTGCTCTTTCCCGCTCCAGATGCACCCGCAATTCCAACAAATTCACCCTTATTGATCGTAAATGAGGTTTGATGTAACACTTCGTTAGCTTGACCATATCGATAGCTCACTTGATCAAGCTCAATCGCCTCTAACTCTTCAATCATATGAGCTGCGGAGATATAGCTCTGGTTAATGACATCACGGTTAGGCTCGTCATTCAGCTGCTCTAGCTCCTGCAGCCTCTCAGCGGAGGCAAGCATCGCGTAATATTGAGGCGCCAAGCCTGACATATTACGAAATGGCCCCTTAACTTGATCGATCATTTGTAAAAGTGCAAGCATTGACCCAAAAGTTATACTTCCTGCCGATAGCTGCATTGCACCCCAAACGAGTACTGCGAAGTATCCGATAGATAACATGAGGTAGGAGGAGGAGGTTGCCGCTATAGTCACCATATTGCGCGCTAGTTTTGCCTTGTAGTTTGTTTGTTGTTTCTCCTGCAGCTTGAGATGAATAAGCTGCTCCCTGCAATAGCTTTTTATAAGCACAATATTTTCAAAGCATTCCTGAAGAAAGGACCGAGTATGCCCTTCGGTGCTTTGGCAAGCTTTATGCAGCCCCTTATACTTTTTGCGGTACAGTCTACCTATGGTGTACATGAGGACGCCAGCACTGACAATCGCTACTGAAAAAATAGGGCTAATGCTCACCATGACAATAAAACCAACAATTAGCTTGGTCGCCATCGATATGAACTGAGGGATTAGCTGAACGACGCCATTTACTACAAGCTGTACGTCACTGTATAGTCGATGCAGCATATCACCAGAGTGCAGCTGTGATCGTTCCATATATTGCTTCTCGGTTAATCTAATGAAAAGTGTCTGTCGTAAATTCATCTCCAGCTTGCCTGCAATTCGAGTACGCATATGACTCGCAAGTCCCTGTAATAAGGCCAGCAGCACGATCATGATGAATAAGAGAATAATCCAGTACGTGAGCACACCAACCTTAGCACCTGTTGCAATGTCCAATATGTAACTAGATACGACGACAATTAAAATAAAGCCACCTGCAACAGCACTCCCAATGATCGACAAAAGTAAAATGCTCCACAAATATGGCTTAGAAAATTGATACGTCCAGTTAAGAGCTGTTGATCTCGACTCCTTGTTCATGCGGTAAGTCTCCTCCAGCGTCTATACCCGTTTCTGACTACCCTTCTTGCTGGCCTGAGTAAATGCCACAGCACAGAATAAAGCACGTAGCTGAGCTGCTTATTACTGTATTGGCGGCCGTTTCTAGTAAAGCTTGTCATTACGGCTAACACCTGTTGCTTGGGAAGACCCCGTTCAATGTCCACTTGCGCATCGCCACAAAGATCATAGCTTTCCTCATTCACCTTGACGATTCGATGAAGAACGATCTGACCTGTCGCTCTTCGGTATAGGACGACATCACCTTTTTTTAACGTGTATGGGTCACATGATGTTAGAACTACGCTATCTCGATTATGCATCCATAGGGGCTGCATACTATTCCCCGTTACGGGCAATGAAATATCCCATTGCTGCTCTAATGTCGATTGAAGAATGGGATGCAGCTTTTCCGAATCCAGCTTAGTCAGCTTTCGATCCAACGTCATTGTAAAAAGCCTGCTCGAGAAAGCACCTCAACAAATTGCTTTACATCTAGTAGAGCCGTCTGCTCGTCAATCTCGTATTCATCCTGCAGTGCTAGAACGAGTTCTGTCTCGGTTTTGTCCGTTCCAAGCTGTTCCCACAGGAAGGCACCGCTCCCGTTCAAGGTGATCATTCCCTTAAAATTTATTGTCGTTTCTCCTACTGGCACGACTACTCTACTATCTGCGATGGTACGCAAGCTAAATCCACTGATCAGCTTCATATCGTTATCTCCTTTTCAGCAAAGATTTTATTGTAAACGACCTGAACGGCCTCATAGCTGATGTTGCAATGTAATTGATAGACAGGAACCGTTGTGATCAGCTGCTCAATGACATCAAGCGTCTGCGCCCCTAGTTGACCGTCATAATAAGGTCTTTCGATTTGGCTCGATAAGGCAAATATACTGTCACGTGTATTTAATCGTTCAATATCGTTGCGATCTGAGCGCTTTATGAAGACAATCGCTTTAAGCGGAGCTTGAACATTTGCATTCAGTTCGGTTTTTCCGCTCCACGGTGTTCCGAACATATATGGAAGGCCATTCAGCATGCGAATAGCTGGCTTATCGTCATTCACAATTGTGACTTCATCTTTGAAATATTGCTTCCACAAATTCGCATGTGTAGATTTTCCTACCCCGCTATTTGCAGAAAAAATAATGCCTGCATTGTTCATTGCAATGGCAGATCCGTGCAATACAGCACCGCCAAGATAAGTTAATCTATCCTTAAAGGCAAAGCCGGTGTACATATATTCGTAATCTGTTAGCGTGAAGATGGGATGACTTCTATGCTTCCATAATTGGATCTCCACCTCAGAATAATCAGGCTTGCTTCTCACAACTGCGGCAATTTTACCCGTTTCCCGATCTAAAATGGATCTAGCAATATGTCCATCCTGCGCTTGAACAATCGTTGCTGATTTAATCTGTTTAATGAATTGTCCATGTGGTGAATCGATATGTTCATGAACGGTTGTACGTAGCAACAGATCCCTATCTGCTATGTCATGACTCACATAGCTGCGCAGCCGATAATCAAAAAAAGCAGCGTCAGCCATACTGTATTCAATATGTAGACCCGCGATATTAGCACGTTTCATGAACGTACTCTCCTCCGATCATGTACTGTATTAGAGAACGGGAAGTTGATGGTGACAACTTCCCCGCTCCCTTTCATGATGAACATCTCTTCATGTTGCTTTAGAAGTCTTCTCCATCACCTAATCCACCAGATAAGAAGCAAATATCGGTTAGCTCGTACTCCTCAATCTCAATCTGTGGCTTTTCATACTCTTTTTTCATCTTGATCCCTCCATAGCTTTACATAGTGGAGGCACTATAATAGTTACCCTATGCCTATTATATTTCGCTAGATTCCACCTATATAGTGGACAATTTAACGTCTACCCTTGCTGCTTTAAATATAAAAAAACTACACCTCTCATGTTATGCCTACATGTAGAGGTATAGCTGTTAGAGAATTCCCCACTTTGCACACTTGTCTGCCAACTGCTGAATTGAGCCTTTCCAATTAAACATCTGATGAAGTTGGTTAATTTTTTTTGCTATGGCGGCTGTGCTCATCGAAAGCTCTCTTGCAATTTGCGGCTGTGATTTCCCTTTTACAATTAAGTGAAGTAATGGACCATAGCCATCCTGCACAAGGAGCTTCTTTCTCCCATGAACAAGCGTATGTAATTGATCACCAAAGGTATAGGAACGACAGGCTGCTGCTTGACGAATGATATGAGGCAGCTGATCAAAATCACTCATTTTTACATATTCATTAGCCTCATGCAAAAACGCTTCATTGAAAATGTCATCGGCCTGATCAAGTGATGTAAACATGATGTATTTTATGTTTGGATCTATATGGTGTGCGTCGAGCATGTTATAGAGTGCCGATCGATCGATTGTATGCTGCATCGTATCAATGACGATGACATGGATATGGTATTGATCTAGCATCGCAGCAACCTCACCTGCTACAGGGTTATACGATATCCAGTTAATATCTTTATGACCGGATAAAAAATCATTCAACCCATCTCTCCATTGCTCATCTTCCTCGATGTACAATACATTAATTTTGTTATGGATGACACGCTCACCTACCTATTACCTGATCTCACGTTCACTTTTGAATTTATTACCAACGTAAACCATAATAATCGGTAATAGGCGATTACATAAGTAGACAATTACGCGTCTACCCCCTAGCCTGCTTTTGAACATAAAAAGACTGCTGTCATCCCTGGATAACAGCAGTCACTCTAACAGCGCTCAATCGAGAACTCCCCACTTTTGGCATTTATCTGCCAGCTCCTTGCTTGATCGATTCCAATTAAATTTTCGTTTAACGCGTCCAACCTGCTTTTTCACAGCCGCAATGCTCACATTCAGCTGTTCTGCCATTTGTGTTTGTGTCATATTCAGTAGCAGCAGCTTAAGCACAATAATATCACCCTCGCTAAGCAGGCTTTTCTTTTTTTCGTAGACTAGTTTTTTTTATCTTTCTCCGTATTTCGTTTGTTGATTGCTAATCGCTGCGGATATGACATTAGGAAGCTGCTCAAATTCGCTTTTGTATACATAGTCGTAGGCCCCATTCAAAAATGCTTCATTGAATATATCATCGTGTTCATCCAGTGAGCTAAGCATAATTATCTTTATATTCGGATAATGGACGGATAAATCTAATGCACCATCCAAGCCAGAGGTCCCATATTCATCGAGAACAATATCCATAATAACAATATCTACTGCATTAGCCTGCAGCTGCTCAAAGCATTCATTCAATGTGGGTACACACGCTATCAACTCAAATTCTGCATAGCTGGAAAGAAATACGCGTATTCCTTCACGCCAATCTGGATCATCCTCGACATATAATACTTTTATTCGGCTCAACGTATGATCACCCTCATTTTGTTTTTAACGTCACCGTGACTGTTGTTCCTTTGCCTCGCGCACTTTTAATATCGATTTTTCCATTGTGAGCGTCAATAACCTTTTTGGCTTGATACATCCCTAGACCAAAATGATTACGAGTCCGTTGTTTACTAGAGTAAAACGGCTCAAACACATTGTGTACCTGTAATCGATCCATACCACAGCCCGAATCACTAATCGTTAAATGCACCTTTTTTCTGCGTTGCTGCAATTTGATGCGAAGTGTTCCAGCATCCTTTATCGCTTCAATCGCGTTATTGCATATATTTTGAATACATTCCGTTAGCAACAGACGGTCAACAACAACGATAACGGAAGGACAATCGATGTCGATTGTAATGGTTGAATCTCTTCTTAGTCCCTTTACAACATCCGATACAATAGCTGCCATATCCGTCTCCTGCTTCTGCAACACGAGCTGATTGCTTACTGCCTTTGAGATATTGGACATGGTCTGCATCATCGTGTCATGAATATCTAACAAATTGCCAACGTAATTGTCGATATGTTCATATTGTTTTTGCTCTAGGCTATTACGAATGTTGAGCGAATTAAGCTTAACTTTGCCAATTGAGTTCTTAAGTGAATGATGCGTAAGAACCGTACTTATATGAACCATCTGAATTGACTTTTTCTTAATACCTAGGAAGGCACCACGGACATAGAGCAGCAAAATAATAATGAGGCATAGCACTAAAATATAGGGAATTGCAATTAAAATGCGATCACTTGTAGCACTCGAAGCAAAGTGAAACACATTGAGAACAGCGATTGGAATGCAAAAAATAATTGCGATGATAAAATGATGCAGTCGGTAATGAGGTTCTTTTTCAATAACGGTAGAGAAGATTGCAAGACTGAAAATACCTATCGTATAGGCTAATCCCCAAAAGGATAAAAACGTCGTATCCAAGTAATTTTTAGATAGATTTGAAGATAGAAATAGCGTAACCCAGATCGGGATGCTTAAGCCCCCTATTAACCATCGATCGTATCTCATAAAGCCATTAAACAGCAAATAAAATACGAGAATCGCAAAGTAGGGAAACGTATTGATAAATAGATTGAGCGCACCTGTTATATAAAGCAGCATAGCAGGTACTAGAGAATCCGTACTCATGTCGAGCCTTGGGATGATTTGTTTCTCAAGAATGACCTGTAATCCAACTAGCCCACAGCACACAATAACTGCGGCCACCCAAAACATTAGTCGATTCTTATTGTTTCTTATTCTTAAGTAGATTCCAATAAAAGTTAATCCTATGAATAGCAAGAGAAACATAATATTGTACATTGCTGCCTCATCACCTCGGTCTAGCTAAACCTAATATGTTTCAGTATACAAAAGATATGTTCACTATAACAGTGAATAATGTTGTCAAAAGAGTAAGAGCGAAGAATGGGCATATGCCGTTTCTTCGCTCTTCTCCTTATCTCTGACGATAGAGATCCATGCTTTTATAGCCCTGTGAAAGTACTGCGATCATCTCTTTCCTGCGCTTAGCTCTCGTCTCTTCCTGTACAGTACTGTACACGTAACGGGCCCAGCTTTTGCGATAACCTGGCGTAAGCGACTGATAGAAGGCTAGCTCAATAGGTGCGTCGATTAAATCCTCTTCTATATTCGGAATAAAACCGGTATAATCATCGACACGTTGGCTAGGCTTTGCTGCAGCTGATGCTTTGGCTGCTTTCTTAGCCTCATGCTTAAGTCCAACAACGGTAAACACATCGTTCATGCCAACCCTACGACTAAATTTGAGATGGCTTGTCCCAATATATCCATCCTCACCTGCACCTAAGCCTTCTAATAGTTCATCTCTATGTATAAAGGTAGCATAGACCTTATTGCCCTTCTTAGGATAGGCAGCGAATAAGTAACCGCCCGCCTTAAGACTGCTTTGCTCGATGACTTTATGTACGAGCTCCTGCAGCGATTTCATATCAAGCACATAGGCGAATATCATATCGTAAGGTTCATTGGTGAGCTCATGATCTGCATCGTGAAGCTCATCTAAGCTATGCTCCCCTTCCGGTGTATATAAAACGGCCGTCCGTTGATATTTTTTTAGATTCAGCTTTTCAACGATTGTTTTAGACATTTGCACCCATTCCCTTCTAAGCTTTCCTGAATGACTAACAAAAGGCGGCCGTTTCGGCCGCCTTCTGAAGTAACGATGGTGAGCATAAGAGCTACGATTGCACCGATTCAATGTATGCTTCTAGTGTAGAAACAGAGGTGATGTTGCGGTTACAATCTTCGCTATTTATGCATATATAATTGCCAACTGACTTGAAATAATCCTGTGAAGCGTGTGCTGGACGTTTCTTGGACACTGCCGAGAATAAGACCAATTTCTCATAACGATTGCATGCGAAGCAATAGCTTTTCTTATTCGTTTCAGTAAATCTACCTTCAATGCCTATATGTTGTCCATCCTTTTCATATACGAGGAACATTTTATTACTCGAAATATCGATCCAGCTCATATAGGTCACAAAGCGGAAATCTATCTGTTCAAGGTCAGGCAGCTTAAGCTTCTTGTTTTTCTTGAATAGCTTCCGAAGCTGGCTTTCCGTAATGGCAGGGAACTCCATAAGAAATGGCTCAAGCTCCGTTAAATATTTTTGGACGTCATTCGGTGATCTCAGTGCCTCAATCGACTCTAGCATCGTTTTATGCTCAGCCGTGACTTCTGGAAACTGCTCCAACACTTTAGTTTGTGCATTAAAACGAACGCTATCCAATACCTTCGGATCGTTAATCGTTTGGTATGCTTGAATGACTGAATTTGCTGATTGTTTGATGACGTTATATTGATAGTTTCTAATAAATGGTTTACACATGGACGTCAGCCCCTTCTTTGTATGATGTTTACAAGGAGCAAAACCATTATTAGATAACGATAATTGCTAAAACCGGCGACGTTATTGGTCACCCTCACACAAAGTATCGCCCCTAATTTAGGCTTTGCATGAGGCTTTTCCAATCCGGCAATCTCTGATTGCCATCAGTATCACTCTCCACTCCTGTAGAATGTAAATATTATAACGGAATGATGATTGAAATTAAAGTTCAAAAATTAAACAGCACCGCTCCACCCAATGCATCCCTCGATATTGCTGCGCTTACAGCATCTTTTTCTTGTACAAGCCATCTTTACAAATTATTCCTCGTTTGCTAGAATAACATCATTCTATTGTTAACCAAAAATTTAATTATAATGGTTAACAATAATAAGGCATCATGCGATTATAGAAAAGAATTTGTAGGAGGATGCTTAATGAGTGTTGTTGTAGACAATTCGTGGAATGCACTAGCCGATAAGGCGATTGATGGACAGTGCTTAACGATGGAGGAGGGACTTGCTGTTCTCGAAGCTGACAATGATGAGCTGCTGCCTCTCATGCAGGCTTCCTTCCTCGTACGAAAGCATTATTTCGGAAAAAAGGTGAAGCTGAATATGATCATTAATGCGAAGAGTGGATTATGTCCCGAGGATTGCGGGTATTGCTCACAGTCGATTGTATCTTCAGCTCCTATTGAAAAATACAGCCTACTCGACAAGGATACTTTGCTAGCCGGCGCACGCGAGGCGTTAGCGCGTCAGGCAGGTACGTACTGTATTGTCGCTTCCGGAAGAGGGCCGACTGAGCGAGAGCTGAACCAAGTCGTAGAAGCGGTTAAAGAAATTCGTGAAACGATGCCGCTTAAAATCTGTGCATGTCTTGGAATTTTGAAGGAAGGACAAGCCGAGCGATTAGCCGAGGCAGGCGTGCACCGCTACAATCATAATCTGAATACAAGCAGAACGAATTATCCTTCGATTACTTCGACTCATACCTATGACCAGCGAGTTGACACGGTGGAAAAAGCAAAGTCGGCCGGCATGTCGCCATGCTCTGGTGTCATTATTGGGATGAATGAGACCGATCAGGAAATCGTGGAGCTCGCCTTCGCACTTCGAGCGCTGGATGCAGACTCGATTCCTATTAATTTCTTAAATGCGATACCGGGAACTCCATTAGGGAAAGCAACTCCTGTCCTTCCTCTAAAGGCGCTAAAAGTGCTCGCGCTCTTTCGACTGATCTGTCCAACGAAGGAAATTAGAGTGGCAGGCGGACGCGAGGTCAATCTACGCTCGCTGCAGCCACTTACCCTATACGCTGCAAACTCCTTATTCGTCGGTGATTACTTAACGACCGAGGGTCAGGATATTCAAGCAGATTATCAGTTCATTGAAGACTTGGGATTTGAGATTGAGCAATACGCGATTTAAACATAACAGCCCCTCGCGGTGTATATTGGATCAATGACCAATAGCACTCACGAGGGGCAAGAGATTAATAAATTTATTTGTGTCGACTTAGTTTAGAACGGATTCGTTGCGATCATCGTTGCATTCTTCACGTAAATACGCGGGTTTAGCTTCAATTGATGTACGATAACCTCTGCAATGTCTTCAGCCTGCATATATTTCGAATCATTGTTTTCTTTAATTAAGCTAAGATCAAGCGCTAGATCTGTCGCTACTGTGCTGGGATTCAACGCTGTAACACGGATGTTGTTACGACGAACCTCCTGTGCTAGCGATTCTGTAAAGCCAATGACCGCAAATTTTGAAGCGCTATAGGCACTCGATGTCGCGGCACCGCTTAATCCACTAGTAGAAGCGATATTAATAATATCTCCACCATTTTTTTCGATAAGCTGAGGCAGCACCGCACGTGTTACATAGTATGTACCGAGTACATTCGTATCTATAATGCTTTTCCACTGCTCAGGGTCCATCTCCATAACAGACGCGAATGATGCGATACCTGCATTGTTAATTAGAATGTCTGCACTGCCGAGCTGCTTCGTCAAAGCTGCGATAGCTGCTTCCACCTGTAGCTGGGAAGAAACGTCAGCCGCTGCATAAGCAACCTTTACACCTAAGCCCTCTAGACTTGCTGCAACTTGCTTCAAAGTATCCTCTGTACGAGCAACTAATCCGACGTTTACGCCTTCCTTCGCTAATGCGATAGCTGTCGCTTTCCCAATTCCTCTTGCTGCTCCTGTAATAAATGCTACCTTACCCTTTAATGATTGTGCCAAAGCTAGCAGCCCCTTTCCATCAAGTAAACGTTAATTTAATCATTATACTATAATCGGTTTGATTCCGTTAAATCATACTTTATGTGCCGATTGATCTAACGGAAGATTATCTGAGAACAAGTCAGGATTGTCCTGAAGCATCTCCGTGATCACGTTCGCAATGCCCTCTGCATCGCACACTCTAACCTCTGCATCGCCGAGCTTCCCGATAAACATGACACCTTTATCTTGAAGGACTTCATCCACTTTCCAGAAATGCTCAGACCAAGACAAGCCGCAATGTCTGCGGGATGGGACGGATATTTCTGTTCCATCAGGTAACACGGTGACAAGAGCCTCGTGACCATCCGTCATTCTGCCCGGGATGTCCACCCACTCCTCTACGCCATGAATAAAGGTGTTGCGCTTCAGGTCTACTCCAACTAATAGAATGGTTGCCTTGCGATCAAGCAGCTTCCCCCAAGCGGAGCCTCTAGCACAAGGGGTATCGAATAAATGATCATCCTTCGTAAACTCTGCCGCATCTCGTCCCAAAGCAGCAACAGAATGGGTAGGATGCCATGACCGGACGACACCAGGTCGCTTACGGAAAATTTCAGGCAAAATTCCGACGCATGAAGGCGAGCTTTCGACGTAGAACTTAGGATTATCCTTATTAATATATGACCATGTATGAGTCGGTAAAGCCAGCAGTCCGTCCTTCATGTAATCCGAAAACACATCAAGCACGGTGTCCGCGCCGCCTTCCACTGGACCGATGCTTTTCATAGACGAGTGAATGAACAATGTTCCTTGGCGATCAATGCCTAGGTTCTCTAGCTGCTTCATTAAAGTCTCTTTCGTATGCATATTACTCTCTCCTCTCGCGCTACTCGTTTCTTTCCATCGCGCTATACCTATTATAAGCCAGTTTCAAGCTATAGGCCTCTTTTCTAATAAAAATGGCGCTGTATACTTGCGCAAGTATACAACGCCATAATTATTCAACGCCATCCTCAAAAATTTGTGTATAGTTTTTATCACCTTTATGCTCTAGGTCACTTAGCGTTTTTTCGAGCGTAATAACAATTTGCTCCTTAGCTTCCTGAATCGTATTGTAGAACAATGCTTCCTCACTACCAATGATTTTAACTCCACTAATGGCTTGTATCGAGGTGAATTTTCGATGTTCTTCTGCTAATTCGTCGAGTGCACTTAAGGTATGCTTCGTCTGCAGGAACAGATCCTTATGATGCTGCTCTGTCAAACGCTGCTCTAATTGACTCATTCTTTCATTCATGGTTGATCGACTCCTCCATTGTCCCTATGAAGTGTACTTTGCATTAGTATAGGGACGTTGCCCTTCATTCTATACCTCTGTTCGTGGACGATCATGAGCTAGCATTGTCTTGCTCCTTCCTTAGCTTCTAATTGCTTGTACTCTACCTACTTGACCGTCCTCCAGCCTCACTTTAATGCCATGTGGATGACTCGGTGAATTTGTCAAAATATCCTTTACTATACCACGCGTTAACGCCCCTGTTCGTTGATCCTTCTTTAACACAATATCAACGTCCATGCCAGGGCGAACATTACTTCTTAATTTACCGTCTGCTGTCATATGTTTTCATGTCTCCTATTAAAAGCTTCATTATAGTTGCTTGGCGTACTCTTTCATTGTAACATCATAAAGAGTATAGCAATCAATGGAAAGCTTAACGCTATCCGCACTTTGCAAGCATGTTCATTTGGTTTCATAAAAGCGAGGTGTTGTCATGCCAGACTGGTCATATCATCCCTTGAAAAAGGGAGTATTAGATTATATTCCTGCCAAAACTAGCCGAGATGTTTTGCTTCGAGCAATGGGACAAATAGCTACCATTCCTGGCGGCCGCTCACTGATTCGCTTTTTAGGCCATATGTCGCCGCCTGAACCAATGAACAAACAACTACTTAATATAACGTTCCCTTCACCGATCGGTTTAAGCAGCAGTCTCATAGATCCTCACTTATCAGGTTTAGCCGCGTTTCAAGAGCTTGGCTTTGGCTTTGTAGAGATAGGACCGATCGTATTGCGTGAGCCGCAGTTGCAGAATGCTCCCACCATGCATAACAACCATGTCGCATATGCACAGCAGCAAGAAAAGCTTCAGCTTAAGCACGCCCTGAACAAGCTGACGGCGCTCCCATCTCATATTCCAATTATCGCAAGCATCGATCCTCATATAACACGTACAGAATATCTCACGATTACTCAGCATCTAACACCCTATGTCGATGCTTTTATTATATCCAGTCAACAGCTCTCTGAATTCAGTAATGTCGAGCTGCCTGCATGCCCAGTCTTACTAGCATGCTCCGCGGAAGAAGCTATTGCTCCTGAGCTTATTCAGCTAACTACGCAAAGAAATGTGGCAGGAGTCGTATTACAACCGCCTAAGCAGAGGTTAGAGCACTCGTGGCAAGAGGCGAAGCACACTCTGGAGTACTTCATAACAACGATTAAAAAACTTAAAACCGAACACCCTGAGCTGATCATTATAACCTCAGGTGGTGTAGCAACACCAGATGATGCCTATGGGCTCATTGCAGCTGGTGCAGACCTTATTATGCTAACCGAAGGCTATGTGCATGCAGGACCTGGCTTACCGAAGCGAATCCACGAAAGACTTATGTACGATGAGGCTAATGTAACCTCCTCCACGAAGCAAGCAGGCTGGCATTGGTCACTGCTTTTCGGCTTATCTATCCTCATCGGGGGAATGATCGCCTTATATTTTGCATTTACAAGCATTATTCTTCCTTACGATGAAGCATTTATAGGACTAACAAGAGCTGATCTTCTGCAACTCAATCCGCGTATTCTATCCTTTATGTCTCACGATAGGATGGCACTTGCCGGAACGATGATCTCTGGTGGCATATTGTACATTCAGCTGGCACGACACGGGCTGAGGCGTGGCATGCACTGGGCGAGGATAGCCTTTCATAGCGCCGCAATCATCGGTTTTTTAGGTATTCTATTATTTATAGGCTACGGATACTTTGATTGGCTCCACGGTCTGTTATGGCTTATTTTATTGCCGTTTTACTATGCAAGCTATAAAGAAGGAAAGACAGCACTTGCTGTACCTTGTTCTAAGCATGGACACAATGATCGAGCGTGGCAGCTTGCCAATTATGGCCAGCTTATGTTCGTTATGCTCGGCTTTGCTATTTTAATCGGAGGCATCGTTATCTCTACGATAGGCGTCTCCCGTGTATTTGTATCTACCGACATTAGCTACCTCTGTATGTCCCCTGAGATGCTGGACAGTATAAACAGTAAGCTTATACCCGTGATCGCACATGATCGAGCAGGGTTTGGGAGTGCCTTAGTTAGTGTAGGTATGCTTGTCCTTATGCTTTCCCTATGGGGCTTCAGACAAGGAGAACGCTGGGTATGGAATACGCTTGCTGTTGGTGCATTGCCTGCATTTATCGCGGGAATCGGTACACACTTCTATATCGGCTATACTACATTTATACATCTGCTGCCTGTGTACTTTTTAATCGTACTCTATGCGCTTGGCTTGCTGCTTACCTATCCCCACTTAAAAGGAAAATAAAAAAAGCCATAACCATGGCAACACATGGTTATGGCTTTGCAATTGTTAAGGCAAAGAAGTCCTTCGGTTTCGCCCTACCTCTCGAAACAGTCACCACTCTATAGTGGCTCCACTTACAGATCTGTACTACGGCAAATTGTTCATTCATCTCTCAAGTGAGAGCGTATCCTTCACCTAAAAAAGATTCAACAATTCCATTCTGCCTTGATCTGTTAGATACATCCGTATTCCCTAGTTTATTGGTCGTGATATTCAATAAACCTCATTAACATAAAAATCTATTATTTGATAAGCTTATATTGTCATATTCAAATTTACGTTTATCTCATATACAAGTAGTTGATATGTTCCACAGCCGCATATTCACATATTAAATTCATCAATTTTCATATTAATATCCCGTTTTATGTATGCTAAGCACTACTAAAACTTGAAAGGATATATATAACAGTAAAAATTTATTATATCATGAAATTATTGAATGGTCAAGGCGCTTCAGCTGTCAAGTCGCAGTAATCGATTTACCAAAGACCATTCCTTTATTAAATGCGAAATTATTAGTAGAATAATGCTAATTGGATTCGAGTAATATGACAGCTAGTTTCAGCAGCAGGAGGGTTTATCTTGAGGTTCAACAAAGGTATAGTTTTCATACTAATTGGCGCTTCATTTTTCGGTTTTACACCGATCTTTGCTAAATTAGGGTTTAGCTATGGCTACTCCCTTGGTCAAATTAATATTGTTCAGATGATTATTTCCGCATGTATTCTATGGTCCATCACGCTCATTAAACGATCTAGCTTTCAAGGGCTGACGTTTAAGAGCATTCTGCAAATGATGATGACTGGATGCTTTATTGGGTTAACCAGTATATTTTATTATGGCTCCATGCAATATTTACCCGCTTCCGTATCGATTATATTAATGTTCCAGTTTGTGTGGATTGGTATCCTATTAGAATGGGTGTTTAGTAAAATTAAACCATCGCCAGTTACGATATTGTCGATATTCTTTATATTAATCGGGGTATTTCTTGCATCGAATATATTGAACGGAGATGTTCAGAATCTACCGATTAGAGGGTTTGTATTCGGGATCTTGTCAGCGATGACGTATGCAGGCTTTATATTTTTCAGTGGAAAGGTTGCCGTTACGGTGGATGCGTGGACACGTAGCTCCTTTATGGTTAGCGGCTCACTCATATTAGTGCTTATTCTCTTTATGCGTGACATTCCTTTTATCTTTCCTCTTGAGGGAGATTTATTGACGACTGCGCTTGGCGTTTCATTGTTTGGTGCTGTACTGCCTCCACTATGCTTTGCTATTGGTGCTCCTCTCGTGCCAGGAGGAATCGCGAACATATTAACGTCGATCGAGCTGCCGATCGCCATATTGTCGGCCAGCATCATCCTATCTGAAACGGTAACCCCGCTTCAGTGGATCGGTACAGCCGTTATACTTGCCGCAATTGTATGGAATGAGCTGGGCTCGAATATACTCTACAAGAGAAGGCAGCATAGGTAAGCTAAATACACATTTTGCTAGAGTGTAGCAAAAGACTATAAAAATGCAGACCACATCATACCGATGGGTCTGCATTTTTTATTGCTATGTTCACTGCACCTATTAAAGCTTGAACTGATTAACTAACTCATCCAGCTGGTCTGCCAGCTTAGCAAGCTGAGCTGAACGATTAGCGACTTCATCAATAGAGCTGCTAATTTGCTGAGATGATGAACTTGTTTGTTCAACCCCAGCAGCCGATTCCTCAGAGATAGCTGCAATTTCTGAGATCGATTCATTCATAGTTTCACTTTTTGCAGCGATAAGTGATAGACTCTCTGAGGTAGCTCGAATACTGTCTGTCATTCCGGTTACAGCTGAGCTTATCTCATAAAACGTTTCTTGCGTAGATTGAATTTGTATCGTTCCTTGCATAACTTCCTTATAGCCATCTTTTAGTGATCCCGTCACGATACTAGACTCATCCTTTATACTTTGAACGATTGTTGTAATGTCCTCTATTGAAGCAGATACCTGCTCTGACAGCTTTCTTACCTCATCAGCAACGATAGCAAAGCCTCTTCCATGCTCGCCTGCTCTTGCAACCTCTATTGCTGCATTCAAGGCAAGCAGGTTCGTTTGGCTAGCGATATCATGTATAACTGATACTATGCCAGAAATCTCCTGTGAATTTTTATCTAAGCCCTGCACCTTCTGAACGGCATCTCGTACAATTCGGTTTATTTTTTTCATCTGCTTGCTAGAGGTCTCCATGTACTGACCTCCCTTGCGAGTCATCTCAAGCACTTCATTAGAAGATTGCTCCATACGGCCGCTGCTTGTATTCACTTCTTGAATCCTTGTTGCGTATGTACCCGCAACGGATGCTAATTGGCTTGCATTGGAGGCTTGTGATTCTGTGCCAACGGCCAGCTCTTGCATCGTACTGGCAATTTGTTCAGAACCTAAACTAATGTCAGCTGCCGATTGTGTTAACTCTTCACTTTGGGATGTTATCGAACCAGATACACTGTTTATTTCGCTTAATAGATGATGTAGACTACTGCTCATCTGATTCGTTGCATCTACAAGCTGTCCTACTTCATCGTTAGATGTTGTACTAAGTGCTTTCTGCGTTAAATCGCCACTAGCTATCAGCTTCATACGATGCATAACTTTAATGATAGGCGTTGTAATAAGTCTTGAGCTAACGATTGCAATTGCTATACTTAGAAAGATAACTAGCGTTGTGAAGGTTACCGCAACAACGGCTGTTTTCTGACCATTCTCCACAATCGTACGCTGAATTTCCATAATGGAAGCTCTCTTTTCCGTTGCAAGCTCTTGATAGCCTCCTATAAGCTGGCGAATCATCGGATCTTTATCTGCTAGATTTTTTCGAGCTAACTCCACATTCCCTTTTTCATACTCATTAAATACATGCTCTGTAACGTAGGTTTGCCACGCAACCGTCTGTTCAATTAGCTTGTTGAACTCTTCAGAAACACCAATTCCTCTAGCGATTTCCTCGTAGCCTTTTCCCTCTTCCGTATAGCTGTCAAATCGTTCGCGATAGTCTCCACCATATAATAAGTAAGCGCGAGCTGTAGATATTCGCGTTGCAATAGTAAGTTGCATACCTTCATTCGCCATTAATAGCGGCAATTCTTTTTCTAATATATTTTCAGCTTCCTCGTTACTTTTTACAATGACCGAAAACGTATAAATGCCAAAAATAACAACCAAAACAATAATTATTGAAAAGCTAAGCAGCATTTTTGATCGCAAGCTTTTCAAACGTATCCATTTCATTTCATTTACCTTCCTTCAATTTTATGTAATTCTTGCTGTAAAAAAGTAATGAGGCTGGGACAAAACCCAGCCCTAACAAACAAAGAAAGCCGTTGAAATTTTACGACGAGTAAAATTTCAACGGCTTTAATTTTTTTAAATACAAAAAGAACACCATCTGTTAAAATTGAATCACCACAAAACAAATCCAACAGGAAAGGTGTTCCTTATGTTTAAAGATTATAACATGAATCAATTAGTTTTGCCTCTAGATTTAGAAGTTAAATTACAAGAAAACGACATTGCGTTTCATATCCATCATCTTGTAGAAACTATTCCAGATGAAGCCTTTGCTTCATTTCTTCGTCATTCAGGTTGTCCAGCTTATCATCCACGTATGATGCTCAAACTTATTTTATGCGGCTATACTCAGTCTGCTTTTTCAGGTCGAAAAATCGAAGCATTAACGAAGGACAGCATTCGTATGATGTGGTTAGCCCAAGGATATGAGCCTAGCTACCGCACCATTAATCGTTTTCGTATTCATCCTGAAATGAAAACTCTTATCCGTCAATGTTTTATTCAGTTTCGTTGTCAATTAGTTGAAGAAAGGCTCATTGATCAGGAGGCTATTTTTATTGACGGTACAAAGATCGAAGCCAATGCGAATAAGTTTACATTCGTCTGGAAAAAAGCCATCGAAAAGCATCACCGTAGACTCATTGAACAATCGAATCAGCTCTACAACGAATTGCTAAACAACAAAATTATTCCTGAAATAGCAAGTGAACAGGATGGGCAGCTTTCCAATGAACAACTGCATGAAATCGCAGAAAAACTCGAGGAAGTTGTAGAGGACTATACACAAGCTATTGCTCATACAGAGGACGTCGCTGAGCGTAAGCAGCTACGCCGTCAACGCAAAACACCTAAGCAAATGGTCAAGCAGGTTCGAGAATGGATTGGACGCAAACAAAAATATGAAAAGGATCTAGACATTTTAGGTGCACGCAACAGCTATTCTAAAACAGATCATGATGCCACCTTCATGCGTATGAAAGACGACTACATGAAAAACGGACAACTCAAGCCTGGTTACAACGTCCAAATTGCAACCGAAGGGCAATACACGTTGGCCTATGGCATTTTCCCTAACCCAACCGATACAAAAACGTTGATTCCATTCCTACATACCATTGAAGAAGAATACTTTGAATTACCTCAACATATTGTTGCGGATGCAGGCTATGGCAGTGAACAAAATTATGATCATATTTTAACGAAGATCAACCGTACACCTCTGCTCACGTATGCTCATTACTTGAACGAGCAAAAAAGAAGATTCAAGACAGACCCTTTCCAAACGAGTAACTGGGAGTACGATGCAGAGCAAGATGTCTATCTATGCCCGAATGAAAAGAAACTATGGTTTCAACGCAAGGTGACACGAAGAGATCGATCGGGCTTTACACGTCAATTCAAGTTGTATGAGTGCGAGGATTGTACCGGTTGTCCATTCCGTTCTACCTGCACCAAGGCGCAAGAAGCGAATCGTACGCTCATGATCAATGAAACATGGGAGCAGCAAAAAGCCTATGTGAGAGAGAAGCTTTCAGAAGACAAAACAAACAAGCTCTACCGCCAACGAAAAATTGACGTAGAGCCAGTTTTTGCCTTCTTGAAGGCTAATTTAGGTTTCACTCGCTTTATGCTTCGAGGGAAATCTAAAGCTGAACATGACATCGGTTTAGCATTAATGGCTGTAAACTTACGAAAATATGCGGTGAGGACGTAAGTTTTCACCTCGAAATAACAAGTAAATACGCAAAAGGATGAAATCTGAATCGATTTCATCCTTTTGCGTTTATGAGAAGCTAGTTTTGTCCCAGCCTCAAGTATTGCTGCTCACAGGTATCTGAACATAAACACAACAAGTATAAACTGACGGTAATGCTGAGGTCAATGAAAGAAAATGTCATATTCAGGAATTAACTTCACTTGTAGTAATCACATACCACCTGACCTACTGCTTTAGCTGCTACAAGCAGTGCATCCTCATCAATATCGAATTTTGGGTGATGGTTGAAATAAGGCTTGTCCACCCCTTTAGGGGAGCATGCAATGTAAAAGAAGCAGGCTGGAAACTTTTCAGCGTAGTAAGCAAAGTCCTCCGAAGGAGATAAGGCCGGAAATTCTTTAACTTCTTTTATATCTTGATCATTCATGCTTCGCAAGCTCTCTGCTACCTTAGCTGTAAGCTCCGGATCATTATATAGAGGTGGATAATCAGGTGTATAGGTCAGTTCACAGGTAACATCGAACTGCTCTTCGATTCCTTTGGCGATCCGCCGAACTTCCTTCGCAATGATCTCCTTCGTTTCGTTCGTCATATATCGAATATCGCCTTCAAGCTCTACACTATCCTTGATTACGTTGAATGTCCCTTTGCCGTCAAAGGATCCGATCGTTATAACACCAATATCGAAGGGGTTTAACCTGCGGCTTATAATCGTTTGTGCTGCAACAACAAAGTGCGAGGCAGCGACGATGGCATCATTCGCCAGATGAGGGGAGGATCCATGACCTCCTCTTCCTTGTACAATAAGCTTCATGTATGCCCGTCCGTTGAAGGAATAACCTGCATGATATCCAACCGTTCCTGCTGGACCCATCGGCAGTAAATGGATGCCAAAAACAGCGTCCAAATCATCAATTAAGCCTGACTCGACAATGCTTTTCGCTCCTCCAGGCGGAACCTCTTCTGCATGCTGGTGAATGATTTTAATTGTGCCTGAAATAGCATCCTTTAGTTGAATTAAGCAATCCGCCAATACTAATAGATACGCGGTGTGTCCATCATGACCACATGCATGCATGACACCCTCGTTCTTTGATTTGAATGATACATCTGCTTCCTCTTGAATAGGGAGCGCATCAAAATCTGCGCGTAGGCCTATCGTTTTCCCCGGCTTTCCACCCTTTATCGTTACGACAATTCCGTAGCCATTACCAACATTCGTATGAATCTCAACAGCTTTTCCTTTATAAAAGTCAGCGATATACTGCGCCGTTTTTTCTTCCTTGAATGAGACCTCCGGATTTTCATGCAAATGTCGGCGAATCGATGTCATCTCATCCTTGCGCGCTTCTAGCATGCTCATTAATTCATTCTTCATGTTCTTCTATCTCCTTTATGACGAAACACCAAGCGGTTCTTTCCTAGGCACATCTTGCAGCAGCCTTATATTAGTGCTAATTTGTTGCCTTTTTTGGCATTCGAAATGTTCTTCTAGCGCTAGCTTCAGCTGGTTTGCCGGCATCATGAGGTACCATAATCATAATCGAAATTAGTGACAAAATTCCAAACACTACGTTGACAATGATTCCTACAGATGCAGCCATCTCAACACTTCCTGCCGCGGCCACTGAGCTATACACCGTAGCTGAAATGGCTACACCGATTGCACTGCCTAGTGAGCTCGCCATCTTGTAAACCCCTGCAGCCTCTCCGACCTTATTCGATGGTGCATTGGAGACAGAGGTGTCTGTAGACGGTGTTGCATAGATGCCGAGCCCAAGACCAAACAGAACAAAGCCAACGAATACGGCAATAGTGTAAGAGAAACCAGGCAGGAAGGTTAACCCCATTAGCCCAACACCGACCGTCGTAATAATGGTCCCCCATACCATAGGTGCTTTCGCCCCAACTCTTTGTAGGATCTTCTCCCCTACACGGATCATAGCACGGACAACAACCAAGTAGCCAATCGATAGCATTCCCGACTGAAAAGCAGTAAAGCCTCTGCCTACTTGAACATACGTATTCGCAACAACGAGTGTACCAGCGATCGCATTTAACAAAAAGTTGGAATAGGTTGCACCAGCATAAGGCTTGTTTTTGAATAGGTTGAAGTCAATAAGCGCAATCTTTTTTCCTTTTTCGACTCGGAAGAAAACAATCGCTCCTACAATTGTCACAATGGCTAAAATTATCGTAATTGGACTTGTCCAACCGAGATCTGAACCGAACGTAATGACTACGTTTAAGGCAATCATTGTGACGGCAAATATAGCTAAGCCACTGTAATCGAATTTGAAGGCTCCGTTTCCTTCGACTTTACTCTCTGGCGTGTCTTTAATGAGCCACATAGCAAGCAAGGCAAATACAATCGAAAATATAAATATCCATTTCCAGCCCAAATACGTAGCGATGGCACCTCCGGCAAATGAGCAGACGCCTGAACCGCCCCAAGATCCAATAGACCAGTAGCTAAGGGCACGCTGTCGTTCCTTCCCCTCAAAGTAAGCCTTCATTAGTGCAATCGTTGCTGGCATAATACAAGCAGCAGAGATACCTTGAATGACACGTCCAATGATTAACAAGGTCGCTCCTTGAGCAAAAACAAGACATAACGAGCCAATTACACTTAACACTAATCCAACATACGTAATTTTTTTACGTCCAATTTTATCTGCGATTCCACCAGCCGCTACGATAAATAGACCAGAGAATAACGCTGTTAGACTAATCGCAATATTTAGTGTTCCGTACGTAATTCCTAGATCAGACTGAACAGCGGGAACTACATTGACCATTGCCTGAGCGAAAAGCCAGAAGGTGATTACCCCGAATACAATTCCCGTTATTAATTTGTTGGTACCTTTATAGGTTGTGCTTGTCTCCATCACTCGTCCATCCTCCATCGAAGTTTTACTGCATTGATCGTGTGACTACTTAGTAAGTAACGATGCAACAAATACAGATTGGGATGTTGACGAAGCTGTGTTTGTTTATCATGTTGTACTTGCTGTTCATCTCATCTTCAGTGTTTAATAAAAAGTATGCTCCCGGGCGAACAGTTTAATTCTCGTCAATAAGCTAGACCAAAATGGTTCGTTACGTGATAGAATAAAGACAACCTACAAGCTTAGAATGGAGCATTAATTATTATGACCCTACATTAAAGCTTCTCCTAGAACGGACAACGAAGGTGGGCTGGTTTTATGAATCTACAACATATGAATACCCGAAGCCTGTATAGAGATATTATAAGAAGCTGCTGGGCAATTACTGTCATTTATGTAATCGGTACAAGCATCGAATTATCCTTTACCGATTATGATCGAACGTTATTTTTTTGGAATGCCATTGCTTTGCCTGCAATAAAAATGATTGCATTAAACGCTACAATGGGGTGGGTGTTTCGGAGAGTGCAACCCTTCTCAAAATATATACTGATTACTGGCATTAATCTGTTTATCTGTATCATTATTTTTTCACTGTATAATTTACCTATTGTCATTTACAGCTTGATCATTCCAATTTTACTATCCCTTTACTTTTATAGTAAGCGCTTAATTATATTTGCATTAGTTCAATCTTTACTGACTGTAGCTGTTATTTTGTTTACATTACCTGGCATTAGAGCTGGACTCAGCTCCAGTAATTTGATTATGCTGCTAGCACTTCTATCAGCGACCACTTTAATTATTAACAGCTTACGTAAGCATGCCTTTGCTCTATTCGAACAACTCATTAAGGTCACACAAGAAAAGCAAGATCTTCAAACAAAAAATGAACTGATGGAGCAATTAAACCGAGTGGATTCTGCAACTGGTTTATACAATCATCGTTCCTTTCACGAACATCTCGTAAAGGTGATCGAAACGCCTGACAACTATGCGGATCCGACTCATCTCGCTATTTTAGATATTGATCATTTCAAAAGGGTGAACGATACGTATGGACATGCTGTAGGAGACGTTGTCATCAAGTTTGTCGCTAGACAATTAAGTCTTGCAATGGACCCAAGTGACTTTGTAGCAAGGTACGGTGGAGAGGAGTTCGCTGTCGTATGTACCGATAAACGTACTGAGCATGTAATTGAGCAGCTTGAACAGCTTCGGCAATCGATTGCTCAGCATAAGCTGGATCATCTAGGCGGAGAGTCTGTAACGATCAGCATCGGGATACAGAAGCTGCTTCCAGGAATGAGTAAGGAAGAGCTATTCCATCAAGCCGACGAGGCTCTATATCGCGCGAAAAAATCAGGAAGAAACCAAACGATGGTTGCCGGCCGTGATGGATGCATGATACAAGAGCAAAGCCTTAAATGCTAAATACACATTACGCGCTAATCTAATAGATACACAAAAGAGCTGCCAGAGGGCAGCTCTTTTGTGTCGTTAACGAGCAGAACGACTATTTTTAATAAATAGCGAGGTCACTAATCCGACAATTGCAACAATGAGCACGGGGATAAACGCATGGTTGACACCATATGCTAAAGCTTCAAGCGGCTGTTCAGCCCCATTTGTTGCAAAATATTGTTTCTGTCCTGCTGTAAATACAGTAATCGCTACTGCAGTACCAGCAGCACCCGCAACTTGCGTTAAGGTGTTCAAAGCAGCTGAACCGTCAGCATATAGATGAGCTGGCAGTGCATTCATCGCATTCGTCTGAGCAGGCATAATCGTCATTGATACACCGACAAAGAAAATACATAGTAAACCAACGATTTGCCAGACTGGTGTTATTGCTGAGATCGTTAAGATAAATAGGATTGCTGCAATCGTAATGAGCAAAAAGCCGATTCTCGTATATATCTTAGCCCCTACCTTATCGAAGCTGGTACCTACAACAGGTGACATAACGATATTCAGCACGTTACCTGGCAGCATTAGAAGACCAGCACTGATTGCGGTGTAAGCCAGTACGCTCTTTAGATAAAGTGGTGTAAGAATCGCAACGGATAAGATGATAAACATCGTTGCAAACATCATAATGATACCTAATGAGAACATTGGAAATTTAAATACCGTTAAATTAATCATTGGCTCAGCCATTTTCAATTGTCGCACCCCGAATAATAACAATGCAATGATTCCTACAACCAATGGTACCCATACTTTAGGTTCTGTAATTGAAACCTCTGCCATTGTCGCTAGTGCATATACGATACCACCAAATCCGATCGAAGAGCATAGTAAGGACAAAATATCAATTTTAGGCTTAGTAATCGAGGATACGTTATCTAATTTAGAGTAGCCAATGACTAGGATTGCTAGATAAAGCACGATCATAATCCAGAAAATATAGTGCCAGCTCGAAGAGCTTATAATTAAACCTGAAATCGAAGGACCAAGTGCAGGGCCTGCTGTTAATACAAGACCAACGATCCCCATAACCGCACCGCGCTTTTGAATTGGGAAAATTAAAAGAACGACACTAAACATCAAAGGAAGAAAGATTCCTGTGCCGATGGCTTGTACCATACGGCCTAACAATAAAACGGTAAAGTTAGGTGATAGTGCTCCCATTAATGAGCCAATCGTAGATATGATTAACGCACTAACGATAAGCTGACGTGTCGTAAACCAACGTACTAAGTAAGACGATAGTGGTACGAGGATCGCTAATACGAGCAGGTAAGCAGTTGTTAACCACTGAGCCGTGCTCGGGAAGACCGAGAAGTCATCCATAATATCCGTTAATGCCATATTTAGCGCCGTTTCACCGAACAAACCGATAAATGAGCTAAACATTAAAACAAATGCCATTAATTTGGGACTTTTCACTTGTGTATGAGCTTGCATGTGTTACCTCTATTCTGTTTATATGATTTGACCTAGTTGCTGTGAAATAATATGAAGTGGCCTACTCGTCTTCTTCGTTAAGGAAAGCACAATACCACCTTCGATCGTTGCGGTTATTAGCAGCGCTCGCTGCCTAATCTCATCAGCGGCTAGCCCATCCTGTTCAAGCTTATGAGCGATCATTTGCTCAATACGCTCATACACACGCTCACAGGCTATACGTACATTTTCGCTTAACGAGCCCATCTCACTCACTATGCTTGTAAAGGTGTAGCCAACGATCGTACCCTCCGTATCATAAGCATCAATGAGCTTATCAAGCACTGCTAATAGTGCTTCGCGGGTTGTGTCGTAAGTGTCAAAGATACTTTGCATATCCTGTGAAATCATATCATTTAACGCTTCTAAGCATGTGATTAGCAGCTGCTCTTTTCCTAAAGGAAAATGATGATAGAATGCACCCTTTGATATATCGCAGGCCTGCAACAATTCGGTGAGTCCAACCGTCATATATCCTTTTTTCTGAAACAGTGACGTAGCCGTTTCAATAATATAAGTTTTTGTATCCATACCATTTTCCTTTCACCAGACCAACCAGTCTGTTAGTTACTATAGCAAAATTTTTCTCGTAAAGACAAGCATTTTTTTCTGTACTTTTTTGTAAAAAACTATGTAAGCTCTGCAATGTAGATTTATTATATCGATTTTGTCATGCGTTTACCAAATAAGAGAAGTAGTAGGGAGCCGTAGTAACCTCTCCTTACTGTTAGCGCAATTTATGAATAAAAAAGCCGTATGATTCGATATGAATCACACGACTTTATACTTGTTATCTTGCTTATCTTTCTATGATGCTCTGCTGTTCTTTAATGCGGCATACATTTCATTCGTTTTCTTTGCATTTAAGTTATAGATTAATCCGACACCGATAAGGATAAGCACAAATGCGAACACCGGTAGAGCAGTGAACATTTTCAATATCCCTTCAGCAACCTCTTGGGTTTGAGATTTCGCTCCTGACACAAAGCCAACCCAGCCTAAGGAGTAGCTCCCCACTGCCGCGCCCAATCCCATTCCGACTTTACGACCAAAGGAATAGAGTGAGTATAACGTTCCTTCAATTTTCTGACCTGTTTTATACTCAGTATAATCGATACAGTCTGTTACTAATGCCCATACGAGCATAATGAACACGAATGAACCAAAAGTAGCGATATTGTATAATGCAGCAAATACATATACATTTTCAAACGTAACAAATGTCATTAAAGCTGTTGCAACTAAACTAAATGCAGATGTAGCAATAATCAAATAGCGCTTATTAAATTTCGCGACAAGCTTTGGAATGACTAAAAATAATGCAAAAGTAATTCCCATGCTAATGAATGAATTGATCGCAAATGCGCTTGGCATGTTGTAATACTCAGCGAACACATAGGCAGCTAGCGTATTAGCTCCAGCGATAATTAAAGTCGAACCGAGTGTGGCAACCATCATCCCAAGCAATGGTCTGTTGGAGAATGCTAATTTGAATGCTTGCTTGAAATCATATTCAGACTTAGCACCAGCAGGCTTTTCATCACGAATGCGCTCCGTCGTTAATTTTACGAGCCCTGTGTAGCACAGCAGCGATAAAATACTGAATAAAATAGCGATATAGAAGAATGCCTCTGGCACGATATTGCCAGCTTTGTCGTAGATGAACATTGGCACAAACGATAAAAAGCCAACGCTTACAATCATCCCACCGATGGAACGGGCACGTGATAGCTTTGTACGTTCAACAGGATCATTCGTAATGACGGACGCTAATGAACCATAAGGTATAGCATCTGCTGTATAAGCGACACAGAAAAACAAATACACAGCAACTACCCAAATGTGAATAGCTGTAGACTGCCAGCTAGATACGTCAATAAAGGATAATATACAAGATGCTGCTAGTAGCCATTTAGAAAAGCTGATCCAAGGTAAAAATTTATCTCCGCTTTTACCAATTCTAAAGCGGTCAGTGACAATACCCATAATCGCAGTGATGATCGCATCAAATACTTTTCCAACTAAGAACATTGTCCCCATAAAGTAAGGGCTTACACCTAATACATAGGTACAGAATACAATAAAGAAGGTACTAATGAATATGTTAACGAAACTGCCTCCGATATCTCCGAGTGCATATCCAACTTGGTCTCTGACTCCGAACTTTCTCATGATGCTCTCCCCTTTTTAACCGTTTTCAGTATAGTTAGCCATTAAGTTTGTAAGCGTTATTAGCTTGCGTGGTGTTTACAGTATACATCGAATGCCCATCATACTTTTTCACTACAATTGCACGTTTTTCTACTATAATTGCATACTTATCAACCAAATTGCTCCAGTATATATCCACAATCGTTGAACCATCATTACGCACCACAATACATACCAATTCTACCTACTCCCTACAACGCAATAGGCATATACACACTTTTGGTTTTTTAGCATAACATGTAGCAACAACTTATCGCTTAGGGGGAGTCCCGATTGCTTATCTATGTAGTCAAGGCTGGTGACACGCTATGGAACATAGCTAACAGCTATCAAGTTAACATAAATGAAGTTGTACAATTAAATGGATTACAATATCCAGATCAATTACTAGTTGGACAATCTTTGATCATTCCAACATCAACGACTTCGCATATCGTTAGATCTGGGGAAAGCTTGTGGTCGATTGCCTTACAATATGGAATCAGCTTACAATCGCTTCTGCAAGCCAACCCACTTACGAATCCTAATCTGATCTACCCAGGAACTCATCTACGAATTCCACCAATCGTTCATACGATTCAACCAGGTGAATCATTGTATAGCATTGCCCTGCGCTATAACACAACGGTTCAAGCCCTTGCACTAGAGAATCAAATTACGAATCCTGGTATGATTTTCGCTGGAATGACTCTGAATATTCCAAGACCTAAGCCAACGATTGAGGTCAACGCTTATACGTATCAATCCAGTGAAGATGCAGTGAATACGCTCAATGCCATTGGATCATTGCTTACTTATTTTAGCCCTTTCGCTTATATGATTAAGGAGGATGGAACATTACAGCCTTTCGATGACAGTGAAATGATTGCTGCCGCAAGCTCTCAAGCTGTTGTACCTATGCTGGCTATTACAAACTTCACCTCAACCGAAGCTGGATCAAATTTAGCTAATGTGGTCTTGTCAAATCCAGCTCTCCAAGAGCGATTAATAAACAATATCGTGCAAGTGATGGATGAGAAAGGATATCGTGCTCTAAATATCGATTTTGAGAATGTATTACCTGAGGATCGTGAAAACTATACTCAATTTCTTCAATTAGCTGTAGATCGTCTTCACCCTAAAGGTTATCTAGTGTCGACTGCTCTAGCACCTAAAACGAGTGCCGAGCAAGGTGGACTTTTATATACGGCACATGATTATGAAGCGCACGGTCGAATTGCTGATTTCGTAGTGCTTATGACATATGAATGGGGCTATCGAAAAGGTCCTCCTCAAGCAATCTCTCCTATCAATGAGATGGAAAAGGTTATACAATATGCGTTAACAACTATGCCGCCAGAAAAGATCTATCTAGGCTTTCAAATTTATGCTCGTGACTGGCTGCTGCCACATGTTCAAGGCCAAGAAGCGGAAACCTTCAGCCCTCAGGAAGCGATAAGAAGAGCTGTGCAATATGGGGCAACGATCCAATACAATGAGCTAGCTCAATCTCCGTTTTTCCGTTATGTGGATGAGCAAGGAAGAACTCATGAGGTATGGTTTGAGGATGCACGCAGTGCACAGGCCAAATTCGACCTCGCTAAGAGATATAATCTTCGTGGAATAAGCTACTGGGCGCTAGGCTATCCTTATCCGCAAAACTGGGTATTGTTAAATGACAACTTTAATATTAAAAAGCTAATGTAATAAAGCTGCATGGCAACGGCTTTGGAAAAGCATAAAAAAGGCGAATGATTTTAGTTAACAATAAAATCATTCGCCTAATATTATTTTAAATCTTCAATTTTTTGAATCTGGTCTTGTAGCTCCAATGTAATTGCATTAAGAGTAGTCATAACCGTAGATAATTCAGTAATTGTTGTCAATTGACCTTCAGATGCAGTAGCGACATCCTGTGTAACAAAAGAGGTGGCTTTTGCATAGCTTTCAACCTCATGGAAGGAGGCTGCCACTTCTTCTGTTGAAGCCGAAACCTCACCAGCTGATGCGGATACCTTTTGAATTTGATCCGCTACGGTATTGATCGATGCATGAATGCTTCCAAAGCGTTCACCTGTTTCCACTACCAGTTCGAGTCCCGACTTCACTTCTTGTATAACCTGTTCCATCGAAACGACTGATGAGTTGGTATCCTGCTGAATGGACTGAATAATATCTGAAATTTTATTGGCTGAAACAACCGATTGTTCTGCCAACTTCCTTACTTCACCCGCAACGACACCGAAGCCTTTTCCATGCTCACCAGCTCTCGCTGCCTCAATGGCTGCGTTCAGCGCGAGTAGATTCGTTTGAGAGGCGATTTGCGTAATTAAATCAACGATGTCGCCTATTTCTCGAGAACGGGCATCAAGCTGTTTGTTAATGTCTGAGGTCTCGCTCACCTTATTATGGATTAACTGCATTTGCTCCGTTGTTTTTTGTATCATGACATGGCCTTCGCTTGCAGCATCGGCCGATTGTACAGAAACCTCAGACACGGACCTCGATGTTTCGGAAATTTCTTGAATCCCTTTAGCAATTTCCTCGATAGCCGTCGTACTTTCTTCTGTTTGTCGTTTTTGAGTCATGGCACTGTTTGAGATTTCTTGAATATTCAAAACCATGCCCTCAATCGCTAATTTGCTCGCTTGGTAGTTATTATTCAATTGAGTAGAAGCATCGATTAGCTTTTCCGAGCTAGTTGAAAGCTTCTCGATAATGCCAGAGATGATTTGCTGCTTTCTGTCTTTTTCGTTTAATACGGCAGCAAGCTTTCTCTTGTGAACAATCTGCCAAGAGATGGCTCCTGATGTTCCAATTAAAAATAGCGCGTGTAGCACAAGCATCGAAAATGGGTAGCTTGTTGCCCCAAAGACATACTCCGTTAATACAAAGTAACCTGCCACATGCTGGACGGCAAATATAGATGACATCACGGTAATCAGCTGGATTCGTTCATAGTACCCTAGAATCGCGACAACCATAAAAATTGAAAAGTGATACTCCACCATTCCTTCCCCACCAGCAATCATAGACATACTACTAAATGTTAGAGTAAGCGTATTCAATAGAGGGATTGCTCTGTGCTCTTTATCTATCTTGTATACGATAACCGTTGCCAAAAATATTAAGATCGGGACGATCAAAAATATATTCGTTATGAAGCTTAATTGTACAGCTTCGTGACTGCCATGCGCATCCATCCAATACACAGAAACATTAGCGACACGATGTAAATAGTGGACAAGCAATGTAACAATAAGTACGATCATTGATAATATAAGCATGATACGGTTCTTTACATATTCCACCTCTAATGTATCCTCCTAATGGTTATCCCAAAAATTGTTTTGATCATTACATTTTTATTTCTTATCTAGAACAAATGACTTTTTCACTACTTTATCACTATTTATTCATACTTTAGTCCTTCATATTTTGACAAAATATACTGGTATACTACCATATAAATTAATAATTATCCATATTTTTCTTAAGCGCGCTTTAAGTCCCATATTTTCTATTTAGAATGCACTCCTGATGAATAATTTAAGGAAGTATTCCCCACCATATTCAAGTAGTCTTATTAAAGGGGTGTATACCTATGGAACTAGCTTGGATATGGAAGTCTATTTTTATAGTATTTGCAGGAATGATTCTTTTACGTTTCGCTGGGAGAAAGTCTATTTCCCAAATGAGCGTAGCTACAACCGTTATCATGATTTCGATTGGAACTACAATTGTTCAACCAATAGCTAATCATGCGATGTGGATAGCCGTAGGCTCAGCGACAATGTTCATCATTTCACTTATTATCATTGAATATTTACAACTTAAATATGATTGGTTCGAAAAGCTTATGAGTGGACGCTCAAAAGTCCTTATTGAAAACGGACAAATCAATCAACATAATCTTCGGAGCATGCGTATGACTGTCGATCAACTAGAAATGCGACTTAGACAGAATGGCGTAAGTAGCATTAGTGATGTTAGCACCGTTACACTGGAGCCTAATGGTCAAATTGGATATGAATTAATGAGACATGCCAAGCCTGTTACTATAGGAGATTTGGAACGCATCCTCGGCTTGAAATTTGAATCCACTCCAGATCAAAGCACTCTTTTTCAGGAAGTAAAATCAAACCAGCATGCGTCGTCAATCGACCCTAAGCTGCAATAAGCTAAATAAATTATGATATGTACAAACGCGAACATATAAAAAACTCACCCGCATGACTACGGGTGAGTTTTAACTTATTTTTTCTTTACGGTAATCGTCCAAGCAGCTTCGCCTAATTGCTCATACTCAACGACTTCATGACCTTCTTCAGCTGCCCAGCGAGGAATGGATTCTGTACCTTGTGTGCAATCGAATTGTACTTCAAGCTCATCGCCTGAACTTAAGTCTTTCATCGCTTCCTTTGCTTCGATTAATGGGAATGGGCATACCATGCCTAATACCTCTAATGTCTTTTTCATCTTCCACTCTCTCCTTTATATTATGCTGTTACAGCTGTCGATGCTGCAGCGCGTTGTTTTGCAGGACGAACAAATACAAAATATGATGCTGTCCACGTACCTAAAATCATAAACACTAATGCGATCCAGCCGGACCAAGTCATCATTGCTGTCATAACTAAGCCATTACCAATGGAGCATCCACCGGCTAAGCTTGCACCAAAGCCCATCAGTAAACCGCCTGATGCGCTGCGTACGCATGTTTTTGTGTCAGGCACACGTAAGCGGAATTCGCCGCTCATTTTTGCACCGAAAAATGATCCTAAGAATATACCAAGCACTAGAAATACGCCCCAATTGATGAAATCAATGTCGCCCGATACTAGAAACTGCAGAATGTTCGCTGATGGTGCCGTAATACCTAATCCGAACACACGACCAGTCGCTGCACTTAGCGGCCAAGCTGCTGTTGCAATTAAACCAATGAGAACCGCTGTAACGAACGGGTTCCAACGTTTTTCGAATAATATATGCGCTAATCCCGTTTTCTTAGGCTTTAATTGCGGAATTTTCACCTTTGGCTTTTTCAGCTCACGGTAAACAATAAACGCCACTAAAGCAACGAATGGAACAACTAAAAACCACACGTTAATTCCAAATGTATCCGCTATGGAATCTGTGCCAATGACCGGCTCACGCGCTGCCGTTGTAAAGCTTCCTAACGGACCTGTTCTCATAATAGCTGACATGAGCATGTACATCGCTAATGCAATCCAGCTTCCTATTAGCCCTTCACCTGCACGATACCAGGTTCCTGTTGCACATCCACCTGATAATATAATGCCAATACCAAAAATAAACGATCCAATCACAACTGCAAGGATTGGCAATTGACCTGCTGAATATTCAAATACACCCGCACCAATTAATGCAAACACGCCGACGCTCTGCACGGCAATGGCAATGAGGAGTGCATAAAACATACGATTATCTTTCGCTATATACATATCGCGGAAACCACCGGTTAAGCAGAAGCGACCGCGCTGCATTACAAATCCAAGTAGTACACCACATATGATGCCTGTTAGTAACATAGCATGTCCTCCTTAATACCAAGTTTTTCGATATGAATATAATACATTCGATCCTACCTATATTCAAGAACCTTTATTTAGCAATAAATAAAAAACACTAGAAAGTATCGATACATACTTCCTAGTGCCACTGTATTTGTCGGTGTAGAGATCCTTAGATTGTGCAGCATCATTTATTTCTGCGATCAGACGTTACGGATCCGTTACTCATTTAGAATATTCTCTTCTAGTACAGCAAATTTATCGCCGTAAACCTTAATAATATGTTTTTCTCCCCAAGCACAAAGTGAATCTAATATTTCTTTTAGACTCCAGCCATACTCACTTAACTCGTACTCCACCTTTGGAGGAACTTGGTTATAGATGATTCGTTTGATCACGCCATCGTCTTCTAATTCGCGCAGCTGTTGGGTGAGCATCTTCTGCGTAATGTTGGGCATAAGACGCTTTAGTTCACTTGTTCTTCTCTTTCCATGGGTGAGATGGCATAGGATGACACACTTCCACTTTCCGCCGATCACTTCGAGCGTTGCTTCTACCGATATGTTGTATTTTTTTCTCTGCATTTGAAACCCTCCACTTATAGGCACTAAAAAGTACCTATATTACTTTTTGGTACTTATATTACAAAAAAGTACGTACTTTCCTAATAAACCTCTTTCGTACATAATAGCATTTGCCGGCGGAACATGACAGTAGTTATCAAGGCTGTCATGTCATTACAAGTTACGAACTCACTTCAATACTTCAGGAGGAAAGAAGATGTCTTTGGACAAGAAACGAAGCATTTTTGCCTTACTGGCATTAGCAGTAAGTGCTTTTGCGATTGGTACAACCGAATTTATAAGTGTTGGACTATTACCTTTAATAGCACAAGACTTACAAGTCTCTATTACAACAGCCGGCTTAACGGTTTCCTTATATGCACTAGGCGTAACATTTGGGGCTCCAATTCTTACATCGTTAACCTCATCGATGTCCAGAAAGTCACTATTACTGTGGATCATGGTTGTTTTTATTGTTGGGAATAGCATCGCTGCAACGGCTACAAGCATTGAGATTTTGCTTGCAGCTCGCATAATTTCTGCCTTTTCCCATGGTGTTTTCATGTCCATTGGCTCCACTATTGCGGCTAGCTTAGTGCAGGAGGATCGAAGAGCCAGTGCGATCTCTATGATGTTTACTGGGCTAACCATCGCTACAGTAACCGGAGTTCCATTTGGAACATTTATTGGTCAGCAATTAGGCTGGAGAATTGCTTTTGTCGTTATTGTAGCAATTGGCCTTATCGCATTGCTGGCAAACAGCATACTCGTTCCATCGAATCTACAGAAAGGAAAGCAAACATCCATTAAAGATCAGCTTAAGCTAATTACGAATGTCCGATTATTGCTTGTCTTTATCATTACTGCACTAGGCTACGGGGGAACATTTGTCGTTTTTACTTATCTATCCCCTTTGCTGCAATCCGTTACCGGCTTACATGAAGATCACATCACACTCATCCTGCTTATCTATGGCATTGCTATTGCATTAGGAAATATGGTGGGTGGTAAATTATCGAACCGTAATCCAGCGAAGGCACTATATTACATGTTTATCGTTCAAGCCATCATTCTGTTTATGATGTTCTTTACACTGCCTTTTAAGGTTGCGGGATTAATTAGCGTTGGCTTAATGGGGCTGATGGCTTTTATGAACGTTTCAGGCTTACAAATTTATGTTGTCCTATTAGCAGAGCGGTTCGTTCCCTCTGCGGTAGATGTAGCTTCTGCGATGAACATCGCAGCATTTAACGCCGGAATTGCTCTTGGTTCTTTCCTAGGCAGTGTCGTGACTGACTCCATTGGTCTGATTCACACCACTTGGATAGGGTCACTCATGGTTCTCAGCGCTGTGCTGCTAACGGGATGGTCTCGTTTGCTTGAACGAAAAGACCAGAAGGCTGAAGCAGGTGAAGCGCATATGAGCTCAAGCCTGACATTGTAAGGGGGGGGATGTGGTGGACATATCAACTACAGTAACTACAGCTTGCTTATAACATTCACATAAAAACGGAGGTTTATATTCTATGATTAATCATTTACGTTCAACAGCAACATTATCAAACGGTGTTCAGATGCCTTGGCTAGGCATTGGTGTATTCAAAGTCGAGGAAGGTCCCGAGCTTGTTCAAGCGGTGAAGTTCGCGATTAAGCATGGTTATCGCAGCATCGATACAGCTTCTATTTACGGTAACGAGGAAGGTGTAGGCCAAGCCATTCGTGAAGCTCTTGAAGAAACTGGTCTGACTAGAGAGGATTTGTTTATTACCTCTAAAGTTTGGAACGCTGATTTAGGCTATGATTCAACCATTGCTGCCTATGAGACGAGCTTACAGAAGCTTGGGCTTGATTATTTAGATCTATATTTGATTCATTGGCCTGTCGAAGGGAAGTATAAGGAAGCTTGGCGTGCATTAGAAACCCTTTATAAGGAAGGAAAGGTTAGAGCAATTGGTGTAAGTAACTTCCAAGTCCATCATCTAACAGATGTCATGAAGGACGCAGAGATTGTGCCTATGATCAATCAAGTGGAGTACCACCCGCGACTCACTCAGAAGGAGCTGCAAGCTTTTTGCATGGAGCATAATATTCAGTTAGAGGCTTGGTCTCCATTGATGCAAGGTCAACTATTAGATAACCCCGTGCTTCAGGAAATTGCAGCCTCGTATCATAAAACCGTTGCTCAAATTATTATTCGATGGGATTTACAAAACGGAGTAATCACAATACCTAAATCAACAAAAGAGCACCGTATTGTCGAGAATTCATCGGTATTTGATTTCGAGTTAACGAAAGAAGATATGGCTCGCATTGATCAGCTGAACGACAATCTTCGTGTTGGTCCTGACCCTGATCATATCGACTTTTAAATCAATAGAACGGACGCTATGTATAGATAGCGTCCGTTCTTTCATGCTGCGAACAAGCTCAGCACGCAGCTCGCTCTGCAATTACTGCTTAGCGACAATTAGTTTTGATGATGTCGTAATATTGCGTATCACCTAGCCCGTAATGTCTGAATTCGGCCATGAGCTTCATGACTAGCTCTTTCTCGGATAAGTGCGGGTGACTTTAAAAGGAATCATTCGCTCGCCATTAAGAAAATTTACTGCCTTATATTTATGATACATGGCTTGGCCATTCAATACATGCAGTGTTCGATTGTCAGTCATATAGACTCCTTTTTAGAGCTACTCAACACTCATATCAACTCTCATCATCCGGTCTAGAAACGAACGTAAGTAAGAAATAATTATTGGAGGTCGCGCTGAATATATAATTGCAGCTGCTCTTGTGCAACGGAGGTAATATCCATAACATCCTGAGTTGCCGCATTGAGTGTATCGTCCGTCGTGTATTGACTTTGTCTGGATTGCTCTACAGATGAATACCATACCTCGAAAAGACGGGAATCAAGCGGAGTTGGTACTGCACTCGATCTATTCCCTCTAAGGATATCCAAGTATAAGCTGCCGCTATCCTGTCCTCCAAGAAATTCGCTAGCTGGAGCTGTCTCCATCCAATTAAATACCGTTGAGGTGTTCATAACATGTTCAAGGAACTTCTCAGCCTCTGCTTTATGCTTACTATGCTCGGTTATCGCGATAGATAAGCTTGTGTTAACGTCCACGGCTTCGATACCGAGCGGCAGCCTTGTCACCCGCCACTTGCCTGCTTGATCAGGCGCCCATTCTTCAATCGAGCTTTCTCCGAACGATTGCATATAAACGGCTACTAGCTCGTTGTTACGTAGCATCTGCTGTCCGTATGTACTCCAAACCGATATATTAGCTGCGTGATCGAATAGCTTTAAGGTTGTGTCGATCACTTGCATATACTTATCCGAGTCACGTTCATATTCAATATCTCGATTAAAGAAAAACTGTCCGTAATTTAACAATGTAATGAGATCATTTTCCCATTGAAGAAGCCACTGTCTATCCTGCTGCAGATCAGAGACAAGCTGCAGCAAGTGCTTAGGCTCACGCAAGTATGCCGCTAATGCATCGGGCTCAGCAGGATAACCTTTTTCTTCTAGTATATCGTAGCGATAATAGAACACGTAGGGATAAGCTTCAAACGGCAAGGCAATTGTGTGCTCTCCATCCAGCGACTGGTGAATATCCCACAGATGCTCACCCATCATTTTGCGATAACGGTCAAGAGGGAGATGGCTCTGCGATAAATCCGCGATTAAATCTACCGAGTTTATCGATCCAAGCATCGCTTGTGGAAGCAGCATAATATCAGGTGCTGTGCCTTCCGCCAGTGCGTTCAGATAACGCTCAGATAGTCTTGGTTCACCTTGTAAGCTCGTAAATTGTATGCGAATGTTCGGATTGGCCTCCTGGAAGCTTTGGATCTCGTAATCCAGTATAGGCTTTGGCGACCAAATCGTTATTACAACCTCTTGTTCAGCATTCTCTGTTACCCATTCTTCGTCTTGCAGATGTACTTCACCAGACTCATTGCTTTTTGCATAGCTCACATAGATATATGTCGAAAGCAAGAGCATGAAACCCAGCAGGAGGTTAAAGGCAAACAGTAATTTGGGTTTCATTATTACGCCCCTCCTTTCGGAAAATTCATCGTTGCGCCTGTGCTCAGCTTGACACGATTTCGCCCGCTTACTTTGGCTTGATACATCGCGTGGTCACTGCTGCGCAGCAGAATTTGAGCATCTTGACCGTGATCAGGATAGATAGATATACCAGCACTTAGCTCGATTTGAATGGGCTGATCATGGTACATAATGACGTCGTTTATTAGGCTTGCTTGAATATCTTGCGCCCACTGTACTAAGTCACGAGGAAAAGGCTCTCGCAGCACCACGACAAATTCATCTCCTGACAAGCGGAAGGCCTTGGTCTGAGCTGTGTTGTATTCCTTTAAGCGTGCCCCTACTTCCTTTATCACAGCATCTCCAGCCTCGTGTCCATAGTTGTCATTGATCAATTTGAATCGATCGAGATCGATGAATAAACATGCAATTTTCGTATGATCCTTCTTCGCTTCTTCGATAAGTGAAGGAAGATACAACCCGAAGGAATATCGATTGCCTAGACCGGTTAACGTATCGTAGTGGGCCATAACGCGCAGCTTGTCTTCTCTTTTATTAACCTCGCAGAACATGCTGGCTAATTCCTTGGACATATCTTCAAAGTTATTTTTTAATATATTGACTTCATGCAATGGGCTCTCTTCCCATGTAATGGTCTCTCGCAGTCGAATTCTTCGAGGAAGACCCGTCGTAAAGCTCCCAAGCTGAGTGATCGACCTCGATAATTGGTTCATAACCCGATAAGCAACGAAAGCCGCTATTAAGGTGGACATGCCGACGAGCAGCACGCTTATGACATACAGATTGAACATATTGTGTTGAAATCCTATAGCTGGTTGCTTAACAACGAGCGTATAGGGAACACGATCAAAGTGATACACCGAGACAAACTCACTTTTAGCCCATCTGTACACTTTATTGTACGAAGGAATCTCCTCTGGCTGCCACAAATATAATGAATCCGTGACTTGCTTAACAATCCCACCAGCACTCCATTCATAAGCGAAGTTGTCAGCTATTGCGGGTTCTAGCGTAGTGACCACGTTATGATTGTCATCGATGAGCGTTATCTGCACATCTGTACCTGTCGTAATGTTAGAGAACATATGCTGCAGCGATGCTTTCTGCACCATCGACCTTACTTTAAGATCTCGAAGCTCTGTCTCTGTCAGATGATTCAATCTCTCATTGACATGGCTGTATATCGTGTCGAGCCTGGATGAAATCTCAGACAAGCTCCGCTGATAAGTAAAATATCCGCTGACAAGCAGATAGATTAATGTCGGAACAATTAACAGCACCATGCAAAGATGAAAGGTAATTTGACCAATGCGCCATTTCTTCCTCGTTTTCGATGCCCCTACTGGCAAATATTCGGCAGCCAGCTTGCCAAAGAATATATTAATTAACCCATTAGCTACGGAGAACAGGAAATAAGTCATCCCATTGGAATCTGACCAATCCGTTAACCATCGATAAGCTGGGTAGAAAAATAATAATCCAAGCGTCAGCCAATAGATAGCGTCCCACAACACTGCAGATCGTTTACTTCTCCTAGCAATCCAGCCGACTAATAATATCTCGAGCGGATATAACGCAAGCAGAGGCGATTGATTCCATATATAGATGCCACAAGCGGCAGCAAAAATAATAAGTAACAACGCATAGTTTAGTGAATAGCGGAAATAAACAAACCATGCAATAGCAGTAAATAGATACAGCTCAATGCCGTATAGGAATGGGATGGGATAGTTCACAAAAAACAGCATCAATATCAACGTGAAAGCGGTTACGGTTAAAGAGGATCTGTTCAAATTATGCCTATTACTCAATTGGATGACCTCCCATCGTACAGTGAAGAAATTCTAGTTGTCGTCATTCCGTAAGCAGTGCAGTTAGTTCTAATCCACCCCTGCTTGAATATGCGAATAAAGTGTTTATTTACTTCATACTATAGCATGGTTTGTCGAGATTTGTTTATCAATCTTAATAATTAACTAGGAGCATATGCCTTGCTTCCTTTTATATAACCAGTTTTTGGAACAGATTTTAGGCCACCCTTTGCAGGATGGCCTAAGTTGATTCTTTATTCACTAAATATATAGATAAGCACACTACTAATAAATATGAGCGCAATGACACCGAGGAGTACGATGACCCGAGTTCCAATCCGCCACCACCATGGTCTCTTAACGATCCTCTTATTGATGTACTCCATCGCAAGTGCCCCGCCAGCAATAAGAACGACTAATCCGTTAAAAAAATAATCTCCTACCGTCTTGGGCCTTTCTGTGAAGGAGGATATGCCCGTCTTATTTCTCATCACTTCATCTCTTGGAAAAACAGCCATTAGCAGCGCCATGACAATTTGTAGTACAACATACGCAAGCACGATCTCTAGAACAGTCACGAGACTACTTGCTCCTTTCGTTTCTGCCAGAGAAGCGTGAATAAGATCAGCTCAAAGAGAGCATAAAACACGAACGTCAAGCTTAATGTACTACCTAATGAATCAAGAAAATGATCCGACCCTGTTGGATTCATGTCTCGGTATGTCTTTACATAGTCCCCGTATTCCGTATTGTAAGTAAACAAGAAGAACAGGACCGTGGGAATAACCGGTACAAATCTTAACGTCCTGCGAAGCTTCAAAAAGCTTAGCGATGGCTCAACAGCTGTTTTACTCCTCAGCCATGGGCGAAGGATGAAGTATAGTAACGTAACTCCGAGCAGCACAAGGCTCATAAACATAAGAAATACGGAGCCAAATATTGCAGCAAGCCCGTCAGACAGGCCTATATTTCTAACAAATGCAGAAGCCAATGCTAGCCATAGGTAAATGACGAAGTTTCTAGCATAACTCATAATGAATTTCCCCTTTCCCCCTATGCATTTTGGATTTACATGCCAGTCCATGTGAATCTATGTACTCATGATGTCTATTATAACTACCTTACAGGAAGTTTCGAGAGACATCCGAATCATTTTGATGACATAGGTTTATGGGGAAATCGGGTCACTGAAAGCTCATTGCTTCATTACATATGACATTGTATCTATTGTGGCTACATCGACTACAGTAATTCCCGTGCTAACAATCGATAAACGTCTAAACGCTTCTCTTGCGTATGAGGAATACTACAAATCATTGCTTCATCAAAGCCATAATGAGCTTGCTCCTCTTGTAGCAATGTCGCAATTTCCTTGGCTGAGCCCACTAGATGAATTTTACGATTTTCTTTAATAATCATACGATCCATCTCCGTCAATGGATAATCTCGAGCTTCTTCAGGTGTCAAAGTAGCACCAAACTGACCTCTCATAAACAGTAAACGCCATATATCCTGAGGCTTTGCTTCATACTCCGCTTCTTCCTTTGTTTCCGCTGTAGTCACCATATAAGAAACATTGATTTGTGGTTTCTCCATAAATGCTGAAGGTTGAAAATTCTTCTTGTATGCATCTAAAATTTCTTTCGTCATTTCACCATTGAAAAACTGTGCAAATGAGTAGCCTACACCTCTTCTGCCAGCTTGAACAGCACTATTGCCCGTTGATCCTAGCAGCCAGGCTTCTGGTAATATGACTTGAGCAGGTGTAGCGATTGATTTTTTATATAAGTCATCCTCGGGTACTTCGTCGTTAATCAGCTGCAATGCTGTATCGAATTTCTCATACATATTGTGAAACATCGGTTGGCGTCCTTCCGATAAAGCATAGGTCGAATAATTATCTCCCCCAGGAGCACGCCCAACACCAAAATCAATGCGGCCTGGTGCGAATGCACTTAATGTTTTAAATACCTCCGCAAGCTTCAATGGGGAATAGTGCATCAGCATGACGCCTCCGGTTCCGAGCCGAATGTTTTTAGTTTTTGCAGCTAAGTAGCCTGCAGCTACCTCGGGAGCTGAGCTTGCAAAGGTATTTGTTGCATGATGCTCTGCCATCCACATACGATGGTAGCCTAACTCATCTCCTAGAACAGCTAATTCTTCAGCCTTTTTCATCGCACCTGCTGCCGTGTTCCCTTTCGTTACAGGGGCTTGGTCTAATATACTTAGTCTCATGTATTACATCCTCCCTACACGCCATATATCGTTATCACATGAATGTTATAAAACCATTTTTTCTTGTATCCATTGCTCTGTCAGCTGCATATTCGGCTGATAGCTTTCTTTTATTTCTTCATATAATGATGCGATCGTTTCGCGTTTTAATACGGACTTCCAGGATGACTCTGCTTCTTCCATTAACGCTGTGAGCAAGCAGCAGCTTTTTTCTTCAGTCAAGTCAAGCATGTCATGCAGAACACCACATGAAGAATAAAGAGTCTGCTGGCCTTCGATAGCAACATATATATCGTATATCCGAATTTCATCAGGCTTCTTCTTTAATTTAAATCCGCCTTTTACCCCTGGCACAGAAGAAATCAGATCCGCACTAACTAGCTTCCTTAGCAGTTTCTGAAAGTACGTGGGTGAAGCTCCCAATTGTTGACTAATGGCCTCCCCAGGCAAAACCGCTTTATCTGGCAGCATGCTAAGGATTAGGATGGCGTACACCGATTGTTCTACTCCTGTTTTCATCTGCATGATCAACACCTCCTTTATTGTTCATGATCGATGTACTTATTATCCAAGCATAAGTTTATAACGCGGATAATTGTTATCCACGTTAGTGTAGTATTTTATGATAGATATGTAAAGCTTACTGTCCTGCACCATTCACCTTTAGTATCGTATAGGTGCTTAACATTTATGGGTAACATAGGGTAAACATAGCAAGCAGAGAGGCGAAGTATAATGAAAAAGGCAACAGATCTACTTGTTCAGTGCTTAGAGGATGAAGGAGTCGAGTATATTTTCGGTATTATGGGTAAGGAAACCCTTGATCTAATCGATTCTTTATCTCAGTCTAAAAAAATCCAGTTCATTCATGTTCGTCATGAACAAGGGGCAGCTTTTATGGCAGATGTATACGGTAGGCTAACCAATAGAGTTGGTGTTTGCTTATCAACTTTAGGACCTGGAGCGACAAATTTATTGACCGGAATGTCTAGTGCACATTTAGACCATTCTCCGGTTGTAGCTATTACAGGGCAAGCAAGCTTCGAAAGACAGCATCAAGAATCTCACCAATATTTAGATATCGTTAAAATATTTGAGCCTGCTACCAAATGGAGCGTTCAAATTAAAGACCCGCAAACGATACCAAAAATCATACGTAAGTCTTTTAGATTAGCACGAATGGAAAAGCCAGGCGCGGTATTAATTGAATTACCTGAGAACATTGCATCACAAATGACTTTAACGGAGCCATTGCCAGTACTGCCTAATCCAAAGAGTACGTCAATCTCGCAAGCTATAGAGGATGCATGTACGTTAATAGACCATAGCCAAAAGCCACTTGTCATCGTCGGGAACGGGGTTATTAGGCAAGAAGCTATGTCAGCACTTCTGACTTTTGTAGAGAAACTACAATCACCTGTTATCCATAGTTTTATGGCAAAGGGGATTTTGCCTAAAAATCATGAACAAAATTATTTTACATTTGGCTTTAAAAAGAATGATGCGGTATTACCAATCATAGAGCAGTCTGACCTACTCATTGTTGTTGGTTTTGATGTTGTGGAGTGTCCGCCTCAGGATTGGAATAAAATGAAGCGACCTATTTTACATATCGATTCATTGCCCGCCGAAATGGACGAGCATTACCCTGTTGCAGGAGAATTAGTTGGTGATGTGAATGAGATTCTTCACGCTCTTAATAAACAAGCTATGCCGACTAGACGATGGGTTCCGAGTGGACATTTAAAGGAACAGATTAAGAGAGCTTATCATATTGAACTAGATGTTAAAGAAATTTTATCATTTACGATAGAGAATATACTAACCGTTATTGAAAAAAATGCATCGGAACAAACCATCGTTATTTCTGATGTAGGTGCTCATAAGCTCTCGATTGCCCGTACCTATCAACCAAAGCAGGCAGGTAGAGTTATTATCTCCAATGGACTTGCCTCAATGGGTATAGCGTTACCCGGTTCTATTGGTGCTAAATTAGCCTGCCGAGACGCTCCAGTCATTTGTATTACTGGGGATGGAGGGGCTTTAATGAATATGTCTGAATTAGAAACTGCTAAACGACTTGGTCTGTCTTTTATTATTATTGTATTAAACGATTCAACGTTAAAGCTAGAAGAGCAAATGATGCAAGAAAAATTCGGCAATAGCTTTGGTGCGGCCTTTGAAAACCCTGACTTTGTACAGCTTGCTAATAGCTTCGGAATAAAAGGAGTTAGACCTAAACATTTGAATGAATTCGATCAAATACTGGAAGAGGCTTTGAAACAAAACAACGAAGTGACACTGATCGATGTCTATATGAAAGGTATTAAATCAATCTGAGTCATGTATAAGCAGATAGGGCCATCCTTAGCGGATGACCCTGTAAATTTTTAGCTAAAACCGCCTCTAGAATGAATGATCTCACCGGTTATCCACTGAGAATCATCGCTCGCAAGAAAAGTAATCAGCTTTGCCACATCCTCTGGAACACCAATCCGCCCCATCGGGAATTGTGGCAGCAGCGCTTTCTTGATTTCTTCGGTCATCCAGCCAGTATCGGTAGGTCCAGGGTCGACCGCGTTAACTGTAATATGAAGTGGCGCCAGCTCTGCAGCAAGTGATTCAGTAAACACGGAAATTGCCCCCTTAGTTGCTGCATAGGCAAGATTTCCGGGCATAGGTGATTTTCCTTGGCCGGAAGTCATGTTAATAATACGCCCGCCAAGTGTATGGCTGGAACCTATATTTTTCATTTCCGCTTCAAGCATTCGAGCGAATTCCGCAGATAACATAAAGGTACCTCTAATGTTCACAGCACAATGAGCGTCAATAAGCGACTCATTTAATTGACGAAAATCAGCATCCACGCTATACGTTGCGTTGTTAACGAGAATGGTTGGCAACCCCAAGGTTTTCTGAACTTCAGCCAGCAGATCGGCTGCGGAGCCTGACTGGGCAAGGTCTAGCTTCATATGTGCGGCTTGAACACCCATTTTCCGTAATTCTTGTGCAAAGATATCAGGCCAATGCTCATCTACACTTCGAGGATATACCTCTTGGTCGTATTCACACAAATGCGTGAAGAACAAGCTGGCTCCCTCGTTAGCTAGTGCCCTGCAAATCGCTGCCCCAATGCCGCCTTCACGACTTACACCTGTAATGATAGCAATTTTACCTTGTAATTTATTCATAGATCATACCTCCGATAAGGAAGTTGAGCGTGCCGTTCTACGCTTGGAGATGAATGATGTGCCGCTCAATAATAAAAAAGAAGCTGGGACAAAACCCCACCTGACAAACAAAGAAAGCCGTTGAAATTTTACGACGAGTAAAATTTCAACGGCTTTAATATTTTTTAAATACAAAAAGAACACCATCTGTTAAAATTAAGTCACCACAACCAAATCCAACAAGAAAGGTGTTCCTTATGTTTAAAGATTATAACATGAATCAATTAGTTTTGCCTCTAGATTTAGAAGTTAAATTACAAGAAAACGACATTGCGTTTCATATCCATCATCTTGTAGAAAGTATTCCAGATGAAGCCTTTGCTTCATTTCTTCGTCATTCAGGTTGTCCAGCTTATCATCCACGCATGATGCTCAAACTTATTTTATGCGGCTATACTCAGTCTGCTTTTTCAGGTCGAAAAATCGAAGCATTAACGAAGGACAGCATTCGTATGATGTGGTTAGCCCAAGGGTATGAGCCTAGCTACCGCACCATTAATCGTTTTCGTATTCATCCTGAAATGAAAAACCTCATCCGTCAATGCTTTATTCAGTTTCGTTGTCAACTCGTTGAAGAAAGGCTCATTGATCAGGAGGCTATTTTTATTGACGGTACAAAGATCGAAGCCAATGCGAATAAGTTTACATTCGTTTGGAAAAAAGCCATCGAAAAGCATCACCGTAGACTCATTGAACAATCCAATCAGCTCTACAATGAACTGCTGAACAACAAGATCATTCCTGAAATGGCACGTGAACAGGATGAACAGCTTTCCAATGAACAACTACAAGAAATCGCAAAAAAACTAGAGGAAGTTGTAGAGGACTATACACAAACCATCGCTCATACAGAGGACATCGCTGAGCGTAAGCAGCTACGCCGTCAACGCAAAACACCTAAGCAAATGGTCAAGCAGGTTCGAGAATGGATTGGACGTAAACAAAAATATGAAAAGGATCTAGACATTTTAGGTGCACGCAACAGCTATTCTAAAACAGATCATGATGCCACCTTCATGCGTATGAAAGACGACTACATGAAAAACGGACAACTCAAGCCTGGTTACAACGTCCAAATTGCAACCGAAGGGCAATACACGTTGGCCTATGGCATTTTCCCTAACCCAACCGATACAAAAACGTTGATTCCATTCCTACATACCATTGAAGAAGAATACTTTGAATTACCTCAACATATTGTTGCGGATGCAGGCTATGGCAGTGAACAAAATTATGATCATATTTTAACGAAGATCAACCGTACACCTCTGCTCACGTATGCTCATTACTTGAACGAGCAAAAAAGAAGATTCAAGACAGACCCTTTCCAAACGAGTAATTGGGAGTACGATGCAGAGCAAGATCACTATCTGTGCCCCAATGAGAAGAAACTTCTATTTCAGCGCTATGTTACGCGCAGAGACCGCTCAGGCTTTATGCGAAAATTTAAGCTATATGAATGTGAAGAATGTACAGGCTGCCCATTCCGTTCTACCTGCACCAAAGCACAAGAGGGAACGAATCGTACGCTCATGATCAATGAAACATGGGAGCAGCAAAAAGCCTATGTGAGAGAGAAGCTTTCAGAAGACAAAACAAACAAGCTCTACCGCCAACGAAAAATTGACGTAGAGCCAGTTTTTGCCTTCTTGAAGGCTAATTTAGGTTTCACTCGTTTTATGCTTCGAGGGAAATCTAAAGTCGAATATGATATTGGTCTAGCATTATTGGCTGTTAACTTGAGAAAGTATGCGGTGAGGACGTAAGTTTTCACCCATAAGTAACAAGCAATATGCAACAGGGATGAAATCTGAATCGATTTCATCCCTGTTTTGTTTATGAGAAGCTAGTTTTGTCCCAGCCTCATGAGCAGTTGTAGCAACGGTAGCCTCGCGTCCCTTGAATTGGTTGCGACCGGCATAATTGAACAGAGCTATGGCACACCATGACCCCGGATTATGCAGCGATCAACTTATTACACCATTACAAGGAAGTACACATTAACTCGCGAGTCCCCTTTCCGTCATCTCCATATTTTGTATTATTAACCAAAAATATAATTCAGTCAATCCCGAGAGCAACTAGGGAAGCTTATTTTATTGCTGAGGAACTTGGACGAGCTTTGCGAGCATCGCCGCAGCTTCCTTACGAAGCATAGTTTCCTGTGGTCGGTAATTCCAGTCTCCATCCTCATCGACAGAAACCTCTGGTCCGTAGAAGCCTGCCAGAAGCATCATATTCACTGCGTCTGCTGCCCAAGGTGATGGTGTATCCTTGAGTTTAGCCTGAGGAGCTACTCCTGCCCCTTGCAGCTGCATCAAACGATATACGATAGCAGCAGCCTCCTGCCGCTTTAAAGGTTCATCTGGTGCAAAGCTTCCACCCGGCATCCCTTTTAATAGCCCGAGCTCCAAAGCTGTTTGAATTTCCTTCTCCAGCTTATGACCCTTTGTATCTACGAACATGGCCTCACTCTCAGATAGAGGAAGCTTTAACAAACGTATGAAGTAAGCAACATATTCGCCACGAGTAATTACATCATCAGGACGGAAAAGCTCCTGAACATCCTCAAAAATATTAAAGCTTTGAAGATCGTAAATATACGGAGCATAGACGTGGTCATTTGCTACATCTGCATAGATCTTTTCTTCAATGCGGATTGAATACCCAACGTTTCTGTACTTAAAGTAATGAGGCTCGCCTGCAGCATTGTTCTTAAAGACAAGCTCTCTTTCCTCATCATCAATAAAGGTCATCGGGTCAACCTGTGTAAATTCAATATTACCAAGCATAGTATCCTCCATGCTTAGCTTACCGTCACCAGTTACTTTAATTTTAGATCTCCAGTTGTCCAATCTCAGATCTGTATAGATACCCTCGAATTTAGCTAATTCCTCTTGTGACGTATTGAGCTGTTGATGTTGTTCCCCAATATTCGGAATGAATGTCTGCATAAATTCACGATACAACTCTTCTCTTATCATCCCATTGTTTCCATTCACATTCACAAATACCCCGATCTCATGCTCAGGAAGCAGCCACATGTAGGAGCTGAAGCCGAGAATATCTCCACCTTTAGCAATAACACGCTGGCCATTATCATATTGTGGATACATAGAAGCTTCGAAGCCATAGGCCATAACAGGCTTGCCCGGCTGAATATATACCTGATACTCCTGCATAAGCTTTGCTGTCTCTGGCTTTAGAATACGAACTCCCTGATAGCTGCCTTCATTCAAATGTGCCATCATAAAAATCGCAGCATCCGCTGCTGTTGTATACCAGCCACCATGAGGATGATCGGACGGCTTAATGCTATATTGTGGGTATGGCTGCCCGTCAGGCATATAACCAGTTGCCATGCCCTCAGCAATCTCCGGTGTTAGACGGAAGCCAGAGTTCTCCATGCTAAGCGGTTTAAATATTTGCTCCTGCACGTAGTCTTCAAACTTTTGTTGGCTAACATATTCAACGATATAGCCTTGTAGCATCGATGCAAAATTGTCGTACATAAACACTTCTCCTGGCTTTCGCACAGTTTTAGGAATGCTAGCTTTCACATAGCTCTCCAGATCGTAATAATCGTCAAGTGTATAGTAAATATCTCCAGGACGTATATCCATACCGTTATTAAAGCCTGTTGTATGAGTAAGTAAATGTGCGATCGTTACAGGATTCTCTTCTGAGTATTGAATCCATGGCTCTGGCAAGTAGTCATTCACCCCTGCATCAAGTGAAATCTTGCCTTGCTCAACAAGCTGCATAAGAGCAGTAGCGGTGACAAGCTTAGCAATTGATCCTGTACGGAATAGTGTTTTGTCTGCAAGCACAGCTGTTTTCGTTGCGACATCCGCTTCACCAAAGCCTTGTTGATATAATACGTTGTTTCCTTGAACAATGGAGATAATTGCACCTGGTACATTCCATTCCTCTAGCTTTGCTTTGCTGAAGAACCGTTCTGCAAACTTCTTCAATTCTGACTCATTCAACTGAACGCTGACAAACGTGTGATTAGACACTGAGCTGGCTGCAGGCGAATCAGCCATTACGGTAACAGGTACAGCTGACGTAACGATTAGACCTAATAGTAGAACAGCCATTGCTGTTTTTACAAATCTTTGCTTCACTATTTCTCCACATCCTTTATTATTGTTATCGATAATGATAATAATAAATATGTGTTCAGTCAACGTATATTTATCGACATTATCCGAGGAACTATACCCCATTTCAACTAGGCTAGTTGCTTGTCACTTATTTATCTTATGCATAACATCAATAAAAAAAGCACTCTCATGTGCTGCATCCTGTAATCAGATTGTAAGACCTAATTATTAGAATCAGCGCCAAGGAGCACCTTTTAATTTTCGTATATAACCATGCAGCTTATTGATTAAGCATGGTCTGCCTTTTGAACCTTGTTGCTAGGAGCAAACCATCCTAATAGCGCGATCGCAACTAGCACAATATAGAAAATGGACGTCCATAACGTACCATGAGGAAAATGAGGATCTAGCACTCCAATATCCCCGTGAGCGAGTGTAATGATGGCTAGCTTAACCCCTACCCACGCAACGATTGCATATGCCGTTGTCTCAAGCGCTGGACGTTTTGCAAGCAGCTTAACAAACCAAGTCGCTGCAAATTTGATTAGAATCAAGCCCGCAATACCACCAAGCACGACGACTATAAATTGTCCACCGTCCATGCCTCCAAACTCTCCAAGCGGTGAATCTGGAAGTCCAAGCGCGAGCGCTACTGCAGCTAGAATGGAGTCAATCGCAAAAGCAAGGTCCGCTAATGCTATTTTTCCTACCGTAGGCCAAAAGCCTTTTCCCGCTGCTTCTTTCTCTGTTTCCTTACGATTTTCCTCATTCTTCTTACCGAACTTAGCCTTGATAATGTGCTTCAAACCCAAATACAAAAGATAGGCTGCACCGATTGCCTGTACCTGCCATACATTTGCGATAAAAGAAATGGCAAATAAAGCGGCAAACCGAAAAACAAAGGCCATAATAATTCCATAATTAATCGCTTTTTTCTTCTGATCGTCAGGCAGATGCTTCGCAATAACCGCTAAAACAAGTGCGTTGTCAGCTGACAGCAAACCTTCCAAACCGATTAGAATGAGTAAAGCCCACGCATACTCTAACCATATTGAATCCAACTTATTTTCTCCCTTCTCCAACCAGTGTAGATACAGCAACGTATACATATTGTTTGCTTAGAAATAATACGTATACGTAAAACTGATCTTGGAGATTTCATTTTTTTATAAAGCTTTATAAAAATACACTCGAACAGAATAATAATACCAAAAATTACACTATTCTCGTCAATAGGGAGGAATTATTTAAAAGTGACAAAGGTTAAATTTTTATCTTTTAAGTATTTTATAATTTCGGGTAATGCTTCGACCGTATTTTTATCCTCGTGCAGCACATATATACCACCTGAAGCTTCGACCTGATGAAAATATCGGATAATGTCTTCTGGATGCTTCGCATTCCAATCTTCCGGGTCTCGATTCCACATAAGGGTCTTCATGTTCAACTTCTTTGCCTCTGACACAAGCTTATCGTTAACCTCACCGTATGGAGGGCGAAACAAAGTAATGGCATGATCCGTCAACGATTCCAGAACGTCGTTTGTCTTCATTAAATTCTCATGCTGTTTTTGTGCGTCAGCTTTAGTTAGCACACTGTGATCCCATGAATGATTCCCGATAGCCATCCCATTCTCAAGCGTATAGGTCACGGCATCCTGATTGCGCGCCACATTCTGTCCTACGAATAAAAACGTCGCCGCTACGTTCTGTTCCTTCAAAATATCTACGATCTGCTCTGTAAGCGCAGACGGACCATCATCAAAGGTTAATGCGACGTATTGCTCCGGTAGTCCAAAAAGCTTCATCTCCTCAGTGATCTCAAAAACTTCATAGTCCCCCTGAAGTGGATTGCTACTAGACTGCATCGAGACCTCTAATACGTCAGATGGATCTGCAATAATATCGTCATTCTGCACTAGATCTATACCCGCCACATCATTTATGATGCCCTGGTCATGAATTGCTTCTGAATGCTCCGTTGTTACCTCTGCCTTCACGATACCAATGGGCTCGCTAAGCTTTCGCACTAAATCGCCCTTGCCTTGCGAGCTGGTAGAGAATACCGCCAATATACTGAATATAATCATTACGATCATCGATACCTTTGACGTGCGTGTAGAGAAAATCCTTAGAAGTTGTGCTTGGTGTAGGTGTTCCTCATGTTCAGCTGCATTCGATACTCCCTGTTCTTCCTCGTTCTTCAGAGTAGGTGGGAAGGATCTAAGATCCGTTAATTGCTGTATGTAATGCTCGGTGCATGGAAAATACTGAATATCCCGAGTAACACCTGAACCTTTTATTAGAGAGCTGTAGAAGGTATTTTGGTATGGATCCCATTTGGCATAGGGAGATAGTCTAACTCTGTCTCCGATCCATGGCTTTAACGATTCAAGCCCCTGATACGTTAACTCATCGATCTTTATCTCATACGTAGCTTGCCTTTCCTCTTGAGTAACGATGAGCTTCATCTGATTGAAACCGTCTATCGTTTTCCCGAGTGATAGCAGCTCGATGACTTGCGTGTTGTATGTTTCCATTCCATCCCCGTCTTTCTTCCCCGAACCCGATAGTTTTCTAATCGATTCAAGCTCCCTCATTAGCCCCTGTATTCGATGCATAAGGAGATGTCAGACGGTTAGTAAAGTCATTTACAATATTAAGGAGATGCTCCTTCTCCTGGCGAAGGGCGTCAGATCTCTGCTTCATTTGATTGAGCTCAGCTTCAAGTCTCATATTCTTCTCCTCAAGCTCATTAATCCTCTTCGTCTTATCGGCAGTCGTCTCATTGTGCTTCTGGAGCAAGCCTGCATAGTTTTGTCGTTCAAGCTCAATGACACCCTTTAGCTGCTCAATCTCACCAGATAGCGTAGTATGTAGCTCCCGATAGTCCTCCATCATCTGATCAACCTTCAGATTGTTATCTGATAGCCTACGCTCTAGCTCCATAATGCTTTTCTCACGATCCTCGATGACCTTACCCAAATTCCTCAAGTCTTTGTTCATTCGGTCATTCTGTCCGTTCGCTTGATTTAATCGATCCTGCATCTCGTTATAACTCAGCTCAACATGCTGCTTCGCCTTAACCATCTGCTCTACGGCGATGACTAGATCAAGCGTGCTTTTATCCATATGACCTTTATTGTTGAAAAATGAGCCTAGAGTCTCTTCATTCGTTTCGGAATTAGTCGAATATACCGACTCCACCGCTTCATTTTGTGTTTCTTCCAAGTCCCTACTAATGCCGAGGTCCTCTCGCGAATGCTCCTGCTCAAGACTACTCTTCTTCTTTTTGAACGGAGAAAACATAGTTGAAATCACCTTTTCTGAGTGTAATTGTTGAATTTTGTTGAAATATGTATTCTTTCATTATAGTTGAATCTCCCAATTAAATTAGTAGGTCAAATATACCCATTTGTCGTTGAGGGGTAAGACTTAGGGATGGGTCTCTCGTGAAGTTTGGTACTATTTTACTAGAATATATAGAGATTGGGATCTAAAAGAACTGTGAAACTCAACAAATCGAGTAGGCCTATGCGCATGCGCATAGGCCTCTCACAGATCCGGACATGCGGGTCATCGCATCCGGCTCCTCCAGTGACTATCCCCTCTGGGGATGAAGTTCTTTGTAAATCATAGATAGACTGCAAAGACCGATTTCTTCAAACCATTGATTTGGCATCGCATATTGAGCATAAGTGGAATGAGAACTGCGCCATGCTGTCATACGTAGCCCAGGTAGGTCACGGCTTTTCCATCCTCTTCTACGCATCTCTCGGTGAAGTTTCCGCACCTTTCTCCAGCTTCGCAACTGGACAGAACGAAGCCTTCTTCTTATCCATTTGTCCAGATCCCGAAATCTCATCTGTACATCTGCCATTCCGAAATAGTTGCCCCACCCACGGAGATAGGGATTCAATTTTTTCTTCACCAATTGCTGCACATCCACCGTTTGGTTTCGTCTTGTGATTTCCTTCACACGTTTCTTGAATTTTGTCATCGCTTTATCTGACGGTACCATCCATTTCCCTGGTTTGAATTCATGCCCAAGAAACTCGAAAGATTCCCTCTTGCTATTGACGATTTTCGTCTTTTCTGGATGAATGATAAGTCCCATTTCTCTCTCTAGCAGCTTCGTTACCGATTTTAGAATCCGCTCTGCTCCTTTTTGCGTACGACAACAAATCACAAAGTCATCTGCATAGCGTGTCAGTCGATGCCCGCGTTCCGTCATCGCCAGATCTAACGGATGTAGATAGATATTGGCTAGCAGAGGGCTGATGACTCCCCCTTGTGGTGTGCCCTGCTCATTTAGGTGAAAGCTTCCACCGTCTAGGATACCTGCCTTCAGGAATTTCTCCAACAAAGTTAACACACTTCCATCGACTACGGTTTCTTTCACCATGCGGATGAGCTTCTCATGCGGAATGGTGTCGAAATAAGACTTCAAGTCTGCATCAATCACATATCGATATCCATCGTTTAGATCTTGACGGATCTTCTTCAATGCCATGTGTGCACTTCTTCCCGGTCGAAACCCATAGCTACAATCCATAAACTTTGATTCATAAATCGGTTCCAATATGCGCCTCGTTGCGGCTTGAACCACTCGGTCTCCCACGGTAGGAATGCCCAGCGGCCTTGACGTTCCGTCTGCTTTGGGGATGTAGACACGACGTACGGGTTTTGGGTGATACGTCTTGTTCTTTAGTGTCTGCTGAACCACTTCTAGATGGTGTTCCAACTGCGATTCGAATGCCTGGATGGTCATTCGATCAATCCCTGCTGAACCTCGGTTTCGCTTGACCTCTTTAAAGGCTTCCTCTAGGTTTGGCTTCGCCCATATCTTGTCGATGAGGCTGTACCATTTGCGTTCCTTTTGATTTACTCCTTCACGAGAGTGATTGGTTGTTCCTTGTTCTTCCATGTTCGTTTTCCTTCCCGATTTCGTTCCATGATTTGTAGCCTTACGGCAATCTTCATTTCCAAAATAGTACTCGCCCCAGACGGCTTCTCCTTATGTTCATTCCCCGGATCTACGCACATCCTAGCTCCCCGGCTTCTGTCTGGCACATGGCTTCTCTCCATCTCTCTTCTTCCACGGTTTCGGGCTTCACACAAGTCTTCGCCTTTTGAGTCGAAGCTTGTATTGACGACATCGCGCCAATTCATTTGCCTTTGCGGTCTTTCCGGCAAACTTTGTAACTACTATCCCTACGTCTGACTTCTCACCACTCTTAACATTGTCTTGATCCTCACGATCTCGAGCAATGGTTACCACTTGATATGGAAATGATGAGATCTCCTTGGGTCACGTCAACCGACTTTCCCCCGAATCCAGTCCTCTTAACTTACGGAGTCTATGGTGGTACAGGACTTCCTCTTCTTTTGCAGAGTTATCCGACTCCGTCAGCCAACATGGTTAAACCGCCTATTCCGGGTTTTGCCTTCGCATCCTCCGCACGCATTCTCGCGAACTACGCACTATGCGTCAGCTATGCACTTCCGCCACCTGCGGTGTGCTGGAGACTTTCACTCGTTAGTCGATTGCGCTGCCAAGCGCACAAAAGAGAGAGGATAGGCTCGATGTATCAAGCCTATCCTCTCTTATATAAATTACATCTGATGCGTTCTAATGCGCACTAATTATGGGCAGAATATACGTATTCTCTCGTTTAAAGTCTCTATTACTTCTTGCGGGACTTGCTTGACCTTAATATCTCCGCCTAGAAACAAGATCCAATTCGTTATTTCAGTCACTTCTTCGGCATGATTTACATTAACATATGTCCTTAAGATAGCTGTAGTTTGATAAGGATTCGTATAGTTAATCGATGCCTTCAGGGGGCGGTACTTTTTGAATTGGGCAATCGCTTTTGGACCAAGCTCGATTATAAGATTAGCCGTCTCTTCTTGCTCGCTTAGCTTTTCTAAGATCTTTTTCTTACTGAATCTTTTTTTGGAAGCGTATAGCTGAACATCAATAAGATGATCTACCTTATAAATTTTTCTTCTCTCTTCCTCTAGATCAAAGCCTTCTATGAACCAAAAGCTTTTCTCTTGATAAAGGTGCAGTAGGTAGGTCGGATAGGTGTTAACCACATCCCCTTCTTGAATGGAAAGCATTAAAGAACGATCCAATAGAAGCGTTTGTATTAGCTTTTCTAGCATCGGGTGAGGAAAATCTGACAGATCGAGCAAGTCAGGATTGTGCGGGTTTGTGCTGCTAAAAAGTAGCACGCTATTCAGTAGCACAAGATCATCCTGCTGATGCTGTGAGATGAGCCCGAGCAGCTTCTCCGCAATCGAATGGCGATTCTGTAGATAAGGTAGCTGTTGATTGCGCGTAGCCATAAAAGCAATAAAAAGAGCTTTAACCTCATTATCTGTAAAGCGAACAGTAGGCAGAAGCGTGTTATTCATAACAAAATAACCGCCGTCTCTTCCAACCTCCGCAACTAGCGGCATCCCCATGGCTTCAATTTCTTTAATATCTCTAATCGCTGTTGAACGGGAGATATTGAATTCTTGCATAATTTCGGAAATCGTAAAGTGGGCACGGTTGTTGACGTAACGCATAATCGTATTAATTCGTTCAACTTTTTTCATCGGGCCTCCTAAACAGTATCACTTTTTGACATGATTTAACGCTATTATAAACCTAACAAAAGAAAATAACTACATGAAACCAATTTAAGAAAAAGGAAGGGATTATCGATGGCAAACTACACGTTAGAGGAAAAAGAGAGCTTTACAGTACTTGGAATTGGGGTTGAGCTTAAGAGCGACTACACAGACTATGCAGGCATCAACAAGGAAAAGTCAGATTTCTGGGAATCCATTAAACAAGACGGAACGCTTGATAAGCTAAAGGCTGTAGCTGCAAATGAGTACATCTTTGTCGTAAACGAGGCAGTGAATAACAAAATGATGCATTATGCAGGTGTTTTGTCAGATGTAACGCTGCCTGAAGCGACTAGAGTTATTCAATTTCCTAAAGGGGAATATGTCGTTGTTAAAGGAGAAGCGAATACAGCTGATGAATTGAATCATTTGCTGACCGGCACGGCTTTTGGTCAAGTGTTGCCTGAAGCAACGAATGTTGCATACGTTGGCGGACCTAATACAGCCGTTCAGATGGGCGAGCGAGATGGCGTATTGTTCGGAGAGATGTGGATTCCTGTTGTTAGGAAATAAGATTGGAAAGTGGGTTGTCGATGTCATATCTTGTTGATTTTAAGAATGTATCTACCGTTGGTCTAGAATCATCTCCCGTAGCAGAAGCGCTTGCCGGCTTGCGCGCTAATGAAGCCCGCTATTTTATGAACAAATACAAGCATGAATTTGTCGTCGTTCCGGCTAGCGAAAGCAAGGAAGCCCTCGATTATGTGAATCGAATCTTGCATGAGGAGCGTAATATTGAGTTCGCAGCCAGGCCTTTAGAAACATCTTCTTTTCAAGTAGAAAACATTAGGTTTACGTATGTCTTTTACGAGGATGGTCTTGCGCTTAATGTGTTATATACGTTGGATGGTCCTAAACCTAAGCGAGCTGTTGGCTTTAAGCTTTCTGAAGGGATGGACATCCCGCAGGAGCTAGAGGAGAAAAAGTTTAAATTCGCTAAGATGAAGTCTAAGTTAGCCGGAACCATTCGGGGCTCATTCTTTGTCATTAAGGGAGAGTATTAGAAGATAGTAAAAACCGTTTCTTCAAAAGGAGGTGCGCCAGGCACCCCCTAAGGAGAAACGGTTTTTTTTCATTTTATATATAAGAGCGATGTTTGTTATTGATTGTTCTGCCTTGTAGCATGAAGGGCGTGTTATTTAATAACAACGTATTCTAGGTTAACCAGCTTAGCGTAGGTTACGATCTGGTCTGTCGTTAGATTCAAGGAAACGACAGTATGGTGACCGCCACCATTCTCGATCCAAGCCTTCACGCCGTCCTGGAAGTTTGGCTTAACTGTCCATAGCACACGTGCAACTGGTAGATTAGGAGCTGGAGTTGTCGGCTCGAATGCAGACACTTCATTAATAAGCAGCTTATAATGCGTACCGAAGTCAGCCATGGATACTACGACGCCTTCACCAGCTTTACCGTCGAATACAAGACGAGCTGGATCCTCACGATCGCCAATGCCAAGCGGTGATACGATAATTTTCGGTTTGTTGCTTGCCAAGGATGGATCAACCTCAAGCATATGCGATTGCAGGATAGCTTCCTGTCCAGCAGCCATCTCGTAAGTATAATCCTCCATGAAGCCTGTGTTTTGATTGCGGCTCATCACCTTCATCAAACGATCAAGTGCAGCAGTTTTCCAGTCACCCTCACCAGCAAAGCCATAGCCCTGTGCCATTAAACGTTGTACAGCTAGACCAGGCAGCTGCTTCATGCCATGCAAATCCTCAAAGTTTGTAGTAAAGGCATTATAGCCCTTCTCATCAAGGAAGCGTTTAAGCGCAATCTCGTAGCTAGCTTGAATTCTTACACTAGCTTCCCAAGCTTCCTTGCTGTTTGTGCCATAATCGAACTCGTACAGCTCAGCATACTCAGACATCAAAGCGTCGATTTCCTGCTCTGTAACGGCATTCACGTACTGAACAAGATCTCCGATACCATAGTAGTCGACCGTCCAGCCAAACTGGATTTGTGCTTCTACTTTATCTCCCTCGGTAACACCAACGTTACGCATGTTATCACCGAAACGAGCAACTTTAATATTGAAGCCTTCGTTGTAAGCAACCGCTACATCCATCCAGTCTGCAATTTGCTTCTGCACTTCTGGACGCTCCCAGTAGCCGACAACGATTTTATTTTGCTTATTCAAGCGGGCATTGATGAAGCCATACTCACGATCACCGTGAGCAGCTTGGTTCAGGTTCATAAAGTCCATGTCAATCGTTGCCCAAGGAATGCTTTCATTGTACTGCGTTGCAAGGTGAAGCAAAGGCTTTTGCAGCAGCTTCGTACCGCGAATCCACATTTTTGCAGGTGAGAAAGTATGCATCCACGTAATGACACCCGCTACCTCGTCACGATAGTTAACCTCTTTCATAATGCTTGTAATTTTATCTGCACTTACCGCTAGATCCTGCAGTACAAGTGGATATGGAAGCACACCGCTATTATTCAAGGCATCCGTCATTGTCTGTGCATGCGCCTTAACCTCTGCAAGTGCTTCTTCTCCGTATAAATGCTGCGAACCTACGACAAACCAAAATTGTTTAGCTGTTGACATATGAATCATCCTCTTTTCTATGATTGATGGTTTTTTGAACTTCCACTTCAATAAAGGTTCAAAAAGTTCTGGCTTCAGGACCAAGAAGATGGAGTAATACTAGAAAGCGAGTAGCGCAGCGTACGGTGTTGGTACGTGAGCAACAGAGCTTTCGGTAGGACTTCATATTCGACGCCGATTAAGCTACAAAGCGTTACATCGTCATCAAGCCTGTACTTTTTGAACGACCACTTCAATAAAGGTTCAAAAAGTTCAGCTTTCAGCACCGAGAAGATTGAAAGAAGCTAGAGCTTGAGGAGCACAGCGTACGTTATTGGTACGTGAGCATCGGAAAGCTCGGCTGAATTCAATATTCGATGCCGAATAACCATTCAGTACTTGCTTCGTGATCAAAGTTGAACTTTTTGAACAACCTCTATTACTTTTGGCCGTAATAGGCGTCTTTTCCGTGTTTACGCAAATAATGCTTATCCAAAATACCCTGTGGCAGTTCTTTCGCGAAGTTGTTCAATTGTCGTGCATATAGATTCATCTTGCACACTTCCTCCAGCACAACACTGTTCACTACCGCAGACTTTACATCCTTGCCCCAAGTGAATGGCGCATGGCCTTGAAGCAAGATTGCTGGAATCGCCATCACATCTAAACCACGCTGCTCGAAGGTCTCGATAATGACATGCCCTGTCTCCGCTTCATATCCGCGGTCAATCTCCTCTTGCTTCAAAAAGCGTGCGCAAGGCACTGCGCCGTAGAAGGTGTCCGCATGCGTCGTGCCCATCACAGGTACATCTAGCCCTGCTTGCGCCCAGATCGTTGCCCATGTCGAATGAGTATGTACAATACCGCCGATTTGCGGATAGTGCTTATACAACACCGCATGCGTAGCTGTATCGGAGGATGGTCTCATGTCCCCCTCAACGACATTACCGTCAAAGTCAACAACGACCATATCACTTGGCTTCATCGTCTCATAGCTCACTCCACTTGGCTTAATGACAAACAAGCCGCTTTCACGATCAACAGCGCTCGCGTTGCCCCAAGTGAATTTAACTAGCCCGTGCTTGGGCAATTCGAGGTTAGCCTCATATACTTCTTCTTTTAATTGTTCTAACAACGTTATTTCCTCCCGTTCTCTAGCAGATGATCTACTGCCGCCTGTTCAATAGCAAGACCTGCTACGTAACGTTCCATAAATACTTGGAAGCCTTCAACATCGACGACATCTGGGGTAATCTCTTGTCCCTCTGCATCCTTGAATACCTTCTGCTCAAGGAAATGATCTAAGCTTTCTCCTTGATCCTTGTTTACCATATAAGAAGCGAGAATTGCCATTCCCCATGCCCCGCCCTCACCGGCTGTAGACATGACGGTGATTGGAATATTAAGCGCACCTGCTAATATTTTTTGTCCCACTACAGGAGTCTTGAATAACCCGCCATGAGCCAATATACTATCAATCGCTACCTTTTCCTTCTCGGTCAAAATATCCATGCCAAGCTTCAGTGCTCCGAAGGCTGTCAGGATATGAGTACGCATAAAGTTAGCTAGATTAAAGCTGCTTTCAGGCGAGCGTACGAACAACGGACGCCCCTGGTCAATTCCCGTTATATTTTCACCGGATAGATAGCCGTAGCTAAGCAATCCGCCTCCATCCGGGTCAGCTTCTAATGCCTTGTTCAGCAGTACACTGAACAATTTATTGGAATCTGCACCATAGCCCATCGCCTCGGAGAACTCGCGGAACAGTCCCATCCATGCATTAAGATCACTTGAGCAGTTGTTGGCATGTACCATAGCTACTGGACTACCGTCAGGTGTTGTCACCATATCAATCTCTGGGTACACCGTCGATAAATCTTTCTCTAGTACGATCATCGCAAACACGGAAGTCCCTACGGAAATATTGCCCGTGCGCTTTCTAACGCTATTGGTGGCAACCATACCCGTTCCTGCATCACCCTCCGGAGGACAAAGTGCAATACCTGGCTGTAGATCACCCGCAGGATCTAGAATAGCTGCTCCTTCAGCGCTTAGCTCACCTGCGTGCTCGCCAGAGAGAAGCACCTTCGGAAGAAGCTGCTCAAGCTTCCATGGATACGCATTGGCCGCAGTTAACTCGTCAAATTGCTTCATCATTGCCGCATTGTAATGATGAGTAGCCTCATCGATTGGGAAGATGCCAGCAGCATCGCCGATTCCGATGACTTTACTACCTGTTAGCAGCCAGTGAATGTATCCAGCAAGCGTCGTTAAATAATCAATACGAGGCACATGCTCCTCTTGGTTTAAGATCGCTTGGTACAAATGTGCAATACTCCAGCGCTCAGGGATGTTAAACTGGAATAGCTCCGTTAGCTTTCTTGCCGCCTCGCCAGTCGTTGCATTACGCCACGTACGGAACGGAACAAGCAGCTCTCCAGATTGATCGAATGCCATATAGCCGTGCATCATAGCAGAGAAACCAATCGAGCCAACGGTTTGAAGTTTTACTCCATATCGCTCCTGTACTTCCTGCTTCATAGCGCGATAAGCGGTTTGCAGGCCTGTAATAATCTCCTCCTGGCTGTATGTCCAATACCCGTCCTTCAACTGGTTCTCCCATTCGAAGCTGCCTGATGCAATCGTTTCGAATCGACGATCGATCAGTACTGCCTTGATTCGTGTAGAACCAAACTCGATGCCCAGTGAGGTTTCCCCTCTCGTTATCGCTTCCTTCAAGTCTACATGACTCATGATCATATACATCCCCTCTCTATTTGTCGTTTTACATTTCCTATGTCATTCATATAAGCTCGACCTTCAAATCGACTTCGCTACGCTTATACAACCTATGAATTTCAACCGAAAGAAGGCGCTTTCTATAATAGATAATCTTTTCAGCCTTAGTATATTTTCTGTACGTACATTTGTCAATACAATACCTTAGTTATACTAACATAATTGCTGCACTTCGTTAGCTTGTCTTCATTTGTTGTTTTTTCGAGCTTATTGCATAAATATGTACGGTCCCATGCATAGCTCAGCATGACAGCACTTGCAACCTGTACAATTTGTGCTAAAATATGTACGTACAACTTCTTGAACAATGATGAAAGTAGTGAAATGATGAAGCCAAAGTATCAGCTTATTATTGATGATATAAAAAGCCATATCCTCTCGGGAACATACAAGCCCGGTGATAGAATACCTTCGGAGTACGTGCTGCAGGAAAACTATCAGGTTAGCCGGCAAACCGTTAGAAAAGCAATTCTAGAGCTATCTAATGAAGGATTCCTACGCAGCGAGAAGGGATCTGGTACGTATGTTAGCACTCATTACCGCTCCAAAGCCGGTGTAAGATCGATGAATAAGACGATTGGGGTCATTACAACTTATATCTCTGATTACATCTTTCCTTCAATTATTCGCGGCATTGAAAGCCGATTGAATGAAGATAATTATTCTCTGTTGCTAGCCAGCACAAATAATGATATCGAACAAGAGAAAAAGGCCTTGGAAATGATGCTGTCGTATGGTGTGGACGGGCTAATCGTAGAGCCAACTCGAAGCAATGTTTACAATCCAAACATCGCTTATTACCTATCCTTTAAGGAGCAGGATGTACCGCTTGTAATGATTAATGCTTATTACGAAGAGCTGGAGGTTCCTTTCTTCTGCTTGGATGACGTGCAGTCTAGTTATCTCGCAACTCGGGAGCTCATTACGAAGGGTCATTCCCAGATCGGTATCATTGCCAAAATGGACGATCTACAGGGGAAATATAGAATGAAGGGATTTATTAAAGCTTTAGGGGAGGCAAAACTAAGGTTTCAACAGGAGCATGTGCTCTCCTTCGATACTGCCACTAAAGCCGACCTGTCCGCTAACCTGGAAGTGTATCTGAACGACAATCGAGATGATGTGACGGCGATTGTCTGCTACAACGACGAGGTGGGGCTTGAAGTCGTAAATGTTTGCCGAAAGCTAGGCATCTCTATCCCAGATGATTTATCAATTATTGGTCAAGACAATTCCTATATCGCGAAAAATGCCAATATACAGCTGACGACGCTGACGCACCCGCAAGAGCAGATGGGGCGCGATGCCGCAGATTGGGTTATTAAATCGTTACAGGGTAAAAAGGATCTGCCGACCAAAACCTATTACCAGCCTGAACTTATTACAGGAGAAACGATTAAAGAGATTGAAGTAGAATAGTTGAATATCCTGAACGCACGTCGTATAACATGGACTGCCATTGTTAAACACACAAAGTTTAACAGTGGCGGTCCATCATTCTAATATTATAACCTTCTTAGGTTTATAATTTGTGTATTTGAGAAAACAGTAAGCTGGTCCATCATAAACTTAGTGGAATAGGAAAAATTATTTTCAATCCAGTAGTAGATCAAGCCAAGCGTAGCATTGGTTTGATATCGCAGGAACATATCATAATTTACCTCGCCAATTGGAGATTGCATCTCCATCTTAATGTCCTCCGAAAATAAAGCGAAAAATAATTGTTCTAGCCTCGTCTTAAACTCCACATGACCATGATACAACGCATAAAATACCCGTTTTTTACTTTCTATATATTCAAAGATTAACACCGTTGTCGGAGCTTGCTTATTTACATTAATCGTTTCACTCACATGGAATGGCAGCATAATAGCCGACTTCAAGCCTTCCAATACATCGCATAGAATTTCTTCTAGTAGTTCTTCTTTATTAGAATAATACGTATAGAAGGTCGATCGATTTAGTTCGGCATATTGCGCAATCATCGAAACGGTAATTTCCTGATCAGTAAATTGCTCCATTAGTATAATATATGCTTTCTTGAGAGCGGCTTTAGTCTTTTTTATCCTTCTATCTATTTTATAGCTCACGTAATCGGCCCCTCCTCTCATGGTGTACAAATAAAAATAAACATCACTTTTACTTTAAGTGTTGGTTAAACCTCATTTCAAGCCCTGTTGTCCATTTAATTTTTGAATACTATGCTAACCTAAAGGTGTTCATTGTTTAGACACATTATTCTATACACCTTTGAGGAGGTTTTCGAGATGAGACTAGAGAACAAAGTAGCCGTTGTAACTGGCGCTGCATCAGGTATTGGTTATGGTATTGTTGAGAAGTTTGTCAACGAAGGCGCAACGGTAGTCGCTGGGGATATTACAGATAGCATTTTTGAGCTTGAAAAAACCTTTGGTGACAAGGTAAAGGCTGTTAAGGTCGATGTATCCAAAGAAGCAGAAGTAAAAAGCTTAATTGAAACGGCTGTAAATACATTTGGCAAGCTGGATATTCTATGTAATAATGCTGGAATTCTTGGTGCTTATGCCAACATTGAAGAGTATACAGAGGAACAGTGGAATCGTGTCATGGCTATTAACATCAACGGTCCATTCTTCGGTATGAAGCATGCCGTTCCTTATATGAGACAAAATGGTGGCGGTTCCATCGTCAATACGGTATCCATTTCATCTCGTCATGCAACGCCTGGTTCTCCAGCCTATGTAACATCAAAAGGCGCGATGCTCATGCTGACTCGTCAGGCTGGTCACGATTATGCTCGTGAAAACATCCGCGTTAATGGAATCTCTCCGGGTGTAGTCAATACGGGTATTCTAAAAGACGTAGACGATGATATGCTAAAAGTATATTCGGAGGCTATTCCGATGCGTCGTATTGGTGAGCCTTCCGAGCTTGCAAATGTCGTTTGCTTCTTAGCTTCAGACGAGGCATCCTACGTTACAGGTCAAACCTATATTGTCGATGGCGGTAAAGATACGATCTAAGTAGTTACATTAAACGGCTTTAATCCTTGTTCTATTGGGATTAAAGCCGTTTTTATAATGTTATCCAATTCGTCATTCCCTGCAAACCTTAGTTTGTCTTAATTGTTAACACTTCATAGCCTAATTTTTCGACTGTTTCTTTCAGCTGATCAGCGGTTACCTTTGAATCATCAAAGTCGACTTTAGCTTTACTCGCGTTGAATAGACACTTAACATCGTCCACTCCACTCATTTTGCTGAGAGCCCCTTCAATCTTTTTAATACAGGATGGACAAGTTAACGCTTCAAGCTGCATAACTGCTTTTTTCATTTTAATCTCCTCCTTTAGGCTGTATTATTTACCGTACAGCAGCAATTGATCTAAATCATAAATTTTAATGCTATTTTTAGGCAGCAGTTCAATTACATTCTCCTGCTCAAGATGAGCAAGCTTTCGGCTAATCGTTTCTGGTGTCGTCCCTAGGTAGGATGCCAAATCCTTCTTTGAGATAGGCAACTTAATGATTGGGCTGTTCCCACTATTGCTATCTAAACAATTTAATAGAAACGATATAATTCTGGATTCCACACTTTCCGTAAAGACCTGTGCCGTTTGTTTTTCAGATTCCTTCAGCCTCGAAGTCATCTCTGCAATAATCTTTAATGAAATTTGCGGAAACTCTATTAGGTATTCCAACAAATCCGCTTGATTAAATAAGCAAATAGATGTATTTTGCATCGCCTCGGCGTAATTCTCATGTACTTCTCCTGGCCTGAATATCGCCAATTCCCCTGTAAAGTCACCGGGATTCAGTATACGAACAAGCTGCTCCTTGCCTGTATCAGATAGTCTGTAAACTCTTACTTTTCCGGTGTGAATGATATATAGCACATCATCCTTGTCACCAGCACGGAATAGCATCTCGCCCTTTTTAATTTGCTTGGTTTGTGCAGATCCTACGATGCGGTCCATGTCCTGATCCTCTAAGTGATTAAAGATTGGTACTAATCGAATACAATCCCTATAGTTATGTCCAGATTGTCCAGCATCCTTTCCCATACAGGTGAACCCTCCTTCAGGTTGAGCATATGTTCTAACGGTTTACGTACGCAATACGGCTTAATAAATATCTTCTTTGTTGTGTATAGTTGCATTTTTTTGCCTAGTATCGTTCAAAATTTCCGTAAACTCATTATACCTTACTTCCATCCCAGCAATGCAGTTACCGATTGTGGCTAGTTCCTCTCCTACTTTTACTTGCTTTGAAGCTGATTAATCTCATCGCGTTCAATATAACAACAAGAACGCTGCCTTCATGTATGAACATACCGCTAGCCAAATGCACATGCCCGCCAAGAACACCGACCAGAAGGATCACTACAACTGCTAAAGCAATCGCTATATTTTGACGCATGTTACGTATCGCTTTCTTAGATAACACATAGGCATGAGCATATTGTGAAAACTTATCCGCCATGAGCACCACATCAGCAGTCTCCATAGATATATCCGTCCCACCCTCACCCATCGCGATTCCTATATTTGCTGCAGCAATCGCGGGGGCATCATTGACTCCATCACCAGCCATGGCGACAATAGCACCCTCTTCTTTCAGCTTATTTACATAAGCAACCTTATCGCTCGGCAGCAGCTCGGCATAAAACTCATCAATACCCAGCTGATTAGCGACAGCTTTTGCCGTATGACGGTTATCGCCAGTGAGCATTATGATTCGCTTCACGCCATTGGTTCTCATCGTTGCTAATGCCTCATGCGCATCATCTCGGATTTGATCTGCTATCGATATGATGGCTTCAAGCACGCCATTCATCGCTACAAATACCGCGGTGTTTCCTAACAATTCCCGGCTGATTGCATACTGGCCTGCATGCGCATCGATGTCAATTTGCCGCGCATCCATAAGCTTTCTATTCCCCGCTACGATATGATGCTTGTTAACCGTGGCGACTATGCCATGTCCTTTAATGGCTTCACTATCCGTAAGCTGATACGAGCTAAGATCTACACCACGATTCACCGCAGTCTTGACGATCGTCTGACCTAGATGATGCTCCGAGACCGTTTCCGCTTTCGCTACGTATGCTAAAACTTCTATAGCTGACTTAGCACCGAAAGTATGAACATCGGTTACTTCAGGCTTGCCTTTCGTTAGCGTTCCGGTTTTATCAAATACTAATGTATCGACCTTCGCCAACCTCTCCATTACTTCTCCACCCTTAATCAGCACACCGTTTTTGGCACCATTGCCGATACCAGCCACGTTAGATACAGGAGCGCCAATAACAAGTGCCCCGGGGCACGCAATAACTAAAAAGGTGATGGCCAGATGTAGGTCGCTTGTCAGAATATAAACTAGTATCGCTAATAGTGTGACGGCAGGGGTATAATAGTTCGAAAAACGATCTAAGAAGCGTTCCGTCTTCGATTGTGAATCCTGCGCTTCCTCTATAAGCTCAATAATTTTGGCAAATGTCGTGTCATCGCCTACCTTTTCGGCTATCAGTTCGATATAACCCGTATCAAGAATAGTTCCGCTAAATACACGATCACCATCCGATTTGTAGACTGGAACGGATTCACCAGTAACTGCCGCCTCATTAATGGAGGCTCGACCCTTCACTATAACTCCATCGACTGGAATTTTCCCACCTGGCAGAACAACAATCAGATCTCCTACCTTCACATCCTCGACACCGATAAGCTTACGAGAGCCATCGTCATGTAATAATAGAGCTTCTTGCGGTGCCATATCGATGAGCTGCTTTAAGGATGAGCGCGTTTTTTGCAGCGTACGATTCTCTAAATAAGCACCAAACAAAAATAGAAAGGTTACAATCGAGGACTCCACGTATTCGCGAATGAAAAGCGCACCGACTACAGCAATCGTAACAAGCAATTCTATGCTAAAGGTACGCAGTCTGACGGCTTGCCATGCTTTCATTGCAACGGGAGCAACCCCGATGACAGTAGCAGCAATGAGAAATCCATTACTCCAGTCCGTCTGCTGCTGCATGACCATGAGCATGAAGCCCACCGCAATAAGCAACCCTGACAGAAGTGTGAGCTTGTTTGTGTAACGGTTAATGGCCTTCATCATTCTGCTTCCCTCCTCTATTCTGTTCGCCTCTTGGTTGTCTCTATCTTATCGAATGATTAAGAAAATAAAATTGACGCCGGTCAAGAAATAATAAAAACTTACGTTGCTAGCAACAAAAAGAGCGCTACCGCATAGGTAAGCGCCCTATTTATTTCCTTAAACGTTGTATACCTTTGATCTGATCATGATACACCCTTAGCTCTGTACATTGCTCGATCTGCTTCTTTAATCAGCATCTCTAGGTCCGTATGTGAAACCTCTGTCGTGTGGTACCATCCAATACTTGCAGAAACATTAATGACATGATGATTACATATCATTGGTCTTTCCAATGCAGATTGAATTTGCTCTGAAAGCTTTTCTAGCTGAGGATGGTCAATATCTGCACATAAAATTACAAATTCATCTCCACCTAGACGACAAAGTAAATCTGTGTCTCGCAGTACACCGTCTAATCTTGAGACGATGTTCACTAGTAACTGATCTCCAGCCTCATGCCCATAGGTATCATTTATTTCTTTAAAGTCATTCATGTCAATGAATAACGCGGCTATAGAATCGACATGTTCATGCTTTAGCTGATCAAACCTATCCTTAAGCTGTAAACGATTAGCCGCTCCAGTTAGCGCATCATGATACGCTAATTGCTGCAGCTTGGCATTCGCTTCTCTCAATTTACGTATAGCGACGATGATAAAGGTCGCAATGAACACGGCAAACAGAACCAAATAAACAAGATCTTCTCTGCCGACATTCGGAAAAATATGCTCATGAAGATGAAAAAAAGCGTAAAGAGTGAGTATGATCGAAGCAATGCCTGCTAGCACTACGACTCGTATGCTTTGATAGATTGCACTTAGAGGAAGAGCTAACCACATGAATAAATAATTGACTAAATACGGTGAATCGCTAAGTAAATAATAAAAGTAAATATACATACAGCTTATCGTTACATACATTGTAATCTTCGGTTTTATCTTCTTGTAGATCAAAAGTATTAGAACGCTACCAAATACGATAAAAAGAAAAGCGGGAGGAAATACACTCTCCAGTCCTTCAATGAAAATATTAATGATGACTTGTATACTATAAAAGGCGCATATAAGTATGAACAATGCTTTATTTCGATGCATTAATTCCCTATCAATCATTAGATACTCTTCCTCTTTCATTTATAATAGGCCTAAGGTTCGTACTGTATCAGCATACTATATGTAATATTATCCATTTACTATATTATAGCTTATGTTATCTTCCTATACCTTGTAAAATAATCAAATATTCGTTAACATTTCCACAGTCATTCAACGCCTATTATCAACTGCTCACCAAGCCATATGAAATGAAAAAAGCCAGCCTTGATGGCTGACCTTATTTATACCATGAGACATTTGTTGAGCTCAGCTGAAAGCTCTGTTGAATGGCTGGTATGGCTACTGTAATCATCGTTGTATTTAACGGATTAAGGATAATGCCTAATGCTACAGCTAGTATAATAAACTTGTTGTTTTTTTCCACAGTCATTTTGGTGTCTCCTCTAGATGGTGTAATCCTTAATTCTAATACAATGAGATACTAAGTTGACGCTTTTTGAGAATCAAGTACGAACATCGTTGCGTCCTGACCCATGAATAGATTACTTCCCTTATAGAACGTTTCAGATTGAATATCGCTATATCCGATCTTAGTCATCATTTTTGTAAGCTCTGCTTGATCAAAGCCGTTATGAACGAGGTCCGACATGACATTTTCGTTTTTGTTAAAGTCTACGATGATTACATGCCCTCCTTCATTCAGAACATCGAATAGTCTAGCTAGTACGACTTCAACGTCAGGAATATGAAGCAAAACCTGTGCCATGAAAATATAATCTGCTTTTACATTAGCCAGAGCATCTTGCTCAAAGTCAAAGCATAGCGTATCCGCATTCTGGATGTTTAAATCAGCTATTTTTTGTTTCACTTGCTCAATCATGTTTAGTGATGTATCTAGAAAAAGCACGGAATGAAATTCATCTAACAAGTTCATTCCTACAAGACCGGTTCCACATCCGAAATCAATCGCTTTCTTGTCCTTGGCATCCTTGACGTAACCACGAATAGCGTCTGAGGCTAGTTTAGCGATCTGAATTCTTTCTGGAGTGTCATACATTTGCGCAATCATTTCAAATTTATCTGTGTTTGCCACTATGATTTTCATCCTCTCTACTATGTAATCTCGAAGTAAGCTCGAGTTAAAAAAGCAGAGAAGGCATCTTCTCCGCTTCGCGTTCAATATGTCCAGCTGCTTATTCATCAAGCTTAGCTCCCACTTGCTTCACCATCGTCATTGAATTTATCTAACATAGAAATCGTCTCAATTAAATGATTGTTGAAAATTTGTCGCGCGATGTCCAGTAGATCAATAATCATGGGATCTCGTAATGAATAGAGCACACGGTTTCCGTCTTTTTTACTGAATACTATATTTTTACTTCTCAATATGCTTAATTGCTGCGAAACAGCTGAGCCTTCAGAGCCTATCAATGTTTGAAGCTCATTTACATTTTTTTCTCCCTCAGCAAGCAGCTCCAATATTCTTATACGTAAAGGATGAGCAAGTGCTTTGAAGAAATCGGCTTTAAACTTTTGTAACTCTAAATTCATCATCTTCTCCTTTTACTGCTTTTCTATCTTCGTTTAAGCTCAGTTTACTTAGAGCAACGTTTATAGCATCGACCGTATGTGCATAAAATTGACTTTCTCCAATTTCATCATATAATCCTGTTTTTTTCAAGACTTCTCTCGGTTGATCCTGTAAACCTGATACTAGCACCATTCCTCCGCTCGATTTAATCGATTGTACGATATGCGAGAGACTAGTTTCACCGCTCGTGTCCATATAAGGCACCTTACTTAAACGTAAAATTAGTATCTTTGTGTTAGGGTGAACAACCTCTTGTATTGCTTTTTCGAATACCTGTGCAGAACCAAAAAACAGCGGTCCATCGATGTTGCAAATGTTGATCTGCGCATAATCATCCTCTTCTTCACTTAAGCTCTGCGTTGTTACCAGACGATGATTCGTATCTGATGCTTCTGGAATTACTTTAGATACAACATGCAGCTCACTCATTCTTTTAACAAAGATCATCATTGAGAGTAATAGACCAACACCAACAGCGGTCGTCAAATCAACGAATATCGTTAATAAAAATATAATTACAAGGATGATGGCATCCCATGTCTTAGTTTTTAATATTTGAGCAAATTTCTTCATTTCACTCATATTCCACGCGACGACCATAAGAATCGGTGCCATACTAGCTAAAGGGATATTTGATGCATAGGGTGCTAACAATAGCAGAACAACTAACACAACTAAACCTTGAACAATACCAGATACAGGTGATGCTGCCCCACTCTTAACATTCGTTGCCGTACGAGCAACGGCTCCTGTCGCAGGTATGCCTCCGAATAAGGGCGAGACTATATTAGCAATACCTTGACCCATTAATTCACGGTTACTGTTATGCTTTGACCCTGTTAATTCATCTGCTACTACAGCAGACAATAATGACTCTATACTGCCTAGCATAGCTATCACTAATGCAGGGCCAATGAGCAGCTTAATCCGTTCCCACGTGATCTCAGGAAACTGTAGGCTTGGTAATTGATGTGGAATTTCGCCGTAGGATGAGCCTATCGTAGCTAATTGATCAGGAAAGAATATTGCTGCTACGATACTCGATCCGATCAACCCGACAAGCGCTCCCGGAATTTTAGGCAAAAATTTATTCGTTACGATAATAAGAATGAGACCGATAACAGCTATAAGGACACTGTACATATTTATAGTATCCAAATGAATGAAGATATCCTTCATCTTGTCTATAAAATACTCATGATTCTCCAGACCAGTAAGTCCTAAAAAGTTACTGATTTGTCCTGAAAAGATCGTAACGGCAATTCCTGTTGTAAAGCCGATCGTGACGGGCCGCGGAATAAATCTGATCAGCCCTCCTAGTCTAAATAACCCCATAAGAAACAAAATTATGCCTGCTAGAAATCCTGCAATCAACAGATTCTCATACCCATAGCTAATAACGATCCCTAATAAAATTGGAATAAATGCACCCGTAGGTCCTGCAATTTGATATTTCGAACCACCAAAAATGGATACTAAAATACCTGCAATAATGGAAGTATAGATACCATACTCTGGCTTCACACCTGATGCGATTGCAAAAGCCATTCCTAGCGGAATGGCAATAACCCCAACAATACACCCTGAAATCAAATCCCTACGAAGCTTTTCCATCGAGTAATCATTGAATCTCCCCAATTTTAACAATCCAACTCATCTCCATGCATCCGTATATTTGTATATTTGATTTTTTGAATATACAAATATAATAAACCCTTTATCTATAATGTCAAATGAAAATAATGTTAGCTTGTCTCGGTAATAAATAAGGCGTCATCGTTACAAAATATAGACAACCACATAGATTGGAGTGTTGAATATGGGAAGAAATAATAACCAGGGACATAGTAAAAACAAGAGTTCTTTGCCTCAAACACCAAGTAATCAAAAAATTGCTCCAAACGAAGTGCAGGAAGAGTTTGCTCAAGAGATCGCAGATCTTACAAAATCAACTCAGAAGAGATCAAAGAAGAAATAAAGTGAGCGTCATCTAGCTGGAAATATATAAGAGCACGACCTTTGTGGTAGTGCTCTTATACATAGTTAGGTATATTAACTCTCCATTAGTCCCTTAAAACGATCGCGATAGAACCAAACTAAAATTCCTTCCAATACCGTGACCAGTATCGCTAATGCTAGTAAGTCGGAATCTACAAATAGATGAAAGGCTAGTATATTTACGATGATGCTTGCCAAGACGATTAAAGTTAGTGGTACAAAGCGGCGTATGATTAATAAGACTCCAGCTATGATCTCTACTCCTTTTTCCAACGCTAAGAAGTAACCCTCACCTAAAAACTCCATTGCAGCTGGACTAGTTGGAGCAAATGCTTCAAACCCAAATAACACAACGTATCCATTTAAGCCTGCCCCTAGGAAAATAATTCCAAGCAGTAATTCGGCTATGCGAATCCATACATTCATTGATATCCCCCCAAGCTAGCAAAGTGATTAGATCAACGCTCACTTTATTTTACACTAGGTAAATCTAATTATGGGGATATTTGCATATTTTATTGAAAATGAAAATGCCAGCAGGGAATCGTATCACCAGCTGGCATTTTCATTATGATATTAGTAATACATTACAGGCTGCTTAAGTGGCTCCAGAGCCCGCGACTGGTCAACATAGATAAATGCATCATATCGGCTTGGAAGTATGGAGGGTACATAATTTCCACGCTCATAATGTGGATGATAAACCACACCAATTGCCCGGTGTCCAAGCGGCTGGTGAAGTACCTTACTTTCTTCATCAAATATGATCACTTTATCATGATCCCCAGCTTGGTGCAGCAAAGCCTCCCAGCTGCCAGATATCGCTTGTGGAACCTTCATAACTTCAATGTCACCACCCCACTTATCAGCAGCGATGACCGTTCCTTGATACGTCCCAAAGCCTACTGCGTATACCTGCTCCTGACCAAACTTCTCTCGAACCAGTTGTCCAACATTGACCATTCCATCAGCTGCCATATCCGTAGCTCTAGCATCACCGATATGTGTGTTGTGCTCCCATACGATAGCCTTCGCATGCGGACCGTGAAACGCCTTAATTCGAGATAATGCCTCGACCATATGTCGATCGCGGATGTTCCACGAATCAGGGCCGCCGCGTACCATCGATTGATAATAGCGCTCAGCGTTTACCGCAACTAACGCGTTGATCTCATCGTTTAACGATAACTCATCCTGAGGCCCGCTTGCTTTTCTCTTCTCCTGAAGCGTAAGCAACAAATCAACGACTTCCTCCTCACAGCCCTCCGATAGAAAGCTAGCGGAAACTCCGTAGGCCTGTGGTTCACGTCCATGCGGCTCGAAGCATTCGAAGGCTTTCTGTGCTATTGCCAAATCAGGAGAATCGATTTCTGTTAGATGACGTATAATTTCTTCCATCGACTCCCATAGACTATAGACGTCAATGCCGTAAAATCCAATTTGGTCTTTATCTTTCTTATTTTTATTATATTCATGAAGCCACTGGGTTAAATCGACTACCTCTTCATTAGCCCACATCCATGTCGGCCATCTATTAAAATCCTTCAGTGCTTCCCGTGCATTCAAAGGCGCATCTGCTTTATGCTTGATGTATTGGTTCAATGTAAAGCAAGACGGCCAATCTCCTTCAACCGCAATAAAGGAAAATCCCTTCTCCTGTATAAGTCTTTTCGTAATTTCTGCTCTCAGTGTATAAAACTCGGAGGTCCCATGCGAAGCCTCACCCAGCAATACGATCTCGCGATCGCCAATAGCCTGAACGATCTTATCTAAATCATCCATCGTCTTCATTGGAGTAGACGTTCTTTGAATTTCAAGTATGATGTCTTCGTCCTGCATATGTATGCTCCCTCTGAATAGTTGTATGTTGGTTGACAGTATTCTAATGAACCTTTGTATCATTTTGATTACTGCTATTCTTTCCTGAAATGGATCATCTATTCCGATAATGCCACTGACATTCCTATTAAAATCAACCCGTTATAGCTGTAACTGTGATATGATGACGATTGCTGATTTATATCTACAATTACATCGTAAGTGGAGGCATCTATGACAACACACACAAAGCAATCGGTACAAATCATTACAGCAGATCCAAGTGGGATTGGTCTGTTTGGGCTAGCAATCGTCACGCTAGTAGCATCCTCACAAAAGCTTGGGCTGACAACAGGGCTCAGCTTTGTTATCCCTTGGGCGATATTCCTTGGAGCACTAGCACAGATTTTTGCAGCGATTCAAGACGCTAAGCACAATAATACGTTCGGTATGACCGCCTTCGCTGCCTATGGTTTCTTCTGGCTCGGCGTCGCTAGCAGCTGGTTAATGAAGCTCGGTGCTTTTGGGCCGCTACTCTCTGCAGATATCGACGGAAAGCAGCTTGGATTTGCATTTCTAGGTTATCTAATCTTTACTCTATTCATGACAATTGGCGCTATGGAAACACATAAAGTACTATTTATTATATTCGTCCTTATTGATTTTCTATTTATCGGCTTAACGTTGGACGCTTTCGGTATCGCACCTCATGTCTTCCATACCCTTGCCGCATATGCTGAACTGGGCATTGCGTTGATGTCCCTATACGGCTGTGGTGCATCGGTATTAAATGTTCACTTTGGGCGCAAGTTCCTTCCGCTTGGTAAGCCTTTTGGTATTTTCAAATAAATCTCATGACAAAAACACCAGCCCCCTTATTTGCATATAAGGGGGCTGGCGCATTTAATATACTTTTAACATTTGAATATACACGCAGTATTAATACGTGTTGTATACATTTTCGCATTCTTCTGCCGTTGGTTCATAGAAACAATGCTTCTTCCATCGTCCTGCAAACGGCTGACCATACCAAGTTGGCGGGCATGGTCCAGGAGCATCATATGATCCTGGACGGAAATACCACAAAGAGAATTTGGCAGGCCAGCTCCGCTCCCCATTTACGGCCCGCTGCGCTAAACGTCGTTCCCGCTCTCTTGCACCTTGATAGAACATACCATGCTGCAGTGCCTCGAACGCATGTGGCTGGTAGATCATTTGAGGAATGGTGCGAATATCTTTAAAGTCAGAGCAATCTACTCTTATTCGGTTAATGCCCACTGTTCCAACATGGAGCATTCCCTGTTCTCCCTCGGCCTCAGCCTCCGCTCGAAGCAACCTCGCCAACATGCTTATATCTTGACTCCTGGCTTTTACCACTGCCATAGGATCATCACCTCATTACACTTGTTGACACATTATATTGTAGTAAGTGGAGATGTGATACTCTGACAGACAGCTTTATCGTGTAAACAAGCATGATGCTTTCATAAGTGTCTATAGTGGTTTAGTATTCCTTTATGTGAAGTACTCAATCTTTGCTTGAGGAAAGTAATGATTGATGTATCTGCCAAGCGTTTCTTTAATATCCTGCTGCTCTTGGTCTGTATATACATATTTCCCGATGCCGTATCGTCCCCATTTCCACTTTCTCTTCGTTTCATCGAGCTCCAGCTTGGTCATCGGATAGTTCTTTTCAATCACATTCTTCGCAGGCTTCGTAAATCGATGCTGAATTAACTCGAAGGTGAGGTCTTTCTTGCTAGCCTCGGAAAGATTGGCTTCTAGTCTTTCAAACATGTCTTTATAGCCTTCTTTCCAGCCCTCATGTAGATAAATTGGAGCGATAATGAAGCCTAATGGATATCCAGCATCCCCCACCTTCCTAGCCGCCTCCATTCTCTCCAATTGTCTGGACGTTCCCGGTTCAAAATTTTTAATAATATATTCGTCATTCATACTAAAGCGAAATCGGGTTCGACCATTATGCTTAGCATCAAGCAAATGATCCACATGCTCGAATTTAGTGACAAACCGCAATCTGCCGTATTCAGACTCACCAAAAAACTCAATAGCCTTCTTTAGAGAATGCGTTAAGTGGTCAATGCCTACGATATCCGATGTACAGGACGCTTCAAACCTTGTAATCTCCGGAGCTCTTTCCTTCATATATTGATTTGCCGCATCAAAAATATCATCGAGATTAACATAGGTGCGGATATACGGCTTACTGCCCATCGTCGTTTGTAAGTAGCAATAATGACAATGTCCCATACACCCCGTTGCAAATGGAATTGCATACTCTGCAGAGGGCTTCGACGTATCGAACTTTATCGTTTTCCTAACCCCAACGACTAGCGTAGACTTCGCAATTCTATACTTTTGAAAATCATTGTCTCCGGGTAGGTTTCTTATTTGGTTATGAGACGTTGTCTCCCTAATTTCAATGCCCATAGATTCAAATTTATGAATCAATTCTTTGCCTAAAGGATATTCCAGCGCTCTTGGCTCGACATAAACTAACTGAGGAACGAAAGGCTTAACCATATAAACCCTCCACGTCAGTGTATCCAAAAGCCTCCCTATAGGCTTCTTCTGCTTCACTCGCTGTTTGATATACTGCAACCTCTTCGTTTAATGGATAATACGTTTCGTACATAAATAGCGAAAGGCTACCGGGAGAGTTAGGATCCATCACCACCGCCGCCTCTTGAACATTAGCCACACCTTGAACATGAGGGTTCCGTATAATGACATACACGACTTGCCCTGGCTGAAATTGGTTTGACATAATACCAGCACCATCCTTAAGTTTTCGTTAGTATGACGTGAAATGATGCAAAATATGCTAAAAATAAAAAAGAAGGCTACCCCGTCCTGCTCCATCTGAAGCCTTAGGGTAACCTTCTCTATAAGTATAGCTTTGCTTTTAATATGGGTCTGCTTCGTGGCTTTTCTTAACCGCGTCCTTTACAGCTTGATTCGCATCAATTGTACCTTGACCGTATTTCGAAATACCTGATTCACGGCCTGGAACGTTACCTTCTTTTTTCATATGTTCAATCTCTTTCATTTTCTGTGCAATACCTTCCTTCACACGTCGCCCATAATCTTGATCGGCTTGCGTGAAGTGTTCAATCATCGCCTCTTGAATACGTGGGTCGCACACCGCCAGCGCTTCAGATAGGTTTTTAATCAATTCCTCGCGCTCCCACTCTTCAAATTCACGATATGTATTCCCTGCCTGACCGTAGTTGTTCGGACGATCAATCGGTGCACTCATCGTTGCCGCTTGATACATTGGGTGATGTGGAGCACGACCTTCGGTGCTAGCTTCCTTAAAGCCACCGATCATCGACGGTTCATAATTAATATGAGGATTCTCTCCTGACTCTTTCGGGTCACGGACATCCATTTGGCCGCGCTGCTGGTTCGTATGAACGGGCACCTTCGGTGCATTTACAGGCAGCTTCAGATAGTTTGCGCCAACACGATAGCGCTGCGTGTCGGAGTAAGAGAAGGTACGACCCTGCAGCATTTTGTCGTCGGAGAAGTCCATACCATCAACAAGAACTCCTGTACCGAATGCAGCTTGCTCAATTTCCGCATGATAATCTACTGGATTGCGATCAAGCACCATGCGACCTACCGGCAGCCATGGAAACTTATCCTCCGGCCAAAGCTTCGTATCATCAAGCGGGTCAAAATCAAGCTCCGGATGATAGTCATCCTCCATCATTTGCACGAAAAGCTCCCATTCTGGATAATCCCCTCGTTCAATTGCTTCATATAAGTCTTGTGTAGCATGGCCAACATTTTTCGCCTGTATCGCTTCGGCTTCTTCTTGCGTTAAATTGCGAATCCCTTGCCTAGGCTCCCAGTGGTACTTAACGAGAACCGCTTCGCCCTTATCGTTAACCCACTTGTAGGTGTTTACACCAGAACCCTGCATATGACGATAGGTTGCAGGAATCCCCCATGGTGAGAAGAGAATTGTAATCATATGAGTCGCTTCTGGTGAACGAGAAACGAAGTCGAACATCCGCTGTGGATTAGGCACGTTCGAGGCAGGGTCAGCCTTAAAGGCGTGAATCATATCAGGGAATTTCATCGCATCGCGAATGAAGAAAATCTTCAAATTATTCCCTACGAGATCCCAGTTACCATCCTCGGTATACATCTTCACAGCAAAGCCGCGTGGATCCCTTGCTGTTTCTGGTGAATCCTTAGCCCCTGCTACCGTTGAGAACCTTACCATTAGCGGTGTTCGCTTTCCAGCACCAGAAAATACCTTTGCCCTTGTATATTTCTCCACCGGCTCATCTCCGACCTTGCCGTAGGCTTCAAAATATCCAAATGCCCCTGTTCCACGAGCATGAACGACTCGCTCAGGAATTTCCTCCCGATCAAAGTGCGATATTTTTTCGATAAAGTGGTAATTTTCTAATGTCGCTGGACCTCGGTTTCCGACGGTCTTAATGTTCTGATTATCCATTACGGGGTGACCTTGACGCGTCGTTAATGTTTCACGTTGAACATTATCATGTTGAGAATCATTAGTCATTGAGCTGCCTCCTCCAAAATTTTCATCTATATGTTGTCCGAATTTAACAACTTTATACAAATATGGAATGGCATAAGTTTGAAGATTAAAATATCATTTAAATAAATTTAAGTAGATATGGAAACTTTTCTCTGACATTCTTTGTATAGGTAGATGAGGAGGGATGAAGTTGAGCGATAGCATCTTAATACAACGACTTAAGGAAAACGATGACTCCGCAATAGAAGAGCTCATTACTATATACGGTCAATACATTGCTGCAGTTGTTTATAGAGTTGGCGGATTATCACTACATGCTGAGGATGTTGAAGAAGTCGTATCCGATGTTTTTTATGCCGTGTGGAAAAGCAGGCATAAGATTCTACAAACTGAGTCTTTAAAGCCGTACTTGGCACAAATCGCGCGGAATATGACCCGAAATAAATGGAGACATGTGAAACATGATCAGCCGCTCGATGATCAGCTTGCAATGGCAAATAACTTCCCTACAACTGACGATGCGCTGATTCAGAAAGAAAATATCGCAACGATTAAGAAATTGATCGCTACATTGAAGCCACCAGATAACGATATCCTCTATGCGTATTATATCTGGAATTATAAACTTGAGGATATTGCTCTGATGTATAATCTTCCTTTGTCTACGGTGAAATCGAAGATTTATAGAGGCAGGAGAACAATCGTCGAATGTTTTGAAGGAGGAGGTAATAGTTATGGAGAATTCCGGTTACAACACAAGGACTCCTGAGATTAATCTAGACAGGGTAAAGCGTTTAACCATGAGTAAAATTCAACGAGAAAAGAAGCGTCATGTATTTTCGTTCAAGAGCAGGTTCAGTAAAGCTGCCTGCGCGGTTGTAGCTGCCTTTGTCATTACAACAGGCAGTGTGGCATACGCAATGAAAGCAGAAGATATAAAAATTATCATTAGCAAAATTACAGGCATCCAACAAGCAAAAGTTCTTACGGTGGGAAAGATGATTTCGAACAAGGACTATCAGTTGAAAGTCCATGAAATCGTGACCGATTCAAGTTTGGGTTATATTGTTATTTCCGTAGAGGCGTTAAGTGAGTCCAGTAAAGAAAGCTTCGAGAGCTATCGATATAGTAACTATGAAACCCCAACTGTTGGTAGTGCCAAAGGTATCTCGGAATTAGAAGATTATAGAGAACCATACATCAGATATTATAAAATATACCTCTTAGGCAGATCTAAACTCAACCAATACGAACACGATGGCATTCTTCAATTTTCACTTAGAGGAATAGACACCCCCATTGAAGTTTCACTGTCACCTACTATAGATCGTATTGATATGGATATTACGGAAGATACAACGAATGGATATCAGTATCAGTTCAAAAAGCTTTATCTATCAGAGCTTGGACTGTCATTCGAAGCGATAGATACAAAAACGAATGTGATGGAATATGATTATAAAATCGAGTTGCTGTTCAATGACGGAACGAAGGAGTTGTTACTGCAAAAAAAGAACGAGGTATCCGATCACGGAAACCTGCTAGGAGGCTGGTCAGGTAATAGTGGGCCTGATACGAATGGTAACTACTATGCGGATAGGTTTATTCCTTTTTCCAAGACTATTCCGCTAGATACGATAAACAAAGTGATTATTAATGATATCGAATTTGATATCGATAGACCGCAAGAAACGGATCATAACTAAGAGGTTTGATAGACAGGAATAGCTGTAGGTAGCAACGAAAAGGAGTGATTAGATACGTCTGATCGCTCCTCTAATGATTACACTTAACGATGAACAACATTTATTTGTGATAAATACTGACGCGGTGTACCGTAGTAGAGCACTTGACGATACTGAGGATAGTTTGACACGTAATGGATAAAAATCGGTGCATCACGAAGAAGTGGATAACGTGCGTAGAATGGTCGGTCTCCATAGACAATGCCACTTATTGCAGTATCCATTTCTTTCATGAAAATTTTAAACCGTATACCCGCTGCGGAAGAGCTATATTCCCCTCCGTCTACATATGCTGTTCCTGCTAATGTTAAATGACCATTTACATCCTTCTTCCACTCTGCCAGCACTTCATCACGCATTTGAGGATTAACAGCCCGCATATTGTACATATACCCTATATCTAAAAATAGTTGGCCCGTAATATCGGAATGCGTTAGCGTATATTTCCTTCCCTCGACTGGCTGAGTGAAAGTGGCTGGTGCCAGAAGATTCACGGTTAATTTATGTGGGTCGAACTCGGACATGATCATTCCTCCACCATTCTTTATTTATGGATTACCTTGTCATAATTTATGTGGGTAAATACCTTTATGGTTGGATTCATGCCCATGCACTCTATTCTATACCCAATCCTCGAAGTGATCCGTTACGAATTCAATCTCGCTCTCATAATGAGCCAAGTGTCCTTCATCAATCATTTTTTGAAAGGCAAGATTTCCTTCTGCTGCACCTTCTTTCAATGTTTCACACATCGTAGTCAGTCGTTGTATAATCCACTGTCGCAGCTCATGAGGAACGGGTATTCCATACGCTTCAAAAAATAAATGAACTCGACGACGGCGCTCTGTTGCATGTAGATTCTTATGATACTTTACTGTTTTATCCGAAGAATGGTCAGGTGCGAAGCTCGCCAGCGGAACCGATGTGTAAAGGGTATAGGCAATGTCCCACATCCGTGGACCAGGCCCAGCCATGTCAAAGTCAATCAGCGCTACGGGACTCCCTTGTTGAAAGACCACATTATACAACGCAGCGTCATTATGACATATCACCTCATGCTCACGTTCATTGACATAACTAAGCTGCCATTTCCCCTTCGTTAAGAGCGTAGATCCTTCAGTCGCATCATGAAAACGGCGCAACAGACGAGCTAATTCTACAAGTGTGTCATCCGACCACATGTAGAATTCAAGCTCGGGGTAATCGCTCCCTGAGACTTCTCCAGCAATGAATGTTAAAATTTCACGACCAGAGTCGTCGTTGCCGAGAAATCTTGGTGCACCCTCAAAGCCTTGCTGCTCTAGATGCTTAAGCAACCCATGCACAGACGGGCTCCAATAACCAGTAGGTCGAATTACCGTATTTTCCTTTCGGATAATGTGATTAACATTGCCGCCCATTAACACTTCTTCCTCAGTCACTAAGCCTCGCCCCCCTCTCCTATTTGTTTAGCTACTCTTCAATGCTTGCTAGCCTATGATTACATCAATCACTAGAACTCCTATCCAGATTAAAAAAGATGCGCCGCATATAATAATTTCTAGAAAATGAATCTGGAATAGTTTATACTGCCCCTGCTCGGTCTGGCGAATCCCGAGGAAATCACAATGCTGATTGATATATATAAACGCACAGGCAAATATTAATCCTGATAAGATGAAAGCGGCAGATGGTAAACTCATGACATACATAGGATTACCGCTGGTCTCCAAACTCAGCACAAATCCGAACTCCTTAGACATTAGAAACGTCAGCACAATGATAACAAACAAGATCAGCCCCAAGCTGAAAGGATGCTCTCTATAATCAATCAGACGCAGAAAATTCTGTAGCTTATCACTTTTAGGCTGAAATTTCTCTTTTTTAATATCCTCATTTTCATCTTTCATAATATAAACAAACGATATTCCAACCATTCCTAAGAACATGATGGGCTGAAGCAAGCTTGTTGCTAGTCCAAAATCAAAGATAGCTATAATCACGAGAACAACAAAGAGAATAACAACTAGTTTGTTTCCCACTTTCTCTCGTTTCTCCCACAACCTATTAATGAAATGTTGATTGTTTTCCCTTCTTGCTTGGTCAGTCATTATATTATTTTCACTGTGGGCAGCATGCTTTCTATTAAGCTGGATGATCATATAAGCGATAATCGACAAGCATAACCCGATAATCAAAAAGATAAAGGCTTCCCTCGGGTAAGTATCATAGTCATCATATGTATCCACGATCCAAAGACCATCCAAAACAACGAGAAAGATACCAATTATAAATATGTAAGGAGCTGCTTTGTAAATGATTAGTCCTCCACTCCCTTTTCAAGTTTGTATGATCTTGACTTAAGTCAATGCGCGTTAACATTCCCCTAGTTACAATATTATCATGACTGAAGGATGAAGGTTATTCTAGTGTGTTCCAAGGTTATTGTATTAGATCAGCTATTGAGCTGGTTGATTCTCTTCTTAATTCTGCTTAGTGATTCCGGAGTCATGCCAAGATAACTGGCCAGTTGATGCTGGGGTACACGGTCGATGAGAGTTGGACGTTTCAATTGCAGCAATCTGAAGCGTTCTTCGGGCGATGCAGCAATAAATGCAGCGAATTCCTCTTGTATCTTAGCAAAGTCTGCCTCAATCATCTTGCGGGTCATCGACTCCAACTGAGGATGCTTGTTATACATGTCCTTTTCCGTATTCAAGTCGCCAACGACCATCACCGAATCTTCCACGCATATGAATGTGTAGTTAGAAATCTTATCTGGTTTGTGATCAAAAACAGCGATCGCCTGCTCTTCAGTATAGAAATTGGAGGTGACCTCCCGTCCCTCTACATCAATCGAATACTGTCTTACGCATCCTTTCAGGACAAAATAACAAGCTGTCGGTGAATCGCCTTGTTGAAAAAGAACGGTCCCTTTTTTGAATTCTTCTATATAAATCTCATCCACAATGGCTTGCTGTTCATCCTTGTTTAGGGAAGTGAGTTCAGTTAGATATTTGTAGAAAATGTTTTTCAGTGAAATTTTTCTTCAGCTCCTTCTCTACCGTTTTCACCATTATCTTCCTACATGGAGCCTTTTGTAAAGGATCAATACAGTGGATCACAATAGATTATTATTGTTTGTTTACGATGAAAAATTAATAATAGGAGGCTATATTCATGAAAGCTATGGTACAACATTCATATGGTTCACCGGAAGTGATTGTCCTTCAAGAAATCGCAAAGCCATCGCCTGGAAGTAAGGAAATACTCATCCGTCTGCGAGCAGCCGCAGTAGGGCCATCGGACTGTGCTTTTCGTAAGGGAGATCCGTTCATGATTAAATTAATATACGGACTATCCAAACCGAAATTTGCAATTGGAGGTTGTGAATTTGCCGGAGTGGTCGAAGCGATCGGCTCAGAAGTAAAGCATATTGAAGCTGGGGATCGTGTATTGGGTATGAGCGTTAAAAACTTCGGAGCTTATGCTGAATATATCTGTCTTTCTGAAGATAGCCCTCTTGCGGTTATACCAGACAACATCACCTTTGAAGAAGCCGTAGGCATTTGTGACGGAGGGGCCACCGCATTAACGTTTCTAAGAGACAAGGCAAAGCTGCGGAAAGGACAAAAGGTGCTAATTAACGGTGCCTCGGGGGCGGTCGGCATCTACGCCGTGCAATTAGCCAAATACTACGGCGCCGAAGTTACTGGTGTTTGCTCTGCAGGTAACGTAGGTCTGGTCAGAAATGCAGGAGCAGATTTCACTATTGATTATACCCAGGAGGATTTCACGAGGATGGATAAAACCTATGATGTCATTTTTGATGCTGTAGGAAAACGCTCCTTCTCCGCATGCAAACCTGTACTTGCAAGCAAAGGAATATATCTGACGACCGAGCCCAAGCTTTCTATCGTATTGCAGATGCTGTGGACTTCTTTGTTTAAAGGAAAAAAGGCTGTTTTTGCAACAGCCGGTCTAATGCAAAACAAAGCGAATTTGACGTTTCTCATGGAGCTTGCAAGCAATGGAACGCTAAACGCAGTAATCGATCGTCGATATCCATTGGAGCACCTGCCTGACGCCCACCAATATGTTGAGACTGAACGTAAAAAGGGTAATGTCATTATTACAATCTAAGGTAGGACCAAGAAAATCCTACTAGATGAGACCTTTGATACCGTTGATTGACATGCATTTACTTCTGCAAATTAAATTCCTATGATACTCTATTATAATCAGTGCCGAACCTTGCACTAACACTAACATGAGAGAGGGGAAACTAGCATTGGAAAGTAGAAGAGCGTCAGGCATGTCCATGTCCATATGGGCAAAGCTTGGCATGGTTACAGCGATCGTAGCTGCTATGCTTACGTTTGGAGGGGGAGACGCATCGGCTGCTGCAAAATCGGTAGACGGCTATAAAGCAGCTTGGTCAATTTCATCCGGCAAGTCGGATTACGATGCAACAATATCGATTGTCGAGGCTAACGGGGATGGATCTCTCCTCTATGCTAAGCATGAGATGAATCAAAGAGATGTTCTTGAATTCGGAATGGTAGGTCCATCCGGAAAAGTACTGTGGAAGCGAAATGACCTTCATGCCTACACCTATGAGATCACGGACAATGCGATCCTTGCATCGGTTTATACCGATGGTCAGGACCATCGAAGTGAAACGATTATTACGATTGATAAGAAAACAGGAAAAACGAAGAGCAAATTTCTTCTAAACTCAATTGGAGTTGAATATCTAGAGAGGTTTTCCCTAGACAATGAACGATTGTACGTAAGCGACAAGAACAAATTAATAGCGGTCAAGCATGGTGGAAAGAAGGCATGGGAGCTGGTAACCCACCAAGAGCTTTATAAGCAAACGAATATTCCGATTGGCTATCACGAACCTGTCATTATCAATGACGATATGATCTTGACCTGGACGACCTGCAGCATGTCACAAATGTGCTCCTGGCTGGATGAGGAGTCCTATCAACTGACTGCTTTATCACCACAAACTGGAAAAACAATTTGGTCAGTTCCCGAGAGAATAAGCGCCGACTACGTTACAATTGATCGAAAGAATGGGCAAATTGTAATGAATACCTTCGATGATCAGACCGTTGCCTACCGGCTTAGCGACGGTAAAAAGCTATGGAGTTATCAGGTTAAGAAAGACTCAAGCTTTTATTCAGGGCAAGACTTTGGCATTACAGATCCTGATGGAAAGACTTATCTGAATGTCATTTATGAAAACAACGGAGTGTATAGCACGGGACGTTTCATTGCGCTGAATGCAGACGGTTCTGTCGCATGGGAATCAAAATTTAACACGGGTTCGATTGTAAATCTTAGGGGAATTAGCCAGGACGGAAAGGTGTTGTACTTTGAAGGCGGCAATATTCAATCAAAGATATACCGCGTCGACCGACATACTGGTAAGAGATTATCCGAAGGAACATACCATCTGGAATATGCAATCGATAATGGACATGTTTTGCTAGAGCGCTTAAAGGATGGAGCCACTCGTGCAACAGTGCTAACTAGCAACGGTGCAAAGATCGGCAGTGTAAGCTATCAGAACAACGATGAGCTCGTCATCGGACCGGATTACACCGTTTATCATGTTTCTCTACGCAAAATCACCGCATATACGCCGCAGAAGAAGGCGGTCTCTGTAGCTGTAAATGGACAATTCCCTACCATGCCACAAGCAGCTGTCGTGCGTAACGGTTATACGTACGTACCTGTGCGAGGCATTCTAGAGCAAAGCGGCGCGACCGTACGATGGGACGGAGCAGCGCGAAAGGTGACTGTGAAGAAGACAAATCTGACAGTGGAATTGCGGATTGATAGCGCGAAGGCTATCGTAAACGGTAAAACCGTGCAGCTTGAAGCACCTGCAATTATGATCGGTAATTCGACGATGCTTCCGTTGCGCTTCCTTGTAGAGACGCTGGACGGAACCGTCACTTGGGACAACGCTTCAAAAACAGTTTGGATCAATATGGAGTCATAAGATAAACTAAACACCCATTACTAAGAAAAGAAGGTCCATCTTTGAGATAGACCTTCTTTCTGTTTACTCCTTGCGCTCTAGTGTAATCTTGAATACATCACCCGCTTCGCCGCCGAAGACGATTAAGCCGTTCTCTGGCAAAACGGCGGTATGGCTACCGCTAATCGTTGAAACATGTAGTGGCATTCCACTCGCATCGTAGATGACGAAACCACTTGATTCTGGGTAATCAACCGTAATCGTGCGGCCGCCAACTCCTTCATCAATGTGGAACCACCGTGCGTGGCCTGATGTCGGAATCGTTGCAATGGACGTTTTTCCTTTGTAGAGCGGCATAATGGCACGCTCACTAATGTAGGTCCAACCGCCCGCTTGCAAGTACTCAACACCCTCCTCTTCGTAGAAGTCCAGATCAAAGGCATCACGTCCATTCATTACAGGAATTTCTACAATGTTCTCCGCATGGTTATCATCTGTAATCAAGGCTGCGTTCGCATAGCTGCCTGCCTCGTCAAGCTGAATCGTTTTAGATAAAACTTGAAGCGATAAATAGAACAATGAATTAATCTTCTCATTTACGGTATAGTACGTTTTTCCATTACGCTCTTTCCACGCCAGCTTCGTACTATCGTCCAGCTTGTTGTCCTCTAACCTCTGCAGCTCGTAGTAATCAATAGACGCATGACCGATACCTGGAAACTCTATTATGCTCCGAACACGAACGTAGGTGTGTCCGTTGCTCTGCTCGTCAAAGCTGATCATCGTGCGTCCATCCTCTCCCGTAAAGGCTTGATCGCCGGTATACACGTAGCTCTGCTCCGGTATAAAGCCACCGAGCATATCCGGAAGCTTCATTTCACTGTCCTCGATTGCAATGTTGAGCGTGGCATCTACTCTTCCATATAAGCCAGCGTAGGCTTTCAGATGATCAGGCATCTGTTGCTTAACGGGAGTATCGAAGGCTGTGAGCGGTTGTATACTTGAAATCTCACCCACTTCCTTTAGATAAGTCAACAACATATTGGATGCTGCGGCCGTGTTAAACATCGATGATCCACCCGCTGTCAGGAGTGCAATAGAAACGTTTTTCTCGGGCAAAGCAATGTAAGCCGAATGATATAAAGTCGTATCACCGCCTTTGGTCACTGCCTGTATGCCGTATGCATCAAAAGGAGCCAGATCAACTGAATCCCAACCGAGCCCATAGCCAAAGACGTTCGAGCTGCCTTCCACCCAAACCCCATTACGGTATTCTGGCTTCTGCATAGCGAGCGCTGATGCTTTTGACAGGAGATCAGGTCGTTGACCCGTCAATACCTCCGAGAATAGAGTCACTTCTTCGGCTGTCGAGTAAATGCCTCCAGTTCCGAGAACGTTCGCATTTTCAACTGGCAATACTCCTTCGATGCCTGGTAGACGGATTGGGTAGATTTGACTGCGGTCAAACCTATCTAATGGTGTTTTCGTCGAGGTTAGCCCGAGTGGTCTACTAACATATGTTGCTAGAAACTCACTGTAGCTCATTCCACTAACCCGCTCCACCAAAATCTCCAGCAACTGAAATCCGTCGTTGGCATAGACGGAATATTCACCCGGCTCCGACTTCAATCGTTGGCCACGCAAATTTTCGAGCAAGGTATCTCGGTTCTCCGTACTGTTGTCTGCAAACAGCATGCTATTTCTATAATGGCTTCCATAAAGTCCTGCCGAGTGGTTCATAAGCATGCGTGGTGTAATTTGCTTGTACCTTTCATCGGCCATTGTGAAATCTGGAATGTATTCTGTTAGCTTTGCATCTATATCCACCTTGCCAGCGTCCACCAGCATCATCGTTGCAGCAGTCACGTACATTTTACTGACTGACCCAATAGCAAACATGACGCTACTTGCAATGGGTACCTTGCTACCCGTTTCATCAAGTCCAAGTCCTCCCGACAGCACAACTTCCCCATCCTTGCGAATCGCGTATTGTACGCCGCTTGCGCCATAACCATCGATAAGTGTCTCCGCGATGAGTCGTGCTTCTGTCGCAGTCCACTCTAGTGTCGTCGTGCCTTTTTCATTCAATGACGATGCGGGCTGATTGTCCTTTGCTCTCGAGTCCCCTGTTGCGTGGACTCTTGCCATCTCGCCCTGTTCGGCTCTAGCCGCACCCTCGGACATCGGTGCCACAAGCAGCAATGCTGCCACCAACGCAACACCAGTTCGTTTCCAACTTTTCATCGTTCTCTCCCTCTTTCTATAGGTCATTCTGGAATGACTTTATCATAAGGGAAATGGAGCATAGATAATGTCAAATTGACCCGAAACGAAAAAAACAATCCCCGAAATGCATTACGTACGGGAATTGTTAGTGTCGGGAAATGGCAGGACGACCATGTTTTCGAACAGATTCGCTTTAGTTTCAATTGTCATATGCCCGCCATATTTTTCGCAGATTCGCTTAATATTGGTTAGCCCGAAGCCATGAAATTCCGGGTTCGCTTTTTTGCTTTGCAAATCGTTTACCTCTCGCTCCACGTGATTACGAATCCGAATAAAAAGCGCAGACTCGCTGGAACGGATGTTCACAACCATTTGCCGGTCATCTGCTAGTTTTATCTTTTTTGATGCCTCAATGGCATTATCCAGCAAATTGCCTAGCACGACGCATAAGTCATAACGCTCGATAGGAAGCTCACGATCGAAAAGACGAAGCTCAGTACTCATCTTAATACCGTTAGCCTGCCCAATGTTTAAAGCGTTGGTCAATAAGGCGTCGATGGCGAGATTACCCGTATTGATACGGTCATATGCATCTTCAACCTTGTTTAGCGTGACGCGGATATGCTCGCTCGCTTCAGCTGTTTTCCCTTGCTTCATGCATTCATCGATAAATAATAGCTGCTGGTTCGTATCATGAATGATGCTTTTAATCTTCTTAAAGCTGTGCACCGTCTTTTCATAATTGGCTTCTTGATAGTCCATCTGATGCTGGAGCTGTGCATTTTGATGCATAAGCTGAAACCTAGCCATAATCGTATCAAGAATATATACGACCAAAATGTTCAATACAATAAGGCCAATAACAGCTAGATAGTAATGCAGATTCTTTTCGCTGTACATCGTTAGCACATTCACCTGATAGGTACTAATCAGCGGTACGCTAAGGAACAGAATATGATAGCGTAAACTCAATGGATAGTTTCTACGTTTAGCCAACATTCGAATAACCTGTACCACTGCAAACATTAGGATATAGCTTAGCAATAATCTTGTGCCAAACAACAGTTGATCGCCTTCATTGGCGGTGTATGTATACTTAGGTATATCAGTTAGTGATGGATCAAGTACATATACGCTAATGGAGTGGACGAGCGTTAGCAGCACAATATAGAGCACGGAAAACACGACTCTCATTCGCAGCTCTGATTCAAATCCGAGTGACAGACAAAAAATCGCCGCCATCATTAGCAAATTAAAGCCAAGCAAAGGTAGCGGCACATTCAGAAACAGTACATTAGCAATAAGGAATGCCAAGATATACAGCCACTTCGTCGGTTTGCTTTTCTCTTTACCGAAGACGGAGTTAAAATAAAAGTTAACCTGCACGGTCATGACTAACGGAATAGCTACATTTAATAGCACAATAAATGGATCCATGTTCATTCCGCCCTCATCACCATAAATTTTGTACAGACGTCCTTGACTTCCTTGATCTTAGATCGACCAATTGGCAGCTCTAAACCGTTAGTCAAGACCACGTTGCTTCCCGAAAATTTATGTACGTGAAGCAAATTAATTAAAATTGAACGGTGTATCTGAAGAAATTTACTATTCTTTAATGCCGCCGCATAGTGTGAGATCAATCCTCGTCCATGATAGACAGCATGTACCGTCGTGAATTTCAGCTGGCTTTTTACCGTTAAGCTTTTGGCCGCTTCAATAGCAATAATATCGTCGGTCTGCAGTACAATGTCCTCGTAGGCTGATTTAATAATCAATATGTTCTGGTCTCGCTCTTCAAAGTACTGGAACAGCTTCAGCATCTTGCTCTCGAATACTTCCGGTTCCATGGGTTTCATCAAGTATTGGAATGTAATCACATCAAAGCTATCCATCATGTACTCGGCATAGCTCGTCAAAAATACGATCTGTTCGTGGTGCCGCTTCATTTTACGAAGAGTGCGCGCCGTGTCAATGCCGTTTATGCCTTTCATTTCAATGTCTAGGATGAGAATATGAAAAGGAGCTTCCTCCCTCTCGTAATGTGCAATCAATTGCTCGCCGGAAGCAAACTCTGCAACCTCGAACTCGTTTCCACTTTTGACTGATAGTGTGACCAGCATACTTCTGATCTTGTCTCTCTCCTTCTCATCGTCATCGCATATCGCAATTCTGTACATAATCTCCTCCTTCCCCAAACAAAAAAGCTGCCCATCCGAGAGCGTGGGCAACTTCTAATGGACGGTTATTCAACAGTAAAACTTTAATAGGCACATCTTCACCTATTATTGGGGTATTGTCAATATATTTACAGTCATCTATGTTCATTGTTTTTTGAGTTACTTTTTTGTTCTCCTTACCTTAAAGAATTGCTATGATAGACTATAGGTAGATCATGGAACAGTACGCTTGTTAAAGCTAGATACGATTAGAAAGGATAGTGTTACGATGAGTATGGTTGAGTATAAAGGCAAGGTGAAAAATATTCAGGATACACCTTTTGGCTATACGTTATCGGTCATCGGGGGAAAGTGGAAGATGGTCATTATATATCTTTTAGCCGAAAATCAGCCCGTTCGCTTTAATGAACTAAAAAGGCAAATCGGAGCGATTACATATAAGATGCTGAGCTCTCAGCTCAAAGAGCTGGAAAAAGACGAGATGGTTAGACGGGTTGAATACCCTAATATCCCACCAAAGGTTGAGTATTATCTCACAGAAAAGGCTGAATCCTTATTACCTGTATTGGAAGGGCTGTGCGAATGGGGAGTAAAGAACCAAAAGCAGTCTTGATCCGAAACTATACAGAAAAATGGTTCTAATCGCTACCTAGCATGCTGATTAGAACCATGAGTAATGACGATTAATAAATATTCCTTAGCAACTCCATAACTGCCTCTACACACACTATCCTATGCCTCTATAGATGAAACCGTTGAAATTTTACACACGTAAAGCTTCAACGGTTTTTTTGTTGTAGCAAAAGTCTGAATCTGTATATTCATCATCATATTTACAAATGATACTCACAAGATTGTCGGAATTGATGAAAGGTTGATGGAATTGGTAAAGGTATGTGTGATCGGTAGCTGTGCAATGGACTTAGTCGTAACCTCGACGAAACGACCACAGGCTGGAGAAACGGTGCTTGGAGATAAATTTTCAATCGTACCTGGCGGCAAAGGTGCCAATCAAGCCATCGCTGCTGCAAGACTAGGTGCACAAGTAACGATGATCGGTTGCGTCGGAACTGACTTCTATGGCGATACGATTTTAGAGAACTTTAAACAAAATGCTGTAGATATCTCTTATATTGAACGATCCTCTGAAGTTGATAGTGGAACGGCCCATATTATATTAGCCGAAGGTGATAACAGTATTATCGTTGTGAAGGGCGCTAATGACAACGTAACGACTGCACTAATTGATAAATCATTGGAGCCAATAAAAACTGCACATATCGTCTTAATACAACAGGAAATCCCAGAAGAAACGGTCGATTATGTTAGTGATATTTGCGCTAAGTACAAGGTCCCACTATTACTGAATCCTGCACCCGCTCGCAGCATATCCCAAAAAATCATTGAGCAGGCTCAGTATCTTACACCTAATGAGCATGAGTGTGCTATTTTATTTCCTCGAATTAATACAAGCCAAGCATTACAGCTATATCCAAACAAGCTCTTTATAACCGAAGGTAGTAAGGGCGTTCGTTACTTTAATGGAGAGCAAGAAGTGCTTGTACCTACCTATAAAGTTAACGCGGTGGACACAACAGGTGCTGGCGACACATTTAATGCAGCCTTAGCCGTATCCTTAGCTGAAGGTAATCCTATCGACTCTGCGTTGAAGTTTGCTAATCGTGCTGCGTCACTATCTGTAACGAAATTCGGTGCTCAAGGTGGCATGCCTTCACGAGCGGAAGTAGAGGAGAAGCTTTAAAAATGAAGAAGCATGGCATATTGAATAGTCACATTTCCAAGATATTAGCAGACTTAGGACATACGGATAGGATCGTGATTGCAGATATTGGCTTACCTATTCCTGAGCATGTAGAAAAGATTGATTTGGCCCTTCGTTTTGGCCTGCCAAGCTATGAAGAAGTTGTGAAAGTAATACTCGAAGATATGGTCATTGAAAAGGTTATTCTCGCCAAAGAGCTTGCTGATCAAAATCGTCCGGTTTCTCAATTTATGCTTAAGCAATGTAATGACATTGAAGTTGTTGAGGTTAGCCACGAGGAGTTTAAACAATTAACGCATGATGTAAAGGTGATCATTCGAACAGGTGAAGCAACACCGTATGCAAATTGCATCCTACAAGCCGGTGTGAATTTTGGACAATAAGGAGGCTCACACACAATGTACATTAAAATGAATGATATTTATAAGTCATTCGGTGCGAATCGTGTTCTAACTGGCGTTGATTTTGAACTGAAAGATGGGGAAGTTCATGCGTTAATGGGGGAAAACGGAGCCGGTAAGTCTACCTTGATGAATATTTTGATTGGGTTACATAAGCGCGATCAAGGAACCATCATCATCGATGGAAAAGAAACGTACTTTGACAATCCACGAGAAGCGGAAAAGTTTGGAATCGCCTTTATTCATCAGGAATTAAATATATGGCGTGATATGTCTGTACTCGATAACCTGTTTATTGGTAAAGAGCTATCTACGGGAATAGGCTTACTTGATATGAAGGAAATGAGCAAAAAAGCATCCGAGCAGTTTAAGAAGCTTTCAGTCACGATTCCGTTACACCAAGAAGCTGGCTTATGCTCTGTAGGCGAAAAGCAAATGATTGAGATTGCTAAAGCACTTATGACCAATGCCAAGGTAATCGTCATGGACGAGCCTACAGCCGCATTAACAGAGCGTGAAATTCAAAAGCTCTTCGAGGTGATCGCATCCCTTAAAAAGGATGGGGTGTCTATCGTTTATATTTCACATCGCATGGAGGAAATTTTTACGATTTGTGATCGGATTACCGTTATGCGAGATGGAAAAACCGTAGATACAAAGCCGATTTCCGAAACAAACTTTGATGATGTGGTCCGAAAAATGGTCGGGCGTGAATTAACAGATCGATTCCCTTCTCATGAAGCAAAACCAGGCGACATCGTGCTAGAGGTTAAGCAGGCTTCAAAAAAAGGGCAGTTTACTGATGTTAATTTCAAGGTGCGTGCCGGTGAGATTGTTGGCTTCTCTGGCTTAATGGGCTCAGGACGAACGGAAATCATGAGAACCTTGTTTGGGTTAGATTCCTTAGATCAGGGCGAGATATGGGTTAAGGGAAAGAAAACCGTTATTCACAACCCCAATGATGCGATGAAGGCTGGGATTGGCTTCGTTACGGAGGATCGAAAGGATGAAGGCTTAGTGCTCGATTTCTCCGTGAAGGACAATATGGTCCTAACCAACCTCTATAGCTTTGCTCCGAAAGGGCTCATTAATAATAAGAAGGAGCAAGAATTTGTTGAGCTGCTTATTAAACGTCTGCATATAAAAACCCAATCCTCATCTACGATTGTGCGAAATTTATCAGGAGGAAATCAGCAAAAGGTCGTTATAGCCAAATGGATCGGTATCGGACTTAGCGTGCTCATCTTAGATGAACCAACGCGTGGTGTTGACGTTGGTGCAAAGAGAGAGATTTACCAGCTAATGAATGAATTAGCTGAACGAGGAGTCGCGATTATTATGGTTTCCTCTGAATTACCTGAGGTGCTTGGGATGAGTGACCGAATCTATGTTGTTCATGAGGGCAAAATTAGTGGCGAACTCTCGAAAGAAGAGGCAACACAGGAACAGATTATGACGCTAGCTACAGGAGGACAGTAATGAGATGACAACAAAGGATGAAGGTTTACTTAAAGGGTTTGGAATCGGTAACATCACGCAAAAGCTTGGTCCGCTACTGGGGTTAATTATATTAATCGTTATCGTAACCATCTTAAATCCGAGCTTTATTGAGCCACTCAATATCCTAAACCTACTTAGACAAGTATCGATAAACGCATTAATTGCATTTGGGATGACCTTCGTCATATTAACAGGTGGGATTGATCTATCTGTCGGCTCTATTCTTGCCCTATCTAGTGCTGTGATGGCTAATTTTATGGTCTCAGGTTGGGATCCGATTATCGCCATCATATTGGGTTGCTTATTAGGCGGGATTCTAGGTGCAATTAACGGATTATTAATTACGAAAGGACGAATGGCTCCCTTTATCGCAACGTTAGCGACAATGACCATCTTTAGAGGATTAACACTCGTATACACCAACGGGAATCCTATAACAGGGCTCGGAAATCAAGCAGCATTTCAATTTCTAGGACGTGGTTATCTCTTTGGCATTCCGGTACCTGCTATTACGATGCTCATCGTGTTTGCTATATTGTGGATCATTCTTCATAAGACACCATTTGGCCGTAAAACGTACGCTATTGGTGGAAATGAAAAAGCGTCCATTATTTCTGGTATTAAAGTAGACCGAATTAAGATCATGATCTATGCATTAATCGGATTACTATCAGCTTTGGCCGGTGCAATCTTAACATCAAGGCTTAACTCCGCACAGCCGACAGCTGGTACCTCATATGAGCTAGATGCGATTGCAGCAGTCGTATTAGGGGGGACAAGCCTAACGGGAGGACGTGGTCGAATTGTTGGTACACTCATTGGTGCTTTAATTATAGCCATATTAAATAACGGTCTAAATTTACTTGGCGTATCATCTTTTTATCAGATGGTCGTTAAGGGGATTGTTATTGCCATTGCCGTTTTACTAGATCGTAAAAAAGCCTAGACCAATACAAAAAGGAGTAACTTATCATGAGAAAAATAACAACGATTGTATTACTAGTAACATTAATGCTGCTATCAGCTTGTACAACGGATGCACCGGAATGGTCCAAGTCAGATGGTGGAGGGAACGCAACAGGGGAGCAAAATATTAAGCTGGGATTATCAATCTCTACGCTTAATAATCCATTCTTTGTCGCTGTTAAGGATGGGGTTATGGCTGAAGCTAAAAATCAAGGTGTTGAAGTCATCGTCATCGACGCTCAAAACGACTCTGCTAAGCAAAGTAATGATGTTGAGGATTTAATGCAGCAAGGCGTAACAGCTTTACTTATTAATCCCGTTGATTCCGCTGCTATATCCACTGCGGTCCAATCAGCAAATGGGTTAAACATACCTGTCGTTACACTCGATCGCTCTGCAGACAACGGTGAAGTCGCTACGCTTGTCGCTTCAGATAATGTTGCCGGTGGTTCGATGGCCGCTGAATATATTGTAGAAAAAGTTGGAGAAGGTGCGAAGGTAATTGAGCTGGAAGGCTCACCTGGTGCTTCAGCAACTCGGGAAAGAGGAAAAGGGTTCCACGAAATTGCAGACACTCAGCTAGATGTTATTGCTAAACAAACCGCAAACTTCGATCGATCCAACGGATTGACGGTAATGGAAAACTTATTGCAGGGTAATCCTGGTGTTCAAGCCGTTTTTGCACATAATGATGAGATGGCACTCGGCGCTATTGAAGCGATTCAAAGCTCTGGAAAGAACATTCCCATTATAGGCTTTGATGGAAACGATGACGCATTGAAGTCAATTGAAGAAGGTAAGCTAACAGGAACGATTGCTCAACAGCCAGCTTTAATTGGCCAGCTAGCTGTGCAAGCAGCTAAGGATGTTATCGATGGTAAAGAGGTAGAAAAGCTTATTGCTGCGCCTCTTAAATTAGTAACAAAAGAATAAGACTGGCCAGACTTAAGCCGTTGAGATTTTACACGCGTAAAATTTCAACGGCTTTCCTACATAAAGGAGGTTTGACCATCATGCATCCTTCATCTTGCATCTTTCTTCTTTCTTCTTTCTTCTTTCTTCTTTCTTCTTTCTTCTTTCTTCTTCAAAAGTAACAGTAATCAATTTATGAAAGTGATGTGTTTTGCAGCTCTCTCAACAGTCGAGGGATAAAACATAACGGATAAATCAAAAGAAATAAGTTCGGAGTCCACCACATAGGATCGAAATCCAAGCGGATGGACCAGAAGGAAATAGCCATCAAGCCTGAACTGAATGTTAAAACCAGAGAAATAATAGACCACACAACCCAAGAGGATTGCCCCTTTTTTAACAAGTAAAAGCTATAAAACCCTGTCATTGATATGAAGATATCTATTGCAAAAAAAGACCAGTTCCAGGAAACCAGCAGGGGGTTCGAATAGTCCTGATATAAATATTCAGGTGGAATTAATTTCAATGCGGTTATGCCCCAATACAGTATGAACCCAACATCGGTAATTAAGAACAATGCCATTAATGCTTTTTTCCACGTATCCATCATAAGCCTCCAATTTTCACTTTCCTCAATAGCGGTCACTCAGACTCTGCACTCAGACCTTTCAAAAACACTTCGCCCATTGCCCGTACACCTTCAACGAGCGAGTTGTCTGTATGTGTCAAAAAGTCTGGGTCAAACAAAGAAAATGATGCACCTTTCATCATTTGAACAACTGTAGCAATATGTACATTGCGAAATTCACCAGTATCGATGCCTGCGGCTATAATTGCTGCAATCGCTCCCCACTCCTCATGTAGTAATTGCTCGATCTTTTTCCATTCATCGGGGAAAAACCGTTTCAGGTCTGCCATTAGACGTCGGTCATTGAAATGTATCCCCTTCGGAAGGAGGGTCAATGCTAGTTCAAGCTTTTGTGCATTAGTTAAGCTTTTATTTTGATAGATCGCTTGTTGTGACTCCTTGATTTCAGTGACAACCTCATCAACCATTACACTAATCAGCTGCTCCTTCGATTCAAAATATTCATAGAATGTCCGTTTACTCGTTCCAAGCTCTGCAGCTAAATCAGCCATTGTGAATTTAAGTCCTTGTCGGTTGATTAACTCTTGAGCAGTTCGCAATATGCGCTCACGCATAACTTCACCTCATTTCTTCTCAATAAAATTATACTAGTGGTACCAATGTGGTTTTTCTGGTACCAACAGCGAGTGACGAAGACCCCATGTATACCCATTGATATGAGTTAACAAAGGTTACTGGAGTTTCTCCTGTATGAATTTACATTTTTACCCTCCTATCGTGTAGTATATCACTCGCTATAGCTATTTTACAATCAACCTTATCATTGCAAATGTTGTAATTTCAAAAAAATATTTTGACTTTGATAGCAGTACAGGAGATAGAGAATATCTTCATCACATCCTCAATCTCCTGTACATAATACGATTAACATTTCCCAAATCCCTCTTCACAAGTAATATCCAACCGGAGAAGGTCATACAGGTTTTGTTTGGATTCATCTAACTTTTTTTGAGCGGCTTCAATTTCCGCGATTTTTGATTGGATCAGGCTCACATGTTCATTCTTCGTCATCCCGTCTTTAGCAATCATGGATCGGATATCCTGTATCGAGAAACCAACTGCTAAACAATGTTTTACAACACTTAGATGATGAATGATGTCTGACGCATACACCCGATAATTATTTTGATCCCTCAATACATATTCATCGGTAATAATGCCTATTTGCTCATAATACCGGATCGTTGAAATCGGAAGATCAGTACTTTTTGCTACTTCACTTATCCTCACCTCATGCCCCCCTTTTTAGTGCTTGCTATAAAGTACACTTTATAGTTTACCATCTTTAACGTAATGGTGAGCAACATCATTTCCGAATTTAATCTTAAAAGGAGAGAAATAGGCATGAGCAATCTTACAAGCAATAAACAGAAAACAAACGACTTTAACAACATTGTACTGGAACGTCGTTCCGTTAAGGTTTACGACCCCGAAGTTAAGATCAGTCGAGAGGAAATGACAGAAATTTTAGCTAAAGCTACCCGCGCACCTTCTGCCATTAACATGCAGCCTTGGCGTTTCCTTGTGATTGACAGTCCCGAAGGCAAAGAAAAGCTTGCACAACTGGCATCCTTCAATCAGACACAAGTCTTGACTTCTTCTGCTGTTATTGCAGTTTTTTACGACGCCAACAACATTGAATATATGGACGAAATTTTTAGTAAGGCAGTAGATCTCGGCTACATGCCTCAGGAAGTTAAGGAACTTCAGCTGCAGCAAGCAAGACCTTATTATGCAAGCCTGACTCCAGCCGCCTTGCGCGATATAAACATGCTGGATTCCGGTCTTGTGTCTATGCAACTGATGCTTGTAGCTCGTGCCCACGGCTATGACACGAATCCAATGGCGGGATATGACAAGGATCGAATTGCAGAGGTCTTTCAACTGGACAAGGAAAGATTCCAGCCGGTCATGCTGCTTTCGATTGGTAAAGCAAGCAAACAAGGTTATCCCTCCTACCGATTACCAGTAGATACGATTACTACTTGGGCATGATCAACTCATTAGCAACGCGAAGCCCTTATGGCTTCGCAGCTTTTGCTTAATCGTTCAGTAGACGTCCATGATCATTCCATTGACCATACATTTTGTTTTCTCTCGTATATGTTAGGAACTTATTTAGTCTGCTTTCGAACAGCTCTGGTTGATTCTTTACGCTTTGTATGTTGTCGATCCTAACTCTCTTATAGAGATCTGGCAATGCGATGAAATGATCATATACTTGCTTTTCCTCCATGATCCGTTGCTCTATAGCTTTATCTATTTTGAAGGAACTAGGGTCCATATCTGGGAGAACCATTCTCCCTTCGCTTCTCATAAGCCCCAACTTTTCTAGACGACGGACACGCTCTTTATTTAATTCAGTCCATGAGCTTTTCTTACTTCTTGGAGATAGTCTTTGAGCCAGCTCTGTATTAGTAATTTTCTTTTTGATGCCATCAATCCATCCAAAGCACAGAGCTTCTTCGACTGCGTCCAAATATAACACCCTATCAGGGCTAGGCGCCATACTAACCAAAACCCAGCAAGATCTTTCAGTGTGACAATTGTTCTGTAGCCAAGTCCTTAGCTCGTCTCTCGTTTTTACTGGAATGACCTTCACATCTTCCATAAATGAAATAGCTCATCCTTTCTAGAAAAAATGGAAAAAGGGCCTTAATTCAAGGCCACTTTTTCTAATGTATTATGATTTGCTCGAAATGACTTTATCAAGAAACTGATCTGCATCACTGTTAAACTTCCAGGAAACCCCGAACTTATCAACCAGCATCCCAAAGCACGAAGACCAAGGGACATTCGATAACGGCATGATTACATGGCCCCCTACAGACAAGCGATTAAAGTACATCTCCAGTTTCTGTTTATCCTCATTCATTACACTAATCCATACATTATTTCCTTTCATCAACTCACCAGTTACACTCTTCATAGAAGAAAGCACATCCGACATCATGATTTTCCCGCCATCGAATTCGATTGAAGACTCCATGATCATAGCTAGCTCATTTTCTGGCAATGGATAATTAGGATCCTGTGGGATATCTCCAAATTTCACTTTTTTAATTGCATTTGCTTGCAAAGCCTCTCCGTAAAATTCAATCGCTTGTTCTGCGACACCATCAAAATTTAAATAGATTATAGCGGACATGATTAAAACCTCCTTCTTGTTATACATGTAGTATAATTTAGAAAAGGTGACACCTATATGGCACCATTTATTATACTCATAAAAAAGAGGTAGAAATTGATATGAACAAGGTCGAGAGACTCATTTCAATTATTATGATATTGCTAAAAAAAGAGCTTGTTTCTACTAGCGAATTCACACAACTATTCAATGTGTCTAAACGAACGATCCTTCGCGATATGGAAACGTTGAGTTTATCGAACATTCCCATTTACTCTGTTAGCGGGGTGAATGGCGGCTACGGCATAATGAAGGAATATAAGGTTGATAAGCGTCTATTAAGCAACTCCGATTTAGAGAATATATTAACGGCACTCGGCGGATTGGAACAAATTCTTCTTACCGAAGAGGTCGAGCAAACGATAAAAAAAATAGAGGCAATGGTCAGCCCATTGTCTCTACAACGTTCCATACAACTGTCATTTTATGATTGGCAGGGTCGGTCCGAGGTACTTGAAACCTTAAAAATATGTCAAGAATCGATCGTTAAGAAAAGGATCGTTTCGTTCAATTATACCGATAAAAACGGGGCTCCAACGAATAGAATGGTCGAGCCGTATGAGCTTCATTTTAGCGAATCAAGCTGGTACTTAAAAGGCTTCTGTTTACATCGACAGGGATATCGAACCTTCAAATTATCTCGAATTGAACGAATCGCCATGGGTGAAAGAACGTTTCAGCCTAGAGACGATTGGTCAGAACAAGGACATGAAGCAAGTTATCTCCCGCAGCTCGTCGCGGTTACTGCATGGATATCGCCTAGCATCAAGGATCAAATCATCGAAAGATATGGTCGAAAGAGCATTGAGGAGCATAGCTCTGAATTAATAAAAGCGACCATCGATGTCCCTCAAAATGATACGGGCTTTCAATTTTTAGCAGGCTTCGGCACTCAGCTAAAAATTGTAGAGCCTAAAGCCTATGTTGAGGATTTTCGGCGCTATTTGGTACAAATGATGGAGAACTATTCTTGATAAAGGTATTGCTACGCTAATTGATAATCCGCCTGCCCTTGATCTAAGAGGATATCTTTCCAGCTTGCAGCGCCTCATGCAAACGTCTAATATCCTTGACTGGCGGACGGCCAAACATCCGTGAGTATTCGCGACTAAAATGTGACGGACTTTCATAGCCGACCTGGAACGCAGCGTCAGCCACCTCCATTGCTGTCGAATAGAGCATACGGCGAGCTTCCTGCAGCCTAAGCTGCTTCTGATACTGAATCGGGCTCATTGCCGTTACTTCCTTGAAGTAAGAGTACAAGGACGAGGCGCTCATACTGGCCTCCTCGGCTAGTTCATGAATACGCAAGGGCATCGCGTAGTCACGGTTAATCCGCTGAATCACCTTTGCAATTCGTTGGGCATGGCTGCCTATCAAAGCAAATTGTCTGAGCGCAGCCCCCTGCTCGTTTTGCAGAACCCGATAAACAATCTCCCGAATTAAGTATGGGGCTAGCACAGGAATATCTTCTGGAGTATCGAGCAATCGAACAAGCCGTAGTATGGCATCTTGAAGCGTATCGTTCAATCGATCAATATACAATCCACGCCCAAATTCACCCTTAGTCCTCTCGACTGTATTAGTGGCATAGATCAACTCATTCATCTCAACTATTTGATTCATATCGAGCTGCAATTGAAGACTTAAGTACGGCATTTCCGGCGTAGCCTCTACAATCTGTCCCGTAATAGGCAAATGTACGGAGGCTGTCAAATAGCAGCTTGGGTCATACCGATAGCTCTCTTTCCCTAGCATGACAACCTTAGCGCCTTGGGCTATAACGCACAATGAGGGTTCATATACCGAATAGACCGGCTCCGATGCCTCAGAAGAACGAATGAAACGCAAGCCGGGAATTAACGTCTCGTGTGTGCCGTCTTGTTTCGTGAACCGCTCAATCACTTCTGCCAGCTCTCTCTCTCGTTTCACAGACCTTTCATACATTCCTTGCGCCTCCCTATTCATTTAATGAATAAATAAATTTTATTGTCTTTTGGAGGATTAGGCAAGTATTGTGTACTTTCCGGCTACCTCCCTGCCTTCGAACCGGTTCATAATGGAGTTGCAGTTATAAAAGCCATACACCATTCGAACATTGAGGGAGAGAATAACATGAACACTGAATATGCAAATTCACATCCTTATGTCGGCATGTGGGTTACCGCGGACGGCTATATCCGGCATGAGCTGCTGCCAAAGGGGCGGTACGATGAAGCTAGGGGCAACCGCAAGAGTGCTTACCAAGGCAAATATACTATTGAAGGCAATCATATCGAATATGTGGATGATACAGGCTTTACGGCTGACGGGGATTTTATTGATGGGGTGCTGTACCATGCAGGTATGGTGCTTTACTTAGAAAGTAAAGAAGGGGGCGAGCAATAATGTCTACACTTAAAGGTAAAGTTGTTGTCATTACAGGAGCAAGCAGTGGGATCGGAGAAGCGACAGCAAGGCTGCTCGCAGAAAAGGGGGCTCTTGTCGTCATCGGTGCTAGACGCTTAGATCGACTAGAGAAACTGGCATCCGCTATACAAGCAACGGGAGGTTCCGTTGTTTATCAACAGCTCGACGTAACGGAGCTTGAGCAAATGAAGACGATTGTCACTTTAGCACAGAGTCATTTTGGTCGAGTCGATGTCATCATAAATAATGCTGGTGTCATGCCGCTCTCACCGCTAGAAGCATTAAAAATCAATGAATGGAACCGCATGATCGACGTCAATATCCGCGGCGTTCTCCACGGTATTGCTGCAGGACTACCGATTATGAAAGAGCAAGGGTTCGGTCAATTTGTCAATGTCGCTTCAATCGGTGCCTATGAGGTGTCACCGACCGCATCGATTTATTGCGCTACCAAATTCGCCGTCCGAGCGATTACCGAAGGATTACGGCAAGAGGTCGGAAGCCACATTCGTGCAACTCTTGTGTCGCCGGGCGTTACGGAGTCCGAGCTTGCCGATAGCATCACGGATGATGGAGCAAGGCAACTCATGAAGGAATATCGCCGCGTTGCGCTTCCAGCCTCCGCCATCGCTCGTTCTATAGCATATGCCATCGAGCAACCTGATGGAGTTGATGTGAACGAGCTCGTTATTAGACCATCCTCGCAGCTTGCTTAAACCGGCAGCACAATCAGCTCAATCATAAGATAAGGTAAAAGGCTTAAGCATTTATACTTTTATCGTCATTCGATCATGCTTCTCCAGTCATGGTGCAGATTCTGGTAGAAATTTGATAGCGTTATTTGAAGAGTCTTGTCTGATGTGCCTTGAAACTTTGTATTCTTTAAAGCCTCTGTATATGCGTATTGGTAAATGAAGAATCTTGATATTTCAAACCAGCACCTATCGCTCTATCCATACAAATATGAGCTATCCAGATGATGGACACTAAAAGTAGATACTCGTTTTTGAAATATAAGTACCCCAATGCTAAAAGCAGAGGAAAAATAAACGTGTGTCCGAGATTATAAACAATAGCACCTACTTTTTTACCCATCGCATAGCCGAGCATGGTGAGATCAGGAACGAACAAAAGAACAAAAAATAACCAAATCGGAAAGTCCAAACTCATATAAATAAATATTAAAAATGCAAAGGCTATGGCATATTCAACATGAACAATTTTTTTATTTGTCATCATGATTCTCTCCTTATTTGAAAAACCTTAATTTTTTTACACTCCTCCTCCTTTTCAGTGAAATTATATCATTGGAGTAAAGTCCAGGGTCAACCGCTTTATTTTAATGATTTTTAGCACAAAAAAGAGAGATTAATAACGATTCTCTCTTCACCATTTCATGCTATGTTTGCGAAGCCTTATAAAACACGTCACCATGCATATGCTGAATTCTATCCCAATTGACGGGATTAGTTGTGTCTGGAGAGCGGTGCTCCAGAATGGCTTGGTATAGAGCTGTCTTCTCTTCCAAATGTTCAACGTGCCGTTTGGCTTCCTCGAGCTTAGCGAGCGCAGCTTCCTTATGCTCCATCATAAGTGTGTAGCGTTGCGCAATGGTAGAATCCCCCTTGAGACATAAATCGTTGTACATTTTAATGACATCAATCGGCATCCCAGATTGCTTGAGACATTTAATACCATGCAACCAGTTGATCGATTCTTGGTCGAACAATCGAATATTATGTTCATTACGCTGTACGCTGGGCACCAGGCCTTTATCCGTATAAAACCGCACGGCATGCTCAGTGAGCCCTGTGATCTGAGCGGCTTCTTTGACCGTATGCATGTGGCATCCTCCTCGGGAAAAAAAAGTATTGTAGCCTCTTGCCTTCGTGTAACACGAAGGTACTAAGCTTATTGTAATGCAACTAAGCCGTAATCGGAATTGCCTCTTTAGTTCCCAATTTCCGAGATAGCATAGTTGCAACTATCCATATGATCAATAGGAGGAATTTCAATGCAAACTGTAACATTGAACAATGGCGTGAAGATGCCAATACTAGGCTTCGGTGTCTACCAAATTCCCGATGCAAAAGAGTGCGAGAACGCGGTATATGAAGCACTGTCGGTCGGTTACCGACTTATCGATACCGCTGCTGGTTATCTGAACGAAGAAGCGGTCGGACGTGCAATCAAGCGTAGCGGTATACCCCGTGAAGAGCTGTTTATTACGACCAAGATTTGGGTTCAGGATGCTGGCTACGAGAGTACCAAGCTTGCCTTTGCCAAGTCCCTGAAGAAGCTGCAGCTCGACTATCTCGATCTGTACCTCATCCACCAGCCATTCGGCGATTACTACGGCACCTGGCGCGCGATGGAAGAGCTGTACCGTGAAGGAAAAATCAAGGCCATCGGAGTCAGCAACTTTATGCCAGATCGTTTAATGGACCTCATCATGCATAATGAAATCACACCTGTCGTTAACCAAATTGAAACGCACCCGTTCTACCAGCAGACAGAGAGCACTGTTTTTTTGAAAGAGCAAGGCGTGCAACACCAATCCTGGGCGCCGTTCGCTGAAGGACAAGGCAATATGTTTAGCAACGAATTGTTGACCACCATCGCAGAAAAACACAATAAATCTGTCGCTCAAATCGTGCTGCGCTGGCTTGTTCAGCGAGAAATTGTTGTCATTCCAAAATCGGTACGCAAAGAGCGAATCATCGAGAATTTCGATATTTTTGACTTTCACCTAAGTGTGGAAGATATGGAGAGAATTTCGAGCCTCGATACGGGGGAGAGTCTCTTCTTATCGTACCGAGATCCGGAGGTTGCCAAGATGATGAGCAACTGGAGAGTCGAGCTATAAACGTATCCCAAGTGAACAACGTGTCATGCATCGACCGCTTCCCTATATTGAACAGGGAAGCGGTCGATGAGTTTCATTATTGACTCCATGCCCTGAGTGGCCACTCAGCCTAGGAGCTGCTGCATGGATGCATTTGTTAAGCTTTATGAGCGACAGCGCTTATTTCAACTAATTGCTCAGGAAACGCTAGCGCTGACACACCGATGAGACTGCCTGCGGGCCGGTGCTGACCCATATATTCTCTAAATAACGTGATGCAAGGCTCGAAATGCTCCTTCACGTCCGTCAGGTAAATCTCTACATAAGCGAGGTTTGACTTCGTGACCCCGAATCCAGCAAGTACACGATCTAGATTTTCAAGTGTCTGTCTGGTCTGCGCCTCGATATCCCCCGCACCGACAAAATTACTCTGCATATCGTGGGAAAATTGACCTGAAACATAAATCGTGTCATTAATCGAATATCCTTGCGATATGCCACTCCCTTCCTCCCATGCAACACCGTGGTCATACGTTTTTGCTACGCTCATTTTATGTTCTCCTTTCGTTTAACGTATGGTTAGTATAAATGGGTGGCAAATAAAAAAGTAGTACGCACTTTAATGATAGGTACTACCATAAAGGATAGTGACAGCAAAGCATATGGTATGGCTGAATACAAGGGTAAAGTGAAGCGGCTTCAAGACACTCCCTTCGGTAATACACTGCCCGTCATTGCCAGAAAGCGGAAAATAATTATTTATTTAACTCCTAGCTTAAGGAGCTGGAACGGGATGGGATGACCGAACGAAAACAATATCCTCAAATCCCCCCAAAAGTTGAGTACCGACTTACTGATAAAGCAAAAACCCTGCTCATAAAGTTATATTAGCCAATCGCCGTATTTCATCACTTAGCCTTTGGTTGACCGGATACACTTCTTCTATGAAATCTAAAATGCGAAGCGCTGACTCGGGAACATGATCGTATCCCTGTATCATCTCTCCTATGATTTCTGCAAAACGAGGGAATCTCTTCTCTACCCGCCTTTCATTACCGAACGGGTCGGGAAAATAATCCACTTCTTGTTCCAGCAGATGGAGCACTGATAGAATTCTGTCTACCGCGTACCCTTGAACAAACCTCGTCGCGGATAGGCGCTCTCCCCTTGCATAGCGACCGAGCCCCACATATAGATTGGTCAAAGCTTCGTTCAATGAAAAGTCCAAGGAATCCTTTCTTAGACTGGGGATCGGGTTGGACGGTTTGGCTATTCCCGTATTGCCATACGTCGGATCCTTCCATATGACCCGGCTTTCCGTATAGGAGGCGTTCTCTAGCTCCCATTCCTCGAATACAGCATACTCGCAGAAAATACCGTCCTCAAACAGCACTTTGTACCCCACATCGGAATTTTTAAACGAGAAGGCAAGCGGATGTATATCTGCGAGCCAATCCAAACGGTCGATATATCTTTTCTTCTCACCCGGTTTCACAATGATAAAGAAATCCAAATCCGAATATTCATCCAACCGTTCTGTCTCGACCCCCACGGAACCGACGCCTAATAGCAATAGAGCGCCACCCTTGCGTTCGAGTGACTTGCCAATCTCACCTAGCCGCTGTAACAGCAATTCAGTCTTCAACAATTCGAAACCTCCCCTAGTTTTGAAATAAAAAAGGGTCCAACCCACACTTCTCAGCGAGGTTGAACCCAAAGGTTACATTGCCTTTATTATCCTGTTTTGAAATTAACACGTAATCTTGTTGCTGTCAATCTTAAGAATTTGCCCTATTTGTGATAAGGTTCACCATATCTCTCTTAGGGCGAATGTTCATGGATCAATACAACATGGGCTTATTCAGATGACAGCATAATCTTCTCTAGTTCAAGAGGTTCAATATACACTCCATCCTTGTAAGCCCTCATATTACCGCCAGATATCTCATCGATAAGAGCAACCTGCCCGTCCTTAACGCGACCAAATTCTAGCTTAATATCATAAAGCTCAATACCTTTCTTAAAGAGCTCATCCTTCACGATCTGGCAAATTTGCTTCGTCAGGTTCTCAAGTGTAGCATACTCCTCTGCTGACAATATACCAAGCATCTCCAGAGCAGACATACTAATGGGTGGGTCCTGACGCTGATCGTCCTTCAACGTTACTTCCACAAAAGCATCCAATGCTTGTCCTTCCTGTGCATACAAGCCATAACGACGAAGGAAGCTGCCCACCGCGCGATAACGACATATTACCTCAAGTCCTTTTCCGAATACCGTAGCAGGCAACACAGTCATAGTTGCTTCCTTAATATCAGCATCTATGTAGTGAGTCGGAATATTGGCTGCTTTCAATTTCTCGAAGAAGAACTTTGTTAAGCTTAATCCTGCACGCCCAGCACCTTCCATCACTAGGCCTACTGTGTTTGCACCAGGATCGAATACACCATTCTCTCCGGTCACATTATCCTTAAAATTCAGTAAGTAATTCCCATTGTCTAACTCATAGACATCCTTTGTCTTACCTGTATAAATAAGATTCACAATATAGGACCCCTTTTACAAATATATTAGATTCACCGAATACCCCATATTATACCATAATGTATACCAACTCTGAGAAGCCCTTCTGATGTTGTTATCTATTTCTCACCTAACACTTTACCATACTTACCGCCGCCACCATGTACAATGTTTAATTGTCCTAATCTTGCCCTATGAATCAATTCCACTAATTTTTCTGGTACTACTTCTAGAAGCTGTTCCTTTGTTACATGGTGTAAAATGTTCATCTCCGTTCCAAACACTTGTAATAGTCGCTTCATGGTTTTAGGACCTAAACCCGGTATGAAATCAAGCGGTACCTGATGGACATACGGTGGTCTGTTAACAGGAGTTACGTCTTCGTCTGATAATTCTTTAATGCGAGTCGATACACCTTTAATGAAATCTGTGCTTCCACACTCTGAGCATACCTCCATTTCCATATTTACCTGCTCACCACAATGGAAACAAATTGATTCATAATACTTACCAAGCAATGGATTTAAACCATAATTCGCATGAATCAAGCGTCCTTCTTCATGTCGAAGCGCTTTTTGAAGCTCATGAAAGCTTGACTCCTCCATTAAAAACTTTCCGTATTCACGCCCCATCTTACCTAGCGAATGTGCATCGGAGTTTGTTAAGAACGGATATGGATGAAGTTCATGTATACGCTCGACCATTTGAGTATCTGAACTTAGGCCCAGCTCAATTCCATCAATAAGTTGTGCATCAAATACTTCTGTTAAGCTCCGTTGAACGCCTTTCCCATATAAACTTTTAAACGGTGTAAATACATGTGCGGGAATAAACAATCCACCATATTCAAGTACCCTTTGTTGCAGAATTCGACCTTCTACATAAATACGCTGCGTACTCAGTGAAATATTTTTAACATGCTGACTCATCCATTGAGAAAAACCCTTCATTTTCTCTACTGTTGGAAAGTAGGTCAAAACATGAATTGGTCCATGACAGTTTGTGTCATATACTTCAATTTCAGAGCCTAATATTAAGGTCGTATTTTGAAATTGTAGTCCCCCTTCTGCTAGCTCCTAGGTTGACTAACTGTTCAATTTCTAATAATACTTCAGGTACATGACAGTCAATGATCCCTATCATATCAAGCCCTTTTTGGTTATTTGCATATTGAAGAATAGCATGCAGAGTTAAGTTTCTACTTCCCGTTATTTTCACTGGTTTTCCACTTGCCGTTCGTCCAATATGAATGTGTAAATCGACAAAAAACTCCTTCAAGCTCCTGCCCCCTCCCTTAAAATTTTTATGTAATTATACTTTTTACATATTATTAGAGCCTATTGGCACTTATCAGATATACATTATTCCATCCGTAAAGGGATTAACGGCGGAAGAATACGCAAGGAGCTTTCCGCCTGCGGCAGTCTGCTCCCAACGAATTCGAGCTGTTATTGACAGTCTATTTATTTTTTCTTGCGCTTCGCTGGTGGAATACTTTGCGGATTATTGAAGACGTTTTTCGGATCATATTTCGCTTTAACTCTCCTTAGTCTAGCGTAATTCTCTCCGTAATAAACCGGCCCTGAACATTTTATCCCCTGATCCGGAACGTTTATATAGGAACCAACAATATATGGCTGCATCTTCTTCCTAGTATTTCTAGCTAATGCAATGTTCTTCGCTGCGTGTGATGGTTTTACCCATGAGCTGTTCCATTCTACATAGAATTGAGGTTTACGCCAGTAGAATGCAGTGTCTTTGGATGCAAGACACCTTATGGCACCACCCCAGTTAAGGAAATAGAATCCAGCTGGAGTCCCTCCCTCCGCATTTTCCAGAAATTCACGCATCGCTTTAAAGGCTTTATCCGGAAATGGTCGTTTGCCGAAACCGCTAGAGAACTGATTGCTGAACTTTTGGGTAGTCACGGGGTCGGGGGCCAGCATAAATTTGGTAGCTTGCAAGTATGGAAGTTCTCGTATAACTTGTGTGCTAGTGTTTCCGACACTAACGATAGGCTTTAACAGCTTGAGGGCATTCTTCTTGGACCCAAGATAAATCCCAAGCATGCTGACATTTCCACCTTTTTTAGGACCAACAGTTAACTCACTGCCCAGCTTGGTGCTAGTGAAAGGTGCCCAACGCTGCCATGCTTTAACGACCTTCTCGAACTGGTTCCAGGGCCAGGTGATTTGGAATACGGTAGCCCTAACCGGAGCACGTCTCACCTTAAACTTATATTTGGTATATACGCCAAAGTTACCGCCCCCGCCGCCGCGAGAAGCCCATAACAGATCGGAGTTACGTTCTCTGCTTGCACGTAGGATTCTTCCTTTTGCATCTACCATTTCAAGCTCGACTAGATTATCACTAATTAAGCCAATTGTACGTTGGAGCGGCCCGATCCCGCCTCCAGCTGTAATACCGCCAATCCCGACTGAAGGGCTGTCGCCGAATGGGGCCATATATCCTTGTCTAGCGAGCCTGTCAACGATTCTTCCTACACGGTTGCCCGTTCCAACAACGACTGTACCGCACTTTCTATTAAGCTTGATGGTCTTGAGCTCGCTCACATCGATAACAATGCCCCCGTTGACCTGCGAAAGGTTAGGCTCAAGAGCGTGCCGTCCACTTCTGGGGCGAATGGGAACGTTCTTAATACGGGCCCACCTTATTGCATTTGCAACATCTTTCGTTTTCTGGGCGAAAACAAAAACTTTAGGATATCTGTTCGTATGCGGATCCCAATTTTTTCGGGCTTCCTCATAACCTGGCTCTCCTCTAAAGATTACCCGCCCCGTAAGCTTTATTGTCGAATTCACTTAACCAACTCCCTAAATATTGAAATGGCTCAAATCTGATAAGGAACATGCCATATATTCTATGAGAGGAGTCAGAAAGGGTACGGGCATTTGTAAAAGGGTTTAACTTATTAATGATATAATTTTCAGGAAATCAGCAGGCTCTCAGGCATGGAGTTTGCTCGACCTTCGTCCAAATCTATAGTACGGTTCAACATAGTGGATGTAAGCATGAGAGATTTAAGCAATGTACTAATATTATCAAAATATAGTATGATTATAGTAATTTAATAGTTAGGTAAGCGATTGTTACGAATTTAATACTATAGGATGGAGGAAGATACCTATGGAATATCATGTAGCTATACATGGGAATGATCAGGCAAAAGGCACAGCTGATCAACCCTTTCGTACAATATCACGAGCTGCGGCTCTTGCCATAGCCGGTGATACGGTTATTGTTCATGCGGGAGTATACAGGGAATGGGTTAACCCGGCTAACGGAGGAACAGCTGATCATCGCATCATATATCGTTCCGCAGGAGACGGGGAAGTTGTTATTACAGGAGCTGAACGGATTACCGACTGGGTGTCTGAAGGAGACAATGTTTGGAGCACAGAAGTACCCAATTCCATGTTTTCCGTTCGTAATCCCTTTGAAGTAGAGTTAAGCGGAGATTGGCTATTTGACGGGGCGTACTCGGTTCATCTCGGTGATGTTTATTTAGATCACAAATCTCTGTATGAAACCGATCATCTCGACAAGGTTCGCAATCCCGAAGTGTGGTCTGAAGCCAAATACCCCCAGGACTCGCTATTACAATGGTATGCCGAAGTTGGTTCTGTTACAACGAAGATCTGGGCTAATTTTGGAGGAAAAGATCCTCGTAAGGAAAATGTAGAAATCAATGTGCGTCCTTACTGTTTCTGGCCTGAGAAACCAGGGCTTAACTACATAACTGTAAGCGGATTCACCCTTCGTCAAGCATCTCCGCAATGGGCGCCACCTACGGACTACCAGGAAGGCTTAATCGGACCTCACTGGAGCAAGGGCTGGGTTATTGAGAACAATATAATCAGTGAATCCAAATGTGTTGGTATCAGTCTAGGTACCGAAATCGGCACAGGTCATGCTAAGTCCTCCGGGAAGCATAGTAAAGGCGGTACTCAACGCGAGCAGGAGGTTATATTACGGGCGTTACGCTCAGGCTGGCATAAAGATAGCGTGGGCAGTCACATCGTTCGTGGCAATGTCATTCACGATTGTGAGCAGGCAGCTATTGTAGGTCATATGGGGGCAGCCTTCAGCCAAATTTATAAGAACCGTATTTACAATATTCACCACAAACGGCTTAGACACGGTGCCGAAGTCGCTGGAATCAAACTGCATGCAGCACTAGATACACAAATTAATGAAAATATAATCTATAACTGTTACCGTGGACTTTGGCTTGACTGGCAGGCACAGGGTACCCGCATCAGCCGTAATGTATTTTTTGATAACCTTTCTGAGGACCTCTTCGTTGAGGTTTGCCATGGTCCGTATCTAGTTGATCACAATCTGTTCCTCTCTCCTATGAACTTTAGAAATATGGCGCAGGGCGGAGCATTTGCACATAATTTGTTTGCAGGTAAATTTGTCGTTCGTTCGGAGATAACCCGAATTACACCGTATCACTTCCCTCACGAAACGGCAATGGCGGGATACTCCAATATTACCGGAGGCGATGACAGATACTACAACAATATCTTTTTAGGGGATAATGAGGCTTATAAAGCGCCTGTTCCCATAACCTTTTTTGAGCATCTTCCACTCAAACCAAGGGATGAGGTTGGAGAGGACGGAAAGACCGTCATGGATGGCGTTCCGGACAATTCCATTTGCTATCTGCATAATGTGGGGCTGGGCGGATACGACAAACATCCTAACTTTAAAGATAAAAAATGGTGGGAATACACCAAAGAAGAGCTTGTCGAGCTGGGTGATGCCGCGAAGGATTTCTTTATAGGAAATGCTGTTCTTCCGGTAGCTATGGGTGGAAATGTATACCTTAACGATGCGGTACCAAGTAGTCATGAATCCAATGCGAGAATCTATACGCAGAAGGGCATAAACGTTGAGGTTGATTCTGCACAAGGCAGAGTTCAAATTCAAATTAATGAGCCCGAACTACTTGCGGGAGCCTCTTCATTGGTGGTAACGACCGACCTGCTTGGCAAGACTTATCACGCCGATATGAAGTATGAGGAACCAGACAGTACCCCATATCGTTTGGACTCCGACTTTTTCGGAACGAAGAGACCTGATGCGGATGTCACGCCTGGTCCGTTTGAATTGACCGAAAATGGTACTATTACTTTTGAATTTTAATTAATGGTTGAGGATCCAGTCGCTTCGGTGACTGGATCTTTTTTTATGCCGTGCTTATATCAATTCCACCCTTAAAATTACATTTATATATACAATTTACATTTTATGCATTATAATGACCGTAGTCATATTATGACCTTGGTCATCTTGTGGCAGATCAATTTCTAACTTTAGGAGTGATTGTATGCTTAGAGAGGTCCAAAAACAGGATACTAAACAGCTTATTTTCATACAAGCCATTAAGCTATTTAAGGAGAAAGGCTATGATCATGTTACTGTTCAAGAAATAGCGTCAACATGCGGTATTGCAAAAGGAACCTTCTTTAATTATTTTTCAAAAAAAGAAGATGTACTTTTATATCTTGGAGAGTCGCAGCTCCAACTTCTGGAGCAAAATCTAAAAACGTATCAATCAGTCAGCGATCCTAAACAAAAGATTGTCACTTTACTGGGAGAATTATTAAAGCGATACAGTGCTGAGGGTGAACTTATGAAGCTGGTCATCAGTGAAATTGTACGCTCAGCCTTTGTCTCCGCTATGGAGTCCAATAGTATTAAGCGACTCGAGTCTGTATTAGCAGACATTATTAATGAAGCTAAACAGCAAGGCACGCTACATAGCGTGCATGACACAGAGCTTATTTCCTCAGTTGTTATTGGTGCATATTTTCATACAATGATGACGTGGAGTCTACTTCATACTAGCGGTGAACCCATTGATTATCATTTTGAAAGGCATCTGAATGCAGTTTGGCATGGCGTTTGCTTCGTGAAGGAGGAGCACCTGTCGTGATTATTCCGATAATTATTTTTGCCAGCTGTATTTTACTAGTCATTAGCCTATGGCATCTGTACTGGGCATTTGGCGGTAAGCGTGGTCTAGGGGCTGTCCTTCCAGAGCATAATGGAAATCGCACGTTATCTCCTGGCATCATAGCGACATTGCTTGTTGCACTATTAGTAGCATTAGCCGCTCTTCTATTGCTCATGAAAGCTGAACTATTACCACAATTCATGCCAACTATGATGCTTAATGTGGGTATATGGATTTGTGCTGTCGTATTTGCTGTCAGAGTAATCGGAGAGTTCAATTATTTAGGCGTATTCAAGAAAAAGCGACCTACTTTATTTTATAAGATGGACACCTACCTTTATGTGCCTCTATGTCTTTTTCTATCCATCGTATTTCTTATAGCAGCACAAATGGGAGGGTAAATGAATGGCTAAACCTATTATTATCGTAGGTGGCGGAATTGCCGGTCTATGTGCAGCAATTGCCTTACAACAACTCGGCGTCGAAGCTATTGTATATGAACGAAATCGTGAGCCCACCGTTGATGGAGCAGGAATTATCATTGCGCCAAACGCTTTACAGGCTCTAAGCAGATTGGGGATTTCCGAGAAGATAATGGCTAACGGATATGAAAGCAATGGCTTTCATATTTTAACAGACCAAGGTGAGTTCATTACAAAAATGCTCGTTCCAGAAGGGTACCAACACTTATACGCTATTCACCGTAGCGAGCTCCATCGTCATTTATTAGAGGCATTGAAGCCGGGAACGATATACTGGGGCAAGAAATGTGAGCGTGTTGATCAAGATCATTCAGGGGTGACGATCTACTTTGGAGATGGTAGTAAAGTTGAAGGTTCTCTGCTTATCGCTGCCGATGGTATTCATTCCCCCATTCGTAAGCTATTATTTCCTGATACAAAGTACAGATATGCAGGCTATACATGCTGGCGTGGCATTGCTGATTTACCAACATCAGAATTCACTCAACAAAAGCAAGCATTCATTGAAACCTGGGGCAAGAAAGGAAGATTTGGCGTAGTCTATTTGCGGGGTCAGCAGGTGTACTGGTATGCTCTGGTCAATGCTAAAGCTAGCGACTCCGTATTAGCTTCTTATTCGCTTGCAGACTTATACCGCCGATTTGAACATTACCACAGCCCCATTCCATACTTATTAAAGCACACCCAAAGCAACCGAATCATACATCGTGATGTTATAGATATTGAGCCAATGCATCAGTTTTATAGTCATCGTATCGCCTTTATCGGTGATGCTGCACACGCTATTACACCAAATATGGGGCAAGGTGCTTGTCAAGCTATTGAGGATGCAGTGATTCTTGCACATTGTATTGTAGACAAGTCTGATTTCAATGAAGCCTTTAGTAGCTATAACGTAAGACGCAAGAAAAGAATTGCTGCAATATCACAGCAATCTTGGACATTCGGGAAAATTGCTCAGCTAGAGTCTCCTTTTCTTCTTGCTGCACGTAACTCACTTATGAAACGCATCCCATCTAGCTTGATGAAACGACAGGCTGAGCAGCTTTATTCTCTTAGCTGACTTATGTTGGAGTTAATACTATTTAAGATCAAAATAAAACATGCCCTGTCCGTTTGCGAACAGGGCATGTTTTACTTATGGTTGTTCACCTTATATCTGAAGAGCGAATTTCATGTTCAATTTGGTTTAACTTCATAGTGCTTGGCAATGCGATACGCCATTTCCTGTAACTGGTGCCTCAGCTCTTGTGGCTCACGTATATGAATGGCTGTGCCGAACGTAATCAGATACTTAGGAAGATACTTATTCATGGTTTGGACATCAAGCAGAAAGGTTATCTCCCGATCGTTTCTCATCGTCACATAGTGACGCAGATGCCAGTGTCCACCAATCATATTCAATATATCAGGCTCTCCCTCAATGCGGATAACCGTTAGCGGTCCAACCGCCTCTAGTCCCTCTTCAGACTCTTCGCGGAAGTATTGGGATGCTGAGAAAAACTCAGGCTTTTCGAAATAAATTTCAGTCATCTCTAACCGTTCGATTCGGTCTACTCGGAACGTCCGCGTCGCCTTCGACCGTTGGCAATGCGCGATAATATACCAATGATTTCGGTTGTAAACTAGCCCATACGGATTAACTTCTCGTTCGTCGGCCTGCTCCGCATTCGCTTTACGATAGGCGATTCGAACCGTTTGTCCCTTATTAGCAGCTTCCTCCAGATCTCTTAGCAACGGAATGGTGAAAGAGGAGCGTACAGGAGAGATCACATCTAAACCACTCGTTTGACGGTACAAATTATGCCGTTGCTCTTCGTGCAGTCCAACCTCCACTTTCTTTAACGCTATTTTCAGTTCTTCTGTATACGGATAACCAGCACCTTCTGCAAATTTAGATGCATCTACAAGTGCCTTTAACTCAACAGAATCGAAGAACAATGGTGTCTCCTTGAAGCTTTCAAGAATGTGAATGCCTCCATCGTGACCTGATTCTGAGACAATCGGTACGCCGCTGGCACATAATGCATCAATATATCGGTATACCGTTCGCACACTAATCTCCAAATTATCCGCGATTTGTGCGGCAGTAAGCTTCCTTCCGTATCTCAGCATCCAAAGCACAGACAGCATGTTGTCCCATTTAGACATAGAAGCACCTTCTCTCCTCCCGAAAAAATATCATATAAGCATTCCAGTTCTCATATCATTATATACTTATTAATCTGCTTATCAGCTATTTAATAGCATTCATTAATTCGAAGAAGTATTTTGAATCGTAAGTCTTGTAAAGATTGTACCACGCGTCTAAAGTTTCTAATTCAAATACATCCATTACCTTCAATACATGCATGGCAAATTCCAGCGGGGCTATTCCAGTTGCCGTAATTAGATTGCCATCCGTTACTGCTGGTTTATCTTGATAATAGTTCTCTCCATTATATTGAGGACAAATCATTTTCATATATTCTAGATTGTTGCTTGTATGCGCTCTTGAATCTAGCAATCCCATCCTAGCCATTGCTACTGTTGCCCCACAGATGGCCGCAACAACCGTACCGTCTTTTAAAGCTTTGGCAGATTTTTTTAATATCGGTTCGTGAATTTCATCCATCCACGTATTTCCCCCTGGAAGAATGACAACATCATTACTCTCCAACATACACTCATCAACAGACATATCAGGAATTACTTTCAATCCACCCATTGTAGTCACAGGATGTTTATGAGCCCCTACTGTAACCACCTTTATAGGTGCTAAATCCTTTTTAAAGTACCTTCCCGAGTTTAGTTCCGCAATTAAATATCCTACCTCCCAGTCTGACATCGTATCAAATACATAAAGATACACGTTCTTTGTATACATAACCCGCACCCCTTTTATCATTAGTTCATCGCATCGATAGTCCAATTATAAAAAAACTTCACTGACACTTTCCGTCAGTGAAGTTTCAAGTACGGTAAAATAAACGTATATATTTCTGCAGATTATGCGGTGATTATAATTTGTTTTTAGTTTTCCTATTTATGGTAAGTCTCACTGGTACTAGTATAAATGAGCCCTTACCATAAATTTGCTGAAAGAATTAAAGTACGTAAATTTGATAACTAATAAATAAAAGCAGCTCCTATCTCGAATGATAGTTACTGCTTTATCCTTTATATTACAAAACCCTCGCCTTTTAAAACATCTTTAAAAGAATCTTGAACATTTTCTTCAAGAATTAATGTTGATGCTAAATCTAAATTTCCATCTTTAACAATAATGGTAAATACATTTTTTATATATATAGAGTTTAATAGTTCTACAATTCCAATAATATATTGAATTAAATTTGCATCTAGTTTAGCAAGTTGTGTAAAGTTTAGAAGATCACTTTGAGTACTAGTAGTATGATGTATTAATTTCGAATAATCTGTATACAGATTATCTAATATATCCTTATCCTTAACATTGAAACTATCTAGTCGTTCAGACATTTTAGAACGTTCGTGTTTTCTAACTGAAGATTCTGCTAAATGTGAATGATGGATACCGTAAATTATTCTATATAATTTTTCAACTAATAATCTAGCAAGTGCATCTATTAAATACTTATCGTTTAATGGTACTAACAATAGTATTCTACTCAGATATACTCTATATTCCTTTAGTAAATTCAAAAAATTACTCGTTGTATATTCCTCTTTATCAAAAAATGAAATAGTTATATAGACATCATTTAATAATAAAAATAATTGCTCGAGATTTTCCTTATCTCCAGGTTGGAGTCGCTTTATATAACTAGGATAGTTTTCTTCTATAAAATCTAAATATGCTTTAAACATCAGGTTATTTTGCATAATTTATCCCTTATTTCTTGAATATTTATTTATAAACTTAGTAGCCTCGGAAGCATCAACTAATTGCTGATCTTCCATAACCTTTAGTACAAATTCTTTGAAAGCCATTATATTATGCTTAATATCTTCAATTTCGTTTCTATCAACTTCTCTTATGACTTTTGCCACAAGTGCTGTTCTATTTGCATATAAATATTCGCCTATTGGATTTTTAAACTTAAATGACTTTAGCATTTCTTTTATATCTATATTGTATTCAAATATTTCTTTAGATAAAAGTACTGGTATTAAAACGGAATAAAATTCCATTTTTATCTGGTCAATTTCAGAGTTCGGCTCCAACTGTCGAATCTTTCTCCATAGAAGCTTCATTGTTCATCTCCTCAATTCTCTCAATCAATTCATCACAAATTTTAGTCATAGTAACATCTAACGTTTTATCTTGCCTATCAATAATACTTTTCTCAAATGGAGCCGTCGCTAATTTATTTGATTCCCAAAAAATACTATCAAAAATATGTATTTTATTTTCTATTACTATATCTGAGTCCTTCAAACCTTCTATGTACTCAGCTTGTCGAGGTCTTCTAACTAAATTTACTCCCGTCCAAATTACTCCTAAGTTCTTAGGTTGTCGCTCTTTAAAAACACCATTTCTTTGTGCTTTCACTATATCTTTTACTACTTTTTCCAATAGATCCACACCTAAAACTGAATATGCATCAGGAACTGCTGGAACAAAATAATAGTCACTAGCATAGAATGACATTTCTGTATAAACAGAATATGTAGGTGGACAATCTAAAAATATGAAATCATATTCTCCTCGTAAATCTTCTTCTATAATATAATCCATCAACTTATTAGGTGTGCTAGAGTTATTCTGTCTTTGAATAAAAATTGTTTCTAATTCCCCTGGCATTAAATCTAAGTTTTCTTTTAGATTCAGAATAACACGTTTTCTATCTGCACCTACCATATCTTCTTTAAAGATATTATCCACAGAACATTTATAGTCTAATAATTTTTCACCTTTTTCATTTTCAGTGTAAAATTTTGTTTCTTTTGAATACTTCTCTAATAAAGATTGAGTCAAATTAGCTTGTGGATCAACATCTATTAATAAAATTTTAATGGGAACTTTAGTACCATCTTCTGCTTCATTTTCATAATATGTAGACATATAAAGTGCTATTTCTCTACAAAGAGTGGTTTTACCTACACCGCCCTTCATGTTAATTAATGAAATTACTTTTCCTTTCGAGCTCACAATAAAAACCTCCTAAAAAGTAAAAATATACATTATATAATTCTTCATTTCAGTTTAAATACCCTCCCTAGTTTTTGATTATTTCTCAAATTAATCTCTTGCTCAAATTTTTGCATTAGTTTTTAAAATCTATCTTTACTTCTGTATATGAATAGCTCGCTAAAATAAATTTGCTTAAGCTTCATTTTTAATACTTTTCTTTAGAATATGTTGTGCCTTATTCTAATTTAACTGCAAATTATTGATTTTTAGTCAATAAAAATAAACCACCAACTATGAACTGCACCCCAAAAGTTAGACACAATGAATCTAACTTTTGGAGGTGCGTTTTTATGACCAAATTCAGTACAAATAAAAAAATGAAGTGGTTATACGTTATCAAAAGGGATCAGAGTGCTTGAAAAACATCGCAAAATCCACAGGTCTTCACCATTCTGTCTTTTCAAGCTGGATTAAACAATATGAGCATCATGGTGAAGAAGCTTTTAATAAGGATATAAATCCTATCTTACACAGTTTAAACTAAACGTCCTTAATTAGGAGCATGAGGGGCGTTATCAATATCGTCGCATTCGCGACAAGTTAGTGAATCGCGGACACCGTGTAAATCATAAAAAAGTACAAAGCTTGATGGGAGTATTAAGATTAAAGTGCTTAGTGCGCATGAAGAAATATCGTTCCTACAATGGGACGATTGGTAAGATTACACCGAACGTATTAGAACGTAACTTTCACGATGAAAATCCAAATGAGAAGTGGGTTACAGATATTACAGAATTTAAATTATTCGGGAAATACTATATTTAGCTCCCATACTCGATCTATAAAATGGTGAGATTATTACGTATTCGATCGGTTCAAGATCGGTCTATTCCCTTGTTTCTATGATGTTAAAGCAAGCATTTATTTATGCGTCATCGATACACGCCTCATGCATTCTGATCAAGGATGGAACTATCAGATGAAACAGTATCGCCACGCCCTCAAAAAACGTGGTATCAAGCAAAGTGTGTAGCGTAAAGGTAACTGCTACGACAACGCTGTTATTGAGAACTTCTTTGGCATCATGAAATCCGAGTCTATGTAAACATGAGCTTTCAAAATACATCGATTATAACAACTACAAGCGCATTAAGGCAAAACTAAAGGCATGAGTCCGGTACAGTACCTAAACCATGTCCAACAAGTCGCCTATTAAAATAATCTGTCTAACTTTAAGGGATCAATTCAAAATCTCCCTTACTTATGGTAAGGCTCCCCACGATTAATCTTCACCGCACGATACACCTGCTCGATCAGCACTAGACGCATCAACTGATGCGGCAGCGTCATGCGGCCGAAGCTGAGGCGTTGATTCGCCCGCTTCAGCACCGCCTGCGACAGTCCATTACTGCCGCCAATCACAAATACAACATGGCTCTTGCCATACGTCGCGAGCTTGTCCAGCTGCTCGGCCAGCTCCTCGCTCGACCATAACTGGCCATCGATCGCCAGCGCGATCACATGCGCTTCGGGCTTAATATGGGCAAGAATCTTCTCTCCCTCGCGATCGCGCACCTGCTCTTCTTCCGCCTCACTCATCGTCTCTGGCGCCTTTTCATCTGGTACCTCGTTCATCGTCAGCTTTATGTACGGGCCGAGGCGCTTTGCATACTCAGCCATACCCATCACAAGATACTTTTCCTTCAGCTTGCCTACAGCTACAATGCCGATATGCATCTATACCACCAATACTTCCGCAGCGTCCTCGCATAGATCACACTTGCGCGGCGGGTCCCAGTCGGCAAATTCCGTTTCCTTCAGATCAACCATATCCGGTGCATCCTCATATTCATCAACAAAGCGCTCTATCGCATGCTCAATACAGCTTTTACATACACAATACATAATGTCTCTTCCTTTATCCTTAGAGTGTCTTATTTTTTATAGTGTTAGCATATCACAATTCGTTATTCGATACAGCAAAAGCCGCAGGATCAGCGAGTAACTTTTCATTCTCGCTTTCTGCGGCTCCTCATTCACCATCGATATGATCCAGCCTTACTCTTCCGGTATATTCTCGCCCAGCGTAACAGTCGCTTCACGCAGCTCGTTGCCACGATAGTAATGCACGACGATGCTGTCTCCGATGCGCTTATGATTGTACAGATACTTCCGCAGTTCGCGTGTGCTTCCTACCTTCGTATCGTCCAGCTTAACGATGACATCGTTATACTGCAATCCCGCTTCCTTCGCAGGCCCGAGCGCCTCTAGCACAATGATGCCCTCGTACACTTCCTTCGGCAAGCTTAGCGAGCCTTCGCCATCTGAGCCATCCGCATCAAGCTCCTGCCTATTCCAGTACTGCTGCAGATCGAGCATATAAACACCTAGGTATGCCCGTGATACATAGCCCTGCTCGATAAGCTCACCGACAATGGGCATAACATTATTGATCGGAATCGCATAGCCGATGCTTTCCACACCGAAGTTGCTTATCTTCATGCTGTTAATGCCAACGACCCGACCATTCAGATCAACGAGCGGGCCGCCGCTGTTACCTTGGTTAATCGCAGCATCTACACGGATAACCTCCTGCTCCCAGTCCAGCATGCCGTTCTGCCCAAGCGACACCGGCACAGTTTCGCGAATGACGCTCACTACACCGAAGGTAATCGATTCGCCCATACCGAGCGGATTGCCCATCGCCATGACGAACTCCGCTGCTCGCAGACTGGAGGAATCTCCGATCTCTGCTACCTGATCGATACCGGCCGCTTTCATCTTCAATACAGCAAGATCGGTAATCTGATCAAGTCCAACGACCTCAGCCTCGCGCTGCTCGCCTGTCGTCAGCACCGCCTTCACGCGATGTGCTGACGCGACCACATGATAGTTGGTCACAATATAAGCATAATCCTTATCCTTCTGCACAATAACGCCAGAGCCAACACCTGTTTCGCGATATATGCCGCCTTCGTCACTATCCTGCTCCAGCACACCACCATTAAGCCCAAGTGAGAACTTTTGTTCATTAATGATGCTGACGACTGCGGGGCGAATATGGTCGCTTGCTTGCACAGCACGCGCAGAAAGATCTAGATTTGACGATTTAGATGAAGGGTTAAAGCCAAAAATAAGTCCATATAATACGGTCATGACGATAACGGTCGTTACTGATGAAAGTATAACAAGCTGTAGGTGCTTCTGATTTCTTACACCCGAAAACCATTTGTTCCCCCGACTGTGACCGCTTTGAAGATCTCTTTTTGCCTTGCGAGACACCTTCGAGGAATAAAAATCATCATCGAATAAGCTCATGAACTGCGACCCCCTTCATCTTTCTTCTATATTGATATACAAAATTAGGAATGTTTTTGCGAGATTAGACTAAACTAGTAATAGCATTCAATTACTTCATTTGTATTTTACCATAAATTACATATAGGAGGCTTTATTTATATGACAACTTCCCGCACGTATGAGCATGTGCAGCTCGCCGCACAGCTCGCTGATTTAAAACAGGAGCATTACCAGACCCTGCTTACCTTGAATGGATTGCTCGCGATCCTCACAAGTAAAGGCATCGTCAATGATGGTGAGCTGACTCGTATGATGCAGCGAATTGATCGTACACTTGAAGAGCTTATTGCCGACCTAGCTCATCCCAAGGCGTTGGCCGATCAGCGAAAGTAGGACGAAGCGGAAACTCCTCTCGCTTATAAAATATTCCGTTGTTCTCCAATATAGAATTAACGGTTAGCATCGCTAGATCCATTTGATTATGGTCCTGACTCAGATGAGCGAGGTAGACCCGCTTCGTGCGATCCGTCATTAGCTCGATGAGTGCTTCCCCTGCAGCAACATTGGATAGATGTCCAATGTCACTTAAGATGCGCCGCTTAATGTTCCAAGGATAATGACCCATGCGCAGCATCTCCGTATCATGATTCGATTCTAGTATAAGTGCATCACAATCGATAATATGGCCTTTTACTTTTTCACTCATATAGCCTAGATCTGTTGCTACCCCCAGCTTGCGGCCATCCTGCTCGAAGGTGTACCCTACTGGCTCTGCAGCATCGTGTGAGATATGGAATGTTGATACGCGCATCGTACCGAATGATAAGTATTCCCCGCTTTGGAACACCATACGCTTGTCCTGACTGATCGTGCCGACATGCCGCTCTAGTGCATCCCATGTCGGCTCATTCGCGTAGATCGGCAAGTTATATTTGCGTGCGAAGGCGCCTAAGCCTTTAATATGATCTGAATGCTCATGTGTGACGAGCAGCGCGTCGAGCTCATGCCCCGATATCCCCTGCTGCTTCATCAGCTCATCCAGCTTCTTAGCGCTTAGTCCCGCATCGATCATAATCGTCTGATCATTACCTTGTATAATTGTTGCATTCCCCGTAGATCCACTTGCTAAAACTGTAAAACGTAATCCCATTCTTCTAAATTCCCTTCTCCTGGCTGACAGGAGCTGTTATAGCTTGTCCTCCGTATTGTCAGTTAATACCTCTCCACTAATTGCATCCACATAGTATACCTTGCTGTCATCCAGCATCACTCGCCATGCAGGCGTTGCCACCTGCACCTCCGAGTCAAAGATCTGCCCGTAATAGCCGAGCTGAATATCTATAATGACAGCACCTGGCTCCAAATACGTCTCGATTAAGCTCGATACGATCTTAGAAGAAGCCAACACCTGCTGCTTTTCGCCTGTGCGCGTAATTTCTACTCGATCCTGCAGATAGGCCGTTATTTTTAAGTTGCTATTGTACAGCTCAAGCTTCGTATGGAACATTGGCCGTCCGTCAACGACCCGATGCATAACGAATACACCCTCGGTGCTATTGCTGCTATGCAGATCGTATACATATTCACTTAGATCAGGAATAAATGTGCCAAGCGTACGCTCCAGCTGCTTTTCATTAAAGACAACAGCACTATCTACCGCCGGCACGATTAGAGTAGGCTTACGGTTTTCCATACTATCTGATTCTAGCAAATACGTTAAGTCACCCATCATCGGTGTTTCGGACGGTAGATTCGTATTCAGCGTAATCCGCTTCTGCTGCATCAGCTGCAGCTTGTCGGCAGGAAGCTCAGCAGAGTTGGCATTCGCATTAAGCTGAGCCCTGACATTACTCCATAGCTGATAGCCTAGCAATATATTCAACAGCAGAAACGAAATAATCATTACGGTCTTTGCTCTACTCCAGTCCAACTCGCTTCACCTCTCTTTTTCTAATATGGTCCATAGCACCTACTACACGCTTGACCACTAAGGACATGCTCATTCTGTTGCTATTACAACCGCCACTGTTACTACTGTTTTTGTTACTACAGTTACTAATGTTACTACTGCTTGCTACTACTGTTGCTGTTCCTGCTCTTGTTTCTCTTGCTGCTCTTGGTCCTCTGTCTCTTTCTTCATCTCTGTCGTGACCGTATGCTTTGGCTCATATCCTGCTGGCATAGCGTCCATAAGCACTTCCTCACTGCCATCCTCTAATAACACAGCCCACACTGGCAGAAATTCTATCCGTTGCTCCTGCTGTGGAACAACCTTAAGCGCAGGATAGATCGTCACGATCTCATCCGTTCGACCATACGTTTCCAGCTGATTCTGCAGCAGATTACCGCCATAGAGCCAGCGAATTTCCTTACGTTCCTCCTGCTGTGGCAGCTTAATAAGTGAGCGTTCATACTCAACGACTACCCCCTGCTGCACACCTAGATGGACATATCCGTAATGGAATGGACTAATATCAATAACCGGATACTGGTCAATGTATTTACGAAAACGAACATAGCGCTCTTCCACCGTCGGAATGTTCACAAGCTGGTACGTCGTATCCCATCCACCATGCTGATTAACGAAGTCAACAGCCAAGTACACATTCTCATTAAATGCTGCGCTGCTTGATTGTGAAGCGACAGAGTTCGTGTAGCTAATCCATAGTCCGTTCTGCTCCACCTTTAAGCCGCGTTTACCATCGGTATAGATTTGCGAGCCAGATCGATTGACGATGGCCCGTGTCGTACTCGAATCAAAGAATAAGCTGCGCTGCATCTGCTCAGGTGTAAACACCTCATAGCTATATAGATACTCCGTCGCTTGAATGGGTTCATTCGCGACGTACAGCTGACCATGCATATACGTAAAGCGCGGCAAATACTGGCCGAACCCTATATAATCGCCAATATCCTTCACCGTCAAATCAACATGAAGTGCCTGATATACGGTTGATCCGTTCTGATCGAAGAAGTAGGCAAGCACTTCCTCCGATTCTTCCTGTGCAAAGATCAGTACACCGCTCAGCATGACGCTATCCTGAACGCCGCCTTCTGTATCAAGCTTCATTAACTTTTTCAACAGCTCGAAGGAAATTCCTTTCGTAAAGGAAAGCTCGATCCCTTTATGCTCACGCCTGATCTCCTCCCAGTTTAGCCCTGGGTTAACAAGCACCTGAAAGCCCTTGAATTCACGGCTCGCTAGACGCTGCCGCACAATTAGCTCATAAAACTGCGTGTTCGGATAGATCATCGCGTGCTCATCGCTGCCAAGATGAAGAATAAGCTCCTCTGGAAAAACCACCTGCTCGACGTTGCTGCCTTGACCTAGCAGCTCCGTGTTCACATAATCCTGATCAGAGCGTGTCGTTGTGCCAAGCCATGGCATGCGATAGGCAAGAAAATAGGTTTGCACAAGACTAAGCGCCACCAGCAGGATCAAAATGCCTGTTTTTGCTCGCTCGATCATTTAGCTTTGCCCCCTTCCAACAGCAGCGGCAGACTAAATGTAACTGTCGTTCCCACATTCAGCTCTGACTCCAGTGTAATCTTACCACCGTGATGCTTAACGATTTCCCGGGCAATAGACAAGCCAAGTCCCGTACCGCCCAAATTACGTGATCGCGCCTTATCTACGCGATAGAAACGATCAAATATTCGTGATAGATCCTTGCCAGGAATACCAATCCCGGTATCCTGTACGCTAATATCAACATAGGCTTTATCCTTGGAGCGCATCGCTGTAATGATAATGCTGCCACCATCCGTCGTATATTTAACCGCATTGGATACTAAATTATCTAGCACTTGATCGATTTGATCCCGATCAAGCAATACCTGCTTCACGCTGCGATCGACCTTCACTTTAGCAGTAATAGCCTTCTGCCGCAGCTGGAATGAAAAACGATCCGCTACCTCATCCAGCATGTCCTGAATGTTCGTCTTTTGACGACGCAGTGGCGCCTGATTCGAGTCGAGTCGCGACAAATGCAGCAGGTCACTAACTAAGCGAATCATGCGCTCTGTCTCATTGCGTATAACACCGACAAAGCGCTCCGACAGCTCTCGTTCGTCAAGCGCCCCTTCGTTAAGCGCCTCTGCATAGCTTTTTATCGTCGTAAGCGGTGTGCGAAGCTCGTGCGATACGTTGGCAACAAACTGTCTGCGTGAATACTCCAGCTTCTCCTGGTCGGTAACATCCTGCAGCACCGCAATCGAGCCAGTGATGCCGCGGTCACGCCGATGAATAGGTGACAGTGTCACCTTTAGAATCGTTTCCTCTTCATCCATGTCCGCTTCATCATAATACTCCTTGCTCATAATGAAGATTTGCGTGCGACCCTGCTGCAGCTCAGCAAGCTGCTCCTCACTAAGGCCAAGCACTGCTGGAAGCTGTGTATTCTGCAGCGTACCTAGCTCTAGCAGCTCAAGCGCGCGTTTATTCCAGACGATAACCGTATTGCTTTCGTCTGCAGCAAGTACCCCGTCACTCATATTAGATAGAACGGAGATAAGCTTCTCGTTCTCCTCTTCGTTAGCAGACAATGCTTCCTTTAACCGAATCGTCATATCGTTAAATGCCATGCTTAGCCGTCCAATCTCATCGTTGCCGAGTACAGGTGCCTTCATATCGAAGTGTCCCTCTGCAACAAGCTCAGCCTGACGCGTCAAGCCTTGAATCGGATGAGTAATGGTGTGGGCGAGCACAACGCCGAGCACACCCGTTAAGCATAATGCAATAATTGTACCTGAGAAGAAGATCTGATTGACGCGGTCCATCGTGTTATATACTTCAGTCATCGATGCGACGATATGAACGGCTCCGACAACCTTCTCATTATAGGTGACGGGAACAGCAATCATTTTCTTGCGCGTTCCGTCCTCATCAATAAACTCTTCTTCATTGTCAGATATATTTTGCAGCGCACGGCTGACCGCCAGCGATTTATTCTTCTGCCCAATATATGACTGATGAAGCTGCAGAGAGGTGGCCACGATTTTACCGTTGTTATCGAGCACCTGCACCTCTGCTCCGCTTATACTGAACAGATTACGCACGACAAGATTGAGATCCTCATTCGTGCTTTCTGTCGCATCCCCATCACTATCCATCGTCGGCGATAAGCTAGGCGCGGCGAATTTAGCCAAAATATCAGCCTGCTCCTTTAAATTATTCGTGAAGTTGTTAATGAGCGATGTTTTCACCGTGCTAATAAAATAAACCCCGATGAGCTGCATCGCTACTAAAATAAGCAGGACATAGATGATAACAAGCTTAACCTGCACCGTCTGGAAGAACGGCTTCACCTTCCACTTAAGCTTCATCCTAAACTCCCGAATTTCGGATTGCGCATCATATAGCCTAAGCCACGGCGCGTAAGAATATATTCAGGACGACTAGGATCATCCTCAATCTTTTCACGCAGGCGCCTGATTGTAACATCTACCGTGCGCACATCTCCAAAATATTCAAAGCCCCATACGGCCTGCAGTAGATGCTCGCGTGTCATCACCTTGCCGCTATTGCGAGCCATATAATGTACAAGCTCGAACTCTCGGTGCGTCAGCTCAACAGGCTCACCGTCCTTGTAGAGCACATACATATCGGTATCGATAAATAGATTAAACAGCTTGAAGCCCTGCTGCTCCGGCTCATGCTCAATCTGTCCTGCCTCGACGACCTGCTGTTGCTCTTGGCTAGACTTTTTCTGTCTCCGCAGATGTGCCTTCACACGTGCAAGCAGCTCTCTTGTGCTGAATGGCTTCGTAACATAATCATCCGCTCCGAGCTCAAGTCCGAGCACCTTATCGATTTCATTATCCTTCGCAGTTAGCATAATAATCGGCATATTCAGCTTTGTACGGACCTCGCGGCACACGTCCATTCCATCCTTCACAGGCAGCATCAGATCCAGCAGAATAAGATCGGGCTGCTCCGAAAATGCCAGTGAAACAGCTTCCGCTCCGTCAAATGCGCATATCACCTCATAGCCTTCCTTTTCAAGGCTGAATTTCAATATATCTGCAATAGGCTGCTCGTCATCTACTACTAAAACTTTTCCGTACATGTGTCAACACCGCCTTTAATCATCGTACTTCTATTTTACCATAGGCGAGTCGCTTGTACCTTACTCGTTTCATAATAAAAGGCTGAATCAGTTAGGAGCTCTTACTCCTACTAATTCAGCCTTTGTTTTATAGATAACTTAGCGGATTAACCGCCTCGCCGTTTTTCAAAATTTCAAAGTGTAAATGAACGCCGGTCGAACGTCCCGTGTTGCCCATTACACCAATCTTATCGCCTTTTGCAACCTTATCGCCTTTGCTTACATCATACGAGCTTAAATGTCCGTACAATGTTTTATAGCCATTTTTATGGTCGATAATGATCGTTTTGCCGTAGCCGTTCTTATTGCCAACAAACTCAACGACACCAGCATCAGACGCTTTAATTGATTTATTCCCCGTAAAGTCTACACCAGCATGCAGTCGTCCCCAACGCTTGCCGAACTTACTGGAGATTCGGTAATTAGATACCGGATAAGCAAACGAGCCTGATCCAGTTCCTGCGATAATCATCGTGCCCTTCTCAATAATCGTTGGCACTGCTTCCTCAATCACTTCCTGAGCGACAAGCTCCTCGGATAGAATATATCCGTTTTCCTTCGTTACCTCGTATACGAGGCGCTGACTGCCTGGTGAACCGTTTTGAATCGTCTTTTGCTCACCTTCACGCATTTCATCGTTCTCTACGTATTGAATCGGAATTGCAATTTCTTCAATCTCTACAAGCTCCTCTACGGAACGAACAGTAATATCAGGCATACGTACAGTTAAATCTAACTCATCGCCTGCTGTAATTCTATCTCCTTCAATCGAAGGATTGTTTTCATAAATAACCTGCTCTGAGATACCAAATTTTTGTGCAATACAGCCGATGCAATCGCCCTTTTGCACAACGTATTTCGTAGGCTTCGTGCTGCCATCTACTATTTTCTTATATAAATCTTCTTCTTCTAGTATAGCTGTTGGCTCAATCTGATCCAACGTAATATCGACTTTCTCTACAAATCCAACATCTTTAATCGTAAGCGATTCATCCTCTGATGATGCATTAGCTTCTGAAGAAGCCTTATCATCTGCTGCTTCCTCATTCGCATTATAGGAAAGGGACTGAATTTGTCTTGATTCCTGTACGGATGCTGCCTGTGGTGCATATTGACTCTGCAAACGATTCAATATATTCGTAGCTGCAACCTCATCCTTGACATAGCCAAGTGTCTTCCCATCTACAACGATCGCTACCCCTACTGCATGTGAAGCGAAAGATTGCTCTAGCTTGCTTAATGTTTCTTCAGAATCTGCTGCGATCTTAAATCCTACCTCTGATTCGTATGTAAGCTCGCCTGTTTCAAGCTCCATCGAGACGCCAGGATTGTTGTTAGCAAGCTCCAGTTCCTCTTCCTCGATGAATTGCTGAACCTCATCTTTATGATTAACCGTACCTACGTATTCACCGTTTTGATATACATGAAAAATTTCAAAAGTATTCGTTTTAATATATTGTTGATATTGTTGAACACCAATAATAACTGAAGCGGTTACTGCAATAATGGCTCCACCAATGATTGTGGATTTTTTACGCCAAAGTGGTGTTGTACGTATCACTGCATCGGTTGCATCGTTTTGTTGTACATGCTCGTTGTCTGAGTCCTTTGATGAAGAGCTACCTTTTAGCTTATTGACTAAGCTTGAAGCATACGCCTTCAAACGACTCATGTCCCCGAATCCGGCCATGATATTCTCCTTTTCGCACTTTTGCTGTTAGTGTCGGTGTCGGAACAGGAAAAAAGACACATGCTCCTGTCGGATCACCTGCCTTTTACTTTAACACACGGTCATAAATACGGGCAACCTTTGCCAAAACTATGACACATTAATATTTTTTTAGAATTACCATTAATTCTTCATATTCTTCCTTCGATAAATGCTGCGCCATGACCTGCTGAATGTCGGTAAGCTCCCGCTCTGTAAGGCCATCCTCTATGTAGGTCGAGAACATTTGCCACGATTCGGAAGGTAGCTTGAGCATTAACAGCTCGAACAGCCGCTCCTTATCCTCCGTTGCTAACAACTCCTTCGAGGCGTCAATATCCTCAGGTGTAATCGTTGATTGGCCCCCTGTTTCTACAGGTGCAAGCACGTCCAGCGTATCCTGCTCCCAGATATCCTCTTCCTCCTGCTGCCCTGTTGTTCCCTCTGTAAGCTCGTCTAATTGCTCCGTATCTGATTGCTCTATATCTGTTTGTTCATCTGTACCATCTATTTCGCCCGACACTTGCCCCTGCCGAATATCATCGTGATCTACCTTATCTATCTGATCCTGCTGCTGTCTATCATCAGGCGTATTAGCTGCGATCGCCGCGGACTTATTCGTACCCCATATCATACTCCACACATCTGATAGAGCCATCGGCTCCACCTCTATCGGAATCTCATACTGCTTTAGCAGTGCTGAAACGTAACTCGTCACAACATATCCCGTCGTCCATATCGACAATAAGGCTGCAATAACAACAATAGCTACAATTCTTGTCATCCATAATCCAATCTTCCATGCCATTCTCTCACCCCTTCTCTATCATTATGGACAGAAAAAAAGAGACCCATTCTTCCTATAGGGTGAAAACAATAAAATAAGGCTTCGCCGTGCCGCCGATAGCGGTCCACGCGAAGCCTTATAAAGCTAGCTGCTCTAGAGATAGAGCTGCTTATACATAGATAGGTAAAACTTGATTAGTTTGCTCACGGTTGCGGCCAACAGAGAAGATAGCGATCGGGATGCCTGTTAGCTCTTCGATGCGGCGAACATAATTCAGCGCATTCGTCGGAAGCTCCTCTAAACGCTTAACGCCAGAAACATCCTCGCTCCAGCCTGGAAGCTCTTCATAGATCGCTTCACACTCGCCAACCGCCTTCAAGCTTGCTGGATAGTTGTAGATCACTTCACCGCGGTATTTATAACCTGTGCAGATCTTAACCGTCTCAAGCCCTGTCAGTACGTCGATGGAGTTGAGAGATAAGCCTGTAATGCCGCTTACGCGACGTGCGTGACGAACAACGACTGTATCGAACCAGCCTACACGACGCGGACGACCAGTAACCGTACCATACTCACGGCCTTTATCACGAATAAGCTGTCCAATCTCATTGTCCTGCTCCGTAGGGAATGGACCATCACCTACACGAGTCGTATACGCTTTAGCAACACCAATAACCTGCTGAATGCGAGATGGACCAACACCTGAGCCGATGCATACTCCACCTGCAGATGGGTTTGACGATGTAACATACGGGTAAGTACCTTGATCGATGTCCAGCATCACGCCCTGTGCACCCTCAAACAATACATTTTTATTGCTATCGATTGCATCGTTCAGCACAACAGATGTATCGGTTACATACGGACGCAGCACTTCCGCAAAACGTAGGTAATCGTTAATGATTTGGTCTGCATCAACTGGCTCTGCACCGTATACCTGTTGAATAAGCTTGTTTTTCTCTAATACGATTGCACGAACACGTGCTTCAAATTCTTCTGCATCCATTAAGTCTACGATACGAATACCGTTACGAGATGCTTTATCCATATAGCAAGGGCCAATCCCTTTGCGAGTCGTTCCGATCTTTTGATCGCCTTTGCGATCCTCTTCTAGCTCATCAAGCTTAATATGGTATGGCATAATGACATGGGCACGATCACTTATAACGAGATTGTCTGTTGAAAAGCCATTCTCGTGAATATAGTTGATTTCCTCAATTAGAGCCTCTGGATTGACGACCATTCCGTTACCAATTACACATGTTTTGTTATGATTGAATATGCCGGAAGGAATCATCGTTAACTTGTACTTCTTATTCTCGATCAGAATCGTGTGACCAGCGTTGTTACCGCCTTGGTAGCGTGCAACGACATCCGCACCTTCTGCAAGATAGTCAGTTATTTTTCCTTTCCCTTCATCTCCCCATTGTGTTCCAACAACTACTACTGTTGACATAACCATACCTCCATTCGATGTAAACCATCGAAAAATTTATCATTCAATGAAACCATATACCGATTAAGCTTCCACAAAAACAGCATAATTATTTTAGCAATCGACCCATTAAAAGTCAAACAAAAAAGCGAACAATAAAATTGTTCGCTTGGTGATCGTTCGGTTATTTATGAGGCCTGTGATGGATCTTGATGATTTCTATCTAAATTTACGAACTTATTGAAGTTTTTCAGGAACACTAGCTCGACGGTACCAACTGGTCCGTTACGCTGCTTGGCAATAATAATCTCGATGATATTCTTCTTTTCGGATTCCTTATCATAGTAATCGTCACGATACAGGAACGATACAATGTCGGCATCCTGCTCAATCGATCCAGATTCACGAAGGTCGGACATCATTGGACGCTTGTCCTGACGCTGCTCGACACCACGACTAAGCTGGGACAGTGCAATAACAGGTACATCAAGCTCACGAGCAATTTGCTTTAGCGTACGAGAGATCTCAGATACTTCCTGCTGACGGTTTTCTCCTGCTTTACCGCGTCCAGATATGAGCTGCAAGTAATCAATAAGAATCATACCGAGCCCCTTTTCCTTTTTCAAGCGGCGGCACTTCGCACGGATATCAGCTACCATAATCCCCGGCGTATCATCGATAAAAATGTTCGCCTCAGATAGCGAACCAATCGCCATCGTCAGCTTCTCCCAATCGTCTGCCTCCAGATTACCGGTACGCAGCCGTGTCGCATCAACGTTGGCCTCTGCACAGATCATACGCTGAACGAGCTGAGCGGCGGACATCTCCAGCGAGAAGATCGCTACCGTTTCCTTTGCACGCACGCCTACATTCTGTGCGATATTCAAGGCGAAGGCTGTTTTACCTACCGATGGACGTGCAGCAACGATGATGAGGTCACTGCGCTGAAAGCCTGCGGTCATCCGATCCAGATCAACGAACCCAGACGGAATACCCGAGGTCCCGCCTCGATTGGCATATAAAAACTCAACCTTCTCGAAAACCTCCATCAAAGCATCGCGAATCGAGACAAAGCCGCTGCTGGAACGCCGATTGGAGATTTCCAGTATATTTTTCTCTGCATCACTCAGCAAGCTGGTCACATCATCTGCACTTGCATAGCCGTCAGAGACAATGTTCGTTGCTGTACGTATAAGTCTACGCAGCATCGATTTTTCTTCAACGATTTGAGCATAGTATTCTACATTGGCAGCTGTAGGAACGGAATTGGCCAGCTTTGCCAAATAACTTACACCGCCAATTTCCTCCAGTGAACCCTTATCCTGCAAATGAGCAGTAAGTGTAACGAGGTCAATCGGCTGATTATTTTCCCCCAGCTCGATCATTGCTTCAAAGATCAGTTGGTGGGCGGTGCTGTAGAAATCTTCACTTTTAACCCGTTCCATCGCAGTAATTAACGCTTCCGACTGAAGCAATGCTGCACCTATAACTGCCTGCTCTGCTTCCATGTTTTGCGGTGGTACACGGTCGAAAATAGCTTCTGGGTTCATCGCCCTAGCACACTCCTCTCGTTACTTTGCTGCATATTAATTATTCTTCGACAGTTTGCACCTTTAGTGTACCTTTCACTTCTGGATGAAGCTTTACGGGTACCTGTGTTGTTCCTAACGAACGAATCGGCTCATCAAGCTCAATTTTACGCTTATCAATTTTATAGCCTAGCTTAGCAAGTGAATCAGCGATTTGCTTGCTTGTAATCGCACCGAACAAACGCCCGCCTTCGCCGGCTTTTGCTTTTACGATAACGACAAGCTCCTCTAGCTTTTTGCCTAGAGCAATCGCATTTTCCTTCTCTTGCTGCTTGCGCTTATCTTCCGAAGCCTTTTGCATATCAAGAGTTTTTACGTTACCTTCTGAAGCAATTTTGACCAGGTTTTTTGGAAGTAGAAAATTACGAACATAGCCCTCAGACAAGTCTTTAATTTCACCTTTTTTACCTTGGCCCTTTACATCTTGTAAAAAAATTACCTTCATTCAAATAACCCCTCTTCTTCATCAATTTGTTTCAGTATTGCTTTTAGTTTATCAGCTGCTTCATCTACCGTACACTCGAGCTGTGCTGCTGCATTGGTTAAATGTCCACCGCCACCCATACGCTCCATAATGACCTGTACATTAATCTGACCGAACGAGCGTGCACTGATCGCGACGATCCCGTCTGGTCGTTCTGCAATAACGAAGGAGGCATATATATTGGACATGTTAAGCAGTGTATCAGCCGATTGCGCGATAAGCAGCTGCGGCTTAACTTCTCCCTGTGCAACAACCGCAACCGCAATATGGTCGTACAGTATCGTTGCATGCTTAATAATTTCGGATTTCGTAATATAGCCATTCAGATCCTCTTGCAGCATCCGCTGAATCATAGACGAGTCAGCGCCGTTGCGTCTAAGGAACGATGCCGCTTCGAACGTTCTTGCACCAGTCCGCAGCGAAAAGCTTTTTGTATCGACAGTAATACCAGCCAGCAGAGATGTTGCTTCACGCACGTCGAGCGAGATACGATCATGAATGTATTGAAGCAGCTCTGTCACGAGCTCACACGTTGACGATGCATAAGGCTCAAGATACATGAGCGTCGCATGACTTAAAAACTCCTCGCTGCGACGATGGTGGTCAATGACCGCAATGCGCTCCGTCATGCTAAGCAGCTTCGGTTCCGCAACCATCGATGCCTTATGCGTGTCTACAACAACAGCCAGCGTATGGCTGTTCATAAGTGCAATCGCTTGATCAGGCGTAATAAATCGTTGCGCAATTTTCTCGTCCTCGCGAAGCAGCTCCATCATACGGTCGATCGACGGGTTCACACCCTCTAGCACGATATAGCTTTCCTTGCCGAGCATGCGTGCAGCCTTCAGTATACCTACTGCGGCGCCAATTGAATCCGTATCAGGTGTACGATGTCCCATAATGATGACATTGTAGCTTTCCTTAATGAGATCACGCAGTGTGTGTGCGACGACACGTGCACGGACCTTTGTCCGCTTCTCTACTGCATTCGTTTTGCCGCCGTAGAAGGTTTGGCGCGTTCCAAGCTTAACCGTTGCCTGGTCGCCTCCTCGTCCTAGCGCAATATCTAAGCTTCGATTCACCCATTGACCAAGCTCTACAATATGCTCAGCACCCGCAGCAAAGCCAATGCTCAGTGTAATCGGAATCTTCTGATCGCTAGTCATCTCTCGCACATCATCTAATATATCAAAGCGTGTTTGCTCCAATATACGAAGGGTATGCACATCAGTAATGAGCATAAAACGATCAGAGGTAAGCCGCTTGATCAGCACCTCATGCCGCTGAGCCCAGTCCGTAATCAGACCCGTCACCTTGGATAGCAGTGAGCTTCGTTGATGATCATCTAAGCCCTGTGTCACCTCTTCAAGATTGTCGATCATGACAATTCCTAGCGACAAACGCTCTTCATCGTACTTTTTATGCAATGCCCATGATTCTGTAATATCCTCCACATAGACAACCTGTGCTTTTTCCCTGAAGGTTAATCGATACATGTGCTGATGCAGCATAACCTCTGCTACGGTGTCAGGCTCCTTCAATTGAGATAACGCCGGAAATAGTTTGCTAATTGACTCACCGACTAAGTTATCCTCCTTGAATATTTGGCCAATATACGGATTGTGCCACTCAACGAGCTGCTCATCATTATATATGATAATGCCGAATGGCAGCTGTTGAATAATATCGGTACCGCTAGTCTTTAAACGGTAGGACAGCGTCTGAACATACTGCTTGAAGTCCTTGCGAAAGGCACGCTCAGCGATATACATATAGATCGCTGTACCAATAGCAAGCAGCAGTCCTACAAGTCCTGCTATCCATGAAAAATAGCTAAGCAGCGCTGATAGTAATAGCACGATAAGCAGGGCCAATACACTGTGAAGCCCATGCCAGCGTTTAGATAAAAAATTTGGCATAATGATTATCGCTCCTGTGCCTATTGTTGCTTAGAAAACATTTTTCTAAGTGGAAAAGCTACATCCAAAAGACCAATAATGCTTGCTGGTGGTAGCAAAAGTACCGGAAAAGCAATCAGGAATGGTATAACCTTCGCCCAGCCGCGATTGTCGGCAATATAGTAAAAGAAGCCTACAGCTTGTATTGCAAAGATGATGCTTAATGCCGGTACAAGATTCATAATCGCCAGTGTCATAAACGTACCATCTGTAGGGTCAATCGTTAGCTCGAGTAAATAGGCAATAAAGTATACAAAAACTAGAAAGCGTGGCAGCCTCCAATCCTTAGCCTTCGGGTAGGCTGTCACTTGCAGTCCCTCGGCTTGAACCATTCTGCGAGCAATGGTGTGAGAGCATGCGACAACAAGCAGCGCCATTATAAAGAACACTAAAGGTATCATGCTCGTCATAATGGTGACGAAGCTATCTGTCATCTCGGAGCTCCACGCGATAGGCGACATGCCCTGTGCTGCAACATCGTTGAGCATTGTTGTCATGTAATTGCTCATATCCGATATGATCGAAATGTTCAGTACGTTTTCCAACATCAACAAGCCTAGCATAAACATGACGACAACAAGGCCGATCATTTTCGGAACAATAGAGCTCGAAGCTAGACCCTTTTTATAATAGTTAGCTAGAACAATGCTCGGAATGATAGCCATACAACTAAAGCTTAAATAAAGGACCGGATCTAAAATTAGACTTCCGATAACGAGCACGGCCAGCGTATGAACAATGCTCGAATTTCGATTTAGCAGCGTATAAAGTACTGTATATGGAACCAACATAAGCAGTAATGCTGCAATGTTCAACCCCGGAATAACCATTAATAATGGAAGCACTAGAGCAATCAAGCTCCATAGTATCGGCTTCTTTCCCGTTTTCAAAAAATTCACCTCTGAGAAGTCAGTATCACGTGATTTACACTATATTATATTATAACATAAATTATACCCTGTCGGACGATGCTGCATTAGGAATCACTTGGTACATCGTAATTGAATATTGTTATTGCATTATCGATTTTCGATGTTTATCATTCTTCATAGGCAGTTATTATTTGGAATATTATTAGGAAGTGACCATGGATGAAGAAAAAACAATTTCTAGTCGTTGGACTCGGAAGATTCGGTAGCAGCATGACGCGTACCTTAGTGGATAACGGTCATGAAGTGCTTGCTGTGGACAAGGATGCTGAGCTAGTACAGGATATAGCTCCTTATGCTACGCACGCCGTCCAAGCTGATTGTACAGATGAGGTTGTGCTTAAGCAGCTCGGTGTAAGTAATTTTACTCATGCCATCGTAGCTATAGGCGATGATCTGCAGGCAAGTATTTTAACGACGTTGATGCTTAAGGAAATGAATATTCCGATCGTTATTACAAAAGCTCGAGATGAGATGCATGGCAATGTGCTTCGTAAAATAGGCGCAGACAAGATCATTTACCCTGAACGCGATATGGCGGTGCGGCTTGCTAATCAGCTTAGCTCGAACAGCATTATCGACTATATTGAGCTATCCGAGGAATATAATATTGTCGAAATGCTCGCGCCACCTGCCATGATCGGACTTTCACTTCAAAAGCTTAATATTCGCGCCCGCTTCGGCTGCACGATTCTCGCCATCAAAACTGAGCAGCGCATGAACATTGCACCAAGCGCAGATGATAAGATCGAGGCTGGCAACATTCTGCTCGTTATCGGTAGCCAGGAGCAAGTGCTGCAGCTGGAGAATTATTATGAACGTAAGAAATAAATTAAACCAAAAAGCAGGCCTGTTAGCATTCCGATACCAGCTAAACCCTCCACAAATGATTATCGTTATATTTGCACTATTGATCGGGTGCGGTACGCTGCTGCTTATGATGCCCTTTTCCTCTACATCTGGTCATTCCATTGGGTTTATTAATGCACTCTTTACAGCCATATCCGCTGTATGCGTGAATGGCTTAAGTGTGCTTGATTTAAGTGACGACTTCACTGTGGCAGGACAAACGATCGTCATGATTCTTGTTCAGATCGGTGGTCTCGGCTTTATGACCATCAGTGTAATTATTGCGATTATTATGAGAAAGCGCATTGGGTTAAAGGATCGTCTGCTCATTCAGCAAACGACCCAATCTTCAAGCGCTCAAGGGCTTGTCCGGCTCTGTATTTATATTATGATCATCGTATTCGCATTTGAATCCATCGCGACGCTTATTCTTACTGTACATTGGCAGCCGAGCATGGGCTGGGGAGATGCATTTTACTACGGTCTGTTTCACTCGATATCCGCCTTTAATAATGCAGGCTTTGCCTTATGGTCTGAAGGACTAGTTGCTTATGTCGGTGATCCGATTGTCAATTTCGTTGTCATTACCCTGTTTGTTGCAGGTGGTCTGGGGTACATCGTTATTATTGAGCTTATTCAAAAAAGAAGATGGCGCAAATTTTCTTTGCACACGAAAATTGTGCTTTCCTCATCCTTCATTATATCGATCATTGGTTTCGGCATTCTCTTCTTACTCGAATCGATGAATCCTTCAACGTTCGGGTTATTGAATGGTAACGAACGCTTTCAGGCAGCTTGGTTCCAGACCCTTGTGCCCCGCAGCTCGGGCTTTAATACAATTGATATTACGAGCATGCTACCTGCATCTCAGTTTTTACTTATTATCTTTATGTTCATCGGTGCAGCCTCCGGTGGCACGGGCGGCGGTGTAAAAATTAATACAGTCGTCGTGCTGATCCTTGCCACCATAACGACCTTCAGGGGCGGAGGCAAAGTACATGCTTTTGGCAGACGCGTCCCAGATGGCTCGATCCTTCGCGCACTTGCGGTCGTAATGAGCTCCATTATGGTCGTACTGCTTGTAGCTCTGGCGCTTACAATTACCGAGGAGCTGCTAGAGGATCATTTTCTCGAGGTGCTATTCGAAGCTACGTCAGCATTCAGCACCACAGGTCTTTCGATGGGGTTAACGAAGGATTTATCGTTACCCGGCAAAATCATTGTGAGCATCACGATGTTTATCGGCAGGCTCGGTCCATTAACTCTCGCTTATGCACTCGCTACACGCAAGCAGCAATCACGTATCAACTATCCAGAAGACAATATTCTTATCGGATAACAAAAGCATGAGCAAGCAACCACTGTCATGCTACAGTTAGTCTGCTTGCTCTTGTTTATTGCTGCTAATACTGCTAATTCTGCTAACTTTGCTAATTGCTTATACTGTATTGCTCATCTTACCAGCGCTTTTCGTTCAACGCATCACTAGCTTATCTAGTGTCAGACTCTCAGCATATTGCTCATCAACCTCATAGCCTATACCTGGCTGATCCGGTAAGCGTACGCTACCTTGATCCACGGTCACTTCTGGTGTAATGATGTCACGCTGCCAGTACCTCGAGGAAGCAGATATGTCTCCCGGTATTGTAAACCCTGGCAGCGTAGCGAGCGCCATATTATGCGCTCGGCCAATGCCTGTCTCCAGCATCCCGCCACACCATAGCGGTACATGATGATAACGGCATAGCTGATGAATACGCAATGCCTCATTCCAGCCGCCAACACGACCAAGCTTCACATTTACTACCTTGCAACTGCCTAGCTGTATCGCTTTGCGCACATCCTCCGCGTGCAATATACTCTCATCGAGACATATCGGTGTTTGCAAGTTTTGCTGCAGCTGTGCATGATCAATCATGTCGTCGGCTGCAAGCGGCTGCTCGATCATCATCAGATTGTACGGATCAAGCTGCTTCAGCTCTTCCGTCTGTTCGAGCGTGTAGGCTGAGTTTGCATCAGCCATTAGTGGCAACTGCGGATATCGCTCTCGAAGTGCGGCAACTAACGAAAGGTCCTGCCCCGGCTTAATTTTTACTTTTATCCGCTCATAGCCCTGCTCAAGATAGTGATCGATTAGCTCATAATAATGATCGATGGTAGGCTGCAAACCGATAGCTACGCCAACCTTTATCTCATGACGAGTACCACCAATTAGCTGATACAGTGGCTTGTTTTGGCGTTTAGCATAGGCATCCCATACAGCCATCTCAACAGCTGCCTTCGCCATTGCGTTACGCTTAATCCCGCTCCACAGCTGCGTGAGCTCATGAGGATGCTTAATCTCTTGCTGCAGTAAGGGCGGAATAATAAATTGCTGGAGCATATGCCAGGCCCCTTGTACCGTTTCCTCTGTATACCAAGGGGTAGCAAAAGCGACACATTCTCCCCAGCCGACATGACCATCTGAATCAATCGCTTGAACAATAATCGTCTCACGATCTGTATAGGCGCCATATGACGTTACGAACGGTGACACCAGCTCCATCCGGAGGCGATGCAGTATGACCGAATCAATCTTCATTCCATCACATCCTACTCGTTGCTTCTGCAGCCTTGTTTAATTCATCGGCAGCAGCTTGCTCAGCTCTCTACGGAGCAGCTTGTTGGAAGCATTTCTCGGCAGCTCCTCTACCGCATAGATGGCTGTAGGCAGCTTATACTTAGCTAGACGAGCGCGGCAATAGCTTAGCAGCTCTTCTTCATTCAGCATCTTACCTGGCCGCATAACGACAAAGGCAATCGGACATTGCCCCCATACCTCATGCTCCGCTCCAGTAACCCCTGCCTCTAGTACATCGGGATGACCGATTAATACAGACTCGATTTCTGCAGGATATACGTTTTCACCGCCAGAGATCAGCATGTCCTTACGCCGATCCAGCACGAATAAAAAGCCTTCCTCGTCAACATATCCGATATCTCCTGTATATAGCCAGCCTTCATCAAAGCTGTCCGCTGCGGCACCATTCAGATAGCCTCTTGTTACGTTAGGCCCCTTCACGATAATTTCGCCTGCTTCACCAGCCGGCTGAACGCTACCGTTCTGTACAATACGGAGCTCCCCCTGAAACAATGGCTTACCAGCTGAGCCCAGCTTCGTCAGCATATACTCGGGATGAAGCGTTGCGAACTGCGAACAGGTCTCCGTCATTCCGTACGTTTGTACGACTGGAATTTGCTTAGCAACACAGGCTTCAAGCAATGGTAATGGCGCTGGACCTCCACCAAGCAGCATGCAGCGGAAATTTGCTGGATAGCTTTGCTCTCTCAGCTCCTCTAGCATACGAAGCAGCATATTACTAACGACTGACATTACCGTTACGCCTTGATGCATAATTGCCTCATTCGCTGCTTGCGGCGAAAACCTCTCCTGTATCACAATTGGAATGCCGTAAATCACACTGCGCAGCAGTATCGATAAACCGCTGATATGGAATAACGGCACAGCAGCTAGCCATTTGTCTTGCTCTGACAAACCAAGATTGAGCATCGAACCGATAGCAGAGCTGAAGTGGTTTTCATAGCTTTGCAGCACACCCTTCGCATAGCCCGTCGTACCTGATGTATACATAATCGTATAAACTGCCTGCGCCTCAACGTCATGCAGCAGCTGCGTTGGGGCAGCTGCTGCATCAGATTGCAATTCAGTTATCGATAATATGTGAAGCTGCTCGAGCTCCTGCTGAAGCGCCCCTGCTATATCTGCATAGCTTTCACTATATACAAGCAGGCGGCAACGGCTGTCTCGCAGCTGATACAGCAGCTCATGCTCTGTTAAGCGTGTATTAAGCGGCATCAGCTGTGCACCCGTATAGGGTATGCTGTGCACAAGCGTAATAAAAGACAAGCTGCTCTCGCTTAAGCAAGCAACAACATCTCCAGCTTGAATATACTCCAGCAGTTGCGCTGCAGCATTTCTTGCATGCAAGCGCAGCTCAGCGAAGCTGATTGCACCTTCTGCAGCTTCAACAGCTATTCGATCAGGGGTTAGATAAGCTCGTTTTTCTAGCCAGATGGGTATTTGCATAGTAACCCCCCTCTTTCATCATTCCCTCTAGAGGTAATTCATTAAGTCTGGCTTTGGTCACGAAGCAGTACTGAGACTTTATTCGTCATCGAATCTTGAATTCAGCCGAGCTTAATGAACCCTTATTTGAAGAGGTAGTTCAAAAAGTCCCCAGGATCACTCTTGTCATGCTGAACGTTTCATTCGGCAGGCTTCGAAGCTTGAACTCGAGGACTTATTGATCACGTATTATAACCTTATGGGAATCTTGGGAACTGCTTAAAGTCCGGTGTACGCTTTTCCTTAAACGCGTCACGGCCTTCCTTCGCCTCTTCTGTTGTGTAGTAAAGCAGTGTTGCGTCGCCAGCTAGCTGCTGAATTCCCGCAAGACCATCCGTATCTGCGTTAAATGCTGCCTTCAAGAAGCGAAGCGCCGTAGGGCTTTTCGTAAGCATTTCCTGACACCATTTCACCGTTTCAGCTTCCAACTGATCTAGTGGCACTACTGTATTTACAAGACCCATGTCCAGTGCTTCCTGAGCATTGTACTGACGACATAGGTACCAGATTTCTCTTGCTTTCTTATGACCAACAATACGTGCAAGATAGCCTGCACCGTAGCCACCGTCAAAGCTACCTACGGTTGGACCTGTTTGTCCAAAACGAGCGTTATCTGCTGCAATCGTCAAGTCACATACAATATGTAATACATGACCTCCACCAATCGCGTAGCCAGCAACCATAGCTACAACTGGTTTAGGAATTGTGCGAATCAAGCGCTGAAGATCAAGCACATTCAATCGAGGAATTTGGTCCTCACCAACATAGCCACCATGACCACGAACCTTCTGATCGCCGCCTGAGCAGAATGCGAGATCGCCTGCACCTGTCAGAATGATAACACCAATACTGGAGTCATCGCGCGCCCATGCAAAAGCATCGATTAGCTCCGAAACTGTCTTTGGACGAAATGCGTTGCGCACCTCTGGACGATTGATCGTAATTTTTGCCATGCCTTCATATGTTTCATAAATAATATCCTCATACTCGCCTTGCTTAACCCAAGGTACTACTGCCATGCCTACACCATCCCTTTCTTATCTAGAAACCTCTTTATTATTGTATCAAATAAATGCGGCTGTTCCACATGTACATTATGACCTGCACCTGGCACAATTTCCAGCTGTGCTTGTGGCAGCCTGCCTTGCATCTGCTTTGCAATATGACAATACTTTGTATCTAGCTCACCTGCAATGAGCAGCACAGGTGTCATTAACTCATCAAGCTGCTGCCACCACGAGGGCTGCACGCCTGTCCCTATCCCTCGCAGGCTTTGGGCAAGACCGAATGGACGATTGCGCAGTCTTGCCTCATGAAGCTGCTTCTGCTTCACTTCTGGCAGCTGCAGCATGGAGCTAAACAATGGAAGCTTACCCCAATAGTCTGCAAACCATTCAATGCCTTGCTGCTCTATTCGCTTGGCTAACGCCTGATCGCTCTTAGTACGTGCCACCCGCTCCTCTTCGCTTGCAAGTCCAGGCGAGCTGCTCTCCATTATTAGTGAGCGCACCAGTTCCCTTTTTTGCATCGCAAAGGAAAGCGCAATTCTTCCGCCCATCGAATAGCCCAGCACATGAACCTGCACATGCCCGAGCTGCTGCAGCAGCTCAGCCAAATCCTCGACTACTTCAAAGGTAGAGTATCGCTCTACCTGTAGCGGTGCATCAGAGCTGCCGTGACCAAGCATATCTACCATAATTAACTGATATGTTCGAGACAAGCTTGCTGCGAGCGGCTCCCACTGCGCAATTGAGCCAGTAAAGCCATGAATCAGCAGCAGTGGCTCACCGCTTCCGATGCACCGTACGTTATAGCTTACACCACGAATGCTATAGATGGTTCCATTCGTTGTTCCTTGATCTGTTCCTTGAACGTCTGACTTCATGCCATCACCTAGCCCTTCTGCTGCTGAAGCCGCTGCTCCAGCACTGGCCATATGCCGCGATGGTGGGTAACATTGGTAGCACGCGTCGTCGGAATCTCAATAATATGAAGTCCGCCGGCTTGCTGTGCTTCGATAAATGCAGCTCTGAACTGCTCCCAGTTGCCTGCACGTGTAAATGCACCATCATATAGCTTTGCCGCATGCTCGTAGTCCAGCCCAATCGGAGTGCCAAATAGCAGCTCAAAATGCTTATCCATTCCAGCCTGCGGAAGGAAGGAGAATATACCTCCGCCATCATTGTTAATAACGACGATTGTAATGTTCAGCTGATGCAGCTTTGCCCCTAGCAATCCGTTCAGATCATGATAGAATGACAAGTCACCGAGCAGCAGCACCGTTCCTTCCTCAAGCGCACTAATTCCCATCGCCGTCGAGACGAGTCCGTCAATTCCGTTCGCCCCACGATTAGCCATAACTCGAACGCTTCGAGCATCATTACGCCAGAAGCTATCAACATCTCTAATCGGCATCGAGTTGCCGACAAATAGCGTGCTTCCATCCTTTATCAGCTGCTGAAGCTCTGCAACAGCTGTCCCTTCGAACAGCTCTGAATCATATTCCTTCTCCGCTGCTTCACTAAGCACCTGCGCTGTTGTCAGCTGAACCTGCTGCCAGCGCTTCAGCCAGCTGGAATCAGCAGCTCTACGATTAGTGTCATGCTGCGTCAGCCAATCATTAAGCTGCTCACACAACGTTATCGGCTCAGCTAGTACACGATCGGATATAAGCAGCGTTGGGTCGCGCCAGCCCGCTTCGTCAATGACGATGTGACGAGCCTCCGTATGCTTATTCATATATTGTAGGAGCGGCTTCGATACAGGCATCGCTCCAAAGCGCAGCAATACATCTGGTATCAGCTCCTCCTTCACCGCCTCCACGCGCAAGAAGGAATCGTAGCTGTCTATGACAAGCTGCTTGCTGTGAGCGCCATTTCTAAGCTGCGACAAAGGGTCAGCTACTATTGGATAGCCCAGTCGTTCTGCTAGCTCCACAATGAGCGGTGCTAGTGCAGGATCATCGTGCGGTCCGCATATAATAAGGCCACGCTCTGCTTCGATCAACGCAGCAGCTAGCTTATTGAGCTCATGAGCATCAAGCCCAGCTTTCGCAGCATAGATCGATGTGTAGCTTGTCCCGCTTGTCCGCTCACTATTATACAGCTGAGGATGCTCAATATCAGGCAATAATGGCTCTCGTAGCGGAAAATTAAGATGCACAACGCCGCGTGGTGCACTCTGAGATGTCATTACAGCACGTGAAGCCATTACACGCGCATGTCGCAGCATCGCTGGCGACTGCTCTGGGAGAGGCATCTCCATAAACCATTTGACATGACTACCGTACATCCCCAGCTGATCGATCGTTTGTGGTGCTCCTACATCCCTTAGCTCATGCGGACGATCAGCGGTTAGCACGATAAGTGGAACACGTGATAGGTTAGCCTCAGCTATCGCAGGATAATAATTTGCTGCAGCCGTACCGGACGTGCATAGCAGAGCAACAGCCTGTCTGCTGCTCTTAGCAAGTCCTAGCGCAAAAAACGCAGCAGAGCGTTCGTCGATCTGAATCCATACCTTCAGCTCAGGGTGCTCTGCTGCTAATATCGCAATTGGAGTTGAGCGTGATCCAGGGCTTACGACAATATGCTTCAGTCCCGAACGTACCAGCTCATCTACAAACGCGCCTAAATATAAGGTTGTACCCTCGTTGGTCATCTCGCTCCTCCTCATTGCATGTTCTATTCATTCATCATAATCATACGATCCATACTTCTATTATGATGCGATTATTGCTTGCTGCTTGTATGAAGCGCATCCAATGCTTTAAGCATCGGCGTGAATTTAAGTGATGTTTCCTTATACTCGCTCAGCGGCTCAGAATCTCCTACGATCCCGCAGCCTGCAAATAAATAAGCAAGCTCCTCGCGCAGCAATGCTGAACGAATGGCTGCTGCAAACTCACCATCGGAATCAGTATTCATCCAGCCAATCGGAGCGGCATACCAGCCACGATCCATCTGCTCGAGTGTTCGAATAGCTTCAAGCGCCCGCTCTCTCGGCATACCGCCAAGTGCTGGAGTCGGATGAAGCGCTTCTACTGCCTGCAGCAGCGACACGCCTTCCTTTACTTTGCCCTTGATCGGTGTTGCAAGATGCTGGATATCCTTCAGCTTACGAATAATAGGCGCATCCGGCGCATCGACATGGACACAAAGCTGCTGCATTGCTGCTACAATCATATCTACAGCTAAGCGGTGCTCATGTAGATTCTTAAGATCGTGACGCAAAAAGCTCGCGAGCTCCTCGTCCTCTTGTGGCGTTTGCCCACGTGCCACCGATCCAGCTAACGAAAGTGTAAGCAGCTGCTGTCCCTCACGTCTAATAAGACGCTCAGGTGTTGCCCCTACAAAGCAGCTATTCGGTTTATCAATTGCAAATACGTACGTATTCAGCTGCTCCTTAAGCAAGCTTCGTAATACAGCCTCCGTGCGAAATGCTTCATCAGACTGGAGCATGACAGTTCGTGCAAGTACGACCTTATCTAAATTCCCCTCACGTATAGAAGCAGCAGCCTGCTCAACCGCAGTCATCCAATCAGAGGGTGCGATCTCCTCATGAATCATGGAATCATGAGGAGCATCGAGTACCTCACTGTCAACCAGCGGAGGCAACTCGCTAAGCAGCCTTTCCAGCTCAGCATCCTCTGCTCGTTCTTCGTTAGGTGCAATGAGCTGATTGCTTGTCATATAATAACGTCCATCATGTGCGGTAATCATAAATTTAGGCACAGCAAAGCTAGTATGAGCAAAATCACTCCACTTCTCTGACTGTTCGATCTGCGGATCAAAGGAAAACCCGCCAAACAATATAGGACCTGTATATGGAGATGGCTTATCGACAATCGCATCGTCTACTATAGCCTTCCACTTGCTATCTACATATTTAAAACGATTCTGTTTATCATCAGCCTCGATCGTTAATACTGCACCTAATCCTACATAGGTTAGTGCACGACCCGGCTCTGACCAATAAAATCGATTACCACGATACATATGCTCTTGATAAGAAAAAAAGGCTGGCAAATCCGTCTGATTGATTTCAATAACGGAGCTAACCAACACTTGCTTGCCTAGGCGTTCGGCCTTGGCCTTTCCTTCTTTCACTAATGCATTCATGCTCGTGCTTAACATACTATAAGTCACGTTCTTCACCCTTGTCATAACCTTGCCGTTTTATCTGTTTCAAGAATACACCCCTGCCTGAATAACGTCAACTTTCTGCCAAGTTTCATGCGTTGACACAATAGGTTCATTCCCCTAAACTTATAGTGCAAGTTCATAAAGTTCGGTTTTCAGCACATTTTAGGACAACATAATTTATATAGTAAGGATGCGTGAATATGCAAACCCAACTACAAGCTGCTAATAGCAATGTTTGGTGGCGGCTAATGCGGCCACATACACTTACAGCTTCGTTTGTACCCGTCTTCACAGGTACCGCCATGGCATTGTACGATGGCAGCGTACAACTTATACTTTTTATGCTTATGCTTATTGCGTCACTGCTAATACAAGCTGCAACCAATATGTTTAATGAGTACTATGATTACGTCAGAGGCTTGGACAATGAAAATTCTGTAGGAATTGGTGGCACCATCGTCCGAGATGGCGTCGCTCCTAAATTTGTTCGTAATCTCGCCTTTTTATTTTACTTTATATCGTTGCTGATTGGGATATATATTTGTTACTCCAGCTCTTGGTGGATCGCGGTCATTGGACTACTATCTATGGCGGTTGGATACTTTTATACCGCTGGTCCCTTTCCAATAGCGTATACACCGTTTGGCGAGCTGTTTTCCGGCTTATTTATGGGCCCAGTCATTATCATGATTACGTATTTCATTCAAACTGGCGATCTAAACTGGAGTCATCTCTTTGTGTCGATCAGCGTTGGCTTTTTAATCGGTGCACTTAATTTATCCAACAATATTCGTGATATGGATGGAGATAAGGAGCACGGTCGACGCACCATCGCAGTTTTGCTTGGAAGACCTGCGTCAATCCAGCTGCTTGGTGCCATTTTTGCGATCGCCTTTGCCTGGATCATCGTCTTAATATTTATGAAGCATGTCACGCCATGGGCAATGCTTGTATTGATTAGTGTACCACAAGCGATAAGCGCTTATAAGCAATTCATCGGAAAAACAGTAGCCTTTGAAATGATGCCTGCCATGAAGGCAACCGGTAAGCTCAACACAATGTTCGGCGTACTGCTGACGTTTAGCTTCATTATTGGATACATTGTCGAACAATTTCTATGAGAAGGTAGTTGTTACTTATGAACATGATGGACACTACAGGAACGATTATAGAAGCACTACAGATCGAGACAGTATTACTAACACCTGAAAAGGTGATATGCACCATGCCCGTTAATGAGCGTACACGGCAGCCCTTTGGGTTCCTACACGGCGGAGCATCGCTCGTCCTAGCCGAGACAGTAGCTAGCATTGGCGCATGGGCTTCGATCGACCAAGAGCATGAAGTTGCCATGGGCATGGAAATTAACGCCAATCATGTCCGTAGCGTTCGCGAGGGCATCGTAACTGCCGTTGGTGTCCCGCTTCATAAAGGCCGAAAAAGCGCCGTATGGGATATAAAAATTACCGATGAGCAGGATCGACTTCTATGTGTTTCTCGCTGCACGGTAGCTATATCACCAAAGCGTCCGTAGTCGTAAGCAGATGAATATAGGAGTATATAAGAAAAGCACCAGCGCAAGGAGATATGGGGATAGCATCTAGCCCTACTCTCTTGCACTGGTGCTTTTTTATGATCTATTGATTCAGTGTAGTGCCTTGCTGTGCTTTCACTGGCTCATTAGATGAACCTGAGAACAGCATCTTAAGCAATGGCGGTGTCACTAAGGTTGTCACAATGACAACTAGCACCACTGATGTAAAGTATTGCTGCGGCAGTAAGCCTGACGCAAGACCGGAGGACGCAATAATTAAAGCAACCTCACCACGAGAGATCATACCTGCGCCAATGACTAGCGATGATTTCATGGAAAAGCCGGTTATCCGTGCTCCGAAGCCGCACCCAATCAGCTTTGTTATAATCGCAACAATGCTAAGCAATACCATAAACCAAACCTGCTCGCCTAGCCCGTCAAATGTAATGTTTAATCCGATGCTGACAAAAAACACAGGAACGAACAATGTATACGTAATTGGTTCAACTCGGTGCTCTACTTCCTTGCGGAATTTCGTCTGACTAATTGCGATCCCAGCTGCAAAGGAACCAATGATGCCGGCTACTCCTAGCCATTCTGCGAAGTAAGCAAACCCCAGACAAAGCACAATCGCACCATTCATAATCGCCTCTGTTACTTTAAGCTTAGCTGCCAGCTTCATAATAAGCGGAACCAGCCATATACTTGCTACAGCAATGACGGCAAAGAAGATAACTTTCTTCCCTATCAACAACGGAATAGATACACTTTCTCCTCCCGTACCTAAGAAGCTCATCATGATTGCAAGTAAAATAACTACGACGATATCATCAACAACTGCCGCACCTAATATCGTAGTACCCTCACGTGAGCTAAGCTTATCCATCTCCTTCAAAGCTTGTACAGAGATACTAACGCTTGTCGCACATAGCAGCAAGCCCATAAATAATGCTTCCGTCTGTGAAAGCCCTAAAGCGATAGCAACACCGTACCCACCAATTAGCGGCAAAACTATGCCACCGAGTGCAACAGCAACCGCTGATTTCCAGTTAGCCTTTAATTGCTCAAGATCCGTTTCCAGCCCTGCTATAAACATCAGCAGCAGCACTCCGATTTCGGCGAAGTGACCAATGAACTCGTTAGGCTCGACCCAGCCAAGAACGGCAGGTCCAACCAATATTCCTGCTATCAGCTTTCCAAGCACAGAAGGCTGACCAATCATAACAGCTAGATGTCCTGCAACCTTCGTAAATATAACAATAATGACTAGTGCTAATATATATTCCATATGAGTTCTCCTATCCATTCATCTCTATTGTAGCAGGTAGTTTACATCACGAAAAAAGAGTCCGCAAACTACGGACTCTCCAAAAAATAAATAGGAGGAGCCTGTAGTGACAGGCTCCTCCTATTCTTGCATATATAACTACTATTCAGTAGTGTATGGTAGCAAAGCGATTTGACGAGAACGTTTAACCGCAATTGTCAATAGACGTTGATACTTAGCGCTTGTACCAGTTACACGACGAGGTAGAATTTTACCACGCTCGCTGATGAACTTTTTAAGCAAATCAGTATCTTTATAGTCAATGTGCGTAATTTTGTTTACTGTGAAGTAACAAACTTTACGACGTTTGTTGCGTCCGCCTTTACGAGAGAATTTACGCTCGCTGCGCTCTTCTCCGCCTTCTTTTTTGAAGCTCATTTGAACCCATCCTTTCATTAAAAATTCAATTTCGTGTTCATATTAGAACGGCAAGTCATCTTCTGAAATATCAATTGGGCGTCCATCATCCTTAAAAGGATCGACGTTGCTACTGCGTGATGGTTGAGCTGGTCGATTAGAGCTGCCACCTGCATTATAACCATCACCACTACCATAGCTACCCTCTTCACGTTGTTGATTGCCATCACGATTAGATTCCAAGAAGCGAACATTGTCTGCAATTACTTCCGTAACATACACACGCTTGCCCTCATTATTCTCGTAATTTCTTACCTGAATACGGCCTTCAACTGCGGTTAAACGACCTTTGCGCAAGTAATTTGCACATGTTTCTGCCAGTTGGCGCCAAGTGACAACCGGAATAAAATCCGCTTCACGTTCGCCGTTACTACCAGAAAACGGACGATCAACAGCAATCGTAAATTGAGTTACAGCAACACCAGCGGGGGTATAACGAAGCTCAGGATCTCTAGTTAATCTACCGATCAATATTACGCGGTTCAACATCTATATGACCTCCCAATCAAACCTTCACACTTCTTAAGCTACATCTCTTACGATCAACACACGGATAACTTCATCCGCAATCTTCATCACGCGGTCAAGCTCGCTAACAATTTCAGCTGTTGCCGAGAACTGTGTAAGAACAAAATAACCTTCACGAAGTTTGTTGATTTCATACGCAAGACGACGTTTGCCAAGGATATCAGATTTAATAACCTCACCGCCGTTAGAGATGACACTGTTGAATTTTTCAACTAGAGCTTGAACAGCTTCCTGTTCAACATCCGGACGGATGATGTACATCACTTCATATTTGCGCATTACATTTCACCTCCTTTTGGACTAACGGCCCCACGAAGTGGAGCAAGGAGCGAACAATTAAGCTCGCATCTGTATATTATACTAAATCAATTGGGCGATGGCAAGATAAAACGGTGCTGTTGCATTAACTTTCAATTATTTCCCTACATAACTTAGCACTAATCACGCATGTAATGATCTTAGGCACCATATATAAGCAAGTAAATATGAGAATAGTGCACGACCAAGTGACTTTTAGTCAGCATTACTTCTATATAAGTCATTTATTAGATTTTCGAGATGACAGTTGAGTTTACTATTCGCGTTATTATGAAATTCAATCGTAAAGCTTTGTACTGTTCACTCTCTGGACCGCTAAAACGGATAGCTAACCAAATAACTCATTTTTTTTATTTATGATGTATAAAACGAAATACAATGTGGCACTATATTATTGACGGTGAAGAGAGGTGTGGTTCCGTTGTACTTCACTAGCTTAAGTTCAACAGATTCAAAAAAGCTTATTCTTGCAGTTAATTGCGACAAAGAAGTGTGCTCTTTACCTTAAAAAAGTATTGAGCTGAATGAATACGAGTTATTCCTTAGCCTACGCTGAGTTGTTTTCGTAAGTCAGTTCTTTGTCTAGAATGAATTTGCTAACTAATCAACCACCGTCAAAAAGCCTCATCCCTTTGTCATATGACGACGGGATGGGGCTTTTCTACTTTCTTACTGCTTCTTATTTATCCCTTCGCTTTTTAAAGGTTGCTGCTTTTAATCATTTCCCTGGAAATATGTGTTATGCCATTTTAAGCACTTACCACGGTATTCATGGCAACCTGCTCAAAACAAATTTATAACGAAAAAGTTATCCCTCTAAAAATAAGAGCTGCCATCAATAGCTGTGAATAATCAAATTTTAATGTTATTAACAATCTTAACAACTCCACAATGACGGTTTCCACAGTAATAATGTTAATGTTTAATCACACACTGTGAGCTGTGCTCTATGTTAGGACTGCTCTATTTGAAATTTTTAATTGCAAATTTGTTATTGCGACTTACTTTAAAATGTAGGTCTGTGCATGTCATATCGCTTCATAGTTACGATTCAAATTGATGCTCTGCCATCCCTTTCCTTACCTTCCCTCCCCGTAACTTGTAACAATATCGCTGTATATTGATTCGCATTGTTAAGAAAATTGATACATGGCTGCTTATGTTTTATAAAGTGACATAACAGACTCAGAATTTTGTCTATTTTTCAGTGATAACGTCATTAATAGCCGGGAAGCCGCGAAACTCGTTATAACGACAGAGGGAGGGTGTCAACTATGCTGTCATCCTTATCCTGTTTTGTGCTGCATACCATGATTGATAAACATTCATACGCATAGGTGTGACCTATTGGATCAATGATGGCAAAACCTTTAATGAACATATAACGATTCTAGTACGATCTAATGATGAGCTCGCGGAGTTTATCGGGGCAACATATAGCGTGGATTTATTGAACATTGTTGGACAGAAGAACAGCATATAGCTTAGTAATTGTGCATGTGCAACATGCTCCTACTACTATACAAGCCATATATTTAAACAACAAAAAGAGGCTCCTTATTAAGAGCCTCTAAATGTTATTGACGAATGAATGGCGGAGAAGGTGGGATTCGAACCCACGCACGCCTTGCGACGCCTAACTGATTTCGAGTCAGTCCCCTTATAACCACTTGGGTACTTCTCCTTTTGCACGAAATTAATATATCATAAATGACTATCAGTATTCAACTTTATTTCTTAACCAGTGCTTCTCCAATTCTATTCTTCTGTTACCTCTGATTTCCCCACTACTTTACGCATGTTTTTTTCGAATTTTGCGCGCGGCAGTAAGATACTGTGTCCACAACCAACACACTTCATTCGAATATCCATCCCCATGCGGATAACTATCATTTCGTTTGATCCACATGGGTGTAGCTTCTTCATCTGAACAATATCCCCAAGCTCGAATTGCTTACGCTCCATATCGAAATCACCTCGCATTTTTATTCATGTGGATCTTTATCTTCCTATAGCAGAAAGTATCCACAGTTATAGACACTTCATTTAATCAATGGAATAGCTTATCCGTCGTAGACACCTGTTCATAGCTTATCTCTCAACAAGAATAATGTTGAGCTTCGTGTTCCTCGAGTCCCACTTATAAAAGATCCTCTTCCTCTTTACCTAGAACCTACTGCCTTTTGTTGCTGTCTCTTCTAGGCGCTTCTGACCTGCCTCATGAAACGATGCTATATACAAAGAAATCATCCATCTTATGTACTACTATACTAAATAAATCGAAAGCACGGCTATTCTCCTGAGCTCAACCGCATATACATTATTATCTCGCTTACATTATAGTCTTTGCTCATATCCTTCAGCAGTATGTTCAAATATTCCGCGAATATCCACATGCTCACTCGTTAGTATGTCCTTCACTTGCTCAAGTTCAGCCGATGGAAAATGTATAGACAATGCGCAGCCCGCTGTAATTTCCTTCGGTGTAGGACATATATCAATATCAATCTCTGCATATTCTAATAACATCTCTGCTCGCAGCGCCTGCTGCGTCGAATCAAATGCAATAAGCATGTTCATGAAAGCTGCTCCTTTCTCACCTAGAAGTATAAATTAAACAATTCAGTAACATACTGATACTAATATTTTGTTTCAAGAAAGGAAACTTACAAGAAACAATGGAAACGAACTCACCTATTAAATTACCCTATAACTCTCCAATGATTCGTAGTTTGCTGCAGCAAGAGCTTTCGAACCTGTTGGGATTGGCTCTCCCTCATCAACCAATCGTCGTTATATGCATTGGCACAGATCGTTCAACTGGAGATTCGTTGGGGCCGTTAGTAGGATCTTCCCTAGCTAAATACCGCTCGAGCTTTATGCATGTATTCGGAACAATTGCTGAACCTGTGCATGCGCTTAACCTAGCTGACACCTTAGCATCGATTCATAAACAATTCACCCATCCATTTATTATTGGAATTGATGCATGCTTAGGTCAAGCTTCAAGTGTTGGCTGTATTCAAGCAGGGCAAGGTCCCGTTCGTCCTGGAGCAGGAGTGAACAAGGATTTACCTCCTGTAGGAGATATCCATATTACCGGTATCGTAAATGTCGGTGGATTCATGGAGTATTTTGTTTTGCAAAACACACGTCTTCATCTGGTTATGTCAATGTCTGAAATTATATCACAATGTCTTTACTACGCTACATCAAAGCATATACGTTCGATGAATATGAACAGCGAGCAGTCTACTGGCATTCATTAGCCTTTCACGTACGCTACTCGCTGTAGTTGTACTATTTTGCTTCATCGATCACTTTACGCTCCTCTGGTGTTAATGAATAACTGGATTCACCTTTTTGTAATGGTTTTCCGTATAAATACATACCCTCTCTACTGTGTATGCTTGTAAGGACGACTCCATCCTTCTCGTCATTTGTTATAGCAAGTGAAAAGCTCAAGTCGCTGCCTGTATTGGAAAAAGCATTATATCGGTGAATTGCCATTTTGCTTTTTTGTAATGGCACTCGCTTCTCTAATGCTTCGATTCTACTCAACGCCGCAGCTAAGTCCTTTTGCTCCTGCCTTTGTTCTTCCTTTAATGACACGAGAACACCTTCTAAGTTCTCTACCCCTGTTCCATCCATCATTGACCGGTAGGAACGGGTTATTTTTTTCAACTTTCTACTCATTCCGAGCATTATAATAGCCTGTACGACAATGACAATTGCAAGTGCCATGATTATGATTTCAATGTACTCAGTAACCAAAATGTTTCTCTCCTTCAGGCCATGTTAAGCAATTTATTATTAGTATTGTTCTATAATTTCCTTTACAGCCAAAACTAATGCATCCACTTCTTCATCTGTCGTATTGTAGCCTACACTAGCTCTAACCGCTCCCCGCTCACTCGTTCCTGCAGCCATATGCGCTGTCGGTGTACAATGAAAACCTGATCGAACAGCAATTTGATAATGCTGATCTAGAATAAATGACAATTCTGATGGATCAATATGTGGAATATAGAACGAAACAATTCCAGTTCTAGGCTGACCGATGTCTGGCCCTAAGCACACCACACCTTCAACGTCCATAAGACCGCTAAGCAGCCGCTGTGACAGCTTCCACTCATGTTCATAGATCTTATCGATACCGATGCGCGAGATGTACTCTACGCCAGCTGTAAGCCCCGCAATGCCTGCTGTATTTTGTGTCCCTGCTTCATAGCGATCTGGTCGAATAAGTGGCTGGTGGGGCGCCTCAGATTGACTTCCTGTACCGCCCTGCATAAGCGGCTCAAGATCGATATCCGGTGCAATATATAGACCACCTGTCCCCTGTGGTCCAAGCAATCCCTTATGTCCTGGAAAAGCAAGCATATCGATACCAAGCTTCACCACATCAACAGGTATAATACCTACACTTTGCGCTCCATCCACAAGCAGCTTTGCTCCATGCTTATGCACAATTTCACTAATTTCAGCTATCGGCAGAATAGTCCCAAGTAGATTTGAGCTATGATTTACAGCGACAAGTGTCGTATTGGCCTTCATCGCTGCTTTAAGCTGATTAAGATTAAAAAAGCCTTTCTCATCCGCATCTATATAGGTTACTTCTACTCCTTTTTGTTCCAGATCATAAAGCGGTCTACGAACCGAATTATGCTCCACTGAGCTAGCTATCACGTGGTCGCCTGCTTTAACAAAGCCTTTTATCGCCATATTCAACCCCATCGTTGTATTGTGCGTAAACACAATATCATTGGGGTTATTCACATTGAGTAGCTTTGCAAGCTGCATTCTACCCTTGAATAAAATACGACTAGCTCGCACGGCCATCGCATGACTACCTCTCCCAGGATTGGCGCTATCATTTTTCATTGCTGCTGTAACCGCCTCTATCACTTCATCGGGCTTCGGCCAAGACGTTGCAGCATGATCTAAGTAGTAAAATCGTTCAGACAATTTGCTCCCCTCCAAGCTAACAATGGCACATCTAGCTATAATCTTTCTAGCAAAAGATTATTACTTAGATGTGCCATATTGGTTATTCTATCAACACCTCTTGCTTATTGCTGTAGTAACTCTAGTATACGCTCCAAGTCTTGCTTACTGTAGTACTCTAGCTCGATTTTCCCTTTATGCTTTGATTGTTTAATTTTAACCCCTGTCTGAAAACGATCTCGCAAGGTAGATTCGACGCTTTCAATAAAAGGATCTCGTTTCTTTGTTTTTTCGTTTCTTTGTTGTGGTGGTTTTCGGTTTGCGAGCTTATTTATTTCATCCTCTAGCTCTCGAACACTCCATTCACCATCAACACAAAGCTTAGCAAGCTCTAGCTGCAGCTTCTCTTCCTTCACACCTACAATTGCTCGAGCATGCCCCATTGACAATGTTCCACGTGAAACATCTTCCTTAATTGACTCTGGCAGGCTTAGCAGTCGCATGAAGTTAGCAATATGAGAACGAGATTTCCCTACCTTTAGGGACAATTCCTCTTGAGTCAGTTTGAATTTATTAATTAATGCTTCATACGCTAGTGCCGTTTCAATCGCATTAAGGTCTTCGCGTTGCAAGTTTTCAATTAGGGCCATTTCCATGACCTGAGAGTCTGTCAGCTCTCTAACAACTGCAGGTATACGTTCATTGCCACATAGCTGTGACGCACGAAAACGGCGCTCACCTGCTACAATTTCAAAGCCTCTTAATACTCTACGCACAATAATCGGCTGAATAACCCCTTGCTGCTTAATTGATTCAGCTAGCTCTCGTATCGTATCATCATCAAATGTTTTACGCGGCTGATAAGGGTTGGGCCTAATATCGTTCAGCGGTATGCGAACTACCTCTTCTTCATCCGTTTCTACTGGTTGAAACAGCGCATCTAATCCTTTACCTAGAGATTTTTTCATAAGAAATCACTTCCTTAGCTAGTTCAAGATACACTTCTGCCCCTTTTGATTTAGGATCATATGAAATAATCGCCTGTCCATGTGAAGGCGCTTCGCTGAGCCGCACATTTCGTGGGATAACCGTCTGATAGACTTTTTGTTGGAAGTACTTTTTCACTTCTTCTATAACTTGAAGCCCAAGATTGGTTCGTGCATCAAGCATCGTTAACAGTACTCCTTCAATCTGCAATGAAGTATTGAGATGTTTCTGCACTAGTCTTACTGTATTTAACAACTGACTTAATCCTTCAAGCGCATAATATTCACATTGGATTGGAATCAATACAGAATCGGCAGCGGTTAATGAATTAATCGTTAATATACCTAGCGAGGGTGGGCAATCAATCATAACATAATCGTAATGATCTCTAACCAAGGCAACAGCCTTCTTTAGGCGCTGCTCTCTAGAAATGGTTGGGACAAGTTCAATCTCTGCTCCCGCAAGCTGGATCGTTGCTGGAATGATATCAAGACCCGGTATAGCCGTTTCAAGTATCGTTTCCTTCGGATTGACCTCATTCACTAATACATCATAGATGCAATGAGTGACATCCCCCTTATTAATACCAAGGCCGCTTGTTGTATTGCCCTGAGGGTCAATATCGATTAGCAACACTTTTTTACCTAACGATGCTAAGCAAGCAGATAGATTAACAGAAGTCGTTGTTTTCCCTACACCGCCCTTTTGATTCGCAATCGCAATAACTTTAGACATCTTCTCACCTCATGTTTACAACTATTGGAGACATGGCAAGACTACTAGCAAAAATGTAGTAATATGGCCGTTTCATTTTGTTATTTTTTGTTTTTAGGAATCTGGATCACGATTTCATAATGATCATCATGATCTTGCTCCTTTGTCTTGATCGCTAAGCCAGATCCGGATACCATATCTATCGATTGACGAATCGTGTTGAGGGCGAGCCGAACATCTTTAGTGAACGAAATCCTCTTTGCTTTCTTCGGCTTTGACGCTTCTTTAAGAAATGCGATGCGAGCTTCTGTCTGCTTAACATTCCAATCGTTTTTAATAATATCCTCAAGAACTTTCATTTGAAGCTCTTCTGTATCAAGTGTTAGCAACGCACGTGCATGACGTTCTGTAATTTTACGTTCCATAAGTGATTGCTTTACCGCTTCCGGCAAAGCAAGAAGCCTTAGCTTATTGGCAATCGTTGATTGGCTCTTACCAAGTCGCTGAGCTAAGCTTTCTTGTGTTAGCTGATGCAGCTCAATTAAACGCTGATAAGCAACAGCCTCTTCCACTGCAGTTAAGTTTTCGCGCTGCAAATTTTCGATTAACGCAATAGATGCTGTTTGCGCATCATTAAACTCACGAACAATTGCAGGAATCGTCTCTAGTCCAAGCTTTGTTACGGCTCTCCAGCGACGCTCTCCAGCTATAATTTCATATTTATTGTTACGCATTCTCACAACAATAGGCTGAATAACGCCGTGTGTACGAATGGTTTGGCACAGCTCATCTATGCGTTCGTCATCGAATACCGTTCTTGGTTGAAACGGACTTGTTACAATCTCGCTAAGCGGAATCTGCTTAACTTCCTCTTGATTTGACTTCGACTCAGCGAATCCGAACAACTTAGAAATATGATCCTTCATATTGACTATAACCACCTAATCATGTGATGAAAAAACAATTTAACCGTCATTGATCATGTGAAACGCACAAACCTATAGCTTGGCTACATTCCGATAACAATCATATACTATAAATATTCGACCACATTTCCGAGAAATCCTGCTCTTTCACCAATTAATATGACAATAAAAATAGCAACTAACCGTGTTAGTTGCTATTATAACCTTTAACTAAGTGTTATGGATACCTAATATCGTTCCACGTGGAACAATTTATTTAACAAGCGGCTGCTTTAGCGGCAGGCCAGCCTTGCGCGGATACTTTTTTGGAGTTGCAGCAAGCTTCTTTACACATACAATATGACGCTCTGACTGCTCATTTGGAAGCTTTAACTCATACTGCTGGACAACCTTCCCTTTCAGCTCTGAAAGGCTGTAGGCAGCCTCCTGCAGCTCCTCAGCAAGACTTGCGCCTTTCATGCTAGCGAATATACCGCCGGCTGCTGTAAATGGGAGACAAAACTCATTCAACACGGCAAGTCTAGCAACAGCACGTGCGGTCACTAGATCGAAAGCGTCACGATACTTCGGCAGTCTCGCTACATCCTCCGCACGTCCATGTATCGCCTCTACCTGCTCTAGGCCTAACTCGTTAACAAGATGATTCAAGAAGTTAATTCTTTTGTTAAGTGAGTCAACAATGAGCACCTGAAGGTGAGGAAATACAATTTTTAGTGGAATACTTGGAAAACCTGCTCCTGATCCAATATCCGCCAATTTTTTAATATCCTTCATACTCACAAAGAATGAAAGTGAAATAGAATCATAAAAATGCTTTTCGTATACAGCATCCCGATCCGTAATGCCCGTTAGATTCATTTTTTCGTTCCATTCCACAAGCAACTCATAATAGCGTTCAAGCTGAGCCAATTGTCGCTCATCAAGTGTAATTTGATGAGCGGCAAGCTGCTCAGTGAACCATGCAATTGTCTGATCCATTATGATCCTTTCGCAGCCGTTACTCGGTTAAAATGCTCCAAGTAAATGAGCAAGACTGAAATATCAGCTGGGGTTACTCCACCAATTCGGCTCGCTTGACCGATGGAAAGCGGACGAATAAGTTCAAGCTTCTGTCTTGCTTCATTGGCTAGTCCTTTAATATCGTTATAGTCGATTGTATCTGGAATACGCTTACGTTCCATTTTGTTTAATCGCTCTACCTGTTGAAGCTGCTTTTCAATATAGCCTGCATATTTAATTTGAATTTCGACCTGTTCCTTCATTTCAGCTGTAAGTTCATAAGGAGACGGTGAAATTCTTTCAAGCATCTCATACGTAATCTCTGGTCGACGCAGCAGCATAATGATGCTGCCCCCTTGGCTAAGCTCAGCTGAGCCCACTTCCTCTAATAGTTCTTTCGCATCTGAAGGCTTAATTTTTGTGTCATGCAGGCGCTGAACCTCTAGCTCAACAAGCTCTTTCTTTTGCAAGAAAGCTTGGTAGCGCTCCTCTGTAATTAATCCGATCTCGTAACCAAGTGGAGTAAGACGCAGATCAGCATTGTCATGACGCAGTAACAATCTATATTCAGCACGTGAAGTCAACAGTCGATATGGATCATTCGTTCCTTTTGTGACCAAATCATCGATCATAACGCCAATATAACCATCTGAGCGCCCAATAATGATTGGCTCCTTGCCTTGAACCTTGCGTGCCGCATTAATTCCAGCAATGATCCCCTGCCCTGCAGCTTCTTCATAGCCGGATGTACCGTTTATTTGTCCAGCTGTGAATAATCCATCAATTTGCTTTGTTTCAAGTGAAGGCCATAGCTGAGTCGGAATAACCGCATCATACTCAATCGCATAACCATTACGCATCATTTGTGCATTTTCAAGACCCGGCACAGAACGAACCATCTCCAGCTGTACATCCTCTGGCATGCTCGTAGACAAGCCTTGAACATAATACTCGAGTGTATTACGGCCTTCTGGCTCTAAAAAGATCTGATGCTTCGGCTTATCCGCAAAGCGTACAATTTTGTCCTCGATGGATGGACAATAGCGTGGTCCTGTTCCTTCAATTGCACCTGAAAACATCGGTGCACGATGCAAGTTATCGTTAATCACTTTATGAGTCGTTTCAGATGTATACGTTAGCCAGCAAGGAATTTGCTCAATATTAGATTCCTTTGTTTCATAGGAGAAAAACTTCGGATTTTCGTCCCCAGGCTGTATTTCTGTTTTGGAGAAATCAATCGTTTCACCATTGACACGCGGCGGAGTTCCAGTCTTAAAGCGAATTAGCTCTAAGCCATGCTCCTTCAATGATGCTGCAAGCTTCACGGATGGCTGTTGATTGTTAGGGCCACTTTCATACATCAGCTCACCCATAATGATTTTGCCACGCAAATACGTGCCTGTCGTAATAATGACCGCTTTGGCACGGTAGTGAGCACCCGTTTGCGTGACCACTCCTACACAACGACCATCCTCTACGATAAGCTCTTCGACCATCCCTTGTCTTAACGTAAGATTTGGCGTCGTCTCAATCGTTTTTTTCATTTCATGCTGATACAAGAACTTATCCGCCTGTGCACGAAGTGCATGCACTGCAGGACCTTTCCCTGTATTTAGCATACGCATTTGAATAAATGTCTTATCGATATTACGGCCCATCTCACCACCTAGGGCATCGATCTCACGTACTACATGCCCTTTTGCCGGACCACCAATCGATGGGTTACAAGGCATAAATGCAACCATATCTAGATTAATCGTTAGCATTAGCGTTTCGCAGCCCATACGAGCCGTTGCAAGGGCCGCTTCAGCACCTGCATGACCGGCTCCAACTACAATGACATCATATTCCTTAGCTGTATATCCCATTGCTTAACCTCCTGTCGTTACTTAACCTTAGTAAATGTTACTTATGGAAAAATATTCTTTATATTGTAAAATAAAACTTAATACGCAGCTTACTTTCCAAGACAGAACTGCGAGAATATTTGGTCGATCAACGAATCTCCCGCTTCTACACCTAATATTTCTCCAAGCGCTTCCCATGCCAATCTTGCATCAATCTGAATAACATCGATAGGGATACCCATGTAAGTCGCTTCGATCGCATCTTCCATCGATTGCTTAGCTCGCTTTAACAGCGAGATATGACGGACATTACTTACGTAAGTAAGATCATTCGCTTCTAGCTTACCCTCAAAAAACATTTCACTAATTGCTTTTTCGAGTTGATCTAGCCCTTCCTGCTGCAACATAGACATTTTAACAATAGAACCGCCATGAAGGAAAGGGATAACTTCATCTAAATTCAGCTTTGACTCCAGATCCATCTTATTCACAATAACAATAATACTTCTTCCCTGCAATGATGCTAGCAGCTCCTTGTCCTCATCCTGCAACGGTTCATTGTTATTTAAGACAAATAGAACCAAATCCGCCTCTGTAATCGCATCTCGTGACCGCTCAACCCCGATTCGCTCTACAACATCACTTGTTTCACGGATACCTGCTGTATCAAGGAGACGAAGCGGTATGCCATTCAAGGTAACATACTGTTCAATAACGTCACGCGTTGTACCTGGAATATCCGTAACAATGGCACGGTTTTCCTGACTTAATGTATTCATTAGTGACGATTTTCCTACGTTTGGCCGACCAACAATCGCTGTTAATATTCCCTCACGCAATATTTTTCCTTCACTAGCCGTTTTAAGCAGCTGATCAATCTCGACGATTGTTTTTTCACATTGCTCACGGATATAGTTGCTCGTCATCTCTTCGACATCATGCTCAGGATAGTCTATATTTACTTCGATATGCGCAAGCAGCTCAATGACATTTTGACGTAGCGCCTTAATTTTAGTTGATAACACACCTTCTGCTTGCTTTCTCGCGACAGCAAACGCTCGATCAGATTTCGAACGAATAAGGTCAATGACCGCTTCAGCCTGCATCAGATCGATACGCCCATTAAGAAACGCACGCTTCGTAAATTCACCAGGCTCTGCAATACGAATATCCTCCTGCTGCAGAAGCACATCCATTACACGTGATATAGCGATAACTCCTCCATGAGCGTTAATCTCTACAACATCTTCAGCGGTAAATGAGCGAGGTCCTCTCATCAGCGAGACGAGCACTTCCTCTTCCTTCTCTCCCGTTGCAGGATCGACAATATACCCATAATGAATTGTATGTGAAGCTGCGTCACGCAGCGGTTGTTTTGTTTTAAATATGCGATCGACTCCCTCTATTGCTTTTGGGCCACTGACACGGATGATGGCTATTCCACCTTCTCCTACAGCTGTTGCGATCGCAGCAATTGTATCATGCTCAACCATTGTGCATTCACCTCTCTATTGTATGTTCAATATGCTTGACTATCAGTACGCGGCAGTAAGCAGCAGCGCATGACCTCGTAATCAAAGCCGAGCTTATTGAACGTCCTCTTCAATATAAGTTCAATATGCTTGGCTTTCAGTACCGAGAAGATGGCACGTTACTAGAAAACGAGGAGCGCAGCGTAGATAGACCTACGTGAGCACCGGAGTTTTCGGTAGCGTGACATATTCGACGCCAGTAAGCAGCAGCGCATGACTTCGTAATCAAAGTCATGCTTATTGAACCACCTCTTCAATGTATGTTCAATATGCTTGGCTTTCAGTACCGAGAAGATGGCGCGATACTAGAAAACGAGGAGCGCAGCGTAGACAAACCTACGTGAGCACCGAAGTTTTCGGTAGCGTGACATATTCGACGCCGAGTAAGCAGCAGCGCATGACTTCGTAATCAAAGTCATGCTTATTGAACCACCTCTCATAAACGGAAAACAGCAATGACTTCAATAGTCATTGCTGCACTCCTATTTCTACATGTATGCTTCATTCTACTTACTTCAAAGTAATGACAACACGACGATTAGGCTCATCGCCTTGACTAAAGGTACGCACCTTTGGATGACTTTGCAGCTGAGAATGAATAACTTTGCGTTCATGGGGCACCATCGGCTCAAGTACGACTTCCTTCCTTGTCCGAACGACGCGTCCTGCTAACCGCTCAGAAAGATCCTCTAAGGTTTTGCGACGACGTTCTCTAAAATTCTCAGCATCTAAAACAATTCGGATATGATTGTCGGAATAACGATTGGCAACGATAGTAACGAGATATTGTAAAGCGTCCAGCGTCTGGCCGCGACGGCCAATTAGCATTCCGAGATCACCATTACAAGATATAGAAAGCAGCATGTTATCCTTCGTTTCAGTCCAAGTCAATTGGACATCTAGCCCCATCGCATGAGCTACATCACGAATAAAACGCTCTGCTTCCTCCTTAGGATCAGGAATCAATTCAAGCTCAACCTTAGCATCCTTTGAACCGATTAACCCTAAAAATCCTTTAGCAGGCTGCTCTAGCACGACAACCTTTACGCGATCTTCTGTCACCTGTAGCTGTGCCAATCCATTTCGAACCGCATCCTCGATTGTCTTTCCTGATGCAAGAACTTTCGTCATTTCGCAAGAACCTCCTTCTTCTCTTTCCCTTTCCCTTTACGGTTCGGTAATACATATAGGAAGTAATTTTGAACAATCGTATAAATGTTACTGAACACCCAGTAAAGCGGAAGCGCCATTGGGAAGGACAGTGACATTACAAAGATCATAATTGGGAAAATCCCTAGCAATATAGACATACCTGGCATTTGCTGTTGCTGTGTCTGCTGCATCATTTTTGTCTGAATAAATGTAGTAGCAGCTGCAATTAACGGTAGGAAATACCATGGGCTTGTCTCATCCAAGGTCCAACCAAACAATTGGCTGGAGCGAATATTCTCATTCCAGTAAATCGCATTGTACAGCGCAATAAATACAGGCATCTGAATAATAAGCGGTAAACAACCAGCTAACGGGTTAACGTTATGCACCTGATACAGCTTCATCATTTCTTCTTGCATTTTTTGCGGATTGTCTTTGTGCTTTGCGCGCAGCTCAGTAATTTGCGGCTGCAATGCTTGCATTGCCTTCGAGCTACGGTATTGCTTCAATGTTAAAGGTAGGATTAACGTACGAACAACGATCGTAAGTAATAGAATCGCAAGTACGTAGCTGCCTTGGAACCAATTAGCGAACGTATCTAATGTTAACGCGAAGTAGTAAACAACATTACGCTCCCAAAAGTTACCCTCGAGCAAGTTTTCGGTCGTCATGGTATGGTCCACCTGAGGCGCACATCCTGCCAATAAGCTGATCGATAAAATCAGACCAACCACTAAAATCCATTTTCGATTGTTACGGAACAACATGCAATCTCCTCTCTGAGAGCTAATACACAAATCTAACATAGACTATACCATAAATTATTCCACAAATAAACAACAGTTAACCGCTTTCGAGAACCATCCTGTGTCACTTTTATGAGCAATAGAAAAAAGCCTTAGCTTCGTTCTTTAAGAATAGCGGTTCTAGGGCTTTTTCGTTTGCTTTCCTTTAATAAGCCAGCTTTTCGAAGCACATGCCGAACAGAACGCTCCAGCTCCGAATAACTCATCGATACAGCAGGCTTTCTTACGATTAATATAAAGTCTACATGCGGAACAATTTGTACTTCCATATGTCTAACAATTTCTTTAATCACTCGGCGCATTCGGTTACGAACGACCGCATTGCCGACTTTTTTACTTGCGGATATGCCTAGACGGAATGGCTCAGCCGTAGGCTGCTTTGACCAATAAACGACGAATTGACCGTTAGCAAACGATCTTCCCCCTCGATATACACGACTATAATCTTCACGATTTCGTAGACGAAGCTTCCTGCGCACTGATCTCGTCACCATTCCTTCTTATATAGTAGCTAATCCTTCTTATTATAGTAGTTAAATTTTTATAGTGTCTAAATTCTAGCAAAACCATAAAAAAAAGACCACCGAGTGTGGTCTTCTGGACTATGCACTTAGCACTTTTCTTCCTTTTTGACGACGAGCTGCTAAAACTTTACGTCCATTTTTACTGCTCATACGCTTACGGAAACCATGTACTTTAGCACGTTTGCTTACATTCGGCTTAAATGTAGGACCCATTATGCTGCACCTCCTATATGATTCTTATCCAAACGCCTAAATCCAATCACAGGATACAGCGCTAAATAGATAACCAAAAACACGCTTTTAATATTAAACCACGTCAGCACTAAAAAGTCAATCAAGGACCATAGGTAAAAGCTGCACATTTCAGATCCATGAATAGCTTCGTTTCTCATTGTGGATAACTAATAAAACCATTGTTTCGACTCGTGTTGAATAGGATGTGGATAGATTTCATCGCATCATTTCGAGTGTTGTCGAATTTTACACAAAATATAAACAATATCTTGTGTTGTAGATAACGTCTGTACACAACCTATTGAAATTGTGGATAATTTACTCAATTTCATTGAAATACAAGGGATCTTTTGCTATGATAGTAATGTTTTCGTTGTGGATTATTTAGAATTGTACCAAGGTTATTAACAGCCTGTGGATAATATTGTGTACAACATCTTGCATATATGAATAACTTTTTATGAGCATATCTGCTTAATGTGGACAACTTCTTCTAAAAGGATCTAAATTTCGACACCAACGCGAGCCCATCTTCATTATAAGAATATGAAATAAGGAGTGACAGTCTGTGGATAGCCATACTCATGATTTATGGCAGCAAGTATTGTCTATCATACAAACGAAGCTAAGCAAACCGAGTTACGACACCTGGTTTAAAGCGACAAAAGCAACGTTTATTGATGAATCACTACTTGAAATTATTGCGCCAACTACGTTTGCTGCGGAATGGCTAGAAAATAAATACACAAATCTAATCAAAGCGACACTATATGAATATTTAGGCCGAAACATCAATATTAAATATTCCATTGGTGAGTCAAAATCAGCAGAACAAGCCGTGGTTTTTCCACCGAAACAACCTGCCAGTCCTGTTAACGTCGAAGAAGCTCCTTCCAATATGCTCAATCCCAAATATACGTTCGATACTTTCGTAATTGGCACAAACAACCGTTTTGCCCATGCTGCATCGCTTGCAGTAGCAGAAGCCCCTGCCAAAGCGTATAATCCATTATTTTTATATGGGGGCGTTGGCTTAGGAAAAACACATCTTATGCATGCGATCGGACATTATATTATGGAGCATAATCCGAATATGCGCGTGCTCTACATTTCATCTGAAAAGTTTACGAATGAATTTATTAATGCGATTCGTGACAGTCAAGGGGAAAGCTTCCGTACCAAATATCGCAATATCGATGTTCTACTGATTGATGATATTCAATTTATTGCAGGCAAGGAGCAAACTCAGGAGGAATTTTTCCATACCTTTAATGCACTGCATGAGGAACGCAAGCAGATCATTATTTCAAGTGATCGGCCTCCAAAGGAAATTCCTACGCTCGAGGAACGCTTAAGATCCCGCTTCGAATGGGGCTTAATTACGGATATACAGCCTCCAGACCTAGAGACGAGAATCGCGATTCTACGAAAAAAAGCGAAGGCAGAGAATTTGGATATCCCTAATGAAGCAATGAATTACATCGCGAATCAAATTGATACAAATATTCGTGAGCTGGAAGGTGCACTTATTCGCGTAGTCGCTTATTCTTCCCTTATTAACGCTGATATTACATCTCATCTGGCTGCTGAAGCGCTTAAGGATATTATTCCATCTTCACGGCCTCGTATGATTACGATCAACGATATTCAAGCGAAAGTTGGCGAATTCTACGGCTTGAAGCTTGAGGATTTCAAAGCTAGAAAGCGGACAAAGGCTGTAGCTTTCCCAAGACAGATTGCGATGTACTTATCAAGAGAGCTAACCGACTTCTCACTGCCTAAAATCGGTGAAGCATTTGGCGGGCGTGATCATACAACCGTCATCCATGCGCACGAAAAAATAACAAAGCTCGTACAAGAAGATCAAGAGCTGTACAAAATCATTACCAATATTACAGAAAAAATTAAAAATTAATGTGAACAACTAAACAAGCCTATGCACACGCTATGCACATGTGGATAGGCTTGTTTTATCCATACTTAGAGGGGTTATCCACATATTCAGTGCCCCTACTGCTACTACTACTAGTTTTTTAAACAAATATCATCTATTAGAAACGAGGAGATCGCGTTGAAATTAACGATCGCAAAAAATGAGCTCAATCAAGCTATCCAAAACGTTGCAAAAGCAATCGCAGCACGTCCAACGATTCCTATTTTAGGCGGTATAAAAATCGATGTTACACATCAAGCTGTAACGTTAACAGCAAGTGATACTGATATATCTATTCAAAACTTTATTCCTGTAGAACAAAATGGACAAATTATTGCAGATATCGAGAAACCAGGTAGTGTTGTTCTCCCTGCTAAATTTGTAGTCGAAATCGTTAAAAAGCTTCCTTCTGATCAAGTATCTATCGAGGTTAGTCAGCATTTTCAAACATTAATTCGTTCAGGCTCAACAGAAATACAAATGGTTGGTTTAGATCCTGAGGATTTCCCAGTTCTGCCTAGCATTGAACAGGATCATGTCCTTTCAGTACCTGGAGAACTAATTAAATCGATGATTAGACAAACGGTGCTTGCCGCTTCAACAAGTGAACAAACACCAATCTTGACAGGTGTTTTGTGGAATTTACAGCAAGGTGAGCTTAAGTTTGTTGCAACGGATCGCCACCGTCTTGCTAGCCGTACAACGAATGTGGATGTCGCTGAAGATTTCCGTTTCAGCAATATTGTTATTGCAGCTAAAACATTGAACGAGCTGTATAAACTAATTCCTGACCAGCACGCGCCTGTTGATATCGTTGTAGCAGAAAACCAAGTACTGTTTAAACTTGATCAAATCTTATTCTACACTCGCATTTTAGACGGAACGTATCCAGACACATCGAAAATTATTCCGTCCGTATTTGAAACAGAAATAGTGCTTGATACTAAAAATTTAATAGATGCAATGGATCGTGCATATTTGATGTCTCGTGAGGATAAAACGAATATTGTGCGCGTAACGACGATCGACAATGGAACCATTGAAATATCCTCCAGCTCAACAGAGCTTGGTCGTGTTACAGAGCAGATAGAAGTCATTGATTACAAGGGTGAAACGCTGCGTATCGCCTTCAACTCCAAATATATGCTCGATGTATTAAAGGTTATTGATAGTGAAAAGATTGTTATCGGCTTTACCGGTGCAATGAGACCAATCATCATTCGCCCGCTGGATCACGATTATTGCGTTTACGTTATTTTGCCGTATCGTACAACAGGCTAGGAGGTAGCTACCGTGAAGGAAATTGGAATATCCACAGAGTATATCGCGCTTGGGCCGTTCTTAAAGCTGTCGGATTGCATATCCACAGGTGGACAAGCGAAGTTTTTTCTACAAGAAACGCAGGTGTTAATAAATGGCGAGCCAGATCAACGCCGCGGACGAAAGTTATACCCTGGGGATAAAGTTGAAGTAAAAGGGTACGGAACATTTATCATCGTCAGCTCGTCATGATGGCCGCTCGGGAGGCTATGAGGTGCGACTTCAATCAATTAAATTGAGCAACTATCGTAACTATGAATCGCTAGAGCTTGAAACACCGCATATGGTTAACGTATTTTTAGGAGCCAATGCTCAAGGCAAGACGAATTTGCTTGAAGCGATTCTTGTCTTAGCTCTAACCAAGTCTCATCGCACAGCTAAGGATAAAGAGCTAATTGGCTGGCAAGGTGATCATGCTTATATCGGAGGAGTAGTCGATAAGAAATACGGCAGGCTTTCTCTAGAGTTGACGTACGGTCAAAAGGGAAAAAAAGCAAAACTGAATGGTCTGGAGCAGCGAAAGCTAAGCAACTACGTAGGCGGATTAAACGTTGTGATGTTTGCGCCAGAGGATCTTGAAATAGTGAAAGGTACGCCAGGGGTACGAAGACGATTTCTCGATATGGAAATCGGTCAAGTGCAGCCTGGCTATCTGCACTGGCTTCAGCAGTATCACAAGGTACTGCAGCAAAGAAATAATGTGCTGAAGAATGGTATCCACGCAAGTGATGCAGCGATGCTTGAAGTTTGGAACATGCAATTAGCCCAATTCGGTGTTAAAATAATGATGAAAAGGCAACACTTTATAGACAAGCTGCAAACGTATGCTCAGCGAATTCACGCCGGCATAACGAATGACGCCGAACAACTGCGGTTAGCTTACAAACCGTCGCTTGACAGTGAGCATTTGCAAGATGAAGCTATGTTATTCGAGCAATTTATGGTAAAGTTATCACAGGTAAAAGACCAGGAGTTTCGTAGAGGTATAAGTTTAGTTGGACCTCACCGTGATGATATCGCTTTTTTTATTAACGAAAAAGAAGCCCAAGTATTTGGATCACAGGGGCAGCAGCGAACGACAGCGTTATCGATTAAGCTGGCTGAGCTGGAGCTTATACATGAGGAGATTGGCGAATACCCCATTCTACTGCTGGATGACGTGCTGTCAGAGCTCGATCGCAATCGTCAAACGCAGCTGATTGAGACGTTTCAAAGCAAGGTCCAAACGTTCATTACGACGACTGGGCTAGAAAGTGTTGATATGGACCGGCTTCACCATGCAGGCATTTATTATGTGAAGGACGGGAAAGTTAGCATGTCTCCGGATTGAGGTGAAATGATGTATATCCATGTTGGTGGAGAAAAAATAGTGCGAACTTCAGAGATCATTGCGATTTTTGATATTACGATAGAAAGCTCTTCTAAACTATCGAAACAGTTTATGACCGGTGCGATGCAGCGTAAGGAAATTGAGATGATTGGTGAAGAGGAAGCGAAAAGCATCGTCGTTACATCAAAAAAAGTGATTTATTCACCGATTTCGTCGTCGACACTAAAAAAGAGAGCACATCATTTTGCAGCATTATAAACATACGACTATTGCACAATATAGAATGATTATAGAGATTTTAAAGGGATTAGCAGTTGAGAGGAGCAGTGAACGCGCATGTCTTTGGAACAACACACGTATGATGAGAGCCAGATACAGGTACTAGAGGGGCTAGAAGCAGTCCGTAAGCGTCCTGGTATGTATATCGGTTCTACAAGCGCAAAGGGTTTGCATCATCTTGTATGGGAGGTCGTCGATAACAGTATCGATGAAGCATTAGCAGGCCACTGCGATCAAATTGATGTGATTATTCATGAGGATAATCGCATTACTGTTATTGATAATGGACGCGGTATTCCTGTTGGGATGAATACCAAACTTAATAAATCAACGCTTGAAGTCGTACTAACCGTGCTGCATGCAGGAGGAAAATTCGGGGGTGATGGCTACAAGGTTTCTGGTGGTCTCCATGGTGTCGGTGTTTCTGTTGTTAATGCGCTGTCTGAGCATGTTAAAGTTCAAGTTAAGCGTGACGGTCATCTCCATCAACAAGAATATGTACGCGGCGTACCACAGTATGATATTAAAGTTATCGAAGATACTGATGAAACAGGTACGACAGTAACCTTTAAGCCAGATAGTGAAATTTTCACAGAAACGACTGTGTTTGAGTATGAAATTTTGCAGACGCGGATTCGCGAGCTGGCGTTTTTGAATAAAGGAATTAAGCTTACGCTGAAAGATGAGCGTACGGGACAATTTGAGGAATTCCATTATGAAGGTGGTATTAGCGAGTTTGTTAAGTACCTAAGTCGTCATCGTGAAGTTATTCATGAGGAGCCGATTTATGTAGAAGGCAATCGTGACAACATCCAGGTGGAAGTTTCTTTGCAATATAATACGAGTTATTCAGACTATCTCTATTCCTTTGCTAACAACATTCATACGCATGAGGGCGGTACGCATGAATCGGGCTTTAAATCTGCTCTTACCCGTATCGTTAATGAGTATGCACGTCGTATGAGCTTGCTGAAGGAAAGCGATTCGAATTTTACTGGTGATGATGTGAGAGAAGGCTTAACTGCCATTATCTCTGTTAAAATTCCTGAGCCACAGTTCGAAGGACAGACAAAAACAAAGCTCGGCAACAGTGAAGTTCGCGGAATTGTTGAATCATTGTTCTCTGAAAAATTCCAGGAATTTTTGAACGAAAATCCAAGTGTCTCGAAGAAAATTATCGAGAAAGGTCTTCAAGCTGCTAGAGCACGCGAAGCTGCTAAGAAAGCACGCGAGCTTACACGTCGCAAAAGTGTGCTTGAGGTCGGCTCATTACCTGGTAAGCTTGCTGACTGCTCATCGAAGGATGCTTCGATTAGTGAGCTTTATATCGTAGAGGGTGACTCTGCGGGCGGATCTGCAAAGCAAGGACGAGATCGTCATTTTCAGGCGATTTTGCCGCTGCGTGGTAAAATCCTTAACGTAGAGAAAGCACGACTCGATCGAATTTTGAGCAATGCGGAGATCAGAGCGATCATAACAGCACTAGGAACTGGAATTGGCGAAGATTTTGATATTGAAAAGGCTAGATACCATAAAGTCGTTATTATGACAGATGCCGACGTCGATGGTGCACATATTCGTACGCTGCTGCTGACATTCTTCTATCGCTATATGCGTCAAATTATCGAAGCAGGCTTTATCTATATCGCACAGCCGCCGCTCTTTAAGATTGAGCGTAATAAGGTGGTGCGCTATGCACTTACTGAACAGGAACGCGATGAAATTGTGTTAGAGATGGGCGAAGGTAACAAGATCAATATCCAGCGCTACAAAGGTCTTGGAGAGATGGATGCAACGCAGCTATGGGAGACGACGATGGATCCTGAAAGCCGTACGATGCTTCAGGTTTCGATCTCAGATGCAATGGAAGCTGACAAGATCTTCGATACGCTTATGGGCGACAATGTTGAGCCGCGTAGAGATTTTATTCAGAAGTATGCGAAGTATGTAACGAATCTAGATTTCTAGACCCGTGTCCCTATGTTAAAAAAAGATGCTGTGCTAGCAACAAAAGTTGCAAGCACCAGCATCTTTTTTGCATAAACCTGTACATTTACATCAAGACAGTAAAGTTAATGAATGGTATAATATAGTTTGGTACTCTTGTTTATAGATGACCTGGATAGATCTGAACATAGTCGAAAGTACGCGTCATTCAATATTCTTCTCAAGTTTGTCTAGTGGCATAATTGGGGATTATAGGAATAAGAAACAATGGCGTCAGGGAGGTAAAGCATGGCCGAGGAACAAAAAATGTCAATTGTGGATCGTGATATAGGTACGGAAATGCGCGATTCGTTTATGGATTATGCGATGAGTATAATCGTAAGCCGCGCGTTGCCTGATGTAAGAGATGGGCTTAAGCCCGTTCATCGTCGTATTCTATACGCGATGTCAGACTTAGGCATGTCGCCGGATAAACCTTATAAGAAGTCAGCTAGAATCGTAGGAGAAGTTATTGGTAAGTATCACCCGCACGGTGATTCAGCCGTATATGAATCTATGGTTCGTATGGCACAGGACTTCTCAATGCGTTATACACTAGTTGATGGACATGGTAACTTTGGATCTGTTGATGGTGATATGGCAGCGGCCATGCGTTATACAGAAGCAAGATTATCTAAAATGGCAATGGAATTGTTGCGAGACATCAATAAAGAAACGATTGATTTTATAGATAACTATGACGGTGAAGAAAGAGAACCGGTTGTACTTCCTTCACGTTTTCCTAATCTGCTCGTCAATGGGGTAACAGGTATCGCTGTTGGTATGGCAACGAACATTCCTCCCCATAATCTAACTGAAGTAATCGAGGGTGCACAGGCGCTTATTCGCAATCCAGAACTTACTTCACTTGAGCTAATGGATTATATAACTGGTCCTGACTTTCCAACAGCAGGATTTATATTAGGACGAGCAGGCATTAAGCAAGCTTATTTAACGGGTCGCGGCTCAGTGACAATGCGTTCTCGCTGTGAAATCGAAGATGAGAATGGAAAAGCTCGCATTATTGTTACGGAGATACCTTATCAAGTCATTAAAGCTCGTCTGATCGAAAAAATTGCTGAGCTGGTTCGTGAGAAGAAGCTTGAAGGCATTACCGATCTAAGAGATGAATCCGACCGTAACGGTATGCGTATCGTCATCGAATTGCGCAGAGACGTTAATCCTAATGTTGTTCTTAACAACTTGTATAAGCAAACACAGCTGCAGACAAACTTTGGGGTTAATATGCTTGCGCTTGTAAACGGTGAGCCTAAAACATTAAATCTGCATGATATGCTTTATCATTATTTGCAGCATCAGATTGAAGTTATTCGTCGTCGTACAGAGTTCGAGCTAAAAAAAGCAGAAGCGCGTGCACATATTCTAGAAGGCTTGCGCATTGCCTTAGATCATTTGGATGAGGTTATTACCCTCATTCGCTCATCACAAACCGCTGATGAGGCGCGTGAAGGCTTAATCGAGCGTTTTTCACTTACGCATGAGCAAGCACAAGCGATTCTTGATATGCGCTTGCAGCGTCTAACCGGACTAGAGCGCGATAAGATTGAAGCAGAGTACGAGGAGCTTATGCGCAAAATTGCAGAATATCGTGCAATCCTTGCTGATGAGCAGCTAGTGCTTGATATCATCTACGAGGAGCTCGAGGAAATTAAGCAGCGTTTCGGAGATGAGCGCCGTACAGAAATTACTGCGAGTGATGAGGAAATTTTGGACGAGGATTTAATTCCGCGAGAAGAAGTTCTTATTTCTATCACACATTCTGGCTATGTGAAGCGTCTGCCTGTCACAACGTATCGTAGTCAGAAGCGAGGTGGACGCGGTGTCGTGGGGATGGATACGAAAGAGAATGACTTCGTTGAGCATCTGTTCGTAACGAACTCTCACCATTACTTGCTCATATTTACGAATAAAGGCAAGGTCTATAGATTAAAGGCTTATGAAGTGCCTGAATTAGGCCGTACAGCACGCGGGACACCGATTATCAATCTTATTCAGATTGAACAAGGTGAAACGATCAATGCGGTTATTCCTGTAGAGTCCTTCAATGACGAGCAATATCTATTCTTCGCGACGAAGCACGGTATCGTGAAGAAAACACCGCTTAGCGACTATATTAACATTCGCAAGGTTGGTCTAATCGCGATATCCCTTCGTGAGGAAGACGATCTGATCGATGTGAGGCTTACAGATGGTACGCAGGAAATTATTCTTGGTACAAGCCACGGGATGTCGATTCGATTCTCAGAAAAGGATGTACGTTCTATGGGACGTTCCGCAACTGGTGTAAAAGGTATTCAACTGGTAAATGATGATACGCTGATTGGTATGGACGTTGTCGTTGAAGGCAGAGAAGTACTTGTCGTTACGGCAAATGGTTATGGTAAGCGTACGCCAGGAGAAGAATATCGTCCTCAAAACCGCGGTGGTATCGGAATTAAAACAATCCATAGAACCGAGGAACGTGGTCTAGTTGTCGCACTTAAAGTAGTTGATGATAATGAGGATCTGATGATTATGACTGCATCAGGCACATTAATTCGAATGGGTATGGAAGACATTAAGTCGATGAAGCGCGATACGATGGGCGTTAAGCTAATCAATACACGTGAGGACGACTTCGTATCAACTGTTACAAGAGTAGAGAAGAGTGAAGAGGAGTCCGAGGACGCTGCAATAGATGGGCAAGTAGCGGGTGAGATAGAAACGGATGCTTCTGTTGAATCATCCTCTGACGAGCCAACCACTGACGAACCGATTTCTGATGAGGAATAGCACGAAGTAATATGAGAGCTAGAAAGGAAGAGGACCTATGGTATCTGTCAAAGTTGATCAGCTTAAGCTAGGTGATAAATTACTTGAAGATGTCCTCACTCCACTAGGAAGCACATTATTACTAAAGGAAAAGGCAATTACTGAACGTGAACTAGAGATATTAAAAGCCTTTATGATTGAAGAGGTTGAGATCGTAAGTCATCAATCGGAGGAGAGAGCAAGCAAAGAGGATGACTCTTCTACTCCAGCAACGAAACAAGTGGGACAAGCTAGCACTTTTTATAGCGAGTATGAGAAGATGGTAGAGATGCTGCGGCAGCTCTCCCATCTTATTACTGCTAGTCAACCGATACCACTGATGGATTTGCGTAAGCAGCTAAACAATATTTTTGATCGTATTGGCGAATATAATCTCATCACGTTCACGCCAGCCTTTAATAATAATCAAGATTATATGCTTCATAAAAGTGTCGTCACATCTCTTACATCCTATTTATTAGCACAATGGGTAGGGTTACCTCAGAAAGATTGGATGCAGGTAGCGCTAGCCGGGCTTTTAATGGATATAGGTAATGTTAAGATTGATTCGGATATATTGAACAAACCGGGAAAACTAACTGAACAAGAAAAACAAATCATAAAAAAACATACAGTTTATGGTTATCAGATTTTGCGTTCGATTACAGCTCTCAATGAAGGGGTAAAGCTGGCTGCACTTCAGCATCATGAACGAGTGGATGGATCGGGATATCCCAATCAGTTTCTAGGCAGTCAGCTTCATCCATATTCGAAAATTGTCGCGATAGCAGATATATATCATGCTATGACACTTAATAATGTATACCGTAAACCGATTTCTCCATATCTTGTGCTTGAACAAATTCAAAGTGATGCATTTGGAAAGCTAGAACCATCGTATGTGAGAACATTTATAGCTAAAGTTGCGAACTTCAATACGGGAACAAAAGTCAAGCTAAGTGATGGACGTGTTGGAGAAATTGTATTTTTTGAACGCGATCATCCGACACGCCCTTGGGTTTCTGTGCAAAATACAATCGTTAACTTAACGATAGAACGCAGTCTGCATATTATAGAAATTATACAGTAGCTAATAACGCCTTCTTATCTATTTGTTGTGTCATACAACGAGATAAGAAGGTTTTTATATTATTCGACAAAAACTTTTATAAAACACTTGCATAAGTCTAGTGAAATATGTTATATTATTTCTTGTCGCCGCGAGAGATCGCGACAGACACACAAAAACAAAACGTTCGAGTCACACTCGCAAGATGAG
>NZ_JBBORD010000001.1:497500-510000 GCF_038004245.1 Paenibacillus sp. FSL W7-1287 | reverse complement strand
TCCGGGGATTTCCGAATGGGGAAACCCAGCCGTTGTAATGGACGGTTACTTCTAACTGAATACATAGGTTAGAGTGAGGCATACCAGGGGAACTGAAACATCTAAGTACCCTGAGGAAGAGAAAACAAAAGTGATTCCGTCAGTAGCGGCGAGCGAACGCGGAACAGCCCAAACCAGAGAGCTTGCTCTCTGGGGTTGTAGGACAGCTCACATGGAGTTACAAAGGTGTAGGTTAGGTGAAGAGGTCTGGAAAGGCCCGCTAGAAGAGGTAAAAGCCCTGTAGCCAAAAACCTGCACCCTCCGAGCTGTATCCTGAGTACGGCGGGACACGTGAAACCCCGTCGGAATCCGGCAGGACCATCTGCCAAGGCTAAATACTCCCTAGTGACCGATAGTGAAGCAGTACCGTGAGGGAAAGGTGAAAAGCACCGCGGGAGCGGAGTGAAAAAGAACCTGAAACCGTGCGCTTACAAGAAGTCAGAGCCCGTTAAATGGGTGATGGCGTGCCTTTTGTAGAATGAACCGGCGAGTTACGTTTGCATGCAAGGTTAAGTTGGAGAGACGGAGCCGTAGCGAAAGCGAGTCTGAATAGGGCGCATATAGTATGCAGACGTAGACCCGAAACCGTGTGATCTACCCCTGTCCAGGATGAAGGTGCGGTAACACGCACTGGAGGTCCGAACCCACGCACGTTGAAAAGTGCGGGGATGAGGTGGGGGTAGCGGAGAAATTCCAATCGAACTCGGAGATAGCTGGTTCTCCCCGAAATAGCTTTAGGGCTAGCCTCGGTGTAGAGCATGCTGGAGGTAGAGCACTGATTGGATGCGGGGCCCGCGAGGGTTACCAAGTCTAGTCAAACTCCGAATGCCAGTCATGTATAACCGGGAGTCAGACAGTGAGTGCTAAGATCCATTGTCAAGAGGGAAACAGCCCAGATCATCAGCTAAGGTCCCCAAGTGTGTGTTAAGTGGGAAAGGATGTGGAGTTGCACAGACAACCAGGATGTTGGCTTAGAAGCAGCCACCATTTAAAGAGTGCGTAATAGCTCACTGGTCGAGTGACTCTGCGCCGAAAATGTAACGGGGCTAAACACACCACCGAAGCTATGGCAGGTACCATTTGGTACTTGGGTAGGGGAGCGTTGAATACGGATTGAAGTCAGACCGTAAGGACTGGTGGACTGTATTCAAGTGAGAATGCCGGTATGAGTAACGAAAAGACAAGTGAGAATCTTGTCCGCCGTAAGCCTAAGGGTTCCTGAGGAAGGCTCGTCCACTCAGGGTAAGTCGGGACCTAACGCGAGGCCGAAAGGCGTAGTGGAAGGACAACAGGTTGAAATTCCTGTACCACCGAAGGTTGTTTGAGCAATGGGGTGACACAGAAGGGTAGTGACGCGGACTGATGGAATAGTCCGTCCAAGCAGTGAGGCTTGTCAGTAGGAAAATCCGCTGGCTATAAGGCTGGGCTGTGATGGGGAGTGAAAATTACAGTAGCGAAGGTCATGAGCTCCGGCTGTCAAGAAAAGCCTCTAGTGAGATCTAGGTGCCCGTACCGCAAACCGACACAGGTAGGCGAGCAGAGCATGCTAAGGCGCGCGGAAGAACTCTCGTTAAGGAACTCGGCAAAATGACCCCGTAACTTAGGGAGAAGGGGTGCCCCGGTAGGGTTAATCGCCCGAGGGGGCCGCAGTGAAAAGGCCCAATCGACTGTTTAGCAAAAACACAGGTCTGTGCGAAGTCGTAAGACGAAGTATACGGGCTGACGCCTGCCCGGTGCTGGAAGGTTAAGGGGAGTGGTTAGGGGTAACCCGAAGCTATGAACCGAAGCCCCAGTAAACGGCGGCCGTAACTATAACGGTCCTAAGGTAGCGAAATTCCTTGTCAGGTAAATTCTGACCCGCACGAATGGCGTAACGAATTGGGCGCTGTCTCAACGAGAGATCCGGTGAAATTTTAATACCTGTGAAGATGCAGGTTACCCGCGACAAGACGGAAAGACCCCATGGAGCTTTACTGTAGCTTGATATTGGACTTTGGTACGATCTGTACAGGATAGGTGGGAGCCTATGAAGCATGTGCGCCAGCATGTGTGGAGGCGCCGTTGGGATACCACCCTGATCGTATCGGAGTTCTAACCTGTCACCATGAATCTGGTGAAGGGACCGTGTCAGGCGGGCAGTTTGACTGGGGCGGTCGCCTCCTAAAAAGTAACGGAGGCGCCCAAAGGTTCCCTCAGAATGGTTGGAAATCATTCGAAGAGTGTAAAGGCATAAGGGAGCTTGACTGCGAGACCTACAAGTCGAGCAGGGACGAAAGTCGGGCTTAGTGATCCGGTGGTACCGCATGGAAGGGCCATCGCTCAACGGATAAAAGCTACCCTGGGGATAACAGGCTTATCTCCCCCAAGAGTCCACATCGACGGGGAGGTTTGGCACCTCGATGTCGGCTCATCGCATCCTGGGGCTGAAGTAGGTCCCAAGGGTTGGGCTGTTCGCCCATTAAAGCGGTACGCGAGCTGGGTTCAGAACGTCGTGAGACAGTTCGGTCCCTATCTGTCGCGGGCGTAGGAAATTTGAGAGGAGCTGTCCTTAGTACGAGAGGACCGGGATGGACGTACCGCTGGTGTACCAGTTGTTTCGCCAGAAGCATAGCTGGGTAGCCAAGTACGGAAGGGATAAGCGCTGAAAGCATCTAAGCGTGAAGCCCCCCTCAAGATGAGATTTCCCAATTAGTAAGACCCCTTGAAGACGACGAGGTTGATAGGCTGGGGGTGGAAGTGCAGCAATGCATGGAGCTGACCAGTACTAATCGGTCGAGGGCTTATCCTACAGACTTTGAATACGGAGCGTAAGCGAAGATTCACAAGTCACATCGGAAGCATATGCTTCTGCTTGAAACGCTAAGGAGATTCACAACTTTCATATCCAGTTTTGAGGGTGCAAGCCACTTTGGAAGCATCTGCAACGTTTGGTGACGATGGCGAAAGGGAACCACGCGTACCCATCTCGAACACGACCGTTAAGCCTTTCAGCGCCGATGGTACTTGGACCGCAGGGTCCTGGGAGAGTAGGACGTTGCCAAGCACGAAGGAAGCCTATTGCGTATGCAGTAGGCTTTTTTTGTTGTGCGGAGGATGTAGTGTTGATGCATGGTGATTGCGTAGAGCTCAGTCGGTGAGGTTTAGAGTAATAAGAAAGAATAACTAACTTTATGAGCGGTATACTTACAAACTGATTAGAATTGATTTGTATAGATTAGTATATGGCGTGTGAAATAGTCACCTATTAGTGCGAGTCTTGCTGAGGAAGGCACTGCGGTAATTCAGGAGAGTGTCTGAATCTGATCGACGTATATTCGATGATGAGGCAGCGGTAGTATAGGATGATTCAGACGCCGACCTTGAGGTTAAAACATGATGTTAATCAAGGAAGTGTAGTCACGATGTTAAACAACCGGTGCGGAATGGCCGTTGCCAAGCACGAAGGAAGCCTATTGCGTATGCAGTAGGCTTTTTTGTTGTGTGAATGTAGTGATGATGCATGGTGATTGCGTAGAGCCGAGTCAGTGAGGATTTGGTTTAATGAGCCGAATGTGTGGAAATCAATATGAAAACATATAATAGAGACAAAAATGCGGAGATCTAGCAACTATGCTAAATCCCCGCAATATTAATGATTTACGGCAACAACCTGTTTAAGTTGTCTCTGCAGTCACACGATATTCTGACGGTGTCATGCCAGTCATTTTCTTAAACACTTGCGTGAAGTACTTAGAGTCCTGATAACCGACTAGTGGGGCAAGCTGATAAACTTTAACCTCAGTATGAAGTAAAAGATATTTAGCTTTTTCAATTCGGCAGTTTGTTACATACTCCAAAAATGTAGATCCAGTAATTTGCTTAAATAATGTACAGAAATGACTCGCACTCAGTCCAATAAACTCACATACTTCATCAATACCAATATCATTGTGATAATGGTTTTTTATATAGGAGATTGCCCTTTCAATGAGTGCTGGCCCTTCCTCATTGTGCTGCTGGTGTTCAAAATGACTAATCCACTGCTCAACAGCTTTGCTTAGTGCAGTAATAGCTTCCTCTAACGTATCGGATTCCATCAAATGCTGAATGAGTTCATCTACTGTCGAAGGTAGCTCGATTTGTAAATGTTCAAATTCTCTTCGTGTAATGACAGCAATCTCCACAATATAACGGATGAGAGCATCTTTAGTAAGATTACCACGTTCAAGCTCTAATCTAAGCTGCTGCAGATATTCACGAGTAGATGCGAATTCTAACGTTCGTATACTATCAATAATATTTTTTTCTAACCATTTTGGATACTGCCATCCTGAAGTGGATTGTGTTAGCTTGTCTTCATCCTGATCCTGATCAATAAAGACATGCTCCGTGCTTGCATAGAAGCGTTGATGCAGCGCATCACAAGCACTAATATATGCATGATGCAGCTGCTCTAAGCTATGGACAATTGCGCTTATTCCGACAGAGCAAGATAGCTTAGAGTACTTTTTAACATGTAGTACAATGTCTTTAGCGAGCTGTTTCTTATGATCATCAGGCATATTCTTAAAGAACAGAATCCATTCTCCACTATGAAGCGGAAAAGCGGCCAAAGCTTGATTATTAGTTGACCACTCCTCAAGTATGTTACGAACAGCAAACAACCATAGCCTTCTTTCGTCCGTACTCCAGCGTTTATTAAAAGTCGTAATATGATCCAGCTGTACAACCATCATATAATATGGCTGCTGCAGGTATTGGTCATCTAACCAATTGATATGCTTTAATGCACGCTGATTACCTTCAATAAGCTCAGCAAACATTCTTTCTCTTGCAAGCAACGATAACGTATTCACTGAATCAAGAAGCTGCTGGCTTTCTTGAGTGGCTTCCTGCTGTGATTTCAGCTTTTGTATGGATTTTTCGAGCATAGCCGTTAGCTCATCATGATCAATAGGCTTCAGCAGGTATCCTGTAGCGCCGTGTTTTAGAGATTCTCTTGCATATTCAAACTCACCATAGCCGCTAATGACGATAAAGATTAGATTCTCCTTACGCTTCATCACTTCTGACATAAGCGAGATTCCATTTAAGGTAGGCATTCGAATATCGCTAATAATGATGTCAGGCTGATGCTCGTGGAATAGTTTTAGTGCTTCCTCGCCATTTTTAGCAGTAAGTACATTCGTTATGTGTAGATCCGTCCAAGGAATGGCATAAGATAAGCTTCTTAATATAATTGGTTCATCATCGACAAGAAGTGCTGTATAGCTATTCATTGCCATCCCATTCCTCTCCATAGTTATTGATCACATTAAAATATAGCTTAGATGCTTCTTCGAGCTGAATTAGTGCTTCTTCACTTGTGATCTCTAATTTAATTAATTGGTCACTTATCGTCCAAAATGCTTTTCTTACTTCAGGTGATAAGACATTATCATAAGCGAGGAACAATTTATCACTTTCCCCAAGCAGCTCAACAACCTGTTCGAACACCGGTCCAGTTTTATTTACATCGTACGTCATGTTCATAGATGGTAATCGAGCGGCTTCATATACAATTCTTCTTTGAACCTCATCTGTATAAAAGGCCTGCATCAGCTCTAATGCAGCAGTTTTTTGTAAGCCTGATAAATTTGCCGATAAACCGATGCCGATTGTATAGCCTCCTACAATGGAGGGACGTTCATCCTTATGAAGGGATGGAAATGGAATAACACCAATATCCTGTTGAAAATCTGTGCCATCAGTTGATTGAAAAAGAGTGATGTCCCAATTTCCATTAAGATACATAGCCGCTTGACCTGAGTTAAACAAGTGAATGGCGTTCACCGATAAGATTTGCGCAAAGTTATTGTTAAACGCATTGTCGCGACTCCAATCCTGAAGCTGGTTAAACGCATGAAGATACTCTTTATTAACGAAGGATGCCTCGCCCTTTGCTATAGCTTGAATAAGCTCAGGCCCTGCATAGCGATCCATTAAATAGTGAGCGTATATACTACCTGGCCACAAATCACTATTTCCCAATGTAAAAGGGATGTAGCCGTAAGCTTTCAGTTGCCTTATTGCTTCATTTAGTTGATCGATCGTAGCTGGTGGTGTTAGATTGAGCTGATTAAAGATCTTCTTATTGTAAAACAGCGGCTGTGCATGCCCTTCGAAGGGAAGACCATATACATGTCCATCATACGTCCATAAGCTAAGATCTATAAAATCCAATTGATGCTCTTCAACAAAATCAGTAAGATCAAGCAGTCGATTAGAGCCTACATAGGGATCAAGCTCTGCACCACCGAATAACACGAACATATCGGGAGGTGTTCCGGTTACCATTTCGCTTTTAAGCTTTTCCTCTCGATGGCTTGTTTGATCTAGCCCTTCAAAGTTAACCTTTACATTAGGGTGCGTGGCTTCAAATTCACGAACGACATCTTGAAAAATATTCATCATCGGGAGATCATGCTCTTGCGTCCATACGTGACGAAATGTAATCGTTACTTTATCAGTTTGGGTAATCGTCGCTTGGCTATTGCCTTTAGGAACACTATAAATGATCGTTGTCGCAAGAATAAGAATATAGAGAACAATCCATTTCATATCTTTTAGTTTTCGCATCTCAAACCCTCACTTATGGATTACCATATTATCCTGAGTAGGTAATATTTTTGGCACTCTAATACGAATAACAGAACCATGTCCAGCAGAGGAACAGATCATCATGCCATATGGCGCCCCAAAGCGAATACGGATACGTTCATGTACATTTCGTAAGCCGACACTGCTATCTTTATATTTGGAGCTCTTGTAGTTTACATTTGTCCATAAATTTTGCAGCACATCTTCGCTAAAGCCAGGCCCATTATCGATAATATCGATCCAAATTTCTTGTTTACCTTCGGAGGCTTTTACATGAATATAGCCCTTATTCTCCATTGGTTCGATCGCGTAATATAGTGCATTCTCAACAATAGGCTGAACAATAAGCTTCTGAGTAACGTAGGATTTCAAATGCTCTGGTAAATCAAAGGTATACTCGAACTTATCCTCAAATCTAAACTTCTGTATATTCATATAATGCAGCACATGCTCAAATTCGGTCTGCAGGGTAATAAGCTCTTTATTTTCACTAATGCTAATGCGAAGTAAACGTCCAAGTGAAATGACCATTTTGCTAATATCCTTATTCCCTTGTAATACAGCCATCGAGTTAATCGATTCTAAGGAATTATAGATAAAGTGTGGATTGATCTGAGATACAAGCGCTTGCAGCTCAGCTTCCTTCTTCATCGTTTGCTCTACTTCTATCTGATGAAGAAGCTCTTCCATTTGTGCGGACATGCGATTAAAGCCGAGGACAAGCATATCCGCTTCATCAATCCTGGAGGTATGCTCAGTAGGGATTTGCTTAAATTGTCGCTGCTCTACACGACGCATACCACTTACCGTACTGTTGATCCTTCTAATCAGACGACGAACAAAAAACTTATCAAACAATAATGCAGAAATTAAAGAAAAAGCAGCGAGCAATATCGCTGTATTACGAATCGGTATCGATTCAGCCTGCAATACCGCAGTTGGAGTAATCGCGACGAGATACCAGTTTGCTTGCTGAGACTCTAGATACGTGATCGATGATTTAACCCCGTTATATTTGTCAATAAAACTATTATTAGCGCTTTCATATTTATCGTTAAGGAAAGGAAAAGAGACACGGTCTCCTATATTCTCTCCTGACTTGTCATAGACAATCGTTCCTGATTTGTTAATGAGCAGGATATTACCTTGCTCCATTGTCGCGGTTTCCCAAAATACTTGATCAAGCAAATTTGCTTTTATCTCAAGAACAATAGAGCCTATATCTTCTAATGAGTAATAATCCTTAATCACCCTTGAGTGTATGAGAATAGGTTGGTCTTCAGCAGCAGAACCATTTTCTCCTGGTCCTGACCAAATCGGCACACCATCTGCCTTCTCCATAGCGTTATACCAGGGCTGTGCTCTAAGGTCAACTAATGATTCCGCCGAGTTATAACTGTAAACCAACCGATTTCTCGAATACAAGCGAAAGGAATGTACCATAGGATGATTTATTAACAAAATATTAATTTTTTGTTTAACATCATAATTGGTAATATCGTTTTGCATTTTTAACGTTTGTTGTATAACAGATTGCGTAATTGCTGAGTTAGAGATAGAGTTAATCTCATTTAATGCGTAGCTTAGCTTCCGATCAGTTTCTAACAAGGACATGCGATAAAAATGACTCGTTTTGGTCGTAATTGTATTAGAAAAGTTAAAGTAAGAAATAGTCCCCATTGCAATAACAGGGATAAAAACTAGAAGGATATTGGCAAGCATAATTTTACGTCTAAGCTTCACTATGGTCACGCTCCCTAAGACTACCTTCTCCTATTTCTACATGAACAGATATCGTAATGTCAATAAATATATATCTTTGTCAATTTTTCTAAACTAGCTTTTTACGGCACCTGAAGTTAATCCAGCAATAAACCAGCGGCTGAACAACAAGAATACGATGAGCAGTGGTAGAGTTGCCATAAAGGTAGCAGACATAATCATACCAAAGTCTAGACCGTCACGTGTCGTGAACAGCTGCTGCAAAGCAATTTGAATGGTATAGTGACTTTTATCCTTCAGAACGACTAAAGGCCAGAAGAAATCATTCCACGTGTTTAAGTACGTAAAAATACCTAATGTGGCGATAGATGGCGTAATGATTGGAAGCACGATCGTTCTAAATATGCGGAAATGACCTGCCCCATCGATTTTACCTGCTTCCAGAAGCTCAGAATGAACAGAGCTTGAAATATATTGTCTCATCCAGAATATACCGAACGCATTGACCATCGCAGGAACAATTAATGCTTTATACGTATCAATCCATTGCAGCTTAGCCATAATGACATACGTTGGAAGAACGCTTAGCTGCTGTGGAACAAATAGCGTACCAAGCACGAAAAAGAATAAAAAGTTTTTGTACTTAAAGTTATATTTTGCAAATGCGTAGCCAGCTAGAGAACAGAAGATAACAACAGACGCGGTGACTAAGGTAGAAACAAATAGAGAGTTACCAAACGCCGTCCAAAACTCAGTTTTCTCTAAGGCACGGTTGAAATTGTTTATAAACTGATTACCAATCGTTATGATAGGTGGAATATGTGATGCAGCACCACGTTCATTGGAAGCGATGACGAACATCCAATAGAATGGGAATACGGATATAATGGCACCAATTCCTAAAAACAAATAGTAGAATATCGTTGTAAAAGAGCTAGGCTGATCTCCGATTTTAGCTTTCATTGTATTATCCCTCCGTATCTCCACCAAGCTTGTTAGAAGCCCACATATTAATCATGGAGAACATAATTGTAAACACCAATAAGATGACGGCAGTCGCAGCTGCTGTACCGAAGAAGCTGTTACTGAATGCTTCGCTATATAGGTAGTTAACCATCGTTATTCCTTCAGAACGTAACGAGCTCGTTCCAGATTGGCCTAAGAATACATAAGGCTCAGTAAATAGCTGAAGTGAACCGATTGTTGACATCATAACGGTAAAGATGATGAAAGGTTTAAGTAGCGGCAAAGTAATATGGATCATTTGCTGAAAACGACCAGCTCCATCAATTCTTGCTGCTTCGTAAAGGTCAGCTGGAATACTTTGTAGACCAGATAAATAAATAACCATGTTGTATCCTGTCCAGCGCCACATAATCATTGTAGCAATGGCAATTTTAACGCCCCACCAGCCTGAATTCCATGCCACAGCATCTAGGCCAAAGATATCAAGCAGCCAGTTACCCATTCCATTGTTACTATAAATCGCACTAAATACGAGAGCTACAGCAACGATAGAGGTAATGTTGGGCATAAAGAACAATACACGGAAAACCTGCTTAAACTTTGTAAATGCGGAATTCAGAAATATAGCAATAAGTAGTGCTAGTATGAGCTGCGGGATTGTACCCATAACGCTAATTAATAATGTATTAGAGAATGAAGTCCAAAATATTGAATCCTCTAGGACAAACTGATAGTTTTGCAAGCCGATATACTTCATCGGATTAAGAGCGTCCCATTTGAAAAAGGAAAGATAGATGGTAAACAATATCGGATAGAGTCCGAAGATACCAAAGATAATAAAAAATGGCGATATAAACAAATAAGCAAAGAGATTATCTCGCTTACGCTCAGATAACCTTCTTTTAGGTACTGCAGTTTTTACTGATGTCTGTGCAGTAGTGGCCATGAGGCACCTCCAAGTGATTTAATAATTCAAGACCGCAGGAAAACCCCGCGATCTTGAATGGTCGTATATCAGAAGAGATTAGCTACGTTTAATTAGGTTTTCGATCTTTTGGATCGCTGCATCCCATTCAGCTTGAGGGTCTGCACCTTTCTCTTGAACGTTTTGAATGGCTTCTTTAATGTAAGAGTCTGTTTGATCGTGAAGCGGGCCATAATAAATTGGTGCTACACGCTCAGCAGCAGAAGCAAATTCAGCAGCAGAAGCTTGGCCGCCTAAGAATTCATCTGTATGGTCTTTGAATTCAGCTGCTTCAAATAGTGCAGGAGTTGAAGGCATTAAACCACTTACCGTAAAGGTTTTTAGCTGTTGCTCTTGAGAAGTCATCCACTCAATAAATGCATAAGCCTCTTCAGCATGCTTTGTTTGCTTAGGAATACTTAGGAATGAACCACCCCAGTTACCTGATCCCTCAGGAAGCTGAGCAATACGCCATAATCCAGCAGAGTCCGGGCCGTTACTTTTAACGTTACCTAGCATCCAAGCTGGACCAGGAAGGACAGCGAAGCCGCCATCGTTTGTAGCTTGTGTCCAATCAGCTGCCCATAGTGCATAGTTTGCTACCCAGCCTTCTTGGATTCCTTTAATTGTGAAGTCATAAGCTTTTTTTACTTGAGGATTGGTATTACCGATAAACTCGCCAGATTCTTTGTCGAAGTAAATTTGACCGTCAGCCTGGTCACGTACTGCGTTGTAGATCAAGTCTCTAGAATCAACAAAAGGGATTCCTGTAGCATCTGTAAACTGCTTAGCTACTGTAGCGAATTTATCCCATGTATCGATTAGTGCAGAGAACTCTACTGGATCAGTAGGAAGACCTGCTTGTTCAAGTAGATCTGTACGATAGTAAGCAACAGTTGGAGCAATATCCGTAGGAAGACCGATTTGGAAGCTGCCATCTACAGAAGATGCTTGTGCCCATTTCCAATCAAGGAAGTTAGCTTTTACATCCGCAGCACCTAGATCATTTAGGTTGTGGAATGAATTTTGAGCAGCTAGGAAACGCTCCATAAAGCCAATTTCAAGCTGGAAAATATCTGGAGCACCAGAGCCAGCAGATAAAGCTGTTGTTAAGTTATTATGGTGAGCCGTTTGGTCACCAGTGTTTTGAATTTTAATAACTATGTTCGGATTGTCTTGCATGTACTGATTAGCAAGATCCTCGTAGTTGGTATTACCTAGCGTCCAGAAAGATAGTTCAACCGTTTCGCCGGATGCTTTACTTGAGTTGTCTGAATTACTAGATGTGTCAGATGAATTGCTGTTTGTTGCATTGTTACCTGAATTGTTGTTGCTAGAGCTACATGCAGCTAGTGTAAATACCATAATGGCAGCTGCTAGCAGCAAAAGCGTTTTTTTCATTTTACTCACTTCAAAAAACCCCTCTCTGTTTTTCTAATAATGAATACAAGGGATACTATATAGGAAAGTGAAGTAAATAAAGAGGAGACAAATTTACGATTTGAGGTTGAAATTCGTTTGATAGATGCTAAAGCGTTAAACAGACATTTCATTTAAATAGTACAATGACATAAAGAAGCAGTATTAATTGAAGTTCGATATAGGAGTATAGGGATTCATATGAAGAATGTATTTATTGCGGGCTATGCCGCACACGAGTTAGGAATATTTAATCAGAAGCATGAGGCGATACGATTTATAAGACAGGCCTTTTATAAGAAGGTTATCCCTCTTATAGAGGAGGGAGCAGAATGGTTTATTATTACGGGTACGTACGGATTTGATTTATGGGCAGCAGAGGTGCTGTTTATGCTACGTAAAACAGATTACCCACATATTAAAGTATCGATGATACAGGCATTTATGAATCAAGAGGAAAATTGGAAGGAGGATCGGAAGGCATACTTCAACAAAATAAAAGGAAAGCTAGATCATTTTGCTGTAGTTAGTCAGCAGCCTTATGCTGGGCCATGGCAATTCCAAGCAAGAGATCAGCTAATTTTGCAAAAAACTGATGCGATCATTTTGTTTTACGATGAAGAATCTGCAGAGAGTAAAGCAAAGTATATTAAGGAGAAGGCAATCAAAAGAGCCGAAAGCTCATATTATCCGATTATTACAATAATAGCTGACGATATACAAACGATTGCGGAGGAGGACGCATTAAAGCGAATGGATGATTATTAGTTAT
>NZ_JBBORD010000001.1:425000-492500 GCF_038004245.1 Paenibacillus sp. FSL W7-1287 | reverse complement strand
GCCCATTAAAGCGGTACGCGAGCTGGGTTCAGAACGTCGTGAGACAGTTCGGTCCCTATCTGTCGCGGGCGTAGGAAATTTGAGAGGAGCTGTCCTTAGTACGAGAGGACCGGGATGGACGTACCGCTGGTGTACCAGTTGTTTCGCCAGAAGCATAGCTGGGTAGCCAAGTACGGAAGGGATAAGCGCTGAAAGCATCTAAGCGTGAAGCCCCCCTCAAGATGAGATTTCCCAATTAGTAAGACCCCTTGAAGACGACGAGGTTGATAGGCTGGGGGTGGAAGTGCAGCAATGCATGGAGCTGACCAGTACTAATCGGTCGAGGGCTTATCCTACAGACTTTGAATACGGAGCGTAAGCGAAGATTCACAAGTCACATCGGAAGCATATGCTTCTGCTTGAAACGCTAAGGAGATTCACAACTTTCATATCCAGTTTTGAGGGTGCAAGCCACTTTGGAAGCATCTGCAACGTTTGGTGACGATGGCGAAAGGGAACCACGCGTACCCATCTCGAACACGACCGTTAAGCCTTTCAGCGCCGATGGTACTTGGACCGCAGGGTCCTGGGAGAGTAGGACGTTGCCAAGCACGAAGGAAGCCTATTGCGTATGCAGTAGGCTTTTTTTGTTGTGCGGAGGATGTAGTGTTGATGCATGGTGATTGCGTAGAGCTCAGTCGGTGAGGTTTAGAGTAATAAGAAAGAATAACTAACTTTATGAGCGGTATACTTACAAACTGATTAGAATTGATTTGTATAGATTAGTATATGGCGTGTGAAATAGTCACCTATTAGTGCGAGTCTTGCTGAGGAAGTCATTGCGGTAATTCAGGAGAGTGTCTGAATCTGTTCGACGTATATTCGAAGATGAGGCAGCGGTAGTATAGGATGATTCAGACGCCGACCTTGAGGTTAAAACATGATGTTAATCAAGGAAGTGTAGTCACGATGTTAAACAACCGGTGCGAATGGCCGTTGCCAAGCACGAAGGAAGCCTATTGCGTATGCAGTAGGCTTTTTTTGTTGTGCGGATGTAGTGGTGATGTATAGTAATTGCGTAGAGCTCAGACGGTGAGGTTTAGAGTAATGAGTTTGATGAACTGACTACTTTATGAGTATTGCAGCAACAAGATGATTAGAGTTGATTTGTATAGATTAGTATATGGTGTGTGAAATAGCACCTATTAGTGCGAGTCTTGCTAAGGAAGGCACTTCGGTAAACCAGGAGAGTGTCTGATTCTGATCGACGTATATTCGATGATGAGGCAGCGGTAGTATAGGAAGACGTGATGCCTAGGAATATTTTTCAATATATTTCCTTGAAATTATCAACTTTTCTCATTGATAAACCGTTAATAAGATAGACAATACATTATTTAGGCTGAAAGGATGGGTTATTTTGAAAGTGTCTGATCGTGGAATCACTATTTTGCATCGAGGACAGAGATGGTTAGCCGTTTTGCTTGCAATTGCGCTAATCTCATCTTTATCGATAGGAATGACGTATGCAGCAGAGGATAAGGTAACTGGAATAGAGTTTGATTATGATCCTTTAGATTATAATAACAGTACTTCATCATTTGAATTAATAGTTGGTGAGGATCAAATAACGTTAGATGTTCTAGCATCAATTGAAGGATCAACATCAAAAAAAGTTGTCACTTCAGCGGTAACTTGGAAGTCATCTAATACAAACTACGTTAAGGTTGATAAAGGGGTAATTACGGGTGTCGGCAAAGGATCTGCTCTCATTAGTGCGACCTATAAAGACTATAAAGTATCGATAAGAGCGACCTCAGATTATTTATATGACAGCGTAACAATTATGAATAATAATGAAGCTGCTCCTTCAAAAGTGCAAGGAGAGCTCGGCCAATCCTTTACATATACACTGAATGGAACTAAAAACTCAAATGTGGAAGACATTACATCGGAAGCTACTTGGACAACGTCCAATGCCTCCGTTGCTACTGTAGATGAGGGCACGGTTACATTAATGGGAACAGGGACAGCTACCATAACAGCTAAGCTAAAAGGTAAGTCAGATTCCATCACTGTGAACGTATCTTCGCCATACAAGTCCATAGCGATTTCGCCAAGCAATCAATTAGAGCTGGAAGTTGGCCAAGATGATTACAAGCTTCAAGCGGTAGCAACACTTAAAGCAGGCGGCACAGTAGACGTTACGGACGATGCAACTTGGACAAGTGCCAATCCTAAAGTCGCTACTGTTGAACATGGATTCGTTAGACCGATAGGTACTGGTAAAACAACAATCAGTGTGACGCATAAGGGTGTAACTAAAACTACTGAGGTGGTCGTGCGCACCGCCTATCAATCGATAAGATTATCGCCTGAAAATGAGTATCATATGTTCCTACAGGACAACCCATTGCAAATTCAAGCTGAGGTATTGCATAACTCTAATGTTTCATATGTTGCAACGAACTTAGCAGAATGGAGCTCCTCGGATGTTGTTGTTGCTACTGTATACAATGGAGTAGTAACACCTAAGGCGGTCGGTACAACGAAAATTACTGCTTCGTATAAAGGTTTAAGCCGCAGTGTTACCGTTACTGTATATCCTAGTATTACGGACCTTAGCATCGATAGTGAGACGATTGATGGGTTTGTAAATAGCAGTGAAAAGCTCCCAACTGTAACTGGCAAATTGTTCGATGGTTCAAAGATTGACGTTTCTAAGCTTGTACAGTGGTCTGCTAAGGATGAAAGTATTGCTGTCATTAAGGATGGAAAGTGGCAAGCAAAGGAAATTGGTGAAACGGTCCTCACCGCTAAAATTAAAAACTATGAGGATGAAGTAAAATTAGTTACACACGCTAAACCGCTTAAGTTAGTTGCGGATGCTTCAAACCTAAATATTGTTATCGGAAAAGATGTAGCTTACCCGTCTGTAACGGTTATCAATGTAGATGGTGATGAAGAAGATGTATCTGATAAAGTAAAATGGAAAGCTTCTAGTGAAAACCTTATACTAAAGCCCGATACAATGAAGGGTCTTGAGGCTTCAACGGTCACATTAACGGCATCGTATCTGAATAAGTCAACGTCGATCAAAGTGAGAATTGAAGAAGAAGTTGTAAAGTTTGTGGTTGAGCCTGAGGTTTTAGAGTTATATCCGAACAGATCGAAGTCCATTAAAGTAACGGGTTATTATAAGGATGGTAGATCTGTAGTACTCAACTCTAAGATAGATTGGAGTTCTCTATCGACAAATATAGCTTCGATCAGAGGTAATACGGTAAAAGCGCTAACGGTTGGAAATACTGTGATAACGGGATCGTATCAAGGCAATACAATTAATGTACCCGTCATCGTATCTCCAAAGCTGAAAAACTTATCACTATCAGATAGATCTGCTAAGCTTTCGCCTGGAGGAACCTTCACAGTAAAGCTTACAGCTAATTACACGACTGGAAGCCCAGTAGTTGTAACGGAAGAGGCGGTATGGACAACGTCCAAGGCTAGTGTAGCAACCGTTAAAGACGGTAAAATAACAGCAGTTAGCAAGGGCTCTGCGACGATTAAAGCTACCTACGGTGGAAAAAGTACAACGATTCGCGTTACTGTAAAATAAATCAAAGCAAAAGAAGAGGATTCCAATTAGAATGGTACCTGTAGTTAAGACACTTGAAAAAGAGTGTGCGAACTACAGGTTTTTTTATATACTAGAAATTAAGATTAGAGGACGAGGACTAGAGGCTACTATGAGTAAACTATTATTTTCACCCAAAGATGTACAGCTACTTCAAAAGAATCCAAATGTACAACAAGTTAGTGAACGTACCATTACGTATACAGATGCATTCAAAAGTAAGTTTATCGATGAATACTTAACCGGGAAAACACCAAGACAAATCTTCAAGGAATACGGATTTGATGAAAAAATGATTGGTATCAAACGAATTGAACAATCTTCATCACGTTGGCGAAAAGCGTATGAAAAGAATGGTTTAATCGGGTTAACGGATACACGAAAGTCTGGATCAGGTAGACCATTAAAGCGTGAATTAACAATGGCTGAAATAATGGAAAGACAGGCTGCACGTATTCAGCTATTGGAAGGGCAGATAGAGCTGCTAAAAAAGCTCGAAGCGACAGAAAGGAGGCTACTAAACGAAGGCCAAAAAATAAGCACAAATAAGATTTTTCAATTACTTTCAGACACACTCACTACGTTTCCATTTGAACGCATGGTAACCTATTTTTGCGAACTATTAAATGTTTCTCGTTCAGGCTATTACAGCTTCTTAAAAGCGCGAGATACGCGAGTAATTAAGGAACAGAAGGATTTAGAAGCACGAGATTTGATTTTAAGAGCCTTTAATCGGCGTGGTTATAAAAAGGGCTCACGTTCAATCAAGATGACGCTTGAACAGGATTACAAGTGTGTTATGAGCCGTAAAAAGATCCAACGCATCATGCAGAAGTACGGGATTGTCTGTCCTCACCGCAGACCAAATCCTTATAAACAAATAGCAAGAGCAACGAAAGAACATCGTGTTGTGTCAAATAAATTAAACCGAGAGTTTAAACAAGGTGTCCCTGGGAAAGTACTTTTAACGGATATCACCTATTTGCCGTATAACGGAAAGTGTATGGCTTATTTGTCGACCATAAAAGATGGCTCTACCAACGAAATATTAGCTTATCATGTCTCGGACCGAATCACATTAGACATTGCAACAAAAACGATTGAAAGGTTAGTACGCAATAAGAAAGTCAAACTCCACCCAAAGGCTTTTATTCATTCAGATCAAGGATTTCATTATACAAGCCCGAAATATCAAAAACTACTAAAGAAACACAATTTAGATCAATCGATGTCACGCCGAGGAAACTGTTGGGACAATGCGCCTCAGGAATCATTTTTCGGTCATTTTAAAGATGAAGTGAACTTTGAATCTGTCCAAACTCTGGATGAACTTAAAGCGAAAATCGATCATTACATCGTCTATTACAACAATTATCGTTACCAATGGAATTTAAAAAGGATGGCTCCTGTACAATACAGAAACCATCTCTTAGTTGCGTAATCTCTTTTTTTTACTGTGTCCTTGACATAGGTACCACTTTAAATAGGAGTCCTCTTCTTTATTTTATAGGTGTAAGAGGTTGATTAAGGCTGAAATAAGTTGACCTCTTTGTTTTGGATACGGAGAATGCCAGTATGCTTCTTTTTAGACAATTTGCGCAACCTCAAATTAATTAATAAACGAGGAGCTAGAAGCCAAATATGCCAAACAAATAGACTAATGCTAATTGACGTTGGTAGCCATGGTTGAATGACGCCTATAACGATAATTCCCAGCCAGAACATTTGGTTATGGACTCGGCGAAATACAGAGAAGCTAATATCGTTAGCTGGTATGAATCCTGTCCACGGGGGAATAATGGTCCACTTCCATTTACGATCCGCTGCTTGGTGGACAGTGATAAAGGTAAGCCACATAATTAGAAAATGAAGCACCTGTAACGCAACAAAGCCTATCAACGTAGAGAATAGACCATACATGTCGTAATACAAGTATTGAAAGGCGACTACAATTAATGCACTCAGTAGATAACTAACGAGCAATTCGTTGCGTATGAGGATACGTTTAACATGCTTATATTGATAGATCGTTGCTGTTGGATGATCGGTAAGCGTTTGTTTCATAGTTTAACCTGCTCCTTTAAACATTCATACCATTATATATCGGATAAGGAATCGCAGTTATTGATATGATGAACATGCACCAAATGCAATGACCGGGCATATGTATAAGTATTGAAAATGATCGGTATATTTTCATAGAATAGAAGGCATACTATTGTAAACAGGGAAGTAAAGGTGGGAAAGCGATGAATACGAATGCTATGAATTCAAAAGAGCAAAGCAGCTGTACAATATGCGGCAATACAAGCGCTGCTGGCCTTCATATTGTAAAGAGCTTCATCTGCTCTAGTTGTGAGCAGGAGATCGTTAAAATCGATGTGAAGGATGAACGCTATCCTTTTTTTGTATCGAGGATGAAAACTATATTTTATGAACCGAATGCAAATGCGTAAAAACGACTGAATGGTATCAGTCGTTTTTTATTTATAGTAAAATGTTTAAAACACGTAAAAGGAGATGGATATGGTGAATCGTCCAGAGTGGAATACTCCAATCACCAATCAATTGCTTCAATTCACTTCTAATGGACCGACATCATTTCATGTCCCGGGACATCGCAATGGCATGGTTTATCGTATGCTGCATAAAGAAGACACGCTATCTGCACAAATGGAGCAGCATCTACGAATGTTATCTCAAATCGCCCAGCTAGATATAACAGAGCTATCCCATACCGATGATTTACACGATCCTCAAGGAATGATAGCCGAAGCACAACAGCTTGCCGCGAGACTCTATCAGAGTGAGCATAGTTTTTTTCTAGTTGGTGGGAGTACAGCAGGTAATTTAGCTCTAATTCTCTCTATATGCGAGACCGATGATATCATCATTGTTCAGCGTAATGTACATAAATCAGTTATTAACGGCTGTAAGCTGGCAGGCGCTAGGGTAGTATTCGTGCAAGCTGAGCTAGAGCCTCACACCGAGCTATCAGTCATTCCAAGCCTGACAACCATTGCTAAAGCCTTACAGCAATACCCAGAAGCAAAAGCAGTCTTTTTAACGAATCCTAACTATTACGGATTAAGTGCAGATTTGACACCCTATGTAGAGCTTGTTCATCGTTATCATATTCCTTTACTAGTTGATGAAGCGCATGGTGCACATTATGGCTTTGCTCCACACAGCCCACCATCGGCTCTGACCAGTGGTGCTGACGGTGTCGTTCAGTCCGCTCATAAAACGTTACCAGCATTGACGATGGGGGCAATGCTGCACATTCAGGGGCCTTATCTAGATAAGGAACGCTTACAGCAGCAGCTTGCTATCGTGCAAAGCTCAAGTCCCTCTTACCTAATTATGAGTAGCTTAGATCTGGCACGAGCAACGCTAGAGCATTACGGTGAACAGTGGTTTGGACAAACCTATGCGTTACGTGAACACTTAATCTATTGGATTAGCGAACATACGAGATTCGCCATTGCAGAGTTACCTGACAGTAGCGATTACCGTCAGGATCCGTACCGACTGCTGCTATACGATACGACACATGCCCTTAGCGGCTATGCGCTGCAGCAAAGGCTAGAAGACAACGGTGTTTGGGTTGAGATGGCTACAACACGTTATGCGGTGCTCATACTGCATATGGCATTGACTGAGGAAGAGCTAATCAAGGTTAAGCATGCCTTAGAAAAAATAAATGAGGAGAAGCTCTCAGCAGCTCAGCCTGCTTTAAACTACTCAGTAAACACGTATAGCTCCGATGGACAGCTAGCAGTAAGTACGCCTGTAGCATTTAGCCGGATAAGTCCAGGCTCGAGATCAACGGAGGTCGTATCACTTCAACTGGCTATAGGAAAACGCTGCGCAGAGCTCGTTGTGCCCTATCCTCCGGGCATACCGCTATTATATGAAGGAGAATGGATTACAGCAGCACATATAGATGAGCTTCAACGCTATATAGTAGCAGGCGCAAAATTCCAAGGCAATCATTCGCTAAATGAACTAAAGCTAAAAGTATATTTATTAAACGATTAGAAGGGTGCCCTGCAGAGCAGCTTGATTATGTACTAGCAGGGTACTGTTTATAATAGGATAAAACAAATGCCTACGTGTGGAGGCTTTTTGTTATAATAAGTAAAGAAGTAAGTAAAGAAGTAAGTAAAGCAATATGATTAATTATAATGATCGGGGACCATATAAATGAAAAAGGGTTATTTTATTACCTTAGAGGGTAATGAAGGTGCTGGCAAGTCATCGATCGTAGAGATGGCAGCACAATATCTCAGCTCCAAAGGGCTTGAAGTCATTACGTCACGTGAGCCTGGAGGAATAGCGATTGCGGAGCAAATTCGATCCGTTATATTGGATAAAAATAATACAATGATGGACGGTCGTACGGAAGCGTTGTTATATGCAGCAGCGAGACGACAGCATTACATAGAAAAAATTTCACCCTCGCTTCAGGATGGGAAAACAATAATTTGCGATCGCTTTATTGATAGCAGTCTTGCTTACCAAGGTCATGCAAGAGGGCTAGGAATAGATGAAATTTTGTCGATTAACGAATTCGCCGTTGATGGTATGTTTCCAGACTTAACTTTGTATCTCGATGTGGACCCTGAAATAGGGCTTCAGCGTATTCGGGAAAATGAGAATAGAGAGGTTAACCGGCTAGACCTCGAATCGCTTTCCTTTCATCATAAAGTAAGGGAAGGATACTTAGAAGTGGTGAATAGATTCCCAGAGCGTATCGTTAAAATTAATGCGAATGAGCAGCTCAATGCCGTGTTTGAAGAGGTCAAGCGTGTGTTTGATCAATATTTGGGGAATAATGTTTAATTAGCATCACAACATGGACGAACTAGCTAACAAATAATATAATGAGTTCAATAGAAGGAAATTCATATATAAACGTCTAAATGTTACACATACAAACGGTTTCACAATATTATATATAGAAGAATTAACCTTCGTTTCAAAAATATGAATAAGAGGAGGAATATAATGAAACTGGTGATTGCAGTAATACAGGATAAGGATAGCAACCGTCTTTCTAATGCGCTTGTGAAAGAAGGATTTCGTGCGACAAAGCTGGCAAGTACAGGTGGTTTTTTACGCGCAGGTAATACGACCTTTATGATAGGTGTTGAAGATGAACGAGTGCATGAAGTATTCCAAGTCATTAGCAACAACTGTAAAGTACGCGATCAATTAGTAACGCCTGTTTCTCCAATGGGCGGAGCAACCGATTCATATATTCCATTCCCGGTAGAGGTACAGGTAGGCGGAGCGACAGTATTCGTTGTTCCTGTTGAACGATTTGAACATTTTTAATGTGGAAGTGATAAGTAATGAGGGTAGATCAAAGCTTTAGACCACTTGGTCAAAGTCGTGCAGCAAGTGGAACGGTCTCAAAGCAGGTGTCATCAAGTCAATTTTCTGATATGCTGGCCCAAAAGGATCACGCTCATTCCGTTAGTGAGCTGAAGCAGAAAATTCAAAGCATACAAGAACAGGGCGATCGTCTAGCTCGCCATATGACTGTACGAGAACTAAAGCTGTATCGCCAAATGGTGAAGCAATTTCTCGAGGATACATTGAGAAGAGGCATCGGTCTGAAAGAGGTCAGAGGCTTTGACCGCAGAGGCCGTGTTAAACGATACAAGCTGCTTGAGGAAGTAGATGAGAAGCTCGTTTTGCTTGCGGAGGAGATGCTGGAGACAGAGGAAGGACGTATCGAGCTCCTGCATACGTTAGGCGAAATTAGAGGCATTTTAATAAATTTAGTTTTTTAATTGAAGGAGTACAGAATGAAAACTGAGGAAACCTTAGAGCATCAATGGAAAGCGAAGCGTATTTTGAACAATGCTTTAATGCAGAAGCGCATCTCGCATGCTTATTTGTTTGAAGGGCCCTCAGGAACTGGAAAGCTTGCTTGTGCCCTTGCCTTTGCCAAAGCAATTTTTTGTGAGCAGCCTAATGAAGGCGAGGCATGCAATCAATGTGCACAATGCCGCAAGTTTGAGAATGGCAATCAACAGGATTTGCGAACTATTGCGCCTGAAGGCCAGTCCATTAAAATAGATCAAATTCGTCAGCTGCAGCGGGATTTATCCTATCGTAAAACGACGAGTGGTCGAATGGTATATATTATTGAGCAGGCTGAGAAAATGACGATTCAAGCGGCAAACAGCCTGCTTAAATTTTTAGAGGAGCCCGTTTCACCAGTAGTTGCCCTGCTCATTACAAGCAATGTACAAGCCGTTCTGCCAACAATCCGCTCGCGGACGATGAACGTGCCCTTTACCCCGTTATCGCCTGAGCTTATGCTAGAGCAGCTTACAATGGAAGGGGCGTCTCCAACACTAGCTAGGGCAGCTGTACAACTAAGCTCTGGTATTGATGGAGCGCGAGCCATACTTGAAAAGAATGGGTTTGCAGAAATCAGAACGCTAGTGATACAATTAGGGAAGGAAAGCATAACAACATATACTACAGCTATGCTGACAGCAGCTCAAAAGCTATTTAAAGGAGAATATGCTGATCAAATTGAGCTTGTTCTGCAGCTGTTATTGCTGTGGTTTAAGGATATGACACAATTCCAAGCTGGGAGACAAGAAAACCTAGTTTTTATTGATCAATTGGAATGGATCAGCGCACATGCTTTCTCACGCTCTTTCGCTGGATGGGTTTCCTGTATGGAGCATATTCTTGAAGCGGACAAGCGTATTAAAGCAAACGTGACGCCCCAACTTTCTATTGAGCAACTTTTGGTAAAATTACAGGAGGGCTAATCCTTGTATAATGTTATAGGTGTTCGCTTTAAGAAGGCGGGCAAAATCTACTACTTTGACCCTGTAGATCATCCCGTAGAGAAGGAACAACACGTTATTGTTGAGACAGCTCGCGGTATAGAATACGGAAAAGTAGTAATTGGTCAAAAGCAGGTTGGTGAAGAGGATGTCGTATTGCCGCTTAAGCGTGTGATTCGGATCGCAAATGAGACGGATGCACAGGTGGTCGATGAAAACCGTAGTGCCGCGTCACAAGCGTTTACGACATGTCTGGAAAAAATCCAACATCACCAGCTGCGCATGAAGCTTGTAGATGTAGAATTTACCTTTGACCGCAATAAAATCATCTTTTATTTCACAGCGGAGGGAAGAGTAGATTTTCGTGAGCTCGTAAAGGATTTAGCAAGTGTCTTCCGTACGAGAATTGAGCTGCGCCAAATTGGTGTGCGCGATGAAGCGAAAATGCTTGGAGGAATAGGCCCGTGTGGACGCGTATTATGCTGCTCCTCCTGGTTAGGTGACTTTGAGCCAGTATCCATTAAAATGGCCAAGGATCAGAACTTATCTCTTAATCCTACTAAAATATCGGGTTTGTGTGGACGATTAATGTGCTGCTTGAAATTCGAGCATGATAACTATGAAAGTGTACGTGAAGAAATGCCGACAGTTGGTAAGCTTGTCATTACGTCACTTGGTGAAGGTAAAGTAACAGGAATCAATGCTTCAACCAAAACCGTCTTCGTTCAATTGTTTGATATACCAGGGAAGCCAAAGGAGCTTTCTTTGGATGATGTTGTTACAAAATAAAATACAGTTGTAGCTTAGCATGTAACTCTGGGGTGGAGACTTAGAGATGAAGGATATATTCGTACAAATGACAGAGCTTGAAGCTCGAGCTGAAGCAATGAATCAAGATCTTGGCTTGTTAAAGCAGAGGGTTGTAGCCTTGCTTGAGGAAAATCAACGTCTTACACAGGAGAATGAGCAGCTAAGAGGAATTTTGAAATTTGAACGTGAGCAAGAAGAACAACGCTCAAGTCCAAAATCCGAGCCACTCTCTCAGGTGCATGACGAGGCTTTACCGCAAGAACAACCTGCTGATGAGCCAGGTGAAGGTCATGATAATCTTGCTAAGCTTTATTATGAAGGCTTTCATATATGCAATGTGTATTATGGACATCTTCGTACTGAGGGAGATTGCTTATTCTGCTTATCTTTCCTTAATAAATAGTAAACTGTTAAGGCCGCCCCTTATATTGATAAGGGCGGCTTTTTTTCGAAATTAATGGTGTGGGGAGCGAAAGGCTTGAGCAAGAGTAACGATGTTATACTTAACGATGACGAGCGTATTGATGATCTGTTAACGGATTCAGGACTTCATATTATACAGAGTAGAGATGTCTTTAGCTTTTCACTCGATGCAGTGCTGCTTTCGCGCTTCGCTAAGCTGCCTAAGCAAGGACGAGTGGCTGATTTTTGCACGGGCAACGGCGTGATTGCGTTGCTATGCTCGGATAAAACAGAGGCAGCTATTGATGCAATCGAGATACAGCCAAGGCTTGCTGATATGGCTAGAAGAAATGTCACAATGAATAAGCTAGAGCACCAAATTCAAGTCATCGAAGCAGATTTAAGGCAGTATGCAATTGAAGCGGGCAATGGAATATATGATGCAATAACCGTAAATCCTCCATATATGAGACCTGCTGCTGGTGATAAAAATGTGAATGAGCATTATGCGATTGCAAGACATGAGGTCATGTGTACGATTGAGGATATTGCGAAGGCAACCTGCAAGCTGTTGCGTCCAGGAGGGAAAATATTTATCGTTCATCGTCCATCACGATTAGCCGATATTATCGAAGCATTGCGCAAGTGGAAGATTGAGCCTAAGATTGTGCAGTTTGTCCATCCGAAGCAACAAGGTGAGGCCAATATGGTTCTTATTGAAGCATGCCGTGACGGAAAGCCAGATCTGCGCGTACTACCTCCATTAATTGTATATAATGAAGCGGGAGAACAAATCATATGAACATTCAAAAAAGCTATCAGGACGAACGAGCATCAGGCACATTGTATTTAGTTGCCACACCAATAGGTAATCTTGAGGATATTACAATGCGCGCCCTGCGCATGCTCAAGGAAGTAGATATTATTGCTGCTGAGGATACACGCAATACACGCAAGCTATTGACGCATTTTGATATTAAAACAAGACTCGTTAGCTATCACGAGCACAACAAGGAAGCTAGTGGACCAGAGCTTATTAAGCTTTTAATAGAAGGAAAGCATATCGCATTAGTTAGCGACGCTGGAATGCCTGCTATATCTGACCCTGGTGCGGATCTGGCACGAATGGCTATAGAGCAAGAAATTGCCGTTGTTCCAATTCCTGGGGCGAATGCAGCGCTTTCTTCTTTAATTGTATCTGGCCTATCGACTGATCGCTTTACGTTTATTGGCTTTTTGCCAAGAGACAAAAAAGCAACACAGCAGCTGCTTGAGCAGTATAAAAACTATCGAGAAAGCATTATATTTTATGAATCACCGCATCGCATAAAAAAAACATTAGAGGCTATGTTAGATAGCTGGGGAGATCGTCAAGCTTCGATATCACGTGAGCTTACTAAAAAACATGAAGAAATGCTAAGAGGCCGTTTCACAGAGCTTCTTGCCCACTTTGAGGAGTATCAGCCATTAGGAGAGTTCTGCATAGTCGTAGAAGGATTAGATGAGGAAGGTGCAGAGCAGCTTAAGCAGGAAGCAAATGCTTGGTGGCAGAAGATGAGTATAGAGGAGCATGTCAGCTATTATGAAGCATCGATGCCACGTAAAGCTGCCATGAAACAGACAGCGTTAGATCGAAGTATTTCTAAGCGAGATGTCTATAACGAAATCAATCGATAAAAAAAGACCTTCCTGGCATAATATGTCCAGGAAGGCATCAAGGAGTATAAAAAGGTTAGAATTAACAAGTCGATAAGTATAGTATACCTTATTTTTTTTATTTTGTCACAGGAGAAGGCATTTCTGATAGACAATTTTGGCAAACAATTTTTCCTTTGAAGTAAGAAACGTTTTCAGCGTTGCCACAGAAGATACAAGCAGGCTCATACTTTTTAAGCATGATGCGCTCACCGTCTACATAAATCTCTAGAGCATCCTTCTCGCCAATACCTAATGTACGGCGTAGCTCGATAGGAATAACGACACGACCTAATTCATCTACTTTACGAACAATACCAGTTGATTTCATCATAAAAAATCGTCCTCTCACCTTTTGAACTTTGTCATTATTCGACAATGTTCGTGTTAATTTAAATTAATAATACCAACTCTTACCAAACCAGTCAATATTATTTTTTCATATTAAACTGCTTATTTTACAACGATTAATAGTATTAAGCTGCAATTCTCCTTGTAATAGAATACAACAAATGCGACTTTTTGGAAACTGTAAAACGACATTCTTCGACAAAAATCTTTAAATGTGACAAAACCTTGAATAAAGGGGGAGTATAAATTGAGTATGCTGCGGGAAGAAAAGGTGTTTAAGGACCCTGTTCATAGCTATGTCTATGTGCAGGACAAATTAATCTGGAATTTGATTAATAGCTCCGAGTTTCAACGTCTGCGCCGAATTAGGCAGCTAGGTACGACCTATCTAACATTCCATGGAGCTGAGCATAGTCGATTCTCTCACTCACTGGGCGTATATGAGATCACCCGTAGAATTATTTCGCAGTTTGAACGTCATCATTATCCAGACTGGCCTAAGGAAGAACGAATGGTCGCGTTGTGCGCAGCATTACTGCACGATATCGGTCATGCTCCATTCTCTCATTCTATTGAAGAAATATTTGGAACGGATCACGAGGAATGGACCGTGAATATCTTGCTAGGAGACACAGAGATTCATCGCATATTATCAGCAGCTTCTCCGACACTTCCGCAGCAGGTTGCAGAGGTGATTCAAAAGACGTACAGCCAGTCTATTGTAGTAAGCTTAATTTCGAGCCAGCTGGATGCAGATCGGATGGATTATCTGCTTAGGGATGCTTATTTTACTGGGACAGATTACGGCAACTTTGATTTGGAGCGGATTCTGCGTGTGCTTCGGCCACATCAAGGCACGATTGTTGTGAAGGAAAGTGGCATGCATGCCGTGGAGCATTATTTAATGTCGCGTTATCAAATGTATTGGCAAGTATATTTCCATCCCGTAACACGAAGCTCAGAGATTATATTGCGACAAATATTTAAAAGAGCGAAGCAGCTTCATGCGACAGGATACTCCTTTCAATGGATGGAGCCAGCCATCGGTTCTTTAATAGAAGGAAACTTATCGCTGGATGGTTATTTAAGTCTAGATGAGTCGTTAGTTCAGTACACATTCAGCCGCTGGCAGCAAGAATCAGATGAGCTGTTGGCAGAGCTTTGTTATCGTTTCATGAATCGAAAGCTATATCAATATATAACGTTCGAGGAAATATCTGCTGAGTCGCTTGATGAGATTGAAAAAGCGTTTTCAGAGCTTGGGCTTGATCCAGAATACTATATGGAAATTGACTATCCTTTTGATCGACCTTATGACGTATATCGAACGGAGAAAGCATCAATGGACGGCAAGGAAAAGGCCCCGATTATGCTGCTAGAAAAAGATGGATCATTATCAGAAATTGCAACACGTTCAGACATTGTTTCCTCAATTAGCGGTTTGCATCAAGGGCGTTACCATCTGTATTACCCAGAAGAGAAGCTAATTAGACAACGTCATCGGTTAAGTGCTAATATTAAACAAATTTTTAACATACATGATGAGGAGTAGCATACATATGGTTAAGTTATTCGACACTCACGCACATTTAGATGCGTCACAATATGACGAGGATCGCGACGAGATGATTGCAAGGGCGAAGGAAGCTGGGGTGGAGCTCATTGTAAATATCGGGTTTGATCGACAAACGATTCCGACAACAATGGCTTTAGCTGAGAAGTATGATTGGATCTATGCTGCAGTTGGCTGGCATCCCGTTGAAAGTATTCATATGCAGGAAGGAGATCTTGAGTGGATCGAGTCACTTTGCTCACATCCGAAAGTGGTGGCGATTGGTGAGATCGGTCTTGATTATCATTGGGACACTTCGCCTAAGGACATTCAGCATCAAGTGTTTCGGAAGCAAATTCGTCTTGCAAAAAAGGTGAATAAGCCGATCATTATTCACAATCGAGATGCTCATCAGGATATCGTCCGCATTCTTCAAGAAGAGGGAGCTGAAGAAGTTGGAGGGATTATGCACTGCTTTTCTGGTAGCTGGGAAACAGCAAAACAGTGTCTAGATATGAACTTCTATATCTCATTCGGGGGGCCTATTACTTTTAAGAATGCTAGAGTTCCAAAAGAGGTGCTGAAAAACGTTCCACTCGACCGATTATTGATCGAAACGGATTGTCCATATCTTACACCTCATCCATATCGTGGAAAGCGAAATGAGTCTGCATATGTGTCGCTTGTCGCTGAGTCAGCAGCACAAATAAAGGAAATTTCACTTGAGGAACTAGCGACGATTACTATGCAAAATGGTAAAAAATGTTTCCGAATTATGTAGAAACCGCTACAATCGGAAGAAATAAAGACCTTTCGTACGAAAAAACTGATTTTACTCGCTAAATTTAATATAATTTTCGGAAGAAACCTAGTTTTTTCTTGAAAATCGCATTTTATCGTGTCTTTACAAGTCCACCGTGAACAAGGTATGATTCATTTCAGAACTTTACACTCTGTATTGAATTTCCAGTTTTAATCATTTGCATTTCTTACTCCATATTCGATTTCGAGGAGGGACATGATCGCTCACAGTCATTACTTCCTGTTCTATTGATTTTGCATAAAAGAGAGATAGAGCTCATAGAGATAGTATTGAGGAGGATGAAGCTAAACTGGAAGCGTGCAAAGCACGCCATATAGGTTATAGTCGCGTCAGTTGTAACATGCGTAACACTTGGCGGCGGGGCTATGAAGGAGGACCGATGAAGTGGGATTAATTCCAGACAAGGACACCCATGGCAAACGATCATCCAGCATGACTTTCGCAATGCGATGGAAGCATGGAAACTTGCGTTTGATTATGTTAAGTATTGCAATCTCAATCGCTATGACTTTCATGTTTTTGGTGTTGTTGTACGGGACGAATGAAAAAAACGTCTCCGTAGTAGTGAATGGACAAGAAACTGTTGTGACAACTAAACAATGGGTCCTGCAACGCCTACTGGATGAACAAGCTATTACGGTTGGGCCGCATGACGAAATCTCAGCACCACTTCGTGCGCCAATAAAAAATGGTGATGTAATCGAGATTAATTATGCAATGCCGATCAATGTAATAGCAGACGGAAAATCGTCTAAAGTATACACAACGGAGAAAACGGTGCAGGCAGCGATCGAGAATTTGAATATATCGATTCGCAGTCAAGATAAAATAGATCCTCCACTAACTGCTGAGCTGGAGGCTAACGATACAATCAAAATTGTTCGTGTTGAAACGAAGGTTACGTCGCAAGAAAAGACAGTACCTTTCTCTATTGTGAAGAAGGAAGACAAGGCCTTGGATAAGGGCACAGAGAAGGTTGTGCAGCCAGGTCAAGTCGGTGTAGTTGTTGAACAAGTAGAGCAGCGCTATGAAGATGGTGTGCTCGTATCGAAAGAAGTTGTGCAGGAAACCGTGAAGACAGAAGCGATCGATCAGATCGTCGCACTAGGTACTGCAAAAGCGAAACCAGCGATCACTACGCTGGCAAACAGCAGTAGCTCTAACAAAACGGTATCGGTTGGCGATTATCAGTTTAAGGCTTCTGAGGTCTTAAAGAACGTTACGCTGACGGCTTACACGGCAGGACCTGAATCAACTGGCAAGGATGTAGGCGATAAAGGCTACGGCATTACTGCATCAGGCAGCAAGGTTGAAGAAGGGCGTACGATTGCTGTGGATACTTCTGTTATCCCGATGGGCTGGTGGGTTTACATCGAAGGTGTAGGCCTACGAAGAGCTGAGGATAAGGGTGGCGCAATAAAAGGTAATAAAATTGATGTTTATTTCGATGATGTCGATGTAGCGACGAAGTTTGGTAAGAAAAAAGGGGTTACGGTTTATGTTATCGGCCCTAACAAGCCAAAGGCGAGCTAACCGTATTCACTTATCGAAATAACCGGATGAATAAAGGAAGAGGCCTAGGCCTCTTCTTTTATTTTTGTTGAGGGTCAATATCGGCTATACTAGATGTAGTTATCAGGAACATCGTTATTCGTATGAAGGGTGGAAATCAGTTTGATTAAAGAGGTCATCGTCGTCGAGGGGAAAGATGACACAGTAGCGATAAAACGTGCTGTTGAGGCCGATACGATAGAAACAAATGGATCTGCGATAGGTAAAGAGGTGCTTGCTCGAATTAAGCTTGCCAACGAACGAAGGGGCATTATTATCTTTACAGACCCCGATCATGCGGGCGAGCGAATTCGCAAAATCGTGGCAGGTGTAGCTCCAGGATGCAAGCATGCCTTTCTACCGCAGGAGAAGGCATCCTATAAAGGCGACATCGGTATTGAAAATGCGAGCCCTGAGGCAATTCGTCAAGCACTTGCCGAGCTGCGTACAGAGACGGCTACGATCCGGGGCGAGATTGCGTTGGAGGACTTGATGCAGGCAGGCCTGCTCGTTCACCCTAATGCGGCAGAGCGTCGATTAGAGCTTGGGAAGCTGCTCGGCATCGGCTATGCCAACGGAAAGCAGTTTTATAAGCGCTGTACGAGCTTTAATATTACAAGAGAAGAGTTTTATGCTGCAGTAGATCAATTAGGCTATAGGCTGGAGGAAAACGAGTAATGAAGCAAATCGAGGTATCGACACCTAAGCGCACGAAAGAAATTATTCAAAGGCATGGCTTTTCTTTCAAAAAAAGCTTGGGTCAAAACTTTTTAATTGACGGCAATATATTGAATCGTATTGTAGGTGCGGCAGAGCTAACGAAGGAAAAGGGAGCGCTGGAAATCGGTCCCGGCATCGGCGCGCTAACCCAGCGACTTGCAGAGGAAGCAGGTAAAGTTACTGCTGTTGAGATTGATCAGCGACTCATTCCAATCTTAACTGAAATACTAGAGGACGAGTCTCACGTAAGCGTCATCCATGCCGATGTATTAAACGTCAATTTACGCGAGCTTTTTGCTGAGCAGTTTGATGATGTGAGCAAGGTGAGCGTCGTTGCAAATTTACCGTATTATGTGACAACTCCGATACTGATGAAGCTGCTGGAGGAAAAACTCCCATTAGAGCATATTGTGGTGATGATTCAAAAGGAAGTCGCTCAGCGGATGGCAGCAAAGCCTGGCGGCAAAGAATATGGAAGCCTCAGCGTAGCTGTACAGTATTACTGTACAACGGAAATTGTATGCATCGTTCCACATACGGTGTTTATTCCGCAACCCAATGTCGATTCGGCTGTTATTAAGCTAACGCTGCGTGATCGTCCAGCCGTAGAGGTCGATGATGAGGCGTTCTTTTTCCGTGTCGTGCAATCCGCGTTTGCACAGCGACGTAAAACGTTAATGAATAATTTACTTGCGTTAACAGGCAAGGATAAGCGTGCTGAGCTGTCTGAGCTGCTTGAGTCTATAAATATCGATGCCTCTCGTCGAGGTGAGACGTTGAGTCTTGAGGAATATGCAGCGCTAAGCGGGGCATTGTCCCGTTCAGGATTAGTCATATAGGGCGTGCTTAAAACGCCCTATATTTTTTTGCTTGTCAGGACTCACCATTTTTCTTCACTATCCATACGATAGATGAAGAGGTGATTAGCCTATGAAGCAAGGTGATTTAGTTGTTCGTCAATCGTATGGCGGAGACGTATTATTTCGAATCGAAGCGATGCAAAATGATTATGTAATCCTAAAGGGGTTAGATTTTCGTCTGCTGGCAGATGCACCAAGACATGACCTAGCATCGATTCACGACCAAGCAGCAAGCCAAGCCGCTTATATGGCAGTGCGTAACAAGGTCAATCAAGCTTTAAGACAAATCAATACAACACTAGAGGAGCCTGCGTCCATTGGCTCAGATGGACAGCGTAGGCGGGATACCCTTGACAGTGACATGTATTTTGAATGGCCAGGCAAGGTGCTGCATCTGGATGGCGATGCGAATTATTTGAAAAAAAGCATGCAGCTGTACGAAGCGACAAAGGTGCCGGCAGAAGGCTTTTATGTAAGTGAGTCGAAGATGGCTGACGCGCTGCTTCGTCTGCTTCCTGTTGTTCAGCCTGACATTGTTGTCATCACAGGTCATGACGGCGTGCTTAAAAATCGCGAAGGCATTGAGCTAGCCAGCTTAAGCAGCTATAAAAACTCTCAGAATTTTGTTAATGCTGTGAGAGTAGCTCGTGAATATGATCGCAATCGAGACAGTTTGGTAGTCGTTGCTGGAGCCTGTCAATCCCATTATGAAGCGCTGCTGCACTCCGGTGCGAATTTTGCAAGCTCACCAGGTAGAATACTTATTCATGCATTAGACCCGGTTTACGTAGCGATCAAAGCGAGCTACACACCGATGAAGAGCATTATAGATTTGCCTGACCTTGTATCCGGTACAATAAGCGGTATAGATGGGGTGGGCGGGATCGAAACGTTTGGCCGTTATCGTGTCGGTTATCCGCGACCAAAATCGTATGTATAAGAAGAAAAAACGATGGCATAATAAAAAAATATTAATTTTGGATGAAATGGGCGAATTAACCGTTGACAAGAAACCTGAGCTACTGATATAATATTTTGCTTATTTGACAAACACCTCAATTTCCGTTATAATGGACAAGGAAAGAGGTGGTAGATCGATGGCAAAAAATACGCTATTGGAAATAAAACGCAGCTTAGAAGCTCATGTTGGATCACGAATTATGCTTAAAGCAAATGGTGGTCGTCGCAAGACGGTTGAACGTACTGGCACGTTAGAAGAAACCTACCCTTCTGTCTTCATCGTCAAACTCGATGAAGATCAGCACGCGTTCAAGCGCGTGTCTTATAGCTATGCGGATATACTAACGGAATCGGTAGAAGTGACGGTTTGCAATGATGAAGGAGAAATCCGTATTGCACATCTTCAACAATAACGGACGTATTACGTATAGAATTGGTAACACAGTGAAGACGCGAATTGCTCGCGTCTTATTTTTTTGCCAGCATGCTATGGTTACATCTGTACATACTAAGCTTATGTTTCATCTAAGGAGGCTATAAGCGTATGGGCAGAAGAAGAAAAGTAATGTCTGAGCAGCTGAAAGTGGAAATTGCTCGTGAGCTCGGGATTCTAGATACGGTAGAGAAGGAAGGCTGGGGCGCCATAAAAGCTAAGGATGCCGGAAATATCGTTAAGCGCGCCATTCAAATAGCTGAGGAAGCTGCAGCCCGCGATATGAATAAGTAATGACGAAAAGCTAAACGAGGCTGACGATGCAGCATTGTTTAGCTTTTCTGCTTTTCGTTTGCTATAATGTACCTATGCTAAAATGAACGGGTGAATAGGATTCATGAAAATATACGAAAAAGCGCCAGCCAAAATTAACTTAATTTTAGATGCATTACGAAAGCGCGAGGATGGCTTCCACGAGGTTGAAATGATCATGACGATGGTTGATTTAGCGGATCGTCTAGAGATGGAACCATTATCGAGAGATCAAATTATTATTAGCTCGCAAGTCGGTTACATACCGCTTGATGAAAAAAATCTAGCCTTTCAAGCAGCTCAGCTTATTAAAGAGCGTTATGGTGTAAAGCAGGGTGTCTATATCCATCTCGATAAAAAAATTCCGGTCGCAGCTGGCTTAGCAGGTGGGAGCAGCGATGCTGCAGCTACATTGCGTGGGCTTAATCGTTTATGGGGGCTGGGTATTTCGGAAGAGGAGCTGTGTCAGCTAGGCGCTGAGCTAGGCTCTGATGTGCCGTTCTGTGTAACAGGAGGTACTGCGATTGCGACGGGGCGAGGGGAGAAGCTGGAGCGTATTGCAAATCCTCCTCAATGCTGGGTCGTGCTTGCGAAGCCGCCGATCAATGTATCTACAGCAGATGTGTATGGTCGTTTTCGTGTAAACAAAGTAGACAAGCATCCTTCGGTTGCAACGATGCGTGCTGCGTTAGAAGCGGGATCGTTCGCTGGAATGTGCTCTTCGCTTGGCAATGTGCTGGAGCAGGTGACGTTAAATCTATACCCTGAGGTTCGGCAATTAAAGGAAAGTATGATTCGATTAGGCGCCGACGGTGTATTAATGTCAGGAAGCGGGCCAACTGTATTTGGTCTAGTGAGTAAGGAAGCAAAGCTATCTAGAATATATAATGGGCTTCGTGGATACTGTAAAGAGGTGTATGTTGTTCGTATGCTTACCTCCTAATTAAGGAATCACTTGATTAAACCCGTATAAAAATGTAATAATGACATTATATTATTCGGATTTAGGAGGGGGAGAATACGTTGAAAAAGTTTAAGCGTAGTTCACGGCTTGTAGAAATGACTCAGTACCTGCTTGCTCGTCCCCATACGTTAATTTCACTAACTACGTTTGCAGAACGCTATCAGTCTGCTAAATCCTCGATTAGCGAAGACCTTGCTATCATTAAGGAAGTATTTGAGGAAGAGGGGATCGGTCAGCTGCATACATTAGCTGGTGCTGCAGGCGGAGTTATGTTTAAACCAATGATGCCTAAGGAAACCTCATTAAGCATTATGCAAAAGGTTTGTGAAGATCTTCAGCAGCCTGATCGCGTATTGCCAGGCGGTTATTTATATATGACGGATTTGCTTGGACATCCGGAATTGCTAGCAGATGTCGGAAAAATGTTCGCGACAGCATTCGCAGATCGACAGGTCGATCTTGTGATGACGGTAGAGACGAAAGGAATTCCTTTAGCTTATGCTACGGCAGCATGCATGAATATTCCGGTCGTAATCGTTCGTCGCGACAATAAAGTGACAGAAGGCTCCGCTGTAAGCATCAACTACGTATCTGGTTCTACAAAGCGAATTCAGACGATGTCGCTTGCAAGACGTGCGCTTAAGGAGCAATCAAGGGTTCTTATTGTCGACGACTTTATGAAAGTCGGCGGAACGATTCAAGGGATGATCGATTTACTGCATGAATTCAATGCTACGGTTGCAGGTGTTGGTGTATTTGCAGAGTCTGGTGAAGTTGAAAACGATGAACGTTTATTAACTGATTATGTATCATTAGCAAAGCTAACGTCAGTCGATCTGAAAATGAAACAGGCCGAGGTTGTACCAGGAAATTATTTTAGCGTAGATTAGCTGCTTTCAACAGCCTTTGAACGCAGCTACGATCGCGCATAGCATCTGTTGGCTTTTGTCGCATAAACCTTGATTTCAGCGCATTATGTCGAATGCAGTAGAATACTTTTAAGTTGCGAAAAAAAAATTAAAAAAAGTATCAAAATTGTCAAAAAACAAGAAGGATTTAGCTTCAAAATGTGGAATTATACACCAAGTCTCCAATAGACAAAGGTGGTGAACACAATGCAAATTACTGATGTAAGACTCCGCCGCGTGAACTCTGAAGGACGTATGAAGGCGATTGCATCAATCACGATTGATAATGAATTTGTCGTTCATGATATTCGTGTAATCGATGGCAACAACGGTATGTTTGTAGCTATGCCTAGTAAGCGTACTCCAGACGGAGAATTCCGCGATATCGCTCATCCTATCTCTTCTGCTACAAGAGAAAAGATCCAATCTGCTGTATTAGCAGAATATGAGCGTGCAGCTGATGAGGTTGCAATCGAAGAAGTTGTGTAAAACCGATGTACTGGTTACTGTTTTTACAAGGGGGAGAAGAGAGCTGAAGCTCTCTTTTCTTTTTTTGTATAATACGATATATTCAGTTGAGGAATGGTATTAAGGAAGGGGTAAGTCGATGAAAGTAATGTCTATTGTACTGGCTGCAGGTCAGGGGAAACGAATGAAATCTAAGCAATATAAGGTGCTCCATTCGGTTGGTGGAAAGCCGATGGTAGGACATGTGATCGATACAGTTAAGCAAGTGAACAGTGAGAAGATCGTCGTTATCGTAGGACACGGTGCGGAGCAGGTCATGGCCTATATCGGAGATCAAGCTCAATACGCAAAGCAAGAGCAACAGCTAGGAACGGGTCATGCTGTCCAGCAGGCTGAAGCGTTGCTTGGGAAGGAAGAAGGCACGACCATCGTCATCTGTGGGGATACCCCGCTCGTTAAGGCTAGTACGATAGAACAAATGCTGCAGCTTCACCAGCAAAGCGGTGCAGCGGCAACGATATTGACTGCTTCCTTTGATGATCCAACCGGATATGGCCGAATTATTCGCAATGCTGATGGATTTGTAGAACGCATTGTGGAGCAGAAGGATTGCACAGCTGAAGAAGCTGCGGTTAAGGAAATCAATACTGGCACATATTGCTTTGACAATAAAAAGCTATTTGAAGCATTAAGCAAAATTACGAACAACAATGCACAAGGCGAATACTATTTGACGGATGTTATCTCTATCTTCAAAAACGCAGGGGAGATCGTTCAAGGCTACTGTACAGCTGATCTAGCAGAGGCAATCGGCGTTAATGACCGCGTTGCATTAGCAGAGGCAGAGCGCCTGATGCGTGAGCGTATTAACCGTCAGCATCTCGTAAACGGTGTTACGATTATCGATCCAGCATCAACGTATATCGAGTCAGGGGTCGAGATTGGTGCAGATACCGTAATTTATCCTGGCGTTGTGCTAAAGGGCAGCACCGTGATAGGTGAGGATTGCGTTATTGGTGCTCAATCTGACATTACGAGCAGCATCATTGCCAGCGGCGTGTCTATTAAGCATTCAGTGCTGGACAAAGCCGAGGTTGGCGATGGCAGCAGCATCGGTCCGTTTGCTTATTTGCGACCGGGCAGTAAAGTCGGCAAAAATTGCAAGGTTGGCGATTTTGTAGAATTAAAAAATGCTCAGCTTGATGATGGCAGTAAAGTATCTCATCTAAGCTATGTCGGTGATGCAGTCGTTGGTAAAGAGGTTAATATCGGATGCGGCGCTATTACGGTCAACTATGACGGTATTAATAAGTTTAAGACTGAAATTGGTGATCATGCGTTTATTGGCAGCAATGTCAATTTGATTGCGCCAGTTAAAGTTGGTGAAGGCGCTTATGTTGTTGCAGGCTCGACCATTACGAAGGATGTACCAGCAGGAGACCTAGCTATCGCTCGCCAGCGTCAGGAGAATAAACCAGCTTATGCCGATAAAATTCGTGCACGTGCTAGAGCAAAGAAGGAAAGCAAATAAGGAGAACCTGTCATGAAATGGATTGTAGGCCTAGGTAACCCTGGCTCCAACTATGAAAAAACAAGACATAATGTCGGCTTTATGGTGATCGATGAATTAGCGCGTCGCTGGGGAATCTCTGTAACGCAGAGCAAGTGTAAGGCGCTAATCGGCGAAGGAAACGTCGCTGGTGTTAAGGTTGCTTTAATTAAGCCAATGACCTATATGAATTTATCCGGTGAATCCGTTCGTGCGTTTATCGATTACTACAAGCAGGATATTGCTGATGGTATGATCGTTTACGATGACCTCGATACGGAAATTGGCAAGCTGCGCCTACGTTATCAAGGCAGTGCAGGGGGCCACAACGGAATTAAATCACTTATTGCACATCTTAATACACAAACCTTCAATCGTGTCCGCATGGGCATTTCTCGTCCTGAGCCTGGATATGCTATTGTTGATTATGTATTAAGCAAATTTGCGAAAAATGAACAGGATAAGCTGGCAGCTATGATTGATCATGCATGTGATGCGATTGAATATAGCTTAACTCATCCGTTTGAGGATACAATGGGGAAGTATAACGGGTAATAGATTGTAAGCAATTGGGCATACTGAAGGTTATAAAAGACCTTCAGGAGGCATAACATGGCTGTAAACTATATTTGCAAATATTGCAGATCACATATGGGGACGATTGACAATTCAATAGTTTCCGAGCATCAGCTGGGCTTGCATTCCTTGACCGCTGACGAACGTAAAGATATGATTACGTATGATGGAAACGGTGATCTCGTCGTTCATCTCGTATGTGATTACTGCAATGAAGCGCTAAGCAGTAACCCTGAACTAAATCTCGTCAACAATCCGTTACAGTAATGTATGTAAACTAGCCGTCCATAAGACAGATTTGTTTTGTGGAGGGCTTGTTTGTGCATGAAAATCATAAAGTTATACTGCGAGATGTGATAAGGGATATCTATGCTGTAGCTGAGAAATGAGGTGCCTCAAACTTTGAAAGCGCTAATTGATTTATTTAAAGAAGATTCAGAATTAAAATCCGTAGTAACTGGCTTCAGTAAAGGAATGAAGGAGCAGATGGTGTCTGGACTTGCAGGCTCATCCCGCCAAGTCTTTCTTGCAGCACTGGAGCAGCAGCTAGACAGACCGCTGCTTGTCGTTACTCACAACATGTTCTCCGCTCAGAAAATTGCGGAGGATTTACAGGATTGCATGCCACAGAATAAAGTGATGCTCTATCCTGCCAATGAGCTGATGGCTGCAGAAGCTGCTATATCTAGTCCTGAGACGCTTGCACAGCGAATGGACGTGCTTATCTCGCTAGCGAAAGGCTATCGCGGGATAGTTGTTGTTCCTTTTTCCGGTATAAGACGTTATCTGCCAAGCAAGGATTCGATTATCGAAGCCGAGATTACGATCAATGTCGGGCAGGAGCTGGCAATCGATCAATTTATATATAAGCTCGTTGAGATGGGCTATACGAGAACCGACATTGTAGAGACAAAGGGCGAATTTAGTGTACGAGGCGGCATTATTGATTTTTATCCGCTTACTTCTAAGCTAGCAATTCGTGTGGAATGGTTCGGCGATGAGATAGATTCGATTCGAAGCTTTGATACGACAGATCAGCGTACGGTAGAACGGCTGGAGCAATACATTGTACCGCCTGCGCAGGAAGTGGTAGCTGCAAGGCAGCGGATGGAGACGGCAGCGCGTCATGCGACCCATTTGCTAGAAGGTCAGCTAGATAAGATGAGCGACCGTACAGCGAAGGAGAAGCTAAGTGAAGAGCTCGGAGCAGAGATAAACAAGCTAAAAGAGGGGATCTACTTCTCTGAAATATATAAGTATATCTCGCTGCTATATCCTGAGAAGCAAACGATGATAGATTATATGCCTGATGATACGCTGCTTGTGCTGGATGAACCAAGCCGACTTATTGAAACGGCGAAGCAGCTGGAGCGGGACGAGTCAGAATGGAATTTACATTTACTGCAGAACGGAAAGTCTCTGCCAAGCTTCGTGCTGGCTAGAGATACGAATGAGATATTAATGCATAGAAAATATCCAACGTTGTTTTTGCAGCTGTTCTTGAAGCAAATCCCGCATACCCAGCCGCAGAACATAGTAAATATCACGACTCGTACGATGCAGAACTTCCATGGTCAGATGAACGTGCTGAAGTCTGAAATGGAGCGCTGGCGTAAGAATGGAAGCACGATTATTATGCTAGCTGGCAAGAAAGAGCGGCTAGACCGGATGCATCGAGTGCTGGAAGACTATGAGATTAAACCGCCTACCTTGCTTGAGGGCAACCTGCAGCAGGGCTTTGAGCTGCCTTCGTCTAACCTAGTGGTGATTACGGAAGGCGAGATGTTTACGCAGAAGCAGCGTAAGGCACGCCGCGTAGATAAGAAGCTGGATAACGCGGAGCGCATCAAAAGCTATACGGAGCTTAAGGTTGGCGATTATGTTGTACACCAAAATCACGGAATCGGTAAATATATCGGCATCGGTACGCTTGAGATAGGTGGTATTCATCGCGATTACCTCCATATTGTGTATGCGGGTGGCGATAAGCTGTCTGTGCCCGTCGATCAAGTCGATCTGATTCAAAAATATGTCGCCTCTGAAGAGAAAGAGCCTAAAATCAATAAGCTGGGCGGCACGGAATGGACGAAAGCGAAAAGCAAGGCTCGCGCCTCTGTTCAGGATATCGCGGATGACCTGATCAAGCTATATGCTGAAAGACAAGCTACTCCTGGCTTTGCGTTTAGTGCGGATACGACCTATCAGCAGGAATTTGAAGCGATGTTCCCTTACGAGGAGACAACTGACCAGCTGCGTGCCATTGAAGAGATTAAGCGGGATATGGAACAGGCTCGTCCGATGGATCGATTGCTATGTGGAGATGTCGGCTACGGGAAGACAGAGGTAGCTGTGCGCGCTGCGTTCAAGGCAGCGATGGAAGGCAAGCAGGTGGCTGTGCTTGTCCCGACGACTATTCTTGCACAGCAGCACTATGAGACGTTCAGAGAGCGATTCAGTGGTTACCCGATCAATGTACAGGTAATGAGCAGATTCCGCTCACGCAAGGAGCAAAACGATACGATCAAGGCCTTAAAGAATGGAACGGTGGATGTCGTCATTGGTACGCATCGCCTGTTGTCCCAAGACGTCGTGTTCCACGCACTTGGGCTAGTTATTGTCGATGAAGAGCAGCGCTTTGGCGTTACGCATAAGGAGAAGCTGAAAAAGCTAAAAACGAGTGTGGATGTGTTGACGCTTACTGCAACCCCTATTCCTCGTACATTGCATATGTCAATGCTTGGCGTGCGCGACCTGTCCGTCATCGAGACGCCGCCGGAAAATCGATTCCCAGTGCAGACCTACGTGCTGGAGCATAGTCCTGCTCTTGTGCGTGAGGCCATTGAGCGAGAGCTCGCTAGAGGTGGTCAAGTCTATTATCTATACAATCGTGTTCAAGGCATCTACCAGATGGCCGAGGAAATTAGTGCGCTTGTGCCAGGTGCACGCGTAACGGTTGGTCATGGACGCATGAGTGAACAGGAGCTCGAGAAGACGATACTGGACTTCTTAGATGGTGAGTCAGATGTACTTGTCAGCACATCCATCATCGAGACCGGTGTAGATATTCCGAATGTTAATACCTTAATCGTTCATGATGCAGATAAGATGGGCTTGTCACAGCTCTATCAGCTGCGTGGCCGGGTAGGGCGTTCTAATCGGATTGCTTATGCATATTTTACCTATCAGCGTGATAAAGTGCTGACAGAGGTTGCGGAAAAACGTCTGCAATCGATTAAGGAATTTACGGAGCTAGGCTCAGGCTTTAAGATTGCTATGCGGGATCTATCGATTCGTGGAGCGGGCAATCTGCTTGGTGCTGAGCAGCATGGCTTTATTGCCTCTGTTGGCTTCGAAATGTTCTCCCAGATGCTTGCCGAGGAAATTAAGCTTAGAAAGCTGCAAATGAACGGTGAAGCTGTTGAGGAGAAGAAGATCATTCAGACGACGATTGATTTAAGCGTCGATGCGTATTTACCGAATGAATACATTTATGACAGCATGCAAAAAATCGAGATTTATAAAAAGGCAGCAGCTGTATCCTCCATTGAGGAGTCCGATGAGCTGATTGGTGAGCTGCTGGATCGCTTCGGAGACTTACCGCAGCCTGTTCTCAATCTTATGACTGTATCAAGGCTGAAGGCGTTAGGCTCATCACTAGGTATCGTTAGCATTAGTAGTCGCGGCGAGGATTTCAGACTAACGTTCGATCAAGCCCCGAAAAAGAAAGCAATACGTCGAGATATCGATAAGCTTTGCATGAAGCTAGAGAATCGTTTTAAGCAGGCACGTGAAGAAGAATCCTCATACTACGTTGATCTACGTGGGAAAGGTCTCAATATGGAACAAAAGCTTCATCTTACGGAGAAGTTTTTGTTTGACTATGTCGATCTGCAGCAAAAGGAAGAGGAGCTGCACAAAACGATCTCATCATAAAATTCGCTTTTTGATAAATGAATCTGCTACAATGAGTAGCAGATTCTAATTTTTTGAAAGGGGCTTGTACATGCTTCACAAAAAGACAAACAAGAAGATAAATAAATACTTAATGCTTTTATTAACGGCGGTGCTGTGCATCGGCTTACTATCAGCTTGTGGCAAAGATGATGAGTTAAATCCAGGTCTTACTTTTGCTGACGTGGAGGGCGGAGAGGTTGTAGCGACCTATAAAGACGGCTCTGTAACAGATAAGGAGTTTAACAAGTTCAAATCCGCACTGGCGCTTACGCAAGGCATGGATCCATCTATATTAGATATGGAAGGCTATCGTGAATATATCCTTGAGCAATATATCGTTTACAAGGTTCTAGCTGGAAAAGCAACAGAAGAACAGCAGACAGAAGCGAAGGATGAAGCGCTAGCGAACTTTACGCAGTTCGAAGAGATTTTGAAGGGCTCAGGCGATGTTAATGAGCAGCTAAAAAGCTACGATTTGACGCGTAATGATGTGGCAACGTTTCTAACGATGGGCAGTGCCGTATCAAAATACATCGACTCACAAATTACAGATGAGATGATGAAGACAGAGTATGAGGATAATAAAGCTGATTACTCGTTGTACGATGTCCGTCAAATTGTTATCAATCTAGCAGTTCCAGACGCTGAAACAGGCGAAACGAAGTCTCGTACAGAGGAAGAAGCGCTTGCTCTTGCACAAGAGGTGAAAACGAAGCTAGACGCTGGCGGAAGCTGGGACGAGCTAGCCAAGGAATACTCTGATGATGCGACGAAGGATTCTGGTGGTGTCTACACCGATTATATGGGTGGCAGATGGTATGAGCCGGTTAAAGAAGCTGCTTATACGCAGGAGCTGAACACCGTTGGTGATCCGGTGCTGTCACCAATTGGCTATCATATCCTCATGGTTGAAGGTCGCGATGTGCTGGAGTATGATGCTGTTGCACAAACAACGAAGGACATGATTCGTTATGTGCTCTCTAATACCGTTATGGACGATTTCATGAATAAAGAGCTTCCTGAGTATGAGATCAATATTACGCTTCCTCCAGTTAACAACGCAGAACCAGATGCTGCTGAGGGAACGGAAGAGGCTGGAAACGAACCATCCACGGATGAAGCTGCCAATGAAGAATCAACAGATGGAGCTGAATCAGACTCAACGTCTGAGGAAGCAGCACAGTAACCAGCTAGCGAAGTTACGACTAGTCTACGAGCGGCTCTGTGGGAGACCATAGCCCTCAACATAAATAACATTAGCAAAAGGAACAAGCAGTAAAGGACAGCTAGGTGAAGCACCTGAAGCCTTTATTACTTGTTCCTTTTTATATTTGCCTAAAAGCTTTCGGAGAAAGCAGCCTTTAAAGAGTACACTTTAGTGCATGGATTAGTTAGGTCATTGTGTTCTTGTTTAGTGTTACGATTCAATTTATAATAGGCTTCAGCGGACACCCTCTATTTTTTTTGCCTAAATATACGAACATATGTTCTCATTTTGGTTGTAATATGCGATGGAAAACACACTTTAATAATTAGAAGGCGATATAAAGGAGGGATTGTGGTGAAGGAGCATAGCGTCTTTCTAATGTTTCAGCAATTGCATCCAACATTGTTCGAGGATCGAGCGATCAGTAAGTTTTTTGAAAATCCCAACCACATTATTCTTTTTGTGGAGGCCGTGATGCACCCATCTGAGGAGAAGATGCAGGACTTTAAGCATAGACTCAGTTCATTTCTGTTCAGCCTGCGGTTTACAAGCTATATGGTATCGTTGATTCGATATGCAGCTATTGATCATCATCGAAAAAGAAGAAGATATATGGATAGATGCTTATTAATTTATGATTCTCCGGCTGGCGATGAGGAGAATGGGAACAGCGTAGGTGATTTTTTGCTTGAAAAGCAGAGTCAATACACTACTAGTACCGCTGCTGAGGATGAATTAATGGCCTTTGAAAGCACAATTGAGGATGAGCAGCTTCACGAGCAATTTATAAAACTGACTGACCGGCAAAAACATGTCGTGACGCTATACTACGCAGGAAGCTTTAAGGATGCTGAGATCGCGGCACTACTTGATGTAACGCAACAGGCAGTTTCAAAAACTCGAAGAGCCGCCATAAATAAAATGAGAAAAAACATGATGCCGAATAGAACGGAGGTATGTTAATTGCAGGATACGTCATTACTTTCAATGCTCACGTCTTTTATCTCTGAGCTAGGCTTTCCCATTGCTGTGGCGGCATTTTTGTTGCTGCGCTTTGAAAAGAAGATCGAGGCTTTAAGTGAACGTGTGAATGCGCTCACTCAAACGCTTAGAGAGGAGCGTGAAAAGAATGGATCAACATGATTTACTTAAGCTTGTCGTCAATGCCCAAGCAGGCGATAAGGGAAGTATGGAACAAATTATTACGAGGTTTGAACCTCTGTTAAGGAAGATTTGCTCAGAAGTGGATTATCACGAAAGAAATGAATTGATTCAGCATGTTCGTGAGAAAATAATACGGTCCGTACAGAGCTATAAATTTACGTCCATTCCCAATCATGATCATTTTTTTTCATTGATGGAAAAGTGGATAAAGGAGCAATCACAATAGCGGTAGCGAGCTAGGAGCATAACTTTCATGCGATGGAGTAAGTCCTCTCTTTCATTCAAAATCATTCAACAAAATGTATAAGATGTTAGATATGGATGAATACTATGTTCAGATTCAATTTTTGGCTACGCTGTTAGAATCGTTAGAAAAAATGTTACATGTGGCATGAATGGAAGCGCTATTCATCGCCGAAAGCGTTCGGTGTGGTCTAAACTAATTGTACATTTTGGTTTTTATACAAGCGGTATTTCACGCTATTTTAATCGATGTGAAAGAGAGGTATTTAGGATGAAAGCTACAGGTATTGTTCGTCGTATTGACGATCTAGGTCGTGTTGTTATTCCTAAAGAAATTCGTCGTACGTTAAGGATTCGTGAAGGCGATCCCCTAGAAATTTTTGTTGATCGTGACGGCGAGGTTATACTTAAGAAATACTCACCAATCGGTGAGTTGGGTGATTTTGCGAAGGAGTACGCAGAGTCTCTATTTGAAAGCGTAGGGCATATAACAATTATTTCAGATCGGGACTCCGTTATTGCCGTGGCTGGGGCTTCCAAGAAAGAGATGCTTGATCGAGCAATTGGACAAACCCTTGAAACATGTATGGAAAATCGAAAAACGCTTATGGAAACCAATAGCGGGAATTATGAGATCATTAAGGATAACCAGGACACTTATAACTCCTACGTCGTGGCGCCTATCATCGCAGGAGGCGACCCAATCGGTACCGTTGTCATTATAAGCAAGGATGAAAACATGAAGATTGGACAGCTAGAGCAGAAGATGGCTGAGACAGCTGCAGCATTTCTAGCTAAGCAAATGGAACAGTAATCGACATTTTTCACGTGGAACATATGGGCTTCTGTTGCTGTAGGCGACAGAAGCCTTTTTGCTGAGTGGAAGTTCAAAATATCCAGCTTTGATCACGAAGCAGCACTGAGGGCTTAATCGACGTCGAATCTTGAATTCAGCGAGGCCTTCCGGTGCTCACGTACCAATAACAAGCGAATGCTTCCGAAGCCGTTTTCTACAAAAACGTGTAGCTCCGCTCCTCATGCCCCTAGCTTCATCCAAGCTTCTCGGTGCTGAAAGCCGAACACTTTGAACCTGATTGGAAGGGGAAGTTTGAACCTGATTGGAATGGAAGTTCAAAATGTCGAGCTTTGATCACGAAGCAGCACTGAGGGCTTAATCGGCGTCGAATCTTGAATTCAGCGAGGCCTTCCGGTGCTCACGTACCAATTACAAGCGGATGCTTCCGAAGCCGTTTTCTACGAAAACGTGTAGCTCCGCTCCTCATTCCTCTGGCTTCATCCAAGCTTCTCGGTACTGAAAGCCCAATATTTAGAACCTGATTGGAAGGGGAAGTTCAAAATATCCAGCTTTGATCACGAAGCAGCGATGAAAGCTTACTCGGCATCGAATCTTGAATTCAGCGAGGCCTTCCGGTGCTCACGTACCAATTACAAGCGGATGCTTCCGAAGCCGTTTTCTACGAAAACGTGTAGCTCCGCTCCTCATTCCTTAGGCTTCATCCAAGCTTCTCGGTGCTGAAAGCCGAACACTTTGAACCTGATTGGAAGGGGAAGTTCAAAATATCCAGCTTTGATCACGAAGCAGCACTGAAAGCTTACTCGGCATCGAATCTTGAATTCAGCCAGGCCCTCGAATGCTCACGTACCCACTACGTACGCTGCGCTTCTCAGTCCTTAGGCTTCATCCAAGCTTCTCGGTGCTGAAAGCCGAACATTTAGAACCTGATTGGAATGGGAAGTTCAAAATATCCAGCTTTGATCACGAAGCAGCACTGAAAGCTTACTCGGCATCGAATCTTGAGTTCAGCAGATCGCTGAAAGTTGAACTTTTCGAGCAGGCATTTATAATGGAGGGATGGTGTACATAACTGACATAAGAAGGTAGTGTGAGAGGTTTGAGCATTCGAAAGCATTGGCTGAAGCTAAGCGGCTATGGGGCGCTGTGGCTTACGGCAGCAACACTACTAACGAAGCTTATTGGCGTACTGCAGAAGATTCCTTTACAAAATTTAGCTGGTGATGCTGTTTTTGGCATATATAATATCGTTTATCCGATTTACCAGCTTATGATGGCTTTGGCCATCGCTGGCATACCTACCGCACTTGCTTCATACATAGCTGTGCTTAGACCCGAGGAGCGACTGCGATCGCTACGAGTGGCGCTCGTTATGAGCAGTGTAACGGCAATTATTTTATCATTAATCGTATTTACGACAGCACCAATGCTTGGGGAGTGGATCGGGCATCCTGAGATCGCCAGCTCTCTGCGCGTACTCGCAGCAGCGCTATGTGTAACCCCGCTTATTGCTGTTTATCGAGGGTTTTACCAAGGAATTGATGATGCACGAAGCTCCTCACTGTCTCAGCTAATAGAGCAGCTCGTACGTGTGTGCTGTATGCTGCTTGCCTTGTGGATTGGTCTATCCATGGGATGGTCAGATGGTAAGCTAACAGCTGGTGTGATGTGGGGATCGGCATTTGGTGCTGGTGCAGCCTTATTATGGCTTTGGTATCAAAGGCCACGACAGCCATTCACTAGGCACAGCTTTCAGCTGTCCGTGCTGGAAGCAAGATCACTCATTAAGCTGGCGCTGCCTACTGCGCTCGCGGCAATTGTCGTGCCGATTGTTGCAGTGGTCGACGCCTTAAGCATCCCTCGCTTATTACAAGGTCATGCCGAGGACATTATGGCTCAATTCGGTCAATATAGTCGAATCCAACCACTTATACAGCTCGTTTCTATGCTGCTTGGAGCCTTTGCAGCAGGCTTCTTACCGCGCTGGATGAATTATGGGGCTGATCCAGGCGCTCTGAGGCTATTAGGACCAAGGCTGCTGCTTATGCATCGTATGGCTTGGTTTGTTGGCTGTGGGGCTACCGTAGGCTTGCTTATGCTAGCGGAACCAATAAACATTATGCTGTACAAGGATACTGTTGGGTTAGAAACGTTTCGTTACCTCTGCTTGACGACATTAACGAGCAGTCTGCTCGCGGTGCAGGCACCACTGCTGCAGGCAGCTGGTGTTTCACGACTCCCGCTTTGGCTGCTTGTCATCGCTGGAGGCAGTAAGGCATTATTGAATATATGGCTGGTTCCAATCTACGGCATTACGGGTGCTGCTATCGCAGCGAATTTTGCATTGCTGCTGCCCGCGTGTCTCGGTGCTATTGCATTAAAGCTTGCGGTGCGACAAATGAGCAGCTACGCTGAGCAAGAAAAGGACAACCCATCGCTTGTGCAATCCCTTATATCGACTGCAGTGGCGATGTTAACGATGGGCCTTACTCTATATTTGTTTCAGCTCATTCTGCTGCCAACAGGTGGTGTGAACAGGCTAGAGATGACGTTGTATTCACTAATGGCGGTTGTCGCTGGTGCGCTTGCGTATAGCTTAGCGCTTTGGATTACTCGAGGGGTGACTAAGCAGGAAATAACATGGTTAGGATAAAGAGGACGTAACGCATAAGGGGACGAGAATATGAACAAGAAAATTACGGTTGTAGGACTAGGCTCCGGAGATGCCGATCAGCTAACATTAGGGGTATGGAAGCTTCTGCAGCGTGCAGACAGATTGTATGTGCGGACGAAGCATCATCCGATGATGACGATGCTGGACGCTGAAGGCATCGCTCATACGAGCTTTGATGACATCTATGAGCGCCATAGTAACTTTCCAGATGTATATAAGGAGATTGTTGATGCACTTGTAGCAGAGGTCGAGCGATTGGCACAGCATGAGACTAGTGAGCCGCATATCGTATATGCAGTTCCAGGTCATCCCATGGTAGCAGAAAGCACCGTTCAGCAGCTGCTGACACGCTGTGAGGAAAACGGTATTGAGCTATGCGTTCGAGGCGGAGAAAGCTTTTTAGATGCTGCATTCGCTTCTCTCAAGTTTGACCCTATTGAAGGCTTTGTATTGCTGGATGCAGCGGAGCTAGACCCTTCGCAGCTGCAGCCACGTCTACATACGCTTATTGGACAAGTATATGATTCATTTACGGCCTCTGACGTTAAGCTTGCATTAATGGAGCGATATCCGGATGATTATGAAGTGATCGTTGGTCACGCGTTAGGTGTAGCAGGGCAGGAGCAAATTCACAAGGTGCCACTCTATGAGCTTGATCACCTGCAAGGCTACCATAACCTGTCGATCATTTACGTGCCTCGTTCTTCGGAGGCTGCACTACAAAACCGCATGTTCGATCGCTTGCACGAAATCGTGCGGATATTACGCAGTCCAGAGGGCTGTCCTTGGGATAAGGAGCAAACGCATCAATCGATTCGCAAAAACTTCATCGAAGAGCTTTATGAAGCACTAGAGGCGATTGATAACGATGATCCACAAGCGATGCAGGAGGAATTTGGCGATGTGTTGCTGCAGTTGATGCTGCATAGCCAGATGGAGGAAGAGCTAGGCAGCTTCTCTATCTATGACGTCATTGAGACCTTGAATGAGAAGCTCATATACCGTCATCCTCATGTCTTTGGTGATCTGTCAGCTCAGAGTGCAGAGGACGCACTTAAAAGCTGGGATGCGATGAAGAAGCAGGAGCAGGAGGAGAAAGGAATTGCAGCCAAGCGGCCTTCTCAGCTCGACGGCATACCGAAGGATTTACCAGCACTATTAACGGCCTATAAGCTACAGAAAAAAGCAGCAAAGGTAGGATTCGATTGGGATGACATTGGGCCTGTCCTTGATAAAATCGCAGAAGAGCTAGAAGAGCTAAAGCAGGAGCTAGCGTCTGGCGATCAACAGAAGCAAGCTGCAGAGCTAGGTGATCTATTGTTCGCGGTTGTCAATGCAGCACGCTTTATCGGAGCCGACCCTGAGGAGTCTCTAGCGAAAACTAATCTCAAATTTAAAACTAGATTTCAATATATTGAGAAGCAGCTTCGTATAAATAATAAAAGCTTTGACGATACTAATTTAATAGAGATGGATCAATGGTGGGACGAAGCAAAGAAGATGAAAAATGACTAATTGTCGTCAAAATCAACGCTTATTCAGCAAATCTTGTAAAAAATTTAATAGGAATAAGAAGGATTTTGTAAACTTTAGTTGAATTATTAATCTTCGTGAGAACAGAACGTACATACTGAGCCTCACTAATTGGCGCTAGCCTATAATTATGGATGCATTGTCAGGAGGAATATAACAATGAACAAAACAGATCTAATCAATAACATTGCAGAGAAAAATGGTCTTACTAAACGTGATGTAGAAACCGTAATTAACGGATTTCTAGCAGAAGTAACGGATGCACTAGCAAACGGCGATAAAGTACAATTGATCGGCTTCGGTACGTTTGAGACTCGTAAACGTTCTGGTCGTGTTGGCCGTAACCCGCAAACAGGTGAAGACATCAACATTCCAGAAACAACTGTACCTGCATTCAAAGCTGGTAACAAACTGAAAGAAGCGATCAAGTAATCTATGCGTCTTGATAAATTTCTCAAGGTATCACGTTTAATTAAGAGACGTACCGTTGCCAAGGATGTTTCTGAACAGGGACGGATCTGGATAAATGGTAGAGAAGCAAAGGCTAGCAGTACAGTGAAGGTAGGCGACGAGCTGCAAATCCAGTACGGTCAGAAGATTGTAACGGTTCGTGTAGATCGAATCGCTGACACGACACGCAAGGACGAAGCAGCCGAGCTGTATACCTTGTTGAAAGAAGAAGCACGCCCAAAAGAGAACATTATCGATTGGGAATAGATGCTGTTAAGAAGAGAGCACGCTGAAAATTATCAGCAGGCTCTCTTTTTTGTTGTTCTAAACTAAGGCATCCTTCCATACTTTATAGGGAGACCAGAACAATTGAAGTGGAGGACGAGTCTATGTCAGAACAGCAAAAAAAGCAGAAGCAGCAGGACGTGCGATTAACGAATCGTAAGCTGCTGGAGCTTACTGGGGTAACGAAGGTTGAGAGCTTCGATAACCAGTTGTTCTTACTGAATACAGAACTAGGCATGCTAACCGTAACCGGACATAATCTGCATATGAAGCATCTAAGTCTTGAGCAAGGACTAGTCGCAATAGAAGGTATGATTCAATCTCTCGCCTATTCTGATGGCACCCATGCAAGTAAAGGCAAGGGTGTATTCGGCAAGCTGTTTCGATGAGCTTAACGATTCAGTGGTTAACGCTAGGAGCTATGATTATGTCAGGCATAGGAATGGGAATTTTGTTCGATGGCTATCGTGTGTTGTCATCTGAATTTAAATTCCCCCGCTGGACTCTATCTTGTCTCGATATAGCGTATTGGATTGCCTCAGCTATTCTAGTATTCCGAATGCTATATGTAAGTAATTATGGCGAGGTACGAGCATATGTATTTATCGGACTAGCTGTAGGAGCCATATTATATTATTGGCTGTTTAGCTCATTTACCACGACGCTTACGAAATGGCTCATTCAAGCCATAAAGTGGCTGTTATCTGGAATTATTCGAATGTTCCAGCTGCTCATTGTTAAGCCGCTCCTGTTTCTGTGGATGGTTGTCCTTTATATTCTAAATCTTGGGACTAAGTTCACTATTGGAATCGGAAAAATTATGCTACAATTAGTTCGTCCTATCCTAAAATTAGTCCTATGGATGCTGTCTCCGATAACAAAACCGTTATTAAGATGGCTTGAACCCTACGGGAAATCAGGAATGGAGAGGCTGAAACAGTTATGGCTGGCAGCGGCGAAACGTCTGCCATCGTGGTTAAGGAGGAAGTAGCGAATGGTGCAAGGGAAGTCGGTTCAAGCTGCAACGAAGCGTAGACTTAAGATTTGGCTATTTCTAATTGTGTTATTTATGAGCTGGGCGGTATATACTGTCATTAACCAGATGTATCAAAAAGACCATTTGAATGAACAACTATTATCACTTGAAGCGAATCGTGACGTAATGGAACAGAAGCTTCAGGAATTGGAAAATAAAGTGATGCTGTTAAATGATCCAGAGTATATGTCTCAGCTTGCGACCAAGGAACAAGGGCTCGTAAGAGAAGGAGAGCAGCAAATTTTTAGTGAGTAACTGTGGTGCCTGTCTGTTGACCTTGTTTCGTTCCTTGGTTATAATCACTTTTATAAGCTACCTTTTATATTATTATTTAGGTAGTCCTAATAATACTTTAAGAGAGGAACATTTTATTTTATGGCAATTGAAGTGGGCGCCAAATTAGAAGGTAAAGTGACTGGCATTACAAATTTCGGAGCATTCGTTGATCTATCCGGAGGAGTCACTGGGCTGGTTCATATTTCAGAAATCGCTGATAACTATGTTAAAGATGTAAAGGATCATCTCAAAATTGATGATGTCGTTACGGTAAAAGTGATCAATGTGGACAAAGATGGTAAAATCGGCCTTTCAATCAAACAAGCTGTTGATCGTCCAGCTGGTGAACAGGCTCCGCCTTCTCGACCAGGAGGAAATAGCGGAGAGCGATTTAATCGCGGTGGTGGTAGCGGCAATAATGATCGCGGAGGACGTCCATTCAACAAGCAGGGCTTTGGTAAGCCTAATTATAGCAAACCTTCATTTGAGGATAGAATGTCTAAGTTCTTAAAGGATAGTGAAGAGCGCATTTCATCTTTAAAGAAAAACACCGAAGGTAAACGCGGTGGTCGCGGCGCAAAGCGCATGTAATATAATGAACAACTGAACTTCAATGATAACAAGCAGAGCGAAAGCTCTGCTTTTTTGTGGTGTGCCCAGCATGGGCGCTATCTCTAGGGTTCAAGTCCCGAATGGTGAAGGCAGTAGTAGCCATAGCTTAAGGCAAGGGTGTCCATCGCGAGATGGAATCTGAAGGAAGCCAGCGGCAAATCTCCGGTCTGAGGGACACGAACTTCATACAAGGCTAGCGTACGTTGGATGAAGTTGCCGCACAAACTGAAGTCCATACTGCCGAAGGCGTACGAGAGTAAATGAAGCAGATAGATGGAGAGGAAGATAGCGTTCTTACCTGGGGAGATCTGTGCGGAATGCGAAGTGAACTTCGTAACCTTGCCCACGAGGGCGAGCTGAACGTACAGAAGTCAGCAGAGGTCATAGTACGCAGGCTGTTGCAACAGCTAGCGGAAGGACCGAACATGGAATAGGAATGAAGAATCTTGGCGTTCGAGGATGGGCGATGAAAGCAGACAATCCGAAAGGACTTATCTGAGGAAAGTAGCGGTGAATACGCGAGGGTACTCGGAAGGGCAGAGCTCATCAGCGGCACAAAGAGAAAGAATCATTCACGCAAGGGAGTTGTATCTAAGGATGATCGAAGAAGTACTGTCACGAGAAAACATGCTATCGGCGCTAGCGAGGGTCGAAGCGAATAAAGGAAGCCACGGCGTAGATGGCATGTCGGTAAAAGATTTACGCAGACACCTCGTACAACATTGGCAAACCATTCGCGAAAGCATAAAGAAAGGAGCGTATGAACCGAGCCCAGTCCGTCGGGTCGAAATCCCGAAACCGAACGGTGGAACTCGGCTCTTAGGCATACCTACGGTGACAGATCGCCTCATTCAGCAAGCAATCATCCAAGTATTAACGCCTGTATTTGACCCAACGTTTTCCGAGCAAAGTTATGGATTTCGCCCACAACGGCGAGGGCATGATGCGGTAAGGAAAGCACGAAGCTACATGGAAGAGGGATACCGCATTGTGGTAGACATTGACATGGAGAAATTCTTCGACCGAATCCACCACGACCGCTTAATGGCAAAGCTGGCGGAACGAGTGACAGACAAAATGGTGCTGAAACTTATTCGCGGCTATCTGCAAGCGGGAGTAATGGAAGGTGGTCTCGTTCAATCGACAACGGAAGGAGCCCCGCAAGGAGGTCCACTTAGTCCGTTATTATCGAATATCGTCCTAGACGAGCTGGATAAGGAACTGGAAAAGAGGAACCTCCGTTTCGTGAGATATGCCGACGACTGCAACATCTACGTGAAAACGTGGAAGGCAGGACAACGAGTGATGAGCTCCATTACTGCATTCATCGAAGGAAAACTGAAATTGAAGGTTAACCGAGAGAAAAGTGCGGTTGCCCGTCCATGGAAGCGCAAGTTTCTAGGGTTCACGTTCAGCTGGGAGAAGAAAAATCCGCGAATAAAGATCGCAAAGCCATCACTAGATCGAGTGAAAGCAAAGATTAAAGCGATCACCTCTCGGAGTGAGCCGATCCCGATCGAACTACGAATAAAGGAACTCAATCAATATCTTACAGGTTGGTGCGGTTATTATGCATTAGCCGATACGAAAAGTGTGTTCCAAGGGTTGGACGAATGGATAAGAAGAAGGCTTCGAATGTGTATATGGAAAGAATGGAAGCAGCCGAAGACAAAGGTCAGAAAACTGCTGTCGTTAGGCGTTTCGAAACAAAAGGCACACGAATGGGGAAATTCGAGGAAGAAATACTGGAGAATTGCATGTAGCCCGATTCTTCATCGGTCACTAGACAACCAATATTGGTCATCTCTTGGACTGAGAAGTTTAACGGACAGATATAATCACTTGCGGAATATGACATGAACCGCCGTGTACCGAACGGTATGCACGGTGGTGTGAGAGGACGGGGGCTAGCCGCCCCCTCCTACTCGATTTCACGTAACATCCTACAACGCTTCTTGTTCGGGTGCTTCGTAGCAGGCTGTAGAACGAAAAGCTTAACATGTCGACTTTGGCTTATATACCAAATACTTTCAGTCACTTTTCATCATCTGCATGCGTAAGTCTAGTCCATTCGCCAATAAGTAGGCCTGTTTCCGACAAAGCGGCAATCCATCCTTTACCTTATGGCTTTGTCTGTAACCTTTGATAGTACTGGCTCCAACGCTAATCCGACATCACTTGCGAGACGCTTGTTTTTGTCGGAAAAAACTTTTGACGTGACACCGCCATCTGACAAAAAAAGTTGGCATAAGCCACTATAATGGGGAACACACAAATAAAGTAATGGTGGTGTAAAGCATGAAGAAAAGTGAAAGTGCAGTAGTCAGCTTTAACATCGGAGAGCGGTTGATGCAGATGAAGGGGGTACAGGGTGCCTACCAACAAATTGCAAGTCGAAAATGGCAAATCGTTCTTGTAGCTCTAGCTTTTTTACTTGGACGAGCTGTAATTTTAGAATCGCTCATGTCCTTTGCTGTTGCTTATTTTGCGGTAGTCTATTACATGCGCCGCGATGTCGCGTTTTTGTCAGGGCTAGCGATCGTGCTGGGCAGTACACTGGCCTTACAGCCAGCTCCACTGTGGATTGCGCTTGAGCTGCTCGTTGTATACTTACTGTTCAGAGGTTTGCAAGCGTTTGAAAAGGTAACGATATCGAGAGTTCCGTTAATCGTATTTATATCAGTCATATTAGTGCAGCTGTTTCATGCTTTTATTGGCAATACGTTAGACTGGTATAACCTAATGATGGTTTTTGTGGAAGCGGGACTTGCCTTCGTACTAACGCTCGTATTTATTCATGCGCTTCCAGTAATTACGCTCGCAAGAAAATCTGCCAAGCTAAAGAACGAGGAAATGATCTGTGTCATGATTCTGCTAGCATGTATAATGACGGGTACGGTAGGCTGGATCGTTCAAGGAATTTCTGTTGAGCATGTGTTATCTAGATATATGCTGCTTGTGTTCGCAATGGCGGGTGGTGCACCGCTTGGTGCGACGGTCGGTGTGGTAGCAGGGCTTATATTAAGCTTGGCTGATTATAGCGCTGTGCTCCAGATTGGTGTGTTGGCCTTCGCGGGCTTGCTTGCAGGCTTGCTGCGTGAGGGCGGAAAAATGGGTGCGTCCTTCGGTCTATTACTTGGCTCCTCTATCTTAACGATCTATGTTGGCAGCCAGGATCAGATGTTTACATCGGTATGGGAATCTTCCTTTGCTGTGCTGCTGCTTCTCCTTACACCGAAAGTTCTTATCCAATCGATAAGTAAATACGTTCCCGGTACAATAGAAAACAATAAATCACATTATGAGTACGCAAAGCATATTCGCAACGCTACAGCGGCGCGCGTTCTTCATTTTTCGGATATGTTCAAGGGCTTATCGAATAGCTTCTATCCGAATTACACGCTGGAGAAGGAACAAAACCATGAGGAACAGATCAGTCACTTTATGGAGGCGGTTGCTAATGAAAGCTGTGCAGGCTGTCATCGGCAAAAGGTATGCTGGGGAGACAAGCTGCTACAGACACGTAAGATGATGAATGAGATGATGAGCAGCATGGAGGCTAGTGAGGGACGGGTGAAGGATGTTCCGAAGGCATGGCAGACACATTGTGTGCATGTACCGGAGGTTCAGCTCGCGATGAAGCATCAATATGAGCTTCATATGGTGAATTATAAGTGGCAGCGTCAGCTGCATGAGCTAAAAGGGCTCGTTGCGGATCAGCTGCTAGGTGTATCACAGGTGATGGAGGATCTATCGCAGGAGATTAAGCGCGAGGGACAAGCACTGCATATTCAAGAGGAGCAAATCAAGGAGGCTGTGGAAGCGCTTGGCCTCTCGATCCATAGTATAGATATTGTTAGCTTAGAAATGGGAAATGTAGAAATCGAAATTCAGCATTCCTTCGAGCAAGGCTTTGAGGAGTGCCGAAAAATTATCGCACCACTGCTTAGTGAAATCCTCGGCGAGAATATTACCGTACGCAGCGAATCACCGGTAGCGACGCACAGTGAGCTGCAGCGAGCCATCTTTATGTCAGCCAAGCAATATGAAGTAGATATTGGTGTTGCAGGTGTCGCTAAGGGAGGCGACCTATTATCAGGAGACAGCTTCAGCATGATGGAGCTGGACAATGGCAAATTCGCAGTCGCGATTAGTGACGGAATGGGCAACGGTGAGCGTGCGCGTCAGGAGAGCAGCGCAGCGCTAACTATTCTTCAGCAGCTGCTGCAGTCAGGAATGAATGAGCAGCTTGCCGTAAAATCTGTTAACTCTATCTTATTGCTTCGTTCTCCTGAGGAAATCTATGCGACAGTAGACTTGGCGATTATTGATCTGTACTGCGCGAACACGACCTTTTTGAAAATAGGCTCCACACCAAGCTTCATTAAGCGAGGGAATGAAGTCATCCCGATTATTGCTAGCAATTTGCCAATCGGAATTATACAGGAAATTGACGTCGATTTTGTTCATATGCAGCTTATGCCGGGGGACTTACTTATTATGATGAGCGACGGCATCTATGATGCGCCGGGTTATGCGGTGAACAAGGAGCTTTGGATGAAGCGCGTCATTAGCGAGCTGCGCAGCAACGATCCACAGCAAATTGCTGATAGCTTGCTAGAGACCGTTGTACGTTTTCACGATGGAGTCATTAACGACGATATGACCGTACTCGTTACGAGACTTGATCGATACGTGCCGCAATGGGCTACCTTCAAATGGCCAGGCATCTCAAAAATTGAACGCAAAAAAAGCGTAAGTTAGACCTGTACAGCCCTTTGTCGTTCTGTTGGTTACGTTCAGCAGGCGTGCAAGGGGCTTTGATATGTTATGGGCATCAATATCATTAGCCATAGCAATTGGTGCTCATGTATAATAAAGCGTAATAGACATAGATTACTAGGGTTAAGTCTCTCTTTTTCAGGCAATGCTAGGAATAGATTGTCGTATACACAATTACGGCATGCTTGAAGAGGAGGGTATCGTAATGAAGCAAATGTTAATAATTACTGATGGCTGCTCTAATGTGGGAATGAGTCCAATCGTTGCAGCCGCTCACGCAAAATCAGAGGGGATTACGGTGAATGTCGTTGGTGTCGTAGATCAAGGTGATCTAGGAGAATATGGCGCGTCCGAGATTCATGAGATTGCTAGAGCAGGTGGTGGATTAAGTAGATTAGTGGAAACGAAGGAACTAGCACAGACCGTACAGATGATGACGCGGAAAACCGTTGTTCAAACGATTCAGCTTGCCGTACAGCGCGAGCTTCAAGCCGTGCTCGGCAACGATTCTATCGAAGCTCTGCCACCTGAGAAGCGGGGAGAGGTTGTACAGGTGATGGATGAGCTGACCGAATCCAGCTCACTGCAGGTTGCACTGCTTATTGATGCGAGTGCGAGCATGAAGCCAAAGCTTGCTTCGGTGGAGGAATCAATCCACGATCTTATGCTTAGCCTGCAAGCTAGAGAAGGAAAAAGTGAAATTGCAGTCTTTCATTTCCCAGGCTCGAAGCAGGAGGACTGTGTATTAGACCTCGACTGGACGACTCATCTAAAAGGGGTGCATTCGATTTTTCCGAAGCTGCATATGAGCGGAACGACACCTACAGGCCCTGCGATGATGAAGGTTATTGAATATTTTGTACAGCATAACGACTCCAAACGTCGTTCAGAAATGGAAGGGATGCTGGGTGACGACGTCGTTTAAGCTTCCTATAAAAAAAGGAAGCATCATTACGGGGAAATGGAAGAATGGACAGTATCGAGTTGAGCGATTGCTAGGCGAGGGAGCAAACGGGAAAGTATATCTGGTGTCCAAGGGCTGGCAATCGTACGCATTGAAAATGGGTGCGAGCTCGATTGACCTTCAATCTGAAATTAATGCACTGAAGGCTCTCTCTGGCGATGATTCGTCTCGGGGATCATATTTAATGGACGTGGATGACTGGATTACGCCACAAGGGAAAGAAGTGCCCTTTTACACGATGCGATACGTAAAAGGGCTGAATATGGCAAATTATATAGCCCAGCACGGAGCAGATTGGTTTCCGCTGCTCGGCTTGAATTTGCTTCGCAGCCTTGGAGAGCTTCATCGTGAGCGCTGGATATTTGGTGACTTAAAGCTTGAAAACATTATTGTTGGCGAGTATGGTGAAGTAGACTTAATTGATTTCGGAGGAGCGACCCCCTTTGGAAAGGGAGTCAAACAGTTTACAGAAATCTATGATCGCGGCTATTGGAACGAGGGCACAAGATCTGCAGATGCAGCCTACGACCTCTTCTCCTTCGGCGTGCTATGCTTACAAGTGTTTGCTCCGCGCAAGCTGGCCCAGCTGTCGAAGGAGCTGCTTCCACAAACTCGTTCAGCTGAGCAGCTGATTGAGCTAGCGCGTGAAATTCCTCAACTTGCGCCTTATCGTAAATGGCTGGAGCAAGCCTTTGATGGTGGATTCTCACATGGTAAGGAAGCAGCCTCAGCCTGGCGGGCTATTACCCATCAGCGTAAACCTACAGTTAAAAACACAGCAACTCCTCGCTGGCTAAAGGTAATGATTGCGATATCGATTGTATCGCTCTGCATTACTGCTTCACTTTATGCACTTGATTACACCGGATTATTAAGGTAGAGGATGATGGATGCGATGGGCATCATGGATGAATTAACAGCATCGTTATTAAAGGATCAATCGATTGATAAGTCTGGCAGCATCGTTGTTGCCGTTTCAGGTGGTGCAGATTCGATGGCGCTGCTCCATATTCTGCACCAGCTTGCTCCAAAGCTTGGTCTGACATTGATTGCAGCTCACGTGAATCATGGCTTTCGTGAGCAATCGCTTGCTGAAGCGGAGCTCGTACGCAGCTACTGCATGGAGCGAAACATATTATGTGAAATGATTGAGCTGGACATGCCTGCGTACTTGGAGCAAACGAACGAGAACAGCCAAGCAGCATCACGCAAGCGCAGGTATGCGTTTTTCCATGACGTCGCACAGCGCTACGGAGCGTATGCCATTGCTCTTGCCCACCATGCAGATGATCAGGCAGAAACTGTACTTATGCATGTGCTGCGAGGCTCGGGCTTGTCTGGGATAAGCGGTATGCAAAATCGGAGAAACGAAAAAAACGTGGAACTAATTCGCCCCTTGCTACGTATGAGAAAGAATGAGCTTATCTTGCTCTGTCAGCAGGAGCAAGTGCCTTATTTAGAAGATAGCAGCAATTTTTCTAGAGATTATCATCGCAATGAGCTCAGATTGGATGTTATTCCGATGCTTGAGCGCTATAATCCTCAGCTCGTTGATTCGCTAGGCCGTCTAGCTGAGATTGCTAGTGAAGAGGACGCATGGCTGCAGCAGCAGACAGAAGATAGATTTAGACAGCTTGTATCGAAGCAGGAGCAAAGCTTTGTCGTTTCATGTCATGCTTTATGCAATGAACCGATTGCTTTACAAAGGAGATTGATTAAACTAATATTAAGTTATCTGTCTCAAGAAGCAACGACGATATCATTTGATGGGATAGAGCGTATTAGACATATCGCAGCCAATCATGCGCATCAGACCTATCGTATGGACGTTGGCGAAGGAATAATGTGCATTCGCGAATATGAAATGTTACGATTGGTACATATTAAGCATTATGAACGTCTCAGATCGACATCCACGTCTTTAAGCATGGCATTGGAGCAGCTTCCATGTAAGCTTCAATTCGGCAATTGGTTGATTCATGCTGATATTATTCCGTCTGATGAGCTTCCTCAGCTTCAATCGAAGCACGAAGCCGCCTTTGATGCCGCAATTTTATCCTTTCCACTGCACATTCGTTCAAGAAAATCAGGTGATCGAATGCAGGTTTTAGGATTAAATGGCACGAAAAAGGTGCAAGATATGTTCGTGGATGGAAAGATAGCACTTGCTGAGCGTGATACATATCCGATTATCGTCGATCATGAGGACCGTGTATTATGGGTGCCTGGGCTGCGCAGATCATCTATTGGTCTTGTTCAATCGCATACAAGGCTAATTGTTTTCATTCAATGCTCGAGGCATACGTGAGAAGATTCATGCTTGACCAATGAATAGGAATGAACTTCAATTCGAAACATAACATAGTTAAATGTAGGGGGATTACCAGTTGTTAAACGATATTCAGGATGTACTATACAGCGAAGAGCAGATTCTAGACAAGGTAAAAGAGCTTGGGGAGCAGTTAACGAAGGATTTCGAAGGTCGTAATCCACTAGTAATCTGTATCCTTAAAGGCGCGTTTATCTTTATGTCTGATCTTGTAAAAGAAATAAAGGTTCCGCTTGAAATTGATTTTATGGCGGTATCAAGCTATGGTCAGTCTACAAAATCTTCAGGCGTCGTAAAAATTATTAAAGATCTTGATGTGTCTGTTGAAGGTCGTGACGTCCTCATTGTAGAAGATATTATAGATAGTGGTTTGACGCTTAGCTACTTAATCGATGTGCTGGAGCATCGCAATGCAGCTTCCGTTTCGGTCGTTACATTGTTTGACAAGCCTGCCCGTCGCTCAGTGAAGCTTGAGCCGAACTATAAAGGGTACACATTGCCAGACGAGTTTGTTGTCGGCTATGGGCTAGATTATGCGGAAAAGTACCGCAATCTGCCATTTATCGGCATTCTTAAGCCGGAAGTCTATTCATAACACCTCGCATGTTGCCTCCAAGCAGCTTCTATTGTGATGGAAAGTCATGCTATGGTAAAATATTTTAAGCGTCTGAGAGGAGGTAGGGGATGAAACGGTTCATCCGTAATACAGGTTATTATTTAATTATTTTTTTAGTTACAATTGGGATCTATAATTACATCAGTAATACAGGTGAATCTTCCACACCTTTAAGATACGATGAGCTAGTTACAGCGATCGAATCGGGCAATGTGGCAGAATTAACATTAAAGTATGAGGATCAGTCCTATCTAGTAACGGGTAAGTATATACAAGCGCCAGACGGCGGCAATGCCAGCTTCACTTCTCGTGCTGGGACGGCCTCGCTTGATCAGATTGAAGATTTAAGGCAGCAGTATAATTTCACCTTGAAGTACGAGAAGATGAAGACTACGGGCTTCTGGACGAATTTCTTTATTACGATCATTCCGTTCGTGCTTATTTTTATTCTGTTCTTCTTCCTAATGAATCAAGCTCAGGGTGGCGGCGGCAAAGTCATGAACTTCGGTAAGAGCCGTGCAAAGCTCTACAATGAAGAGAAGAAGCGTGTAACGTTCCAGGATGTTGCCGGTGCAGATGAAGAGAAGCAAGAGCTTGTTGAGGTTGTTGATTTCTTGAAAGACCCTCGCAAGTTTAATATGGTAGGTGCGCGTATTCCGAAAGGGGTACTACTAGTCGGACCTCCGGGTACAGGTAAAACATTGCTTGCACGTGCAGTAGCAGGTGAAGCGGGTGTTCCATTCTTCAGTATTTCAGGTTCTGACTTCGTCGAAATGTTCGTAGGGGTCGGTGCATCTCGTGTGCGTGACCTATTCGAAAATGCGAAGAAAAATGCACCTTGTATTATCTTTATTGATGAAATTGACGCTGTTGGTCGTCAGCGTGGCGCTGGTCTAGGCGGTGGTCATGATGAGCGTGAGCAAACGCTGAACCAAATGCTAGTTGAGATGGACGGCTTCGGAGCGAACGAAGGTATTATTATTATCGCTGCAACGAACCGTGCAGATATTCTTGACCCTGCATTATTACGTCCAGGTCGTTTTGACCGTCAAATTACAGTTGACCGTCCAGATGTTAAAGGACGTGAAGCAGTTCTTAAAGTTCATGCACGCAATAAGCCGCTGACGAGTGAGGTTCAGCTGGATGTCATCGCTAAGCGTACAACTGGCTTTAGTGGTGCGGATCTCGAGAACCTACTGAACGAAGCTGCGCTACTAGCTGCTCGTCGCAATAAAAAAGAGATTAACATGGTCGATATTGATGATGCCATTGACCGCGTTATCGTTGGTACTGAGAAGAAAAGCCGTGTTATTAGTGATCGTGAAAAACGCATCGTAGCTTATCACGAAGCCGGACATACGATTGCAGGCTACTTCTTGGAGCATGCTGACCAAGTGCATAAAGTAACGATCATTCCACGTGGACGCGCAGGCGGATACGTAATTATGCTTCCGAAGGAAGATCGTATGCTCGTTACGAAAAACGAATTGCTTGACCGTGTTTGTGGTTTGCTTGCAGGCCGGGTTGCCGAGGAGCTGTTTATCGGAGAAATCGGTACTGGGGCATACAGTGACTTCAAACAAGCAACGGGTATTGTTCGCAGCATGATTATGGAATATGGTATGAGTGATCGTCTTGGACCGATGCAATTCGGTAATTCTCAAGGTCAAGTATTCCTAGGACGCGATCTTGGTCATGAGCAGAATTATTCCGATGCCATCGCTTATGAGATTGATCAAGAAATGCAAACGATCATTAACAGCTGCTATGAGCGTACGAAAAAGCTATTGCAGGAGAAAAGTGATGAGATGCATTTGATTGCTCAAACGCTGCTAGAGGTTGAAACGCTAGAGATCGAGCAAATCAAATCATTGATTGATACAGGCGTATTGCCAGAGCCATTCTCAGGCGGTTCAAGCAGCACTCCAGCAAGCAATGGCGACTCAGCAGAGGAAGTAACGTCTTCTGAACCAATCGTTGATGAAATTGGAGATGTTAAGGTTCGTATTCAAACGCGTGATGCGAATGAGCCAATCGCTGAGCAGGATGTTGTTGAAGAGAAGGAAGTAGGTAAGACTATCTCCGACGAAGACAACAAAAAAGACTCTTAGAGGATATTCAAAAAGCACAACTTTGATCACGAAGTAATACACTGGATGGTTATTCGGCATCGAATATGGAACGCTACCGAAAACTCCGGTGCTCACGTACCCAAAACGTACGCTGCACTCCTCGTTTTCTAGTTTCGTTCCATCTTCTCGGTGCTGAAAGCTGAACTTTTTGAACCCGATTGAAGTGGATGCTCAAAAAGTACAACTTTGATCACGAAGTAGTACAGGATGGGTTTTCGGCATCGAATATGGAACGCTACCGAAAACTCCGGTGCTCACGTACCAACACCGTACGCTGCGCTCCTCGTTTTCTAGTTTCGTTCCATCTTCTCGGTGCTGAAAGCTGAACTTTTTGAACCTGACTGAAGAGGAAGTCAAAAATTCCAGCTTTGATCACGAAGTAGTAGCTGAACTTTTTGAACCTTATTGAAGAGGAAGTTCAAAAGAACACCTTTGATCTAAATAATGACTGTATTCTGTTTCTTGGCAACAAGGACAGAATACAGTTTTTTTGTATCACCTTTCGCTCTTATTTCGGGCCATCGAATAAATTTGTTAAAGAATGATGAACAATTGGTCCTAATTCCATTGACATGTGCTTGCAACACATGTAAATTAAATCTTGAAACATTAAGAAATTGTTCACAATCTTTCATTATTCAGAGGAAGCGACTTGGGAAAGTAAGTGCATGATTTCACAAAGTCGTTAAGAATAGGGTTATTATTGCTCACTTAAGGAGAGGATCATTGTGGAAACTTTAGCGATGGAACGCAAGCAGGAACAAAACCGATTATTGCGTGAACGACTGATGGAGCTTAAAAAGGAACGTAATGCCATTATTTTAGCGCACTATTATCAGCGCGACGAGATTCAGGAAGTTGCCGATTTTCGAGGGGATTCTTTCTTACTGGCACAAAAAGCAGCAGAAACCGATGCCGAGGTTATTGTTTTTTGCGGTGTTCATTTTATGGGCGAAAGCGCAAAGATTCTAGCTCCGAACAAAACGGTAATTATCCCTGATGAACGTGCCGGCTGCCCGATGGCAGATATGGTTAATGTAGACGGATTGCGCAAGCTAAAAGCTCAGCATCCAAATGCAAAGGTTGTTACTTATATTAACTCTTCTGCGGAGATTAAAGCTGAAACCGATATTTGCTGTACCTCAGCGAACGCGGTGAAGGTCGTTAATTCTGTAGACGCGGATGAAGTTATCTGGGTTCCAGATAAAAACTTAGGACATTACGTTCAGCAGAATACCGACAAGAAGATGATCATCTGGGAAGGGTACTGCAATACGCATGACATGCTGACCGTAAAAGACGTAGAAGAAATGAAAGCCAAATATCCAAACGCACAGTTCGTTGTTCATCCAGAATGCCGTCCTGAGGTTGTAGCTCTCGGTGATTTCGTAGGAAGCACAACAGCTATACTTAAATATTGCAAGGAATCTCCTTGTCAGGAGTTTATTGTTGGTACAGAGGACGGCACAGGCTACCAGCTTCGTGTGGACAGTCCGAATAAGCAATTCCACTTTGCATCCAAATACCTTGTATGCCCGAACATGAAAGTCAATAACTTAAAGAAGCTAGTTAAATGCCTTGAAACGATGCAGCCTGAAATTTTTGTGCCAGAACATATTGCAGACCAGGCGCGTCAATCATTGGAGCGCATGCTACTTGTAAAGTAGCATGCGTTGTTCCTATTCTAAGGAAATATAGGGGGTACCACGGTGATTCCAAGATACTTAGTGGATATCGATATTGATGCATTACCAGTGGTTGATACAGATGTTATTGTCATCGGAGCAGGAATTGCAGGCTTATTTACAGCACTTCGGGCAGCAGGTGAAGCGCAGTCCGTCGTTTTAGTTACAAAAAAATCGCTGCTAGACAGCAATACTCGTTATGCTCAGGGTGGAATTGCAGCGGTTATCTCCGAGGATGATTCCCCAGAGTATCATCTTCAGGATACGCTCGTTGCAGGCGCAGGCTTATGCGATCGAGAAGCCGTTGATGTGCTTGTCCATGAGGGACCGCTCGGCGTCGAGCATTTAATTAGGCTTGGAACGCAGTTTGATAAAGAGAATGGTGAATTTGCACTTACGCAGGAGGGCGCCCATAGCCAGCGCCGTATTCTTCATGCCAATGGCGATGCAACCGGCTATGAGATTGTTCGTGCGCTTTCTGAGAAAGCAATTAGTGAACCAGGCATTGACGTGTGGGATAACCATTTCGTTATCGATTTAGTTACAGCAGATAACGTATGCTACGGCGCCATTGTGCAGCGAAGCAACGGAGAGCGTGTTTTCCTTCGCGGCAAGTCCACGATATTGTGCTCTGGCGGTGCAGGACAGCTCTACCGTTACACAACGAATCCAGAGGTTGCTACGGGTGATGGTGTGGCGATTGCTTACCGCGCAGGAGCTAACATTCGAGATATGGAGTTTACGCAATTTCATCCAACGGCTCTATGCTATCCAGGTGCACCACGCTTTCTTATTTCAGAAGCGGTACGCGGTGAAGGGGCTTATTTGCGTAATATTAAGGGCGAGCGCTTTATGGAGAAGTACCATGAGCAGCTGGAGCTAGCGCCTCGTGATATTGTTGCTCGCGCCATTGTAAGTGAGATGGAAGAGACGAAAAGTACCTTTGTATACATTGATATTACTCATCAGTCTGAACAGCTGATTAAGCATCGTTTCCCGACGATTTATCAATATTGTCTCGCTTATGGTCTTGATCTAACGTCAGACTGGATTCCTGTAGCTCCGGCTATGCACTACATGATGGGCGGTGTACAAACCGATCTGCATGGAGAGACGAATATCGCTAGATTGTTTGCTTGCGGTGAGGTGTCATCGACGGGTGTTCACGGCGCAAATCGATTGGCTAGCAACTCATTATCGGAAGCCATCGTATTTGGCAGTCGCATCGTTGACCGCATCGTGAAGCTTGAGCCGCTTGAAGCTATGCCTTCCATTGTGTACAAAGCTGAGCGTCAGCCCCATGCGATGCAGCCCTTCGTGGAACGTCGCCTAAAGCTGCAAAAGGTGATGGTACGTCATACAGGCTTAAAACGCAGTCGTCAAGGCCTACAGCGCGGTCTAGAGGAATTGAACCGCCAGCGAGCAATTTTTGACACGGTGCTTATGGAGCGCGAGGAGTTTGAATTTGCCAATATGCTTACTTGCGCACTGCTTACGACCTCGTCAGCATTATATCGAGAAGAAAGTCGCGGGGGTCATTATCGTGAGGACTTCCCTCATCGTGATGACGAGCGCTGGTGCAAGCATACGATTGTTAATCGCAACCAGGATCAGTTAAAGGAGTGGATCGAGTATGTATGAATGGACGACGGGCGGCTATGCTGAGGAACTGAAGCAACAAATTCGCAGCTGGCTAGCTGAGGATATTGGCAGCGGAGACGTAACAACGGAGACAACTATACCGGCACACTCCCAAGCAAAAGCTATTATCCATATGAAGGAAGACGGTATTATTGCGGGCATACCGATTGCAAGGCTCGTATTCGAAGTCGTTGATCCAGCGCTAGAATTCAAGGCTCTTGTACAGGATGGAGATGCCGTAACGAAGGGTACCGTAATTATAGAGGTCGAAGGCAGTACAAGAAGCTTGTTAACGGGTGAGCGCTTAGCGCTTAACTTAATGCAGAGATTGTCAGGTATTGCAACGAGAACGAATCAGTATGTCAATGCGCTAAAAGGATTACCAACGCGCTTAGTTGATACGAGAAAAACAACACCTGGTCATCGCATGCTGGAAAAGTATGCTGTGCGTGTAGGCGGCGGACATAACCATCGCTTTGGCCTTTACGATGCAGTTATGATCAAGGATAATCATATTAAAGGTGCAGGAAGCATCACAGCAGCCGTGCAGTCAGCGCGTAAGTCTATTCCTCACACGATGAAAATCGAGGTAGAGACGGAATCGATGGAGCAAATTAAAGAGGCACTGGCATGTGGAGCCGATATCATTATGCTTGATAATATGAACGCTGAAGCCATGAAGCAAGCCGTAACGTATATTAAAGCTCAATCTCCACATGTTATAGTAGAAGCTTCCGGTGGAATTACGCTGGAGTCAATTTATGAGAAAGCTTCAGCAGGGGTAGATGTCATTTCTGTCGGGGCGTTAACGTATTCCACTCAAGCTTTAGATATTAGTCTGGACTTGAATGAGAAGAAGGGTGGAGCAACTGCATGATTTTAGTCATTGATGTTGGCAACACAAACATCGTGCTCGGTATTTATCAGCATAAAGAGCTTTTACATCATTGGAGAATTAGTACGAATCGATCCGGAACGGTCGATGAGTACGGTATGGCAATTCATAATTTGCTTCAATATGCAGGTCTTCGATTGGACAGTATAGAAGGAGTAGTGATCTCGTCTGTCGTTCCTCCACTAATGGGACTTTTAGAGCAGCTATGCTTGAAGTATATGAAAAAGACTCCGCTTATTGTAGGTCCGGGCATTAAAACTGGCTTAAATATTCGTTATGAGAACCCACGTGAGGTAGGCGCCGATCGAATCGTTAATTCTGTTGCAGCCATCGAAAAGTATGGGGCGCCTCTAATCGTTGTTGATTTTGGAACAGCTACAACATTTGACTATATTGACGGTGATGCTAACTATTTGGGCGGTGCAATTGTACCGGGTATTGGTATCTCAACCGAGGCATTGTATCAACGAGCGGCTAAGCTGCCGCGTATCGAATTAACGAAGCCAAAAAGCGTTATTGGCAGAAATACGGTTCATTCTATGCAAGCGGGTATTATTTACGGTTATGTTGGACAGGTTGATGGTATCGTCAATCGCATTAAAAAGGAATTTAACGTACAGCCGAGAGTCATCGCTACAGGCGGGTTAGCAGAGCTGATCTTTGCTGAATCAGAAACGATTGAAGAAGTTGATTCTATGCTAACACTCGAGGGCTTGCGTATTATATATGAACGAAATCAGGAGTGATGACATGGCTGAGCAATTGAAAGATATACTAGTACGTGGTACGGCTTGGGGCGGTAAATTACGCGTATTCGCTACACGTATGACAAACACCGTAGAAGAAATGCGTGTTCGTCACCAAATGTTTCCTACCGCGACCGCTGCAATTGGTAGAACGAGCATTGTGGCGGCTATAATGGGTGCGATGCTGAAGGGCAAGGAACGATTAACGATTCAGGTCAAAGGCGACGGTCCTATCGGTCAAATCGTTGTCGATGCCAACGCAGACGGTGAGATTAGAGGCTATGTAGATCATCCTCAGGCACACCATGCAAGCAATGAGCATGGCAAGCTCGACGTTGCAGGAGCGGTAGGAACATCAGGCAACATTTATGTTACGAAGGATTTGGGTTTAAAAGAGCCTTACAGCGGTAGTGTGCCGATTATATCGGGAGAGCTGGGGGAAGATTTTACGTACTACTTCAGCGTTTCGGAGCAAACGCCTTCTGCTGTTGGTGTAGGCGTGCTTGTTGACGTAGACAATTCTGTTATTCATGCGGGAGGCATTATCGTTCAAGTGCTCCCAGGCCTAAGCGATGAGGAGCTAACTCATCTGGAGCAAGCTGTTGCTGCACTTCCGCCTGTAACAACGTTGCTGGATCAAGGTGAGACGCCAGAAGGCATTATAAAATGGTTAGTCGGAGACGATTTTAAGATTCATGATGAGATGGAAATCCGTTTCCAATGTAAATGCTCTAGAGATCGCGTAAGTACGACACTACTAAGCATAGGAGCAGACGAGCTGCAGTCCATCATTGATGAAGACGGACAGGCAGAGCTGGTCTGTCACTTCTGTAATGAGAAATACCATTTTGACAAAGAGCAGTTAGAGCAATTACGAGATCAAGCAAGATCGTCATAAGGATTTGACCTTAATGAAGAAATACAATGTGTTAAAGGTGGTCGTCATCGCTCAAGCGATTGGAATGATCGCGCTAACCGTTCTATTCATATTGCATTACGTTCCTTACCTAACGACAGGGAAGGATAACAGCGAAGCACAGCAGATGACGGGTAGCAGCGATGCCGAGGATGAAGAAGTTATCGCAGTTATTGCAGATCATCAAATTACTAAGCAACAATTAATTAACGAACTGCTTGAGCTCTATGGTGATCGAGAGCTTGAGCAGATGCTTATCCATCATGCCATTGAGCTTGCGGCTGAAGAGAAAGGCATCACGCTTTCTGCTGATGAGCTTTCACAAGCTATTAAAGAAGCAGCAAGCGGCTATGAGAATGAAGAATCGTATTTTGAGCTAATGCGCAGTCAACTGGGACTCTCTCAGCAAAGGGTGGTCGCAGACATTGCCGATCATGCACTGCTTATGAAGATCATAACGGCCTCCGCTAACATAAGCGAGCAAGAAGTTAATGATTATATTGCTGAGCATATGGAAGAGTTAATGCCGAAGCAGCGTCTTGACCTAAGCTGGATTTTAAGTCCAACCTATGAAGACGCAGACAAGGTTATGCAGCTACTTCACAAAGGCAACCTCTTTTCAGATCTGGCGAAGAGCTTTTCGATAGACCCCTATAGTGCTGAGCAAGGTGGCAGTCTCGGAGAAATCGAAAGCGATGATCCTTTTTATGACGAGCGGATGCTACAAGAAGCGATGCAGCTAAACGTTGGTGATATTGTCGGACCGATTGAAATAAGTGAAGGATATGCCATTATTCAACTGCTTGGAAGACAAATAGAAAATGAAAAGTCAGAAGAAGCTATAAGAGAATGGGCGAGAAAGCAGTTAGCTTTGCAGCAGATCGGATCATTATCCGAAGCTAAGCAGCAGCTGCTGAATCAATACGTTACGGTGATCCGAAAATAATTACACATTTATTCCATTTAATCGCACAATGATATTGACAAACATACGCACGCATTGTTAAGATATTAGTATCAAAACCAACTAAATTAGTCGGAATAAGGAGGATTTATTCTCATGGCAAGAATTGTACAAAGCGTTACTGAACTTATTGGTGATACACCACTGGTACGTCTTAATCGTTTAGTTCCTGAAGGTAGTGCAGAAATATACGTAAAGCTTGAATATCAAAACCCTGGTGCAAGCGTAAAAGACCGTATTGCGATTAGCATGATTGAAGTTGCAGAGCAACAAGGTCTAATTAAACCAGGAGATACAATCGTTGAACCAACGAGTGGTAACACGGGAATCGGTCTTGCACTAGTAGCTGCAGCTAAGGGCTATAATGCAATTCTTGTTATGCCGGAAACGATGAGCATCGAGCGTCGCAATCTGCTACGTGCTTATGGTGCTAATCTTGTTCTGACTCCAGGCTCCGAAGGTATGAACGGCGCAGTACGTAAGGCGGAAGAGCTTGTTGCAGAAAACCCAGGCTACTTTATGCCGCAACAATTCAAAAACCAAGCCAACGTTAAAATCCACCGTGAAACAACTGGTCCAGAAATCGTTGAAGCGATCAACTCACTAGATGGTAAGCTAGACGCTTTCGTTGCAGGGATCGGAACCGGCGGTACGATTTCAGGTGCTGGCGAAGTGTTGAAAAATGCATTCCCTAATATTAAAGTGGTAGCAGTAGAACCTTCAGGCTCTCCTATTCTATCTGGCGGTAACCCAGGACCACATAAAATTCAAGGTATCGGAGCAAACTTTATTCCAGATATTTTGAATCGTGAAATTTATGATCAAGTCATTACAGTTGAAAACGAGGAAGCATTTGAATACGCTCGTCGTGCTGCGAAAGAAGAAGGTATTCTATGCGGTATTTCCTCTGGTGCTGCGATTAGCGCTGCTCTTCAAGTTGCGAAAGAGCTTGGTGCTGGTAAGCGTGTTGTAGCGATCGTTCCAAGTAATGGTGAACGTTACCTAAGTACGCCACTTTTCAACTTCGACAACTAATAGAGATATGTTCGATCGAGTAGAGGTATACCATGACATTGTGGTACTCCTCTACTTTTTTTGTTGAGGAGAGACCTGCTATAATAAGCTAACTAGCGATAAACCTTTATTTTTACGAGTCATTTTTGTATACTAGGCGAAAGTAAAACAAACGACAGGAGCTAGTATAGATGTTAACGTCTTGGCAATCATGGCAGGAGTGGCACAAACATGGAAGCTACACGAGCCTTCCATATATGAAAAGATTAGAGCTCGATTGGTTCGATTATGGCTATGTGCCAGCATGGACGGAAGTTTGGCAGGACGCTTCTCCCTACGCATTTGTACTTGAGAGCGGCAAGGTCGGACGTTATACATACGTTGGCTTGTCTCCTCAAAGCATCATCCACGGGACAGGAGAAGTAGCTCAAGTGCTAGATTTCGAGGAGGAAGGCGACCAGGCAAGCCCTTGGTCAGTCGTAAAGGGTAAGCCGTTAGAGGTTGTGCGTGAGTGGATGAAGCCTTATGTTAGCCCAAGAGTAGCGGGAGCTCCCAAATTTAGTGGAGGCTGCGTTGGGTTTTGGGGCTACGATGTCGTACGAAGCATAGAGCGTTTGCCACAGCAAGCATTGCGAGATATGTCGATCCCTGATTATTTGTTCATGAGAATGGATGAGGTGTGGGTGCTCGATCATGAAGAGCATGCGGTCTATTGTATTGTTCATCGCCATATTGACCCGAAGTGGAGCGAGCAGGAGCTGCGCAGCTGCTATGAACGAGCTGCAGGTCATGCAGACAGCATGGCAGATTACTGGCTGACATGGTTTGAAAGTGAGCAGCAGCGCTCTGCCGCAGAGCAGGAGCGTATGCGCAAGCTTGCTCATATCAAGCAGCAAAGCCTTCATATTAATGTAGAAGAAGTGCAGGATCTGTCATCGCCGTTCGAAAAAGAGCATTTTATTGCAGCAGTTGAACGGATCAGAGATTATATCGCTGCTGGTGATGTGTTCCAGGTTAATCTCTCCCAGCGGCAAAGCAAGCAGCTGACAGGAAAGCCCGAGGAGCTGTACGAATGGCTACGCTGCTTTAATCCTTCACCGTATATGGGTTATATTGCGACGCCAAGCTTTCAGATCGTATCGGCTTCACCAGAGCTGCTTGTTGAGCAGGTAGCGGGTAAGCTTGTAACGAGGCCCATTGCGGGTACACGCAGACGCGGTAAGACCGATGAGGAGGATGCGCGCTTTATTGAAGAGCTGCTTAGCAATGAGAAGGAGAAGGCTGAGCATATTATGCTCGTCGACTTGGAGCGTAATGACCTTGGCAGAGTGTCCGCCTATGGAAGCGTCAAGGTGGAAGAGTTAATGGTTATTGAGCGATATTCCCATGTCATGCATCTTGTGTCACAGGTCGAGGGGCAGCTTGCAGAGGGCAAAGATTTATTCGATGTCATCGCTGCGGTATTCCCAGGAGGGACAATAACAGGAGCTCCAAAAATTCGCACGATGGAAATTATCGAAGAGCTCGAGCCTGTACGCCGCGGGCCATACACCGGCTCCATGGGGTGGATTGACTACAACGGCGATATGGAATTTAACATTATTATTCGTACGATGATGATTGAAGAGGATCAAGTTCATGTACAGGCTGGCGCAGGCATCGTCATTGATTCAGATCCTGAGCGTGAATATTATGAATCATTAAGCAAAGCGAAGGCGCTGTGGAAAGCCATTCAATATAGCGAGACCTACCAATCATAACAAAGGAAGGAAGATCCCAATGATCCTTGTCATTGATAATTACGATTCTTTTACTTATAATCTAGTGCAATATCTCGGACAGCTAGGTGAAGACATTATCGTTAAGCGTAACGATGAGATAGATATCGCCGGAATAGAAGCACTTGCGCCAGACCATATTATGATTTCACCTGGACCATGTTCACCGAACGAGGCGGGGATTAGCCTGCAGGTTATCGATCACTTCAAAGGTGTAATTCCGATGATCGGTATATGTCTTGGACATCAATCGATCGGGCAAGCGTTTGGTGGCGAAGTTGTGCGTGCTGAGCAGCTAATGCACGGTAAAACCTCACAGATTCATCATGACGGTAAATCTTTGTTCGAGGGGCTGCCATCTCCATTTACAGCGACACGCTATCATTCCTTAATTGTCAGACGTGAATCACTGCCTGATTGCTTGGAGATTACTGCTGAGACGGAAGAAGGAGAAATTATGGGCTTGCGTCATAAACAATATTCAATCGAAGGCCTGCAATTTCATCCGGAGTCAATTATTACAGAGCACGGGCTGCGTATGCTCGAGAATTTCCTGAAGCAGCGCACTGTGAAAGCATAAGAGCAGATACGGTGAGTATGATGAGTATAGTTTATCTCAATGGACAAATGATGAATGCAGAGGAAGCTATGGTCTCCGTCTATGACCATGGCTTTTTGTACGGATTAGGACTGTTCGAGACATTTCGAACTTACGGTGGGCACTGTTTTTTATTGGAGCGACATATGAAACGGCTTCTAGAAAGCTGTGATCAGCTAGGCATTCAGCTTCGTATGAACGCAGAAGATGTTCAGCAGGCCGTAGGCGAGCTGCTGCAGCTCAATAAGCTAGAGGATGGCTATGTGCGTTTAACGGTAAGTGGAGGTATGGGAGAGCTGGGGCTGCCTTCAGAGGATTATGATCAAGCAACAGTCGTCATTATGGTAAAGCCGCTGGGAGCGATGTCTGAAGAAGTCTGGAATACTGGAAAGGCATTGCAGCTGCTTCAGACAAGAAGAAACACGCCGGAGGGGCGTTATCGGTTTAAATCACTCCACTATATGAACAATATACTAGCCAAAAGAGAGCTGCTATCCCTTGGAACGCGAACAGCTGCTGGCGCTGAAGGACTGATGCTCAGTGAAAAGGGAATACTGGCAGAAGGAATCGTAAGTAATCTGTTTTTCGTGCAGGATGGGGTGATCTATACCCCTCATGTCGATACAGGGATTCTACCCGGCATTACGCGTCAATACGTCATCGAGCTGGCAGGGCGTTTATCGTACGAGGTTAGAGAAGGTCACTATGATTTTGAAGCACTATGGAACAGCAGTGAGGCATGGATGACGAACTCCATACAGGAGCTTGTTCCTGTGACGACATTGCTTACGACAGCTGGTGAGAAGCAGCAGTTGTCGGGCGGGGAAGCAGGGCCGATCTGCAGGCAGCTGACAGCAGCCTATCGAGCGTCTATTGATAAGCAGATAGAAAGCTAAAAGCTACTATACATAATACAGATGAGGTGAATAGAGCGTGAGTGCACCTACGTTTTGGAAAAGAAGCTATACGCTTCACAATGATGTTTCGCTTGAGCTCGGCAACCGCACGTTAATTATGGGAATATTGAATGTGACTCCGGACTCGTTCTCAGATGGAGGCAAGCATAACACATTAGACCTGGCTGTTGCTCATGCACAAAAGCTGATTGAGGATGGGGCCGATATTATTGATATCGGAGGAGAATCGACAAGGCCTGGCTTTACGCCTGTATCTGTTGATGAGGAGCTGGAGCGAGTCATTCCGGTCATACAGGCTATCGCAGCAAAGTTTCCCAATATCCCGTTATCCATTGATACGTATAAATCAGAAACGGCAGCGAAAGCCTTGGACGCTGGTGCCCATATTATTAATGATATATGGTGTCTTAAGTATGATGGACAGATGGCGGATGTAGCGGCTCAGTACCAATGTCCAGTTATATTGAATCATAATCGTGAGAACTCCGATTATGCTGCGGTTGTGCAGGATGTTGTCTCTGACTTGAAATACAGTGTCGAGCTTGCGCTTGCCGCAGGGGTTAAGCACGAGGACATATGGCTTGACCCAGGCATTGGCTTTGCGAAGGGCTATGAGGAGAATATGGAGGTTCATGCGCATTTAGATCAAATTCATGCGCTTGGGTACCCTGTATTGCTTGGAACATCGCGCAAAAAATTTATTCGAGATACGCTTCAAGTAGAGGCATCAGAAACGTTGGAGGGAATCATTGCCTCCAACGTGATTGGTATAGCGCAAGGCTGTCAAATCGTACGTGTGCATGATGTTCAAGCGATGAAAAAGGCTGCAATGCTCGCTGATGCGATATTGTATCGCATCTCGAACAAGAAGGAGCATAAGTAATGGACAAGATGACGTTAAAGGGAATGCGTTTTTTTGGATATCATGGCGTATTTCCAGAGGAAAATCGTTTAGGTCAGCAGTTTTTTGTTGACCTTGAGCTGCTGATGGATATGAAGCAGGCTGCACGAACCGATGAACTGGAGTATGCACTTGATTATTCAGCTGTTCACGCATTTGTTAAACAAATCGTAGAAGGAACCCCATTCAAGCTGCTAGAAGCACTAACCGATCATATTGCATCGCGCGTTCTAGAGCATTATACTATTGTGAATGAAGTGACGGTTAGAGTAACAAAGCCGCACCCTCCTTTTGAAGTGTACTTTGATGGTGTAACCATCGAGATGAATAGAAAGAGAGACGATTATGTCTAAATCGACAGCACGTAATACTGCATATATCGCGCTCGGCTCCAATATGGGGGATCGTGAGCAATGGCTGCTGCAAGCCTTAGATGCATTAAACAAACGGGAAGAGCTTACTATTACTGCAGTATCGGCAATTTACGAGACGGATCCTGTAGGCTATACCGAGCAAGATGCATTTTTGAATATGGTTATTGAGGTAGAGACAACCTATTCTCCACATGAGCTTCTGCAGCAACAGTTAAAGATTGAGAATGAGCTTGGAAGAGTTCGACAGGTCCAATGGGGGCCAAGAACTATTGATCTAGATCTTCTGCTGTACGATAATATGGTCTTAGAGACAGAGCAATTAATATTGCCACATCCTAGAATGATGGAGCGGGCGTTTGTATTAGTTCCACTCCGCGATGTGCTTACTGAAAATCACGTTCTATACAGTCAGGTTGAACAGATCGCCAAGGAAGCGCTGCACTCAAGAAAGGAAGGCATTACAATATGGAAAACGATCAATTGGCTCAACGTGTAAGAGCATTTCGCAAATTGAAGGGCTACACGCAAATTGAGCTAGCTGAGGAATTAGGCGTATCCGTCGCTGTACTCGGCTCATTAGAGCGCGGTACAAGAAGAAATGACCCTAAGCTGCTAAGGCTTATCGCCAATAAATTAGAAATTAGCTATGAAGAGTTAGTGACGGTCAAAGGGGAGTAGGACACATGCTGAAAATCGGGAACATCGAGATGAACAATCAAGTCGTTCTTGCTCCGATGGCAGGCGTGTGCAACCCAGCATTTCGCTTAATCGCTAAAGAATTTGGTGCAGGCTTAGTTTGCGCAGAAATGGTGAGCGATAAAGCAATTCTTCACGGCAACAAGCGAACGATGGAAATGTTATATGTCGATGAGCGTGAAAAGCCGCTTAGCCTTCAAATCATTGGAGGTGACCGGGAATCGCTTGTCGAAGCTGCGAAGGTCGTAGATAAACAGACGAATGCTGATATTATCGATATTAATATGGGCTGTCCGGTACCAAAGGTTACAAAATGCGATGCAGGTGCACGTTGGCTGCTGGATCCGAATAAAATTTATGAGATGGTATCTGCAGTAGTTGAGGCGGTAGAGAAGCCCGTTACAGTTAAGATGAGAATTGGCTGGGACAGTGAGCATATCTATGCCGTTGAGAATGCGCAAGCAGTAGAGCGTGCTGGGGGAAGTGCAGTAAGTGTTCATGGACGTACACGAGAGCAGCAATATACGGGAAAAGCCGATTGGAGCATGATTAAGCAAGTGAAGCAATCGGTATCGATCCCCGTTATCGGTAACGGAGATGTCTTTGAGCCTGAGGATGCTCGTCGTATGCTTGATGAGACGGGGGTTGATGGCGTAATGATTGGCCGCGGTGCACTAGGCAACCCATGGATGCTATATCGTACGATTGAGTATTTAACTTCGGGGCAGCTGCCGAGCGATCCGACACCTGAAGAGAAGATCGAAGTGGCTATTCTTCATATGGATCGTTTAATTGCACTGCGTAATGAAGCCGTTGCTGTTCGAGAAATGAGAAAGCATATGGCTTGGTATCTTAAGGGACTGCCAGGAGCCGCCCGCGTAAAAGATCAAATCATGGAAGAAACAAGTCGTGGTCGTTTGGTCGAAATACTGAAGGAATTTGTTGCATCCTTAAATAAGGGGCAATGAGGCTTAAGAGGTAATTATGGCTGGTTTATAGCCTTTCGTTGAAGTGCTAAGTGCGTAATTTTGTAGACGATGGGACATGTTATTTGGATAATACAAGAAATGTTGACTGATTTTTCATATCCAATTGACATATCCTCTTCTAATGCAATATAATCTTGCAATATATATTGTAAACACTTTAACGGGCATGTTCAAACATATCTGTAATATATTAATTATCAGTGAATTCATACACGGTATGAAAATAAGTCACATGACAGGGGACTTGGATGATGAATGATAAGGAAACTATTCTAACTCAGGACGGACTGAAAAAGTATGAAGAAGAATTAGAAAACTTGAAGTCCGTCAAGCGTCGTGAAGTTGCTGAACGTATTAAAATTGCGATTGGCTACGGTGACATCAGTGAGAACTCTGAGTATGAGGACGCAAAAAATGAACAGGCATTTATCGAAGGTCGTATTATTACATTGGAAAAAATGCTTCGCAATGCAAGAATCATTAACAATGATGAAATCGACGTTGATATGGTAAGTGTAGGCTGTACGGTAACGGTAGAGGATTTAGAATTCGGTGACCATGTGGACTACACCATTGTAGGTACTGCGGAATCTAATCCATTTGAGAATAAAATCTCTAACGAGAGCCCACTTGGCAAAGCAATTCTAGGTCAAAAGAAAGGAACGGTTGTAGAAGTTAACGTTCCTGCTGGCAATATTCAATATAAAATTGTAGATATCAAAAAATAAGGTATAATGTGTTTAAGAGAAAGCTTCCTTAAGGAAGCTTTTTGAACGTTTACCGCAAGATTCAAGGAGATGAGTAGATTGGAACAAGATAACCAAACGCAAGAACTAAGTGAATTGTTGCAAATCCGTCGAGACAAGCTTGACTCGCTTCGAGAGCTAGGTGTAGATCCGTTCGGTAAAAAGTTTGAGCGTTCGAATAACGCGAAAGAATTGCTCGATGCATATGCAGAAGTAGACAAGCCTCAGCTAGAAGAAATGAATGTATCCGTAAGCCTTGCTGGTCGTATTATGCAAAAGCGTGGGATGGGTAAGGCGAGCTTTGCACATATCCAGGACTTAACGGGCCGTATCCAAATATACGTACGTAAAGATACAGTTGATGCTGACAAATTTGCAGCGTTTGAACTGTTAGATATCGGTGATATTGTAGGCGTTAAGGGAACGGTGTTCAAAACAAACACAGGAGAAGTTTCCGTTAAAGTTTTGGAGCTTGAGGTCTTGTCCAAGTCTTTGCTGCCACTGCCAGACAAGCATCATGGCTTGAAGGATGTTGATTTGCGCTATCGTCAACGCTATGTTGACCTTATTGTAAATCCAGAAGTACAGCAAACCTTCATCTATCGTTCCAAAATTATCCAGTCTATGCGTCATTACTTGGATTCACTTGGATACTTAGAAGTCGAAACTCCTACGCTGCACTCTATTGCAGGCGGAGCTGCCGCACGTCCGTTCATTACACACCATAATGCACTGGACATGCAGCTATATATGCGTATTGCGATTGAGCTTCATCTAAAACGTCTTATCGTAGGCGGTTTGGAGAAAGTGTATGAGATTGGTCGCGTTTATCGTAATGAAGGGATGTCTACGCGTCATAATCCTGAATTTACAATGATTGAGCTATATGAAGCATACGCTGATTATAAAGATATTATGGCGTTGACTGAAAATATGATTGCTCATATTGCACAAGAGGTGCTAGGCACGACGAAAATTATGTACCAAGGTGTAGAGGTTGATCTAACACCGCAATGGCGTCGCGTAAGCATGGTTGATCTTGTTAAAGAAGTGACAGGTGTAGATTTTAGCGTACAGATGTCAGATGAAGAAGCACATGCGCTAGCTAAAGAGCATAAAGTTCCAGTTGAGCCGCATATGACATTTGGACATATTGTCAATGCGTTCTTCGAGCAATTCTGTGAGCACACTTTAATCCAGCCTACCTTTGTAACGGGTCATCCGGTAGCCATTTCACCACTAGCTAAGAAAAGCGAGGCTGACCCTCGTTTTACGGATCGCTTCGAGTTGTTTATTGTTGCTCGTGAGCATGCCAATGCATTTACCGAGCTTAACGATCCAATCGATCAACGCGAGCGCTTTGAATCACAGCTTACAGAGCGTGAGCAAGGGAATGACGAAGCGCATGAAATGGATGAAGACTTCCTGCGTGCATTAGAGTACGGTATGCCACCAACAGGTGGACTGGGAATCGGTATCGATCGCCTAGTTATGCTGCTTACCGATGCACCATCCATTCGTGATGTACTGCTATTCCCTCATATGAGATAAGGATGAGTTAAGACCAACGCTTTTTTCGCAAGAATAACTTAAAAAACTCTGTCATCGTGTATTGCGGTGTCAGAGTTTTTTTGTTTTTTGTAACGAATTGCACATTTACTAGTCGTATGTAGAGAAAGGAGGAACGATGCTGATTAACTTTAAGATCATTTATGAAAAGCATTTTAGAGATGTCTATCGATTTATTTACTCGCTATGCGGGGATGAGAGCTTGGCAGAGGAAATCACGCAGGAGACCTTTCTTAGAGCTTTAACGCATATCGACTCATTTCAAGGTAAATGTCAAATGAAGGTCTGGCTATGTCAAATTGCTAAAAACATATTCTTCACACACCAATCGAAGCGGAAGAGGATAAGCGACTGTGAGATAGACATGGATAACAGCTTACCGAGTCAAGATCAGCCGCTAGTTAAAGCATTAGCTCAAAAAGATGAAGCGCTTCGCATTCATAAAATAGTACATAGACTTAAAGAGCCATATAAAGAGGTGTTTACACTTCGCATATTCGGTGAGCTATCTTTTGCGGAAATTAGTCAATTGTTTAACAAGAGTGAAAGCTGGGCAAGAGTAACCTTTTACCGAGCTAAGCAAATGATTCATCGAAGAATGGAGGAGGAAGGAAGCTTTGAGTAAAGACACA
>NZ_JBBORD010000001.1:215000-420000 GCF_038004245.1 Paenibacillus sp. FSL W7-1287 | reverse complement strand
TGCCCCGGTAGGGTTAATCGCCCGAGGGGGCCGCAGTGAAAAGGCCCAATCGACTGTTTAGCAAAAACACAGGTCTGTGCGAAGTCGTAAGACGAAGTATACGGGCTGACGCCTGCCCGGTGCTGGAAGGTTAAGGGGAGTGGTTAGGGGTAACCCGAAGCTATGAACCGAAGCCCCAGTAAACGGCGGCCGTAACTATAACGGTCCTAAGGTAGCGAAATTCCTTGTCAGGTAAATTCTGACCCGCACGAATGGCGTAACGAATTGGGCGCTGTCTCAACGAGAGATCCGGTGAAATTTTAATACCTGTGAAGATGCAGGTTACCCGCGACAAGACGGAAAGACCCCATGGAGCTTTACTGTAGCTTGATATTGGACTTTGGTACGATCTGTACAGGATAGGTGGGAGCCTATGAAGCATGTGCGCCAGCATGTGTGGAGGCGCCGTTGGGATACCACCCTGATCGTATCGGAGTTCTAACCTGTCACCATGAATCTGGTGAAGGGACCGTGTCAGGCGGGCAGTTTGACTGGGGCGGTCGCCTCCTAAAAAGTAACGGAGGCGCCCAAAGGTTCCCTCAGAATGGTTGGAAATCATTCGAAGAGTGTAAAGGCATAAGGGAGCTTGACTGCGAGACCTACAAGTCGAGCAGGGACGAAAGTCGGGCTTAGTGATCCGGTGGTACCGCATGGAAGGGCCATCGCTCAACGGATAAAAGCTACCCTGGGGATAACAGGCTTATCTCCCCCAAGAGTCCACATCGACGGGGAGGTTTGGCACCTCGATGTCGGCTCATCGCATCCTGGGGCTGAAGTAGGTCCCAAGGGTTGGGCTGTTCGCCCATTAAAGCGGTACGCGAGCTGGGTTCAGAACGTCGTGAGACAGTTCGGTCCCTATCTGTCGCGGGCGTAGGAAATTTGAGAGGAGCTGTCCTTAGTACGAGAGGACCGGGATGGACGTACCGCTGGTGTACCAGTTGTTTCGCCAGAAGCATAGCTGGGTAGCCAAGTACGGAAGGGATAAGCGCTGAAAGCATCTAAGCGTGAAGCCCCCCTCAAGATGAGATTTCCCAATTAGTAAGACCCCTTGAAGACGACGAGGTTGATAGGCTGGGGGTGGAAGTGCAGCAATGCATGGAGCTGACCAGTACTAATCGGTCGAGGGCTTATCCTACAGACTTTGAATACGGAGCGCAAGCGAAGATTCATAAGTCACATCGGAAGCATATGCTTCTGCTTGAAACGCTAAGGAGATTCACAACTTTCATATCCAGTTTTGAGGGTGCAAGCCACTTGGGAAGCATCTACAACGTTTGGTGACGATGGCGAAAGGGAACCACGCGTACCCATCTCGAACACGACCGTTAAGCCTTTCAGCGCCGATGGTACTTGGACCGCAGGGTCCTGGGAGAGTAGGACGTTGCCAAGCACGAAGGAAGCCTATTGCGTATGCAGTAGGCTTTTTTTGTTGTGCGTAGGATGTAGTGTTGATGCATGGTGATTGCGTAGAGCTCATTCGGTGAGGTTTAGAGTAATGAGCTTAAAAAGAACGTGTGTGATGTGCATTGCAGTAACAGGTTGCTGGTATAAGCTTGATTGTATTTATAGACCTTTAACCAGTATCTATTAATAAAACTGTCTTGCTGAGGAAGTCATTGCAGTAATTCAAGAGAGTATTTGAATCTGATTGAGTATATTCGATGATGAGGCAGCGATATGTAAGCTAATGGTGAGAAATCAATAAGTATGGCTTTTTAGCATGCTATAAGAAGATTAGACAGTATTGCCAAGTCGTAATCGTTCTTGTATAATCTGCTAAACTATAATCAGGGGGTATTATGATGAACGGTCCGAATCTACGAGCGTTAACGACAGCTGATTTTGAAGAGAGCATGAAGCTTTCGTCCTTTGCATTTCAATATCCACTTACAGCTGAGCAGCTAGAAGAAAGACGTTCAAGCTTTTTAACGGACGATGTATATCAAGTTGGCGTTTTTCAACATGAACAGTTGTGCGCACAGGCAACGCTATTGCATTTGAATGTGTATGTGAACGGGGAATTATTCAGCATGGGCGGAATCGCTGGTGTGTCTACTTGGCCGGAGCACCGGAGACATGGATATGTTGCACGTATACTTAAAGAGCTTTTAGTGAAGATGAAGGAGAATGGCCAATCCATTTCTATGCTTCATCCATTTTCGTTCTCGTTTTATCGTAAGTATGGCTGGGAAACCTATATTGAGTATAAACAATACGAAATGAGCGCTGACCACTTATCATCACTGCGTAATAAGCTCAGCGGCAAGCATCTTGGTACTGTGAAGCGAGTAGAGGATTGGCAGCTGCTCCAAACTACATATGATCGTTATGCGAAACGTTATAACGGCATGCTCCAACGTGGTGATAAGTGGTGGAAGGAAAGCATTACGAAGAGAAAGCCTGGAACTTACGCTGGTGCATACAATGATCAAGGTGAGCTAGATGGATATATGATTTACGAGGTAGCTAACCGTATAATGACGATTCATGAATTTATAACATTAACAGCAGCAGCTCAGCAGCGGCTAATGCTGTATATCGCTCAGCATGATTCCATGATTGATCGCTTGAGATGGACAGCACCGTCAGATGATTGCTTTGCTTACGGACTTGACAATCCAAGGATCAAACAAGAGCTCATTCCATACTTTATGGCTCGGATCGTTGATGTTGAACCGTTTATCGCGCAATATCCATTTGAGCCTTCAGACCAGGAAGAAATATTCACTTTACAAATTAGCGATGAACATGCACCATGGAATAATGGACATTTTGAGCTACGAATAGCATCCAGTGGAAAGGCTACACTAACCAAAGTAGAGCTAGCATCACCTCAGGTCATCATCTCCATCGGTGCTTTAACATCATGGCTGCTTAATTACCAGAAGTGGCAAGTACTAAAGCACGTTGAACAGCTCGAAGGTAGTGAACAAGCTATGAAACGCTTACAATTACGAATTAGGGAACATACGACCTATTTGACTGATTTTTTCTAATTTATTGAACATTTCGCCTATTTACAAACTATGATTTTGCAGCAGTTATGCTCATTGACAGCCCCTAACTCAAGTGATAATATTGCAATAATATACGTTCAGAGAGAAGAAAACTAAGGGAAAATAAGGGAGGAACATACTCGTGTGGGAAAATAAATTCGCTAAAGAAGGGCTAACGTTTGACGACGTATTGCTTATTCCTCGCAAATCAGAAATTCTACCAAGATCTGTTGATGTATCTGTTCGATTGAGCGATACAGTCAAGCTAAACATTCCTTTGATTAGTGCAGGAATGGATACCGTAACGGAGTCTGCATTGGCGATCGCTATAGCTCGTGAAGGTGGAATGGGTATTATCCACAAAAACATGACTATCGCACAACAGGCAGAAGAAGTGGATCGTGTTAAGCGTTCGGAAAGTGGAGTTATTACGAATCCATTCTCATTGACGCCTGATCATCATGTATATGACGCGGAAGAATTGATGGGCAAGTACCGTATCTCTGGTGTGCCTATTGTTGATGAAAATAAAAAATTAGTCGGTATCCTGACAAACCGTGATCTACGCTTTGTTCATGACTATTCAATTAAAATTAAAGAAGTCATGACGCATGAGCAGCTTGTAACTGCACCAGTTGGAACGACGCTGCAGCAAGCAGAAGGAATACTGCAGCAGCATAAAATTGAAAAGCTGCCAATCGTCGATGAAGATAACACATTAAAAGGTCTTATTACGATTAAGGATATTGAAAAAGCGATTCAATTCCCGAACGCAGCAAAAGACAGCCAAGGCCGACTATTATGTGGAGCTGCAATTGGTATCTCTAAAGATACACAAGAACGCGCAGCGGCACTAGTTGCTGCAGGTGCTGACGCTCTAGTTGTCGACTCTGCACACGGACATTCCTCTAACATCCTGAATGCGGTGAAGGAATTGCGCAATACCTTCCCTAACCTAACGATTATTGCTGGTAATGTTGCAACAGGCGAAGCAACACGTGATCTTATCGAGGCAGGTGCATCTGTCGTTAAGGTTGGTATTGGCCCTGGATCGATTTGTACAACCCGTGTTATTGCAGGGATTGGTGTACCTCAAATTACAGCAATTTACGATTGTGCATCCGTAGCTAGACAGTATAACGTTCCTATTATTGCGGACGGAGGAATTAAATACTCTGGAGACATTTCTAAATCCATCGCAGCAGGCGCAAGTGCAATTATGATCGGAAGCTTGTTTGCTGGAACAGCTGAAAGCCCAGGAGAAACTGAAATTTTCCAAGGCCGTAGCTACAAAGTATATCGCGGAATGGGTTCATTAGCTGCGATGAAGGCTGGTAGTAAGGATCGTTACTTCCAAGAGAATGAAAGCAAGCTTGTTCCAGAAGGTATTGAAGGACGAGTTGCCTATAAAGGACCACTTGCTGATACCGTTCACCAATTGATTGGTGGTTTGCGTTCAGGTATGGGGTACTGTGGTACCGCAACGCTTGAAGAGCTTAGAAACGATACACAATTTATTCGTATTACCGGTGCAGGTCTTCGTGAAAGTCATCCACATGATGTACAAATTACGAAAGAAGCGCCAAACTACTCTCTATAATTTAATATTAAACGCAAGTAAGCCGGAGCTCGGCGACCCTATAATGGATCGAGCTCTGGCTTTCTCTTTGTTGCGCCCATATAATAGAAAATCCTAATCTAATTGGAACTGTGGCGCGATGTTAAAAGGTTTAACTCGTATGTTGAAGTATGTTACAATTAGAGCTGGACAATCCAAAGGGAAATGGGGAATAAAGGTGTTAAAAACGATGGGGAAAATTCGATTACTGTCGATGTTTGTGCTGTGCACGTTGCTAATTGTGTCTACATTGGCCTTAAGCGCACCACGTGCAGGAGCAGTTGGCTATAATAACAGACCAAGTACTGAAAATTCACTTGGTTTACAGGTGAAATCAGCGATATTAATTGAATTTGAAACGGGTCAAGTAATGTACGAAGTAAATCCCGACGAAACGCTGCCAATTGCAAGTATGACAAAATTGATGACAGAGTATATTGTAATGCAGGAAATTGGCAATGGTCGATTAAATTGGGATCAAGTCATTACAGTAACACCTGAAGCCGCAGATACACATGCGTCTGAATCTCAGATCTATCTTGCAGCTGGTGACCAGCATACGGTTGAAGATCTTTACATCGCAATGGCCGTTGGTTCAGCGAATGATGCGACAAAGGCGCTAGCTATAGCAGTAGAAGGAAGCATTCAAGCTTTTATTGATCGTATGAATGAGACAGCAGAGCAGCTTGGTTTAACATCTGCAGTTTTCACTAGTGTTACTGGGCTGGAAGATACAACGATGATGTCTGCAAGAGATGTTGCGTTACTCGCGCGTCATATTTTACAGGAGTATCCTGATTTCTTGAAATACTCTGGTCTTCAGGAATATAAATTCCGTGAACGCGATGACGCACCGATGATTAACTTTAACTATATGCTCGGTGCAAATGTGAATAGATCAGGTCTAAAGCATTTAGCCTATGAAGGTGTTGACGGACTAAAAACAGGCTTTATTAGTGCAGCTGGTTATAACTTTGCTGGAACAGTTGAACGTAATGGCCTACGTTATATTAGTGTAGTCATGGATACACGCTCGAAGGATGCTAGATTCCAAGAGACTGCATCCCTATACAATTATGCTTATGCAACATTCGATAAACATACGGTGATCTCACCAAAAAGTGTAGTAGAAGGCTATGAAACGGTTAAAATAAAAAAAGGTGTAGATAAAGAAATCCCTGTTGTAACAAGTAAAGACATTACGGTGATGACAGAAAAGGGCAAAGAAGCTAACCTGGAATTGATCGATGCTGAGATTCAGACAGAAGATCAATTGGTCGCACCGATTGCAGCAGGAACAAAGGTCGGTACACTCACCTATAAATTTGTAGACCATAACAATGTAGAAACTCAGCATTATGTTGATTTAATTACGACAGCTGATGCGGAAAAAGCATCATGGTTTAAGTTGTTCTTTAGAGGAATTGGAGACTTTTTCTCCGGCCTGTTCGATAGCATCTTAAATATCTTTTAATCCGAGTGAGTTACAAGGAAATAAGGACTTGTCGAAGTGCCCTCATTCCTGTAAAATCAATGCTTAGAGTAATAACGGTGATCTATATTCGTAGATGCGTAATTTAGGAGGAGACGTAACAATGGAAACAGGTACTTTTCGAGTAAAAAGTGGCATGGCTGAAATGCAAAAGGGCGGCGTCATTATGGACGTTATGAATGCCGAGCAAGCGAAAATTGCCGAAGCTGCTGGCGCTACGGCAGTTATGGCACTTGAGCGTGTACCATCTGATATTCGTGCAGCTGGTGGAGTCGCTCGTATGGCCGACCCTACAATTGTAGAAGAGGTAATGAAGGTTGTTTCAATTCCAGTAATGGCGAAAGCTCGTATCGGTCATATTGTTGAAGCAAGAGTGCTCGAATCAATGGGCGTTGACTACATTGATGAAAGCGAAGTGCTAACACCAGCGGACGAAGTTTTCCATATTAGTAAGCATGAGTTTACAGTTCCTTTCGTATGTGGCGCTAAGGATCTTGGTGAGGCGCTTCGTCGAATCCAAGAAGGCGCGGCAATGCTTCGTACAAAGGGTGAGCCTGGAACAGGTAACATCGTTGAAGCTGTTCGTCATCTACGTCTAATTAACGGACAAATCCGTAAGGTTCAAAACCTTTCTAAGGACGAGCTTTATAATGAAGCTAAGCTGCTTGGCGTACCTTATGACTTGTTGCTTGGCGTTCACGAAACTGGTAAGCTTCCAGTTGTTAACTTTGCAGCTGGTGGAGTTGCAACGCCAGCGGATGCTGCATTAATGATGGAGCTAGGTGCGGACGGTGTATTTGTAGGCTCCGGTATTTTCAAATCCGATAGCCCAGAGAAATTTGCTCGTGCTATTGTTGAAGCAACTACGCATTATCAGGATTATAAGCTTATCGCAGAAGTATCCAAAAACCTTGGTACTCCTATGAAGGGCATTGAAATCTCTAAGCTGCATGCTGCTGAACGTATGCAAGATCGCGGAATCTAAGACAATACTATATAGATAAACCCTAAGAGCCGAGCTATCCAGTGACCTGGGTAGGTCGGCCTTTGCGAAAATGGGGAGGAACAGGATATGAAGATTGGAGTATTAGCGCTGCAAGGCGCTGTAGCAGAGCATATACGCAGCCTAGAAGCTGTCGGAGCAGAAGCTGTAGCGGTTAAGCGTATTGAGCAGCTAGAGCAATTGGACGGGCTCGTCATTCCTGGTGGCGAGAGCACAACCATTGGAAAGCTAATGCGCAAATATGGCTTTATGGAGGCGATTGCTGACTTTCATGAAGCAGGGAAGCCTTTGTTCGGTACTTGTGCAGGTCTAATCGTCTTGGCTGATCGTATTGAGGGACAAGAGGATGCACATTTGAAGCTGATGGATATGACCGTTGCTCGTAATGCGTTTGGTCGTCAGCGTGAAAGCTTTGAAACAGCACTTCCTGTCAAAGGAATCGATGAGCCGATCACAGCGGTGTTTATCCGCGCTCCATTAATTAAATCAGTAGGTAAACAGGTCGATGTATTGTCAGAGTATAACGGTGAGATTGTAACAGCGCGTCAAGGTTCGCTGCTAGCGTGCTCATTTCACCCGGAGCTGACAGATGATGTTCGACTGCACGCATATTTCGTTGAGATGGTAAAAGAGGCACAGGCTTTACGTGCCTAGCTAACAAGAGTTGATGGAATATCCACAACTCTGGCTAGAAAGGGGACAATCATGTTAGATGTCAAATTATTGCGTACGGACTTTGCTAAGGTAGAAGAAGCACTCCGTAATCGTCAAGCTTCCTTAGAGCTTATTGCAGCTTTTCCTGAGCTTGATCAAAAGCGCCGTGAGCTTATTCAGATGACAGAGCAATTGAAAAATCGTCGCAACACTGTATCACAAGAAGTGGCAGCGATTAAAAAAAGTGGTGGTGATGCCCAGGCGCTCATTACTGAAATGCGTGAGGTCGGAGATCGTATTAAGGAGCTTGATGATGAGCTTCGCGTGCTAGACACGCAGGTCAATGATATGCTTCTTGCAATTCCTAACATTCCACACTCTTCCGTTCCAGTGGGCAAGTCAGAGGAGGAGAATGTTGAGATCCGTAGAGTGGGCGAGCCTACCGAGTTCGCATTTGAACCAAAGGCACACTATGATCTAGCGGCAGAGCTTGCAATTCTGGACTTTGAGCGTGCTGCTAAAGTAACAGGCTCCCGTTTTGTGTTCTACCGCGGCCTAGGCGCCCGTCTAGAGCGCGCATTGATGAGCTTTATGATGGATCTACATAGCGATGAGCATGGCTATGAGGAGATCCTGCCGCCTTACATCGTTAATCGCGATAGCTTGATCGGAACAGGACAGCTGCCTAAGTTTGAGGAAGATCTATTCAAACTAGCGGATACGGATTATTTCTTAATTCCGACAGCAGAGGTTCCTGTAACCAATATATTGAGAGATGAAATTCTAGATGCAGAGTCGCTTCCGGCTAAGTTTGTAGCCTTTAGTGCATGCTTCCGCTCTGAAGCAGGAGCTGCAGGTCGTGACACACGTGGCTTGATTCGTCAGCATCAATTCAACAAGGTAGAGCTTGTGAAAGTAGTTAAGCCTGAGCATTCCTATGAAGAGCTTGAAAGCTTGACCGCTAATGCAGAGAAAGTGTTGCAGCTACTGGAGCTTCCATACAGAGTCATTACACTATGCACAGGCGATATGGGCTTTGGATCGGCGAAAACCTATGATATTGAGGTTTGGCTTCCAAGCGCAGAAACGTACCGTGAAATCTCTTCTTGTACTAATTTTGAGGACTTCCAAGCACGTCGTGCTGGTATTAAGTATCGTCCTGAGCCTAAGAGCAAGCCGGAGTTTGTTCATACGCTTAACGGATCTGGACTTGCAATTGGTCGTACGGTTGCAGCTATCCTTGAAAATTACCAGCAAGCCGACGGATCAATTGTTGTGCCGAAGGTGCTTCGTCCTTACATGGGCGGCGTTGAAGTTATTGCTCCAAAATAAATTTCAAAAAAAGTTGAAAAAGGGGTTGCATTCCCCTTTTCAACTGTGGTATACTCTTTCTTGTCAGCAAAACAAAATACTTTCTTGGAGAGATACCGAAGCGGTCATAACGGGGCGGTCTTGAAAACCGTTAGGGTGCAAGCCCACGGGGGTTCGAATCCCTCTCTCTCCGCCAATTACGAATTGACACGCTCAAGCTTAATGCTTGAGCGTTTTTGATTTATTAACTGTCGAATGAGTCGTAAATAATAAACGCCGAGCAACGTTGCTCGGCGTTTTTGTTGTGCGTTCCTATCGAATAAAGCGGAATATGAATGGATAACGATAATACTGACCTTGATTCGTTTTCACAGTAGCGATGATGGCAAAAACAAGCCATACGACATAGACGATAGGGACGAGAAGAAAACCAACTAATAAAAATACGAGCATAACTGCGATGAGTGAATAGATGGTATACGAAATGTTAAAGTTTAGTGCTTCCTTGGCATTTTCTGCAACAATGTGGGATTGATCTTTTTTAAGCAGCCATATGATGAGCGGACCGATAAAACCACAAATAAAACCAAGCCCTGTAAATAACAACGCTGCTAATGATGATAGATGTGCAAGCATACTCCATGTTCTTTCTTCTTGAGTATTCAATAGCATTACCCTCCATCGAATAATTTACAACCAATAGTCTCTATACTATATCGATTGTCTACCATAAATATACTATAAAATAAGCTCGTTGTTACAATGAATGGAAAAAACATTCATTTGAGGAGCTACTTAAGATAAAGGCAACTTATGATAATAGCAGTGATTTAGCCGCGCAAAAGCGATTCGACAAAAAATTTGTCGAATAAAGGTTAGGTCTTATTATGTATTGTAAATATTAGTGAATAAACTGTATAATTTGAAAGATAAACACTATATTTGTCGTAAAATAACTTTTATTCGCAATTATGTATCGACAGTATCTAACACACATCATCATATAAACTCGCTATAATTAAACATAAGCTATACCGCATAAAGAGGAGAGTGAATCGAAGCGAGCTATGGAAAAAAAACTTATTGAACTTCAACTGCAATCGCTTCGGGACAAGCTCTACGAGGTGGTAGAGGAGAAAGGCAGCTTTACTCACCCAGCCGTCCTTGCTATTAGCGAAGAAGCTGACCAGCTTATTGTTGCTTTGCAAACGATGAAACGACAATCTGTATGCGAACATAACAAGACTAAAGAAAGATCTCTGAAATACTAATCTGATGCATTTTTGCGTTTTAAGCGAAGCTGCTTGAAAAAGTTTGTTAACAAAGAAGCGCAATCTTCCTGTAAAACAAATCTAGTGAGTTCCGTCTCATGATTGAACCGGGGCTCCTGCAATAAATTCATTAGTGTCCCTGCGCAGCCTGCCTTTGGGTCGCCGGTACCGTATACGACACGCTTCATACGTGATTGGACGATGGCGCCCGCACACATTGGACAAGGCTCAAGGGTTACATAGAGTGTACAATCTAACAAACGCCAAGCATCTAATGCTTGGCTAGCCTGTTGAATGGCCATAATTTCGGCATGAGCGATAGGATTATGCTGCGTCTCCCTTAGATTATGACCGCGACCGATAATAACACCTTCCCTGACGACGACAGCTCCAATAGGTACTTCTCCTAAGTTCTCTGCCTTCTTGGCTTCTGCGATGGCTTCTTTCATCCACATTTCATCTTGATTAGGATACATAGGATTCTCCTTATCTACAGTTTTTTAGATTTATACATCGAACAAACATTCTTTTGTTAACATACTGTGCACAACATTGTGTATAACTTTTAATTATTCACAGTTTAATCCACATACTATCCACGATATTCACAATTAATTGTGGAGTATGTTAGTAATATGTTGATAAGTTAAACGAATAAGGGTGTGAGTCCGTGTCACTTAAGTATAAGCTAAGTATAACTATAGCAGGTTTGCTCCTGCTTGTAATTGTAGTGTTTCAAGTTCTATGGGAGTATAATCATCAGCAAAGGATTGCTAATCTTTTAAGCAATGCTTCACAAACCTTGTCTGAGCGCATGTTTCAACATATCCACATTCAAGCTCCGCAAGCTGATACCCAGCTCTCGGAGCTATTTAGATTTATTCAAGCAGATAAGCCCTATTTGATTGATCTTGCCTATATTGATGAGGAAGAAGGGAAGCAGCTGCTCGCTGCAGGAGAGAAGGACCAGGTTAATGCGGCACTAATTCAGCTTAACAATACTTATAACATCCAGCAGTCTTATCAATTCAGAGAAATCCATACGCATAGTAAGGAATATTACATAAGTGATTATCGTCAGGAATTAAATAGTGGTCAGCGCATGGTACTGCTGTACGATAAAGAGAAATATGATAAATTATATAGCATTGACAACAATTTGTTCTATGCCGTGCTCATTTATTTAGTGTTCTTTACGAGTATCGCAAGCTATTGGTTTGTCTCTCGTATGCTGAGGCCGTTGAAAGATATATTGTGGAAGGTAAATGAGGTTTCCTCTGTTCGCTTTCAGCGACCGATCCCTATTACGACAAAGGATGAATTTGGACTATTGGCATTTAAAATAAATGCGATGAGTCAAAACTTAAGCATTTATATGAATAAGCTTAGACATGCGTTTGATGAGAATAGGCGTATGCGCTTGTACATGGAATCATTTATCAATCACTCCTCCGATGCGATTTACATTATGGATGTAGAGGGACGAGTGATACAAGCGAACAAAGCCTTTGAGGAGCTGTTCGGCTTCTCAGCAGCTGAAGCGATTGGCAATCGTTATCGCGTAGTACCAGAGCATCTGATCAAGGAGAAGGAAGAGCTGCTTAGACTTGTGCAAAAGGGTGAAGTTATTAAGCCTATTGAAACCTATCGACAAACCAAGGATGGTGAAACGATACCAGTCAGCATCACCATTAGTCCAATTCGAGATATTAATAACGAAATTACTGGATTTGCTAACATCTGTAGAGATATGCGTCACCGCCACCGGATGGAAGAGCTTATGCGTCGTTCTGAGAAGCTGAACACAGTAGGTCAGCTCGCAGCGGGGGTTGCGCATGAAATTCGTAATCCGTTGACGACATTGCGAGGCTTTCTGCAGCTACAAGTGCAGAGTAAGAAGCTGAATTTAGATCACGTTAGAGTGATGCTCTCTGAGCTCGAACGAATCAACCTTATTGTCGGTGAGTTTTTAATTCTCTCGAAGCCGCAAGCCGTTAAATTTAAGTATCGAGATATTCGAGATATTATAGCTGAAGTAAGCGTGTTCATGAGCAGCGAGGCGTTAATGCACAATGTTGTCATTAAGGAAAACTACACGAATGATGATTGCAGCATACCGTGTGAAGATAATCAGCTTAAGCAAGTCTTTATCAATGTATTAAAGAATGCAATTGAAGCGATGCCTAACGGCGGACAAGTACAAATAGCTATTCAACGTTTGGCTAATCATGTCAGTGTGCAGGTTACAGATGAAGGAATCGGTATGGATGAAGAGACGCTTAAACGGATCGGTGATCCATTCTTTACCGTTAAAGAAAATGGTACAGGCCTTGGTATTATGGTCAGTCAAAAAATTATTCAATCTCATCAAGGCTTGATGGAGCTAAGCAGTCAGGTTAATGTTGGGACGACAGTAAGGATATTGCTACCACTTTCTGAGGAAAGAAATCAATATGCTGAGGCAAGCAATCTATAAGTCCAGGAGGGTGTGAGAGAACTTGAAAGCTGTTATCGTTGGTGCGACAGGTCTAGTAGGTAAGGATCTGGTTCGTTTGTTGCTCAGTAGCAAGAAGTATAGTAAAGTGACAGTTATTGCACGGAAACGATTAAGCGTTGTACATCCGAGATTAGAGCAGCAATTGATCTCATTCAATGATCTTCACGAATGCCCAAGCGATTGGTTTGAGGACGCAGATGTGTTCTGTGCACTTGGTACAACGATGAAAAAAGCAAAAACAAAAGAGCAGTTTAAGCAGGTCGATTATCATTATGTCGTGGAGCTTGCAAAGCTTGCCAGCAAGCATCATGCTAGAAAGTTTGTTTACATATCCGCCATTGGCGCAAATGAAGACTCAATATTCTTCTATAGTAAAGTAAAGGGCTTAGCTGAACGGGCACTCCAGGAGCTCAAGCTGCCACAGTTAATCATTGTAAGGCCGTCCCTTATAATGGGAGATCGCAATGAGTTTCGCTTTGGAGAAGCACTAGCTGCAAAGCTTAGCAGCTGGCTATCGTTTGTATTTAAAGGTAAAATGAGAAAATACAAACCGAATCAAGCGAAGGAAATCGCGCAAGCGATGTTCAAGCTGGCACAGCTATGTACAGAGCAATTTCTAATTGTAACTGCTGAAGAAATTGCCTATTGGTCAAAGCGGAAGGTATATTAAATCATGAGGTGGCATCTTTGAGAATCAATAAATTCATTAGTGAGACAGGCTATTGCTCGCGAAGAGAAGCTGACAAGCTTGTAGCAGAAGGTCGAGTGACGATTAATGGTATAAAGGCAGAGCTCGGGTCTCAGGCAGAGCTGGGCGATGATGTGCGTATTAACGGTCGTCCACTCGGTGCTCAGAAGAAGCATGTTTATATTGCTTTACATAAGCCGGTAGGGATTACGAGTACAACAGAGCGTCATATTAAAGGTAACATTGTTGACTTTGTGAATCATCGCGAACGAATATTTCCGATTGGTCGCTTGGATAAAGACTCCGAGGGACTCATTCTATTGACGAACGACGGAGATGTGGTTAATCCTATTCTTCGCTCTGAAGGCAGACATGAAAAGGAGTATATCGTAACGGTTGATAAGCCGCTTACCCCTAGCTTTCTGAAGGGGATGTCAGAGGGCGTGCATATTCTTGGTAGTATGACGCTGCCATGCAAGCTGAAGCAAGTAGGGACGAGCACCTTTCACATTATTTTGACAGAGGGGCGAAACCGACAGATTCGCCGCATGTGTGAAGCATTAGGATATCAAGTACTAAGGTTAAAACGTATTCGTATTATGAATATCCTGCTGGCAGATCTTCCGAAAGGGAAATGGAGAGATCTTACGGAGGACGAAAAGCATATCTTGTTCGAAGAAATTCACTATCAACCAAACGAGTAGCTTGTTTCATTCATTGGAGCTTATCACTACACGACGATATATAGAAAAGGCGTATCCTGACGCGTGTTGATATGCTCCCATCATAGTAGACAGTAGAAAAAACAAAAACTTCTACTGCTACAATGATGGGAGTTTTTCTAATGTCTAAAAGAAGTCTAACCTCTTTGGAAACGAAATTGTATGTCGTACAGCTATGTTTAGAACACAAATCCAATCCAACCTATGAAGCGAAACAGCTAGGCGTTAGTCCACTCACTGTTCGTGATTGGATAAGAAAATATATGGCGGATGGTTTTAATGGATTAAAGGAATCGAATACATGGAAAACGTACTCGAAGGAATTAAAGCTAACTGCTATTAAAGATGTATTGTCTGGTCATTATTCCGTAGCAGCTGCAATAAAAAAACACAATATTTCAAGTAGAAGTGTCCTGCAGAAATGGATTTCCAAGTATACTGGTGAGATAGAATTGAAACCTACTCGTAAAGGAAGAGGGCTATCTCCTATGAATAAAGGACGTAAAACAACGTTTGAAGAACGCATTGAAATTGCACAATATACCATCGCTAATAACATGGATTATCAGAAAGCGATCGTAAAGTACGGCGTCTCTTATCAGCAAGTCTATGCATGGGTTCGTAAATATCAAGCAGGCAACGAGGATGCTCTCAAGGACAACCGTGGTCGTAAAAAGCCTGTAGACGAGCTAGATGAGCATGAACGTCTTAAGCTACGGATCAAGGAACTAGAAGCTCGAAACGAATACCTAGAGATGGAGAATGCCTTCGCAAAAAAGTTGGAAGAGATCAAGCGACGAAATACACGCTAACCCTTGTTCGACACGTAAACTTGTATCAAGCGATTCAAGAATTGAACAAAGAAAAAGGGTACGCCATTACAAAGTTATGTGCACTAGCGGGGGTAGCTCGATCTGCCTATTATAAGTGGCTAAACTGGACGCCATCTGCCAGGGAAATGGAAGTCCGTTTGTTAGCCAAAGAAGTAAAGCTTCGTTATGACAAGCGAAAAGGAATACTCGGTTACCGTCAAATACGTACTCAGCTCAACCGAAAACTCAAAAAGAAGTATAACAAGAAGCGATATTACCGAATCATGCGGGCCCTTGGACTCAAAGCGGTCATTCGTAGGAAACGGCCAAGCTACGTGAAAACTCCTGAGATCCATATTGTTGAAAATGTAATGAATCGTAGCTTTGATGCCCATTCTCCTAATTCAAAGTGGTGTACAGATGTGACAGAACTGAAGTATGGAAATGGTTGCAAAGCCTATCTAAGCGCGATTATTGATGTGTACGATAACTCCATTGTTTCATGGGTATTAGGTCGTTCCAACAACAATAAGCTCGTAATGGATACGCTGAAGAAGGCTTACGAGAAAAATCCTGGTGTAATCCCGCTCATCCAAAGCGACAGAGGCTTCCAGTACACGTCCCATGAGTATAACCGACTCCATGTGAAATACGGATTTAGGAAAAGCATGTCTCGCGTGAGTCGATGCCTGGACAACCAGCCGATTGAGCGTTTTTGGGGGACGTACAAGTCAGAGAGCTATTATCTTACAAAGTATGACACTTATGAAAATGTCCTCAAGGATGTTAGTGAATATATCCTCTATTATAACAACTATCGCTATACAGAGCGTCTAGGCGGTTTGTCACCAAATGAATACCGGCAAGCTGCATAATAAAGAGACCCCAGTTCCATTCAAATGAGCTGAGGTCTCCAAGCAAATTATTTTTGTTATTTACACTGTCCACTTGACAGGGTGCACTTCATGTAAGCGGTCAGATACGCCTTTTTATTATTCGATTTCCTTGGCGGATATAATTTGCTGCTTGTTTGGATCAAAATAATTGTGAACAATCGAGATTTCTACACGTCTATTTTTAGCACGGCCTTCACTCGTATCGTTCGTTTCAACCGGATGATACTCCCCGTACCCAACAGGACTGAATCGCTTTGGATCTAGGTTTGTGTTCAGCAATATAATATCTAGAAACCGTACAGCACGCATAACGCTTAGATCCCAGTTAGATCGATAGGTTGCGTTTCGAATCGGTGCGTTGTCTGTATGGCCAGCGATTACGACGTTAAAGTCAGGATAGTTTTCAAGCATTTTAGCAATGCTGACAGCCAACTCGCGACCGTCTTCCTTAACTGAAGCTTCCGCTGAATCGAATAGGGCATTGTCGCGAATCGTAATGAGTAGCTGTGACATATTCAGTGATGTCTCAAGGCTGCTTGTGAGACCGTTATCGGCAATATACTCATCAATTTCTTGCTTGAGTGTATTTAGATCATGTTCGCTTTGCTCAAGAAGCTGTTCGATCTCTTGCTCCGATAATGGTTCTTCATCAGTCATTCCTTCTAAGTCGGAATTCTCATTCCCGCCGTTCTCTGCATCGGCATCTGGGCCGCGCTCTATAATAGAAGGCATATCCAATACCCCTTGTCCATTACTGAACGCAACACTGAATGCTTGGGATAGATCTTGAAACTTTTTTGCATCTACTTGGCTCATTGAATATAAAACGATGAACAGGGCAAGCAGCAATGTCAGGATGTCGGCATAGGGGACTAGCCATGATTCATCGATATGCTCTTCGTGGTCCTCATGTCTACGCTTTTTGCTCAACGTCTCCTTCCTCCTTCGCTTTCATTGCTTGACGTTCAGTTGGTGTTAAGAATACAGATAGCTTTTGTTCAATCGCAATGGTAGATACACCAGATTGAATAGAAAGCAATCCTTCTAGCATCATCAGACGAATTTGAATTTCTGCTTTAGATAGGCGTTTTAATTTGTTGGCCATCGGATGCCATAAAACATAACCTGTAAAAATACCTAGCAGCGTTGCCATAAAAGCAGCTGAAATTGCGTGTGCCAGTGACTCCATGTCGCTCATATCGGCAAGAGCAGCGATCAGACCGATAACAGCGCCTAGAACCCCGAGTGTTGGCGCATATGTACCTGCTTGCGTAAAGATTAAAGCACCGGCTTTGTGGCGCTCTTCTGTAGCGGAAATATCCTCTAGCAGTACATCTCGTACAAGATCCTGATCATTTCCATCAATAATCATACGCATACCATTTTTAAGGAACGGATCCTCGATATCATCGACTCTCGCTTCGAGTGCAAGCAAACCTTCACGACGCGTAATTCCAGCCCATTCAACAAACTGCTTTATCAGATCTTCGCGTTTCACAAGCGGACGCTCTGTGAATAGAAGCTTGAATAGTGTGCCAACCTTTTTTAGCTCTCCTAGTGGGAAGGCAATGGTAACGGCGGCAATCGTACCTACGATAATAATCATGAATGCTGCTGGATTAAGGAAGGCGCTTAAGCTTGCACCTTTCAGTACCATACCGATAATTACAGCTGCAAAACCTAAAATTAGACCAATAATTGTTGAATTCTTCATTATACACCTCTATTAATCCATTTTCGACAAAGAACTACTATTTCTATTATCGTCAAATAGGCATTCTGACATTAGAGTAAATGGTAACGATATTTAGAAGATTTAGATTTGTAGTGAGGAAATTAAGGAAATACTGTGAACAGTAGCGCAATTTTCGTTCATGCTTGCTCGAAACGGTGAGCATATATCGAGGACAATTTATGCTGCTTATGTCATAATAGACAGAAATACATAAAACAGGAGGATCACTTATGGGTGTGCGCCACGCGCGTGAATATCGTGATATTTTACAAGAGCTAACAGATGCAATAAGTAATATTGAGGATTGCTATCTGTTTTTTGAGATGGATGTAGAAGCATGGAACGAGCTGCAGGGGGAAGAAAAGCATGAGGTGCTTGAGGCTCTAGCAGATGATGTATTCTATGGACTTGGCGAGCATCCGGAGATTGAGGTCGGAAGCGGGCAAGTGATATATAACTCTAAGCTGCATCACATCGTAGTGAAAACGAATGATCAAGTGTATCACACCGTTCGGTTAATCTAACAACAGGGGCATGCGGAGCATACCTGCATGCCTGATTTAAAGGAGTTTAGACGTGAAAAAAATATTGTGGCTTGGCTGCCTTTCATATCTTGTTATCGGAATTGCTCATATTATCGGTGGATCGATTCTAGAGCAGATCGTCACGCATTATGAGATCTCATATGCCGATGGCGGCCAATGGATTATGAATCAGTTTTTAGGCTTTTTAGTGGGGGTATTATTAGGACCTTCTCTATCGACAAGACTAGGGAAAAGAATTACCATCGTCATTGCTTTTAGCGCTTTAACACTGGCAGAAGGGATATATAGTCTGCTTCCAGCGTGGGAATGGATGCTAATCATTGCGCCTTTTGCTGGATTTGGCTTCGGTATGATTGAATCAGTAATCGGGGCATTGATCATCGACTTGTTCAAGGATCAAACCGCGACAGCGATGAGTAAAATTGAAACATTTTTTGGATTAGGTGCACTATTTATTCCGCTAACAGCGGCTGTACTTATTCGATATCATATATGGGAATGGTCATTCCCGATCTTAACAGCAATAAGCGGCATAACCTTGTTGCTTTGGCTTTGTCTTTCATTCGGTAAAGACCTCGATGATAAAATTTCACAGCCTTCTAAGCAGGAGCGTGCCGCAGTGCTGCATAAACCGAAGTATCAGCAGCGAGCGTTGCCGTTTCTCATTCTGGCTATGATGTTCTTCTTCCTGTATGTTGGCGTCGAGATGAGTGTATCGAACTATCTACCATCGATTATGATTGAGCGAAGCGGACTCTCTGAGTCAAGCGCTGCAAGCATGCTTAGCTTGTTCTGGGTATTTATGGTAGTTGGTCGTGTGTTCTGCGGCGTGTTGGCTGACCGTTACGGCTATATCAAATACTTAATCGTGTCGATGGCCGTTGCTGTCATTGCCTTTATAGGTATGGTGTTCATTGAACAGGCATGGGCACAATTTGTGATGATTGCATTAAGTGGTTTAGGGTTTGCAGGAGTATTTGGCATTGGTCTTGTGTATGTGAATGCATGTCTACAGGGCATGACAGATCGCACAACGAGCTTGCTTGTCGCGTGTGGAGGCGTAGGGGGCGCATTGTTCCCTAAGCTGACGGGATGGTCTATGGACCAATATAATGCGGCAACTACGATCTCCATTGTTGCGGCGTTAGTTGCTATTATGCTAACGTTCATGATCGTCATGATGGTTTACGGTGGCAATCGTAATTTACAGGAAGCTTTACCAGCTACTCATAAATAAATATTAGTCATCATGCAACAAAGGAACGATGCTTATCGTCTATAAGGGTGTTCAATCAATGATCAGGACTAAGCTTAAAATAAGCTTATAGGATTGAACAGACAAGACAAAGCATCGTTCCTTTTTACTTGCGAGTGAATAGGTACAGGCAGTCATATTTGTACAGGTTGTGCATACATTTATAATACAGCTATCCTAAGATCGGAAAATAAAAAAGAGATACGAGTGCTCTAGTAGAGCCATCCTATCTCTTTGTCACTTATTTACTTGCTTCTACGTAATTTTCGTACTGTTCATCGGATAGTACACGTCTAGCCGTTACATAACGCGGCTTGTAGTAAGAAGAGTCTAGAGAGTCAATAGTAACGCCTTTGCTTGTAGAAGCGTGAGCGAATTTACCATCGCCTATGTAGATTCCTACGTGCGTAATACCTCCGTTGTTAGAGCCGCTTGTATCAAAGAATACAAGATCGCCAGATTTCAAGTTGTCTTTAGCAACTTTTGTTCCTTCAGATGCTTGATCTGCAGAACGGCGAGGTAGCTCAACATCCATCTTTTCGAAAATATAACGAACAAATCCAGAACAATCAAACCCGCTAGTAGTATTACCGCCGTACTTGTACTTTGTTCCTTTTACATCCTCAATATTGGTAAGCATTGAAGACGAGCTAGCAGAAACGCTTCCTGCTGAGAACGCTAACAGTAAGGTGATCGCTAATACCATTATGCTAAGCTTTTTCACAATTTAAGTCTCCTTCCAGATGTGCCGACGAGGTTAGCTGACGGGTTCGGTTGAAGGTTCCCTATGAATCTACCGTCACGAGCACTCGCAACGCAGTTCAATTCACCCCAAATGGATCCCCCGTTTCTCATGATTTCTCATAAGAATTTGGCAATAGGCTTACTTGTTACTTGTCAGATGTTACAAGCAATATAATAAACTGAAAATCTAATTCTGTGTAAAATGTGAGAAGATTCTAATCGTTTTCATATTTCTCTCAGAATTGATAGGATAGAGAAATAAGATACGTATCCGTCAAAAACGCTAAAACAGGTTGATGAAACGGATGATTTGGTGTGTAAAATGGGTGTATTTTCATGAAAAGTTGTGTATCATAGAGGGATAAATACTCGCTTACGTGAAAGGTTGGTATAGATGGAAAACAGTAACGAAACGAAATCAGTTGCTTCTAATTTTATAAAACATATAGTAATAGATGATTTGCAGGAAGGAAGAGTAAATGAGGTCATCACTCGTTTTCCACCAGAGCCTAATGGATATCTACACATTGGTCATGCGAAATCTATCTGCCTTAACTTTGAACTGGCAGATGAGTTTAAAGGGAAAACAAATCTTCGCTTTGACGATACGAACCCAGTAAAAGAGGATACTGAATATGTAAACTCGATTAAAGAAGATGTTCAGTGGCTTGGATTTGATTGGGACAATCTGTACTATGCCTCTGATTATTTTGAAGAGTTATACAACCGCGCGGTGCTACTTATTAAGAAGGGCAAGGCCTATGTATGTGACTTATCTGCTGAGGAGATGCGTACGACGAGAGGGACGTTAACGGAGCCTGGGCAAAACAGTCCTTATCGTGATCGCTCCGTGGAGGAGAATCTTGATCTGTTTGCACGCATGAGAGCGGGAGAATTTAAGGACGGAGAACGTGTGCTTCGTGCAAAAATTGATATGGCTTCATCTAATATAACGATGCGCGATCCTGTCTTGTACCGTATCGCTCACGCTCATCATCACCGCACAGGCGATGCATGGTGCATTTATCCGATGTATGACTTTGCTCATCCGCTAAGTGATGCAATTGAAGGCATTACACATTCGATCTGTACACTTGAGTTTGAGGATCACAGACCGTTATATGACTGGGTTGTTGCAGAGTGTGAGATGGACGCTCAGCCGCGTCAGTATGAGTTCGCTCGTCTTAACATTACAAATACGATTATGAGTAAGCGATATCTGAAATCTCTCGTCGATGAGGGTGTTGTAGAGGGCTGGGATGATCCTCGTATGCCGACGATCAGTGGGATGCGTCGCAAAGGCTATACAGCGGAAGCGATCCGCAACTTCTGTCGTGAGATTGGCGTAGCGAAAGCGAACAGTACGATTGAGGAAAGCTACCTGGAATATTTCATTCGCGAGGATCTAAAGCTGAAGGCTCCGCGTACGATGGCTGTACTAGATCCGATTAAAGTCGTAATTACAAACTATCCAGAGGGTCAAGTGGAATGGCTGGATGCAGAAATTAATGCTGAAAATCCAGAGATGGGCATCCGTCAAATTCCGTTTTCTCGTGAGATTTATATTGAACGCGAGGACTTTATGGAAAATCCGCCGAGCAAATACTTCCGTTTGTTCCCTGGCAACGAGGTTCGTCTTAAGCATGCTTACTTCATCGTGTGCAATGAAGTTGTAAAAAATGAGCAAGGCGAAATTATCGAGCTACGCTGCACCTATGACCCTGAGACGAAGTCTGGCAGTGGGTTTACAGGTCGTAAAGTAAAGGGCACGATTCATTGGGTAGAAGCATCGATGGCAGTTCCAGCACAGCTGCGTTTGTTCGAACCACTAATTGAAGATGCGCCGGAATTGAAGGATGTACCGTTTCTTGAGCGGATTAACCCTAACTCTATGCGCATCGTTAACGGATATATTGAGCCTAACATGAAGGATGCTCAAACAGGCGACAAGTTCCAATTTTTCCGCCATGGCTATTTCTGTGTGGATCCTGCTAGAGGCGAAGACAATCAACTTGTGTTTAACCGAGTTGTCTCTCTAAAAAGCTCATTTGATCCAAAGAAGGCTTAAGGTGAACGATAAGATGTATCTTCATCTAGGCGGGGATATTTAATGAAGCATGAAATGATTGAGGAGTGAAGCAAGCGTGAGTAAATATTGGAGTCCCCTTACTGCCTCGCTAGAGCCGTATGTGCCTGGCGAGCAGCCTAAGGATAAAAAATATATAAAGCTGAATACAAACGAAAACCCATATCCTCCTTCACCGCTTGCCATTGTAGCGATGACAGATGCGATAAATGAGGATTTGAGATTGTATCCTGATCCTAATTGTGACGTGCTTGTCCAAACGCTTGCTCAGCATGCTGGTCTATCACCAAAGCAAGTATTTGTAGGAAACGGCTCAGATGAAATACTAGCATTTGCTTTTGCGTCATTCTTTGACCCAGGCAAGCCAGTGCTATTTCCTGATGTGACGTATAGCTTTTATAAGGTTTATTCGAAGTTTTATGGCATTACGCCTAAGCTTATACCACTAGATGAGCAGTTTAACATCAATGTAGAGCAATATACTGGCGACCATGGCGGTATCATTATTCCTAATCCGAACGCCCCTACAGCGATGCCACTATTGCTAGAGGATGTCGAACAACTATTGAAGAATAATGCAGACCAAGTTGTTATTATTGATGAGGCTTATGTTGATTTTGGTGCGGAGTCGGCTGTCACGCTTGTTAACTCCTATTCCAATTTACTCGTCATTCAGACATTGTCTAAGTCACGTTCGCTTGCGGGCCTGCGAGTAGGATATGCGTTTGGCTCTGAGGAGCTAATCGAAGGTCTTAATCGTACGAAGAACTCATTCAATTCATATACCATCGATCGCGTTGCACTAGCCGGTGCTGTTGCCGCGATAGAGGATCAAGCGTATTTTAGAGAAATGACAGCGAAGGTCGTTGCGACGCGTGAACGAGTTGCTGAGACGCTAGAATCTCTCGGTTTCATTGTAACGCCGTCTAAAGCGAACTTCTTGTTCATTTCGCATCCTTCGTTTGCAGCAAAGCAGCTATTTGAGCAGCTGCGCGAGCAAGGTGTGCTTGTACGTTACTTTGCTTCTCCGCGTATTGATAACTTTTTACGTGTTAGTATTGGAACAGATGGGGAAATGGATGTATTCCTTCAATTAGTGAAGCAGCTTACTCATTAATTTGTTTTATTAGTGCGTAACTACGACCATAAATTAAGCCAAAAACGATCTCTTGCACTCAGATGCAGGAGATCGTTTTGTATGGTTAACGATGTATATTTGATTATCAACTGTTGAATCTTAATAGGCAGGAGTGGGGCGATATTGACAACTATAACTGTAACGTTTATTATTACAGTATAAAGCAGGGAGGCCCACTGAAGTGAATAGTGAATTTACAATTGCAGTGCATAGTTTAGTTTATTTGGCTAACCTACCGGATAGGATGGCCAGTAGCGAAATGATTGCTGAAAACGTAGGTACTCACTCAGCGCGAATTCGGAAAGTAATGAGTGGTATGCGACGCAGTGGCTTCGTTAATACTAGGGAGGGCTCTGGTGGCGGGTATCGTCTTACCATTGATCCAGATACGGTGACATTAGCTGATGTGTATCGTGTTATGGCACAAGGCTCTTTAATACCGAGCTGGTGCTCTGGAAATCCAGAAACCGATTGTATGGTAGGTTCGAATATGAATACTGTCATGTATGGTATCTTCTGTACTGCTGAGAAAAAACTGGAGGAGCATTTCAGCCATATTACAATTAGTGATGTACTGAAGCAAATCCATGAATGTTAAACACCTGTCGGTGTGTAGGGTTAAGCCCTTAATCATATTACATTAGTGATCAGAGAGGATGATTGTAATGGCAATCGTATTAACAAAAGATAACTTTAATCAATCTATCGAGAACGGTGTTTCTCTTGTAGATTTTTGGGCTCCATGGTGCGGACCTTGTAAAATGCAGCTTCCTATCGTTGAAGAGCTTGCTACTGAGCTAGAGGGTCAAGCAACTATCGGTAAAATCAACGTTGATGAGCAGCCAGAGCTTGCAGCACAATTTGGAGTAATGAGTATTCCAACGCTTATTTTGTTCAAAGACGGTCAACCCGTTGATAAAATGGTAGGTCTTCAAAGCAAGGATGCACTAAAAACGAAAATCGCCAACGTTTAATATTGTAGTTTTTATAATGAGCTGTCCTTACAGTGTTTCACTGCAGGGGCAGCTTTAATTATGCATATCGATCATGAAACGGTGCCATTATACTTATAAATTCATAATCTACGTCTAACTTTTGAACATCGTAACGAATCTGGTTATGGTCTTTCTTTGTCGCCTAACCTAAGGTATAATGACGAAAGTTATGTTCTAAACGGGAATTTAGTGATGCTCAAGAAGTTATCATGAAAAGTTAAGCAGAAGCTTACGTAGTACTTTTCATGAACAAAAAGTATATCAAGAAGTTATCATGAAAAGTTTTAGGAGTTGAAATTATGGGTCTTTCATGTGGGGTTGTTGGTTTGCCAAACGTGGGTAAATCAACCTTATTTAATGCTATTACGCAAGCAGGTGCGGAATCTGCAAACTATCCATTCTGTACTATTGATCCAAACGTAGGCGTTGTTGAAGTACCTGATACACGCTTGGATAAATTAGTGGAATTAGTAAAGCCTAACAATACTGTGCCGACAGCGTTTGAGTTCGTTGATATTGCTGGACTTGTAGCGGGTGCGAGTAAAGGTGAAGGTCTAGGCAATAAGTTCCTAGCACATATCCGCGAGGTGGATGCGATTGTTCATGTCGTTCGTTGCTTCCAGGATGAAAATATTACGCATGTATCCGGTAAGGTAGATCCGCTTAGTGACATTCAGACAATTAATCTTGAGCTGATTCTAGCTGATATCGACTCTGTGGATCGTCGCATCGAGCGCTCACGTAAAAACATGAAGGGCGGCGACAAAAAAGTTGCACAAGAGGTTGAGGTGCTGGAGAAGGTTAAAGAGGCATTGTACAATGACAAGCCAGCACGCAGCATAGAGCTATCAGAAGATGAGCTTACCCTTATAAAGGAATTACATCTGCTTACATTAAAGCCTGTGCTTTACGCAGCGAATGTTAGTGAAGATGATGTAGCTAATCCTGAGGATAATGAGTATGTGAAGATCGTTCGCGAATTCGCTGCTAACGAAGGCGCGGAAGTTGTTCCGATTAGCGCGAAGGTTGAATCCGAGATCGCTGAGCTTGATGGCGAGGATAAGGAAATGTTTCTTGAGGAGCTCGGACTTGAGGAATCAGGCCTGAATCGTTTGATTCGAGCTGCATATAAGCTACTTGGTTTATATACGTACTTTACAGCGGGTGTGCAGGAAGTGCGCGCTTGGACGATTCGTAAAGGAATGAAGGCCCCGCAGGCAGCAGGAGTTATTCACACCGATTTTGAACGTGGTTTTATACGAGCGGAGGTTGTCTCTTTCGAGGATCTTGCCGCAGCGGGTTCTATGGCTACTGTTCGCGAGCGCGGTCAGTTGCGTCTTGAAGGTAAAGAGTATGTCGTGCAGGATGGCGATGTCATGCACTTCCGATTCAACGTGTAACAAAATAATTGTGCTTCGTCTCCAAACTGTGGATGGACGGAGCACTTTTTTATATTTGAATCAATTTCATAATGTATAGTTACAGATTCGCAGATTAGCCCAATTTGTGCATATCCATTTTTGAAAATTATGCTGCTTGTTCATTCAAATGACGATTTAATCGATCACATACAAGTTTTGTACAATTGTAAACCAATGCAACCAAGTTAAAATGAAACTTCGCTTTTTGACCGGTTCGATGTCGTATATTGTTCAATTGGAAGAATTCTTTTAAGTAAGCATTTACTCGTTCTACGGCAGATCGCTTCTTAGAGATTTCCTTCCATAGCTTCGAACCACGAGCTGGTGCCGTATATTTTCTTATATCCGTTGAGATCTTCATTTTGTATACCTTTTGACAAAGTGTATCCTTCGCTAATGGGCAATGATCGCATTCTTTTGGACGAACATATTTCAGCGTTTCATACTTTGAATCATAACTGTCGTAACGATACGAATGCTCTCTGACACAAGTTGGCGCAAAGTGTTCGTCAAATCCAACAAGTTCTGGCTCTCGCCTACGGTTATAGGCAATCACGGCGTGTGCCTTCATTTTACGAACCTGTCGGTATATCGCTTCATAATCATAACCTGCGTCCATCGTTGCATAGGTGAATTTGAATTGTGGATGCTGTGAAACAAGCCCTTTTAGGAGAGGTATGGCGGCTTTACCATCATTCAAACTTCCAGAAGAGAGCATCGCTCCGAGAATATATTGACTCCGTGTACCTACAGCCAAATGACCTTTATAGCCAAACCAGAACGTGTTTTTCCCGTCACTGTTTTTCTTGACTCCCCACTGTGGATCAAGTGGCATTTGATCTTTTAGCACGTGGAAAGATACTTCAAGTTGTGCAGCAATTTCCTTCTCGAAGATAGGCTTTTGTTCCTCTTCTTCTTGCTTTTGTTTCAACCAAGCTTCACGTTCAGTCTTTGATTTTCGCCCACGCTTTTTAGGCTCCTGCTTATCCTTGTCTTGTTTTACAGGTGCTTGGTCTCGTGCTTCGATATGGGTAGCATCAATAGCAACCGTATCATCGGTAATGAATCCTTCTTTCATCGCTTGTGTAAGCAACTGGGTTTGAATCTCTTCAAGCGCATCGCATTGGCTCATCCTATTCACCAACCTAGAATAAGAGGCCGCTGATGGAATAGATTCTGACAACATAAAGCCACAATCCAAGCGGAACAAGATGTCATGCTGCAGACGTTTTATTAAATCTTTAATCGTCGGGATTCGTTCGATGATTCGGATGATCAATGAATAGACCATTGCTCTGTAATTCACTTCAATAGGCGCACCATAACGCGACGTTTTCTTGACCAAACGCAAAATGGGAGTGATGTCGATCGTAGCGAAGATTTCACGAAAACGATCTTTTTGTTCCATTTTATAAAGTTCTTGCAAGGTAAAAAGGCTCTCATGTCGAATATATGGCATAGGGAGTTCATCCTTTCATCTCATTCGGTATTGTGTCGTTACTGTACCTTTTCGAGATTTGGGGAGGTTCTCCTTTTTATGTGCCTTAAAATACTAGTCATAGCAAGACTTTCGATTTATGAAATTGATTCATTTATGTGTATATTATAGTAGGAAATAAACTAAACTGTGGATAACTTTATTAATTCATGTGTATATTTACCCAGAGTCTGTGGATGAATATGTGAATAGTGTTGATAACTTGTTGGTAAATGATTATTTTATAACTTCCAAAAAGCTATGAGTTCTAAGCTGCCTTTGGATATGTTATAATAAAAATTATTTTATTTTGAGGAAATGACAGAGGTGAATAACGTGTTAGATCGTTTACAGGCACTAGCTGATCGGTATGAAAAGTTAAGCGAATTGCTGTGTGATCCAGATGTAGCTAGCGATCCAAAACGATTGCGTGAGCTTTCAAAGGAGCAATCGGATCTTCAAGCTGCCTATGATGCCTATACTGAATATAAACAGGTAAGTCAGCAGCTCGATGACGCTAAGGAAATGCTAGCCGAAAAGCTTGATGATGATATGCGCGAGATGGTCAAGATGGAAGTTGATGAGCTATCTGAACGCAAAGTGGAGCTTGAGGAGAAGGTACGCATATTGCTTCTTCCGAAAGATCCGAATGATGACAAAAACGTCATTGTGGAAATTCGCGGAGCTGCGGGCGGAGATGAAGCCGCTTTGTTTGCTTATGAGCTTTATCGTATGTATACGAAGTATGCTGACGCTCAAGGCTGGAAAACAGAGCTGATGGAATATACAGAAAATGACTTGGGCGGATTTAAAGAAGTTATCTTTATGATTAATGGTAAAGGCGCATACAGCAAGATGAAATACGAAAGTGGTGCGCATCGTGTTCAGCGTATTCCTGTGACGGAGTCTGGAGGCCGTATCCATACCTCTACCTCTACTGTTGCAGTGATGCCTGAGGTTGAGGACGTTGAAGTTGAAATTCTTGACAAAGATATTCGAATCGATACCTTCTGCTCCAGCGGTGCTGGCGGACAGTCCGTTAACACGACGAAATCCGCTGTTCGTGTACTGCACGTACCTACAGGTATTATGGCAACGTGCCAAGACGGCAAATCGCAAAATGATAATAAAGCGAAGGCGCTACAAGTGCTTCGTGCCCGTATCTATGATATTCGCCGTCAAGAAGAGGAAGCGAAATATGCTGGCGAGCGTAAAAGCAAGGTTGGTACAGGGGATCGAAGCGAACGTATTCGCACATATAACTTCCCGCAAAGTCGTGTAACAGACCATCGCATTGGTCTAACTCTTCATAAGCTTGATTCTGTCATGAACGGTGATATGGACGAGATTATCAATCAGCTTACTGTAGCAGAGCAAGCAGAATTGTTAGAGAACGAAACAATGGGTGCATAATAAAGTAATGCGTAAGCGTGAGCCGGAGGCAGCTTGTTGTGAGAGGCTGCTGCAGGCTTGCGCTTTTTTACTACCATGGCATGTATTTCGATTTGATAGTTATTGAATTAATTCTTAGAAGGAGGTGGACCTATTGACACAGCAACCTTCACTTATTGCAGCTTGCCAATCGGAAGGACATACCATTTTTGAGAAGCTTCAGCTAGCGACTGCTTTTTTACGTGACCAAGGTGTAGGTGAGGCGAAGGAAAATGCCGAGCTGCTGCTGTTGCATGTGCTTAAGCTTGAGCGCGCACAGCTGCTCCTTCAATGGCAGGAGCTATTCCCGGCTAATCGCTTAGAGGAGTGGGGAGCGTGTCTAGAACGTAAAGGTAATGGCGAGCCGATCCAATATATTACGTCAGAGGCATGGTTTTACGGCCGCCGTTTTGCTGTATCGCCTGCTGTACTCATTCCACGTCCTGAGACAGAGCTGCTCGTAGAAGCGGTGCTAGAGCGTACGTCACAGTGGGCAGAAGCTTCACTCCACGTGCTTGATGTTGGTACAGGCAGTGGAGCAATAGCGGTTACGCTGCAGGCTGAGCGTCTTTCTTGGAACGTAATCGCCTCTGACCTGTCCCACGATGCGTTAGCGCAAGCGAAGCTAAATGCAGGGCAGCACGAGGTATTGGACAAGATGAGCTGGGTTCAAGGCGATCTGCTACAGCCCTTCCGCACGGCTGATGCATTAAAGCATAACGAAAATATCATCGATGTGCTTATCTCCAATCCGCCATATATACCAGAGTCGGATATGGAAGGCTTGCAGCGTGAAGTAAAGGACTATGAGCCGCATTTAGCGTTAGTTGGCGGTAAAGATGGCTTGGATCCTTATCGAGCAATGATTGATACGATAGCAGAGCTTCCGAATAAGCCAAGGCTCGTAGCTTTCGAGTTAGGCATTCACCAGCCAGCCATCGTTGCAGATCTGCTGCGTTCACTCCATGCATGGGACGAAGTGAGCATCATAACTGACTATGCAGGCATTGACCGTCATGTGCTTGCTATACGCTCGTAAATAAAAACAAGCATGACTTAGATACTGATTAGGCACCACGTGCTACGCCGTATCTAAGTCGTGCTTTTTTGTTTTTATTTTGTAATAGGAGTTAAAAAGTTCAGTTTCAGGACCAAGAAGATAGCATGACATTAGAAATCGAGGAGCGCAGCGTACGTGGTGGGTACGTGAGCACCTAAAATGTTTTCGAAGAAAACATACGTCGTAAGCATCACATTAGTAGCATGACATATTCGATGTCGATTAAACTCCAACGTATTACCTCGTAATCAAAGTTGAATATTTTTAAAAACCTTCAAATAAGAGTAGAAAAAGTAGGGTTTTCAGTACCAAGAAGATGGCATGTTACTAGAAATCGAGGAGCGCAGCGTAGGTACTGACTACGTGAGCACCTAAAATGTTTTCGAAGAAAACATACGTCGTAAGCATCACATCGGTAGCATGACATATTCGATGTCGACTAAGCTCCAACGTATTACCTCGTAATCAAAGTTTAATCTTTTTAACCACAATTAATAGATTGATAGGTTTATAGTGTGTTAATTTTGGACAAGATAACTGTAGAGACGTTCCGGGACGCAAGCGGTACATTTTAGCGGGTGTACGAAAGGGGCTTGTGTAGAATGATGCATTTATCTTCTTCTTTTTCATATCGTAAGGTTTATGGGTATGTTGCACTTATTTTAATGGTTTTAGTGATGAGCTGGGAATATCAAAAGGTTGATGCTGCGCTTCACACGAATGCAATTCCTGAGGAAGCGATCAGACTACGTATTTTGGCTAACTCTGATTCTGCTTCTGATCAATTTATTAAAGCAAAGGTCCGTGATGCTGTCGTTGAAATGATGAATGGCTGGGTTGATGAGCCAATGTCCATTGACGAGGCACGGGTGCTGCTTGCAAGTCGCGAGCAGCAGCTGCAGCAGGTTGTTGCAGATACACTCTCTAGCAATGGCTACCAATATGGATTTGATACAGAGATTGGACAAGTAGAGTTTCCTACTAAGATGTATGGACAGGTTGTATATCCTGCTGGGGAATACGAGGCGTTGCTCATTACGCTCGGTAAAGGCGAAGGCCGTAACTGGTGGTGTGTACTATTTCCTCCGCTTTGCTTTACGGATGCAGTAGCGGGTGAGGCTACAAGTGTTGCTAAGGTGTCCGCAGCTGAGGAGGCTGAAGCTGAAACAGTAGAACTGCAAGCTGACGCTGAGGCATCTGAGGAATCAGCTGAGATCGAAGTAAAGTTCTTTATCGTTGAGCTGCTAGAGGATCTTGGAGCTTGGTTTAGCTCGTTGTTTGCTTAACTAATAAGAAACACAAATGCCAGTCCTATTCCAACTATGCTATAATAGCGTGGCAAACGATGAAGAGGGATGGATGGACGTGATGATTCATACAAAGGTATGGAAGATCGATCAAATAAAATCCGATTGGCACGTACAGCTGGCTCAGCCGGCAGCACTGCTTTCAGCAGGAAAGCAAATCGCTTTTCCTACGGAAACCGTGTACGGACTCGGTGCCGACGCGCGAAGTGAAGAAGCAGTAAGGGGGATATTTTCTGCCAAAGGGAGACCTTCAGATAATCCGCTTATTGTACATATATATGATCGCAGTCAAGTTCATGAGCTTACAAACTGCACAAATGAGCTTGCTGAACGGTTAATGGATCAATTTTGGCCGGGGCCATTAACATTAATATTACCTGTAAGGCAGGGTGTGTTGTCTAATCAAGTGACGGCTGGTCTTCAAACAGTCGGACTAAGAATGCCAGATCATCCGATCGCGTTAGAGCTGATGCGGCAAGCAGCAGTACCTATTGCAGCGCCTAGCGCTAATACATCAGGTAGACCAAGTCCTACGCTGGCCTCTCATGTCCTTGACGACTTGCAAGGTAAAATCGAGGGGATTGTCGATGGGGGCGCTACAGGTGTTGGTTTGGAATCTACAGTCGTAGAGGTATCCGGTCAACATATTCAAATTTTGCGACCAGGTGGTGTAACTGTTGAGCAGCTGCAAGCCTGCTGTCCAGAAGCTAGCGTAACCTTAGAGACTGAGCTGGAGACCAAGGAAGCTCCGCGTTCTCCAGGGATGAAGTATACGCACTATGCCCCGCAAGGAAAGCTGGTTATCGTGAAGGGTGAGTCAGCAGCCGTATCGCAATATATCGTACAGCAAGTTACAATGCATGCAGCCGAGAATAAATGTGGTGTGTTGTGCTTCAAAGAAAATGCACACCACTACGAACAGGCCGATCTTGTCCTTAGCTTAGGTAGTGTCAATCAGCTAGAGCAGGCAGCCTCGCGGTTATACGAAGCGCTTCGTAAGTTTGATGAATATGGCGTTACACGCATATGGTCGGAGGCTAGTACGACAGAAGGCATTGGAGCGGCGTTTATGAATAGGTTGTTGAAGGCTGCAGGTCACAACGTTATTAACCTTTAGAAGATGAAGTCAAAAAGTCCAGGCTTGATGACGAAGTAACTCGATGTAGTTTAATCGACGTCGAATCTTGAATTCAGCCAGGGCTTCGAATGCTCACGTACCAATTACGTACGCTGCGCTTCTCAGTCCTTAGGCTTCTTTCAACCTTCTTGGTCCTGAAGCCCGAACTTTTTGAACCCTTATTTGAAGAGGACGTTCAAAAAGTCCAGGCTTGATGACGAAGTAACTCGATGTAGCTTATTCGGCATCGAATCTTGAATTCAGCGGGCCTTCCGGTGCTCACGTACCCATTACATAATAAGTTGTCAACTTTTCCTACTTGTTCGCATATGCTTGTACGAGTATATCGGACAAGGAGATAGGGAATATGGAGATGAATGTTTGGCTAGGACAGCTCATGACGATTACGATGATAGCACTCGCACTAGGCTTTGATGCTTTTTCTCTCGGCATTGGGATTGGGTTAAAAGGGATACGTTATCTGCATATATTGAAGCTCGGTATAGTGATCGGCTTGTTCCACATTCTGATGCCGATTGGCGGTATGTTGATGGGTAAGATGATGAGCGTTGTTCTTGGGGAATGGGCGACGATAGCTGCTGGAGTTTTACTTATTATACTTGGACTGCATATGATTATTCACTCCTTAAAGGAAGAGGAAGCACAGCTCTTTGATCATCGAACGATATGGGGCTTGTTGCTATTATCCTTTAGTGTAAGTGTCGATTCCTTCTCCGTAGGCATCACGCTTGGTATGTTTCAACTACCGCTATGGCTGACGGTATTGCTGTTTGGATGCTTTGGTGCTGTGATGGCAATGCTAGGCTTGACATTAGGGAAGAGAGTTAGTCATTCACTTGGAGACTATGGTGAAACGCTAGGTGGTGTCATTCTAGTCGTTTTTGGAATTTACTTTATTGTATAATAGAGAACGTAAAGGAGTTGGCGATGATGAAACAAATATTGTTCTTATGCACCGGCAATACATGTCGATCTCCAATGGCCGAAGCGTTTTTTAGAAGCTTGGCTCAAAAGAAAGGGCTGGCAGTTACCGTTCGATCCGCTGGCATCTCAACCGTTGATGGCATACCTGTATCAGCGAACTCTGTTCATGCTTTGCAGCAGCACGGCATTCAGCATCATGGTCATTCTACGGCATTGAATGATGAGGTGCTGCAATGGGCTGATCTGATCTTAACGATGACAGCTGGTCATAAGCGCGAAATTATTCGGCGCTATCCCGCAGTGATGGATCATATCTACACGGTCAAGGAATTCGCATATATGGACGATCAGCTTCAGGCTAAGCTTACAGAGCTAGAAGGGATATATTCTGATCTTCAAATGCAGCAAGCGTTAGGCCAGCCACTAGATGAGATGAAGCGTCAACGCGCAATGGAGCTTGAGCAAAGCATTCCAAGCTTTGATGTGGCAGATCCGTTTGGAGGTTCTCAATTCGTATATGACGAGTGTGCGAAGGAGCTAGAGGAAGCAATTCACAAGGTAGTGGACAGGCTTATATCGATGAAGACTTCTTAATTAGATGTGAATAATCATATCCGATAAAGTTAGCGTACATTTTCATCTTAGGTGATTGATATTTCAACAAAGATCGGATATTATAAATATAACATAACGGTCTTCGATGTAACTGGCGACTTCAGTGGGTAACCACAATGGAGCATCGAAGTATACGGCCGGTCGCCTGGGCAAAGAGCAGCGTGCTGTCATTCAGCATGTCTTGCTCTTTTTTCATTTTTTTCGAAAAAGCGTTATACTACTACTATAAATATAAGTTCAAAGTTCGACTTTCAGTACCGATTCGTGATCAAAGTCGGCCCCTTTGAACAACCATAAGTATGACGTAACTGCATCAAGTTCCTTATCCTAACAGAACGAAAGGGTGTTTTACCTTGAAAATTGCAATAAGCGCTGACCATGGCGGCTTTCGCTTAAAAAATGAAATCGTACCGTTCATCCAGTCATTAGGACATGAAATTGTTGATTTTGGCTGTGACTGCGATACATCAGTTGACTATCCAGACTATGCACTTCCTGTATGCGACCTTGTTGCAGAAGGCAAAGCAGATCGTGGAATTTTAATTTGCGGTACTGGCATTGGGATGTCGATCGCAGCTAACAAGCGTGCGGGCATTCGTTGTGCACTCGTTTCTGATACATTTTCTGCCCATGCAACGCGTGATCATAACGATACGAATGTATTGGCGCTTGGCGAGCGTGTACTTGGCCCTGGCCTTGCCCTTGATATCGTTAAAATCTGGTTGGAAACTCCGTTCTCAAAAGGTGAGCGCCATGTCAATCGCATCGGTAAAGTGATGGAGATCGAAAAGCGCTACATTAAAGGGGAGTAGTTGTATGTCCTATTCACTAGATACAATTACTGCCGAGGTAGCTAAAGTAACGAGTGAATTAATGGAAAGATGCCAATGGACCAAGGCGAAGCTTTTCATCATTGGTGCCAGCACAAGTGAGGTAGCAGGAGCGCATATTGGCTCAGCTGGCGCAGAAGATATTGCGGAAGCGATCTACTCTGGCATTCAGCAAGTAGCTAGCAGCTATCCCCTTATACCTGTGTTCCAATGCTGTGAGCATTTGAACCGCGCGATCGTTATCGAGCAGGAGCTGGCTGAAAACCTAGGACTCACGATTGTACAGGCACGGCCTATCCCCAAGGCAGGCGGATCTATGGCTGCATATGCTTACAATCAACTGAAGCAGCCTTGTCTTGTAGAAAGCATAGCTGCTGACGCTGGAATTGATATTGGAGATACCTTTATTGGCATGCATTTGAAGCAGGTTGTTGTACCGTTCAGAGCATCGATTCAATCGATTGGATCAGCACATGTTACGCTAGCTTTTACACGCCCGAAGCTAATTGGCGGCGAGCGAGCAGTATATGAATAAATTGAAATTATTTAGGGAGGCATTTTAATGGAGCATTTACGTAAGCAAGACCCACAGGTTTTAGAAGCACTTGGATTAGAGCTTCAGCGTCAACGCGATAATATTGAACTAATCGCATCGGAGAACATCGTAAGTCCAGCAGTATTGGAAGCAATGGGATCTGTTCTAACGAACAAATATGCAGAAGGATACCCTAGCAAGCGTTACTATGGCGGCTGTGAGCATGTTGATATCGTAGAAGATATTGCTCGCGATCGTGCGAAAGAGCTATTTGGTGCAGAGCATGCTAACGTACAGCCACACTCTGGCGCTCAAGCGAATATGGCTGTGTACCTGGCGGCATTAAAGCCTGGCGATACTGTGCTTGGTATGAACCTTGCGCATGGTGGTCACTTAACGCATGGTAGCCCTGTTAATGCTTCCGGGCTTCTATACAATTTCGTAGCTTATGGTGTGCAAGAGGATTCCTTCACGATTGATTATGAAGAAGTTCGCAAGCTTGCCTTCAAGCACCGTCCACGTCTAATCGTAGCGGGTGCTAGTGCATATCCACGTATTATTGATTTTGAAAAGCTTGGTCAAATTGCTAATGAGGTTGGCGCATTGTTCATGGTTGACATGGCTCATATCGCAGGTCTTGTTGCTGCTGGCTTGCATCCAAACCCAGTACCACATGCTCACTTTGTTACGACAACAACGCACAAAACACTTCGCGGACCACGCGGTGGTATGATCCTTTGTCGTAAAGCTTGGGCTCCAGCAATTGATAAAGCAGTATTCCCTGGCTCACAAGGCGGCCCGCTTATGCATATCATTGCTGCAAAAGCTGTTGCATTCGGCGAAGCATTGCAGGATGAGTTTAAGCAATATGCTACTAATGTAGTGAACAACGCGAAGGTGCTAGCTGAAGCGTTAAGCGCACAAGGCATTAATCTAGTATCAGGTGGAACGGACAACCACTTAATGCTTATCGATACTCGCAACCTAAACATTACTGGTAAAGATGCTGAGCACGTACTAGATGAGGTTGGTATTACGGTTAATAAAAATGCGATTCCATTCGATCCTACTAGCCCATTTGTAACAAGCGGTATCCGTATCGGTACGCCAGCTGCTACAGCGCGTGGTATGGACGCAGCTGCGATGAGTGTCATTGCAGAAGTAATCGCATCAGTGTTGAAGAATCCACAGGATGAAGCAGTTAAAGACGCAGCTCGTAAAAAAGTACGCGATCTAACAGCAAAATTCCCTATCTACCCTGGATTAACTTACTAATATTCATAACGAATAACGGAAACCATAAAAAGGTAAACCTATACCTTTTTATGGTTTTTTTATTTGCAAAAGTAGCTGTAAATCATTGAAAAATTGTGTATATCTCAACGCATAAAATGCATGATTATGACAATTGAAGTGTATAGAGCAGTGTAATTATGCAAATAGTAAAATAGAAAACGTGGCAAAATAGGTAAATTATTTATCATGTATTTCCAATGCAGTTAAATTAACACATCCATTAACTGTATTCGAAAGTTGTTCACAAAGTGTAAATAGCTGCTTCAATTTCAGTAATAACAATTGGTTCACAAATTTGACCTTGTAGGGAGTCGCTTTCATAGGCCGGCTGCTGTCTTGACAGAGGTGTTGAATTAGAGTTATATTCATCTCCGTCTTTTTATTAAGGAATTGTAACCTTGCATTACAAGTAGGAATATTAAGGCGATTGAATATTCATACATGCATGATGGCTATCGTCAATTTCTTTACTGATGCATTCACTCGATTCCACACCAAGTGCTTTATACATCAAGAAAAAGGGGAGTATCAGCATGAAGAAGAACAAATTGGTTTCCATGCTCTCGTTGGTGCTAGTGCTAGCGCTTGTTGTTACAGGCTGCGCATCTGGCTCAAAAAATGAGAGCGGAGCAAACAACAATGAGTTTCGCATCAATTTAGCAAGTGAACCACCAACTCTGGATCCTGCTCAGGCAACAGATCAGGTGTCATTCACAGTCATTAATGCGATCTACGAGGGCTTGACGATCATTGATGAGAATGGAAACGTACAGCCAGGTATTGCTGAGAAATGGGATGTGTCTGAGGACGGTAAAACGTACACATTCACTATTCGTTCTGATGCAAAATGGAACAACGGTGATCCTATAACAGCACATGACTTTGAATTCTCATGGAAACGTGCACTAGATCCGAAGCTAGTTCCTAAGCCATCTCAATATGCTTACCAAATGTACTATATCGAAGGTGCAGAAGCATATAATACGGGCTCTGGCTCTGTCGACGACGTAAAGATCAATGCGACAGACGATCATACATTAGTCGTAACGCTTAATGCTCCGACCGTGTATTTTGAATCCTTGCTTTCTACAGCAATCTACTTCCCAGTTCACCAATCGGTAACTGAGAATGAAGCATTTGCTGCAGCAGCAGATACAATGATTACCAACGGTCCATTTACGATGACGGAGTGGAAACGTAATACATCCATCGTCCTAGAACCAAGTGAATCTTATTATGCTCGTGATGATATTAGATTCGCTAAAGTATCCTTCACGATGGTTAACGATTCTAACTCTGAGCTTAATATGTATGAGACTGGTAAGCTGGACTATGCTGGTTACCCTACAGGTGCTCTTCCAACCGATCAGTTTGCGAGCTTGAAGGAGAAATATCCTAATGAGTTCCAAATTAAAGGTACAGCTAGCTTGTACTACTATTTGATCAATACAACGGAAGCGCCATTTACAAACAAAAAAATTAGACAGGCATTGTCTCTATCCATTGATCGTGCAGCGATTACTGAAAAAGTAACGCTTGGCGGACAAATTCCTGCTTACGGCTTAGTTCCTCCGGGTATTAAAGGCGTTGAGGATGAATATCGCAATGAAGTCGATGATAACTACTTCCAAGAGGATCTTGAGCTTGCAAAACAATTGCTTGCAGAGGGTCTTGCTGAAGAAGGACTTACAGAGCTTCCAGCTTTCTCATTAACGTTTAACACGAATGAACTACACCAAAAGGTTGCTGAAGCTGTCGTTGATATGTGGAGCAATAATCTTGGTGTTAACGCTCAAATCGGTAACGAAGAGTGGGGCGTATTCCTAGATAATCGTACAGCAATGAACTATCAGGTTGCACGTGCAGGCTGGGGTGCTGACTACAACGATCCGATTTCATTCATTGGACTCTTTACTTCAAAAAGCGGGAACAACAACACGGGCTATGCTAACGCTGAATACGACGCGCTTGTAAGACAAGTGGATCAGTCAACAGACGCAGCTGAACGTGTTCGTTTAATGGCCGAAGCTGAAAAAATGATTATTGATTCGCATTCGATCATTCCAATTTACTACTACAGTACAGTGTATCTAATGAAGCCTGACGTTAAAGGTGTTTACGTTGACTATAAAGGCGATGTTATCTTCACGCGTGGTTATTACGAAGCAGAAGCAGAATAAGTACGTTAGAAAAATCGAGGGATATATGCGCAGTTGGTAGCATATATCCCTTTCTTTCAGCATGATATGGAGGTGTACAAGCAATTGGTTCGATACGTTATCAAGAAGATACTGTTTATGCTGCTATCGCTTTTTGTATTAGCTTCAGCAACATTCTTCTTAATGAAGGCCATACCCGGCAATCCGTTTCAATCTGAAAAAAACATTCCTCCAGCTATTCAACAAATGCTGATGGAAAGATATGGATTTGACCAGCCTTTATGGAAGCAGTATATCACTTATATTGGTAATTTACTGCAGTTTGACTTGGGTACATCAATGAAACAGCAGTACGTTACCGTAGAAAGCGTAATAAAAAATGGCTTTGCCTATTCAATGCAACTTGGTGTGTTAGCAATTTTAGTATCTATTGTTGTCGGGGTGCTGCTTGGTCTTGTCGCAGCATTGAATCATCGTAAGTTTCTAGACGGATTTACTATTTTTATAGCCGTACTAGGAGTTTCTATTCCTAACTTTGTCGTTGCTTCTGCATTGCAGTATATATTTGGTGTTCAGCTGCGCTGGTTTAATGTAACCGGCCTGTATGGACCGCTCGATTATGTTCTACCTGTGATCGCACTCTCTTTCTTGCCTACCGCGTTTATCGCTCGATTAACGAGATCCAGCATGCTAGAGGTGCTTTCGGCTGATTATATTAAAACGGCTCGCTCAAAAGGCTTGTCGGGCAGAGTTATTCTCGTAAAGCATGCTTTGCGTAATGCGATTTTGCCTGTTGTAACCTATGTAGGTCCTATGACAGCTAACATTATTACCGGTTCAGTCATTGTCGAACAGATTTTTGGTATCGGCGGACTAGGTAAAGACTTTGTAAGTAGCATTACGAATCGTGACTATACACTCATTATGGGCTTGACGTTATTCTATGCTGTCATCCTCATGATTGCACGTCTCATTACGGATGTCGCCTATGGCTTTGTTGATCCTCGGATCAAACTAACAGGCGGGAAAGGAGGTTCGTAATGTCAGATCAAACGCTAAAAAAGCAAGATTTTGCTAAATTAAACAGATCCGAGCAGCCGAAAGAGCTCGTTGTACGTGAAAGTATATCGGCTTGGAAGGATGCGTGGCTTCGTCTAAAAGAAAATAAACTAGCGATGATTAGCTTGTATGTGTTAATCGTTATTGCTTTGTTTGCGATTTTTGCTCAGTTTATGACACCGTATGATTATAAAACAAATGATCTTTCAAGTACGAACCTGCCTCCTGGTCCTGACCATTGGTTTGGTACTGATGCACTTGGCCGCGATATGTTCGAGAGGACGTGGATGGGCGCAGGGATCTCCTTGCAGGTTGGTCTGTATGCTGCACTTGTAGACCTTGTGCTTGGTGTCATTATTGGCGGCATTATGGGCTACTATGGCGGTAAAGTCGATGAAATCTTAAACCGCTTTTGTGAAATTATGTACTCAATTCCTAGTATGCTCGTTGTCATTCTACTCATTGTTGTTCTAGAGCCTAGTATGTTTACGATCGTTCTCGCACTAAGTATTACAGGCTGGATCAATATGGCCTGGATTGTACGCGGACAAGTCATGCAGCTAAAAAACCAAGAGTATGTGCTTGCTGCACGTACGATCGGTGCAAGTACAAGCCGCATAATGTTTAAGCATCTTATTCCGAATGCGCTAGGACCAATTATCGTTACGATTACGATGACTGTGCCATCAGCAATATTCGCAGAGGCTTTTCTAAGCTTTCTTGGCTTAGGTGTACAATCGCCTGCTGCTTCCCTAGGTACGTTGATTAATGACGCCTTGAAGGCGATGACTGTATATCCATGGCGGATGCTGTTCCCTGCCATACTCATCAGCTTAACAATGCTTTGCTTTAATATTTTTGGAGATGGCTTACGTGATGCGCTTGATCCGAAGATGAAAAAATAGGAGGTGGAAACATGGAAAAGCTACTTGAGGTTCATGATCTAAAGGTTAACTTTAATGTTCGCGGTGGTGTCGTACAAGCAGTACGCGGCGTGAATTTTCATATTAACAAGGGTGAAGCAGTAGCTATTGTAGGTGAATCAGGTTGTGGTAAAAGTGTCACCGCTCAATCCTTGATGCGCCTTATTCCGAGTCCTCCTGCTAATTTGAGTGGTGAAATATTATTTAATGGGGAAGATCTATTAAAAAAATCAGATAAAGAGATGGAAGCTGTTCGAGGTAAAGATATCGGGATGATCTTTCAGGATCCGATGACATCATTGAATCCTACGCTAACCATCGGTACTCAAATTATCGAAGGTCTTAAAAAGCACGAAAAAATAAGCAAAGCAGATGCACGAGAGCGTGCGATCGAAATGCTTAAGCTTGTTGGTATACCAAATCCAGAAAGCCGTGTAGACCAATATCCCCATCAATTTTCCGGTGGTATGCGTCAGCGTGCTATGATTGCTATTGCGCTGGCTTGCAATCCCGCATTATTAATTGCGGATGAGCCAACGACCGCGCTTGATGTAACGATTCAAGCTCAAATTATGCAGGTCATGAAGGACTTGCAGCAAAAAATGGGCACTTCCATTGTGCTTATTACACACGATCTAGGCGTTGTTGCCGATGTATGTGATCGCGTCATCGTAATGTATGCGGGTAAGGTTGTAGAAACAGGAACGAAGCATGAGATTTTCAACAATCCGCAGCACCCGTATACAAGAGGTCTTCTTCGTTCTGTTCCACGTCTTGATCAGAAGAAGGACGAGCCATTAGTTCCTATTCATGGCACACCGCCAGATTTGTTCTCGCCACCGAAGGGCTGCAGCTTCTGCGCTCGATGTGATGAGGCAATGAGAGTATGTGTGGATAATGACCTAGATCTTGTCGCAGCTGAAGAGGGCGATGAGCATACTGGTCACCGAGCAGCCTGCTGGCTGTTGCACCCTTATGCGAAGGGGGAAGTGAATCAATGAGTAAGCCGCTTATAGAGGTTAATCATTTAAGTAAATTTTTTAATCTAGGTAATAATAACATTCTTAAAGCAGTCAATGATCTTAATTTTTCGATAGAGCAAGGTGAGACCGTAGGGGTTGTAGGTGAATCTGGATGCGGGAAGTCAACTGCTGGCCGCACGATGATGCGCTTATACGAGCCAACGGAAGGTGAAGTACTGTTCAATGGAAAAAACATTTATTCGATGCGCGGTTCAGAGCTGAAGCAGCTTCGCCGCGATATGCAGATGATCTTCCAGGATCCGTACGCTTCACTCAATCCTAGAATGACGGTTATGGACATTATCGGTGAATCCCTTGATGTGCATAAGCTCGTTAGCAGCCGTAAAGAGCGTAAAAAACGTGTTGAGCAGCTGCTTGATCTCGTTAATCTTAATGCTGCGCACGCTTCACGTTATCCTCATGAATTTTCAGGTGGTCAACGTCAACGTATCGGGATTGCTCGAGCGCTTGCGGTTAATCCGAAGTTCATTATTGCAGACGAACCAATCTCTGCACTGGACGTATCGATTCAGGCACAGGTCGTTAATCTCTTGCAGGACCTTCAGCGTGATATGGGATTAACGTATTTGTTTATTGCGCATGATCTGTCTATGGTCAAGCATATTAGTGACCGAGTGGCCGTGATGTACCTCGGCAAAATCGTAGAGCTTGCGCGCAGCGAAGACCTGTATAGCGACCCAAGACATCCTTACACAAGAGCGTTGATGTCTGCGATACCGATTCCAGATCCTGATGTGGAGCAGACGAGGGAGAGAATTGTACTAAGCGGTGATCTGCCAAGTCCAATCCATCTTCCAACCGGCTGTCCGTTCCATACGAGATGCCCGATCGCTACTGATAAATGTAAAGTGGATGCTCCTAAGCTGCTAGAAGTGAAGGATAAGCATTTTGCTGCATGTCATTACGCGTAAACCACTGTTAAGGAATGAATATAAAACAAAATCGACCAAGGCAGCTTGCTTTTGGTCGATTTTGTTTAAAGTATGATATAATTTTCACTAACCTTTTCGTTAACTTCATAAAGAAATGTGGCTTGCTTGTTAACAACAAGTAAATTATGATGCAACTCGCTAATGACAGTGCTATAATAAGTTGGATTATGAGCAATATTAATAATAAGAATAAAATAGATGAATAATAGAAAAAGGATAAATTTGGGAGGCAACATGGGTAAATTATTTATTTGTGATCATCCGATGATCCAGCACAAGTTAACATTTATTCGAGACAAAAATACAAACACAAAGGATTTTCGTGAGCTCATCGATGAAGTAGCTACTTTCATGGCATATGAGATTACTAGAGATTTGCCGCTCGAGACGGTTCAGGTAGAAACACCTGTAGCTGTTACGGATGCCAAGATTGTGTCTGGACGTATGATTGGGCTAGTGCCTATTCTTCGTGCTGGTCTCGGAATGGTGGATGGGATCCTTAAGATGATTCCTTCTGCAAAGGTTGGTCATATTGGACTGGCTCGTGATCACGAAACATTAAAGCCTAAAGAATATTACATTAATTTACCTACTGATGCGCAGGAACGTCTACTTATTGTTGTAGATCCAATGCTTGCAACAGGCGGCTCTGCTGTTGCTGCCATTAACTCTCTAAAGCAACGCGGCTGTGATCATATCAAGCTAATGTGTGTCATTGCAGCGCCTGAAGGGATTAAAGCTGTACAGGATGCACATCCAGATATTGATATCTATATTGCAGCGCAGGATGAGCGTCTTAACGAGAAAGGCTATATTGTGCCAGGCCTTGGAGACGCAGGCGACCGTATATTTGGTACGAATTAACTGAAATGTAGAATGAATTGGAGTTGAGCAGTTTGTCGAAGTTGAAAGTGATGACGATTTTTGGAACGAGACCTGAGGCTGTAAAGATGGCTCCTCTGGTGCTGGAGCTGCAAAAGCGCGAGGATGAGATTGAATCGATCGTATGTGTTACGGCTCAGCATAGGGAAATTCTTGATCAAGTGCTTGAATTTTTTGAGATCAAGCCGAATTATGACTTGAACGTCATGAAGGAGCGTCAAACGTTAACACAAACGACGATAAGCGTCATTGAAGGTCTAGATCCAGTGTTAGAAGAAGCTAAGCCAGATATCGTTCTCGTTCACGGAGATACACAGACAACGTTTCTAGCCAGCTATGCTGCGTTTTTGAAAAAGATTAAAGTCGGACATGTCGAGGCAGGGTTGCGGACTTGGAACAAGATGTCTCCTTATCCTGAGGAGATGAATCGTCAACTTGCTGGCGTGTTGTCAGATATTCATTTTGCGCCGACTGAGTGGTCAGCAAATAACCTACGTAAAGAGAATAAAAACGAAGAGACGATTTACATTACCGGTAATACAGCTACTGATGTATTTCAATATACAGTGGATGAATCCTTTATGCATCCCGTCATCGATTGGGCCCGTGGAAAACGCATGGTGCTGATGACTGCACACCGTCGCGAATCAATCGGTGAGCCTCATCGTAATATTTTCCGTGCAGTTAAGCGTATCGCAGATGAGTTCGAGGATGTTGTGTTCGTATATGCTGTTCACCCTAATCCAGCTGTTCGCGAGCCAGCCAAGGAAATATTGGGCAATCACCCACGTATTCAGCTAATCGAGCCGCTTGATGTATTCGAATTCCATAATTTTTACCCTCATACATACATGATTATGACAGATTCAGGGGGCTTGCAGGAAGAAGCGCCGTCGTTTGGCGTGCCTACGCTTGTGCTGCGTGATACGACTGAGCGTCCTGAAGGAATTGAAGCTGGAACACTTGAGCTTGTTGGTACAGATGAAGAGCATGTATATGAGCGCGCGAAAGTACTGCTTACCGATTCAGAGCTATACAAGCGTATGAGTCAGGCAGCTAATCCGTATGGAGATGGGCAGGCTTCAGAGCGAATTGTTGATTCCATTCTCCATTTTTTCGGAAAATCAGCTAATCGACCTGATCCGTTCACACAACGTTCATAGTTTTTGTTTTAAGAAGATGACGTAGCCGAATATACAGTATACAGTAGTACTGTACGGTTTTCGCTGGCTAACAACCCTTATCAGATAAGGATTGTTAGCCGTAAATATAAGCATTTATATTGGAATTAGAATTGACAAACCTTCTACCGCTTCGATAAAATATATTAGGATTGACAGGAGTGTCTACCTATGACAAAGCAAAGGAAAAAAGATCGGCCAATTTTTGCTATTGCTCTTATGGGAGTATTCGGAATACAGGTCGCAATCTTCATTGTTCTTGGCTATTGGGTAGGTTCTTATGTGAGTGATTTGACTGGCAGCAAGGGTTGGCTCATCGGTGGTGTTCTAACTGGACTTGCTATTGGGATCGGATCTGCAATCTTAGTAGTATTGAAGGTGTTGGAGGGCTCCGATGGATAAAATGATGAAGTCAGCAACACGTTGGATGCTCTGCCTTCTGGTGCCGACGTTAATCGCCTATGCTGCATTGCCCCAGTGGAGATCAGTGGCATTAGGGTTAGCGCTGGGCTTACTCGCGAGTGCTATGAATGCGTTTTTATTGCAGCGGAGAGTTGTAATGTCAACTGAATCTGCAGTGCAGCAAGAAGGAACTCGCACAAGAAGAAAAGGGCTCGGATTTGGTAATCGGATCGCGACGGTTTTACTGCTTGCGATGTTCGGCTATCGATACCCAGACATAATCAATTTACCTGCAGCGCTTGTTGGCAGCATGGTGATGCCTTTTCTTATATTAGTGGCAGCTTTTATTCACACTGTGAAAGAAAATAACAGCGGAAAGGGGTGATATTGACTTATGCATTTGTTTCCAATAGTGGAATTCATGGGGATCCGCTTTGACCTTTCAGCTATTATTGCAATTGTTGTAACTTCAATAATTGTATTGGTGCTAGCTCGCTTATCTGTTCGTAATCTATCAGTTGAAAATCCTAGTAAGATGCAAAACTTCATGGAGTGGATTATCGAATTCGTTCACAGCACGATTGCAAGTACGATGCCGTTTGAAAAGGCGAAGAAGTTTGTTAGCTTAGGGATGACGATCATTGTATTTATTTTCGTAGGTAACTTGCTAGGCTTGCCGTTCCAAATCGTAACGGAAGCAACAACAGAAATTGAGTGGCTAGGTATTACGCAAGCAGTGCTTGATTCTCATGATGGTCATGCGCACATCGCTTGGTGGAAATCTCCTACAGCTGATCTATCAGTAACAGCTGGACTAGCGCTTGTCGTATTCATCATTGTGCATTCTCTAGGGTTGAAATGGAATAGAAAGCACTATTTGAAGCATTACTTTGAGCCATATCCAATTTTCTTCCCAATTAACTTGATTGAAACGCTAGCTAAGCCTTTAACGTTGGCTTTGCGTCTATACGCAAACATTCTAGCCGGTGAAATCTTGATTTCAACCATTTTGATGCTTAACTTTGTAGGTATACCGTTTATGATGGTATGGCAAGGCTTTAGTATTTTCGTAGGTGCAATTCAAGCCTTCCTATTTACCATTCTTACAATGGTGTATATCTCGCAGGCAGCCGTTCACGAGGACGATCCTGCATTGAGCCATTAATGTTAGGAACTAGCTTTGAACGAGCCTAATGGGCGGCTTCAAAGTTTGTTATACAGATTTTAATAAAAATTATTTTCTAAATTTGAGGAGGATTCAGTAATGAGTGTATTGGCAGCAGCTATTGCAGTAGGTTTGGGCGCGATTGGCGCAGGTATTGGTAACGGTATGATCGTATCTAAAACAGTTGAGGGTATCGCTCGTCAACCAGAACAAAAAGCAGCACTTCAAACAACAATGTTTATCGGTGCTGGTATCGTAGAGGTTGTACCTATCGTTGGCGTAGTTATCGGTTTCTTGGCGTTCTTCAGCGCTTAATATTTACCTCTAATGGCGGGGAAGGGCTTGCCCTCTTCGCCTTTGTTTTGATTACCTTTACTAATCGGAGGAAAGGAGTGCAGATATGGATATCGTTCTGTCATCTACCGTGATTACAATTATTGCCTTTCTACTCTTGCTCTGGCTTTTGAACAAATATGCGTTCGGTCCATTGTTTGGAGTAATGGAGAAGCGTAGAGAGTTAATTAAAGAACAAATGAATGCTGCAGAAACTAGCCGTAACGCGGCGGAAGCTTCGATGGCTGAGCAAAAGGCAGCGCTTGATGAAGCACGTAAGGAAGCATATGCAATTCTTGAGCAAGCTCGTGCAACTAGCTCGAAGCAAGCTGATGAAATTGTTACATCTGCTAAAAATGAAGCAGCTAGACTTAAGGATGAAGCACTCAAAGATATCGAGAGTGAGAAAAATAAAGCGATCTCCGCGCTTCGTACAGAAGTGGGCGGCATTTCTGTGCAAATCGCTTCCAAAATTATTGAGAAGCAAGTGGACGAGAAATCCCAAGAGGAGATTGTTAACAAGTATCTTAAAGAGGTTGGAAGTAAATGAGCCGCGATATCGTGGTAGCTAAACGCTACGCACAAGCGTTGTTCGAACTTGCAGCCGCTGGCAAGATCGTTTCTCAAGTTGAAAATGAGCTTAAGCTTATTGTTGACGCGTTAGAGAGCAATGAGCAATTGAATAAATTTTTAGCTCTGCCAAGCGTGCAGACTGAAAACAAAATGCAGCTGTTGAAGGATTCCTTCGGCGCAGAGCTGTCTGAGCTTGTATACAGCACGTTACGACTTATGATTGAGCGTGGTCGCCAATCCGTAATCCCGAATTTATATGATAGCTACGTTAAAATCGCAGGTGCAGCACTTGGTCAAGCTAAAGCGGTAGTTTATACTGCGAAAAAGCTTTCAGATGCTGAGCTGGCAGGTGTAGCTGCTCAATTCGAAGGAATTACAGGCAAAAAGATCGTTGCTGAGCAAGTCGAAAATCCAGCGCTTCTTGGTGGCGTACAAGTGCGTATCGGTGATCGCCTTTACGACGGAAGTCTAGCAGGTAAGCTGGAGCGTTTGCAAAAAACTTTAAATTCTAAAGCACTGTAGATAGGGGTGAACGAATTGAGTATCAGACCTGATGAAATTAGTACGCTGATTAAACAGCAAATTGAAAACTACAAATCTGAAATTCAAGTCGTGGATGTCGGCACTGTTATCAACGTCGGTGACGGTATCGCTCGCGTTCACGGTCTTGAAAATGCGATGCAGGGAGAGCTTCTTGAATTCGCAAATGGTGTCGTCGGTATGGCTCTTAACCTTGAAGAGAGCAACGTCGGTGTCGTTATTCTAGGACCGTATACTGATATTCGTGAAGGTGACCAAGTTAAACGTACGGGTCGCATTATGGAGGTTCCAGTTGGTGAAGCACTACTTGGACGTGTCGTTAACGCACTGGGTCAACCAGTTGACGGCAAAGGACCAATTAATACAACGGAATTCCGCGCAATTGAATCACCAGCTCCTGGTGTTATCGATCGTAAAAGCGTTCATGAGCCAATGCAGACTGGTATTAAAGCGATTGACTCCATGGTACCAATTGGCCGCGGTCAACGTGAGTTGATCATCGGTGACCGTCAAACGGGTAAAACAACAATCGCGATCGACGCGATTATTAACCAAAAGGGCACAGGCGTAAAATGTATCTATGTAGCGATTGGTCAGAAGCAATCTACCGTTGCTAACGTAGTAGAAACATTGCGTCGCCATGGTGCACTAGATTACACAATCGTAGTTACAGCAAGTGCTTCTGAGCCTTCTCCATTGCTATTCCTTGCACCATATGCAGGTTGCTCAATGGGTGAGTACTTCATGTACAAAGGCGAGCATGTTCTTGTAATCTATGATGACTTAACGAAACAAGCTGCAGCATATCGTGAGCTTTCCCTATTGCTTCGTCGTCCTCCAGGTCGTGAGGCATATCCAGGGGATGTATTCTACTTGCACTCTCGTTTGCTAGAGCGTGCTGCTAAGCTAAGTGATAAACTAGGCGGCGGTTCCTTGACTGCTCTACCATTTATCGAAACTCAAGCTTCTGACGTATCTGCATATATTCCAACAAACGTAATCTCCATCACGGACGGACAGATCTTCCTTGAGTCTGACCTGTTCTACTCTGGACAACGTCCAGCGGTTAACGTTGGTATTTCCGTATCACGTGTTGGTGGTTCCGCTCAGATTAAAGCGATGAAAAAGGTTGCAGGTACACTGCGTCTTGACCTTGCTGCTTATCGTGAGCTTCAAGCGTTCTCACAATTCGGATCTGACCTTGATAAGTCTACAGTAGCACGTCTAAACCGTGGTGCTCGTACGATGGAAATCCTTAAGCAAGGAGTTAACCAACCAATGCCGGTTGAGCAGCAAGTTATCTCAATCTACACTGCGGTTAAAGGTCATCTTGATGAAATCGCGATCGAGGACATTCTTCGCTTTGAGCAAGAGTTCCTAGCATTCCTAGACAGCAAATATCCACAAATCGGCGCGTCAATCCGCGATACGAAGGATCTTGCTGCTGACAATGAGAAGGCTCTTGTTGATGCAATTAACGAATTTAAAAGAAGCTTTGCTGCATCCGTTTAATAGACGGCGCAGCAATGCTCGTTCGACATAATATCATCTGTACGTGATGCATAGTACAGATCCCTTACCAAGCCTGGCAGCGATGCTGGGCATCGAAGGCGGGTGAAACGAATGGCAAAAGGCATGCGTGAGATTAAGCGTGAGATTAAAGGTAAACAAAATACACGCCAAATTACGAAAGCGATGGAGATGGTTGCTGCATCTAAGCTTAGAAAAGCTCAAGAGGCTGCAGTTGCTGCACGTCCATATGCTGATAAGTTGCTAGAAGTGGTGAGTAATATTGCTGCAGGCACGAAGGGTGTAAGTCATCCTATGCTTGAGGCTCGTCCAATTAAGAAAACAGCATATCTCGTCATTACTTCAGACCGTGGTTTGGCTGGTGGTTATAATGCCAATCTCTTGCGCCAATTAACGCTTACAATTAAAGAAAGACATCAATCTACTGATGAATATGTGATTTTTGTAATCGGACGTAAAGGTCGTGACTATTTCCGTCGTAGAAATATGCCGATCATCGAGGAGGTCATCGGTCTTGCTGATGCTCCAACGTTTGGTGACATTAAGTCTATTGCTGCAAGCGCGGTAAGCAAATTCTCAGACGGATCTTATGATGAGCTTTATATTTACTATAATAAGTTTGTAAACGCACTTACTCAAATTCCAACGGAAACTAGATTGCTGCCGCTAGAAAACTTTGAAGGCAATAATCAGGCTGTTTCTTCTTATGAGTACGAGCCTTCTGCTGAAGGTGTACTTGAGGTGCTGCTGCCGAAATACGCTGAAACGCTTATTTACAGCGCAGTATTGGATGGAAAAGCGAGTGAGCAAGGTGCTCGTATGACTGCGATGGGCAGTGCTACGAAAAATGCTACGAAGATGATTAACTCATTGACGTTGACATATAACCGTGCTCGTCAAGCTGCGATTACGCAGGAAATTACGGAAATTGTTGCGGGAGCTAACGCACAATCTTAAGTTCATAAATGAGGAACCAGGAGGGAAAGCAATGAAAAAAGGACGCGTTGTATCCGTCATGGGTCCGGTCGTCGATTTGGAGTTTGAACGCGGTAATCTGCCAGAGATTATGAATGCTGTAACGATTAAGCATAATGCAGAGGCTGGCGGCGGTGTAGACATTGATCTTACACTTGAAGTTGCCGTTCACCTTGGCGATAATCTTGTTCGTACCGTAGCGATGAGCTCTACAGACGGACTAGTTCGCGGTATGGAAGCAGTGGACACTGGCGCTGCTATTACAGTACCTGTAGGTGCTCCAACACTTGGCCGCGTATTTAACGTACTTGGTCAACCAATCGACGAAGCTGGTGATGTGGTAGCTGAAGAAAAACTACCTATCCATCGTCCAGCACCGACTTTTGACGAATTGTCTACTCAAGCTGAAATTCTTGAAACAGGTATTAAAGTTATCGACCTTCTTGCTCCATATGCAAAAGGTGGTAAAATCGGTTTGTTCGGTGGTGCCGGTGTAGGTAAAACCGTAACAATCCAGGAATTAATCAACAACATCGCACAAGAGCACGGCGGTATCTCCGTATTCGCGGGTGTAGGTGAGCGTACTCGTGAGGGTAACGACTTGTACCACGAGATGAAGGATTCTGGCGTATTAAGCAAAACGGCGATGGTATTCGGTCAGATGAACGAACCTCCAGGTGCGCGTCTTCGCGTAGCACTAACAGGTCTTACAATGGCTGAATATTTCCGTGATGCTGAAGGTCGTGACGTGCTTCTGTTCGTCGATAACATCTTCCGCTTTACACAAGCAGGTTCTGAGGTATCCGCGCTACTAGGCCGTATGCCATCAGCGGTAGGTTACCAGCCAACGCTTGCGACAGAGATGGGTCAATTGCAAGAGCGTATTACGTCTACGAAAAAAGGTTCAGTTACATCGATTCAAGCGATCTACGTTCCAGCCGATGACTATACGGATCCGGCTCCAGCAACAACGTTCGCTCACCTTGATGCAACGACTAACCTAGAGCGTAAAATTTCTGAGATGGGTATCTTCCCAGCGGTAGATCCGCTTGCGTCCTCTTCTCGTATTCTTGCGCCTGAAATTCTTGGACAAGAGCATTACAATGTAGCTCAAGGCGTGAAGAAAATTCTTCAAACGTACAAAGAGCTTCAAGATATTATCGCAATCCTTGGTATGGATGAGCTTTCTGACGAACAAAAATTGATCGTTGCTCGCGCACGTAAAATTCAATTGTTCCTATCTCAGCCATTCCACGTTGCAGAACCATTTACAGGTCTTGCAGGTAAATACGTACCGGTTAAAGAATCCGTACGCAGCTTTAAAGAAATTCTCGAGGGCAAGCACGATGACCTGCCAGAGGAAGCATTCCGCTATGTAGGTACAATCGAAGAAGCCGTGGAGAAGGCCAAAACGCTTGTCTAGCGAAGGGCGGGAGGAATCCACATGAGTACGTTTCTAGTAGAAATCGTAACGCCTGAGCGCAAAGTATATGGAGAGCAAGCAAATATGGTTGTTGTTACAGGCCTTGAAGGTCAGCTAGGTATTATGCCTAACCATATTCCGCTTGTTACACCTTTACGTATTGCGCCAGTAACCATTAAGCGTGATGGGATCTCGGATGTAGTTGCAGTGAATGGCGGATTCATCGAAGTTCGTAAGGACAAGGTCGTTATTCTAGCTGAAAGTGCAGAACTTGCAGAGGACATCAATATTGAACGTGCAGAGGCCGCTAAGCAGCGTGCTGAGCAGCGTTTAACCATTGCGAAAACCGATGAAATTGATTTCCGCAGAGCAGAGCTTGCTCTTCAGCGTGCAATGAATCGTCTGAACGTTACACATATTCACAAATAATAGAAAGCTGCTTATTGCTATGGCAATAGGCAGCTTTTTTATTAGATAGCGCCACCATAGACAAACTGGACAACTAGCTTGCACATTAGTAAGATTAATAGTGACTGCTCGTTAGAGAGGTGAAACAACAATATGCTTGCATGGTCAGATATCGTATGGGTGATCCCTTTTTTATATGGCTTAATATTTATTATTGGATTAACGGTTGGCAGAAGTCATCAGCGCATAATGGTAGTAAGTAGTACATTGTCTTCCGCTGCGGCATTTATCATAGCGATTGGTTTGACGTGGGAGAGAGCAACTATCCAGGCTGATGATTATAGCTACTATGTCGATTGGCTCGTTATCGGAGATACATTCTTCCGTATTGGCTATGAGTTAAACAATTTGGCTGCATGGCTGCTTGTTTTAATTACAGGGATCAATATCCTACTGCTATGTCTGCTCTATCATAAGCAGGATCAAGCCGCGATATCATCGATATATGGCTACATGGGCCTATTATTGTTTGCAGCAAGCGGAGTTGTATTAGCTGATCATGCTGTCACCTTTTTTGCTTGTGCATTGCTTATAAGCTTCAGTCTATATTTGTTGTTATCTCATCCGATATATGGCAGTAAACCAAAAGCAATCTTTCAATTTATTACGGCACAATTGGCAGGCTATGCCGCATTTCTTGCTGCACTAGTCGTTCTATATTGGTACATACCGAATCACTCATTAGAGTTTACGATGCTTGAAACGTTTTTCAGTGGCTCGGCAGCAGGATTTACGCAGCAGATGAAGCATATCATTGCCGGTGCTCTCGTTGCGAGCGCGTTGTTTATAGCAGGTCTTATTCCATATGGACATTGGATGAAGCAGCTTGAGCTTGAACGCCCGATTCTAAGAGTGGTAATTTTCTGCTTTGGCAGTGCGCTGTTGCCTATCTCTATTCTTCTTCGATTTCGAGTCGTCATTACAGAAAGTACGGATGTGTTGACATTATGTAAGTGGCTCGGTGCTATTGTCGTTCTCTGGTGCACCATACGTATACTTACGCGTATACAGGATGCAATGGCTTATATCGGCATGACCATGGTAGGCATTATGATATTTGCATATGGGCATGGTGTCTATGTTTACATGATCGCTCAGCTGACGTTTATTATGCTGTCTTTGATTGCGATCTACGGCTCAGCCATACGTACCTCCTCGGTTATTGTGTTTGGCTCTTTCCTGGTTGCCGTGCTTACACTAATTGGTGTGCCGCCATTAAGTGGCTACTGGATGCAACAGTCATTAATTGCTACCATTGCTGTGCAGAATTCAAGCTGGACAATTGCGGCTCTGCTCGTTGTCATGTGCTCGGCATTAGGCGTAACGATATCCTTTACATCATATTGGAAAAAGTTGTCTTTCCCTCCAAAAAGAGGAGCGGTCTTTATTGTAATATGGCCAGCTCTATTGTTAATTGGATTAGGGTTACTTTGGTTAGTTGATAATCAACGGCTAGAGCAATGGTTGTTTAATATGCAGACGATGGAAACGATGAAGCTTGGTCCTATGCTTTTAACTATGCTCAGTATAGCCGTAGGTGTTATGATTGCTTGGTTGTTCAGCGAACGAATTACTGGAGCGTTATCCAGTAAACTTGAATATATCGACGAAGGGCTCCAACAAAGTGGAGAGCGACTAGCTAATACGATTAGGAAGCTGGGGCGACTTGTGGCTAGAGGTGGTCAGCTTATAGAACGTGCCATCGTCCAGCTGCTTACGACGTGGCTTCCGTTTCCATTACGTTTCATTAGTCGTACCGGAGCTCAGGCTAATATTCTGCAAAGTATAGGTCTTGTTGCTGTTTTAACGATCATCATGATTGTACTATGGTATAGCGTAGGGGGGGGATAATACTGAATAATATCATATTACCACTGCTGCTTGTGATTCCTGGTGTACTAGCAGGTATTCTAGCCCTCTGCCACCGTATTAATCTACGAAGCTATCGGCGATTATCAATCGTAAGCGCGGCTACTCCCCTCATCATCCTTTCTTATATGCTTTTTGGAGCTATGCAACGAGGGATGCTCTCGGAGTTTCATATTCACCTATCGACAAAAGTGTCGATTATAAGTCTAAGCTATGGCATGGATAGCGTCTCGCTTTGGCTCAGCTTCTTTACGAGTGTTGTGATGCTAGCTGTATGTATAGCGGCTGTGCATATTAAAAAACGACATAAGCTATTCTATGTATTAGTGTTACTCGTTGAAGCCGTATTGTTACATATATACTCAATCAGAGATGGACTACTATTGTGTGCGGCACTTTTGCTGCTAGCCTTTCTATTTTTACTACTGATTGGGATATGGGGAGACGAACATTCTGAAAGAACGGCAAGACGATTTTTCTATTGGCAGCTAGCTGGAATATTTTTTATTTCGATGAGCTGCATCCTGTTGATTGGTAGTAGCGATCAGTATTTTCAATTTTCTAACGTTCAGCTTGGGGAGCTTCCGCTCGCCAGTACATTAACGGAAACAGCAGATCATGATCAGCGAATATTAGCATTTTTCATGCTGCTAGTAGGTTTAGTATGTTATATTCCCATTATCGGAATGCATCGACCTTTTTTATCAGTATATAGGCAAAGTCATCTCGTTGTATCTGTAATCTACAGTCTAGCAATAGGTTCAATAGGCATCTATATTAGCTATCGCATCGGACTAGTATATTTCGCTGATATGATGCATTGGATTAGCAAGCCAGTCATTTGGATTATGGGTTTTCAATGGCTGCTGGCTAGCATAGGCTTGTGGCGCCAACAAAATGTGAAGAGCTGGCTCGCATATATTGTATGGGGCCAATACTCTATCCTCGTTATACTGATGCTATCAGGCTCAGAGATAGGATTGACGATGATGTGGCTGCAGATGCTGTCATTCCAGCTCATTATCGCTTTGCTTTGTGTGCTGCTTACATCCCTGTATGAGAGAACATCCAGCTTACAGCTGGAGCAGTGGAATGGAGCATTAAAAGGATCGCCTTATTTGACCGGGATGTTTACAGCTGCTTTGTGTGGATTAATGGGTATACCAGGCCTATCACATTTTCTAGGAACCTACCATGCCATCCTGCTTAGCTTTCCTATTAGTAGGTGGATTACAGTTGCCGGTGTGCTTGGTATGATGAGTGTCGTTGCTTATAATGTACGCTTTTTGTTCCGCTTGCAACAAGGACAAGCTGATGCACGTATGAAGGATATAGCTGATCTTCGATTTATCGAAGCCTTGCCAGCTATCATTCTACTGACATTCATCATTGTTCTAGGATGCTATCCAATTATTGCGGTAGATTTATTGGAATATGAACTGCATCAGCTACATAAATTTTGGGAGCATGCAGTTGCAGCATTGCCAGAAGTGAATGCCAGCTTTTTATCGGTATTTGATTTTAATAGTGTAGCGTGGAAGCTGCCTGTCGTAGTAAGTATCGCAATGTCGCTAGCGATATGGCTCGTTAATAATAGACAGCGCAATATCAATCGGATGTTGATGTGGCAAGCGATCTATCATCTATTAACGCTTATTGCAGTAGTGACAAGCGCCAAAGCGATGTCAGCAGAGCTAGACATTACCCTGACGATCCTTGCTGCCATCTGGTACGCTGTTATGCTTCTCGGCTGCTACAGCATGTTTAGGACGGTGCTCGCACCAGAACATATGCAGATTCATGCATTGACTGGCTTATATCACCGCAGGCCGATTCTTGCCTTTGTCATTATGCTGTTTTTACTGGCGCTTATGTCGGCTCCTTTATCAGCAGGGTTTTCGTATCAGCTAAGCATAATTGAACTATGGAGTGCGTATGGTCAATATGGGTTAATTGCACTGTGGCTCATCTCACATACTTTAATGGCTACAATACCTTTAGAATATATAATTCGAATGTACATTACGAAGGACACATCGCACGATGTGACTGAATTAATGAGTGTTCCTGTGCATTGGTACGTCATAGGCTTCAGCTCTCTTGCAGCTCTAATAGGGCTAGCGTTTTGGTTATAAGAAGGTGAGGATGTCAATGAGTGAAGGGGTTCAAGGGATTTTTTCAATCGTCGTCGTCGTTTTGTGTATTTTATTCGTATGGATGCTGCTATCCATCGTTGCATGGGATAAAATACTTAAAAATGTGAACCATCCGAAAGCAAGGATGCTGCAAATTGTCATTGCTATCGTGCTCGGTTACCAGTTAGGAAGTTTTTTTCTGCAGTACTGGGGCTTCTCCACAATGCTCCAAGATTTTGTAGAATAACTCGAATCAATATTGCAAACACTTGGTATCAATACATGAAAAATGACGACGTCGTCTTTTGAGAAATTGTTCAATAAGTCAGACTTTTTGAATACACATTTCACTATTAAAATCGACAATATTATAACGAATTAAAATTGTTGTTGTCGATTTATAGGTAATGATGTTAAGATGAAGGTTGATGAGTGTATGATTATACTCTAAATGGAAAAATTCGGAAACCGATAAATATGATTCGCGGAGGGACGCAAGATGGCAAAGATTATCGTCCGCGGAGGTCAACGATTAAAGGGTACGGTACGTGTAAGTGGAGCAAAAAACGCGGTACTTCCTATTCTTGCGGCCTCATTATTAGCGACTGAAGGTAAAAGTGTAATTTCAGATGTTCCTGAATTAGATGATGTAATGACCATTCGTGAGGTATTAAACACTCTTGGTGCAGACACACTATTTGATCAGGAGACGATGACGATCTCTGCGGCACAGATTACGTCATCGGAAGCTCCATATGAACTGATACGTAAGATGAGAGCCTCCTTCTTAGTGATGGGGCCTTTACTTGCACGAGTTGGCAGAGTTAAAATTTCACTGCCTGGCGGCTGCGCGATCGGTTCACGTCCCATTGAACAGCATCTAAAGGGATTTGAAGCGATGGGTGCAAAGATTCAGCTAGACCAAGGTGCCATTGAAGCTACCTGTCCACAAGGGCTTCAAGGTGCAAAAATTTATTTAGATGTCGCAAGCGTTGGGGCTACTGAAAACATCATGATGGCAGCTTCCTTAGCTAACGGCACAACCATTATTGAAAACGCGGCTAGAGAACCGGAAATTGTTGATTTGGCTAACTATATCAACGCAATGGGTGGTAAAGTAAGAGGTGCAGGTACCGGAATTATTCGTATTGAAGGTGTTACAGCGCTGCACGGAGCCGCACATAGTGTTATACCAGATCGTATCGAAGCAGGTACTTATATGATTGCTGCTGCCATTACTGGCGGAGATGTATTCGTTGAAGGGGCTATTGCTGATCATTTGGCACCAGTTATTTCAAAGCTTGAGGAAATGGGCGTGAGCGTTGTTGCTCACGATAACGGTGTGCATGTACGTGCGCAGCATCCATTAAAATCAGTCGATGTTAAAACATTGCCACATCCTGGATTTCCTACAGATATGCAGTCACAGATGATGGCGTTGTTGCTAGTATCAGAAGGAACAAGCGTCGTTACGGAAACCGTATTTGAAAATCGCTTTATGCATGTCGAGGAATTTCTTAAGATGGCAGCGAACATTAAAGTTGATGGCAGAACGGCTGTTGTAACAGGTAGCACTGCTCTGCAGGGAGCTAAAGTAACAGCTACTGATCTACGTGCGGGAGCAGCATTAATCTGTGCTGGTCTTGCAGCTGAAGGCGAGACGATGATTGATGGACTTCATCACATAGATCGCGGATATGTAGATATAACCGGAAAGCTTGCTTCGCTTGGTGCGAATATTACTCGAAGCAGAGACCTGGAGGAGCCTTCTAAAATTAAGGTAAAGCATGAGTCTGTCGTTTTAACTCCAGTACAGGAATTAATGGCCTAGTCATTGAGATAGAAAGATAAACGGTGTACGTTCCAGCAAATGGACGTACACCGTTTTTTTGATCTATGATTCTATTCTTCTAGTTGTTTTCATAGGCTATAACATAGAGACGTGTTATTGCTATGGAGGAGAGTAAATGGTAAAACAATGGAGACTTTATTTAATCGCAGTTATGACCGTAGTCGTATTTATGAGCTTGTTAGTAACGTATGACCTGCAACAAAAGAGTTCACGGACAAAGTCAGTCGTATACGCACAAGGGCAATCGGAGGTACTCGTCTTACAGGAGCTGAATCATCGACATAGTAATCGTATGGGGCAAGATAAGCAGCGTGAGAGAGTAATAGAGCAAGGGCCGAAGAATAATGAGCTATCTACAAATTCCGAAAGTATCGTAACCTCGGAAAATGATAGACAACCGAAGCTAGACACGCAGCAAGCTTCACAGAAAGAACCAGTCATCGCTGTTCTATTAAGTAATGAAAATACCGTTGAACAGGTGCCGCTAGAGCAATATGTGCTCGGTGTTTCATTGGCTGAGCTGCCTGGAAGCTTTGAGTATGAAGCAATTAAAGCACAGATGATGGCGATTCGTACATATATTGTTCGTCGAATTCTTCAGGCAGAGAGGTCCGAGGAAAAGCAATCCTATATCGTAACGGATACGACCTCTGATCAGGTATATTTGTCGATAGAAGAAGTTAAAGCATATGAGGCAGATTATCCAGAGCCTTATGAAAAGTTTGTTAAAGCGCTGGAAGAAACGAAGGGGAAAATTATTAGCTATGAGAATGAACCGATTGATGCGTTGTTCTTCTCAACGAGCAACGGTTATACAGAGAACTCAGATGCTGTATGGGGGCAAGAAGTCGCTTATCTCAGAAGTGTTGCGAGCCCTTGGGACGAAGCGTTATCACCAAGTTATGAATCAGAGGTGAGCATCAGCTTTAATGAGCTGTATGAACGGCTTAATCTGAAGGAAAGCCGTAGAAACGGCAGTGTGAACATTACGAAGGTTGAACGTACGGAAAGCGGAAGAATTGAGTCCTTGACTGTTAACGGTGCTAGCTTTACAGGAAAGGAGCTGCGGGAAAAGCTAGCTCTCTCATCTACGGATATGATGTGGACCATTGATAAGCAGCAGGAGTCCGTAACATTCATATGCTATGGGTACGGGCATGGTGTTGGACTTAGTCAATGGGGGGCTAACGGTATGGCCAAGGCAGGCTATCTAGCAGAAGATATTATTACGCATTACTATACTGGAGTTAGTATTGAACAAGCTAGCTTATAAGCTTGCAAAAAACTAGTAAAAATTCATTCATGTCACGTATAAAGCTGATCAATCTGGCAACAATGGCTAGTGAGGTGATATAAATGAATGAATTCAACAATCAAAACAAATCACAATCAACAGAGGATTCTCTTAAATCTGAAAAGAGAGTTTCTAATGTTGCCGAGCCAAAAACTGGTGTGAAAAGGCTGCTAGCCCAAAAATGGTTTTCTCCAGCATTGTTTATGATTACAGCAGCTATTATCGTTACCTTACTGTGGGTATATCAGGATAATTTTACTGACCAGCCAACCACAGGTACGGAGGTATCAGAGGAAGGTACTGCAGTAAACAGTGAAACAGACAAAGATGTTGCGGCAGTAGATATGGATGCTTCCGATGAGATTGCAGCGACTGGTGAGGATATGCAGTGGCCTGTTGCTAACATCAACGATCTTCAAATCGAGATTCCATTCTATGATACGAAAGCAACTGCAGTTGAAAATGAAGCTGCACTAATCCAAGTTGGCACAACATTCGCTCCTCATATGGGTATCGATTTTGTGCATCCTGATGGCATCGCATTCGATGTTCAAGCAGCTCTAGGCGGTACAGTAACCGTTGTAGAAAAAAATCCGATCAACGGTAATCTCGTTGAGATTAGTCATGGCAATGGCCTATCAACTGTTTACCAAAGCTTAAGCGATGTGGCGGTTAATGAAGGTGACGAAGTGCTGCAAGGCACAGTAATTGCTAAAGCGGGTCGTAATGATGTTGAGAGCGATCTAGGTGTTCACTTGCACTTCGAAGCAAGATTGAATGGTGACAATGTGAATCCAGGCGATTATATCGTTGAGTAATTGCGAGAGACCTGTTCTCCTTTTTGGAGAATAGGTCTTTTTTTTGTTATATTTATGAGCCGACTTGCATAGAGACGGGATAGGACAGGCTAACGTATGCCGCTTGAAAAAATATTTATTGCATTTGTTACGCTCCAAGCTTGGACACAACGAATATCTGTAAGACCTACTCATATAATGTACCAAACTTAATACGAGTAGGGAGGCGGGAGCGTGCACGATTACATCAAGGAGCGAACGATCAAAATCGGTCGTTGTTTAGTCGAAACTAAGCAGACGGTCCGAACGATCGCAAAAGAATTCGGTGTATCTAAAAGTACGGTGCATAAAGATTTAACAGAGCGATTGCCAGAAATTAACCCTGAGTTGGCGGATCAAGTGAAGCACATTCTCGAATATCATAAGTCTATCCGTCATTTGCGCGGCGGAGAAGCAACGAAAATTAAGTATAAAAAGAATACGCCTAAAAAAAGAGAGGTGCTAACAGTAGGGAATCCGAAGTAAAGAGGTCGCAACTTTCCTTTATGAAGGAAATACCAATATAAAATATTTTTTAAGGAGAGGATTTTCTGATATTTTGGCGAATAATGTTATTAACTGTGATTATTTCCGGGGAAAAATAATACATTATTCGTTGGAGGAAAATGACCTAATGTTTAGTAAGGATATTGGTATTGATCTCGGTACAGCGAACGTATCGATTCATGTAAAGGGAAAGGGTGTTGTACTCGACGAGCCTTCTGTTGTTGCCATCGAGAGCGATACTAAAAAAGTACTGGCCGTTGGGGAAGAAGCTCATCGTATGGTAGGTCGTACTCCAGGCAATATTGTGGCAATTCGTCCGCTTCGTGATGGCGTAATTGCTGATTTTGATATTACAGAAATGATGCTGAAAGAATTTATCCATCGTGTAGATGGACGTACATGGTACTCACGTCCGCGCATCCTAATCTGTGCACCTACGAACATAACCTCTGTTGAGCAGAAGGCCATTCGTGAAGCAGCAGAAAGAAGCGGTGCGAAAGACGTGTATTTAGAAGAAGAACCAAAGGCTGCCGCAATAGGGGCTGGAATGGATATCTTCCAGCCTAGCGGCAATATGGTAGTAGACATCGGCGGTGGTACAACAGATGTGGCCGTATTGTCCATGGGCGATATCGTAACGGCTTCTTCCATCAAGGTTGCGGGAGACAAGTTTGACGAGGCGATCATGAAATATATTAAAAGCAAGTACAAGCTGTTAATCGGTGAGCGTACGAGCGAGGATATTAAAATTCGCATCGGGACTGTACTTGAGCAAGCACCTGTAGAAGAAATTGATATTCGCGGAAGAGACATGGTCACTGGTTTGCCGCAAACCATTACTATTCGCTCCAATGAAGTTCGTGAAGCGCTGTGGGATCCTGTTATGTCGATTGTGTCTGCTGCAAAGTATGTATTGGAGCAAACTCCGCCAGAGCTGTCAGCCGATATTATCGATCGAGGCGTAATATTGACGGGGGGCGGCGCTTTGCTGGGCGGATTCGATTCGCTGCTAGCAGATCAGCTGAAGGTACCCGTTCTCATTGCAGAAAATCCTATGCATTGTGTCGTTAAAGGCACAGGCATCCTCTTAGATAATTTGGACAAGCTGAAAAGATAAGCCGAACACGAATAAGCACTGGTAAGACGTCATAAGGGGGACGTGCTGAAGTGCTTATTCGTAATTGTTCGCGCTATTCACTAACGTCGTCCTCTATCCGATATATACGTAGAGTGCGTGACCAAAGATAGACGTTATGAACGACCTCTTATAAGTTCGGATACCGATGATGATGAAGGAGGAGCAACATGCTTAGAGGGCTCTATTCTGCTGCATCAGGGCTTACTAGCCAGCAGCGCCGACATGACACCATTACAAATAATATTGCTAATATAGAAACAGCAGGGTTTAAACAAAACACAACACCACTTCGTTCATTCAATGAGATGCTTCTATCGATGACGGGTGTAGACAGTAACCAGCCGAAAACGATCGGAACCTGGACAGGCAACGTCTTTGCAGAAGAAAGCTTGACGTATCACTTGCAGGGTGATTTAACACAGACGAATAACCGCTATGACTTTGCGATTATTTCTAATATTGCAGTCGATGGCCTTATCTTCGATCAATCAGGCAAAGCCGTAACAGATAACGGAGAGGTTGTCTATCAGCCACAGGCGTATTTCACTGTGCAAAATGAGCAGGGTGAACGTCGCTACACAAGAGGCGGTCAATTTTCCGTAAATAGTGAAGGCTTTTTAACGACGAGCACGGGAGATTATGTGCTAGGAACCAACGATGAGCCAATCGTTCTTCCTGCTGGCGTCAGTATCGAGGATTTGACACTAACGAATGATCGTCGTCTTGTTACATCAGCAGGCACGGATACGGGAATTCAACTACTCATCTCTCGTATAGACAACCCTCATGGTCTAGTTCGCGAGGGTGATGGCAGCTTTAGATTAGAAGAAGGTGCAGCTGCTGCAATTACGGAAGATGATGCAGTAGAGGTGCGTCAAGGCTATATCGAACAATCTAACGTTGATATCACGCAGGCTTCTGTAGACTTAATGGCTGCACTTCGCGCCTATGAAGCGAACCAGAAGGTTATTCAATTCTATGATACAACGCTGCAAAAAACAGCTAATGACATTGGCAGAATTAGCTAGGGAGGTAATGATTCATGAATAGCTCCATGATAAAAGCGCTAAATTCGATGAACTCCTATCAGATGAAGCTGGATCTGATTGCTGATAATGTAGCGAACTCTAACACAGTAGGATATAAAAAGAAATCAGCTGTATTTGAAGATTTGCTAAACACGGTAAAGGAGCAGCCAGATAGCTTTGCGTTAGATGGACGTAAAGCTCCGCTTGGATTTAATCAAGGCTGGGGCTCTAGAGTGACAGGCATTGCTACGGACTTTACCCAGGGCACGATGAAGGAGACCGGCGTATTAACAGACCTTGCCATTGAAGGAAATGCACTATTCCAAGTGCAGGTGGATGCAGCAGGGACAGCAGCCTATACACGAGATGGCTCGTTCCAAATTAGCATCAACGAAGCGGGAGAGGCAGTACTTACAACCTCTCAAGGCTATCCAGTTGTTGCGACGCTTCCTGATGGTTCACAGGGCAGAATTGTTGTGCCAGAGGGCTACGCGATGCAGGTTCGAGCGGATGGATCTGTGAATGCGGTAGATGAGATCGGAGATACTATTCCGTTAGGTCGTATTCGTTTGGTGGAGGCTGTACGTCCGGATGCATTAGTTCAAGCTGCTGACAACCTATTTGCATTAGCAGCTGGTGCGGATGCTGATCAAGCGGTAGCAGAGGTCATACCTAACACTGACAACCGATTGGCAGTTCGTCAAGGATACGTTGAGCAATCTAACGTAGATCTTTCCACAGAAATGACAGATATGATCAGAGTTCAGCGTGCATATCAGCTAGCTGCGAGAGCATTAAGCTCCAGCGAGACGATGATGCAAATAGCGAACAATCTGCGTAGTAATTAGGTGAAATTATGAATGAGAACCGTAACGATGAAGACAATTGGAAAGGTCCAGATGAAGCTTCATTGCAGCAAGAGACTTCTTTAACGAGAGCAAAAAAGCATTCATCAGCCACTGGAGGCAGATTTCAGCAGCTATGGCGTAGAAATAAAACACGTCAAGAATTGCCAAACGAAGAGAGAAGAGCGTCCACTCATGACGACGAGAAGCTGGCAGTCGATGCACCTGTACGCCGATATCCATTGTGGGCACGGACATTGCTTTGGATTTTAAGAAAAAGCATAGCACCTCTCATCATGATCGTCATGCTGCTTGCGGGGCTGTATATCGGTTATGTCATTATGGGGGATCAACCGAAGGAAGAAGCGTTTAAATTCAGTACCTACAAGCATTTGTGGGATTTAATATTTGCTGAATCATAAGCGACATAATTGCATATAGATGATGAATAATAATCAGTCAGCAGCCTGCTGGCTGATTTTTACTTTCCGTTAAGTTTTCATTTTAACTGAGGTAGTCTATAATAGTTGAAAGCTAGGTAAAATCATACACACACAAAGAGGCTTGCTTACCATTGAACATTCGTTCCAGCAAGCAAGCCTCCTTATCTCAACCTTCATTTCCTGCAGGACACTGAAGGGTATCTATAGTATGGGGACAAGTAGCAAAATTTATACGCATGAATGAACAAAGTGGTTGTTTCAATTTAATCCCTTGGATTAAGCAGCAATGTGAACTGCGATATTGAAATGGATTGTTGAAGCTTATGAAACACGCAATTAAAGGAAAAGAGGGACATACTAATGATGGATATTAATGAAATTCAAAAGATTATTCCACACCGACCACCATTTCTACTTATTGACCGAATCACAGAGGTTGTGCCTGGAGAGCGTGCAGTCGGAATTAAAAACGTGACAATGAATGAACCTTATTTTGTCGGGCATTTTCCAGGATATCCCGTAATGCCTGGTGTGCTAATTGTTGAGGCATTAGCCCAAGTGGGCTCTGTTGCGATGCTCATGCTTGAAGCCAACAAAGGTAAGCTAGGGTTCTTTGCTGGCATTGATGGCTTCCGTTTCCGTGGTCAGGTGACACCTGGCGATACATTAACGCTTGAGGTTGAAATCACGCGTCTAAAGGGCTCGATTGGCAAAGGTAAAGGTACGGCAAAAGTGGATGGCAAGGTCGTAGCAGAAGGCGAGCTTATGTTTGCACTATCCGACCCAGCGAAGCAATAAAGGAATAAGAAAGAAGGTATCATATGACACGATTAAATCAGGAGCAAGTCAACCATAGATATGAAAGCTGGATGAATGATCCATCCATCGATGCGGCAACGAAGCAAGAGCTAGCTGGTCTAGCTGGTAATGATCAAGAAATTATGGATCGTTTCTATAGAGACTTAGAATTCGGTACAGGCGGATTACGTGGGGTAATGGGCGCTGGAACCAATCGTCTGAATGCTTATACGGTTGGAAAGGCTACCCAGGGCTTAGCGAACTGGCTGCTCGCTCAAAAGCTTGAACAGCCTTCAGCTGTAATTGCTCATGATTCGCGCAATAATTCTCCACAGTTTGCATTGGATGCAGCGCTTGTACTAGCTGCCAATGGAGTGCGTACTTATTTATTCCGTTCACTACGTCCAACTCCGCAGCTGTCTTTCGCTATCCGTCATCTTAAAGCAAGCACAGGTGTGGTTATTACAGCTAGTCATAATCCGCCTGAATATAATGGCTACAAGGCGTATGGGGCAGATGGCTGTCAGCTTGTGCCTGAGGATGCGGAGCAAGTGATAGCGGCGATTGCTGGCATAGCAAGCTTCGATGAGGTAAAACGGATGTCTCAAGCAGAAGCCGAAGAGCAAGGCTTGCTTGTATGGCTAGGCGATGATATTGACGAAGCGTACGTGAATACTGTCGTTGCTCAAAGCGTCAATCAACCGCTATTGCAAGGTGAGCTTGGCGAAAGCTTCAAGGTCGTATTCACGCCGCTGCATGGATCGGGAAATATGCCTGTTCGTCAAGTGCTTGCTGCCGCTGGCTTTAAGCAAGTGCATGTTGTAGCAGAGCAGGAGCAGCCAGACGGTAATTTTAGCACGGTCAAATCTCCTAATCCAGAAGAGAAGGAGGCATTCACACTAGCGATTGAGCTAGCTCGTAAAGTAGGCGCTGATGTTATCGTTGGCACCGATCCCGATGCTGACCGCATGGGTGCTGTTGTAAAAAACAACGATGGCGAATACGTCGTGCTGACAGGTAACCAATCTGGTGCATTGATGATTCATTACTTGCTTAGTCAGCTAAAGGAACGTGGCCAGCTGCCTGCTAACGGAGTAGTGATCAAAACCATTGTTACAAGTGAAATGGGCGAGGTTATCGCTAAGCATTATGGTGCTAGTGTTGAAAATACATTAACAGGGTTTAAATACATCGGCGAGAAAATGACGAGATATGAACAAACAGGAGAAAAGACTTTCCTGTTTGGCTATGAGGAAAGCTATGGTTACTTGACTGGAACCTATGCGCGTGACAAGGATGCGATTGTCGCTTCTATGTTGATTTGCGAGGCTGCAGCATATTACAGCACACAAGGGAAAACACTTTATGACGTGCTTGTTGAGCTGTATGAGCAATTTGGCTATTTCCTAGAAAGCCAGCAGTCCCGGACATTAAAAGGTATTGATGGTGTGGCGCAAATCTCAGCGATTATGACAAACTTCCGTGAACAGCCGCCGGCTCAAGTGGCTGGAATTGAGATTGCTGAAGTGCTTGATTACTCTCAGAGCATTGATGGGTTACGTCCTGAGAACGTACTGAAGTTCATCTTGAAGGATGGTTCATGGTTCTGCTTAAGACCTTCAGGCACAGAGCCTAAGATTAAAGTTTACTTTGCCGTAAAAGGCACCTCTGCTGAGGATGCAGCTGCCAAACAGGCTGCATTAATTGAAGATGTAATGAAACGTGTAGATGGAATCTAATTTCGTTATGATATAGGTAGATACGTATATTAGCATTAGGATTGCCTACGAAGATGTAGCAGGCAATCCTAGCTTTGTTATGAGTAAAGGTTAGAAATGGAGGACTATCGTGCGCTGGAAGCAATGGAATAAAAAAGCAAGGACACTGCTATGGATCATTACGTTAATAGGAGTATTAGCAGCGTTACCTTTAGCATTCTTAAGAGTTGAGATGGAACAATCGGCCGATACCGTTGAATATGTATTCGACTATCGGGATTTAGAGGAAATTGCCAACTATCAAAGCAATGTTTCACAATTTATTGATGAGAAGCTGCTTGCTTTGAAAGACGCTGGAGTACAATCTATGTCGTTGTATGAGAGCTCCTTACGTGATCTTATGCAGTCAGGCCGTCTTGTCTATTATTCAGAGAAGGAAATGGCTTCTCTGCTAAGTAAAGTGCTCGACACCAATGTTAACCACACGTATGTTGTATTTACCGGAGAGCATGAAGCGGAGATGATCAAGCCGATCATAGAGCGCGAGTATGAACGACAAGGCGTGAATGTTACCGACTGGACTTATGAAGGTAAGCCAGCTTTAATTATCGAAGAAGCGGTCAATGCTGCGACGCTAAAAACATTAGACTTTGACCCGATTGCAGTGGAGAAGCTATCAAGCTATGGCTTCCAAATTATTGCAAGGTTCTCGGATCGCGTACAGCCATACAATATGGAAATGGCTGAGCAGCAAATCAAACGTCTAAGTGAGTATGGTGTGACGCGAATCATTTTTGATGGTTCTAAGGCTAAAGGTGCAACTGACCAAGCCGAATTAAAAAGCTTGAATCATTTTGGAGCTTTGCTAAAGCAGCATGGTATGGGCGTTGCGGCCATTGAAAATCTTAAAGTTCCTCAAGCGGGCATGAGCACGCTTTCGTATTTACTTGATTATGATGTGGTGCGACTATATTCCTTGTCTGAGAATGATAGCTTTACGATGACAGCCGAAGGGATGACCGATCGCTTCAAGCTTGCTGCCAAGGACCGTAACATTCGTATGTTCTTCTTGAATGTTGGCATCAAAGCTAACGGTAATACGGGAGTGTTAGAGCACTCTGCGGACAAGCTTATCGAGACGCTTTCTGGAGAAGAGGGTGTCATTGCTCAGATGGAAAAAGCCGGCTACCCTGATGGCATGGCTAGCGCCTTTCAATATGAGAACCCATCATGGACGAAGCTTGTACGTATGATCGTAGCACTGGCTGCAGTAGCGTTTATTACGCTGCTTGTTGGAGCATTTTTGCCAGGAACAGAAATCATCGTATTCGTATTAGGCTTACTAGGTTCAGCAGGACTATATGTGCTGAATAGCTCGTTAATGGAGCAAGCGTTAGCGCTTGGCGCCGCAATCAGTGGTCCGACGCTAGGTGTCATCTGGATGCTTAACCGTATATATTCACGTACCATTGGTGAACGTCGAATGCTCGGCAATACCAACTGGACGTTAAGTGGTACTACGCCAATTCATGATGGGACGGTGGAGACTGATCGCTGGATCTTCCCTGAGCTTCCACTATCTCGCAGACTTGGCTTAACGCTGAACTGGTTTATCGTAGGTACGATCATTACGCTATGTGCTGTACCGATCGTATTCGGACTGTTGTTTAACATCACGTATAGCTTAGTTATTGAGCAGTTTAGAGGAGTTAGCTTACTTCACCTAGGTCCAATTGCGCTCGTTGCGATTTACGTGCTGTTGTATCGAGGTCAAGGAGCGAAAGGCTCCATTACACGCCTTTGGAAGCTTCTTATGACACCAATTAGCTTATTATGGGTAGTCGTTGCTGTTATCGTGGCGGCAGTTGGGGCATACTACTTATCTCGCACAGGCAATAGCGGTCAGGTATCAGCGATCGAGATGATGATCAGACAATGGCTTGAAACAACTGTCGGCGTACGTCCGAGATTTAAAGAGTTTATGCTAGGACATCCTCCGCTTATTCTTGGATTGTTCTTAGCTTTACGTTATAGAGCGTCCTGGCTGCTACTAATTGTCGGTACATTAGGTCAGCTAACTATGGTAAGCACGTTCACACATATTCATACACCAATTATGATGTCAACATTGCGTACTCTGTTAGGCTTAGGAATAGGTATTATTTTCGGCTTAGTGCTGATTGCGATATGGACAGTATTGGAAGGAGTTTGGCGTAAATGGGTATGGCCGAAGCTTCAACAACGTTTCGAGTAGTAATTTCAGGCTATTACGGCTTTAAAAATAGCGGGGATGAGGCAGTGCTCAAGTCCATATTATTAGCATTAGAGGAGCAGGGTAAAGCAGCAGGCATTACCCTTGCTCCAGTCGTGCTAAGTGGAGATCCGAGCTGGACATCAAAGAAGTACGGTGTGGAAGCTGTGCCACGCATGCACCCTGCGTCCGTGTGGCGTGCGATATCTTCTTCTGATGCGTTAATTAGCGGTGGGGGAAGCTTGCTTCAAGATGCAACTGGCATGAAAAGCATTCCATACTATACAGGGATCATTAAGCTGGCACAATGGCTCCGCAAGCCAACCTTTATCTATGCACAAGGAATTGGTCCTGTTCATCGTCAGTCAATGTACGCATTTATTCGTTCCGCGATGAATAAGAGTCAATATGTTTCGGTGCGTGATGAACAATCTTCACAATTTTTAAGCTCGATCGGTGTAAACGCTAAGATTGAGGTCGTACCAGACCCGGTTATGGGAATGCCGCTTCCTGAGCAGCGCCAGCGACTGCTGCCTGAAGCAAGTGGTGTACAACAGATCGGTATATCCGTTAGGTTTTGGAACAAGAATCGCTCAGACCTGCAGCGGATTGGCGAGGCACTTATAGCGCTAACCGAGCAACGTAACGTGATGCTAACATTTTTACCCTTCCATCTTCCTGAAGATATCGAAGCGTCACAGTTTCTAATCGATCAGATCCAATCACGGATCGGAGCAGGAAGCAGTATTAAGCTAATGGATCTACCCGATGACCCCATGCTGATGCTGCAGGCTGTATCGGAGTGTGATGCATTGTTCGGTATGAGGTTGCATGCGCTAATCTATGCAGCTAACCAGCGAGTACCGATGCTTGGCCTGTCCTATGATCCGAAAATTGATCAGTTTCTAAAGCGAATTGAAGCTAAAGTGGTAGGCACAACAAATGAGCTCGAGTCTAAGGAATTTGTGGAGCAGATGGGGAATATTTTAGATCATCGTGACCAATGGCTGGAGCAGCGAAGTCGACAAATTCAAACATTAAAAGAACAATCCCAAAAACCAGCGCAACAAATCAGTCAATTTTTGCGTCAGAATATATCGAGGTGATTTCCTCATGACGAAAACTATACCTAAAGTTCATATTTTCGGTATTCCTTTTTCGAAGATGGGAATGAAGGATACGGTTCAATACTTAACGGACCGAATTAATGCAAGAGAGCAAACACATGTCATAACAGCTAATCCGATTATGATCATGAGTGCACTGGAAAAGCCAAACTATAAAGAAATGATGCTAAAATCAGATCTTATTGTGCCTGATGGTGCGGGAGTCGTTTGGGCTGCACAAAAAGGCGGTGATCCTGTCGCTGAACGAGTCACTGGTATCGAGCTGCTTCACGAGCTGCTTAAGGTCGGTGAATCGCATCATTGGAAGGTGTACTTACTGGGTACTACACAGGAAATTATTGAAGCCGCAGCACAATCCCTTCAGATGCAGTATCCGCAAGTGCGTATTGTCGGTTATCGCAATGGTTTCTTTGGTGCCGATGAAGACGATGAGGTCGTTGCTTCTATTGCCGAGCTGAAGCCTGATTTATTGTTTGTTGCTCGAGGTGCAGAAACGCAGGAGCCATGGATCGTAAAGCATCGCGAGGCGCTAGGCGTACCGCTTATTATGGGCGTTGGCGGAAGCTTCGATGTCATCTCAGGTAAGTTGAAGCGAGCACCTGAGTGGATACAGAAGCTGCGCATCGAGTGGCTGTTCCGTTTGCTTCAGGAACCGAAGCGTTTGCCACGCATGCTGGTTCTGCCAAAGTTTATGTTAAAAGTGATGCGTAATAAAGAGAATGTTACAAAACATATTGAAAATTCGTAAAAACAGGCTAATTTCTGTTTTTTAGGTAAATTTCGATAGTAGTATTTTGTTTTCATTGAGAGTATAATTCAACACGATGCTTATAAGAAACGAGATATCTATACAAATGGCATCAGAGACGCTGGATAAGTTGATTGTCTACGGCTAATGATAACGGTAGACAACTTAATCTCGCTTGTAAATCCAGAGGGGGAGAATCTACACTATGTCTATTGGAGTCATTTATGCGATTGGATTCGCAATTGCTCTTATCGTTGCTTTACTTATCACACCGCTCGTTAAAAAATTCGCTTTTTTTGTAGGCGCAATTGATAAACCTAACCATCGCAAGGTCCATACGCGTATTATGCCAAGAATGGGCGGTCTCGCTATTTATCTTGCATTCGTGGTTTCGTTCTTTTGTGTTATCACGATATTTCCAGAGGGGACACTGCTCGGTAAGGACTTGAATTTACTTAAGGCAGTGCTGGTAGGCGGTACAATTATTATACTGACTGGTGCGTTTGACGATCGCTTTGAGCTTTCAGCAAAGCTAAAGCTTGTCTTGCAAATTATTGCCGCATGCGTTGTCGTTTTTGGCTTTAACATTTCGATTGAATTTGTAAGCCTGCCGTTTGGCGAAGATATGCAGCGAATCAATGATTGGATCGGCATCCCTGTCACCATTCTATGGATTGTCGGAGTTACGAACGCCATTAATCTAATTGATGGACTGGACGGCTTAGCTTCCGGGGTATCAGGTATTGCGATAGCAACGATTTTAATTATGGCGATTATTATGGGCTTCACGCCTGTTATTTTACTGAGCACGTTACTGCTCGGCGGAATCATTGGATTTTTACGATATAATTTTCACCCAGCGAAAATTTTTATGGGTGATTCAGGATCATTATTTCTAGGGTTTTGCTTAGCGATGCTCTCATTAATTGCCTTTAAGCAGGTCACGCTTGTTTCATTTGTTATTCCATTGCTTATTATTGGTGTGCCGCTATCGGATACGTTCTTTGCTATTATCCGCAGGCTTGTCAACAAAAAGCCGATCTTTGCACCCGATAAGGGGCATCTGCACCATCGCTTGCAGGATTTAGGCTATGGACATCGCAAGACCGTACTCATGATTTGGGGCATCGCGGCTATATTCGGCTCGATGGCTATTGTACAGTCCGCAGTCATTAAGTTTAACGGAGCAAACTGGATTACATTTGCCGTTGTATGTATTGTCATCTTCCTAACTCAAATTGGGGCTGAGGTAATCGGCATTGTAGACAAGTCACGTCGACCGCTGATCGGGTTATTGCATAAGCTGGGACTCAAGCTTGGGATCGTCAATTCACAGTCACGTAGTAAATAATCTTTTTCAATATAAAGGTGCTCAGGATCATTGAAGGATGATCCTCGAGCACCTTTTTTGTCATTTCGGAACGAAAGTTGTCATTAGCAATAATTTCATATTACGACCACTTTAAATCCAACCTCATCCTACCGATATAAATGATACGGAACTTTTTAGCAAAACCTGCGTCTAATGTAGTAGGGCAAGTAGTAAATTGTGGGAAGGAGTTACTGTAGGACATGCCGTTCATGCTCATGTGATATGCACAGTGTGCAGTTCATATAGAAAAAATATCGAAAAATGTCATGAAGAGAGGAGTATTCACTTGAAAAAACTAGTATCGATCTTTTTAGCACTGGCACTCATCGTTACATTAATTCCAGTGTACGGTCCGGCGAGTCAAGTTGATGCCGCAGGGAGTTTCTTTATCTTCCCGAATGAGAAGGATAAGAAAGATTCTGCCCGTATTGTTTCTAGTAAATACGTAACACTAAACGGAACCATTAATGGCGTTGTAGGTTCTTCTATCAGCTATAAGGTAGAGCAGATTACTGCAATCAATGACACTGTATTGAACTCTACAGAGGATATTACAACAGGAATAACAACGACAGGTGATAACCAGCTTACGGTTTCTAATGTAGAACTCTTTCCAGGCTTGAATAAAATTACTTTCAAAGGAGTAGCGGGAACTTCTACACAAGAAGAGTCGATATACATAGAATTTCGTGACAGCCCGATGCTGAATGATTTGCGGATTTTATTTGAAAATCAAGCGTATGACGTGCTAGAGGATGGCGTAACGATGCTTTACACTAGTGCCCAAACTCAAGCATCTACAGGGGTTATTACCATTGATGGTTATGCTCCTAATGCCACGAAGGTAACTGTCGATATCAACAATTACAGCTATGATTTTAACGTTTCCCAAACGGGTAATTTTCGCTTTACAACATCCCAGCTTACCATTAACAAAGGGATGAACGCAATTACGTTTAAGGTAACAAATGCAGGACAGATTATTGAAACAACACGCCAAGTTATGCTTTATAGTGGCGAAGTAACATACTATAATGAGAAGCTTGATAACAACAACATTGTCTATGATCTGAGTAATAACGGTAATTACTCTGTAGATATGAGTGAAGATCTTAAGCTGACAGGTAAAGCTATTATCCCTTGGCCGTTATATGATGTTGTGAATAATGGGACCACTGAAGTACCTATTAGTGATATTAGGAATGTACTTGAACGTAACATGAGTATGGAAATAGACGGAGTGACTCCCCAACCAACGTTGGAAGTAATAGGTTGGGATCCGGTAACACCAAATGACAAGACACGATACATTACTGTAGACTATAGTTACTTACTGCCAAGTACATTGTCTTTCAATACACCTATTAAAGTGACTATGATATCACCAAATTTTACTCAATTTGATGATGAGACTACTAGACAGTTTACTTTAAGAGATGGTACAAAAGCTTTCATCGCAGACGTTAACTATTTATCGGGTTATGATGCAAATATAACTTCAAGAGATCGCATTATAGCTCTTCAATCAACCGATATAGACCCTCTTAAGGGAGTAGAAGTATATGCTATGCCGATGGCGGTTGAATTGCTAATAGCTAATCATTCAAAACTAGGTCTTCCTTCAACGATTGAAAGCCAGTTGTCTGCAACGATTAACGGCATAAGCTATCCAGATAAACCATTTAAACTTATTAAGGATACGAATGGTAACCTTATTACTGAAGAAATTACGAGAAAAGTAGATGGTATAGATGTAACGTATCTTCGCGTGTTCCTTGAGTTTTCAAAGCTTGATAAGTCAGGGACAAATAATATCGGCTTTACGTTTACCGATGCTACTAATGCATCGACAGATGTGAAATATGCTATCTTTAAACTTCAGTATGGACCATATGTGAAGTTCGACAACATTGTGAATGGTATGAGTGTCAATTACGATTCTTATAAAGATGACAGTGAAGATATTATTAAACGAATTGGCTATTTAGTAGGCCGCATCATGAACATTGCCAACAATGAAGATATCGTTTATAAAGATTTCACAACAGCAGATGGTAGACAGAAACGGCAAACAGTATTTTTATACTTGAATAATGTTGAAATTCCGATTAATAATTACAATGAATCTAATGATAAGTTGCCGTTGTTCCGTCCAAATGGGGTTACCATGGATGTCAATGGAAATGTAACAACCGTTGATGATGATCTTATTAAACTTTTATCGTCTATTATTAATCATGCCGGAGAAAATACAGTTAAGTTTGTATTTCGTTCAAGCGACTATAGTTATGAAAGCACGATGAAGTTCAGTGTAGTTCCGACAAACTTACCGTCGGTTCCAGCTCCTAATACAGATGGCGTTTATCCATATACAACAAGTAACTGGCCTCCTTCGTCAAGTGATTCAAAGTTCACTTATACCAATGGAGTTTATACAACAACAGAGGCTCAATTTAACGTATTTGGAACGTTTGATTTTATTGATTTAGGAACATCTGTAGATAATGTCAGAGATTCACTTGCTAGTCCAGATATTCCAAAGGATAATTATGCTGTCCATATAAGTAATCCTAATTGGGGAAATGAAAAGATTGAGTGGAACTTAAGTATGCCATTCAAATCAACGGACAAGCAGCGTAAAGTTGACAAGCTAGGTGGAGAAGATACAGCGGATATAATATATAATAGCGGACAACGAGACGCGTCAATCCCTCAAGCTAATGTTACATTTTATTATAATCGTACAGATCAAAACTTTTTCTTTAATATTACGAATCAGGAAATGCCTGCAGATGGAAGCCCGTTAGTGTATGTTATAACGGTGTACAATGCTGGTGAAAGTGGTCCACGAGCAACGTATCGCTTAGAGATAAACCCAATCTCTATTCCTTTTAGTATTAAGTCACCAGTAGAAGAAGAACGTGTGGTTAATAAAAACTTTGTAGAAGTGATTATTTCATCTCCTGGTGCTGAATCAATTACGATTGGAAAGCAAACGATGGAGAAGGTTGATTATTATGATTACGATAAAGGTACATCATCAACTTTCCAGGCTTTCCGAGCAGTAGTGAGTGATTTAAAAGCAAACAAGGACACAAAGATTACATTTACTATTAAGCGCGGCGAAACAACTACCACAGGTAGTTTTAATGTGAAGTATGTACCGACAAATATACCGGGTGCGCAGTATCTTGAGACGATGAAAAGCTCTCATAAGGTGTTTAATAATACTTTGGCCTTAACGTTCCCTAAAAATACGAACTTAATACGTCCGAAGTATAATGAAGCTGCTAATTATGCAACTCAGGTATTTAATAATCATGAAGTATTGTTTGCCATTGCCAATCCAAACGATGGTATTGTGAATCGACATATGTTCGAAACACAGCCACCAGATTATTCAGCGAATAGTCAAGCAACAGGCGATCTTCATATTAAGACGAGATTTGAAAGCTTTGCGAACCGCTTCATTAAAGCAAGTCCATTGTTCTGGATTGACGCTGGTCTAGCCGATGATCCGGATATATCTTCACCACAGTACGACCCAATTACAAGCGGTTTAGATCCATTCCCATTTCCGAATATTGTAGGGAAGCATACAGGCAACTTTGCTAGCCGCTATGGTCAGGTGAATCGTGAGCTTGTTCCAAGTAACGCAGGCTCACTATCAATAACGTACGATAAAAGCATTGTACAAAGCGCTGGAACGTCGATAACGGTCTTCCGCTTTGATCCATACGCTAGTACGTGGGAGAACATTGGCGGTGTCGTTGACGATAAGAAGGGTACAATCACTGTTCCTTTCGAGAAGTTCGGGTACTATGTGGCCGTGAAGCTAACTCGCAGCTACAACGACATCATTGACCATAGCTACGCACGTGAAGCAATGGAAGCGATCTACTCTAAAGGAGTCATGAACGCGGTTGAGCCGGTGAATCGCTTTGGTGGAGATGAGTACATTACACGTGGAGAATTTACACGTATGATTGTGCGTGCACTTGATCTTCCGCTGAACTACTCTGGAAGCCTGCATTTTACGTACTATCCAGAAACGATTACGAATGCAAGCAATTCCAACTCTATCTATGATTATCGTTACATTGAAACAGCTGCTCGTGCGGGCATTGTAAATGGAACAAGACCTGGCTTCTTCGGTGAGGATGTGTCCATTACTCGTCAAGACGCGGCAGTTATTCTGGCTCGTGCATTGGAGCTTAAGCTAGAAACGAACTCAACAAAAGCAAGACAACAGCTAGATAAAGCATTCCTCGATGGAGGAAACTTCGATTTCTATGCGATTCCTGCAGTACTTGCAATCCAGAAGAAAGGCTTTATTGTAGGTAAGCCGATTAACAGTGCTGATCCAAAAGCGGGCTCGATCTTCGATCCAAAAGCGAGAATGCTGCGTAGTGATGCGGCAATCATCATGGCACGTGTTATGAACAGCTTGAAGAAGCTGCCTGCAATTTATAATTAATTTGAAGCAAGAGCGGTATGAGAGGAGACTCTTGTACCGCTTGGTGCTATAATGAAACGATGGTAAAAGTTTGGTATCGACTTCAATTCTAGTACAGGCTATACTATTAATAGAAATTTGAAATAAAAATTTCCATCACACTTCCTGAGCCAGCTACATAAAAACTTCTGATTTGAACGCAACCTTTTCACTTTTCGCGCGTCTAAATGAATGTAAGTTTGATTGAGAGGTCAGGGAACCTGGAATTCGGAAAGATTTGGAATGAAAATTCAACTTCCTCTTTACGGTCTGGGCACAACATTGTATAATGTTATAGTGATACACGTAATCTAGCACCAATCTCTCATTGTTTACAAGTTTCTACAGCGTGTAACTTATCTAACAGTCATGCTCGTAGACATCATTTAATATTACGTGCTCTACTCTAGGAAGGGGGTGAACTGGCTATGAGTAAAACGAGCCATTTATTATCAAAACAAAACTCTCAACAACCGAAGCAATTTAGAGGAGGAGAAAAAAAGGTTATGAAAAAAAGTTTATCTCTATTAGTTGCAATTGCAATGGTATTCTCCATGTTTGCAACTGTTGTATCTGCTGACGGTAAAGCAGCAGGTCAAAAACTCCAAGATCTTGGAGTGATTAAAGGTACATCCGCAGGTCTTGACGAAGACAAAGAATGGTTACGTCAAGATGTAACAGTTCTTGTTGCACGTCTACTAGGTGCTGAAGAAGAAGCTAAAGCACACGCTAATACACACGGCTTTGAAGATCTTGATTCTAAGTTCTACAACGGTTTTGTGTCTTGGGCTAAAGAAGAAGGTTATTTCACTGGCGAAACTACTACTAGATTCGGCGTAGGTAACCCAATCACTAACCAACAATTTGCAGCAGTTCTTCTTCGCGTTCTTGGCGCAGATAAAGACGTTGCATATGCTGACGTATTCGAAAAAGCAGTTGAACTAGGACTAGTTTCTGAAGATCTTGACAAAACTGCTAACGCTATCCGTGGCGACATCTACAGCTCTCTAGTAACTGCTCTTGATTACAAAATCGATGGCAAAACACTAGGTAATATCCTTGGTCTTAAAGGATATGAAATTACTGAGCTTGACATTGCAAAAGCTTCAGCTGTAGTTTCTAAAACAATTACGGTAGAATTCAACACTGAGCTTGAAGCTCTTAAATCTGCTGATGTTTCTGTGAAAAATGCTGACGGTGTTAACCTTCTAATTGAGAAAGTTTCATTCGAAGGTAAAGTTGCTACAATCGCACTTAGCGACAAGCTTTCTAGCACTAAAGCTTACACTGTTACTATTGCTGCTGCAAAATCTAAAGAAGGTTTTGAAGCTCAAAACCTATCTGCTGAAGTTACTTACAACAAAGCAACTCCAGCAACAATCGCTTTCCCTTCTAAAACTGTAGTATCTGGCAAGACACTACAAGTTTTAATCAAAGATGCTAACGGCAACGATGTAACTGCTGATTTCATCGATAACGTAGATGTTTATACTACTAACGACAACGTTATTAAAAGTAATCTTGAAGCTGATCAAACTGGCGATTCTATCGTAAACGTATCTCTAGTTATTGACGAAGATGAAAATGTTAAGATTGAAACAGGAAATGAAATTATTTCTGTAGTTGCTCTTACTTCTCTTGGCGTAACTGATGTTTCTATCGACAGTGACAAAGCATCTGACAACAACGTAACTCTATATCAAGATAAAGAAAAACCTCTAAATATTCTTATTGCTGCTAAAGACCAAAGTAATAATGAATATAAAAGTGTAGAAGGCGGTTTGGGCGCGTTTGACGCTATCACAATCAAATCTCTTAACCCAGCTGTAGTTTCAGTGGATAACGAAACACTTACAGCTAAAGCACTTCAAACTGGTTCTGCAACAATTCAAGTTACTGCTGAATTTGGTGGTGTAAAATCTACTAAAAACGTAGTAGTTACTGTTAAAGCTGCTAAAGCTCTTGCTGGTCTTGAGCTAAGTACTTCTAGCCTAAGAATTGCTGCTGGCGATGAAGTTAATGTTGACTACACAGTAGAAGTTAAAACTGTTGACCAATATGGCGAGCCAATCGACTTTGCTGGTGACATCACAGTTGATCCTAGAAATGACAAATTTGATGCTACTGAAATCAAAAACGATAATGATGGTACACGCGAGTTTGAAGTAACTGGTACTGAAAATGGTTCTACTACAATTAGATTCTCTATATCAAAAGACGGCAAAACTTATACAAAAACTCTAAGTGTTACACGTGCTGACGTTAACGGTCTTGGTGGTTACCTAACTGATAATAAAGATGTTCTAGATTTAACACCTCTAGACACTAACGCCGCAAAAGGTGCTTCTGATACTACTACAATCGAAGTATTCAAAAAGGACAGAAATAACGTTAAGTTTGCTACAGTAAACGACGCTAAATTTGCTTCCTTGAATACTGACATTGCAACTGTGGATGAAAATACTGGTTTAGTTACAGCAGTTAAAGCTGGTAAAGCAACAATCACAGTAACAGTTGGTAACAACATCGTTGATAGAGTTATTATTGAGGTAATTAAATCTGAATCTCAACTTAAAACAGTTAAGCAAGTAAAAGAAACAATTAAAGTTACTGCGGGTAACTCCATTGTTGGTGAGCTATTCGGTAACGGTAAAGCTCTTGAGCTAGTAAACCAATACGATAAAGAGTACACAGTTCAAGCTGGCGATTACACAATTGCTACTTCTCACTCTGGTATTGTAGATGGTAATGGTCTTGCAATTGACAAAGGTACTGCTACAATTACTGTTGGTATCAACGGTACATTCTATGTAGTAAACGTAGTAGTTGAAGAATAGTCAATTTGATATTCTCTAAAAGATTCCCCTCAAATGAGGGGAATCTTTTTTTGTTACGTGCAACTTTTTAGTAGTTTATTTCGTTATACGTAGTAGAAGAGGAGGGGTATTGTTGTTCATAAATAATAAGAAATTGAAAAATTTGTTTATGGTTATAATTGTTTTTTGTTTTTTACAAGGTTCATTAGTGTCACAATCGACAGTTGTGGAGGCAACAGGAATCGATTCATCAGTTACGATTCGTTCTGGAGTGCACGTAACTCTATATGATGCTCAATTAGTAAAGGATGAGACGGGCAATCTTGCTGCTTACACTATCGTAATTCATAACAATTCTAACAGTACAGTTAACCTTATTGATTATTGGGCAAGAATTAAAGGAAGCGATGGTAAGTCTTATGTAACGAAACTAATTAGTGAGGATATGGAGAAAAAATATGTAATCCCTAAGACGACTACATATCTTACGTATTATGCTTATGTTGATGAGAAAGAAAAACTATCTGATCTTAAACTTGATTTGATCCAATGGGACTTTGGAGTTAATAATTACGAAAAAGTAATTGGACATATTAAGACAACCTCTGATGGTACAACACCATATAAGCAAGCTGAAGAAATAAACATAAACAAAACTTTGCTTAATGTTCTAGTAAGCAGTTATAAGATGTATTCAGATAAGCAGTACACATATTTAAGTTTTAATACTACGATTCGTAACAAGGCCAATAGCGCTATTGATTTAAGCACTTTAAAGTTTTACTTGAATGATGGTAAAGGAACGTTAGTTGAATTGTCATCTAATGAGCTCTCATTAAAACCCCAAGAGCGTAAAAGCTTTATATTAAACGGTGTTGTTGCGAATAACTTTGTTAATAATAACGTATCTTTAGTTGTTATGCATCATAACGAAGCTTCAGCTTTTAGCGTTCCTAAAGCAACGTTAAAATTACCTAAGCTTTCTAATACATCCGTAAACAATGCAAATATAGAAACTCAATATAGTATTGGCAGTACAACATTAGCTTTGACGATGAAAGAAAGCTCATTGAGTTACACGAATAATAAAGCAACACTCGACTCGAGTGTGGTATTCGAAAATAAAAGTAATAGTAGCGTTAATTTACCTGATTTTGAATTCTTCGTTAAGACGTCAGAAGGATTTTTATATCCTTTAGCTATGTCCGAAAAAGAATCGATCAGTCTATTGCCAAAAATAAAAAAAGAAATTAAGCTTGAAGGTGAAATTCCACAAAATATAAAGCTTAGTACAAGTGAAATTATTGTTTTCATTAAAGGTGACGAAGGTAGTCAAAGTAACTATTTGGGAAGTTATAATATATTAGTCGGTACCTCTGATGAAACGGTACAAAACACATCGAGCTCTGCAAAATATAATGAGATGCTAATTGAACAGGTTTCGTTGCAACGTACACCTAATGGAGTAAATGACTTACTTATTGCAGAATTTAAAATAACGAATCAGGGTAAGCAAGGAAAGGGTAAGCTTCCTATAACAGGTGTTTTTGAATTAGACGGAGTTAAGCTTTCTTCTGAAAGTACTAAGCTCGTAAGCTTAGATCGTCTCGTAGCTGTATCTCCAGGTCAAAGCTATCGTGTGATTGCTTATACCGAAATTCCTTATGTTCAGGAGGCAGAAAAAATTGTATTTAGCATGAAGGAACAAGCAGATGAAGGAGTTAAGGACATACATGCATTCGAAGTATCTAGATTAAGTAATGCCCAGCTTCTTGCGAGCAACCAAAACTATGTGATTGACACATTGGGCGGTCGTGGTGAAGTCGCTATACTTAGCTCTTCTATTTACGCAGGAAAACAAACCGATCTTTTCCTTGCTAAACTGCAATACACGAACAATGAAAAACGTGCTACAATACCAACTCAATTGAAAGGTTATATAGAGAATAGCAAACAAGATATTGTTGATTTGGATATCAAAAACTATGACACAAGATTATTGCCCGATGGACGGGTGATTATTTATGTGTCAGCACAAATTCCTAAAAATTATGAGGATAAGAAAATTAATCTATACTTTGGTGAAGCTTTAGGTGGAACAGAAGAGGAGCTTGCGAATGTAGTTATTAATCCTGCTTATACATCTCATATTGTGCACTCTGCAACTCCATTAAATGAATTAAGCGAAATACCGATCATGCAATACGACTTATCAATATATGATGTTCAAACTATAATAACAAGTTCGGATGGTTGGTCAATTGATACGATTCAATTAGATTTTAACTATGATCTCGTTGTTAGGGAAAATTCTGATTCCTATAGTGATATTGAGAAGATAGTTGTTGAGTATGTTGATGCTGAAGTAGCTTCAGTGAACTTCTCTAAGTCATACAGTGTGGGAGATCAGTCGGATGAAAATGGATTGCACTTAGGAAATAAAAAGACGATATCAATGAATTATAGAAACTCAGTTATTAATGCCTTAAGTCTTAATAGATTTAAAATCAATGTATATGCTGAGTATAAAGACCATAAAAAATTAATTGCTACGAAAGAGCTTCAATTCGGAACAATAAACTAACGAACTCTCTAGCAATTCTTCTCTTAATCTAGTATCTTAATATAAGAGAGAGGAGATGAACGTATGAAACAGATGTCATTAAAAAAGCTAGGGGCTGCATCTATTCTAGCCATTGGTATCATTACTGGAGTCGTACTCGGTAATGCATTGACGGTTGGAACGAGCTCAGTGACACCAGGAACCGTTAATGATCCTGTCGTTACGAAAAGCTATGTCGATGAGCAGATCGCTAAGCTAGGCGGCAGTGGTGCTTCTGGAGGTGGTTCATCTTCGGCAAGTCAAGCACTAGAGGTTGTAACCGTTCCTGTTGGCAAAACGTTAATGGTGAATGCTGGTAGTGAAGCTGTCGTTCGCGGAGGCAAAGCTATCGCATACAGCTCAGATGCTAACGGTATATCGGATGTAACGGCGGGTGTTGATATTAAAAAAGGTTCACCTGTACCTGCCAATCATCTAATATGGTTCCCTCGTGAGGGTCGTGGTATTCAAGCTTCTTCAGATTCAAAAACATCATTAATTGTTTTAGTTAAAGGCACTTATACTTTAGAATAATTTTATAGGATGATTGAAAGGCTGCTCTAGGTCGATGAACTGACCATATGAGCAGCCTTTTTCTTTTGAACATTCTAACAGATATTCGCGTATGCAACTCAATTGGATAAAGAGCAAAGATTAGCCAAGCTTGTCAAAACTTCATCAGCGTATAACCGTGGCTCACAGCCATACTATGTTTGTAATCATCTTCTAATGTTAAAAGGAGGAATTGACGATGAGCAGACGAAATCAAGTCGTTGTTCCAGAGGCGAAGGCTGCGCTTGAAGCGATGAAGTATGAGCTAGCAGCGGAGCTTGGATTATATGCCGCACCGGCTCAAGATCTTAATTCAGAATTCGCTGATGAATTAGGGGCAGCAGCGACTCCTGTGAAAGGCTCAATTGACTGGGCAACTGTATCGACAAGAAATGTAGGATATATTGGTGGTTCCATTACGAAACGTCTCATACAGCAAGCAGAGCAAGTGTTAGGCCGAATCTAGGTTTTGCCGCAACGTAATCTAAGATTCTGCATAATAACTGGGAATTTGACTTGCATTGACACGAAGCTTGATTTTCTGTATTATTCTATCTTAGAAGTGTTGTAATCAACCTTTTCCTACGGGAAAAGGTTCATTTTTTGTGTATAAGGTTATTCTTATATATATAAGCTATGGGAGGTTGATACGGATGTCGGTAAAAGGACGCCACTTATTCACATCAGAATCAGTAACAGAAGGTCATCCCGATAAAATTTGTGACCAAATATCTGATGCGGTTCTAGATGCATTTTTGGAAGCCGATCCTAATGCGCGTGTTGCATGTGAGGTTTCTGTTGCGACAGGCTTAGTGCTTGTTATTGGGGAGATTACGAGTAAGGCTGATTATATTGATATTTCAGCAATTGCTCGTCGTACAATTAAGGAGATCGGTTACACACGTGCAAAGTATGGCTTTGACTACAGCACCTGTGCAGTATTGACGTCACTGAATGAGCAGTCCGCTGACATTGCTCAAGGGGTTAATGCAGCGCTAGAGTCTCGTGATGGTAAAGATGTTAATCAAGAGAATGAGGACATTGGTGCTGGTGACCAAGGTTTAATGTTCGGCTTCGCAACGAATGAGACGCCTGAGCTTATGCCGCTTCCAATCGCGCTATCACACCGTATCGCCCGTCGTCTGTCTGAAGTACGTAAAAACGGTAAATTAGATTACTTACGTCCGGATGGTAAAACACAAGTTACGATTGAGTATGAGGATGGCAAGCCGGTTCGTGTAGACACAATCGTTGTTTCTACTCAGCATGCTGAAGAGATTACTCTTGCTCAAATTCAATCTGATATTATGGAGCATGTTATTAAGCCAGTTGTACCTCAAGAGTGGCTTGATGAGCAAACAAAATATTTCATTAACCCAACTGGCCGCTTTGTTATTGGTGGACCACAAGGTGATGCTGGTCTAACAGGCCGTAAAATTATCGTAGACACGTATGGCGGTTATGCACGTCATGGCGGTGGAGCATTCTCCGGTAAGGATCCAACGAAGGTTGACCGTTCCGCTGCATATGCTGCTCGCTACGTAGCTAAAAACATCGTTGCTGCTGGTCTAGCGGATAAATGCGAAATTCAATTGGCTTATGCGATTGGTGTTGCACAGCCTGTATCCATCAACGTAGATACGTATGGTACTGGTCATGTTGCTGACGAGAAGCTAGTTGAGATCATTCGTAAAAACTTTGATCTTCGTCCTGCAGGAATCATTAAAATGCTTGATCTTCGTCGTCCTATTTACTCTCAAACGGCTGCTTACGGACATTTTGGCCGTACAGATATCGATCTACCGTGGGAGCGCGTAGATAAAGCTGAAATTTTGAAGCAAGACGCAGGTCTTTAATCCCATAAGTTAGAAACTTTTAAGTCAGATTTTACGTCTAATGTGATTAGATGCAGAGTCTGGCTTATTTGTTTTGGAAAGGAGCATGCACATCGTTTTGTGACTTAAGACCCTTCATTTTGAAGACGAAAAAACCGACAAATATGGTACGAGTGTAATTTGAGGAGTGTGAATGATGCGGGGAAAACAAAAACTATCTTTGATCATTGCAATTATTATGTTATTACAAATAGCGCTTCCTGCGAGCCTGGTACAGAAGGAAGCAGCTGCGGCTACTTTGGGACCAGTCGTCGTCAGCTTAAGTCCAGCAGACGATTCAACGAATGCACCATTGCGCCCAACTTTTAGAGTAACGTTTGATGAAAATATCGTGAAGCACGATAACAACAAAAAAATAACGGTATATCGTTACAATGATAATGCTGAGATTGATTCGATTACGATGAGCAACTCAAGCATTTCGATCTCGAACAATGTATTATCATTTAGCTTTAAGAGCAATGCATTTGCGCTAGATACTGAATATTATGTGCTCATTGAAGCAGGAGCAGTAGCTAACGAATCTAATGGTGCATTGTTTACAGGTATTCATTCGCCTATTCAGTGGAACTTTAAAACTATTGCAACAACCGATACGATAAAGCCTACACTAACAAGCTCTAATGGTCTATGTTTGACTTCCGGCACGTGCAATACGACATTGCCCATTAATACGTCACTTACTTTCACATTTAGTGAACCAGTGTACGTAGCGAGTGGAAGCATAACACTTTCGAGTACCTCAGACAATCGTTCTATTCCGGTGACTTCTTCAGAGATCGTTGGGAGTGGTACGAATACCATTACGATTACTCCAAGTACAGTATTAAAGCCACTAACGTTATATACAGTTAAAATTGACAGTAATAATATCATTGATGCATCTGGTAATACGTATGCGGGTGGAAGCTGGAGATTTAACACGGCAGATAGTCCTGTAAAACTAACTTCTGTATTTCCTATTAATGGAGCAACAAATGTCAATCTATCAAGTAATCTTGAACTGGAATTTGATAAAAACGTTCAAGCAGCTTCCAACAAAAAGATTCAAATTCGTAACGTAGCAACGAATGAGTTGGTTTTCAACGAAAATGCAACGAGCTCACGTGTGAAAATAGACGGCAATAAGGTAACGATTGATCCATCTCGTGATTTCAACAGAAACTCAACATACTATGTGACAATCGAATCAGGTGCTTTTTTCGTGTCAGGCAATCCTGCCGAGGTTTACTATGGCCTATTAAATGCAACGGATTGGAGATTCCAGACAGGATACGGTAATGATACGACAGCCCCTAAACTGGATACCTATTCACCGAGCAGAAACAGTACGTCTGTTGGGTCAGCTGAAAAACTAATTTTAACGTTTTCTGAACCCGTGTATGTAAGAAGTGGAAATATCGAAATCCGTGAGTATAATTCTGGAGCGATTTATCGCAGCATTGATGTAACATCGAGCCGTGTAAATGGTGGTGGAACAAATCAGCTAACCATTGATCCTCACGTAGCACAAACAGGAGAAAGCTCAAAGTCTTTCACGGTTGGTACTCGTTATTATGTAACGATCGATAAGCAGGCACTCGTTGATGTTGCAGGTAATGCATTTGAAGGTATAACGAATAAAAATTACAGCTTTACAGTTTCTTCGCAGCAAACAGGTCCACAACTAACATCTCTATCACCTGTGAATTTAAGTACAACGGTAGCAACGACAAATGAGAAGTTTAAGCTGACATTTGATAAGCCTGTACAGGTGAATCAACATAGCAGCGGGGCAACGATCTATAGCGTTTCAAGTCGATCAACGGATGTGACAGCGGTTCTTACGGTCGATCCAAAGGACAGCAAGGTTGTCAATCTAACACCTGCAAGTGCGCTTGATCCTAACACAGATTATTATATTCATATTGAGCCAAACTCTATCGTCGATCAAAGCGGCAATTATTTTGTAGGTATTAAAAATCAGTATCAATGGAAATTCAAAACACTAGGTGGAGATACAACGCCACCATCAATCATAAAAACAGAGGTAAGCGGCAATACGATTCGCATCGTCTATAATGAGCTGCTGAAGGAAACATTGAATCCTTCACCTGCTAGCTATTATGTGACGGTTGCAGGTAATGCGCGCAATATTAACAGTGTAAAAGTGGAAGGAAACGTCGTATTCCTTACCTTGTCATCGAGTGTGACCAACAATCAGCAGGTACTCGTGTCCTACAGTAAGGGCAGAACTGGGCAGATTCAGGATCTGACAGGCAACGAAGCACCGGATTTTGCTAATCGAGTAGCTACGAATGGATTCACAGAAGCGAATCCAGTTGTCACATCCAGCAGCTATAGTGGAAGCACAATTACGTTAACCTTCAGCGAAACGCTAGACACGCTTAACTCCTTAGCGTATACACAGTTTGTCGTTACGGCTAATGGGCGAGCTGTTACGATTCAGCGGTTATCTCAGTCAAATAATAGTCTTGTATTTACGATGAATCAATCGATCGCTTCGAACTCTACAGTTATCGTTAACTATGTTCAAGGGCTATATCCGATAAGCGGCTTATCTAACAATAAGGTTGCGTCATTCTCGCACACTGTAGGAACGACAAACAACAGCGGTGGCGGTGAAGTAGCAGGACCACCTACGCTACAAACGATATCAGTAGTTGCTGATAAGCTGTTCTTGAAATACAACAAAACGTTGAACTCTAGCACCAAGCCAGGTACTTACCAATATTCCGTGCTTGTCAACGGCCGTACGACTTCGGTTCGTTCTGTTGATCTGACGACGGATACCGTTGTGCTGACACTTTCTTCAACGCCAGCTGCAGCAGATACGGTATACGTTACTTACTACGGTACGGGATCAACACTGCATGATAATAGCAACAATGCTGCAGCTTCATTCTCTAGTGTGAAGGCAACGAACGGTACAACCGATGGAGGCAGTGACAAAACAACCGTATCCGTACAAGGGGCAGTGATTAAGGGAGACACCATAACGATTAATTTCTCTGGTGCATTGGATGCAGGCTCTGTGCCAAGCGAGACTAATTTCCTTGTTCGAATATCAGAAAATGTAAGAGTAATCTCTAATATAACGATTAATGGATCGCAGGTGACATTGAAGCTGAATAGCGCAGCGAAAGTCGGCGAAACAGTAAAGGTATCTTACTTTAATACGAATAGCTCGCTTCGCAGCTCTGCAGGCATAGCGGTCAATGGCTTTACCGACCTGAACGTTGCGAACCAAACAACCGTGCTTGATGCTCTGTCGAACGACTATGCGTCCCATGCGAACGGCATTATTATTAAAACATCAGCAAGTACAACAAGCAGTGACATCTCACCAGGCGGATATACAGTTAATCGATATACGATCGCAACAGAAAAGCTTACAACGGCGATCTCAACGTTATCGGATGCAAAGCTTACGGAGTCACAGCTAATCTTCGAGGTGCCGGCATCAGAGCGCGCAGCGATTGTTGCGTATTCGATCTCTGCACTGGAGTATGCCGCAAGAAAAGGCGACTTTACATTAGTGGTGAAGCATGGTGACAAAACATACTCGCTTCCAGTAAGCTCTATTGACGTCAACGCGGCTGCAAGAGCACTTGGAGGAAGCTCTGTTTCTAACTATTTGAAGGTTGTGCTTGAAGAAGGAGATACACCAGCGACATCCTCACTCGTTACGGCAATTAACCGAAGCGGTGCTACGCTGCTGGAAGGACCGTATTATTACGATGCACTTATCGTAAACGGTTCGCAAACTCAACCTGCGAAAATAACGGGTAATCTTACACGTACGGTGAACACGACGCGTTCCATTACGTACAATAACACGACAGCCGTGTTCTATGATGAGGTCGTTGGTCAGATCTCTTACGTACCAACAACGTTTAGTAAATCAGGCAACACGACAACGATAACGTTTAAGCGTCCAGGCAACAGCGCCTACGCCATTGTCTCCAACAACAAGCTATATAGCGATTCATCTAAGCATTGGGGTCTTAGCTCAATCTCATTGATGACACGTAAATTTATAGCGGAAGGTCACAGTGCAACGAACTTTAATCCAAAAACAAATATTACACGCGGTGAGTTCGCTACGTATATTGTTCGTGGATTAGGTCTAAGTGCGAATAAAGATGCAGCGAAAAAATTCAAGGATGTGAACAGCAATTCGGTAATGGGCGGCTATATCGGTGCTGCTGTTGAAGCTGGCCTTGTCTCAGGTGTATCAGCGACATCCTTTGAACCGAACAGCTACATCACTAGACAGGATATGGCACTTATGATGATTCGCATGGCCAATGCCGTTGGTCTTGATACGAAGCTGAATGCTACAGCTGATAGTGTACTAAGCGGCTTCAAGGACAAATCATCCGTGAGCTCCTATGCAAGAACTGGTCTTGCGCAAGCTATCGAAATTGGCATTATCTCTGGTACATCAACAACGGCTCTATCACCTAAGAGTAATGCTGAGCGTGTACAAGGAATCATTATGATCCAACGTGTACTCGAGCGTGCAAATTATTTACAAAAGTAATCGTACACAGCATATAGAAGAGGCTGGGACAAAACTAGCTTCTCATAAACAAGACAGGGATGAAATCGATTCAGATTTCATCCCTGTTGCATATTGCTTGTTATTATCGGTGAAAACTTACGTCCTCACCGCATACTTTCTCAAGTTAACAGCCATTAATGCTAGTCCAATATCATATTCGACTTTAGATTTCCCTCGAAGCATAAAACGAGTGAAACCTAAATTAGCCTTCAAGAAGGCAAAAACTGGCTCTACGTCAATTTTTCGTTGGCGGTAGAGCTTGTTTGTTTTGTCTTCTGAAAGCTTCTCTCTCACATAGGCTTTTTGCTGCTCCCATGTTTCATTGATCATGAGCGTACGATTCGTTCCCTCTTGTGCTTTGGTGCAGGTAGAACGGAATGGGCAGCCTGTACATTCTTCACATTCATATAGCTTAAATTTTCGCATAAAGCCTGAGCGGTCTCTGCGCGTAACATAGCGCTGAAATAGAAGTTTCTTCTCATTGGGGCACAGATAGTGATCTTGCTCTGCATCGTACTCCCAATTACTCGTTTGGAAAGGGTCTGTCTTGAATCTTCTTTTTTGCTCGTTCAAGTAATGAGCATACGTGAGCAGAGGTGTACGGTTGATCTTCGTTAAAATATGATCATAATTTTGTTCACTGCCATAGCCTGCATCCGCAACAATATGTTGAGGTAATTCAAAGTATTCTTCTTCAATGGTATGTAGGAATGGAATCAACGTTTTTGTATCGGTTGGGTTAGGGAAAATGCCATAGGCCAACGTGTATTGCCCTTCGGTTGCAATTTGGACGTTGTAACCAGGCTTGAGTTGTCCGTTTTTCATGTAGTCGTCTTTCATACGCATGAAGGTGGCATCATGATCTGTTTTAGAATAGCTGTTGCGTGCACCTAAAATGTCTAGATCCTTTTCATATTTTTGTTTACGTCCAATCCATTCTCGAACCTGCTTGAACATTTGCTTAGGCGTTTTGCGTTGACGGCGTAGCTGCTTACGCTCAGCGACGTCCTCTGTATGAGCGATGGTTTGTGTGTAGTCCTCTACAACTTCCTCTAGTTTTTCTGCGATTTCATGCAGTTGTTCATTGGAAAGCTGCTCATCCTGTTCACGAGCCATTTCAGGAATGATCTTGTTGTTCAGCAGTTCATTGTAGAGCTGATTGGATTGTTCAATGAGTCTGCGGTGATGCTTTTCGATGGCTTTTTTCCAAACGAATGTAAACTTATTCGCATTGGCTTCGATCTTTGTACCGTCAATAAAAATAGCATCCTGATCAATGAGCCTTTCTTCAACGAGATGACAACGAAACTGAATAAAGCATTGATGGATAAGAGTTTTCATTTCGGAATGGATACGAAAACGATTAATGGTGCGGTAGCTAGGCTCATATCCTTGGGCTAACCACATCATACGAATGCTGTCCTTCGATAAGGCTTCGATTTTTCGACCTGAAAAAGCAGACTGAGTATAGCCGCATAAAATAAGTTTGAGCATCATACGTGGATGATAAGCTGGACAACCTGAATGACGAAGAAATGAAGCAAAGGCTTCATCTGGAATACTTTCTACAAGATGATGGATATGAAACGCAATGTCGTTTTCTTGTAATTTAACTTCTAAATCTAGAGGCAAAACTAATTGATTCATGTTATAATCTTTAAACATAAGGAACACCTTTCCTGTTGGATTTGTTTTGTGGTGATTCAATTTTAACAGATGGTGTTCTTTTTGTATTTAAAAATATTAAAGCCGTTGAAATTTTACTCGTCGTAAAATTTCAACGGCTTTCTTTTTTTGTTAGGGCTGGGTTTTGTCCCAGCCTCATTATATTTATTGGCAATTCTTGCTTAGATTAGATGGTTTTAAAGCTGTCGTATCATTCGAACATTAATAGATTCTAATCTATGAAATAAATTACCAGTCGCGGGCAACTTTCTATCTTCTCTTGTAGTCTAATATAATAGAGTAAAGAGATAGGAGAGAGACTAATAGATGCAACGCTACACGATAAAGAAGCTATTTACGAATAAAAAGACAATGATTCTACTTATTTCTGGTGCATTGATTGTTGCACCAATCCAGTCATTGCTGCCAGCTTCAGTGACTGGCCTTAGCGATCGTGCTTACGCTGCTACTGCTCAGCAGCCAAAGCTAACGGTGAATGGGGAAAGCATTATTTCTTCTGGAGTTATACGCAAAGATTACACATTTACAACGACGCGAGGGAGCAAGCAAATCTCTACTGGCGTTCATGTGCTGGAAGTAGACTTGTCTAATCCATATATCTCCCTGCAGGCGATTAACGGGAAGAACGGTGAAGTCGGTACAAGAACGAATATGATGACGATGGCTACGAACTCTGGCGCAATTGCAGCGATTAATGGTGATGTGTTTAATATGTTCAGAGAAGGTGCGCCGCTTGGCTCGCATATTGTATCTGGAGACATGCTTGTTAGCCCATCGTTGTTAAAAGGGATGTATGCGTTTGGCATAACTGCGGATAAAAAACCTTCGATTGATTCTTATGTATTTGAAGGCGTTGTAACGGCATCGAGCGGATCAAGCTTCCCACTTTCAGGCATTAATCAATCCACCTACAGTTCAGACGTTACGAGTGAAGCTTATAGCCATTATAATCGTTTATTTATTTATACAAGCGCATGGGGCGGGAAGGAAAGACCCGCAAGCTCAGGTACGACACCAACAGAAGTGCTTGTCGTAGATAATGTGGTGACGGAAATTGTCCATAACGGCACCATTACTTCTTCCATTCCTGAGAATGGGTACGTACTGCGCGGACATAAGGATGCAGCAAACTTCTTGCTTGGCCTGACCGAAGGAGATACGATCAACGCAGAGTATAGCTTGATCTCACAGACAACGAAGAAAAAGATTGATCCTAGCAGCTTTGACATGATGGTAAGCGGACATACCTTGCTCGTTGAAAACGGCAAAGCTTCAAGCTTTTCACGTGATATTACAGGAGTGAGCGGAAGCTCCTACACCTCTCGTACAGCGATTGGTTATTCCGCAGATGGCAAGAAGGTGTATATGGTGACAGCCGAACGATCCGGCTCCAATACTGGTCTAAGCTTAAGAGAGCTGCAGACAGTTATGGTGAAGCTAGGTGCTCATAAGGCTGTTAATCTAGATGGAGGCGGCTCTACGACGATGGTAGAGCGCAAGCTGGGCTACACTTCGCTATCGCTTGCTCATGCGACACAAGAGAGCTCCATGCGTGCGGTGGCTAATGGCATTGGTGTGTTCACATCTGCGCCACAGGGCTCATTGAAAGGACTCATTGTAACAGGCTCGCAAAAAATGCTTATTGGCCAAACAGCGACCTTTAATCTAAGAGGTTACGACACGCATTATAATCCGATCGAGATAGCTGGAACACCTTCATGGTCTAGTGAAGGCGGTGCAGGAGTATTTGCAGGAGATGTATTTACAGCGAAATCAGCTGGTACAGCGACCGTAACAGCGAAGTCTGGATCTGCTTCCGCATCGATGAAGGTTGAGGTTGTCGGCAGTGATCAATTGAAGTCACTCGTGTCCATGTCAGGAGTAGGCGCCCTATCAGCTGGAGCGACTGTTCCAGTCTCACTTAAGGCGACTTTAAACAATGGAGATCAATATACGCTTAGTGGAAATCATTTAACATGGGAATTTGTAGGCTTTGATGGTACATTTAAAGACGGTACGATTAAAGTGAATGCTGTAACCAATGGGGCTAAAAATGGCTATGCGATTGCTCGTTACGGAGATGTCGCTGCCATGATTCCATTTACGAATGAGATGTCCACCTCTACGGTAGAAAGCTTTAACAATGTCGGCTACAGCATTACGAGTGAAGTTACACCGGCAGACACAACGAAAGGAAGCGCGAAGCTTGTAGCGGGTGCTTCATCCGATAGTAAGGACAAAGCACTGCAGATCAGCTATGATTTCACTGCAGGCACAGGCACGAAGGCATCCTACGCGAAGCTAGGAACAGCAGGACGCACATTGATGGCCGGCTTAAACGGATTATCTTTGGATATCCTCGGCGATGGCAGCAACAATTGGCTGCGTGCTGAGTTAATAGATGAAGACAACAAGATCCATTATGTAGATTTGGCGAAGTCCGTGAATTGGACAGGATGGAAAAATATAAAAGTTGATGTAGACAGCAGTCAGATGAAGGGTGCACTGAAGCTGAGACGCATCTATGTCGTTACGGTTGATTCAACGAAAGCTGGTGTTGCTCCGACAGGAAGCATTACGATCGATAATATCGTTCAATACGGACAGAATCCAAACTCAACCGCATCGAGCTCGAATGTCATAAAGTTGACACTGGATAGCAAGCAAGCTTTCGTTAACGGCAAGGCGGTACAGCTGGAGGTTGCTCCAACATTGAAGGATAAATATACGTATCTACCTGTACGTTTCATTACGGAGCAGCTCGGTGCTCAGGTCAGATATAAAAACTCTGCAAAGCGCGTTACTGTTCTAAGCGGAAGCAATATGTTCGAAATGAAGCTGAATGATAAGAAGTACATTCTTAACGGCAAACGCTATGAGGCAGAGGTTGAACCATACGTGTCTCAAGGTAGAACGATGATCCCTGTTCGCTTATTCTCAGAAAAGCTAGGCTACAAGGTGACATATAACCATGCAGAGCGCAGCATAACGATACAGTAACAAAATATCGTTCTCATACTAGTTATGGTATAATTGTGAAAGCAATTTATGTAAAGGAGTCCTGGTTTAGGTGGATCCTCTCTCCCTCGATATTAATCGCATATTTACAAATGCGATACGTGTAATGGAAGACAGTAAATATCAAATATATGAGGTGTGTGAATCAGCTCGCAGCGAGCGGTCAGCCTTAGAAAAAGAACTCGAGCAAGTGCTGCAGCAAACCATTCAAGTGATTGAGCAAGTAGATAAGCTTGAGATGGAATACCGATATGCTAGGATTCGCCTTACGGAAGTAAGTCGCGATTTTACACGCTATGGGGAGCTGGATATTAAGCGAGCTTATGAGAAAGCGACCTTAATCCAGCTTCAGCTTGCGACTTCAAGAGAACAAGAAAAGCACTTAAAGCTGCGTAGAGATGATCTTCAATTACGTATACGAAATGTGGAGAAGAACATAGAGCGTGCTGAAAGTATTGCCTCGCAAATGAATGTTGTACTAGAGTATTTATCCGGTGATTTGGATAATGTAACGCGCATCTTGGAATCTGCCAAAAATCGCCAGCTGTTAGGACTTAAAATTATTTTGGCACAGGAAGAGGAGCGTAAACGTATAGCAAGAGAGATTCATGATGGACCTGCGCAGACATTAGCTAATCTTGTGCTACGCACAGAGATTGCCGAGCGGATGGCTGCAAAGCAAGATTATGATCTTATTCAAATGGAATTAGGAGATCTTAAAGGGCAGGTACGATCTGGGTTAGAGGAAATCAGAAAAGTGATATTCAACCTAAGACCGATGGCACTGGATGATCTGGGTCTAATTCCAACACTGCGTAAGCTGGCGCAGGATTTTGAAGATAAGACAAAGATTCATACGCTGTTCGAGGTTACTGGGAAAGAAATTCGATTAAGCTCCTCTATGGAAGCAGCCATTTATCGATTACTACAGGAAGCGTTGTCCAACGTTCATAAGCATGCGGAGGCATCTAGAGTCTCCATAGTATTAAGCTACATGAACGATAAGCTGCAAATTTCTGTGAACGATAATGGAAAGGGCTTTAAGCGTAAGCCCGACAATGACGATCAAGCACATTACGGGATTATCGGAATGTACGAGCGCGTTGATCTGCTCGAGGGAACGATTGATATTCAATCGGAGCCTTATAAAGGAACTGGAATTAAAATTCAAATACCATTGAAAAGTAGCTAGGAAAGGGGAAAAGTGTTGATGAGTATGCAAGAAGGAAACGGAGTAAGTGCAGAACCAATTAAAATCTTACTCGCTGATGATCATCAGCTGTTTCGTGAAGGGTTGAAGCGTATTTTGAATATGGAGAGTGATCTTGAAGTCATTGGCGAGTGCGGTGATGGCATTCAAGTGCTAGAGTTCTGTAATCATACGCTACCTGATATTGTGCTGATGGATATTAACATGCCAATCGAGACAGGCGTAGTAACGACTGAACGATTGCGCGATTTATTTCCTGCAGTAAAGGTTATTATTCTATCGATACATGATGATGAGAGCTATGTGTTTGAGTCGCTGCGCAAGGGGGCTACAGGCTATCTGCTAAAGGATATGGGTGCAGAATCGCTCATTAATGCGATCCGTGCAGTATCGCAAGGATATTCTTATATTCATCCTAAGGTAACAGGCAAGCTAATTAACCAGCTGCGTCGCATGACGTATCTAGATGAGATTGGTGTGGCTACGAATCAAACAATTGATATTGGTGCCACATACATTCCGCTAGAAGAAAGTCCATTAACTCGCCGTGAGGCCGAGGTATTGCGTCTAATGGCAGAAGGAAAAAGCAACAAAATGATTGGCGAGCATTTGTTTATTAGTGAGAAAACCGTTAAGAACCATGTCAGCAGCATACTGCAGAAGATGGAAGTGGATGATCGGACGCAAGCGGTTATTAATTCCATCAAGTTTGGCTGGGTTACACTTTAGAGGAAGTTCAAAAAGCTCAGCTTTGATCACGAAGTAGCACTGAAAGTTGGACTTTTTGAACACATATTGAATAAACGAAACTGAATAATATCGTAGATTTTACTGCGCACATAAAAGATGGTTATGTTAACTGTATTGACTGAATAAAATACGACATAGCCATTTTTGGTGTTTAAATGCAGGTTTATAAGTGCAGGTTCAAAAAGTTCGGCTTTTTGAACATCCTTTTCAGAAAGGGCTTTCTTAGGTGACCGCATAGTTTGGTAGTGCATACAATATGCAAAGAGGAGGTTACGACGATGATAAGTCTTCTACTTTTTGTTATTGGATGCTATGTGCTTGCAGCGGCTGCTGTTCATTTGTATTATCGGATGTGTCGGCATCATCAGGTAGAAAAGCATTATGTCTTGTTAGCGGAAGAGCCAAAGGATGAGATGGAGTGGATTATACGCTCGATGCAATCATTTTCTAGATGGATGGGAATTCAAGTTCATGTTACGATCGTTCCTTCCTATCCAAGCTATGAGCTCAGCTATATGGCTGAACGCTGGAGTAGTGTATGTTTCCCAATCCATATTGAGCAGCAAGCTGAAGCTGAAGCTGAAGCACCGCCACATGCAATTGTTGTAGATCTTGCGAAGGAGCAGGACTTGTGCAAGCTACCATTTTGATTTATACTCATAGCATTATAAAGTCGTGAAGCACACGAATCGTCTATAACGGTTCGTGTGCTTTTTTACGTTGGAGGGATAGTGTGTATTGTAAACTTGCGATTGTAGGTCTAGAGCAGCGTGCTCGAGCCGTTTTGCTGCCCTACGAGAAGCGCAGCGCCTTGCAGATCGAGCAGTGGCAAGCGTGCTTGCTTGAAGGTGAGCGACTTGTAGTGTATGACGCACCAATCGCGCTCTATTTGGCGGATTGGCTTGCCAGGTATGTACAGAAAACCGTAAGGAAGGAAGTGGGATCACGCACCGGGACGAGAGATCAATTGCAGCGATATCAACATGTTATCACTCAGCAGCTCGTAGCAGCTGGCAAACGCTTACCAGGCCATTGGGTTGCATACGAGAGTATTGCCGGTATGCTAGGCTCTTCTAATGTTATGAAGGCGGGTAAGGAGTTTGAAGGCATAGACAGTGTAGACAGTTTCCATAGTCATCAATACAAGGATAGCATTGGTAGCCTTCATCACAGTCCTCCTCCCATTAATGAATGCCACCAAAATAATCAACGTATTCAAGCGCTACAGCAGCATATTACATCATTGCTGCAAGGAAGAAAGCTTTTGTATGACGAGTGGCTTAGTCTAGGAGCTCAGCAGGTAAGTGAGAATAAGGAGCAGCTGTTAGCTGCGTTTCGCTATGCGGTGCTGCAAGGCAGCATCAAGCTACGCAGCGCTGTTCAGCTAGTGAAACTAAGCGGAAAGCGTCCCTTGCTCCGCTGCTTGCGCTGCTATGAAACAGAGCTTACTGAAAGTGAACATCATTGCCCATTTTGTGGTGAGCATTGTTACTATTGCAAAACGTGCCTACAGATGGGACGAGCAAGAACATGTAGTGTTGTCGTTATGGGACACTATCGTTCGCCTACTACTGATGCTCCTAACATTCACCCCCCTTCACGTGTACTAGATCTGGAGGCTTTCGGATTAAGTGATGCACAGCAGATGGCAACGACGAAAGCGTTAACGTTTGTCCACCAACGCTTAACCACTAGGAGATTACCCCAATCTATTCGCGCAGCTTCTACCACATTGTCACGACAATTTTTACTGTGGGCAGTGACGGGTGCGGGTAAAACTGAGATGATCTTTCCACTCGTCGCTTATATGACGAAGCTAGGCGGCCGAGTGCTGCTAGCGACACCGCGCAGAGACGTTGTGCTGGAGCTTGCTCCCCGGCTGCGCAAGGCTTTCCCTGAGCTATCCATTGCAACGCTGTATGGCGGCAGTGAAGAGCGCTGGCAGCATGGACAGCTTATCATTGCAACGACACATCAGCTTATGCGCTTCCACCAAGCCTTTGACCTCGTCATTATCGACGAGCTTGATGCCTTTCCCTATCATGGCGATGAACGTCTGTATCGCGTAGCAGAGCAATGCAGCACGAAGCATGGGGTGAGACTGCTGCTGTCAGCGACTCCACCCGCCTATTTGCAGCGGGAGCTTAATAAAGGACGTCTTGCCTACGTAAAGCTTCCAGTTCGCTATCATCGACATCCCTTGCCCGTTCCCATTCGCTTGAAAACCCCACTAATTGCCGAACAACTCAAAAAACGAACGCTTCCTTCAGCTTTAATCCAGGCGCTGCACAGCTCGCTTAAGGACGATGCACAAGTATTTATCTTCTTGCAGCGTATAGCTCATACGGAGGCCTATGCTGCACTGCTTAGAGCAAGCTTCCCACATGTGTCGATTCAAGCGACGTCGTCACAGGACGCCCAGCGAGCGGAGAAGGTAATTGCTTTTCGTAATCGCGACATTCGAATTTTGGTCACGACGACTATACTTGAACGTGGAGTGACGGTACCGCGCAGCCATGTCTACATATGTGATGCGGAAGCGGAGCTGTTCGATGAAGCCTCCCTCGTGCAGATGGCAGGCAGAGCAGGTCGCTCAGGTGATGCGCCGAACGGCGCGGTGTATTTTTTATCACAGCAGTGGAATGAGGCGCAGCGCAAGGCTGTAAAGCAGATCAAAAGCATGAATGAGCTGGCGAGTGACTTAGGATACTTACTGCCGCAATATCGATCAAAGCGTCAAGGAGTGTGGAGAAAATGAAGGCTTCGAATCTATTACGATGGCTTCAGCCAAGCGAGTCATTCTGCATGATCTGTACCAGTCGAAGAGTGCAAGCATTGAGTTCTACTTTGCTAGACCGAGTAACGCTTAAGAAGCTATCACAATATTTATGTGCACCATGCTTTCACGAGATTGCTTGGATTGATCAAGTGCTGTGCATGCATTGCGGCAGACATCATCGCTGTCCAGATTGCCAGCTGCGACAATCATCTTCATTATGGTTGAATCGCAGCGCTGTCGCCTATCAATCGATGATGAAGGAATGGCTTCATCGCTATAAGTTCCAAGGTGATGAGCGGTTAGCGGATTTGCTAGGTACCATGCTCATGCCAGCCATTGAGCGAGTGAGTGCACAGCTCATTATTAAGTATCGATTAGAGCAGGCATGGAGAGCGAGCAGAAAGCCGCCTCTACGGTGGCTGAAGGCGAGCAGAACGGTATTCTGGGACGCAGTAACTGCTGTGCCTATAAGTGAGGAGCGGTATCGCGAACGAGGCTTTAATCAGGCGTACCAGCTGGCTCAGATTGTGAGTAGGGCAGTCGGTGTACCGTATGTAGAGTTGCTCGTTCGGACCTCGCATGAGCAGAGGCAAAGTCATCAAGGCCGTGGTGCGCGCTTTCAAGGGATCGACAGTCGCTACCAAAGCTCTGCGAAAGGCTGGAATATGCTGATGCGACATGTAGGGAAGCGGGACAAGCTTCATATATTGCTCATTGATGACGTATATACAACAGGCAGCACCGTTCATGCATGCGCACAGGCCATGATGCAAAGCAGCCCATGTGAACTTCATGTTGCTAGTATTACCTGGGCAAGGTCATGAAATTGACATAGAAATGGAATCTTAAACTAATGAAAAGTAGCTATTCTTTCGATAAACTATATAAGGGATGTTCAAGAAGCCTTTTGTATGAAAACTTCTCGGTAACAAGCGCTGACTTTTTGAACATGTACTATAAGTATAATGTAGGTTAAGGGGAGGTCACTGGTATGAATATTGACAATTGTCCTCGGTGCGGGAAGATTTTCGCGAAGGGCTTTAGAGATGTGTGCCCAGCTTGCGTTCGCGAGATTGACAAGGAATACGAGACATGCGCGAATTATTTAAGAGAAAATAGAGGAGCTTCCATTACAGAGCTTTCTGAGGAAACGGGAGTAAGCATTAGACAAATTACGAAGTTTATTCGTGAAGGCCGTATATCTTTAATGGATGCACCAAACTTATCCTACCCGTGTGAATCATGCGGTGTATTAATCCAAAGCAATAACTTATGCGACAGCTGTAGAAATCGCCTAGTTAATGCCTCTAAAAATCTGTTCTCGAATGAATCACTCGCTCAAGAGAAAAAGCTAAGCGAGGAGGAGGTTAAAGAGGTATACAAAGGTATTAATCAATACAAAGATCGTTAGAAGTGGAGATCAAAAAGATCAACTTTGATTACGAAGTAACGTAAAATAGCGTATTCGGCATCGAATATAGCACGCTACCGAAAACTCCGGTGCTCACGTACCAAGTACGTACGCTGCGCTCCTCGTTTTCTAGTATCGCACCATCTTCTCGGTACTGAAAGCCGATCTTTTTGATTTTAAATTTAATAGGAAAATTAAAAAATCCACCTTTGATCACGAAGTAGCAATGAACGCTGTTCGTCATCGAATCTTGAATTCAGCCGTGCCTTCTGGTGCTCACGTACCTTATGCGTACGCTGCGCTCCTCAGTCCCTAGCTTCTTTCAACCTTCTCGGTGCTGAAAGCTGGATTTTTTAATTCTGATTATAAGTTTTAATTCAAAAGCTCAACTTTGATTACGAAGTAACACATTGAAGCGTATTCGGCATCGAATATGGTGCGCTACCGCAAACTCCGGTGCTCACGTACCAAGTATGTACGCTGCGTTCCTCGTTTTCTAGTATCGTCCCATCTTCTAAGTACTGAAAGCTGATCTTTTTGAACTCTCATTATAAGGGATGTTCAAAAAGTCCAGTCTTGATGACGATGTAACGCGTTGTAGCATAGTCGACATCTAAGATTGGATACGAATTATGAGAATTTTATTAAAAAGGCACTTTCTCGATACTGAAAGCTGTTCTTTTTGAACAATACTATAAATAAAAAAACAGATGAAGCCGATAATACTATTAACAGTTATCGGCTTTTTAGTTTGTTTACAATGGGGTGAGATGAATGAAAATCAATGACATAAATCGTGTGAACGGAATTAATAAAGGTTATCAGCAGCAGGTGGACTTCCGTAAGGAAAACAAGCTGGCATCTAAGAAGGATGAAGTACAGATCTCTTCAGAAGCACAAGAGATGCTAGAAAGCAGCCGCGCAGAGAGCTCTGAACGTGCGGAGCGTGTGAAAGAACTGAAGCATGCGGTTCAAACAGGGACGTATCATGTAGAAGCGGGTAAGCTAGCAGAGAAGCTGCTGCCATTCTTTAAAAAATAACGCATAAGCATGGAGGTAAAGGATGGAAGCGACAACCTTTCAGCAGCTTGTTCAACAATTAAAGCAATTGCTGCTTATCTATCGTGCGTTATTCACATTTGCAGATGAGAAGAAAAACGCAATTATTAAGAACGATATTGAGTCGATCAATATGATCACTATGAAGGAGACGAAGGCATTGAAGCCTGTCCCAGAGCTGGAGGCAAGCTCTCGTTCCTTGATGACGAAGCTACAGCGTGAGCTAGGCTTTAGGCCAAAGCTAAAAATGACACTCTCAGAGCTAGTGCAGCTTGTCATCGATCCTAAGCAGAAGCAAGAGCTTGCTGAGCTGCAGAATGATCTGGCTCATATGTCCGAGCAATTGAAGAAAGCCAATGAACATAACCAACAGTTAATACAGCTCTCGCTAGAATATGTACATTTTTCTTTGGACGCGATATGCGGACCGCCGGAGGATGAAGTAACGTATAAACGACCTAGCCCCGGCACTGATGTGCAGCGAAGAACGGGCCTTTACGATACAAGAGGATAACGTAGCAAGTAATTAGTGAGTAATTAGGGGGAAGATCATGGTATCCACATTTCATGGATTAGAAACGAGCAAGCGCTCACTGCTAACGCAGTCCACAGCACTTAGCACAGTTGGACATAATATATCGAATGCATCAACAGCAGGCTATACACGTCAGCGTGTAAATATGACAAACGCAGATCCCGTGTATGTGCCGGGCTTTAACCGTGTCCATACACCTGGACAAATTGGTACAGGGGTACAATATGACAGTATTACACGCGTACGTGACAGCTATCTAGACCTGCAATATCGCCGCGAGAATCAAGATTTAGGCTATTATACGATCTATAATTCTACGATGGAAGCTATTCAAACGATGATTAATGAACCGTCTGACAACGGTGTTAGCGCGGTGATGGACAAGTTCTGGAACTCGCTTGAAGTGATGAATCGTGATGCCAACCTGCTTAGTGCACGTGTTGATTTTATCGGAAACGCTAAAAATATGGCAGATACGTTCAACAAGATCGGGACTTCACTTAATACACTAGAAGCTGATATCTCGAGCAACACTACGATTAAGCTCAATCAAGCTAACAATTTATTAGATGGTATTACAAAGCTTAACGATACCATTCGTAAGATCGAGATGCTTGGCGATAATGCTAACGATTATCGAGATCAACGCGATGTACTGCTTGATGAGCTATCTAAAATTGTAGATGTTCAATATGCAGAGGATGCAGAAGGTATGGTCAATGTATACAGTGGTGGTATACAGGTCGTAAACGCTTTACAACCAACGTATTTAACACAGAACGATGTTGCCACAATTACTGGTGGTGAGATTGGCGGCTACAAGAAGTCACTAGAGGATATTGAACTCGTGCGCAATCAACTGAATGCGATGATCGATACGCTTGTGCGCGGTGAGATTGAAGTTACGATGCCAAACGGCTATAAAACCTCTACTGATATGATAGCGGAGAACGATGTCAATGTGACCGATGCTGCGGGTAACGTGACTGCTATCCCAGCAGGAGATACGATCCCAGCTGGCTCTAAGATTACATCGCCCGTAACGTTCAAAGTGAACGGCTTTAACGGGTTACATCAGCTCGGTTATTCCATCAATACACCAGCAGAGACAGGAATTGCATTCTTTACTTCCAAGGATAATTCCGTACCATTTACGATAGATAACATCCAAGTTAATGCTGAGATATTAGCAGACACGAATAAAGTTGCTGCTTCAGGTCAATATGATTTAGGTGGAGCGAATGGTACCGATATGCACACGATCAAAGGAAATAGTGACGTAGCGCTTGCTTTAACAAGCCTGCGTGATGCGAAATTTACATATCCTGTTGCATTAACGTCGCTATCTGAAGGTACTACAGATGATTATTTCCGTGCATTCGTCAGCGACCTTGGAACACGCTCTGATATCGCCATTACCAATTATGAGAGAAGCGGAAATCTTGTGGACAATGTAGAGATCCGTAGACAAGCGACAAGTGGAGTAAGCATCGATGAGGAGCTTACAGATATGCTTCGCTTCCAGCATGCTTACAACGCTGCTGCACGTAACATGACAGTAGTAGATGAGATGCTAGACCGCATTATTAATAATATGGGCATCGTCGGCCGATAGGAGGTAGCACATGAGAATTACAAGTATGATGCAGAATACGCAGCTACTGCGCAATCTGCGTAACAACAATGCAGATATTTTAGATTGGCAAAACAAGCTGTCTACTGGGCAGAAAATCAATAAGCCAAGTGACGATCCTGTCGGTATCGGCTATCAGATGCGCTATACAACAGATCTAGCCCGTAATGAGCAGTACTTAGCTAATGCTAAAACCGGCTATGGCTGGTTGAGCCAGACAGATTCCGTGCTTCAACAGGCGAATAGTGTCCTGCAACGTTTAAACACAATTACAAACCAGGCTGCGAACGGAACAATTACACCAGAGGTTAGGGAACAGATTCGTTTAGAGGTACTTCAGCTTCGCGAGCAGATGGTTACAATCGGGAATAGTACATATGACGGCCGTCATATCTTCAATGGCCAGAAAACGGATATTAGACCATATACTTCAGGTTCCGCTGCTAGTGATGATACAGATATGGGTGTGTACCACCTGAATGTTAGCCCATCTGTAACAGTCGCTGTCAGTATTCCGGGTGAGACGGTATTTGGTCAAGCGGGAGCTACAGACAATATATTCAAGCTATTTGACGATATTGCCCAACATCTTGCGAACGATGACCAAGCTGCATTGTCTGGAAGCTTAAATAATGTCAACACAGCGATTGATCGTATCTCGCTAAATCTTGCAGAAGTTGGTGCGAGAATGAATCGTTTTGAATTAATTGAAAGTAGAATTGGAGATGAGAAGGTTAGTCTAACGACATTAAAATCAGCAGTTGCCGATGTCGATATGGCAGATGCCATAGTTCAGCTGCAGCTGCAACAGAATGTACTGCAAGCTTCCTTGTCTGTTGGTGCACGAGTGATGCAGACGTCATTGTTGGATTATATTCGTTAATTAAATATAGGTTAGGAGAGCTGGTTTATGAGTGAAAACAACATCGCTTCAGAGCTAATTATCAACAGTCAATTATACGGCGAGATCCATCCAGAGCCGCATCAGATCTATACTTTCGAACAAGGGATTGTTGGTTTTTCACATCTTAAACAATTTGCTCTGTTGCCCTACGATGATACGGAATTATATATATTACAGTCGTTTAGTGAAGAAATAAGCTTACTGCTGCTGCCTGCTGTTATGAGCGCGAATACCGAGGGATTCAGGATTGATGATGCTACGGTTTGCCAATTAGGCGTACAGAAAGCAGATGAAATTGTTTCATTTTATATAGTTAGATTTATAGATCAACAACCTTATATTAATCTAAAAGCTCCAATTCTTATCGTACCTGATCAACAAGTGGGATGTCAGTATGTTATTTCGGATGAATCAGTAACTTTACGTGAGCCATTACTACTGGCAGGTGATGAGTAATGCTAGTGCTGAAACGGAAGGTTGGCGAAGTTATAAGAATTGGCAATGATATTGAAGTGCATGTGCTAGCTGTTGAAGGAGACGTTATTAAGCTCGGATTCGAGGCCCCAAAGCAAGTGCAGATTCTTAGATCAGAGGTTTACGAAGCGATCAGGGCTGAAAATATGCAATCATCAATCACAACAAGCATGGATGCGAAAGAGATGATGAAGCAATTGAAATTAGGAAGCAACGCACTTAAGTATAAAAAGGAGGATTAATCGTGCTTGATTCAATCAATCGAATGGAAGGATCCACCGTTGATTGGAGTCAACTACCAAGCATCAAGAGAACCGCATCACAAGATACAAATGTAGCTGCCTCTTACAAGGGAGAACAAGAGCAAGGAGCAATACAAGAGAGTAAGGAAGAGCTTTACAAAGAGCTTGAGAAGGCTAACAGTCAATTCGATGCGCTTAATCATTCACTTCGTATGAAATTTAATGAAGAGGCGGAGCAATTCTACGTAGAAGTTGTAGATATTCAGACTAGAGAGGTTATTGATAGTATTCCGGCTGAACATGTGCTTGATCTAGCCGCGAAGCTGAAGGACATGGTTGGTTTCTTTATTGATGAGAAGCGTTAGTAATAAAATACTTAAATAATGGAGGCGAGATAGTGGGAATTAGTTTAACAGGTTTAGCGTCTGGCTTGGATACAGCGCAAATGGTTTCTGATCTAATGAGTATTGAACGTATCCCTTATAAGAATCTTGAGACGAAAAAAACAAATCTTCGATCAGAACAAACGATTTTTCGAAATATTAATACAGCGTTCCGTTCATTAGAAACTGCTTTAAATAATTTGAAGCTCGGTGCAGACTGGAAACAAATGTTGGGTACTTCTTCAAATACTTCGGCAATCGGAGTATCTGCAAAAAGTAACGCTGTTCCAGGAAAATATCAGCTTAATGTTGTTCAGCTTGCACATAAAAACACAGTTCAGCTGGATGGAGCTTATCTTAGCGGGAAGTTAACTGGACAAAGTGAATTCACGATAGGTGAAGCAACGATACAGACCAATGGATTGACTGGAGCAACAAAAGAAGAATTAGAAGAACTAGCAGGGTTAATTAATGAACAAAGTCAGGAAGCTGGAGCAACTGCTACGATTGTTAAAACATCTGCTACAGGCAGTGAGTACAAACTAGTACTAACTGCATTAAATACAGGTGATTCTATGGAAACCGATGATCCTGCCAATCCAAAATCTAACTTGATAACATTCAATGTTGACGGCGAAGATTTGGCTCAAGATACAGCTGCAGGCAATGTCATTAACAATAAAACTAATAGCAATACGTTAAATGCAATTGTTCAAATTAATGGAGTAGAAGTACAACGAAGCACAAATAGTATCGACGATCTTATCGAAGGTGCTACTTTATCTATTACAGGGACAGGGGCTTCGACAGTAACCGTTGATCGTGATACTGATGCCATTGTAAAAAAAGTACAAGAATTTGTAAAGGCTTATAATAACCTTATTGGACTGGTTAAAGATAATCTTGCAAAACCTATAGATGATGATAAAATGAATCCGCTTCAAGGAGATGCATTGCTTAAGCGGATCGATAGTGAGTTGTATAATATATTCAATTCTGGTGTAAAGAATGCTGGAGATACCAAGTCTTCATTTATGGAACAGTTTGGTCTTAGCATTGATAAAGGTGTTACAGCTGGTAGTCTTATGACTGGGAAAATTACGTTTAACGAAGCTACCTTCAAAAATGCACTTGCTGAGGATCCTGATAAAGTAATTGGTGTTTTTACGAATGGATTGCCTAAAGATACTGACACACATACAGCTGGCGTTATTACTCAATTATCAGGAATAATTAACAATTATGCCTCTTCAGCAACTGGACTAATTACGAATAAAATAACTGGCTATGACTCGGAAATCAAATTCGTTGATGATCGTTTGGAGCAAATGTCTTTGAGATTAGAAATGCACGAATTGCGATTAAAACAACAGTTTTCCACAATGGAATCAATGCTCTCTACGTTGCAAAGTGAACAAAAATGGCTTACACAACAATTTGAATCATTGTTAAAGTCTAATTCGAAATAACTTTGAAAAGGACGAAAAAATATGATTACTAACATTAATGGTTATCAGGCTTATCAAAAAAACAAATATGAGACTGCATCCCCGCATCGATTAATTACTATGCTTTATGAAGGCGCAATACGATATACGAATCAAGCAATAAAGTTGATGCATTCAGATGATATCTCTGGTAGCAACGCAGCAATTCAACGGGCGCAAGATATCGTATATGAGCTCATTAGCTGCCTTAACTTTGATCAAGGCAAAGAGATAGCAGAGAATTTGAATGCCCTATATACTTATACGATTGAGCTATATGTGAAGGGTAATATTGAAAAGAATATAAACCATCTCGAAGAAGCTAACGGGATTATAAGTGAATTGAAGTCTGCCTGGGAACAAATGGGGAAAGAAACGAAGCTGAGCCATGGATAATATAAATGTGACAGATTTCCTGGCATTATACGACAAGTGGATAAAGATTGTAGAGTCACAGCTGGTACTATTAAGTACGGATCGACTCGAAGAAAGCTTTGATCAGTTGAGAGTGCTAGAAGCCGAGAAACGCAATACAAGATTAATGATCATGGAGTATAATGCTTCTTCCTATGATCAACTCGATTTATCCGCCAGAGAACATCTTACAAAGTCTATTCAAAAAATAATGTCACTTAACGAACAAGTGGAACCACATATAAAAGCCTGGTATGGTGAAGCTGCACGAGATATGAAGCAAGTAACGACTCAGCAACGTGTATTAACTTCCTATGGTGGCGCTCAAAGCAGTGATGTTATTTCACTATACGTAGATTCGAAAAAATAATATTAATAATTTTGTTTGCTATAAACATTTAATCACTAGATTCCGATGAATATAATGTAGCCACATGGACGTGGCTAAAAACAATATCATGGAGGATGATAACTATGTTTATCAACACTAACGTTGGTGCGATGAACGCACACCGTAACCTTTCTGCAAACAACAATGCAATGAACAAAACTATGGAGAAGCTTTCTTCCGGTTACCGTATCAACCGTGCTGCTGACGATGCTGCAGGTCTTGCGATTTCTGAGAAAATGCGTTTCCAAATCAATGGTCTTCAACAAGCACAACGTAACGCTCAAGATGGCATCTCTTTGATCCAAACTGCTGAGGGTGCGCTTACTGAGGTTCATGCAATGCTACAACGTATGAACACACTTGCTAACCAAGCAGCGAACGGTACGTATGCATCTCAAGATCGTAGTGCGCTTCAGCTTGAAGTTAGCCAGTTAGTTAGCGAAATTGATGCAATTGCTGAAAGAACAACATTTAATGGTATTAGCCTTTTGAACAACACAGACTCCATTGTTTTCCAAGTTGGAGTTAATGGTTCAGACGTTATTTCAGTAGCTCGTGGAGAGATGGATGCCGCTGGAATCGGTGTTGACAGCTTAGACATCACAGATCAAGCAGGAGCAAGTGCTGCAATTGGTGATATTGAAGCTGCTATTAAATCAGTTTCTGAACAACGTGCTAAGTTTGGTGCAGTACAAAATCGTCTCGAGCATACTATTAATAATCTTGGCGTTAATGCTGAGAACTTGTCTGCTGCACATTCACGTGTTCGTGATGCTGACATGGCTCAAGAAATGACTAACTTCACGAAAAACCAAATTTTAGTACAAGCTGGTACATCTATGCTTGCTCAAGCAAACTCTGTACCTCAAAACGTTCTAAAGCTTCTTGGATAATATTACAACAAAAAAAGCTGCCATTAGGCAGCTTTTTTTATTAATTGCTATATTAATATTGACGATATATATAGTAGATATCAGAATACAGGAAAAGAGAGTTGACAATGAACGATATGTTAGAGAAAAATTTATTATATCTTTATCATAACAATAAAATGATGTTTGAGAGGATACAGAGTTATTTAGATAGTAATAATGCTAAACATTGTAAGCTTGTTTTTGAAGAGGGAGACAGAATTAATTTAACGTATGCTTTACAAGATGAGGTAAAAAATTTATATACTACTGACGGCAGTGAAATTGATATTTGGTTACAGGAGCATGGAAAGTTAAAACAGGGACATTATGATGTAGTAATGTACGGGTTAGGACTTACTCATCATTTAGCAAGACTGATAGAACAGAACCAGCTATTAAACTTCTACATATTTGAACCAGAAATCGATATTTTTATAGAAGCTTTGAAAATTATTGATTTAGAACAACTTTTGCAACATCCTCAAGTAAAGCTATTGGAAGTAGGTAACGATCCAGGTGTAATTAGAAGTTTCCATTTAAAGCTAAACACGTACTCTGAGTACACCAAAGTAGAAGTATATATCCCTTTCTATACTACTATTAATTTGGAAATTATGCGTGACTTTTATAAGTCAAGCTACTCTATAAGAGAAGGACAATTATTTGCTAATGGCTTTGAAAGAAGTTTTGGCACACAACCATATCGCAATAGTATTCGGAACTTGGAAATGATGAGCAAGTCTACTCCAATTAAGTCTTTACAAAGTAATTTTAAAGGATGTACAGCGTTAATTGTTGGAGCAGGTCCTTCACTTGAGCTAGATGTACAATTGATTAAAGAAAACTACGATAAATTTTTAATTATCGCTGCTGGTTCTAGTATTCAGTCACTATTGTATTATGGAATTAAGCCTCATTTAATTGTGTCTATGGATCCAAGTGAGGCAAATGGAAGAGTTTTTAGAAATATAGACACAAGCAGTATCCCTTTTGTTTTCATGCCACAAATCTATTACGGTATTTTAAAAGAAAAGTTTGCTCGTGTCTTTTATGGGTTATTTAGTAATGACCCTATTACCAATTATTTGTTTTCAGACGTAAAAATCGATTACAATTTTATACCTACAAATTCTGTTACGGGCACAGCAATTCAAATTGCGAAATACCTAGGGGCTGAATCAATAGTCTTGACAGGTCAGGACTTATCTTTTCCTAACGAAAACTACTATGCACAAGGTGCTACACATCATGACACAAAAGAATTGCAAGATAAAGTACTGAGTAGTGACATGGAAGTCGAAAACGTAAATGGTACATTTAATCAAACAAATTTTTCAATGAAATCTACGTTAGAAGATATTGAAAATCTAATTTCTAATATTATGAGTGTTAAATTCGTAAATACATCTGCGTTAGGAGCTAAAATAAAGGGTGCAGATTTTTCTCCACTTTCTGAATTAATTAGTACGCTACATTCGCCTACGCATGATTTTAGTTCCATTATTGCTACAGAAGAGACAGTGGCAGAAGTTGATTTCAACAGCTTGGTCGAGAGAATAGAAGGTTTCATTGAAACAAGTAATCAACTAATAGCAAGTAATGAAAATTCACTACGAATTATTCAGAAAATTGATGAGTTATCGAGAAGAAATCCAAGCAAAGCTGTGCGTATGCTCGCGAAGTTAGAGCAGGAGTTTTCAACTGTAACAGAACATAGATTATTCTTAACAATTATTCCACGTTGGAATAGAGGTTTAACCAAGAAATATGATCAACAAGTTATTAAAATTGCATCAGAACCAACAATCGTGGGCAAAGCTAGACTTGTAAAGGAGATTGTTGAGCCCTATATTCGAACGATAAACGAGTCATTCGATGATCTCAAAGAGGAATTTCAGGAGTTGTTAGATAGATTAGTTCAAAGTAAATAAATAGATTATTTGACTGGAGGCTGGAAAGCAATTGAAAAAAATATTAGTGACTGGTGCAGATGGTTTTATCGGTTCACATTTAACTGAAGAGTTGCTTCGGCAAGGCTATGATGTCCGAGCCTTTGTATACTATAATTCATTCAATTCAAGGGGATGGCTCGATCAAGCATCAGTTGATGTGAAACGTGAGATAGATGTTTTTTCTGGTGATATACGTGATCCCTATGGTGTGAAAGAAGCTATGAAAGGATGCACACATGTCCTGCACTTGGCATCTCTCATTGCTATCCCATATTCCTATCATTCACCAGACACTTACGTAGATACAAATATAAAAGGAACCTTAAATGTCGTTCAAGCGGCTCGTGAACTTGAAATCGAAAAAGTCGTCCATACCTCAACAAGTGAGGTGTATGGAACAGCACAATATGTGCCAATAGACGAAAATCATCCACTTCAAGGTCAGTCACCTTATTCGGCATCAAAAATAGGTGCAGATCAAATCGCTATGTCGTTTTATCGCTCGTTCAATACCCCTATTTCAATTATTCGTCCATTTAATACTTATGGACCACGTCAATCTGCTCGAGCAGTCATTCCAACCATTATCAGTCAGTTGGCTGCTGGACACACTAATATAAAATTAGGTGCGATCAGTCCGACAAGAGATTTTAATTATGTACAAGACACAGTAAACGGGTTTATTGACATAATGAACTCGGACAAGGCATTAGGTGAAGTCATTAATATTGGATCAAATTATGAGGTTTCCATAGGCGATACTGCGCAACTGATTGCTGATTTGATGGGAGTATCCCTTACAATCGAAACCGAGGAGCAACGTCTACGCCCTGAAAAGAGTGAAGTTAATCGCCTCTGGGCAGATAATCAAAAAGCAAAACAATTGATTGGCTGGTCACCAAAATATGCGGGCATCGAAGGATTAAAAAAGGGGTTGAAGGAAACAATCGATTGGTTTACAGAACCCTCTAATCTAGCCCAGTACAAGGCAGATGTTTATAATATATGAATAAACAATGGAGCAAATTAGTTAGTGATATTAAAGAATTATATGAAAAGTCGAATGTACCGTTACATGAACCAACCTTACAAGGTAACGAATTGAATTACGTTTCGGATTGTATTACTAGTGGATGGGTATCTTCTGTAGGTCAATACGTCAATCAGTTTGAAGAGAAGCTTGCTGAATATACTGGTGTGCAATATGCTGTGCTTGTCGTAAACGGGACAGCAGCTTTACAGATGGCTTTAAAAGCAGCTGGTGTACAAGCTAATGATGAAGTATTTATGCCATCATTAACTTTTATTGCTACGGCAAATGCGGTTAGTTATTTAGGAGCGATTCCGCACTTTGTAGATGTAACTGAAAAAACATTAGGCTTAGATCCAAAAAAATTGGAGGCCTATATATTAGCGCACACACGCTTTGAAGGTGGGCTGTTAATTAATAAAAATAATAACAGGGTTATTCGGGCAGTTGTACCTATGCATACTTTTGGACATCCAGTGGAGCTTGAAGAATTACAAAGAATCTGTCATGAGTACAATTTGGTGTTGGTCGAAGATGCTGCAGAATCCCTGGGCTCTTTATATAAAGGAAAACATACAGGTAGTTTTGGTAAGGCAAGTGCGCTAAGCTTTAACGGGAATAAGATTATTACCACAGGTGGCGGTGGCGCAATATTAACTAATGATGAATCGGTTGCAAGGTATGTTAAGCATATTACGACAACTGCTAAGCTTCCTCACCGTTGGGAATATGAACATGATGAAATTGGTTATAATTTTCGTATGCCTAATATTAACGCTGCGATAGGCTGTGCTCAATTAGAGAGGCTTCCATATTTTATTAAGCAAAAGAGAATGTTAACTAATGTGTATGATCAGCTTCTTCAAAGGGTAGATGGGGTTAGCTTATTTAAGGAACCAGAGCATTGCGAGAGTAATTATTGGCTCCAAACGTTATTGTTGGATGAGTCAGTTGATCGAGACGAGATTTTATTATTTTTAAATGAACAAGGAATTATGAGTCGACCAATCTGGAAGCCGATGCATCTTTTGAACGTATACAAGGAATGTCCACGTATGGATATGAGAGTGACGGAAAGTTTAAATCGAAGAGTAATAAACATTCCAAGTACACCGATAGAGGGAATGATATGACCAGAAAAATATGTATTGTAACGGGCACTAGAGCAGAATACGGGTTGTTGAAATGGTTAATGAAGCAAATAAATGAGGATGAGTTATTAGAACTCCAAATCATTGCAACGGGAATGCATTTGTCAACAGAGTTTGGATTGACGTACCAGCAAATCGAACAGGATGGTTTCTATATTAATGAGAAGGTAGAAATGCTCCTATCTAGCGATACTCCACAGGCTATCGTAAAGTCAGTTGGTTTAGGAACAATTTTATTTTCAGAAGCATTATCAAGATTACAACCTGATATCGTGGTATTACTTGGAGATAGATTTGAAATTTTTTCAGCTGCACAAGCAGCAATGTTAATGAGAATTCCAATTGCTCATATACACGGTGGAGAGTTGACAGAAGGAGCTGTTGACGATCCGATTCGTCATTCAATTACAAAAATGTCGCAAATACACTTTGCTGCTACAGAACATTATCGCCAGCGTATAATACAAATGGGGGAACAACCAGAAACAGTATATAACGTAGGTGCGCTAGGAATAGAAGGGATTGTAAATACAAAATTATTAAATAAATCTGAGCTGGCAAATAGCATTGGATTTTCGAATTTAAATCAGTACTTTCTAGTAACTTTACATCCAACAACTCTAGAAAAGTCATTATCAGAACAACAAATTCAATCGTTATTAGCAGCACTTGATGAATATCAAGAGTATCAAATCATTTTTACTAAAGCAAATGCTGATACCGAAGGTAGAGTCATCAATCAGTATATAGATGAATACGTAGTAGCTAACAGCGAGCGATGTGTGGTATATCAATCATTAGGTCAATTGAGATACTTGAGCGCTATGAAACATTGTGTTGCTGTTGTCGGTAATTCTTCAAGTGGGATCTTAGAGGCCCCATTTTTGAATATACCAACTGTAGATATTGGAGTTAGGCAAAAAGGAAGATTAAAAGCAGCATCTATTGTAGAATGCGAATTTGAGCCGCAATCTATAAAAAATGCAATAGATTATGCATTAACAAATGAAATGAAAATAAAGATTAAAACAATGGATCTAGTATATGGTAATGGAAATGCGTCTTCTCAAATAAAAAAGATATTAAAACAAATTAAATTAGATAATATAATAATAAAACGCTTCTATGACATTGTTGATTGAAATCATTTCAATTCTCAATAATAATTCTTTAATGTCTTTACGTAACCCAATAAAATTACAATCATCTGAAAAAATATGTAAGGAAATTTTTTTGATATACTGATTTATATACATGGTGCGGCTAGCGGTTAGAAGCAGCAGAAGCATTCATGTTTAAAGGAGAGGATTCTATGACGTATATTATTGCTGAAGCTGGTGTAAATCACAACGGATCATTAGAGTTAGCTCAGGAATTAGCTCTGGTTGCTAAACAAGCCGGAGCTGATGCTGTAAAATTTCAAACATTTAAAGCAGAGAAATTAGTAACAAAGAAAGCTGTACAAGCTAATTATCAAATTCATAACCTAGGAGAAGCAACCTCGCAATTTACAATGTTAAAGAATCTTGAACTATCTTTTGAGGAATTTACCAAATTAAAGGATTATTGTGCTGCAATAGGAATTGAGTTTTTATCGACACCTTTTGATTATGAAAGTGTCGATTTTTTAGTACGAGAGACTAAAATGCCTAGTATAAAAATATCTTCAAGTGAAATTACAAACCTTCCTTTTATATATTACATTGCCATCTACAAAAAACCAATTATTATATCAACTGGTATGGCTACGATAGAAGAGATTGATGATGCACTTGCTTATATAGCATATGGGCTTGCTGGTAAGAAGGAAATGGGAGAAGAACATGTTGACAATTTTTACCAATCAAATGAGGCCAAATTATTACTGAATAAATATGTAACTATTCTTCATTGCACTACTGAATATCCTGCACCATTTGATACCATTAATTTAAAGGCCATGGAGCAACTTAGAAGCCTATTTAATGTTAAAATTGGTTTATCGGATCATTCTGAAGGAATAGCTGTACCAATAGCAGCGGTGGCACTTGGTGCAGAAGTGATCGAAAAACATTTTACTCTCGATAAAAAAATGCACGGGCCTGATCATGTAGCCTCTTTAGCTCCTGATGAGCTAAAGAATATGATAAATCATATACGTGAGATAGAACAGGCACTAGGTCATGGTACTAAACGTCCATCTGACATTGAATTATTGAACAGAGCAGCTGTAAGAAAGAGTATTGTTGCATCTTCAAATATAGCTCAAGGTGAAGTGTTTACAAAGGATAATTTAACAATAAAAAGGCCAGGAACTGGAATGAATCCTTCACTATATTGGGGACTAATAGGTAAGAAAGCTACCAAACCATATTATGAGGATGAATTGATTGATGAGTAAGCCAGTAATTATTCTTGGAAACGGTGGTCATGCTGCTGTACTTACCGAAGTATTACTAATGCTAGATCGCGATATATTAGGCTTCACTGCACCGGAATATCAAGGTAACCATTATTCTATTCCATATTTAGGAACTGATGAATGTATTGATCAATACTCTCCGAATGAAGTAGAGCTAGTGTTAGGAATAGGAACCGTACATATCAATCAGATTAGAGAAAAAATTTATAAGCAGTTTAAAGAAAAGAGTTATTCCTTTGCAAGCGTAATACACCCTTCTAGTATTCTATCTTCAACCGTACAACTTGGAGAAGGTGTCCAAATTTTGGCAGGTTCAATTATTCAATCTAAAGCTCAAATTTCTGAGAATTGTATTATCAATACTGGCTCAATAATAGAGCATAGTTGTGAAGTTCATGCACATGTACATATAGCTCCTGGCTGTAAATTATCTGGAGGGGTTACCCTTGGAGAAGGTTGTCATATTGGTACAGGCGCAACAATAATTCAGAATATTACAGTTGGTCAGTATTCGTTAGTGGGTGCAGGAGCTGTTGTTATTAAGAATATTGGCTCATATAAGAAAGTGATAGGTGTTCCAGCAAAGGAAGTGTAGTCTCATGAGAAATTGGAAAAAGACTCTGATTAAAGAGCATCATTCTTTATTAGAAACAATGAAACTTATAGATGAAACTGCTTTACAGTTTGCTATTGTTGTAGATTCCGACAATCGGTTGCTAGGTACTGTAACAGATGGAGATATCCGTAGGGCATTACTTAAAGGTAAGTCACTTACTGTAAATATTAAGGAAGTAATGAATCCAAAACCTACAACCGGAACTGTTTCACAAACCAAAAGACAACATATCAAGATATTAAAAAGTAATAAATTGAAGCAACTACCAATTATTGGTGAAAACAACAAGATTATCGATGTTGTATTAATAGACGATGATAAACAGTCTTTAAAAGAGAATACAGTACTACTGATGGTTGGTGGTTTAGGCACAAGACTAAGGCCTTTAACTAACGATATACCTAAACCTATGCTGCAAGTCGGAGGAAAGCCTTTATTGGAAACGATAATTGAGGGGTTTAAGCAATTTGGGTATTCAAATTTCATCTTGTCTGTGAACTATAAAAAAGAAATTATACAAGATTATTTTCAAGATGGCGAAGCTTTTGGAGTGACGATTAGTTACATCGAGGAAACAAAGCGTATGGGAACAGCGGGTGCATTGTCACTTCTGCCAAGGGTACCTACTGAACCGATGATCGTAATGAATGGTGATTTACTTACACAAATTAATTATGATCAATTAATGCAGTTTCATCTATCACAAAATGCATTAGCTACAATGTGTGTACGTGAATTTGAATATCAAATTCCTTACGGTGTTATTGAGACAGACGATACTAGGCTTACTTCGATTAAAGAAAAACCAATACAGAAAAATTTTGTGAATGCTGGCATATATGTCTTGAGCCCTGAAGTATTCGATTTTATACCAGAAAATCAATTCTTTGATATGCCAGATCTTTTTGAGAGATTAATAGAGGGGAAAAAAAATGCAGCAGTATTTCCTATACGAGAATACTGGTTAGACATTGGTCGCATTGAAGATTTTGAACGTGCAAACGAAGAATACGAGGAGCGTTATAAATGATTTCCAATGTTTTAGCTGTTATTACCGCAAGAGGTGGCTCTAAAGGTGTACCTCGAAAAAATGTTCGAAATTTAGGGGGAAAACCTCTTATTGCATGGACTATTGAAGAGGCGCAAAAGTCTAAGTATATTACAAAACTAATTTTATCCTCCGAGGATAAAGATATTATTGATGTTGCAAAACAATATGGATGTGAGGTTCCTTTTATTAGGCCATTAGAATTGGCTCAAGATGACACGTTAGGTATAGACGTTGTTATACATGCGATGATACAATGTCCTGGTTATGATTACGTAATATTACTCCAACCGACCTCACCATTACGTACCGTGAAAGATATAGATGGTTGTATTGAGTATATGTTTAAGCATGAAGCTGATTATTGTGTAAGTGTAAAAGAAGCAAAAGAATCACCATATTGGATGTACAATATTAACGGCAAAAATCAGATAAGACCATTAATCAAACAAGAGCATTTCGCACTCAGAAGACAAGAATTGCCTCCGGTGTATTTATTAAATGGAGCTGTTTATGTGGCTAAATGTGATAAGCTATTGCAATCGAAAAGTTTTTTGACCGAGGAGACATTAGCATACGTTATGCCAGAAGATCATTCTCATGATATAGATAGTGAGATGGACTTTGCTATGTGTGAGTATATTATTAATACGAGAAAGTAATTAACGTACGTGAAGTTACCGTTAGGAAAGTAATAATCTAGCTTTATTAAATAACTTTGGAATAGATAATTAAGAAACCAAGCCAGATCCGCCACTTATCAATGGCAGTTCTGGCTTGATTAACGAGAACATTTCACCCCCGCACACGCTCCACATACATCCTCGCCACTTGACTCAGCACAGCATCCGTCGTAGAGATCATAACCTGCTTCCAATAGAAATGCGCGATATTATCATGTCCTAGCCGAGCATGAAGCTCCCCAAGCACGGACGCCAAATAAATAGAATGAGGCTGCTCAACATACAACCGCTCGGCAACAGCTACAGCCTTTTCCCACTGCTGATCATTCATCTGCTCCAGAAGCTCTTCCAACAAGCCATCCTGCGAATCTACTACAGCATCAGCTTGCAGCACAGCCGTACCCGACGCACCCCTACCACTCTTTCCCTTAGCCTTTAGCATCACATCAAACACACGCTCGAAATGATCCAGCACATGATCCACGTCGTAGACCTGCACGGAGCGATGGCATTGCTCCTGGCTTGGCAGCTCCAGCTTATCGTCAATAATTCCTTGCATCACCTCACTAAGCTGCTGGCTGTTGCCTCGCTCGAACATCCAGCCGTTAATACCAGACATAACAACTTCCTTCGCCCCATCCGTATCGCTAGCGATAACAGGAATGCCGCGCTGCAGCGCTTCGGTCAGCACCATACCAAAGCCTTCGCTGTTCGATGGTAGAACGAGCACGGACGCTTCCTTAAGGTGTGACCAGACGTTATCCTGCCAGCCCTTCCAATGAACTCTATCTGAGATGCCGTTCATTACGCACCACGCAGTAAAGGATGCACGCTCGTAGCCATCCCCATACAGCTCTAGACTCCAATCTCCCTGCAGCTGCTTGCAGGCATCGAGCAGTGTCGGGATGCTCTTAACCGCAGTATCAATTTGCCCAACGTAGATGATCTTAAGTGATTTGGATCGTTGAATGAGCTGTGCGTCGCTCGCTGGAAGAGGTATGATTGGGTTGCCAACGAAAAATATCGGTGAGTACGCACTCATTGCGCGTATTTTCTGTCCAACTGGATAAGAAATCGCCAAATGAGCATCTGCATCAACAAAATGTGAAGCGGGAGCTTGATACGCTTCAGGTGGGCCATGGATCCAAGAAATAATCGGTGGATGAGCTTCCTTTGGCATGTCGATAAATGCCGAACGAACGATGTAGCTGAAGATAGGCCGGAACGTACTCAGTATAATGTCAGGATAGCCTAGCTGCTCAATAGCGTTCCGATAACGGATGGCGAACACATCACGGTGATCATTCTCTTTTCTATCTCCATTGTATGAGGAACAGATATGCACCTCATCGAGCTGGTCCATCCACGACTCAATAATTGGTGGATCATGGAACATAAATCGAACGCGATGTCCTCTTGCTTTTAAGCCCCGACTAACATGTAGCAGCACCGTCTCGAGACCACCTCGTCCGTAAATTTGATAAAGTACAATATCAATAATCATAAATGCTTCTCCTTCATTAATAATCAAGAAGAATGTCGAAAAAACACACTTCAACTACGTGATCAAAAGGGGTGTTTTCGAGCATTCTCCTACAATGAAATATATGAATTTAAAAGCGCATTATGTGACAAAAACTCAATAAATCCGCACTTTTGTATTCGCTTACAATAAATCGTTGACAATTTGAACCAACCATTGTATAGTCAAGTTGTGGGCCACATATTGACAGCCACACAGCATTTATATGACGAAGGGAATGTTTGCACATGCAAGGAAAAGTAAAATGGTTTAATGCAGAAAAAGGATACGGTTTCATCGAAACAGAACAAGGTGGCGATGTATTCGTACACTTCTCCGCTATCCAAACTGACGGCTTCAAAACTCTAGAAGAAGGCCAAGCTGTTGAGTTCGATATCGTTGAAGGCGCTCGCGGTCCACAAGCTGCAAACGTAGTTAAACTGTAATTATACGGCTAATCTAGCCTCTTATTATAGTGATACAAGAACTTATAGGACTATATGGTTGGTTTCTACCAATCGTGTAGTCCTTTTTCTGTTGTTTATCCGTTATTTCACCTACTGTGATTTTCTTCTCTTAAATTATCAGAAAATTCTAAATAAACTAAAATCTATTTTGTATGTTCACCCTGCATATGCTATAATAAGAATATGTAAAGGAGGAGTGCCACATGATCTATAATATCCGAGGTCAACATGTTGAAGTTACAGCCGCACTTAAGGACTACGCTGAGAAGAAGCTCAGCAGATTGGAGAAATACTTCGATCCATCGATCACCTCCGAGGTTAATGCAACTCTCTCAGTTACTAAAGGACAACATATCGTTGAGGTTACTATTCCGATTTCTGGCATGTTTTTACGTGCCGAAGAGAGAAGCGCCGATATGTACGCTTCTATCGACTTAGTTGTCGATAAGCTAGAGCGTCAAATTCGTAAGCATAAAACCAAACTAAACCGTAAAATCCGTCAATCTGGTGGCAGTAAAGAAATTCTTCAGCCTCAGTCTTCCGCCGTATCGGTGTTAGACGAAGAGGAGGAGTTCGAGCTTGTTCGTACAAAGCGCTTTACGTTTAAGCCTATGGATGTTGAGGAAGCGATCCTGCAAATGAATATGCTAGGCCATTCCTTCTTCGTATTCTCTAACGCAGATTCCAAATCCGTCAACGTTGTTTATAAACGTAGCGACGGCAAATACGGATTAATTGAACAACAATAATAAACATAATATGATCATGAGCAAGGTCGGGTGCAGCAAGCCCGATTCTTGCTCATTTGTAGTTTAAAGGGTTAGTTTTTCTTATAAATCACTACATATTTATATATATTCGTGCCCCGACATTTTGAAAACAACAGCAATGAAAGTTATCCTTATATATATCGAATGGATATAAAACCCTGCCAATACTTGGTTCAGCTGGTATTACCACAGTGCAATACATTGCGATTACTGCAACAAACTGTTAAAATCTTAACCATAAGACGTATAATCGGAAGGGGAAAGCCATGCTCGGATTAGTAAAGAAGATATTTGGTGACTATAACGAGAAAGAAATCAAGCGACTATCCAAAGTCGTTGAGCACATAAATAACATTGAGCCGCAATATCAAGCACTGTCGGATGAGCAGCTGCGTGCGAAAACGGATGAATTTAAAGCAAGACTTGCTAAGGGAGAAACATTGGACGACATACTACCTGAAGCATTTGCAACGGCACGTGAAGCATCTAAGCGCGTACTGAACATGCGTCACTTTGATGTACAGCTGCTTGGTGGTATGGTTCTGCATGACGGAAAAATTGCAGAGATGAAAACAGGTGAAGGTAAAACACTTGTTGCTACACTTCCTGTATACTTGAACGCACTTGCAGGTAAAGGGGTACACGTGATTACCGTCAACGGCTACCTGGCTGAGCGTGATAGTCAATTGATGGGTCAGCTGTATGAATTTTTAGGTCTAACGGTTGGCTGTAACCTGCATGGTCTGACACATGAGCAGAAGCAAGAGGCCTATGCTTGCGATATTACGTACGGTACGAACAATGAATTTGGCTTCGATTACTTGCGTGACAATATGGTGCTGTACAAAGAGCAAATGGTTCAGCGTCCACTTTCTTTCGCGATTATTGACGAGGTCGACTCCATTCTAATCGATGAAGCGAGAACACCGCTTATTATCTCTGGACAAGCTGCTAAGTCTACAGAGCTGTATCATGCTGCGCAGCGTCTTGTATCGCGTATGAAGGAAGAAGTAGACTTTACAATTGATGTGAAGCTGAAAAATGTGATGCTGACAGAAGAAGGGGTTTCTAAATCGGAGCGCGCCTTCGGTATTGAGAACCTATTTGATCATGCCAATGTAACGATCAACCATCACATTCAGCAAGCGTTAAAAGCTAACTATATTATGAAGCGCGACGTTGATTATGTCGTGGAGAATGAAGAAGTTGTCATCGTTGATGAATTTACAGGTCGTCTAATGGCTGGTCGTCGCTACAGTGATGGTCTTCATCAGGCGATTGAGGCAAAGGAAGAGCTTAAGGTTCAGAATGAAAGTATGACTCTGGCAACGATTACGTTCCAGAACTACTTCCGTATGTATCGCAAATTAGCTGGTATGACCGGTACTGCGAAAACAGAGGAAGAGGAGTTCCGTAAAATCTACGGACTTGATGTTATTCAAATTCCAACTAATCGTCCGAATATTCGTCAGGATATGGCGGATGTCGTATATAAAACGGTCGCAGGTAAATTCAAAGCGGTTGTTGAGCAGATCGTGGAGCGTCATAAAAACAATCAACCAGTTCTTGTAGGTACGATTTCCATTGAGAACTCTGAAGTGCTCTCTGAGATGCTGAAGCGTCGCGGTGTGAAGCACAAGGTGCTTAATGCGAAATTCCATGCCGAGGAAGCGGAGATTATCTCTCGTGCGGGCGAGCCTGGTTCTGTTACGATTGCTACGAATATGGCCGGTCGTGGTACAGATATTATCCTTGGTGAAGGTGTCGCGGATATTGGTGGTCTGCATATTATTGGTACAGAGCGCCATGAGAGCCGTCGTATCGATAACCAGCTTCGTGGTCGTGCGGGTCGTCAAGGTGACCCGGGTTCATCTCAATTCTATTTGTCACTAGAAGATGAGCTGATGCGCCGTTTCGGAGCAGAAAACATTATGTCGATGATGGATCGTCTTGGTCTTGATGAGGACCAACCGATTGAAAGTCGTATGATCACAAGAGCTGTAGAATCTGCACAAAAACGTGTAGAGGGTAACAACTTTGATACACGTAAAGTCGTACTTCAATATGACGATGTTATGAATCAACAGCGCGAGGTTATATATAAACAGCGCCGTGACATACTAGAGTCAGATAATATTCGTGATGAAGTTATGAATATGATCAAGCCAGTCATTGAACGTACAGTAGAAGCGCATTGTGTGGGTGACATTCCGGAAGAGTGGGATCTACAGGCTATTATTGATTATGTACATGCTAATTTGCTTGATGAAGGCAGCTTGACTCGTGAGCAGCTGTGGGGCAAAGAAAAAGAAGAAATGATCGACGTCATCTATGATCTAGTTGTTAACATATACGATCAGCGCGAGGAACAGCTAGGCGAAACAACGATGCGTGAGTTTGAGAAGGTCGTGGTACTACGCGCGGTAGACTCTAAGTGGATGGATCATATCGATGCTATGGATCATTTGCGTCAAGGTATCCACCTTCGTGCATATGGCGGTACAGATCCGCTTCGCGAATATCAGTTTGAAGGCTTCGAAATGTTCCAGGTGATGACTGAATCGATTCAGGAAGAAGTAGCCAAGTACATTATGAAGGCTAGAGTAGAAAGCAACCTTGAGCGTCAAGAGGTTGTGAAGGGTCAAACCTCTTCTACAAGCGGTGGCGGTGAAGACGGCGCGAAGCGTCCAGTTCGTCGCGAAGAGCGCGTAGGACGCAATGACATGTGTCCGTGTGGGAGCGGCAAGAAATACAAACAGTGTCACGGCAAATAGAGGGGTAGTTCAAAAAGCACGACTTTGATGACGGTGATATGTGCGCAGTAGCATAATCGACGTCGAATCTTGAACGCTAGCGAAAACTTCGGTGCTCACGTACCAAAAACGTACGTTGCGCTCCTCGTTTTCTACTAGCGTCCAAGCTTCTTGGTCCTGAAAGCCGAGTTTTTGAACCTTTATTGGAAGAGGTAGCTCAAATATCCGACTTTGATGGCGATGCGCCTTCAGGGAAGCATGCTCGACTTCGAAGATGGGGTTCAACCGAAAGCTCCGTTGCTCACGTACCAAAAACGTACGATGTGCTCTTCTGTTTCTAGTATCGTCCCATCTTTTTGGTCCTGAAAGCCGAATATTTGAGCTTATATTGGAAGCGGTAGTTCAAAAATCACGACTGACGATGCGCCTTCAGGGAAGTATACCGAGCATTGTACCTTTATTGAAGTGGACATTCAAAAAACAATTGCTACAGCGAAGCTTAAACCCTCCATAAGCGACCTCCTGACGAAGGAAGGTTCGAGCGATGGAGGGTTTAAGCGCAGCGCTGAAAAATTATAGGAGTTCGATATATGATGATAGATGTAACAGTAAAGCAAGAGCTTCGCGAGATGGTTACAAGACTAGAGACACTTAGGGGGTCTCTTTGACTTAGAGCTTAAGCAAGAGATGATTGCTAACTTCGAAGAGAAAATGTCGATGCCTGATTTCTGGGATGACAATGATCGTGCACAGTCGATCATATCAGAGCTTAATGCCGTGAAATCAGTTGTTGAGGAATACACGAAGCTGCAAAATGAGCAGCAGGATCTAGAAATGATGCTTGAACTGGTCGAGGAAGAGCAGGATGAGGAGATGGCTGGTGAGCTTACGGAAGGTGTAGCTGCTTTATCAAGTAAGCTTTCAGATTTTGAACTGCAGCTGCTGCTGAATCAGCCTTACGACAAGTTAAATGCAATTCTGGAGCTTCATCCAGGCGCTGGTGGTACGGAATCTCAGGATTGGGGGATGATGCTGTACCGCATGTATACGCGCTGGGCTGAGCATCGTGGCTTCAAGGTAGAGCTGCTCGATTACTTGCCTGGTGATGAAGCTGGTATTAAAAGCGTCAGCATACTGATCAAAGGCTACAATGCTTATGGCTATCTAAAAGCGGAGAAAGGTGTACACCGTTTAGTGCGCATCTCTCCATTCGACTCGGCTGGTCGTCGTCATACGTCCTTCGTATCCTGTGATGTCGTTCCAGAAATTGATGATACGATCGAGATTGAGATTCGTACAGAGGACTTGAAGGTAGATACGTACCGTGCAAGCGGCGCCGGCGGGCAGCACGTCAACAAGACAGAGTCTGCTGTACGTATTACGCATATTCCATCCGGGATCATTGTTGCTTGCCAGCAAGAGCGCTCTCAGATTGCCAACCGCGATCGAGCGATGAAAATGCTTCGCTCCAAGCTTTATGAACGTAAGATTGAAGAACAAATGAAACATCTTGCAGAAATTCGCGGTGAGCAATCCGAGATTGCTTGGGGAAGTCAGATTCGGTCCTACGTGTTCCATCCGTACAGCATGGTTAAGGATCATCGTACCTCTGTAGAGACAGGAAATATTGGAGCAGTGATGGATGGAGACTTGGATCCATTTATCGATGGGTATCTTCGCAGTCAAATTAAACAGCAAAGCTAATCGTTATGGGGAGAGTTTCACATTAATGTGCAGCTCTCCCTTTTTAGTTCGTGAACAAAGCAGGTTCCAGCTTTCAGCACCAAGAAGATTGGATGAAGCTAGGAACTGAGGAGCGCAGCGTACGTAGTTGGTACGTGAGCACCGGAGATCTCGGCTGAGTTCAATACTCGATGCCGATTAGACGTTCAGTAATACATCGTGAACAAAGCAGGTTCCCAGCTTTCAGCACCAAGAAGATTGGATAAAGCTAGGAACTGAGGAGCGCAGCTACACATTTTCTCAGAAAATGACTTCGGAAGCATTCGCTTGTTGTTGGTACGTGAGCACCTACAATGTTTTCGGAGAAAACATACGTCGGAAGCGTAGAGTTCAATATTCGACGTCGAATAATCTCCCAGTACCACATCGTGAACAAAGCAGGTTCCAGCTTTCAGCACCAAGAAGATTGGATAAAGCTAGAGATCGAGGAGCGCAGCGTACGGTAATTGGTACGTGAGCACCGGAAGGACTAGCTGAGTTCAATATTCGAAGTCGAGTCCGCTACATCGCATTACATCGTGATCAAAGCTGGAAGGAAGGAAATACATATGAAACGTAATCGAAAGACATTGTCACCCACCATGCACATCATATTGAATATTGCACAGGTGATGCTTGGATCATTCATACTCGCAACTAGCTTTAACCTGTTCCTGCTGCCGAACGGCATTGCATCTGGCGGAGTAGCGGGTATATCTGTGCTAGTCGAGCGTGTCGCGGGAGTGCAGCCTGCTGTGACGCAGTGGGTGCTTAATATTCCACTTTTCCTTGCGGCAATTGTTGTGCTAGGTAAAAAGTTTGGCGCGAAGTCGATCCTCGGCTCGGTTGTATTCCCACTTTTCGTATTGCTCACCTCTTATATTCCTGCACCGACTCACAATCCTTTACTCGCTGCGATCTACGGCGGGATTGGAGTTGGTCTTGGTCTTGCGATAGTGTTTCGAGGCGGGGGCTCAACAGGGGGCTTAGATCTTGCTGCTCAAATGCTGCATAAGCTTACAGGCATTCCATATCATTTGGCGGTTATATGCTTTGATGGTGCAGTCATTATCGGTACGGCGATTATTATATCGCCAGAGGTTGCGCTTTACGCATTAATTTCTTTATTTGTTACAAGCAAGACGATTGATTTCGCGCAAAATGGTCTTCAGCTCTCTAAAGTCGCATTTATTATTAGTGATCGAACGGCGGAGCTGCAGCCGCTTATCTTGAACGATCTAGATCGCGGCTTAACCAATCTTAAGGGCGAAGGCGGCTATACGGGGCAGGATCGCAATGTCATGATGGTGGTTGTATCGCAGCATGAGGTTGTTAGACTTAAGAAAACAGTGGCGAGACATGATCCTAATGCATTTATTATTATCAGCAATACGGCTGAAGTGTTCGGCAAAGGCTTCAAAACATATCAATAAGAGGCTTGAAAAATGGATGAAAATGCGCGTTGTATTTTTATAAGTCGCAATGTATAATAATACAATGTTATGCATATTCATTTTCATGGCCAACTATTGTAAAATAGTGTAGTGATACTATCAATCTATAAATGTTCTAAAAGAGCTAGTGATAGCTTTAATATAATAAAGTTTATGTTCAAAAAGCTTGCCCGGCTTTTTGAACAACCTCATAATGGGTGCTGAAGGGGAGCGGTAAAGACATGGTTAACAAGCTGAGAATTGCAATTGTTGGTTCTACTGGATATGGCGGTGTGGAGTTAATGAGACTGCTGCAGTCTCATCCGAATGCAGAGATCACTTCGGTCATTTCATCCTCGAGCGCAGGCTCGCTTATTACGGAGGGCTATCCTCATTTGCAGGGGATTCGTGAGGAAGTGCTTGACGATGTGGATCCTGAGCTAATTAAGCAGAAGGCTGATCTTGTATTTCTAGCGACACCAGCAGGTGTAGCTTCAAAGCTTGCACCGCAATATATTGCAGCAGGCTTAAAGGTGATTGATCTATCTGGAGATTTCCGTATTAAGGATCGTGACGTTTATGAACAGTGGTATAAAAAGCCTGCAGCAGAGCAAGCGCATTTGGATCAAGCGGTGTTTGGTCTAGCGGAGGTTTACGGAGATACGGTCGTGGATGCGCCGTTCATTTCTAATCCTGGTTGCTTCCCTACGGCAACGCTGCTAGGTATCGTACCTGCATTGCAGGGCGGGCTTATTGATCACAATACATTAGTTATCGATGCGAAGTCAGGCGTGTCTGGAGCGGGTCGAGGTGCTTCGCTTGGTACACATTATTCTGAGCTTAACGAGAATTTTAAAGCATATAAGATTAATCATCATCAGCATATTCCTGAGATCGAGATGGTGCTGTCGCAGGTGGCAGATGAGCAGGTAACAGTAAGCTTTACAACACATCTTGTCCCAATGACGCGCGGAATTATGGCGACGATCTATGCCAAGCTTAACCAAAACGTAACCGAGTCAGACCTTATTAAGCACTATGAGCAATATTACGAAGGTCGTCCATTTGTTCGAATTCGTCCTGAAGGTCAATGGCCTGCGACGAAAGAGGTGTGGGGCTCGAATTATTGCGATATTGGTTTTTCTGTCGACAAGCGCACGAATCGCGTGACCATTATTTCTGTCATCGATAATTTGGTGAAGGGTGCAGCAGGTCAGGCCATTCAAAATATGAATCTAATGATGGGTTGGGACGAAACGCTAGGCTTGCAATTTGTTCCTGTATACCCTTAACGATAAGGAGATCGAGTGTATATGGCAGAAGGGCAGTTTACGATTGTAGAGGAAGGCTCTGTAACCTTCCCGTCAGGATTTTCAGCAGGCGGCTTGCATTGCGGATTGAAAAAAACAGATCGCCACGATCTTGGAGCCATTGTCTGTGAAGTGCCAGCAGCGGCAGCAGCGGTCTATACGACAAATGTATTTCAAGCAGCGCCAATCAAAGTAACACGCGAGAGCATCAACAGCAGCGGCATGCTCCGTGCAGTCATCGTTAATAGCGGTAATGCGAATGCATGCACAGGTAAGCAAGGTGAAGCAGACGCTTATGAAATGCGAAACGTATTTGCAGATATCATTGGTGTTGCACATGAGGATGTAGCGGTTGCTTCTACTGGGGTTATCGGCGAGCTGCTTAAAATGGACCGCGTGCGCTCAGGGATCTCTCAGCTGCCTGCGAAGCTTGAAGCGAGTGAGCAAGGGGCGGAGGATTTTAGCCAAGCGATTCTGACAACAGATCTCGTGAAGAAAACCATTGCAGTAGAGCTCGTTATTGACGGCAAAACGGTACGCATTGGTGGAGCTGCAAAGGGCTCTGGTATGATCCATCCGAACATGGCAACGATGCTTGGTTTTGTAACGACCGATGCGAGCATCGAGCCAGAAGCGCTACAGCTGCTGCTTCGTCAAGTAACCGATCTCAGCTTTAATATGATTACGGTGGATGGCGATACGAGCACGAACGATATGCTCGTGGCGATGGCGAGCGGTTTAGCGGGCAATAATACGCTGAATGAAGCCCATCCTGATTGGGAAGCATTCCGCGTGGCGATGACGCATGTTTGTGTACACTTGGCAAAAGCGATTGCACGTGATGGTGAAGGGGCTACGAAGCTCGTAGAGGTTCGCGTTGAAGGTGCAACAAGCGATGAAGCGGCGCAAGCAATCGCTAAAACGATTATAGGCTCATCACTTGTGAAATCAGCGGTATTTGGCGCAGATGCGAACTGGGGTCGGATTATTGCAGCAGTAGGACGCGCTGGTCAGCCAGTTAATCCTGATACGGTCGATATTGCACTAGGTGATATCGTTACACTGCGTCAATCTTCTCCGGTGGCCTTTGATGAGGAAGCGGCTTTGGAATACTTACAAGGAGATACAGTAGTGATCTCTGTTCAGCTTAATATGGATAACGGAAAAGCAAAGGCGTGGGGCTGTGATTTGACGTACGACTACGTTCGAATTAATGCAGCATATCGCACGTAGTTAGGAGGAAGAAACATGTCTAAACAGCGCTTTGTTATGAAATGCGGCGGCAGTACGCTGGCGGCTTTGCCTAGCAGCTTTTTTGCAGAGCTGCGACAGCTGCAGCAGGATGGGGTAGCCCCTGTTATCGTGCACGGCGGTGGACCAGCGATCTCGGAAACGCTGGATAAGCTCGGGATCGAGACGGAATTTGTTCAAGGCTTGCGTAAAACGAACGATGAGGTGCTCGATGTTGTTGAGATGGTGCTAGCTGGCCGAATCAACAAGGAAATCGTACGCAAGATGCAATCAAGCGGGGCACAGGCGATTGGCCTATCTGGCGTAGACGGAATGCTCATTCAAGCGCAGCCTGTTGCCAATAGTGCGGAGATCGGCTTCGTTGGAGATGTGACGCATGTTAATGCTACAATTGTAGAAGGAATTATGAGCATGGGCTATATCCCAGTCATTGCTCCAATTGGCATCGATGAGAACGGACAGCGCTACAACATTAATGCGGATACGGCTGCGGGTGCGGTTGCATCAGAGCTAGGTGTATCGCGTATGATCGTTGTAACGGACGTCCCGGGCATAATGAAAACAATAGATGGTGAAAAGGTTACACTTCCAAGTGTCACAGTTGCAGACGTTGAGGCGATGATTGCTAGTGGTGAAATCTACGGTGGCATGATTCCAAAGGTACGTGCAGCGATTCAATGCCTTCAAGGCGATGTGCAAGAGGTTGTTATCGTTAGTGGTGCACAGGAAGGTGTGCTGACGCAGGCTGTTAAGGCAGGCGGAGTTGGTACGATCATTAAGCAATAGAGAGGTGTTCGTTATGAGTCAGGAGACAATTGAAGCGACAGGTCAGTCGTTGTTTCCAACCTATGCTAGATACCCGCAGGCTATTGTTAAGGGTGAAGGCAGCTGGCTATGGGACAGTGAAGGCAACAAATATTTGGATTTCATGAGCGGGATTGCGGTAACGAACTTAGGTCATGCACCTAAGGCTGTAAAGGAAGCGCTGGTTGCTCAGCTGGATCAGCTATGGCATATCTCTAATCTATTCCAAATCCCTAATCAAGCGGAAGCAGCAAAGCTAATTACAGACAATAGCTGTGCAGATGCTGTGTTTTTCTGTAATTCGGGAGCGGAAGCGAATGAGGCAGCGATTAAGCTGGCACGCCGCTATCAGCAGAAGGTTAAAGGCAGCGGACGCTATGAGATTATTACATTCCATCAGTCCTTCCACGGACGCACATTAGCAACGTTAACTGCGACCGGACAGGATAAGGTGAAGGAAGGCTTCGGGCCGCTGCCTGTTGGCTTCAAGCATATTCAGCTCAATGATCTTGCTGCATTGAAGGCGGCCATTACATCTGAGACAGCGGCGATTATGCTCGAGATGGTGCAGGCTGAGGGTGGGATTCATCCTGTAGATCGTGACTATATTCAAGCGGTTGCTCAGCTATGCAAGGCTGAAGGAATTCTGCTTATTGTGGATGAGATTCAGACAGGTATCGGAAGAACGGGTAAGCTGTTTGCCTATGAGCATTTCGGTATTGAGCCGGATATTTTCACAATGGCTAAAGGTCTTGGAAGTGGCTTTCCAGTTGGTGCGATGGCAGCGAAGGAAGAACTTCGTGACGCATTCACGGCAGGCAGCCATGGCTCCACCTTCGGAGGAACGCCAATTGCAACTGCAGCTGTTAAGGCAACGCTAGAGACGATCGTTGGAGACAACGTTCCTCAGCATGCTGCGAAGCAAGGCGCATATTTGACAGAGCAGCTGCGCGCGAAGCTGCAAGGAAATTCGTTTGTAACAGACATCCGCGGCTTAGGACTTATTGTTGGTATTGAATGCAAAGAACCGGTTGCTGATCTTATCGTTGAGGCCCAGCAGCAAGGACTGCTTGTCATTACAGCTGGCCCGAACGTAATCCGCTTGCTGCCGAACCTGCTCGTAACGAATGAAGAGATTGATCAAGCGGTTTCGATACTATCAGCGATTTTATCAAAGCGCTAAAAGATATAGATTGCTCGTTATACGCTGATGCGTGCGATGCGCATCAGCTTTAGTCTTGTTTAGTAAATGGAGGGTTTACATATGGTAAGAAGCAAAGAGGAAATTGCACAAAGCATGAAGGGCAGAGACTTCTTGATGCTTGTTGATTATACACCAGATGAGATTCAGTACCTGATCGAGCTAGCCATTGAGCTGAAGGAAAAGCAGAAGGCAGGTCAACCTCATCAACCGCTTAAAGGAAAAACGGTTGGTCTTATTTTCGAGAAATCATCCACTCGTACTCGCGTATCTTTCGAGGTTGGGATCTATCAGCTTGGCGGGCAGGGCTTATTCCTAAGCGGCAATGATCTACAGCTTGGTCGCGGTGAAACGATTCTAGATACCGCACAAGTGCTTTCTCGCTACCTGGATGGCATAATGATCCGTACGTTCGAGCATCGTAATGTGGTTGAGCTTGCTCGTGGAGCTACGATTCCTGTTATTAACGGCTTAACAGATCTATCTCACCCATGCCAAGCGTTGGCTGATTTTCAGACGATTTATGAGAAGCACGGCTCCTTTGACGGCGTGAAGCTTGCGTACATTGGCGATGGTAACAATATGGTACACTCGTTGATGATGGGTGCGGCTAAGCTTGGCGTTGACATGTCGATTGCTACACCTGAAGGCTATGAGCCAGATGAGGACATTATTGCTCAGACGCTTGCAGTCGCTGAGGAAACAGGTGCGAAAATCGTTGTGTGCCGTGATCCGAAGGAAGCGATTGAAGGCGCGAACTTCATCTATACCGACGTATGGGCAAGCATGGGTCAAGAAGCAGAGCAGAAAGAGCGCGAAATCGCCTTTGCTAACTATCAAATCGATGATGAGCTAGTAAAGCTCGCAAGCCCAGACTTTATGTTTATGCATTGCTTACCTGCACACCGCGGCGAAGAGGTAACGGAAAGTGTAATTGACGGTGAGCATTCTATTATTTTTGATCAGGCAGAAAATCGTCTCCATGCGCAAAAAGCGATTATGGCTGCGATTATGTCTTAATATAGGAGGAGTGGTTCAACATGGCAAAGGATAAAATTGTATTAGCCTATTCAGGTGGTTTGGATACGTCTATTATTTTGAAATGGTTAAAGGAAACGTACGACGCAGAAATTATTGCTTTCACAGCAGACATCGGTCAAAAGGAAGAGCTAGACGGACTTGAGGAAAAAGCAATACAGACAGGTGCTTCTAAAGTCTACATCGATGATTTGCAGGAAGAGTTCGCTAAGGACTTTATCTTCCCAATGTTCCAAGCGGGTACGATGTATGAAGGTCAATACCTTCTTGGTACGTCCATTGCACGTCCACTTATTGCGAAGCGCATGGTAGAGATTGCTCGCGCAGAAGGTGCGAAGTACATCGCTCACGGCGCAACAGGTAAAGGAAATGACCAGGTTCGCTTTGAGCTTGGCGTAGCTGCACTTGCTCCAGAGATTGAAATCATTGCCCCATGGCGCTCTGAGCAATTCCGTAACGACTTCCCAGGTCGCGCAGAGATGATCGCATTTGCAGAAAAGCATGGTATTCCTGTAACGGCATCCGCTGCGAAGCCATATTCTACAGACCGTAACCTTCTACACATCAGCTTTGAGAGCGGTATGCTAGAGGATCCTTGGTTTGATCCAAGTGCTGAGGAGAACGAAGAGATGTACGTGCTGAGCGTATCACCTGAGCGTGCTCCTGATGAAGCAGAATACGTTGAGCTTGAGTTTGAGCAAGGTAACTGCGTAGCGATTAACGGCGAGGCAATGACTCCGCTGCAAGTGATGGATAAGCTAAATGAGCTTGGCGGCAAGCATGGTATCGGCCGTGTAGATATGGTTGAGAACCGTTTCGTTGGTATGAAGAGCCGCGGTGTATATGAAACACCAGGTGGGACGATTCTATTTACTGCTCATCGCAAGATGGAATCATTAACGATGGATCGCGAAGTGATGCACTTGCGTGATTCCTTAATCTCTAAATACAGTGAGCTTGTATATAACGGCTTCTGGTTTGCGCCTGAACGCTTGGCGCTTCAAGCTCTTGTTACAGAGTCTCAGAAAAACGTATCAGGTGTTGTTCGCCTGAAGCTATATAAAGGCAATGTTATCGGTGCTGGGGTGAAGAGTCCAGTCAGTCTATACAATCCTGATATTGCAACGATGGAAGCAGATCCTTCTCAAGCCTACGATCAAGGCGATGCAACAGGCTTTATTCGCCTAAATGCACTTCGCTTGAAGGTTTCTGCAGGTGTGAATCAGAATAAATAAATTAAACGACGCGATATAAGCTGAACTGGTAATTGGGCAGACTGTGAAATATTCTTACGATCGCTGTTGTCCCCCAAATTTCTATGATTAAAATTCAAAGTAGAAATTTGTGGACAAAGGCGACCGCTTCGCTTCTTCAGAATCATTTCACATTCTGCTTCAAGAAGCTAGTTGTTCAGCTTATATCACTTGTTATAGGAAGGGAGTTAACACGTGAGCAAGCTTTGGGGTGGACGTTTTACGAAGAAAACGGACCAATTAGTTGAAGAATATACAGCATCCATTACTTTCGACAAAGCGCTTGCTGAGGAGGATATCCAAGGCAGTTTGGCGCATGTGACGATGCTTGGCAAGCAAGGCATCCTGCCACAGGAGGATGTAGAAACGATAAAAGCGGGCTTACTACGCGTGCTTGATCGGATTAAAGCAGGAGAACAACAATTTTCTGTCAGCGATGAAGATATTCATATGAATATCGAGAAGGCGCTTATCGAGGATGTTGGACCAGTAGGCGGTAAGCTGCATACGGGCCGCAGCCGTAACGATCAGGTCGCTACTGATATGCATCTATGGCTTCGTAAGCGCGTCGTTGAATTTGTTGAGCTATTGCGCAAGCTGCAGGAAGCATTGATTGGACAAGCGAAAGCAAATATCGATACGATTGTGCCAGGCTATACACATCTACAGCGTGCGCAGCCGATTCTGTTCGCTCATCATATGATGGCCTACGTGTCCATGTTTGGTCGCGACATCGAGCGTTTGCAGGATAGCTATAAGCGCATCAATGTGCTTCCGCTTGGTGCAGGTGCGCTTGCAGGAACGACGTTCCCGATCGACCGCCATTTTGTTGCAGAGCAGCTGAAGTTTGATCGAGTGTATGAGAACAGCCTCGATGCTGTAAGTGATCGTGACTTTATTCTAGAGTTTTTAGCGGATGCTTCGATCATTATGATGCACCTATCTCGCCTAAGCGAGGAGCTGATTATGTGGTCTAGCACCGAATTCAGCTTCGTTGAACTGGATGATGCATTCTGTACGGGCAGCAGCATTATGCCGCAGAAGAAAAATCCTGACGTACCGGAGCTAGTCCGTGGTAAAACAGGTCGCGTCTACGGAGACCTAATGGGGCTATTGACCGTGTTGAAATCTTTGCCGCTTGCGTATAACAAAGATATGCAAGAGGATAAAGAAGGCATGTTCGATACCGTAACAACGCTGCAAGGTGCATTGCAGCTGTTTGCGCCAATGATCGCGACGATGAAGGTGAACCAAGGTCGCATGCGTCAAGCAGTTAACCAAGACTTCTCTAACGCTACAGACATTGCGGATTTCCTTGTTAACAAAGGACTACCGTTCCGTCAAGCGCATGAAGTCATCGGTAAAACCGTGCTGTACTGTATCGAAAACAATAAATACTTGCTTGATCTCTCGCTTGATGAGTTCAAGCAATTCTCAGAGCTGTTCGATGATCGTATCTACGAGGTTCTGCAGCCAGAGCAAGTGGTTAACGCGCGTAACGTATACGGCGGTACTGCGAAGCCACAGGTAGAAGCAGCTATAGCACGTGCGGAGCAAGCGATGCAGACTACTGCTGCGTGGGTAGCGGAATATCTAGAGCGTTCGCAATAAGTACGACATTTATATGTGAAATCGTACCTCCAACTGCCTAAGGCAGCCAAATGAGAGGTTAACGAATAGAAGAAAAACGAGCATCAGCCTCAAAGCTGATGCTCGTTTTTCTGTGTATAGTCTCCTTAACATAATGAGTATGATCGTACTACCAATTTTACGGTTTAAATTGTATACTTTATGAAAAGGTTGCGTATGATGAAGGGAGGAGAATGAAAGGTGGGGATTGTAATAGACAAACCACGCTTTAATGTTGATCAAGTTAATTCTGCCACTTATGCTTCCAAACGTTTTGGAGAAATAAGAAAAAAAGCTAAACAGCTTCCACAATTCATTTCAGAAAACAATTGTGTGGATACGGTTGTGCTGGATTATAAAGTATATGAAGAAATGTATATGGAACTTCAAGCTTTAAGAGAATTGACTTGGGAACTAGAGATTGCTCGACGTCTTGAAACAGCCGATAGAACGACCCTTCGATATAGCGTGAAAGATGTTCTAAGTGATACTGAATACGAAGAATTCCGTAGCATCGATCCAAACAATATTTCAGATGCGGAATTATTTGAATAGTTATGGTTAAAAAGTTTGAAGTAGTGTTTATAGAAGAAGCAAGAATTGAGTATAAAAATCTTGATGGTTCCATTAAAAAACTTGTTAATGTTGCACTCGCTAAAATGGAAGAACGTGCTGATGTACTTGGTGAAGAGTTAACAAGTAAGCATGGATTAAAGTTAATTGGTTGTAGAAAAATAAAGTTTCGTAAAGCTGGTATTCGAATTGTATATCGGATTGTTGGAGATAAAGCAGAAATTGCTGAGATTATTGTCGTCGGTAAAAGAGAGGATAATGAAGTTTATATAGAGACATTTAAGCGACTAAAAGAATTATGAAAAGATTCCTAGGCTATAGGGATCTTTTTTTGTTCCCAGCTAACCTTCTTTCTAAGGATGGGAGCTGGGTATTTATTTGTTTGGATAAAGGTTCTCCCCCGAGTTAGTGGAGAACAACGATGTTGTGGAAAAGCGAAGCGTTCGCCTTTGTTTGCGGATTTCTACCACAAGAATCAATAATAGAAATCCGCGAACAACAGCGATTGGAACAATATTGTAGTTCGTAACGGCGCAAGCGGCAAGCAGTTGATGCAACACCACTAGAAGAATAACTCGCAGTAACGCTCACAAGAAGTCATACGGCGGTGCATTGCAGGTAGTTGGTGCATGAAGGATACGAGATGCAAGCCTCAAGAAATAGTGCAGCTGAAGACAAGGTCAGGTAACGGTACAACACCTAAGAAGCAGTCCACTCACCACATTACGCAGCCTTTGCCGCTTGTATGCTGTCGATTTCGACATCGCAATGTCTTAAATGAGAAAAATTAGAAAAGTGAAAATTGGCTAATCATCGGAGAACCTTGAAGGAATTAGACATAACCTGTCGAACATATAGTATTGAACTTTTTACAGGATGTGATAGCGTGATAGAAATGCACGATATATGGAAAACGTACGCCGACGGTACGAGTGCACTTAACGGAGTGTCGGTCAAGATAGATCGAAATGAGTTCGTTTACTTAGTTGGACCTTCAGGGGCAGGGAAATCTACCTTCATGAAGCTGATTTACCGCGAGGAAATCCCGACAAAAGGTGAGATCTTCGTGAATGGCTTTAATATCGGGAAGCTGAAGCAGCGCAAAATCCCGTACGTACGCCGTAACATTGGCGTTATCTTTCAAGACTTTAGACTTTTACCGAAACTAACAATCTATGAAAATGTAGCCTTTGCTATGGAAGCTATTGAAGCGCCTCGGAAGGTGATTAAGAAGCGTACGATGGAAGTGCTGGAACTTGTCGGATTAAAGCATAAACATAAGAGCTTCCCGTCCCAATTATCCGGTGGAGAACAGCAAAGGGTGTCTATTGCCCGGGCAATTGTGAATAATCCGGCGGTTATTGTCGCGGATGAGCCGACAGGAAATCTTGATCCAGATACATCTTTAGACATTATGAATCTACTTGAAGAAATTAATTTCCGCGGGACGACCATTGTCATGGCAACGCACAATAAAGAAATTGTCAACTCGATGCGCAAGCGCGTCATTGCTATTGAACATGGCAATATTGTGCGCGATGAGCAAAGAGGGGAGTACGGATATGAAATTTAGCACGTTAACACGACACATTAGAGAAGGCTTCAAGAGTATACTGCGTAACGGCTGGATGTCCTTTGCTTCTATTACTTCGATTTTTATCTCTCTCTTAATTTTGGGAGTATTTATACTATTAGCTTTAAATATGAATGCAATGGCTTCACAGATCGAAAGCCAAGTTCAAATCCGAGTGTTTCTCGAAACAGACGTCGCAGAAGATGTAGTTGCAGACCTTCAAAAGCAGGTAGGCAATATTCCTGAAGTAAGCAAGCTAATTTATGTGTCCAAGGAAGAAGGACTAGCCCAGCTACGTGATCGAATGGGTGAAGATAATAGTGATTGGCTTGAAGGCTATAACAACGAGAACAACCCACTTCCGATTACTTTTACGGTGGAAGTATTTGAACCTAAGCTTGTAAAAAGTGTAGCAGATCAGATACATAGCATCGCCGGAACCTATGAGACCTCTCCAGTTGCGGATGTAAAGTATGGTCAAGGTATTGTTGAAACGTTGTTTAAGGTAACGGATGCCATTCGTAATGCTGGTTATATTGTTGTTGCTGCGTTATCAATAACAGCGGTACTGCTTATCTCCAATACGATTCGTATGACGATTGTTGCGCGTCAGCGCGAGATCAGCATTATGAAAATGGTTGGAGCAACAAATTCATTTATTAGATGGCCATTCTTTGTCGAGGGCGCCCTAATTGGGGTCATTACCTCTGTCTTAACAACAGCCATTGTACTCATTGGATATGATCAAATTATTAATGCTTTTCAATATGAACTGTCTTTCTTAACGATGCAGCTGCTGCCTGTTAAGGAAGTAATGGCGCTAACGTCGCTAACGATGATTATCCTCGGCTCCTTTATTGGAATCTGGGGTAGTGTGATGTCTGTTCGAAAATATTTGAAGGTGTAGGTGAAACAATCGTGTCCATGAAAAAGGTAGCTGCATATACGCTGACTGCTGCACTGCTTGTGTCCTTAAGTGCACTTTCACCAAGTAGTTATGCCACAACTGCATCGCAGATTACGAAGCAAATCGAAGAAAAGAATCGGGAAAAGGCTGCATCAGAGCAACGTGCAAAAGAAGCAGCTGCAGAAGCAGCGCGTGTAGCGAAAGAGCAGCAGCAAGTGACGGACGAAAAGGCGCAGCTTGAAGCAGAACGTGACAAGCTCATGGCAGAAATTCGTGAGCTATCTAAGGAAAAAGAAAAAACAGAAGCAAAAGTAGATGAAGCAGAAAAACAGCTAAAGCTAACGGAGCAGGAGCTGGAAGAAGCCATTGCACAGGTTGAGAAGCAGGACGAGCTGATGCAGAAGCGTACACGCTTAATGTACAGCAATGGTGTCGTTTCTTATCTTGAGGTACTGTTAAGCGCTACGAGCTTTAGTGATTTTCTAGATCGATTCGATTCCTTGCAAATTATTCTTCAATCTGATCGTGAAATGCTAGATTCCTTTAAAGATGCGCAGCAGGAAGTAGAAGATAAGAAGCTGCAAGTGGAGACACAGCTTGCCGAGCTTGAAGCGATGTATGAGGACCTTAAGCGTGAAGAGCAAGTATTGATTAACAAGGAAGCAGAGAAGGAAGAGCTGATTACAAAGCTTGGCAAGAAGTATGAAGAGCTGCACGAATTGCACGAGGAGCTTAGTGAAATTACGGAAGAAGAGGAACGTAATCTAGTTAAGATAGCCTCTGATCTATCTAAGCTTTATGCGGAGAAGAAGCGTCTAGCTAATCCATATTCTGGTGGAAAGCTAGGTATGCCGATCGATTCTAAGTATCGAGTTACTTCTAATTTTGGCATGAGAATACATCCGATAACAGGCAAGAAAAAGGCACATAACGGAACGGACTTTGGTGCTCCATCAGGCACACCGATTTATGCGGCAGAAGCTGGGATTGTTATCGTTGCTAAATACACGAGCGGTTACGGCAATACTGTAATTATTGATCATGGTAATGGCTTATGGACGTTATACGCTCATATTAAAAACAATGGTATTCTTGTTAAAGAAGGCGAGGAAGTGAAGCGCGGAGATAAGATTGCTTTAGTAGGCAGCACGGGGAATTCTACGGGACCGCATTTGCACTTTGAGGTTCGTAAAAACGAGGTTCCGGTCAATCCGTCTAACTACTTGAAATAGGTTGTTGCACAGTAGGCTGTCTATCCAATAGACCGCCTATTGTTGTCTTATCGAACGCGTAACCTATTGATTGAATTTGACTTGTTGACTTCTTGATTTGTTGTTATTGTTGATATAGATAAATATTTGAAATGTCATTGTCATATACTAAGTTGGTCTAGCCAGAGTATACAGGAATAGGTGGTGTAAAGTAGATGCAAGTAAAAGGACGTACGGTAGCCATGCTCGTTACGCTTTCTGTTTTCGCTACGATCCTAGTTACGATGTTTGTAACGGACAAGCTGGAAGAGGTGGTTCCCGTTGCAGCGTCAACGTCTGTCGCATCAGCGGCGACTGATCAAGGCACGCAAATGACCGAAGCAGAGCTTAAGCAGTTGAATACGGTGCTTGATCTGCTGCAAACAAATTATGTAACGGAGATTGATCGAGAAAAGTTGATTGATGGAGCGATCTCAGGCATGATGAATGCGCTGGATGATCCATATTCCGTGTATATGGAAGCAGAGGTTGCAAATAGGTTTTCACAATCGATCGAGGGATCATTCTCTGGCATAGGAGCAGAGGTTTCTCTAGAAAACGGTCAGGTTGTTGTCGTGTCGCCAATCAAGGGCTCTCCTGCAGAGCGAGGTGGTCTGCTCGCGAAAGATATTATTTTATCAGTGAACGGAGAAAGCTTAGCTGGCCTAACACTACAAGAAGCTGTAGAGCTTATACGTGGAGAAAAAGGAACGAAAGCAAAGCTGGAAGTGATGCGAAGCGGACATTCAGATGCGATTACAGTCGTGTTAATTCGAGATGATATTGATATCGAGACGGTATATAGCGACATCGATGAGCAAGGCATTGGTCTAATCGAAATCACTCAGTTTTCGCAAAACACATCAGAGCGATTTGCCGAAGAGCTCGCAGCGCTTGAAGACAAAGGTTTGAAGGGCTTAGTGATTGATGTTCGCAACAATCCGGGTGGCGTGCTGCAGGATGTCGTGGAAATCGCTCAGCTGATGATGAAGGAAGGCACTGTCGTTGTTCAGGTAGAAGGTCGTTCCGGCAAGCGGGATAAAACCTATGCAACTGGTGGCGAGCAGAAGAAGTATCCAATTGCTGTGCTAACCAATGGTGGAAGTGCCAGCGCATCTGAGATATTAGCAGGTGCTTTACAGGAAGGCGCGGGAGCGACTGTAGTAGGTGAGCAAACCTACGGTAAGGGAACGGTTCAGGTTAGCTACAATCAGCTGTTTGATGATGGTGGACTAATTAAGATGACCATTGCTAAGTGGCTAACACCTAAGGGTAATTGGATCAATGAGACAGGGGTTACACCTAATATCGTTGTTGAGCCACCACTCGTTTACAGTATCGCTCGTCTGAATCTGAATGATGATGAGGAGCTGAAGGAAGATCAACTAAGCGAAAAGATCCGCAGTGCGCAAATTATGCTGGATACGCTTGGATATAGCGTTGATCGCGAGGATGGCTACTTTAGCAAGAAAACGAGTGAGGCCGTTCGTAAATTCCAAAAGGATCATTCCCTCAGCAGTACGGGCGTAATCAATAAGCAAACATCTGCCAAGCTGGAAGAAAAGATCATTGCGTTCATTCGAGACAAAGCGAATGATCCTCAGCTGCAAAAGGCTATAGAAATAGCTGGCAGGAAATAATCAATAGGTGTCGAATGATTTAAAGGTTGGTTTCTTTCTATAAGAGACCGCCTTTTTTGTTTTCGTCATCATATGATGAGAGGGTGTATGCTTTGAATCATGTAGAGCTATGGCTCATTTTAATAGGGAAAGCATTGCTGTCGTTGCTAATGCATCCGGTGTTTTATTTGTCGCTTATTTTTCTATTGCTTGTTTTTAGCTTTCGTACCAGATTGGAAAGAGCGATGTTCTCGGTTAGACTTCGAGCTTGGGTAAAGCCGTTCGTTTACGCGCTAATAGGTGGGGCAATAGCCTCCATTGCTGTATCTATCATTACAGTATTGCTCGGATTTACCTTCTCTGCATCGACCGTGTGGTGGCTATGGGGCGTTTCGCTCGTACTCATGCTGATTCGGTTGCGCTTTGCGGGTATTGTGTATAGCGCCTCCGTCGTTACGCTACTGCATTTGGCAGCTAAAGCGGTCGGACCGCTTACGCTTAATGATGTAGTCGGGGAGATCTATCAGTCACTGCTTGAGCTACAGCCCGTAAGCATATTGGTTGTCGCTTCGTTAATGTCGCTAGCACAATCGCTTTTAGTTAGATGGCAAGGCAAGCATTTTGTAAGCCCGATATATATGTCAGGCAAGCGCGGTAAGGTGATCGGCGGCTATGTGCTTCAGGGCTATTGGGCAGCACCAATCTTTTTGTTCATGCCTGTAGCGTCAGATACGGCTGGTGCGGTATCATTTGCTAGCCAAGCCATTCAGCCATTCTTTTTAACAGCTGGCACGGGAGCTTGGTTGTTGCTCGCCTGTCCGTTGCTGCTCGGTGTAACCGGCATGACACATTCCGTCAGTCCGGCTATGCTCATTAAGCGTATTTCTAATCAGTGGCTCGTTTACTCAGTACTGATTCTAACGATCTCTATTGCTTCTTGGTGGGTAACTCCGCTGCTTTGGGTAGCTTCAATCGGTATGCTGCTTTCCTTTGAACTTGTACATTGGATTAATCATTGGCATGAAAGCAAGTATTCTCCGCGCTATGGACCATTAGATAAAGGTCTGCGCGTACTGGCAATTGTCGAGCATTCACCTGCTGTTCATATGGGAATAGAAGCGGGTGATACAGTACTTAAGGCGAACGGAAAGGCCGTAAATACATTAGATGAGCTATATGAAGCGATGTCGATTAATCCGGCATTCTGCAAGCTCGAGCTGCTAAACGTTAATGGAGATGTAAAGTTTGCACAGCGAGCAAGATTTTCTGACGAGCATCACCAGCTAGGCATTATTATGGCACCTGATGGTCATGCCAAGTATTTAGAGAATTATCGTGAACCGTCGTTATTCACCCTATTCGGACATAACAAGCTTAGAAGACAAGCGACGATGTCAGCAAGTACAGACATAGCTAATTCATTGTAAGACTGCGCCAATAAGCCGCAAGAGCTCCATTATCGTGTAGCTCTTGCGGCTTTGCTATATTTAAGGCTATAATAGGTAAATGAGAACATACATTCTGTTTGTCTCATTGTTGAAAAGGTCTGTTTTTGACCATAATGAAGATATATTAGGTAAGTTGGACGGGAGGAAACTATGTCTCTTTTTGAAATTGTTTCGGATTATGCACCTAGAGGAGATCAGCCGAGGGCGATCAAGGAGCTTGTACAAGGACTTGAGAAAAATAAGCGGCACCAGACGCTGCTAGGAGCAACAGGAACAGGCAAAACGTATACGATAGCGAATGTGATTCAGCAGGTACAGCGGCCGACGCTAGTTATCGCACACAATAAAACGCTCGCAGCTCAGCTGTGCAGTGAGTTTAAATCGTTCTTCCCCAATAATGCGGTAGAATACTTCGTCAGCTATTATGACTACTATCAGCCTGAAGCCTATATCCCGTCAACCGATACCTTTATCGAGAAAGATTCCAGCATTAATGATGAGATAGATAAGCTGCGCCACTCTGCGACAAGCTCGCTGTTTGAGCGACGTGATGTCATTATTGTGGCCAGCGTATCTTGTATATATGGTTTAGGTTCGCCAGAAGAATACGGCAGCATGGTCGTTTCGTTGCGCGTTGGCATGGAAAAATCCCGTAATGAGATTCTGCATGAGCTAGTCGGGATTCAATATCAACGTAACGATATTAGCTTTACACGCGGTACGTTCCGCGTAAGAGGCGATGTTGTTGAAATATTCCCGGTTGCCAGCAACGAGCATGCCGTACGCATCGAGCTGTTCGGTGACGAGATTGAACGTATTGTTGAGATTGATGTGTTGACAGGTGAGGTGCTTGGCACGCGCGATCATATTGCGATCTTCCCCGCATCCCACTTCGTTACGCAAGAAGAAACGATGAAGCGCGCAATGGTCGACATTGAGCGAGAGCTTGAGGAAAGATTAGCGTATTTCCGAAGTGAAGGAAAGCTGCTGGAGGCGCAGCGTCTGGAGCAACGGACACGCTATGACTTGGAAATGATGGCGGAGATGGGCTTTTGCTCAGGCATCGAGAACTATTCAGGGCCGCTAACATTCAGAGAACGTGGAGCAACACCTTATACATTGTTCGATTATTTTCCAGATGATATGCTCGTCGTTATTGATGAGTCACACGTATCGCTGCCGCAAATCCGAGCGATGTACAACGGCGACCGTGCACGTAAAGAGGTGCTCGTCAATCATGGCTTCCGCCTGCCTAGTGCGATGGATAACCGTCCGCTTCGCTTTGAGGAGTTCGAAGCGAAAACGAAGCAGCTGATTTACGTTTCTGCAACACCAGGTCCTTATGAGCTTGAGCATTGCCCAGAGATGGTCGAGCAGATTATTCGTCCAACGGGCTTGCTTGATCCGATCATAGAGGTACGTCCATCGAAGGGACAAATCGATGACCTTCTCCATGAGATTCAACTGCGGATTTCTAAGGATGAGCGTGTGCTTGTTACGACACTAACGAAAAAAATGGCAGAGGACCTGACGGACTATTTGAAGGATGTCGGCTTAAAGGTTCGTTATCTGCATTCTGAAATAAAAACGCTGGAGCGGTTAGCGATTATTCGTGATCTGCGCTTAGGTGTCTTTGATGTTCTAATCGGGATTAACCTGCTGAGGGAGGGACTTGACCTTCCAGAAGTCAGCTTAGTTGCGATATTAGATGCCGATAAGGAAGGCTTTCTTCGTTCTGAGCGTTCCCTTATCCAGACGATCGGACGTGCAGCGCGTAATAGCGAGGGCATGGTTATTATGTATGGTGACAAGATTACCGATTCGATGGATAAAGCGTTAAAAGAGACGGCGCGCCGTCGTGAAATGCAAATTGCTTTTAATGAAAAGCATGGTATTACCCCTCAAACGATTCGCAAGCAAGTGCATAACGTGATTGAAGCAACGAAGGTCGCTGAGGATAAAGCCGACTATGTCGTTGATGGTGATAAGAAGCTGAGCAAGAAGGAGCGTACTGCTTTAATCGCACGCCTAGAAGCAGAGATGAAGGATGCAGCGAAAAACCTGCAGTTTGAGCGTGCAGCACAGCTTCGTGATGCTTTGCTGGAATTGAAGGCGGACCAATAGTAGGAGGTAGCAAGAGTGGCAAATGACAAAATTGTCGTAAAAGGCGCACGTGCGCACAATCTAAAAAATATTGATGTAACGATCCCGAGAGATAAGTTCGTTGTTTTAACGGGTTTGAGTGGATCAGGAAAATCGTCACTAGCCTTCGATACGATCTATGCGGAAGGCCAGCGCCGCTATGTAGAGTCTCTAAGTGCTTATGCTCGTCAGTTTCTTGGCCAGATGGATAAGCCGGATGTCGATTCGATTGAAGGCTTGTCACCGGCGATTTCGATCGACCAGAAAACAACAAGCCGTAACCCCCGTTCTACGGTGGGTACAGTTACCGAAATCTATGACTATCTGCGTCTACTGTTCGCTCGAGTTGGTAAGCCGCACTGCCCGACGCACGGTATTGAGATTACATCACAAACGGTAGAGCAGATGGTTGATCGCATTATGGAGTATGAAGAGCGAACGAGAATGCAGATTCTAGCGCCTATCGTGTCTGGTCGTAAGGGAGAGCATATAAAGCTACTTGCAGACATGCAGAAGCAAGGCTATGTGCGTGTACGTGTAGATGGTGAAATTCGCGAGCTGAGCGAGGAAATAACACTCGATAAAAATAAAAAGCACAATATCGAGGTTGTTATCGACCGTATCATTGTAAAGCCGGATATTGAGTCTAGATTAGCGGATTCGATTGAGACAGCGCTGGAACTGGGGGAAGGCAGAGTTCTCATTGATGTAATGGGTCAAGAGAAAAACGAGGAGCTGCTGTTCAGCTCTAACCTCGCTTGTCCGGAGTGCGGCTTCAGTATTGATGAGCTTGCGCCTCGTATGTTTTCATTCAATAGTCCGTATGGTGCTTGTCCGGAGTGTGATGGGCTAGGCGTGAAGATGGTCGTAGATCCGGATCTGCTAATACCTGATTACAGCAAGTCAATTGAGGAAGGCGCCTTTCTAGCATGGGCCGGAAGCACTTCTAACTATTATCCTCAGTTTCTTAGATCCGTTGCTGAGCATTACAATATCCCGCAAAATGTTCCTGTTAGTGAGCTGACTAGCGAGCAGATGAAAAAGCTGCTCTACGGCACAGATGGACAGAAGGTGCGCTTTGTCTACGAAAATGATTTCGGTGCACGCAAGGAGGCGTTTGTCGCTTTCGAGGGCATTGTTAACAATCTTGAGCGTCGCTATCGTGAAACACCATCAGAGATGATGCGTGAGCATATTGAAGGCTATATGAGCGCTAGGCCATGCCATAGCTGTAAAGGTCAGCGTCTGCGCAAGGAAACTCTTGCAGTTACGATTAATAAGCAAAACATTTCCCATGTAACCGACCTGTCGATTGGAGAGGCTAGAAATTATTTCGAGAGTTTAGAGCTGACTGATAAGGAAATGCAGATCGCAGGCTTAATTCTTAAGGAAATATCAGGTCGACTTGGGTTTCTAGATAATGTAGGGCTTGAGTATTTAACGCTAAGCCGTGCAGCAGGGACGTTATCTGGCGGGGAAGCACAACGGATTCGACTTGCAACGCAAATCGGCTCCAGCTTAATGGGCGTGCTTTACATTCTAGATGAGCCAAGCATTGGGTTGCATCAGCGTGACAATGACCGATTAATTGAGGCGCTGCTGCATATGCGTGATCTAGGTAATACGTTAATCGTAGTAGAGCATGACGAGGACACGATGCTTGCTGCCGATTATATTGTTGATATCGGACCAGGGGCAGGGATTCATGGTGGACAGATTATTGCGCAGGGTACACCGCAGGAGCTGATGGAGAATGACGCTTCGTTAACGGGGCAGTATTTAAGCGGTAAAAAGTTTATCGAGGTTCCGCTGCAGCGTCGTGCGGTCAATGATCGCTGGATCGAGGTTGTTGGAGCGAAGGAGAACAACCTACGCAATCTAAGTGTAAAGATACCATTAGGCGTGTTTGTCGCTGTTACAGGCGTGTCCGGCTCTGGTAAGTCGACCTTCGTCAATGAGATTCTGTATAAGACGTTGGCACGCGATCTAAACCGTGCGAAAACACGACCTGGTGCACATAAGGAAATCCGTGGCTTAGAGCATATCGATAAAGTCATCGACATCGATCAATCTCCGATTGGTCGTACACCACGCTCTAATCCAGCGACATATACAGGTGTATTTGATGATATACGTGATCTATACTCCTCTACGAATGAAGCGAAGGTTCGCGGTTATAAGAAGGGTCGATTCAGCTTCAACATTAAAGGCGGGCGCTGCGAAGCTTGCCGAGGCGACGGCATCATCAAGATTGAGATGCACTTTTTGCCTGATGTGTATGTACCTTGTGAGATCTGTAAAGGGAAGCGATACAATCGTGAGACGCTTGAGGTAAAGTATAAAGGAAAAAACATTGCAGAAGTGCTAGATATGACCATCGAGGACGGATGTCAGTTCTTTGAAAACATCCCTAGAATACATCGTAAGCTGCAAACACTGCTCGATGTAGGCTTAGGTTATATGAAGCTAGGTCAGCCAGCGACGACGCTTTCTGGTGGGGAAGCGCAGCGCGTGAAGCTTGCTTCTGAGCTACACCGTCGCAGCACTGGCAAAACATTGTATATTCTAGATGAGCCGACAACAGGACTGCATGCGCATGACATTGCACGACTGCTGGAGGTGCTACATCGACTAGTGGATTCTGGCGAATCCGTACTAGTTATTGAGCATAATCTTGATGTTATTAAGACAGCCGATTACTTGATCGACTTAGGGCCTGAGGGCGGTAAGCACGGTGGAACGCTTGTTGCTGCAGGCTCTCCTGAGCAGGTTGTGAAGGTGAGCGGCTCCTATACAGGCAAGTATTTAGCACCTATTCTAGCGCGTGATACAGAGCGGACCCAAAAGCTTCACGCGGTTGAAGTGAAATGATTGCATCGGTTCAAAATGTAATAGAGAAGGCGATGACTGGAAATGCTAAGAAATAGCAGCTCATCGCCTGGCTCGTTGCTGATAGGGTGGAAATGTGAACAAAGTGTGACGAAATAACCAACATTTACTATTAATGCTTGCAACTTGTCAGTATTCCATATAGGATATATAAATAATAGGATACGTGTGATTAAAGGGAGGTCTCTTCATGTTTCTAGCACAAGTAGCAGAAGAAACAAGCAAGATCGATCCATTCGATTGGTTCATGCTTGCTTTCACAGTTATCATTGCAATTGGATTGTTTCGCTTGCTTAAAGCAAAGCCAAAAAAGAATGTCTTCGCAATCGGCTTTGCCTCTGTATCACTAGCGGTTTTTCTATTTATTGATTATGTAATGATCACAAAAGTATGGCTTGCCTAGCAGTACATAAAGTCGTATAAAAAAGATCCACCGATATTAATCGGTGGATCTTTTTTTTATTAATTATAATAAAGGTTCAAAAAGTCACCTTTCAGCACCGAGAAGGTTGGATAAAGCCGGAGACTGAGGAGCGCATCGTACGTATTGTGTACGTGAGCACCGGAAGACCCAGCTGAATCCAAGATTCGATGCCGAATATTCGTTCAGTACTGCTTCGTGATCAAAGTTGGATTTTTGAACTTCCGCTCCAGCCCAGCTTTCAGCACCGAGAAGGTTGGCTGAAGACAGGGAATGAGGAGCGCAGCGTACGTATTGTGTACGTGAGCACCGGAAGACCTGGCTGAATCCAAGATTCGATGCCGATTAAGCTCCCACGAGTTACATCGTGATCAAAGCTGGGCCCCAAAATTCAATCCCGAAAAAGCGATCAGTACTACTTCGTGTTCAAAAAGTCACCTTTCAGCACCGAGAAGGTTGGTTGAAGACGGGAGCTGAGGAGCGCAGCGTACGTAGTTGGTACGTGAGCACCAGAAGACCCGTCTGAATTCAAGATTCGATGTGAATATACACTCAGTTTGACTTCGTGATCAAAGGTGGCTTTTAGAACTTTCCACTAAACCCACCACATTTCACCTAGTGGCTCACGGATTAGCACCTGCTGCAAATTCTGTACCGCTTTGGAGAAGCCTTCTTCTACAGACATAAGGCCGTCCTCATGCTCGATGCTGACAACGTAGTCGTAGCCAACAAGGCGAAGCTCACTAATAATATCTGCCCATGTTTTTAGGTCATGACCAAAGCCTACGCTGCGGAACTGCCAAGCACGATCAAGCATTTGTGTATAGCTTTGCATATCAGTGATACCATGCATATTTACGTTAACCGGATCAATCGTTGTATCTTTAGCATGGAAGTGATGGATTGCGCCAGCACGACCTAGAATACGGATCGCTTGCACTGGATCAATACCTTGCCACCACATATGACTTGGGTCAAGGTTAGCGCCGATCGCTTCACCTGTTGCCTCACGTAGACGAAGCATCGTTGCAGGACTGTGAACGGAGAAGCCGCCGTGCAGCTCAAGACCGATTTTCACACCAGCATCTGTTGCAACCTTATTAATATCTGACCAGTAAGGGATGACTTTTTGTTCCCACTGCCATTTTAGAATATCTTGATAGTCATTTGGCCATGGTGCAACTGGCCAGTTAGGATATTTCGCATCTTCATGATCACCAGGGCAACCAGAGAATGTATTCACAACTGGAACCTCTAGGCGATTAGCAAGCTCGATCGTTTTACGAATTACGGAATCGTCAGCTTGAGCAAGCGCTTTCTGAGGGTGCAGTGGATTAGAGTGGCAGCTAAGCGCACTAATGATAAGACCGCGAGATTCAACAGCCTGCTTGAATGCTTTCAGCTTACCAGCATCAGCAAGTAGTTCATCCGGATCGCAGTGTGCATTGCCTGGATAACCGCCTGTACCGATCTCAACAGCTTCCAATCCTTTCTCTGCAATGTAATCAAGTGCTTCCTCAAATGGCTTTTGTGCAAATAGAACAGCAAATACGCCTAGTTTCATAAGTAATAACCTCCTATGGATTGGTTAATAATGGTGATGAGTTGATTTCTGACTCTACTACTATAATGCCCTTAACGATCTGGAACTTCAAGACAAAGAACAAAATCGCATAATTATTAGACAAAACTGCAATAATGCACGGATGGCAGGAATGTCTTGTAGAATATATTGCTCAGCTTTGTTACACTATTAACTAGAAAATTGATAGCTAGTCAAATAGCATAACGTAGCTATAAACGAGTGAGAGGAATCTTAAAATGACTTTAACAAGATCAGATATTGAGCTTTTAGCACCAGCAGGTGACTGGGAATGTATGCGTGCTGCCGTTGCTAATGGTGCGGATGCCATATTTTTCGGCGTTGAAAAATTTAACGCACGAGCAAGAGCGAATAACTTTAGAAGTGAAGAGCTGCCTGAAATCATGGCGTTCCTTCATACGTATGGTGTGAAGGGCTTTTTGACGTTTAATATTTTAGTTTTTGAGGACGAGCTGAGAGATGCTCAAACTTTAATAGAAATGTGTATCGATGCAGGTGTCGATGCTGTCATTGTTCAGGACCTAGGATTAGTTAAGCTAATCCGCGAGCTTTCGCCGGATTTCCCGATTCACGGCTCTACGCAAATGACGATTACTTCTCCAGAAGCGGTTGAGTTTACGAAGCCATTTGATATGGAGCGCGTCGTACTTGGTCGTGAAAACAATTTGAAGCAAATTAAAACGATTGGCGATCAAGCGAAGCTGCCGATGGAAGTGTTTGTGCACGGTGCTTTGTGTGTGTCTTATTCTGGGCAATGCTTAACCTCAGAAATGTGGGGCGGTCGCTCTGCCAATCGTGGTGAATGCGCACAAGCGTGCCGTTTGCCGTATGATTTGATCGTAGATGGTGAGAAAAAGCCGATGGGAGACGTGGCTTACCTCCTTTCACCGAAGGATCTGGCAGCAATTGAGCTTGTTCCAGAGCTGATCGAAGCCGGTGTTACCTCCTTTAAAATCGAGGGTCGACTAAAAAGCCCGGAATATGTAGCTAACGTTGTAAGCAAATATCGCAAAGCCATTGATAAATATTTCGATGGAGATCGTTCAAAACCTTCCAAGGAAGAAATCCGTGAGCTGCAGCAAAGCTTCTCACGTGGCTTCACGCATGGATTCCTAGAAGGAACAAACAATAAGCAGCTTGTCGATGGTACATTCCCGAAGAGCCGCGGCGTATACCTTGGTAAAGTCGAACGTATTATGCGTGATGCGGTAACGGTTCGTCTGGAAGCTCCATTGAAACGAGGCGACGGTATTGTGTTCGATGCGGGTGACCCAACGAAGAAGGAAGAAGGCGGACGCGTCTACGATATTAGACGTCAGGGTGTGAAGCTAGAGAATGAAGCGGCAGAAGGACTTGTCATTGAGCTTGTTCCTGGCCGTAATGATATAGATTTGCGTAAGGTGCATGTTGGTGATCGGATCTGGAAGACGAATGACCCTGCGCTAGACCGTGCCCTTCGTGCGTCCTACGAAACAGAAAAGCCTTACCGTGTATTCCCTCTTCATGTACAAGTTACTGGGGAGGCTGGCAAACCGCTGCACACGGTATGGACAGATGTCGAGAAGCAGATTAGCGTGACCGTTGAATCTGAGCTTCTGCTAGAGGAAGCGTTGAAGCGTCCGATGGATGCGGAGCTGCTATCTGAGCAGCTTGGACGATTAGGCGGAACGATTTATCAGCTGGATCAGCTAGAGGTAGCCTTGAAGGGTGAGCTTATACTGCCGATTCGTGAGCTCAATCGTCTGCGCAGAGAAGCTGTCGAGCAGCTGGCAGGCGAGAGACCGAAGCCGCCAGTTTATACAAAGCGTCAAGTCGATGCAATGGATGATGCTTTCGATAATGTGAAGCAGCTGAAGCCATTAAGCAGTGGCCGTGATGCTAAACTATCTGTACTATGTCGCACACTAGAGCAGGTCGAGGGTGCCATTAAGGCAGATGCCGATTATATCATTGCTGACTTTGAATTTATTAAGCAGTTCCCAGCTGCAATTGAGCTAGCTCGTACTGCAGGCAAGCGTATTGCGCTCGCAACACCACGGATTCATATGCCGAATGAAAATGGTTACCATGCCAACATTCTTAAGCTGAAGCCGGATGCGGTGCTTGTTCGCAATACAGGAGCGCTTTATTACTATATGCGTGCGAAAGCACAAAACCCAGATGCGCCATTCCCGCGTTTAATTGGCGATTTTTCATTAAATATTGCTAACCACAAGGCAGTTCAGCTGTTTTTAGATAGTGGACTTGATACGGTGACGCCTTCCTACGACTTGAACATTCAGCAAATGGTCGATTTGCTTGAGCGTGCTGATACGAGCAACATCGAGGTCGTTATCCATCAGCATTTGCCGATGTTCCATACAGAGCATTGTGTGTACTGTACATTTTTAAGTGAAGGTACCGACTATACAAACTGTGGCAGACCTTGCGAATCTCATCGAGCATCCTTGCAGGATCGTATCGGAATGAGTCATCCCGTTCGCGTGGATGAGGGCTGCCGTAATACGGTATACAACGCAATAGAGCAATCAGGTGCGGAGTACCTTAAAAACTTTATAGAGCTCGGTGTATCACAATACCGTGTAGAATTTCTAGAAGAAAGCGCGGAGAAGGTTCAAGAGGTACTGAAGCTTTACCGTCAAGCGCTTGATGGCAGCATTAGTGGTACGCAAGTATGGCGCAGCCTCAAGGCAACAAACCAGCTTGGTGTCACACGTGGTCAACTAGTAAAGTAATGCATTGAATCAACGAAGAAGGAGGTCAAGTCGATCGCATGGCTTGGCCTTTTTTAGAGGTTATTCAAAAAACGCAACTGCAAACGATATGCACGGGGCTGTAATCGCACTTTTTGAACAGACACTTTTAAGTGATAAGGCGGGGGAGGGAAAACATGGATACTGGATGGTATGCGAATTGGCAGCATGTATTCAAGCTTGATCCAGATAAAGAAATTAGTGATGAGGCGTTGGATCAGCTATGTATGTCAGGCACAGATGCGATCATCATCGGCGGTTCAAGTGGCGTAACCTTTGACAACACGGTTGATCTGCTGGCGAGAGTTCGTCGCTACAGTGTCGACTGTGCGTTAGAGGTATCGACGATGGATGGGGCGGTGCCCGGCTTTGACGGCTACTTTGTTCCATTTGTATTAAATACGAAGCAGGCTGACTGGCTGATGCTGAAGCAGCTTGAAGGGCTTCAGGAATATGGACATTTTATACCGTGGGAGATGACGACCGCTTCAGGCTATATCGTTCTAAATGAACAGAGCACTGCCGCTAAGGTGTCCGGCGCAGAAGCGAATCTATCGGAGCAAGAGATTCTGCCGTATCTATGGATGGCGGATCGTTTACTCAGACTGCCTGTCGTTTATATTGAATATAGCGGAACGTTTGGTGATATGAATGTGCTGGCCCGAGCAGCAAGCGAGCTAGAGCAAGCGCATCTTATCTATGGTGGCGGTATCGACAACGCCGAGAAAGCAGCGCAGGCTGCGGCCCATGCACACACCGTCGTGGTGGGTAATGTCGTTTATGATAACTTGAAAGCAGCACTAGCAACCGTCGAAGCGGTTAAGTCAGTAAAAGTAAGTAAGCAGTAAAGGAGTGAGGGTGATGTTTAATTACATTAATATTGATGATGCGGTGGCCAAGCTTAATGCACCTCAGCGTGAGGCGGTACAGACAACAGATGGCCCTTTGCTAATTATGGCGGGTGCAGGCAGTGGTAAGACGAGAGTACTTACACACCGCATTGCCTATCTTATAGAGAAAAAACGTGTGGCGCCGTGGAGTATATTAGCGATAACCTTTACGAACAAGGCCGCACGTGAAATGCAGGAGCGGGTTAGTTCGCTTGTTGGTCCATCTGGACGCGATATATGGGTATCTACGTTTCACTCGATGTGTGTTCGCATTCTTCGTAAGGATATTGATCGCATTGGATTTAGCTCTAATTTTTCTATTTTAGATTCTGCTGATCAGCTGTCCGTCATTCGTGGCTGTATGAAGGACGAAAACATCGATGTGAAAAAGTTTGAACCGAAGGCCGTTCAAGCAGCGATCAGCTCAGCGAAAAACGAATTGATCAGCCCTGAACGTTATGAAGAGAAGGTAGGAGACTACTTCCAAGGCATCGTAGCGAAAATATATAAGATGTATCAGAAGCGTCTAAAAAATAATAACTCGCTTGATTTCGACGATCTTATTATGATGACGATTCGTCTGTTTAAAGAAGTTCCAGAGGCGCTCAACTTCTATCAGAACAAGTTCCGTTATATTCACGTCGATGAGTATCAGGATACGAACCGTGCGCAATATATGCTAGTTCGCATGCTAGCCGATGCACATCACAATATTTGTGTTGTAGGGGATAGCGATCAGTCGATCTATCGCTGGCGTGGTGCAGATATTAGCAACATCCTGAACTTTGAGGATGATTATCCTGAGGCGAAGACGATTCTGCTGGAGCAAAACTATCGTTCGACCTCTACCATATTGAATGCAGCAAATGCCGTCATCTCTAACAACACGGGCAGAAAATCGAAAAAGCTGTGGACCGATCAAGGCGAAGGCAATAAGATCTATGTCTATTACGGAGACAGCGAGCGAGATGAAGGCTACTTTGTTACGGGTGTCATTCAGAAAAATCGTAGTAATCAACATAAATATCGCGATCATGCGATTCTATACCGTACGAACGCTCAGTCGCGTATTATTGAGGAAACGTTAATCAAGTCTGACATCCCTTATCAAATCGTAGGCGGTATTAAGTTCTATGATCGTAAAGAGATCAAGGATATATTAGCTTACTTGCGATTGATCTCGAACCCAGACGATGATATTAGCCTGCAGCGTATTATTAATGTGCCTAAACGCGGCATCGGGGATACAACGATTGCTAAGCTTGCACAGGCAGCAACGGCACAGGGTGTGTCGATGTATCGTATTCTGTTCCAGCTAGATATGGTCGATGTGAAGGGCAAGACGAGGGATCAGCTGCAAAGCTTTGGTCATATGATTAGCAGTCTGCATAGTCAAGTGGATGAGCTAACGGTAACGGAGCTTACTGAAAAGGTACTGGAAATGTCCGAATATAAGCTTGAGCTGCAGCGCGAACAAACGCTCGAGTCGCAATCACGCATTGAGAACATCGAGGAGTTTCTATCGGTAACGCAGGATTTTGAACAACGCAATGAAGATCGCACATTGGTTGCCTTCTTAACAGATCTAGCGTTGATCGCAGATATTGACTCGATGAATGACGATAAGGAAGATGTCGATGCTTCCGATGCCGTTGTGCTCATGACGATGCATAGTGCGAAGGGTCTCGAGTTTCCGATCGTATTTATCGTTGGGATGGAGGAGTCGATCTTCCCTCACTCTCGTGCATTTACGGATGATGAGGAGCTGGAGGAGGAGCGTCGTCTTGCCTATGTTGGTATTACGCGCGCCGAGAAGCAGCTATATTTAACCTCTGCAAAAATGCGGACGTTATTTGGCCGTACGTCAGTCAATATGCCTTCGCGCTTCCTGAAGGAGATTCCTAGTGAATTGCTAGAAAGCAATCAAGCCGATGTGGTCGATGGAAGCTTCCCGCGTGGTTTTGGCGGCTTAGGCTCTGGCCGACCGAATAGCTTCGGCACAAGATCCGATAGCAATCAGGCTGGCTTTGGCTATGGCAGCAGAGGTAATCAAGGAGGCTATAGCAGCAGAGGCTCAGCAGGACAAGGCTATCCGACGAGACCGAGCGCAGGTACAGCTCGTCCTACGGTTACTGTAACCTCCGGACTCGATGCTGCGAGGAAGAATGCCCATACTCAGGATAATGGATTGGTAAGCTATGCAGCGGGCGATAAAGTTGCGCATGGCAAATGGGGAGAAGGTACTGTCATTGCTGTTCGAGGCAAAGACAACGACATGGAGCTGCAAATTGCTTTCCCTGCACCAGTAGGAATTAAAAAGCTATTAGCAAGCTTTGCCCCGATAAAAAAGGTATAATAGAGTAAGTAAACGGTGAAATCGTGAGCGATCATGTTTCACCGTTTATAATATGGTAATGCTGTAAAGTAGAATCGGTTGAAGATGGAGGAATGTTGATGTTGACGAATCAGGATCAGCAGAGAATGGAACAGCTTATAGCTGAGTTGAATGAGCACAATTATCGTTATTACACACTGGACACGCCAGAGATCTCAGATGCGGAATATGATAGGCTGTACGATGAGCTTGTCAGTTTGGAGACTACACTTGGTGTCGTGCTGCCGAGTTCCCCAACGCAGCGTGTCGGTCATACGATATTGTCTGGCTTTGAGCAGCATAGACATCTTGCGCGGCTATGGAGTTTGGATAAAGCACAAAACCTGGAGCAGCTATATGCTTGGGAAGCGAGATTGAAGCGGGCCATCTCTGATTATAATGCTAAAAATCCATCTACACCTCTGCCAGATCCGACCTATGTTATGGAGCTGAAATTCGACGGGCTCACGCTGAATTTAACGTATGAGCGGGGGCAGCTTATTCAGGCGGCTACTCGTGGAAACGGCACAGTTGGAGAATCGATTCTAGCACAAGTGAAAACGATTAATTCGATTCCACTATCCATTGACTATACCGATGGTGTCATCGAAGTACAGGGCGAAGGCATTATGACGTTATCTAGCCTCGCTCGCTATAATGAAACGGCAGAAGAGCCGTTGAAAAATGCGCGCAATGCAGCGGCTGGTGCACTTCGTAATTTAAATCCCGCGGTTACAGCAAGTCGCAAGCTGGACGCCTTTATATACAATGTTGGCTATGCAGAAGGGGTTACGTTCGATAACCATAAGCAGCTGCAGCAGTTTTTGAAGGATAATCGCTTCAAGGTTAACCCATATATTATCTATGCAGACGATTTGAAGCAGTTTGAAGATGAGCTTATTGCCTTAGCGGAGCGTAGAAATGAGCTCGATTTTCTTATTGATGGAGCTGTCATTAAAGTTCAGGATATGCGGACACGTGAAGCGCTTGGCTACACGGATAAGTTTCCTCGCTGGGCAGTTGTTATATACAGTTATTTAACATATGTAGCTTATGTAGTAATGTGTAATTATAGAGCTTGTTTTCACTATATGTATTCTAAGTGAAATTCTAAACAAATGGACATATAATATTGGATTATCAAATGTGCGTTAGGAAATGAATTTACATTCGCAAAAAAGGTTTTGAGTTATGTCTTATTGAAATAATAAAGTTACTATTTGTCCAATACTTATACTGAGAACTTACAGCAATTAAGGATATTTAAACAGGTAGTGGGGGGTGTTGGCATGAATGTGAAGAAAAGAATAGAGGAGTTAAGGGAATTAATTGAGTACCATAATAGAAAGTATTTTGATGAGGAACAGCCAGAAATAACTGATTATGAATATGATCGACTTGCTAACGAATTAGAACAATTAGAAAAAGAACATCCTGAATATGTTAGTGTGGATTCCCCTACACAAAAAGTAGGAGGCTCTGTTAAACGTGAATTGAGAAAAGTTGAGCATGATGTACCTGTAATAAGTCTGCAAAATGTATTTACAAAAGAGGAGATATACAGTTTTGTAAATAGAGTCTATTCGCAGGTTTCTAATCCGAAATTTGTGGTTGAGATGAAAATTGATGGTTTATCCGTAATGTTAAGGTATCACAATGGTAAATTAACGGAAGGAATTACGAGGGGGAATGGTCAAGTAGGGGAGTCAGTTTACGAAAATATTTTGGAGATAAAGTCAATACCCAAAGAGATTCCCACAAAATTAACTTATTTAGAGGTTCGCGGAGAAGTTTATATGTCTAATGAAACCTTTGAAAGAATAATACAAAAGGATATAGATGGCCAGAAATACAAAACACCAAGGAACTTAGCTGCAGGTACTCTAAGGCAGTTAGATCCGAGCGTGGTAAGAGAACGCAACCTGGATATATTCGTGTTTAACCTAGAAATATCAGAAGGAAAAGACTTCACTTCCCATAGTGAAACGTTGGAATGGTTAGAAAAACAAGGATTCACCACAGTCCCTGAGTATAAAATTTGTACAACAGCAGATGAAATATGGAGATATGTATCAGAAATAGGCGAGAAAAGATCAAGTTTATCTTTTGGTATCGATGGGGCTGTTATAAAAGTTGATAATTTGAATGACAGAAGAATATTAGGAATGACAAGTAGAGTCCCCAAATGGGCGGTTGCCTTTAAATATCCGCCAGAGCAAAAGGAAACGGTTATTAAAGACATTAAAGTACAAATTGGTCGTACAGGTAGGCTAACGCCCTTAGCCCATTTGGAGCCTGTCATACTAGCAGGAACTGAGGTTTCCAAAGCGACTTTACACAATCAAGATTTTATTGATTCTAAGGATATACAAATAGGTGATACCGTTGTTATACAAAAGGCAGGGGATATCATTCCTGAAGTTGTAAGAAGCATTCCTGAGAAGAGACCGAGCAGTGCGGTTAAATACACAATACCTCAAAAGTGTCCGATCTGTAATTCACCGACTGTTAGAGATGACAATGGTGCGGATATTCGTTGTAGTGGAAACGAGTGTTTTGCCCAAATGATTAGAGGAGTCATATATTTTGCTTCTAAAGATGCGATGGATATCGAAGGTTTAGGGCCAAGTAAAGTCGAGTCCTTAATGTCGGAAGGGTATATCAGAGATATTGCAGATATTTATCACCTTGGAGAATATCGTGATGAGCTAATTGAGAAGGGGATAATTGGACGAGAAAAGTCGATTGATAACCTTCTGAATGCGATAGATAAATCAAAGGAAAATGATTTGGACCAGCTAATTACAGGGTTTGGAATAAAGAATGTAGGGAAGCAAACGGCAAGAGTGTTGACTTCTAATTTTGCAGATTTAGACGAGATTAGTAACGCTACCTACGACAAATTAATCATGCTACCGGATTTTGGTGAAGTAGTTGCCAACAGTGTATTGAATTTCTTTAGTCAAAACAGTACAAGAGACTTGATTGGCAAACTGAAAAAAGCTGGCGTTAATACTACATCAAGAGTATCGGAAATAAGTAAAGATGACAGATTTACTGGGAAAACATTTGTTATTACCGGAACACTTCCGAACCTAAAAAGAGATGAAGCTACTCGATTAATACAAATGTATGGTGGCAAAGTTTCAGGTAGTGTTTCCAAGAAAACGTCATTTGTCCTTGCAGGAGAAGAAGCAGGAAGTAAATTAACAAAGGCAGAGGAATTAGGCATTAAAATAATTGATGAAGAAGAATTCAACAATATGTTAAGAAAGATTGTAATATGAAGTGCGACACCTAAAAAAATAACTCATGACGAATTCGTGTAGAATGAAGTTACCAGACACCACCTACAAGGAGAACTCGTCATGAGCTATACACATCTTACCATAAACGAGCGTACAAAAATAGAAACATTATTACATTTAGGATGGAGTGCAAGAGCCATTGCACAGCAGATCAAGCGCCACCATTCTACGGTTTCTCGTGAAATACAACGCATGAATAACCACTCTTCTACTTATGAGGCTAGCGACGCACAAGCCGATTATCAGCACAAGCGGATGCAAAGTAAACCAAAAGGAAAGTGGAACAAAGACAGAGCACATTACCTTACTCAAACTCTGGCTGCAACATGGTCTCCAGAACAAATTGAAGGTCGAATGAAACAAGACGATCCTGAGCACGCGGTATCCTTTAAGACCATCTATCGCTGGATTTACCAGGGGAAACTCGTCCAAGGAAACACCATCTTCTTGCGACACAAGGGAAAGCGTAGAAAGCCTCGTGAAAGCAGAGGTCGCTTTAATCTTGGATTATCCATCAGGCAACGTCCAAAAGAAGTGAAGCAACGTGAAACCTTTGGTCATTGGGAGCTTGATACTGTCGTTTCTAGCCGTGGTAAAAGTAAAGGCTGCTTGGCTACCTTTGTCGAACGAAAAACACGCTATTACTACGCTGTAAAAATGCCTGACCGTTCAGCCTTGTCTATGGAGAAAGCTGTTGCTACGGCTTTAGAAGAGCTTGCTTTACCTATGTTTACAGCTACCGTTGACCGTGGGAAGGAATTCGCTTGCCATCAAGCATTGTTAGAAGAGCACGGCTTGATGGTTTACTTTGCTGATCCTTATTCATCTTGGCAAAGAGGCAGTAACGAAAATGCCAATGGGCTTCTCAGAGAATTCTTTCCTAAGAAGTTCGACTTAAACACGATAGATCAAGCTGAACTTGAATGTGCTTTAGATTTAATCAACCATAGACCACGTAAATGTCTAGGTTGGAAAACTTCTCACGAAGCGATTATGGACGAGTTGTCGCACTTAGCTTGACAATCTATCTTAAAGTAAAAAAACAGATCAGAATGGTCAAGATGGTGTGCTTACTGAATAAGTGGCACACCTCTTATATTTAATTTGTGTTTTAATAACTGAGAGTAATATTATTAATTGCAAAGTTCATTTAAGTGGTGTGTAATAATTTGTTCTGTTTTTTCAATTGTGAATATATCCGGTCTTAAAAGAGCATGAATGGATATGCCTTCAATGATGACAGCAAGTCTTAATTTTTCGATTTCAATATTTATGGTTTTATTTATACAACCTGCTTTTATTAATATTTCAAGCAGTGCTTCCATTAAAATATATTCTCCTTCAGTTAGTTCATCTTTTTTTGCGTTCAAAGCTGCACTAGTAAGTGAGCGGATGGCAAAAACTAGCCAAACGCCCGTTTCAGTTTGTTTATCCTGACTCACCGGAACTAATTCTAACAACGTTTCACGTACCGCATTAAGAGGGTTTGTTGACCAGGATATATTCTCCGACCTTTCTCTCCCGCGAGCAAGAAAATATTCCATGATAAATAATAGTAGTTCATCTTGGTTTGAGAAATAATGTCTTAGTGCTCCGGTAGACATTCCAGCCTCAGATGCGATTCTGCGGATAGATGCTCTTTCAATGCCTTCCGTTTCGATAATTTTCCAAGCTGTTTCAGCGATAATCTTCCTTTTATGATCATGATCAACGATTTTTGGCACTTAAATCACCTCTTGCTTTTATTTCGCACACTGTGTTATTATCATTTTATCACAGTGTGCGAAATAAATAAATATGGAGGTTGTTTAGGTGCTTGAAATCATTGAATCATTAATTCCTACCAACATAGATTTCACAACAGCACTCCTCATTATTGTGCTCTGTGCTTTCATTGACATTTTAAGCCCCGGGGTATTGGCCATCACAGCTTATATCCTTCTAATACAAAGAGAAAAATTGGCATCGCGTTTGATGGTTTTTTTAATATCCACACAAATTTGCTATTTTATGATGGGTATCTTGGTTTACCTGGGAGTTGGGCAGATAATTGGTTTTATAGAAAGCGTGACTAACAATCAAATTTCAAGTTGGTTTTATACGATACTTGGAGTTGTCCTTGTACTCATTAGTTTTTATAAGCCTAAAAAAGGAATGGAATCCCGGTTCTTAGAGTGGTTACCTAAAGAATTATCAATAAGTGCGATGATTATACTCGGTATTATTGTATTTGCGATCGAGTTTACCACAGCCTTACCGTATTTTTACTCGATATTTTTAATGGATGGTTTAGCGTTTAATACCGGCTTGTCCATAAGTATTTTACTTGGCTATAACGTGCTTATGGTACTTCCTTCAATCATCTTATTGTTCATTTATATTCTATTTAGAGGTTGGATACAGAATAAGCTTGAAAAACTAAAAACAAAATTATTAAAAGCTCCATTGTCTTCTTTATTAGTGGGAGTGGCAGTTATTGGAGCTGTTTTATTCAATATTGGCATTAGGGGAATTCTATCGTGATATTAGTTATTTGGAAAGGGGATGTAATGATATGAAAGAGATTGCAAGCGGTGTAAGTCTACTTCTATTAATTCAAGGAGTTGGAGGGATCATAAACCGATTAGCAGGTGGGGGTCCAAGTTGGTTTCTCGTAAATTACATCGAGGCTTTGCAAGGGTATGAATTATTAGCCAGTGTTGCACTAGTTATACTTGGAGCAATTATTGGTGCAGGTTCTCTCAAAATAAAAGGTAAAGATGACTAAGCTATTATCCACTCAAGAACACATAGTTACTGAACCAAGGAAACTGTCATTCAATCGAAAATAAGTAATGATGACAGATTTACTGTGAAAACATTTGTTATTACCGGAACACTTCCGAACCTAAAAAGAGATGAAGCTACTCGATTAATACAAATGTATGGTGGCAAAGTTTCAGGTAGTGTTTCCAAGAAAACGTCATTTGTCCTTGCGGGTGAGGAAGCAGGAAGTAAATTAACAAAGGCAGAGGAATTAGGCATTAAAATAAGGGTAATCGGAAAATAGTGTGGAAAGAGGGTCAAAAAGAACCCTCCTCCATTACCTTAGTCAATGTGGAAAAATCAGCACCATAGATTTCTTCATACACCCATTCATAGCCATTTTGTCCCAAATTAAGGAATTTATCAGGTAAAATTTTTCCGAAAGCAACTTCAACTTCTTTAAATTTCTTTTTCTTTTTAACTTTACGATAGCCTTGAGTAAACAAAATCTTTGCTCTTAGTGCTTCAAAAGAGTAACCACGACCAACATGGTTCATTGTCTTAATTAAACGGTTCAAGGACTCAGTATAGGCATTTGTAATCGGAGAATTGAAATAGTTGAATATCTCTTCTTCCCAATTATTCGTTGACTTAATCGGTCTTCAAAATGCGTCATTAATTCTTTAGGAACATTTGAAAGCCATTTTTGATAGAGTTTATAGGCTTCATCAATTGATTCAGCCTCATAGATATCAAAGAATTGCTCTTTAAGTTCGTACGCTTGACCAAGTAACGGGAACTTATCAGTCCATACTTGCAACTTTATTTGGTTATCGAAGTCGTTAAGGTCTTTTCGTCTTGTAAGAAGTACATAACGATCTCTCATGAGTTGTCTACGTTCTTGGGCCGACACATTCTGACGGTTAGCTTTTCGGATTTTCTCTAAGGCTTCATTGGCTAATTTAACAACGTGGAATTTGTCAATTACAATTTTGGCATTCGGTATCACTGTATTAACAGCACTTTTATAAGGATTCCACATATCCATTGCTACAAGTTCAATTTTATCAATGTCTTGTAGCTTTGAAAGATAACTGATAACAGTATCTTTATTTCGTTTTCGTAAAATGTCAATTACAGACTTGTTTTCAACATCTGTGATGACACAACGATAGTTTTTGAGTAAATGGTCTTCATCAATACCAAGCCATTTGGGAGTTCTAAAATCTGTTTGAGCTTCAAGCTCAGCTACATAATCATTAAAGATGTTTCGTACAGTCTTTTCATCAACGCCTATCTCGTCTGCAACACTGGTGAATGTCTTTTCAAGACTGGTTTCTTGAATCCAATTTATAAGTCTATTAGTAACAGAACGTTTGACATCCATATCTGGTAAATCTTCAAAAAATGTTTCATTGCATTCACGGCACTTATAACGCTGCCGTTTGATAATTAACCCTACACGTTTGGTGTGCATCGGTAGATCAAAGAAGAGTTGTTCCTTTTTACCATGTTTGTATAGTTTAGGAATTTCCCCACATTGAGGACAATGTGATGGAGATGGTGTAGTAGACTCTACTAGGAATCTATAATCATATTCACTCTCTTTCATATCAAGAATCTTTAAGTTTGGTAGGTTAATCATATTTGTTAGCATTTTTACTTTCCTTTCAGGATACTTCTTTTTTCCTATATGATAGAAAGAAATTCAAAAAGAGCTGTCGAAACAGCCCTTTGATTTCGTAAAAATCATATCTTTGGTCAAACCAGGTGTAAGGGAATCAAACATTTTAAAAAAAGGATACCATTTTTATTTGTATTATTTGGTATTGGTTCTATTTAAGATTTGCCAAATAACTAGCTGCTACTTTGTTTAGAAAATAAGTGAAACCCACTTGCCATTGCTCAAGCATATTTCTATGAAAGTCGTCAACGATGAAATACTCTGTCTGATTTAGAAAGTCTTGCGGCGTTGATGGATGATCTTTTTTTTCTAAAAAGGATAAATGTTCTTTTACACGATCCAAAACTTTTGAATCATTTGGAGAGAAACCTTCTTGTAAGAACCGAATCATATCTTCATTAAATGACTGTGCTTCCATGGCAGAGTCGTTCATTGATTCTACATCAATCGTCTGATTCAAGAAGTCAAAATCATATTCTTTTTTCAAATGTTCGTTTTGGTCTTTTAAGGCTTCTTGCCATTCGTCTTCAGTTTCAAAACCTTTAAACATGGTTTCCATATCTAAATCGACTCCTTCTTTGACATTTTTAATAGATGAATTGATTGTCTTGATCAGTACTTTAAATCGTTCAACTTTTTGTTCTAACAAACATTTTTGCTGTATCAACGTATCCTCCCTGTCTATTTCGCTATCTAATAATTTTTTAATTTCCTTGAGAGGAAAATCCAATTCTTTGTAAAAAAGTATTTGCTGTAATCGTTCTAAATCTTTTTTGCCGTATAAACGATAGCCGGCTTCTGTCGTTTGCTCTGGAATCAAAAGACTTATTTTGTGATAATGGTGTAATGTCTTTACTGTGGTATGAGCTAGTTTTGCAACTTCATGAACGGTATACATTTCTTCTCCTCCTTTCAATGCTCTTTATACTAAAGTATCCTCTAAGGTAAGAGTCAACCATATATTTCACTTTTTTCTTTGAACATCATACGTGAATTTACAAAAGACAACAGCCGTAACAAGACATGAAACAATCAGTAAATAGTAGTTAATTGCGGGCGAATGGTTGAAAGTAGATTGTGATGCTCTAACTACCCAGTCAACTGGATTTATTTTTGATAGGATACTTATCCACTTTGGTAATAAATTGCTTGGCATAAAGGCAGAAGACAAGAAAATCAACGGGAAAGAGAAAAACTGCATAACTGTGATCATTGTTGAGTGCTTTTTGGTTAGAACAGCAATTCCAATTGAAACGGATCCGATTAGACACGAAAATAATGCTGGTGTGACAAGAAAAAGAATTGGTGAAACGATTCCTGTTGGCAGTCTGAATCCCATAAAATAGCCAATAACCACTAACAAAGTAGATTGGATCAATTGAAAAGTAAAAATGTAGACCAAATCACCAATGATGAAAACCAGATTATTCTTTGGAGCGACTAAATATCGGTTAAATATTCCTTCTCTCATATCATCTAACGTGCTCATTCCTAGATATATTCCACCAAATAAAGCATTCATGACCAGAATTCCCGGTAAAATATATGATGCATAATTGGATACTTCAAACCCACCGACGGATGAAATACTTGAAAATATCGTGCCAAACAGCACCAAGAAAATCAATGGCTGGAACATTGAAATAATAATTCCTATAGGATTTTCAATTAGCGGAGTCAGTCTCTTTTTTGCTAATAACAAAACGAATACTATGTTATTCATAGTTCTGCCCCTTTCTCATTAAAGTTTGCTAAATAAACGTCATTTAAAGTTGCCTGTTTCAGTTCACTAAATTCAATTTCGACATTACTTTGAATTAAGTACCTCAATAATTTAGACAAAATTTGTTGTCCCTGACTCGTCATAATTGTTAATGCTGCTGGTTTTATTTCGTGACGGACGACCTCTTTCAAATCAGAAATATATTCTTCGATTTTATGAAAGTTGGACAAATCTATTTTTCGATAGTGAATTTCAATTTGATCAGCCGCAAGTTTATTGATCAGTTCTCTTGGCGTCCCAATATCAAGTATCTTTCCTTTGTTGATCAATGCAATTTCGGTCGCTAGGTGATTCAGTTCCTCTAAATAGTGTGTTGTTACAAAAATTGTCGTTCCTTCAACTTGAGAAATTTTCGAAACAATTTGCCACAAGGTAGTCCTTGACTCTGGGTCTAATCCAGCTGTAGGTTCATCCAGTAAAAGAACTTCAGGTTTATGAAGCAAACTTATCGCAATATCCAATTTTCTTTTCATTCCACCTGAGTAAGTACCAACCAAATCGTTGGATACCTGGAACAAATCAAATTCCTTTAACAAGTGTTCTCCTCGTTCCATTATTTTTGAAGTGCTCATGCCATACATTTTTCCTGCAATCAATATGTTTTCCCAAGCTGTTCCTGTCGAAAATATAGTTGTTTGTTGGAATGTGACTCCAATTTTTTTTCGAACCTCATTCACCTCTGAAACAACGTCTAAATCCGAAATTTTGACAGTACCCTCATTTGGCAAGGATAAAGTAGCTAATATACTCGTCAAAGTAGATTTTCCTGCACCATTTGGACCAATTAGTCCGAAGATAGAACCTTTTTTCACTTTAAGAGACACATTATTTAATGCTGCCTTTTTGCCAAATGTTTTGCTAACAGCGTTTAAAACTATTTCATAATGGTCATACATATTGTTCCCTCCTTCATTTCTTATAAAAGGAACTATAAACTATCCTCTTAGAGGAGAGTCAACCATCAAATATTCTTTGTATAAAAGGTTGAGTTGGGATGAATTTAATGAGGCAGGAAAAAGGAGAATAGAATTTCATATATTCAGATTTTATCTATACTAACCACGCACATGGTAAAAAAGTCCAAGTGAAAACTTGGACGTAGTTCTTTCCGTATTAATAAATTAATACAGTTATGATTCGATAATAAAAGGCTTTAAAATGTAAACACACAATTATCCGATTTATAGTGCTTTGAACATTAATATAATTTTTAGGGTTTTCAACACTATAATCCGAATACCCTAAAATAATTGATGAAGAAGAATGCAACAATATGTTAAAGTAAAAAATCAGCTCATAATGGTCAAGATGGTGTGCTTACTGAATAAGTGGCACACCTCCTATATTATATTCATGTTTTATAATTGAGGGCGAATCAAATGTGAGAGAGGGTGTCAGGTCCATAGCGGGCGCATATTGTTTAGGAACGGTTTAACGTATACATGTGGAATAATAATTGGTATTTTAAGAATTGTGATTTCCTTAACTACCCTTGCAGTTTGGTTTAGGTGCATTTCTTTACAATATATATTACTGCAACTTGTATTCTTGTTTTAGAAGGGTTAAAATTGATTTACTATTAACCGAAAGGAATGATGGGTGGACAATGGATAACTGACCTAATTTTTCACATTTGAAATTGTATATTTCAGGTTAGAAAACTTAGGATTAGTCTGCCCGTTTTTCTATATACTAAATAACTATGATGCTGATTGACTAAAAGGCTAAATAGCTTTATTTGAGTGCGAAAAAATGCGATATGACTGATCCTTCCAAAATTATTTGGGAGGATTTTTTATTCTCCCTGAATCAAAATAAAGAGAGAAGGAATCGAATTGTTAAAACAAAGACAACTAATAGCAAAGGTTAAGGAACTTGTCGAGTTAGATGAACGAATATCTGCGTGTATGATGTATGGCTCTTTTACAAAGGGAGAAGGGGATCAATATTCTGATATAGAATATTATGTATTTCTAAAAAATGATGCGATTTCCACCTTTGATTCAGCAAAATGGTTAGGTGAAGTAGCTCCCTACATTTTACTCTACCTAAATGAGTACGGCACAGAAGTAGTAATTTTTGAAAATCTAATACGTGGTGAATTTCATTTCCTCTCTGAAAACGAAATGAATATTATTCCTTCGTTCAAAGAATCAGGCTACATTCCTGACACAAAAGCAATGTATATTTAAGATGAGACAGGGCAACTAGAACTGTATTTATCAGAGTTGGAAGGTCCGGGTCCAAATAGACTCATAGAAGAAAACGTTAATTTTTTATTGAATAATTTTTCTAACCAATGGTTAATGTTCTCAAAAGAGGCGAGTACGCACGCTCACTGGAAATTTTGGGTCATCGGAATATATAGTGGAATTTCTTTTCTAATGGCCCTGTTAATTTTTAATGTTGATAATTACATAAAAAATAGAGGAAAACTAAATGAATAGGGTTTCCTCTATTTGAACTATGGGGTAGCGTAGTTGAATAATGTTCAACAAGGAGTATCTTAAAATTTATAGTACCAAAAAATCGCCATTTCATTTGCTGTTGGAAAGTTGGAATAGAGCATAGTATCAACTGCACCTATTACAAATTGATTTTTGGCATAAAAATGACAAGCTGAAACATTAATATCTTGTGTTTCAAGTACAAGACCACAAAAGTTATTCTCCTTTGCCCAATCAATAGCTTTATTTAATAATGCTGTTCCTACACCGTTTTTTCTGTATTCTTTTGTAACAGCAATGTCCTCAATTAATGCATATCCATTCCAATTAGAACGAATCTTTATTCGACCAATACAAGTGTTTTCAACGTAATTTAAAAAAACGACTTTATCTTCTTCTTCAATATAGCTAATGTCAATTTCATCATCTTCGTATTTCTTAAAATAAGGTTCGGAAAACTTTTCCACTGTGTATTTCCAAACCTTGTTTTTAAATGTAGGTATGATTCTTCCAGAAACTAAGAAGCTCTCGTTTGGTTTACTATAATCCTTCATATTAAACTGATCCATTTTAATAATCATATCAATCTCTCCATTCAGACCAAATATAAATTATAACTTATGTTATGTTGCCAGTTTCACTTCATCCTACTTTAGATAATCTGGCTGTTGAAGAGGATTAAAGATTGAACTTTGAAAGTCGTAAACTGTCATATGTGTCCTTCATTTGAAATACAAATGATGTTAATAGAAATTCTTTTATATACTGTTTCGTGCTTTCATTACTGCGACTATCAACAAATAAGAACCAAGCAAGGTAATGATCAAGATATTTCGTAGCCACGCCTTTAAAACGGTCTATCCATTGTTTCAAACGAGAATGGAGACCGTTGACATTTTGGATGTGGTACAAGCCCTTAATAACGTATTTGCCGTCATTTGATTTAATACGATAATGCTCTAAACCCTTTTCTTTTGCATAGGTTTTGTAAGCCCTCCAAGCATCCGTTACAATCACGTTTTCATTAGATAGTTTAGAGCCAATTAAATTATCGACTTTTGTTTTTACAATACGCCCCATACAAGCAACTTTAGAGACGGTTGATTTTGTTCGGTCTCTGGCAACGGGAACACAAACTTGTTCGTGGCTTATTCCCCGATGTTTAGACTTTCCGCCACGTTTACGAGGTTTACGTTCTGTTATATCCCGTTGCCCCTTTTGAGAGTATAGGAAATAGGTCTCGTCAACTTCAACGATACCTTCAAATTGTTCAAAATCCAATTGTTTTAAAGCACTCAATAGTTTATGTCTCCAATAAAAAAGCGTAACCCAAGTAACCCCTACGATTTCGGCAGATTTTCTTAGGGAATACCCTTTAAACATACAATCAACAAATGCAATCCATTCATTGCCTTTTCGTGTTCGGTAAAGAACAGTATTGGTTGTGTCTGTGAATGTCTTACTGCAACCCTTGCAACGATAACGTTGGCGACCATTATTTTTTCCAAACCTAACGATATGTTCAGATGTACAGTGAGGGCATTCAAATCCTTCATTGAAACGAGTTTCTCGCATTTCATTAATTAGACGACCACCGACAGACGAAGAAGGTTCAACATAGCGTTTAACCCATTGAAAAATACGTTCTTTTTCTGTGTGTGACAAACTATCGATATGTTTTAGTAGATTATTGAACGCTTTACTCAACCGTCTCACCTCTCCGAATGTACGTTCTTACGGTAATTATACTAAGTTTTCAGAGAGTTATCAAATATCAACAATAACCTTTAACAGAGCCTTTCTAATAGTTAAATAACAATCAGTATATAAATCGGATTATTTGGTGGTAATAGATCAAATAATAGTTTTATTAAGTCATCAATCTAATTTGATTGATACGTTGTCAAGAATGTAGAGATTTGCGTGAGTTTATCTTTTTTAAGAATTTAATTCTTGGTAAAAGTGTATATAGTTCATCAGTTCTGCAATTCCTTTTAATTGAAGAAATAGTTGATTGTTCAGATTTTCCAATGCTAACTGAAAGGAACGTTCAATTTTATCATATTTTTGTGTGTCTAAGTCGTTTAATAATTTCTTCATATTTTCTATATAATAAACGGTTTTTCTCAAACTGCTTATGATCAGTATTTTTCGTAGTTCAGGTATCGAATATATTCTATAACCGTTTTCATTATTTCTTTCTGAATTGACTAACCCTTCATTTTCCCAATGGCGGATCGCTGAAGTATTTACTCCCGCTATTTTTGCAGCCTCTCCAATACTCATACATTCATTTAATTTTACATTTTTATATTGAGTAAATTCAGCATTTTGAATCATAGTTAGAATTTCTTCCACTCGCTGTTTCTCCACTTGTATTTGGAATTGCTGTTCATTCACTAACCAAAGGGCTTCCTCAAACCTTGAACTTTTAATCATTCTCATAACTTCATAAACAACGGGTATATCATATCCTTTTAACAAGGCTCTAATGGTAGTAAAAGCTTGGAAGTGAAAAGATTTATAAAAACGGTGATTACTATTCGTTCTTGGTACAACTGGAATGAGGTCTTGCTCCTCATATCTTCTCAAAGTTGTTGTACTAACATTTAAGGCGTTTGCAATTTGTTTAGGGGTATATGTCTCCATTTAATTACTCCTTATTAAAGTAAAACCTTCAAGTGCTACAATAACATATTTTAAATAAAATCCCAATATATAAAGGAAGAAAGACGGAAAACCGAAATATTGCATGAATGTTATATGATATATAGTAGAAACAATTTAGGAGTGATAAATATGGAGAAGAACATAAAACTTATGGATGAATCAGAATTAAAGGTTGGTTTAGTTGGAAATCCCGACTCTCCAACAATCATGCTTCCAGTTGCTAAAGAATCTGTATTCGGACAAGAAGCTGAAAACTTAAAATTGTGGGGAGTAGACCCCGAGTTAGGAAAACATTTTATTGAGGGACTGATGGACAAGTTTCAGATTCTATTTTTCGACTACGAAAGACACCGTTTGCAACATCCGAACCCTGAGAATCTAACACCTGAAAATTTAGTAATAGATTTGTTAACAATTGCCGATGAAATGAACGTTAATAAGTTTAGCTATTACGGATATTCTTGGTTAGCTTTAGTTGGATTACAATTAGCCATTCGAACGGATAGATTAGAAAGCTTAATCATGGGTGGTTTTCCACCAATAGATGGTCCATATAAAGAAATGATGGTGGTAACAAATAAAACATACGAGCAAGCTTTGTATAATCAAAATTCTCCTGTTATTAAGGAACATGATCATATTAATCCAGAAAAGATTGATTGGGATAACATACAGGTAAAGATTGACACGAATCAAACTAAACAATTCGTTACAATGTACAAAAATTTGATGGAATTTGATGATCGTGAAATCCAGCATAAATTAGCTATTCCAAGATTGGCGTTTGCCGGGGAAAAAGACACTATTGTTTATGGAGAAAACTTTGGCAGTGTAACAGTAGATATTATCGGTATACTTCAAAAAAATAAACAAGAGTTAGAACACTTTGGATGGGATATAGAAATCATAAAAGGAAATGATATGGATCACACCAAAGCTATGCAGCCTGTAACGGTGCTGTCATTGATAAAGCACTGGTTGATTAAAAGTTTGAATATAACTCGTTAAATATAGTAATCCGATACGCTAATCTCACAGAATCGCAAAGGATGAACAACTTGACAGACCTATTATTCCTCCCAGACCTTAGAGCAATAGAATCGCCGCAAGAAAATGAAACTGACATGATGTTTAAAGTGGAAGCAATCGAACCACCTGAACGGTGTCCTGAATGCGGTTTTGACAAACTGTACAGACATGGTTCAAGAAAGCAACTAATTATGGACTTGCCCATTCGTTTAAAGCGAGTGGGTTTACAATTAAATCGAAGAAAATATAAGTGTCGAAAATGTGATTCTACCTTTTGGGAACACCTTATATCTTTAGCTAAAACAGCGTAGCATGACTAGGAGACTGATAGAGTCAATTGAAGAACAGTCCTTGTCTAAAACTTTTGTGGAAGTAGCTGAAAACGTTGGGGTAGACGAAAAGACCGTTAGAAATGTCTTTAAGGATCATGTGGCATTCAAAGAACGAGAATACCAATTTGAGACTCCTAAATGGCTTGGGATTGATGAAATACACATTATCCGTAAACCTCGTCTTGTACTGACCAATATTGAGCGTAAAACTATCTTTGATATCAAGGATAATCGTAATAAAGAAACGGTTATACAACGCCTTATAGAGATATATGATAGGCATCATATTGAATACGTCACAATGGACATGTGGAAGCCATACAAAGATGCAGTTAATACTGTCTTACCAGAAGCTAAGGTAGTCGTAGATAAGTTTCATGTAGTTCGAATGGCTAATCAAGCCTTAGATAGCGTCAGAAAGTCCCTGAAAGACAAAATGACCCCAAAAGAAAGACGTAGTCTTATGCGTGAGAGATATATTCTTCTCAAACGCATACATGACTTAAACGAACGAGACGTATTCCTTTTAGAGACTTGGTTAGGTAATATTCCCGACCTAAAAGAAGCCCATGAACTCAAAGAAGAGTTTTACTGGGTATGGGACACAAATGACTCTGACGAAGGTAGAGAGCGTTATAAGTATTGGAGACAACGTTGTATATCCAGTAACTCTAAAGATGCTTATAAAGACCTTGTGAGAGCCGTAGACAACTGGCAGGATGAAATCTTCAACTATTTTGATAAGAAACTTACTAACGCTTATACTGAGTCCATAAACAGCATTATTAGGCAAGTAGAACGAATGGGTAGAGGTTACTCGTTTGAAGCCTTACGAGCAAAGAGTCTGTTTAATGAGAAGCTCCATCAAAAACGTAAGCCACGATTTAATTCGAGTGCTTTTAGCAAGGCTATGTTATACGATACTTACAACTGGAATGAAGTGATAGACCATCACACAACAGGCAACTACGGTGTCGATTTTTCCACACTTATTAAGAAATTGGAGAAGGGTAACTTATAGGCCCTTTTCCACCATAAAATCCGAATACCCGAAATTTTATCACAATTTCAAAAAAATATACTACAACTCATTCGGATAGTGGAAGAAAACGCCGATAATTGGCTCAATATGACCAAAAATCTCGAAAAAGAAATCAGTCCTAAAAACTATGAAAAGTTTAGGACGATTACTGCCCGCTTAGTGCAATCAGAATTATACGATGCGTACAAAAATTCTTTGCTTTTCGTTATGGAACTGCGTAAACTTATTGAAAAGCGATATCGATTAACCGTTAGCGATGATTTTTAGAGAAACTGTTACATTATATGAACGAATAGTATAGTCCCCTATTGTTCAAGGGTTACGTTAACACAATAAGAAAAAAATCTTTTATAAAAGATCTTCAGCAATCGGGCGCTTTTGCTGAATAACGAAATCCCAATTCCCCTTAATACATAGGCTATGTTAAATCATATTGTTGATATTTGAATTATACAAACATTTGTTCTATAATAGAGACATCATTTTGGTGCGGGGTGATTTCACCTATGGAATTGAAGGACTTGAAGAAGTACGCTGACGCTTTGGACGATAACGGCAAGCAAGAACTCATTTACTTTTTGCAGTCTCGAACTAAGGAGATGAAGGCTCCAGTACGTGTGATTGATGAAATCCAGGAGCAGAAGCATAAAGATGGGCTTGTCTGTCCGCATTGTGCGGTTTGATAAATACGTTATTAAAACTCGCACAGGTGAAATCAATCGGCAACGTTACCGCTGTAAATCCTGCAGTCAAACGTTCAATGACCTTACGAATACTCCCCTTCAACGTACCAGAAGACCTCACCTTTGGGTTCGATTCATCGAATGTATGATTGAAGGGTTCCCGCTCAGGAAGTGTGCTGAAATATTAAACGATGAGATTTCTTATGTTACCCTATTTTACTGGCGACATAAGATCCTCTCTTCTCTAAAGCAGATTCCAATAGAATCGTTCCAGGGTATTGTAGAAATGGACGAAACCTATTTTCTTTACTCTGAGAAGGGAAAACGGGGTATTACAGAACGTAAGCCTCGTAAAAGAGGTGGTAAAGCCAAATATCGTGGCATCAGTAACGATCAAATATGCGTACTGGTGGCTCGTGACCGTCAGAAGATGACATACTCTGGCGTTCTTGGGCGTGGGCGAATTCGCACATCAAAATTAGATGAGGTTATTAGTGATCATTTATCTGAATCTAACGTGCTATGTACTGATTCCTGGCGGGCTTTCAGCTCGTATGCAAGAAAAAAGGGATTAGACCATTATCGATTTAAGTCTGACGGGAAACAGCGTGTAAAAGGTGTGTACCACATTCAGAATGTCAACAACTACCATAGCCGGTTAAAACGTTGGATCGACCGTTTTAATGAAGTTGCAACCAAGTATTTGCAACATTATTTAGCTTGGTTCCGTTACTTAGACAGCAAGGAGTACGAGAACACAATGTCGAATAAGAAAAGTATGCTCGTGACTTCATGTCTTTTCACGGTAAATTTCACGAATGTCGGTCTTCGTCAATGTGATGTGGCTATATAGAAGCCCTATTTTAAATGCTACAAAAGAAAACGGCTAGAACGGAGGATTACTGGATTGAGAAGTGAACAAGAAATGATGAATATCCTTATAGACTTTGCTAAAAATGATAATAGAATTCGATTGGTAACTTTGGAAGGTTCACGTACAAACAAAAACATTTCACCTGATGCATTCCAAGATTATGACATTTCTTACTTTGTAACAGATATTGATTCTTTCAAGGAGAATGATCAATGGCTTCGAGTTTTTGGGAATCGTGTTATGATGCAAAAACCCGAGGATATGGAGCTTTTTCCGCCAGAAATAGGTAATTGGTTTTCATATTTAATGCTTTTTGAGGATGGAACTAAAGTAGATCTAACACTTATTCCCATTAACGAGGTGGAAGATTATTTTTCCAATAGCGACGGTTTAGTTGAGGTGTTGCTCGATAAAGATACTCTTAGCAAAAATGAAGTGATCGCAACTGATCGTCAATATTGGATTAAAAAGCCAACTGCAAGAGAATTTGATGATTGTTGTAATGAGTTCTGGATGGTTTCAACTTACGTCGTAAAAGGATTAGCGAGAAAAGAAATACTTTTTGCTATTGATCATTTAAACGAGATTGCAAGACCTAATTTATTGAGAATGATGGCTTGGAAAATTGGATCAGAGCAAGGATACACCTTCAGCGTAGGGAAGAACTATAAATTTATAAATCGTTACCTCCCAAATGAAGATTGGGAAAAACTCCTATTAACTTATTCTGAGGATGGGTATCAGAAAATGTGGAAGTCTTTATTAATTTGTTATGAGTTATTTAGAAAATATTCAAAAGCTGTATCAGAAAGTCTCGGATATAAGTATCCAGATTACGATGAAGCCATTACTAAGTATACGGATCATGTTTATACTTCATTAACGTGAACTACTAAGTAAATTACCGCCTTATTGTAGGCGGTTTTCTTTTGAAACAAAAATCAACAACAAGAATTAACATAGCCAATACATAAAGGGGAATTTGGGATTTTTATATGCTTAACGTTGTAAATTCGCATTTTCCTGACGCTACCCCTAGACTTGGAAAAATATCCGGCAGTTTATTTTCAGTCAGGCTTGTTGAAATGGTTAGATAAAACTGATGGCGCATTGCTCAAAATAATTTATGTAATATTCTTAGGATTTGGAACTGGTATATTTCTCGATAGTGAAATATGTATGGGCGCTTGAAAGTGGGTTAAGGGCAGGATGGTTACATGAAGTGGGACGCGGAAGCATGATTGGTATGTCATAAGCTGTGCGATTCTGTATTAAAGAATTTTTAGCAAACCAAAGTAGACTAATAAGAACTGGGTAAACTTGAGTAAACCGTAATTGAGTATAGTCTACTCAGTAGACTAATTTTAATGCCCGAAACAAGTAAGATAAAATCTTAAATATTGTTTAGGTTAAGACAAAAGGGATTTACATGTTCTTACGCGAAATTATTAAATTGAATAAAAAAATCATACCCCCGACCAATACCCATTAAATGTTCCTGCGATTAAACATTTTGATAAAATTACGCTAAATAAAAACGTGACTTTCTTTGTTGGAGAAAATGGTTCTGGTATTTCGTCCGTGAGTTCCCATAGATGTTCGCTTGGGGTACTCAGGGCATTGAAGGACTTGATTTCTAACAATTGATGCCCTGAGCAAGCAGGTTTTAACAGCAACGGTAAAGAAAAGCCATTGAAGACGGTGTTACATGAAAAAGGGTATGGTCCGTTCGATGAATAAATAAAGAAGGAGCTAGGATGTTGCTTAAGAATATATTCGGAGCCGGTGCCCCGTTTACTGACCTTAAATGTGAATATAAACAGGTTCCATTAAAGCGTAAAGGTGACATCAATTACGAAGTCCAATGGCGAACTGCTGATATCGAGAAAGACGGACATAAGGTAATGTCATCATGCAGCTTGTCGATCAAATGGGAATCCTATTTAGACTGGGATCATGTCAACCGTTCGGAGCGTTTTCATCAAAAGTTTGGTTTCGAGTGTGAACTTGATCATGAAGCTCAGAGCGGCAGGATAACTTGGATCAATCAGGCACTAGGGGCTATACGCGAAGAGTTAATAAAATTGAATTATTTAGAGGATGTTGGAAATGAAGGCTTATGAGAGGGATTTTACTGTTTTAACGGCTGAAGAGAAAAATGAATATGCAAGAATATTAGAAAAAGAGAAAGTCGACAAACTTGGGCATTTAGATATAAGAGTAAATTTATTCAGAGAATATCCCAAAGCAGCGAGACATTATTTAAGCCTATTCCCTAACAATTATCTTGATATTGTTGAGTTGGAGAATGAAGATAATGTCAAGTCTGTCTTGACCCAATTTTTAAAGAAGCTAGATGACGGTTCAATATCCGATGAACGTGACATTGCAAGATTTATCAAAGAAGCTGAAGCATATTATATCATTGGCTCGGTATTAAATTATTATGATTTTGGACATCACGAGGCGTGCATATTCCCGGAATTTCAACTGAGTTCAACCTACAAAGCAGACTATTTGTTGGTTGGTCGTAATTCGGACGGATATTCTTTTTTATTCGTCGAGCTTGAACATCCGGTAAAGCAGATTACGTTGGCAGATGGTGAACTTGGTAATGCTTTTAGGAAAGGTATCAAGCAAGTTAAAGATTGGAGAAACTGGCTCAATGGGAATTTCTCAACGTTTACAAGTACTATAAAAGACTATAAACATCCAGATAAGCAGCTACCGGATGAGTTTTACTCTTTTGATCCTACTCGCTGTCACTATGTTGTAGTTGCTGGCAGAAGAGAAGATTTAAATGACACTACGCGTAGAATAAGACGAGAGCATCTTGAAGAGCAAAAGATCAGACTTCTTCATTATGACAATATTATTGACAGTACATTTGAAGTAATTAGAAAAAAGAACTTCTGAATATTATCAATAAAAAGGCATTATAAGACTTGTCTATCGAGTTTTATATTGCCTTTAATTATTTTCAATACGTTTCCTTCAATTATTTGGTACAAGGATCTTAATCCAATGGTGCTTTTGAGTAGAGCATGTTCAATGCTGGTAATTGCAGGGATAGGATGACTTTTGTCGAATTGTAAGAGAGGGATTTAGGCTATTATATTAATCTGAAAGTGTATCATTTCTTTTGAAAGGAATCGTCATAATGCTGATAATGTATAGTCCTCGAAGAAGTTCTGGGTTTATGATTTCCGGAGTGTCATACAAGAACCAGGACTACCCTAAAATAAAGTACAATGCTAAAAAGCTACTCTTGGCTCGAGGGAATATGAAGGCAGCTGAGTACTTGGATAAGATTCCTTTTCGAATTTGCGATGCGCTCAGTAATGGTTTTGATGTCGAACTTTATGTCTTAAGTGCAGATGTTCCTTTGGAACTTTATGAGGAATTAAGGATAAATGCAGACAAAACTGAATTTGAAAGAATTGCAGAAGTAATTTCAGAAATCGGACTATATATTAGTTATATTGGAGTAGAGCTAGAACTAAGCTCTCCTGATTATGACAGTCGAGACAATGGGTTAAGAGAGAGGCATATCAGCAAATTGGTATATGGCTATATCGGGGTATCTGGGGGCTATTTAGGGGATTTTTCATATCGCACTCACCATCAGTTTTATTTGGACTTAGATTTGGATATAAATCCGAATAACCTTCCGGGGACTACCAGGGAAAGGTTTATGCAAATATTAAGGACGAGTCCGCCAGGCGTACAGGCTGAGATTCTAAAAGGGGTATTGGATCGCTACCCAGTAGGCTCGTCTGATATTAGAACTCAAGAAAAATTTAATGAAATAATTGGTTGGGTTAATGAGCTTTTATCGAAGGGGGCAGTATCCTTACCTACTTTACAGATCTCCAGTGTCATTGTTTCGACTGCTCTAGCTGATGCTTCTGAGCTTATATCTTCAAGAGGTGCTGTAAGCGGAGTAGACAGGATGCATACTGCCTTACACGGTTATCTTAGAGCAGTATGCTTGCAAGCCGGAATTGAAGTAAACCGAGATGCAAGCGTGACAGAATTATTTAAAGTGGTTCGTGAGCATCACCCTGCATTACAGGATTTAGGAGCACGGAGCGAAGATATAATAAAAGTTCTTCGCGCCCTTTCCACAGTAATCGATGCTTTAAATCCGATAAGGAATCGCGCATCGGTTGCCCACCCTAACGAGGAATTACTTGATGAGCCGGAAGCTGTATTAGTGATAAATGCAATTCGAACCTTACTACAATATGTCGATTCTAAGATTAATAATGAAAGGTAAATGTTATGCTTACAGAAAACGATGTAATTGCAGCGGTTTGTAACAAGCTCGAAAATATGAACTTTGAGATCCGGCAAAGACTACATACTTCAGAGCAAGGTATCGATATTATAGCTGTTAAGGGCAACTTCACATTAATGATTGAAGCTAAAGGAGAGACGAGTGCTCTAGGGACATCAAGTCGTTACGGTAAACCGTTTAATCGGAATCAGATTAAGAACCATGTCGGTAAAGCCTTATTAGCGGCTTCCAAGTTAATATCCAGTTACCGAGACTCAGTTGGATATGGTGTCGCTATTGCCTTACCTGATAATTATGGTCATCGTAAGATAATCGGAGAGATTGAGTACGCTTTGAAAAAGCTAGGAGTATACGTCTTTTGGGTTAAAGACCCAGATACAGTCGAATTCAAGTTGAATTAAAACATGCATGGAGGAACGGAATGAAACGTCCTTTATTTCGAGCACTAACAGTAGGAATAATATTTGTCATCACTTATTATGCAATTCAAGTATTTAGAGGTATATATCTTACCTACAAATACGTGCCGGACATTATTGAATCGTATGACTCAGTTAATTATCTGCAGCACAAGGTTTCGTTTGGCGTTTCAGTAGATTCCATGAGAGTTTTAATCGAGATACTAGGGTTATTGTTGCTTGGCGCGTCAATTTATTTTGGTGTAAGACGGATCAGGAGAAATAAATATGATACGTTAAGATGATGGTGAGATGACGAGAACATGGGCAAATATCGATACTCCGCTTAAACGTACACTTGGATCATGATATATGCCCTTATGTATTGGAAATGAAGCAAAGGACGGAACAAGGATGGAAGAAGCAACAAGGGACTGGCGGTTGGATACAACAGTTCCGGTCGAAAGAAAAAGCTTTGGAAGTTTACGATATGGGCAAGATGGAGTTAATTGAATGTGGTTACCGCAAATAGTGCCGTGAACGAAGTAGCTATAAAAACGGGAGTGTAGGGACTCGTCTACCGAGTTTCTATACTCCCGTTTCTTTTTAATGTAGAGAGTAAATTTTAAATGGGCAGATTGTTTCCTTCCTTGTCATTATATTTTTGTTCCGTTGGTTAAGCACTTCGGGTACTCGATCCCAAAATTCCAGAACTAGTTTTTGCCAAGTTCCGCTAGATTTAGGGAACGTCCTTTTTTTTCATATTTACGAATACCCCATATTCTCTAAGATTTTTAGAAGGATTAATGTCGTATTTCGTAGAATTCATTTAGTATAGGACTATATACTCAAAGATCCGTTCTATGACATCATGCTGTCAGTACATCGTATTAAAATAAAGAGATTACTTCGTGTAGGAGAGTGTAATTGATATGACATCTACGAAAGCAGATATAAACTTTGAAAAGGATCTTTTTGAAGCCGCGAACCGAATGCGTGCAACGGTCGCTCCAGCTGACTATAAGCACATCGTTCTACCGCTAATCTTCTTGCGTTACCTTTCTTTGCGTTACGATAAACGACGCAAGGAATTGGAGAAGCAACTAAGCGACCCTAATAGCCCAATGTATTTCAATGATGCGGAAATCGTTCGCGAGATCTTGGAAGACCGCGATCAATATATTGCCGAGCGTGTTTACGTGTTGCCTGAGGAAGCGCATTGGTCTTACATTATGAAAAACGCCAAGCAACCCAACATCAAAGAAATTCTTGATAACGCCATGAGGTTGATTGAAACAGAGAACGAGGATTTGGTTGGCGTACTGCCGCGTATCTATCGGAGCACGAACCTTCCGGTTGAAAACCTTGCTTCGCTTATCGAAATTTTTTCACGTGATGCATTCAGTTCCTCCAGCGACGATGCAGTGGATGTATTGGGAAGGGTATTCGAATATTTCATTGGTAATTTTGCTTCAAGCGAAGGTAGCCGTGGTGGCCAGTTTTTCACGCCGAGCTCCATTGTCGAACTGCTTGTTGCAATGCTAGAGCCAGAATCGGGTACAATCTTGGACCCTGCCTGTGGATCGGGCGGTATGTTCGTGCAGTCTCAAAGTTATTCCAAAAACAAATACGCACTCTCGTTCTATGGTCAAGAAAGCGTCGATCTCACCGTACGGCTAGGAAAAATGAACGTCCTCATGCATGGTATAAATGCTGATATCCGCCTCGGTGATTCACTCCTTAACGATCAGTATAAAGATCAGCAGTTCGATTTCGTGATCGCAAATCCGCCTTTTAATCAAAAATTGTGGGGGGCCGAGAAGATCCAAAAGAACGATCCAAGGCTTATTACGGAATATGACAAGGCCGTAACGGATGGCAACGCGAACTACATGTGGATGCAACATTTCCTGTACCATCTGAAAGACGGGGGGACAGCAGGATTCGTCATGGCCAACGGAGCGATGACGACGAACAATACAGGAGAAAAAGATGTCCGTCAGAAGTTGGTTGATGAAGGATATATCGATTGCATCGTACAATTGCCGGAGAAGTTGTTTTTTACAACGGGTATTCCTTGTTGTTTATTCTTCTTGAGCAAGAACCGTGATGGAGAGAAGGGTTACCGAGCTCGGAAGAACGAGGTGCTGTTCATTGACGCACGCAAGAAAGGAGTTATGGTTAGTCGGTATCGCGGAAATTTCGGCTGCTTACCATACGTTTCGTAGTGTGAATGGCAAGATTGAAAGTGTTGAAGGTTTTTTTAAGGTAGCGACTAAAGGGGAGATTCAGGGAAACGATTATAAGTTGACGCCGGGAATTTATGTTGGAACTGAAGAAACAGAAACGGATGATGTTCCGTTTGAGGAAAAAATGACGGAATTGATGGATCTGCTTCAAGAACAGTTTGCAGAGTCGAATAGACTTCAAGAGCGAATTACTCGTAACTTGGAGGACCTGATTTCATGATAATGAAAACGATGAAGATAGGTGACCTTACAAATAAAATTGGGAGCGGCGTCACTCCTCGTGGCGGACAAAAGGTATATCAGTCAGAGGGTACGTCACTTATAAGAAGCCAGAATGTTTACGACTATAAATTCGTGATAAATGGTCTTGTTTATATTGATGAAGATTCAGCAACTAAAATGAAGGGGGTTGAGATTTACAAAAATGATGTTTTGATGAATATTACCGGTGATTCTATTGCTAGATGCTGCATTGTGCCGGATGATGTAATACCTGCTAGGGTAAATCAGCATGTATGTATTTTACGGGCAGAGCAATCACGTCTAAACCCAAGATACCTTATGTATTATTTGAATGATCCGTTGAATAAGAATCGACTGCTTAATCAGGCTCATGGTGGAACACGGAAGGCACTAACTAAGGGGATTCTTGAATCGTTTGAAATAGATGTTCCACCATTGAGTGTACAAGAGCGATTAGTGGAAATTCTCGGCTCTCTTGATGAAAAAATTGAACTTAACCGTCGCATGAACGATACACTTGAGCAGATGGCAATGGCTTTGTATAAGCACTGGTTTGGCGAGGGGGAAGATGAACAACAACTCTCCGATCTCATTGACATTAACCCAAAAATCAACATCAAAAAGGGTACCCCCACGTCGTTCGTTGATATGAAGGCTTTACCGGTTGATTCGATGAGTGTTAGTGATGACCATGTAATCATCAAACCCTTTTCGTCTGGGTCAAAGTTTATTAAGAACGATATCCTCTTTGCCAGAATAACTCCATGCCTTGAGAATGGTAAAACTGCTTACGTTGATTTCCTTGAAGAAGGCCAGCCAGGTTTTGGTTCTACCGAGTTCCTAGTGTTTCGTGCAAAGGGTAATTGCTGTCCGCAGTATGTTTATTGTCTATCCCGGGACCCGGAATTTCGCGCATATGCAATAAAGAGTATGGTCGGAACTTCGGGTAGACAACGAGTTCAAACTTCATCCATTTCAGAATATCTGGTAGCAAAACCCGATGCTGATCTGATGAGGAAATTTGATGAAACAACAAAAGACTGGTTCAGCCAGATAAGAGGTAACACAAAAGAAATAAGTGAACTGAAGAAAATACGAGACTTCCTACTTCCCCGTCTTCTCACCGGAGAAATCGAGGTGAAGGTAGCCGAAGAACAAGTCGAGGAGGTGTTAGTTGGTGGCTAACGGATTGTACGAAACGGACTTTGAGGAAGCGACGATCGGCCGTCTACAGGCGATCGGTTACGAATATACCCATGCAATGAACCTGTTCGGTCGTACGTCGCTTAATGAGGTCGTACTTCGGGACCGCCTTGAAGCATTTCTTAAGAAAACGTACCCCGGTATTCCGGCGCAGCATATCCCTTCATTGGTTTCGCGTTTTGCCGATCCGGACGGGGTGACGTTGCTTCAGCGCAACCAGAGTTTCCACGAGATGCTGGTAAAGGGCGTTGACTTTTCCTACGAGGAGAAAGGCGAGCAAGTGTTTCACCATGTATACCCGGTCAACTGGGAAGAGCCGCTTACCAATAACTTTCTCGTCGTAAACCAACTTTCGATCGAAGGGAAGATGGCGCGGCGTCCAGACCTTATCATATACGTGAATGGCCTACCGCTGGTAGTCTTCGAGTTGAAAAGTCCGTATAGCGAGCAGGCAACGATCGAATATGCCTACAATCAAATCACGAACTACACCTATGACATCGCACAACTATTTAACTACAACGCCTTTGCGGTCATCTCCGACGGCATCCTTACGCTCCATGGCATTCCTGGGGCACCTTACGAGTTTTATGCAGCCTGGAAATCCACCGACGGCAAGGAAGTAGATAACAACATCACGAACTCGATGAGGACGCTCATTCAGGGTATGTTTCCTAAGGAACGACTGCTTGATTACATCCGCAACTTCATCGTCTTCATGAAAGATGGTAACAAAGAAGCAATCAAGATCGGTGCGAAGTATCACCAATATTTTGGCGTCCGGTTTGCAGTCGAACACGCTGTTCGCGCAACTCGGCCAGATGGGGATAGGAAGATCGGGGTCCTTTGGCATGCTACAGGCTCGGGAAAGTCGCTTTCCATGCTGTTCTTCTCTGGGATTTTGTCGCGGCATTCAGAGATGGATAACCCTACGATCGTCATTCAAGTGGATCGTACAGATCTCGACGGTCAGTTGCACGAGACATTTCTTCAGGGGGCATCCTTGGTTGGTAACGTTCATCATGCAGAGAATGCTAATGAATTAAGGGAACTTTTGCGCAACGAAGCCGGACAAATTATATTTTCGACGATTGAGAAGTTCCGTTTGAAAGATGGAGAAGGAGAGTTTCCAGTTTGCTCTGAGCGTCGGAATATTATTGTCATTTCCGACGAAGCGCATCGTACCCAGTACAGTTTTGACGGCTTTGCCGGCAATCTACGTCGGGCCTTGCCGAATGCTTCACACGTCGGATTTACCGGTACGCCGATTACATTTGCAGACCGTAACACGTATGAATTGTTCGGGAACGTCATTCACATCTACGACATGCAGCAGGCCACGCTAGACGGTGCAACGCTTCGGATCTACTACGAATCCCGTCTCATACCGCTTGATCTCGAGAATGCAGGTCTCGACGAGGAATTTAAGCAAATTGTTAGCCAGGTTGGTGATGGAAAGTGGGATGAACAGCGCGCTAAATGGGCGGCGCTAGAAAAAGTTGTCGGTACGTCCGAGAGGTTGGAGACGCTCGCCAAGGATATTGTAGAGCACTTCCAAAAGGCGGCTTCCCCTGAGGCAAAGGGCATGATCGTATGCATGAGCAGGGAAATATGCGTTCGACTCTACGAGAAAATGCGTAAAATAGACGGCTGTCCGTCGATTGAAATTGTCATAACGGGTAACATCGACAAAGACCCGCCAAGTTGGCGTCAAAAGCAACCAGGCAGTGAGTTCGCCCATATCAAGTCTAAGGAAGAACAGGAGAGCGTAAAAGCAAAGCTACGAGATCCTAACGACCCTCTCAAGTTTGTAATCGTACGGGATATGTGGCTCACGGGTACCGACATCCCGCCGCTAACTTACCTGTATGTCGATAAACCAATTAAAGGTCACGGCTTAATTCAGGCTATTGCCCGAGTCAATCGTGTCTACCCTGGCAAAACGGGTGGTATTGTCGTCGATTACATCGGCATCGCCGAAGCACTGAAAGAGGCGACGCATCGCTATACACAAGGCGGCGGTAAAGGAAAGCCGGCAGGGAACATCGAGGATGAGGCGGTGCCAATCTTCTTCGTTGCGCTCGAAGCGGTACGCGCATTGGTCCCACGAGACATCGACATTACAGATTGGCGGGCTAAGCCGAAGGTTGAGCGCGAAGATTGGATTGCGGACTTCGTGGGCTCTTTGATGGGGCCGGACGAGGACACTTACCTGAATGCGCAGGCCAAATTAGATAAAGCGTATCAACTTGTGAAGCACTTACCAGCTGTAATGCCCTACACGAATGAAGTGCTTCTCTATGAGATTGCTGCGATTCAGATCAAGAAGTTTAAAATCGCTGGCGACCCCGATGATAAGCCTAAGAACATCGAGGAAGAGCTGAAGAAATTAATCGATCGTAGTATAGGCGCCCGCGAAGAGGCCGTTGATTTGTTCGAGAAAGCGGGGTTAGAGAAACCGGACATCTCTATCCTAGACGAAGCATTCCTTGCCGATTTCGAGCAAAAACCGCATGTCGATTTGCGCTTGAAATTGCTTCAGAAGTTATTGGAGGAAGAAATCTTTTACTTGGTGAAGCAAAAAAATACGCTCGGCAAAGAGTTAAGCAAACTGCTAGAGAAGACGATAAACGATTACCATAATCGAGTTATTACGGCAACCGCCGTGGCACAAATGATGGTCGAAGCAAAGAAGAAAATGGACGATGAGCGCAAAAAGAAAGAGGCGCTGGGACTGTCTGAAGTGCACCCTGTCAAGTGGACAGTGTAAATAACAAAAATAATTTGCTTGGAGACCTCAGCTCATTTGAATGGAACTGGGGTCTCTTTATTATGCAGCTTGCCGGTATTCATTTGGTGACAAACCGCCTAGACGCTCTGTATAGCGATAGTTGTTATAATAGAGGATATATTCACTAACATCCTTGAGGACATTTTCATAAGTGTCATACTTTGTAAGATAATAGCTCTCTGACTTGTACGTCCCCCAAAAACGCTCAATCGGCTGGTTGTCCAGGCATCGACTCACGCGAGACATGCTTTTCCTAAATCCGTATTTCACATGGAGTCGGTTATACTCATGGGACGTGTACTGGAAGCCTCTGTCGCTTTGGATGAGCGGGATTACACCAGGATTTTTCTCGTAAGCCTTCTTCAGCGTATCCATTACGAGCTTATTGTTGTTGGAACGACCTAATACCCATGAAACAATGGAGTTATCGTACACATCAATAATCGCGCTTAGATAGGCTTTGCAACCATTTCCATACTTCAGTTCTGTCACATCTGTACACCACTTTGAATTAGGAGAATGGGCATCAAAGCTACGATTCATTACATTTTCAACAATATGGATCTCAGGAGTTTTCACGTAGCTTGGCCGTTTCCTACGAATGACCGCTTTGAGTCCAAGGGCCCGCATGATTCGGTAATATCGCTTCTTGTTATACTTCTTTTTGAGTTTTCGGTTGAGCTGAGTACGTATTTGACGGTAACCGAGTATTCCTTTTCGCTTGTCATAACGAAGCTTTACTTCTTTGGCTAACAAACGGACTTCCATTTCCCTGGCAGATGGCGTCCAGTTTAGCCACTTATAATAGGCAGATCGAGCTACCCCCGCTAGTGCACATAACTTTGTAATGGCGTACCCTTTTTCTTTGTTCAATTCTTGAATCGCTTGATACAAGTTTACGTGTCGAACAAGGGTTAGCGTGTATTTCGTCGCTTGATCTCTTCCAACTTTTTTGCGAAGGCATTCTCCATCTCTAGGTATTCGTTTCGAGCTTCTAGTTCCTTGATCCGTAGCTTAAGACGTTCATGCTCATCTAGCTCGTCTACAGGCTTTTTACGACCACGGTTGTCCTTGAGAGCATCCTCGTTGCCTGCTTGATATTTACGAACCCATGCATAGACTTGCTGATAAGAGACGCCGTACTTTACGATCGCTTTCTGATAATCCATGTTATTAGCGATGGTATATTGTGCAATTTCAATGCGTTCTTCAAACGTTGTTTTACGTCCTTTATTCATAGGAGATAGCCCTCTTCCTTTACGAGTAGGTTTCAATTCTATCTCACCAGTATACTTGGAAATCCATTTCTGCAGGACACTTCTACTTGAAATATTGTGTTTTTTTATTGCAGCTGCTACGGAATAATGACCAGACAATACATCTTTAATAGCAGTTAGCTTTAATTCCTTCGAGTACGTTTTCCATGTATTCGATTCCTTTAATCCATTAAAACCATCCGCCATATATTTTCTTATCCAATCACGAACAGTGAGTGGACTAACGCCTAGCTGTTTCGCTTCATAGGTTGGATTGGATTTGTGTTCTAAACATAGCTGTACGACATACAATTTCGTTTCCAAAGAGGTTAGACTTCTTTTAGACATTAGAAAAACTCCCATCATTGTAGCAGTAGAAGTTTTTGTTTTTTCTACTGTCTACTATGATGGGAGCATATCAGTCTGATGAGGAAATGGCCTTTTATTACATTATTGAGAATATGGGTAATGATGCCTTCACCAATGAGTTCATTTCAGGTTTGATTCGTAAAGTGGTCGCTGCAATGAAAAAGGAATTCCAAATCGACTGGACGAATCCGCATCGTGCTGACGTCTTGGCAAAGGTCAGCAATGCCGTGAAAATGGTGCTTATTCGGGAGAAGATAAAGGGCGAGCAGCTGAGGTTCCTAACAAATGCGATCATTGATCAGGCAAAAGAAAAATATAAGGATTGGCCAATAGAGGCGTAGAGGGAAAAAACTAAGGTTTTATCTTGGCTTTCTGCGAGAGGAAATATTGGCCGTCAAAGGGGCAGCTATAATATTCTGTTCCTTTTATTTTTCTAAAGAATTGGAGGTCTTAATAATGGCCGAGGAACAATCTCAGATGCTGTCTCGCGAGCAGATCTATAACGAGGTGTGGGAATTGTCGCTTGCTGGTGTAGCTAGGAAATATGGAATATCGTACGGCCTTATATACAAACTTTGTAGAGAAGCGAATGTGCCTATACCTCCTTCCGGGTATTGGACGAAGTTAAATTTCGGAAAGCCGGTATCAAAACCACCTCTTCCAGACTCAACAATAAATGAAGTTGCTATTCCTCGTGCGAAAACGCCTCGGATAAGAGTACAGAAAGTTGATCAGGGAACGGCAACCATTTCAGAAGCAAAAATTGAGGCGCAGCAGGATGAAGAAGTGGTAAACAATGCTAATGCCAGGCCTGATGATGTCTTAGAAGCAAGATTGGATACTGACGCATTATCCATATCTAGTAAAACCGACGATTGCTCCAATTCTGAAGCCGCTCACAATAGTTTTTCAGAAAGATTGACATTCCTCGTCGAAGCTGAAAGGAACAAGATTCTTGATATAGCGAATCAGATACAAATACCGCATGAAAAGGCCAGGCTACACCCCAAGATTGCTACACATAAGAATGTTGTCATTGAATGGAACAAGAACGATAAAAAAGAAGTAGGCGCTCAAAGAAGCCCTCAAAACTACAGCTCGTATAGGTCCCCTCCTCCATTTTTAGCAGGTGTGGTTTCGAAAGAGACGCTTCCACGTGTTTACCGAATCCTTGGGGCACTTATTCATGCTATAGAACGGTTGGGGGGATCGGTGACGGATTCTCTCACTTTTATTATTCGGGATGAGACGGTTTCTTTAGAAATATATGAACTGCAGGACAAAGTCGATCATGTTATTACTAAGTCAGAGGAAAACCAGCTTCGTAAATATGAGGAAGATAAGAAGCGATACTCCTGGGCTTCGAAACCGAATTTACGCAAATATGATTATATGTTTAACGGGCGACTGTGCATCAACATAAATCAGAATCGTATTAAAAGGTTTCGTGATACCAAATCTTCTTTTCTGGAAAACCAATTAGGACTTCTTCTGATTGAGATGTACGAATCATCTGAAATTATACGAAAAGGGCGAGAAGCGCGCGAAGAAGAGCGTCGTAAACTGGAAGAAGCAGAGAGATTGAGAGAGGAACGCCGAAAACGCCATATGATCGAAGTTGAGCGTACGGTTGCATTGACAAATAAGGCTCAGGATTACGCGATGGCTTGCAAGATAAGGGATTATGTTTCAGCTTTGGAATCGTCCCGTAATTTGGCAGAGGAAGATATTCAATGGATCGATTGGGCAAAGAAGAAAGCCGATTGGTATGATCCGATAATTGCTAGAGAAGATGAGATACTTGGGAAACGGGGAAGCAGCAAAGGGAAACAATCGGAAACCGAATATGCTTGGTGGGAATAGCTATTTGGGAACGATGGAGTGCTTACCTTTACGGGAACGATCCTATTTTCCATGTTTTCAATCTCGATGACATTATTTCCGGAGGTAAATGATGAGAATCAAAGAATTGCGGATTTTAAACCTACGTAACTTTAAAGATGGAATACGAATTATTCCTCAAAAGATAAATGGTCACGATATCGTAGTACTTATTGGGGAAAATAATGCTGGAAAGTCCAACGTACTGTCCATTCTCCATATGATCTTCAATCCAGATAGATCGGTTAGAACGCTGGAATTTGAGGAAACGGATTTTTACGATATTGGCAAACCTATCGAGGTAAAGGTTATTTTTGAAGATCTAAGTGAGGAACTCTGCGCCGAATTTATTGGTCTTGTCGACACAGTACAAGTTGAGGGAGAAGAAGTATACACTTTATCATTACATTTTTCAGTTAATTATAACCCGGATACACGTGAAGCAGAACCTTCACTAGTTTTTGGTCGGCAACCTGATCGTTCAGTGTCGTTTGGAGAAAAGAAATTAATCTCGTTCTTTTTACAGGACGCAATGCGAGATTACAGAGCTATTAAATCTAACAAAGGAAGTTTGTTCGGTCGCATACTCAATCAAATTAATCTTACAGAACAAGAGATAGCTATATTGTCTAAATTAGACGAAGCGAGCGAATCATTAAAAGAAAACCCTGAGATCGCAGCCTTTACTAGTGGGGTAGCAGACATTACTAGAGAAATCATTGATTTACCGAGAATCGATAACCTTTTGCGTCTTACTATTGCAACATCAACGGCTGTAGACATAAAGAAATACATTCAAATACAGTTAAAACATCATACGTCGGACAAGTATCTCGATGTTAATCAACTCGGCTTGGGGCTTCAAAGCGTTCTTACAGTAAGCATTTTTCGGGCCTTTGCTGGTATTGGAAAACTAAGGGAAGGAATTTTCGCTATAGATGAACCTGAGTCTCATCTTTACCCGCATGCTCAGCGCAAAATGTTTAGAGAGATTCTGAATTTATCTCGGACTAGACAGGTTTGGGTGGCCACTCATTCCCCATCATTGATTGAACTCATCAATCCGAGACAAATATGTTTAATTCGGAAAGGTGCGCAAGGTATATCAACAAGTGTGCAGCTACCGATGGATTTTCCAGAAGAGTATGTATCCTCCTACGAAAAACATCTTGATGTGGGAAAATCCGATGCTTTTTTCTCGAAAGCGGTTTTATTGACAGAAGGGCCGACAGAGCAAGGTTTGTTTCCTGAGATGGGCCTCTCACTTGCTTATATTGACAGCAATTATGACTTGGATCGAATTGGTGTTTCAGTGATTAATGCTGGAGGGAAAACAAACATCAAAGCTTTTATCAGGCTCTTGAATAACTTCGGCATACCGAGCGCCGTTGTGATCGATTATGATTCTAAAGATAAAGATCATGAGGAGGAGCTAAATGAAATCAAAATGATTTGTTCCGACATTTATGAGTTACCTAGGATCCCTGACATGGGGGACATAGAGGGATATGTTTGTAATACCATGCCTATTGTTAAATTGATAGCATTCTTGGAGGACGTTCTTACGGGGGAAAGAAAATCGGAGCTCTTTTCTAATCTTAAAGGAGTAGTAAAGAATGCAGATATAGATAAGTCAAATATTCTGCGTGAAATGCGAAAAGAAAATCGGAGCCTGAGAGATGCGATACCGATATTGTTGTCTATAATCCCTGATTATCCTGAAGTAGAGCCTAAAATAAGGAAAGCCTTGGCTAATTCATTTCGTAAAATTAAGGGCAGAACGACAGGGAGACTTATCGGGGAAGGATTCAGTGAGCATTTTCCTGATGAGTTCATCAAAAATACGCTAGACGCAGTCGTAACACTGGCGGGGTATGGCGATGATGGAGAAGGAGAGCAATCGGAAAATGAACAGCCTTGAGGGATTAAACAAGGAACAGATTGAAGCTGTGACAACTATAGACCGCAATACCATGGTTTTTGCGGGGCCAGGTACAGGGAAAACGCGTGTTATCACACGGAAGATCGCTTATTTATTTGAGGCGGATCTAGTCCCTGATTCGCGTAAGATTCTTGCCATAACCTTTACCAATAAAGCAGCAAATGAAATGAAAACGAGAGTTCAAGGCCTTGGGATTGAAAGTCGTCGTATTCGTTTGGGGACATTTCATAATTTGTGCCAATCCGTTCTAAGGTCTTACGGGGATAAGATCGGGGTAACACGGGATTTTACTTTTGTATCCACAGCGAACAGGAATGCGCTTATTCGCTCTATTCGAAGAAATAATGGATTAACGGCCATGAGCGAATATGAGCTTGCAAATAGAATCAGTACCTTGAAAAACTCATCTGTAGATTACAATGATTACGTGCAGAAAACAGATTCAAGAATTATAGGATTTAAGGCTGCTACTGCCGAGTATGAATCGCGATTACGGGATAATGGAATGATTGACTTTGACGACGTCATTTTGCTAACCGTATCTTTATTTAAATCAAATCCTGAAATATTGTGGTTGTACCATAATGCGTACCCATTTCTGCTGATCGATGAAATGCAGGATACAAACCGCATGCAACTTGAACTTATTCGTCTATTGGGCAACGGCGCGAGAAATGTGATGGCTGTTGCGGACGATGACCAGTCCATATACGGTTGGCGAGGCGCATTGCCTACAGTGATTCGCGAATATATTATGCAAATGAATGCAAAGAGTATTACTTTGATTCAAAATTATCGTTCACCCCAAATTATTTTAGACGCGGCGAATTCATTAATAGAACAAAACAGTGAAAGGGAAATTAAGTCTCTATTTGGCCGAAAAACAGAGTCACAAGATTGTTTGAAATTGTTGAACTTTTCCACAGCCCTACAAGAAGCTGAATGGGTTTCCGATAAGATACAGGAAATTCACACTGACGGTGTCCAATATAAAGAAATTATCGTACTTTATCGTAGCAGACACCCTGGACTTAAAGTTATCGATGACATTTTCACCCAAAGAGGAATACCATTTCGACATTTTGGTAGAAATTTCAATAGCAGGATCGATCTATTATCCGATCTTATCCGCGAATCGCTGAAGTTAATAATAGAACCCTCGAACGATTTGATTCTGGAGTCGTTAATTGCATATTTTTCTAGGCTTCACAATTATGATGACACTATTAATTACTACAAGGAATTGATTGGGGGAGAATTGTCCATTAAGAAACTTGCTGAAATTACTCCAGAAGATGACATGGACGATGCAGTAAAAAAGTTTGCACAATTTTGTGTAGGGTATAGTAGTTCAATTAGTAATCGTAAGGTTTATGATACGTTGAACGACCTTCTTAAAGTTGAGGTCTCACTCGAGAGGATGGAAGAAGGGGATGTTTATGAACAAATTCGGCATCTTGAATCGCTTAAGGAAAAAATGACGAAATCTTTAGCTAATAACCTAGTGGATTTAATCGGAGAGCTTGATCTTCAAGACGAATCTAATCATATTGATGATACGATTGATGAGGTTGGAATTTCAACATTTCATGCGGCCAAAGGTTTGGAGTATAAGGTTGTCTTTATCATCGCTTTGGAAGATGATATTATTCCTTCTAGGAACGATGAGGCTGAGGAGCGACGTGGACTTTATGTTGCAATGACCCGATCGGAAAGCAAATTGTTCCTGTCTTCTTCACAGCAACGTGAAAGTCGCCGTGGGGGCAATGATATCGAAAAGCAACCCTGTCGATTTCTTAGTGAAATATTATTGTAAGTGCAATATGTAAGTGCCATAAAGTCTTCGAATTAAGACCGGTCTCGAATCTCATCGAAGTATGCTGCAGTATCGAGGGATTGAAACTATAAAAATTAATACTATTTATCTTCATTATATTGATTTTATTTGATCAAGCATCTAGGAGTAGTCATCGAAAGATCACTCAGGGGTCACCCGAAGGTCACCCAAAGGTCACCCAAAGGTTACTCGTGGGTCATCAAAAGGTGACCCTTATCACTTAAGTGACGAGGACTTTTCTATCCCTCCGACTCTTTATAGGATAACCCGCACAATATGAATTTGTAGTAATGATGCAGAAATTGACGGATAAATTTTTTGGGGTAAAGGGATGGTTGGTATTGTCAAACGGGGTTCAATCATAAAAGATTGCTGTTGAGTGAGTATAACTAACCTTATGTTATTGCGCTACTACTGGTAACATAAAGATAAGGTGGTTTATGGATGATATAACTCTAAAAATTGCAGAAGTTTTTCTTTTTCCACATTTGCCATAGCCCCTATTTTCTTTTGAATCAATACACCTACAACATCTGAATCAATTGTTTCCGAGTTGTGAGGTATCATCATGAAAAATTCAACTAAGGTCAGATTCAAAACTGAGGTTATCTTCTCTAGGCTTTCAACGGATGGACTTATTTCTCCACGTTCGATTTTTCCAATATGAGTAGAGTGTAGTCCGCAAAGATGTGCTAACTCTTCAATAGTATAACCGCGATGTTTTCTTATAGTTCTAATAATATTTCCAATAGTTTTTTTTGATGTTTTCATGAGTCTTACACCTCGGGATTAACATAACGTAATCAAGATGTAGCACCAAGAGATTAAATGGTATATGGATATACCAAATATGGTTTATTTTCTACGAGATATAGTCTATATTAGGAAAAAGAAGAAGTACTCTTTAGGTAAGTGTCTAGGGTAATCGGTTCTTTGTCGGTACTGCTTATATTGGGTAACTCGAGATTGAATAAATGATTGGGGAATGATGATGAGAATTGTACTTAGAGACATACCATCAAGTGCACTCTTTTATAGTGAAAAAGATGGGTCATATACTGTCTTTTTGGAGATGGAGAACGGATGTGTAAAGGATCCCATTACGTGTTTGCGCCAGAACTCTAATGGAGATAAAGAATTTATGGAAAAATATTACGAAGACATGCTTCCGTATATTGATGATGTAGTAATTAAACGATTGTTAATAGAATCAATGATTATTGATACTAAAATCGCCATTGAGCACTACATAGACGCAATAAATGATGCAACGCCGGAGGAATTAAATCGAAAAATCGGAGAGATTGACCCAACAAAATGGTGGACATCGCTTTATCCTACTCGATTAGAGTTATATACCGAGCATATTTCTAATGAAAAGAAAGCACTGAAAAAATACAAGGAAATGTTAAATAAGCTAAAGGGGAAAGAGGAGTCGGTTGATAACAACAATTTTAAGTTTTCTTAGCTAGGCAAGAGAAAGCACTCTCGGTTAAATTTTTATTAATGTAAAATGAAAAAACGCTTCCGCTTATGTTAAAATGTCTAATGGGGACTAAGCGTGGTCACCGGAAACAAGCGATCTACGAGAGGGCGGTTAAACCTTTATCTCGACAGGTCGCTTGTTTTTTAGAACTAAAGTAGGAATTCAATTTGAATCTTTGATGGAACACCACTAAGGAACAGAACAGTTGGTACACTGTTTTAATCAATACCCGATCCTAAATAATATTTACGTATTTTTAGAAGTTCAGTTTTAAAAAAGCAGTTGCCAAAGGAGATTGTGGGATGATTTTTGAGATAACTAGGGAAATGGCTGAGAAGATAAGAAAGTGGGACTCATGCCTAGCAGTTGATGTGTCAGGAGGGAAATTTGCTTATATATTCATCCCGACGAGTATTGGACTAGTCATCAAGGTTCGATGCGACGTGTGCAACAGGGAATTGGATCTTACGGAAGATTGGGGGTAAACTTTTTTCAACTGTTCATGCCGAAATAATGCTAAAGAGTTTCGAACAGAAATTAGAAATACGGGGATTGAAAATGATAATTTACTTATCCGAACTTGTTGAAAACGTGTCGAGAGTAGTTTGATGACAATTTAACAACAACTGCATATGGGTGTAGAATTGGTAAGCGTTATCCTTTGTGTGATATCGAAAATTTCTTAATAAGATAGATATTCATAGCCTGTCTTATTGAAAAAGAAGATGTATGCTGTATAATAAGGTGAAGGGTTTAGCCTCGATGCGAGGCGGAACTTTGCAGAATGAATTAAATCAATTAATCTCATATGGAAGTAGCTACGGTCATTTTTTACCCTATGGGAGACTTTAGCGGTACAACTTCAAGTCACGCGACGCATGAAGAAAATAAGAACGGAACTCGTGAGAGACCGTCTTTTTCCTCATGCGTCTTTTGTTTTTAACTTTTGGAAGTTTCGAAAATACCGAAGCATTCGACGAGATGGCGATCCGAGATATTCCGCTATTGCAAAGTAAGTAGGTTAAGTTGACCTTTTATGTACCTACCTGAACAAATGGACTAAACTTTAAAAATATTTAGGGGGGAAGTGGCTATTAATGAAAGTTCAAACAATCCAAACCGGTACAGGCAAGCGATATATAGTACTGGATAACAACTATAAAGTTATTGAACCAGTATTGAAGTATCTTAAGTATTTGGACTCTTTGGAAAAATCGCCATATACTTTGAAAACTTATGCTCATTTTTTGAAAATATTTTGCGAGTATTTGGAGGAAAAAAGACTTACCGTTTATTCAATATTTGATGCAAAACAAGGAGTTATTGAAATTCTTGTTGATTATATTGGATGGCTTAAAGGTAGTAACACCCAATCAAATATTAAGGCTTTTCAACGTAATAGAAAGACAAGATCGAATGCGACTATTAACAATATGATGGTAGCAGTACAGGGTATGTACACATTTCTAGCTAATAACAAAGAGATACCTAAGGTGGAATTTTACAGAGAAAAGATGAAAACTATTACAAGTTATAAAGGCTTCTTACATGAGACTACTAAGAAATCTACAATACGCGAAAATATTCTGAAACTAAAATCAGTTCAAGATGAAAGCTATGAGTTTATTACACGGGAACAATATAATAGTTTATTCAGAGCTTGTAATAACCGTAGAGATAAATTGATTATAGCATTGATGTTTGAGTGCGGATTAAGGATTGGTGAAGTGATAGGTTTACATATTGAAGATTGTAAACCACAGGATGGTAGCATTTACATCAGACATAGGGATAACTTACCCAATGATGCGAGAGTGAAAAACCATTCTGAAGGAGTAGCGTTTATGCCGGATTACGTTATAAGTTTATTGATAGACTATTTGACAGAAGATATCCTGAATATCAGCAATGATATGCTATTTGTAAACCTTTATCGCGGAAATATTGGTGAAGCAATAAAAGTAAATACAGTAGAGGATTTATTTAAACGTTTATCGCTGAAAAGTGGAATAAAAGTACATCCACATATGCTGAGACATGGTTTTGCAACTGAACGTAAAAAATCTGGTATGGACATGATAAGCTTGAAGGAACTGTTGCGACATGATCAAATACAAAGCACAATGATTTATACACATGTAACGAATGAGGAAAAACGGGATATGGCAATTGAGTTTTACGAATCTAAGCAAGAGTCTGCAGAATACATGAAGAGATTTACTCAAGGGGTGCCTGGATGATAGAGAAAAAAATTATTAATCTTGAAAATGAGCGGTTTTGGAAACAAGATATTCTCAAAATGTCGGAATGCCCCCAAAATAATGTGCGAGTGTATTTTTGTGATCCAAGGTACATCGAGTTATCAACATTTGATCTACAAGGATTAATAAGCGAAGAACTAAAAAAGGAGATTAAAGGGTATTTAAAATCTGTAACCACTGAATTAGATATGTCTAGTAAAAATAATAGAAGAAAATATATATATCCGATTCGCCATTTGATTGAATACTTTAACTATAAAGATATTTTAACAATCAAGAACATATCAGGGGAAGTCATCAAAAAATACGAAGACTTTTTAATAAAAATTGGTGTTGAAGATGGATATAGGGATAAGACAAACAGAGCTTCGAATAATCAAAAGATTATATGGCGTGTCTTTAGGTTTGCGTTAATAAGCTTGTCTGAGAAAGAGCAATTTACTTATGATAGATGGCTTATTGACAAGCAAAATGTATACTTGGGAAATGATAGCGGCATAGTTTCTTTTGCGGGTCTATCGGAGAGCATAAAAAATGATCTCAAAAATTTTTTCGTTCGATTCGAAGAAAGATATACACAAAAAAATACATTTAAAGCTCGAATTTTGTATCCAATTAGACTTTTAATAGATTACTGCATAGATTATGAAATAAATGAGATTAATAAAATAAACATGGACCATTATAAAATATATCTAGAGCGAAATGGTAGGGAAGTTTACCTAAGTAAATCAGACAGAAAGAAAATCGGGCCGAATGTTAATATTCTAAATTTATTGTGGGTTTTTCAAGATGAAAAAATTAACCCATTTTTTTATGATCGTGATTTTTGGGATCTAACAAAGTTGAAAATAGAAGAGAGCAGGATTAATCTGATTTCTCTAAAGGAAAGCATTTCCTTTCGTGACATTACAAATGAAAAAAATAAAAAATTACTGCAGATCTACATTAGGCATCTATTAGAAAATACCTCACTCACATTAAGCACCATTCTAAAAAAGCACTACATGGTTAAACGAATTATGGTTAATTTCAAAAATGGGATCGAACTGCCAAGAGAAGAAATAATTAATTTCATTAAAACAACGGAATATGGGGAAAAAATGCAAGGGTCAATTTTAAATGATCTTAAGGATATGCTTTTCTATTTATATGAAACAGGTAATATTAATGATCCGATACTATACCAAACGGATTTAATAAAGGCTAATAGAAAGCATGTGAACCGGACTGTCGATGAATATGTTGTTAACCAAATTTTTAATATTCTAGACAAGATTCCAGACGATCTAAGGTTAATTTATTTAATTATTTATTGTACTGGGGTCCGTGTCAGTGAAGCTCTAACAATTAAATCAGATGCATTATTCATTAATTCGAAAGGATGCTTACTAAAAACTTATTCTACAAAAATGAAAAAGTGGCAGTTCAGTGCTATACCTATTGAATTGTATGTCATGATAGATTCCTATATAAAAGAAAACTGTTATGAAAATAACGTGGAATACGTTTTTAAGTCAAAAAGGAATCCTGATTTGCCAATGAAATCGGGTTATTTTAGGGAGAAAATACACAAGCAATTTGAAGATCATGAAATAAAATCCTCAACTGGGGAGCGCTATAGAATCGATATTCACGGATACAGGCATAGGCTAGGAACAGAGATGCATGAACATAGAATTTCACCGTTTATTATCCAGAAAGCATTACATCATGAATCAATTGAAATGACTATAGCATATATCGATATTATAGAAAATGAAATTAAAGAAAGCTACAAAGACTTTTATGACAAAAATGGTGATAAGATAGTTCCTGATCCTGAAAGTGAAAGGATTGTTTTGAATTATTTAGACAAAGCGTTTAATATGCAGGCCCTTCCGAATGGAATTTGCACACTCCCAGTAAAATTAGGCAAATGTGAACATGCAAATGCATGTCTTACTTGCAATTATTTTGGTACAAATGAAAAATATTTGGATATCTTAAGACAACAATTAATAGAAACAGATCATATTCTTGATGAGTCATATAAAAATGACTGGGTAATGCAGATAGCTACAAATGAAGAGGTGAAAAAGAACCTCGAAAATTTAATTGCAAAGTTAGGGGGATAAGCTTTGAAGACTGCGGTTAATAGCAATGGGGATATATCGTTTTTATACGAAAAATTGATGGATAGTTTAGAATGTGAATCGTACCTTAAAAAAGATACGTGGATATTTATGGAAAGTGATGTATTAAAAAAGAACATGAAAAATAATGAAAGAATTATTACCATCAGCAAAAACAGATCTTTTGATTTTACTATAATACAAAACGATAAAATTAGAGATGAAGTAAAATTCTTTTTTGCAAAACAATTGATGCAGGACAAAATGTGCCCCGAAATAAATTATCTTTATAGTGAGTTCAAAAGAATTTTTCAATACCTTTCAAATGAAAAATTTTCGCATGCACAGAGCTTACTTGACTATGACAAAGAGGAACTGCTGAGCGATTTTAGAAATACTCTTGAAAGAAATCAGCAATCAACCACGACAATCGCTAAAAGGATAAATAAAAATATTAAAATGGACATTTATTTTGTAGACTCTGGAATTTTGAGATCACTAAAAAAAATGTATGATTATTTATACCAAGAAATAGTTGAAAATAAGAAAGAATACTTTGAGCGCGATAAGTGGGTATTTTCAGAAATGCCTTTTAAGGTTAATTTGGAAGACTTCTCTGCAAATAAAAGCATTTCTTTTACTAAAATAGCCCAACCAGGAATAAAGAAGATGATTAAGAAATTGTGCTGGCATGAACTAAAAATGACAGTAGTTCGTACGGCAATAATGCGCGTTTATTCTTTTACTAGTTTTTCTAGATATTTAACGAAGAAGTTTCCGTTTGTAAACAACGTAGAAGATATTACTTATGACATGCTGCATAATTATGTAGCGTATTTAAAAACAGAAACTGGGCTAGGACCTGCAACAATTAAAGGGAGAATAGAGGCTGTCCATAAACTATTTGAAACGATTAGGTTTATGAAGTGGGCCGAAATAGATCCTAATGTAAGGATAAAAAGCGACGATATTGTAAAAGTGATAGATAAAACTGGTGACCCATATACAGAAGAAGAATTAAGGGAAATAAATCGTCATTTAGACCAAGTTCCAATACAGATTGCAAGATTACTATGTGTTCTTCAATACACTGGAAGTAGAATTAGCGAAATATGTTCATTTAAAATTGAAAATCTCAGAAAGAGTGAAGATGGAAGAGATTATTTGACTTATAGACAGTTCAAAACAAATAAATATAATGTTATTCCCGTAGAAGGAATAGTTTTGGAACTATTAACGGCGGCTATAAAGACCTCTCGTGAGTATCACGGAGATAGAGCTATATATATTTTTTCATTAGAGAACAACAAAATCATTAAACCAAATTTAATTGATCAAAAACTAAAGCGTTTATCGTATAAGTGGGAACTAAAAGACAAGAGTGGAAAGCCTCTTAATATTAAAGCACACAGGTTTAGAGATACGGTTGCTACTAACTATGCTGAACTTGGAATTGATCCAATTGCGATTTCAAGATTGCTTGGTCAAAAAAGCGTAGGTGTTTTAAAACATTATGTCGAGATTCACAACGATATATATTTAGATGCTATGCAACCGCTTTTGGAAAAACAAAGCCAAATGATTAAAAATATTGGACACATTGAAGATGTGCCTAAAGCTGAGGTAGAAGACACTATCGCCATTCCATTGCCGAATGGTTCATGTTATAAGCCCGCAAGCAGTGGATTATGTCAGCATGCAAATTGCTGTTATAATTGCAAGATGTTTCAACCGGATTCTAAGTATATACATGTCTATAAGAACCACTTATTAAGAGCGAGACAAGATTTGGATATTGCGAAGCTTAATGGCTACGATAGGATATTGCAAATAAATCAGGATCTTGAAAAATCCCTTATTAGAATTATTGAGAAAGTAGAAGAGGAAGGAGTATTATGACGAAAAGAAACACTTCTGCTATAGTAGCAATGGCAAAAGATAAAACATCTAAAAAAGTAGAATTGGTATTACTGGAAATTAATAAGATGCAAAAGAAAAATGAGAAGGTTACAATCTATTCTGTATCAAAAAAAACAGGTGTCTCTCGTTCCTTTTTGTACAATAACCAAGTTTTGTTTAATAAGATTGATTCAATTCGTAACAATGACACAAGATCCGAAGATACAATTCAAACTATTGTTGAGGCACAGAAGCTTAAAATAACAAAGCTTGAAAAGGAAATTGCTGAATTAAAAAAGAATGAAAACTTCAAAAAAAAATACGAAGATCTTTTAGCCCAAAATAGGGAATTGAAAAAACAACTGGAGGTTGCTTACTCATACTAAGTCAGCGCTTTATCTTTATAATAATAAATCTAGGTGGATGAAAAAATGTGCGTGAGCAAATTATGGCAGGGTAGTTGAAGAATTCGCATATAGTAATTAACAGAATAACGATACTGAATTAACTCAAAAGGCGGGTGATAAAATGAGGATGTTTAGCAAGCTTTTTGGGAATAAAAAACAAGAAAAGCAGAATGGTAGTCAAAAAGTTTTAAAAGAAAAAAAGGAATCACGAAAACGGGATAATAAACCAGTTAATGAAGTAAACGATGTTGGCATAGGTATGGGATTATCTTTTAATATCTCATCTGACGAAAACGAAAAATATGGGATCTCTATTTCTTCATCGCCTGTGGGCGTTTCTACTGATAGTACAGCCACAGATTTTTATGTATATGAATGGTTTATCAAAGATACCGGTGAAATCTTTTATGTCGGAAAAGGGCGTGGCAATCGCTATAAAACGTTCCACGAACGAGCATACGAAGCTGAAAAAATTCGTAAAATGTATGACACTGCCTCTCGCTTTATTGGAACGGGATTAACTGAAGAACAAGCAATAGAATTAGAGAGCAAAGAAATAACGCGAATATTAAACGAAACAAACGATAGACTAACTAACCGCATAATCCCGCTCTTCACTAAAAGGGATAACGGATACGGTCGCAGTCCTAAAACACCTGAATTACAATTTGAAACAGCTCCCCATTTTTACGTAAGTGAGATAGAAGAACATTACTTTGGAATAAAACCCCGATCATTTGATGAAGTTAAGTGTGAAAATTTAAAAGCGGTAGTCTTCATCACTCGAAATGTAAGAGATGAAATTAGTATTATTTATGGCGGGAAGTTTGACAAATACCAAGATGAAACAAAGGCATTATTGTCAATAAACGGCAGCAAAATACTTAAAAGCAAATTTGCGAAATCAGTTACTGCTTGGGTATACATTGGTGATGATTACGTGATGAATTATGAAAACGACCAAGAGCAAGCATTAGAAAAGCTAGGGCGGAACATACCAACTTATCATTTAATTGATGTTTGGAAGTTTTTAAAAGAAAACTTTGGCGAAGTTAATACAGTTTTAGAAGAAGAGAACCCGATTATTCCAATCCACAATAGGGTTTCACTAAAAGAAATAAAGAACCTATACGATTGGGAAAAGGGATTTGACGAAGGGATGCCATATTGGGAAAAAGGCGATAAGGAACGAAAAGCCGGCAACCTTGAAAGAGCTATTGAGTTATTTGATATAGCACGATACAACGGCTACAATGCCCCAGCATTATATACATCGTATGCAATGGCATATCGAAAACTTAAAGACTACGAAAATGAAATTGCTATCATTGACGAAGCGATTGAACGTTTACGGTCAGAAAAAATTAACGCAAATGAAATTACTATTATGGGATTAAAAGAACGTCGGGCAAAAGCTCTCGTATTAAAACAAAAAAATAGTTCGGAACGTTAAAAGAGTTTCTTCAAATAAGACAGGTCGCTGAAAAACCAGCGCCATTTGCTTTTGGTGAAAAGAATTAAGAAAAAACAAGACGGGTCTGTATTCTTGGTAAATAATATTGAGTATTCCATTAACGGGCGCGACTGCGGAATACCAAGAGCCTAATTACTCATCCAATTCAGCAGGGATTAGGCTCTTCTATCTTTCAAAAATCCTAACGTTGTAAAATCCGCTGCATTTTCTTGATGATACTCCTATAGGGGGCTATTGATGCTATAATTTCATGGGAGAAGGGAGAGAATCTCTATGTCTTTAATTTTTAATATAACAAGTTTTGAAGGCTCGCTTAATTTTTTGAAAGATTATTTGGAGATAGATCCTAAAAGTGTGATTGAGTACGTAAAATCAGATGACAATGATGTTGATGTAGATGATTTTATTGATATATTTAAAATTTCATTAGATAAGTTAGAACATGAGAATATAGAAGCCGTAGCACTTCATGTAACTTCTAATGATGACGATTGTAAGTCTATAAAAAATACCGGTTTACTAAATTTACAACAGGCATTAACTATGAATACACCAATAAAGAAGTATCTAGGAGAATTTCAAATTGAATTTGATGTGTCTAATAAAATAATGTGGGTTAAGGGTAATCAGTTCGATATTACTTATAGCAGCAGTTGGTCTGATGATAAGGATGAAAAATTAGACAGTGTTGCTAGAAAAGTGTATTTTGATCACCAAATAAACGGCTTCTTTAGTATACAAGATGCTAAAGATTATGGTGGAAGAGTTCATGAGAGACCAGAAATATTGCATAATCTGAAAGAATTATTTAAAGCTGATGTTTTAGAAGATCGCTGGAAACAGATTTGTAAACCATATGTTATTAAATATAAAGCACCATTAGATTACTTTACTTACTACTCCTTTTATTCAGAAAAGCACGAGTATGAGGAAGACTATGCAGAAAAAACAGCTTTGAAGGTCTGGTTAATTAATAAGGCGCTTTATGTTGTTTGGAACATGGCTCACAAAAGAATGATGCCAAAAATATTTGCTTACATGAAGCCAGAGGTTAGTATTATTCCGAAAAACTTATTAGGGATTATTCCACTTGATGTTAGTAATTAGATGGATAATTTTATAAACTAGGGTTTATTAAGTAAAGAATGAATCGAATGAATCGATCATGCCGGAGTGAGCAATTTGACGATGCTTTAAGTGTGGGATATTCAATAACGATAGAAATTCGAAAAAGGACCGCGTAGCGTAGCCGGTAGTATAATTAAATTATACTATGAAACAATAAGAAACTCATTTTCCACAATCGGGCCCGGTTGGATTATGACATTTTATCTTTCAAAATCCTTATTAACGTATACCTGCATTTTCCAAGCGTAAAAAGCTCAAATAGCAAGAAGCTTAAAGAAGGACGTGCTAGAAGTCCGTGCTTGCCAACATATTCTGGGCTTCTGTATGATATTAAAAGAAACGCTTTCCATGTGAAGACGAAACTCAGGTCTAACTATTCGTTTAATTTTTGGTTTGACTTTCTTTTCCCCGCCAGTAAAGTCGCCCGAAATCTGCGATAACCGCATAAGGTGGTAAAAATCATCCGCCGTATTCATCCATTACTAATACAGTGAATACATGTACTCAAGGACGCTATGCAGGTAATATTTGATTCCTTAGTATGTGACCTATATATAACAGTCGCCTTTAAGTTCGAGGCAGAGGAAGCAGAAACAACGCTGCTATCTGTTTCATGGGAAGTAGGGCGTACAGGGAAGATTACACCGGTTGCAAAGGTCGAAGCTGTTGAACTGGCTGGTGTCACCGTACAAAACTGCACACTTAACAATATGGGCGATATCGAACGGAAAAATTTGAAGTTTGCGCTAGGAACGTTAGTTGCGATTCGCCGATCGAATGATGTTATTCCAGAAATACTTGGAAAGGTCGATGAGGAGCTAGGAGAGGAAATTGTATTCCCAGATAAATGTCCATCATGTGGCTCTGAGCTCGAGCAGCGCGGTGCGCATTTGTTCTGCAACAACAAACTGGGCTGTGAACCGCAAATGATTGGTCGAATTACTCATTTTGCTGCACGTGATGCGATGGACATCGAATCATTCAGCATTATGACGGCTGAGCAGTTATATCGTGAGTGTGGTGTAAAGGACCCGGCAGATCTATACAAGCTAACATTTGATGATTTAATTAAGCTAGAGCGATTCGGCCAGAAGAAGGCACAAAAGCTGCTGGATGCGATTGAGCATTCAAAAACGCGGGAGCTTTCCTCGTTCTTATTCGCCTTAGGTATTCCTAACACTGGAAAAACTACTGCAAAAACTTTGGCTGATCACTACAATAGCCTAGATGCAGTCATGCAGGCTACGACGGATGAGCTCGTGCAGCTTCAGGATATTGGACTTATCGTTGCTGAAAGTATCGTAAGCTTCTTTAATGATCCTGACGTGCAGCAAAGCATTGCGGCGATGCTGGAAGCGGGCGTTGCTCCTCAAACTGAGCAGCTAGCGACGGTTGCATCGGAAGATCATCCGTTATTCGGGAAGACAATCGTTATCACAGGAACACTGCCAACGCTTGGCCGTGACGAGCTAACGAAAATGCTAGAGGCTTGCGGAGCGAAGGTGACAGGCAGCGTCTCGAAGAAGACAGATCTTGTCATCGCTGGTGAGAAAGCGGGAAGTAAGCTGACTAAAGCGCAGCAGCTTGGCATTACGATTATTGAAGATGAAGCTCAGGTGCTTCAGATGATCAAAGGCTAGAAGATTGCATTCGATGACTAGATGCTAGATTGGTCATACGAAAAGTAAGCTCAAATGTATTAGATACTAATTAAATGTCTTTAGAGTTAAATATCGTTTTAATTAAGCTTTGTTGCGAGAGCATACAAGAAGCCTGTTGATACCTTCAACAGGCTTCTTGTTGTAATGGCTACCTAATTGTTGTGTTTCTCTATCTGACAGCTAGATCATAATCTTTTATGCTATGAGGGCGTGATCGCCCTACTTGTTGTTGTTCAGACGATATTTTCCGCATTTGTCATTAGGGGTGCTTGATATCGTCTAGCCGGATCCTTGTTGTGATTGATGGCAATTTGTGAATTACTGTTCATATTTTATTCACGGATCGTTGCCAATTGTTGTGATTTTAATCACGCTTAGCATTAAATGCGCAGAGGTATACTTTATACAGATGATAATGAAAGGAAGCGTGATTATGTTAAGTGAACAAACGATTAAGGTTATAAAATCTACAGTGCCCGTACTAGAGGTACATGGTACGGCCATAACGAAACGGTTCTATCAGATGCTATTTTCTAATCATCCAGAATTACTGAATGTTTTTAATCATATAAACCAAAAACAAGGTAGACAGCCTGCAGCATTGGCTAATGCGGTGTACGCTGCAGCAGCCAACATCGATAATCTCGGACAAATTCTTCCTGTTGTTAAGCAAATCGCACATAAGCATAGAAGCCTTGGCATCACAGCTGATCAATATCCGATTGTAGGCG
>NZ_JBBORD010000001.1:132500-210000 GCF_038004245.1 Paenibacillus sp. FSL W7-1287 | reverse complement strand
ACCACCGAAGCTATGGCAGGTACCGTATGGTACTTGGGTAGGGGAGCGTTGAATATGGATTGAAGTCAGACCGTAAGGACTGGTGGACTGTATTCAAGTGAGAATGCCGGTATGAGTAACGAAAAGACAAGTGAGAATCTTGTCCGCCGTAAGCCTAAGGGTTCCTGAGGAAGGCTCGTCCACTCAGGGTAAGTCGGGACCTAACGCGAGGCCGAAAGGCGTAGTGGAAGGACAACAGGTTGAAATTCCTGTACCACCGAAGATTGTTTGAGCAATGGGGTGACACAGAAGGGTAGTGACGCGGACTGATGGAATAGTCCGTCCAAGCAGTGAGGCTTGTCAGTAGGAAAATCCGCTGGCTATAAGGCTGGGCTGTGATGGGGAGTGAAAATTACAGTAGCGAAGGTCATGAGCTCCGGCTGTCAAGAAAAGCCTCTAGTGAGATCTAGGTGCCCGTACCGCAAACCGACACAGGTAGGCGAGCAGAGCATGCTAAGGCGCGCGGAAGAACTCTCGTTAAGGAACTCGGCAAAATGACCCCGTAACTTAGGGAGAAGGGGTGCCCCGGTAGGGTTAATCGCCCGAGGGGGCCGCAGTGAAAAGGCCCAATCGACTGTTTAGCAAAAACACAGGTCTGTGCGAAGTCGTAAGACGAAGTATACGGGCTGACGCCTGCCCGGTGCTGGAAGGTTAAGGGGAGTGGTTAGGGGTAACCCGAAGCTATGAACCGAAGCCCCAGTAAACGGCGGCCGTAACTATAACGGTCCTAAGGTAGCGAAATTCCTTGTCAGGTAAATTCTGACCCGCACGAATGGCGTAACGAATTGGGCGCTGTCTCAACGAGAGATCCGGTGAAATTTTAATACCTGTGAAGATGCAGGTTACCCGCGACAAGACGGAAAGACCCCATGGAGCTTTACTGTAGCTTGATATTGGACTTTGGTACGATCTGTACAGGATAGGTGGGAGCCTATGAAGCATGTGCGCCAGCATGTGTGGAGGCGCCGTTGGGATACCACCCTGATCGTATCGGAGTTCTAACCTGTCACCATGAATCTGGTGAAGGGACCGTGTCAGGCGGGCAGTTTGACTGGGGCGGTCGCCTCCTAAAAAGTAACGGAGGCGCCCAAAGGTTCCCTCAGAATGGTTGGAAATCATTCGAAGAGTGTAAAGGCATAAGGGAGCTTGACTGCGAGACCTACAAGTCGAGCAGGGACGAAAGTCGGGCTTAGTGATCCGGTGGTACCGCATGGAAGGGCCATCGCTCAACGGATAAAAGCTACCCTGGGGATAACAGGCTTATCTCCCCCAAGAGTCCACATCGACGGGGAGGTTTGGCACCTCGATGTCGGCTCATCGCATCCTGGGGCTGAAGTAGGTCCCAAGGGTTGGGCTGTTCGCCCATTAAAGCGGTACGCGAGCTGGGTTCAGAACGTCGTGAGACAGTTCGGTCCCTATCTGTCGCGGGCGTAGGAAATTTGAGAGGAGCTGTCCTTAGTACGAGAGGACCGGGATGGACGTACCGCTGGTGTACCAGTTGTTTCGCCAGAAGCATAGCTGGGTAGCCAAGTACGGAAGGGATAAGCGCTGAAAGCATCTAAGCGTGAAGCCCCCCTCAAGATGAGATTTCCCAATTAGTAAGACCCCTTGAAGACGACGAGGTTGATAGGCTGGGGGTGGAAGTGCAGCAATGCATGGAGCTGACCAGTACTAATCGGTCGAGGGCTTATCCTACAGACTTTGAATACGGAGCGCAAGCGAAGATTCATAAGTCACATCGGAAGCAAATGCTTCTGCTTGATTCAAACTTTGGAGATTCACAACTTTCATATCCAGTTTTGAGGGTGCAAGCCACTTTGGAAGCATCTACAACGTTTGGTGACGATGGCGAAAGGGAACCACGCGTACCCATCTCGAACACGACCGTTAAGCCTTTCAGCGCCGATGGTACTTGGACCGCAGGGTCCTGGGAGAGTAGGACGTTGCCAAGCACGAAGGAAGCCTATTGCGTATGCAGTAGGCTTTTTTTGTTGTGCGGATGTAGTGATGATGCATGGTGATTGCGTAGAGCTCAGTCGGTGAGGTTCTTATGATCAGGAAAGCATTGCTATAATCCAGGAGAGTATCTGAATCCTGATTGAGTATATTCGGTAAAGAGACAGCATTTTTAATGGAAACACTAGAAGAGGATCTCGAGGTTATAACATCGAATATAGAAGAACTGAAATCAAATTGACACTTTTATGCTCCGCATTACGTATATTTTGAGTATAAAAGCAGCATCCTATAGATAGGCTAGCAATAAATTGAATTGTCAGAAAAATGATTCCAAACATATTGACCTTCTCTGAGGATTTAGTATAATAATATCAAGGTCAAAGAAAGTCAAAGTCAGATTAACCTTAAACTGCTGACATTCGTATTCGCGATCTAGCAACATTTATGAACTACAGTGAGAGGAGGTTGGTCATGCGTAACATTTCGGATCTCATTGAACAGTATTTGAAGCAATTGCTCGAAAATAGCGGTGGTGCTGTTGAGATTCAGCGTAATGATCTGGCCGAAAGATTTTCATGTGTTCCCTCTCAAATTAATTATGTCATTAGTACACGTTTTACACTTGAGAAGGGATACGTCGTTGAAAGCAAACGTGGCGGTGGCGGTTACGTCAGAATACAACGTATCGAGCTACCAACATTAAAAGGCATTCAACTACATCTTGATCAAGCAATTGGAACGCAAATTGATCAAAACTGTGCTGAAGGCTTAATTTATCAGCTGGAAGGAGCAGGGCATCTCAGTGAACGAGAAGCAAATTTGCTACGGGTAGCTATTCATCGAGACACACTTTCGATTAAGCTTCCGCTTCGCGATGAGCTTCGTGCGAGACTGCTGAAGGCAATGCTCATTGCGCTGCTTTTGAAATAAAGGCAAGGAGTTGAGTTGCGATGATCTGTCAAGAATGTGGAAAACGACCATCTACATTACATTTCACAAAAATCGTAAATGGAGAAAAGACAGAGTTTCATATTTGCGAAGTGTGTGCACGTGAAAAAGGCGACGGCATTCCTGGAGCACCAAACAGCTTCTCTATCCATAGCTTGCTATCCGGCATTTTGGATTTTGATGCGGTCACAAGTAAAGGCCTCAATAGCTTGAAGCCGCAGGAATCGTTACGCTGTGAAACATGCGGAATGAGTTATGCGCAATTTAGTAAGATTGGACGTTTTGGCTGCAGTGATTGCTATGATGCATTTAGTGAACGCCTTGATCCATTGCTGAAGCGAATTCACGGTAATACGAAGCATAGCGGGAAAATTCCGAAGCGTTCTGGACTTAAAGTACAGTGTAAACGACAAATTGAACAGCTAAGAGCTGATCTTCATCGTTATATAGAATTAGAAGAATTTGAAAAAGCCGCAACGGTTCGAGATGAAATTCGAGAGCTAGAGCGAAAGATGCAGCAGTCTTCATAAATACTAATAGATTGAAATCGGGGTGAGTACAGTGACAAAACATCGATTTTCATCTGCTGCGCAAAGTGAATGGATGCGTGAAGGACCTGAATCAGACGTAGTCATTAGCAGCAGAATTCGATTAGCGCGCAATCTCCAGCATCAGCCGTTTCCGTTACTTGCTACAACAGCTCAATCCGATGAAGTACTAGAGCAGCTGTCAGCTGTTAGTGACAAGGGCGGTCTTGATGAGTTAGGTACATTTTCTACAATCTTATTAAAGGATTTAACCGAATTAGAAAAACGCGTTCTGGTAGAGAAGCATCTAATAAGTCCTAACTTAGCCAATGAATCGCGTGCAGGTGCTGTGGTGCTAAGTGAGAATGAAGCGATCAGCATTATGATTAATGAAGAAGATCATTTGCGAATTCAATGCCTGCATCCGGGATTCCAAATTCGTGAAGCATGGAAAATTGCTAACGAAATCGATGATTGCTACGAAGCAGCTATCGAGTATGCTTTTGATGAGAATAAAGGTTACTTAACGACATGTCCGACAAACGTTGGCTCTGGACTAAGAGCATCAGTGATGATGCACTTGCCAGCACTTGTTCTTACGCAGCAAATTAATCGGATCCTGTCCGCCGTTTCACAGGTCGGTCTTACCGTAAGAGGGCTGTATGGAGAAGGCAGTGAAGCATTAGGTAATTTATTTCAAATATCTAATCAGATCACGCTTGGTCAATCTGAGGAAGAAATTATTGATAATTTATACGGTGTAGCTAAGCAAATTATTGAACATGAGAAGGCTGCCCGTCGTAAACTAATGAATGAATCCTATCGTAGGCTGGAGGACCGTATTAAACGCTCCTACGGTATTCTGAGTCATGCGTCCATTATGGATTCTAAAGAAGCAGCTCAGCGATTGTCAGACATTAGACTAGGAGCAGATCTTGGCATATTGCCTCAGGTTTCTCCACGACTTTACAATGAATTGCTTGTGATGACTCAGCCGGGCTTTTTACAGGTGCGATACGAGGAAAAGCTATCTCCTGATGATCGCGATGTAAAACGGGCTGAATTGATTCGAGAGCATTTGAATACATTTGAACATGGAGGTGCATCGCAATGATGTTTGGACGATTTACTGAACGTGCCCAAAAGGTGCTGGCATTAGCACAAGAAGAAGCGGTACGACTTGGTCATAACAATATCGGAACAGAGCATATTTTATTAGGGCTCATTCGTGAAGGTGAAGGCATTGCAGCGAAGGCGCTTCAAGGACTAGGCCTTGGCTTAGAAAAAATTCAGGATGAAGTAGAAGCACTCATTGGCCGTGGACAAGAGCAGCCTAACAACATCGCTTATACGCCTCGCGCCAAAAAAGTTATTGAGCTATCTATGGATGAGGCTAGAAAGCTTGGTCATACGTATGTGGGTACCGAGCACATCCTGCTAGGACTTATTCGTGAAGGTGAAGGTGTAGCCGCTCGCGTACTGAATAATCTCGGCATTAGCTTGAATAAAGCGCGACAGCAGGTGCTGCAGCTACTAGGCAGCAGTGAGGCGGTATCTAGCCATCAACATACACCATCTAACATCAACACGCCGACACTTGATGGTCTAGCACGTGACTTAACAGCTACAGCGAAGGAAGGTCATCTTGATCCTGTAATTGGACGCTCCAAAGAAATTGAGCGCGTCATTCAAGTATTGAGCCGGAGAACGAAAAACAATCCCGTGCTTATCGGTGAACCAGGTGTAGGTAAAACAGCGATTGCTGAAGGTCTTGCTCAAAAGATTATCGCGAATGAAATTCCAGAAACGCTGCGTGATAAGCGTGTAATGACACTGGATATGGGCTCTGTTGTAGCAGGTACAAAATATCGCGGTGAGTTCGAGGATCGATTGAAAAAAATTATGGATGAAATTCGTCAAGCAGGCAACATCATTCTATTCATTGATGAGCTGCATACGTTGATCGGAGCAGGTGGAGCTGAAGGCGCAATCGATGCATCGAACATCTTGAAGCCAGCACTTGCACGTGGCGAGCTGCAATGTATCGGTGCAACAACGCTTGATGAGTATCGTAAATATATCGAGAAGGATGCCGCGCTTGAGCGCCGCTTCCAGCCAATTACCGTTGATCAGCCATCGGTAGATGAGGCCATTCAGATCTTATATGGCTTACGAGATCGCTATGAAGCACATCATCGCGTGAAAATTACCAATGAGTCAATCGAGCAAGCGGTAAAGCTATCTGATCGTTATATTACCGATCGTTTCTTGCCGGATAAAGCGATTGACTTGATCGATGAAGCAGGCTCTCGTGTACGTTTGAACACGTACACCGTACCACCGAATTTGAAAGAGCTAGAAACACGTCTGGACAATATCCGTAAGGAAAAGGATGCTGCAGTACAAAGCCAGGAGTTTGAAAAGGCAGCAGCCTTAAGAGATACCGAGCAAAAAATTCGTGAAGAGCTAGATACGACGAAAAATCAGTGGAAAGAAAAACAAGGCCGTACTGATTCTGAAGTTACACCGGATGATATCGCACAGGTTGTAGCAAGCTGGACAGGAATTCCTGTCGTTAAGCTAGCAGAAGAAGAGACGGAACGTCTATTGAAGATGGAGAGCATTCTTCATGACCGTGTCATTGGTCAAGAGGAGGCGGTGAAATCAGTATCCAGAGCTATTCGTAGAGCTCGCGCTGGTCTGAAGGATCCTAAGCGTCCAATTGGATCATTTATCTTCCTTGGACCTACTGGTGTTGGTAAAACTGAGCTAGCACGTGCGCTTGCAGAAGCGATCTTTGGCGATGAAAATGCCGTTATTCGTATTGATATGTCCGAGTACATGGAGAAGCATGCGACTTCCCGTCTGGTCGGAGCGCCTCCAGGCTATGTTGGTTATGAGGAAGGCGGTCAATTGACGGAGAAGGTACGCCGCAAACCATATTCTGTCGTACTCCTTGACGAAATCGAGAAGGCACATCCAGAAGTATTTAATATCCTGCTACAGGTGCTGGAGGATGGTCGTCTAACTGACTCCAAGGGCCGTCTTGTTGATTTCCGTAACACGCTGATCATTATGACGTCTAACGTCGGTGCTGATCAGATCAAGCGCAATTCAACGCTAGGCTTTACGGCAGTACACGATTCAGGTCGTGAATTTGCTGTAATGAAAGATAAAGTGTTAGCGGAGCTGAAGAAAAGCTTCCGCCCAGAATTCATTAACCGTATCGATGAAACGATTGTGTTCCATTCCCTCGAAGAGGAGCATATCGCACAAATCGTATCGCTTATGGCGGATGATCTGGCAAAACGTCTAAAAGAGCAGGAAATTGAGTTTAGCTTGACCGACTCGGCTAAAAAATTCCTTGCCAAGGAAGGCTTCGACCCACAATACGGAGCTCGTCCGCTACGTCGAGCAATTCAGAAGCATATCGAGGACCGACTATCCGAGGATCTGTTGATGGGCTTAATTCAAAAAGGCGACAGCTTCGTTATCGATGAACAAGATGGGCAGCTTGTTGTCAATAAAAATGTTAAGGCTTCTGTAGAGTAATGTGTGATTGTACTAAAACCAATTAGAGCAAAACACAAGTAACTCACAAGCAAAACTCAAGTAAAACAACGATATTAAGCACTCTGTATATTCAGAATGATGGATCATTAGATCTGTCTTCTGGAAACAGGGTGCTTTTTTTATGTTCAATAGACGAAATACGAATGTGTCTTTTTCTTCTAGCGTGATAATGATAAGATGGAAATATAAGAAATAGGAACGTGAGAAGGAGTTTGGCATGGCTAAAGTTAAAGTGAAATTCGCTTGTACGGAATGCGGCACGGAATCACCACGCTGGATGGGAAAATGTCCGGGCTGCCAATCATGGAACACAATGGTGGAGTTTAAGGAAACGGTATCGAAAACGAAAGGTGTCGGCTTATCTGGAATTCATACGAAAGAAAAACCGACTTCTATCATACATATAGAAAGTGGGAAGGAGCCACGTATCGAGACATCTATGCTAGAGCTTAACCGCGTGTTGGGCGGCGGAGTTGTGCCAGGGTCGCTTATCCTTGTCGGTGGGGATCCCGGAATTGGTAAATCTACGTTGCTGCTGCAGACGTCTCATGCGCTAGCTTCTAAGGAGCTAAGCGTGCTCTATATATCCGGCGAGGAATCCGTTCGCCAAACGAAGCTAAGAGCGGATCGTCTGGGTGCTTTATCTGAGCATTTATACGTATTATGTGAGACGAATATGGAGCATATTAATGATGCGATTGATAATTTGAACCCGGATTTTTTAGTGATCGACTCAATTCAAACCGTATATGATCCAGGCGTAGAATCAGCACCCGGCAGCGTTGCTCAGGTTAGAGAGTGCACAGCACACTTTATGCGGGTGGCAAAGCAAAAAGGGATCGCCACAGTACTTGTCGGTCATGTAACGAAGGAAGGGGCTATTGCGGGTCCAAGATTACTTGAGCATATGGTCGACTGTGTTTTATATTTCGAAGGGGAGCGGCATCATACATACCGCTTATTGCGTGCTGTAAAGAATCGTTTTGGCTCAACGAATGAAATCGGCATCTTTGAAATGGGAGAGGAAGGACTGCGAGAGGTAAGCAATCCTTCGGAGCTTTTCCTGTCAGAGCGTTCACTTGGTGTTTCTGGCTCAACGGTTGTAGCCAGCATGGAAGGAACAAGGCCTGTGCTTGTTGAGCTGCAGGCATTAGTTGCACCTACAAATTTCCCATCACCACGAAGAATGTCTACCGGTATAGATCACCACCGGATGTCACTTATTATTGCTGTGCTCGAAAAAAGAATGGGCATGTTCTTGCAAACACAGGATGCCTATCTTAACGTTGCAGGCGGTGTAAAGCTCGACGAGCCGGCTGTCGATCTAGCTGCAGCAGTCTGTATCGCATCGAGCTTTAAGGATGCGCCGACAAAGCCGGATGATGTTATCTTTGGTGAAATTGGCTTAACAGGTGAGGTGCGTGCGGTTTCACGCGCAGAGCAGCGGGTGAAGGAAGCAGCCAAGTTAGGCTTCAAGCGTGTTATTATGCCACAAAAAAGCTTAAAAGGATGGACACCGCCTGACGATATAAAAGTGGTAGGTGTTAGTACGGTCGCAGAAGCATTGAAAGCAGCATTGGAATAGGGGGAGCATAGCATCATGAAGGATATTCACCAGCAGGAAACGATGAATAATTTATTACGATTAGTGGCACCAGGCACCCCTTTTCGAGATGGACTGGAGAATGTGCTGCGTGCTAAAACAGGTGCGTTAATTGTTGTAGGCTTAAGTGATGAAGTGAAGGAAGTCGTTGATGGTGGCTTTTCTATTAACTGCGATTATTCACCGAATTATTTATATGAGCTAGCTAAAATGGATGGAGCAATTATTTTAAGTGAGGACCTTAAGCGTATTCTATACGCTAACACTCAGCTTATTCCCAATAGCTCTATCCCATCAACGGAAACTGGGATTCGACATCGGACAGCTGAGCGTTTTGCGAAGCAAACCGGTAAATTAGTGGTATCAATCTCGCAGAGGCGCAATATTATAACATTATACCAAGGGTCACTTAGATATTCTCTTAAGGATATGGGCTTTATATTGACGAAGGCGAATCAAGCGATTCGTACGCTCGAGCGGTATCAAAGTGTACTTAGTCAAGCATTAACAAATTTATCTGCACTGGAGTTTGAGGAGCTAGTTACGCTGCAAGAGGTGGCGTACGTTCTTCAGCGCTGGGAGCTGCTGCAGCGTATTAAGACGGAAATATTACGCTATGTAAATGAGCTTGGAACGGAAGGCCGCTTAATACGTATGCAAATGGAAGAGCTCATTGTTGGCTTAGAGGATGAAGGGCTTCGACTAATGGCTGACTACATTAAAGAATACACGCCGAATAAAGTGACAGAGCTGCAAGCCAATCTAAAGCGTCTAAACAATGATGAGTTGCTTGATGCACTGAATATTGTGAAATTATTAGGCTATTCATCTAACGTATTGCAAGGTGATGAGGCTGTTTCATCTAGAGGATATCGGATTTTAGCGAAGATTCCAAGGCTACCGCAAGCGATTATGAACAATTTGGTTGAGAGGTTCGGCAAGCTTTCGGTTATATTATTGGCATCTGCTGACGAATTAGATGCTGTTGAAGGCATTGGAGAAGTACGTGCACGATCCATTCGTGATGGACTCAGACGTATACAGGAGCAAGTGTTCATTGACAGACAAATCTAAAACCCCTACAATTAATTGGATGTGCAGAAATACAATACACACAACCAATGTAGCGAGTTGCATGGAAAAGATGAGGTGGAGAAGATGATTAGCAAGTCTATACCGAGTCTCCTTACGCTAGGCAACCTGTGTCTTGGCGTGATCGCAATATTGCTCGTATTCAACGATTATTCAGGCATGGCGGCGATTATGGTCATCATTGCTATGCTGCTTGACGGAGTTGACGGCCGTGTTGCACGCGCGCTCAATGCACAAAGCGAATTCGGTAAAGAGCTGGATTCATTAGCAGATATTATTTCGTTCGGTGTCGCACCTGCATTTATTATGTACGTTGTAGCACTGCAGGATGTAGCTCCTGCGATTTCCTGGATTGTTACTGCACTATTCCCGATATGCGGAGCGATTAGACTGGCTCGATTTAATGTAAAAGCAAGCGCGCCTGGAAGCTTTACAGGTCTGCCGATTCCGGCAGCGGGGTGTATACTGGCAACAGTTGCATTGTTTAAGGAGGATGTCGCTCCTGTCGTATTTATTGTGACATCGGTTATACTCGCACTACTTATGGTAAGTAATATTCGATATCCAAGCTTTAAGAGTATAGGCATACCAAAAAATATGCTATGGGCTGTACCTATTATTATTGTCGTTGCACTTGTCGTTGGAATATTATTTGAAGAGCATTTATCAATGGTGTTTTTTATTCCACTTATCTTTTATACGCTGTATGGTGTGAAAAAGACGATAAGTCGCCGTATGAAGCGTAAGAAGCGCGAGGCGCAGGAAGAGGAACAATCTAAAAAGCACGCGTAACGCGTAATATGATTATTAAATGGAAAAAAGCAGAGGCAAACGCCTCTGCTTTTTTGTTTATGTCAGATTAAACAATCCTAATGTATTGCATTTTTGATATTCCTTTTCTACAACTTCGGGCAGCTTAATGTCAAGCTGAGTGCATAGTGCGGCAAGGTAAAACAAATTCCGCCCAATCGCTTGCTCTACGAGCTCTCTGCAATGCTCACAAAGCTCACCTGTCACGTGATTAGAGATGCGATCCTGGGCAACATCTAATGAATCAACCTCATGAAACGGCTGCTTAGAGGCATGAAGCTCAATACAGCCACAATCTGTTATTGACTTTGTAACGGTACGATTGATGGATGCGCTTGTTTGATCCAGCTTAGACATAATATCAAGCACACTGCGATGGCGCAGCAATAACTGTGATACTTGTTCCTGAAATTGCTCTAAAGCATGAGTATCCACAATGTTCACCTGCCTATTGAGATTGGAATTGAGTTAATTATAAACAAATTGCGGGAAGATTTCCACTTTGTGCATTTTTGTTTTGAAACAGACGATTAACGTTTGAAAAAATTGCTAATAATTGTAATGGAGGTGATACCTATGAAAAAATTAATGAAAATAATAGGGATTTGTATCGGTGCAATGATAGGAGCGGAAATGTCTAACTGGTTCAATGCAGCACCTGCTTGGAGTAGTTCTTCGAATCCATTCCTTCAGCAATCAGGCACTTATTACATGAATGTAGCAATTGGAGCGTTTCTAGGATGGATGCTAACGACGATTTTCTCTAAGCCATTATTACAGCTGATGAACAGTGGGTTGAAGCAGACGGAAGGAATGCCGCTTCGAAAACTGCTCTCTGCAGTTGGTGGCTTAGTGATTGGTCTGTGTCTTGCTGCGCTCATCTATCCTGCCATTGCGATGCTAGGTGGATTGTGGAAGCTCGTACCGATTGGAGTCGCGTTAATATGTGGCTATGCGGGCTTGCAAATAGGTATGCGTAAGCAGGATGAATTAGCGGATGCGATGAAACAGCTGATGGAAAAGCCCAAGGTTGTTGCAGCGGCGGGTGAGGTTAAAGGCTTTGAAGAGCATAAAATTTTAGATACAAGTGTGATTATAGATGGTCGTATTGCAGATATTTGCAAGACGGGCTTTATTGAAGGTACGCTTGTCATTCCTGAATTTGTGCTGGAAGAGCTGCAGCATATTGCGGATTCATCGGATCTTCTCAAGCGTAACCGAGGTAGACGTGGGCTTGATATTTTGAATAAAATTCAAAAGGAGCTCGACGTTCATGTATTGATCTATGAAGGTGATTTTGAGGAGCATACAGAGGTGGACAGTAAGCTTGTGAAGCTGGCGAAGCTTCTATCCGGTAAAGTTGTAACGAATGACTTTAATCTGAATAAGGTGTGCGAGCTGCAAGGAGTATCCGTGCTGAACATTAATGATCTCGCTAATGCTGTGAAGCCAGTCGTACTACCTGGTGAAGAGATTGTCGTTCAAGTGATTAAGGACGGCAAGGAGCATGGACAAGGTGTGGCATACTTGGATGATGGAACGATGATTGTCGTTGAAGGTGGTCGAGAATATATTGGCCACACGATGGAAGTGCTCGTAACGAGTGTTTTACAAACTTCAGCAGGAAGAATGATATTTGCTAAGCCAAAGCTGTTGGAAAAAGCGCTATAAAGCGGTATGATAATACTATTGTATAGAATCGCTTAAGGCAGGTATCAGGATGATGGAACGGTGGGGAGTTGTCGTTGTCGCCGCAGGTCGCGGCACGCGAATGGGTACAGCGGAAAGTAAGCAGTATTTGCAGCTTAATGGTAAACCGATTATCGTACATACACTTCAAAACTTTCAAGCAATGGCATTCATTGATGAAATTGTCTTAGTCGTAGGTAAAGATGATATCGCGCGCTGCCAGCAGTGGTGCGAGCAGTATCGTATTACGAAAGTGAAGGCAATTATACCAGGAGGCGCTGAAAGGCAGTATTCGGTTCATGCCGGGTTAGAGGAAATTAAGTCCCAGTGGGTGCTCGTGCACGACGGTGTTAGGCCGTTTGTTACGGAGGCTGCAGTTGCACGCTGCTGTAAGCAAGCTGTCATTCACGGAGCTGCAGTACTCGCTGTTCCTGTAAAGGATACAATTAAGCAAGTCAATCATGAAGGCGTCATTACAGCAACTCCAGATCGTAAGAGCTTGTGGGCCATTCAAACCCCGCAAGCTTTTCGTCATGAATTGTTGCTCGACGCACACGTAGCAGCTGAGCAAGCAGGGATGCTTGGAACAGATGATGCAAGTGTTGCAGAGTGGAGAGGTGCAAAGGTCGTCGTAGCAGAAGGTGAATACACGAATATTAAAATTACGACGCCAGAGGATTTGCCGTGGGCGCAATTGCTGCTACAGAATGAGGAAGTGAGAGGGGATAATAGCAACAATGATTAGAATAGGACAAGGCTTTGATGTTCATCAGCTGGTGGAGGGCAGGCCGCTCATTCTCGGCGGTGTAACGATACCTTATGAAAAGGGATTGCTTGGCCATTCTGATGCGGACGTGCTTCTGCATACGATCACGGATGCGATTCTCGGGGCGCTAGCGTTAGGAGATATCGGAAAGCATTTTCCGGATACAGATGAAGCTTATAAGGATGCAGACAGCGTAGAGCTGCTTCGCAAGGTATGGCTTATGGTTAAAGAAAAAGGCTATCGCTTAGGTAATGTCGATGCTACAATTATGGCACAGAAGCCAAAAATGCTGCCTCATATCCCTGCTATGATTGATGTCATTGCAGAGGTGCTTGAAGCAGATGCGGATCAGGTTAACGTAAAGGCTACAACAACAGAGCAGCTAGGCTTTGTTGGTCGCGGGGAAGGTATCGCTTCTCAGGCCGTTGTATGTCTGCTTAAAGCGTAATGAAGTGTAACCGTTCATTAACGGTATCGGAAAATGGAGGAAATGGATATGTCACAAGAAATTAGAGTCAGATATGCGCCTTCACCAACAGGGCATCTACATATCGGGAATGCAAGAACGGCCTTATTTAATTATTTATTCGCACGTCATCATGGCGGAAAATTTATTATTCGTATAGAAGATACCGATGTGAAGCGCAATGTAGCGGGTGGCGAGGAAAGCCAGCTGAAGTATTTGAAATGGCTGGGCATGTCTTGGGACGAGAGCATTGATGTCGGCGGTGAATATGGCCCATATCGTCAGACTGAGCGTCTGGACATCTATAAAACCTACTGGCAGGACTTGGTCAATCGCGGTCTAGCTTATCGCTGCTATTGCACAGAGGAAGAGCTGGAAAAGGAACGCGAGGAGCAGATGGCTCGCAATGAGACACCACGCTACTCCGGCAAGCACCGCAGCCTAACTGAACAGGAGATCAAGGCCTATGAAGCGGAAGGTCGTGTGCCTAGCATTCGCTTTAAAGTGCCTGAGAACCGTACCTATACGTTCGATGATATGGTAAAGGGAACGATTACCTTCGATACAGCGGAGATGGGCGATTTCGTTATCGTCAAAAAAGACGGCATCCCTACGTACAACTTTGCAGTTGTCGTGGATGATTACTTAATGAAAATTAGTCATGTGCTTCGCGGGGAGGACCATATCTCCAACACGCCTAGACAGCTAATGATCTACGAGGCGCTAGGCTGGGAGCCGCCACAATTTGCCCATATGACGCTTATTGTAAATGAGCAAAAGAAAAAGCTTAGCAAGCGTGATGAGTCGATCATTCAATTTATTGAACAATACGACCAACTCGGTTATTTGCCAGAAACGTTATTTAATTTCATTGCGTTACTTGGCTGGTCTCCAGAAGGCGAGCAGGAGATGTTTACGCAGGAGGAGCTAGTTCAGGTATTCGATGCGGCTCGCTTAAGTAAAAGTCCTGCCGTATTTGATACGAATAAGCTTGCATGGATGAACGGTGAATATATAAAAGCAGCAAGTGTCGATCGTATCGTCGCGCTATGCTTGCCGCATCTGCAGCAAGCGGGCTTGATCGAGCAGCAGCCGGATGAAGAGAAGCTTGCATGGATCACAGCGCTTGTTGCGCTCCATCAGGATAAGCTGCGCTCCGCATCTGAGATCATTGAGCATACGAAGCTGTTTTTCGCAGACGAAGTTGCGGATGAAGCAGAAGCTACAGAGGTTCTAGCTGAAGAAACGGTTCCAACCGTACTAGCAGCCTTCCTTGCCGAGCTTCGAGCTGATGGAGCAGACTTCTCCGTTGACGGGATTAAAGCGATGATCAAGGCAGTTCAGAAAGCGACAGGCTGCAAGGGCAAGTCATTGTTCATGCCGATTCGTGCCGCGATAACGGGTCAGACGCACGGACCTGATCTGAATCAATCACTTGTGCTGCTAGGTAAGGATAAGGTCGTATCTCGTTTGCAAGCTCGTCTAGCTTAAGTCAGCGTAGATCGCTCGGAGCTGTGAGCTTTGTGACGAGAATGTCGTTAGAAGAGGCAGCATACGTGCATAACACCTTGTCACTACGCGGTTGTTTCGCTATACTTATTCAAGATAGGTTTGAAGGTTATATTGAATTAAGCGTTGAACAGGATAAGTATGTTATTTCGCGGTGTTCAGAGAAGGCAAACGTTTGGTAGCTAGCTTATGCATATGCAGCTGCCAATAGGCTGGAAGTTGCCTCATCGTTGTAGCAGAAATGCACCTGGGAGCTTTGTACCGAGCTTTTGTTAAAGGTAGTTCAAAAAGTCATTCTTTGATCACGAAGTAGGACTGAAAGTTATTCGACATCGAATCTTGAATTCAGCCGGGCCTTCTGATGCTCACGTACCAATGCGTACGCTCCGCTCATCAGTCCCTAGCTTTATCCAATCTTCTCGGTGCTGAAAGCCTGACTTTTTGAACGCGAAATATAGACAAAAGGGTAGGTTACAACGTATCATCCGCGTTAAGGATGCGAAGATAATAGCTGCATGTTATTGGTCATGCATGCTATTAAGCAGAGTGGAACCGCGAATCTACGCCTCTGCAGCTTTGTAGCTGCAGAGGCTTTTTTACGTATTTATAGATGTGATCACATGAACCTGCTTCCTAGACTATACTCCGTGCTTTAGCGAACTATTGTATATCATATGCTCGTTGCACGATGAGAACGTGATCACACCATTAGGGGGAAGAGGCATGTTCCGGCACTTACAATCAGACGTGCGTGCTGTGTTCGACAACGATCCAGCAGCTAGAAGTACATTTGAGGTTGTATTCACGTATTCTGGGCTTCATGCAATATGGTCACATCGAATCGCTCATGCGTGCTACAACAGAAAATGGTACACCTTAGCGCGATTGATTTCACAAATCAGTAGATTTTTTACGGGCATAGAAATTCATCCTGGCGCTAAAATTGGCGAGCGATTGTTCATCGATCATGGCATGGGTGTTGTAATCGGAGAGACGTGCGTGATTGGCGACGATGTTGTAATCTACCAAGGCGTAACGCTCGGAGGTACTGGTAAGGAGAAAGGCAAGCGTCACCCAACGATTGGCAACAATGTGGTCATCGGATCGGGTGCTAAGGTGCTCGGATCGTTTAGCGTAGGGAATAACTCGAGCATTGGCTCAAATGCGGTTGTGCTGCGCGAGGTGCCTGACAATTGTACAGTTGTTGGCAATCCTGGACGTATTGTAAGAAGAAATGGTGAGAAGGTGCGTGACCGTCTTGACCATACACAGCTGCCAGACCCGATTATTGAGATGCTTCGAGACATGCAGCAGGAGATTGATTACTTAAAGGAGCAGGTCAAGCGGCAGAGCAGTCAAGAGAAGAATGACGAGAATCAAGCATAACATGAGAATAAAGCTTGAGCTCAACAAATATGGATCGCGATAACATAAGAAGAGAATACATTGGAGGTAAAGTGATGTCAGTTGCAATATATAATTCTCTCACACGCCAAAAGGAGGCTTTTAAGCCGATTGAAGCGGGCAAGGTTCGAATGTATGTATGCGGACCAACCGTATATGATTATATTCATATCGGAAATGCGCGTCCTGCGATTTTTTTCGATGTAGTAAGACGATACTTGGAGTACGCAGGCTATGAAGTGAACTACGTCTCCAACTTTACAGATGTGGATGACAAGCTGATTAAGAAGGCCAATGATCTTGGTGTTACCGTTCCTGAGGTCGCTGATCGCTTTATCGATGCTTATTATGAAGATATTGAAACGCTTGGCATTCGCCGCGCAAGCCTTAGTCCACGCGTAATGAATCATATGGATGACATTATTGAATTTATTGCAGGACTTATGGCAAAGGGACATGCGTATGAAAGTGGCGGTGACGTTTACTTTAAGACGTCGTCGTTTGCCGATTATGGTAAGCTGTCTCATCAAAACCTAGAAGAGCTGCAGCATGGCATTCGTGTGGAAATTGGTGACCGGAAGGCGGATGCACAGGATTTTGTGCTGTGGAAAGCAGCAAAGCCTGGAGAAATCAATTGGGATAGTCCATGGGGTAAGGGTCGCCCGGGCTGGCATATTGAATGCTCGGCAATGGCGCGCAAGTATTTAGGAGATACGCTTGATATTCACGGAGGCGGACTTGATCTGCAGTTCCCGCACCACGAATGTGAGGTTGCACAGTCAGAATGCTTAACCGAGGCACCACTAGCGAATTATTGGATGCATAATGGCTATATCCATATCAATAATGAGAAAATGTCGAAGTCTCTTGGCAATGGGATCACCGTGCATGAGCTGGTGAAGAAGGTAAAGCCGCAGGCAATACGTTACTTCATGCTTGCTACGCACTATCGTAGCCCGCTTAACTTCAATGATGATACGATCGCTCAAGCGACCAACAGCGTTGAGCGGATCAACACCTGCTATGCTAACCTGCAGCATCGATTTGAGCTTGCCGAGAAGGAAGGCAATACAGGTGAAGTTAGTGAAGCACTTGCAGCTGAGCTAGCACGTGTAGAACAGATGTTTACTGCTAAGATGAACGATGACTTTAATACGCCAGATGCGATTACCGCTTTATTTGAGCTTGTATCTGTAGCGAACACTAGCATGAAGGATGAAGCGTTAAGTGCGCAGGCGCTGAAGGCTTTGAAGGAGAAGTTCGAGAGATTTGATCTTGTGCTTGGCTTACTGCAACCAGCACAGGAGGAGGAAGACCTAGATGCGCAGGTAGAGGCGCTTATTGTAGAGCGCACAGAAGCGCGTGCAAATAAAAACTGGGCGAGAGCGGATGAAATTCGCGATTTGCTCAATGCTATGAATATTGTGCTTGAGGATACACCGCAAGGTATACGCTGGCGCCGTAAGTGAGAGTGAATAATGAATAATAAATTTGCAATACACAAGCCAGGCAAGCCATCCGCGCTGATTCAGCCGGTCGCGCTTGCCTACATGGGGGACGCGGTGTTTGAGCTGCTTGTCAGACAATATGTGCTGTCCATGCCGAATCATAAGGCTCATCATCTGCACAAGCTTGCAACAAGCTACGTATCTGCTAAAGCGCAGCGCACGCTGCTTGAGCGATTGCTCCCTTATTTAACAGAGGAGGAGCACGATATCGTGAAGCGGGGCAGAAATGCGAAATCCGGCACGCCTCCCAAAAATGCTGATATGCTCGATTATCGGCATGCCACAGCTTTAGAATGCTTAGTAGGCTATCTGTATTTTGAAGAGCGTATTGAACGTATTACAGAGCTATTCCGTATTGGACTTGGTGAATTGACTAGCGAGAAATAGAAAGGATGAATAGGATGACAGAAAGTCATAACGGGAGTCATAACGGTGAAGGCTTGATTGCAGGGAAGCATCCTGTACTGGAAGCACTGCGCTCTGGCCGTGAATTGAATAAAATATGGGTAGCTGATGGTGCACAGAAGTCTGTGACGGGGGCGATCCTCAGTGAGGCAAAGAAACATGGCATCGTTGTGCAGTTTGTTGATAAGCGCAAGCTGGACCAGCTTGCACCTGGCATTACACATCAAGGTGTTGTTGCTCAAGCGGCTGCAGCAGATTATGTGGAGCTTGAGGATTTGCTAGAGATACCTGCTCAGAAAGGCGAGACACCATTCTTTATCATTCTTGATGAGATTGAGGATCCACATAATCTGGGCTCTATTCTTCGTACAGCAGAATGCACCGGAGTGCATGGCGTTATTATTCCAAAAAGACGCTCCGTTGGCTTAACAGCTACGGTTCTGAAAACGTCGGCTGGCGCAGCAGAGCATGTTCCGGTAGCGCGCGTGACGAATTTGGCTCAAACGATTGAGCGAATGCAGGAACAAGGCATCTGGATTGCTGGCGCGGATGTTGCTGCTACTGCAGATGTTTACGCGCAAAAATTCGATATGCCGCTTGCTTTAATTATCGGTAATGAGGCGAAGGGTATCGGTCGTCTCGTTAAAGAAAAGTGTGATTTTCTTGTTAAGCTGCCAATGGCGGGTCGCTTAAATTCATTGAATGCATCGGTAGCTGCTGGTGTATTGATGTATGAGGTGTTAAGACAACGCAGAGGTTTGTAGCTTATGATGAATCGACGCAACGATGTGCTGTTAATTGATGGTTATAATATGATAGGCGCTTGGCCAGAACTCGCTCGCTTGAAGGAGCATTCCTTGGAGGATGCGAGAGATCGATTGCTCGATATGCTCGCAGATTTCCAAGGCTTTTCCGGTATGCAGGTGTATGTAATTTTCGATGCACATCAGATGCCTGGCGTAGGTGCGACCTATCGCCAGCATAAGCTAACCGTTGTCTATACGAGAGAAAAGGAAACGGCGGATGAGTGTATTGAGCGCATTTGCTCAGAGTGGATTAGCCGCAGGCGCAATGTGTATGTAGCAACGAATGACATGACAGAGCAGCATGTGATCTTTGGGCAAGGTGCTCTTAGAATGTCTGCGCGCGAGCTGCTCATGGAGATCAGGGAGAACCGTAAGGAGATTAAGCAAACGATAACGAGTCCAAGCGTCAAGCATCGTCATTCGATTGACAACCGAGTAACCAGCGATGTTTGGATGAAGCTTGAACGAATTAGAAGAGGAAAGCATGAAGATGATGACGATCAGACATTCAAAGGTCCCTTGTCGAAAAAATAACAAATGTTTCTATTGCTGATAAAAACTATATTGTGAGAAATGGCTCGTTTGGTTGACTGTAAAGCCTTATCTCATGTATACTGACTCTATGTTTGTGCATATAAATCTAGCGGTGTACGCCTTGCAGGCCGGAGGGATAGGGTATGAGTATCGACCTCAAAGAATGGAGTACGCTTGAATATGACGATAATACGGACGAGGAAATTGTAGAAGCTGTCCGTGAGGGCGATAGTATAGCGCTGGAATTCTTGATCAATAAGTATAAGAACTTCGTACGTGCGAAGGCTCGGTCATACTTCCTTATCGGAGCTGATCGTGAAGATATTGTTCAAGAAGGAATGATAGGTTTATATAAAGCAATCCGCGACTTCAAGGGGGACAAGCTTTCCAGCTTCAAAGCCTTCGCAGAGCTTTGCATAACCCGCCAGATCATTACCGCGATTAAAACCGCTACTCGCCAAAAACATATTCCTCTAAATTCCTATGTTTCTTTGGACAAGCCGATATATGATGAGGATTCCGATCGTACTCTATTAGATGTTATATGTGGCACGAGAGTATCGGATCCTGAAGAGCTTATTATTAATCAAGAAGAATTCTCTGGACTAGAAGATAAAATGGCAGAAATCTTGAGCGATCTTGAGCGCAAGGTTTTAATGCTTTACCTCGATGGTCGTTCCTATCAGGAAATCGCTGTCGATCTGAATCGACATGTTAAGTCGATTGATAATGCGTTGCAGCGGGTAAAGCGTAAGCTTGAGAAGTATTTAGAAGTCCGAGATATGACAGAGCACTTATAATTGAATAGGTATGTAAACGACGGACTGTCTTTATTGGCTGAATTTTTTCAGGCACTGAAGACAGTCCATTGGTTTAATATGGCTATCGTTTGGAACATAATGGTTATAGAGAGCTGATTGATCTAGCAGTGGTCTATAATCTGAAATGCAATTACTAGATATTGCTTGAAAATTGTACACCCGATACCGTTGTTTTGCGTTGACATGAGGAATGCCTTGTGCTAAAGTGTTTAGGTAGGCCTTGAAGTAGGTTTTTTCGTTGTGGTCAAAACCTATTTACGGGTAAAGTAATATGATTCGTTATTTTTTAGCAGTTCGGGAGGTGTTATTCAATGCGGGTTATCATCACGCTGGCATGCACAAACTGCAAACAGAGAAACTATGCGACGACTAAAAACAAACGCAATCACCCCGACCGCATCGAGTTGAAGAAGTTTTGCAAGTTCTGTAACGAGCAGACTCCTCATCGCGAGACGAGATAGTCAATTGGAGGTGTGACTGTGACATTTTTAGCGAAAGTGAAACAGAGCTTTAGTACGACGTTTAGTTTTTTTGCCGACAGTTGGGCAGAGCTTAAAAAGGTCCGTTGGCCTAGTCGTAAGGAATTGACGAGTTATACTCTCGTTGTGCTCGTGACGGTTATTGCTGTTACGATTTACTTCTGGATTCTAGACATCGGGATTTCAGCTCTCGTAGATCTAATTGTCTAACGAAGGCCCAAAGGTGGATTTGTGATGGAAAAAAGATGGTACGTCGTGCATACGTATTCCGGCTATGAAAACAAAGTGAAGGCTAATTTGGAACGTCGTGTTGAGTCCATGAATATGGAAGATAAAATTTTCCGTGTTCTTGTACCGATGGAAGACGAGATCGTAGAGAAGGACGGTAAGCGTAAAACCGTTCAGCGCAAGGTATATCCTGGCTACGTGCTTGTCGAGATGATCCAAACAGATGATTCATGGTATGTTGTTCGTAATACGCCTGGAGTTACGGGTTTCGTAGGATCGACTGGTTCAGGATCAAAGCCTACTCCATTATTGCCTGAAGAAGTGGAACAAATTCTTAAGCATATGGGTATGGAAGAGCCTAAGCCGAAGATTGAGTTTGAGCTGAAAGAAACTGTTCGCGTCAAGGTAGGTCCTTTTGCAGACTTTGTCGGAACTGTGGAAGAAATTCTGCTCGACAAGGCGAAGCTAAAGGTTCACGTCAACATGTTTGGTAGAGAAACCCCGCTTGAGCTTGACTATACTCAAGTCGAGAAGGTGTAACCTTTATCGAAGGGGACTCGGGCAAGAGCTTGTAAAAGCTATCTTGTATATCACGTCAAGGAGGTGTGAATCATGGCAAAAAAAGTTATCAAATTGGTAAAACTGCAAATCCCTGCAGGAAAAGCTAACCCAGCGCCACCGGTCGGTCCAGCACTAGGTCAAGCTGGTGTTAACATCATGGCATTCTGTAAAGAGTTTAACGCTCGTACAGCTGACCAAGCGGGATTGATTATTCCGGTTGTTATCTCAGTATTTGAGGATCGCTCCTTTACTTTTGAAACAAAAACGCCACCTGCTGCTGTACTTCTTCGTATCGCTGCTGGCGTTGAAAAAGGATCTGGAGAACCTAACAAGAAAAAAGTTGCAACGGTTAAACGTGACAAAGTTCGCGAAATCGCTGAAACAAAAATGCCAGACCTTAACGCAGCTACTGTTGAAGCAGCTATGCTTATGGTTGAAGGTACTGCTCGTTCAATGGGTATCACGATCGTTGACTAATCAACAGATGATATCTACGCGAGAACAACTCGCTTTGTGAAGCTTTTGCTTCACGGGTGGGAGGAGTGGCGTTTGAAGTCACCCCGTTATAACCACAATAGGAGGAATTTACAATGGCTAAACACGGCAAGAAGTATGTTGAAGCAGCTAAGCTGATCGATCGTGAAGCTAGCTACGAGCCACTACAAGCAATTGAGCTTGTTAAGAAGGCATCTACTGCAAAATTCGACGAGTCCGTTGAAGTTGCTGTACGTTTGGGCGTAGACCCACGTAAACAAGACCAAGCTGTTCGTGGTGTAGTTGTACTACCACACGGTACTGGTAAAACAAAAAAAGTTTTAGTTTTCGCTAAAGGTGAAAAACTAAAAGAAGCAGAAGCTGCTGGCGCTGACTATGTTGGCGACACAGACATGATTAACAAAATCCAACAAGGTTGGTTCGATTTCGATGTCTGCGTAGCAACACCAGACATGATGGCTGAAGTTGGTAAGCTAGGTCGTATCCTTGGTGGTAAAGGCCTAATGCCTAACCCTAAAGCAGGCACAGTAACATTTGATGTTGCTAAAGCCGTTCAAGAAATCAAAGCGGGTAAAATTGAATACCGTCTTGATAAAGCAGGTCAAATCCATGCTCCAATTGGTAAAGTTTCATTCGATGCTGAAAAGCTGAATGAAAACTTGAAAGCTCTAGTTGATGCACTTCTTCGTGCTAAACCAGCAGCAGCTAAAGGGGTTTACCTGAAAAACATCGCTGTTTCTTCTACAATGGGTCCTGGTGCTCGTGTTGATACTTCGAACTACCGCTAATTGATCGAAGAATAGTGAATTAAATTTGAATATGCATACCGTAGACAGTAGGTGCCTATAAGGCTTAATTTCCTACCGAGGTGTTATGATAGAGCGTTAAGCAATTCAAGATTATTGAAGTGCGAATCGAATCATGGCCCTTGCTACTAGATTGCGAGGGCCTTTCTCATGCATCGAGGGCAGGATCTCTCTTTTACACGGGATGTAAATTTTTACAGGAGGTGTACAGTTTGGCTAACGCTAAGATTATTGAGCAGAAACAACAAGCAGTTAACGTGGTAGCTGAGAAGCTTTCTTCCAGCCCAAGTACGATTATCGCTGATTATCGTGGACTTAATGTTGCTCAAGTAACTGAGCTACGTAAACAGCTTCGTGAAGCTGGTGTTGAGTTCCAAGTTCTTAAAAACTCAATCGTTCGTCGTGCGACTGAAGGTACTGATTACACAGCGCTTAACGATATTCTAACTGGTCCTACAGCTGTTGCATTCAGTAATGAAGATGCAGTTGCTCCAGCTAAAATCCTTTACAACTTCGCAAAAGAAAATGATGCGTTGCAAATTAAAGGTGGTCTAGTTGAAGGTAAAGTAGTTGACGAGGCACAAGTTAAAGCACTTGCTCAACTTCCTTCTCGCGAAGGTCTTCTTTCTATGCTACTCAGCGTACTTCAAGCGCCAGTTCGCAACTTCGCGCTTGCAGTTAAAGCTGTTGGTGATAAGCAAGAAGCAGAAGCTCAAGCTTAATATCGCTTGATGCATGTACTGTTGAATGACAATCGATGCTTGAAGCATCGCAAAAAAACTAAATTATAATATATTTCGGAGGTAATACCATGTCTAAAGAGCAAATCTTAGAAGCAATTAAAGGTATGACAGTTCTTGAACTGAACGATCTTGTTAAAGCAATTGAAGAAGAATTCGGCGTTACTGCTGCAGCTCCTGTAGCTGTTGTAGCTGGTGGCGGCGACGCTGGCGGCGCAGCTGCTCAAACTGAGTTTGATGTAATCCTTACAAGCGCTGGCGCTGGTAAAATCAACGTAATCAAAGCAGTTCGTGAAATCACTGGTCTTGGCTTGAAAGAAGCTAAAGAACTTGTTGATGGCGCACCTAAAGCAATCAAAGAAAAAGTTGGCCAAGAAGAAGCAGATTCTATCAAAGCTAAACTTGAAGAAGCTGGCGCATCTGTAGAAGTTAAGTAATTAACTTTTACTTGTGGCAGATCAAACCCCTTGAAGCCTGGCTTCAAGGGGTTTCTTTCCATGTGTTAAGGTAATAACTAGGATTTAGAATTAGAATATATGTTGTAGGCTGGTGACCTTATTGAGCAATCACTATTATAGCGAAAAGCCGAATGTAGCTAGTAATGAACAGCAGCATGAATGGCAGTTACGTGGATTTAAGCTGAAATTTACGACCGATGCTGGTGTTTTCTCTAAAGCTGGAGTTGATTATGGAAGTCAGGTATTAATAGGTGCCATGGAATTTGCAGAGCATGCTACCGTATTGGATGTAGGTTGTGGCTACGGCCCGATTGGAATTACTGCAGCCAAGTTAGCTCCTAAAGGACATGTTACGATGATCGATATCAACGAGCGGGCGGTAGAGCTAAGCAAAAGAAATGCAGCACTAAACGAAGTTCACAATGTAACGGTTATGCAGAGTGATCTATATGAAGCGGTTAAAGAAATGCGCTTTGACTGTATTATAAGCAATCCACCTATCCGAGCAGGAAAAGCGGTAGTTCATCGTGTGTTTGAAGAAGGATATGAGCTTTTGAATGATGGCGGTACAATGTGGATCGTCATTCAAAAAAAACAAGGAGCTCCTTCTGCAAAAGCAAAGCTGGAATCGATGTTTGCTGGGGTGGAAGAGGTGACCAAGGATAAAGGCTATCGCATCTTCAAAGCTACTAGATGAAGTTCAAAAATTTAACTTTGATCACGATGTGCTGCGTTGTAGCTTATTCGACATCGAATCTTGAATTCAGCCGGGACTTCCGGTACTCACGTACCAACTACGTACGCTGCGTTCCTCATTCCCTAGCTTTATTCAACCTTCTCGGTGCTGAAAGTTGAATTTTTGAACACCTATTTGAAGATGAAGTTCAAAAATCCAACTTTGATCACGATGTAATACGCTGTAGCTTATTCGACATCGAATATGAAACGCTACCGAAAACTTCGGTGCTCACGTACCAATACCGTACGCTGCGCTCCTCGTATTCTAGTATCGTTCCATCTTCTTGGTGCTGAAAGCTGTATTTTTGAACACCTATTTGAAGGGGAGTTCAAAAATCCAACTTTGATCACGATGTATAACTGAAAGCATACTCGACATCGAATCTTGAATTCAGCCGGGACTTCCGGTACTCACGTACCAATTACGTACGCTGCGTTCCTCATTCCCTAGCTTTATTCAACCTTCTCGGTGCTGAAAGCTGAATTTTTGAACACCTATTTGAAGATGAAGTTCAAAAATCCAACTTTTGATCACAATGTACGACTGAATGTATACTCGCATCGCAGCTTGAATATGGCTGATTCACTTGGATTAGCAGTTTATGAAAATTATTCTGAAAACCAAGAAAAAGATTTGACTTGACATTTCGGATATGTTAGTATTATAAAATGTCAGCATAAAATTGCTTGAATTGTGCTTAGTTATCTACTGTCAAGTGTCAAATTGCGGTATAACCAAAATAATTTGTACATCTTGGAGTATAACGATATAAATTTGGGCAAAATTACTTGATATGGACCATTATGTAAGATTACAGGTGGTCATCAGCCGGAAACATGCTCTTTTTTCGAACTATTCGATAAGGGCTTTTCTTTATTTTTATGATCTCTAACTATGAAAAATGTAGAGATTGCAACAGCTGTATAAAATATTGCTGCTGTTAGACAGACATGAGGGGTGAGGTTAAGTTGGCAGGACAACTTGTTCAGTATGGTCGTCGTACGCGTAGAAGCTACAGTCAGATCAGAGAGGTGCTGGAAGTCCCGAACCTGATTGAAATCCAACAAAAATCGTATGAGAAATTTCTGGAGACAGACTTGATCGAGTTATTCCAGGATATATCACCGATTACGGACTTTACGGGCAATTTATCGCTTGAGTTTATTGATTACAGCTTAGGTGAACCTAAATATTCAGTCGATGAATCGAAAGAACGGGATGTTACGTATGCAGCTCCTTTGCGCGTGAAGGTACGCTTATTTAATAAGGAGACTGGCGAGGTTAAGGAACAAGAAGTCTTTATGGGTGATTTCCCACTAATGACAGAGACCGGCACGTTTATTATTAACGGGGCGGAACGCGTTATAGTCAGCCAATTGGTTCGATCCCCAAGTGTTTACTTCAGCACTAAGGTTGATAAAAACGGTAAAAAGGCATACACGGCTACTGTAATTCCTAACCGTGGTGCTTGGCTCGAGCTAGAAACGGATGCGAAGGACATTGTTTATGTTCGTATCGACCGTACGCGTAAAATTCCTGTAACAGTATTGCTTCGTGCTTTAGGTTTCGGAACAGACGCAGAAATTCTTGATCTGCTCGGACACGATGAATATATCTCTAATACGCTTGATAAAGACAGCACGGACTCTACAGAAAAAGCACTCATTGAAATTTATGAGCGCCTGCGTCCAGGTGAACCACCAACATTGGATAACGCAAAAAGCTTGCTAGTAGCTCGCTTCTTTGACCCAAAACGCTATGATTTAGCGAATGTTGGTCGTTATAAAATTAACAAAAAGCTTCATATCAAAAACCGTCTGTTCAATCAGCGCCTTGCAGAGGATCTGATTGATGCATCGACTGGTGAGATTGTTGCTGAAAAAGGCCAAGTTATTGATCGACGCTTGCTTGATCAAATTCTAGATCGTCTAGAATCAGATATTGGCTTCAAAACATATGGAGTAGCGAATGGTGTGCTTGATGCACATGACATTCCGCTGCAAACGATCAGCGTGTACTCGCCGCTTGATGAAAGCAAAGTAATTAAGATTATCGCAAATGGCATTATCGATAAGTCTGTTAAGCATATTACACCTGCAGATATTATCGCTTCGATCAACTACTTCTTGAACTTGCTTCATGGCGTAGGTGACGTAGATGATATTGACCACTTGGGTAATCGTCGTTTGCGTTCAGTTGGTGAGCTACTGCAAAACCAATTCCGTATTGGTCTTTCTCGTATGGAACGTGTTGTTCGTGAGAGAATGTCCATTCAGGATGCGAATGCTATTACGCCTCAGGCTCTAATTAATATTCGTCCAGTGATTGCATCCATTAAGGAGTTCTTCGGATCCTCCCAGCTATCACAGTTTATGGACCAAACGAACCCACTGGCTGAACTAACGCATAAGCGTCGTTTGTCTGCACTAGGACCTGGTGGTTTGACGCGTGAGCGCGCGGGCTTCGAGGTGCGTGACGTTCATAACTCTCACTATGGTCGTATGTGTCCGATCGAGACGCCAGAGGGACCGAACATCGGTTTGATCAACTCCTTGTCTACGTATGCACGTATTAACGAGTACGGCTTTATCGAAGCTCCGTATCGTTGGGTTGATCCTGAGACAGGTGTTGTTACAGATAAAGTAACGTATATGACTGCGGATGAAGAGTACAACTATATCGTTGCGCAAGCGAATGCTCCTCTAACGGAAGAGAACAAGTTCGCTGAGAAAGAAACGATTGTACGTTTTAATAAGCAGGCAGATAATATCTTGACTATGCCAAGTTCTCGCGTTGACTATATGGACGTATCTCCTAAGCAGGTTGTATCTGTGGCAACGGCGCTAATTCCGTTCCTTGAGAATGATGACTCCAACCGTGCGCTTATGGGATCGAACATGCAACGTCAGGCGGTACCATTGCTTATACCGAAAGCTCCTTTTGTAGGTACAGGTATGGAGCATAAAGCTGCGAAGGATTCTGGTGTATGTATCGTTTCTAAATACGATGGTGTCGTTGAACGCGTATCGGCAAATGAAATCTTGCTGCGCCGCGTTGAGATCGTTGACGGCAAGGAAGTACAAGGTGACCTTATTAGACATAAGCTTCATAAGTTTATGCGTTCTAACCAAGGTACATGTATTAACCAACGCCCTCTTGTTCGCAAAGGTGACGTCATTAAAAAAGGCGATATCATGGCGGATGGCCCATCAACAGAGAACGGTGAATTGGCATTAGGTCGCAACGTAGTCGTTGCCTTCATGACTTGGGAAGGCTACAACTATGAGGATGCGATCTTGCTAAGCGAGAAGCTAGTTAAAGAAGATGTGTACACATCTATTCATATTGAAGAGTATGAATCCGAAGCTCGTGATACGAAGCTAGGACCAGAAGAAATTACTCGCGATATTCCGAACGTAGGTGAAGAAGCGCTTCGCAACCTTGATGAGCGTGGAATTATTCGTGTCGGAGCAGAGATTAATTCTGGAGATATTCTTGTAGGTAAAGTAACACCTAAGGGTGTAACGGAGCTTACTGCTGAAGAACGTCTACTTCATGCGATCTTTGGCGAGAAGGCACGCGAGGTTCGTGATACGTCCCTACGTGTACCGCACGGTACAACAGGTATCGTTGTCGATGTGAAAGTATTTACTCGTGAGAATGGCGATGAGCTTCCTCCTGGAGTGAATCACCTTGTACGTGTATATATTGCACAAAAACGTAAAATCTCTGAAGGGGATAAGATGGCGGGACGTCACGGTAACAAGGGTGTCATCGCACGTATTATGCCAGAAGAGGATATGCCATTCCTACCAGATGGAACACCAGTAGAGGTTGTTCTTAACCCACTAGGGGTACCGTCTCGTATGAACATCGGTCAGGCTCTTGAGGTACACTTGGGCATGGCTTGTAAATACCTTAACATTCATGCAGCTACCCCAGTATTCGATGGTGCGAATGAGGAAGATGTATTCGACACGATGGAAGAAGCAGGTATGCAGCGTAATGGTAAGACGAAGCTATTTGATGGCCGTACAGGTGAAGAGTTTGAGCGCGAAGTAACCGTTGGTGTCATGTATATGATTAAGCTAGCGCACATGGTAGAAGACAAAATCCATGCTCGTTCAACAGGACCTTACTCACTTGTTACACAGCAGCCGCTTGGTGGTAAAGCACAATTCGGTGGTCAGCGCTTCGGTGAGATGGAGGTATGGGCGCTTGAAGCCTATGGTGCAGCCTATACACTACAAGAAATTCTTACCGTTAAATCCGATGACGTTGTCGGTCGTGTAAAAACGTATGAATCGATCGTTAAAGGTGAAAATGTTCCTGAACCAGGTGTTCCTGAGTCATTCAAAGTATTGATTAAGGAGCTTCAAAGCTTAGGTATGGACGTGAAGATCCTGACAGAGGACGAAGAGGAAATCGAAATGAAGGAAATCGACGACGAGGATGATGGAACAAGCGAAAAGCTAAACCTCGATGAAGTCGATAACTTCGAAAGAGCTCCTGTCAGCGTCGGTGCTTCCGAGCTCGAAGCTGCTGGATTTAGCGAACAAGAAGAAGATATGGATGATCTAGCATAAAAGGTATAACGTAAGCAGAAGAGCTTCAGTCGGTGTGCGCACTGATTGAAGTTCGATGCTTCATTAAGACATAGTCATACATGACGAAGGAGGGTTGCTCCTTGTTGGACGTGAACAACTTCGAGTATATGAAAATTGGTTTGGCATCGCCAGACAAGATTCGCTCATGGTCCCGCGGAGAGGTTAAGAAACCGGAAACCATCAATTACAGAACTTTAAAACCGGAAAAGGAAGGTCTTTTCTGTGAAAAGATTTTCGGACCAACTAAGGACTGGGAATGTCATTGTGGTAAATATAAACGTGTACGCTACAAAGGTGTAGTGTGTGATCGTTGTGGTGTTGAAGTAACACGCGCTAAAGTGCGTCGTGAGCGTATGGGTCACATTGAGCTTGCTGCTCCTGTATCTCATATTTGGTACTTCAAAGGTATTCCAAGCCGCATGGGTCTTGCACTAGACATGTCTCCTCGTTCTCTTGAAGAGATCATCTATTTTGCATCCTATGTTGTAACAGATCCAGGTGAAACTCCACTGGAGAAAAAACAGCTACTATCCGAGAAGGAATATCGCAGCTATCGTGAAAAATATGGCTACGGCTTCCAAGCAGGAATGGGTGCTGAAGCTGTTAAAAAATTGCTTCAAGATATCGATCTTGAACGCGAGCTCGAAACATTGAAGGAAGAGCTTCGCACAGCACAAGGACAACGTCGTAACCGTGCGATCAAACGTCTAGAGGTCGTTGAAGCATTCCGTAACTCTGGCAACAACCCAGAGTGGATGATCATGGATGTACTTCCTGTCATTCCACCGGAGCTTCGTCCAATGGTTCAATTGGATGGTGGACGCTTCGCTACATCGGATCTAAATGATCTTTACCGTCGTGTTATTAACCGTAATAACCGCTTGAAACGTCTATTAGATCTTGGTGCTCCAGACATTATCGTACAAAATGAAAAACGCATGCTTCAAGAAGCAGTGGATGCGTTGATTGACAATGGTCGTCGTGGTCGTCCAGTTACTGGACCTGGTAACCGTCCATTGAAATCACTTTCTCATATGCTTAAAGGTAAGCAAGGTCGTTTCCGTCAGAACCTACTAGGTAAACGTGTCGACTACTCTGGTCGTTCCGTTATCGTTGTAGGTCCTAACTTGAAAATGTACCAATGCGGTTTGCCTAAAGAAATGGCGCTTGAGCTGTTTAAGCCATTCGTCATGAAAGAGCTTGTGAATAAAGGTCTTGCGCATAACATTAAAAGCGCAAAACGCAAAGTAGAGCGCGTTAGTCCAGAGGTATGGGATGTGCTTGAGGAAGTAATCAAGGAGCATCCAGTTCTGCTTAACCGTGCCCCTACATTGCACAGACTAGGGATTCAAGCGTTCGAGCCGATTCTTGTTGAAGGTCGTGCGATTAAGCTTCATCCACTAGTATGTACAGCGTACAACGCGGACTTTGACGGTGACCAAATGGCCGTTCACGTTCCATTGTCTGCTGAAGCACAAGCAGAGGCGCGTATGCTAATGCTTGCGTCTGGTAACATCTTGAACCCTAAAGACGGTAAACCTGTTGTTACTCCGTCTCAGGATATGGTTCTTGGTTCTTACTATTTGACTATGGATAATAATGAAGCGAAGGGTAGCGGTTCGATCTTTGCTACGGTAAACGAAGCTGTATCTGCATACCAACGCGGTATCGTTTCTCTTCATGCTCGTATTGTTATTCCAGCAAAAGTATTGAACAAATCAAGCTTTACTGAAAAGCAAAACAATGCATTACTTTGTACAACGGTCGGAAAAGTCATTTTCAATGAAATTTTCCCTTCTGAATTCCCGTATATCAATGAGGCTACTAAATCTAACTTGATTAACGGAATTCCTGATAAATACTTCGTTTTCGATAAAGGTGTAGATTTGTTATCGGTGCTTAATGAATTGCCAATCGCTCCTGCAGTTGGTAAGGACTACCTAGGCTCCATTATTGCGGAATGCTTCCGTAAATATCACACTACGAAAACTTCGGTTATCCTTGACGAAATCAAGCAGCTTGGTTTCACTTACTCTACAAAGGCTGGTATTACGATCGGTGTTGCCGACGTTATCATCCCAGAAGAGAAGAAAGAAATTATGCGTGCATCTGAGGAAAAAGTTCAAGTCGTGATGAATCAATACCGTCGTGGTTTGATTACGAACGAGGAGCGCTATGACCGTATTATTAGCATTTGGAGTAAATGTAAGGATGATGTTACAGATATCCTGATGAGATCGATGGATCGCTACAACAACATTATGCTTATGGTTGACTCTAAAGCCCGCGGTAACAAATCTCAGATTACACAGCTTGGCGGTATGCGTGGTTTGATGGCCAACCCGTCTGGTCGTATCATCGAGTTGCCGATCAAATCTAACTTCCGTGAAGGTCTTACAGTCCTAGAGTACTTTATCTCGACGCATGGTGCGCGTAAAGGTCTTGCCGATACAGCACTACGTACAGCCGATTCTGGTTACTTGACTCGTCGTCTTGTTGACGTTGCTCAGGACGTAATCGTTCGTGAAGAGGATTGCGGCACAGATAAAGGCTTTACCGTTAGCAAAATCCAAGACGGTAAAGAGGTTATCGAGGATCTATTCGACCGTATCGAAGGTCGTTATTCCTTCGAAACTGTTCGTCATCCACAAACAGGAGAGGTTCTTGTTAATCGCAATGAACTAATCGATGCAGATAAAGCGGAGGAAATTGTAGCTGCAGGTGTAGAAAAGCTGCAAATCCGCTCTGTTCTTAGCTGCCGTGCTCGTCACGGTGTATGTAAAGTGTGCTATGGCCGTAACTTGGCTACAGGTAAGCATGTTGAGATTGGTGAAGCGGTTGGTATTATCGCTGCTCAATCCATCGGTGAGCCGGGTACACAGCTGACGATGCGTACGTTCCATACAGGGGGCGTAGCCGGAGACGATATTACACAGGGTCTACCGCGTATCCAGGAGCTTTTCGAGGCGCGTAATCCGAAAGGTCAAGCGATTATCTCTGAGCTTGATGGTGTCGTGAAGAAAATTCACGAAGCGAAAGATCGCCGTGTAATCGAAATCCAAGGTGAAGCAGAATCGAAAGAATATGCGGTAACCTATGGTTCTCGTATCCGTGTCACAGAAGGCCAGCATATTGAAGCTGGGGATGAGTTAACTGACGGTTCCATCGACCCTAAAGAAATGCTTCGCATTAAAGGGGTTCGTGGTGTTCAAAACTACATCCTTCAAGAAGTACAACGCGTTTACCGTAACCAAGGGGTAGAAATTAACGATAAGCACGTTGAAGTAATGATCAAGCAAATGCTTCGTAAAATCCGTATCGTCTTGTCTGGAGATACGAGCCTATTGCCAGGTTCCTTCGTTGACATGCACGAATACGAAAGTGCGAATCTGGAAGCGATTCTTGCAGGTAAAGAGCCGGCTATCGCTAAGCCAGTGCTATTAGGTATTACGAAAGCATCACTTGAAACAGATTCCTTCCTATCTGCAGCATCGTTCCAGGAGACTACTCGTGTCCTTACAGATGCAGCGATCAAAGGTAAGGTTGACCAGCTTCTTGGTCTTAAGGAGAACGTTATTATCGGTAAGCTGATCCCTGCAGGTACAGGTATGCAGCGCTATCGCAATATTCGTTTCCAAGGGATGGAAGACGCGAACGACTCAGATCAAAATACTGACGAACAGCAAGAAGCATTAGCTGTCGAGTAACTTTGATATAAATTAAAACGACAAATTTCAAGCCTTAGTGGTGCGAGATTTGTCGTTTTTTTATTCAGGGCTACTCATATTCGTATCCAGAGGTAATGAAGAATTTGTCTAAACAAACGTGTAGAAATAAAGAGTTTGTAAATATGAGTATAACGGAGTAAATGTTGGTACAAGCTTCAAGTATTAAGCGTTATAATATGTGTGTGAAGCTCGAGTCGAAGCGATCCTAACAAGGGATATCATATGCTTTACAGCTATTGAGTACATTCGAAAAAAATGTTTCAGAAAGCAACAAAGATAACTTGACACACTCTACCCGCAAATGATACTATATCTGAGTGCGCCTAGGAATCAGGCTTAAGAATTCTTACGCAAAATTATGATTCGCCTGGATCTGTGGGCTTGAATTTAGGGTGAAATGTCTACCAACATAAATGACATAATTATGGGAAGGGGGTGGCACAATTGCCAACAATTAACCAGCTAGTTCGTAAAGGACGTCAAGCGAAAGTAGTGAAATCTAAATCTCCAGCTTTGCATAGAGGTTATAACGCGTTGAAACGTGAGATTACTGAGCTTAACTCTCCACAAAAACGTGGTGTTTGTACTCGTGTAGGTACAATGACTCCGAAGAAGCCGAACTCCGCGCTTCGTAAATATGCCCGTGTACGTCTAACTAACCGTGTAGAGGTTACTGCGTACATTCCAGGTATCGGTCATAACCTTCAAGAGCACAGTGTAGTACTAATCCGTGGTGGCCGTGTTAAGGACTTACCGGGGGTACGTTACCACATCGTTCGTGGTGCGCTAGATACTGCAGGTGTGAACAACCGTATGCAAGCTCGTTCTAAATACGGTACGAAACGTCCTAAAGCTAAAAAATAATCGTACGCTCATAAAGAGCAACGTCAAACCAACAACCAACAACTAATAACAATATTGATGAAAGGGGGACTTCTAAATGCCACGCAAAGGTCCTGTTACTAAACGCGATGTGCTACCAGATCCGTTGTATAACTCTAAACTGGTAACACGCTTGATTAACCGTATTATGATCGACGGTAAAAGAGGCGTTGCGCAAACAATTTTGTATGATGCATTCAAATTGGTTCAAGAACGTACTGGAAATGATCCAATGGAAGTTTTTGAAGCAGCTATGAAGAACATCATGCCTGTACTTGAAGTTAAAGCTCGTCGTGTAGGTGGTGCGAACTATCAAGTACCTATCGAAGTTAAACCAGAACGCCGTACGGCACTAGCACTTCGCTGGTTGGTTAACTACTCCCGCAACCGCGGTGAGAAAACGATGGAAGAGCGTCTTGCAGCAGAAATCATCGATGCTTCCAATAACACTGGTGCATCTGTGAAAAAACGTGAAGACACTCACAAAATGGCGGAAGCTAACAAAGCATTCGCACACTACCGCTGGTAGAATTAAGAGAATTGAAAGGAGAAAATCACTGTGGGTAAAAGAGAATTCTCCTTGGAAAATACACGTAACATCGGTATCATGGCGCATATCGATGCGGGTAAAACGACAACTACCGAGCGTATCCTTTTCTTCACTGGTCGTAATCACAAGATCGGTGAAACTCATGAAGGTACTGCTACAATGGACTGGATGGAGCAAGAGCAAGAGCGTGGTATCACAATCACATCTGCTGCGACAACAGCTCAATGGAAAGGTCACCGCATCAACATCATTGATACTCCAGGTCACGTAGACTTCACAGTTGAAGTTGAACGTTCCCTACGCGTATTGGACGGGGCTGTAGGCGTATTTAGTGCAAAAGAAGGCGTTGAGCCGCAATCTGAAACTGTATGGCGTCAAGCTGATAAATACAACGTACCTCGTATTGCGTATGTTAACAAAATGGATATTATCGGTGCAGATTTCTTGAACGTAGTCAAGGATATGCGTGATCGTCTACAGGCTAATGCGGTTGCGATTCAAGTACCAATGGGTGCTGAATCTGACTTTGTCGGCGTAATCGACATCATTGATCGTGTAGCTTACACGTACAACGATGATAAAGGTACTGATGCAGTAGCTGGTGAAGTACCTGCTGAGTATGCTGATCAAGTTGAAGAGCTTCGCAATGAGCTTATCGAAAAAGTTGCAGAACTTGACGAAGATCTAATGATGAAATATCTTGAAGGTGAAGAGATTTCTATTCCAGAAATCAAAGCCGCTCTTCGTAAAGGCGTAACTGAAACTAAAATTTTCCCTGTTGTTGCTGGTTCTTCTTACCGTAACAAAGGGGTTCAACCAATGCTAGATGCGGTTGTAGCATATCTACCTTCACCGGTTGATATCCCTGCAATCAAAGGTACACTTGAAGATGGTACTGAAACAACTCGTCCTTCTTCTGATAGTGAGCCATTCTCAGCGCTAGCTTTCAAAATTATGACTGACCCTTATGTTGGCCGTTTGACGTTCTTCCGCGTATACTCTGGTGTTCTTACATCCGGTTCTTACGTATTGAACTCTACAAAAGGTAAACGTGAGCGTATCGGTCGTATCCTGCAAATGCATGCGAACCACCGTGAGGAAATCCAAGAGGTATTCTCTGGCGATATCGCTGCTGCTGTAGGCTTGAAAGATACAACAACAGGGGATACACTATGTGATGAGAAGAATGCAGTTATTCTTGAATCCATGAATTTCCCTGATCCAGTTATCCAGATCGCAATTGAGCCTAAAACAAAGGCTGACCAAGATAAACTTGGTGTTGCGATTTCTAAACTTGCTGAAGAGGATCCAACTTTCCGCGCTTACACTGACGAAGAAACTGGTCAAACAATTATCGCTGGTATGGGTGAGCTTCACCTAGACGTTCTTGTAGACCGTATGCGTCGTGAGTTTAAGGTAGAAACAAATGTTGGTGCTCCACAGGTTGCTTACCGTGAAACATTCCGCGCTGCTGCGAAGGTTGAAGGTAAGTTCGTTCGTCAGTCTGGTGGTAAAGGTCAATTCGGTCATTGCTGGGTTGAATTTGAACCACTTGAGGCAGGTAGTGGATTCGTATTCGAAAGCAAAATTGTCGGTGGTGCAATTCCTCGTGAATACATCGCTCCGATCCAAGCTGGTATCGAAGAATCCATGAAAAATGGTGTGGTTGCAGGCTATCCACTTGTTGATATTAAAGCAACAGTTGTAGATGGTTCATACCATGACGTTGACTCCTCTGAGATGGCGTTCAAAATTGCAGGTTCTCTAGCGCTTAAAGCTGCTAAAGATAAATGTAATCCGGTTATTCTTGAGCCTATCATGAAGGTTGAAGTTACAGTTCCTGAAGAATACTTCGGTGATGTAATGGGTATGATCAGCTCTCGTCGTGGACGTATTGAAGGTTCAGATAGTCGCGGAGGCGCTCAAATTATCCGTGCTAAAGTACCTTTGTCCGAGATGTTTGGTTACTCCACAACTCTTCGTTCCGGTACTCAAGGACGCGGTGTATTCGCAATGGAGCTTTCTCACTACGAAGAGGTTCCAAGATCTATTGCTGAAGCAATTATTGCTAAGCATAAAGGCGAATAATTCAAATATTTGATTTTGGCCGAATTTAGATATAAAATAGTCTAAACTCGGCCTACACATAAATATAAATTAAGATACATTGAGGAGGATTAAGTTCAATGGCAAAAGCTAAATTTGAACGTACTAAACCACACGTTAATATTGGTACTATCGGTCACGTTGACCATGGTAAAACAACTCTAACTGCTGCAATCACTACTGTTCTTTCTGTAAGAAACGGTGGCGCAGCTATGGGCTATGACCAAATCGATAAAGCTCCAGAAGAGCGCGAGCGCGGTATCACAATCTCTACTTCTCACGTTGAGTATGAGACTGCTAACCGTCACTACGCACACGTTGACTGCCCAGGTCACGCCGACTACGTTAAAAACATGATCACTGGTGCTGCTCAAATGGACGGCGCGATCCTAGTAGTTTCTGCTGCTGACGGTCCAATGCCACAAACTCGTGAGCACATCCTTCTTTCTCGTCAAGTAGGTGTTCCTTACATCGTAGTATTCTTGAACAAATGTGACATGGTTGAAGACGAAGAGCTTCTTGAGCTTGTTGAAATGGAAGTTCGCGATCTTCTTTCTGAGTATGAGTTCCCTGGTGATGATACTCCAATCATCCGTGGTTCTGCTCGTGAAGCTCTTCAAGATCCTAACGGCCAATGGGCTGACAAAGTTGTTGAGCTATTCGAACAAATCGACTCTTACATCCCAACTCCAGAGCGTGCTACTGACAAGCCATTCCTAATGCCTGTCGAGGACGTATTCACAATCACTGGTCGTGGTACAGTTGCTACTGGCCGTGTTGAGCGTGGCGAAATCAAAGTTGGTGATGAAGTTGAAATCATCGGTCTACAAGAAGAAGTTCGTAAGTCTGTAGTAACAGGCGTTGAGATGTTCCGTAAATTGCTTGACTATGCTCAAGCTGGCGATAACATCGGTGCTCTTCTTCGTGGTGTTGATCGTAAAGACATCGAGCGTGGTCAAGTTCTAGCTAAACCAGGTTCTGTTAAACAACACACAAAATTTACAGCTTCTATCTACGTTCTAACTAAAGAAGAAGGTGGCCGTCATAAGCCTTTCTTCACTGGTTACCGTCCACAGTTCTACTTCCGTACAACTGACGTAACTGGTATCATCAACCTTCCAGAAGGTTCTGAAATGGTTATGCCTGGTGACAACATCACTGTAACTGTTGAATTGATCGCTCCAATCGCGGTTGAAGAAGGTACTCGCTTCTCTATCCGTGAAGGTGGTCGTACAGTAGGTGCAGGTGCGGTTGCATCCATCGAAGCTTAATAATTGCGCAGCATAAGCTGCTCAAAGCTCCCAGTTTACTGGGAGCTTTTTTTATTGATTATACATAAATATTTTCCTTATCAATTTAATGTGTTGACGCGAAACTGCGTTAATATTAAGATGATGTAAAGTAGCTTATCCTATATTGTTCGAGAGGGGTCAACCAATGAAGAAGAAAAGTTTATTTGTTACATTATTAGCAACAATGATGCTGCTAATGACAGCTTGTGGTGAAGGCAATACGAATACAAATAAGAACAGCAACAGCAATACTGGGGAAGAGGCTTCGGGTAAAAAGTATAAAGTAGCAATTTCGCAGTTTGTTGAGCATCCATCACTAGACGCTGTTAAAGACGGTATTATCGCAGCATTAGCAGATGGCGGCATTAAAGAAGGCGAAAATCTTGAAATTGACTATCAAAACGCTCAGGCTGACTTTAATAACTTACAGCCTATCTCGCAAAAGATTAAAGATGGAAAACCAGATGTAGCGGTAGGTATTGCAACACCAAGCGCATCTGCACTTGTAGATGAAATTACAGATTCACCGGTTGTATTTGCAGCGGTTACAGATCCAATTGATGCGAAACTAGTTCCTTCATTAGAGGCATCTGGTAGTAATGTAACAGGGGCTTCGGATTCTAACCCTGATGCTATTCATCAATTGATGGATTTCATTGCAGCTGAGTTTACTGAAGTGAAGAAAGTTGGTATCGTAATTAATAAAGGTGAGCCTAATGCTGTCGTTATGGCGGATACTGCGAAAGCACGCTTAGCAGAGCATAACATTGAGCTTATTGAAGCGGCGATCGCGAATAGCTCAGACATTCCGCAAGCAGCTCAATCTCTTGTTGGTCAAGTCGATGCATTGTATGTAACGCTAGATAATACGGTTGTTGAAGCGATTGATATTATTCTAGATGTTGCACATAAGCATGATCTTCCGCTGTTCACTTCTGATCGTGACACAGTAGAGGCGGGCGCATTTGCAACAGTTGGTTTTAAATATTATGATCACGGCTATGAAGTCGGTGAAATGCTGCTTGAAATCTTAAAAGACGGTAAAAATCCTGGGGATATGAATATCCGCAAACCAGAAAATCTTGATTTTATTCTTAACGTAGGTGTTGCCGAAGAAATGGGCATTACGGTTACAGATGAAATGAAAGCTTACGTAAAAGACCCAGCAACTAATATTCTTGAATAGTATAGAACTTACAAGTATTTGCAGGGATCAGGATGTGCTGATCCCTTTTTTCATGAAAAACTAACTAGTAATAACATAAGTAGAATTGGAGGTAGATACATGTGCTGACTTCTTTGCTTGGTGCAGTAGAAAGCGGTTTATTGTATGCATTAATGGCACTTGGTGTTTATATCACCTATCGTGTGCTTGATTTTCCCGATTTGACCGTTGACGGAAGCTTTACCACAGGGGCGGCGATCGCTACTGTTTTGACACTTAACGGTACACCACCGGTCCTTTCATTAATATGTTCGTTTATCGGTGGAGCATTAGCAGGGCTTATGACAGGACTTCTTCATACGAAGGGTAAAATTAATGGGCTATTATCCGGTATTATTATGATGATTGCTTTATATTCTATTAACTTGAGAATTATGGGTAAACCTAACGTTTCACTTCGTGGTGAAGCAAACTTGTTTGATGGTGCTAATGTATTGCTCGTTGGATTAATTATTGCGGTTGGTGTGAAGCTGCTGCTTGACCTATTCTTCAAAACGAATGTAGGTCTAAGCTTGCGCGCTACTGGAGACAACAAGCGAATGATTCAAAGCTTCGGTGCAAACACTGATCGCACAACCATTATTGGTGTATCATTGTCCAATGCACTAGTTGCAACATCTGGTGGTTTGATCGCGTTTTCTACAAACCAAACTAATAACAACATGGGTGTCGGTATGATTGTTATCGGACTTGCATCTGTCATTATTGGTGAGGCCATCTTCGGTAAGTCTTCAATTTTCCGCACGACACTTGCTGTCGTGCTTGGTGCCATTGCATATCGCCTGATCTATGCGCTAGCACTTCGCGTGCCAGGTATGGATGCTCAGGATATGAAGCTGATCACAGCTATTATTATTGTAGGTGCACTCGTTATTCCGACGATAAGGTCGGCGATTCAGGATAAAAGTGTTTCGCGTAAACGAGCTGCTGAGGTCATTGAGAAAGTTGCCTCGAAGGGAGGCGTAAGTTAGATGCTGCATATTAAAGAGGTATCGAAATTATTTAACCCAGGGACGATTGATGAGAAGGTTGCTTTGCTTAAAGCGGACCTTCAGCTTAAGCAGGGTGATTTTGTTACGATCATCGGAAGTAACGGTGCGGGGAAATCTACGCTGATGAATATCATTTCTGGCGTTCTGAAGCCTGATATTGGAGTTGTCGAGATCGACGGTAATGATGTTAGTTCGTTGCCTGAGCATAAACGGAGTCAATGGATCGGCAGAGTATTTCAGGACCCTATGGCAGGAACAGCGCCGCGAATGACCATTGAGGAGAATTTGGCTGTTGCTTATAAGCGCGGTCAGTCGCGTGGTTTTTCTTTCGGTGTTACGAAGAAAACCAAAATGATCTTTAGAGAAGAGCTATCGAGACTAGGGATCGGTTTAGAAAATCGTATGAATGCGAAGGTTGGTCTACTCTCTGGTGGAGAGCGTCAAGCGTTAAGCTTGCTCATGGCAACCTTTACACGTCCGCAAATTTTATTGCTAGACGAGCATACAGCCGCTCTGGATCCAGCTCGAGCAGAGCTAGTTACAGATTTAACAGAAAAAATCGTTAAAGACTTAAATCTAACGACCTTGATGGTTACACATAATATGGAGCAAGCCATCCGCCTAGGTAATCGATTAATTATGATGGACAAGGGTCAGATTATTTTGCAGGTGAATGAGGATCGTAAAAGTGAGCTGACTGTTGAAAGATTGCTAGGTGAATTTGAGCAGATCAGCGGTAAGAAAATGGCAGACGATCGGGTCGTTCTCGGATAAAGCTTGCTAGATTAGACTTTATAGTGACAATATGATAAGGTAGATTAATAGGCATTTCATTCGCGCAGAATGAGGTGCCTATTTATATAGTGGAGTAGAAAGGAGGCTTGATGCGATGAAGCTCTAGTGTCTCTCACACAATGTGAGAGCGGAATCTATAGTCGAAAAAAGGCAATCGATTTTGATAAAAAGCACAGGGTATGAAAAGGAGACGATCATATGAGTAATCAAATCTTAGTTAACGTACGCGAAAAAAGCAGTCGTGCGCAATTAAAGCAGCTACGTAAAGCAGGTAGAATTCCTGCTGTAGTATTCGGAGCAGGGAGTGAGAATGCTACCATTGACGTTCCAAAAAAAGAGTATTTACAATGGTTGAAGACTGGCGGAGGTAGTGTTGTATATCTTCAAGTAAACAATGAAGATAAGGTTCCTGTCCTTTTGGAGGATATGCAGCGTCATCCAGTGACGGGTGAAGTGATTCATATCGACTTCTTGCGTGTAAACGCGAAAGAAGAGGTTCGTACACGCCTGCCAATTGTATTTACAGGAACTCCAATTGGTACAAAGGAAGGTGGCATTATTCAAACGGATAGCACATCCGTTGAAGTTACAGCACTTCCTCATTTGATTCCGGCTTCGCTGACAGTTGATATTAGTGGGATGAAAGTTAGCGATACGATTCAGGCAAGTGATCTTAAGCTGCCTGAAGGTGTTCAACTAACATCTTCCCCGAACGAATATCTAGTCTCGATTGTAGCGTCCCAGGTAGCAGCGACGGTGGTTGATGGTGAAGAAGTAACTTCATAATCAAGCCTTCACATATATTAGAGGAAGTTAAAAAGCCCGACTTTGATGACGATGTCATGTGCTGTAGCATACTCGACGTCGAATATGGAGAGCTAGCGAAAACTCCGGTGCTCACGTACACAAGACGTACGCTGCGCTCCACGTTTTCTACTAGCTCTCCATCTTCTCGGTCCTGAAAGCCGAGCTTTTTAACCTATATTGGAAGAGGAAGTTAAAAAGCCCGACTTTGATGACGATGTCATGTGCTGTAGCATACTCGACGTCGAATATGGAGAGCTAGCGAAAACTCCGGTGCTCACGTACACAAGACGTACGCTGTGCTCCTCGTTTTCTACTAGCTCTCTATCTTCTTGGTCCTGAAAGCCGAGCTTTTTAACCTATATTGGAAGAGGAAGTTAAAAAGCCCGACTTTGATGACGATGTTTTGCGTTGTAGCTTACTCGGCATCGGATCTAGCATTCATCGGTTTGAACAATATCAACAGCCAAAAGCGGCAAATGCAGTCAATGCATTTGCCGCTTTTTATTTTTTTAATCCATCTATTTACAATACCAATGTTATAGTGTACTATGTAACTAATACACAGATACACAATATTGGATAGGAGTGAAAAGCGATATGTCACATCAACAGGATGTAGTTCTTCAACTAGACAAAGTAACGAAGAAGATCGGAAAGCAAACGATCGTTGATCAACTGAGCTTTGAAGTGAAGAAAGGTGAGATCGTCGGCCTGCTGGGTCCTAATGGAGCAGGAAAAACGACAACGATTCGCATGATCGTTGGTCTAATTGGAATGACCAGCGGAGAGGTGCTAATTAACGGACAGAGTATACGCAGCAGCTTCTCAAAAGCTATTGCTCGTGTTGGTGCCATTGTAGAGAACCCGGAATTTTATTCGTATATGACCGGCTGGGATAACTTAAAGCAATACCAACGCATGATTCCATCGATAACAGTAGAGCGAATGAAGCAGGTCGTTGACGTTGTCGGTCTAACAGATGCTATGAATAAAAAGGTAAAGTCATATTCATTAGGGATGAGACAGCGCTTAGGCATTGCACAGGCACTCATGCATTCGCCAAGCATTTTAATATTGGATGAGCCGACCAATGGTCTAGATCCTGCAGGTATCCGTGAAATGCGGGATTACTTAAAAACAATCGCACAGCAGGAAGGAATAGCGGTACTTGTATCTAGTCATCTATTATCTGAGATTGAACTGATGTGTAGCCGAGTCGTTGTTATTCAGCAAGGTAAGTTCGTGCATGAACAGCTGATTGGCGGTGCACAGATACAGCAAGATGGCAACGAAGAGTTCAATGTACTCGTTAGAGTAAACCAATTAGAACAGGCGAAGCAGCTGCTTGTCGGCCGCGAGGAACTTCAATTCATTCAAGCGAATGAATTAACGAATGAACTGGAGATTCGTTGTAAGGACGAGGCACTTGCTAATTATATTCATGAGCTGAGTGCTCACCGGATTTCGGTATACCGGGTCGTAGAAGTAAAACGCTCGTTAGAGGATGAGTTCTTAACGTGGACTGGAGGGAATCAGATTGTATAGTTTCTTACAATTAACAACAAATGAATGGTTAAAGCTAGCTAAAAAGAGAGGTTTTTTCATAGCTTTTCTAATTATCCTTTTAATGCCGCTAGGCATTGCAGTTGTCGTAAAAAGCTTTCTAGAGGGAACAGAGCTCGGATATGTTGAGTTTATGCAATCTGTCATAGACATTAATGGTGGCGGAACACTCTATCTGTTCCTTTGCATGATCTATACAGCAAGCTTGGTATCGGGAGAACATCAGCTTGGAACGATTAAACTGCTGCTTATTCGTCCGCATTCTCGAAGTAAAATTCTTGCTTCTAAATATGCAGCATTGCTGGTATTTAATATTGTACTTCTATTGTTTGCGTTAATTGTTAGCTTTATTATCTGCATAGTGTTCTTTGGTATGCAGGGTGAAGGCAGTATGATCGATGTTTGGAAAACGGTTCTGTACACCTCCGTAAATACTGTGATGTATACCTCCATTGTCTTTATGCTGAGTGTACTAACGAAATCAACAGGCGCAACGATCGGAATTGCACTCTGTCTTGTATTCGTATCAGATCTTGCTGTCTTGCTGCTAGCTAAATACGAATTTGCAAAATATCTTCTATTTTTCAACCTAGATTTGCGCATGTACGAAGAAGGCGGTGTGCCTTTAATGAAGGGGATGACACTCGGGTTTTCTATTACCGTACTGGCGGCGTATCTCATCGCAATATTAGCGACATCATTCTATGTATTCAAAAAACGCGATGTGGCATAGTTAGGCAAAGCAATGAAACATAGAAAGGGGTGTAAGGCTGGATGATTGAATTTGATAATAACTTACCGATCTATATGCAAATTATGAGCTATCTTAAAAAGCAGATTATCGTTGGAAAGCTAAAGCCTAGCGATAAAATTCCTTCCGTACGAGAGTTAGCCTCTGAGCTGCAAATAAATCCGAATACGGTACAGCGTACATTCTCAGAGCTGGAGAGAGAAGGCATTGTAGAGACGAGACGCGGGCTTGGACGATATGTAACAAGTGAGGAGTCGATCATTATGGGAATTAAAAAGGAAATGGCAGGAGAGCTGATCGAACATTTTATTCAAGGCATGCAGGAGCTGGGCTTTGCCAGTAATGAAATCATCTCAATCGTTAGCGATGCAGTGGAGAGCAAAGGGGAAGAGCGAGGTGACAATCCATGAGTGTAGTTCTTGAGGTGAAGGATATTCATAAGAGCTACTGGAGAAAAACTGCACTAAGCGATGTTAGCTTCACGATCGAACGTGGTAAAGTCATTGGGCTATTAGGTAGTAACGGAAGTGGTAAGACAACACTAATGAAGCTCATCGCGGGATTGACACATCCGACAAGCGGTTCGATTAAAGTAGGCGGTGCGACGGTCGGTCATGATACGAAGCGTATTGTCTCTTATATGCCAGACATTCCACTGACTGAGGGCTGGATGAAGGTAAAGGATGCAGTTTCGTTTTATCGTGACTTCTATGTTGATTTTGATCATGCGAAAGCAAACGAGATGATATCCTTTATGAGGCTGAATGAACAGGATCGAGTAAGCAGCCTTTCCAAGGGGATGCAGGAGAGATTACAGCTAACGTTAGCACTTTCGCGTAATGCAAGCCTGTACTTGCTGGATGAGCCAATAGGCGGTGTAGATCCGGTTGCACGTGGTAAAATACTAGACGCACTCGTTGAGTACTATAACCCAGAAAGCAGCATTATTCTTACGACGCACCTTTTGACGGATATCGAACGAATCTTTGATGAAGTAATCATGCTAAAGCAAGGTAAGCTGATTCTTCAGGAAGATGTTGAGACCATTCGAATGAAACGTGGTAAAAGTGTCGACGAGTTGTTTAAGGAGGTGTACGCAGAATGCTAAAGCTTCTTAAATACAACTGGAAGATGAACAGTCTTAGCTTGTACATTGTTTTGGTGTCATCGGTTCTCTTGTATGCACTCTTAGTCATCGGTAAATATAAATGGGGCTGGATGGATGAACTAGTGTTCGTTGGTGGTGTTGTCGTTTCATCACTAAGCAGCTTAATCCTTCTTGTAATGACGAGTCTCAGCTATAAACATCAATTGAGCAGCTATCATCGAAGATTGCTTCCGTTATCGCAGCTAGAAGAAATTGCTTCTATATTATTGCTTGGTGTTGTATATATGCTGCTTGCTGCGACGCTTACGTTTGCATTCTTCGCAGTGCTAGACGTTAATTTCAATTCTGCAGAAGTAAATAAGGCAATGGAAATTTTGCTGCAGCCAAAGCCATTAATAAGTAGTATTTTATTCGCATTATGGAATACCATTACGCTATTAGCTCTAATTATGCTATCGATGGCGACGACTTACTCCTTCCGTGGTAAGTATCGCGCATGGATTGGTGTTATTGTGTTTATTGGCTTTAGCTTGGCTGTCGATTACATCACAAACTTAGTTGTAGGACCATCCTATGATCAGTACTTCGCATTCATTAAGTTCGGTAGCTATGAAGCCGACATTTCACTAAGCGAAAGCTTGCCAGTCGATTGGTTTCACTTCTGGTCAGTGCCGATGCTCATCGCTGCGCTGGCGTTAGTGCTCAAGCTAGCGGTTACTCACTATCTAATGAAGAAACGTATTCAGCTTTAATCGTAGCTTCTGATTAAACAGTCTTAGCTCATGTGCTAAGACTGTTTTTATTTGGCACATGACAAATAAAAGATGTTTCATTATAATTGTTTAGGTGTTCGAAAGTATCGGAAATTAGGCCAGAAAATCAGTTGTAAAACAACGTATAAATTTAGTTGCAATCAAATGCCCACTCGTGTATAATATTGACTGTTGGTCTGACGTTGCGTTGATGTAAGAGGTTGCCGACACACCCGGCCCCTTTGCCATGGGGAGTGTGTAGGGTTTTCTTACGGAGTATGTCCGATTAAAAAATTGGGCGATAGAAGGAGGGACTTTAAATGGCAAAGCAAAAGATTCGTATTCGCTTGAAAGCATACGATCATAGAATTCTTGATCAGTCCGCAGAGAAAATTGTGGAAACTGCAAAACGTTCCGGTGCAGGTGTATCCGGACCGATTCCGTTGCCAACGGAAAAGCAAATCGTCACTATTTTGCGTGCGGTGCACAAATACAAGGATTCTCGCGAGCAATTCGAACAACGCACTCATAAGCGCTTGATCGATATCGTGAATCCAACGCCGCAGACAGTTGATGCTTTGATGCGTCTGGATCTACCATCCGGTGTAGATATCGAAATCAAACTGTAAGATGATTCAATGTGATTATAGAGAGGAAACGAGGTGTCAACATGAAAGGTATCTTAGGTAAAAAACTTGGTATGACTCAAGTGTTTACTCCTGAGGGCAATGTTATTCCAGTAACAGTTATCGAAGCTGGACCATGCGTAGTGCTTCAGAAGAAAGACTTGGAAAACGACGGCTACGAAGCGGTTCAACTAGGATTTGCTGACAAAAAAGAAAGCAGATCAAACAAACCAGCTGTAGGCCATGCTAAGAAAGCTAACACTACTCCTAAGCGCTACGTTCGCGAAATTCGCGGAATTAATCTTAGCGAGTATGAGGTTGGCCAAACAGTTGCTGCTGACTTGTTCGCTCAAGGTGAATTTGTTGACGTAACAGGTATTTCAAAAGGTAAAGGTTTCGCGGGTGTTATCAAACGTTGGGGACAACGCACTGGTCCTAACACTCACGGTTCTCGTTACCATCGTGGCCCTGGTTCTATGGGTTCCATCCAAGCGAACCGTGTACCGAAAGGCAAACGCCTTCCAGGACATATGGGTACAGAAACAGTTACAATCCAAAAACTTGAAGTTATCCGCGTAGACGCTGAGCGTAACGTGCTTCTAGTTAAAGGCTCTATCCCAGGTCCTAAAAATGGATTCGTTAATATTAAACAATCAGTTAAAAGCTAATTGTCTTTGAAGAAAGGAGGAACAAGAAATGCCTAAAGTAACAGTATTCAACGTGAGCGGTGCACAGGTTGGTGAACTAGAACTAGCTGATAGCGTGTTCGGTATCGAACCTAATGCTCATGTTATGCACAGTGCTGTCCTTTTGCAAAACGCTGCTGAGCGTCAAGGAACGCACAAAACAAAAGGACGCTCCGAAGTACGTGGCGGTGGACGTAAGCCTTGGAAACAAAAAGGTACAGGTCGCGCTCGTCAAGGTAGCATCCGTTCTCCACAATGGGTTGGTGGTGGTACAGTATTTGGCCCAACACCTCGCTCTTATGGATTTAAGCTTCCTAAGAAAGTTCGTCGTCTTGCGATCAAATCTGCACTTTCTTCTAAGGTAATTGCAGAGAACATTATCGTATTGGATCAACTAGCATTCGCTGCTCCAAAAACGAAGGAATTCGCAAGCTTGCTTAACAATCTTAAAGTAGATCGCAAAGCTTTGGTTGTTACAGCTAACTATGAGGATAACGTTGCATTGTCTGCGCGCAATATCCCTGGTGTGAAATTCATCGCTGCTGATGGCATCAATGTTCGTGATGTACTTGTACATGATAAATTGATTATCACTAAAGAAGCGGTAGAGAAAGTACAGGAGGTGCTTGCGTAATGAAAAATCCTCGCGATATCATCAAGCGCCCGGTTATTACGGAACGTACGAGCGATTACATGGCTGCTAAACGTTATGTTTTTGAAGTAGACCTACGCGCGAACAAAACCGAAATCAAATCCGCGATCGAAGCGATTTTTAACGTGAAAGTAACTAGCGTTAACACAATGCGTGTTGCTGGTAAACCAAAACGTTACGGTCGTTACAGCGGCTACAGACCTAATTGGAAAAAAGCAATCGTTCAATTGAGCGAAGATAGCAAAGAGCTAGAATTCTTTGAAACGTCAGTCTAGTAAAGGAGGGAACATAAGTGTCAATCAGAAAGTATAAACCGACCTCTCCTGCACGTCGTAACATGAGTGTTTCTACATTCGAAGAAATTACGACAAGCACTCCGGAGAAATCGTTGCTTGCGCCGCTTTTCAAAAAAGCTGGACGTAACAACCAAGGTAAAATTACAGTTCGTCACCACGGTGGTGGACATAAGCGTAAATACCGTATTATCGACTTCAAACGTATTAAAGATGGCGTAATCGGTAAAGTTGCAACAATCGAGTACGATCCAAACCGTACTTCCAATATTGCATTGATCCACTATGTGGACGGCGCAAAAGCTTACATTATTGCACCGAAAGGTCTTAAAGTAGGCGATCAAATTCAATCTGGTCCAGATGCGGATATCAAGATCGGTAATGCTTTACCACTTGTTAATATCCCAGTTGGTACAGTAATCCACAACATTGAGTTGAAACCAGGTAAAGGCGGACAATTGGTTCGTGCTGCTGGTACAGAAGCTCAATTGCTTGGTAAAGAAGGCAACTATGTAACGGTTCGTCTTAACTCAGGCGAAGTACGCCATATCCTTAACACTTGCCGTGCAACAATCGGTTCAGTAGGTAATGGTGACCACGAGCTTATCAAAATTGGTAAAGCTGGTCGTTCTCGCTGGTTAGGTAAGCGTCCAGAAGTTCGCGGGGTAGTAATGAACCCTAACGATCACCCTCACGGTGGTGGTGAAGGTAAAGCTCCGATCGGCCGTAAATCTCCAGTGTCTCCTTGGGGCAAACCGACACTTGGATACAAAACACGCAAGAAGAAAAAAGCATCAAGCCAATATATTGTTCGTGGACGTACGAAGTAATCGTTGCTTGATACAAGCCGCATAATCTAAATTATGCAAAGCTCTTACGTGAAGGGAGGATCTCACATGGGTCGCAGTTTGAAAAAAGGTCCATTTATTGATGGTTACCTTTTGAAAAAAGTCGAGGAATTGAATGAAGCGAACAAAAAGACTGTTGTTAAAACATGGTCTCGCCGTTCTACAATTTTCCCACAATTCATCGGTCACACTTTTGCAGTGTATGATGGTCGTAAACATGTTCCGGTATATGTGACAGAAGATATGGTTGGTCACAAGCTTGGTGAATTTGCACCGACACGTACGTACAAAGGTCATGCCGCTGATGACAAAAAAACAGGCAGACGTTAATTGCCTATTCACTTTCTAATGAATGAGAGGAGGTTCCATCATGGCAGAAGCAAAAGCACACGCACGTTTCGTACGTATTGCTCCTCGTAAAGCTCAACTGGTAGCGGACCTGATTCGTGGTAAACAAGTTGGCGAAGCAATCGCGATTCTGCGTCACACGCCAAAAGCTGCTTCCCCAATTTTGGAGAAGTTGTTGAACTCTGCAATTGCTAACGCTGAGCATAACAATGGGCTTGACGTTAACAATTTGGTTGTATCGCAAGTATATGCGAACCAAGGACCAACTATGAAACGTTTCCGCCCACGTGCAATGGGTCGTGCAAGCAGAATTAATAAGAGAACCAGCCACATCACTTTGGTCGTATCAGAAAAATAAGGAGGGATAACGAGTGGGTCAAAAGGTAAATCCAATCGGTCTACGCGTCGGGATTATCCGTGATTGGGAATCCAAATGGTACGCTGAAAAAGACTTCGGCGATCTTCTACTTGAAGACGTGAAAATTCGTGAATACCTTAAGAACAAGCTGAAAGATGCAGCAGTTTCCCATATCGAAATCGAGCGTGCGGCTAACCGCGTTAACGTGACGATTCATACTGCTAAGCCAGGTATGGTTATCGGTAAAGGTGGAGCTGAAGTTGAAAATCTTCGTGTTCAACTAGGTAAAATCGCTGACAAAAAGAAAGTTCATATCAATATTGCTGAAATTAAACAAGCAGATCTTGATGCTATTCTAGTAGCAGAAAGCATTGCTCAACAATTAGAGCGTCGTGTTTCTTTCCGTCGTGCTCTAAAACAAGCTATCCAACGTTCTATGCGTGCGGGTGCTAAAGGAATCAAAACTTCAGTTTCTGGTCGTCTTGGCGGCGCTGAGATTGCTCGTACTGAAGGATATAGTGAAGGTACTGTTCCACTTCATACACTTCGTGCTGATATCGACTATGGTACAGCTGAAGCACATACGACTTATGGTCGTCTTGGTGTAAAAGTATGGATCTATCGTGGTGAAGTCCTTCCTACTAAGAAGAAAGCTCCACAGGAAGGAGGCAACTAATCATGTTGGTACCTAAGCGTGTAAAACATCGTAAACAACAACGTGGTCACATGAAAGGTCGTGCAAAAGGCGGTACTACTGTAGCATTCGGCGAGTACGGCTTACAAGCACTAGAACCATCATGGGTTACTAACCGTCAGATCGAAGCGGCTCGTATCGCGATGACACGTTACATCAAACGTGGCGGTAAAGTATGGATCAAAATTTTCCCAGATAAACCAATCACTCAAAAGCCTCTTGAAGTGCGTATGGGTAGCGGTAAAGGTAACGTAGAGAAATGGGTAGCTGTTGTTAAGCCAGGCAAAGTTATGTTTGAGCTTGCAGGCGTATCCGAAGAAGTAGCTCGCGAAGCAATGCGTCTTGCTGCTCACAAGTTGCCTGTTAAATGTAAGTTTGTGAAACGAGAAGAAGTGGGTGGTGAAGCAAATGAAGGCTAGTGAATTTCGCAACTTAACCTCTGCTGAAATCGAACAACAAATCGCTGGTTTCAAAGAAGAGCTGTTCAACCTTCGTTTCCAATTGGCAACAGGTCAACTGGACAATCCAACTCGTATTCGTGACGTGCGTAAAGAAATTGCTCGCGCTAAAACCGTTCTACGTGAAAGAGAACTTGGAATAACCAGCTAATCATTGTTGATAGTGATGAATCTGATCACGGTCAGGAAGGAGGCCAAACATGAGCGAACGCAATGCCCGTAAAGTAGAAATCGGCAAAGTGGTAAGTGACAAAATGGACAAAACAATCGTTGTTGCTGTTGAAACATACAAAAAACATGATTTGTACCATAAACGTATTAAATATACGAAAAAATACAAAGCACATGATGAGAACAATACTGCTAAAATCGGCGATGTTGTAAAAATCATGGAGACTCGTCCACTATCTAAAGACAAGCGCTTCAGACTGGTCGAAGTTATTGAAGAAGCTGTCATTCTTTAATGAACGTTGTGCTTTACATGTTTTGGTGAAAGGAGGACGTTAAAATGATTCAAGCATTTAGTCGACTTAAAGTTGCCGACAACTCTGGTGCAAGAGAATTGATGTGTATCCGCGTGCTAGGTGGTACGAACCGCCGTACAGCTGCAATTGGTGATGTCATTGTATGTTCTGTTAAACAAGCAACACCAGGGGGAGTTGTCAAGAAAGGTGATGTAGTTAGAGCTGTTATCGTTCGTACGAAACGTTCTGTACGCCGTAAAGATGGTTCATACATCTCTTTTGATGAAAATGCAGCAGTTGTAGTTAAAGATGATAAGAGCCCACGTGGAACTCGTATTTTTGGACCAGTTGCTCGTGAACTTCGTGATAAAGATTTCATGAAAATCGTATCATTGGCTCCGGAAGTAATCTAAGCTCCAAACAATATAACCCTGAAAGCAGAAGCGAGCAGGAGGTGTAATAAATGCCAAAAGTGAAAAAGTTGTTGGAATCTCATAACAACAAGCTACATGTCAAGAAAGACGATACAGTTATCGTAATTTCTGGTAAAGACAAAGGTAAGAAAGGTCGCGTGATCGCAGCTTACCCACGTGAAAACCGTGTGCTTGTTGAAGGTGTAAACATCGTGAAGAAGCACGCTCGCCCATCTCAAGCGAACCCGCAAGGTGGAATTATCGAGCAGGAAGCTCCAATTCACGCATCAAACGTCATGCACGTTGATCCAAAGAGCGGAAAAGTAACTCGTATTGGATACAAAGTGCTTGATAACGGCAAAAAAGTGCGGATCGCTAAGCGTTCCGGTGCACAGATTGACTAATCGCAAAAGTAGGAAAGGAGGTCTATGATCTATGACAGCTAGACTGAAAAGTCGCTTTCTTAATGAAATTACTCCTGCTCTAATGCAGAAGTTTAACTATACTTCAGTGATGCAAGTACCTAAAATTGAAAAAGTTGTTATCAACATCGGTATGGGTGAAGCTGTATCGAATTCAAAAGTACTTGACGTTGCACTTGAAGAGCTACAAATTATTTCTGGTCAAAAACCTGTTGTTACACGCGCTAAAAAATCTATCGCAGGATTTAAATTGCGTGAAAACATGCCGATCGGGGTTAAAGTTACACTACGCGGCGAGCGTATGTATCATTTCCTAGACAAATTGTTCAATATCTCTTTACCTCGCGTACGTGACTTCCAAGGTGTTTCTACTAAAGCATTTGATGGCCGCGGTAACTACACACTTGGTTTGAAAGAGCAACTTATCTTCCCTGAGATTGAGTACGATAAAGTTGACAAAACACGTGGTATGGATATCGTCATCGTCACGACGGCAAAAACAGACGAAGAATCTCGTGAATTGCTATCTCAAATGGGTATGCCGTTTGCGAAGTAATCCACTACTAGGAGGTGTAATACCGAGTGGCAAAAACTTCGATGAAAGTGAAACAACAACGCGCACCTAAGTTCAAAGTTCGTGCTTATACACGCTGTGAGCGTTGTGGTCGTCCGCATTCTGTTTTGCAAAAGTTTAAAATTTGCCGGATTTGTTTCCGCGAGTTAGCATACAAGGGCCAGATTCCTGGCGTTAAAAAAGCAAGCTGGTAATCAGCCTAGTTCGGGAAGGAGGTTCACACTAATGGTTATGTCTGATCCGATTGCAGATATGTTGACACGCATTCGCAATGCGAATGTTGTTCGTCACGAAACTGTAGAAATGCCCGCTTCAAAAGTGAAAAAAGAAATCGCTGAAATCTTGAAGCGTGAAGGATTTATCCGTGATGCAGAGTACATCGAGGATAACAAACAAGGTATGATTCGTATTTTCTTGAAATACGGAGCTAACCAAGAGCGTGTTATCACTGGTTTGAAACGTATTTCTAAACCAGGACTACGCGTTTACACAAAATCTAACGAAATTCCACGCGTACTTGGTGGACTTGGAATTGCAATTATCTCCACGTCCAAAGGTGTAATGACAGACAAAGAAGCTCGTGCAGCAAAAGCTGGCGGCGAAGTAGTCTGCTACGTATGGTAAGATACAAGTAACGAAGACAGGAGGTGTAACGATGTCCCGTATCGGTCGTAAAGTGATTCCAGTTCCAGCAGGTGTTGCTGTTACTTTGGATAACTCGGTTATTACAATTAAAGGACCTAAAGGTACGCTAACACGCACGCTTCATAGCGATATGATCGTAAACGTAGCAGAAACTGAAATTTCTGTTGAGCGTCCTTCTGATAATAAAACTCATCGTTCTCTACATGGAACGACTCGTACAGTTATTGCGAACATGGTTACAGGTGTTACTGAAGGCTATAAGAAAAATCTTGAGCTTGTAGGTGTAGGTTACCGTGTTAACAAAACAGGCGAGAAAATTACATTGAACGTTGGTTACTCTCACCCGGTTGAATTCACTCCAGAAAAAGGTATTGAATTCGAGGTTGTTGGTACAACTAAACTTACTGTTCACGGTATTGATAAAGAGCGCGTTGGGCAGATCGCTGCTGAAATTCGCCAAGTACGTCTTCCTGAGCCATATAAAGGTAAAGGTATTAAGTACGAAGGTGAGCGCATCATCCGTAAAGAAGGTAAAGCCGGTAAGAAGAAATAAGCTACTCGCTTAATCTTGCGTCTTAAGGCAAAGGAAAGGAGTGTACCTGCATGATTACTAAAGGTGATAAGAACAAAGCACGTCTGAAAAGACGTTTCCGCGTTCGTAAGAAAATCAACGGCACAGCTGCTCGTCCACGTTTGTCTGTGTTCCGTTCTTCTAAGCACATTTATGCTCAACTAATCGATGATGTAGCTGGTGTGACAATCGTGTCCGCTTCTACTAAAGATAAAGAGCTTGCGTCTTCAATTGGCAACGGCGGTAATGTTGAATCTGCTGCTAAGGTTGGCGATCTAATTGCTAAACGTGCGGTAGAAAAAGGTGTTTCTGAAGTAGTATTTGACCGTGGTGGATACCTATATCACGGAAGAATTCAAGCACTAGCTGATGCAGCTCGCGAAGCTGGCTTGAAATTCTAATCAATCAATAAGGAGGTAAACGACTTGCGTGTAGATCCTAATACGTTGGAACTTACTGAAAAAGTAGTTCATATTAACCGTGTTGCAAAAGTTGTTAAAGGCGGACGCCGTTTCAGCTTTAGCGCACTTGTAGTTGTCGGTGACGGAAAAGGCTACGTTGGCGCAGGGATCGGTAAGGCAGGCGAAGTACCTGATGCGATTCGCAAAGGTATCGAAGATGCTAAGAAAAACCTGATCCATGTACCACTTGTAGGAACAACGATTCCTCACCTAATTGAAGGTCGTTTCGGAGCTGGTAAAGTTCTTTTGAAACCAGCGATGGAAGGTACAGGAGTTATTGCTGGTGGCCCAGTACGTGCAGTACTTGAGCTTGCTGGTATTGGCGATATTTTAACGAAATCACTTGGTTCTTCCAATTCTCTAAATATGGTAAACGCGACGCTAGAAGGTCTTTCTCGCCTAAAACGTGCAGAAGATGTTGCTAAGCTTCGTGGTAAAACTGTTGAAGAGCTACTAGGTTAAGGAGGGAAAATCGATGGCAAAATTGCAAATCACCCTCGTTCGCAGTTTGATTGGCCGCAACGAGAAACAACGTGCAACTGTTCAGTCGCTCGGCCTTAGCAAAATTCGTCAATCGGTCGTTCTTAACGACAGCCCAGCTATTCGCGGCATGGTTCATCATGTTAGCCACTTGGTTAAAGTTGAAGAAGTTTAATCAGGCAGCTTGGGATGATTATGATACGAAAACAATAAGGAGGTGCACGAACGATGAAATTGCATGAATTAGCACCAGCTGCTGGTTCCAAATTCGAGCCAAAGCGCAAAGGTCGCGGTATTGGTTCAGGAAATGGTAAAACAGCAGGTAAAGGTCATAAAGGTCAAAATGCTCGTTCCGGTGGCGGTGTTCGTCCTGGTTTCGAGGGTGGTCAAAACCCACTGTATCGTCGCTTACCGAAACGTGGTTTTAACAACCCGTTCCGTAAAGAGTATGCGATTGTAAACATTCAAGATTTGAACAGCTTTGCTGCAGGTACGGAAATCACTCCAGAAGTTCTTCTTGAAAAAGGCATTGTTAAAAATGCGCTAGCAGGAATCAAAATCTTGGGTAATGGTGAGTTGAATGTAGGACTTACTGTGAAAGCTAATAAGTTCTCTCAATCTGCGGTAGAGAAAATCCAGGCTGCCGGCGGTAAAACCGAGGTGATCTAATTGTTTACGACCGTGTCCAATATTTGGAAAGTTTCAGAACTTCGTACGCGAATTCTGTTCACGCTTTTCGTATTATTGATTTATCGTATTGGTGCCTTCATTCCGGTACCAGGAGTAGATACAGAGTTGTTAAAACAAGCTGGATCTAACGGTTCAGACCTATTCGGCTTGCTTAACACGTTCTCAGGTGGAGCATTATTTAACTTCTCTATCTTTGCAATCGGGATTACGCCATACATCACTGCATCGATTATCGTGCAGCTGTTAAGTATGGACGTTATTCCTCGTTTTGCAGAATGGGCGAAGCAAGGTGAGGACGGTAAGCGCAAGCTTGCTCAAATCACTCGTTACGGTACTGTAATACTAGGTCTAGTACAAGGTTTAGCTACAGCGATTGGTTTCAATCGTATCTATGGAGTAGAGATTATCCACAATGCTAATTTTGTAGATTATCTTGTTATTGCTATCATCTTGACTGCAGGTACTGCATTCTTGATGTGGCTTGGTGAGCAAATCACAGAAAAAGGTATTGGTAATGGTATCTCCATCCTAATCTTTGCTGCGATTGTGGCTGGTTTACCTGGTCATGTTCGTACGCTTTACCAAACACAGCTTGCTGATGCTGAGAACTTGTTCTTGAACATCGTGAAAGTACTACTAATCGCTCTTGTCGTTATCGTCATGATCGTTGGTGTTATTTTCATTCAGCAAGGTATTCGTAAGATCCCTGTTCAATACGCTAAACGTGTAGTAGGACGCAAAATGTATGGTGGACAATCCACTCATATTCCGATGAAAGTTAACGGTGCGGGCGTTATTCCTGTCATCTTCGCCATTTCTTTGCTTATGTTCCCAATTACGATTGCGAACTTCTGGGCAGATAAACTATGGGCAAGATGGATTATCGATAACTTGAGCTACGACAAGCCACTTGGTATGGTGTTGTATGTTCTACTAATTATCGGTTTTACATTCTTCTACACATTCGTACAAATCAATCCTGTTCAAATGGCTGATCAAATGAAAAAGAACGGTGGCTACATCCCAGGTATTCGTCCTGGTAAACCAACTTCTTCTTATTTGACAAAAGTATTGACTCGATTGACATTGACGGGTGCAATATTCTTGGCGGTAATCTCAATCTTCCCAGTGCTTTTCGGATCACTTGCAGGATTAGACCGCTCCATACAGCTAGGTGGTACTTCACTAATTATCGTTGTCGGTGTTGCACTTGATACGATGAAACAGATCGAAGGCCAATTGATCAAACGCCATTACAAAGGGTTTATCAATAAATAACAACAGGTTCGAACAGGGGTTGCCGCTAGTGCAATGCGGTGCCCTAACGGGCCTATTGTGCTTAAAGTGAGGAAGTCACTAATGAACATTCTATTTATGGGTCCTCCGGGAGCTGGTAAAGGAACGCAAGCGGAGAGAATTGTTGAGGAATTTAACATTCCGCATATTTCCACAGGCGATGCTTTTCGTCTAGCGATGAAGCAAGGCACGCCAATCGGTCTTAAAGCGAAGGAGTATATCGATCAAGGTCTACTCGTTCCTGATGAGATCACCAACGGAATCGTAAAGGAAAGATTAGCACAAGCAGATTGCGAAAAAGGTTTCCTGCTTGATGGCTTCCCTCGTACGATTCAACAAGCTGAAGCGCTTGACAGCATGCTGCAAGAGCTTGGCCGCAGCATTGATCATGTTGTTAACCTCGATGTTGATCGCGATCTTCTGCTAGCTCGTCTAACAGGTCGTCGCATCTGTAAATCATGTGGTGCAACGTATCATATTATGTTCAACCCTCCTAAAACTGAAGGAGTTTGCGATAAGGATGGCGGTGAGCTGTATCAACGCTCTGATGATTCAGAAGAGAAGGTTGGTACACGCCTAGATGAATATACATCTAAAACAGCGCCTCTTTTAGACTACTACAGTAAACAAGGGTTGCTGCGTGAAGTGAACGGTGAACAAGATATCAATGTTGTGACTGCTGAGATCATTTCAACTTTGAGAGGTTCCTTGTAATGATCATTTGCAAATCCGAATCGGAACTGCAATTAATGAGAGAAGCAGGGCGAATTGTTGCCAAGACACATCAATTGATGGTTCAAGCAATTGAACCTGGAATTACGACGGGTGAGCTCGACGCGATAGCTGAAAAGTACATTCGCAGTCAAGGTGCAATTCCATCTTTTAAAGGTTATAATGGTTTCCCATCCAGCGTCTGTGCTTCTGTAAATGACGAGCTTGTGCATGGGTTTCCAGGTTCACGCAAGCTGAACGAGGGCGATATTATTAGTCTCGATATCGGCGCGCAATACGGTGGTTACCACGGTGATTCAGCATGGACCTATCCGGTTGGTGCTGTATCGGAAGAGGTTACACGCCTCTTAACGGTTGGAGAGCAATCACTGTATGCTGGAATCTCGCTAGTGAAGCCTGATGTCAGACTGTATACGATATCGCACGCCATACAAGAGGTAATTGAAGCAGCAGGATTTTCTGTCGTTCGTGAATATGTTGGTCATGGGGTCGGAGCCGATCTTCATGAAGAACCGCAAATTCCGAACTATGGAGTAAAAGACAGAGGACCGCGGCTGAAGCCTGGAATGGTGCTAGCAATCGAGCCTATGGTTAACATAGGTGAACGATATGTTCGGACACTTGAAGATAACTGGACGGTAGTTACTCGGGACGGTACATGGTGCGCTCATTTTGAGCATACGGTTGCCGTTACGGAGGACGGTTTTGAGATATTGACGAAGCTGCCATCTCAAAGTTGAGGAAACGATCATGATGAAAGCTCAAATCGGACAATTAATCAAAATTCTTAAAGGTAAGGACGAGGAGCGTTATGCAGTAATCGTCGATGTGCTTGATGAGCGCTTCGTACTCATTGCTGACGGAAAGAAACGCAAATTCGACGCGCCAAAGAAAAAGAACGTTCTGCATCTCGAGCTGCTGCCTATTATTAGTCAAGAGGTTGCAATCAGCTTGCAGGAAACAGGCAAAGTAACGAATGCTAAGTTGCGTTATGCTGTGCAGAAGTATGCACATGGAAAGGAGAACTAAAATGGCTAAAGAAGATGTTATTGAAGTTGAAGGTACAGTAATTGAGCCGCTACCAAACGCTATGTTTAAGGTAGAGCTTGAAAACGGTCATCAGATTCTTGCTCATGTATCTGGCAAACTTAGAATGCACTTTATTCGCATTCTTACTGGAGACAAAGTGGTCATTCAGTTATCGCCTTATGATCTATCAAGAGGGCGTATCACCTATCGTAAATAGTCTTTATGGATCTATTTACGAAAGATTCGGGAGGTAATCACAATGAAGGTAAGACCTTCGGTTAAGCCAATTTGCGAGAAATGCAAAGTTATTCGTCGCAAAGGTAATGTTATGGTGATTTGTGAAAATCCGAGACACAAACAAAAACAAGGATAAGGAGGAACATACTCAATGGCACGTATAGCTGGCGTAGATATTCCGCGTGACAAACGCGTTGTTATCTCTTTGACGTATATTTTCGGTATCGGAAATACTACGGCTCAGAAGATTCTTGCATCTACTGGCGTAAATCCGGACACTCGTGTTCGTGATCTTACAGAAGATGAGCTTGGTCGTATTCGTGATGAAATCGACAAAAACGTTAAGGTAGAAGGCGACCTTCGTCGTGAAGTATCCCTTAACATCAAACGTCTAACTGAAATTGGTTGCTACCGTGGTCTTCGTCACCGCCGTGGTCTTCCAGTTCGCGGTCAACGTACTAAAACAAATGCTCGTACACGTAAAGGTCCTCGTCGTACTGTAGCTAACAAGAAGAAATAAGAAGGGAGGATAAACGATAATGGCTAAAGCTAAAAAAGTCGTTCGTACTAAGCGTCGTGATCGTAAAAATATTGATAGCGGCGTAGCACATATCCGCTCGACATTTAACAACACAATCGTTACGATTACAGATCCACATGGTAATGCAATCTCTTGGGCAAGTTCTGGTGGTCTAGGCTTCAAAGGTTCTCGTAAGAGTACTCCTTTCGCAGCTCAGATGGCTGCTGAAACAGCTGCAAAGGCTGCTATGGAACATGGCATGAGAACGGTTGAGGTTATGGTTAAAGGTCCTGGAGCAGGCCGTGAAGCTGCAATTCGCTCACTTCAAGCTGCTGGCTTGGAAGTGAACCTAATTAAGGACGTAACACCAGTTCCGCATAACGGATGCCGTCCACCAAAACGTCGTCGCGTGTAATTTGTTGACTTGGTGGTATCAAATAGTAACAATCTGTGAATAATGGTTGTGAAGGTTTGGCATACTACGAGGTTTGACATAAAAACGACTTAGGTAACGGAGCGACGTTTGAAGGAGGGTACTATTGTGATTGAGATCGAAAAGCCGAAAATCGAAACCGTAGAATTGAACGACGGAGGCACATATGGTAAATTCGTTGTTGAGCCGCTAGAACGCGGGTACGGCACAACGCTGGGAAATTCGCTTCGTCGAATTTTGTTATCTTCTTTACCTGGCGCTGCAGTAACATCCGTTCAGATCGATGGTGTACTGCATGAGTTTTCTACAGTTCCAGGAGTGATCGAAGACGTTACTGAAATCATCCTGAATTTGAAAGGACTCTCGCTGAAAATCCACTCCGATGAAGAAAAGGTATTGGAAATTGACGCTGAAGGTGAAGGTATCGTAACAGCTGGTGATATTCGTGCTGACAGTGATGTCGAGATTTTGAGCCCTGATCTTCACATTGCGACTTTGGCATCCGGAGCACGTTTGCATATGAGAATTTTCGCTAACCGCGGACGTGGTTATGTGCAAGCTGACCGGAACAAAAGCGACGATCAACCGATAGGCGTCATTCCTGTAGATTCAATCTACACGCCCATTACTCGTGTTAATTATAGCGTTGAGAATACTCGCGTAGGTCAAGTTACAAACTATGACAAGCTAACGCTTGAAGTTTGGACTGACGGAAGTATTCGTCCTGAAGAGGCTGTAAGCCTTGGAGCTAAAATATTGACAGAGCACTTGGACTTGTTCGTTGGATTAACGGATGAAGCCAAAGATGCGGAAATCATGGTTGAGAAGGAAGAAGATAAGAAAGAAAAAGTGCTTGAGATGACTATCGAAGAGCTTGATCTTTCTGTTCGTTCTTACAACTGCTTGAAGCGTGCAGGTATTAATACCGTTCAAGAGCTTATCACGAAATCTGAAGAGGATATGATGAAGGTCCGTAACCTTGGTCGTAAATCTCTTGAAGAAGTTCAAGAGAAGCTTGAAGAACTGGGTCTTGGCCTCCGTACAGACGAGTAGAGCTTCTCAGCTGAAGCGGTGAAGAAAACAGCAAGGGAGGGGAAATCAAAATGGCATACCAAAAATTAGGTCGTGATGCAAGCGCACGTAAAGCACTTTTTCGTGATCTTGTAACTGACTTGTTCCTATATGAGCGTATTCAAACTACAGAAGCTAAAGCGAAAGAGGTTCGTTCTATCGCTGAAAAGCTAATCACGAAAGCAAAGAAAGGTGACCTTTCTGCACGTCGTCAAGTTGCTGCTTACGTACGTCGTGAAACTGTAGATGGCGAGAAAGATGCAATTCAAAAGCTTTTCTCTGAATTGGCTTCTCGTTATGCAGAGCGTAACGGTGGTTACACTCGTATCCTTAAACTAGGACCTCGTCGTGGTGACGCTGCTCCTATGGTTTACTTAGAGCTAGTTGACCGTGATTAATAAAAAGAAGGTGGCCTTTTAGGTCCACCTTTTTCTTTTGAGATGAAGGTTAAAAGCCTGGGCTTTGATGACGATGTCTTGCACTGTAGCGTAGTCGACATCGAAACTAGCATTCATCGGGAGCCTGCGCTGCTCACGTACCTAACCCGTACGCTGCGCTGCTCATTCCCTAGCTTCATGCTATTTTCTTGGTCCTGAAAGCCCAGCTTTTAACCCCTTATTTAAAGTTACGAGCTTAAAAGCATAAAGCTAAGCTCCGAAGATATCTGCTCCGAAGTTGTCTCGTACTGACGATGCTCTGCTCGGCGATGCTTTGCCCCAAGGTAAAGCGAGAAGTAGTAAAAAGCTTCTTGGGCAACACAGAAGAAGACTCCAGCGGAGGAGTATGCGATTGTGGAAAGCGGAGCGCGTCGCTTTTAAGTTCCGATTCTTCCTCTTTATCTAATTCGAAGAATCGGGATTTAAACCGCGACTGAAACAACGCATTATTCCGGAGCGCTGAAAGGAAATGATGATGCGAAACATTTGTATGAAGGTAAGCTATGATGGAACGAAGTTTAATGGATTCCAGGCTCAGCCTAAGGATCGAGCAGTACAAAACGTCATCGAAGATGTACTGAAGATTCTGACGAAGGAAGATATTACGATCCATGCTTCTGGTCGTACCGATGCCGGTGTACATGCTCGCGGTCAAGTATTTCACTTTCTTACGGAATGCAACATTCCCATCGATCGTTTTGCTATTGCAATGAATTCGCGCCTACCGGACGACGTGATGATATTGGAAGCGAAGGAAATGCCGTTAGATTTTCATGCGAGGCATTCGGCTAAGCGTAAAACGTATCGTTACAGTATTGATAACGGTAAATTCCCTGATTTATTTGGACGTCATTATCGCTTACACGTACCTGTTCCGTTGAACCGGGAGCTTATGAGACAAGCATTGTCGTATATTGTAGGTACACATGATTTTACGTCCTTTACTTCTACGCGTTCTGTTAAGCCGCATCATGTGCGGACGATCTATGAAGCAAGGCTGATTGAAGAGGGGCCGATTATTCATATTGAGATGACGGGGAATGGTTTTACGTACAATATGGTACGAATCATTACGGGGACGTTGCTCAAGATTGGGCATCAAAAGTTAAAGCCCGAAGACATGTGCAACATATTGGAGGGCTGCGATCGTAGTCTCGCAGGTCCAACGGCACTGCCAATCGGGCTTATGCTCATGGATGTAAGCTATGAATGAAGCTGGATATCTTATTGAAGACTGAAGTTGCCTGACGATGTTTTAACATACAACGGAACTTCTCCGCTTCCGAATTTGCCTTCAAGCTTTCGATTTTCTTGGGTAATTAACTCAAAGCCCGATTTACCGATTGAGGATGAACCGGAGCTTTTTTGATGAATAACAGTGAGAGATTGAGGCTGCTTTAGAAACGTTAGCCTAATGTTTCCACTGCTGCTTTCAAGTCTGCTTTCCTTTGACAAATCATCGATTTCGATATGAATATTACCTGAAGATGAGGAAGCATTCAGCCCAGCTGTTTTACCTTCTAATGATAGGTTGCCGCTGCTCACTTCAGCTCGAACATCGACTGCTGTAAACGAAGTTAACTTCGCGTTACCGCTCGTTGCTTTTAATGCTACAGATGAGCTTTCGAGTTGTTCCGCTGTTATGTTTCCACTCGAAGCAGTAGCCGAGATTGAATGGCTCGAGATATCATTGAGCTTAATGTTACCGCTAGTTACCTTTGCAGATAAAGTCTCGCTGTTTGATTTTTGGATCGTTATATTACCGCTATTTGCTTCAAGTGTTAATTCATCTAAGTTGATGCTATTGCTAATAATATTACCACTTTTTGAATCAACCTGCAGATCACGTATTAGGTGGGTTGGGACAGTAATCTCATACGTATAGCTCTTAAACTGAAATGGAATATACCATTTACGTGGTGAGTTAACATTAAGCTCAAGCTGATTGCTGAATTCCGACTTTGTTACATGCTTCGTAACATCATACGTTTTATTTCTAGAATCATATAGCTTCATCTGTATAGTATTACTATCTGTTGGAAGCAGCTTCACATTAACCGATGACGTACGGATCGTTAATTCATTGATTTGCGTTGCGTCGTACAAGTGTGATACCTCCTCACCTTTAGTGAAGTCATTGCTAAACTTGAGATCGAATACATTGGAGAATAGAATTGCAGCTCCAACGATGATAATAATCAATCCGAGTAAGGTTTGCTTATTCATACTATAATTCTCCTTGAATGGAATTTATAGATTTAGTATAACATGTAGATCGAATCTAACAATCGGCCCCATGTTGTATACTTTCTAAGTCTAGAGACTGAGAAAAATATGATAAGCACGCGGTTTTTATTGAAGAAAGCACTTGATTATTCTCACTGTATATAGTAAAATATATTTTGTGCTTTCTTAGTGGCTCTCCCACAGCCCCGACTAGGATTGCTTATGAACAATGATAAACTTAAATGAAGAATTTAACGATTCCGTTGTTATAAAAAAGAATAATGTAATTGAATCAAGGAGGAACATCCATGCGTACCACTTATATGGCTAAGCCTAATGAAGTAGAACGTAAATGGCTTTTGATTGACGCTGAGGGCAAAACTCTTGGTCGTCTTGCGAGCGAAGCAGCTGCGCTAATTCGCGGTAAACACAAGCCACAATTTACACCACATCTTGATACTGGTGATTTCGTAGTTATTATTAACGCTGACAAAATCGTTCTAACTGGTAACAAAATGGCTGACAAAAAATACTACCGTCACTCTGGCTACTCTGGTGGTTTGAAAGTAACTCCAGCTGGCGAGATGCTACAAAAGAAACCTGAGCGTATGGTTGAGCTAGCTGTACACGGTATGTTGCCTAAGAATCGTCTTGGTAACAAAATGAAGCTTAAACTTAAAGTATATGCAGGTGCGGAACATCCACATCAAGCACAAAACCCTGAAGTTTACGAACTTCGCGGGTAATAGAAGAGGAGGACATGTTTCATGGCTCAAGTGCAATACTATGGAACTGGTCGTCGTAAGCACTCTGTTGCACGCGTACGTCTTGTGCCGGGTGAAGGACGAATCATTATTAACAAACGTGATATCAATGAATATTTTGGCTTAGAAACTCTTAAGCTAATCGTTAAACAACCATTGAACTTAACTGATACAGTTGACAAATACGATGTATTGGTTATCGCTCAAGGTGGAGGTATGTCTGGACAAGCGGGTGCTATCCGTCATGGTATCTCTCGTGCGCTTCTTAAAGCGGATCCTGAATTCCGCCCATCCTTGAAACGTGCAGGCTTCTTAACACGTGACCCTCGTATGAAAGAGCGTAAAAAATACGGTCTTAAAGCGGCACGTCGTGCGCCTCAGTTCTCAAAACGTTAATATCGTTTTTGTATGGACGTTTACAACCCCTTCCTGGGTTATCCGGGAAGGGGTTTTTATTATGTTCAAAAACGGAACACAGCTGCAGTAATAATGTAGCATATGTGCGATTATACAGGCCGTGCTGAGAACATGGCGTTTCCAGTATGAGTAAATCACATTAGGCATAAAACCATCACCTCAAGTGCATTTTATATGTAGGAGGTGAAGGACAACATGTACAAACGTATTGGTGCGACCTTTGTGTGTACAGCACTAGCGCTAAGCTTAACAGCATGCGGAACAGATGATAACAACACCAGAGACAATGTCCGAAATGACAGGATCCGTACTCAGTCAACTCAGAACGGGCCAGACGGTTTCATCAATGGTAACGCCTATGACAATGGTATGATGAACAAAAACTCAGCACGTAATGGTACAACGCTTAATGGTAATGATCGTAACAACACGATGAGTAATGGCGATCAAATGAACAATCAGCAGCAACGATTGGTACAGCGTGTACGTAACGTGAACGGCGTTAACGATGCTACAGTATTTGTTAATGGTCGAGATATTATTGTTGGTCTTGAGCTTAACAATGTTGGTCAACGAGCAAAGGTTGAACAGGACGTTAGAAGAGCATTAGAGCAAGATAATAACGGCTATAACGTTCATGTGACATCGGAACGTGCAATGCATGACCGTATTCGTTCGATTCAAGGACAAATGCAGCCACTGGATGGTCAGCCAGTAAGAGATATGGCTACGGATATTGCTGATTTGTTAAGAGATATGGGTAATGCAGTAACAGCACCTTTCCGTTAATAAATAGTAAGCAGCACAGTTCCTTTTAGGAACTGTGTTTTTTATTTTTTGTTAGCTTAATGACAACGTAAAAGAAAGTCTCAAACTCATTTTGCAATGAGTTGAGACTTTCTTTGTTTGTCCTGCTATATAGCTAGCGTACAGGGATATGTCTGACGCCTTGATTATCTTAGTTTTGTGGAAGAGTGTTCGTGTATTTCGCAACGGTACTGCTAATTCCGTTGCTGCCTGTTGATTGGTTAAACGAGCTATTGCTCAGAGAGCTGTTGCTTAGTGTGCTGTTGCTCAAAGAGCTATTGCTTAGTGAGTTGTTGCTGAGAGAGCTGTTGCTTAATGAGCTATTGCCAAGTGAGCTGTTGTTAAGCGAGCTGCTGCTTAATGGGCTGCTTCCGATGGAATGATTAATCGATGAAGTATATTGATTTTGATTGAAATCTACAGAGCTGCTGCTTGGGTAAGCATTGGAGCTTGAAGTAAAGCTGTTGGAGCTGGTTGGATAGCTGCTAGAACCCGTTGTATAACCAGAAGTGCTTGATGGAGTAGATCCAGACACATAACTAGAAGTGCCAGCAGTAGCATAGCTCGATGGGCTTGGAATTGAAATTTGATTGCATAGAGAAGAGATCTGATGCAATTGCTGCGTAGCCGTATGGTGACCTTGAAGAGCAGTTTGAATAACATGAGCAGCATGCTGTTCCTTCTGTGCAAGCTGTTCTAGTGTACGTGCGTTTTGCTGCTCTTGAGTAAGGAGCTGTTGATATTGCATCGATGCTTGCTGTGTTTGACTAATAAGCTGCTGTACAAGCTGCTCGATTTGAGCAAGCTGTTGTCGAGCTTGAGAACTGCTGTCAAAGGAATGTGTGTTGAATTGACCACTTGTCCCATATTGATTATAAGACGAGTATTGATTGTTCATTGTTAGCTTCCTCCTAATAAATCGTAGTGATGGGGTTACTCGAATAACTTCCCCAATTATTAAATAAACATACGACCATAGCGAGGCATGGAAAATTAAAGCAACAATGCAACGATCATTTTACGATAGACATTGTGGATTCCTCAGCTATCCATTCAAGCGGCTTTGTCCTATAGGCAACAAGCTCATCCTGATCGTTATAGGTAAAGATATGCTCAAGCTGAAGATTTCCTTGCAGTATAACGGGTAAAAAGTGCTTAATATTATCAACGATGCCTGCATTATGCTCATGAAGCACCCATGATAATGACTTCCACATAAGAATACCCTCATCCACAGCTACTGGTGTATCGATATGTAGCTTCTGTTCCTGTAGGTTACAATAAAAAACATACATGCCTGATTGCGCCTCATTACAATCATCATGGCTACTGATCCACCGTACAACTCCTGCTGGTTGAACTTGATCTGGCTCCACTATAAGTCCGGTTTCCTCAGCGATCTCTCGAATAATACTTTGCAGTGGTGTTTCATTTGCTTCGAGCTTACCACCTATCCCATTCCATAAACCCATATTGGGGGACTTTAGGCGATTAAGTAATAACAGCTCATCACCGTATTGAATAAAACAAATAGTATACTTGAGCATATATGCAACTCCTTATCCTTACCACTTCGTATTCGTATACTTTCATTATACAGGATCGTGCAAGTTGTATTGATAAGGGTCAATGTAATTAGTCAATAAATGTTATGCATTGATATTGAAGTCAATAATAGAAAAAGCTATAATTAAACCAGCGTGCCATCAATATTGTCTATAAAAGCGAGGGGAATAGTATGAATTTGATTGAGAAGGAAAAATTAATCGCTGAACAAGCGGTTGCTTTGGAATCTGCAAGTGCTGAGGAAGTGCTTCGTTTTGCAGTAGAAACGTTTCCTAACATTACCTTCGCATGCAGCTTCGGAGCGGAGGACGTTGTGCTTGTCGATATGCTGCAGCGCGTCAGTCCTACAACAGATATTTTTTATTTAGATACAGACTTTCACTTTAAGGAAACTTATGAGACAAGAGATCGACTAGCAGCTCGTTATCCAGGTATTCCATTTGTTGAAGTTAAACCACTTATTACACCAGAGCAGCAGGCGGAGCAGCATGGCGAAAAGCTATGGGAAACAGATGCTAACGCATGCTGTAATATACGTAAAGTAGAGCCTCTAACTCGTACATTGGCAAAATACGAAGCATGGATTACAGGTATTCGTCGTGATCAAGCGCCGACACGTGCTAATGCTAAGAAGATTGAGTATGATACAAAGTTTGGACTTGTGAAATTCAATCCAATTGCAGATTGGACGAATGATGACGTGTGGAAGTATATTCGTGATAATAACGTCATTTATAACCCTTTGCATGACAACCATTACCCAAGCATCGGTTGTGAGTATTGCACTCGCCAAGTGATGCCTGGCGAAGATCCACGCGCAGGAAGATGGTCAGGGCAAGAAAAGACAGAGTGTGGCTTACACAAGTAAAAATAGTTGAGAAACAGGCGAAGTAAAGCAACTACAGTAACACAACGTGAATAAAACAACTGAAGAAGTAGCTGTAGTAACTAAAGGAAATCAACTAACTAACTAAAGCAAGCAGAGTCAACAGTAAGTGATAATTGACAGTGGAACAACAAGTCGCAAAGCAGCTCGAAAGGTTCATCCGTAAGTTGGAACCCTTCGAGCTGCTTTTGCTTAATATTTAAGTACCATGTTGATTCTTAAGTCGCTCCTTAGCATAACTTGGGCTATGGTTTTCCCCGTAACTAGCTGGTTAACTTAGACTAGCTACGCTCTCGCGAATAATTAACTTGCTTGGCAGTAACACTTTAGCAGGAAGCTTACGACGCTTTTGGATGCGGTCAATTAACAGCTGTACTGCCCAATTCCCCATCTCGACAATGGGCATCCCTACCGTTGTCAGCATCGGCGATACATAACCAGATAGCTCGATGTTATCCATGCTTATAATCGATAGTTGCTCTGGCACCTTGATCTTCTCCTCTGTAAAACGTCGTAGTGCGGCAATGGCCACAATATCATTAGAGCAAAATACAGCTGTCGGAAACGGAGAAGCTTTTGCTAATAGTTGTTCAGCTCCCTGATAGCCACCGGACCCATTTTGCGGGCAGTTGCTTACCCATTTCTCCGAGTGCTCTAGTCCGTATTTTTGCAGGATGTCGCAGTACGCCTCATACCGCACTTCATTTGTTGTCTCCCCAATATAACCGATTCGTTTATGCCCAGTGGCAATGAGATGCATAATTGCAGTTTGTGTTGCTTCGTACCCATCGCAGATCACTTGGTCGCAGCTTGCATCGATGACGTTACGTCCGACATAGACGAGGTTTTTGTAATGCTGCTCAAGAAAATTCATACTATCGTTGCTGAAGCGGCCTAATATAATTGCGCCGTCTGTATGTGCTGATTCGATCTGAGCGAGCAATGCATCGGTATCAATATCGAATAGTGAGTAGGATAGATGCATGGCGTACCCTAAGTCTAGCGCTTGCTGTTCAATTGCACGAGAAATTTGCGCAAAGAATGGATCATCGTCCAAATGCTTCGTACGTCCTAGAATGCACGAGATGGAAGGTGGAGCATTGCGCTTGGAGGTTGACTTGCCAAGCTTGAGCTCACGAGCGCTCTGATTCGGCACATAGCCGATTTCCTTAACGACCTTCCACACTCTGTCGCGCACTTCTTTGCTGGCAAAGCTATTGTCTGGGGAATTTAATATACGCGATACAGTAGAGATTGAGACATCTGCCATAGCAGCGATTTGTTTTAAAGTCATCGGACTCCCCCCTAGAGGTAGTTCGAAAAACTCAACTTTGATGACAAAGCAGTGCGGAGTTAAGCTTTTGAACTCGAATAATGTTTTCAATTTGATTAAAAAGATCAGCTCACTATGATCATAACGGCTTTTTGCGTAAAACTAAAGTCAATTTGCGCAAATCCTATGCAATATTAAGCAATTATGCAAGTAAAACGTTTGCGTAATTAATACTAGTATTCCACTAGGATAAATCATATAATGAAATCAAATTGATTGGCAATATAGGAGTGATACACATGTCGCTGACACATTTAGATAAGCTGGAGGCTGAAGCAATCTACATTTTCCGTGAGGTTGCCGCTGAGTGCGAGCGCCCGGTTATGCTGTATTCGATTGGTAAAGATTCATCCGTGATGCTTCATCTTGCAATGAAGGCATTTTATCCAGAAAAACCGCCATTTCCGTTGCTACAGATTGATACGAGCTGGAAATTTCGCGAAATGATTGAATTCCGTGACCGCCGAGCGAAGGAGCTGGGTGTTGAGCTAATTGTACACCGCAACGAAGCTGCTATTGCGGAAGGAATCAACCCGTTTGATCACGGAGCAGCGTACACCGATATTATGAAAACACAAGCGCTCAAAGAGGCGTTGACGAAGTATCAGTTTACTGCCGCTTTCGGAGGCGGACGTCGTGACGAGGAAAAGTCTCGCGCGAAGGAACGTATCTTCTCATTCCGTAACGAGCAGCACACATGGGACCCTAAAAACCAACGTCCAGAAATGTGGAAGCTGTACAATACACGCATCCACAAAGGGGAGAGCATGCGCGTATTCCCGATCTCTAACTGGACAGAGAAGGATATTTGGCAATATATCCAGCGCGAGAAGATCGAGATAGTTCCGCTGTATTTTGCAGCAGAGCGTCCAGTTGTGCACCGTGATGGCAATATTATTATGGTGGACGATAGCCGCATGAGACTTCTGCCTGGTGAAACTCCTGAAATGAAGAAGGTGCGTTTCCGTACACTAGGCTGTTACCCACTTACAGGCGGGGTTGAGTCAGATGCAGATACGCTCGATGAGGTTATTGCGGAGACATTGTCGGCAACCACTTCCGAACGTACAAGCCGCGTCATTGACAAAGAAGCCGCGGGCAGCATGGAGCGTCGCAAACGGGAGGGGTATTTCTAATGAGTCATGCAGAAAGCAGTCTTCTAAAGTTTATTACCTGTGGCAGCGTCGACGACGGAAAGTCTACGTTGATCGGTCATATTTTATATGATTCAAAAATGCTGTACGCAGACCAAGAGCAAGCACTTTTGCTAGATAGTCAGGTTGGCAGCCGTAACGGTGCAATCGACTATTCACTATTGCTTGATGGATTGATGGCAGAGCGTGAGCAAGGCATTACGATTGATGTCGCTTATCGATATTTTAATACAGACCGTCGCAGCTTTATCGTTGCCGATACTCCGGGACATGAGGAGTATACTCGCAATATGGCAGTCGGTGCGGCATTCGCAGATTTAGCAATTATTTTACTAGATGCTACACAAGGTGTTTTGGTGCAAACTCGTCGCCACGCTCGGATCTGTGCGCTGATGGGGATTAAGCATTTTGTATTTGCCGTAAATAAAATTGATCTTGCTGGCTACGACCAACGCCGCTTCCTGGACATTTCCGAGGATATCGAACAGCTAAGCAAAGGACTTGGTCTAGAGAATACGCTAATTATTCCTGTTTCAGCTACCGAAGGTGACAATGTAACGCAGCGTTCGGCTAATATGCCGTGGTATGATGGCCCGACATTGCTCGAGCATCTGGAAACGGTTGATATATCCGGAGATGTCATAGAGCAAGGCTTTTACATGCCTGTGCAGCGGGTAAGTCGTCCTGACCATAGCTTCCGTGGCTTCCAAGGTCAGATCGAAGCAGGTAAAGTTGAATGTGGCGAGACGATTACGATTTTACCAAGTGGCGAGACGGCAATCGTCAAGTCACTATATGTTGGTGACACGAAGGTAGAGCGTGCGATTGCCGGACAGCCTGTTACGATACAGCTGGATCGTGAGGTAGACGTTTCGCGTGGATGCGTGCTGACGCGAGACGCTGGTCTGCAAACCGCGACGACGTTATCTGCGACGCTGCTATGGATGGATGAACAGCAGCTGGTTCCCGGTAAGGAATATTGGATCAAGGTTGGCACTAAGCTGTTGCCGGCTATTGTGACAGAGATTCATCATAAGGTTGACGTTAATAATGGAGAGCTGCTACCGGCTACTAGCGCTGTTAAAAATGAGCTAGTAAGCTGTGATATCGTCGTAGCTGAACCGCTTGTTGTCGATGAGTTCCAATCACACAAGACGATGGGCGGACTTATATTGATTGATCGTGTTACGCACGCGACAGCAGCATGCGGAGTGATTGTGTCCATTAGTGATCAAAACGATGATAGCGTATTGCTCGTGGATGGAGAGGTTAAGCTTCAGGTTAATTTGTTCGATAGCTTCCTGTTTGATCCTGCTGTGAATATGATCTTGCGACAAAAGCATCCAGCGGCTACGTATACGAAGGGTGATGCATTGCCACTTCAAAGCGAGCAATGCGGATACCCTGCTGATTTTGATGTACTTGCCAATGATGCTGGCTTTGCTAACGTACGTGGCGGTATATTTACAGGCTTCGGTGCTCGTGACCCTCAATGGCCATTGCTTGATGTGAATGGGCTTGAAGTTGGTACTGGTTCAAACGGAGACTTTGGCAAGTATCGCAATATTCTCGTTCGTTAATATTTGTTCAATATTCGATGTCGAGTACGCCTCAACGCGTGACTTCGTAATCAAAGTTGGACTTTTGAACATCTACTACTATAGTTAATTCATAAAAAACCACCTTGTCCCATATATATAGAAGTACCTGCTTGTTGCAGCTTGTACGTTCTATGAAAATGGCTATGAGGTGGTTTTTTATGCTTAAATTTCGTCAGCGTTTTATTGTATGGCTGTCGCCTAAAAGCAAGATGCGATTGTTAGCCGGATTAGGTTTGGTGGTCATAGCAGTGTTTTTATTAAGCCGCACACCACCTTCAAGCAGTACGTGGTCAACCTGGAGTCTGCCGCTATCAGGAATGACGATCGCGATAGATGCTGGTCACGGAGGTGTGGATGGAGGGGCAGTTAGTAAAAGTGGGGCAATTGAAAAGGATCTAAGCTTGTCCATTGCGCTGTATGTAAGAGATTATTTGCAAGAAGCGGGTGCGATTGTATTTATGACTCGCGAAGGGGATTACGATCTTGCCCAGGATGATACGAAATCGTACAGCAAACGGAAAACAGAGGATCTGTTAAAGCGGGTATCCTTGCTCCAAGAAGCTAATCCGGAGCTGCTCATCAGCATCCATATGAATAGTATCCCGCAGGAAAGATGGTCTGGTGCTCAAACGTTCTATCACAAGACCGCGATAGAGGAAAGTGAAGTACTGGCTAAAGCGATTCAAGAGCAGCTGAAACTTAATCTTGAGAATACGAATCGGGAAGCCAATACGGTGGAGACGATTTATATTTTGAAGGCGATGCAACACATCCCTGCTGCTCTCGTTGAAGTTGGGTTTCTCTCTAACCCGGCAGAATCACAGCTGCTCGTCGATGCTCAGTATCAACGCACTGTCGCGGCTTCGATCTACAAAGGGATATTGCAGTATGTCACTCAGAATAGTGCGAAGGAACAAGTGGAATAATGATTGAAATGTGAAAATTTGCAGGCAGCCCTTCACTTCTGCTCGCAAACCGCCTATGCTATATATATAAGACTAAAGCGCTTAACTAAAAAGGTGGGAATAGAGATGGCAATTACACGTGAACTAGCGGTATCAACGATTGAGTCAATACTTGCATCTCAATATGGTGCGAATCAAATAAGCTTTCGAGACGTAATGGTGCGTAATGATCAGGTATCTGTAACGATTTTGGGTGCTGCTCAGGAGCAGCAGTCTGCAATTGAAGCTGTTCTGCTCGATAGCTTGAAGGAAGCTGGAGCCACAGCATTGTATTGCCGATTCAGAGACAGTGGTGTTGCAGCTACAGCCCATCAGCAGCAGGAAAGTGGAGCATCGAAGCAGCAGTCTCAGCCCAAGGTGCAAGGCCATGGTGCGAATTTGCAAAGTCCGTTACTTACCGAGCAAAGCAATGTAAACTTTATTGCGATTGCATCGGGTAAAGGTGGCGTAGGAAAATCCACAGTTACCGTTAATCTTGCAACAGCTCTTGCTCGCAGCGGGAAGCGAGTAGGCATTATTGATGCAGATATCTATGGCTTTAGTGTGCCTGATATGATGGGCATTGAAGAACGTCCTGAAGTCATTAATGACCGTGTCATTCCGATTGAGCGATTTGGTGTTAAAGTTATCTCTATGGGCTTCTTCGTAGAGGACAATAGTCCAATTGTATGGCGAGGACCTATGCTTGGAAAGATGCTGCGCAACTTCTTCCAGGAGATCGAGTGGGGGGAACTGGATTATGTGCTGCTAGATCTTCCACCAGGAACAGGTGATGTGGCGCTTGATGTTCATCAAATGATTCCGCAGAGTAAAGAAATCATCGTGACTACCCCTCATGCAACGGCCTCCTTTGTAGCTGCACGTGCAGGTGCAATGGCCATTAAGACGGAGCATGAAATTATCGGTGTCGTTGAAAATATGTCATATTTCGAATCGAAGCTAACCGGTGAACGAGAGTATGTATTTGGTCGCGGTGGTGGAGGTAAGCTTGCAGAGACGCTTCATTGTGAGCTGTTAGCACAAATTCCGCTAGGACAGCCTGAAAACCACCCGCTCGATCCAAACTTTTCACCAAGTGTATTTGCAGCAGATACACCGATTGGCGAGCTGTATCAAGAGCTGGCACAAAAAGTGATGAAGCATTGCGAATAATAGAGGATATAAAAAAGCTCCGAGCATTGATGCTTCGGAGCTTTTTGACTTAGGATTCTTTTTCAGATTCACCGCCGGCCTTATCCTTAGATGATTCAGATTCTTTGTCTGAGCCGGAGTTGCTTTGTCCGCTTTCTTCTCCACTACCGCTAACAGATTGGGGCTTAACGGTTAGCTCATCTGCTACGGCCTGCTTCATCAGGTCAAGCAGCTGCATTTTGAAGATCGGATTTTTAAGTGACTCCTGCATTAATGTCATCAATTCTTTGCGATATTCCGGTCCCTTGAAGACTTTTAAGATCACCTTCTGCAAATGATCAGACTCGAATGCCGATACGAGTCCTTCTTGATACTGGGGATCCTTTATAAGTTCAACATGAAGATCTTTATTCATTTCATTAACGGCTTTAGAAAATTCGCCCGCAAAGCGGGTATCAGTCATTAATGATTTTAATACTTCATCATACTCTGGTGAGAGGATGACATCCTTTACTGCTAATCGAACCGATTCTTGATCTTGTGCATTGAGCATCGTAGCGCTCTGTGCCTTATAGCCGGATTGAGCGCTGGCGGATTCCTGCAACGCCTTTTGTGCATCCTCTGTTTTAAGAATATCGATGACCATCGACTTCATATCCTTGTAGGTCATAGCGGAGGATTCTCCACCACCGCCGCTGCCTCCAGTGCTGCAGCTTGTTAGAAGGGTAATGGAGGCTATAAGCATAGACAAAGCAATAAAATGTCGCATGATAAAAATACCTCCTACATAAAAAATGTCTCGTACCTATAGCATGCGCAATGTTCGATGTTTTATCATAGTGCTTGTTAGCATTTTTGTGTGAACGTGGTAAAATACAGTAAAAGAGGTTGTTCAAAAGATCCCCTTAAATTAAAAAGTAAACATCGTCGTGTAAATCAATATTCAGGAGGAATTTTGGCGTGACAATTAGAAAATGGTTTTTCTTATTTTGGAGCACCATGGCTATCGGTGCTGCCGTATGTATGGTACTAGGGCTAACTATGCTGCTAACTGATCAAGAATTTGGTTTTTTAGGTATTAAGGCTACAGGCTTTAACCTATTCATGATGCTTCTTGCGGGCACAGTAATTGGCGCATTTAGTCAAATGTGTTTTTTCGCTTACTTAACACTCAACTATATCGCGTTAAGTGTGTTTCGTAAAAAATACTTATGGAACGCGCTGCAGGGTTATACAACCATATTCGCTGTTTTTCTGCTCGGATACGTATTGTATGATGGTAGAATGAACAATTGGTTCTTTTGGGTTTTACCGCTAAGCTTGTTTATCCTGTCGTTAGCTGCTTCCTGGTTCAAGGTGAAACAGACGAATCGCTCTGCTTTTATTCCAACGATGTTCTTAATGTTTGTTATCACATCGATTGAATCCTACCCAGCCATTCAAGGTGAGAACAATGTAGGGGCTATCATCTTTATGATGCTTCCACTCTTTGTTTGTAACTTATATCAAAACCATCAAATGGCCAAGCTTACTGGAAATGCGACAGCCGCTTCCGCTGGTGTACCAGCAAAAACGGCTGTTTAATAAGATGATGAATTATAGGACGCAAGGTAAATTTGTTATGCTTGTAAGTTAATGATCTTCGTTAACCTAAGAGCTCGTAACAGATTGACCTTGCGTTTCTGTTTGAGTAAGCAGCTCAGATACAGATACGAAGTCATAACCTTTATCGCGCAGCTGATCAATAATAATAGGCAGAGCAAGATGTGTTTGTTTAGCTGAGTCACTAGCATGCATAAGAATAATGTCTCCAGGATGTGCACGGGAAATGACACGATCAGCAATTTTGTCGGTACCGATGCTTAACCAATCCATTGAATCGGTATCCCATTGAATCACTTGATATTGAAGCTCGCTAGCGATCTTAAGCACGCGCTTATCAAAATCACCATTAGGCAAACGAATTAAATTAGGACTTGTACCTGTGACCTCTGATATAATACTATGAGCTGTAGTTATCTGACTGCGTATCTCTTCGTCAGTTAAAGTAGAATAATTATCATGCTTGTGACCATGGCTGCCAATTTCGTAGCCAGCCTCTTGAATCTTTTTAACGAGCTCAGGATGCTGCTGACTCCATACAGAGGATACGAAGAAGGTTGCTGAAGTAATGTCTTTCTGTTTAAGCACTTCTAAGATAGGCTCCAGACGCTTGTCACCCCAGCTAATGTCAAAGGTTAGAGCAACGACATTACGCTCTGTAGGTACGTTGTAGATCGCAAGTGGCTGCTGTGGTGCGAATACAGTAATATTGTCTCGCTCAGTGTAAATTACCCCGACTGCAAACACGAGTGCAATCGTTAAAAAGAAGTACTTTTTTATTTTGCTGGCAGATAACACAAAAAAAGAATTCATTGATATTATTCTCCTCTCTACTTACCGTGTAATTTACTGAATCGGGCTTGTCAGACCTATAGTACAATCTATGCTCGTACAAAAAAGATATTCAATGTTTTATTGATGAGGTGATAAAATGTTTAAACTGCGTAATGTGTGGCATGATTTGAAGGTAACAAAGCAATTTATTATTGTAGCTACGATTATATTTGCTGTTAGTATTTATGTAGGGATGACTAACGAGGGCTTTACTGTCTTCCTTAATAACCAAATGAACGCTATGGGACAATTAGTGGAGCAAATAGATCAGAGCGGCAATCCAACGATGTCGATGATGATCTTTATCTTCTTCAATAATGCAATCAAATCTGTCATGGTCATATTCTTAGGTGCATTCTTCGGAATTTTCCCTGTGTTCTTTCTTGCGATAAACGGAATGCTGATCGGCTATATATTAAAGCTGTCCATTGATGGGCAGATGGCGATATCTTTGTTTGACTTAGTGGTGAAGACATTGCTGCCACATGGCATATTGGAGATTCCGGCGTTAATTATTGTAGCTGCTTATGGATTGCGCTTAGGAAGATTGTTGTTTAGCACGATGTGGGCGTTAATATCCAATCACAATAAGCTTGAATCGATTGGAGCTTCTTATAAAGATACGCTTAAACGGTGTGGGGTTATTGCGCTTT
>NZ_JBBORD010000001.1:0-127500 GCF_038004245.1 Paenibacillus sp. FSL W7-1287 | reverse complement strand
GTGAAGATGCAGGTTACCCGCGACAAGACGGAAAGACCCCATGGAGCTTTACTGTAGCTTGATATTGGACTTTGGTACGATCTGTACAGGATAGGTGGGAGCCTATGAAGCATGTGCGCCAGCATGTGTGGAGGCGCCGTTGGGATACCACCCTGATCGTATCGGAGTTCTAACCTGTCACCATGAATCTGGTGAAGGGACCGTGTCAGGCGGGCAGTTTGACTGGGGCGGTCGCCTCCTAAAAAGTAACGGAGGCGCCCAAAGGTTCCCTCAGAATGGTTGGAAATCATTCGAAGAGTGTAAAGGCATAAGGGAGCTTGACTGCGAGACCTACAAGTCGAGCAGGGACGAAAGTCGGGCTTAGTGATCCGGTGGTACCGCATGGAAGGGCCATCGCTCAACGGATAAAAGCTACCCTGGGGATAACAGGCTTATCTCCCCCAAGAGTCCACATCGACGGGGAGGTTTGGCACCTCGATGTCGGCTCATCGCATCCTGGGGCTGAAGTAGGTCCCAAGGGTTGGGCTGTTCGCCCATTAAAGCGGTACGCGAGCTGGGTTCAGAACGTCGTGAGACAGTTCGGTCCCTATCTGTCGCGGGCGTAGGAAATTTGAGAGGAGCTGTCCTTAGTACGAGAGGACCGGGATGGACGTACCGCTGGTGTACCAGTTGTTTCGCCAGAAGCATAGCTGGGTAGCCAAGTACGGAAGGGATAAGCGCTGAAAGCATCTAAGCGTGAAGCCCCCCTCAAGATGAGATTTCCCAATTAGTAAGACCCCTTGAAGACGACGAGGTTGATAGGCTGGGGGTGGAAGTGCAGCAATGCATGGAGCTGACCAGTACTAATCGGTCGAGGGCTTATCCTACAGACTTTGAATACGGAGCGCAAGCGAAGGTTCACAAGTCACATCGGAAGCATATGCTTCTGCTTGATTACTTTGGAGATTCACAACTTTCATATCCAGTTTTGAAGGTACAACCTTCAATATTGTTTGCTTATAGCGAACAATGTGAGCGACTGTATCGTTCCCTGATAGCTCAGTTGGTAGAGCACTCGACTGTTAATCGAGTTGTCACAGGTTCGAGTCCTGTTCGGGGAGCCATTGCTCTCATAGCTCAGTCGGTAGAGTGCATCCATGGTAAGGATGAGGTCACCGGTTCGATCCCGGTTGAGAGCTCCATTTACAACATGGTTGGACAAGACGTACAAATGAATATGGCCCGTTGGTCAAGGGGTTAAGACACCTCCCTTTCACGGAGGTAACAGGGGTTCGAATCCCCTACGGGTCACCAAATTGGAGGATTAGCTCAGCTGGGAGAGCATCTGCCTTACAAGCAGAGGGTCGGCGGTTCGATCCCGTCATCCTCCACCATTATAATGGGGATTAGCCAAGCGGTAAGGCAACGGACTTTGACTCCGTCATTCCAAGGTTCGAATCCTTGATCCCCAGCCATTTTCTCTTATGAGAGCCATTAGCTCAGTTGGTAGAGCACCTGACTTTTAATCAGGGTGTCGAAGGTTCGAGTCCTTCATGGCTCACCAGTTTTATACAATGTGCGCGTGTGGCGGAATTGGCAGACGCACTAGACTTAGGATCTAGCGGGCGACCGTGGGGGTTCAAGTCCCTCCACGCGCACCATATACGAATTGGACACCACCAGTTAATCTGGTGGTTTTTTTGTATTTCTATGTTTTTATTTATTAGAGCACCTGCTAATTTTGATTAATAAGATGAAATTAGCTTATACTATAATAGTTGTTACCAGGAGTGTAGAGTGTACATACAATTTCACGTTAAACAACACTGCTTAATAGGGCTAACAGGGGCTAATTAAGCTCCTTACGTAATTAATCGGAGTATTATAAAAGAAGGAGTGAAGATGATGATCGTCGTTACCAATCGTATCAAAACCAAAAAGGGGTTTGCTGAGAAAATGGCACCTCGCTTTACAGCACCAAGTCCTATGCACAAGCTAGAAGGCTTTCACAAAGTAGAGGTACTGATCGTTAATCATGAGGATCATGACATTATGGATGTGAATATGTACCGGGATACTTATGAAAGCTTCGAAGCATGGAGAAATAGTGATATGTTCCATCAGGCACATGCTAACCAAGGTCCCCCTTCCGGTGAAAGTCCAATTTTGGGCAGCGAGATTATTACAGCTAAGGTAGCTGCAACGACAAGTTTGCCTGAATAGCAATCAAAGATGGCATATCATAGCAATAGATCAAGCCTTCTGCTACATGCTTCATGCAGCAGAAGGCTTGAACATATTGCACATTATTAAGCATGTTAGTGTAGAAATTTTACAGTGGAAAATAGTTGACTTTTCTTTTTCAATCCTGTATTCTATAAAGGTACTCAATTTTTGGGTGTGCGCGTGTGGCGGAATTGGCAGACGCACTAGACTTAGGATCTAGCGGGCGACCGTGGGGGTTCAAGTCCCTCCACGCGCACCATTAACCCTTAAAGGACAAGTTCATATGAGTATACAATGTGCGCGTGTGGCGGAATTGGCAGACGCACTAGACTTAGGATCTAGCGGGCGACCGTGGGGGTTCAAGTCCCTCCACGCGCACCATTTAACTCCTTAAAGGACAAGTTCATATGAGTATACACAATGTGCGCGTGTGGCGGAATTGGCAGACGCACTAGACTTAGGATCTAGCGGGCGACCGTGGGGGTTCAAGTCCCTCCACGCGCACCATATACGAATTGGACACCACCAGTTGATCTGGTGGTTTTTTTGTTGTGTGGAAGGGATATCGTAACGAGCTATGAATACTTGATCCGAGCTAAGGCGTCGATGGGGGAGTGAAGTTTTAATCGTCGTGCTGCACTAAATCTCAATTAATCCTTCCTTTAGCGCATAATTAATGGCTTTTAATCGCTCTCTAACACCGAATTTAGAGTAGATATTACAGATATGATTTTGCACCGTATTGATGCTTAGACATAGTAAATCAGAAATTTCACTGTTATTGTGACCCTTCATCATGAGATTTAATATTTCATGCTCTCGATGCGTTATCTTTTTTCGGGTATGATCGAATCTATTGGATAGGCTTTTTGAGATAAAAAGCCTAGGGTTACAGGTTGGTGAGCACCATTCCTTATTTCTGCTCACATGGGTTATTGCATCCATAAGCTGCTCCTCAGTGCAATTATTAAGAATATAACCTTTGATTCCGATTTGGAACAGCTCACTAATTTCGGTGTCGATGGTTTTATTGTCTCCAATTAATAAAATCGGAATGTTTATTTTCTTGGAGATCAAACGTTCATGCAGCTCGACAGCTGTCATATCGTTAAGCTGCTGATCGAGTATGAGCAATCTAATGGTTGATTCCTTACATGCTGTAATGATCTCCTCACCACTTGCATATTCACCGATAATTGAATAGCTAGGCATACTGCTAATAGCCTTTTCAATGCCAATTTTCCACAGAAAGTTTTTCGGAACTCCAATTAGAATGTTGATTCTAACATTATCCATTATGGTCTCTCTCCAATCCTATCACATATGCTCTATAACTGAAGATAATTGCAACCGAATGGTTTCTTCTTGATTTACACCTGCAATGCCAAGTGCGATTTTACTGCTAATTTTGTGTCGTAGACCAGGTAGGAATCTCGTTGAGAACATGCCAAACATTTTTCCGGCATGAAGAAGTTTGTTGGGAGTAAACACGACTGAAGACATGAAGTTTGATCTTGAGAGGATATCCTCGTTTATAGGCTTGCGGACTTGCTCGTACAATGCAAGAGCCTCGTCAATGGCCAGCTGACCGTGCAAGCTTTTGGCAAGCAGTTTACTTAAGACGTCCGCGTCTTGAATGGCCATATTCATCCCTTGTCCGGAAGATGCATGAGTGAGATGAGCTGCATCACCGATCAGGGCAGCTTGCTTCGCATAGTATTGATCAGCGTGCATGCGTACCATTTTGTAGACGTGCTCACCCTCGCGATGGAAGATGCTAATTTCTTTTAACATAGGCACACGTCTTGCTAATTGCTGCAGTAGCTCGTTATCACTGTATTTTCGCCACTCTGAAGCCTTTCCAGATGGGACAACGACTGTAATTCTCATTTGCTGATCGGGTAATGGGATTAATACAACAGCACCGTCTCGATGCAGATGAACCTGTGTTCTTAGGTCACCCTGAAACGAAGCAGGTCGAGGCATATGAAGCACGACAAGCTCATGATTATACACCATTCGATCTGCCTTAATGCTAAGCTCCTTACGAAGTAGCGATTGCCCTCCATCTGCTGCGACGACAATTTTAGCATGGCAGGTGGTTAGCTCCTTGCCCGTCTTAATAACCACACCGGATACGTTGCCTTGATCATTGTAGAGCATACGCTCTACAGAGCTTCCTCGCATAATCTGAATATGCTCGTAGCTGTTTGCCCAATCAAGCAGGCCTTGCTCAATCTCACGATGGGGAATGTTCATAATGTAATTATATTTACTTGAAGACAGTGGCTTGAGGTCAATTTTCATAAGCTCCTTGAACACCCCGTGATGAAGCTCGATGCCATAGGATTTGATATGAGGGATTTGTTGAAATTGCTGTAGCACACCCCACTGCTCAAGAATCTCTAGCGTTCTTGGCTGCAGTCCATCTCCGCGATTCATACTGCCAGGATCCTTACGGCGGTCAACGACAAGAACCTTGAAATTATATTTAGCTAATGCACATGCTAGTGCAGCGCCTGCAACAGCACCACCGACGATAATAATATCTGTTTCCAAATCCATATAATCTACTCCTTCCGAATAATAAAGCTTAGGTAGTTATCTTTCGGATGATATTGTTCGCTACAGGAGGTAAAAACTTAATCATTTGCCCAAGCATTTTATTTTGACGGCCAATGACAACCTCTGTACGTTTATTTTTTATCGCTACTACCATTTCTTCTGCTACCTTGTTAATGTCCAGGGAGCCTGATTTACCATACCAGTGCGGAAGCCGATCCTGAAGATGTGAGCTTAGATTGGTATTCATATGACCTGGTGAAACGAGCGTGACAACTACACCCTGAGGGGCAACCTCTCTTTGCAAACCTCGAGCAAAGTTAGATATCGCTGCTTTCGTCGCACCATAAGGAACCATTTGTGGGAATGCGGCCTCGGCCATAATTGATGAGATTAGCACGATCTGCCCCGATTTTCGTTTAAGCATATGAGGTAGCAAATAGCGAGAGCAACGAATAATGCCTACGACGTTGGTCTGGAACATTGCATCAACCTCACTAAGATCAAGCTGATCCACACGATCGATATACTGCACCGCAGAACCTAAAATAGCGATATCAATATGACCAAATCGCTCAGTAGTCTCCGCAATTAACTGCTGAACCGCTTCCTCTGAGCATATGTCACAAGGATGCACATAGCATGATCCTCCACTTACTTCGATTTGCCTCCTTAAGGATTCAAGCGCACTTGATGATCGGGAGGAGATGATGACATTCGCACCTTCCCTCGCGAACTGTAACGATACAGCCCGCCCGATACCGCTTGAAGCCCCAACAATGAGAACATTTTTGTTTTTCATAAACTGGTCTCCTTTCAATTACTCGATTTACTCAATATTCCTTCTAACAAAATTTTACTTACCATCTGAAGAGACTCTGCATACGAAATATTGTGCTCATCCATAAAGCTTTCCTTCGTAAAGGCTTCAATCGTTACTAGAAAGAAGTGAACGAGTAGCTTAGGCTCTACGTCAATAATGAACCCTCTTTCTTTGGCTGCTCGAAACAACGCTTCATAGCGTTCAATTCTTAGCTTCCGCTGCTCTAATACTTTGCTCCACAGATGAGGAAATGTCCGTTGAATCTCTACAACCTGCTGACGAGTAAAGAACATAAGATGCTTCGCTACGATCTCTGGTAAACGAGTGATTTTTTCAATAATGCCAATGGATTGATCCGTCATGATCGGAAGCACCTCAGCATCAATCGTAGTAAAGACGTCATCGATACAAGCAGATATAATTTCTTCTTTACTTGTGAAAAATTTGTAAATCGTTTTTTTACTGATCGAGAGCTCTGAGGCGACTTGATCGAGTAATACTTTACTGAATCCTTGCTCCATACCAAGCTGAAAATACTTTTTCATAATTTTATCTTTAAGTTGCATAGCTTCTTGATTGATTTCGTCCAATATGTTCGCTCCTTAAATGTACTGCTGGTAGGATCAATGGAAACTGAAATTTAATTTTTAGTTTCCGAGATCACTATAGCAATAACACCAATATTTGTCAACACTTTAACTTTGAGGAAAATTCTCTTGCAAAATTCCGCGTAAATAATGAGAAGTGACATAGCTGCTTAAGCTTTCTACTTCGATGAGATCCATACGCTGCAGGAACAAAGACGATACAACAATGCCATTAAGCACGCACATTAAGCCTTGTACCTGTAATTCTAAGGGCTCAGTACGGGAATGTCGCTGTGATAATGATCGAAAAACCTTTCTTATGAGCACACGGAAACGAATAGCGGATTCAACTGGAATATGCTCATGGGTGTTGCCTGCTGGCCTAACTAGAAATGCAATACGATAAGCGTATGGATCACTAATCGCAAATTTTATAAATGCCTTTGTCAATAATTGCAGCTTCGAAACAGTATCTAGCTTGGGGTCTGACACAATCGGGTCAATGTGACTAACGATTTGACCAAAGCTATACTCCATGAGTTCGATTAGTAGATCGTAGCTAGGGAGATCATTATACTTTTGCAGCTCGGAATTATGTTGGCATATCTCTTGAAAACGCTCGTCCCACTGCTCATATGGTAGCTGGGAAAATATCTCTAATAAATGTTGTCTTAATGCTTCGCTTAACTCCACAAATTTCAACTCCTTTTGACAAATGTTGTGACTCGTCCTTCTTCTCATATACGACATTCCCACAATACAAGTTGTAGCTAATTTGGTAAATAGTAGTTTTGCATGAATTCCACTGAAAAAATAGTGTTTGACTACTAGATGTTTAGAGGTTTAAAGCTATTAACTTGAATGAGAAAACTGTATATCATTAGGTATGTAGCACCATAAATACAAATTTATGGAATTGTGATATGGAGGCTCGTTCAATTATGCAGATATGTTTTATGTTTCCGGGGCAGGGATCGCAGAGACTGGGTATGGGGAAAGAGATCTATGAAAATTTTCCTGCTATTCGACAAAATTATTTCGAAGCTGCAGATGAGTTGCTAGGATACAAGCTAAGTGAGCTTTGTTTTTCCGGTGATGAGCAGCAGCTTAAGCAGACGCAGTATGCACAACCAGCTATCTATACCGTGTCTATGGCATTGCATGCTTTGCTTGAAGAGCATGAAGTAAGCAGCTCAGCGGTAATCGGTCATAGCTTAGGGGAGTTTTCCGCAGTTGCTGCGGCAAAGGGCTTTAGCTTCCTGGAAGGTCTTGAAATTGTAGCTGAACGAGGACGGCTTATGCAGCATGCTCAGAAAATGCATGCTGGGAGTATGGCAGCCATTATGGGGCTAGATGCTGAAAAGCTGGAAGCTATCTGTGCATCGCTGCGTGAGCGCGGAGTAATTATGATTGCGAACTATAATGGTCCTTCACAGCTAGTGATTTCAGGTGAGGATGAACTGGTACATGAAGCGATGCGTGCATCTGAAGCGGAAGGTGCGGAGCGAGTTGTAAAGCTACCGGTTAGTGGAGCATTTCACAGTCCACTTATCGAAGGCATCGTTCCAGCATTGAGAAGTAAAATTGAACAGATATCTATACAGCCACTGCAAGTACCATTAATTAGCAGCGTAAGCGAAGCATTCGAGACAGATGGAGATAGAGTAGCGGAGCTTCTGGTAGCTCAAGCGACTGCGCCAGTAAAGTGGCAGCAGGTTGTCGCTAAAGTAGTAGAAGCAATGGACGATGTCCAGTTTGTAGAAGTTGGACCAGGACGCGTATTAAGTGGACTTGTTAAGCACCTAGATCACTCCATTCAGGCTGTCAATATCGATAGCTACAAAAAGCTTGAGTCGTGGCTTAATAAGACGAAGGCAATATCGACATAGACTGGCTGGCAGAAGTGGAAAAGGTAGTACGCGTAACTTACATATTATGTAGCCCACATAGGTCAACGTACAGAACGAATGATAGCTAGCGCATTGTACAGTCAACATACATAGCTGACGACATGGATGGGCAACAATGAGACACATTAGCGCTGCACATCATACTGGTGCATGACGCTGAACATAGCACTGCGCATGACGATGAACATCACACGCGCGTGACGCTCTATTCGAAGGGAGGTGTAGGGAAGTGAATTTGACAGATAAAGTGATGCTTGTTACGGGTGGGTCTCGCGGGATTGGTCGAGCAATAAGTATAGCAGCTGCAAGTCGAGGTGCAACGGTAGTCATTAACTATAACCGCAACCAAGCTCAAGCGGAGGAAGTTTGTAAGCTCATTAAGGCACAAGGAGGTACCGCATCCATCTATAGAGCTGATGTAAGTGACATGCAGCAGGTAAAGGAAATGATGACGTTTATTTTAGATACATATGGAAAGCTCGACATCGTCGTTAACAACGCAGGAATCGCTTATGATCGATTAGTATTCCAGATGGAGCCTGAAGATTGGCAGAAGGTGATGAATGTTAATTTTGGTGGAGTGTTCAATTGCTCGAAGGCTGCACTGGAGCCAATGATGCTTCAGCGAAGCGGGGTTATCGTCAATGTATCCTCTGCAATGAGTGAAGGCGGCTGGGTCGGACAATCGAATTACGCATGCTCGAAGGCTGCAATTAACGCATTTACTCGTACTGCCGCTGTTGAGCTCGCGCGCTTCAATATTAGAGTATGCGCTGTATTGCCAGGCTTCTCTGAGACCGAAATGGTGGAAGGCTTGCTGAAGGAAGAAAAGCGCTATCTCCCTCAAATACCGCAAAAGCGGTTTGGTAAGCCCGAGGAGGTAGCACAAGCCGTGCTGTTTTTAGCATCGGATGATGCAAGTCACATCACGGGAAGTACACTTGCTGTGGATGGCGGTGCACTATGCACCGTTGGAATTGGTAGACCATTATAAAAACAATTGGAGGAATGAACATGGAACGCAATGAAATTTTTGAGGTTGTTCAGCAAGCATTAGTTGATGCAATTGGTGTAGACGAGGATGAAGTAGTAGGTGAAGCAACGTTGCTTGGGGATTTGGGTGCTGAATCGCTAGATCTGCTCGATGTACTCTTCCGTATTGAGCGTAAGCTAGGCTTCAAGGTAACGATCAACGACATTACGCTAATGATTACAGGTGGAATTCCAGACGAGGAGTTCGGGACAGAGGAAGGCTATCTCTCTGATGTTGGCTTAGCACAGCTTAAAAAAAGCTTGCCTCAAATTGATGTAGACAGCTTGCGCAAGTTTGAAGCGGAACGAGTGCTTACGCTGTTCACGGTAGACAATCTGGTTAGCCTTGTTGAGATCAGAAAAGGAGAAATGGCTTCTGTTACTCACTAAACTTGATATCCGTACCGGAGTGGACCTGCAAAGCGTTGCCATTATGGAGAAAAAAATACTATCCAATCAGCTAAGAATGGATAGTATTTTTACATTAAGGGAGCTTGCCTATGCGGAAGGGAAACGAAGGAAGGCTGAGTATTTATCGGCTAGGTTTGCGGCGAAGGAGGCTTTCCTTAAAGCGATTGGAACGGGCATGGGCAAAGGGATAGAGCTGAATGAGATCGGGATTAGAAACGAGGCTTTATCTGGTAAGCCCAACCTAGAGCTGCTAGGCAATGCGCTTCAGTTCGTCAACAAGCTGGGTGTAGTTTCGATGGATGTATCGCTTAGCCATTCCGATGAATATGCGATCGCTCAAGTCGTACTGCTGCTTGATCAAGAACGAAAGTGAGGTGTTCGTTATGAGATTTTATATGGTTGACCGGATAAAGGATTGGAATGCAGGTGAATCGATTACAGCAAGTAAATTGTTGAATTACCAGGATTGCTACATGAAGGATGCGATTACGGGTGAGCATTATTTTCCGGAGCCTTTAATGGTGGAGGCACTATGTCAGGCAGGTGCTTGGCTTATTATGCTGACGACAAATTTTAAGCAGCGAGCCGTGCTTCTGTCAGCAGAATCGATCACCTTCCATAAGCGTGTCATCCCTGGAGATGAGCTTGTGCTATACGGGCATGTAGATTCGCTGCATGAAAATGCGGCGGTTTTTTCTGGGCATGGTGCTGTAAATGATGAAGTGGTAATGAAGATGAACTATATGATGTGTTCTCTAGTTTCGACTGCTGAGCTGGAGGATGTAGAGCGTACAAAGCGTACGTTTCATGAGCTGTCATCGGGGGAGGGGCAATGAAGAAAAGAGTTGTTGTTACTGGATTAGGCTGCGTAACACCACTAGGTCTCAATACAGAACAGACATGGCGTAATATGCTAGCTGGAAAGTCGGGAACGGACACGATTACATTGTTTGATGCTTCAAGTATGGATACGCGAATTGCTGCTGAGGTTAAAGATTTTGAACTGCACCCAACACTACCGGTAAAGCTGACTAAGCTTCTTTCTCGATCCTCTGGCTTTGGGCTTAATGCTTTTTTGGAGGCTATCCAAGATGCGAAGCTTTCAGCGGGCGATGCACCGAATCCGGATATCGGGATTGCTATGGGCTGCGGGTTAATTTACCCAGATCTAAAGCAGTTTCAAGAAACGTTCATTCGTTACTTTAAGGATGATGAAGAGACAGCAGAGGGCTTCTTCGGTCCGCTCGATATTTTGAAGCGAAGCAGTGTTACGGGAGCGTCGTTAATGGCGCAATGGCTTCGTGCTGCTGGACCGATGTATACGATCAATACTGCATGCGCATCGAGTGCACATTCAATTGGTACCGCTTTTCGTGCTATCCAAGCAGGTGAGGCTTCGATTATGGTCGCTGGTGGATACGACTCGATGATTAATTACATAGACGTGCTTGGCTTCAGCTTGCTAGGTGCTTTATCTACACGTAACGATGATCCTGCACATGCTTCCCGCCCTTTCGACAAGGAACGAGATGGCTTTGTTATCGGCGAAGGCGCAACGATGATTGTGCTGGAGGAGCTAGAGCATGCCTTAGCTAGAAATGCGCACATTTATGCCGAGCTTGTAGGTTTTTCGAGCACGATGAATGCTTATCGGATTACAGATTCTCCACCTGATGGTGGGGAGTGTATTACGGTTATGCGCCAAGCGATGGCTGAAGCGGGGCTTGAGCCAAACGAGGTGGATTACATATCGGTTCACGGCACGAGCACACCGTACAACGATTATAGTGAAACGATGGCGATTCGAGCTGCATTAGGCGAGGCTGCTGAGGAAGTTGCTGTAAGCTCCGTCAAATCGATGATCGGTCATCTGACGAATGCATCAGGCGGTATTAATTTTATTAGTGCAGTGCTTGCGATGCGTGATGGGATGTTGCCGCCTACCATTAATTACGAGACGCCAGATATAAAGCTGACGCTGGATTGTGTTCCTAATGCTTCACGCCAAGCAAGCGTCGAGACGGCTTTAGTTAATGCATTTGCATTTGGCGGGACTAATGTTTGCTTGGCTGTTAAATCATTCGAGGGAGAGCGTAATGATGTCAATTAACGTTATTGATCGAGTAGTGGAATGGTTACCAGGCGAGAAAGCAGAAGCTTATCAGCATATTACGATGAGCCATATTATTTTTGATACGCATTTTCCGCTAAAGCCGGTATGGCCTGGGATGCTGTCGATTATGGCGATGCAGCGTTTAGCTGAAGGAGTACTGGCCAGTCAGGACGATTATGCTACAGCTTATTGTATGACGGAGCTTAGCAATGTGAAGTGGCGTTCCTATGTAAAGCCGGGTGATCGGATGATGGTGAAGGTAGAGCTGACTGGGAAGGAACCTGAGCTTATGCAGTTTAAGGGAAAGATTCAGGTAGCGGGAAAAACGGTCGTAACCGTTGGGAGAATGAGCTTCAGTGCTGCTAAGGCGACAGCTGAAATCCAGCAGCAAATGAGCGCTTATTGGCAACAAAGAGGTGTAAAGCAGGTGGTTGTTGTATGAGACGTGTCGTTGTAACTGGGTTAGGATTGATCTCCCCACTGGGCTCAAGTAATGAGGAGGTTTGGCATTCGATTTTGCGAGGAGATAGTGCGGTGCAAAAGCTGTCACATCTTCGAGCAGATAAATTCAATACGCAGTATGGCTATCCGATTATCTCCTATAATCCAAAGGCGTATATCAAATCAGTGAAAAAGCTGCGAATGATGTCTCGTGGAGACTCGATGTGTTATTCCGCCTCGATGCTGGCGATGGAGGATGCTGGGCTGCCTAAAGGCTTCGTATCGGGCCAGCGCTTTGGTTTGTACGTTGGTGGAAGTAAAGAAGTGGATACACCGCCAGAGGATATGGTTGAAGCGATTATGGAGCCGAGTGTTGAGACGATTAGTGATTTCGTTATGAAGGTTAGAGATCATGTACATCCGCTGTTTTTCGTTAAAGGCTTGCCTGCCTCCTCGATGTTTTATATATCGGAGGAGCTTGATTTAAGAGGGCCTAATTGCTATTACATGGGAACCGCGAATGCCAGTGCCGTTGCGATCGGCAACGCAGCGCGGGCTGTAGCTATGGGCGAGGCAGATGCTGCGCTCGCAGGAGGCTTTTCCGATCCATTAACGTGGTGGAATTACTTGAAGGTTGATGGAATGGGCGTGCTGAACAGGGAAGAGGGAGAAGATCGGCGTTATTATCGTCCGTTCGATAGACAGCGCAAAGGTGCCTTGCTAGGAGAAGGCTCAACGATGCTCGTTGTTGAGGAGCTTGAGCATGCATTAGCGCGCGGCGCGAAGGTGTATGGGGAGATCGTTGGCTATGGCAACGGAATGGATTGCGACAATATCGTTAAGCCATCGGATGAAGGAATTGGACTGCAGACAGCGATGAAAAAGGCACTGCGTCATAGCAATCTTTCACCAGCTGAGATCAAGTATGTATGTGCGCACGGCAGCGGCACAAAAAGTGGAGATGAATCAGAAGCACGAGCAATCGCCTCGATATTTGCTGCCCAGACAACCGCGGTCAGCTCGATCAAGCCGACGGTTGGTCATCAATTTTCCAATGCAGGGGCATTCAATGCCTATGCCTCGTTAATGGCCATTCAATCAGGCGTGCTGCCTCATACGCTTCATCTATCGCAAGCTGATCCATCGTGGAAGGTTGATTTTATCGCTGAGCAGCCTAGGGAAGTCTCGGTAACTGCAGTTATGTCGCTCGCACGGGGATTGAATGGAGAAAATACGGCGCTTATATTTAAGGCGCTCGCATAATTGGGAGGAGTAGCAGTGAGTAATCAAAAGCAAAAGGTTGTTGTGACAGGGATCGGAGCAATTACAGCGCTAGGCACCAATGCAGAAGAGCTATGGCATGCTGTCCTTCAAGGTACTCATGGCATACATAAGGTGGAATCTATTGCGATGGATGGCTATATGGCTAATATCGCAGGCGAGGTGAAGCAGCCGCTTGAAGAGCTTGAGGCTGCACAGAATCTTCATGCCACGGATCGCGCGGTATCCTTTGCATTACGAGCAGCAGAAGAGGCGCTTCAATCTGCAAAGCTTCAGCAGCTTCCAGAGGATGCGGGCTGCGTCATTGGAACATGCCTTGGAGGAGCAAAGAGCTGGGAGCGTTGGATCAAGCAAAGGCAAGCAGGCGAACAGGCGGAAGCCGAATTATGGCAGCAGGTTCGCTTTAACGGAATTGCGGAAACGGTCAGCTCCCATGCTGGAATCCATGGACCTGTCGTTACGATATCGACCGCTTGTGCAGCAGGTGGTAATGCGATCGGTCATGCAGCTGACCTTATTCGAAGCGGGAAAGCGTCCGTTGTACTAGCCGGTGGAGCAGATGCGCTCTCGATCCTTGCGGTATCTGGCTTCCATTCTCTGCAATCCCTGTCCACTGAGCCCTGCAAGCCATACTCTGGAGACCGTGATGGGCTATCACTAGGAGAAGGAGCGGGAATATTGGTGCTAGAAAGTGAGCAGCATGCCGCAGCACGGCAGGCGCGTATCTACGCCGAAGTGCTTGAATTCGGTCTTTCTGCAGATGGCTACCATCCAACTGCTCCGCATCCTGAAGGCGAAGGTGCTGCACGCGCGATTTCCATGGCTCTTGAGAAAAGCGGTGTCCACCCTGAAGACGTAGACTATATTAATGGACATGGAACAGGAACTCCTAAAAACGATAGTGCAGAAACGATGGCTATTAAGCGAGCGCTCGGCGAAGTGGCAGCGAGTCGTGCAAGGGTTAGCAGCACGAAGTCGATGATTGGACATTTACTAGGCGCAGCTGGAGCCGTTGAAGGCATTGTCACTGTGCTAGCCTTACACCATCACCATATCCCTCCAACAGCAAACTACACCAAGCCAGATCCCGAGTGTGATTTGGATTATACCCCTAATGAAGCGATTCAGCAGAAGCTCATCTACGCCATATCCAACAATTTTGCTTTTGGAGGCAACAATTGCTCCGTCGTATTTCGCGCCTATGAGCCATCAGCTGATTATAAGCAGGCAAAGGAAGCTAACTCCGCTGATGCAACAGCATCGTTCGAGCGTGAACGTGAGCGTGTTGTCATTACAGGCATTGCTCAAATTAGCGCCGCTGGCACGAAGCCATCCTCCTTATGGGATGCGATAACGAGTGCGGAAACGGATGCAGCACAGAGTCTATGGACAGAGATGCTCGATGCTGATCAAAACCGCACGTATGTGAGCAAGCTAACCGATTATAATTCCACAGATTATATTTCTCGAAAAGACGCAAGAAGAATGGATACGCTCGGAAAGCTAACGGTTTCCGTTGCAATGGATGCACTGAAGGATAGTGAGCTAGAGCTGACGGATTATAATTCCAATCAGGTTGGCGTCGTATTCGGTACGGCTAACGGAACGATGGAAAGCTTAGAGCAATTTTATTTTCCAGTGCTGAACGAAGGAGCGCCAGCTGCCAATCCAGCACATTTTCCGAATACTGTCTTCAATCAAGCTGCCGGTCAAGTAGCGATGCACACTCAGGCTAGAGGTGTTTCCTCTACTGTAGTGGATGGTCATGCGTCCTTCTCCTCAGCGCTTTGTATGGCTTATGAGCATATTCAAAGCAGAGATGCTGAGGCGATCGTCGCAATTGCTGCCGATGTGCTTACCCCATACGTCATTAGTGGCTACAAGGACGCAGGGTTGATAAGCTCGCATCCCGCTGAAGCAGCGGACTTTAACTCAGCCGATCAGTCAGGCTTTGTGCTCGGAGAAGGGGCAGTAGCCGTTGTAGTCGAGTCACTTACCCATGCACTAGCTCGTCATGCGACGATTTATGCTGAGGTTTCAGGATATGGGAGAACGTTCGAGCCTTCTCAAGTGAATCACAAGGGGGCAGTCACTCAAGCTATGTCGGCGAATCGTACGGAGACTGTTGCTCAGGCTGTATCGCTAGGTGACACGGAGCGTGGAGCACAACTTAGTTCAACAGGGCGCGGAGAAGCTGTATCGCTCGCAGAGCCTACGTATGATACAGCTGTTGCCGAGCTGGCTCGTCGCGGCGGTTTAGAGCGAGCAATGCAGAAAGCGTTGCAAAGTGTGCACGGTGAATCGATTGTGCCGGATGCAATTTTTATGGCACAGCCAGCTATGGATGCTGCTGCTTCAGCAGAGCGCCAGGCGATTGCTCGCTTATACTCGGATGCGCCGCTGCTTGCTTCCTGCAAGCATGTCATCGGTGAGGTACAAGGAGCGGCTAATGGCTTTCAACTGATTGTTGCCCTGTTATCGATGCAGCAAGGCTGCTTGCCACAAGTACGCGAGCATGCTACGACGCTAGCCAAGGATGTTTCATTGGAACATATTCTTGTCAATGGTGCTTCCTTAACAGGATCGTATACAAGCATTTTACTTAGCAAATATGAATAAAGGTGGGAATGGTGAATGAGTTTCGTCAATATTTTAAGTATTGCTTCCTATATGCCAGGTGAATCTATATCCAATGATAGATTAGCAAGTTTAATTGGGGAGCTGGATGAAGAATTAATGGCTCAGGTTGATGTGCAGGATCGCTATTGGACCATTAATGCAGAGACAGGTGAGCCTTCTGAGTCGAACAGTGATATTTCAGCAAAGTCAGCAAGGCTTGCCTTAGAGAAGGCAGGCGTATCGGCAGAGGATGTTGATCTTATCGTTATGTCGACCTGCAGCCCAGATTATCCGTTGCCAGCTACAGTAACCCAGGTGCAGGATAACTTAGGACTTAGACGTGCAGCGACAATCGAGGTTCGTTCTGGCTGCTGCGGTGCTGTTCAAGCGCTGGATATCGCGAAGCTGTATCTTAGCACAGGGCAATACCGCACGGCACTCGTCATCGGTACAGAGGTGATCTCACCGCTGCTCTACCAGATGTACGGACATAAGGATAAGGATGATCTGCGTTTACGGGATAAGCTGTGCATTTATTCGTTCGGTGACGGCTCCGCGGCAATGGTGCTGCAGGCGAGTGAGCAGGCGAACGGACATTTGATCGGCAAAAGTGCGTTTGCGTGTGCAGGCGGTGGGAAGAAGCCGGGCATGATCGTGCCGATTGGCGGAACAGCCATTCCGATTACCCATGAAGCGTTAGATAAAGGACTTTTTTCATTAAAGGTGGACTTTACAGGCTCTGCCAAATATACAGCAGATATTTTACATGAGGGCTTCCATGAAACATTGAGCAAAGCGGGCGTATCAGCCAAGGACATTCAAGGCTGTATTATTCCTGAAGGCAACACAGGTTACCTGCGCGACGACCTGCAGCGCTCAGGAAAGCTAAGCGAGGAATGGCTAGAGATCGAGAATCGTGTATATGACAATCTAAAATACGTTGGCAATACCGGCTCTCCCGCTGTTCTGCTTGCATTCGAGCATGCTGTGCGTACAGGCAAGGTTAATCAAGGAGACAACGTCATGTTCTTAGCTATCGAAACGAGTAAGTGGCTTTTCGCAGGCACGGTGTTTCAATGGAAGGGAGTTTAGTATGACGTCCTATGATGCGATCGTCGTTGGTTCTGGCTTAGGAGGTTTGACGACAGCGGCAATACTGGCGGAAGCGGGTAAAAGGGTGTTAGTGCTGGAGCAGCATTATATCGTAGGCGGATGTGCTAGCTCCTTTCGCAGAAAGGGCTTCATCTTCGATGCGGCTGTACATTTGATTGGGGGATGCGAGCCAGGGGGTGAGCTGCAGCGCATATTCGAGCGGCTTGGTGTAGAGCAGCATATCTCCTTCATTCCTGTTGATCCAATGTTCACGGTACAAATCGAGGATGCGCGTTATGATATTCCAGCTAATCTAGATGAGATGGCAGAACGTCTAGGCAGCTGGTTCCCTGAGGACAAAGCGGCTGTTGAAGCGGTAATCACCGAGATAAAACAGCTAGGAAGCTATATGCTGAATGACGGCTCCTATGGCAGCAATCAGGCGCTCAATGAGAGACTGCTGGACATTAACCGTCAATCGTTCGCACAGTATCTAGCCGATCGATTCCAAAACCCAAGAACAGCATTTTTGCTAAGCTCATTATGTCCTTATGCAGGGATATCGCCTGCACAGCTATCTACTACCTATATGATGAGCACGATGGTTTCGTATCATGGCGGAGCCTTCTATATTAAAGGCAGCTCACAGAAAATCGCCGATACGTTGAAGTTGGCCATACAATCACGTGGCGGCAAGGTGCAGATTCGGCGCCGAGTAGAGCGCATACTGATGGAGCAGGAACGGGTTCATGGGGTCATTGATCATAAAGGCAATGAATATTACGCCCCATTAATTATATCGAACGCAGATATGAAGCAGACATACACGCATTTGCTGGATGAATCAGACTTGCCAGCAGCCTATCAGCGAAGAATAAATTCACTTAAGCCTTCCTACTCTAGCGTCGTATTGTATGCGGCGATGCATAAGGATCATTGGCTGGAGCAGCTGCCGCATGAGCTGTTTTGGTTCCCGAATGACGGCATGGAAGATTCCTTGCGCTTGTATGATCCAACGAGGAACGACGAGCATCCTTGGCTGTCGATATGCAGTCCGACGCATACCGATGCTCAGCTAGCTCCCGAGGGCTACGGGATTGTTTCAGTGATGGCACTCTGTGAAGCAGAGCATATGGAACAGATTCGTGAGGAATATGGAAAGTCCTATATTGAGGAACAATTTATCGCTCTCATTGATTCGATTATGCCGGGCTTTAAGGAACGAATCCATTTCTTCGAGCTTGCGACACCTCGTACGATTGAACGCTATACGTTGAACCAAGCAGGCTCGATATATGGCTGGAGGAAAGGCCATAGTCAACGATGGGGATCGAATATGGGACCGAGAACGCCGGTTTCTGGCTTGTATCTTGCTGGACATTGGACCCGCAATGTACATGGTGTTTATGGTGTGATGAAGTCTGGCAGGATGACGGCGGATACGATTGTTAAGGTATAGATGAAGTGACTATATAGACTTACTTATCTAAATGGTTAAGGGCAAGAAAAAACGTGCGACTCTCTGCATAGATCTAGGAGGCTGTATGAATAAGTGGCGCAATGGCAAGATTATGACAATTTCATGTTTAGGTTTATTCATGGCTATGCTGGATACGTTGATTGTTGGAGTAGCATTACCACAGATTGAGCTATTGCTGCAGACAGATATGGTGCATTTGGAGTGGGTAATGAATGCCTATACCCTTATGTTTGCCGTTGGGATGATCCCATTTAGTCTGCTTGCAGAAAGGTATGGCAGAAGGAATGGCTTTGTACTCGGTCTCGCTTTATTTACTGCGGGCTCACTTCTTGCAGGTCTTAGTCAATCTATTCTCCTCTTAATTGTAGCAAGAGGCATTCAAGGCATCGGGGCGGCTGCCATTCTGCCGATTAGCTTAACGCTAATTTATACCGCCTTCCCAGAGGAAAAGCGTGCGCTCGCTGTTGGGATTTGGTCTGGAATATCCGGACTCGGGCTGACGATTGGACCGCTAATTGGCGGCATCATTCTCGACTATTTCACGTGGGAGATGATCTTTCTCGTTAATGTTCCTGTCGGCATCATTACCGTGCTGCTATGCTTCTTCTGGATCGAGGAATCGTACGGAATTAAGAAACGTTTCGATATCGTTGGTCTAGTTCTGCTTACTTCTGGCTTGTTCGGCATTGTATATGCACTGATCACAGGCAATCTATTAACGTGGAGTCACCTCTCGATTATGATTGGTTCAATTGGCGGCGCCATCTTGCTCATTGCTTTTCTAATATGGGAGTCTCGCTGCTCGTATTCGTTAATCACATTAAAGCTGTTCCGTTATCCATCGTTTTCGGTTACGAATTTCGTAGGGTTTTGGATGAGTGCAGGCATATTCGGCTCGATATTCGTTCTGACCTTGTTCTTGCAGCAGGTGCAAGGGTACAGTCCGCTGGAAGCGGGTGTGCGTGAAATGCTGTGGACGACGATGACGATGATCGCTGCGCCTTTGGCAGGAGTGTTTATGAACAAATATCGTGTCCGCTCTATATTAATGGTAGGCTTGCTGCTGCAGGTAATTGCGCTATGCAGCTTTGGGCTTGTTATTAACCAACTTGGACCGATCTTTTCATTTGGTTATTTAGCTCCAGGTATGATCGGTGCTGGCATCGGGATGGGGCTATGCTTTACTGGCATTCAACATGGTGTGCTCGAGGGTATTCCCGATGCCTATACAGGCGAAGGCTCCGGTGTGAGTAATGCGATAAGGGAGCTTGGTGGTGTATTTGGCATTGCGATAGCTGGTGTTGTGTTTCATCGCAATGGACTTGTTACGAGTGGGCATGCCTTTGCTGAAGCGCTTGTGCCTACCGTATATGTGTGTGCGGGCATGATCGGGCTGGCAAGTATTTCACTGCTATATCTCTATGTAAAGCCTTTGCCTAAGAAAGCTATTCATCACATAAGTGGGCAGTAGAAAACTACTACATGCTCCACTACTATATTGCGGGTTAGATTAGTAGTGCACTGCGATTTACAGTTTATTGAAATCATACAATAATTAAACATGAAAAGCTGCACCATGAAGCGATGAAAGAATGTAACACTAGCTTCTGCTGTAGCTTTTCTTATGAGGTCATAGCGATTAGATTAGATCATAGGAGGAGAGAAATTGATTGAGTTTATTCTGAGAAATCGTAAGGTTACTCTATTGTTTTTTATTATGGCAACCTTAATCGGAAGCTTAAGCTTCTTTACGATGCCCAAAAGAGAAAATCCAGAGGTATCGTTAACCGTAGCCGTAATTCAAACGATATTCCCCGGTGCATCTCCTGAAAAAGTAGAGCAGTATGTAACAACCCCGCTCGAAAACAGCATTAAAGATATCTCTCAAATTATTCGTGTTGATTCAACCTCTTCATTAAATGTGTCAACGATTATTGTAGAGGTTGAGCCTGGTACGGATGAAGATAACCGCAAGGTATGGGATGTATTGCGGCAGAAAATCCAATTAGCAGAAAATGATTTGCCAGAGGAAGCTTACAAGCCCGTCTTGCTTGATAATCTAAACAATATCGCCCAGCAAATTTATCAGTTTGCGGTGGAGTCTCCTGAACAGCTAGAGGAATTAAGAGCAGTTGCGGAGCAATGGAAGTTTGAATTAAGCCAGCTGTCTGGTGTTAGTAATGTTGAAATTGTAGGGCTGCCTGAGGAAGAGGTAGCGATCTATCTAGATACAGAAAAAATGAATGAGCTCGGTCTACCTTGGGGTGCAGTTGTACAGGCAATCTCAAATGCGTACCAGCGCGTGCCGCTCGGTGGCATTCAGGAGGGAGAGCAATACTCTTATCTGAAGCTTAGCGGTGAATGGGAATCTATTGATGACATTAAACAAGTCGTCGTTTTTCAAAATGAACAAGCAACGATCCGGATTGAGGATATTGCTAATGTTGAAAAAGCTGCTGTAAATGATAATGCCTTCGTACAGTACAACGATCTGTACGCGCTCACGTTAGTTGTCAATTCAGGTAGTGGTGTCGATGTTTATGCGCTGCAGGAGGATATTGATGGCGTAGTTGCTTCATTAGAGAAGGAGCTGCCAGCATATGTGCAGCTAGTATCTGAATTCTCACAGAAGGAAAGCGTCGATCATCTGTTTCTTGACCTAGGACGAGAGCTGCTTATCGGTATGATTATCGTCATTATTATATGCTCCTTCGGCCTTTCCTTCATTACATCGATCATTGTTGCGTTAGCGATACCGGTCTCCGCTGCGATTGGCTTTATACCCATTGAGAGCTTCGGTGTTGATCTTAATCAGATCTCGATTGTAGCGTTAATTATTGTGCTCGGGATACTTGTCGATGACGCAGTCGTAGTGAACGATAGTATTCAGCGCAGACTGTCGCTGGGCGATTCGCCGATGCAGGCATCTATTAAAGGAAGTAAGGATGTAGCGATCTCAATTACGACAGCTACTTTAGCAACGATTGCTTCCTTTGTCCCTTTATATTTTATGACGGGCAACGTCGGTAACTTTATTCATCCATTGCCTGTTGTTATTACGCTGACGATGCTGGCTTCCTTGCTTGTATCGATTACGGTCATCCCAATTTTTCGATTGTGGATTAGTGAAAGAGCCGTTCGTAAAGGTAAGCAGCACCGAATTAATAACGTAACACCTGGCTTATTAGGTAAGCCAATTCACAAATTAAGCCTATTCTATGAAAAGCAAATTGTACGCTTTATTAAGCGACCGGTATTAACTGCTATCGTCGCACTCGTCGTGGGTAGCAGTAGTCTCGCACTATTTCCGTTACTCGGCATGCAGTTTTTCCCGAAAGCAGAGCGAGAGGTGATGCTAATCGACTTCAGATTGCCGATCGGGAGCTCGATTGAGACGACGCGTCAGGTTATGAATGATGCCTCCGCTTGGTTACGCGAGCAAGAGGGAGTTAGCTCGGTTACAGCTTACACCGGTCGAGCAACACCGAAGTTCTACTATTCAGAGACAGGCAGTTACGGTGAAACGGTTGGGCAGTTATTTGTAAAGATTGATATGGAGCAGATTAAAACAAAGGATATGCTGCAGCCTTGGCGTGTCGGCCTACAGGAGAAATTCCCTGGAGTTGATATCGTTGCAAGAGAGCTGGAGCAGGGGCCTCCAGTTGGGGCACCAGTTGCTGTTAGCATTAAAGGTGACGATCTTGACGTATTGAAGGAGCTATCCTCGAAGGTGAAGGGTTATCTAGCGGAGATCGATGGTGCGATTAACATCTCTGATGATATGGGCTCGAATATGCCGATTGTTGAATTCAATATGGATCAACAACGATTACAGCAAGAAGGAATTGCAGAGAAGGATGTGTCGACTACGCTTCGCTTAATAAGTGAAGGGATAAAGGTAGCTGATCTATCCGACAATAACCAGCTGCTAGATGTGAAGGTGAGAGTTCTTCACGATAAAGGCAGCGATATCAGTGATGCCTTCAATCAGCTAGCCGTTCCTGCAAGAGGAGGAGAGCTTGTTAAGTTGGATGAGGTTGTGACGCTAGAGCGTGATGAGCAGGTGCACTCCATCCTTCATAAGGATTCACGAAGAGTTGTAACGATTCAAAGCTATAATGAAGGCAAATTGCCGAGTGAAATTACAGATGAATTGAATGAAAAGCTAAAGCAGCTTGAGCTACCAGATAACTATAGTGTATTAGTTGGCGGGGAGAACGAGCAGCGGGATGATGCATTCAACTCCATTACTAAGCTATGGATTGTCGTCGTATTGCTGATCTATATTTTAATGGTGATGCAGTTTAAATCGTTGCTGCTCCCTGTCATTATACTGATGTCTGTCTATCTTGCTTTCGGTGGAGCATTAATTGGATTATTCTTAACGAATTCACCACTAGGCTTTATGGCGTTTATGGGCGTTGTCAGCTTAACAGGTATCGTTGTCCGCAATGGTATCATTCTTATTGAATTTATTGAGCAGGAACGCCATGCTGGCAAGTCATTGTATGAGGCTGTAGCGAATGCGGGTAAGGTTAGACTGCGTCCAATTCTTATTACAACGTTTACAGCTGTCGGCGCATTAACGCCGATGGCGATTGATGGAAGCTCATTGTTTAAGCCGATGGCAGTAGCGATTATATCCGGCCTGTTATACTCTACATTGCTTACGCTTATCGTTGTGCCTGTCATGTATGTCATTGTGGCAAGAAGGCAGGAGAAGTCTGCAAGCAAGCTTCAGCAGCATACCGCTGAGCATTCATCGCTATAAGGGCTGAAGTATATCTACTTCATAGGAAGAATAGAATAACAACAGAAGCGATGAAATGCTAAAAACGTGGATATGCTTTTGCTTCGAACCTTGGAGTAAAAGCATATTCGCTTTGCTTGTATTCGCTCTAACAAGTCATTTATAAGAAATCATAAATTTTTTTGAAAAAATACTTGCAATCTGTTTTCGTTAGTGATATATTATTACTTGTCGCCGCGACAAAATGTTGCGAATGACGAACGTAATTAAGTTTTGCGGAAGTGGCTCAGCGGTAGAGCATCGCCTTGCCAAGGCGAGGGTCGCGGGTTCGATTCCCGTCTTCCGCTCCATATTTGCGGCCTTAGCTCAGCTGGATAGAGCGTTTGACTACGAATCAAAAGGTCAGGAGTTCGAATCTCTTAGGCCGCGCCACTTAATTACACTTCGGGATGTAGCTCAGCTTGGTAGAGCACCTGGTTTGGGACCAGGGGGTCGCATGTTCAAATCGTGTCATCCCGACCATTATATATGCGGGCGTAGTTCAATGGTAGAACTTTAGCCTTCCAAGCTAATAGCGTGGGTTCGATTCCCATCGCCCGCTCCATAACTAAGACATCGTAAAGCCTTGATCTTGATCAAGGCTTTTTTTGTTGTTCACGCAGCGCTCCAAGCCTCGTGCATGCTCCGACTCCCCTATATATAATTGAAGTGATTGATCCGCCTTCGTCTATGTGATGTAAGTCTATAGGTGCAGCTAGAGCTATGCTGTGTATATTAGGCTTCATAGCAGGCAATTCAGCGCATATATTCCTCGCTTTTATTTGTACTTTTCTTCTTTACCCATATATTACCCGAATATTCACTACGGCTTATAAATATGCCCCGCTATTTACATTATTCTGTCAGAGCTTCCGTCCCCTTGTTATACCCTTATATTGTAAAAACCTAGACCGCATTTAAATAAAGTTTATAGTATTACGATAATATTATTAGAGAGGGCACGCTATACATCAACGTTAATTAATTGGCAATACTAAGATTGTTCTCAATTATAGAAGAGTTTCCTATGAATCAAACACATTAAAGAATAGATAAAAAAGTTTGTACTTATTTACATGTATCACAATTTCCTGATTAAGCGCTTTCCATCTAAAAAAGAGGTCAAATTCAGCTATTTTTTAGATTAATTATGCTTGTAAGGCTTCTATGATGTTGTATTTTGTTGTATAATAAACGAAGTGATTTTTTTGCGAATAACTGAGAGTAATCTTACGAATATGGTTTATAGCTTGTATATTAAGCATGGTTTGTGAGTTTGCTGTACAGATCTGTGGGAGGAAGAGTATGTCGGATCAAAGCGTAACATCAACAGCGACTAATCGGACGCAATCTAACAATTTACTTAGACGCGATGTCCGTTACCTGGGCAATATACTCGGTGAAGTGCTCGTCCATCAAGGTGGACGTGAGCTTTTAGAATTAGTTGAACAAATCAGAGAGCAAAGCAAAGCGCTGCGCGCTGAATTTAGCCCTGAGTTGTTTGAAGACATGAAAAAAACAATTTCATCGCTTAGCTCAGAAAAGCGTCACCAAGTCATTCGTGCATTCGCGATTTATTTCCAGTTAGTCAACATTGCAGAACAAAACCATCGCATTAGAAGAAAACGTGATTACGAATTTTTAGCTGGTGAAGAGGTTCAGAATGGTTCGATTGAAAGTGCGATTAAAGCACTGAAGGATCGAAACATCTCGACTGAAGATATTGAAGATATGCTAGCGGGCATTTCATTAGAGCTTGTTATGACCGCACATCCAACGGAAGCTACGCGTCGTGCAGTATTGGATATTCATAAGCGCATTGCAGCAGATGTGATGGAGCTAGATAATCCTACACTAACCTATCGTGAGCGTGAGAAGCTGACTGAGAAGCTAATGAATGAAGTATTAATTCTATGGCAAACAGATGAGCTTCGTGATCGTAAGCCTACCGTTATAGATGAAGTTAAAAACGGCTTATATTATTTTGATGAAACATTATTTGATGCAATTCCAAGCGTATATGAAGAGCTTGAGCGTTGCTTAACTAAATATTATCCAGAGAAAAAATGGCATGTTCCTAGCTACTTGAGATTTGGCTCATGGATAGGAGGAGACCGTGACGGAAACCCTTCCGTAACGTCTGATGTCACTTGGCAGACCCTTACGCTGCATCGCCAATTAGCTGTTCAGAAATACGAGGAGCAGCTTCGTGAGATGATGAGTATGCTCAGCTTCAGCACCAATCTTGTTTCTGTAACAGATGAGCTGTTAGCTTCGATTGAGCAAGATCGTAGTGTTATCGATAATAAAACAACGGATCTATGGAGAAATCCAACGGAACCATATCGTGTTAAAATCGCTTTTATGATTGAAAAACTTTCAAATACAGTAGACCCAGAATCAGCAGAGGGTGCGCCTTATTATAGCAGCCCGGAAGAGCTAATGGTGGATCTTCGTATTATTGATCGTAGCTTACGCAATCACTATGCGGATTATTTTGCAGACACTTATTTGGCGAAGCTATTGCGTCAAGTGGAGCTATTCGGCTTCCATCTGATGACGCTAGATATTCGTCAGCATAGCCAAGAGCACGAAAATGCAATGACAGAAGTGCTTCACAAGCTAGGTATTGTGGATAACTATAGTGAATTGTCCGAAGATGAGAAAATTAAAGTGCTTGTCAAGCTGCTTGAGGATCAACGTCCACTTACATCTCATCATATTGAGTATTCTGCATCAACGCGTGAATGCTTGGATGTGTACGAGGTAGTAGCTAAAGCACAGAAAGAATTCGGTACAAACTGCATTACAAGCTATCTCATAAGTATGACGGAAGCAGTAAGCGATATGCTTGAGGTCATGGTATTCGCGAAGGAAGTTGGTTTGTTCCGCATAGATGAAGAAGGTAACGTCATCTGTACGATTCAAGCTGTACCTTTATTCGAGACGATCGAAGATCTACACGCTGCCCCAGCTATTATGAAGCAGCTGTTCGAAATTCCAATGTACCGCAAAGCGGTTGCTGCTCGTGGCAATATGCATGAAATTATGCTTGGCTATTCTGACAGCAACAAGGATGGCGGAGCCATTACTGCGAACTGGGAGCTTCGTATTGCTCTGAAGAGCATCACGAAGGCTGCAGGCGAGTATGATGTGAAACTGAAATTCTTCCATGGTCGTGGCGGTTCACTAGGTCGTGGCGGTATGTCGCTTAATCGTAGTATTCTTGCGCAGCCTCCACATACAGTGGGCGCGGGCATTAAAATTACGGAGCAGGGCGAGGTTCTATCTTCTCGTTATTCCTTGCAGGGTATTGCGTCTCGTTCGCTAGAGCAAGCAACGTGGGCACTCATTACGAATGCTTTCCTTGCAAAATATCCTGATCAAGCTCCTCAGGTGGAGAAGGAATGGGAAGAGATTTCTGCTGAGATCTCCGAAACAGCATTGAATAAATATCAGGATCTGATCTTCCGTGATCCAGATTTCCTAACATTCCTTAAGGAATCAACGCCGCTTCAAGAAGTGGGAGAGCTGAATATCGGTTCTCGTCCATCAAAACGTAAAAACAGTGATCGTTTTGAGGATCTACGTGCGATTCCATGGGTATTCTCTTGGACACAAAGCCGTTATCTGCTGCCTGCTTGGTATGCTGCAGGTACTGCGCTTCAGCAGTATGTGGGCGGCGATGAGAAGAAGCTAGCTACACTTCAGACGATGTATGAGAAATTCCCATTCTTCCATAGTCTGATCAACAATCTGCAAATGGCACTTGCGAAAGCAGATATGCAGATCGCGTCTCAGTACGCTACGATGATTAAGGATGACACAGTCCGTGAAAGAATCTTCACGCAGATTGAGAAGGAATTTAAGCTTACGTCTGAGCTTATTCTTAAAATTACGAATCAAAACGAAATTCTTGATAATGTTCCAGTTATTCAAGAGTCGATTAAATTGCGCAACCCGTATGTTGATCCGCTTAGCTACTTGCAGGTTCAACTGCTTCAAGAGCTGCGTGCGATTCGTGAAACGGGCAATGATGATCAAGAGCTGCTTCGTGAAGTGTTGCTTACGATTAATGGTATTGCAGCAGGCCTTCGAAATACGGGCTAATGCATGAATGTCTGATCCTGTATAGCATAATATATTGAATGAAAACCCTGTTCCGTCTGACGGAACAGGGTTTTCTGTTTAAAAGCTTGTAGTCTACTACTTTATTTGCTTCGCTTGAATTAACTCTACTGAACATTTAACTTTGGTTGCTACCTATGTGTTCAAGTTTTATGTTGCTTTATAGTTCCTTTAAGTTTGATTTAAGGTGCAGCCTTCAATATAGAAGTATCCAATAAAGCGCAGCTCTGATTAACAGAGTAGCACATAGATACACAGATGAAGGGAGCTATGCATCATGCAAAACAAACATCTTCATGACCATACAACATTACAAGCTAATCTACCTGCTGGTGAGGAACAGTTCGAAGCTTACTATCGTCAGCTGGAGAAATATTCACCATCGGGAGCAAAAAAACGGAAAAAGTCGAATCGATCTTATATCTCTTATATGTCAGCATTTTTAGCGGGTGCTTTGTTGATCGGAGGGCTAAGCTTTGCAGCGGATCGCTTGAATGTATTCACTGGTGGAACAGAGGCGGTCAGAGAAGCAGTAAGCTATAACTATAGTGGAGCAGGGCTGACAACAGCCTCGAATAAAACAGATGCGAAGACACCATCTGATGTATATGCAGAAGCTTCACCTGCGGTCGTCAAAATCCAAACCTATACCGCACCGCAGCGTTCAAGCATGTTCGATGATCCGCGAATGTGGCAATATTTCGGTATTATGCCGGAGCAGGATTCATCCCAGCATCAGCAGCAGGAGGGGAATGAGGACTCCAATCTGCAGCTAAGCGGCTCAGGGACAGGGTTTATTATAGATGAAGCAGGCTATATCGTTACGAATGCGCATGTAGTGTCAGAAGCTGAGAAGGTAGAGGTATTCGTTACAGGCTACGATGAGCCTATGGTGGCAACGGTTATGAACAGCGATACTGAGCTCGATATTGCACTGCTGAAGATTACGGCACCTGATCATCAATCGTTGCCGGCGCTAACGATCGCCAATTCAGATAATCTTGTCATTGGGGATTGGGTGATGGCAATTGGCAATCCATACGGCTATGATTATACGCTTACGATGGGCGTCATTAGTGCGAAGGAGCGACCGATTACCGTTCAAGATGAGAATGGCCAGCCTCAAACTATTGAGCATATGCTGCAAACGGATGCTGCGATTAACCCCGGGAACTCAGGAGGACCACTTCTTAACGAAACAGGAGAAGTGATTGGTATGAATACGGCGGTTAGCTCAGAGGCTCAAGGGATTGGCTTCGCTATTCCATCTAATATCATTGTCCAATATATAGAGGGGATTGCATCATCCGTAACGACACAATAAAATATTTCTGAAGATTCGAGACATAAGGCTCGAATCTTTTTCTATTATAGGATAAAATATATGAATAATGATCAGACGTACCATGAGACGTTTGGAGGAATAGTGGAGTGAATTTATTAGAGAGTCAGCTCGTAAAGCTGGCATTGAAAGGCGATCAGGCTGCTTTTGCAGAGCTTGTAGATCTGTATCAGGAAAAGCTTTATCACATGGCCTATCGGATGCTTAACAATCGTCAGGAGGCTGAGGATGTTGTACAGGATACGTTCCTGCGTGTCTATAACAACTTAGAGCGATATATCGATACGATGAAGTTTTCTACGTGGATTTATCGCATTGCTACGAATTTATGTATTGATCGGCTTCGAAAACGTAAGCCTATTTATTCTTTGGATGCAGAGTCGTCAGAATATGAAGGTCTGGACGGTTATTCCATGATCCCAAGCGACAATCGCACCCCAGAATCTGAGTTGTTACTATCTGAAACTCAGCGTATTATTCACCAGGCGATTGATTCTTTACCGCCCAAATACAAAACCGTTATGATATTACGTTATATTCATGAGCTATCGCTACAAGAGGTAGGAGATATATTGGACATGCCAGTAACAACGATTAAAACAAGAGTCCACCGCGGGCGTGAATTTTTACGCAAAAAGCTGGAGTATCGCTTATAAGCTGCATTCGAAAAATAATGCAGCATTCTTTTGAAACATATTCGAGAATATTTCGTATTGCTAATAAGGCTAAAAAGCATGACCATAAGACGGAAAGAGGGCTGGCTGCTATGAATTGTAAGGTAGCGGTTGAATTCATTCATCAATACCTAGACGGTGAGCTTGAAGGTAATCAGCATGAACAGTTAAAGTCGCATTTGAATCAATGCGATAGCTGTATGAAAACATACGAGCAATATGAACGGACAGATGCGCTTGCGAAGTATACACTGCAATCATCGATTGGAAGTGAGCGCAGCACTGCAGATGCTACGAAGCTAAGGCAATCGATTCTTGCGCAGTTGCCAACGAAGCATCAAACGAAATCCAAAGCGAGATTTGTTCGCTGGTTATATCGTTACCCTGGTCTAACGGCGGCTGCTGTATTTATTGCAGTCATGATTGTAAGCTTGTTTGCATCGTGGGATCAGGACTCAAAATTGATCATTTCTGCCTCCCAGGACGACCTTCAGCACGTAGTTATTCAAGGAAATACAATAATTGTGCCAGAAGGCATCGAGTTGACTGGCGATTTGGTTGTAGAAAATGGTATAGTTGAGGTGAAGGGTGCGGTTAGCGGTAATGTTACCGTTATCGATGGCAAGATGGTACTAGCCTCAACAGGACATATTGCAGGACAAAGCAAAGTCATCGATCAAGCATTGGATTGGTTCTGGTATAAGGTAACTTCATCTTTTAATGAAGTGATTCCACAGTAATCGACAAAGCTCCCCTTTTCTAGGGGAGTTTTTATTTTTTTTGCTAGATAAAGGATTTTACTTCGACAATATCGAAAGCAATAAGAGGCTTCGTGTTTAGCATTCGTCTTATTGGCAGTTGGGGGTTGAGCGATGAATTATTTTGCGGATTCCACATGGCAGGATTGGGTTAAAGATATCATTGATGTGGGGATCGTCGCTTTTATTATATATAAAATGATGCTGCTTGTACGTGGAACACGAGCAGTACAGCTGCTGAAAGGGATCTTTGTGCTCGTAGCGACGTGGGCAATCAGCACATGGTTTGATCTTTATACATTAAAATGGTTAATGAATCAGATGTTCACCTTCGGTATTGTTACGGTGCTCATCATTTTTCAGCCTGAATTACGAAGGGTATTGGAGCAGCTTGGACGAGGCAATCTGTTTTCGCGAAGCTCTACGCTCGATCGTACTGATCTAAATGAGCAGATTGATGAAATTATTAGAGCAGTTCGCTCTATGTCAAAGCGTAAAATCGGGGCACTCATCGTCTTCGAGCGAAAAACTGGGGTTACAGAAATGATTGAGTCAGGGATTGCCCTCGAATCAAAAATATCCTCAGAGCTGTTATTGAATATTTTCACGCCGAATTCTCCGTTGCATGATGGGGCAGTTATTATTCGAGCTAATCAGATTATGGCTGCTGGCTGTTATCTGCCGTTGTCTGAGAACCCGTTCATCAGCAAGGAGCTCGGAACGCGACATCGTGCCGCGATTGGAGTGAGTGAGGTCAGTGATGCGATCTCATTAATCGTTTCAGAGGAGACAGGACAAGTGTCGCTGTCGATCAACGGAATGATTGTCCGCGATATTAATGAAGAATCTTTAATTTCTAAGCTGTATGAGGAGCTGTCTCCAAGTAAAGAGTCAACCAAGAAGGAATTTAATTGGTTCAGACGCAAAAAGGAGGGTGAGCATGGATAAATTGTTAAATCATCCTACCTCATTGAAAGTCATTGCTGTATTAGTGGCTTTATTGATTTGGGTTGTTGTACATATCGACCCAGAAACTTCTCCGCAGTCCGTAACGTCTAATACAGATACAAAGGTTATTGAAGCAGCAGCTATCGTGCATGAAGGTCTGAATACGGATAAATATATACTTACCGCCATGGAGCCGACCGTAGCACGATTAGTCGTAGAAGGGCGGATCTCAAGCCTGCTGGCGGCTAATAACGATGATTACGTCGTTAAGCTTGATCTAACAGGGGTCGGCCCTGGTATTCAGGAGCTGCCGCTGACGGTCGATCTGCCATCAGGAATACGAGATATTGAAATTTCGCCTCGCGTAGTGATGGTCCAGATCGAGGAGCTCGAAACCCAGACGCATGAAGTGAAGGTGCTAACCGAAGGAACACCTGCAGAAGGCTACTTAATTGGTCAATCCTCGATTATTGGTGACACAGGTAATGTCGTTGAAGTGACGATGCCGAAGGATGATTATGCTCGACTCGGTATGGTTGCTGTGACGGTTGATGTAAGCGGCGCGGATGCTGCTGTAGTGAACAAGAAGGCGAAGGTGGTTGCCTATGACACACAAGGCAATCCGATTAATAATGTGACCATTGTTCCCGACACATTAACTGCAGAGACAAACATTACACTGCCATCTAAGGAAGTGCCTGTCCAGCTGCGTTATACAGGGACCTTGCCGGAGGGCTATAGCTTAGTATCGATCAGCACACCACAGCAATCGGTTACGATTAACGCCATGCAAGCAAAGCTCGACGAGGTGGCGATGTTCGATGGGTTTATCTTGGATCTTTCCAAAGTGAAGGAAACAGGGCAAATCATGGTGAAGGCAGAAAAAACAGATGGGATCGCTGCGGTTACTCCAGAAGAGATTCCTGTCAACATCGTCATTGAGGCGACAGAGCAACGAACGATGTCGAATATTCCAGTTACGCTGATTGGACTAGCTGATGACTTGAAGGCAAGCATAGACAACTCAAGCAATGGGCGCATCCCTGTGAATATAAAAGGGGCGACAACGCTGCTGCAAAGGCTGAGAGCGTCAGATATTAAGCTTTCACTCGATGTTACTGGACTTGCCGTCGGAACGCATGAGCTGACCGTTGATGCACAGCTGCCTGCATATTTGCAGATTGCAGAAACCGATGAATTTTCACTATCTGTCACCGTGAAAATTAGCAGCACAGAAGAGGTAGATGCATTAAATAACGACCCGAATCGAAATGACGGCACGCAGCAGGAGACAGATCAAAAGCAGCCAGACGGGGGTAGCGGCTCAACAGGCGCTACCTCCGGTAATGACGGTGTGAAGAAGCCTCAGGATGAGGAAGATAGCACAGAGAATGAGACTGCAGGTCCTAGTCCTAGCGACAAGCCAGATTCGAAGGACGAGAATGGCAGCACCGATGACGGAGAAGCTGAACCTAGTCCAACACCTTAAATTAGCAAAAACGATTATCGCAGAATAGATTAATAAATCGAAAAAAATAAACTCGTAATAAAAGGGAGAAGAACGATGGGGAAATACTTTGGAACAGATGGTGTACGTGGAGTAGCAAATACGGAGCTTACACCAGAATTGGCATATAAAATTGGTCGCTGTGGAGGTTATGTGCTCACACGTACAGCTGCTAAGCCGAAGGTAGTAATCGGTCGAGATACACGTATCTCTGGTCAAATGCTTGAAGCAGCACTTACATCTGGACTATTGTCCATTGGTGCGGATGTTATTCGCGTTGGCGTTGTATCCACACCAGCTGTAGCTTACTTAACGAAGGAATTAAAGGCGGATGCAGGGGTTATGATCTCAGCTTCGCATAATCCGGTACAGGATAACGGAATTAAGTTTTTCGCAGGCGATGGCTTCAAGCTATCTGATGAAACAGAGCTTGAGATCGAAGCTTTAATTGATGCAGAGGTTGATGAGCTGCCTCGCCCAATTGGCGGAGATGTTGGTTCGCGTATTGATGCACGCGAGCTTGCACAGAAGTATGTGGAGTACTTGAAAACTACAGTAGCAAGCACATTCGATGGATTGAAAATTGTGCTGGACTGCGCACATGGCTCTGCCTATGAGCTAGCTCCGCAAATTTTCAGAGAGCTCGGAGCCGACATCATTACGGTTGGGGCAGAGCCAGACGGCAAAAACATTAACGATGGCGTGGGATCAACACATCCAGAGTATTTGCGTGAGCAGGTATTAGCAAGTGGTGCAGACTTTGGCCTGTCCTTCGATGGTGATGCAGACCGCTTAATCGCAATTGATGAGAAGGGTGAAGAAGTCGATGGCGACTTTATTCTATGCATCATTGGCGATCGTATGAAGCGTGAAGGCAGACTCAAGAATGACACCGTCGTTACAACGGTTATGGCGAATATTGGCTTCTTCAAGGGTGCAGAGAGCATTGGTCTTAAGACAGCTCAAACTGCTGTTGGCGACCGTTATGTGATGGAGGAAATGCGTCGTGGCGGATATAACCTAGGCGGTGAGCAATCCGGACACGTCATATTCCTAGACTATATTACGACGGGTGACGGTATTCTTACGGCACTTCAGCTGGTTGACACGATAAAGCAATCAGGCAAAAAGCTGTCTGAGCTAAAAACACTGATGCGTAAATATCCGCAGCAGCTTGTTAACGTGCGTGTTGCAGACAAGAGCTTGTATCAAGGCAACGAAGCGATTCTAAAAGCAGTAGCCGAGGTTGAGGCTGAGCTTGGCGACAACGGTCGCGTACTCGTTCGTCCATCTGGTACAGAATCGTTAATTCGCGTCATGGCTGAAGGTCCTGACAAGGAGCTTGTCGATGCTTACGTTGATCGTATTGCGAAAGTCGTGAAGGAACAATTAGGTTAAATTTTTTTAACAACGAAAAAGTACAGAGCTGGAGAGCGATGGCGGGTGCTGTCCACTTCAGCTCTTGTCCATTTCATAATAAATTGTTGCATCCAAGCATGAAAATGAATATGATAGATATTATGATTCTAGAAGGAAAGCGAGGATAGAGGTTACAAAGCAACATAAGCGCCAGAGCTTAACGATCGGAGAACAGGACAGTGGGCCTGTAATGTTAAGCTGACGAGGTAAAGGTGTTCGAAACATTCGGCGGGGACCTTTCGGTAATCCAGACAACCGTAAGCTAGACTGCAAAGCGATTGGGCGACTGATCGTACAAACAGCTAGCTGTCTGCAATAGAGGAAGTTCAAAAAGTACAGCTTTGATCACGAAGTATAATTGAAAGTTGATCGACATCGAATCTTGAATTCAATGCTTCCGATGTATGTTTTCTGTGAAAACATTGTAGATGCTCACGTACCAATTATGAGCGGATGCTTCCGAAGTCGTTTTCTACGAAAACGTTCGGCTGCGCTCCTCAGCTCTTAAGCTGCATTCAATTACAGCGTTTTGAAAAAACGCACATCGAAAGCTTATGCTTCGGTGCTGAAAGCTGGTTTACTGTATGAAAATTAAAAACAAATGAATGTGATCGTTCGAATCTAGCTTCTGCTTACTAGGGAGAGTAGGTGGTTGCTGGGTTGGGGAACTGTATTAAGATTGCCCATTTCATAGAGTACCACCTACACAAGACAAGTGTTGGCATAACATCCCTTGAGCATAGAAGCTTAAGGGGCAGCACATCCTATAGCATAAGCAGCTAGATGATGTGAGCGATGCACAATACGGAGGATTACAATTATGTGTGGTATTGTAGGATATATTGGTAACGGTGAAACACAAGAAATTTTGCTATCTGGCTTGAAAAAGCTTGAATATCGTGGTTATGATTCTGCAGGTATTGCAGTGTTTACTGAGCAAGGCCTTGAGATTCAAAAAGCTAAGGGCCGCATTGCTAATTTGGAAGAAAAGCTTGATGGTGCACCATTACACGGTACAGCAGGTATTGGCCATACTCGCTGGGCAACGCACGGCAGACCTTCAGATGTCAACTCTCATCCGCATACAGACAACTCGCATCAATTTTCCGTTGTTCATAATGGTATTATTGAGAATTATCTAGATCTTAAAGAGGAATTGATCGCGAAGGGACATGTATTTGTATCTGAGACGGACACAGAGGTTGTATCTCATCTAATTGCAGATGAGTATGATGGCAATCTTGTTGAAGCAGTGCAACGTGCGACTAAGCGTATGAGAGGTGCATTTGCTCTTGGCGTACTTACGTCTCATGAGCCAGAAAAGCTTGTTGCTGTTCGTTATGCAAGTCCACTTATTATCGGAGTAGGGAAAGGCGAGAACTTTATCGGTTCCGACATTCCAGCTATTCTTGAATATACACGTGACGTTTATATTTTAGATGACGGTGAAATGGCTGTGCTTACAGCTAATGGTGTAGAGCTGCTTAACCTAAGTGGTGAAACAATCGCCAAAGATATTATGCATATCGATTGGGATCTTGTCACTGCGGAAAAAGCAGGCTTTGACCACTTCATGCTAAAAGAAATTTATGAGCAGCCAAAGGCTTATCGTGAAACGATGCTTGGCCGTGTTGCTGAAGATGGTAAGTCCGTTAACCTTAGCAAAGAGCTCGAAATGAACGACGACTATGTGAAGTCGATCAATAAGGTTCATATTGTTGCCTGCGGTACTGCATATCATGCAGGACTTGTCGGTAAAAGTGTTATTGAATCATTAGCGCGTATCCCAGTTGAGACCGATGTTGCATCTGAGTACCGCTATCGCAATCCAATTATTACACCAGATACGCTTGTGATCGTTGTAAGTCAATCTGGTGAAACAGCAGATACACTCGCAGCAATGCGTGAAGCACAACGTAACGGTGCGCGCGTGCTAGCGATTACGAACGTTGTTGGATCATCTGTCGCTCGTGAAGCGGATGATGTACTTGTTACTTGGGCTGGACCTGAGATCGCTGTTGCTTCTACAAAAGCATATTCTTCACAATTGATTGCATTCTACTTGTTTGGTCTTCATCTTGCCCGTGTACGTGGTACACAAACTTCAGAGCAAATGGCACATATCATTGAAGCTCTGACTGCTCTCCCGGAGCAAGTAGAAGAAATCTTGAAGCAATCTGCTGTATTGAAGCAAGTGGCGGAATCGATGTCCCATCATACAAGTTTGTTCTTTATCGGCCGTGGCGTGGACTATGCGGTTGCACAGGAAGGCTCCTTGAAGCTGAAGGAGATCTCCTATATTCACTCCGAAGCATATGCAGCAGGTGAATTAAAGCATGGTACACTAGCGCTTATCGAGGATGATATTCCAGTTATCGCGCTCATCTCACAAGAGGATCTGTACGAGAAGACGCTAAGCAATATTAAGGAAGTAAAAGCACGCGGTGCGCATGTGCTTGCGGTAACGAATCAAGGGTTTGAGGACGAGGTAGCGAAGTCTGTAGACGAAGTATTCTCTATTCCGAAAACATTGCCGGTGCTAACACCAGCGCTAGCTGTCGTGCCGTTGCAGCTGATCAGCTACTACGCATCCCTTGCACTAGGTCATGACGTGGATAAACCACGTAACCTTGCGAAGAGCGTGACTGTGGAGTAGGGTTGAGTGAGGGTTAATAATAAATTGTCCACATCCAACAAACTTTAACGCCCACCATATAAACTCTGCACAAAGCTTATAAAGTTTTACTGCAAGCTGAGTGATTTCAGGCATTTTCCCTGATTTCACTCGGCATTTTCTTTCCTCTCCGATTTCTTTTCCGATTCATTTCCCCGATAAATATCCCGCAGATTCCTTGCCAGTTCTGGCTTTCTCTCGATTTATTCCTTGTCCTGGTCCTTTTCCTTGTCGTGCCCTTGTCTCCCTAACCCCTGTGTTACGCCCTGTCATTCCGTCAAACTTTTACGGTCCGATTTATGATTTCCCCGATGCAATTGCCGATGATTTTCCCCGATTTTCAGTCAAACATGGCGTGCAGGTATTGAAGGAGAGGGGATTGGGTGAAAGGATGAGAAGCCTTGTGGGGAGCGGGATTTGAGGGATTGGAGGAGGAGAGATAGAGCTTCGAACTTTGTAATCTGTTAACATAAATGTTAGCTGTATAACAAAGTTTGATTATAATGGCTCCTAAGGGTATATTTATCCTCAGGAGCCATTGTTTGTTTTTTGGTTTTGGAAATGATGGTTCAAAATCTATTGAGTAAATGTGGTTTACGAATTGGGAACGTTAAATTTAGAAGTTGTTATTAAGTCATAGTCCTCTATCTTATATTTTAATTTTATCTCACACTAATATATATAATTACAAAATTAATTTTCAGAATAGTTCTACAAACTAATAATGATGATAGAGAATCATTAACTGGAGGCTGTATATCTCTGAAAATCAATCAAAAAGCATTAGAATTATATGAGATGAATAAGTATGAAGAAGCTTTACAAGCCTTTCAACTCGCAGTAAAGGAATCTAGAGATGTTCATTCGTTGACTAATCTTGCTTGGATGTACTATCACGAGGAGAGTAATAGTCAGATTGCAGAAGAACTTTTGATAGAAGTATTGCAAATGAATCCTCAATCTTATTTCCCTTATAACCTACTCGGTGAAATCTATGTTGACAGAAACGAATGGAAGAAAGCCGTTGAGACCTTATTAAAGGGTATTGCAATCACCTCGACCATTGAAGCTAATAATAACTTGGCGGTTGCTTATTATCACTTGGGAAATCTGGAATTAGCAGCTGAGTTTTTTATAAAAGGCTCAAAAACGAATTCTGACTATGCTTCAATGAGTCACATTTGGTGCCTAATTAAACTTGAAAAAAATGTGGAAGCAAAAAAAGCATTGGAGAAAGTTGATGAGGAAGATGATGAATTTGTAGGTAGTGTAGAGGTTGCAGAAGCGTATTTCGAATTAAAGGACTTTGCTACTGCTGAATTATGGTATGAGAAGGGTTGGAAAGATTACTATAAGCAACCGATCTGGGTTGATGGATATATCTATACATTGGTTAACAATAACCAATCAGATACTGCAGAACAACAAATACAATTAGCAATGGAAGAAAAACATGCAGAGATTGAAGATTCTGAACAAGATGAGTGTAATGATAGCTGGACTGAGAGTGATAAGGAAAGGAACATTCAAAGACTAACAGCTGAATTAAAACAGTATCAAACTTTATTAGAACGAATTCAATCAGGATATATTCCAAGTACGCAATTTTCAACGTCGCTAATTACAAGATGTTACTTATTTGGATGTACACGTCATCAATATTCCGAATATGGGAAGTAGTAATTGTAAAAATTCAAAAGTTGAAGGGTATATTTGTATGTCTAAGCTTAAAATCTATTCCACGGTTAATAAGTATAATACATAACCAATGTGTTTATATACTCCACACATGTGCAGTGTACAGTGTCACTAAATATGGAAGGTATAGCAATTAAGCCCCTCTTTTAATTGTTAATTTTATACTTAGGTAGTGAGATATTATAGTGAATACATTTTATAGTTTCATCGCTATCATTCTCAATTTTTGATATGCTGTCGTTGTTAATATCAAGCTTTGCGAAGCGGAAAATTTGATTCTTAAACTGTTCAATCTGTTCGTTTGTATCTGTTTTCTGTAGCAATAGTAATCCTAGTTCAGCTTGTCTAGTTTGAAGCAATTGTTGCTCTTCTTCAAGTATTTAGATCTCTACTCTAAATTGCTCAACGGAAATTTCTTCTCTTTTCTGACAGGATTAATTATTACTCACAATAAAGTCTACAACTATGAACTCAAAGTCTGTAACTCAGCACTTAAAGTTTGCACACAAGCCTAGCGATAATCAGGCATTTCCCCTGATTATCGCTAGGCTTTTTGTGCGCTTGGCAGCGCAATCGACTAACGAGTGAAAGTCTCCAGCACACCGCAGGTGGCGGAAGTGCATAGCTGACGCATAGTGCGTAGTTCGCGAGAATGCGTGCGGAGGATGCGAAGGCAAAACCCGGAATAGGCGGTTTAACCATGTTGGCTGACGGAGTCGGATAACTCTGCAAAAGAAGAGGAAGTCCTGTACCACCATAGACTCCGTAAGTTAAGAGGACTGGATTCGGGGGAAAGTCGGTTGACGTGACCCAAGGAGATCTCATCATTTCCATATCAAGTGGTAACCATTGCTCGAGATCGTGAGGATCAAGGCAATGTTAAGAGTGGTGAGAAGTCAGACGTAGGGATAGTAGTTACAAAGTTTGCCGGAAAGACCGCAAAGGCAAATGAATTGGCGCGATGTCGTCAATACAAGCTTCGACTCAAAAGGCGAAGACTTGTGTGAAGCCCGAAACCGTGGAAGAAGAGAGATGGAGAGAAGCCATGTGCCAGACAGAAGCCGGGGAGCTAGGATGTGCGTAGATCCGGGGAATGAACATAAGGAGAAGCCGTCTGGGGCGAGTACTATTTTGGAAATGAAGATTGCCGTAAGGCTACAAATCATGGAACGAAATCGGGAAGGAAAACGAACATGGAAGAACAAGGAACAACCAATCACTCTCGTGAAGGAGTAAATCAAAAGGAACGCAAATGGTACAGCCTCATCGACAAGATATGGGCGAAGCCAAACCTAGAGGAAGCCTTTAAAGAGGTCAAGCGAAACCGAGGTTCAGCAGGGATTGATCGAATGACCATCCAGGCATTCGAATCGCAGTTGGAACACCATCTAGAAGTGGTTCAGCAGACACTAAAGAACAAGACGTATCACCCAAAACCCGTACGTCGTGTCTACATCCCCAAAGCAGACGGAACGTCAAGGCCGCTGGGCATTCCTACCGTGGGAGACCGAGTGGTTCAAGCCGCAACGAGGCGCATATTGGAACCGATTTATGAATCAAAGTTTATGGATTGTAGCTATGGGTTTCGACCGGGAAGAAGTGCACACATGGCATTGAAGAAGATCCGTCAAGATCTAAACGATGGATATCGATATGTGATTGATGCAGACTTGAAGTCTTATTTCGACACCATTCCGCATGAGAAGCTCATCCGCATGGTGAAAGAAACCGTAGTCGATGGAAGTGTGTTAACTTTGTTGGAGAAATTCCTGAAGGCAGGTATCCTAGACGGTGGAAGCTTTCACCTAAATGAGCAGGGCACACCACAAGGGGGAGTCATCAGCCCTCTGCTAGCCAATATCTATCTACATCCGTTAGATCTGGCGATGACGGAACGCGGGCATCGACTGACACGCTATGCAGATGACTTTGTGATTTGTTGTCGTACGCAAAAAGGAGCAGAGCGGATTCTAAAATCGGTAACGAAGCTGCTAGAGAGAGAAATGGGACTTATCATTCATCCAGAAAAGACGAAAATCGTCAATAGCAAGAGGGAATCTTTCGAGTTTCTTGGGCATGAATTCAAACCAGGGAAATGGATGGTACCGTCAGATAAAGCGATGACAAAATTCAAGAAACGTGTGAAGGAAATCACAAGACGAAACCAAACGGTGGATGTGCAGCAATTGGTGAAGAAAAAATTGAATCCCTATCTCCGTGGGTGGGGCAACTATTTTGGAATGGCAGATGTACAGATGAGATTTCGGGATCTGGACAAATGGATAAGAAGAAGGCTTCGTTCTGTCCAGTTGCGAAGCTGGAGAAAGGTGCGGAAACTTCACCGAGAGATGCGTAGAAGAGGATGGAAAAGCCGTGACCTACCTGGGCTACGTATGACAGCATGGCGCAGTTCTCATTCCACTTATGCTCAATATGCGATGCCAAATCAATGGTTTGAAGAAATCGGTCTTTGCAGTCTATCTATGATTTACAAAGAACTTCATCCCCAGAGGGGATAGTCACTGGAGGAGCCGGATGCGATGACCCGCATGTCCGGATCTGTGAGAGGCCTATGCGCATGCGCATAGGCCTACTCGATTCTTGCTCTTTTTTATCAAGCTTCACTCAAGCCAATTCACTAATCCTTGGATTTGGGAAAAGAGTAAAGGAATCGAGATCGATAAAAGTACAAAAAAGTGTATACTTAGAGAAATACATACATTTTTGGGGGGTAAAAATGAACAAAATAAAGTTAATACCTTTTCTAATAGTGATGTTATTGTTAATCTCATGTTCAAGTGAAAGTCAACATACAGAATCGATTATCGTATTTAACTCCACGGATAGACCTGTTATAGATACTTATCAGATTAAAGACCCGGAAATAATAAATAGTATGAACGAAGTGATTAGAGGACTAATGTGGCAGGATAGGCAAATAGAAACTTCAGGTGATTCAGATTATTCATTTTGGTTACAACGCTCTAATGAAGAAATGAGAATTACTAATTATGAGATTTGGTTTAATGACGGTGATTCTTCAGCCGTTATTGTGGACTATATTCAAGCTAAGTTCGCTACTATAGATCGGATTCCATTAGAACAACTTATTCAACTTCTAGGTAACGAGAGAGCTAACTAATTTTACAGTTAGCTTTTTTTATTTATTAATGAAATGAGAAGAGTTGATACGAAACGAATTCTTCTAAAAAATATATGATATATGAACTTGACCTTGGAGTTACTCGAGGGTTTAATATGGTTGTTGTCAGAGGAGCATCCTTGAAGGGAGGGATTTTGTGTATACCATAGGCGAAATATCTAAAATCGTTAAAATATCAATCGATGCACTAAGGTATTACGACGAAATTAGCTTGCTAAAGCCCATACACGTTGAAGAGAGCAACCGTTACAGGTACTACTCAAAAGAGCAAGTTAGTCAATTATTATTAATAATTGAGCTTAAACAATATGGGTTCAGTTTAGATGCCATTCGGGAACTGCTACATACAGGGACGTATTTGGACAAACAAAGGTTAAAAATATCCTTAAGTTCAAGGCTTAAACAACTTGAGATTGATAAGAATAAGATTGAGAAGATAATCGCTTCTGTTCATCGAAGAATAAACGAGATAGAAAGTGATGAAAAGGGAATGAGTATGAAAAAGGTTTTGATAGTTGATGATGTGGCTTTTATGCGACAAATTCTGAGTGAAATCCTGGGGAAACATGGTTATCACGTTGTAGTGGCGGAGAACGGTCTACAGGCTGTAGAGAAGTTTTCAGATGAAAACCCAGATATTATTATCATGGATATTAATATGCCTGTAATGGATGGTATAACTGCAACGAAAAAAATAAAGGAGATCGACAAAGACGCAAAGATACTTGCTTTATCAGCTAAAGGCTTTCTCCCTGTAATCTGGAAGAAGGAGCGAGGGACTTTGTAGTAAAACCATTCCAAGAAGAAGCCATTCTTAATGCCTTAATTAAAATAGACGATGGTAATGTTACTTTTAACCAACAAACACTCAAAGCAATAAGAGAAGAATTCGGAGGAGACAATAAAAATAAAGAAGTAATGTCACAACAAATGATTTCAAAGATGCTTGAACTTTGTACTTGGGAGAATGACGAACGTACTCATGAAGAAATAATAGAGATTATGAGTATCGGTTCTAAAGATCCAGTCTAATACTATATTTTGCATGCACAATAAATGGATGACAACTGAAAGATTTTTTCGATCAATATCTCAGATTCCTCGACAGTTTCTAGCTTTCTCAAGGATTTTTGAAAGCCAAGTTGATTTCAGGACATTTTCCCCTGATTTCACTTGGCTTTTTCTTTTCTCTCTGATTTCATATCCGATGGTTTATCCGATTAATATTCTATCGATCCCTTGCGAGATAACAAAATGTTCTCGATCTGAAGGATTTATCAAACTTTTACGGTTCGTTTTTTGATTTTGGTAGCTCATTTTCTCGTTTGTCTTCCCCGAGTTTCCTTTAAACATGGCGTGCAGTATTGAAGAAGGGGGATGGGGCGTTAAACTATGTTATTCGATATTAAGATTACTTGTGGGACGCGGGATGAGATGGATTTGGGGAGAGATTGAGGCATTGCAAACTTATTGGCATGGGAACAAGATCTTAACTAAAATCGCCTTATCGAATTATCGATCAAGGAAATTAATGATAGCTTATTAAATATAATAATATTTGTTAATGGTTGACAACTAATAATACAAAATACAATTGAAAATGAAAAAAAGTCCAAATTGTTAAACTCTTTTAATACTAATGATATTTCTCCATCTGCTTTTTTTCCTGAGGAAGGTGACTTCCGAATTCATATAGTATATGATCCTTTGGAGGAAACCACCAAATTTGATTCAAGTACAAAAAATTATATGACTGCTTTTACAACAGAAACTTACAGAAGTCCACTACAACTAGCTACTGGCTTCATAGAGTCTCATCCAATTATTTCTTTTTTTACAGGTAACGTACTAGATGCATTAATTGATGGATTTAAAGGAAAAGGCGATGCCACTGGTTATGAAAGATTAGTATTCAAGTATGGTCAAGTTTATTATAAAGGCAAGTGGAAATCTTACTTCGAAACTTATCAAAGAGAAACATATTGGAAACACGAAATATTTAGTTATAATGCTAATGGATCATTAAAAGACGCTGAAACTAACTACTATTTACCTGCAACAAGCGGAACGAGTTATTGGCCTTTTATGTGGATACGTACAGGTAGCTTCTCAAAGGATAGTGAAATTGCAGAGATTGCTTTGTATCAATATGGTGTTGAGCCGCATCTTTCAACTCCGGTTCGTGATTATTATAGATTTGAAGGCGGATTAGAGAACTGGACTACAAAAGGTCAATTCCCATATTAAAAAAAGGAACCTAGGGTCCTTTTTATTTTGGTTCAATTAAGATATTATTGTGTAATATATTACCTTATCAGGAGGACTTATGAATATACGAAAGAAATATACATTATACTACATTATTATTGTTGTTGTGATCATTCTTTTAGGATATATATATCTTATGAAACAAATTAATTGCCCTGAAGCTCTCGTAAAGAAAACTATTGAACAATTTATTAAAGGTAACATTAATGATTTATCAATAAGTGAAAACGATAAAAAAACATTAAGTACTTTTTTAATAAAAGGAATGCGTCTTGATAATATTAATACCTCTATAAGGTTGATTAATAAAACTAATAAAGTAAGCGAATTTTTAGTTAACTTTGAAGAAATTAATTATACTGATAATAATGAACTATCCAATGTGACTTATGGATATCTATTAATTGATGTTGATCATTCATCCCTTTTTAATTGTAATATTGTTAATATAGAAATTATAAAAAAGATGGATGATATCTTACTTAAATAATTGTTGGTTTCACTTATAATGTTTCTTTTGGTTCCTAGAATCAGAAAAAGCTCAGCTCAACCTTGTTAGAATCGCTGTAAGCTAAACTTAAGGAAAACACTGGGTTACCTAATTTATCAACAACCACCAATTAAACCATGGAAAACTATTACTGTAGATATACAGCTATCTGTTCTGGAAACATCAATTCTATTGGCGACTTAATTGTCGAATTGAATAAACTAGCATAAGCTGTAGATTCACTAAAAAAGCAGGTCAATTCCCGCAAATATGCGAAAAATTGACCTGCTTTTTAATCTTCTATTGACTATGTAACAATTTCCGCAGCTCTGGCAGCTCCTCGAAATAACCATGCCGTTCAAGCTCTAAGAGTGCCTTGCGAATGCTGTTTTCGTCCTCGCCAGATTGATCGGAAAGGTCCAGAAGCTCTGCAATGGTAATGCTTGGATTCTCCTTACAGTAGGTAAGCAGCCCCTTAGCAGCCCAGGATAGGCGGTCATCCTGGAACTCCCCAATCATCTTACGGAACAATTTATGTGGAATAAGCTTCTCTTCTATCAGCGCCTGCATGGATTTGACCGCTTGCTTCGCCGACATGCGCCCTTTCTTCGCAATCTCTTCAATCGTCAGCGAAGCAGCATCAGACGTGCTGGAGCTAAGGACGATATAAGTCATTTGGGCATAAATATCAAGGTTCGGCTTGAAGAATATTTCAGTGGATACGGTAAAATTTCGAAGTTCGTTTGGTGATGTTTCTGTTGTCATGTTGTTATTCTCCTCTCCAGTTGTTCTTTATCATCATAAAGGTTCGTTTAAATTGTTTCAAATTAGTCTACATTAAAAATTTATAACTATATTCATTCAGATAGTATTTTCCTCATAGATCAGCGGTTTTTAGCATATTCTCCTGGTTATTGCTCGGTATGTTACGATAACGACCTAAGCTTGTTTACAGCGTAATATTATAGTATAACGAACGATAGATAAACTCATTAGAAGGTAGAGGGCCTCAATATGAAACATATCTATCTGATTGGCGGTACGATGGGCGTTGGTAAAACAACGACCTGCCAAATGCTAAAGAACAAATTGAACAACAGCGTGTTTCTTGACGGGGACTGGTGCTGGGATATGAATCCATTTCAAGTGACCGAAGAAACCAAAGAGATGGTTATGCAAAATATATGCTTTCTTTTGAATAACTTTATCAAGTGCTCGGCTTTTAACCATATTGTGTTTTGCTGGGTTATGCATGAGCAAGCTATTGTTGACGACATTATTTCACGTCTTGATACAGAAGACTGCAAGGTTCATCCCATAGCCTTAGTTTGTAGTAGGGATGCATTAACTAAGAGACTGATGAAGGATGTAGCTGCCGGACAACGTACGGAAGATAAAATATTAAGAAGCCTAATGCGCATTCCTCTATATGAAAAACTGAATACAACGAAAGTGGATGTGTCGAGCATCACAGTAGAGCAAGCAGCGGACGTTATTATTCAGCGATTTTCAACTTGATGTGTTCACGACTAAAACCATACTGAAGCCGAGCAGATGCAGGATGATATCCCGACGTTTGCTTGGCTTTCTGTTTTCAGTTCAAATGTTCCAACACATCTAAAAAAGCACTTGCACTTGACATAACGTCAAGTGATATCGTTCATACTGAAAGGGAGTGAACAGTAAATGACGATGGAGAAAAAATACTCTATTGGGGAATTTGCAAAGCTGACAGGAATCACGGAGCGCACATTACGTCACTATGATCAAATTGGGCTGTTGAAGCCTTCGGAGTACACGGAGCATGGGCATCGGAAGTATGACGATAGCTCCATTGCTGAGCTTCAAAAAATATTAGTTCTAAAATTTTTAGATGTGCCACTGCTGGAAATTTCCGAGCATCTTAAGCTGTCTCAGCAAGATCTATCGAGCACACTGGACATTCAGGCAAAGCTGCTGGAAGAAAAACGAAAACAGATTGACTCGGTGCTAGAAATCATTGCCCGCGTGCAAAGAACTGCAACGGGGCAGGAAGCGATCGACCATGACTCTCTGCTTGTGCTTATTCATGCCTTAAAAAATGAGGATGCACGTAATCGCTGGTTACGTGAGCATGAGGCAGATTCGGCATTGAATAAGATCCATGCAAGCACCGTGCAGCTTGAAGCCGATAAGGAAATGACCATATGGACGAGTACAATGAAGCGTTACATTCAAGAGGGAAAAGCACCGAGTGACCCTAAAGTGCTTGACCATGCCGAAGCGATGGTATCCACGATGAAGCCTATTGTTGAGCCGCTTTTGGAAGACGAAGAGATAAGAAGGCAGCTTGAGTATTATGAGGGCGAATTTGTAGAGCCTAACCCATACTTATTTCCTTCTGCCTTTAATAAGGAAGAAGAGAAATTTATGGAGCAGGTCATTGAGGAGCTAATTCAGCGTAAGATTACCCGTCATCAGCGTGAACAGAGGAATAGCTAAGTATGGCCATTGAGGTTATTGACTAACCTATAAGCTATATAAGTAGGCACAGCTAGCCGAGCCAAAGTTTCAGGTTAATCATTTCCTGAATTCGGCTCGGCTTTCATTGCTTAATGGACAAAATTAATGTTAAATATAGATTTCTTATCACATATACATTAAAAAAGTAAAATATATATTACATTTTTAATGTATATGTGATATTATGAAACGAAGAGGTGAAAGGGACATTGGTCGAGATAACGATTCGTAATCGAGTAAAATTAGTAAGAATTGAGCAAGGCAAATACAATCAGGGGGAATTAGCCAAACTTATTGGCGTAACAAGACAAACGATGAATTTGATAGAAGCACAGAACTATAATCCCTCAATAAAGGTGTGCTTGCTTATCTCTAAGTATCTCGAAGCCCCAGTGGATCATTTGTTTTGGATGGAGGAATAAGTGCATGAAGCTGCTTTATTATATACCTGCAGTTCTACTACTAGTAGTCATTGTATTTGTGAATACAGGCTGGATTAAAGCTACGTTAGGCTGTATTCTGGCATGCTGTGTTCTAATAGCTAAGTTTATGAGATATAAAAACAATGACGAGATCGAAGTAGATGAACGAGTGAAGACGAACATTCATTACTACTCATTTGGCTTCATTGTAGTCATGAATAGTTTATTAGCCTGCTACTTCTTTCTAATCTCCAATGATAATATGGACTCGTTTATGACGCCTGATTATTTACTGATTTACTTAGCAATATCCATTGTTGTGCCTTTATACATTATTCCAAGTATCGCCAAAAGATTATAAGGAGAGGAGGATATGAGATGGAGAATAATCTTTGGATTGTAGGTCTAGTATTTATTGTGCTGGGGCTGATTATAGGAGTAGGGAAGCAAACATGGCTATTAGCTGGCTTTAATGAAAAAAGAGTTAAAAATAAGACGTTACTAGCGAATTTAGTTGGAGGATATATCACAGTTATTGGAATTTTATTTTTTATTTCGAGCTTCTACACGTTCCTATCAGAACAGATACTGGTCGGTGCGCTTGTAATCGGTTTGTTTATTTTAATTATCTTCACAAATATTAAGCTTGTAGATAAGGAATAAAGTATGAACTTGCATGCTAGCATGATTGCTAGCATCTATAGAGGAGAGTGATGAATGTGAGAAACATGAAAAAATTGAGGAAATCTTTAGCGATTACGATGCTTACCAGTGTGCTTGTCGCATCTACTGTTCTAGGGAGTCCTTATTCCGTTCATGCTAAGGAAAAAAACGACTTAGTGCCATTGCGGTCAGTTGCTGAGGCGCTAGGGGCGAAGGTTTCTTGGGATCAAAAGAAGCAAGAGATAACGGTAGAACGAGGTAGTGATGTCATTGTTCTTACAGCTGGACAAGAACAGGCCATTGTTAATGGCATTAATCATAAGCTCGATGAAAAGCCTATTGTTCAATCGAACCGTTCTTATATTTCGCTTCATACGATAAATAAATTGTTATCTAATCAAGTGGAATGGGACGAAGAGACTGAAAGTATTTTATTTTCCAATCAAAATTACGAGATCAATGCCACTCAATTTGTACATAAGTTGTTTTCCGGCAATGCAAGTGGAATTACCAATATAATGAGTCAAGCACTTAAGAACACTATCCCTCAAGATGCCATGTGGTCCTCTATTGGGCAACAATATGCTTTACTTGCAGGAAAACCAGTGATGCTTAAAGACCTTTCTATGGAATATAATGATGTACACATTAATGCGATGATGAGCTATGAAACGACGAATGCTCCTTTGAATATTATCGTTCGTTTTGATCAAGATGGTTATGTTGACGATCTTTCCATAGATATTGCTGCTAGTGTATCTCCTTATACTAAGCCAGACTATGATACTGGTAATTATATAGAAGAAGAAGTGGTTATCGGTGAAGGTACGTTTGCTGTACCTGGTACGTTCACTGTTCCTAAAGGAGAAGGACCATTCCCTGTCGTTATATTAGTGCATGGTTCAGGTCCTCATGATCGTGATTCTACGATATCTGGTACGAAAGTATTTAAGGATTTGGCAGTGGGCTTAGCTTCGAGAAATATTGCGGTTCTTCGTTACGAAAAGGTTACGAAGGAGCACACCTTCAAGGTTTCTGGACAGCCACAATTTACATTGAAAAATGAATCCGTTGATGATGTTTATCATGCAATGGAATGGCTGCAGCAACGTGGGGAAGTAGATAAAGATAAGCTATACGTTGCAGGGCATAGCCAAGGTGGCTTTGTTATGCCAAAGATTATAGAGCAAGACAAGGGGAATGATATTACTGGTGCGATCCTAATATCGGCTCCTAGCAGTACATTTATCGATGCACTAGTTGAGCAGCAGAAAGTCGTTATCGATAAAATGAAAACGTTAGGTTTGCCACAAGAGGTCGTTTCATCTCAAGAGCAGAATGCAGTGATGATGGAGCAGATTAAAGCCATGCTATTAGACCCAGCGTATTCCAAGGATAATATGCCGGGTACGTTCCCAATGTCCCCAGCATATTGGTGGTATGAGCAGCGCGACTATGTGCCCGCGGAAGTAATGAAAGATATGAATAAACCTCTACTCGTGTTACAAGGAGAAAATGATTGGCAAGTTTCTATGGAGCAGTTTGAGGGATGGAAAACAGCGCTAGAGGACCACAGTGACACAACCTTCATCTCCTATCCAGCTATGAATCATTTACTAACAGACTATGAGGGTGTGTCCATCGGATTAGAGTATAGTACACCAGCTAACGTAAGTAAGAAGCTGATTACCGATATTGCTGATTGGATATTGAATAGATAAGGAAAATGATCGGTTGCTACACTAAGAAGTATTCAATATAAATGAAGCCGAGCGAATGTCAGGATATCATCCTCATATTCGCTCGGCTTTTCTATTGTAACTACTATTGCTTCACTAAGCTAAAAGTTGGTACAAGCCGTTTTACTTTGCAAATTTTTGATAGAGCCGCAGCAGCGTGACAATCGTTTGCTCGTGAGAGTATTTCCCTTTCGGATCAAACAAAGTATCGGACACGCCGCCCATAATGGACAGCTTAGCTGCTTGATTAACGGATGATATTGCCCAGCTAGCAACTTTTCCCTGATCTGCAAAAGCAGCTTGAGCAGCGGGCTGTAATTCTCCACCTAGATACTTATACACGTTAAGCAGAAGCGTTGCTGCTTGCTCACGCGTAATGACGTTATCAGGTGAGAATTTTCCTTGACCAGTTCCATTAATAATGCCTTGCTCGTATGCCCATATGATGCCAGAGTCTGTGCTGCGCACATCAGTAAATGGTGATTTTACATCATAATAATCATCAATATTCAGTTGTGGATTCAGCGCCTTAAGCATTCCGACAACATAATGCACAAATTCCTCTCGAGTTACTGGTGTCGTCAGATCTTGATAATAAGGACTATTATTTAGGATTCCGTGCTCATTTGCTTGGATAATACTTGAACTCGCCCATCCGCTAATCTTGCTATAGGTTGAATCATTTACGTTAACGGTAACCATACTATTCGCGGCAGGCAAATAATTATCTACCGTTATAAAGGCATACCCAGGCTTATGGGCTGTCACGATGCCACTGCGATCAACGGAGGCTATGCTTGGATCACTTGAAGTGAATCTCGTTGCATTTCCTTGTATAGGGAGCTTCAGCTGCTGTCCGCTCAGCGCATAGCGCGTAGCATTGTTTTTGAAGGAAGCCTGCAGCGAGAACATTTCTGTTGTATAAGAGAGTGAGGTTTTTTCACCGGATACAGTATATAAATTATGGATGGTAACCTCGAAAGCATCCCCATCTGTATATGCTCCAATATCCTTCGGACGGAAAATAATAGCGAAGTTAATGCCGTATCCGCCAGTATTAACCTGGAAGAAATCCCCCTGCTCGTTTTGATTGCTTGCATTCAGCGTCCATGTTTTGTTATCGCGTGCTCTATGGATGGTGACATATATTTCATCTGTTTTATTTGTACTGTATATGCTCGTATTCAATGAAACGGACCACGGATCAGCAGCAGTCAGCACATCAGTTGGAAACAGACCTGCTGATGGCCAAGCGATATATTGATAATCTACTTCATTCTTATCTCGTTCGCGGTCGAAAGCATACATCGTTGAATAAAATCTGTATCTCGATGAAGGATCATACGCCAAGCCGAACATTGTTTTCTTCATGTCAGGATTCAGTATCCAGCGTCTATGCCCGACAGAATAGAGATTGCTTCCTGAATTATCAGCCATATAGCCGTAAAAGACAGTGTTGTACAATGAGCTGCGTCCTGCTGATAGATTACTAGAAGAGGCGGACGTGCGACCGAGCTCAAAGAAATCATCAGCCATATCAGAAGGCTTAGTCGGATAATGGGTAATCGTGCCAAGCTCAGCCATTAGCACAGCGCCTGCTTGCTGCTGTTCAGCTAAGGAATAATCCAGTGTGACATCATCAGGCAACCCAGCCAGATAACGCGCAAAATTAGTTGCGTTTACTGCATCCTTAAGCACTTGTTGCTTTAATTGTCCGGCGCTGTAAGGAGCGGAGTACTTCGGCTCAACCTCAAATAAATGGTCACTATTGAATGCTTGCGGCAAATATTGTTGCCACTTTTTATAAATATCTTGCTCCGTTCGCGTGTTCACTTGATCATGTACACGATGTGTTGCGGCGAATGTGGTGTAAGAAAGGGATGCTAGTAAGCTAGCAGAAACGATGACTGCAGCTGCTAGCTTTGTTGCTTTCTTAATAGCTATAGGCCAATTCAATGCTATCACTCCAATGATATGTGTAATAAATATAGTTCGATTCTATCATAAATGGTAATATTATGTTGAAGAATGTAAGTATAAATCGTAATAAAAGCATGGTTGTTGCCTACCGCTAGAATGGAGCTTTACTTATGAATAGACAGCTATTAATTGTTGCAACATTCCTACTCTTCTTCTTATTACTTAGCGGCTGCAGTGCTAACGGATCGTTGATGAAAAAGACAACGTATGCTTCGGAAGGGATAGAATTAAGAGAGTATATAAACTCAGGTGAGTATGTTTATACTCCAGCAAACTATGCACTAACGAATACAGTAGAGATAGAAGAGGATGTCGATGCAACACGTATTAATTATGAGATATACCTATATGACCCGGCCGTTGAGATGAAAGACGTCATTATGTCCTTTCACCTTAACGAGAAAATGATGAACTACTTAGCTGCGAGTCATGTTCATACATCCAACGTGCTAAATGAGCATACCTTTGACATCATACCTAATGGAGAGCCTAAAGGGGCCTATCTTAGCAGATCGTTTGTTCTAGCGGAGGACAGCATTGACCGATATCTACTAAGCGTATATCAAGACATCTATATTAAGATCACATACACGCTGAATGGTAAACGAATGGAGGAGTTTTATCGGATGGAGGCTGCACCAACAAAAGAGACGATGCAATATATTGATAAGTTTATGCAATAAGAGAGAATGTCTTCACCTTCAGGCTGATTACGTCAAAACGCGCCCGGTTCACTACCGAGGCGCGTTTTGACATTCGATCTATGAAAGGCTTGCCAGATGTTCTTAATGCCAATCAACCTAATTGTTCATGATCTATCTGTATAAGTTTGGACAAGATAACCATAATACTACTGTAAATTCAATCCAAACGTACAGAGGAGTAGATACATAATGAAAAAAATGGTTGCGCTGCTGTTAGCCGTAGCGATTGTATTTAGCTTAAATCCTGCACTAGCTACAACAGAAGTGAAGGCAGCTGAGAAGCGGGAGGACATCTGTCTAAGTCCTGCATTCGTAAAGCTGAAAGGTGATATGGAGAAGGCATGGATTGATCATACGATATGGACAAGAAGCTATATTGTCAGTGCGATATCGGATCGACCAGATCAGCAATATGTGCTAGAGCGACTATTACGGAATCAACAGGATATAGGGAATATCATTAAGCCGTTTTACGGAGAAGCTGCTGGTAATAAGCTTGCTGAGCTTTTAACCGAACATATTGAGATTGCAGGCCACATCGTAGCTGCTGCCAAAGCAGGCAATCAGGCAGAGGTTAAGAAGCAACAGACCCAGTGGCATCGTAACGCAGATGATATAGCTAAATTTTTGAGCGATGCTAATCCAAACTGGCCGTTCAAGGAGATGCAGGACATGCTGTATACGCATCTTCAATTAATTACCGAAATCGTTCTTGCCTGTCTGAATGGAGACTGGCAGAGGGACATTGAAGCAACAGATCAAAACGAAATCCATATGCTCCATCTGGCGAATATTTTAGCAGAGGGCATCTACAAACAGTTTCCAGAGAAGTTCTAACGCATACTCACGACAATGTCATCGGCGCACTCTTATTTGTTAGCATCAGCTAGCATTAGGAGCTGCCGGTGACATTTTTTATTTTTTGCTTACTCAATAGGGGATAAAAGAAGGAAATACATGACATTCAAGCGAAAAGTAGAAGGCAGAGATTGAAAAAAATGGGGGAGAAACATGAAGGATCAATTGATTCAGATGGAGAAAGAAGAGCAAGAGCTTAGATTCAGCGCATTCACGAATGAAACGGCACTACAGGTTGGACTTGCAATAATCGACGAAGCAAGAAGTCTAGGTAAAAGCATTACTGTAGAAATTTATCGCCAAGGGCAACGGTTGTTTGCTCATGCGATGGCGGGAACTACAGTAGAAAATGAGGATTGGATTCGTCGTAAAAATAATGTGGTTCGGCATTATGGACAGAGCTCGTGGCGTGTTGCTTTACAAGCTCGTCAGGAAGGAACAACAATAGAGGAACGTGATGGATTGCCCCTTTCTGACTATGTCGGAGCGGGTGGCGGATTTCCGCTTCATGTGGAAGGTGAAGGAATGATCGGTACGATTACTGTATCTGGACTGCCTGATCAGGAGGACCATGATCTATTGATTTCCGCTTTAAGACGATATCTGAAGCTGTAATGTAACGAGCAGAATAATAAATTAAGCTGTAACAAGCCAACAAGCCGATGAATTATTCAAGTTTAACCTTGATCATTCATCGGCTTGTTTTATTCGTTGCGCTATAAGCGACGGCGCTCAACGAGGTTAATCCCTACTCCGAAGAAAATAACAGTCATCAACAGCAGCTTGGCAAGCGGCAAGTAGATGTCCGTCCAGCCCTGCTCATATATCGAGACGCCGATTAGAGCATCTAGCGCATGCTGAAGTGGCAAGAACTGGCCAATGAACAGCAGCACGTCGTTCGTAATCGTACCTGGCGGCATATAGGCACCGCTAATGAGCGGCATAATCGGTACGATAGAGGTGAATATTGCACCGAATTGCTCCGGTGTCCTTAATATTCCTGTAAATAGCATGCTCATAGCAACGATGGTCATCGTGTAAAGCACAACGATCATGGCTAGCATCCCGAAGCTATGCCCAAGACTAAAACCAAATAAGTACTTAGCGAGTAAGAAAACCATTGTGATTTGAACGATACCAATCAGCGTACTGTAGGTTAGATGGCCCAGATACATCTCTGTCTTCGTCAATGGAGACAGGATGACACGGTTCCAGATGCCGGATATTTTCTCGGCAGTCATAGCGTTAACTCTGAACCCCACAGTAAGCATAGCAAGGAACAGAGAAAAGCCAAATAGCAGCTGTAATCTCATATCGTAGCTTCGCAGCTCACTGCCTGAAGAGGTGGAAGACTGAAGCTTCAGAGGTGGTTGTTCCATATACGTTTTCATCGCTTCACGGAATTCCAGTTCATCTTCGGCGTGTGATGCTGCGGCCATGATTCGAAATTCCTCATGATAAACGGCTTGCATATGCTGCTGGACGAGCTCGACATTCGTGCTCTCCATTACAGCGATAATACGATAGTCGTCCTTCAATAATCTAACCGCCATATCCGAGCGCCCTTGGCGCACATCAGCCAAAGATTCTTCTTCGGCTCGCAAGCTAAAGATGAAGGCCCCGCTTTCATTAAGGCGATCAATCCAGCGCTCAGCCTCTTCTACAGTCACACCTTCTCCTCGAAAGGTATCAATTTTTAATTTGATATCCATATTGGATCCGAAGAGTAGAGCTGCGGCAATGCTGATGCTAATAAAGATGAGAACCATATAAGGGGAACGTTTCTCCTTCATCCATTGTGCTAGAAAAACTGGAACCATTTAGATTCGCCCCCTTTTTGGAAATGTCCATACGCTCAGTGCGATAATCGCTATAATGAACGCGGACAGACCTAGCATGCCATTGATCGCGGCCTCCCATGATTCCTGCTGAATCCATTGAATCATGGTCGATAACCAAAGGCCGTTTGGTGTCCATTCCCATAGCTGTTGAACCGCGTCGGGTAAAATATAGATAGGGGCAAAGTTCCCGCCGATAACGCCGATAATCAATAATAATGCTTGAATGATTGCATTGGCCGTATTCGCATTCATCCGGAACATCGCGGCAGTGAACAATCCCCCCAGCGCTGCGACAATCAGACACATCATCATCATTAATAGGGAAAAGCCAAGCCAGAACTCAAGTGAATATCCAGGAAACAAGTCGAGCACGAAATGACAGATGAGGATCACCAGTGTCAGCTGCAGCAAGGACATCATCAAGGTTGCAACAATTTTTCCTGCTAGATACGTTAGTGGGTGGCTGCCCGACAGTAATATACGCTGGAACACATGCTCTCTCTTCTCTGTAATCGCTTTGTTTGCTGAGTTAGCAGCTACATACATGGCAAACATAGCGCCAACCGCGAGCGTGAAATATTGGAATGAGGTTAGCACACGTACACCTTCAATCGTCTCCACGCCGCCTATAGAAGGTAGAACGGCCTCCTGATTTAACGTAACTGCAGAATGAGTGCCAGCATGTGCAATGGCCGAACTTGCATTGAATTGCTGCGTGAAGCCTTCAATGATGCCTTGAAGAACACCAACCTCGATGGAAGGATCGTCAGACGTCAGGCTTATTGCCGCACCGTTCCCCTCGTCAAGCAGTGTCTTATTCAAGATGTGCAGCGTGAAGTCTTCAGGTAAGGTTACGATGGCTTGAATCTCTCCGGATTGCAAACGGCGGAGCGCTGCTTCCTCATCCAGCTCAACCCACTCGACCATGCTGATAATCTGGTCACTTTTCAGCATATCGTTCAGCAAGCTGACAGGCGGTGAATGTGCTGCAAGCTCAAATAATACAGCGGCCTCTTCATCTGGTAGACCTCTGCTCTTAAGAGAGCTTTGGAATTGCTCAAGGCCTGCAGCTTCGTTGTCATGAACGACCATGGCCGCTTTTAATTGGAGTGTGCTTGTAGGATTCTCAATCCAGTTCGGTAATAAAAGCCCCAGCACGACAATTAGAATGAGGGGGATGACTAGTGAGAATATATTTTGCTTTCGATCACGCCAGTAAACGAGCACATCCTTTTTCAGAAAAGCTCTCATCGATATCCCACTCCTTTAATCGCGTAAGGTCCGACCGGTAAGATGGAGAAATACATCTTCAAGACTCGGTGTATGCACATGCATGTTGATCAATTGTACACTGTGACGTTCCGCGCTCTGAACGATAGAGCTGAGCACTCGACTCTGCTTAGCTATAATGAGCTTCAGTCCCTGATCCGTCCGCTCAACCTGTCTGACCGGATCTAATGAGCGTATCTCTTCAATAAAGGCATCATCATAAGCATCGAGCTGCAGCAGGATCGTATCTTCACTGGACAAGATGCGTCCGAGTTCTTCTTTCGTGCCGGAGGCAATGACCTTACCATGGTCCATGATATACATGCGCTTGCATAGCTGCTCAACCTCCTCCATGTAGTGGCTCGTGTACAAGACTGTCGTGCCCTTCTCAAGATTTAGATATCTAACTGTATCCAAAATATGATTCCGTGATTGAGGATCAATCCCAACGGTTGGTTCATCCATAATAACGATTTGCGGATTGTGTAGCAGAGCGGCAGCGATATTGATGCGGCGTTTCATGCCACCAGAGAAGGTTTTGATGAGCTCCTTCTGTCGTTCACGTAGGCCGACAATCTCCAGCACCTCCTGAATTTTGCTCTCTAGTGCTGTTTTTTTTAGCTTATAAATTCGTCCGAAAAATTGTAAATTTTCATATGCGCTAAGCTCCTCGTAAAGAGCGATTTCTTGCGGCACGACGCCTAGCACCCTACGTATATGCTGCGGATGCTTAATAACGCTCTTTCCACGCAGCAATACATCTCCATGCGTTGGGGCGAGCAAGGACGAAATCATAGAGATCGTCGTTGATTTACCTGCTCCGTTAGGTCCAAGCAAGCCAACCGATTCGCCTTGATCAAGATACAAGCTTACACCGTCTACCACCGTCTTACCCTTGAAGCTTTTACTCAGCTCGACCGTTTCCAGCATGCTTAATGCCTCCTTGTTGTTGGCGTTCTTCTTATTTCAAATCCTGTTCGATGTTTATGAGTTAAGTGTACAGACAAAAAGACAGTGCTCCCACTGTCCTCCGTCATTACTTTTATGTAGAACCATGACTCTGGTCACGGTCGATCAAACTAGATTGTGCCGGATAGCGTAGATCGCTAGCTGCGTTCGATCTCTGAGCTCCAGCTTTTCCATGACCTGGCTAACGTTATTCTTCACTGTTCCGATCGATAGCCCAAGCTGATCGGCAATTTCCCGGTTACTGCGTCCCTCTCCAATTAGACGAAGGATCGAAAGCTCACGCGGGGTGATGGACTTGTCGACCTCGTGCTCCTGCTCATCCTTGAGCAGCCGTGGAATAATTTTCGCAGCAACATCGTCCTGCAGCGCCATCCCGACCGATAAGCAGCTATGGATAGCGCGAATTAGTGCTGACGGCTCCGCGTCCTTAAGCATGTAGCCGCTCGCTCCGCTCTTGAGTGCCTCAAGCGCATATTCATCATCGTTGAAGGTGGTAAGAATGAGCACTTTGCTGCTCGGCCAGCGGGAGCGAATAATGCGTGTTGCCTCCAGTCCGTCCATCTCAGGCATACGAATATCCATCACGATAATATCGAAGGAATGGGATTCACACAGTGCTACCGCCTCTTTCCCATTGGAGGCTTCACCGGTTACACGCAGACCTTCATCTGTTTCAATCATCATTTTCAAGCCTTGCCTCACCATAGCTTGGTCTTCAACGAGCAATATTTTAATCATAACGTTTCACCACCTTCCTTCAGGATTGGCATAACGCCGCGTATTACGAAGGAATCTGGGTAAGCGACTACTTCTAGTGTTCCTCCGGCTTCCTCGATCCGCTCCCGCATGGAACGCAGACCGAAGCCTTCGCGCACAACCACTTTATTCTTTAGGCGATTCACGACCTCGAATCGAAAGATCCCGCCCCCAGGTGCTTCGAACGTAATAAAAGCTTCCTTTGACTCACTGTGCTTCATCAGATTAGTAAGCGCTTCTTGTACCGCTCGGTAGACAGCGAACGATTGCGAGGCCCTCAGCGGAGCGGAAAGGGCTCCGTGCTGAACAGTAAAGTGAACCCGCATGAACTGTTCGGCTTCCAGCTTGCGAATCATGTTAAGAATAGCGGTAAGACCGCCTGTTTCTGGCTGCTTTAAGGACTTCACGGCGCTCCTTGTTTCCTCAAGACTTTCTCTAGCCAGCTCTTTAAGTTCGGTGACTCGAGGGGCAAGCTGTTCATCCGCTTGCATACGCAGCACCTCAAGCTGCATCAGCAGCGCCGTCAGCTTATGCCCGACCGAATCATGTATATCTCTAGCAATCTGTGTCCGTTCTTCCTGACGTGCCGCTTTTTCATTGGTAACGATACGCCGTTTCATCGCGCGATATTCACTGAGCAGCACATCATTGCGTAGATCGGTCGCTTCCATATTAGTCTTAGCGTGGCTGTATACAGCCAGACCGGTGGCATGTATGGCCGCAAGCAGAATAGCAAACATAGGAGGAAAGGAAGGGTAACCGAACCAGCTAGGAGCAAGAAGATTACTAAGTAATGCAATTCCCACGATGACTGCGTGAATAGGGGGAAGGCGATAGATGGCCTTTCCCGCAAGCAAGGAATAGATTAGTAGTACATATAAAGAATGCTCACCCGTATACTCTAGCTGTAATGCGACCGTAGCCAGGATGGAAGCGCCGATTAATGTGGAGGTCAGCCATACTGGACGATTGCGCAGCAGCGGGGCGATGAAATATAGCATAAAAAATAGTGCGGCAACAACAAGTCGCCAAGGCTTCAACGCTTCCTCGACAGGCAAGCTTAGCCAGGCACATAGCCAGGCTGCTACCATGAACAAGAGCCAAATCCAGTATGAGCGCATGAGCCCGCCTCCTTCCGTACCGTACTTGCTTTAACTAGGTAAATTATAGTGTAACTTCCATTAGTGTGGCAATGCATGGCATTTACCTCAAATGAAAACATAGCAAACGATATCAAAAATCCAAACTACTCCTTTGTTAATGTAATAGTAAGAACACGTATTAAAGGAGTGTATATAGTAACTATGTCAAAATCCAAAAAAGAAGCCTATGGAATCATCGTAGGCGTAATCGTCGTAATCTCGGTCATGGCACTTAAGTTTTTGGCAGGCAACACCATCGTTGGCTTTGTTAAGGGTTTGTTCAACCTAGGATAATGGTTGGATGTTAGATAGATGCTTGGCTTCGATATAAGCCTTAAATAAGACTATGAAGTCATTACGATCGGCTACTGATTAATCTGATTTCTTTCCAGCAGCGTCCATAGCTCTTTAGCCAATTGCTGTGCGGGGACCGGCATGTGGTTAACAATCCACCATTCGATGATGCCTACAATGGCTGATGCCATGAATTGGACGAGAATATCCTTGTTCATCCCTGTATTGATATCACTCATATTGATCTGCTCATGTATGCCCTTCACCATGAGATCAAGCATTCGATCGCGAAAGGAAGGCATGCCTTTGTTGTTCAACATGCAAGAATAGAACATGAAATGCTCCTCAAAATATTGCGTAGTCGTTAGTATGGAATCGAATGTAGGGTAATGTGTCTGATCATGCTCCTTCGCAGCACAAACTCGCATTAACTCGGCGAATTGCTCCTCAACACACTTGTCTAACAGGTCAAACTTATCTAAGTAATGTAGATAGAATGTACCCCGATTGAGGTTAGCCCTTTCCGATATGAGATGAACGGTAATATCCTTGAAGTCTTTTTCAGCCATGAGCTCGAAGAAGGCTTTTTTTATCGCTTCCTGTGACTTTAATACTCGACGATCCACTGTCATCGTTACGGCCTCCCTATTAGATGAACATTTATATAGAATGTGTTGATTAATGAACATTTCGAGCAGTATTAACGATTGCTCTCTTCCAAATTAAGCCATACAATTTCATTGTAATAGACAGTTGTTGATTATTCAACAAATGATCATAAATTAAGGAGGCTATCCAAATGAGAGCGATAACGATACAAGAATACGGAAATCCAGATGTGCTGAGAGGTGAGCAAGTGGCTGTGCCAAGCTATAACGACAATCAGGTGCTTGTTGAACTGTATGCTACGTCCGTCAATCCGGTTGATTGCAATATTCGGGCAGGTGTTGTGCAGGAGGTATTTCCAGTGCATAGCTTTCCTCATATTCTAGGACTAGATCTTGCAGGCGTTGTGAAGGAGGTCGGTACTGCGGTAACGCAATTTAAGCAAGGAGATCGAGTATTCGGCTTAGGGAGTACGGGTACTTATGCGGAATATGCAGTTGCTGAGGAGGATCAATTAGCCAAGCTTTCCTCTACAATAACGTTTCAGGAAGCGGGGGCATTACCCGCTGTCGCGCTGACTGCCTGGCATTCATTATTCCATTATGGTGAGCTAAAGGAAGGTCAGCGTGTGCTGATCCATGGCGGAGCAGGTGGGGTAGGCCATGTTGCAATTCAAATGGCCAAGCGCGCAGGAGCCTATGTGATGACAACAGCAAGGGCAAGTAATCATAAATTTGTTCGCAGCTTAGGTGCGGATGAGGTTATTGATTACACGTCTGTTGATTTTTCAGAAGCAGCTCGTGACGTGGATATCGTTTTTGATTTTATTATGGGAATAGATCAACAGAAAAACAGCAACGTGCTGAAGCAAGGCGGCAGAATCGTATCGATTGTAACGCCATCTATTGAAGATATAGTCAAAGCCTATGGAGTAGAAGGTAAATTTGTCGTTGTGAATCCGAAGCGAGAAGAGCTGGAGCAGATCGAAGGGTGGCTGCAAGAGCAAAGCCTAAAAGCCTATATTAATGAAGCATATCCACTAGCTGAAGAAGCTCTGCGAATGGCTCATACGCGAATTGAAACAAAGCATACGAGAGGGAAGCTAGTGATACAAATTCGAGAATAAAATGGGTAGTAAGTAAGATGCAGAATAGAGGAAGAGACTAAAAAAGAAGAAGACACGTCATGTCTTCTTCTTCTTGGCTGCAAGATAAAGCGCATATTCAATAGGATATATGAAAGCTGCATAATTATAAGAGGGGTATGGATTTGGGAGGGTATTGACTTCAAATACCCAAGGATGACCGTGCTCATCGACACCGATGTCGATGCCCAAATCTCCCATATGATACCCTGCATGATCGAATGCACGGCAAATCATTAGCCCAACCTTTATAATGGATTCTTTCATATATGACTCATCTGCTTCACCTTGATGCTGCGGAAACCTATTATCCAGATAATCAATTTCAAGAGTCATATTAAGCTGATGACTAAGATGACTTTCATTCGTGGCGACGCGTAGCAGAATATCAGACACTACCCATTGTCCAGAACCGTCTCTATTCATATGCAACCGGATATCGGTTGCGTTATCTTCAACTTTCATCGTGGGAATAAACTGTTGAACGATATAGTCATCATCAGATCGTTTATCCAATAAAAACTTCCACAAGCTGTTATAAGAAGTGAAAATTTTCTTGTTCATTCCTTTAGAACTCCAATAATAGGCCTCGATCTGATTATCCTCCTCCAGCCGTACACGAATAATCCCTTTGCCACCGTAGGCGTACACTGCATTAATAGGTTTTAGAATAACATCTCGATAGCGATCTAGTGCTTTTTGCACGCTGGTTAAATCCTTCAATTTTCGTGTGTATGGAAGATAAGCTTGTAGCTCTGTATCGGCGAAGAGAAGCTTCGAGCATTGCCATTTGTCACATATGAAGTTGTTGAAGACCTTTCGGCCTATGGCCTTCTCCAGTTTTTTTAGCATACGTGGATGGACATATGTTTGTACATAAATAGCAGCAGGGAGTGGATAGACTCCCTTCACACGATGAATTTTTTTACCTTTCTTCTTCAAGTATTCTCCTTTTACTCTCTTACGCTTCAAGTCTAGGTCCTTCATTCGAAATGCAATCAGCTCAGCATTCCCCGAATATAATTTGAGCCGTTCTTTGACATAGGCTCTGAACTTTCGTTTCTCATTAGAAACACATACTCCGATTAACAAGGTGTGATCACCTCCAATACAATCACCTCACGTTTATTCTTGATGCTATTAATATATTCATCGTTTGTGAATCGGACAGGTACATATGGTAGTTAGTGGATCATTTTATTGGGAGTTTAATAGAATGGATTGGATTTGACAGGGGTTTTAATTGTAACTATAATTGTTACACATTATAAAAAAAGGTTAGTAACTTGATCAAAGCAGTTTATGTATATAGGGGAGGTATAACGATGGCGGATGAAAAGCAAAATGATGTCATAAAACCATCTAAAGATACTGTTTCTAAAGACAACGGTTCTACTATAAAAGCTAAAGATCTAAACCGTATTCAAGTATTAAAAAATATAGATGGAGCTGCAGGCTTCCTCTGTGATATTAATACTGGAATATGTGGCCCAATCACTCAAGGGAAAGAGGAAAAAGAATGAAAATTACGATATGGTCTGATTTTGTATGTCCATTCTGTTACATTGGAGAAGCACATTTAGCAAAGGCTTTAGAGAGCTTTGAACATGCCGAAAACGTTGAAATCGAATATAGAAGCTTTTTGCTATCACCAGATGCCGAGTACGTTCCAGGTGAGGCGTATTACGAATCATTTTCTAACCTTAAAGGCATTCCTGTTGAACAAACGAAGGCGATGCTACAGCAGGTTACGGATATGGCCAAAGCATCAGGCGTTGACATTAATTACGATATCGCAAAGTTTGCTAGCACGGCTGACGCACATCACGTATTCCAATATGCAAAAGAGCAGGGAAAAGGCAATGAGTTTTTTGATCGTTTATACGCTGCTCATTTTGCAGAGGGTGAGGTTTTAAGTGATCCAGAAGCCATTGTCCGCTTGGCTGAAGAGGTAGGACTTGCTGGAGAGAAAGTTCGCGGCATCATCGCAGGGAAAGAGTATGCTGAGAAGGTGAGTAAGGATATCGCCGAATCACGACAGATTGGTGTGCAAGGTGTGCCTTTCTTTGTGTTTAACGACAAGTATGCTGTTTCTGGCGCACAGCCGGTTCCATATTTTAGCCAGGTTTTGGATACGGTGTGGGAAGAAGAAAAGGCCGAGCAATAAGGCTGGAAACAACCGTAGACTGAAGCAATAAATAAAGTATATACGTATTATAGCCTCAGCGCTGCAGATTTTGAAACCTGCTTGCTGGGGCTTTTTCATATGCACAGCAGCCATGAAAAAGCACTTGGCATGATGACACAATAGGCCGTTGCTTCAACCCCGGTTCTTCATTCAGGCATATAAATACTATAGTCTGAGGCTGGGGGTGATGAAGATGCAAAGAAAAAAATGTAAGAAAAAATACTGCTTTAAATTAACAGGCTTTGTAGACAAAAAATCCCCTCCTCGTTGCAAAAGGAGACATAGACGAAGCAAGAGGAAATCCTCAAAAATTCGGTTTCGTCCCATGATCCAACGATACTTCTTTATTCCTTCCATAGATGTTACGTTATCCGAAGAATGGAGGTTATCTGCAGGCCAATTTACAGACGACAGTGGTAAGACGATTGAACGTTTTCAGAGCGTTGGGAAAAAAGGATATTATAATTTGTTTATTAATGGAGTTATTCAGGCTGGAGGCCTTTTCGACGTAAGTAAGGATGCGCTTTACATCAAACGAACTGGAACAACGATATTGGCAGGAACACCTATCATTATAGAATCGATCAAAATTAAAGCCTATATTGTATAACTTGATAGAATTTGAGGTTAAATCTACCCAAACAACGTAGCTTGTTTTGAATATGATGTAATTAACCTTTCTCAAACTCTATGAAGTGAAGGGAAATCGATAAGGAAGGAGGGCTTAATTATGGCATTACAAATAATGAAGCTACAGGTAGTTGTAAACACCACAACAACGGTAGGGCCTGATTCCGCTAAGTTTTTTTACGTCACCACCGTTGATACTGCGGCAGGCGCAACATTAACGATTAACACAGATGATTTTTTCGATGATACAGGTGCAGTCGCTACAGCACTGCCGGAGCTTGCGGTAGATAACAGTTACACTCAGGTTTTTATAAATGGAGTTCCACAAATGGACGGAATCAGCGTTTATACAGCTGGGGCGGCTGGCACTGGATCGCTGGCGATTACAGTTCCTGTAGATGGTGAAGCGATTCTAGCAGATTCGCCGATTGTCCTTAAAGTCGTTAACTACGTTCCGGTCTCTGAATCTACGGTTGAGACATAAATAGTAGAGTTATTGATCTTATGCCCAATTTTACTGTAAAGAAGTTACAGTTTTTGGGCTTTTTCTACTTAACCTCTTTGGTAAGCTGGTCCATGAAACCGAACAGGTCATACATGCGTACTCCTTTAATGAGGAGAGTGTAACCGATGAGCATAATCGTTACTTTACTGGTCATATATATCATCTCAATACTACTTATTTTTACGTTTATATATAGTAAGAATACACTAGAAGCTGAAGGAGAAAAAATAAGTAATAGGAAGGTTGTTTTTCTTTCGGCAGCATTTTCTCTTATTATCACTGCATTTATCGGACTCGTTGTCTTTGCTATTGTTGGTTCAACGAGTATTGTTAATATCATTTTTTCCTTAGAGATCAGCATGAATCAGCTAGTGATATTAGCCATCTCGTATTTGATTTATATAGTTACCCTTGATCATCTTGTTGAATTTACTTTGAAATATATCGTAGGTAGACAGCTGTATTATGAGATCGTGCTGTGTCTCATGCGAATAATGATTTACTATATCATTGGCTATATAGTTGGCCTCAATGAAACGGAAAGCATCATCATTGCAGTAGGTGTTTCGCTCATTGCAATCATAGTAAAAGTGTTATTCCATATGAGATCGAAAGCTAAACATGAAAAAATTATGGACTAGCAATGCTTCTTCCGCTGACAGACTTTCATCGAAGGAGTTTGAGGCAGTAGAATATAGCATAATAAAAACGCCCTTTTCAATACATGAAAAGAGCGTTTTTTACGACTATTTTATTCTGAATCGATAAGCTTTAATGTTATGCTTTATCGAATAGTTTTGAGTGCAGTTGACCATTTAACAAGCTGGTCAATCATTTCGTTTACCGTATTGGCATGCATGTCAGCAGGCTTGAAGTTTGAACCGTTCTCGAAGTCTGTGAACAAGGACAAAGCAGGATGTGTACGAACATCCGCCACAGCAAGCTCTCCCAAAATGCCACGTAGATGCTCAGCGGCACGAGCTCCACCTACAGAACCGTAGCTTACGATTCCCGCAGCTTTGTTGTTCCAAGCTTCACGAGCAAAGTCTAGTGCATTTTTTAGTGCACCTGTAATGCTGTGATTGTATTCCTGAACGATGAAGATAAAACCATCTAGGCTAGCAAGCTTTTGATTCCATGCTGCAATGCCAGGCTCAGTGCCATCTGTTGTTCCTAGAAACGGAAGGTTGAAATCAGCGATGTCAACAATTTCATAGTTAGCATCCCCGCGTTTGTTAGCAATTTCTTTTACCCAGTTACCTACCTGCGGACTTACACGTCCTTCACGTGTACTTCCCAAAATGATACCGATGTTTAATTTTTCTGCCATAACTTTTTCCTCCTTCGTTGTTCTACCAAATAGTTTATCTAAAAAACCCATCGTTTACACCTCCAGCTGTCATTCTTAAGTTGTTATGAGTGATGGATGAACTCACTTACTTGTTTGTTTCCTAACGATTGGTGCTACTTTTGTAGCTAGCAGCTCGATACCTTCCGCTACTTTATTAAACGGCAATCCACCGATATCGATTTGCGCCATGAAACGCTGATGTCCAAAAAGCTCGTGCTGCTGAACAATCTTCTCAGCAATTTGCTGCGGACTGCCAACGAATAAGGCAGTTTCAGGACGGGTCATCTGCTCAAACTCTGCTTCAGACATCCTGAACGTTAAGCCTCCACGCTGCTTGTTTACATGGTACCAATAGTTAGAATAGTAAGGATAAAACTGCTGCTTAGCCTCCTGAGTGGTGGCTGCTAGGAATCCATGTCCCGTTACGCCAACCTTTAGCTTCTCCTCACTATGGCCAGCCTCGATTCCAGCCTTGCGGTATAGATCGACGAGTGGCTTAAATCGTATAGGATCTCCGCCAAGTATAGCCAAAGCTATACCGGTTCCTAGTTTCCCTGCTCGAATAGCACTCTCTGGTGTTCCACCAACCCCAGTCCATATAGGAATCTCTTGTTGCAAGGGACGGGGAGCAATCTCTGCATCACGTAAGGATGGTCGGAATTGACCCTCCCAGGAAACCGTTGCATTCTTATTAAGCTTGAGCAATAAATCCATATGCTCTGAGAATAAAGCATCGTAGTTGTTAGTATTATAACCAAATAAAGGAAAAGATTCTATAAAAGCTCCTCGACCGGCAATGATTTCTGCACGACCATCAGAAAGCAAGTCTAATGTAGCAAAGTCCTCAAAAAGACGTACGGGGTCTACTGTGCTTAACACAGTAGTAGCACTTGTCAGTTTGATGCGTTTGGTGACCTGAGCGATGCTGGCTAAAACAACGGCAGGAGAAGATACGGCGTAATCTAGCCTGTGATGCTCACCAACTCCAAACACATCTAGTCCCGCCTCATCAGCAAGTTTAGCAGCTTCAACGATTTCCTTCATACGCTGACTTGCGCTGACCGCATTACCTGTATGCGGATCAGGACATATATCAGCGAGCGTGTATAGGCCAATCTCAATTCCTGTATCCTTCATATCTCCACCGCCTAACAACATCGTTTATTTATTCGATAGAAGGACTAGCAATGCGCTAATCCTTCAGCATATTAGTTATTTTCTTGTTTTTTGAACATTAGTGAGTCTAGAGAGAGGTAAATTTTTCTGGCCAAGATCAGATAGATAGACATCGCAAGCAGCGCTAGATCTATCTCATAGCCAGCCATACCATCTACTCCAAGCAGACCTAATGAAAGCTTTGCGGTAAAGATAGCTCCCACCATAATTAGAGCAGTTAGTATCGCAACGATTCTTGTACCAATGCCGAGGATTAATGCAATACCGCCAACTAATTCGATGATAGCGACAACATAAGCCATAAAACCTGGAATACCTAAGCTTTCAAAGTATTCAACAATGTAGTTGATTCCGCCTCTAAATTTGTCTACACCATGTATGAAAAAAATAAAACCAAGCATAACACGTAAGATCGCTTGACCTATTTCATTTTTTTTCATTCGTATGTCCCTCCTGTTGTGTTTTGTTAGTTACTTTCTGAAAGTAAGTATATTTAGTTAATGTAATTTTGTCAAGTAATTAAACATAAAAAAGTTGTTTAATATACTTTTGTAAGTAAAATACAGCAGATTAAACAGCAAAAAAGCCGAGATTCACATTGTTGTGAATTTCGGCTTTTTTGTTAGGCCACGATAAGGATATGGAATGAATCCGTTGAATCGATTTTGAACCTATGTACTTTCGGAAGGTGCTTTTTCGTTTATTTCTTGAGTCTCTGTATGCTGATTGTGTTGCTGCAATCGCTTGTTTTCATTAGCTTGACGCAGCAAGTCCTTTATTTCATTCAGCTGCTTCTCCGTCAGCTGTTGCGTGTGATGAATGGCATTTAGCTGCTCCTCAACCCTTTCAAGACGAAGCTGATTCTCTTTTTGCAAGTCTTCCGACTTTTTTTGCGTTTTCGTGTTGTCCAAAACAACTAAGATCGTAAGACCTGCACTAAAGATCGTGAGTCCTCTAGCGAGCTGATTCAAGTCCATCTGATTTAATGAAAATAAGCAGTCAGCAATTCCAGCTCCCATCAATGTACCGCCAAGCGTTAAAACGACATTCCATTTCCATTTATCTTGGATCAAGCTATATGGTTGTTTCATTCATCGAGCTCCTTCAGTAGTTGTTACAGTTGTTACTTCTATGGTAACACGAAGATACCCCTAACGTTAGTAGTTAGGGGTGTTGTATTTATTCGATCTTGAATCATTAAGCTAAATTTAATTATTGAGATTATGCCTTAGCATGCTCAGTCGAAAGTTAGAGTTAGTTACCAAGCGTAAGCTTTTGGCGCAGCTCCACCTGGACCAGGGAAGATTTCATCTAGCTGCTTAAGTACAGATTCCTCTAATACAATATCGACGACACGCAGCGCACCTTGCAGCTGCTCGAGTGTACGCGGACCGATAATTGGTGCCGTTAAGGCAGGGTGGGTCAACGTCCATGCCAATGCAACATTCGCTTCGCTTTCACCAATTTCCTTGCATAGACGCTCGAATGCTTCAAGCTGCTGGCGATGCTTTTCTACACGATCAGGATTGTTGGCACGCGTCGATCCTTCAATCGGTTTAAGAGCATGTCCACTTAGCAGACCGCCATCTAATGGACTCCAAGCAATAACGCCAATACCTTGCTCCTGTGCAGCTGGTAGCAGCTCTAATTCAGGAAGTCGGCACAATAAGCTGTATTTATGCTGCTCACTGACTAAGCCTAGCATATTGTGAGATTTTGCTTCATATTGCGCTTTCACAAGGTCGAAGCCCGCTAAATTACTCGAGCCAACGTATCCGATTTTCCCTTGATTGATCGCTACGCGGAACCCTTCCCACAGCTCATCCCAAGAGACGTTGCGATCCACGTGGTGCATCTGATATAGCTCGATATGATCGGTCTGCAGACGCTTTAATGAGCCTTCCAAATGACGACGAAGCTTATACGCTGAAAGTCCGCCATCATCATTCGGACCATCATGCTCATCATGCATTTTACCGAAGAATTTCGTAGCCAATACAACCTTTTCACGACGTCCACCGCCCTGTGCGAACCATCGACCTATAATCTCCTCGGTTCTGCCTGCATTCTCACCCCAGCCGTAAACGTTGGCTGTATCGAAGAAATTAATGCCAGCGTCAACCGCAGCATCCATAATGCGAAAAGCTTCCTTTTCGTCTGTGCTTACTCCAAAATTCATCGTGCCTAGGCAAAGCTTGCTCACCTTTAATCCAGAACGACCTAGATATGTATATTGCATGCGTCACACCCCTTATGAATTTGTACCTCTCTATTATACGGGATAAATGGTATTTTTTTCACCTTTCTTCTTATATGCGTTCATAGATGTCCTAATCATCTAGAATAATCATTTTTGGAGGCAATAAGCATTATGTTGTTAATTCATAAAAATAACGTATCATTCGTCCGTCTTATCCGTAAGAGCAAAAGCCTGTTTACATGATTATTGAGGTACTGCAATCCTTCGCTATAGTATAGTCTGGACAGCAGGTTTAGGCTGAAAAGATGATAATCTCATTGCGATACACTCAATGTGTGTTTAGAGAAAGTGAGGTGAAAGACGACAAGGAGGGAAAGGTGCACGAGGAGGCTGTGTAGATTAAGGTCTAGGTTCTTAGGATTGGACTAAAGAGGATTAAAGTGCATGTACAAGGATGAAAGAGAGTTAAAGAGGATGCAAAGGAACTAAATAGGGTTAGTGTAATTTAAGAAATAACGATTTGCAAGCGGTTTCAATAATCAGGCAAGGAAATTCAAGCAAGGAGATGAAAACTATCGGATGAAAAGTAAATGGATAGGTAAAACATTGACTTCATTACTTGCAATGATGCTGTTATTGCCCGCCAATATTGGCGTATTAGCAGAAGAGAGTGCGAGCGAGCCGCCTCAAGAGCCGGCCATCGCGCAGCTTCAGCCTAATTCCAGCTGGCAAGCCTCCGTATTCGGTGATGTCGGGGGACAAGATAAAATTACTGCTGCTAATTTTAGTATGGTCGAGGATGAGCAGGGAAGCGTTCATATGAAAAGCATGAACGATCGCGGCAAGATATCCTCTACGACAGATGGGATTGCTTATGTCTATCAGTCCGTGCCGCAGGATCAAGATTTTGAATTTTCAGCTACTGCTACCATTCATAGTATTGCAGACAATAATCAAGCTTCCTTTGGTGTGATGCTAAGAAATACAGTGTACAACAATGTTCACGGGAGCGATTATGCGAAGGATGATTATTTGGCAGTAGGAGCCTTAGATAAAAAGCTGAAGCTGTTTAGCAGAGTAAATACCGAACAGGCAAAACGTGACTTGGATGAGCAATTGTCAGCGCCAGCAGCGAATAACAGCTATCAGCTTAACGTTAAAAAGACCTCGGGTCTTATCGTTGTAACGGTAAATGGTTATAGCTATGTCGTTGATAATTACGTATCAGACATTAGCTATGTTGGGCTATTCACTGCTCGCAATGCAGATATAACCTATGACAATATCGAGCTTACCGTTGCATCTGACGAGCCGACAGTGCCAGAGCTTGGCGAGCTGAAATTTTATGCCTTCGGCAGCAATACTTCAGAGGAAAAAAATCCAGAGCCCATGCTGCAAGATCCTGGTGCATACACGTTAGAGGCTTCGGGTGGAAAGATAGCTTCTGGCGATGAGGGCTTATCGCTATTAGCCTACGAGGTTCCCGCTCAAGCAAGCTTTACACTGCAGGCAACTGCTAAGGTTGAAGCGTTCAACAGGAATACATCGATCTCCACGCCTAACCAAAAATCATTCGGATTGATGCTGCGCGATACGGTCGGTGAAGGCTCTGCAACGATTACCTCTAACTACGTTGCTGTTGGTGCACTCGATACGGTGATGAAGGGCTATTACAAATTTGGAGTCGAAGGTGGCAGTGGAGGAACACAAACGAAGCTTGACGCTTTTTCATTAGCCAATCCTCCAGCAGCTGATGAGCAATATGAGCTCAAAATAGAAAAAAATCAAGATAGCTATACATTATCCGTCAATGGTGAAAGTCAGGTTATAAGCGCAGAACAGTTATTTTCAGAGCAGTTGTATGCCGGTGTATATGTTGCGCGTGATGCACAGGTGACGTTTTCTAATATCCAGCTGTCCATTGATACAGCAGCAGTACATGCGATTGAGCTGAACACAACAGCGATGAAAACAACATATCGCCTTCATGAGGAGCTGGATCTGACGGGGCTCACGGTGACAGCAGTGATGAGTGACGGAAGTCGGAGCGTGCTTTCAGAGGATGAGTACCTGGTAACAGGCTTTGACAGCTCTGAGCTTGGCAATAAGCACTTAACGGTTCATTATAAAGGGCAGACTGCACTGCTAGCCTATGAGGTGGTGGCTTTACAGGTGACCTCGCTTGAGATCGTATACGAACCAGCTGTTACAAGCTACTATGTTGGGGAGGAGCTTCAGCTTCACGGCTTAACGGTTGAAGCTAATTATGAAGATGGCTATATGTATCGTGAGCTTACACCCGATCTGTATTCCATCATAATAGAGGGTCAACGCTATGATGGCTTTGGCAATAATGATAAAGGAGACAAGCATCGCTTTACGACCGCAGGCAGCTATACCGTCAGTGTTGTAGCAACGGAAGGTACTGATGTAGCTACTGAATTTACCGTTAATGTTGTAGATGCTAGCTTAACGAGTCTGGAGATTACACAGCAGCCAATAAAGACAACATATTTTATTGGCGAAGAGCTAGAGCTCGATGGATTGATGGTGTACGGACAATATAGTGACGGCACAAGAAAACGAATCGAGAAAGAGGCTTTGACGATTTCCGGATTCAGTACTGCTAGTGCTGGTGAGAAGCAACTGGTCATTACCTATCGCGAACAGTCGGTCACGCTGCCGTTAACCGTGAAGGAGAAGGAAGCTGTAGCTTTAGTTATTACTAAGTATCCTAAAACAACCTATAAGCTCGGGGAAAGCTTGGATGTAGCTCAGCTAGAGCTGGCAATTGCTTATGATAACGGTGAATTGGAAGCGATTACAGATAATGACTACAGCTTGGATTCCTCTAGCTTTAACGCGGAGGCAGCGGGCGAATACAAGCTAATGATTACATCCAACAATGAGCAGCTGCCAGCATTAGAGCTGATCGTACATGTCCGCGACGATGCACCAGTGGAGTGGAAGAGCATTCGGTTTGGCCAGTCTACCTCGGCAAGCAATAACACGATTGAGGTCGATGAGCAGGGAGTGGTTACGCTAAAAGCAATCGGTGGCTCTGCGGGAAAAGTGACAGGTGATCATGACGGAATTAGCTTCTATTATGTCGAGCTGGATGCGTTAGAGGATAACTTCGAGCTATCTGCAGACATTAAAGTTATCGAATATGCTAAGTCACCTGATCATGATGGTCAGGAGTCCTTCGGCATTATGGCCAGGGATGCAATAGGTGCGGCTAATGATTCGTCAGTATTCGCCTCGAATATTGCTGCAGTTGGAGGTTATAGCGGTGGAACACGTAATCCCAATGGAACTCAGCTATTTGTTCGGACTGGCATTGAGTCGCCGGATGGCAGCGGAAGTCAAGGCATCCAATCCGTTATGCTTCAAGCGGATCGACCAGCGCCAAGCAATACTTATCCTGCACAGTCCTATCGATTGACATTAGCTAAAACAAACAGCGGATTTACAGCTCAGCTGAATGACAGCGAGCCTGTCATCCTCTATACGCCACATATTTTAAGTGTGCAGGACAATAAGATGTATGTAGGGTTTTATGTAGCGCGATTAGCAACGATTGAGGTTCATAATATTGAGCTTAACGTGACTGCTGTTGCATCCGATCCGCCTCGAGTCGAGCCACCTGCTGCTCCGCTTGAACCTGCGATCGCATGGATATCTCCATTAAACACTTCAACGACGGAGCAATATGAGATCAAGCTGAAGTCGAATACGTCGGGTCTAGTAACGATTAAGCAGGGTAATACAATCATTGCTAGTGATGTGTCGATAGAAGCGAATCAAGTCCTCACTCAAGCAACGAATATCGAGCGTGGACATAATCGATTTACAATTAGCTTTAATCCTAGTGACAGTGAGCTTCTAACAAGCCATGAGACGATTATTCTTAACCGGACTGTAACCGCAAAGCAGTATGAAGGTGATATTTATGTCGCTCCTGATGGAAGCGCTGAGGCAGCTGGTACATTAGAGGACCCGCTTGATCTTGATACAGCTATCCAGTATGTGGCGCCAGGGCAAACAATTATAGTCCAAGATGGTCACTATGTGCGAGATCACAGGCTGAATATTCAAAAGTATAATGATGGAACGGATGCTGCGATGAAGACATTAAAGGCAGCGGATGGCGCAAGACCCGTCATCGACTTTAATAAGAAATCAGAGGGCGTCGTGTTAAGCGGGAACTACTGGCATATCATCGGAATAGATTTTGCTCGTTCAGCAGGCAATACGAAAGGCTTTACGATTGGCGGAAGCCACAACATTGTTGAGCTTAGCCGTTTCTATGAGCACGGGGATACCGGCCTGCAAATTAGCAGGACGGATGATTCGACAAATATCGAAGATTGGCCGTCGTATAACTTGATTCTAAACAGTGACTCATTTGCCAATCGAGATCCTTCCGACAACAATGCAGACGGTTTTGCAGCGAAGCTAACCTCTGGTGTAGGCAATGTGTTCCGCGGTGCGATTGCCTACAATAACGTAGATGATGGCTGGGATTTGTATACGAAGGCTGGCTCGGGCGCAATTGGAGCAGTAACGATTGAAAACAGCATTGCGTATAACAACGGCTATCCGATAGGGAGCTCGGAGCTAAAGGGTGACGGCAACGGCTTCAAGCTAGGTGGTGAAGGCATCCATGTGCAACATGTTATTCGCAACAGTATTGCTTTTAACAATGGAACAGTGGGCTTTACAAGCAATAGTAATCCTGGGGTAATCGCACGCAATAATATAGGCTTCAACAATGCGAAGGGGAATATTGTTTTTACGACCTATCCGCATATTACCCCTGACTTTACAGTTGACAGCTTCGTTTCCTTTGCAACAGAAAGCATCGCTAAAGACCAGGTGCCTGATGCTGTTCGATCGTTAACCAACTATCTCTATGATGGAGCGCGGTTTGCCAATCGCGCTGGAACCGAGATTACAGAAAGCAATTTCAAAAGTCTAGAGTTACCAGAACATATTGCGCGTGACGAAGCGGGTAATATTGTGCTTGGAGATTTCTTAAGCTTTATTGCTCCGATAACGAATAACAATCCACACACACCAAGCCAACCTATTATCGAGCCTAGTCCTGCTCCTACAACGTCAATTGTGATGCAGGGCTCAGTCGCTAATGGCGTCGTAGCTGGAGAGCTAACAGCTGCTCAAGCGAAGGCGGCATTGGATGGTTTAGATCAGCTATCCAAGCGCAGCATTACCATTACTCTAGCTGATCAAAGTGCTCAGGTGCAGAAAAACTATCGGTTAAAGCTGCCTGCTCATTTGTTTGACGCAAGTATTGAAGCGTATAACATCGAGCTTGTAACCGATGCTGGCAGCATCGTCATCCCTAGTCAAGCATTTAGTGGCCGAACGATGGGTGAGCAAGATACGCTGCTAGTGAGCATTCGAGATATAGAGGAAGCGTCCAATGCTTCGCCATCGGCTAATGATGAGCGCGTAAACTCAGCCATTGCATTTGAGCTGTATTGGAATGATCAGCCGCTGGACGGTCTAGATCTAGACTCCGCATTGCAGCTATTCGTACCGTATGAACCAGCTGTTGAAAACAACAACGAGCTCTCGATGCTCACAATATGGCATATGGCTAAGGGCGGTACGAGTACGCCGATTCCCAATGCGTACTATGATGCTAAGGCGAAGGGTATGAGATGGAAGGCCAATCATCTCGGTGAGTTTGCTGTAGGCATAGGCAGTAAATCATTCGTTGATGTGCCAAGTACGCATTGGGCATATAATGCTATTCGTACGCTGGCAGCTAAAGGAGTCATTAATGGGGTTAATGAATCTAGCTTCGCCCCGAATGAAACCATAACGCGAGCTGATTTCATAGTTATGCTTATGCGTGCTTTGGGCTTAACTGCTAGGACAGATCAAGCAGCAGCATTTACCGATGTTGATCGTGATGCTTATTACTATGATGCCATCGTTAAGGCACAGCAGCTTGGCATTGTTAACGGCTACCCTACTGGTGAGTTTAAGCCGAATCAACAGATCGAGCGTCAAGAAATGTTTGTGATGGCATATAAAGCGATCCAGAGGGTGGAGGAGCTGCGGCTCAGCCTGGCTCACGATGATGCAGCTTTAGCACGATTTACAGATGCATCAACCGTAGCTGGCTATGCTAAAGAGATTATCGGTGCGCTAGTTGAACATGGCATCATTGAAGGCTATAGCGATAAGATTGCAGCCCAAGGCATAACGACAAGAGCCGAGGCAGCGGTGTTTATCGAGCGGTTAGTATTTCTGCGCTATTAGCTCCCGTTAGATTACAAAGTTGTCAATGTTATCAATGTTATTTAATTAATATGGTTAATAGACAGTTATGCTTTAAGCCCCAGTGGTTAGAATCCTTTCTAAACATTGGGGCTTTATTTAATTAATAATGCTGAAAAAACGTTGTTGACATTAAAGTTACTTTAAGGTGTATAGTGAAAATATATTAAATATTGTAAACAAATGGAGGTTTTATATGAAAACGGCAACGAAAGTAGAGTTCGATGGCGGATTTATTATGGTGCCTGCTGAAAGCTTTGATGAAGGTGTGGATTGGTATCGAAAGCATATGGATTGGGAGTTGATCGATTCTGTGCTTAGCCCCGTAGGCAGAAAAGCATTCTTTCGACTGCCAGGAGGTGGACAAGTTAACTTAAAATCATTCGAGCTGGAGCATGAGCACTTTACTCCGAATGGTTATGAGGAAGGTCATATGCGCTTTTGCTTTGTTACGGCTAACCTAGAAAATGCGATGGCTTATTATAGTGAGCAAGGGATAACGTTCTCAGAGTCATTTGTTATGCCTGATGGTACGCGTGGAATGGATATCAATGCCTTTGGTAATGTAAGACTTACGTTGTGCGAAGATAAGCGACTGCAGGATGAGTTTCCTAACGCGAAATTTATTCGTTATGCTGACAAGCCACTATGGCTAGGTGTGCGTAGCTTGAAGTCCGCCGTTACTTGGTATGAATCGGTTTTAGGACTTAAGGTTTTTGCGACAGATTATAGTGATCAAGGCTTCGCTCTACTAGGAGAGGAAGTAGAAGGAGAGGGCAAGTGGGAGTATATATGGCTGGAGGAGCTGCCAGATTCAACTCCTTATACAAAGGCCAATCCAGGGGCAAGAATGTACTTTGTTGTGTGGGAGAGAGAACAATTTCTTGAGCTGGAGCAGCGTTTAAGAGAACAAGGGATAGAGACATCGACACCTGTCGGCGAGCGTTGGATGGGATTTCATTTCTACGATCCTGACGGCAATCGCATCAATGTTTGGAACTATTACTAATATACAGGGTGAGGTGCATGCATGGTGACGGATGCGGCGATGACGATACAGATGTTTTCAACACGAACGGGTCTGCCTGCAAGCACGCTGCGTTATTACGAGAAGGAACGTTTAATTGTTCCGAAATATCGTGGGGACAATGGCTACCGGATGTATGGTGAGGAACAAATTCCAGATGCGATTAAAATTCATTCCCTGCGGTTAGCCGATATTAACCTAAGTGATATACGTGCCTATCTTCGTGCTTCGAAGGATGAGAAGGTTGAATGGATTATGAAGTGGCGCGGTGAAATAGACGGTAAGCTATCAGCCTTGCAGGTGGCAAGACAATATTTACAGGGAATTGAATCTAACGATCAGCATTTACAATTAACTAAATGGGATGTTAGCGTACCTATATTATGGTTTCCACTTCGGGTAAAGAAGCAGTTAAATCCTTATGCAGCGGCAATCGAAGAGAAGGTTGGCCATCTTCTGAAGAAATACCATTTGCGCTGTGATGAAGCATTCATTCAGCCAGATACGGTAGACGGTGAATGGTTAATCGGTCGAATAGGCTTTCGATTGTCTGTTGCAATTACGGAGATGCTAGAAGGGCAGCAATGGCTGGAGTTGGAGCAGGCTAACTTGGAATGGCATAATCCCGCACTGTTCGTAACGTTGGAATGCGGAGCAGGGGATGCATTTGCGTGCTTTAATCTAATGCTCCTGCTGCAATCGTTTGGCTTTGAGCCTGTAGGCAGAAAGCTGGAACGTTATAGCTTGCGTGATCTATCCACCTATCAATGGATGATTCCAGTCCACCATGCACAAAAGGGAGATAGAATGCGGTAAATTCATCTGAGTGATCGTAATGGATGTGCGCCTATTATACTTACATATTTTTGTTATAATGGTAAGTGTATACAAAAACTTTCCGTGACAGTTGGAGGTATAAGACGAAGTTTTCCCTGATCGAGATGCTTTAATTGAGTTTTATGATGAGAGCACTAAAACTGAGAAGTAAATATAGTTAAAGAAGAACTAAACGTTTCCTTCTAACCTGAAAAGGGGTGAAAAATTGAAAAAGATGAAAGTAGTTGTAATTGCTGCTGTAATGACTACGTTAATAGTGGTTGTAGGAATTACACTATCGGCAAGAGACTTAGGAAACCACTCTGACTTTAAACCGATGAGCCCGACTGAGATTCAGGAATCCAAGAATGCTAAAAAAATAGGGAATGCTGTACCAACTCAACAACCTGTTGTTGTGCCTTAAAAAAAGAATTCCAACCCCGACTGTTTCTAATATCTTAAATGACTTTGATCAATAGAATTGTTTCACATATGCCTTGACGTTCTAATTCAACACCCTCAGATAACTTTATATTCCTTTGACAATTTTGTTTAATGTAATGAGAAAGCCCCGTGCATGTGAACTGTACCTCCAATGGTTAAGTGTTAACCTTAAGGGGGGCATCAATGGAACGGGGCTTTTTAGCTATAAGGTTATTTGCACATTAGGTGTGGAGGTAATACTAATGCTCCGCCGGATAATATGCTGTGCTGTGGGTGGCAAGGTTCATCGAGCCTACGTTATTTCTTCTCTGTAACTGCAAAGTAATTGTCCTCATCATCGGAAAAGTTGAACACTCTCGCATTATTAGGAAGCGAAACGATCTCACCGACCTTAACATTTTTGTTCGTCAAATCGGTATGTAATTGATTGAGATCCTGTGTGAAGAACATCAATGAAGGTGTGCCGAGATTCATGTCTGGCTCCATCTTAGCAACAAACTCCTTGTTATGCAGTACGATACTTGTAGCTACACCATCAGGAGCGACTTCTATCCAGCGGAAGCCTTGACCATTATCCTCCTCGGCAATCACACGGAATCCAAGCTTTTCCGTCCAGAAGTTTACGGCCTCATCCTGATTGTTTACATATAGCATAATTTGTCCGACATTTGTAATCATTGTTCTCGCTCCTTCATCATTGGATATAGAAAAATTTTACATAATCTTGGACAAGAAATCTATCAATATTTTATTAAACTCAATAGGATTTTCAATAAAGGGAAGGTGCCTGCAGTTTTCCATTATCCGCTTGGTTGAATGCTTAATCTTAGTATGTAAAAGATGAGCTGTCTTTATGTTGTACGGATGGTCTTGATCAGAAATAACGATGAGTGTCGGGGCTTGTAGCTCATCTAATCGACCTATGGCAGAGGGCTTCGAAGCCATTAATAATTGTGGAGAGAATCTACAGAAGCTGTCCGCATTTCTGATGTGATGCAGCACCTTAGCAAGCGCTTCTTGTTTGTCGATAGAAGGAAAATAATATTGCCAGAAAGGATTGCTGATGAAGGACTCGATCGCGCGCTCCTTCCCATGACGATGAACGTTGTAAAAGTTTTTTATCCCATGCCAGGTCATGCGTAAAGGTAACGGATGACCATTAATTGAAGGGCAGACGAAAACAAGACGCCGTACGAGATGAGGGAAGGCTAGCGTAAAATCTATTGCAGCGCCTCCTCCTGAAGAGGATCCGACAAGCGTAACCTTATCCAGCTTTAACCAATCAATAAGTGCCTTTAGATCATCTACGTTAGAGAAGGGAGACGTAGGTGTACTGGATTGACCATAGCCACGCCAATCAAGCCGGATCACTTGATAAGCCGTAGATAACGCTTCAACTTGTTCATCCCATATCGAATGATCATTAAAATTACCGTGCAGCAAAATGACCGGTTGTCCAGCTCCGGAAACTGTATAAAATATACGACCTTCGCTTAATTCCAAATACATGAATCGACCTCCAATCCATTACTTATAATAGATCTGCATTGTGGAGATGATCTTCAATGATTGCTCTTAGAACCTCGGAGACGGAGTAATCTCCTCTTTGGCAATAACGATCAATCTCTTCCCAGCATTGCTGAGGCAAGGTCAATGATAGCTTTCGAGTTACGCCAATTGGCTTTCGTCCTGCTCCTTTACGTGCTCCGCCCATTTTACTAGCGAGGCTTTCGCTTTCAATAAGCTTCTTTTCATAATTTTCCATTGTATTCATCACCCATACCTATCATTTCATAGGCTGTGGTCAAAATCAATTATTGCTACCTTATTCAAAGGCTGACATACATTACATAGGTTTAGTTACCTCAAATGCCTCCGTCACCTGCTCTACGCCATTGATGATGATGGACAGCTGATGCATGCCAGCATAATGCTTTCGTGTCGTAAGGTCCTTGAACGAATGTGTACGTGTATAGGTCCGATCGGTATGATCAAACTCATTTTCCGTAATCTTAAACAGCTTGCGCGACGTTTTACCGTTCGCTTTCACAAAATAGATGGCGTATTCTACTCGTAGCAGCTGTGGAGAGGACGAATTGGAGCGCACAGAAAAAGAAAACGGGAGTCCATCACCAATAGCAACCTGCTTTTCTGATAGCTGGAATTGACTAATCGTTACATCAGGTGTAGTGCTTAGTCCGAATAATGCTAAAACCTCGGGATCTGCCTTGCGCAGCAGGGTACGGCAGCCGTGCTTCACAATCCAATCCGTGCGTGGATCATGACCGAGCCACTGGCGTGCCACTTGCTTCAGTAGATCAGGGTGACTTTTGCCGATATCATTTAAGTTGTTGGCGACGCTTTTTCTCACATATTCTGATTCATCAGCCTTAAGCTGCTGCAAAATTGGCAGAATTGGCGTCGGATCGTTGATAAACATACGAAGCGGGGCAGCCCAAGGAAGCTTAGGTCTACAGCCCTCACTAGCCAGTCGTCGCACATGATGATTAGAATGATGGGCCCATTCAAGCATTTGCTGCAGCATTCGGGTTGGATCCTGCTCTATAAATGGACGCACCGCAAATTCTGAGCTAGATGATGAAGTAAAATGAGCTAGTGCCTGCATCGATGTCTCCCAATGCGGCAATCCGTATAGCTCTACAAAATCAGGCAAAAATAAATATTCAAAGCCTGAGCATTGCGGGCTAATGGCAGACAATATCTCAATCGCAGCGTCATAATCCGCTGGCAGCGTCTGCCCGAGCGAAGTACTAATGTGCCGAATACGCTGCTTAAGCTGTTTATCCGTCCAATGTTCATCGAAGACGAGCTGTATAAACTGCTCCGAATTAAAGCCTGGATGGGCTTGTTTAACGATGCGTGAAAAATCATGTAGAAGCTGCTTAGAAAATCTATCTGCTAATATGTCTGCCATAATCTACTCAACCCTTTCAATTGTTCGCTGACCAGTTACTTGATCCTGGTGTCGACCCTCAGCAATATGTTGTTCATTATATCATTTATGTCATCAATGATTTAGTCCGTTAAAGAGTCCGTCAAATGAGTAAGTAAAATTCAAAGGAAAAAGCCACACGCATGTTCATTAATTATGCTGTGGCTTCTGGCTTGGTATATATGTAAAGTCAAGTATACAACGGATTGCCTAGTCATACTAAATCAACTGAATGAGAATAAAAATAATCCGAGAGGGTTAACTCTCGGCATAATAAGGGATAACGACAGGTATTAGAATCGAGTGAAATCTCGATTATTTATTGGTGCTGTGCTGCTTATTAGGCAATTTGTGTCCAGCATGAGATTTGCTTTGTCGCTTTTGGTTCTGCTCATGCTTTTGCTGCTTTTGATTAAAGTCCTCTACAAATTGTTCTGTGCTGTCCATACGGGTGTCATCCTCCTTTTTCGAAGCTATGCTTAGTCTAACCATAACGTCATGAATTATGTGCACAGATCAGAGCACAGTTCATTTTGATTAGCGAACAACCGTGCTCTTAGTGTATTGTTTTTGCGACCGAGCATAGCCAAGCTGCAAGCTGCTACAGCTGCTTTGGAGAGTGGACAGACTTAATATGATGCATATTTAGAATGAATCGTTCCCCTTTTCCGATAACTAATTCGACATAATGATCCTCGATGCTGCTTAGCAATCCGATCTTGTTAGGGTTAACTCCTAGATCAAATACAATGATCTCACCAATCAGCTTATCCAGCTGCTCCTCGAACGTTCGAGCAAGAGGCACGATAGAGGGACTCACCGGAAGTCGTTCGCGATCGATCGAGAATGGTGTTTGCTCTGTAGGATACGGAATTAACCATTTCAAGTGATACATCGGGATATAGATTGTTTTGTATACAGGAGAATAAAACACAAAGTAATTGTTCATAATCGCTGTAACGTAGCCATGTAAGGACAGCTGTCCTGAAATATAAACTTCTAGAAACTGGCCACGCGCATTCAGCAATACTTTTCGATAGGAAAGGTTGGGCTCGCTCTCATATTGTGTATCGGAAGGGCTAGTAATTTCCTCCTCAGGCTTATCATTAGCTCTAATATTCTGGATATGATGAGTAGGAAAGTAAATGAAATTCATACCGTTATAGACAACAAGCATATCTCGGCCATAATCAATCAATATTCCGGTATGCCGCTTTTCACCCGAAATTTCAATATTAACTACTTTATTAAGCAACGAATGTATCATGGACAACTATACTCACCTCAAATTAATAAAATAATTCAAGCCAATAATATAAGCTAGTGAAGCTAATGAGTAAGGAAATTGGGATGACGACTAACGTTGTTTTTATATACTTCCGCCACGTAAAATGAATGTTATGTTCCCTCAAAATATGCATCCATAGAAGTGATGCGAGTGTACCCATCGGAAGAATGAGGGCACCAATATCTGCACCAATTATGCTAGCGAAATACCCAGCATGTAAGATGGAAGGCTCTAAATGCATTTCTGTTAATGAGAGGGTTCCGATCATGACAGAAGGCAGGTTGTTGAATAGGTTAGACATAAAGCTCAGCAGGAGGCCGATAATAAAGATCGCATTAAACCGATTGTCAGCTACATATTCACCTAATTGACTAATAATAATTTCGATTAAGCCAGCATTATAGAGGCCGTAGACGATCACATACATGCCTAATGCAAAAAGAAGAATGTGCCAAGGCGTTTTTGAAGCGATGTCTGTTGGAGCGATTCCTTTTCTCAACCAACGCACTGCAATAAGCAATAAAGCACCAACGATGGCAGGCCATTCTGTCGAGATACCTAGAGGCTGCAATACAAAAAAACTGATTCTAGTTAAAATTACGATGATGATGCATATGACAAACATTCGCCAGTCTATGCTTGAGGATGGAGGATTAGCAGCAGTAGTAGGCATGAGTGGGTGGATTCTTCTCATATTGGACGAACGATTCGTTGATTGTTGAAACCATTCAGCTGTGTCACGATGAATAACAGGGATATGCACGGGAATTTCTTTTCTGAAGTGGAAGAACAGTAAGAAGGAAATGGACAGCAAGCCGATCATGGACGGAATAAGCATCATCGTTGCATAGGCATTGAGATCGAGGCCCACGATTTTTAATGATATTAAATTCGCGAGATTACTTACCCCGATTGGAGCGCTTGCTCCTGTAGCGATTAGAGCACCTGACAGCAGGTAAGGAATTTTTTGTCTTGTTTTCAGGTTCAGTACATTTAGCGTTTGAATAATGATTGGAGTGGTAATGAGTATGCTTCCATCGTTATTAAAGAACATCGTCATAAGGAAGCAGATGACATTGATATACCAGAACAGCGCTCTTCCCGAGCCTTGCGATCTGATAGCTAAATTAAAAGCAGCCCATCTAAAAAAGCCAATACTCTCCAGAACGATCGACATGACAATGGTCGATAATATCGTTATTGCTGCTCCATTTACGATCCCAATAATAGAGATAACATCCTGAAAGCTTACAATTCCGAATATATAAATAGCTATCGCACCAATGGTGACGGGAATAGCTTCGTTCATTCGATATGGACGTAAGATGAGTAGGGCAACGGTTATTATGAAAATGCTGCCAGCCGTTAATAGAAATGATTCAACCATTTCGCTTCGCCTCGCTATAGGATGCTGTAGATTTTATGTCAAGCGACTGTTCACTGGAAGAGATGGTATGGCTTTTGCCTATAGCTCTCGGCTTAAGAAATATATAAAGCAATAGACCGAGTATGACTAACAGTGCTATGAGTAACAACATGTACTAACCTCCTTCCTTTTATTGCTGTGTGTGAGTAGATGAAGAGTATTCGCCTAGTAGGGTGAATGTTATGGATAGTTAATACTGTATATATACGACTCATGCCTTTTCTTTGTAATAATGAGATAGCCCTCTGTATAAAAATTCAATATTCGCCCTCGTGTCGTTACGTAAAGCTCAACAAGCGCTCAATAGAAAAAGCTAAACCAGAGACACTCAGTCTAGTTTAGCTTTTCGCAGGAAGCTTATCTTTTATTTCGCACTTTCAATGAATTCACGGTTCTAAGCGGAGGGGTAAAGCTTTTAATATGATGGGTAAAAATAATGACCGTCTCATGATCCGCAATGAGTTTAATATAATGCGGGTGCACCTCTGTTAATACGCCGGTTACGCTATCAGGCCCGCCTCTGTTAACCTTTATTAATCGATGCTTATTGGCCCGTAGCGCTTCGATAAAGGTGCGAGGTGTTCTATGGTTCAAGCTATGGAAATCATGTCTTCCATGGTGATTAAGGAGAGTAATGCTTTTTATGTGCTCCAGATTATAAAAGATAAATCCGTCCTTTTTAATAAAGAGAACAATATAATCATGCTTTACTGCTACTAATACACCATCACTCGATTCTGGTCCGCCTCTATTAACGCGGACGAATTTTCCAATAAGATTAGACAAACGATTATTCGCCATTGTATACCCACCTCTGATTGTAGTGATAAATATATTGCATGTATACGTGTACGGCATGGACAATGACATAATGAATGAGCCTGCTTTTTGAAAATCCGCAGGAATCTATATAAGCAGTATAGGAGAAAGATGTGTAGTGATTGGGCTTAAAATTTGCTATATTGGTATTGTGAAAGCTCTTTCTTTTTAAGAGAACTGATGATTAATCGGGTTAATAGAATTATTGCACAGCTGCACATACAAACTTGGGGAGTGATCCGATGGAATGGCAATTGTTATCCAACGAACAGATGAAGCATTACTGTAACAAGATCTTAATGCCTGAAGGGGCGACCGCTATATTACTGGAGATTGGTGACCTTCTTGAACAAGATGAGAAACTGCTTCACATTCATAAACAATTTTATACAAGTTATATTGAGAGCGGTTATTGGACAACGGTGTGGGAGCCGCTAAAGATTGATCCGTATGCTGAAGAGGTGCTTGGCAACCATGCCTCCTTGTTATACTTGCATGCTGCGCTGCAGCGATTGCCGCTAACAGAAAAGCGATATAAGGAGCTAGGTTTAAGTGAAGACTTCTTTGTTGAGACAGTGCGGGATATTTCAACATGGGTACAGAACGCCTATAATCTAGTAGGCTATTATGCGATTCGTAATTTTAGCTGGATTTGGCGCCATCTCGAAGCTCGAATGTTTCGAATAGGCAGCATTCAGTATTTGACGATTCCATTCTCTGGTGATGTGAAGGGCTTCTACCATGCCGAAAATAAAACCCTTATGCTCTTATGCAGAGAAGGGATCGAGCTAAGAGCCAGTGGCGATATGCAGGGCGTATGTAAAAAGGAAAAAACAGAGGATGGCTTTGTGACAACCTACGAGGAAACCGACGATTACTATATCGGATATCCCGTGACTCCTGAAGGAAAAGGAATGCCAAGTCCGGTGAAGCTGTCTCGTCTAGAATGGGAGAAGGTTTTAGATAAGGACGATGTAGTGTTCGATATTCATATTCCGAGAGATGCTGCATTCGATATGGATAGCGTGAAGGAATCATACAAGCAAGCAAAGCAGTTTTTCGCAAAGCATTTCCCAGAGGTGAAGCCTAAAGGGATGTACTGTCATACGTGGCTGTTCACACCTCAGCTGCGTGACATGCTGCCTCCGACCAGCAATATCGTTAAATTCCAGGAGCAATTCTACTTATATCCAACAGCTGGCTCTATTAGCTTCCTATGGAATTTTGTATTTAATGAGATGCTGGACGTGAAGGATGCGAAGCCAGATACTTCACTGCGAAGAAAGGTACTAGAGTACGTCGAGCAAGAGAAAGAGATCTTCGATATGAGAGGGATATTCCTTGATCTATGCGGCGAATTTGGAGAGGTATCCTACGATACATTGAAGCTCTAGCTGTAAGGCTGCTAGGTAATATAGCAATCTATGACATAGCCTAGTACAATGTAGTTTTAATAGATCGTAGTAATACTAGTCGTAGTAATACTAGCTTGGTTTAGCACTAACGGTAATGCTAGTTAAATATGAATAGATGTATACGCTGCGGCGTGCCGGAAGGATCAACTTCTAGCACGCTGCTTTTTATAACGTTAAGTATAATGGAGTGGCGGTTATATGTTGCAAGTATAGCAGCTCTAGCTTTTATAGTAGCTGCGAATGACGATATCCTGATCATAGTTTCCGAAGCCTTTGCCGTATAGTGTTAATCCGCCGCGCCCCTTTTTCAGCTCCTCAGCACTAATGCGCAGCGTCCAATATTGAGCATCCACCATTAGGCTGCTTAGCGTGACCTCAGATATTTTCTTACCATCGATATAGGTGCCGGATTCATTAATACGCAGCACCTTCAGCATGCCGTACTGATTAACATCGGACAGCCACCATACAGGAGTTAGGCGACCTCTATGCTCTCCAAAATCCCCCGGGCTTGTCCATGTGCCAAGCATCCGATTGTTAACATAAAAGGAGATGTCGCTTGGCCAATGCTCGTTCACCTGAGGGGCTTCTGAGCCAATTTCCATGGAAATCTCAAGCTCGACTAGCTGTTGATCCTTGTGTACATAATTCGGAATCTTGTATTCGACAAACCCTCTTGCGAACCAGAGAATGGAGGCATGAACGTGCTCGGGATCTAGAAAATAGACAGGATCATCATAGTGGCCAATCATCTTCTCGGTTGTTGCGAGACCACAGGTTGGCTGTGCCTCGTGATTCGAATATTGTCCAACCGGTATTGACACTTCCTCATAGCTACGTTGATGCTGAATAGGGGAGAGCTTGATCTGCATATGCTCGGTGTTGATATAGCACATCTTGTACGTTCCCCCATTGATCCGCTTCATCTTGCTTCCTACAATTCCCGCCTTCTCCAGCTTAGCAACATGGCTGCTAACGATCGCATTGCTCAGATAAAGCTCGGCAGCCAGCTCTTTAATATTCATTTCCTTCTCAAACAGCCGGTCAATAATCTTTAAGCGAATGTCGCTCGCCAATGCTTCATATACAAGCAGCGATGTTTGATTGGTCGTTAGTAGCATATTGCTCACCCCAACTATAGGATATGGTTTTATGTTAATTGTAAACGTAAACATTGCAAGAATACCCTTATTATGATACAAATTTAGTAGGAAATCAATGATATGAATTCGTAATTTCATAAATTCTAAAGTGAGATCAAGGAGGCTCTTCATGACAATTCAATCAAAGGTTATGGTAGATAAGAACTTTGTAGTAGCAGACGTGGATCAGCGTATATACGGATCTTTTATTGAGCACTTAGGTCGTGCCGTATATGGTGGAATCTATGAGCCTGGTCATCCATCTGCAGATGAGCAAGGGTTTCGCCGGGATGTCATTGAAGCAGTTAAAGCGTTGCAGGTGCCCATTATTCGCTATCCAGGCGGGAATTTTGTATCCGGTTACAACTGGGAGGATGGCGTCGGCCCGAAGGATCAGCGTAAACGTCTACTGGAGCTTGCGTGGTGGACAACTGAGACGAATGAGGTCGGAACGAATGAATTTGCAGATTGGGCAAAGCTAGTTGGCAGCGATGTGATGATGGCTGTCAATCTTGGTACTCGCGGAGCTGATGCAGCACGTAACCTCGTTGATTATTGCAATCATCCTTCTGGCTCATATTGGAGCGATCTGCGTATTGCACACGGCTACAAGGAGCCGCATCGCTTTAAAACCTGGTGCTTAGGCAATGAAATGGATGGACCTTGGCAGATCTGTGCCAAAACCGCAGAGGAATACGGTCGACTTGCGAATGAAACGGCAAAAGTGATGAGATGGGTAGATCCTTCGATTGAGCTAGTGGCATGTGGAAGCTCAAGCAGCGGCATGCAAACATTCGGTTATTGGGAATCGACAGTTCTTGATCTGTGCTACGATCAGGTCGATTATTTATCCTTGCATACATACTACAACAATAACTATAATGACACGGCTAACTTTCTAGCAACCTCCCTTGATCTAGATCACTTTATTAATAGTGTCGCTTCGATCTGTGATGCGACACAAGCTAAAAAACGCAGCAAGAAGAAGCTGATGCTATCTCTTGATGAGTGGAATGTATGGAAAACGATCGGCAGCAGTCGAGCAGAGCAGCGCTGGCAGATTGCGCCTCCAGAGTTTGAAGATGTGTACAATATGGAGGATGCACTTGCTGTAGGATGCTACTTAATTACGATACTGAAGCACGCAGACCGCGTGAAGATGGCTTGTCTTGCTCAGCTAGTAAATGTTATCGCACCGATTACGACGACGGCAGATGGCGGCTTGCTGCTGCAAACGACTTATTATCCTTTCCTTCATGCGTCTAGCTACGGAAGAGGAAAGGTGCTGCAATCGATAGTATCTAGTCCGGTATACGATTCGAAGGACTTTACTGATGTACCGTACCTGGAATCGGTCGTTGTCTATGAGGAAGAGCAGGGTGTAATTACGATTTTTGCAGTCAATCGTCATCTCAGCGAAAGCATGGCGCTTGATGTTGATCTCCGCAGCTTTGGAGAGATGAGTTTGCTTGAGCATATTGTGCTTGAGCACGATGACCTGAAGGCGGTCAATTCAACGGCTTCACCACAGCAGGTTGTGCCGCACGCAGGAGGATCAACGGTTGTTGATCAGTCGAGTGCAAAGTCCATGCTATCCAAAGCTTCTTGGAACGTTATTCGCTTTAGCGTTAAGTAAGCATAAGCTTATCAATATTAAGTGACTCATATCTTTATATCAATATGTATCACTCGTCATATCGAATAGGAACAGCAGATAAAACCTCTGTACCTGAAGGAAAGCCTCCGTACCCAAAGGAAAACCTTCGGTGCGGAGGTTTTGTGCTATTTAGCGTTGTTTATTCAATAATGGTTTTCTGTATAGTTGTTTACTGTATTGTCTGAAGGCTTCACGGATTAACGATATCAATGCTCCTAGTCCATGAGATAAGTCGTGATAAACGTAGAGCTCTACTCTTATCGGCAAGATAAGCCTATCAGGGCAAAAATGTTCTATTGTCTAACGAAGGCTGGATTGGCTTGAAACCCTTATTAACGCAAAAATTTAGAATAGACGGTACTAGTCCTCTCATTTTAAGGTAAGTGTGCAGATGATTTGCTGCGGAAAGCGAGGTGTCACTCTTCTGCTTCCTAGAGACGCTTAAGCTAAAAAAAGAATGAGGGAGTGTTCCAAAAAGATGAATCGAGCTTCTAAAAGGATCGTATCTTTATTCCTTGTTTTTGCTTTAATGGTTTCTAATGCAGCCTACATGTCTGCGAATGAAGGAGCGTCAACTGAGGACGATACGCTCATTGTTCAGGAGCAGCATACATTCGAGGAGGATATGGGTGGTTTTATTTCTGGCACTGCGGAGGCTAGTATTGCAGCGCAGGAAGGCAATCATGTACTGAAGATTGCAGGCGCTGGATCTGGTAATCGTTCGGCAAGCAAGCCTTTTGCCGCAGTAACCAATGCCCAGGAGCTGCGCTATACGTTTGATTGGCTGCCTGAGGATGTAAGTACTGCAGCGAATTCCAGTGAAATATTGTGGCAGGATGCCAATAATAAGCCAGTCTTTCGCATCGTTAAAAAGGGCGGAGCACAGGGCGGCATTTATTACGGTGTCGGTTCAACCGGAGTTGATCTCAGTCAATTAGCGGAGGGACTAGCCAGTCATGATCCTGCAGTGTGGCTGAAGGTTGAGGTTTATTACGATTTTGCTGAGGAGCAGGTGTCACTTAAGGTGTGGGACAAAGCGACAGACCAAGAGCTAATCAACAGTGGTCCCATTAGCTTAATGTCTGTAGATTATACGAACATGCTGTCAGGCATCCAGCTAATCGGTAATCGTGCGAGTGGACAGACGCTTGGCTTCACGATGTATGTCGATAATTACATAGCTGAAGCCTCAGAGGCAGCAGCTCCAGAGCAGCAGCCGCGCAGCATTGCTGCTGTGACTACCCCTTATGAAGCAGTGTATTCCGTTCCGCCTCATCAGTCACTCGCAGATATTATATCGATATTGCCGCAGCGTGTAGATATTCAGCTAAGCAATCTGGCGACACGCAGCAATATTCCTGTTAACTGGTCGAGCTCGGATTATGATACGGCAGAAGCAGGAGAATATGAGTTTATCGGTGAACTGGATCTAACAGGAGTGTCCGGTGTTATTAATTCCGATGACATCAAGCTGAGTGTAACGATCAAGGTCATTGCAGTCGATAACGCGCCAGAGCCTCCTGCAGGCTATGAGGCGGTGCTCTATACAGACTTTGGTGATTCAGCTGATCTTGTTCCTGCATATTGGGGCTTTACGACAGCGAATGCAACGCTTGCCCTTCATACCGAAGAGCTTGCTGGCAACAGCTCCTCCAAGCTGCATTTCAATATTACGGATCAGTCCGGTGGAAGAGTAGCTACAAAAGACTTTGCACAGGCCTACATGGGACAGTCGCTTCGCCTGGAGTTTGATTGGTATCCTGGGAAGGTCAATGATAAGGGCTCGAATCCAAGTGAAAACGGTGGCGAGCTAAGAATAATGAATGGAAGCAATCAGACGATACTGACACTTAACCATACGAATCAATCACCGATTTCTTATTATATCGGCAATGGCATACAGCGAGGAGCAACAACGATTACCGAGCCAGAAGCTTGGTACAGAACGACGATAGACATTGATTATATTAAGAACGAAATCGTGCTTAACATGGTTAATGAATCACTAGAAGTTAATGAAACGTATCGAATCTCGATGGATGAGCTGGAGATCGATACGAAGGTAGGCGGCATTCGTCTAGGAGGTATGCGTACCTCTGGCAACAATCTGACATGGGACACTTATCTCGATAATGTTGCACTGTACTTGCTGCCACTTAGTGATCATACGATTACCTTTGTAGATGTGCTGCCATATCACCGCATCTATGTTGGCGATGCTACGGATGATGTGGCTACGATTGGCTTGCCGAGCACCGTACCCGTTACGCTCTCTGATGGATCTACTGCTGAGGCTGCGGTTGCATCATGGGAAGAGGTAACGCCATGGGATGCTAGTAAGTCTGGCGTATACACGTTCAGAGGTGTGCTGGATGAAGAGGGTGAATATGACAATCCATTGGATAAAACAGCACTGCAGTATGTTTATCATCGCTTGCCAGCGCCAGAGATGGCAAGAAATACAGAGTGGCTTGACCGAGGTGTCATTGCACTCCAATCAGAAGATGGAATATTCGTGAGCTGGCGACTGCTTGCAGATGAATATGAGGCAGGAGTTACCTTTAATCTGTATCGCGATGGGGTGAAGCTGAATGCTGCACCATTATCGGTAACGAATTTTGTGGATGAAGCCGGTGAAGCGGGAGATCGCTATGAGGTAGAGCGCATTCGTAGCGGGAATTACAAGAAGGATGGTGACACCATCGCGCTTGATCAGTCTTATGTAGCTATTCCGATGCAGAAGCCTGAGGGTGGAACGACAGCAACAGGTGAGTACACGTATAGTGTCAATGATGCTAGTGTGGGTGACCTAGACGGTGATGGCGAATATGAGATCATCGTGAAGTGGTACCCATCGAACGCAATTGATAGCTCGCAGACGGGGATGACAGGTCCAACGATATTTGATGCCTACAAGCTGGACGGTACACTGCTATGGCGGATGAATATGGGACTTAATCTAACCTCAGGCGCTCACTATCATCAGTTTATCGTTGCAGATCTGGATGGTGATGGACGAAGTGAGATGCTGATTAAAACAGCAGATGCGACGACAGTCTACGGCACTACCGATGGAATCTATGATTCTAGTAAGGTAATTAGCGTAATCGGCAATGCAGAGGATAATGGACGATGGGTGAATGACTCAGGCAAGGTGTTTGATGGTCCGGAATACATTACCGTATTCGAGGGGCAGACAGGTAAAGTCATCGATACAATTGACTATGAATTTGCACTCGGTGATGTTACATCCTGGGGAGACAGCTTCCATAATCGCTCCGATCGCTACTTAGCAGGACTCGCTTATTTGGATGGGAAAAAGCCAAGTGTCGTATACGGTCGCGGCTATTATGAGCGTACAACGTTTGTTGCCTACTCGCTTGTTGACGGTCAAATTGTTACGGAGTGGACGTTCGATTCAGCGGTAGAGGGCCGTGGCGGAGGGCTAGGCTATCATAGTCTTGCTACAGGCGATGTAGATAATGACGGCTATGATGAGATTATCGCAGGTTCTCTCGTGCTTGATGAGGATGGAAAAATTCTATACATGATGGATGGCAATATGGGCCGAGAAAGAGGGTCGCATGGTGACGCGATGCATGTCGGTGCGTTTGACCCGGATCGAGAGGGGCTGCACTTTATCGGCGTGCATGAGGACCCAGCAGTTGCTTCACTTGAGTATCATGATGGAGCGACGGGTGAGACGATTATGTCATTCTATGGCTCTGTTGATGCAGGCCGCGGCTTAGCCGCAAATATTACCTCTAAGCCTGGCTATGAATTCTGGGGTACAGCTCCAGATCGTGTGGAGCAAGGCGGAGGCATATATAATGTGAAGAATGAAGTGATCGCAGACAGTCATCGAGCTGCACGGTTATCAATCAACTTTGCCCTGTATTGGGACGGAGATCTGCTGCATGAGCTGCTGGATAACACCTCCATTACGAAATTCAACGAAGCTACGCTGCAGGCAGAGCTGCTTGAGGAGTTTGAAGGTGTAGTAAGCAATAATGGCACAAAAGCAACGCCAACACTGCAGGCGGATATACTCGGAGATTGGCGCGAGGAAGTACTTCTGCCGGCAGAGGATAGCTCAGAGCTTAGAGTATACAGCACGACGATTCCAACGGATTATCGCCTGTACACACTGATGCATGATACGGTGTATCGAATGGGTATTGCTTGGCAGAACGTAGCCTATAATCAGCCGCCGCATCTTGGCTATTACTTAGGTGAGGATATTCGGGATACTGTGTTGAATGGAGCGCTTAAGGTACCAAACATTAATTATACGAATGAGCCTTCAACCTCTAATCCAAATCCTACGAATCCAAATCCATCGATACCGGTCGTGCCAGCACCTCAGCCTGGTGACTCTGGATCGGATCAGACAGCTTATCGCATCGACGGTGTTCGTGATGCATCAAGTAATACGATACAGGCAGAGATAACGAAGGAACAGTGGGAGAATGTGCTGAAGCAGTTTTCATCTAAACAGCGCATCACCATTTCTATCTTACCTCAGGCTGATTCCTACGCATTAACGCTGCCAGTTACCAAGCTTCACGAGGGCAGTAAGGAAATCGTTATTCAGACGGGAGCGGGAACAATTACGGTACCAGTATCGGCTTGGGAAGCGCTCGGAATAGCTGCCGATGATAAGATTACGTTACATGTGACGCAGCAGAAGCAAGGAGATACACGTAAAGTAGAGCTTTCCTTCTCTGTTAATGCAGCGGCTGTTAGCTGGAGTAATGCCAATATTCCCGTACAGGTTACGATTCCATATGAGCTACCTCAATCGTCTGATTATGAGCTAATTACGGTAACGCATGAGGCTGAGAACGGAGCGCGTTCCTTAATTAGCAATGGTAAGTATGATGCGAAGCAGAAGGCAATCGTGTTCCTAGCTGCCCATTCCGGAGTATTCGTCATTGAGCAACAGCTGAAAAGCTTTGCAGACATTACTGACCTAGCGTGGGCTAAGCGAGAAATTGAAGTGCTCGCAACTAAGGGCATTATTCGCGGCGTAACGGACGCTGAGTTTAATCCAAACGCTTCGATTACTCGTGCGGACTTCACCGTGCTGCTCGTTAGAACATTAGGTCTACAAGCTGAAGTTAAAGCGACGTTCACCGATGTCGCAGAGGGCGCTTATTACTACAACGCAATCGCTATTGCACAGCAGCTCGGACTCGTTCAAGGAGATGGTCATGCTTTTGAGCCACATGCAACGATAACAAGGCAGGATATGATGGTTATCATCGCGAGAGCGTTACATGTCTTGCATAAGCTGGAGGCTAAGGATGAGATAGATTTGCTTGATGCATTCGAGGATACGGATCATATCGCTGACTACGCTAAAGACTACATTGCTCAGCTCACTGCAGCAAAGCTTGTCAAAGGCTCATATGGCATGCTGAATCCATTAGCGGAACTAACGAGAGCAGAAGCGGCAGTGCTGCTGTACCGGATATATAATTTGGATTAGAGCTCTTGCAGTAATGCAATGCAGAGCCTTCACATGACGATATAGTAGTAATCAATCTTGTTAAGACAACGAGCAAGCTTGGAGAGAGGTATGTTATCTCACCAGGCTTGCTTAGCATTAAATGCTTCAATAACCTTTACCAACCCAACAACAGTGCTAGTGCGAATATGACTAGATAGCAGGTTTCTTTATAGCTCCAAAGCAACTCCAAATTAGCTCCAAAGCAATGAGCCCATTTTTTGTGGTACGTGTACCCCAATACTAGGCAAGAACATAGGATGAAGGGAACATATAATAGAGGAGGCTTGAATATGTTTTCCCCTTATGAGCGTGATAGGTACTGCCCTCCAATACAGTGGTATTGGAATGGGAGTCATTGGAGTTGTGTTAGTTATCCTGTCGACAGTTGGAGATATTCAGATTGGAGCGATGCAGTAGAGCAGGCTGAGCAAACGTATCGAGATGTGGTGATAAAGGATTATGGACCGAATCCATTAGTGATTAATATCGAGGATGCATCGGAACAAAATACGTATTTTCGGAATACATTATGGACGGGGAATCATTTGCAGCTTGTGTTAATGAGCCTTCGCCCAGGTGAAGAGATTGGATTGGAAAAGCATGATCATACCGATCAATTTTTACGATTAGAGGAAGGACAAGGGCTCGTTAAAATGGGGAACAGCCCAAATGATCTAAGCATTCAAAGGTATGTGCGCGAGGATGATTCGATCGTTGTACCTGCGGGAACCTGGCACAATCTAATTAATACTGGCAACAAAACGCTTAAGCTATATACGCTCTATGCACCGCCGGAGCACCCTTTCGGCACCGTACAGCAAACAAGACCAGCTGCTACAGCTTCTGCCTCAATGCGCAAAGCTAATAAGCGATAGGTTAGCTATTTGATCGTGATATCGCTAACGACGAAAAAAATACTTGACAAAAAGTTAAAATATGCTATAATTTACAGTTATTGATTTAAGTTGTATAATGAGATTCTCCTGGCCAGGGGAATCTTTTTTTATGTCAAGGAGAGGTTGCAATGAAAGCTAATGAATCGAGTATCACCTCTTTAGTGTCTGCCTTTGCTCGTGCGTATCATAGTCGCTATGACGAGCCTAAAATTTTTGATGATAAGCTAGCGACGAAGCTTATCACTTCATCCGAGTTTTCAGCGATTAGCAGCAGCATGATTAACGGGATATCTTTCTTTAATGCTGAGCTTGCTAGGACGCACAAGGATCATCCAGATGAACTTTTGCGTTGGATTACACAGGTCCAGCTGTCTTCTACACCATTATCTCGTGCAGCTTTTTGTGAAGATGTACTAATGAATGAGCTCAGGCTAGGCATAGAGCAGTATGTCATTCTTGGAGCAGGGATGGATACCTTTTGTTTTAGACATCCCGAGCTGGAGGGGACATTAGCGATCTATGAGATTGATCATCCTTCAACACAGCTATTTAAACAGAAGCGATTAGAGGAGGCGGGCTTCGTCATTCCAAGTCATCTTCATTTTGTTCCGATGGACTTTAGTCAGCAGCTGAGACTTGATGACCTATACCGTGCAGGATTTTCTCATAGAAAAACATTCTGCAGCTTACTCGGTGTTTCATATTATATAACAAAGCATGAGCTTGCAAGCCTGCTGCAGTTGCTGTTCTCTCAGCTTCCATCAGGCAGCTCTATCGTTTTAGATCTGGCAGATGAACATCTATTTACCGAAAAAGGACGTCATAATCGCGTTGACAATATGTTGAAAATGGCCGCTGCCGGCGGGGAAGCGATGAAATCCTGTTACACGTATGCTGAGATTGAGGCATTGTTAGAGGAAGCGGGCTTACTTATATACGAGCATCTTACACCTTCAATGATTCAAGAACGATACTTTGGCTCTCGAGCAGATGATCTATCAGCATTTGAAACGATCCATTACATTCATGCTATAAAGCGATAGCTGATTTCCACTGATCACTTTGATTGAATGATATCAACTGAATAGGCTAGGCTTCATAAAGCAAAGCGTCCTCCTGCCATGGATATTATCTGGCTGAAGGACGCTTCTTTTTTATTATATAATTTGCTTTTTGGTTACGATGGAGGGAGCATAGCCCTTTGTCTTCTTAAACACTTTACTAAAGTAGTATATATCTTGAAAGCCGCACTGTCCGGCGACCTCGGACACACTATGGTTGCCGTTAGAAAGCAGCTGCTCGGCACGGTTGATACGGACTCGATTGATGTATTCTTTAATCGTGAAGCCGGTATTCGACTTAAACAGCTTCCCTAGGTACACGGCGTGAAGATTAGTCATATGTGCGAGCTTATCGATTTCAATACATTCTGCATAATGCAATTCGATATAATCGGTGACTCTTTTTATTCTCGGATCAATATTGTTTTGAGTCTTATAATAATGTATTTGAAACAATTGATTTAGCAGCAGCATGAATAACGCCCGTTCTTTAAATGTACAAAAGGTTGTTTTGTTGGTTTGCAAATGATGAAGCTCTTTCAAATAAGAAAGGATGTCCGTATTCATTTTATTTTTTGAGACGATATCGAACGGTAAATGTACATGATTGTCGTTAAGCCAATGAAAATTAATAGCAAAGCTGTGCATCGGGTTTCCCTTAAAGGTATATGCCTCGCGGATACTGCCCCCGGGGATATAGACGATGTCATTGGCTCCAGCGATAAATGCCTGATTGTTTACGTGAAAGGCTGACTTTCCGCCAATAATGAAATAAAGCTCGTGAAAGTGATTTTGCCGGATTGGAATTTTCCAATCTGGGGAGTCCTTTCTCTCTACAAAATAAAATAAATTAGGGTTTAAATATTCGAATTTTTCAAAGTCCATCATCGATACCTCCTTCACTTGTAGAAGTTCACGATCTATTGAACATGTGAGCAAGTAAGCAGGTGAGTTGTAAACTATTGTACTATGCTCAAACTATATTACAACCTGTGAGAACATTGTTTAGTTAGTAAATGCCGTGCTGAAGAAAACGATATTGAAATAATACAAATATTGTTGAAATTCTCTATGGTTACTAGGAGGGTGCATTTATATAATTTGTATGTGATTGCTAAGTGGGCAGTAAACAACATCGTCTCCCGTGATCGTTAGTTTTTTGCGATACGTGGAATAGTTCAAGTAATGAACGTATGCAATCATGAAAGCGCTGCCTTAGCGACTGAAGAGAAGGGGGACTAAAAATGAGCTTACGAAAATTAATGGTAGTATTGTGCAGTTTAATGTTAGTTTTTATGGTAGCCTGCAGCAGTAATGGAGGAGAAAGCACATCAGGCAACAATGATGTCGTACAAAATACGGAGAATCCAACGCCAGAGCCTAGCGAAGCGACGGATGAAGTGGATGCTGATGAGCCTGAGGCTACGGTTAATCCAAATATAACACCTGAGATGGACTTTGACATGGGTGGTAGAACATTAAAGCTTGTGTCCTGGTATGATGAGTCGATTCAGGAAACTAGCCCTGATTCGATCCAAATGAAGCAAAATCTAGATGCATTAATGGAAAAGCATAACTTCAACGTGGAATACGTTGTTGTTGACTACGGTGAGTATCAGGATAAGGTAAAGGCATCTTTAATGGCTGGAGAGCCGCTAGGTGATATTATTAGGCTTGCAAGACCGTGGATGATTCCTACACTCGTTAAGCAGGATTTATTCTGGCCGCTCGATGACTATGTAATTAATGACAATGCATTTGTTGTTCAATATACGAAGGAGCTATCTGAATATGACGGGAAGGGCTATGGCTTCCGTATCGGAGTAGCTGGAGCAAGTCAAGGCGTATTCTATAACCGTACGCTAATGAATCAGCTTGGCATTAAGGACTTACAGGAATATGTCGATGAAGATAACTGGAATTGGGATACATTTATTGAAGTAGCGAAGCAAGGTAACAAGGACACCAACAACGATGGAAAAATCGATACTTGGGGTCTAGCAACGGACTCTATTCTTATTCAAGCATTATCTTCTAATGAGACAAATATGGTCGTTAATGGTCAGCAAAACTTAGAGGATCCTAAGACGTTGGAGGCTTTGAATTTTATCTCTCGTATGGCAACGGAAGCCGTTGCAAGACCAACCGAGGGAGGCGACTGGACGGAGCCGAAGCAATTCTTCATTCAAGGGAATACATTGATGTTTGCTGCTGCGGATTATGAGATGGATTCCTTTAACACAGATATGGCGGAATATGATATCGGCTTCCTGCCATTCCCTAAAGGACCTAACAGCTCGCAATATCATTCCTTCAACACGATTCCTAACTATTACACCATCCCTAAAGCAGTCGAGAACCCAGATCAAATTGTTTACCTATGGGAGAAAATTTACGATATTGAATCGATTTATGATTATCCACGTCAAGCTGATCTAGAGAAATGGTTCCAAAATGAAGCGGATGTGGCAAACGCTCAATTGGCTGGAGAAAGCTTCCGTATTATAGAAGGAATTGATGCGTATCCTTCGATGCCTTATTATGCATTTGTTGATGAACTGAGACAAGGTGTATCTGTTTCTACGGTAGTGGAGACGTACAAGGAGCCGTTCCAAGCAGCTGTTGATGAGGTGTGGCAGAACTAGTCAAGCGCAAAAGATGATGAAGTGTTCGGAGCCTGTCACCTATATTCTATGTACGATAGCAGCATAGAGCAAATAAACAGGAGGCGCCTTATAGGTCACATGTTGACCTGTGAGGCGCCTCCTGTATTTACGTAGAGATACAAGCGTCATATATGGTGGTAAATGGAAAGCTCGTCGCTGACAAGCAGCATATGAGCCAAAGAAGCCGTTCCTTATACTAGGTGCATGGGCACCTCATAAGGAACGGCTTCTATTGTTTACGCTGTGATGATACGGCTGCTAACGATTACAGCTTCCAGATGCGGTGTAGAATAACGGCTGCTTCTGCACGAGTCAGTGAATCCTGCGGAGCAATTTTTCCATTTTTACCGTTAATGATGCCTGCATCTACAAGTGCAGCTGCCTGAGCTTGTGCATAGGCTGCTACATCGTCAGAATCAGAGAACTGAGCTAATGAGCCATCTGCATTCAAGTCTATTCCGGCAGCGGCAAGCGCACGTACCGTTAATACCATCATATCTTGACGAGAAATCTCTTCTCCTGGCTTGAAGCTGTTATCGCTATAACCAGAAGCGATGCCTAACGCTCTAGCGATAGCAAGCTCATTGTAATAATAAGCAGATTGCTCTACGTCGCTAAATGCTGACTCGTCGCTAACCTCGGCATTCAGATTAAGAGCTCTAACTAGTAACGTAATAAAGTCAGCACGGTTAATAGATTGCTGAGGCGCATAGCTGCTAGGAGATACGCCATTAATAATTTCGCGTGCCGCCATAGCATCGATAGCTTGCTTAGCCCATGGTACAGCTGCAGTATCTTCGAAGCTATTGGATGCATAAGCAACAGCGAAGCTACCTGGCTCGTTTGTTTCGAATACAACAGTTCCTGAGGCAGCATCATAGCGGCCATTAGTAACGACTGTAGTGTTACCCATGCTATCCATACGCAGCACAACAAGGTTATCGGTGTTGCTGTTTTCTTCATTGCTTGGTGTGTACGGAATAGCAATAGTTAATCCATTCAACGATTCAACAGCTTCGTTATTGTTTGCCAACAGACTTACTTGAACCGCTGGGCGGTCGCCAACCTTTTCGCGTGCTGTTTCATTCAAGCCATCAGCAGAAGCAGGAGTAATACGAATCGTTAATTGATCAGCATCACCAGCTGCTTTAAGCAATGCTTCACCTGAAAGCGTAATTGTTCCAAACTCTGTTGTAATGGTGAACACAGCTTGTTGGTCCTGCAAGCCTTGAACCGGCAGTTGAACATCATAACCTGTTGCATTGGCTTGCTTAGAAAGCTCGATGTTAAGCTGTTTTACACCATTTGCATCAGCGGTTGCTTTCGCTAATGTGTTTTTCAGCTGATCTGCAGTAATTTTACCAACTACGCGATTGTTTACTGTCGAAACTTCAGGAACGACAGCGTTCGGGTCGGTGTTATCTGCAGGTGGTGTAGTCACTGTTCCTGGCGAAGGATTAGGATTAGGATTGCTGCCAGGTTCATCAAGCGTAGTAACAAGCGTCAAATTACCAAATACAGATGTGCTTTGGAAGCCTTGACCTGTTAAATCGTTCCATGTCGCAATACTTTGACGTGCTCCGTTTTGACCATCGTTGATCTGAAGGTCAAATCCGATCTCTGTATTGTGTTGCGCAGTAATGGTTTTGAAAGGAATTTTTACTTCTACTGTATATCCAGCTTCGCTCGTACTTACAGCAGATTCAAAGCCCTCATCAATGTTGCTAGGATTAAATGATGCTACGTTCTTAAAGTTTACGCGATATTGACCATCATCTTCTTGGAAGAAGGTTGTTTTTTCATTGTTTTCATCTACAAACACTTCTACTGAGTCTTGCTCCCAAGGATCTGCACTAGAATCATCTAGGTTGGAATCGCTCACTTGGAACAATACATATAGATGATCTTCATCCCATAGCGCTTTAGCGATACCGTTTGCACCTTGCCAAGCCATCTGATAACGATTGATTTGTAATGCTGGAGCGTTGTTCCATGCTGCATCGATTTCACCATCGATCGTTGGTGTGCCGAATAGTGCTTTGCCTTGATTCGCTTCGACATCTTCGCCGCCATCATACTCCTCAATGAACTTCTCAGGGTTAAGAACCGCATAATATGCAGGCTTAGCCTTCATGTCTCTATCGAATAATAACGGACTTTGTGCTGCTCTCCAGCTTGTCGCATCATTTAAGCCCCATAGTGTGACGCGAGAGATATGCTCAGCCTTTTCTTTATACAGCTTAAACAGCTGTGCATAGAGATACGCTTGCTGCTGTGCTTGCTGCTCAGTCAGGACATTGTCGCTGCCTGCTGTAATATCAAGCTCAGTAATACCGACTTCAACGCCTAGGGAAATGAATTTCTCCATAGAAAGTCTAACGTTTTCTGGATTCGTATTTAGGTTGTAATGTGCCTGCATACCGATTCCGTCAATGAGTAGCTCTCCATCGTTTTCCTCAGCATATTTTTCATTAATTTCTTTCACCATTTGATAGATGGCTTCTGCTTTACGCTGATTATCATCATTGTAGTCGTTGTAGTAAAGCTTAATATCCCAGCCGTTTTCATCAATGACTTCCTTGGCGAAACGGTAAGCAAGCTCTAGATAGTCATCGCCAATTGCTTGTAACCAGCCAGATTGTCGTAATGAATCTCTCCAGTCTGACGGATTAGGAGGGTTATCATTCATTGCTTCATTAACGACATCCCATGAAATAACCTTATCACCGAAATGCTCAACGACTGTTTTAACATGTGTTTCTAAGTTTTTGATTGCCTCTTCACGTGGTAATGGTTTGCCATCCTCACCTGTGTGCAGAGCTTCGCGTGATTGCTGATGCCATACGAGCACATGACCGTGAATCTTAAAGCCTTCATCCAACGCTTTTTGTACGAGCTGATCCTCAGCAGTGAAATCGAATTCTCCTTGTTCATCATAGGCATAGCTCGGTTTCATCGCATTTTCAGCGGAAATAAGATTATGATGCAGTTTTAGCAGCTCAAGTCTTGTTCCATCGAACTCGCCGAGAGATACTGCGTTACCAATTAGGAAATCGTCTTTGTATACATCCTTCAGTGGAGTTAAATCACGCTCAATATCAACAACTCCAGTGCCTGTAGGCTCGAAGGTTACATCATCAATATAGAATGAAGCCGTGCTGTTGTTAGAGCTTTCCACATAAATCGATAAGTACTCATTACCTACACTGCTGTAACGGTATGTTCCTTCTAGCTGAACCCAGCCATCGTCTACACTTACCGTTTTGCCTTGCAGGTTGTTGTAGCTAGCACCGTCACCGTTTCCTACTTGTGTAGACAATTGGAGCTGTGCTGTTGCTGGAGAAATCAGCTTAACCCACGCTGAAACCTTATACTCATGTCCTCTGTTAACGTACTCCTCTACGCGCAAGGAAGGTCCGTGCCAATTTTCATTGCGATTTTCAACCTTCAGCGCAAATTTTCCATCCTCAGTATGGTTCGCTTCATCTGTAATCGTTAAGATTTCATCACCGTGTCTTCCAACAAATCCGCCGAACTGCTCGTCGTCAAATGTGATTGGAGTAAACTCTTTAGCAGGTGGACGATCATCTTCTGGTTCTTCTTCCGAAGCAGCCATCGTTGTAATAACAATGTCACCGACGTAGAAAGGTACATTAGCGCCTGCATCGTTAGACTGAATGCGGAACGCACGATCGAACGTACCATCCTCAGTTGGCGTAGTGTCTACTGTATGAGTGCCTGTTGCTGTGAAGGATTTTCCAGCCTCCATATTTGCTTGCAGATATAAGCCCTGATATTTATCTACATTTTGTACGAGTACCTGTGCCCCTGCTGGGACAGTAACATCGTCAGCGATATAGCCTTTTACTGTAATGGTGTAGGTTTTTCCGTTTTCCATATTGACCTTATCAAATGGAATATCAGCACCATGCCAGTTTGCTGAGCGATCAGTAATATGAATGGCATGACCATTCTCATTGCCTTCAAACACAACATCTGAAACCGCTGTCAAATTTGAGCCGGCTTGCGTTGCAACACCAGCACCGTCCTTAAAGGTTTCATGATAAACGACAATCTCTTGTGGCTCTTCCACTTCTTTTGGCTGTTGTGTAATAAGGATGTCGCCAATGTAGAAAGGAACCGGAGCTCCAACTGCATTAGATTGTACGCGAAGCGCGGAATCATTTTCCGTATCTACAGTTAGGTTAGCCTGTAACGTAATTGCATTGCCTGCCGTATAATTCACACCCGCCAACCAACTGTAGCTGGATACGGTTTGTAGGAAAGCTTGAGCGCCCTCTGGTACTTCAACGCCCTCATCTACATACACGGATACAGTTACTTGGTATGTTTCTCCGTTCTTTAATCCAAGCTTATCGAATGGGAAATCAGCCGCATCCCAGTCATTTGTTCTGTTTTCGACATATAACGCAGCATCATCGCTGTTGCCGTCAAAAGTCTTTTCTACAACGGATAGCTTAGCGTCACCTGACTGCGTAGCAGCGCCTTGACCATTCTCAAAGGTTTCGTGGTACACGACAACAGGATCCTGTTCCACAGGAGCTTCAGGTGAAGGGGCTGGTCCGCCAATCCAACCTGCAAGTTCAGACAGCGTAGTGTTCATCATTACATAATGACGTCCCATTGCATAGTTACCGCTGTTCGGGTAGCCTACCTTGAACGCATAGTGAATGCCGTTTTCCTCAGCTGCCGCTTGAACTGCTGGGTTAAAGTCGCCGTAAGGGAAAGCAAATAACAATGGATCCTTGCCAGTTACTGCTTTAAGATCAGCATTTGCTTTGGCAATGGCCGCAGATGCATCTGCTTGGTTTACGTTTTTCCAATACCCGTCACTTTCGTGATTCACAGTATGGTTCTCAATACTTACGTTTGGATGATCATCAGCGAGCTTCTGAAGCTGCTCGCTGGACATGCTGTAGCCACCGTCAATCCAATCGGTAACGACGAATAGTACAGCATTCATATCCAGCTCTTCCAGTATTGGAAGCGCATTTGTTACAAAGTCTGGTGTTGCATCATCAAAGGTTAGCAGTATAGGCTTCTCTGGTATAGTTGTAGCCTCTCCACTTAAAATCTCCACATACTGCTGTGAAGTCAATGTTGTATAGTCATGATCATGGAGGTATTGCATCATGCTTTTAAACTTATCGATACTAGTGTCTGTCCATTCATTCGATGGTGTCTGGACAATACGATGATACAGAATGACAGGAATATCCTGTGACTCAGCTTTTGCAACTGATGGCACAAGCCATCCTGATGGAATCAGCAGTGCCGCGATCATTAGCACAGAGACCCATCTAGTAAGTTTACCTTTCATCTGATTCATTCCCCCTAGATAAAATATGGAAATATTAAGCGCTTCCATTGTTAAGGATGCTAAACATTTCCTAACCATTATTATATCTAGATAGATTTCTGGTTTTAACGGAATAACTTTACAATTTACTTCATTTTTTAAAGTTAATTTAAGATCTATGATATATTTCTATCTTAAATAGACTTATTAGAGGACTATCTCTAAAAAAATTATATATATAGTGAATTAGATTGAGCATCTAAAAGAAAGATAAACAATCTAACTAAAAACATGTAGTGTTGTCAAAGCCAGCAGCCTTCGAGCGTATCGCTCGAGGGCTGCTGGCATTTTGGTGCAATGTATGAAAAGAGATGTTCCCTAGTTCGCGCGGAGTTTTCACTTAGCCGCTTCGATGGCTTGCTCGATCTGCTCGAACAGCTGCTTCGTCACCTCAGGATCGATGTCATTGTAGAATACATACTGATCACTTAGCTTCAGCCGGATATAAGGGGGGTTATTTTTGAACACATACAGTCTCGTTTTACCGAGCTCACTTAAGCGGAAGTGACCACGGGCATATTTATTCGTAGCCTCGCCATTAGCCTTCGCTCCAGAAGGAATAGAAGTAACGAGCTCGACTTCCTCAATCTCCTCCATATCAAACGTAAAGGAATACATCGGATAATCAATCGCAATGTCATGCTCGGCAGTAATCGTAAGGGATGGTGACGTCAGCTCAGAACGAATCAGCATGAATGAAACACCGCCGATCACTGCAACAAGCAACACCACTACGCCACCCATAATGATCTTTCCAGCAGTTGTACCGGTATTGATGGTTTCCCCTATACCGACTCGCTTCGGAACCATAATGCTTTTATCGTATGGGTTATGGTATGTAAAGCCATTAGCCCAATACTCATCGTCGTCACTATATACGGTTTGACCATCCAGCTCCAGCATATCACGCTGCACCGTTTGGATGCTGCGGTATACACCTGCAATAAGCAGTATCGGCAGAATTGAGAATGAGATGGTGACAGCCAGCCATAGCTGAGACATTGCCTCCTGCTCATTTAGAAGAAGCATCGCAATGAGATAAAAGTGCAGGTTTTCTATTAGTGCAAGGAAGAAAAACAAATAGGATAATGATCTGCGCTTGGATTGATTCAAGGCGATATTAATATCAGAGTTTTCACTGTAAACGGTAGATTTGCTGCGGCGTATAAGCTGCATAATGACAAGGAACAGCAAGGTAATGCCAATCGCTCCGAACCCTAGGCTGTACAGCTGAGTATCCTGTGTTCCTATCCACCAGGTTAACAGCGCACCTAGTGCCAGCGGCAGTATAAAGAGGCCAAGCGGTGCCGTTCGTTTGTTTTTCAGCTGTGCTGCACGCAGGTCAGCTTGAATCGTATGCTTTTTCCCGACAAACCAGTCCTGCTGTCTCTTAAGCTCGAGCGTCGCTCGGAATGCTCTACGAAAAGGAAAGACAACGACGATAACAAAAGTACATGTCCATAGTAGAAAGTAAATGATTTGAAAAGCAGTCCAATTGTACATCGCAAAGAAGGGGATATAAGCAATCAGCATCGAGAGCCAGACACGCTTATATTGCTGCTTATATTGTGACTGGACTTGCTGCAGCTCTGGATGCTCCATTGCTTCGGGCGGTAATGTAACGGCGAACAGCATACCATTTTTATAGGTAGCGACTGAACGGTAAGTTAAGACGATAACGAGGAATAGGATGATGGTTGGGATAGTAAAAATAATGCTCATCAGCATAGAATCACCTCTTGTCTAAGATTGGATATTCATCTGTGAAAATGTGTTTTCGCATAGCTTCTGAAATTGCTCATGCGTCATGCCATGTACGACAGCCTCAGCGATCATCAGCTCGAGATTTTTCTCAAGCGCTGCTTCGTATTCTGCATGAATAGGATGAGCGAGTTGACCGCTAACCTTAGCTCCATGACGTCGATCGATGACAATATAGCCCTCTTGCTTTAATAAGGCATATGCCTTATTCACGGTCATCGTGTTAATGCCTAGATCCTCAGCAAGCTGACGAACGGTGGGCAGCTTCTCACCAATTGGAAGCTTACCCTTAGCAATACCAAGCACAATTTCATTGCGAAGCTGCTCATAAAGTGGGACTGCGCTATCCAGCTGCAAGGAAATGAGCATGACAATCTACGCTCCTTTTGCATTTAAGTATTATATATATTAATACAAACAATACTTAAAGGCAAGGGTGCTCAAGCACATCTCGGAAGGTTTTGGCAATAAAACACAAATATTATCATTTACGAAACGGAATAGAGAGGATGCATATATGTATAAAGCGGAGTATCTACTTTCTAAAATGTCCGTGATATAATGGGATATAGGTAGAAAATCCTCAATTATAATGATGCGATAAGAGCATCAATTCCTCTGTACTACACATCTGAGCAGGCTGTTACGACAGCCCTTCATCAAGAACGTACTCAATTCGATACCAATACTTACAGAGACGATAACTGCTTCAATATGAGCTGGAGCTAAACTTTATATTAAGTGCTTAAATAATGGTTATGTATATATTCGGCAGCAGGATTGGTCCAATAGTGAAATGTATGACCTAAGTTGGTTGGAGCTTGATCCTATTCATGATGCAATAAGATTTGAAATGGAATAATAATAGATTGGTTTACAGGTGGGGATAAAAGGATGAAGGAACATTCGATACACCAGAGTCTAGCCGTAAAGTGCTACGCAATGTATGGAGGTATTGGTTTTATCGTTGTAGCAGGCATGCTGTTTTCTAATGAATTTGTGAGCTATGGGTCAACTGAACAATTTCAACGTACGTTGTTCGGAGTAGGTATTGGTTACGTGCTGCTGCTTAGTTTTCTCATATTATATACGCATATCCGTCTAACACGAGCAGCTAAATTAGCTAAAAAGGATACAGCTGAAATGGAGGCTAATGACGTGTGGCTGCACTTCACGTCATTGCCTAGTGAAGTATTTTGGGTCTACGCGTTGGCAGGGCTTACTATCGCACAAACGTATCGTTTGTACACTGCGGGATTGCCGCCTTGGCCAGAGAAAGAGCTGATGCAGTTTTGGAAAGGGCTCTTCTTGGATATGTCTACCTTTGTAGCTTTTGCAATCATTCACGCCATCATGCTAAAATGGATTCTGCTGCAAGAGGTAAAGCGGCTTCATTTCGTTCAAATGCTGCAGCCTCGTATATACAATGTGGTCAATCGAATCAAGTTTATCGTTATCGGCATTTTGCTGTTCATGCTAATCAGTGTGTTCTGGTATAACTACGAAGGGATTGAACAAGGGGTTGCGCCGAACTGGCCCGTACTTATCGCTAGTTCTTCTATTATTATAACGATGGCGATTGCTGCGGTTTACGTGGCATCCTCTTATCTTATGGGAGATCTTAATCGGATGAGAGTGAATTTGAATCGATTAGATATAAAGATCGCCGATACACTCTCGCCGTGTCCTATCGTATCCCCTTATGAAGCTGGACAACAGACCGTAACCTTTAATCATTTACAGGAGCAGCAGTTATTTCCTGATAAGCAGCTGAGCTTTGACGGTTGGACTATTAAAGGGCAGAGCCATGAGCTACAAGGTGGAACTACATTCTTCCATATATATGATGAGCAGGCTAGACGTATCGTTATGCTTGGAGGCAGTCTATCAGGCAATAAGCTTCCTGCCGCAATTGTTATGTCAGCCATACTCAAGATGTTTCGAGCGTATGCCGAGGAATATTATGCTTCAGACGCGATATTGTATCGACTGAAGCAGCAGCTTGCAGGTGCATTAAAGGACGATATGCTGCTTCATGTGGGAGTAATCTCTATCGATCTTGATCAAGCTGAGCTTGAATGGGGGCTTTTGGGACAGGTTCGGTGTATGGTTGTAGATGATGAAGGAAGCACCTCCTATGCAGCTGGTTCTAATCCAATTGGCTCGAGTATTATGTCATCCTTCAGCTATGGTTGCCAGCCATTACATGCTGTTCAGCAGCTCCAGCTGCAGGTTGATGTCAGGGAAAGCCAAGACAATTTCTCCACTTATACCAAAGACAACGTGATTACGTGGTTGCCCTTATTAACAGTTTGTCGTATGGAAGAGGAAGCATAAGAGGTAGGCGTTATCTTAATGCGCGGACAATTGTTTGTTTTCCGTGGTTACAGTGCAAATTACATAGGAAGAGGAAGCACCATTTTTTGACTAGCTTGTATCGACGTATCATACAAGCAGCAAGGAATGGTGTTTTATTTTGCCTAAAGTGTGATGAATGGTTGTAATTTATATCTTTTTTTACTAAATTTTATATAGTGGTAGGAAGTTTTCCTAGAACAACTAGATTAGTAGATCATTTATGAGATGAGGAATAGCGATGTGGCAGTGGGCAAAGCTTAATACGTTCCGTAAGCAAATGTTTGTTGTATATACAAGTATGATGCTAGTGATTCTATTAACGGTAGGAATTTATATCAATGTCCAAGTAAGTGAGCTGCTGCAGACAAATGCGGAGAAGCATATGAACAATACGGCGGTGCAGTCGATTGCCAATGTTGAGCTGCTTATGCAGCAAATTGATACATTCTCCTCGCAGGTAGCGACGAATGCGCTTGTCCAGACAATGATGCAGGACGACTACAGTGGCATAGAAGCAAGCTTCGACCAGTTGCAGCTGCTGCAGCAGGAGGTGCGCAAGCTTGAGGCCTATCAGGTCGGAATCAGGGCGATAGAGATCTATACGCTAGACCATGAGAGCTACTTGCCGATTAGCAATGAGCGGCTGAATGAACGGTATTCCCAGTCATTGATTACGCTATCGAATTTGGCACAGGGGAAGCTTGTATGGACGAATTACAGTGAGCGATTCGGTAACAGTATTGTGACCATACGCAATATTCGCTTGATGAATCAGTCGTTCCAGCATGTTGGCTATCTCGTCGTTCATGTCGACCCCTCGTTGTTCGATTTATCCTCTGTTGCAGATATGGAGCAGAGTGAGAATCAAGACTTTTTGTGGCTGACTGACCAGCTGGGCAACGTTATTTTCACCAATGCAAGCGCAGCTGTTACCTTGCCTGAAGCGACGGGGGATATGGATGTCGTTGAGATTAACGAACGCAGCTACTTTAACGTTAAGCGTAGTATCGCGATGGCGGACTGGGAGCTTAGCATTATGACACCTGTGACGAAAGCAACCGAAGGACTGGCACTGCTTCGTTCCACGATCATCATCTCACTCATCGTCAGCAGCATATTGTTTTTAATATTAAGCTTTTTCATTGCCGATCGAATTAGCCGACCTATTCTAAAGCTAATACGGGCGATGCGCGGAGCAAGACTCGGCGGTGGAGGGCTTAAGCATATTGATGAAACTAGCAACTCTATTGAAATTAATGAGCTTAATAATACATACAATCAAATGGTGGATTCCTTGCAGGCACTCATCCAAGTCGTCTATGAAAAAGAAATATTGCAAAGTCAAACGGAGCTTAAAGCATTACAGGCCCAGATCAATCCGCATTTTTTGTTCAATACATTAGAGGCTTTTTACTGGGAGCTGGAGGAGAATGGTCAATCTGAGCTTGCTGAGGTAATCGTGGCAATGAGTGGTGTATTTCGTTATGTCATTACGAAGCAGGACAGCGATCAATGGGTGACGATTGGAGCCGAGCTGGAGCATGCGGAGCGCTACCTGCTCATTATGAAGATGCGGCTTATGGATCGTTTCGAATGGGAAATTGATTGTGCAGATGAGTACAAAACCATTCCGATTCCTAAGCTGATGATACAGCCCATTATTGAAAATGCGATTGAGCATGGCATTGAGCGAAGTCTGCAGCGCGGCAAGCTGAGCATCCATGTTAGCAGCAACTCCGCTCAGCAGCTTGTGATTACGGTAAAGGACAATGGACCTGGCTTCTCCAGCGAGCAGCTGCATCGCGTCACGCATGAGCTAACCCAAGGCTCGCTACAGGTGGGAGCTACGCAAGACAAGCATCTTGGTGTTGGACTGAAAAATACGCATCAACGACTTAAGCTGTCATTTGGAGAGAAAACCGAAGGCTTGTCGATTAAAAGCTCACAGCAGGGGACAGAAGTGAGCTTCCACATACCAGTTCAATCTAGGGGGATGAATTGATGTTACAGCTACTCATTGCTGATGATGAGCCGCGTACGCGAGAAGGGATTAAACGAGTAATGGAAGGCTGGCTAACCGAGGATTATGAGATAAGGCTAGCCGAGAATGGACTTCAAGCATTAGAGCTGCTTGAGACATATGAGATCGATGTACTGATTTCCGATATTCGAATGCCTGGATTGTCAGGTCTGGAGCTGGTAGAACGGCTGAATGAGATGAGCAGGAAGCCGATGTGCATCTTCATATCGGGCTACTCGGACTTCTCATATGCGCAAAAAGCGATTCAATTCGATGCCGTGGATTACTTGCTGAAGCCGATTGAGAAAACCGTCATTATTGAAGCTGTTCAGCGTGCATTATTACGAAGAGAAGAGAGAATAGAGCAGAAGAGAATGAACTAGATCGTTAAACTCGAATGGGATCATAATGGATTTATTCAACCAGTACAAACTTGCAGAAGGTAGAAGTTTATTGCGCGGTATTGATGCAGTATATAGTGTACACGATTTCAGTTAAAGGGGAGATCAAGATGAAAACACAAAAGCTGATGCTTCTGCTTGTCCTATGCCTAACTGTTGTGTTTGCTGGTTGTGGTACCAGTAGCGGGAAAAAAGAAGGCAGCCATGCAGCAAGCAATCGTCAAGGTGAAAACGCCTCAGGTGATAAGGTCACGCTAAGCTTTATGCATTTATGGCCAGACGGTGTTTCCACAGCACAGAACAATGTGGTCAATGACATCATTGGTCAATATGAAGCTGACAATCCGAACGTAAAGATAAAGGTCGAAGTGCTTGATAATGAGCAATACAAAAACAAGCTAAAAATATTATCGACCTCGAACTCCTTGCCTGATGTAGGCGTAACCTGGGCAGCAGGCTTTTTACAGCCGTATGTAGAGGGGGGACTGTTCGCATCGCTTGACGACCTGCTTGGCAATGGTCTAGGCGAGCAATTCGTGTCAGGAACGACCGATGCCTTCCAAGTAGACGGCAAAACATACGGTGTGCCATTAGAGTTTAATATTGCTCCGATTTATTACAATAAAGAGATTTTTGCTAACCACAACCTTGAAGTGCCGACAACCTATGCGGAGTTTAAGCAAGTCGTTGAGACGCTTACAGCTAATGGTATCGCACCGATTGCACTCGGTAATAAGGATCGCTGGACAGGTTCGCTATGGTATATGTATCTTGCAGATCGTATTGCTGGGCAAGAGGTGTTCTCGAGTGCATTAGCGGGCAAGGACACGTATATGCAGGATAGCTTGCTGCAAGCGGCAAGTGAGGTTCAACAGCTTGTAGACCTGAAGGCGTTCAATAAAGGCTTTAACGGACTTTCCAACGACGAGGGGAAAGCTGATTTTTATAATGAAACCGCAGCGATGTATTTGATGGGGACATGGGAGCTTGCGAACTTTACTGCTAACGAAGACGTTCCACAGGAGTTTAAGGCTAAAGTAGGCTTCTTCAAATTCCCTGTCGTTGAAGGTGGTGCTGGTGACGCGGATAGCTGGGTAGGCGGTCCTGGAGTAGGGCTGTTCGTAGCTGAGAATTCTCCAGTGAAGGATGCAGCGAAGGACTTTGTCGCTTACTTTGTTGAGAAGTGGGGCGAAATAGCCGTAACTGATGCAGGTGTTATTCCGGCAACGAAGGTCGATACCGGCAGTGTGGAGCTGCCAGCTCTATATGTCGAGCTATTTAACGAGATGAACAATGCAAGCAGCATTACGTTATATGCCGATGTACAGCTAGAAGCGGATACAGCAGAGGTGCACTTGAATCAGATCCAGGCGCTGTTCGGCAAGGCTGCAACGCCAGAGCAGTTTTCCGAAGCACATGAGCAGGCGATTAATCAATAAAACTAGACGGTATGCTAGCTTTTCCTTCCAGCCCATTCGTACTACAATGAGGTGAGAGGCTAGGACGAAACGCTTTCCAGGGAGGAATGAATGGCAATGAAGCCTAATACAGTTATTTTATTTCAAGGGGACTCGATTACGGATGGCAATCGGGATCGAGGCAATGACTTGAATCATATTCTCGGACACGGCTACGCATATATAATTGCGGGCAAGCTGGGCAGTGAGCATGCGGAAAGCAATCCACATTTTGTGAATCGCGGAGTGAGTGGAGATCGAGTATCGGATCTATATGCACGCTGGAATGAGGATGCGATTAGCATTAAGCCGAATATTCTAAGTATACTGGTTGGGGTCAATGATGCTTGGCGCATTGTTCACAACGATGCGGGCGGTGTGACGGATCGCTTTGAGCGCGTGTATCGTCATCTGCTGGAGGAGACGATGGAAGTGCTGCCGAATACGCAGCTCGTGCTATGTGAGCCATTCATACTTAAGACAAAAGCTACTGAGCAGCAGTTTGCCATGTGGCACGAATTAATTTCGGACTATCAAGGGAAGGTTCGTCAGCTTGCTGAGCAATTTGATGCGGTACACGTACCGCTGCAGGACGTGTTTGACGAGGCGGTAAAGCGGAAGGAAGCGGAGGCTTGGCTATGGGATGGTATTCATCCAACAGTTGCCGGACATTACTTGCTTGCTGAGCGCTGGCTTGAGGTTGTTGGGCGGAGCGGCTGTCTGAATAGCTGAACCTGAAGTATAACAGCAACGTGGTATCGGAGTTAGCAACAAACCAGCAAGTCAACGAGAAACAGGCTAGTAAAGCTAAAAAGCTAATAAGCTAATAAGCTAACGAGTAACAAGCTACAAAGCTAACAAGCTACAAAGCTAACAAGCGTAAAGAATTGCTTCTAGCTGGCTCAGATAGAGGAGATTAGCCTCGGAAGTTTAGCCGCATATATATTTAGCTGCTTGAATAGTTAGCAGCCTATATATTCAGTGTGATTAATGAAACAGCTGATGGCTGGTTTATTAAATGAGTTTATTACTGAAGCATTTAAGTGGATGGATACATACAGGAGGCAGTCGTCTATTTAAGTCTAAGAAAGTACATACGACTCTGCATAATTTAGAAAATCCATTCGAGAGCAGACAAAGTAACGGGATAGGCACATTGCCTATCCCGTTTTGAGTTCATTTCTTGTCACACTTTCAGCTTTTATCAGCTCTAGTTACTTCATCCTGCCATAAGTCGTCGCGTCAGCAAGAACCGATCACTCTCCACACATCCCACTCGCCGGATAGATCTGGGCGCTCACCTTGCGTCCACCATTGCGCCTCATAGATGATTCCATTGTAGACCACTTGGTTGCCACTGGTATAAATTTGACTAGCATTCCACTCGGCTACCGGACAAGCTGGTGTAGCTGCTTCGTCTGTCGTAACGCTTAGAGGAGCGCTCGCGTCCGAGAGATTGCCGGCCGCATCGCGCGCTTTTACTGTAAATACATAAGTAGTATTGCTCGTTAAATTATTGATCGTGGTGCTAGTACCCGCTAGGCTTGACACAAGCGTGCCATCTCTGAATACCTGATAGCCGGTTACTCCGTTGTTATCCGTTGATGCTGTCCAGCTTAGTGATATCGAGGTTGCCGTTTTCCCTGTAACGGTTAGACCCGTCGGAGCAGTAGGAGGCGTGGTGTCAGGATCTCCTGTGCCAGGACCACCAGGGTCTGGACCTTCGCCGTTATTCAATTGCTCAGCCAACACGTCCAGCAGCTTCGTGCCGCTGCAGTTATATTGCGGACTAACGTGGCAGTCTGATGACAGCTCCCAGAACATACCGCCGCCGAGGCCTCTTGATTTAATGTAATTAACTTTATGCGTAAAGGATTCAGAATCGTCATAGCTAATAAACGTTTTGGAAGTGGCATTGTATAGATAAGGAACTTTCGCCTCGTCATTCCAGTAACGGACAAAGCCATTTTTATTGACATAATTGGCAACGAGATCGCCGTAATCAAATACGCCGCTTTCCCAAGTTCCCACAGGTATGCCCGTACATGGCTGGTATTGTCCATCACCATTGGCCCCAGGTGCACAGCCTGCCCAGCCGCGACCATAGAACGGAAGCCCAAGTACAATCTTTTCAGCTGGAACGCCTGCATTAAGATGACCTTGTACCCCACTGTCCGCGTTAAACGTGGCTGCATTTTCTACATTAGCCAGGGCGGCTGCACTATCAAGGTACAGTGGAGCGTTATGCGCGCTTTGATTACTCCAGCCACCGTTGAAATCATAAGTCATAATGTTAATCCAATCGACGATCTCAGCAATCTCATCCAGCTCATTGTTTTCAGCGTAACTCGGCGAAGCAGAGGAAGCGATCGTTAGCGTGTACGTTTTACCATCCTCAATTTCCGCAGCATCCAAATAATTACGTACTTCCTGTAGTAGGAGCGTATGGTTTTGCTTGTCCTCTGGACGGTAGCTATTGCCAGGCAAGCCACCGCTTACCGGGTACTCCCAATCGAGATCAACGCCGTCCATCTGGTATTTACGGATAAAGTCAACCGCTGATTGGGCAAAGGCCTTACGTGTCGCATCGGATGCCGCTACGTCTGAGAAACGATTCGACCACGACCAGCCGCCTACCGAAATAATCGTTTTCAAATGTGGATGCTGTTGCTTTAGTTTAATTAGCTCGTTCAGATTGCCGCGAATGGGCTGATCCCATGTGTCTCCTGGAAATGATTTTTGTGCGTCAATCCACGGATCACCTAACACAATTGTACCGTTTGGCACGTTGATGGTTTGACCAGCTTCATTTTGGCATGGCCAGGTTTGAGGGTTAGGGCCAGTTGGGTCAGGATTTCCATGTGTACCGTTCCAGCAAATATCAGCAAAAGCGTAGTTAATGTGTGTCAGCTTGGAGGCGTCAATATCCGCAGCGTTGAAATTGCGTCCATAGGCTCCCCAGGAAGGAAAGTAACCAACAATCTTGTAGCTGTTATCTTGCTGCGAGGTTGCAGTGGCCGCAAATGCCGTTGGGCCAAAAGCGCTTACAATTAGAAGTAATACGGACATGAGCATCATACGAGTAGACCATCTTTTACTACGGTTAACCAAATTCATTACAAACATCTCTCCCTTCGATTTGACAATGCATTTCTAAAGAGAACTCTACGATGTAGTGAATGGTTGAAAACGAAGACAATGACACAAAATGTATGTAACTGGTAACTTTGTATACATTTGTGTTTCTCGTCTGTAGTTCTATTGTGCTGTAGCTTTACTCGTATTGAATAGGGGGAATTTTCGCTTGTAAGGGTGAAATTTATTATATATGCAGCCGAGTATAAGCAGCTTGTTGGGGAGTAGCTTTTCATAATAAAGGGAGGCAGCCTCGATAGAGGCTGCCTCCCAGTTAGTTAAAAGCTAGAATTTAAGTCGCTGATGCTTTTCAGATGATCCAATAAGAGCTTAAATGCTTATGCGGACATTGTTGCCTGATCTTGCCCCGCAGCATCTTGCTTCATCGTTGGTTTTTTATGCTTAGCCTTCCACTTTTCCTGCAATCTGCCGAGTACGATGTCTGTTACTATGGCAAGCAGAGCCGCGGGAATGGCACCGGCATAAATTTTAAGACTGTTACGCATATTGAGTCCGGCATAAATCTCTCTTCCTAAGCCGTCACCACCGATTAACGGTGCTAGGGTAGCAACCCCGATGGCGATAACCGCAGCGACGCGGAAGCCAGCCATTAAAAATGGCAGGGCGAGCGGAAGCTGAACTTTAATAAGCAGCTGCCAGTTATTCATACCTAGGCCTTTACCTGCTTGATTGATATTCGGATCAATCTCCTTTAAGCCAACATACGTATTTCGAATGATTGGCAGTAAGGAATAGAAGAATAAGCCAACAACAATCGTCTTAAAGCCTAGCCCAAGAAACATCATCAGAATCGCAAGCAATGCTAAGCTTGGTATAACCTGAATGACATTTGCTGCTGCCAATATAACAGAGGCCAGCTTCTCGGAGCGAGTGCATAGGACGCCTAAAGGAATTCCGACTAATAATGCAAGAGCCAGGCCACATATGACCATGACAATATGCTCAAGTGTGAGTTGAAGCAGGTTGGATGCATTGTCACTCAAGTATTGCATGAATGAACCTATTCCATTTGCTTGTAGAATCATAACTCGATCACATCCTTAAGCTTCACTCTTTAATAGATTATTTTCTTTCAAAAACTCAACAGCCACTTCCTTCGGACTGCGTTTGTTAACATCAACCTCATAGTTCAATGAAGTCATCGTTGCCGCATCGATTTTGCCAACGAGTGTCATCACAATTTCCTCTAGCTCAGGGTGCTTCTCTAACGTATCCTTGCGAAGTACAGGTGACGCATCGAATGGAGGGAAGAACTGTAGGTCATCCTCTAACGTTTGCAGATTGAACTCCTTGATGCCTGGGTCTGTCGTATACGCAAGAACGACATCGACCTGCTCATCTGCTACTGCTTGATAGACGAGTGAAATTTCCATTGGAAATACGTCATTAAAGGTTATACCATAATGCTCCTGGAATGGGCGGTAGCCATCGTTATCTCTTTCAAGCCACGTCGTATCTACACCAAGCTTCATCGTATCTGCATAGTTTTTCAGATCAGAAACCTTCGTTAATTGATATTCATCTGCTAGCTCCTTGCGCACTGTAAAGGCATAAGTGTTTTCAAAGCCAAACCCATCGAACCATTTAAAATTATAATTTTCGTCAAAGCCTTGCTGTGCTTGCCGCAATACCTCCTGACGATCCTTCGTATCTTCGATTTCAAAATAGTTATTGAAGATTTCTCCAGAGTAGAGCGTTGCCATTTGAATATCGTTTTTATCCATGGATTGAATAACGATTGGACTTGCAGCTAGATCGGCTACAATATCAACCGTAATGTCTGTATTTTCCTCAATAAGTGCCTTGTACATTTCCGCAATAATTTTAGGCTCTGAATACGTCTGTGTACCAATCGTAATTTTTTGTGAGCCCCCATTGCTGCAGCCGGAAAGCACCACGGTTGCGAGCAAGGTAATAGCGGTTATAAGTTTAAGACCTTTCCTCTTCATATCAATAAACACCTCTTGTTTTAGTTTTGTAATAAAGATGATTGCATCGTATAAAGCTTTAGTTTGCCTTTACTTTTCGAAATACTCGTTTTTCAATAAAGCCAAGAATTTGATCCGTAAGCACGGTTAACAGAATAGCTGCAAGCGCACCTGCAAGCACAAGCTCCTGTTTGTTCACGCCAATGCCGGATACAATAAGCTGTCCTAAGCCACCAGCACCGACAAGTGCGGCAAGCGTCGTCCAGCTAATAATATATACAATCGTCATACGCAGTCCGGACATAATGTACGGAAATGCAAGTGGCAACTGTATAGAAAATAATCGCTGTGATGCACTATAGCCCATCCCTTTAGCTGCTTCGACGATAGATTGATCTACCGATTGAAAGCCTGCGTAAGTGTTACGCAGTATAGGCAATATCGCATATAGGAAAAGTGCGAATATAGCCGGCTTCATGCCTATGCCGAATAAAGGTAACAATATCGCTAGCAGCGCCAGGCTTGGAATGGTCTGAAAGAGATTGGCTATAGAGAATACAGCACTATGCAGCCATTTAATTTTGTTATTAGCCAAATACATTCCTACAGGTACTGCTATGAGCGTACTTAGCAGAATGGAGATGACGGAGATCGTTAAATGCTCGCGCGTTGCGACTAAAATGTCGGGGTAGCGCTCCTGTAGAAATTGAAGAAAGCTGCTTATCGTATTAGTGAACGGCATGGATCTCGCCTCCGATATGCTCTGGTGTATAGAGCTCTGTCATATGGCTGATGACGGAACCTCTTGTGATCAGACCAACAAATTGATGTTCTTGCTTCACGATCGGCATATTCGAAAGCTGATGTTCATTCATAAGGTTTAATGCGGCGGACAGCGAGGTTCCTGAAAGCACAACATGCGGGGCTGGCTTCATAACATCTGCAACAAGCTTTGTCTCATCCTTGTATTGATCGAGAATCTGATAGATAGAGACGCTGCCTAGCAGCTTATTATTTTTATCAATAACAAATAGTGAATCGACCTTGCGTGATTCCATTAGCTTCACTGCATAGGCAAGACCACGTGAAGGATGAATAACGGCAGGCTGATCGGCCATTACGTCGTCAACTGTAGGTTCCTGCATGGCTTGAACGGATTGCATACGCTTTGATCCGATAAAATGCTTAACGAAGTCATTGGCAGGGTGGCGCAATATTTGCTCGGGTGCTCCTGCTTGAACAATTTCTCCATCCTTCATTATGACGATGGTATCAGCAATCTTTATCGCTTCATCCATGTCATGGGTAACGAAAACGATCGTTGTTTTTATTTCCTGCTGCAAGCGAACTAATTCATCCTGCAGCTGCTCTCGACTAATGGGATCGAGTGCACTAAACGGCTCATCCATTAGAATCAGTACGGGATTGGCAGCGAGTGCTCGGATTACACCAACCCTTTGTTGCTGACCTCCACTTAACTCGGAAGGGTAACGATCTCGATAAATATTAGGATCTAAGCCTACAAGATTGAGCAGCTCGTCGACCTTAGCATTGATTTCTTTCTTATCCCATTTTAATAATCGAGGAACGACGGCAACGTTTTGTGCAATCGTCATATGAGGAAAGAGTCCGATGTTTTGAATAACATAGCCGATCTTTCTCCTCAGCTTAATTGGATCTAAATTTGCAATGTTTTCGTCTTGTAACAAAATCTCACCGGAAGATGGTGTGATAAGTCGATTGATAAGCTTCATCGTCGTTGTTTTACCACAGCCACTGGGTCCAATTAATACAGTAATTTCGCCTTGATTAATTGTAAGATTCAGATTTTTCAGAACTTGATGTCCATCATTGTACGTTTTGTTTATCGCTTTGAATTTAATCATAGCTGACCTCCTTCTATTCGTTGATGCTCATTCTTGAAAGTAGCAAGATGAAGTAGTAAGGCATGGCTTAAACCAGAAGATCGCTATGCTAGTATATGATTGGAAATTAATGTAAAAAAGTGCAAACGAACAATATACGCATAATGAGCTTCGGTTTTAAGCTAGTTAGTACTATAACACACATTTTTGTAACTAACAACCTATATGTTTAGTACAAGTTGTTAGTTATGGTTGAGATATATTATACAAAAATTAAAAAAAACGGTTAATTTCTTCGCTAAGAAATTAACCGTTTTTTTTACTCTATCATTTATATTCAATTAGTTGGTTGGCTCAGGTTAAGGTAGGTTTTTGTTCGCTCTTCAACTTGACCGTCACCGACAACTACGAGCACATCATCCGCCCATATAATGACATGTGGTCCTGGCGAAATGGATACTTCTGTGCCTCTACGAAGAGCAATAATTGTAGCACCTGTATGCTGCCAAAATTGTAAATCACCAATCGTTCTTCCGACAACATGTGACTGTTCAGCAACCTTGATCTCGACGGGATGATAGGGCTTAAGACTTTGTAGTCTGTCTGATGCTTGAATAATCTCTTTCAATGTTGATTCAAAGCGTTGGTCAAGGTCCTTTTTAAGCTTGAGCAGCTCCTGCAAATCCTGTTTTAGCGAATATGCAGATTTAAGGTAGTTGTGTTTAGTAATGTAGTTATACGCGTGTTGATCGGAGAGAACTAAAATTTCTTTGCCCTGTGAAACGAGCACGATCTGTTCATCTTTTAGAAGTCCGATGGCTTTACGAATCGTTTCTGGAGAGACATGATACTGACTCGCAAGCAAAGAACGACCAGAAAGCTTACTATTCACTTTAAATTCTCCACTTACAATTCGTTGAGCGATGTCTAGGGCAATCGATTTATACCCTGTAATCTCTTGCATGATGCTTTCCTCGTCTTTCCTTATATCCATAGTGTATTTTCACTGTATTATAGCACACAAACATGCGATGCAATACGAGCGAAGTGTTAAGCATGACGTTTACAAATCCTGAAAAATTTACAATCCATGTATTGATTGAAGCTTGCCTATTTCCTATGATGAAAGGAGCTTATAAAGCAGTCGAGTGAAGTTACGTTGTTTTAGTAGAAAATCGATAGATGGACGATGGAGGAACTTTCATGGAAGGCAATGAAGCAAGGATCGAACAGAGCTCTAAGCCGAAAAATAAAGCCGCAGCGCTGCTAGAGGTGTTGGCAGTTTCGTTCAAGCTTGGCTTAACCTCATTCGGAGGACCGGTCGCGCATTTAGGGTATTTCCATAACGAATATATTGAGCGAAGAAAATGGATGGATGAACGCAGCTATGCTGACCTCGTTGCGTTATGTCAGTTTTTGCCGGGACCAGCAAGCAGTCAGGTTGGAATCGGTATCGGCGTTATACGCTCGGGGCTGCTAGGCGGAATGATGGCGTGGCTAGGTTTTACACTGCCTTCCGTTATAGCGCTTGTCGTCTTTGCCTTAATTCTGCAAAGCAGTGGGCTAGGGGAGCTCGGCTGGATTCATGGGTTGAAGCTCGTTGCTGTTGCTATCGTTGCGCAAGCGGTATTAGGTATGGGACAAAAGCTGGCTAACAGCAGGTCCAAAGCGACCATAGCGATACTTGCTGCTTCGACGGTATTACTCTGGCAGTCGGCAGTAACCCAAGTGCTAGTCATTATCGTAGCTGGCAGTGTCGGCTTATTGCTATATCGCCATGCAGTGACTGCTAATGAGAAGCAGCTTGAGATTCCGATTCGAAAGGTCTTTGCTGCTAGCTGCTTATTGTTATTTTTCGTGCTGCTTATTCTGTTACCAGTGGCTACGCATTATGCCAATTGGGATTGGCTTGTAATCTTCGATAGCTTTTATCGAGCGGGCTCTCTTGTATTCGGTGGGGGGCATGTCGTGCTTCCGCTGCTAGAGCAGGAGGTTGTACCATCAGGACTTATCAGTGAAGGGGATTTTCTGGCAGGCTACGGTGCAGCACAGGCTGTACCTGGACCACTGTTTACGTTTGCGGCTTATTTAGGAGCGATGATGAATGGCATAGTTGGTGCGATCGTCGCCACTATCGCTATATTCCTGCCGGCATTTCTTTTGGTAATTGGAGCACTGCCGTTCTGGAATCAGCTGCGCCGCAGTGTTAAGATGCAGGGCGCTCTTCATGGCATGAATGCTGCAGTCGTAGGTATATTGCTAGCTGCGCTGTACGATCCGATATGGACAACAACGATTGCGACTACGACCGACTTTGTTGTTGCGGCACTATTGTTCGTTATGCTCGTCTTTTGGAAGTTACCGCCTTGGGTTGTCGTTGTAGCAGGCATGCTCGGCGGTGCAGTGATGACGATGCTGTAGCGGGCGATCTCGGCGGTGCAATGATGAGCGATGCGATGGCTGTTACGTTAGGAATGCATAGGCGAAGCATTAGTAATGGTTAGTGACTGCGCTGCTGTATCATGGCAACGTTCACGCACGGGGGATACAGAGTGCCCATCACGTAGCAATTGGCCAAGTGATTCCGTCAGTAGCGGCGAGCGAAACGGAAGAACGTCTAGTAACACCTTCAGTAATGTTATTATCGCTAGTAAAACATTTATTATCTTTACTTCTCCTTGGTATTACAGCAATATGTATTTTAGTGATTTTTCATCAGAAACCAAAATTTTCAAAGTTGTGGAATTCGAGACTATTAAATAGGCATTCTATAATATCCTATTTCTTAATTGTTTCTATCTGCGCACTAGTAATGTTTACTGGTCAAATGTTGGAGCAAGAATTTGATTCACTTAAGGTATTTATAATCGTTTTTAAGCAAATTATCTGTTCTGTCCTATTAGCAATATTGACAATAATTATAATTCAGAGACGATATACTGATTAATTTATACTATAAATTTTTGTTTGCAAAAAGCAGCACTATGTGTTATTCATAGTGGTGCTTTTTCTGTATACACAAGAAGTAAGTTAATTAACTATATTAGTAATTTACGTCATTATAAAATGAAACAATTTGTAATTATACCGTCATAATAACGGGTTATATTTCGTCTTATACATCGTAATTCAAATTGGAAGGAGATTTTTCTTATGAGAAGGACTTTAAGTTGTATTCTATCTATTGTAATGATTCTTATGTTTGCTTATCCTATTAATGCACAAGCAGCTTCATCCCACAAAACAGGAGCCTTAACAGGACCGCCACCAGAAATTATTCAACCTTTTACTTTATTTGATCCAGACTACTCTTACCTGGAAAGAGGAGGTAGTTACATATCGGAACTTTCGGATGAAAGAATAAACATATGGGGAGATACTTACGGAACTGTCCATATGGATGAAATAGGTGTTGAATTAACTCTACAAAGATGGAATGGTTCGTCTTGGGTTGATGTAATAAGTGGTTCTCCCTCTGTCGATACTGATTCGGCATATGCTTATCAATCACACATACTCGTTTCTGTAGCAAAAGGTTATTACTATAGAACAAAATCTTCTCATTGGATCATATATGGTGATACCTATGAAGCAGGGACTAGATACTCTGACTCAATATTGTTACCACTAACTAAATAAAAGGGGCTGTACAATGAGTCCCTAAAAAATATTAAAAGGCTGGGCGAGAAAATAAAATGTACCCAATAAGATGGACACTTGAAAAAGGTCATCTTATTGGGTCTTTTGTGCGCTTGGCAGCGCAATCGACTAACGAGTGAAAGTCTCCAGCACACCGCAGGTGGCGGAAGTGCATAGCTGACGCATAGTGCGTAGTTCGCGAGAATGCGTGCGGAGGATGCGAAGGCAAAACCCGGAATAGGCGGTTTAACCATGTTGGCTGACGGAGTCGGATAACTCTGCAAAAGAAGAGGAAGTCCTGTACCACCATAGACTCCGTAAGTTAAGAGGACTGGATTCGGGGGAAAGTCGGTTGACGTGACCCAAGGAGATCTCATCATTTCCATATCAAGTGGTAACCATTGCTCGAGATCGTGAGGATCAAGGCAATGTTAAGAGTGGTGAGAAGTCAGACGTAGGGATAGTAGTTACAAAGTTTGCCGGAAAGACCGCAAAGGCAAATGAATTGGCGCGATGTCGTCAATACAAGCTTCGACTCAAAAGGCGAAGACTTGTGTGAAGCCCGAAACCGTGGAAGAAGAGAGATGGAGAGAAGCCATGTGCCAGACAGAAGCCGGGGAGCTAGGATGTGCGTAGATCCGGGGAATGAACATAAGGAGAAGCCGTCTGGGGCGAGTACTATTTTGGAAATGAAGATTGCCGTAAGGCTACAAATCATGGAACGAAATCGGGAAGGAAAACGAACATGGAAGAACAAGGAACAACCAATCACTCTCGTGAAGGAGTAAATCAAAAGGAACGCAAATGGTACAGCCTCATCGACAAGATATGGGCGAAGCCAAACCTAGAGGAAGCCTTTAAAGAGGTCAAGCGAAACCGAGGTTCAGCAGGGATTGATCGAATGACCATCCAGGCATTCGAATCGCAGTTGGAACACCATCTAGAAGTGGTTCAGCAGACACTAAAGAACAAGACGTATCACCCAAAACCCGTACGTCGTGTCTACATCCCCAAAGCAGACGGAACGTCAAGGCCGCTGGGCATTCCTACCGTGGGAGACCGAGTGGTTCAAGCCGCAACGAGGCGCATATTGGAACCGATTTATGAATCAAAGTTTATGGATTGTAGCTATGGGTTTCGACCGGGAAGAAGTGCACACATGGCATTGAAGAAGATCCGTCAAGATCTAAACGATGGATATCGATATGTGATTGATGCAGACTTGAAGTCTTATTTCGACACCATTCCGCATGAGAAGCTCATCCGCATGGTGAAAGAAACCGTAGTCGATGGAAGTGTGTTAACTTTGTTGGAGAAATTCCTGAAGGCAGGTATCCTAGACGGTGGAAGCTTTCACCTAAATGAGCAGGGCACACCACAAGGGGGAGTCATCAGCCCTCTGCTAGCCAATATCTATCTACATCCGTTAGATCTGGCGATGACGGAACGCGGGCATCGACTGACACGCTATGCAGATGACTTTGTGATTTGTTGTCGTACGCAAAAAGGAGCAGAGCGGATTCTAAAATCGGTAACGAAGCTGCTAGAGAGAGAAATGGGACTTATCATTCATCCAGAAAAGACGAAAATCGTCAATAGCAAGAGGGAATCTTTCGAGTTTCTTGGGCATGAATTCAAACCAGGGAAATGGATGGTACCGTCAGATAAAGCGATGACAAAATTCAAGAAACGTGTGAAGGAAATCACAAGACGAAACCAAACGGTGGATGTGCAGCAATTGGTGAAGAAAAAATTGAATCCCTATCTCCGTGGGTGGGGCAACTATTTCGGAATGGCAGATGTACAGATGAGATTTCGGGATCTGGACAAATGGATAAGAAGAAGGCTTCGTTCTGTCCAGTTGCGAAGCTGGAGAAAGGTGCGGAAACTTCACCGAGAGATGCGTAGAAGAGGATGGAAAAGCCGTGACCTACCTGGGCTACGTATGACAGCATGGCGCAGTTCTCATTCCACTTATGCTCAATATGCGATGCCAAATCAATGGTTTGAAGAAATCGGTCTTTGCAGTCTATCTATGATTTACAAAGAACTTCATCCCCAGAGGGGATAGTCACTGGAGGAGCCGGATGCGATGACCCGCATGTCCGGATCTGTGAGAGGCCTATGCGCATGCGCATAGGCCTACTCGATTATGTGCCTGTTTTATCTTGTTAAATCGCGAGGATCTGAAAAGGATTGAGGTATTCCCCGGAGCAAAATAGTTCTATTAACTAAACAAGTTAGATGGATGTGAATGGGGGCTGTCCAAAAAAGCTCTTGAGGGTTACAGTGAAGTTTAAGGAATCTAGATGACGTTATCCAGTTTCCTTAGCTACTATCTCACTTTTCGGACAGCCCCGTTTATTTTAGGGTTGAAATGACTTCGCAAATTCTATTGCTTCAGTTTCGGATAATTGGCCAGATAATAACATTTTGACATCTTGGACGATCCATTCTATATATAGCGTACCATCAGGCATTTCTAAGACAATAGCTGGATATTGTTCATCAATCATAATATTCTTAACGCTTCCAGCTCCCTCTCGAATTTCTGTCATTATCGAGGAATTGTCAGAGATTAGGCGCTGATTGATTTTAATTAAATTATCTGCTGAATCAAAATACTCCAAGTAAGCTGCCCGATAATCTCCATCCATTTCCTTAAATATTCGAATTTCGTTCAGTTGCAATTGACTAGGTAAATCAATAGGAAGGAGGAGGTTAAACGAAAGTTTTTGTTTAGCTTCATCCAAACTAACTTTTTCCGGAGAACGTATCTCGCTATTTTGATCTTGAAAAGCTGGTGGGGGTAACGTTAAAGCTGAATCTGGATTATCTATAGGTTTCTTTAAGAAAATCTGGACCACATTATTGAAAAAATCAGATACATGTGCATATGCTCGTTGCGGAACATTTTCACCAAAATACAGAATACTTATTATTATCGATGCACAAACAACACCAGTAATAATTTTGATTTGATTACTTAATTTTTTTCTACGTTTTCTTCGATTCAGTCGTCCCTGTAAAGCATTCCAAGACGGTGTGCTGTCAGGAACTTCAATGTCCTGGTATAAATCCTCAATCAATTTCTCATATTTTCTATTCTCGATATTATTCATCTTCATCAACCCATTTTCTTGAGAATTGGCTTAATAATTTTTTCCTTGCGCGTACCAGACGTTGAGCAATAACTTGTTCACTAATCATTAATTCATCGGCAATTTCTTTATACGTTTTATCTTCCATATAGTATTTAAGCAGTAGAGAGCTATACTCAGGCTTTAGTTCCAGAATCGATTCATGAAGCATCTGGTTACGCAGGGAAGTTTCTACTTTAGATTCAATGCTAGCTGCTACCTCAATATTAAAGTGTTCTTTTTTACTATCTATATAGACGCTTTCCAAACTAGTCCAATGACGATGTTTCTTACTTTTTAATAAATCGAGCATTTGATTACGAATAATGCGTTTGACCCAGCTTTTACCTGAATCAAGTTTTTTAAGCTGATTACGTTTTGAGGTTGCTTTTAGAAATGATTCTTGAATTATATCATCTGCAAGTGAGTGGTCCCTAATAATAAATATAATTTCTTTGTATGCAAAGTGGTAAAAAGAATGATATAAGTAATATTGAAGTTCATAATCTAATGTGTCGAAATTTGTTCCAAATAATAGCCACCATTTTTCCTCCATTAGTACCCCCATTAATATTACTATAAATATACTAAGATTTACTTTCATATTATAACAATGGAAATAAAATGTAAAATCAATGAAATGCAAAAACCCCGACTATTAATTGAAGTGCACCCCTTATAGTAGACATTGTAAAAACACCTTGGTGTTTGAACCGATGTACAACTATAGGGGGTGCTTTTCGTTATGGCAAAGAAGGGGCAAAAGTTTGTGACATACAGTTTCGAGACAAAGAAGAAGGCAATTGAAATGCGACTTCAAGGAATGACAAAGGCTAAAGTGGCTGAGGAGCTTGGGATCGTGGATATTGACAGGCTAAAAGTATGGATGCGTCGCTATAACCAAATGGGAGAGTTTGGGTTAATGGATACCCGTGGACGTCGGAAGGAATATGTCGATGATAATCGCTACGTCAGACGCTTAGAAATGGAGAATGCTGTCCTAAAAAAGTGGTTGGAAATTACGAAGGCGGAGGTGTACCAGAGAAGCAGCGGCTCGTTGAAGAGCTCCGGGGAGATTATACCGTTACAGCCTTATGCAGGGAGGTCGGAATCTCCAGAAGTGGGTTCTACGCCTATTTGAAGCGTAAGAAAGTAGATAAAGATCAGATTACAAAAGAAATTATTCGCACGACTTTCGAACGTTACAATAAGGTCTATGGCTACCGCCAGATTCAACTGTTTCTGCTGCAAGATCACGGACTTTGCATAAACCACAAGAAAGTGCTTCGTTTGATGCAGGAGATGGGACTACGCGCTAGGATTAGGCGTAAATACCGAAATAATCGAGTATGGAATATTGGTGATCGAGTAGTGAAAAACGTATTAGAGCGAAAGTTTCTAGCGGAGAAACCCAACGAGAAGTGGGTAACGGATATCACACAATATCGAGTTGGAGAGGAATGGCTATACCTTTCCGCTATTAAAGACTTGTATAACAATGAGATCGTTGCTTATCACATGAGCCTGCGTAACGACAAGCAGCTTGTACTTCAGACGTTCGCTCAGGCGTTTGAAAAAGAGAAGGACGTGAATGGGCTGATCGTTCAC